>CAWKPI010000001.1:0-700870 GCA_963851455.1 uncultured Nitrospiraceae bacterium
TTTCGCTGTGATATCCTCTTGCAAATTCCCGGCGCCAAACGTCATCGCTTGCGCCGCATCGTTGTAGCCGTCATAGAAGATGACCAAGTCTGGCAATTCAGTCTGTTCAACCCTTCTCAATATATCTGAAAACTTAATAAACTCTTGAGTCGAACCAAAGCCTCCCATGCCAAAGTTGACAACCACATAATCACGTCTTCCTTTATTCAGATTCTTGGCCAGCTGATTGGCAATGGTAAGTTCATCGGAGGCCGTCAGATTCAACATCGTCGAGCCTCCAAACAACCATATTATGGTTCTCCCAGTGCCAAGTGGAGCACTGTCCGGAACCTTCCTCGACCAATAGTATGAGGTGGTATTCAGCGTTTGTGATTTACAATCAAAAGATAGATAGTAATAGTCTGCATAACGCGCCTTGCAAGGTCCTGAAAAGTAATCCCTATAGATGTCCGGATAAGGTTTTAACACTTGTTTTAGATAGTAGGTGCTATCCTTTTTCCAACTTGCACTGGTACCATTGCACCAAAGTAATGTTGTAGCCAAGCAATTGACTCTAGGATGAAAAAGCACACTATAAGACTGCCACATACGAGTGCGACATTTATGAGGGCGCTGAATGGCTTTGAATTTACAATCCACGTAGTGGGGCGTGGCACTGGTTCTGTTTCATTTACTCGTGAAAATAGCAATCTATGCAAATACCTTATGAACAAACCGATAACACCACCGTACAATGGCAGAAACTTTCCAGAAAATGGGTTTGGAAATCAAATATTGGCCTAGCGTGAGGGCATGGGAAGGAATATATGTGCTTTTGCCTTGAGGGGTAATATCCTGATCTATGTGAACGTTTTTCGATAACAGGGTATATGCCAGTGAAAGACTTGAATCGTGTTCCAATCGTTTGCTGTAATCCGTCCGATGTTCAGGGCTTGAAAGTAAGTTCAAAAAGTATCGTTCTAAACGATTTATAGAATCTTCCCATTTCCATTTCTGCGCCGTGATACGACCATTGGCTATGAGGCTATCGTGAAGTGATTTGTCCGCTAATATTCTCGTCACTCCTTCTCGTGCCGCCTTGATATCATCGACATCAACGACCAGGGCGTTGTACCCATCAATAATGTATTCGTCATAGCCTGTGACTCGACCAACTACAGCAGTCCCCCCGCAAGCCATCATTTCCATGGGCGGACTAAACACTCCTTCAACCCGACTGAGCTTCAATAGAATGTCGCAACTTGAATAGATGCGACACATTTCAACCATGGGTACGTGTTCGAAAAACCGGTGACATTTCCAACCTCTTTTTGGCCTTCCCACTGAGCTCACACACCATATTTCGACATCGAGTGGAGCAACGGCTTCGAATGCTTCAGCCATTCCTTTGTAGGGAAGGGCAATTGTCCCTTCCAGAAGAACTCTTGGAAGTGATCCACGAGGTTGGAGCGGCGGAGCAGGATAAAATATGTTTTCATCCAAACCATTCGGGACTAATTCTGCATTATGGCCAAAAGTTTTGAACAGCCATTCCTGTATCCATTTCGCTTCAGTAAGATAATTAACGCCGAAATAATATGTCAGCGAAGCAAGAAGCTTCCAAAGGGAACCATCCGGAAAAAATCGAGTTTCGTCAGATTGAACAAAGTAACATTTAACGGTGGCAGGGATGCGTGGAAGACAAAAGGCCGTACTCCATCCTGTAGCAACCAGGATGTCTAATGATCCTTTCCATTCTTCTATGAAGATGACCGGGACTGTTTGGCCGGGAAACCATTCCATCGGGGAAGGTTTTTCCAACGATAGAAGGTAGACCTCATGGCCACGCTTCTGGAGACGTGTGACGTGTTGGCAGAGGACAGCAATTCCGCCAGAGAGCCCACATCCTGGCGTGATGTAAGCTATTCGCATTTTTTAATGATGAAGCTAAAGAGGAGAAGTTCTTAATAGACCAGGTATGACGTAGGAGCGAAGTTTCTTTTTCTTAAAAACGATTAGATAGTTAATGCCCGGCAGGTGGTGCCTCAATTGTTCTATGCCGCGACAGATTACAAAACGGGTTTGTCACCGTAAATCTTTGCCTCTGTATTTTTCGTACTTTCTTCACCTGAGACTGGCTCTTATACAGGTTCGGATGAAGTGATTGGATATGTTTAGCGATCTCATCGTAGCGATGTTTCATGCCTGCACTCATTGATGTCGAATGTTTGCGATAAAGCAGGAGCGGCTCAGGAATGCAGTATCCGACTGCTCCCTGCTCGGCGAGCGTGAGCCAGAATTCCCAATCATCATAGACATAATGAGTCATGGCTGCCTTATATCCTCCGACCTGTTCCCATAACGCCTTCTTAAAGACGGCTGAGACGGAAACAGAATTACCTTTCATCAGGACATCAATGAGAAATGGCCCATTTTCCCAAACACTGTTAGAATCACCGAAGTTCTGCACCCAGCTGAAGCACACATCAAGATTTCTTGTCTCCAGCTGGTAAATGCACTTTTCCAAGTAGGTTGGGCTTAGACAATCATCAGCGTCTAAGCAGCAGATATATTTTCCTTGAGCTATTTTAATACCGTTGTTTCTTGTCCTTGGTAGCCCTTGGTTATTCTGAAAGATGACTTGTGTCTTCGGCTTATTCAGCACCGACAGTACTTCTTTTGTGTAAGGATCCGTCGATCCATCATCGACGAGGATGATTTCGAAATCTTGAAAGGTCTGGGCCAGCACAGAGTCAATGGCCTGATGGAGATATTGACCATAATTAAAGTTTGTAATGACCACCGAAACCAACGGCCTGTTAATGGGCCAGCAAAGATGAGACATGGCCGTGCTATTTGTTATCCCCGCCAGCGCTTCAGCAATCTCGCGCTGCCTCCTCCGAAGGTAACGGAGGCTACGCCACACCAGCGGTGCCTGTTTCTCCACCACTTCCCGAAAGTTTTGTAGAACGTCCCGCCTCGTCACTTTTTACTGTCTAAACGTCATCCTCTTACACTCCGTCCTGCTCCAAAAAGAGCAAAACCGATTGGGCGTAACAACAAATTCGAAAGGAAGTCTCTTGACGTTTCTGAATAAAATGTACTGCCTGGAGAGAGCTCGCGTTTGGTTGCTCTAGTTGGATCGAGGGTTTGTGAGTTTTTTAAATAATGTTAGGTATTTACCCGCACAAATCGAAAGCGTATGTTCTTTTAATATTGTTTCTCGAGCGCTTCGTCCAATCAGTTGACGATCGTTCGCAGACATTTGAGAGAACATGGATGATAGCTTACTTAATTCATCAAGCTGGCATGGCTTATATAGGAATCCATTCAGGCCATGCATAACGACTCGCGGAATTCCACCTACGCTTGTTGCTATGACTGGCAATTCCACCGCCATCGCTTCGAGAAGAACTAACGGCAATCCCTCCACCTCAGATGTGATGACCAAAGCATCAATTCCGGCGAGAAATCCAACAGAGTTATGCGTGCAACCCTCCAGATGACATCGATCCGAGATACCTTGGCTCATAATTTCATCGGCGATAAGAGGAGTGAGCGGGCCGTCACCAGCTATCCTGAAATGACAGGAAGACAGTTGGTTTGCCAATCGTACAAAATCTTGCGGGCGCTTCTCTGGACTTAATCGCCCTAAGAATCCGAATGTGAACTCCTTGTATGGACGCTGGGTCGCGGCTTCGCGATAGGCTGTGTTGTTTCGAGAAAAGTGGTTCGCATCGACACCTGGCGTTATCACCTCTATACGATTTTCAGCTTCTCCCAGTGAAATGAGACGTTGGCGAATTTCTTCGTTTATAGCAATGTTCATATCAATGTACTCGCTAAACTCTCTGTTACTGTCAACATGCCCGACTGTATTATATAACTCGTCTATCACCTTTAAATTGGGGAACGTTTTCTTTAAGTCTGGCAACATTTCGTAAACCGGCCGTGATCCCCCAAGGTAGAGCAGTTCAATATGTCGCGACTCTATCAGGTATTTTACAAATTCAATTTTCGGACGCTCTCCCAAAAATCGAGCAAGGTCGAAGCATTCATTTGTGATGGCTTTATAGATTTGCAATCCGTTTTCCGTATAAGAGCCACTAGACTCATTCCCGGCGATAGCGGTAACCTTTACATTGTTTCTCGCTAAACATACGAATACATTTTTTTTGACAACTGACGCACCTCCTGAAGTCGAACCAAGGCGTCGCGAGGAGAATGCGGATTTGATGTTCTGGAAGAGGCACTTCAAGCTTTCTACGACCCAAAAGATTACAGAAGGGGTTTATTACGTTGTACTTTCTTGTTTGCAATTTTCTTATTGTTCTCGGCTGAGAAGAATCCGTATACAGTTGGGGATGAAGAGATTTGATGCGGTCAACAATCTCTTCGTAGCGATCTATCAGGTTTGCACTCATTGATGTCGAATGCTTTCGGTAAAACATTAGTGGTTCAGGGATAGAGAATCCAATTGCACCCTGCTCGGACAATGTGAGCCAAAATTCCCAATCATCACAGATGTGATGGGTCATGGCCTCTTTGTATCCTCCGACTTCTTCCCACAATGCTCTCTTAAACACTGCAGAGACACAGACAGAATTACCCTTCATCAGAACATCAATCAGAAATGGTCCAGTTGCCCAAACATCGTTAGACTCACCAAATGTCTGCACCCAGCTGGAACATACATCAAGATTTCTCGTCTCCAGATGATACACACACTTTTCCAAGTAGGTAGGATCAAGATAGTCATCGGGATCCAAACAACAGATGTATTTTCCCTGAGCCATTGCGATGCCTTTGTTCCTCGTGCTTGGTAGTCCCTTATTTGTTTCCTGATAAATAACTCTCGTCTTGGGTTTATTCATTCCGGCGAGAATTTGTCTTGTATTAGGATCCGTCGATGCATCGTCGACTATTATGATTTCCAAATCCTGAAATGTCTGAGCGAGCACAGAATCGATGGCGTTATGCAAATATGTCCCATAATTAAAATTCGGAATCACAACTGAGATCAATGGCTGCTGAACAGGCCAAGGGCGGTTAAAAACCACCGTTGCGTGCATTTTTTCAGAAACCACCCGATACCGCTCCCCTATCTTTTTAGAAACCTTCCGATACCGATCCCAAAGCACGAGTATCCATTCAGCAAGCTTACGTATTAAGTAAAAAATAACCGGGGCATGATTCTTCAAACCATGCCTAAGTTTTCGTACAGCCCGATGTCCTACACTTCTCATTTCGACCTGCAAATTAATCAATTCTGACTGCAGATTAATGAGTTCTGATTCCTTCTGTTTTAACCGAAGGATCTCTGGCTCATACGAAGTGGCTATCAATTTATTCAGACGGGAAAGTTCAGGCTCATACCATTCTTCCCTAAGTTTATTCATTTGAGCCAATTTGTTTTTAAGCGCAGTCGTCATTGACTGAGAATGAATTAATTCGTCGTGCGTTAACTCATCAAGCATTCTTAACATGCCCAAAAGCCAGTCCGGGCTTGCTCCTCCCCTAAGCAAATTCAATAACTCGTATACGCGGTCCCTATCTCTCTCGCTGAGATCAGACAGACTTAGACAACTAGTCGCAGATATATCCTTCTGTGTCCCCAGGCGCTCAACTGATCCGTTAGATTTGAGTTCAATCTTCGCCGACAACTTGGCCTCTTCCATACGAGGCGCGAGGAATGAAAACTCCACTTCTTGATGACAGCCATTGGCGACGAAATTCCTGAAAGGACTGATATCAATCCGATATCCAAGATCAAATTTGCGCATCAGGGCATAGACAGAGTCTTTAAAGTTATCACTGTGACGATTGACCCAATCGATCTGGACAATGTTGACGGCATTGCAAAATGCAACAGATGTTCTAAAACACAGTAACTCGCCCTGATTTCACGAAAATGGTTCTTGTTTGTGTCGAGAAACGCCTCTAACGAGTTGGGGTTAGTAATGGTTGGAGCAGATTTAATCATTGATAGCACTTGTCCAGCTCTATATATAGAGCTGGACACCTCTAGAGGATAACCGAAATCGTGCGTAGCTTTTACCCAAGAGAACTTCAAGATATTAGGAGCGACTGCCAACCATTCAGGGAATTGCTGTTTCTTATTTAGTGAATATGAGACGGAAGTATTCAGTCCCAACCGCAATGAAAACCCAATGGCTTGTTGGTTTTCCTCGAGAACAGTTAACACTTCGCTCACCAACCAATCGCGTACAAAGAGGTTATCGTCTACTAAGAAAAACACATACGAGAACCCGTGGATTGCTTCGACCAAATCAGAATAGAAAGAGGTTTCTCTGATGAACTCGGTACCACGATGGCATTGGCGCAAGACTTCATATTGTTTTTCTGACCGCTCACTTGAGGTGGTATAAATTACCCTCTGTTGGCACCGGTCGCTGTCTTTGCAATACAAAGCAAACGACCGAAGGCATGCATCAAGTTGCATGGCTCGATCCTTGCTGAATATAACGGCAACGACGGGGCTATCCGATTTCATTGAAGGGCCGAGAGGAGTGATCACTCATGTGAAACGACCTTTTTTGCTTCCACATGATAGCCAACGGTGAATTGGTCGATCATGCACCGATCTTCCAACGCGAAGAGAAATCGAGGGAGCAGCTCGCCGAAAAGCATCCCTATGGTCTCTTTATTCTTTCCGTGCACATGCTCATGCTGGGGCATTGTCCAAGCAACACGAGCGCATTCTTGCGCCAAGAGTTTAAAGAATCCTCCGTTGGACACCACTTCGACCACTGACAACCCGAACTTCGGACAAAAATGTCGATACCAGTAAGTCGTATAGCCACCATAATAGTGATATGGGGCTTGATGAAGGCCAGAACCTAGCGGAGCCGTAATAAAAAGACGGCCACCAGGTTTCAAGATCCTGGCCATTTCTTGTAACGCCGCTATGGGTTCAGGTACATGCTCCAGGACTTCCGTACAAAGGATTATGTCGTATGAGGAATCAGGAACTGGAATGGCTGTTATGTCGGAAACATAATCGATCTCGCCATATTGCCCTTCTTTACTGTCCTGATATCCCTCATATTGCTTAAAGTCATGAGTTTTATAGTTGCAGTGCAAAAACTCCTTGCGATAACGGCAAGTTCCTGCCCCCACATCCAAAACAGCCGATCCAGCTTGAACGGACTGCGCTTTGATCGCGACCCACTGATCTCGATTCTGTTGATTAAAGTTCTGTATGACTTCAATGGGAAGTTCGGACGCGAATTCTTCAAGGGCATGAAGTGGCCCTGGGGACTGTCGCCTATGCCAGAGTTTGTCCCATAGACTTTTTCTCGCAGGTGAGTACTTTGATATGGGACTGCTTGAGTCGCATGCGATGCGCTTATCATTCCGTGGTTTGTAATGAAACTTGCTCGTGCACGTTAAGCCGAAATATGCACGTAACTGTTTTCTCCATGCCTCATGAGTCTCTATTTCAGCATCTGAGACAGTACTGTCCCACAGCAGTCTGTCCGCAATAGAAAGTTGTTCCTCCAACGATCGGTTCTCTGATTTGATTGCGATTGCCTCAATATTCGACAAATACGGCTCATTCTCCCAGTCCCAGGACCGAGTCGTTACCTCGGCAAATCCCAATGCTTGCAGGGTATGCATGAACCGTTCGGGAAACCATTGATCCACGTGAAAGCCCCAATCAGCCGACTGGTCCCCCACCAAATGCCTGACAATACTCATTTTCGTCTCATAGGGATTGTTGGCCAATAAACTTCTTGCTGACCCTATAATATCGGGCGTTTCAATCTGTAGCTTCCCGCCGACTTTGAGCCAACCATGCCACCGTATCAGCAGTGCCAATGCAGTTACCCTACTGAAGTGCTCGAAAACATGATGAAGACGGACCTCTTCAATGGATCCATCGGTGAAATTCATTTCCGTTATGTCCAAATAAATATCAGCCTTAGTGTTCATCAGACTGTGACGTTCTTGCGGAAAATCCACATTTACATATCCTGGCAGATGTTTTTCTCCGCATCCTAAATGAAGTCGTGGCGGCTCAGATGATTTAAACAATCCACAACGCAAAAAGAATTCATTCTGCAAGGTGCCTGTTCTGGGAGGCGGAAACGGCAGACGGTGTAATATAGCCGATTCATTAGGACATTCAGACGAAGCCCACACATCTCCCCATTCTTCAGGGTCTGACAGTAGCTTTAACTCCTTAAGAATCCGCTCTTCCGACAGCCATGATTGAGAATAAAAAGTATCCGATTCGCGTAACGCAATGTTGAAGGCACGATACCCCAGTCCCATCAGATAAAAGATGCATCGTTCTGTTTCGTCCAGAAATTCTCTGCAAAACTCGATAGAGAGGTATGGGACTCTGGATGACAGCCCCTTCAGCACCTCCAATTCATATCCCTCGACATCGATCTTGCAGTATTTCGGAATACCGTACTTAGCGATCACTTCATCAAGCGTGGTAATATCGACCGGAATTTTTCGATCCCACTGGTAATTCTTGAACCGTCCGCCCTTCCAACGTTCTGAAAGAGTTGAGATAGTATTGGCCTGCGAACAGACATGAAAATCCGCCCTGTGAGGACGAGCGCCTAGGCCAACTTCCAGTACTTCAAAGCACCTGGATCACCAATGAAGATTTCATGGAGCTTCTTGATGCAATCAGGTTGTGGTTCACAACACACCACTCTGGCCCCTAGTTTTCTATAATTTAGCGTCTTTGTGCCCACATTGGCGCCCACGTAAAATACGAGATCACCTTCCCTCAAGATCATTCCAAGCATTTCACTTCACCCATTGTTTGTTGCTCTTTCAAACTTTATGTGGAGATTATTTTCTACCGTGGTTCTTCATCACCACGGCTGTTCCTCTATATTAGAAGAAGCCAGTACACTGAAAGATGTTGTTCAAGCGAAACAAGGTAGTGACGTCGATTCAGGTCTGAAGAACTAACAGCAAAAAGTAAAGCTTCATTAATAATGTGATGTTGCGTGTGAAAGTCGTAGGCTCCATCCGCAATAGCAACAGCAATTCCATATTGCCCGTTCATCAGATAGGGCAATTTGAAGTTAAATTTTATGACTGCGCGTTGCCCCAGTGGAAAGACTAAACGAAACGGACTTTATGAAAAATGTGTTTAGCCCAAAAATAAGACTATTCGATCTCTTATATCGGCGCATACTATTGGCGATCTCAAGGAAATCTTTGCAGCAACTTCTATAAAGATATTCAACCATTCCCCACCCTCAAAAACGCTTCCCATGTTTCCGTCAGCATACTTGTGAGTGCCACACCGCGTCTAAATCTTAGCTCCTCCCTCTCCGCTTGATGGCAGATCATCCAAATCCACCCACTGAAGCGCTTTTTTTTGGCTTGATTCACATCTATTTACTTGGCTTTCAGAAGGGTTGCTACCAGGATTAAGATTTAGCTTAGAGCTATCAGAAGCCTGCTCTTCCTTGAGGCAAGTGCCTTTTGGAGTGAGACCATACGTCATGAAGTTCGCATAGTTCATCGTCACGAATTTCGGGTCGCCGCTGAAGATGAGTCTCACCATCTTGCAGCCATAGGGTCTTCACTGCAAAAGTTCACAATACTCGACATATCATGAGAGACAAAAAGACAAGAAGTCCCTTTATCAACCAGTTCGCGCATTCTGCGGATGCACTTCATCGTGAATCGCATATCGCCGACCGCCAGGGCTTCATCGATAATGAGGACATCCGGTTCGATAGCTACCTGCACGGCGAACGCGAGACGTACCATCATTCCACTAGAATAGGTCTTGATCGGCTGCTCGATGAAGTTGCCGATGTCGGCGAAAGCGGCGATATCATCGAACCTGGCGTCGATCTCTGCTCGACTCAAACCCAGAATTGCCGCATTGATATAGACGTTTTCCCGACCCGTGAACTCGGGATTGAATCCACTGCCCAATTCCAGTAAGGCTGCCACACGTCCATTTACTTTAATCTCCCCCTGCGTTGGCTCGAGTGTACCGGCAATAATCTGTAATAACGTTGATTTTCCTGATCCATTGCGCCCGATGATGCCGACGGTTTCACCTTTTTTTACCTCAAAGGAGATGTCCTTTAGGGCCCAGAATTCACGCGCGTAGCGCCTTGCCGTCCTCCCAAACATCCGCTGCAAGCGCGGGTAGATGGATTGCCTCAGCCGATCTTGTGGCTTGTCGTACAAGTGATAGCACTTGCTGACGCCGCTCACACGAATGGCGATATTCTCACCGCTGGAAACGATAGTTCCCTCTAACGAAAGCTCAGGTGTCAAGAGACTCTGTCCTTCAAACGACATCGGCAAAGCCTCGTCGCGTTTTTTGAAACCACCAAAACCCGGCCCACGCAACAGTGAGGCTGCCGAGCACATACCACGCCCACCAGACCCAGTCGAATCCGCCCCCGAAAATCAGCGCGTTGCGGCCAGCTTCGATCACAAACGTCAAAGGGTTCAGTTTGACCCATGGCTGGAACTCTGAAGGAAGGGCGGACACTGGGAAAAAGACGGGAGATACGAACAACAGAATGGTCGTCACAATACCGGTCGTCTGCACGACGTCGCGGACATACACGCCGAGCGATGAGAGAAACCACGCCGTCCCCATGGTGGCACAGAGTAATGGTATCAGCACAAAGGGAAATAGAATCACTGTCCACGGCAATGTCGCACGCATCAACAATTGCGCCAAGAGCATAACCATCAGGCTTACCGCACCGTGAAAAACCGCTGATCCCATCGCGACGAGTGGAAGAATCTCCAACGGAAAAACGACTTTTTTGACGTAGTTGACATTGGATAAAATGAGGCTGGGCGCGCGGTTGACACATTCTGCGAAGATGCCATGCACAATCATTCCGACGAACAACACGAGAGCAAAATCTGCCGTGCTTTGATGATCGTCCAGGCCCGGCCACCTCGAGCGGAACACTATTGAAAAGACAAACGTATAAATGGCCAGCATGACAATTGGATGAAGCAACGACCATCCCAGACCTGCGACAGATCCCCGGTAGCGGCCAAGAACCTCCCGCTTCGTAAGTTGAAAGATGAGAGATCGATTCCGCCAAAAGCTCGCGGCCATTTCCTTTGGAGAGGTCGAAAAGTGCTGCATTGGAAAATAACGCGGCGGGAATGCTATCGGGTCGCCACAAAACGACGATCCGATGCGGCCGGTCTTGGCTCTTTAGATCTTCTTCAGGATGGCGCCCGCGATGAGGACGAGATTGTCGTACCAGGTCTGCCTGTAGAGGCCACACTGCCGGAGCCCAATCATTCGAGAAATGAGAGAAGCCTCTCGCATCTCGGCAAACCGACGCAAAATGTGTCGATTCTGATCTGTCAGAAGGTATTCACTTTTCTGTAGCGCCGTAATGTTTCTATCACATGCCAAACGAAAGCGATTATTGAAAAGCATCCACATGTTTTTGATTCTTGCGACAAGTGTCGAACCGGCACCAACGCAATTGTGCTTATGTTGTCGATGCCGAACGCCAGCATACGAGTCGTAGAGCACTGTTCCTCCACACCCCGTGATGAGTAAATAGCACCACCAGTCATGACTAACAACATCCACGTACGGGCCGGCTTCGAGCAGCACATTTCGCGCAGCTCGGTTGAAAAGAATTGTATGGCCGGAGGCAATATTCTGGGTCAGCGCATTGGCAAAACTCGGCGCCTTCCTCCATAAACCAAACAACCCGATGTCCCGGTTCATTTCGTCAATGAGCCGCATGCGAGAACAATACATCGCCGGCACATCATCGGGAAGTGCCTGGAGCCTTTCGAGAGCACGAGCCAGTTTGTCGGCTTCCCAAATATCATCTTGATCCGAATAGGAAAAATAATCTGCATCAATATTAGAATCGCAGGCAAGTGATAGAAAATTTGCAGTGTGTCCGCGGCCAGGTCCAATCCCTAATCTAACTCGTTCCTCTCCTACGCGTTCTTGAAATTGTTCGATCAGCTTGACTGAGCTATCAGTAGACCCATCGTCGGACACCCACAAGGTCCAATTTGGATGTGTCTGGTTCATGAACGACTGCAGTTGTTGCGGGAGGAATCGCTCGCCTTGTTTGGTAGCGAGTAGAATGGCCACGCGCTTGTGTCTTGTATTTTGATCGCGCGAGGACTTCCGACGTTTTTTCGTTTTAGAAAACGAACGTCCATGTGCGGGCAAATTCGTAGTGTGGTGTAAGTTGCTTGCCATACAGATATAGGGGAAAAGAGGTCTTGTTCTTGCAGATATGAGTATGTAAGGAAATCATACCGACAAACACACTCGGTGAACCCCTAGTTTTTCGCATTAGGGAATGGTGTTGAAGACCTGAAAACCTCTAAATGGGATCACTACAAAACAAATAGACAGAATAATTAAAGCACTACAAAGGAACGACATCTTGTATATCGATTTCCACCGCCGCAGCCTGTTGGATGAGTCGCACTCCGAGCACCAAGCGATGCCGCTTTTCTTTGCGCAACAAGATTCCACGAACGCCTTGGAGCGGGCCCCTAATGACTTCAACCATCATCCCTTCTTGAAGGTATGGATGGGGATCATATGGGAGCACGCTCGTCATCAATGTCTGGATGGCCGCGATTTCTTCGTCAGGAATCGGCTCTGGTTGCCTACCACCGCCGACAATATCGACGACACCCACCGTCTTGAGAACCGGTAATTTTTGGTCCATTCCAAAACGGACGAAGCAGTATCCGGAGAACAGCGGGACTTCAACTTCTTTCTTTCGATCCTTCCATTGGCTCAGACGTTTGACCGTGGGCAACAGCGGTTCAATTCCTTGATTCGCGAGCTGATCACGCACGAGCTTTTCGTGTCGTGATCGCGTCCGTAATGCATACCAGCGTGTGTGTAACAAGGGTTCAGGCACAGCTCCGCCCTCTCACTTACAGTTGAACCTTCCGAACACTAATGATCCAGTCCGAGTCTGAGTAACTTCTCGCGCGGCACCCCGGATTGCACCAATTGTTCTTCATAGGCCGCGGCACGATCGAGATCCGCAATAAGTACCCGATCCAATTGCCAGCCGGCGATTCGATCCGGTGAGGACACGGGACAGGAGAGGAACGTCTCCCGTGTGTTCCCATCGACAAATCCGATGCAGTCGATATTCATTTCTCTCAGTGCGAGATACGTCAGCTCTGCCAGCTCGCCCGTGCCACAGATGGCTACTCGCTGACCGTGTATCCCCTCGAGGGACGACAACATGTCTTTGAGACGTCCACGCATATCCCGGTAGTAGGACAACGAATACTGCATATACTGATAAGTAAGCCGAGACTTTTCCGCGAACCCCTGAGGGGTCAACAAATAACGGATTCGATTGCGGGGAATGGTCGTGATTTTGATGTAGCCTTTGCGGGCAAGACGCTTCAAATACAGGTTGGTCAGACCTAAGGCGACACCAAGCTTGCTGGCAAGGCCACGTTGAGTCGCTCCACCATTACGGTCGAGCTCGCTCAGCAGTAAAAGATCACGTTGCCCTTGTAAATCCATGAATTATACGGGTAAATTGAACAGGCGTTCACAATATGAACAAAAGCGGTTAGCCCTGTCAAGCAGATTCACCTACGACGGGTATCGCTGAGGTCCTAAGAGGCAGACCAGACCGTAATTAATTCGTACAGAGAGGAGGCGGCTGCTTCAGGGCATGAATGGTGAGTTCGGTGCCGTACCCAAGCTGACCGGCGATAAATGACAATGGACGAGCAATGAGACGATCAATAAGCTTCCGTAACGGCACGTTTTTCTGGAACCGCTGTGTCCAAAACCGATCCAAACTCGCCATAAAGAACGTGGAGCTGACAGCGGTCCGAACAAGATGCACGCGAAATCCTGCCTGTGCGACTGCTTTTGTGAGAGTCTCCCTATCGAAATGATAGAAATGCCTCGGTGGATCCAATTGAAACCACCAGGGACCAAATACCTTAAATTCCACACTGTTCACATTGGGCACACTTACCACTAGTAGTCCATCGTCCTTGAGGAGTCGATGGATGCGCTGGAGGGCATCAACTGGACTCGGGAGATGCTCCAATGAATGGCTCATCAGGACCAGATCAAATGACTTGGCAGAGAAAGGGGCCGACTCCAAGGTTCCAGCGTGAATATTCTCCGTGACCAGTTCACGTGCATGGGCGGCCGCAACCTCGCTGATCTCGATGCCATAGGGGTCCCATCCTTGATCCTGCAAGGTCTTCAAATTTCCGCCGGCTCCACAGCCGACGTCCAAGACCTTTCCCTCGCCTCTCCACGGCAAAGGATGGCGCCCTTTCAACTCCCGGAACGTTTTATCCGGCCATAACAGAATCTTCATCAGCATTCTTGACCAACTATCAGGCCGAGTCGAAGGATACCCATAATAATCTTCCAACACCCAGCGCTTGATCTGCGCGGAGAATTGTTTGACCTGCTGCTGGAATCTCGGCCTAGACTTCGCTTGCACCGGAGGGTAGTAGACTGAGGGATAGTAGGAACCCAACCGATCTGTTGAAGGGCGGGGATTCAAATAGACCAGGCCGCAAGTGCGACATCTCACAATCGTAAACTCGTCTTGGCTGACTTCCAGCAATAGATCACGTTGTTTCACCACGACATCGGATTGATTCGAATGGCAGAGGTCGCAGAAGACCGACTCCATCCCTGGACTGGACTGTTCGCGTTCTCTGGATTGCGCCATCTCCGGTCTCCCTCTCGCTCAAGTCTTCTGCACTTGCCGAATTTGGCGGGTCGCAGCATTCATCACTTCGTCGATGGTAATCAGTTTCATACAATTCTGCTCCCCTCGCTGACAGGTAGGGTGAAAACAGACCCGGCAATCAAGGCCCTTGTAGATGACCTCGGCCGGTCCGCCACGTGGTCCCCACTCGGCAGGATTCGAAGGACCGAAGAGCGCGACGACAGGCGTGCCGACTGCTGCCGCAATATGCATGACGCCGCTGTCATTTCCAACATAGAGCGCGGCCCGCTTGAGCAACACCGCCAATGTTCGAATGCCTGAAAGTCCTGCGACGCAGATGAGACGGCTTTTTGCCTGATTGACGACACGCTGTGCCAAATCTATTTCTTGTTCGCTCCCACCGATAAGGACCTGACAACCAAACTGGTCGGCCAGACGGTCCGCAAGCTCTGCAAACCGTTCGGATGGCCAAGCTTTGAACCAGTAGCGCGCCCCGGGCTGAATCACGACCATTGCCTGGTCCGATCGGACGCCAAGTTGGGCAAGAAGTTCTTCGGCCATTGACTCATCCTTACCGGTCAACCAGAGCCGTGGAACTCTGTCCCTAGCAGGAATGTTGAGTGGCGCAACCGCTGCGAGATCTCGCTCAATCCGGTGCCCCATAGCCTCGCCATGTACCACAGTCGTATAACACCGACCCGTCCAGCGCTGCTCGGCGTTAAATCCGATACGGATAGGCGCGCGACTGATCCAAGTCAAAACAGCCGCTCGATCCCCATCTGTCAAATCCACCACCATGTCAAACTGCCGACGTCGAACAGTCATCGCGAACCGCCACTGCTCGAGGATCGAGCCTCGATCCAGCGGCATAATTTCGTCCACATCTGGATTGGCGATCAGCATCTCCTCCGTTCCTCGATTGACGAGCGCGGTCAGGCGTGCCGATGGATAGGCAGTTTTCAATGCGTGCAATGTCGGTGTGGCCAGGAGTACGTCGCCAAGATAGCGCAATTTGATGACTAAAATGTTTTGTGGCGCCATGCACAAACCAATCCGTCGACACAGCTATTGGCAAAGAGATGAATATAACTCCAACGTTTTTGCTGCAGCCAGATGCCAGCTATACTGCTTGACTCGAACCAACCCTTCCGATTTGAGCGATCCGCGCAACGATTCGCTCTCTAATACCCTGACCATGGCTTCTGCCAGCTCACGGGCATCGCGCGGGTCCACCAGTATCGCCGCCTCTCCGGCCACTTCGCCCAGGGCGGTCGTCTTGGAGGTGATGACTGGAGCCCCACAGGCCATCGCTTCCAAAATCGGCATGCCAAACCCTTCGTAGAGTGACGGAAAAACAAATAGATCGGTGTAGGAATAGAGTAACCGCAGCTCCTCTCTCGACAAGCGTCCTGGACACAGCACTTGCTCCATGAGGCCGTACGATTTGGCCGTCTTTTCGTAGGAACCAAACGGATGCGTCGCTGATCCGACAAGAAGGAGCGTTCTCGCTTCAAGCCGATGTCGCACAAGAGAAGCCGCCTCTAAGAATATACGGTGGTTTTTCCGCGGATCCGCTCCGCCGACAAACAAGATGAACTGAGGAGCTGTCAGCCCGATACGCTGTTTCAAGGCGATCATCGCCGCATCGTCACGGTGCGGGGAAAATTCATCTGATACGCCGTTGGGAATGACTGCGATCTGTTCGGCAGACAAACCAAATAAGCTCCATCAGTTCGCCAGCAGAGAACTGGGAAACGGTGATGACTGTTCTGGCGCGCCGGGCCGTCCGCTTCGTTTTATACGACGGAGAGCTTCTGCCCAAGAAGTTTGGGCGAATATTCTGGAAATCGCTCCAGCCATAGATCGTGGATCGTCACAACGCCGCCATACCGTCCGGTGGTATGCATCCTGAAATTCGTTCCATGGTAGAGATCCAATCGATCGGCCGACCCGCGCCACTGCATAGCCCATTTTGATGCGTGAACCCAGCAAAGACGGTCGGCACCCGCCCATCCCTGTATCTCCTGTGGCGGTGCCGATCCTGGCCTGAGATAGCCAACAAAGTCGACGTTCTGTTTCGCCGCCAACATCGCTTGCAGTAGGTAATAGGTATGCCAGCCGACGCCTCCCCGATCGCCGATGACTGGACTGGCATCGATACCGATCTTCATTTACGTTCCTGAGGTTCGAGTCAATAGGTGATGATAGACCTGCTCAATTGCCGCAGTTGAGGCCTTGAGATCGAACCGTTCGCGAACCAGTTTCGCGCCCCGTTCTCCCATCTCCTCCCTCCGAATGTTGTCTCGCAGCAAGGACACGACCGCAGCACTCAACACCTCCGGATTGTCCGAAGTGACCAAGAGACCAGTTCGCCCATGTTCAACAACTTCAGGTATCCCGCCTGTGTTCGTTGCCACCACCGCTTTGCCGGCAGCCATGGCTTCGACGATTGCAATACCAAAACCTTCCATGCGAGCCGGATGCACATAGAGGTCAAGGGCGTCCAGAAATAGCCTGACAGGATCTTGGAATCCAAGAAAATGGACACATCGCGAAATCCCAAGCTCTTCGCATAATGCGTGCAAGGTCCGTTCGTACTCCTTCTCGCCAGTTCCAATGATCACATAATGCGTAGAAGGTTCCGCCTTCAAAATAGCGGGCAACGCCCTCAGCATGACGTCGTAGCCCTTGCGCGAAAACAGATTGGCCACCGTTCCCAATAAAATGACCTCGTGGGACAGTCCCAACTTGCGACAGATCGCCTCGCGATCAGAGTCCTTGTCATCAAGCCGCAATAGATCGAGACCACTATAGATGGTCCGTACCGACCGAGCAGACACGCCGCCGGCAAGTAAGGCTTGCTCAACTTGCTTGGAAATCGAGATCACAGCGTCGACTTGATCCAGGCGGTACCGGCTGACTTTTTCTGGCTCTATTTCCTGACGGACGTGCGCGACGATCGGAATTCTCCCAAACGAGTCATGACTCACAGCTGTGATCGTATGAGGAACCCACCATATATCGTTGACATGAATCAGAGTAGGCTGCAGTTGCTTCACTAACGTTCGGAGCTTGCTCACTCCCACCCAACGCACGAAAGGTGAAAACCATTTCCGCCAAGGAGCTAACACGAGGGAATGGAGAGAAATTCCTGCCTTACTCAACATTCCATGCAGCGGCCCCCCAGAAGGGCAAGCCACATGAGGTTCCCATTCTGCGCGGTTCAGGGCATTGAGCAGTGCCAGCAAATCGCGTTCTGCTCCGCCAATGGTGTCGATTCCATGGATATACAGAATCCGTTTAGGCACTAGCTGAGATCCTGAGCGACCATGGATTGCCTGGTCAGGTCCCACAATTTGGCATATTTCACAAATGTATACATACTGGCAAATACACTGACAATGAGTCCGCGGATCCCATCGCGATAGCCGTTCTTGAGAACATAGCTCTTAAAGAAGACGACGAGTGGCCTGAAAAGGAGGTCTGAAGCATGCACGGCATGAATCGTCCTACCTTTTTCCTGTGCTGCTAGCGTGGTGTATAGTCCGAACTTTCGAAAATGGTCCTGAATTCGACGTTCAGTATAGTGTTCGAACGGGTTCGAGAGCTTGCCAATAGCACCCTCGACGATCAGGTTTTCATGCACTGGCACGTCGTTATACCTGGCACTTCCCTGTCGAAACAGGCGAATCTGGTAATCGGGATAGACGCCGGCATGGCGCACCCACTCTCCATAGAAAAAATTCTTCCGTGGAATTTCATAGGCGACTGGCTCGCCCTCTTTCCATTCATCCATACGTGCAAGGATTTCTGCCCGAAGCGCTGGTGTGACTCGCTCGTCCGCGTCGACAATGAGAATCCACTCCGACGACACCTGTTCCATTCCAAAGTTTTTCTGGGCACCGAAGCCAGGCCAAGGCCGCACAAACACCCTCGCTCCATCGGCACGAGCGAGGTCGGCAGTCCGGTCGCTGCTCTCTGCGTCCACCACGATCCGTTCCGTTGCCCAGTTCACCGAGGCGAGACAGTCCTGAATATTCGCCTCTTCGTTCCTCGTGATGACGACGCAGGCAAGAGAGGGTTTCCCGGCGACAGCGTTCACGACTGTGACTCTCCCGTCTGTACGTGGGTCCCTCCGAGAACCTGAAATTGGCGGCGATGCAATTCGACGATTCTTTCCGGCTGCACATAGAGCCAGCGCCACGAAATAGCGCGGTGACATTCTCTCACCAGCTTCTCGAGAGGCTTGCCGACATGCCGACGTATGATCTGTCGAAATGAACGCTGATCCGAAACCGCCCGAAAATAATTGGTCTTATACCAAAGCTTCTCTTGTTCTTCTTTTGACCACTTGTCATGGATGGACATTCGAGGATGGCTGCAGGCAAATGGTTCGCGCTTCCCTTTCACCGTCGCTCGAATAAAGTGATGCACAAAGCACCCGCCGAAGATTTTGCATCGGCGGACATCCCCGAGTTCGTCCTCACGCTTTCGCAGTCGATAGTAAAGGTCCCAATCAGCAGCTTGAACACGTTCATCCAAGAATCCAATTTTCTCCAACGTGGAACGCCTGATCATCACACAGGAGCCGTTGAGCCCGTCAAACATGACTTCCGAGAAACTCCGGTAGACTTCGCTACAAAAAGTTTCCCAATCCCCATACATCGCTCGAATCATAGCTTGGAGCTGGTCAGCAGATTTACCCGAAGACAGCCGGCCCTGCCCGATCGTCGCCCATCGACCTTGTATCCAATCCGTGAGAGCCGGTGTGGGCATCATTTCCAATCCAAGCGGCGTAATCGCGTCTAAGCGGAAGCGTTCCATTGCCTCGATCAACCGGCCATTCCAATTCGGCCCGACGTATAAATCGTTGTTGATATGACACAGATGCTCACCCGTCGAATTCCGCGTTCCCAGGTTCATGGACTCGGGATAACAGAGATTCACGGGGTTTCTAATCACACGGCACCCTTGTGACTCGAAAAACTCTGCCGAGCCGTCCGTGGAGTGATTGTCGATCACGACCACTTCATAGGGACCGGTCGTGTACCGCCGAATCCCCTGCAAGAAGAGCCTGTTGTGGCCGATCTGATTGTGGATCGCGACGATCACGCTCAACATCCTGGATTCCCCGCATCCCGTTTCACCGCGAAGGTGAATTCGTCCTTCCAATGGAGAACGGTGTAGCTGCATTCACGGGGCAGCACACCATGAAGCTGGTTGAGATCCTTCATGGATTGGTAAATGTTCCTGATAAACTGTCCATGCCGGCAGTCGCAGAATTCATCAATCGTCTGAGCCGTCTTGGGCTCGAACGTGAGCCTGTCGCCTTCACCCAGATACACAAACCAGCGATGGAATGACCAGCCACGCTCGGCATTCGGGTAATTGTACCCCTGCTCAAAAAACGGGCTGGGCGTCTCGATGTACCCAGCCCGTGCGATGCGCATGAGTTCTTTGCAAGCCGCCTCAGGGTCTCGAGTATGCTCAAGCACATGAGAGGCGTAGACGTAGTCAAATGTCTTGTCCTTAAAAGGGAGGGATTCCACCGTCGCCAGAACAAGAGGCAGCCCCAATTGTTGTATCGGCTTGCCACGTTCAGAATCATCCTCGGGAAGGAGGTCGACCAAGTGGGTCGCATCCTCATGCGGCCGATGACCGGATCCAACATCCAAGACCCGTCTTTGAGAGGGTTTTCTAAATCGCCGTCGAAGCTTGAACTTCCAACGGCGCATCGCACTGCTCAGCCTCAACGTTTTAACTCCATGAACTGTTGAACGCCTAGGACCACAACTTGCCAAACGTACATCTAATACACCCAGAGAGAATAATGACCATGTTTCCGGAAAACAGCCCGAGACTTTGGAAACCGCCGCGGAAGACGTCGGATTCTGCGCGCGCGCAGCAGATCGTTGCAATTGGAAATGAGCGTGCGCCGCATGCCGATAAATCGGCAGGCACGCCCCTCTTTTTGGCAATCCACCATCTGATTACGCACATCCACCTGAAACGACGTTTTCCAATAGAAGATGGTGGTCTTCGACGTCCGGCGAAAGAAATGTTGAGCTTGGCGAAAATCAAGCGACTCATAAAATTCTCTGAGAAATTGGCCGTCAGGGCAGGAGCAAAACCGCGACACTTCCTGCACCGACTTAGGCTCAAACACCAACACATTGGGGCTCGGCGAAAACACAAACCATCGATGGAACCAATGCTCTGAAGAAGATTCATCTCCCAAGGCGAGCCCCTGCTCAAGAAACGGCGAGGGAGTTTCAATGTATCCACCCGTCCCCACTCGCATGAGTTCTCGGCAGGCCTTTTCAGGATCCGTCACGTGTTCAAGTACATGTGAGGCATAGACAAAGTCGAAGGAGCCCTTCGAAAACGGTAAGACGGTGGCTTCACCAACGATCAACCTGGCGGATGTGGGTACAACCAGAGCATTTCCGCCGCGCTCTCGACCATCTGAAACGTCTCGCTCGAGCAAATGGGTGACACCGGCAAACGGATTGTGTCCCGGACCGATTTCCAGCACGCGCTTGGACAGATATGGCCTTCTCCACCAGGGCAATCTTTTCATGGTACGGACGCCCTCTCTCCCTACCCGCGGAATCCTCGGCGGGTGACTTCGCGATAGAACCGCCAATTGAGCCAGCGGTTTCGCCTCGTCCCCCATCGACGGGCCGCGGAGATTCGTTCATTCATGACGGTAGGATGACTGTGACAAAACTCTTTCAAGATGGCGTAGTCATCAAACCGGAAGGTTTCACCGGCCAACTCTTTGGCCGCCGAAGCGGGAATGTTCGCTCCGTGGTAGACGGCCGCCTGTTCCCGTTTCTTCTCCAGCATGGTTTTTGGATCTTTCACCCATCCATAGTGAAACATGCGGGCGCCCGAATGCGCCAACCACTCTTTCGGTCCGCTTTGGAGATATTGTTGCGTCGCTTTCAGATGAAATCCGACGGCATCGCCACAGGATTCCATCTCGCCATTGTTCCGAATGATGCGTACAGCCCTGTGATAGAACCAGGGATTCGTCGACCAATAGTCCGCAATAAAATGGAGATACCGAAACACGAGGCCCTTGACGGCGGGATTCCCGAGATGGCGACGCATGGCCTCCTGTATCCGAGGCAGATCGTCCTCGTGCACGACTTCATCGGCTTGAATGTAGAAGGCCCAGTCGCCTGTACACCGCGCGAGCGCAATGTTGGTCTGTTGGGAATAGATCAAGCCGTCCTTCCGGAGCGATTCATCCCAGACGGATTCCACGATTTTAATCTTGGGGTCCCGAATCGACTGAATTAATTCCAGGGTGCCATCCTCACAGCGGCCGACGTTCACGATGAACTCGTCGCACACAGGGAGAACTGAACGAATGGATTCGACGAGGGGATAATCGTATTTCACCGCATTACGGCAGAAGGTAAATCCGCTCACGTTCATAATAAGGCCAAGATCAAGCTTGAGATTGAGATGGATCTGATTTTGTGAGTTCCCAAAACTTGGCGTACTTCATGAAGGTGTAATAGCCATAGAGGCCGGAAAGAATCAACCCCGGTATGCCGTCGAGGAATCCCCGCTTCAGGCAATACATTCTCGCGAAGGCCCCTAGTGGATGGGTGACCAATTGGTGAGGAGAGAATCGGTCCCCCTCCTCCACCATGCGCTTGGCCATGAGATCGGAGTACCGATCCTGCTTGGCGATGTAATGGTCGATGTCCCGAAACGGATATTGAAGGGCCGCTTGCCGGAGATACCCGATCTCTCCGTCGCAATCAAAGCTCTCATGAACCAGTTCTTGACGATAACGAAACCGGCTCTTCTTGAACAATTGAGGCTGGCGATAATCGGGATACCAGCCGCAATGCCGGATCCATCGCCCGAGAAAGAAGTTTTTTCGAGGGACAAAGTAGGCGTCCGCACCAGCACGACCGAGAACCTGCCGAATTTCTTCCTGCAACTCGGGAGTCATCCGTTCATCCGTATCAAGGCTGAACACCCATTCATATGAGCAATAGGAGACCGCCTGGTTGCGGAGCGATCCGAATCCCTGGAAATCCACTTGATAGACCTTGTCGGTGAACTCCATGGCGATCGCCGTCGTCCGATCGGTACTATGCGAATCGACGACAATCAATTCGGCGGCCCAGCCGGCAATCGACTCAAGACACGCCCGCATGTTGGGCTCGTCGTTGTACGCGATGACATAGATCGATACGGGAAGGGGGCCGGCCGTCACAGTTTCTGCCCGAATTCTTTCCACGACCAGATCTTGTTTTGATTAAGAATCGTGTTGCCGGCCACGTACAATGCCATCATCCGCCGATACCGATGGACGATAGCCGGATTCGTCGATTCGACCGGCACGGCGGTTTCTTTCAAATCCAGGTCGGCTCGACGCAACGTATGACTGCGCAGCGAATACAGCAATAGTCCGTCGCGATCGGCCAAGCCGATGAGATCGTCATACACGCTGCTGAGAAATGCCACGTTGTCCTGTAAACAGTCCGACAACAATAAGCAACTGAGATCACGTCCGAGAGAAGGACTCAGTCGCGGGGTCACACCGTTGAGCGCAAGAATCGTCGGAAGGAGATCGACCTGGCTGGCCACAGCCGTCACCGTGCGCGGATGATAGCGGCCCGGCTCCCGCAGACTCTCGTCCATCCAGATGTATAAAGGGGACATGAAGTGTCCGACCTGCTTCTCCAGGTCAGTCTGCCCGACCTTTTCGTGGCGGCCATGGTCGCCGAGAATCATGACGACAGTATCCTTCAGCAGACCGTCGCGCTTCATGCCCGTCAGCACACGTTCCAGCTCAAGATCCACATAACGTAGCGAGGCCACATAGCCATCCGGATCGGTCTTCAAGCTCTGGATATCGGGATGGGTCGCAGAAGCCGGTAGGGCAAACGGGTGATGCGTGCCGATGGTCATCGCCATGAGACAAAACGGATGCCCGGTCGTGCGAAGATGCTCGACCCTGCTCCGCATCAGATCCAGCAAAGCCCCATCGGGTCTGCCGGTACTGGCCACCGCGCCGATCTCCTCGGCTTCTGATGGAAACTGGCTGCGGTCGAATAGCTGGTGCAGTCCATTCCGGGACATGAACAGATGCAATCGGTTGAGGTCACGGTCATACCCGATCACCATCTCCGTTCTATAGCCGTGCTCGCGCAGCAACGAAGGCATACAGGCATAGTCGTGCAGATAGCGCGTCTTCATGGCCGCCGTGCCCTGCCGCGGATAGTACGAACAGAATGTCGAGAATAGGCCTCGCGCCGTTTGAACACCGTTGGCGAAGAAATGTTCGAAGTAGACACTGTCGTCTCTCAATCGGTCGAGAAAGGGAGTCACTCGAACCCCGCCGACCATCATGTTGAGAAACCGTCGATCCAACCCTTCAACGAAAATCAGGAGCACATTGGCCGGATGTGTAAAACGGACACCAGGAGTGTCGACGGTCCGGTGTACGAAGGGATATTCTGGATAGGGAAACACGTTCCCTGGCCCTACAACATCCTGCGCAATGCGGATGGCTTCTTCCAATGGCATTTCCTCAAAATGTTTCGACTTGTCCAATGTCCGTTGCGAATCAAGCATGGCGCGGAGTCCTTCGCTGGCATAGAGCACCGGATTCTGCGCCAGCGTGTAGTAGGCCGCGCTGCTGATATCGGCGGCGCGGATCGCCTCAGGACCCCGATGATGAAACCCCGTCAATCCGACGGCCAATCCCACCAGCAATACCATATTGGGAACGAGCACCGACCCCTGAGTGAGCCGACTTAACGTCGGCCGCACCGTCCTTGTGAAACACCACCACCAGGCCGCGATCGCGATCATCTCGAAGAGAAGAAAGCCCAACACGGTGCCGGCCCATTTGCCACGATCATCGAGTTCGGCGCCCGTCTGTCCCGCGGCCTGCGATCCTTTGAGGCCCGTTTCCTTCCATTGCGTCAGGAGATCGCCGACATACTCGAAGAATACGAAATTCAAACGTTGCTGGTTATATCGGTAGTAGCCGATGTCCACCAGCAACAACGCGACCAAAAACATTCCCATGACTGTTGCGGCCACGACAAAAATACGACGGTACCCGGCCCACGCCGGCGCCGGCTCACGCCACCACCGAGTCCCTATCCACCACAGCGTACCCACGAGCCCCCCGAATATCGATACAACCAATACGGCAATGGTCGAGGTGATCAAATCGGCGCGAAACCCCGTGGCGAGCGCGTTGATGAGCAGGCCCACTGAAGGCGCTTCAATGGCCATGACATCAGGGAGGAGGAACAATCGTTCCACCTGCTG
Source organism: uncultured Nitrospiraceae bacterium (assembly GCA_963851455.1). Lineage (GTDB taxonomy): Bacteria > Nitrospirota > Nitrospiria > Nitrospirales > Nitrospiraceae > Nitrospira_C. The sequence goes on from CAWKPI010000001.1 coordinate 25,008, forward strand.
AATAACCAGAAAGAGGACCCACCAAAATACGATGTGCTGCTTGAATGACCACTGCGACACAACTATCCTCCAATCACTTCTGCCACAGACCACATCAGGCATGGTCGGACTGAACAAGACGCTGATAGACGGCTTCCATGCGATCCAACATCTTGCCTATCGAATAGGTGCCCTCGACCAATGATCTTCCTTGAACAGCCATCCGGGCACGAAGTCCCGCGTCATCAAGAAGCGTCACGATACGATCGGCGAGGGCCCTCGCGTCCCGGGGGGGAACCACAAATCCTGTTTTACCGTCCAGGACGACGTCGGGAATCGAGCCCACCGTCGTCGACACGACGGGAATCCCCATTGCCAGCGCCTGCATCAGGACTTGCGGGATGGTGTCTCCTTCCACCGAAGGAATGGCAAAAACATCCAATGAACGAAACACGTTCAAGAGATCCTCACGAAACCCCAGCATCCTAATCCGGGCGGTCATGCCGAGCTGCTCAATGCGCCGTCGGATGGGCTGCTCCTCCGGGCCTTCGCCCACGATGATGAACGTGACGTCGTCGCGCTTCGCTGCAATGCTCCTGGCTGCTTCAATAAAGTATTCGTGTCCTTTATAGGATCGCAGATAAGAAATCAGACCGACGAGCAGATGTCCCTTTGGCAAGCCGAGTTCCTGTCGAAGATCGCGATCTGGAGAGGCTGGCCGAAAGTATTCTACATCGAGACCGATCGGAAAGGCCGCGACGCGATCGGCAACCAATCCGTCTCGATCAATGAGTTCCCGCCTGGTCTTCTCCCCTCCAGTCACCACCACCATATCGAGCAGCTGTTGATACAACAATCGCGTCGTCAAATTACGGTTTAAGGGAGCCGAAATGTGCCTGATCCGAATCACTTTCGGCCTGGGCCGGACCAATCGAGCGGCAATGGACCCGATCCAACTGTCGCGTGAACTGTTGACTTGGAGGATCATGGGGCGATGCCGCTGAATCAGCGCTCGCAGCCGAACAATCGCCTGGGGATACCGAGATTTCTGCATCGACAAGAGCGTGAGGGGTAATTTCTTTTCCTCCGCCATCTTGGCGATCGGGGTACCCGGTTCAAGAATCAATCGCAGATCGTAGCCACGCTTCAACAAGCCTTCGGCGTGAAGCAGTACTGCAAGCTCCTGCCCTCCGACCGCCGTACTGGATTCAGAGATGAAAATTTTCACGAAGGTTGTGCCACGGATTGGGATGGAGGTCAGTTACCGTTCGATCGTCGACACCGACGTCGTCTGGGAAGCCTGTGTTTCGACTGCATCCTTGAGAATCCAATCGACTGCTTCAGCCATCGATGGCACAATGACATCGGGCATCGCCTGCTCAGCCCGTAACATATTGATAGCCTGTTCGTCTACTCTGCCGGATGTCACAAGAATCGCTTTCGCGCCCACTGCTTTAGCCAACTGGATGTCACGGGCATGATCCCCGATGAGGTACGACCGTCGTAGGTCCACCTGCAGCTCGGACACGGCACGATCGATCATCCCTCGAGCCGGCTTGCGACAGCGACAGCCGTCATCCGGATGGTGCGGACAAAAATAGATGGCATCGAGCGCGGCATTGTCCTGTTCCAACAGGCCTTCCAGGCGCGCATGGACCGCTTCAAGATCTTTGAGCGTCAAGATCCCTCGTCCGACCCCGGACTGATTCGTGACAACCACCAACCGGGCCCCCGCAGCCTTGAGGCGCGCCAAGGCCGGTCCTACGCCTGACAGGAGTTTCAGCTCGGAAGCGGACTTCAAATAGCCCGGATCATAGTTCAATGTTCCGTCGCGATCCAGAAAGATGGTGAAGCCTTCGAGAACGCCGTGAGCAGGAAGGCGTGACGCGTTCAGGGACGATGAGCTTTCTCCTATCCCTTCCACTTTTCCCCTTACACCGGTCAACAGTTTCGCTGCTGCCTTGTATACCTGATCCACTGATACACCGGTCATGCAACGGTGATCGATCGGACACTCGCGTAGCATGCAGGGAGCGCAATCCACCGGATGGCGAACGACCGCGTGATCCGAGCCGTAAGGTGAAGTGGTTCGCCAATCCGTTGGACCGAAGATGGCCACGACAGGAATCTGAAAGGCCGACGCGATGTGCATCGGTCCCGTGTCGTTGGTGATCAGGACGGCACACCGTTGCACCGCCGCCATGAGCTGGCGGATCGTCGTCGTGCCGGACAGGACCGTCGTGGGGGACGAAAGATGCGCCGCAATTTCACGTCCTAGTCGTTCCTCACCCTTCGCGCCGAGAATGACCACTGCTGTCCTCCGGCCTCCGGACTCGTTCAGCCGACGGCACAATTGTTCGGTGGATTCAGCGAACCGGTCCGGCAGCCAGCGCTTGGCACCGCCATAGGTCGAGCCGGGATTGATGCCGATCACGATATCCGCTTCTGCAATGCCGGCTGTTGCCAACCGCTCCGCCATAGACCGCTCTTCCTCGGCCGAAAGGAACAATTTTGGTTGAGAGGGATCGCCCGTCAATCCCAGCGGCTTGAGCAGATCCCAATAATACTGCACCTGATGCACGGGCTTTCGACGATCGGGCCTCGCTACCGGATCTGACAAGAACAGACTCCGCCCATCGGTCGCGTAGCCATAGCGACGTGGTATCCCAGCCAAGCAGGTCAGCAACGCCGCTTCGAACGCATTCTGAAATAGGACGGCCAGATCGAAGCGGGCACGTCTCAATTCACCAGCCAGTCTCCACTTCCCCGCGAACCCCGCATGACGTCCCCTGTCCTCATAAGGCATGATACGGTCGATTGCCGGATGGTTGGCGAACAGCTCCGCGACAGCCGGCTTCACCAACAATGTGAGCGACGCTTGTGGAAATATCCGCCGTAACCCGCTCAGGGCCGGCTCGCACATCACCGCATCGCCCAGCCAGTTCGGTCCACGCACGACGATGCGCTGCACGGTCTCCCTACGCACAGGCGCCCTCCTGTTTTCGAGAGAGACTCTTCCTCATCATGTGATGCACAGAAGCTTCTCCGGCAATCCATTCGAGTTGAAGCATAATAGCCCACCATCCTGAATCAGCAGCAGTCAGGAAGGGCTTCAACTTGCCCGCGTCTTTTTCCGTGGTGACCACCAATTCTGCGTTGAGTTGAGCGGCTCGCATACGAACCTTGGTGACTTCCTCGTTCGTATAGAGGTGATGATCGGGATAGGCCACTTCCTCAAGGATCTCTAACCCAAGCTGTTCGGCCGTGGTCCTAAACGATACGGCATGACCGATTCCACTCACGAGGAGCGCTGTTTTTCCTTTATACCATTTCCCCTCTAATTGACCGGCGCCTGGGATGACCGAACGCAAGTCTTTTGCTCGAAAGACCACCTGAGCCGTCATGGGCAATGGGTCTAGGACAGAGCGCAGACGCTCCATCACCCGATCGATGTCGGGCTTCTTTTCGGCTCTCGTCACAATAATCGCCGTGGCACGCCTCGCCGCTTCGATCGGTTCCCGTAAACGGCCCGCCGGCAGCACCTGATCCAACCCATACGTATCCGTCGCATCGACCAGCAAGAGGTCTACGTCGCGATGGAGCCCCAGATGCTGGAATCCATCGTCGAGCACCACGCAGTCCAAAGGGAATCGCTCGAGGATCCATTGACCCAGCTCGTAACGATCGGCTCCGACCGCCACGACGGCCTCGGGACAATGCTGCGCAATCAGATAGGGTTCGTCCCCCGACTCCTGAGGGCTTGCAAGAACCCGTGTGCCGTCTGACACCATCATCATCGCCTCGCGGCTCGTTCGCCGATAGCCACGGCTGAGGACCGCCACCCGCTTGCCTTCAGCGAGCAACCACGTGGTGATGTCGATCACGAGCGGCGTTTTCCCCGTTCCCCCGACAGTGAGGTTGCCGACACTGATGACAGGAACGGGAAGTCTCTGACGCCGGAACCATCCCCGTTCATAGCCATAGACACGAAGCCGGGCCACTATTTTATAGGGAACTGCTGCCCAGAGCAGCCACCATGCCGGCCTATGTCCAGGAGTGAGCACTGTGTCGTTATCGTCCTGCCATGAGCGGAAAGGGATTTTGGGAAAACGACGACGAATGATTGGGCCTCGCCGAGGCCAGCACGCGGTCGATAGCTTCAATCGTCTCCCGTAAGGCTCCTTGATTCTCTCGAATCACCGATTGAGCGGCTTGCCCCATCCGCACGCGTTCCTCGCGGCGATCAAAGAGTTGCAAGAGCTGTTGGGTAAGGTCCTCTCTGGTCGTCACCCGCCGGCCGCCTCCCGCCTGCACCAGAAGATCGGCGATCTCCACACAATGGTCCGTATAGGGGCCGAAGAGCACCGGTTTGGCCCAGAATGCCGGCTCTAACAGATTGTGGCCGCCGATGGGAATCAATGTCCCCCCGACGAATGCGACCGTCGCCTCTTGATAGACCATCGCCAACTCACCTCGAGTATCGAGAATGACGACTTGCGCACCGGCTCCTGTTGAACCGGCACCTTGATCCCATGTACTGCGCCGTCGCACCGTCAAGCCTCGATCGCGGATCATGGCTTCGACAGCCTCCGCTCGCTCGATATGGCGTGGAGCCAGCAGCATCTGCGCCGTCGGGTACCGCTTCACGGTGGCTCGATAAGCATCCACCAACATTTCTTCCTCACCCGGATGGGTGCTGCCGGCAATGATCAGCAGCGCTTCCTCAGCGATGCCAAGGCTCGATCTGGTCACCTTCCGCTCGGGGGCGGTCGGCAGGGGTTGATCGAACTTGATGTTGCCAGTGCGATGGACCGACTGAGGATCAGCGCCGAGCGAGATGATCCGTTCGGCATCCCGATCGGACTGCATCAGACAGAGACGAAGCGAGCGCAACATGGACCCGTAGAACGATCGGACCGGTCCCCATTGCTGACGCGCATACGAGCTCGATGATAATCGTCCATTCACCATGATCGTCGGGACGCCCAGACCAGATAGATGCCGCAAAAGATTGGGCCAGAGTTCGGTTTCGATGAAGATGTAGAGTGCAGGCCGCAGCTGAGCGACCGTTCGGGACACCGACCATGGAAAATCGAGCGGAGCATAGAGATGTTCGGCAATGCCGGCCAGCCGCTGCTCCACCGCGTCACGCCCGGTTTCCGTGGCGGTTGAGACAACAAACCGATGGTCCGGATGACGCCGATGCAGTTCCTTGACCAACGGTGCAATGGCCACCACCTCTCCGAGCGAGACCGCATGCATCCAGACGAGAGGCCTGGCATCGGGAGTGATCGGAGGCGCACTGAATCCGAACCGCTGTCGTAATCCCTGCCGGCAACGTGGTTTGGCCAAGAGTATCGCGAGAATCACCGGAGAAGCGATCACCAGGAGGACATTATAAAACAGATACCACATGGTTCGTGCGTCAGCCGTGAATCATCAGTGGTGAAGTGAAGGCTTCTAACCTCGTCTTCGGTTCACAACTTCTTGAGCCTGCACGGTCAATCGGTTCAACAGCGCTTCCAACTCCTCACGTGCCGCTTCCAACTGTGCCTCATTCCCGTCTTGCGGTACCCACAGTGGCGGACCCCAGAGGAAGAGGCCGCGCGAGAAGGGGTACGGGACCATGAATCGATCCCAGCTTGCAAAGAGTTTTTTTTTGAGCACCCGAAGGCTACAGGAACGATCGGAAGCCTCGAGGCTCGCGCAAGTTGAATCACGCCCAATTTGGCCACTTGCGCCGGACCTTTCGGTCCATCCGGAGTCACCACCACATCATGACCGGATCGGCCAAGACGAATCAGCTCACGCAACGCCGACATGCCTCCTCTGGTGCTGGACCCCCGCACCGCCCGATGCCCGAATTTGGCAATGATCCGCGCAATGATTTCTCCATCCTGATGTTGGCTGATCAGCACGTGCGCGCCGGGGCCTCGGTAACCGACCGGAATCATCAGTTGCTGGGCATGCCAAAACGCCAGAATGATATTGCGACCGTCGCGATACAGCGCATCCACGTGTTCCTGCCCTTGCGATTCGATACGCATGGACCGACCCAATCCACGAATCATTGCGGCGCCGATCGGCGGGAGTACGGACAGCTTCAGCCAGGTTTCGACCGGCTTGAGAAACTGGTTACCCATTCGGCACATCCTGAAATTGCATGGCATGGAGCCGTTTGTAGTGGCCGTCGCGAAGCAAGAGCTCATCATGTGTTCCCATTTCGACAATGGTGCCCCGATTCAGCACGATGATCCGATCGGCACGCTGAATGGTCGAAAGCCGATGCGCAATGACCAGTGTCGTGCGGTGTTCCATCAAGTTGCTCAATGCCAGCTGGACCACCCGTTCGGATTCGGTATCCAACGCCGACGTCGCCTCATCGAGAATGAGCAAGGGAGGATCGCGAAGAATCGCGCGGGCGATTGCCAGCCGCTGCCGTTCTCCGCCTGACAACTTGACGCCTCTTTCGCCCACCATCGTCCTGTAGCCCTGTGGAAGCCGTTCGATGAAATCATGCGCGTAGGCCGATTTCGCCGCCTGGATGATATCTGCCTCATTGGCACCCTGCCGTCCGAACGCGATGTTGTTCAGCACCGTGTCATCGAACAAGACCACGTCTTGTGAGACAATGCCGATCTGCGCCCGCAACGAAGCCAGCGTGAGAGATTGAATATCAACCCCGTCGATCAGCATGCGCCCGGCGGTCGGTTCATAAAATCGAGGAAGAAGATTTGCCAGCGTGGTCTTTCCGCTGCCGCTGCTTCCGACGAGTGCGACCATTTCGCCGGCTTGAATCACGAGATCGATGTCGTAGAGTGCCGGAACCGTCTGGCCCTCATAGAGAAACGTCACATCTTGATACGACCACTGATCGCGTGATCGGCGGCATCGCCAACCGGCCTCGATCGTTCTCCTGCTCCGTTTGAGGTCCATGACGCTGAAGACCCGCTCGGCCGCCGCCAGCGCCTGTTGAATCGTATTATTCGAGCCGGACAGTCGGCGGATCGGCGTAAAGGCCATGAACATCGCCGTCAGAAACGAGAAAAATGCTCCCGGGGTCATCTCCCCGCTGATCACGAGAGAGCCGCCATACCAGATGATCGCCGCCACCCCGACGACCCCGATCACTTCCATGTGCGACGACCCAAGCGAGGAGACCTGAATCGCCTTCATCGTCGTACTGAGGAAGGCCTTGTTGCTCTGCTTGAAATCGCTCGGCTTCCGCCTCTTCCCTGCCATACGCCTTCACCATGCGGATGCCGGACAAGCGTTTCCTGCAGCGTGGAGGCCATATCTCCCATCCGTTCCTGGCCGCTTGCTGCCAGCGCGCGTAGCCGTTTCCCCATCCGCATCATCGTGACCACGGCCAGGGGAATGACAATGATCGACAGTGCCGCCCAGCCGCCAGTTCTGATAGAAGATCACGCCCAACATCGCCAGGAACGTCAGTCCCTGTTGAAACATGTCTTTCAGCACACCGGCGATGGCGTTGGCCATCAACGTGACATCGTTGACCACGCGGGACACCAAACGCCCCGACGTATTGGCATCGTGATACGTGACCGGTAGCCGAATGAATTTGCCGAACAATTCCTGTCGAATGTCGGTGATGACCTGGTTGCCGACATAATTCATCAAATAGTTTTGCCCGTAGCTGAAGGCGCTCTTGAGCACCGAGACCGCAAACAGCGCCAGGGGAAGGACCAGCAGCAGGGTTTCATTTTTGTTGATGAAAATCTCATCAAGTACCGGCTTCACCAGCCAGGCATAGGCTCCGGAAAACGCCGGCGACCAGTCCGGAACAGACAAACGCAGCCACAAGCCGAACCCGATAGGGCTTGAGGTAACGAACCAGTCGTATGAAGCGATCTAGACTCGACATTCTGCGAGAACCACCTGGGCTGTTCGGAAGGACGCGCCTGGCTCACCGAGCGATTGCCGGACCTGGCGCAATCCTTCTTTCATGTCATTATACGCTTGCCGATCGTTCAAGAGACGGCAGGCTTCCTGCACTAAGCCGCTCCGCCGTCGCCTCATCTTGAATCAGTTCCGGTACGACGGTCCGGCCCGCCACCAGATTGACCAACCCGATCCACTTGACACGGATCAACCAACGCGCCAGCCAATACGTGAGCAGCGTGGTTTTGTACAGCAGGACCATGGGAGTGCCGACGACCGCGGCCTGGAGCGTCGCGGTCCCTGACGCGACCAGCAACAGATCGGAGACCGCCATCACCTCACTCGCCTGATCTTTATGACACGAACTGGTACCGGGCTCTGGCGCAGGAGGCCCTGGAGCAGATTATCGTCAATTGACGAGGCCTGCGCCAGGATAAATTGCGTTTTCGGGTCCCGCTTCACCAGTAGCGCGCCGTCTGGAGCAGCACCGGCAGCAGCATGTTGACTTCGGCCACTCGGCTGCCCGGCAACAGTCCGACGACCGGCGCCGACTCGTCCAAGTTGAATCTACGCCGAAGCGCCGCACGATCATACTGCGGCGCCACAGAATCAAGCAACGGATGGCCGACGAACGTGCAGCGGACGCCGGCCCGTCGATAGAGTTCCGGCTCGAACGGAAGAATGACGACGACATGGTCGACCCGGCGTTGAATCCATTTCATCCGCCCCGGTCGCCAGGCCCATACTTGCGGGGCAATATAATAGAGCACCCGGCGACCGGCGGCTTTGGCCACACGGGCAAAATGAAAATTCAGCCCCGGGTTATCGATCAGGACGACGAGATCCCATGCCTCGGCCTTCAGCACCCGCCGGATCGCGCGCACGCGCTGGATCATGGCTCGGACAGCGGACAGCCCGATCAGTCCCACGACGTCCAGCTGTGGGACGCCCGGGATCATGGTCACGCCGGCGGCTCTCATGCCCCGTCCCCCGATCCCAACCAATTGCGCGGTCGCGTCCTGCGCGATGATCGCTTTAGCCAAATGGGCCCCATGGAGATCCCCCGAGGCTTCACCGGTGACAATCAAAATTCGTGGCATGGGTCGATGAGGGTCAGCTTTCTTCTTGATTCCGCCTCACAAAGGCTTCGATGGCCTTCAACACCTGATGGGCTAGATCCAACGCCGCCGCCCCGTCTTCGCCGGACACCACCGGCCTCGCCCCAGTCGCGGCGACAGTGAGAAACGATTCGAGCTGGAGTTTCAACGGTTCTTCTTCATCGCCTTGCAGCTGTTCGATTTCGATTGAAGGCTTGGCGCCCTTGCCGGCTTCACGTCGGCAGATCATGCCTTGCCTGGTCTGGAAATCGATCGACAGATAATTGTCATGTTGAAATAGCCGGAGACGACGCATCTTATTGGTCGACACGCGGCTGGAGGTGAGGTTCGCCACACATCCGCTCTTGAACTGAATGCGCGCATTGGCAATATCGATCGTCGACGATAGGACCGGCACCCCGGCCGCCTGCACATCTTCGACAGGGCCCGGATTGAAGGACAGCACCATATCCAGATCGTGAATCATGAGATCGAGAACCACATCCACATCGGTGCCTCGTTCGCTGAAACTGCTGAGGCGGTGGCATTCGATAAACACAGGCCGGCCGATATAGGGACGCATCACCTGCATGACGGGATTGAAGCGTTCGCTGTGTCCCACTTGTAGTCGGCACTGCTTTTGATTTGCGAGACGAACGAGCTCCTGGGCTTCCGCCGGGGTGACGGCAAGCGGCTTTTCCACCAGCACATGTTTACCGGCCAGTAAGACACGTTTTTGCAACGGAGTGATGAGCCGAGGTCGGCACCGCCACGCTGACGACATCGACGTGGGACAACAACTCATCAATGGAAGGAAACGCGCGGGCGCCATGCCGATCGGCGATGGCTTGAGCCCGTTCCGCCGATTGATCCATGACTCCGATCAGGCGTGAACCAGGCAGCGAGGCATAGAGGCGTGCATGATGTTGCCCGAGATGTCCGACGCCGATCACACCCGCCCTCAACGGTGTCACCAAGCTTACGATCCTCCGCTCTGATCGGGTTTGACCAGTCCCACCACCGCAATCCGGGCCGCCTTCGCCTTCTCTAACATCAGATCACGATCCAAGAGGATCGTGCGTCCCGCCTCGACCGCAAGCACGGAAGCCTTGACCGATGCCATGATCTCGATGGTGCGCGGACCGACGGCCGGCAGATCGAATCGTAAATCCTGTTGCGGCTTGCATCGTTTGACGACAACCGCGCCGGCTTTCGCCAATTGTCCGCCTCGCTTGATCGCTTCGTCTGTGCCTTCGACCGCTTCGACCGCCACGACCATGCGGTCTTTGATGACGACACATTGCCCGATATCGAGGCGGCCGATGTCATACGCGACATCCCATCCGTAACGGATGTCCTCCCATTCTTTTTCGCTCGGCTTCCGTGCCGTCAACGTTCCTTCTTCAGCCAGAATGCCTTCAAGCCCGAATGTCGACTCACAAATCGTGATGCCTTCCTTTTCCAACTCCTTGGCGAGTTCGCGCAAGAATGTCATCGTCTTTCCATAGTGCCAACCTGGTCGCTAAGGCCAAGGTACGAAAATCCGGACGCACGGTGGTAAACACATGCGTCTTCTTGATGCCGCCCAGCATGACGGCCTGATGGACCTGATCGTCCTTGAAAGCATTGATCAGCTTATTGAGCTGACCGATCTTAATCCAATGGATGCGGTCGACATGATTCGCCAACTCCGGATCGGTCTCGCCCTCATGGGCAACGGCCGACACGTGATAACCCAACTTTCTCGCATTGTCGGCGAAGATGATCGGAAACCGGCCATTCCCGGCGATCAGTCCCAACCGTTCACCGCCGCTGATTTGAGGTATCTGCGTCATGGACCTATTCCTCGTCTTCCTCGTCCTTGCCCACCGACCGACAGATCCCCCGCTTGGTGCCTTCCAGAAAGGACAGGACGGCCATCACGTCCGGTTGATCCCCGAATTCCACCTTCGCCAGTTTTGCCGCTTCGGCTATGCGATGGCCGGATCTGAAGAGGATGTCATAGGCCCGTTTCAACACTGCCACGCGATCAGCGGAGAATCCATGGCGGCGCAACCCGACGGAATTCAACCCGTACATCCGGGCGCGATAGCCGCCGGCCGCCCGCATGAACGGCGGGAGGTCTTGTCCCAGGGCGCAGCAACCGCCCACCATCGAATAGGGGCCGATACGGACGAACTGATGGATGCCGGACAGACCGCCGATGATCGCATGGTCGCCTATCGTAATGTGTCCGGCAAGACTAGCCGCATTGGCCATGATCAAGTGGCTGCCCAACCGGCAATCGTGTGCCACGTGAACATAGGCCATCAGAAAATTTTTGTTGCCAATAGACGTGACGCCGCCGCCTGGCACCGTCCCCCGGTTGACGGTCACATACTCTCGCAAGACATTATCATCTCCTACCACGACCTTGGTCGGCTCACCTTTATAACCTAGATGTTGAGGAGGTCCACCGATCGACACGAACGGATGCAACTCGCACCGCTCACCGATGTCTGTCCAGCCTTCGACCGTCACATGGGACAGCAGCCGCGTCCCTTTTCCGATCGTGACGTACTCTCCGACCACGCAAAACGGTCCTACCACCACGTCGGCGGCGAGCTTCGCCTTCGGATGGACAATGGCATGTGGATGAATCTGCACGCTGAACCTCCAGTGAACGTTATTCGTCAATCATTTCGGGTATCGCAGTTCACGATTTACGTTTAACCATTCACATTGCCGCTTTCTCTTCTGTCACCATTGCGGTCACTTCGGCTTCGCATACGAGCTCGGCTTCCACGAATGCCTTGCCCTGCATTTTCCAGAAGGGCGGCCGCTTCTTGATGACGTCAATCTCAAAACGAAGACGATCGCCGGGAACAACCGGTTTACGAAACTTCGCCCCATCGACTCCCGTCAAATAGACGACCGGATTTTTCGCCGCCCCCAGCGATTTAAACGCCAACAATCCCCCGACCTGCGCCATCGCTTCCAGTATCAAGACCCCTGGCATCACCGGCCGTCCAGGAAAATGCCCTTGGAAGAACGGTTCATTGACCGTGACATTCTTGATTCCGACGATTCGCCGATCCGGCTCCAATTCGAGTACCCGATCGACGAGCAAAAACGGATAGCGATGAGGCAAGAGGGCTTGAATCTCGGATTGTTCCATCACGGACATCGTCGGCTCCTTCTTCGAGCTATAAGAATGCTCAACATGGCCGTTCAGCAAGGCCGCAGCGAGCAAAGAGGCGGGGCGTACTTTGTGCCGTACGTTGAGCCTCTGGGCGATGCGAGAACGCAGCTGGCGGCGATTTTCAGCATCCTTACTTATTTTGGCGGTCGAATTCCTTGACCACCTGTTCCGTCACATCCAACCCGGGCTGGTGATAGATCACAATTTTGATTACCCCTGCGTTTCCTTTGTCGATGACCGCGATGTAGCCTTCCTTCTGCGCGACGACTTGCGCCGCATCTTGAACCTTTTTCACATATTCGGCGACCATTTCGCGCTGTTTCTGCTGGATCTCCCGATTGAAGTCGGCAAGGCGCCGCTGATAGGCCTCGAGCTTGGACTGAAACTGGTTCTGCTTGTCCTGCTTGGCCGTCTCACTGAGCTTGCCGTCCTGAATCGACTGCTCCAACTCCTTCAGCTCCTGATCGTCGGCGTTAATGATTTTCTGCCTGGTCGCTGAATACGCTTTAAGCTCTTCCAAGGCCCGCTTGCCCGCCTTGGACTTCTCAATGACAAGCTGTTGGTCCATGACTCCGACTCTCACGGGATCGGCCGCCAACACCGTCGATGACATGCTCAACCAGAAGGCGCCTATACTTATCAAACACAATCCTCTGCTCCTCATCGTCCATCTCCTCCTCTTTCGCATGCTCAATCTGCTTGTCATTACGGGTACTCTCTATTGAACTCTTCAAGAGTTTGATTCGTGATATCCAGTTCCTCGGCGCCGAAAATAGCCGGCCCGCCCTTCCCCTTGTCGATGACTACCTGTAACCCGTTTCGTTTCGCGACTTTGCCGACGACGGCTTCCACTTTATCACGGAACCCATCAAGCACATCCTTCTGTTTTTCCTGCACCTCTCGATTCAATTCCCCGGCTTTCTGCTGATACTCCGCCATGCGGCGTCGAAACATCTGCTCCCGCTCGCTCTTGGCCGCAGGGCTGAGCACGCTGGCCTGCTTAATGAAATCTTCCTCCATGCGGCGCAGCTCTTTTTCCTCCATCTCGATCAACGTCTGCCGATTTTTCGCAAAGGCGCTCAGCGACTCTTTCGCCTTCTTGCCCGCATTCGTGTCGTTGAGCAACCGCGCGGGATCGACGAGCCCGATCTTGCCCTCGATCTTGGGACTGGAGCAGCCGGCTGTCGCCACAATCGTAAGGGCCAAGCCCATCATCGCCAGCCGTGGCCAGTGGCGGATCACTTTCGGATGGTACCGCGACATCGATTCCTACCCCTTCACGCTAGAAGAGAGATCCAATGGTGAACTCAAACACACCTTTGCGCTCCCCTTCTCGCGGAGAAAGATTGATCCCGTACGCCGCCCGCAAAGGGCCGAATGGCGAAATCCACCGTCCTTCGAGTCCAGCGGCCTTTCGCAGGTTGAACGAGAGCGGCTCATCTGCGCCAAATCCTTTCCCATAGTCAAAGAAGATCACCCCGTTGAGTTTCGCCTCCGGGAAATCGTAAAGATAAAATCATAATTGAAAATCAGTTCTTTTGCGGCCCCGAGGAGCGTGAATGTGATCGGGTCGACAGGACCCGCTCGGCCGAACACAAAGCCTCGCATCGTATTGATCCCTCCGACGAAAAAGAGTTCGGTGAGGGGAACCGGCTTGCCATTGAGGCCTTCTGCGGATCCATAGCGAGCATGAAACGAGAATCGTGTATCGTAAGGAAGCGGAGTATACTTGATCACATCCAAATAATATTTATAGAAATTGTTGGTGCCCCCCAAATAGGGCGTACCGAGATCAAATCCCACGCTGGTTCGCCACCCCGTTCGCGGATCGAGATAATAGTCTCTGGTATCGCGAGCCAGGGACGTTCTGAAGCCGGTCGTCGTCTGATCTCCCAACTGCTTACAGATGATCAGCTCTGGATTAATAAGGCAGTTACTATTGGGATCCGTGAAGTTGAGCTGTTCCGCCATCAGACTGAAGCTTCCAGTCACATATTCGGAAAGCCACCGGCCGAACGTGAGACTCGCTCCGGATTTCTTTTCAAAGTAGGTAATGTAGTTGGTCATACTGCGGTACACGTCCACCTGCATGGACGTCAACGAGTCATTCAAATACGGATTGCGAAACGTGATCAACCCGAGCGTCCGCTGCTGGCCCAACTGTCCACGGATACGGCCCATCCAACCGTTGCCGCCAAGGTTGCCTTCGGTAATATCGGCAATGGCCACCAATTTATCCAACGTGCTGAATCCCCCGCCGATGCTGAACTGGCCGGTCGGCTTTTCTTTCACACGCACATTCAGATCGACCTTGTCCACATCCACCTGCTGCGGCAGGATTTCTACGGTCTCAAAAAAGTTGAGATTATTGAGCCGCTGAAAACTCCGCTTCAGCGAGGGCGTATCGATGACATCTTGTTCGTCGACACGCAATTTCCCGGCGGATGACATTGTCCTTGGTTTTGTCGTTGCCGTTGATGTTGATCTGGCGGATCCGCATCATCTCCCCTTCTTTGATATTCAGAATGATGGTGGCCGTGCGCTCCTCGGTGATTAGGATTCACGTTGGGAACGACATCGGCAAAGGCATAGCCCTTGCTCCCATATAGATCGGTCAAACGGGTAATTTCGTCTCGGAGCTTCTGCCGCTGAAAGATTTCCCCCGCCTTGATTTTCAGTCTTGTCACGAAGTTCCGGCTCTTCGAATACCGTATTCCCCCGGAATCCCACTTCGGCGACCGTGAACGGTTCTCCTTCCGAGCACGGCGTACGTCACCACAAACCATTTCTTATCCTCGCTGAGCTCCACGGCGGGCAGTCCGACCTGCGCATTCAGGTAGCCTTTGTTAAGGAGCACTTCCTTGATCCGCTCGACGTCGTTATTCATTTCTTCCCGTTTGAGGACCCCGGCATCGGAGAGAAACGAGGGCAGCTTCAACTGCGTGAACAGCCCGTACCAGGGAACCCATTCTCGCGTCGCCATCACTTTGAACATCTCGTCTTTCTCGCGGCCCGCATCCCTTCGAAATTCACCGTCTTGACCTTGGCCTTCTCTCCTTCTTTGATGAAAAATGTCAGGCGCTTGCGGTCCTCATCCAATGTCTGCACGACCGGGATGACCTGGGCGTTGAAGTATCCATCCTCCTGGTAGGCCAGGCGGATCTTCTCGGCGCTCTCTTTGGCCTGCTGCTGATCGAGAAAGGCTTGGCTCTTGATCGTGATCTTTTCTTTCAGCTTATCGTCACTCAGCTCCTCATTCCCATCGAACACAATCTCGGTGATGAACGGTTTCTCGCGCACAAGAAAGGCGACTGCTATGCCCTGAGGCGTCGATTCCGTCTCGACCTGCACGTCTTCGAAATATCCGGTCTCATAGAGAATTTTGATTTGTCCACGGACGTTTTCCGGCGTATAGGGATCGCCGGGCTTCAGCGTCAATCGTCCTTGGATGGCGGGCAACTCAATCTTCTTGTTCCCGCGAATCTCGATCGTCGTCACCTTTGGCGGCGCTGGCTGAGCCACCGCCTCACGCACGAGGCCGACTCCGAAGAGGATGGCGACGAGTAAAAGCAGTAACCAGCGTACGCCCTGTACGGACGACACCTCCTTCACTAGAAAAACGCTCCCGACAGACACACAGAGTATGACGACCTCATTGAAGGCCCCAATCAGTGGAGGAGATGTGACGCCCTTCACTTGGGGCTCCGTAGCCATGAACGCATGCCCGGAGCCATCGATGACGGCGGCAATGAAGGTTGTTGACGTGAGATGCATACGAGCGCAACGCCGCAGCATCAGCCACGAACCACTGTGTCGGAAACTCTCGGATTATATGGGGCAAGTATTTCAATGTAAAGCGGATTTGGCCCAAATCTCTTCATGCAATATGGGCTGTGGGACATTGTCGATTCCTTGACTTCACTTATCCCATCACATACTATCGCCGTATCATGTCACGAGGGGAAGTTCGCAAAGCCATTCTCCCTGCCGCCGGCCTCGGGACCCGGTTCCTTCCCGCGACAAAAGCCTCTCCGAAAGAAATGCTTCCGCTGGTCGACAAACCGTTAATCCAATATGCGGTTGAAGAAGCCGTCGCCTCCGGCATCGAAGACATCATCGTCATCACGGGCCGCGGCAAGCGAGCGATCGAAGACCATTTCGACCGTTCCGTCGAGTTGGAAGAAAATCTCAAAGGCAACGGCAAGGGCCAGCTCCTCAGCCAGATCAGACACATTTCCAATCTGGCAAATTTCTGCTACGTGCGTCAGTCGGAAGCCCTTGGCCTCGGACATGCTGTGCTCTGCGCCCAACATTTGATCGGCGATGAACCCTTTGCCGTCATGTTGGGCGACGAAATCATCGATGCGCCGGTTCCTGGCCTGGCCCAACTCATTCAACGTATAAGAAGCGGCGCGGGGCGGTCCTGGGCGTCCAGGAAGTACCGCATCAAGAGGTGAACCGCTACGGTATCGTTTCGCCGGACCGGATTTCCGACGGCCTCTATAGAGTGACAGACCTGGTCGAAAAGCCGGCACCAGCGGATGCACCGTCGAACCTTGCCGTCATCGGCCGGTACATCCTGCCGCCGGAAATTTTTCCGATATTACGTAAAACGAAGCCAGGAAAGAACGGAGAGATTCAATTGACGGATGCGCTCAGAGAATTGGCGAAAGAGTCTCCGATGTATGCACTGGAAGTGAAGGGCAACCGCTACGACGCAGGCGACAAGTTGGGATTTTTGATTGCGACTGTCGAGTTTGCCTTGAAAAATCCTTCGTTGGGCGCGGACTTCGCTGACTATCTTCGGAACCGCATGGAGTCATCCGGCGATCATCGCCGCACCAGCAGAGTCTAGCCTCAGCATCTCTGCGCAGATATACTCGGCCCAACATTCAGAATCGTGAGATAACTCCGATGAGCGAATCGATCGAACAAGACCTGACAGCCTCCTCAAAACGTCGAGATCCCCGACCAGCTCCCGCTGCTGCCCGTCCGCGACATCGTCGTCTTTCCCTACATGGTCCTGCCGCTGTTTGTCGGCCGCGAGATGTCGATCAAGGCGATCGAAGCGGCACTGGCCGGCAACCGGATGATCTTCCTGGCGACGCAAAAGGCCCTGGACGTCGAGAATCCCACTCCCGACGATATCCATGCGATCGGCACAGTCGGCATCATCATGCGCATGCTGAAGCTGCCGGATGAGCGGATCAAGATTCTCGTGCAAGGTCTCTCGAAAGCGAAGATCTCCGGCTATATCCAGACCGAACCCTACTATTCCGTGCGCATCGACAAGATCACCGAGACCAAAGCTCCGAGCTCCACGCTCGAGAGCCGAAGCCGTCATGCGGACGGTCAAAGAACAGATCGAACGGATCGTCAGCCTGGGCAAGGTCTTGATCCCCGACGTCATGGTCGTCATCGAAAATCTGGAAGATCCCGGCCGTCTCGCCGACATGGTGGCCTCCAATCTCGGCCTCAAGGTCGAAGTGACCCAGTCAGTGCTGGAGATCACCGATCCGACTCAAGCGCCTGCGACAGGTCAGCGAAATTCTCGCGAAGGAAATCGAAGTCCTCTCCATGCAGCAGAAGATTCAGGCCCAAGCCAAGGGCGAGATGGACAAGACCCAGCGGGAATACTTCCTGCGCGAGCAACTCAAAGCGATTCAAAAAGAACTGGGCGAGCTGGACGAACGGGCGGAGGAAATCGCGGAATTCCGCAAGCGCGATCAAAGACGCCAAGATGCCGGAAAAGGTCCTGAAGGAAACCGAGAAGCAGCTCAAGCGGCTGGAGAAAATGCACCCGGATACCGCCGAATCCGCCACGGTCCGCACCTACCTCGAATGGATGGTCGAACTGCCCTGGTCCAAGAAATCCAAAGACAACCTCGACCTCAAAGCGGCCAACAAAGTCCTCAACGAGGACCACTACGATCTGGAAAAGGTCAAGGAACGCATACTCGAATATCTCGCCGTCCGGAAAGCTCAAAGAGAAAATGAAAGGGCCCGATTCTCTGTTTCGTCGGCCCGCCCGGCGTCGGCAAAACATCGCTCGGCAAGTCTATCGCCCGTGCGCTCGGACGCGAGTTCGTCCGCATCAGTCTGGGCGGCGTGCGAGATGAAGCAGAAATCCGCGGCCATCGCCGCACCTACGTCGGCGCGCTCCCCGGCCGCATGATTCAAGGCATGAAACAGGCCGGGACGAACAATCCCGGTCTTCATGCTCGACGAAGTCGACAAAGTCGGTATGGACTTTCGCGGTGATCCTTCGGCCGCCTTGCTCGAGGTGCTCGATCCGGAGCAGAACAACACGTTTACCGACCATTATCTGGGCGTGCCGTTCGATCTGTTCGGAAGTGATGTTCATCACGACGGCCAATTTGATCGATCCCATTCTGCCCGCCTTGCGTGATCGGATGGAGAGTCATCGACATCCCCGGCTATACCGAGGAAGAAAAGCTCGGCATCGCGCAGACGCTATCTCATTCCGCGTCAACTGACGGAACACGGGATCACGGAGAAGCATGTCAGGATCGCCGAACCGGCGCTCCGCCAGATCATCACCAACTACACGCGTGAAGCCGGCGTCCGAAATCTCGAGCGCGAAATCGCCAATGTCATGCGCAAGGTGGCCAAGAAAGTGGCTGAAGGCAAAGGACTCGGTTTCCCTGTCAATCCGGGCAATCTCCACAAATATCTGGGCGTTCCCAAGTTCGTCCCTGAATCGGAATTGGAGAAGGATGAAATCGGTGTTGCGACCGGCTTAGCCTGGACCGAATCGGGCGGCGATGTCCTCTACATCGAAGCGACCGTCATGAAGGGCAAAGGCGCTACTGACCCTCACCGGTCACCTCGGCGACGTGATGAAGGAGTCGGCGCAAGCCGCCTTGAGCTACGTCCGCTCACGTGAAAAGACGCTCGGAATCAATCCCGACATGTTCACCAAGCAGGATCTGCACATCCATGTGCCGGCCGGCGCCATTCCGAAAGACGGTCCGTCGGCCGGCATTACGATGGCCACAGCCATTGCCTCCGCCTTGGCGCAAGTGCCGGCCCGTCGCGATCTCGCGATGACAGGAGAAATCACCTTGCGCGGCCGGGTGCTCCCCATCGGCGGCTTAAAGGAAAAAATTCTCGCCGCCAAACGCGCTAAACTCAAGGCGGTGATCCTGCCAAAACGCAATAAGAAAGATCTGGATGAAATTCCCAAGCACATTCTGAAAGGCATCCAGCTCATCTTTGCGGATACGATGGACGATGTCATGAGAGTAGCCCTTCGCCGGCGGACTAAGAGTAGCACCGGAAAGCCGCAGGCTTCCCAGAAACCGGCAAGCCGATCAGAAAAATCAAGGCCAGCGGATCGAACTGTCCACACGCATTCGGCGATCAGGTCCCACTTGTCCCGAAAACCCCGCTAGCATGGCATCCCCGGCCCGGCCCAAGGCCATCTCCACCGTCCGAGAATTCGACCTCATCCGCGAACTACGGCAACGCTATCGTACGAACAGCCCTTCGGTTCACCGCGGCATCGGCGACGACGCCGCAGTGATCGCCCTCGGCAGACAGCGCTGGCAACTCCTGACAACCGATCTCTTGGCGGAGGGCATTCATTTTGATCTCAGCACCGCCACTTTTTCCGACATCGGCTTTCGCGCCGCAACCGCCAACCTCAGCGATATTGCCGCCATGGGAGGCACTCCGCGAATACCTGTTGGTGTCAATTGCAATCCCCCGTTCGGGCACAGGCCGGCAGGTCTCTCAGCTCTATCGTGGGATCATGGCAGCCTGTCGTCCTCACAAGGTACGACTCATCGGGGGAGATACTTCTGCATCGGCCTCAGGCTGGTTTATCAACATCACGCTCGTCGGGTCTTCAGCCGCTCGCCATGTGCTCTTCAGAAGCGGTGCGCGAGCCGGGGATGATCTGTACGTCACCGGGACACTCGGCGATTCCCTGGCCGGACTCAAGCTGTTGCAGCAATCCCGACAGGGCACGGCAACAGGGCTCTTCTTGCCGCGTCATCGACGATTTCTCATAGGCCGTCATGTTCGCCCGACGGCTCGCATTCTCGAAGGCCGATGGCTCTCTGCACAAGGGTGGGCGACATCCGCTATCGATATTTCTGATGGGCTTTCCGGTGATCTCCGACACATCTGCGAAGAAAGCCGCGTCGGTGCGGAAATCACCCTCTCGGCCTTGCCCATCTCTCCGGCGTGCCACTCCTATGCGAAATCAACCAATCAGAACCCTGTCACGCTCGCGTTGGCCGGGGGAGAAGATTATGAGTTGCTGTTCACCGTGCCTGCCCGACAGCGCACTCGCTTTGAACGGGCTACTGCCGTGCAGCATCTCCACGTCACCTGGATCGGGACCATCACACCGGCTCGGTCTGGCCTGCACATGATCATGCAGAACGGTCGGCGACATCGCTTGCCGTCCACCAGCTATGAACATTTCCGTTCGACACGCTAATGTAAACCGCAACGACCATGGCCTCCTTTCAAACCCTACTCAAGCATGTCCTCCATCTCCAGGAATCGCCCCAGCGAACGGCCCTCGCCTTCGCCATCGGAGCCGCGATCGCCTTCTGTCCTCTCTATGGCTTTCATATGATCTTGGTAGGCCTTTGCACATGGGCGTTTGGGTTGAATTTCGTGGCGTTGCTCGCCGGGGCCCTCATCAACAACCCCTGGACCATCGTGCCAATCCTCGGAGCCACCTATTGGACCGGTGCTGTCGTCCTCGGACAATACGACAGCCCATCTTTTGATTGGAGCGACCTCGGCTTCCGCGCCATCTATGAACAGGTCATGCCTTATGCGGTCCCCTTCGCGATTGGCGGAATATTATTGAGCCTGATCAGCGCTGCGGTGTCGTACCCATTAGCCCTCTATCTGATCAGTAAGCATCGGCAACAAGCAGCTGCTCGGCACGCCGCACCATTGCCGCCCCCCGACCCTCTGGGCTAAGATGCGGCTGCGCCATGGCCCGTCAGGAGCACACTCGCCCATCCAACGCTCCCTATGACGGTTCGGCACTAATTGCCGATCCGATTCACAAGTACGTGTCCTTCACCGTTCCCTACAGCCAAGCAGAACCGCACGAACTGACGGAGAAAGACCTGATCGATTCTCCATGGGTGCAGCGACTTCGGTATATCTATCAACTTCAAAGTGCCCGCTGGGTCTATCCATCCGCCGAACATACCCGGTTCGTCCATTCGATTGGCACCATGCACGTGGCAGGGCAATTCGCGAGGCACCTCTATCCGTTTCTGCAGAAGGTGGCAACGGATGTGCCTTCGGCCAACTACATCGAAGAATTTCTCCGCGTGACGGCTCTCGTACACGACATCGGCCATGGCCCCTTTTGCCACTTCTTCGACGACAATTACTTGCACGCGCTTCACGCCAGTCATGAAAAACTCGGCCAGATCATCATCCGAGACTATCTGGGTCCGATCATCAGCAAGATCCGCCGCAGTCCTGCCGGGCCCTTTGCAAGAGGTGAAGAGCTCATCCCTGATCAGATTGCGCATGTGATCCTCAAGGAAAAGGGCAAAGACAATTCCCGCATTGCCTCGCTGGCTGAACATGCTCCAGCCGGTCATCTCCGGCAGCTACACCGCCGACAATCTGGATTATGTACTGCGCGATTCCTATATGTGCGGCGTCGCGGTCGGCCCGGTCGATCTGACCAGACTGATTCACTACACCATCATCACCGACAAGGGCTTTACCATTCATAAGACAGGACTTCCAGCCTTGCAAATGTTCCTCAACACCCGAATGTATCTCTATTCCAACGTCTATTATCACCGGACCACGAGAGCGATCGACATCCATTTGCGGGATATTTTCGGAGACACGATGAGGCTGCTGTTCCCGCATGATCCGCGCAAGAAGATGGACGAATACCTGACCCTCACTGACTGGTCGTTGCTCGAGCAGGTGCGCAGCTGGAAGAAGTCACGCCATGCAGCCGAACGGCGACTTGGAGAGGAATGGGGCAGGATTATAGGCCGCGACGTGAAATGGAAGATGGCCTACAGCACCGTGCTGAAAGAAAAGGGCCAAGAGCGCGGTATGGATTTTCCCAGCCATCAACACTTTGAAAAGCAAATCCGGAAAGAACTGCCGAAAGATCTCCAGAGGATCGAGTTTCGCGTCGACATGGCTCCGCTCGATCCCCGCCCTGATCCCAAGGACCAGCGGGGCAACCCCCTTTATCGTGTACGACCCGGGAACGAAAAATGTCTCAACCGAACCGCTTGAAGAATTCCTGGATCTTCTGCCCACCCGCTTGGTGCAATTCCGCATTTATGCGTCGGACCATCGCCACGATGCTGCCCTCTCCCGCGCTGCCGCCACAGTACTGAACAAGACACCTTCGAGCATCGAATCGAACTACTAGCCGCTAGATGTAGCTTGTGGGGCCACGGCGTCATGACGAAGCAGGACGACTGTCTTGCGGATACTTTTGACGATTTGGGATTCCCAATAACAGCGACTTAGAGAATCGCCTTATTCTTTGAGGGGAGGACTTTCTGGAGAGGGGATCTGTCCGGCAGACGGCGTCACGACGGTTGCACCAGGTGAAGAGCCGTTTTTGAACGGCAGGTCGAGGAGCGCGTAGGGGTTCACGCGAGCCCCGTTCAGTTTCACGCCCCAATGAAGATGCGGACCCGTGGCGCGGCCGGTCGCCCCGACCTTGCCGATAATTTGGCCCGCCTTCACGAAGTCACCGTCTTTTACCAGAATTTCGGAGAGGTGAAAGTACATACTGTAGAAGCCAAGCCCATGATCGACAATCACGCCCCTACCGGAAAAGAAATGATCGACGGTGAGGCGGACGATCCCGTCATTCGTGGCAGCGACATCCGTCCCAAGCGGTGCCCCAATATCTTCGCCGTTGTGTGGGTTCCTCGGCTGGCCGTTCATGATCCGGACACTGCCGAAGATTCCCGTGCGCTTGCCGTTGACCGGTTCGACGAAATGACTGTGCCACAACCGCAGAGCTGAATTCTCCGCCAGCGCCTGCCGCAATTGCTCTTGTTCCATTTTCCAACGTGCCAGACTTTTATCGTCCAGATCTACTTTGTCTTTAGGCAGCTTCAAGTGCTCCACACTGAACTTTTCTTTCGCCACCAGCACATTGAAGCTGAGGTGCTTCACCTCTTCACCATGTTTGACGGCGACCGCCAGCTCATAAGTACCGGGAGCATCCTGCATATCGATGCCGACCAACCCGAGATAGCCGGCCGGCTCCCCGGATCTCATCTCGCGAAAGAATGGAATTGTCCGATCCAGGAAGGTGCCCCTGACTTCAGTCGACACCTTCCGCAACGGGAACCTTCACCACCAATACCTGTCCCTGCTTGCCACTGTACTGTCCGTCAATACCCTTTGGCGGAGGCGGTGCGTTTGGAAACAGCTCGACGGGAAATATACTGGTGAGCAGCACTAGCGCAGTGATCAACGTCCGATCGAGCCGGGAAATCCGCAACTGCGCCTGCTTCAACACAGAAATGATCATCGGTAGAACCGCAATCCGGAGACCTGAGAGACCAATTCATCCACGCGGCGGTTGACAGCACTGAAGGGATCCATGCACAGAATGGTTTCTTCCCAATACCCATTCAGCTTCAGATAGGTCCAATCCACCGTGTACGAACGATTTTTCGCACGGGCAAATCGGATGAAGTCCCCCCGAACCTTGGCTCTGGTTGTTTGCGGGGGCGTCGACATGGCCCGCTGCACAGCATCTTCCTCGACGACTCGTTCGACCAGTCCGCGAGACTCCATGAGATAGTAGAGCCCTCTCGTTCGTTTGACATCATGGAACTGCAGATCCAGCAGAAATACGCGTGGATCATCCCAGCCGCAGCCTTTTTTGTCCACATAGGACTGAATGAGATGCCGCTTTGTCACCCAGTCGATCTCGCGCACTAACTGCATCGGGTCTTCTTCCAGCTTATCGAGGACCGCCGCCCACCGCTTCCAGACATCGTCCAAGACTGGATCGTGGCTTTGTTGCGCCAGGTATTCCTGCGCCCGATCGAGATAGATCCGTTGAATTTCGACGGCCGTCATCTGACGGCCGTCGTCAAGCTTGATCTTTCGCTTCACCGTCGGGTCGCGTGAAATTTCTCGGATGGCCTTGACCGGATCTTCCAGTTCCATCCCGTGTACGGAATAGCCTTCCTCGATCATCGAGAGTACCAATGTTGCTGTTCCAACCTTGAGAAACGTGACGACCTCCGACATGTTCGAATCCCCGACGATGATGTGCAACCGCCGGTAGCGTTCCGCATCCGCATGCGGCTCATCACGAGTATTAATGATGCTGCGTGATGATGTGGTCGACGAGGAGGTCTTCTCGTGGATGTGCTGGGCCCGTTGCGAAATAAAAAACTGCGGCTTCCCCGAGACCTTCAGCACTTTCCCGGCCCCGCTGTAGACCTGCCGGGTCACGAAAAAGGGAATGAGCTGCTCCGTGACTTTCCAAAAATCGACATCGCGTCGCATCAAAAAATTTTCATGGCACCCGTAGGTATTGCCCAGCGAATCCGTGTTGTTCTTAAAGATGTAGATTTCTCCGGAGAGCCCCTCTTCGCGTAGCCGCTCTTCTGCGGCCGGCAGACAGGCTTCGAGCAAGCGCTCACCGGCCTTATCGTGGACGACGAGATCGAGAATGTTGTCGCATTCGGGAGTGGAATACTCCGGGTGGCAGCCGGTGTCCTGGTAGAACCGTGCACCGTTGACCAAGAAGGCATTCGAGGGCCAACTGTTTGGTATAAGTCCCTCGAAGATGTACCCCAGCACCTTCTCCATCGGTAGATAGATCCGTCCGTTCGGAGAGAAGATGAGGCCGTACTCATTCTCCAAGCCGAAAATCCGCTGCTTCATAGGACCGGGGGATAGCATACGTGTAGAAGACAGAATACACGGCAGACCGCCCTTCTTCAACAGAAGGGAAGGATCCGTCGAAATGGTTTACGATAAAAACTGCTTGGTTTCGGCAGAGGTATATCGGCGGAATTTTCGGTTGTCTCGGGTGCGATCCAGCACCGCCACTTCCAAGCTTTCGAGTGAAAGCTTTTGGTTCCCTGTTTGTTCAAGCGCAGTGATACAGAGATTCAGGGCAGTTCGCAGATCCGGAGGTTGGGTCGGGACTTTTTCCTTCAGTGCGGCTTGCACCGCCTCAGACTTGCCTCCGATGACCGCAAACTGTTTTTCATCAATGATGCTGCCATCGAAGGAAATTCGATACATTTCATTGGTATGGCCGTTGTGCCCGATCTGGACGACCAGAATCTCGACTTCGAGCGGCTTCATCTCCTGGCTGAAAATGGTACCCAGGCTTTGGGAATAGCCGTTGGCCAGAGAGCGGGCCGTCACGTCTTCCCGGCTATACATAAATCCCTTGAGGTCCGCGTGCCGGATGCCGGCCTTGCGAAGGTTTTCGAACTCGCTGTATTTCCCGGCGCCGGCAAAGGCGATGTTGTCATAGATCTCGGAAATCTTGTGCAGCGAGGCGCTCGGATTCTCCGCGGCCATCAGAATGCCATTCACATATTCCATGGCAATGATGGAACGGCCCTTGGCGATGCCCTTCTTGGCATACTCCGCCTTGTCCTGCATCATCTGCTCGGGCGAGACGTAATAGGGCATCGGCATGCTTATCTCTCCTTCGAACGACGAGCCGCGATCATCTCATCGTAGACGCCACGGATCTGCTGGTTCGGCCACATCGGTAATGCCGGTCGCATTGACGATCTTTGCCGTGGGATAGATCCCCCGAACCAAATCAGGTCCACCAGTCCCGACATCATCGTCGGCTGCATTGTAGAGGGCCAGAAGGGCCAGTGTGAGGGCATCTGCCTCCGCCATCCCCTTTTTGAAATGCTCCCGCATCGTATTGCGTGCATCTTTTCCGCCGGAACCGATCGCATGATAGTCCGACTCTTCGTAGCGGCCACCGGCTAAGTCATATTTGAAGATGCGCCCCTCGGTCCGTTTGAGGTCATACCCGACATAGAGTGGCATGACGACCAGCCCCTGGAACACCATCGGCAGGTTCGCCTTCACCATTTGGCCGAGCTTGTTCGCCTTTCCTTCGCAGGAGAGCTGCACCCCTTCAAGCTTCTCATAATGTTCGAGTTCGGTTTGGAACAACCTCGCCATTTCGATGCAGGGCCCCGCCGCGCCGGCGATCGCCATGGCCGAGTAATCGTCGATCTTGAACACCTTTTCGATCCGGCGTTCGGCAATCTGATAACCCTCCGTCGCACGCCGATCGCCGGCAATGATGACGCCTTGCTGATACTTGATCGCCAGCACCGTGGTCGCCTGGGGTACCGCTATCGCTCCCGGACTCCCCGACCGCAATGGCTCATTCAACGCGGGCAGCGGTTCGGTCCATCGGCGTCCGCCAGGTGTGAGCTGTGGATGCTGCCTGTTCAGGAAGTCGAAGAAACTCGCGTCATCATGATTAGGAAGGAAGGGAAGCTTCATCATGCCTTCAATTTGGCAAGCAACGCTTCTGCCGTCTCCGATTGGTCGAGCAACTCGGCCGTAAGCGATTCAGTCCCTCGTAACGGGTCCATCAATGGAACCTTCTTAATCGTCGTGTTGCCGATGTCGAACAGCACGGAGGTCCAGCTTGCCCCATAGATCGATTGGGAGAATTTTCCAATACAACGTCCGCGGAAGTAGGCCCGCGTACCAGGAGGCGGGGTGAACTCAGCTCTGGTCACCTCCACATCCTGCACAATTCGTTCGATGAGGTGGCTACGCTCCAAGGTATAGTACAGCCCCTTGTCCGGCCTGATGTCGTGATATTGCAGATCCATCAGGCGAACCCGCGGGTCATTCCACCCGCAGCCTTTGCGCTCCATGTACGATTCGATCATGTGACGTTTGGCTGCCCAATCCAGCTCCTGCGCCAAAGACCGGGGGTCGCGCTCCAACTTGTCGAGCACGTCTTCCCACCGAACCAACACATCCTTGGTGATCTGATTCAGTTCATGACAGGCATAGAAATTCATCGCTGCCTTGAGATAGG
Organism: uncultured Nitrospiraceae bacterium; assembly: GCA_963851455.1. GTDB lineage: Bacteria > Nitrospirota > Nitrospiria > Nitrospirales > Nitrospiraceae > Nitrospira_C. The sequence goes on from CAWKPI010000001.1 coordinate 52,231, forward strand.
CGCGTTGAATCTCTAGGGCAGTTGTCGATCGGCCGCCCGTGAGCTTGAGCGTACCCTTCATCGTCAAGTCCCGCGAAACCTGCTTGATACCGAGAACGGGATCCTCGAGTTCGATCTGGGGAACCTCGACACCGGCCTCGATGAGATCCAACACAATTGCGAGGGTCCCCACCTTCAAGTAGGTCGACAGCTCTGCCATATTCGCATCGCCGACGATCACATGGAGCCGACGATACTTGGCATAGTCGGCATGCGGCTCGTCTCGGGAATTGACGATGGGACGCTTCACCATCGTGTTGAGATCAACCAGGCATTCGAAGAAGTCCGCCCGCTGCGAAATCTGGAACTCCACCGGGCTGGTCTGATTCTCTGCTCCGACCTTTCCGGCCCCCGCGTAAATGAGTCTGGTGACGAAGAACGGAGCCAGCGTCTTCACGATCAGCTCAAACGGCACAGACCGGGAGAGCATATAGTTCTCGTGATAGCCGTAGCTGTTGCCTTTGCCGTCGGAATTATTCTTGTACAGCACGAATTGCTCGCGGCCTCTGACACGCGTCATGTCATCCAGGCATTGGGCTAGAATCCGCTCGCTAATGCGCTCGAAGGCGACGATTTCCCGGGGATTGGTACATTCAGGCGTGGAGTATTCAGGATGGGCACCATCGACGTAGAGGCGTCCGCCATTGGCAAGCACCTTGTTCAGCTGGCGATTGTAATCAGGGTTCGGCCGTTCCCGCTCCCCTTCGACCTCGAACCCTCGGGCATCGAGTAACGGGTTCTCATTTTCGTAGTCCCAGACCGCATGAGGAACGGAAATCCCCGGGTAATGCCCGATAACGGCCAATGAATTGGAGATCGGGTCAACAGTGGAGGCGTCCCGGGAGGCGATCCCAAATTCCGTCTCCGTTCCCAGTACGCGAGGAGTCGTCAGGGGTGTGGAGTCCAGCATCGGGTTAGGTCTTACAGATAGTGGCCGGTCGTGATGGTTTCAATCTGACGCGACTCGGCCGGTCCGCCGCTGATCGTCCGGATGTGCACGATCTTCTCGCCTTTTTTACCGGCGACTTTGGCCCAGTCATCGGGGTTGGTCGTATTGGGCAGATCTTCGTGCTCTTTGAACTCTTCCCGAATCGCCCGGATCAGATCTTCGGAGCGGAGGCCGCGACCCTCTTGTGCGATTGCGCGCTTCACCGCATATTTCTTCGCGCGCGAAACGATGCCTTCGATCAACGCGCCGCTGGCGAAATCCTTAAAGTACAAGATTTCTTTCTCACCATTCGCGTAGGTGACTTCGATAAATCTATTCTCTTCGGAAGTGGCGTACATGGCTCCAACGGTTAGGTCGGTTAGATACTCGACCAGTGCCTTCACGTCTCCGCCATGGCGCTTCAATTCTTCCTCATCGAATGGCAGATTAGTTCCGACGTATTTCGAGAAAATATCCTTGGCGGCCACGGCGTCAGGACGACCGACTTTCACCTTCACGTCCAAACGGCCGGCTCGCAAGACTGCAGGGTCGATCAAGTCCTGGCGATTGCTCGCACCGATCACGATCACGTTACGCAACCGTTCTACGCCGTCAATCTCGGAGAGGAACTGCGGGACGATCGTGGATTCGATATCGGAAGAAATGCCGGTGCCGCGCGTGCGGAACAGTGCATCCATTTCATCGAAAAAGACAATGACCGGATTGCCGTCCTCTGCCCGCTCCTTGGCCTTCTTGAAGACCTCGCGCACCTGGCGCTCGGATTCTCCGACATACTTGTTGAGCAACTCGGGCCCTTTCACATGCAGGAAATAGCTCCGCACTTCTTTCCCGGTCAAGTGCCCGAGCTTTTTGGCAATGGAGTTCGCCACGGCTTTGGCGATCAAGGTTTTGCCGCAGCCAGGCGGTCCATAGAGCAACACACCTTTCGGCGCGCTGAGCTGATACTCGGCAAACAAGTGGGGATGGAGGAAGGGCAGTTCCACCGCATCGCGCACCTGCTCGAGCTCATGCTGGAGACCACCGATATTGGCATAATCGACGTCCGGCACTTCTTCTAAGACCAATTCTTCGGCTTCCGACTTTGGCAGCTTCTCGATCACGCAGCCGGAGCGTGGATCGAAGAGCAGGTGGTCGCCGACGCTGAGGCGCTCGGCCAACAGGGGATCGCCCAATTCAGCCACTTTTTCCTCGTCGAAGTGCAGCGTGACCAACGCGCGGTTGCCTTCAAGCATATCTTTCAGGCGAACCACTTCGCCCTGCACATCGAAGCCCCTGGCCTCGATCACATTCAACGCTTCGTTGAGGATAACTTCCTGGCCCTTGCGCAAACCCTTGCTATGGATCGAGGGATGCAAGCTCACCTTCATCTTGCGTCCGGAGACATACACGTTGCCGGTACCATCCTGGTTGATGCTTGAAAAAATGGCATAGGTGGAAGGCGGAGCGGTCAGTTTTTCGACCTCGGCACGCAGCGCTTCGATCTGCGCCTTGGCTTCTTGCAGAGTCATCACGAGTTTTTCGTTTTGCTTTGTGGCTTGGTCGAGCTGATAGCGGGATTGGTACAACCGACGGATTTCCTCTTCCATCGACTGAATCTGCACGCGGAGCTTTTCGACTTCCCGGGCCTGTTCGTCGTTCCGATGAATCACGTCCGCCTCTCCTTCAGACAACCGTTTCGTAATGTGCTTGACGGAATCTCGGAGTGACCGAAGCCGACTCGGACTTCCTTTCGGATCAGCCATGCAACTACCCGTGACAAGCGACAACCGTTGCTTATCGAGAAGTCTGTGCTGATCGGATTCTAACACCCAGTATTTTCACGGTCAACTGGACGACCGATTCCCGCGGATCATCAAACCGATGCTCACGGCGTCGAGCAATGCGCGCATCGCCGCGTTGACATCGTCAGCACCGAGTATGGCAGTGATCACGGCGACACCGAATGCACCGGCGCGGCGCACGTCGCGTGCACGATCGACGGTGACTCCACCAATGCCGATGATCGGCACGTGAACGGTTCGACAGGTTTCTTCGAGTGTCGACAGACCCAGCGGAGGACCAAAGGGTTGTTTCGATGGCGTGTCGTACAGGGGACCGAGCACCACATAATCGGCCCCTTCCCCTTCTGCGTGCATCGCTTCCTCCCTCGAGTGGGCGGAGACACCGAGCAGACGTTGAGGGCCGAGCAGTCGACGGGCCACCGCCACCGGCACACTGTCGCTGCGCAGATGAACACCGACCTCTTCGAGCGAGAGGGCCACATCGATGCGATCGTTCACCACCAGTTGGCTGCCACGTGGTGTGGTGAATCTCTGCACATCGCGAGCGAGTGCGAGCAGGTCCTTTGCCGGGAGATCGCGTTCTCTGAGCTGGATAGCGGGAGCTCCGGCGGTCAAGACCGCCTGCAGAATCGAAACAAGCGGACGTCCGTTTGTCTGATGACGATCCGTGACGAGGAGTACACGGGACTTAAGCGAAGGCATGAAGAACGTGGCAGCCTCTGAGCGATGCGAGAACACCTGAGTCATGGGCACGTCTCGGCGCGCCAGGGTGGGCGGGTGAGAAAGAGTCGCACGTTTTCAGCATCCTGCTATAACATCCCTTCGATGGGACTGCTCGCCGTCGCATACAACTTTCGTGGAATTCGTCCGGCTTTGTAGGCGAGCCGTCCCGCATGCACCGCATACTTCATGGCTTCTGCCATGGCAATGGGATCTTGTGCACCGGCGATTGCGGTGTTCATCAACACCGCATCGGCACCGTATTCCATGGCGAGCGTGGCATCGGAGGCCGTGCCAACCCCGGCATCCACAATGATCGGTACCTTCACCAGTTCCATAATGATCTTCAGGTTGTAGGGATTGCGAATACCGAGACCCGATCCGATCGGTGCGGCCAGAGGCATGACAGCAGGACAGCCGATATCCACGAGCTTCTTCGCCACGATCGGATCGTCGTTCGTATAGGGAAGGACAATGAACCCTTCCTTAATTAAGATCTTCGCTGCTTCAATCAAGCCGGCCGTGTCTGGGAATAACGTCTTTTCGTCGCCGAGCACTTCCAGCTTCACGAGATCCGACACGCCGGCTGCCCGCGCCAACCGCGAATATCGGACCGCATCCTCCACCGTATAGCAACCGGCCGTATTGGGAAGAATGGTATATTTCTTGGGGTCGATGTAGTCGAGCAGATTTTCTTTCGACCGATCGGTAATGTTTACGCGGCGCACGGCGACCGTGACGACATCAGCTCCAGACACCTCGATGGCTTTCTTCGTCTCTGCAAAGTCCTTGTACTTGCCGGTGCCGACCCAGAGCCGGGACTTGAACTCCCGACCGGCGATCACTAATCGATCATCTTGCATGATGTAGGCCTCTCTCTCCGCTGACGAATGCCGGTGCTCCGCCGCCGATGAAGCTTAAGATTTCGACCCGGTCCCCTTCCTTGAGATCTCGACGCTCAAACTCCTGACGGTCAAGAATTTCCAGGTTCAACTCCACCGCCACCCGCTCCGTTTTGATTTCAAGCTCCCGCAACAGGTCGCCGACCGTCGAGCCGGATTGGCAGGCACGCTGCTCGCCGTTCACTTGAATTTGCATACCCTTTGCCATTGTGCATCATCCTATGGAACCCCAATTCCCATTGTCAATAAAGTCCATGTGGCCAATGTCTTGCCTCATGTCCAATGGACCCGGCACAATACGACAAAGGCTCTACGTATGGCTGCGCCTCAGCATAACCAACAGATCGCCGCGCTCTTCCGAAGCATTGCGGACTTATTGGCCACTCAACGGGCCAACCCTTACCGCGTGCGGGCCTATCGCCGGGGGGCAGACGCGTTGCTGGCGCTGGAGGAAGATGTAGCCGAAATCGCCAAACGAAAGGCGTTGGAAGAGATCGAGGGAATCGGCATAGACTTATCGGAGAAAATCGAAGAGTTCTTGCGAACAGGGAGGATTCAGACCCTCGAAGCTTTGAAGACTCCTCTGCCGGATCAAGTCAGAAATTGGGTTCAATTGCCCGGTCTCTCTGACTCCCTCGTGGCGTACATCTATAGTCGTCTTCATATTGCGACGCTTGCCGACCTCGAACAACTCGTGCGGTCCCATATGCTTCGGACGATCCCAGGATTCTCAGGATCCGAAGAGGCCTTGCTCCATGCTATTGAAACCCTTCGTCGCCAAGCCACCATTAAGAAGGACGGAGTTCCTTAAAAATCTTCCAGGTCTTGAGAAGCTCCACCGCCTTTTGCAATTGAACATCCTGTTCTAATGACGGCTCGCCGGAGGCATCGACTGAAGACGCGGGTGGAGCGGCCCCGTTCTTTTGTCCCTCTTCATGTACTTTGCCGTTGCCGGACGACTGTTCCTTGCCTGGCGCGGCGGCAATAGAAGACTTGGTCGTCTTGCCGTCGCTGTCTTTTTCCCCTGCTTTGGTCTCGGCCTTTGCCACGGTGGTCGGCTGCTGCGGCTTGACGACGATGTCAGGTGTAATGCCCGTCGATTGAATTGAACGGCCTTTCGGCGTGTAGTACTTTGCCGTCGTGAGCCGCAACCCCGAACCGTCGCCGAGTGGAAGAATGGTCTGCACGGACCCTTTGCCGAACGAGGTGGTTCCGACGATCACCGCCCGTCCATAATCCTGTAGGGCACCCGCCACGATTTCTGACGCACTGGCCGACCCTTCGTTGACAAGGATAATCATGGGCGAGTCGTCCATTTGATCCTTCCCCTTCGCAAACCACTCGTCCTTTTTGCTCTCGCGCCCTTTCGTATAGACCACGAGCTTGCCGTTGGGCAGGAACTGCTCGGACACTTCGACTGCTGCCGTCAACAGGCCGCCGGGGTTGTTGCGCAGGTCGAGAATCGTGGATTGGACTTTTTGATCTTTGAACTGCTTCAGGACTCTTCCCAAGTCACGGCCAGTCGCTTCTTGAAATTGGGTCAATTTCACGTAGCCGATGTTTTCGAGCACCTTGGATTTCACGCTTTCAATCTTGATGGTATCCCGAACCAGTGTGAACTGGAGGGGATCGTTCGCACCGTCCCGCTGTATGGTCAGGTTGACCTTGGTGCCCTTGGGACCCCGCATTTTCTGTACGGCATCCATGAGGGTCAGATCTTTGGTGGATTCCTCGTTGACTTTCGTGATGTAGTCACCGGCTTTGATGCCGGCCCGTTGTGCCGGCGTCCCATCGATTGGTGCAATCACCGCCAAGCGGTTCTCCTTGACGCCGATCTGAATTCCCACGCCGCCGAACTCCCCTTTCGTTTCGACCTGCATCTCTTTATACATTTCCGGCGTCATGTACGCCGAGTGCGGATCAAGCGTGGACAGCATCCCCCTGATCGCCCCTTGGACGAGATCCTTGACTTTCGTCTCGTCGACATAATTTTTCTGGACTTGAGTCAGCACTTCGGAAAAAGTTCTCAGTTCCTCGTAGGTTTCGGTCGCATGGCCGGTCCGTTCCCAGCCCTTGCCGATCAATACACCGGACAGCAAGGCCACTACGACCATCGGGCCCAACATCCAGAATCGCCGTCGCTGGTTCTGTTCCATCGTGGGGTTCCTTTCAGCTCTCCGTTGCTATCGTCTCGCCAGCCATTGCAGGGGATCAACCGGTTCCGCCCCTTCGCGCAGTTCAAAGTATAAAGTATTTTCTCCCGTCATGCCCGTGTCACCTGTTTCCCCGATTGTCTGTCCCGATCCGACTTGCGTCCCCACGGATGTGAGGATCTTCGAGGCATGGGCATAGAGGGAGAAGAAGCCGTTGGCATGATCCAGGATTATAACGAGTCCGTAACCTTTCAACCAGTCCGCATAGACGACGGTCCCCGGCATCACGGCGTGAATGCTGCTTCCCTCGGTCGTCCGGATTTCGATCCCTTTCCGCTGGACGTAGGTGTTGAACGTAGGATGTTTCTGCCGGCCGAAGTATGTCATCACGCTGCCCTCAGCCGGCCAGGGCAGGCCTCCCTTCACCCCCCGCGGAGCCAGTGTGCCCGGAGGGGGCTTGGCGGCCGCAGCCCGGCGACGGTTCTCCAACTCACGCAGAAGGCTGTCGATGCGGGAGGCGGAGCGTTCCAGTTCCTGCAAGGCCCGCTCATAGGACTCTTTTTCGTGGGTCAGCCTGGTGAGATAGGTCTTCTTTTCTTTCTTCACCGCATTGATCTCGTGCAGCTGCTTCTCCGTGCTGCGCTTATAGGCCATCATCCCAATACGGGCTTCTTCCCGTTGTCGCTCCGCTGCCTGCATGTTGGCCATGTCGCCCTTGAAGGTCTCGAGAAGGCTGAAGTCCCGCTCCGACACGGCAGACAGATAGTGCAGCCGGCGCTGGAAGTCCCCGTATGAATTCGACGTCAGTAACGGTTTCCAATGTCCGAACCGTCCCTCCATATACTGCACCCGCAGCCTCGCCAAGATGGCCGCCTGGCGTTCTTCCACACCCTGGCGCAACCGCGCAATTTGCGCGTTGATCGCGTCAATTTCCTGATCCTTTTTCCGGAGTTTCCGGCTGATCTCCTGATGCGACTGCCGATAGTGCATGTGCCGTTCATCCAACGTCTGAATGCCTTGGAGAATGGATTCCCGTTTCTTGTCCGCTTCGTCCGCCTGCCGACGCTTCTCTTCGATCTGATCTTTCAGCTGTTCAAGGATTTTCCGTTCCTTATCGATCTTTTCATTGATGGAATCAGCCATTCCATCCGTCGGCATCCAGAGTCCCAGCAGAACCCAGGCTGCCATTCCCATCCAGAATGCCGTGCCCGGCCTCATACCTTGGCCTCGTCAAACCGCCGCAAGGACACGAAGCTGCCTGCACAACCAAGCACAATGCCGACTGCCACAAGCATCAGACAGATCGACATGGGAAAAAACATCATGAGTTGATCCAACCCGCTCAATCGCCCGGTCGTCCGCATTTGCTGACGGAACAATTCATACAGCGCCTTGAGCATGAACAACGAGATCGCACTCCCCAACCCTCCCAGGACCGCGCCTTCCAGCAGATAGGGAATGCGGATAAACGTCTTGGTCGCGCCGATCAACTGCAAAATGGCAATCTCATCTCGGCGGGCAAACAAGGTGAGCCTGATCGTGTTGGCGATAATCGTCACAGCCGCCGCCGACAAGATGAGCCCGATTCCGATCGCCACGAGCTCGATGGACCGAATCACGGTCGAGAGGGCATCAATCCAGTCCTGATTATAATCTACTTTGGCCACACCAGCGAAACCGCCGATGCGTTCCGCCCAGCGCTTGATCGCGTCAGGAGAACGGAACGGAGGGCTCAGTGTGACGACGAAGGAGGCCGGCAAGGGATTTTGACCGAGCCCTTCTAGTAGATGCGAATCCGAGGGAAACTGCGCCTTAAATTCCCCCAAGGCCTGCTCCTTGGAGATATAGTGGAAGGCGGCCACGGCGCGGTCACTGCGCAACTGCTGCTCGACGTCGCTGATCGTGGCGGCAATGGCTCGATCGTCCAGATAGAGCATAATCTTGATATCGTCTTGTAGCCAACCGGCCGCTGCACGCAGATTCACATAGAGCAACAGGAAGATACCGACACAGGCCAGCGTAAACGCCGTCGTGAGAACCGCCACCATGGTCGTCGTGCGATTGGTCGAAATGTTGGCCCAGGCCTCCCTGAGGAGATAGAAGATCGTTCTCATACGCCCACTCGTTCTGCCGGCATCAACGCCCCCTGCACCAGCGTCACGACCCGGCGATTCACCTGCACCATGACCGATGGATCGTGCGTCGCTACGACGACGGTGGTGCCGCGCGCATTGATCAGCTTGAACAGCTCGATGATTTCTCCCGTCAATGCCGGATCCAAGTTCCCCGTCGGTTCGTCGGCCAAGAGGACAACGGGACCGTTGACAATGGCCCGCGCGATGCAGACCCGCTGTTGTTCCCCCGTCGAAAGACTCAGGGGCAGCTGATCGCGTTTGTGCTCCACACCGACGGCCCGCAACGCTTCCGTGACCTTGCGTTTGATATCGCCTTGAGAGACGCCTTGTACAAGCAGGGGCAGCGCCACGTTCTCGAACACGGACTTCTTACCCAGCAAACGGAAATCCTGAAAGACCGTCCCGACCTTACGTCGAAGATACGGAATCTCCGATGCTTTGAGTGTCGTCACGTTTCTTCCGTTGACAAACACCTGGCCGTCGTCCGGCCGTTCGGCGCCAATCAGCATCCGCAGTAGGGTCGACTTTCCCGCTCCGCTTGGGCCCATCAACAACACGAACTCGCCCTTCTCAATCTCGAGCGTGACGTCCGACAACGCAAAGCGCCGGTCATATTGCTTGCTCACATGGATCAGCTGAATCATCGTCACCTTACCAGTGCAGATCGTTTTTGGAGACGTCGAAGGCGTTCTGGATATGCTCGACTTGCGGAGCGTCTTTGTCCGTTCCTTGGAGCAGCACGACATCGAACCGGCAGATCCGATCGGCCAAATGGTGCCGAGCCAGATACTGGGCCGCCAGGCGGATCAACTTTTCCTGCTTCTGCCGGTGTACGGCATGGACCGCACCTCCGAAATCTTGCGTCCGTCGCGCCTTCACCTCGACGAATACCAGCACCGATCCGTCTTCGACAATGAGATCCAATTCACCGAGCGAGGAACGGAGATTCTTGGCGACGATTCGATAGCCCTTCCGGCGCAGGTAGCGCTCTGCCGTTGCCTCTCCTTCTTGCCCAAAGAGCCGTCTGGGGTCAAGAATTCTCACGCTATTGTCCGCTGAGATTCACGCCGGACAGCAACTGCCGGTTGAGGATCGCGCAACTGCATGATGGACTGCGCCACTGGCTCGAAGGTACGGCGATGAATGGGACAGGGTCCATGCGCCGCGAGTTGCTGTAAGTGCTCTTCTGTTCCGTAGCCTTTGTGAGAGAGAAAGTTGTAAACCGGATAGCGCCGGTGATATTCGGCCATCAGACGATCTCGTGTAACTTTCGCCACAATCGACGCGGCGGCGACCGACAGGCATAGGAGATCGCCTTTAATAATGGAACGGATGGGAATCGCACAGCCAAGCAGCGTGATCGCATCGATGAGGAGACAATCCGGTTGAGGCGAAAGCCCTGCGATGGCCCGACGCATGGCGAGCCGCGTGGCTTCCAGGATGTTCAACCGATCAATCTCTTGTTCGGTCGCGGATCCAATTCCAATGCAGACGGCCCGCTTGATAATGACGTGGTACAGTTGCTCCCGCTCGGATTGGGAGAGTTGTTTGGAATCGTCGCACCCGACAATACGGCAGCGTGTTGGGAGGACGACGGCCGAGGCTACGACAGGACCCGCCAGCGGTCCGCGGCCAGCTTCATCGAGCCCGGCGATCCGGCGATAGCCGCACCGCCTGGCTTCCAATTCAAATTCGTCGGTGGGTTCCACGAAGCTGCTTACGGGTATGCGCGCCATCACGCGTGACCCTCGTGGCTGACAGAACCTACGATGATGGCTAGGATTTCGCCGCGGCCACTTCGACCGGTTCTTCCGCAGATTCAACCGCGCGCGCGGACCCTGATTGTGCTTTACCTTCTCCCACGAACTCCCGGTCTTCGACCCTGGAGAACTTGCCCTTCTTTCCGCGCAAATAGTAGAGCTTGGCTCGACGCACTTTCCCTTGGCGCACGACGTCGATCTTCGTCACGATCGGCGAATGCACCGGAAAAATTCGCTCGACGCCGACGCCATAGGAGACCTTGCGTACGGTAAACATCTCCGTATTGAGGCTGCCTTTGCGGGCGATGACGGCCCCCTCATAGACCTGGATTCGTTCTTTTTCTCCTTCCACGACCTTGACGTGGACACGCACGGTGTCCCCGATCTCAAAGTGAGGAACCGACTTCTTCTGCAATGACCGCTGGACACGCTCTAACTGATTCATGACTTCACCCCTCCTCCCCGCATCGAACCGGCGTGCCCGGCACGCCTTCGCGAATTATGTCATCCAACAATTGTCGATCTTCCACGGTGAACTGTCGATCTTTCAAGAGATCGGGCCGTTTCTCATAGGTCGCCCGTAATGCTTGCTTCCGGCGCCAGAGTCGGATGGCTTCATGATGCCCTGAGAGCAGCACCTCCGGCACCGTCATGCCACGGACATCCGCGGGCCTGGTGTAATGCGGATACTCCAGCAAGGCATCCGTGAAGGATTCTTCGACGATCGATTCGGCATCCCCCAAGACTCCTGGCACTAACCGTGCCGCTGCATCAATCAGAAGCAGCGCCGGCAATTCTCCTCCGGTGAGTACATAGTCGCCCACCGAGATTTCTTCCGGCTGAAGCGCGATACGCACCCGTTCGTCGATGCCTTCATAGTGCCCACAGACAATGACCAGTCGGCGCGAGTCCGCCGCCAAATCATGCGCATAGGTTTGTGTCAACGGACGTCCCTGCGGTGAGGGAAGCAGAAGCCGAATTGCCTCGCCGTGCTGCTCGTACTCCTCACGGATCTGTTCGACCGCCCGCAAGATGGGCTCCGCCTTCATGACCATGCCGGCCCCGCCCCCATAGGGCACATCGTCGGCAACTTTATGCTTATCCAACGTATAGTCGCGAAGATTGTGCACCTGGACCTCGAGCAGGCCTTTTTCCTGCGCCCGCTTGAGCATACTGCTCCCGAGCACCGGCGTCACCATCTCAGGAAACAAGGTTATGACGTCACAACGCATACGAGCTTTCAACCAATCCTTCGATCGTCCGCACCGTCATCCGCTTCCGCGCAAGATCCACTGCCGTCACAAAATCCTTGGCCGCGGGAATCAGCACCTCTCGGCCTTCCTGCTTCACCACGAAAACCTGATGGCCAGGCAAATCCCAAATTTTCTCGATCAGCCCCAGGTCATGACCCGCTTCGTCCACCACCGTCATGCCGATGAGATCGCACTCGTACAATGCATCTCCCTGACGGGACGACGGTTCGCAGCGAGGCACTTGGATCAAGGCGCCACGCAAGGTGCCCGCTTCCTCCGGCGTCGTAATCCCATCGAACTGCATAATATAGGTCGGCCCGGCCCGGCGCACATGCGTGACCGTTCGATCGACCATCTGTCCCCCTGCGCTCATCACGCTCACGGCACTCAATTGATCGAAACGGCCCGGCACGTCGCTCAGTGACCGAACTTTGACCGCACCCTTTACGCCGAACGGCCGCTCGATCTTGCCGATGGTCACCAGGTCTGTCTCAACCGAGGACATGAGTCACGCCTTGTTCTTTTTGGCCGCCTTCTCACTCTCGAACTGCTTCCACACTCCCGAGCGCCGAAGGAGCGTCTTCACCGTCACAGTCGGTTGCGCTCCCTGATGAAGCCACCTCAGCACCCGCTCCTGCTTTAATTCTGGCAGGCCCGCTTCTTTCAATGGATCAAAAATGCCCAAAATTTCCAGGAAGCGCCCGTCGCGGGGCTTGCGGGAATCCGCCGCCACGACACGATAGATCGGTCGCTTATGTCGCCCTGTCCTCGTCAACCTTAAATGAACGGCCACTGTCCTTCCTCCTTCTCACGAGACACACCTGCCAGGGGTCCCTGATTTCTGAATTACATCGAACGCAGAAGTTGCGCCAACTGCCGCCGCCCTCCCGCTCCTGTCATCACCTTTGCGATCTTTCGCACAGACAAAAACTGTTTGATCAAGCGATTAACTTCCATCACGTTTGTACCGCTGCCGCGCGCGATCCGTTTTTTGCGGCTCCCGTTGATGACTGTGTGGTCGCGGCGTTCACGGGCCGTCATCGAGTCGATCATGGCCATCACGCGCTTCAGCTCGCGTTCCGGCACCTGCCCGTCCATGGCGCCTTTCAATTTCTGGCCGCCCGGCAGCATGCCAAGAATTTGATCCAGCGACCCCAGCTTGTTGACCTGCCCCAACTGGGCGCGAAAATCCTCTAACGTAAACGTGTTGGTGGTCAGTCGCTTCTGCGCCTCTTCGGCTTGCTCTCTCGTGAAAGTCTCTTGCGCCTTTTCAATCAGAGACAGGACGTCGCCCATCCCGAGTATGCGGGAGGCCATCCGGTCCGGATGAAACAATTCCAGCGCATCGAGCTTTTCACCGACGCCGAGAAACTTGATCGGCTTGCCCGTGACAGCCCTGATAGACAAGAGCGCCCCGCCCCGTGCGTCACCTTCCACCTTGGTGAGAATGATCCCGGTCAATCCGACGCGCTGATCGAACTGGCTGGCCATAGTCACGGCATCCTGGCCCGTCATCGCATCCGCCACCAAGAGGACTTCCTGGGGCTGCACGGCTGATTTCACGGCGACCAGTTCACCCATTAACTCGTCGTCGATGTGGAGACGGCCGCCGGTATCGAGCACCACTAGGTCGTACCCTTGCTCACGGCCTCGCTCCACTCCCAATTGACAAATACGGACGACATCTCCTTGTGAAGCCTTCTCCTGAACCAGCCTGTACACATCGATCCCAAGGTCACGTCCCAAGCTGGCCAATTGATCGCCTGCAGCCGGGCGGCGTGGATCTGCAGCAACCAGCAACACCCGCTTGCCCTCCTGCTTGAAGAGTCTGGCAAGTTTGCCGCAAGTCGTCGTCTTTCCCGAACCTTGCAAGCCGACCATCATGACGACGGTGGGAGGGGCCGACGAGAGAGCCAGGCCGGCCCGCTCATTCCCTATCATGGCCCGCAGTTCGTCCCAGACGACTTTGACGACCTGGTGCCCCGGCGTGAGGCTTTGCAGCACTTCCAGTCCGATGGCCTTTTCGCGGACACGTTCGATGAAGTCTTTGACGATTTTGAAATTGACGTCAGCTTCCAGCAGTGCGAGGCGCACTTCTTTCAAAGCTTCCGCGATGTTCTGCTCGGAGAGGACACCAGTCCCGCGGAGTTTCTTGAGAATCTGTTCGAATTTTTCGCTGAGTTGATCCAGCATCGTGCACCAAAGAAAAAGGCAATCGAAGCCTTAGCCCAGATCTCCGATCGCCCCGAAAAATCTAGCAAAAGAGCATCGGGCAGTCTAAAGGAGGCCCCCTGAGAAGTCAAGGCAGACAGGGCCGGCGGTCAGGTTGACAGGGTGCAGACCATTCGCTATGGTCGTATCGATCATTCATTGAGTGTGGTCAACGGGTTAGGAGACCGATTCTTGTGAGAAAATCTCCCTTGCTGCTGCTGATATTCCTCCTCATCGGCGGGCTGTTGGGAGGCATTCTCGGAGAAATTCTGCGGGTCATGGCTCCGCAAGGGACGATTCAGACAGTGTTTGCCACGAACTTCACTCCTGGCATCAGTCCCCCCTTGACGGTCGACTTGGTCCTCCTCAAGCTCACGCTGGGCTTCAGCCTGAAAATCAGCCTGTTGAGTATCTTGGGGATGTTCCTCGGCATCTACCTCTACAAAAACGTCTAGCGTTCCGACTTCATCTCGAGCTCCCGCAACTTGAGCGCTCGAATGCGGTTCCGCAACGAAGCAGCCCGCTCAAACTCCAACTCCTTCGCCGCCGCTTTCATTTCGATTTCCAGCCGGTGAATCAGCTGCTCAACCGCCTCATCCTTGTCGTAGTCAGCTGGCGACTCTGCGGCCAACACTAGCTGTTCCGGCTCCGCATAGACCTGAACATAGTCCAACAGCGGGACGTCCTTCTTGATACTCGTCGGCACGATGCCGTGTCGTTCGTTGAATTCCGCCTGAATGCTCCGGCGGCGTGCGGTTTCTGCAATCGCCTGCTTCATCGAATCTGTCGTCGCGTCACCATACAACAACGCTCGGCCTCGGACATGGCGCGCCGCCCGTCCGGCCGTTTGGATCAGCGAGCGATACGACCGCAAATAGCCTTCCTTGTCCGCGTCGAGAATAGCAACCAGGACCACCTCGGGAAGGTCCAGCCCTTCGCGCAGCAGATTGATCCCGATCAGTACGTCGAACCGGCCGAGCCGGAGATCACGAATAATTTCCGCTCGCTCTAACGTCTTGATGTCCGAATGCAGATAGCGCACCTTGATGCCAAGCTCATGGTAGTACTCGGACAGGTCTTCGGCCATTCGCTTGGTTAACGTCGTCACGAGGACACGCCCGCCCTTCGCGATTTCCGTTCGCACCTCTCCCAACAGGTGGTCGACCTGCCCTTTGGCCGGCTGCACCTCAATGACTGGATCGAGGAGGCCCGTTGGACGAATGATCTGTTCTACGACGATGCCGCCGGCATGCTCGAGCTCATAGGGACCTGGAGTGGCAGACACATGAATAACTTGGTTGAGCAATTGCTCGAACTCCTGAAACTTCAACGGACGATTGTCGACCGCCGATGGGAGACGAAACCCATACTCCACCAATGTCCGCTTGCGCGAATAGTCGCCCTCATACATTCCCCGCACCTGAGGAATCGTCGCATGGGATTCGTCGACGATCAGGAGGAAGTCTTTGGGAAAGTAGTCAATGAGTGTCGGCGGCGGTTCACCAGAGGCCCGCCCGCTCAGATGACGCGAGTAGTTTTCAATCCCATGGCAATAGCCCATCGCCCGAATCATTTCCAGATCGAACTTCGTTCGCTGCGCGATGCGCTGAGCCTCCACGAGTTGATTCTGTTTTTTGAAATAGGCGATGCGCTCCTCGAGTTCTTCTTCGATGCCGGTAATGGCCCGCTCGTAGCGATCCGGCGCAATCAAGTAGTGAGTGTTGGGAAACACCGCCACCTTCGGGAGCTTGCTGATCGACTTGCCCGTGAGCGGATCGATTTCATGAATCGCCTCGACCACGTCGCCGAAGAGTTCGATGCGGACAGAAATCGCCTCGTTCGACGCGGGAAAGATCTCGATGACGTCGCCACGTGCCCGAAACGTGCCGCGATGAAAGTCCACATCGTTACGGGCATATTGAATCTCGACGAGCTTGGCAAGAATCTTTTCCCGCCGGATTTCCATGCCCTCTTCCAGATAGACCACCATGCCGTGATAGACCTCGGGGGAACCGAGGCCATAGATGCAGGACACCGATGAGACGATGAGCACATCATTGCGCTGCAAGAGTGAGGTGGTCGCGGCGTGACGCATTTGATCAATCGCATCGTTGATGGACGAATCCTTGGCGATGTACGTATCGGTCTGCGGAAGGTAGGCTTCCGGCTGATAGTAATCGTAGTAGCTGATGAAATACTCGACGGCGTTGTGGGGGAAAAACTGTTTGAACTCTTGAAACAGCTGGCCGGCCAGCGTCTTATTGTGCACCAACACCAGGGTGGGTTTCTGCACCCGTGCGACGACGTTGGCCATCGTGAAGGTCTTGCCGGAACCAGTCACGCCGAGCAGCGCTTGATGTTTCCGCCCGGCCGAGATACCGGCGACCAGTTTAT
This sequence comes from uncultured Nitrospiraceae bacterium, assembly GCA_963851455.1. GTDB lineage: Bacteria > Nitrospirota > Nitrospiria > Nitrospirales > Nitrospiraceae > Nitrospira_C. The sequence goes on from CAWKPI010000001.1 coordinate 68,528, forward strand.
CGATGGCCTGATCTTGATCCCCGCAGGGTTTGAACGGGGCTTCCAGTTGGAACTGCGGCATGGGACGACCTTTCGGTCGTTACTCTATCATGTAGCAACGAACTGCTTCACGCTGAGCGGAAGACCGTCACGATCGGGCCTTCGAGGCCCGATCGTGACGGTGTGATGGACGCGGAGCCGGGGAATCGCCAATCAACGCCCGAAGCGTCTTGGTCTACCAGCCGAGGCACCGTGCCGTTGAAAAGACTGGCCATTGCCGTTCTCACGAAATCGGTGAGCGGCCTGATCCGCATTTCGATGAGATCTGGGACCGTGGGCTTGGTGGTCATCCGTGGGCGTCACCGCCGCGTGAGGCAGCGTTGCGAACATCGGAAGCGGAAGTTTTTTCGTTTCAATTCTCAACTGGCGCACCATGCGAAGATACTCCCGTTCTTCGGCCTGCGAGAGAATCAGAAACGTCGAACCTTCTTTCTCTGCCCGACCGGTCCGCCCTACCCGATGGACATAGGAATTCGGATTGATCGGCAACTCGTAATGAATCACTTGCGCGACATCGGGAATATCCAGCCCTCGCGCGGCTACATCGGTGGCCACCAGTGACCGGATCCGACCTGCCCGAAAGGCACCAAGGGTCCTCTCCCGTTGCGCTTGGCTGTGATTCCCCGTGATCGCGCCGACCGACGCGGGCTCTCCGCCCAGCTTCGCGGCTAGCCGTCGAACCTTGTACTTTTGATCGCAAAATACCATGGAGCGGTCTCCCACCTTCACGGTTTGCAGGAGCGTATGCACCAGCTGTGTACGCGAGTGCTCGGCCGGGACCACATAGTAGGCATGAACGATCGATGTCGGGCTGCTGATGTCCGGGTCGACCGAAATCCTCATAGGGTTTCGTTGCATGCTCTGGGCGAGTTGCTGAATCTCCGGTGAGAAGGTGGCAGAGAACAACAGGGTCTGCCGCTCTTTCGGCAACAACCCGAGGATCCGTTGAATGTCTCGCAGAAATCCACGATCCAACATCTGATCTGCTTCGTCCATGACCAGCCACGTAACTGCACCGAGGTGCAGATGACCGGAGCCGGCCAAGTCAAGCAAGCGACCCGGCGTGCCAACCACCACCTGCGGCGGCCGACGCAACGCGCGATAGTGGCGCTCAATCGGGGTCCCGCCGTACACGGCCAACGACGTGACGGACGGCGGTGCATACTTGCGCAACTCCATATCGATCTGGAGCGCCAGTTCTCGGGTGGGGGCCAAAATCAAGAATCGTGGCGCTCTCGAAAGTGAAGCCCCTTCAGCCGAAACCGCAGGCCGCAAAGCCCGTTCGATCATTGGCAGAAGAAACGCCAGTGTTTTTCCGCTCCCCGTCTTGGCTTGCGCCATCACATCCCGTCCCTCCAATGCAGGCTTGATGGCCGCCTGTTGGATCGGTGTCGGCGTGGTAATCCCGGCCTGTTGCAGGCGCTGGGCAGGAAACGGAGGCAAACTCATCTCAGTAAACGACAACATAACAATAACACTCCTTGTGTGGATCAACTTCCTGGACTGCAGATCGGTCGATTAAGCGACCGGGAAACGCATCTTGCGGATGGGCAATTCTAGGAAGGAAATTAGCGGGGCTGTCGACATGACAGCCCCGACATAGCAATCGACGGCTCGCGCTTAGCGCCGGCCGCCACCGAACCCGCCGCGGCCTCCGCCGCCACCAGCGCGTGGTTCTTGCGGACGCGCTTCGTTGACGGTCAACGTGCGGCCGCCCAGTTGGGTACCGTTCAACGCGGTAATCGCCGCCTGAGCCTCCGAATCGCTGGACATTTCCACGAAACCGAAGCCTCGGGATTGGCCAGTGAACTTATCGGTGATGATTCGGGCTGACGCCACCGCTCCATGCGCAGCAAACAGATCGCTCAGTTGCTGCTCAGTAGTGGAATACGGCAAACCCCCAACATAAATCTTCGAACCCATTGGGTTCCTCCTTTGAGAAATTGGTGTTGTCTTGGACTCGAGAAGAGGTGAGGAAGGAATGGGCCGTAGACGCAAACACGATGGCGACTCAGGGCTGGCTTCCGATCAAATCCCCGGGCAGAACCAAAACAACATCAGTACCAGGCCTTGTCACTCTCTACTGTATCGCCACCAGGCCTTTCGCGACGATACACGGCTGGACTGTACCTCAAGGCCGGGATAAAAGCAAGAACTTAATATGCTGCCGGATTGGAAACGGGGCGTTGCGAAAATAGCGGCACGGCATGCAAGCTATCGAAATGCAAGGGGGATTGTCCCCAAACGAGCAAACCGATTTGACCCCGTCCCAGTGTTTGGTCCTGAACGGACTGGATGAGCCGGCCGTCGAAAAACACTTCGATCACGTCCTTACTGATGATCGTATCGCGGTTGATGCGTAACGAATGCCAATCCACCGGCTTGGGTGTGATCGCCGTTTCGCCGAGCACCGTCACCTGTTCGCCCAGCACACGAACAACTTGTAGTTTCCTGGCCGCAAGATCCACCACCGCGGCGTAGAAATGTGTCTCATCCTTCAATCCGATGACGATGCCGCCCCGTCCCACGTTTCCCTCCGCAGGAAAACGCAAGCGAACCGTCACGTCCGGATACTCATAGTCTAGTTTATTTGCAACGAGCAGATGGTAGCAGGATCCTGTCTGGCAGGACGCTCCCCCCTTGAGAATATTGGGAGGCGAAGGGGCTTCTGCATCGGCGCTGATCGTCCAAACCGTTGGAGAATCTCCCCCGACCACCCACTGGGAGAACTCTCCTAATGCTTCCTCAGGCTTCTGTTGATCGAAGGTCCAGCGTTGAAACAATCCGCCCAAGGCTTGTGATTTGAAATTGGCTTGCTTCTCCGCCTGACTCTCCGTCTGAATGGCTGACACGCGTTCGGTCAGGAGGGTGCCCTGAACCAGCATCAGCGTGAATGCCAAGAAAAGAGCACGTGTGTACCGCGAAGCGTGTTTCATGGCTTGGATTTACTTCGGCAAGCGTCGCTTAATCTGGATAATTTCACGCTGGAGCCGGTCACGTTCGCTCAAGATCTGTTTTCTGCGACGCCAACGATCCAAGGTCCACCAACGCAATTTCTCGCGGAACGTCACAGCCGGGAGCTCGGCACTGCCACCGGGCGCATGCTGAAAATCGTAGCCCTCATGACGATGACGATTTTCGAAGAATCGCCGGTAGAGATGATCATAGATGCCCTTGGAAGAATCGCCCGCGGCCACCACATGCCTCCTATAACAAGGTCTCAAGCTGTCGAGGTTCTGTGACTGGCTGTGAACAGCTCTGGTGCTGACAGACATATGCAGTCGGTCTCCCGTTCAGACTGGATTTCCCCTTGGCGAGCGGCAATTCCACTGCTCCGCCTGAGCTTGCTTCCTCGATCGCGAGAAGGACTCGATTGGGGATATAGCGTTGCTGCACCGTCATCACCATGGCTTCAGTCAGAGGATTTCCCCTCGGACCCACAATCACAATTTCTTTCGGCCCGGATACCCACCAATCCAATGAGCAGAGCATCGCTGCCGAGCCATAGGGATTTTGTGCCATCGAATGATGAAATACGTTGATAATCTGCCCGGCCCGCTCATGATACCGCTCCTCGCCAGTGAAAGAGAAGAGCCTCAGGAGGGCCTCTGCGGCCACGGCATTACCCGAGGGAGTCGCGCTGTCCGTCCCGGTTTTCATTCTCTGGATCAGCCTTTCGTGATCGTGGCTGGTGAAGAAACAGCCGCCCCCGACTTCGTCCCAGAAGTTCGACAATAAACTTTCGCGTCACCGCACAAGCCTGATCTAAATACCAGCGATGGGAAGTCGCTTCAAACGCATCGAGCAGCGCCGTGGCCAGCCAAGCCACATCATCCAAGATATCCGTTCAGCCGCCCCTGGCCAGCCGCGACTGTGCGGCAGACCCGACCATTGGCAAAGGCATAATCCACTAAATAGGTCAGCGCGTTCTCCGCCGCCGCACGATACGCCGGCACGCCGAATGTCATCGCCGCGTCGAAGAATGCCGAAATCATCATTGCGTTCCAACTCGTCAGAATATTTTCATCCCGCTGCGGCTTCACCCGCCGCTCGCGCTCCGCCAGCAATTTTATGCGGGCTGGTCTCAGGATCGATTCCGCCGTTTCCTGATCTTCGGCTGACAATCCCGACCCTTCAAGCCTGAGGAGTACGTTCTTTCCCTCGAAATTCCCACTTTCTGTCACGCCATAGGACCGGCAAAATTCACCGCCCAACTCCGCACCCAACACCGATATGATCTGGTCCGGTGTCCACAAAAAGAACTTCCCTTCATGGCCTTCACTATCGGCATCCTGCGCGGCAAAAAAGGCGCCGTCAGGATGCGTCATTTCTCGACGCACATAGTCCAGTGTTTCTTCGACGACTTGGCGGAAGCGCTCTTCCTTGGTGAGACGCCACCCATCCAGATAGATCCGCACAAGCTGGGCGTTGTCATAGAGCATCTTCTCGAAATGTGGAATTTTCCACTCACCGTCGACGGCATAGCGATGAAACCCACCGCCCAGATGATCATAGAGCCCCCCTGCTGCCATCGTCCGTAACTGAAGCAGGACTTTGTCCTGGAGCGACGGATCTTTCTTTCTTATCGCCTGCCGCAACATCAGTTGCAATGGAGGTACCGTTGGAAATTTCGGCCCATCGCCGAATCCGCCCCGGACCGGATCGAACAGCTTCCCTAATTCACTGGCGGCGTGATCCAACAGCCGCTCCGTCAACGGCTCCGTCGAACCGGTCGGCATACTGATTCTCAGCAGACCGCTCTTGACCCGATCGATATTGTTTTGCACCTCATTGCGGTGCTTGCGATAGGCTTCCACGACCCCCAGCAAGACATCGGGGAAGGCCGGCAGGTTATAGCGCGGCACCGGCGGAAAGTACGTCCCTCCATAGAAGGGTTCTTGGTCGGGCGTGAGAAACATTGTGAGCGGCCATCCGCCTCCGCGCCCGCTAAAGACTTGCGCGGATTTCTGATAAATCTCGTCGAGATCCGGTCGTTCTTCGCGATCCACCTTGATGTTGATGAAATGCTGATTCATGACGGCGGCGATCTCGGCGTTCTCAAAGGATTCATGGGCCATGACGTGGCACCAATGGCAGGCCGAATAGCCGATCGACAACAAGATCGGTTTATCTTCCGCCCTCGCACGCGACAAGGCCTCCTGGCCCCAGGGATACCAGTCCACAGGATTCTGGGCATGCTGCCTGAGATAGGGGCTGGACTCGGCAATGAGGCGATTGGGAAACCGTTCGGTCAATGGTTGATCCACAAGACATCCCTTCCATTCGGCGCTGGTCATAGTACCGTGCCCTCCGGTACCCTGCAATGAATCTCACAGTCCATGCTATAGTGACTGGCTACCGCACTGGTATCCCTCGAGATCGTATGAAACTTGTCCTCGCCTGCTGGTCTTGTTTCTGCTTCATCGCATGCTTGGCATCCTCCCTCTTCGCCGGTCCGCCGCTCGATTCATCCATCTCAACCAGCAATTCGCTGCTCGCAGCACTGGAGCAGATCTCTGCAGAGCGGATGCTCGCAGATATCACGACGCTGAGCGGGCCGGCATATCGAGGCCGGCAAACCGGCAGCGCGCAAGATGAGGCTTCTGCTTCGTTTGTCGCTAATCGGTTTAGCGAACTCCGGCTCCATCGCTCTCCCGCGTCCCCGCCAGAGAATCGGACGAACCCGTTGCCGCAACGGGAATGGAAACAAACCGCTCCTGTACCTATGCGAACGATCACTGACGATCTGCTGTTTGAACTGACTGTCCCGCAGCATCGCCTCTCTCTCCGCCGTGGGTCCGACTTCCTGCCAGTGCTCGATTCCCCTTCCGCCGATGTCCGCGCACCAATCGTCTTCGTCGGGTACGGCCTCTTCGATCCCGCACAGGGCATCGACGATTATGCCGGCCTCGACGTGCGCAATAAGATCGTGCTCTTTCTCCGGGGAAAACCAGACAAGTACGCAGGATCCGCTGCTCACACCGACAAAGAACGGCTTGCCAAACAGAAAGGCGCAATCGCCTACCTCACGGCCACCGGACCGATTTTAAGTGCCTATGAACAACGCCGAGGCACCACCGGGAAACCCAGCGCGTTCTACTCCACCACCGAGATGACCCACCAATTGCCGGGAGCTTGGATCAGCACAGAGACGGCCGAATTGATCCTTCAACAGGGAACGGCAGGTAGGACCACGCTGCGCGGTTTGCAAGACGAGCTCAACCGTACCGGTGTATCGAAATCGATGAGCATAGATGGCTTGGCTCAGATGAAATGGACGAGCGTGCTCGAGACCGGGACACTCTTCAACGTCATTTCTATCATTCATGGCTATACAACCGGCGATGAGGCCGTGTTGATCGGCGCGCATCGAGACCACTTCGGCCAACAAGCCGGACTGTTGTTCGCCGGCGCAGACGACAATGCCTCAGGCACCGCGGTGCTCCTCGAAGTCGCGCGCGTGTTTGCGCTCACACCGGCAGCGCCGAAACGTTCGATTCTCTTTCTCTCGTTCAGCGGAGAAGAACAGGGACTCTTGGGCTCGCGGCTCTACGTCTCCCAACCGATTGTGCCCTTGCCGAAGACGATCGGCATGATCAACGTGGATCACGCAGGCATCGGAAACGGACGGCTCACGGTGGGCGTCACCGGGTTTGAGAAGAGCACGGCCGAAAGCATTGGACAGCTTGCGAGTCTATCGGACAAGCTTGATCTGTTCGGATATTTTCCTGGGGGCGATCACGTGCCATTCAAAGAAGCCGGCGTGCCGACGATCACGGTCGTCAGCGGCGGCATCCATACGAACTTTCACCAAGCGACCGATACCGTCAATACGATCAACCCGGAGATTCTGCAATCCGTCGCTCGGTACGTGCTGGCGCTCGCCTGGCAACTGGCCAATCAACCGTGAACAAACCCTACACTTCAAGAATGATCAAAAAGGTTCCCGGCAAGGCCGCAGAGAGCGAGGGCCTGAAGCGTACGGACTCTTGTACGTAGAAGGTCCGAGCGAGGGAGAACGAAGCCCGGAACCTTTTTCATCATTCTCTTATGGGAATTCGTCGAGGATCGTGGACTCTATATCCATCAGCGGAGGCGGTTGTCTCGGCGGGGCGGGCAGAACCAAAGGAGAGCCGACCTGGTTCGCGCCTTGGATGAGTCCGATGGACAACTGCGGGCCTAACGTCATCACTGCGCCACTCCAGGCTTGACCGGTGGTCGGATTGCGGAAACTATGCGACTGAAAATTGTTTCCAAAATTGTAGAGAAACCCTTGCGTACCTTGGTTGTCCAGATACAGATTCCCGGGACCCGTTAAACTAAAGAGTGGCGCGATACCTCCATCAAAGGACCGGACGCTGGCGATGGTTTGTCCCCAGGCCGACTGATCGAATGCGCACAGGAACAACACCGCGCTCGCAGCAAGTACGAGGCGACGTATCCACCTTACAGGAAGTCCATGACAGATGTGCATGAACTCATTATAGTATGGGGGACGATCGTTGTCGACCAAAGGGGGGCCTATGACACCTCGAACCACTGGAAGCCTCTGGCGTCTGGTCTTGCTGGCCGTTGCGAGCACTCTCCTCATGACGGCTGCGCCCAGTTTGGCCGCAGAGGATGCGACAAAAGCTCCTCCCGGCGAGAAGCGCGAGGAGGTCTCGCTTGCCGATGCTGCGCTCCGCGCCCTGAAGAACAATTTGGACATCAGCATCAGCCGGCAAACGAAAGAGAGCCGTCTGACCGATATCGTCGTCGAACAGGCCAAATTCGATCCGACCCTCAGCGTCAACGGGCAATACAACCGCACCGTGAACCCGCTCAATCGACCAGTCTTCGGCGGCACCACCGGGCAACTTAAATGAAATCACGACGTTCGATCAGCGCAACACGTCCGTCACGATGGATGCCATGACCAATCTGCTCACCGGTGGAAATATCGACCTCAACTACAGTCCTGCCAGAACGAACGTGAACCAGGATGTCGCCACGGGATTCTTGTTCAACCCCGCCTACACCGGGGGACTGGCATTGACCTTGACACAACCTCTGTTGCGCAATGCCGGCATCGACGTGAACAAGACCTTCATCCGCATCGCCCAGAACAACGCCGTGGTCGAACAGCATGTCTTTCGTGACCGGGTCCTGACCGTCATTGCGACCGTCGAACAGACATATTGGGAAGTCGTATTCGCGAACGAGAATTTGAAAGTCGCAGAGGCGGCTCTCAAAGCCGCGCAGGAACTGTTGGCCAGCAACCGTGCCAAGGCCAAGGCCGGCGTCATGTCGATCGTCGATGTGCTCCAGGCAGAGGCCGCCGTCGCCTCCCGGGTTGAGCAAATCCTGGTGGCGGAAAAGTCCATCCGCGATCAGGAAGATCAATTGCGCCGGCTCTTGAATCCCGGTGAAGAGGAATTGCGGCTCGACGTGCGATTGATACCCAAAGACCAGCCCGCCGTGGCTTTAGAACCGATCAGCCTGCAAGAAGCTATCGATATCGCGTTCGAGCAGCGCCCTGAGATCGTCCAGGCCAAGAAAAACGTCGAGAGCAGCGACATCAATACCAAGTTTGCAAAAAATCAGCTGCTCCCGACTCTCTCATTCCAGGGCACCATGGGGCTGGCAGGTTTGGGAAAGGATTACCCAGATTCTGTCAATCGGAATTTCAGCGGCGACTTCTATAACTACGGCGCTGGCCTGGTATTGAGCTATCCGCTCGGCAACCGCTCGGCGTGGAGCACATACAGCAGGCGGCAGATCGAAGGCAAAAACGCGGAAGCGTCGTTGGCCAGCGTCAGGCAGCAGATCATTATCGGCGTGAGAGAAGCCGTCCGGCGTGTGCAGACCGATTTCAAACGCATCGAAACGACGAGATCGGCGCGCATCATGGCCGAGAAACAACTCCAAGCCGAACAGGAACGGCTGAAGGTCGGCCTCAGCACGACGCGCTTTGTGTTGGACTTCCAGCGTGACCTCGCGACCGCTCAGGGCAACGAGTTGCGGGCAATCGTCGATTACAACAAGTCCCTGTCCAATTTATCACGACACAAAGCGACGACCATGGACCGCTATAGTTTAGAGCTCCAATAACGGTCGATGACGCCGCCTGAGCCTGGTCATCCCTCCGCCTCGACTCAGGCGGACGAACGGGGTGCAGCGCTGGCTCTGCTGCCGATCGCCGCCACCCTCGACTATTACGCCCTTCCCGACTGGGTCCAAGCGCAACCACTGATTCAGGTCGCTCCACAACTCATCGCCTATCTCGCCTTCGCCTTGTGGGCTTCCCTTAACGGTTCGATCATCCCTCGGTTGGGCTTGGAAACACAGCGAGTCGCCCGAGGCGTGAAGATAGGCATCATCACAGGGCTTGTCCTCGGTGGCCTGAACGCATTGGTGATTCTTCGCCTCGTTCCGTCTTTGGGGTATGACATCGCATTCCTGAAGTACACGCCCCATGCCCAATTGCCTATGCTGGTCATGGTCCCCTGGTTCATCGCCGGCATTGCGCTGTTCGTGGAACTGAATTTTCGCGGCTTTCTGTTGGGGCGGCTCGCCGCCCTGGAAGCGGGCATCTGGAAATCTTCGTCGATCCGACGTCTCTCGCCAGCTGCCCTCCTGACCAGCGCCCTCGTGTTCTCTTTCGACCCCTTCATGGTCCATACGTTTCAGCACCTGCACTGGATCGCCGTCGGAGACGGGCTCATCTGGGGCTTCATCTGGCTGCGAACGGGAAACCTTTATGCAACGATCGTGGCCCATGCGGTTGAAGTCATCCTGGTGTATAGTGCGGTGCGGTCGGCGTTGATATCGTGAGTCTCGATGAACCCCTCGTTCTCCAGCTACCTCGTGAACGACTGCTTCGGCGATCCGGGTGTGTATGTGGAAGTCCGATGGTCGAAGCGCGCATTGCTCTTCGACCTGGGGCAGAACGACTCCCTCGGTCCCACCCGTCTTCTGCGGGCCAACGACATTTTCATCTCCCACACGCATATGGACCATTTCATCGGATTCGATGCCGTCGTACGCGTCGCCCTGGGACGGGGCAAGAAACTTCGGCTCTATGGCCCCCCCAGATTGATCGACAATGTAAACGGAAAGCTGCGAGGCTATACCTGGAACCTTGTGGACGGCTATCCGCTCATCATTGAAGTCCACGAATTCCACCGACAAGAGGTCAAGCAAGCCGTCTTTCACGCCGCCAACGGGTTTCTTCTCTCGGAACAGACGCCCCGTCCGCTTGCGGTCGATCCCGTAAGCGGTCTCTTCACCGTCCTCGAGGATCCGATGTTCACGGTGAAAGCTGTCGCCTTGAACCATCGCATTCCCTCGTTCGCCTATTCGTTGGAGGAGCAGTTTCACATTAATGTCAACAAGCAAAAACTGCACGACGCGGGGTTGCCGGTCGGTGGCTGGTTGAAGGAGGTGAAACAGTACGTCTGGGAAGGGAAGCCGGATGACTTCCGGTTTACGGCCATCCTGTTCGAGGAGCATCGACGAGCAGAACAGGAATTTGTGTTAGGTGAAATCAAGAAGCAGTTTCTGAGCATTTCGCGCGGCCAAAAACTGGCGTATGTCGTCGATGCCCGTTACGACGAAGATAACGAGGCTAAGATCATCGCGCTGGCCAAAGGTGCGGACCTGTTTTACTGCGAATCTCCCTATCTGGATATCGATGCGGAAAAGGCCCGTGACCGCTACCACCTTACTGCCAGGCAGGCCGGCATCATGGCGCGCAAAGCCCAAGTCCGGGACCTCATTGTGTTTCATTTCTCGCCGCGCTATACGGGACAGGGTGACGTGATCGAGCGGGAAGCACAGGAAGCGTTTCAAGGACACTAAGCAGAGGTCACGTGAACGACCTGGGAAAATATGCGGTGTATTTTCTCTTGGGAGGCACGATCGTCAGCGTCTCCACCTACCTGGGCGCCCAGGGAAGGCCTTATCTTGCCGCGTTTGCGAGCACGTTTCCGGCCATCACCGGCGCCACTTTCGTCTTCTTGTACTTAAATGGAGGCAGCGACGCGATCATGGCGTATGCCGAGAAGCTCTTCTGGTTCGTTCCGCCGTGGATCGTGTACATCATGGCCATGATCTTCGGCGTCCCGCGGCTGGGCTTTTGGCCGGCCATGGTTCTTTCGCTCGTGCTATATATGGGGTGCGTCTGGCTTGTGAAATTGGCACTCCGCTGACGTTCCCCCCTCCGGTAGGGTTCCTCTCGAAAACCCGCTGATACGGATCGCCGCTCCTGTGGCCTCTTTTCTCAATATCCCCTCCATACGAGGTACCCACTTCGAATACTTACCGGAACGCCCTCGCCGGAGATAGAGTCAATTCATGTAATTGAGGGGGGCATCGAACAGACACCCCGGCAAGGAGGAAGCCATGATTAGCTTGATCGAGTTTTTCTCGATTTGCGGAGTGGCGACTCTGACCGCTGCCGGGGCGTCGCAGGGGCTCAACCTTCTGCGGCGATCGCGAGGCGTCCGTTCCGACAATCCGGTCACAGACCGCGAGGAGGACGGATCCGGACGACCCTCCGCAGGGGCATGGCACGAACCCCGGTACGGCAAGCGCCATCGCGTCAATTGCCGAATCGAATATGGTGTGGGCGATACACGGAATGAGGGTGTGCTGATCGACATGTCACGACAGGGATGGCGCGCGAGAGGGACCCAGCCGCTCACCAAGGGCACGGTAATGACAGTCCAAGTCTATTTTTCCGATGCCACTATACCCATCACCATCGATGAAGCTGTAGTTCGTTGGACGGAAGGATTGGAGTTTGGAGTGGAACTGATCCGCATGAGCCCGAAATCCGCTGCGTTGCTCAGCGATTATCTATCCGCCCACTTTCCGCCTGCTGAGCGTACCCCTCCCTACGCGCTCTCGCCCTTTTCCTACAATTAGCAGGATGCGAAATAGCTGAAGGTCACGGAATCCCAGATGGCGTCACGCAGGAGACCCGAAATGGACTCGGCTCATCTCCGTCATCGCTGCAACAAGATAATCGACGGTCTCCGTGACGGTAGTGCTGGCTTTGTGGGAAGGGCCCTTGCCGCCGGCCCAGATATCGGGGGGGTGTTCGATCTCACGCACGTTCTTGCAGAACTGGGTTATCGACTGTTTCCAAAACACTCCGTCGCTGCCCTCGTCGAGAAAATGTTCTCGGTCCTGCGTAAAAGGATTGTCGAATTGTTTGGCTCGCATCTGCCACATCTGCTCCATCGCATCCTGCCGTTCCTGACTGAATTCGAGGCCCGTCGCGCGCTCGTTTAAGGCGGCAAAAAGGCCGCCAATCACTCGCTCGACTTCGGCTTCCGGAAACATCCCGACGCAGGTTTGGACGATGAGATATTTGTGGAACAGAAACACTTCCGCACTGATCCGGGCTTCGTTAGCCGACGGATCATAGGCACGGGCGAGTTCTTTCAGTGCCTCCCCTGATGGTCCTTCCAGACTGGAGCCCAGCAGCCCGGCGAGTTGTCGCCCAATTCCCAGATAATCGTTCGGCAGGGTCGGCTGCGTCATAGAAGCTTTGGTCCTTTTCTGAGTGATGTCCTCAGGGTCTATCCTGACACGGGCTAAAGGGTTTGTCGAACCGCTGTTCGTGAATCGCACCATCCTCTCATCCACGGAGAGAATCCCCAAGACAAACTGCGATTCTCATCAACAGAAGTCGACATCACTTTATTTGAAGCGCACCCGCCCCGCCCCGTCGCGCTAAGACGCGCGCCGTTCCACAGGCAAGGCCGCAGGAGGCGAAATGGCGAATCCTGCTCTGGGCCGTACGTTGAACGTTGAGCTCTGAGCGTCATGGGAATGCCGCTGGCGGACGTTGTTAGAAGGCTGCTAGGATGGTCGGTCATCCTGTGAGAGGAAACCCGGGCATGCCCCACTCTGCCGGACCAGAATCGCCTTCCAACGACCTGATCATTGAAGGCGCCCGCCAAAACAACCTGAAAAACATTTCCCTCCGCCTTCCCCACAACAAAGTTATTGCCGTTACCGGCCTGTCTGGCTCTGGCAAATCCTCACTGGCCTTCGACACCATCTTTGCAGAAGGCCAATGGCGATATGTGGAATCACTTTCCACCTATGCGCGTATGTTCCTCGAGAAGGTCGCTCGCCCTGATGTCGATCGCGTGCTCAATGTCCGCCCGGCCATTGCCATCGAACAAAAGAATCAAGTGCGGACAGCTCGTTCAACCGTTGGCACCACGACAGAAATTGCAGACCTGCTTCGGCTGCTCTTTGCCAAAATCGGGAAACCGATCTGTCCGGACTGTCTGCAGGAAGCCCGATCCTTTCATCCGAGCACCGTCGTTGAGGATCTCCTCATGCGCTTTCCCGACGGGCGGGCGATGGTGCTCTTTCCGGTGGCCGTTCCATCAGAAAAGCAAGAACCCGCCTTCATTCAATCGCTTTTAACACGGGGCTTCACCCGGTTGAAGGTAGGCGATGAGCTCATGGATCTCCACGAGGCGCAACCGGTCTCGATTCATAAAAAGGCTGCCTGCTATGTGGTGCTCGACCGACTGGCGATGAGGGCAGACAACCGTTCGCGTCTCACTGAAGCCATTGAGACCGCGTTCCAAGAAGGCGAAGGCCGATGCGCCGTTGAAGTGATCGGTCAAGGTCTGCAATCGTACAGTACGAATTATCTTTGTCAACGTTGCGGACGGACATTTGAACCGCTCAGACCCATTTCGTTTTCGTTCAATCATCCCCTCGGGGCCTGCCCTGAATGCAGAGGCTTCGGGAACGTCCTGCGCTATGACCCTGACCTTGTTATTGCTGATCACAACAAGTCGCTAGTCCAAGGCGCCATCGAGCCCTGGAGCAAACCAGGAACCGATTGGTGGCAGAAGCAGATGCTCCTGGCCATGAAACGGCACGGCGTGGATATCACCATCCCTTTCAAATTCCTGTCACAAGAGACGCAACAGCTACTGTGGAAAGGCGACAAGTCGTTCGATGGGATTAACGATTTCTTCGAATACCTTGAAGGTAAGCGCTACAAACTGCACGTACGCGTTCTGCTCAGTCGCTATCGCACACCGTTCAACTGTCTCAGTTGTCATGGTAGCCGTCTGAAACCGGATGCCCGCTTGGTGAAAATTGCCGGCACAGACATTCATGAAGTTACTGAGCTGACAATTGAAGGGGTGATGGCCTGGCTTGAGTCCTTGGCCCTACACCAGTTTGACCAAAACGTCTCCATGGATATCGTACGTCATCTCACAGCGAAGCTCGACTTCCTCATACGCGTCGGCCTTGGCTATCTCACGCTCGCCCGCCAAACCAAAACGCTCTCAGGCGGTGAGGCCCAGCGCGTGTCGCTGGCGAATCAACTTGGCGCTCACCTCGTGGGGACACTCTATGTGCTTGACGAACCGACGATCGGCCTCCATGCGCGGGACACGGACCTGCTGGCCGGAATTCTCAAGGATCTGGCCGCGGTCGGTAATACCGTCGTCGTGGTGGAACACGATCGCAGAATGATCGAATCGGCCGACCACATTGTCGAGTTGGGACCGCAGTCCGGTGAAAAAGGTGGCGAGGTAGTCTGCGCCGCGCCGGCCCACGAATTCTTGCAAGACCGCCGCGCGATCACCGCTCGCTATCTCAGAGGGGAAGAGCAAATTCCTTTGCCGAAGTCCCGGCGCTCCGGCAACGGCAAAGTCCTGGTGATCGCCGGTGCCAGCGAGCATAACCTTAAAGACCTGATCGTGCGGTTTCCCCTGGGTATGTTGATCTGTGTGACCGGCGTTTCCGGCTCTGGGAAGAGCACGCTCGTCGAAGACACACTGTACCGAGCACTGGCTCGTGCCTTCCGCATCAAGTCTCTCCCGATGGGCCGCTTCAAAGCCATCAAGGGGATCGAACATCTAAAGGGTGTACGATTGATCGACCAACAGCCAATCGGCCGGACACCTCGATCGAACCCCGTCACCTATTTGAAAGCCTTCGATGAAATCAGGCAATTGTTTGCAGGGGAACGGGACGCGCTGCGGCAGGGATTCACACCGGGACATTTTTCCTTCAACGCGGCCGGCGGCCGCTGCGAGCGTTGCGAAGGGGCCGGCGTTGAAAAACTGGAGATGTACTTCTTCGAGGATATTTACGCACCCTGTGAGATCTGTGAGGGGAAACGGTTTAAACCGGAAGTGCTCGCGATCCGCTATCGCGGAAGAACGATTTCAGACGTGTTGTCCATGACTGTGGACGAAGCGCGTTCCTTCTTCACCGGCACCCCAAAACTCCAAGAGCGGCTGCATCTGCTTTCCACCATCGGCTTGGGCTATTTGCGCCTCGGCCAATCGGCAACCACTCTTTCAGGTGGTGAAGCCCAGCGATTGAAAGTCGCAGCTGAGTTAAAAGACTCCAGCGCAAGAGACCTCCTCTACATCATGGACGAACCGACCACGGGTCTCCACTTTGATGATGTCAAGAAACTCCTTGCCGTGCTGCATAAACTTGTCAACGCCGGCAACACCCTCGTCGTAGTCGAACACAATCTCGACATGATCAAATCAGCAGACTGGGTGATCGATCTCGGTCCGGAAGGCGGAACAGCTGGCGGGCAAATTATGGCGGAAGGCCGACCGGAGCAAGTGGCGAAGAGTGAGGCCTCCCATACAGGGAGATTCTTAGCTCAAGCGCTTACGGAGCGTCTCTCGGATCACAGCAGTCCTGTTTTTCATCCCTGAGGCCGGGCGGATCTTTCGATTGCTGCTCTCCCGACCACTTTTTGTGCAGGTACTTCTTGCTGAGGGTGGTGATCAGAAACGCAAGGCCGATGGCGATGGGAACGAACAGCGCTGAGGCGATATTGGCATTCTTGAGCCAACCCATTTCCTGCAGCCCCTTGAAGATGTAGCCCCCAAGTCCCGCTACATAGTAGGCGATCACAATCACCGACAATCCTTCGACTGTATGCTGCAAGATCACCTGGCTCTTCGTGGTCTTATCAACAGACTGTAATAATGTGAGGTTCTGACCTTCCAAAATGAGGTCGACGCGAGCACGGATAATCGAAATGATTCCTTCAAATCCACCTCGCAACGTATCGATCCTCTTCAATAATTGCTGATAGCCTTCTGCCACACCGGTGACGCCACTGAGCACGTAGTCGGATACAGGCCGGTAGGCATCCAACGGCTTCTCCGTAAGGGAAGCCAACGTCGTATGGACAATCTTGTCATAGGGCACCGAAGCGGACAACTCGAAGTGCAGCGTACCCGCAAGTCGATTCGTCTTCAGCAAGTCTTGCGTGAGACTGTTGAGCCAGCGCTGCAGCGCCTGCGAATCAGCATGGGCAATGTGGCCGCTGAGGATCTCGCGTTGTTTCAAGTGCACCTGCTCGAACTTGTAGACCTGGTCGATGGAGGCCGAAAACAGCGGCTTCTGCATCAGCAGCAAATGGTAGTACGTTTCGATCCTCACGATGGCATCGACGATTTCTTTCAGACGCGAGGCCTGCACGCGCGTTGGCCCGAGAGTCACCCAATAGCGCTCCCGCTCGAATTCATCATGGGTGAAACTGGTCACGAGGCTCGTCTGTTCATCGAGAATCTTGCTGCCGTACAACACAGGCCCGGGTAACATCGACCGCATCTGCTCACGCGGCGGCAGCGAGTCGGACGACAGTAGAATATCCAGGCGGCAGACTTCCGTTCCGAGCGGCGCGATGGGAAACTTGTAGTTCGGAAACGTCAACGGTCCAAATGCGACTTCCGGTTTTGCCGGCACAGGCAAATGCCAGATTTGGTAGTTGTAGTATTCGGTATGGGCCTGCCAGATGATAATGAGCCGCTCGCCGTTGTCTGCTTCTTTCACTCCATAGCCAAACGTTTCGTGCAACGTTGTGTTGTCCTGCCTGATGGCGAACGCCGCGAGGCACGATTGGAATTCTTTCCGGCTCGCTTTTCGCTGCGCCGGCGGATCCGACATGCGAAAGGCCTTGTAGTGCACGTGCGCTGGAGCCTGAAGCCAGTCGGCCAGCGGCATCTGCGGCCGTTCATGCAACTTCTTGATTAAGGCGTCGGTTCTTGATTGGCCGCGATCCATCCGGTTCCTTTCGTCCCTCTTCGGCGTTCGTTCCTACAATCCAGGCCGCTTGTCTGCTGTGATCACCAGACTCATGGGACTGTCTGCCCGTCGCACATCGAGTTGTAAGGTTTCACCGGCTTCGACTTGGCACAGGTGTTTAGCATCACGATCGGTTTTCACGGTTGCGAGCGATGCGCCGTTGCAGGCCACGATGCGGTCGCCGACTTTGAGCCCGGCTTTTTCAGCCGGCAACCCGCTGCGAAGTTCACGAACCATATAGAAGCGTAAACCCTTTTCTTCCAGTAATTCCCAGTTCACTCCAATACGACCCGATCCCAGCAGACCCGTCTGCGAGCCGAATCGGGCTAGAATTCGATGGACAATGAGACGCGCCGAGCCCTCCGGATCATCCGTGGTGAAATCTGCCAGATGGCCCTCCCCGTTGAAGAGGAGCTGTCCTGTCTCGACGTCGATCATCCGCATGGAGAGTGACACATTGTTCGTTCGTGTCTGTTCTTGCCGCTCCCACTGCTGAACGCCGCCAACTATAATGGCCTGCGCCCCGACCAATTTTCCGACTTTGAGGACATTCGCATCGTCTGCATGTGTCAACTGGATGACCTGTTCTTTCAAGACTTCGTCCAGTTTGGCTCGCTCCACCATGTTGATGTCCAGGTCGAGCAGCAGTGTCGTGACAAACCCGGCCACCCGCGAGCCGGAACCTGGTACGGCTGGAGCATCTTCCAACAACATCACCGCCATGGTCTTGTAGCGATCGATCGTCTCTCGGTTGATCGGACCGAGACCCGTCACAATCGGTTCAGGGCGTCCGGACGTTCCTGGAAGGCGGCCCTGTTGCAAGCCAACCGTTTCGCAGGCCCTGCGCCGCTGCAAGATTGCGGCGGGCGTACCCCAGGCACAGAGTTCTTCATTCACGAGCACCACATGGTGTGGATATTCGCGCTGGTGTTCCATGGCCACGTTCGTGAATGGGTAGATGATGCAGCCGCCGATCCAAATGGAAATCGGGCAGAGGCCTAGTTCGTACAGCCATTGTTGGCGCGCCGTGAGGGAATACTCCCAGACCAACATCCGGCCGTCGTCGCGGAGCACTCGATCCGGCTGGCCGATTTCACTGATTACCTGCCCCTTCGTCATCGGAACGGACAGTTTGTCGAGCTTCGATTCGGATTTGACGATCGTATAGCCCACGCCGCAACTCGAAAGAACAGCGGCTATATAGAATGTGAAAATGGTGAGTACGAGGGAAGATCGAGCAGGCAAGCCGATCGGTCGCTGCGGCATTGGCCCAAGCGTATCATTCCCTGTGAGAAAGCTGCAATGGAGACCCGAGCGAACGACTAGTTGAGGGAAGGGTCGAACGGCATATCAGCGTACAATTGATACTCCTCACCCAACGTGCAGAGGATCTCTGCCCAGACGCGAGTGGGATCTTTTTCGAATACCATGGCGGGATCGGCAGGCACGGTGATCCAGGAGCCGATCTTCATCTCAGACTCGAGTTGCCCAGGTCCCCAGCCGGAATACCCGACATAGGCGCGAAAGGCCTCGCGTCCATGATCGGTAGTGAGGATCTTGTCCACGAGGTCCATGTCGCCGCCCAAACAGACGCCGTCGAATACATGGTGGGAATTGTCCGGCAACTGCTCCAATCGATACAGCAGCATCACTTGATTCGGCTGTACAGGCCCTCCCGAAAACAATACATGACGCTGCCCTTCAAGCACCGGCATCTGCGGCAAGGCCTCCGAGACCGACATGGCTGTCGGGCGGTTTACGACCACACCCAAGGCTCCTTCAGCCCCATGCTCACAGAGCAAGACGACAGTTTGTCTGAAATTGGGATCGCGCAGATTGGGCGAGGCCACGAGAAAAATGCCTTTGCCAAGCTGCGCCTTCAAAGGGATGTTCATAGAAACATCCTATCGTGGCGAGTCTCGGTGCGCAAGAGGACAGGGGCGGTAAGGAGAATTTATCGGTAATACGTTTCGCGGCGATCTCGGAACAGATCGTTATAAGGAGTGACCGTCTTATTGCGTGCTTCGGCGGGATCGATTTCCACGACGCAGAGCTCTTCTTGGTCACGCGGCGCGCGGTGCAGGATGACGCCTTTCGGCGTGACCACTTCGCTATTACCGATATAGGTCAGCTGGTCCTTGCCGCCACGCGCCTCGTTGCCGATTCTATTACAGGTCACGGCAAAGACCCGATTTTCCAGACAACGCACAGGCATGGAATCGGGGCAGTTCGGCAGGACCAGATTGGAGGGATGGCAGATGATGTCGGCCCCCTTTAGCGCCAAGGTCCGCGCGGACTCCGGATAGTACCAGTCGAAACAGACCATGATGCCGATCTTGGCCGGACCGATATCCCAGACGTGAAACCCCGTATCCCCAGGCGTAAAGAACAGCGTCTCCTCAAAAAAGAGGTGCGTTTTCCGATAGCAACCGATGAATCCCTGCGGGCCAACGGCGATGGCGGAGTTATAGCAGTTCGCCCCCGCCAGTTCCGGCAACCCAGCCACGATGACCAGCTGTCTCCGCTTGGCAAGATCGATCAATCGCTTCGTCGTCGGTCCATCAGGAACCGGCTCCGCAAGTGTGCGCACTTCTTCTTGCGACACGAATTGATAGCCGAAGGCGCAGAGTTCAGGCAGCACGATGAGGTCTGCCTCAGCTTCATCCAGTTTGGCTGAGATCCGATCCAGATTCTCAGCCACCTTCCCGAACTCCGGGTTGTTTTGGTAATACCCCACGCGCATCGGTAATCCCTAATTCGTTCTCATCCAATCACAGCAGGCCAGCTGTTCCTGTCCAGACAAAAACGGGCGGGGATGCGATCCCCGCCCGTGGAGAAGCACAATGTTGAAAAACGTTACTTAACTTCCGACAGATGCATCACCGCACCTTCCGCATGCGTGGTCGCGATATCGGCATGGCCAGCTTTGCCATGTTCGACTGCCGCCTTCAACTCCTTGATCCCTTCATCAAGATGGGGGTTCTTTATTCCTGCGGCTTCTGCATGTTTGAGGGCCCCTTCTGCGTGCTTCACCAGGGCATCCGCATGTCCTTGTTTCCCATGAGCTACCGCTTCCTTCGCATGCTCAACGGCTTCACTCACGTGTTTGTTGTCGGCCTGTGCGACCAGCGGCATTCCCAGCAATGCGGCCGCGGCCAACACCAATACTCCACGTTGGATACTCATCGTCATAGGTTCCTCCTCTGTGGTTAAAGTGCGTGTACTGTGCAAGCGGAATAAATCACAAGTAATTGATTCACCTTACACAGCCGTTTTTTGACTGTCAAGAAGGCCGAACAGGCGCCTCGACGCCCAGGACTTTTTGAAGACCCTGAAAGTCTTTTTCAACGGGACAGGCAAAATCCCGGCTCCACTCCCACCAGGAGCCCGGGTAATTGCGCAGCTTCTGATAGCCGGCGAGTTTCAGCACAAAATAAAGCCATGAAGACCGTACTCCGCCGGTGCAGTAACACACAATCTCATTGCCCGGCTCCAAGCCCTTCTCATCAAGACCAGCCTTGATGGTGGCAAGATCTTTGACTGTCGCGTTGTTGTTCAAGAAACCATTCCAGGCCAGATGAATCGCCGAAGGAATATGTCCCGGCCGTGGAATTCCTGACACTTCTTTCCCCAGATATTCTTCCAGACTTCTGGCATCAAGAATGATCGTGTTAGGGTGCCCCTGCTTGAGGAGCGCTCTGAGTTCGTCCTTGGCGATGATCGTGTGGCTTGCCACCTTGATCGTAAAGTTTCCTGGCTTCGGCGTAACGCGTCCATGTTCAAACGGCCGCCGCTCGTTCACCCACTTCACCCATCCCCCGTCCAGAATGCGGAGGTGCTCGTGCCCGAAATATTCCAGCATCCAAAACATCCGTCCTTCATCGCCCCAATTGTCGAACGGATTTGAGTAGATCACGACCTCGCTGTCGTTATTGATACCCAAGGCTCGCATCTTGTGTTCCATGCGACTCATATCGGGGTCGAGCAATCCCTTGGCCACGGCGTTAGGATCGCTGTACTCATGCCAGGTGGTATGGACCGCGCCTGGAATGTGTCCGCCGAATTCATAGGCGGCGTTGCCGCGCACGTCGATGACCACGAGGCCGGGTTTCCCCAAACTCTTTTGCAAGGTCTCAGTATCGATGAGTAATGGATGTGTCATGTTATTCCTTTAAAGATGACGATATGGGCAATCAGGTGTTAGGCGTTTCAGCTACCAGCTGAAACTTTACAACTGCTCCCATCTTGTTGACGGCTCATGACTGGCAGTTGATGGTCCTCTTTCGCCATGGCCGTTTTCAAGTCTTCAGACAACGGAAATTCCCGCTCGTACACCACAAACCGATAGGGATCGTTCCCCGTCAGCCCGTACTTGGTTTGCAGCATCTCGTGCTGCTTATCCGTCAAGATGTGGTACTGCACGCGCGTTTTGAGTTTCAAGCCCTCCGCCTTCTCGGGCAGCCGGTATGCAAACTGGTATTCCCGGCTGGCGAGGGGAAGGAGGCGGTTATCATACAACTCCACAATGGCCGGCTGCCACATGATCCAGCGGCCCATCGTGGACGTCTGCTCCTCCAACACATGCCCCTGTGGATCTTCTACCGAAAACTCGACCGTGAAAAACCGGTCCGGATCGCCGGTCGGGACCTTATGACCGGCACCGGCGTTGACCAAGGTCAGGGTGAACTCCACGCGATCGCCCGCTTTCGGTGAAGTGGTATCGGCCTTGACCTGCACAGCAACCGCCCGCTTGACCATGTCCGGATCATGCCCTCCCCGCCAGAGGTGCTGACGCCCCCGTCTGATCGGGCTGTCGGTAGCCACCGGCCGGTCGATTTCTGGCATATGGCAGCTTTGGCAGATGAAGCCACGCTCCTGCATGAAGAACTTCCCTTCGTACTCCGCATACGTCCCGCAGGGTCCCACCCGGTAGAACTGCGCCGGACCGGATACCACGTTATGGCAGCGATAACAGACCTGCGCCGTACGAAAATTCGGATCAAACTTGGTCGGATGCGGCGCCGCTGAATCTTCGAACGGACCGTAAATGACTCCGTTTCGCACATGGCAGACGGCACAAGTCACCGATTCCTTCTGATACTCGGGATCGTAATGCGGGTTCGGCTCCTGCACCGCCTTCTCGACACGCCCGCGGGGAATGTCCTTGATCACCGTCGGCTGCTGGTTTTCCAGCGGCGTATGGCAGTTCAAACAGATCCACACGTTCTTATCCTTTTTCCAATAGGCCTGAAAAAAGGGATCTTCATAGGCATGCGCATGGATGCTGGTCTTCCACTCTTCATAGATTTCGCGATGGCATTGGCCACAAGATTCGGCCTTGAGACTTGTCAGGCCTTCCGGAATGTTCTGGAACGGAATCGCATGGGCATAGTCGGAACGCAGACCGAATATCACCACTGGCTTGATTTCAGTATAGTAGAGATAGAACGCCCCGAGTAGGACAAGCAGAACGATCGCGATCGTCTTCAATCTTTTCATGCCGCGAGCAGCGCCTCGATATGAGAGTTTACCGACGCGGCGAGGGCTGTGAGATTGTAACCGCCCTCAAGGGAAGACAGGATGCGGCCTTGGGCGTGGCGCTTTGCAATGCCGGCGACGATGTTCGTCAGATCGGCATATCCCGCTTCAGTCAAGCCCATACTCGCGAGGGGATCGTCTTTGTGCGCATCGAATCCGGCTGAGATGATCACGAAGTCCGGTTTGAAATCGTCCGCCGCCGGCACTAGCGCCTTGTGAAAGATCACGTGATATTCCTCGTCGCCCTCGCCAGCCTCCATGGGTATGTTGATCGTAAACCCTTCTCCTGCTCCCTTCCCTCGTTCGGTGGCGCGACCGGTGCCGGGATAGTGCGGATATTGATGGGTGCTGAAAAATAGGATGGATGGATCGTCCTCGAAACTATGCTGCGTTCCATTGCCGTGATGCACGTCCCAATCAACGATGAGCACCCGCTTCAGTCCATACTGTTTTTGAATATAGCGTGCGGCGATCGCCACATTATTAAAAAGACAGAAGCCCATCGCCCGGCTTGTCTCGGCATGGTGTCCGGGCGGCCGCACTGCGCAGAACACATGGTCGACCTGCCTGTTCATAATGGCGTCGACGCCGGCCAGCGCGCCGCCCGCAGCGAGATACGCCGCATTCAACGAACCGGGTGACATCGACGTATCAGGATCGAGTGAGACTCGGCCGCTCGTTGGCGAGTGTTGGTTGAGCAACGCCACATAGCTCTGGCTATGGATCTGCGTGATCCACTCCTCTTCGGCCTTCCGCGGCACGATCTTCGTCACGCGCGCGGCCGTCCCACTCTCCTCCAAGTGTTGCATGATCGCCCGCAGACGCTTGGGAGACTCCGGATGCCCGGCTCCCATGTCATGCTCGAGATAGGCTGGGTGATAGACGAGACCGGTCTTTCCCATACGCACAACTCGTAAAGCGTGAAAGCGTGAGGTATCAAGTCAGAGTAGCATGCAGGAAATGCCATAGACAACGCGTGATCGGCGCTGCTATCGTCTATCCCATCTATCCCATTGGAGACACAAATGCCCAACCCACGAATCGACCCGTTAAAAAAAGTTTTGGCGATGGATCCCAACGACGAGGTTGCCTGGTTCGGCCTCGGGAAGGCGTATATGGAGGACGGAAACTTCGAAGAAGCCGCCAAGGCCCTGCGGCAATGCGTCACCGTCAAACCCACCTATTCAGCCGCCTACTATGCGCTGGCACAATCGCTCCAGAAGTTAAACCGTCTCGACGAATGCCGCACCGTCTGCTCCACCGGCATCGAAGTGTCTACTAAAAATGGCGATGCGATGGTGACGAAGAACCTGGAAATGCTCAAGGGGACGATTTAAAGCAGCTCACAGAAACCCTCTTGCTGGCGCTCACTGACAGGCGCATTGGCGACCGGATTCTTAATGAGCAAGCGGACACGCGGATAACCTCTCTTCTGTTTGGGTCTTTCAATCACGTCAACATTTGCCAGCCTCGTTCCCGCTTTCGACGGCATCGGTTCAACATCCCAAAGAGAAACCATCACTGCGCTGAGAGAACGGAGCCTGGTGAGCAAGACAGTCACCGAACCGGCAAGCATCTTGAGATCCAACCAAATGTCTTGCGGCCGGCTTCTTTTCTCACCCTGGAGATCGGCCCGCGGAATTGAGAGACTCAGGATGACCGGATCGCAGTAGTCGACCAACTGCCTGGCCTTCTGCTGGATACGGGCCAGAATCCGATGGATGAGAATGACACCGCGATCAGTTTCATCCATCCCCGCTTCATCCATCCCCGCTTCATCCAGAAGCAACCCGCGCAGAGGAAGCCGTTGGCGTTCGGCCGATCCCACCATGGCCGTGACTTCGACAAAAAAACGTTCGCGGCCGAGACGACATTCAAGATCAGCCGTCCTCGCTTGCGACTCCGGAAGAAACGTCACCTTGGCGCCGACCCTGATCAGCTGAGTGGCCAACTCCAATTCGGCCAGTGCCGACTCTCGCACACCGTAGTCGTCATGGGTGAGCCGACGGACAAGACTGGTCAGTCGAAGGTGGCTCGATTGATCTGCGCAGTGCCGATGGAGCGTCGTCCATCGATCTTCGAGGTCGCGCGAGAGGCCGAGTTCTTCCCGCTTCCAGCTGGGAACCGGTTCACGATGCCCATCACGTAGATGGGAGACGAGCCTGAACGTCTTTCGTGGACGAAAGCGTGCCATAAACAGATGCTAAAAATCGCGCTGGGACGCGCCTTCACCAGGCTTTGTTCTCAATCCTCCGCAGCGTTACACCGGCTCCGCACCTTCATCGTCATGTGAGGTCAAGCCTAAAGCCTCGGGCTGGCGCTTGGCGATTTCTTCATAGACTTCGTCCAACCAGCGGCTTGCACAACCCAATACTTCACGGACTAATGGTTCAGGCTGACCTGTTCGCTTGATCGTCCATTGGGAGACATACTCCAGCAACGCTTCACGGTCAAACTGCTGCGTGGACTGCACGGCGAGATCCGCCAGTTCATCTAAACCCGTCTTGAGAATATCAGCGACGGTATCCCGCCCATACGACGTACTGGCCGTGACATATTGGATCGCCCGATTGATTTCCTGCTCAGTCATCGTAACCTCACCCTGGAGATTCTCACATCCTGCCAAATGACTGTCAACGCAGCCACCGGAGCCCCCCACTTTTTCTCCTGGCGAGGCAGGTGTGATGGTAAGATCAACTGCTTGTCCAAAGGCACGAGGAGACGCGCATGACCGGAGCGATAATGACTCGCCGCAGGACTTCAACGAATGCAATGCCGGACCGATGGGATTTGACTCACCTTGTCGAGAACCCGGTTCAGCACCTCGATCGACATCTGTCGGATCTCGATGCACAGGTCGCGAAGATCGAGACTGCACGCACAAGACTCTCGCCCGGTATGCCAAGCGACGACTTTCAAGCGATCTTGAGCATCAGCGAGTCGGTGGCCCAGAGCTCTTCTCGATTGGGCGCCTATGCCTATCTCTGGTTCTCCGAAAACACCAAGGACGCCAAAGCCCGTTCCTTTAAGACGCAGGTCGAAGAGCGACTGACCGCCTTGCAGAACCGCCTCCTGTTCTTCGAACTCTGGTGGCAAGGCGTTGATGACCAGAACGCGGCGAGGTTGATGGCTGACGCCGGTGATGTTCGCTATCACCTGGAGACCATCCGCCGCTATAAGCCGCATACGTTGTCGGAGCCGGAAGAGAAAATCATCAACGTGAAGAACGTGACCGGACGGAGCGCAGTGAACACGTTCTACGACATTGTCACGAACGCGTTTACGTTCACCGTCAAGGAAGGCGCAAAACAGAAAACCCTCAACCGCGAAGGGTTGATGGCGTATGTTCGCAGTCCCAAGGCTTCAGTGCGACAAGCCGCCTATCAGGAGCTCTATCGTGTGTTTTCAACCCAGCGCGATCTGCTTGGAGAAATCTATAAGACGCTCGTCAACGACTGGAAATCCGAAAATCTGAGCCTGCGGCATTTCACTTCGCCCATCGCAACGCGCAACCTGGGTAATGACGTGCCTGATCGAGCCGTCGACGTCTTACTCTCGGTCTGCGCCAAGAACGCCGATATTTTTCAACAGTATTTCAAGCTCAAGGCCCGCATCTGCGGCATTGCACCCATGAGCCGCTATCACCTGTATGCACCGCATCGCACTGAAGCGAAGAAATACAGGTACGCCGATGCGGTGAAAATGGTCCTCGAGGCCTATCGCGGTTTCTCGCCTCGCTTAGCGGATCTAGCCCAACAGGTCTTCAGGGATCGTCACATCGATGCGCCGACCAAGCCGGGCAAGATCGGCGGAGCCTATTGCTACAGCGTAGTGCCGGGGCTGACTCCCTACGTGCTGCTCAACTACACGGGCGATGCCCGCGACATCGCCACGATGGCTCACGAACTGGGGCATGCAGTCCATGGGATGATGGCCGCGCACCATTCGGTCTTCACGTTTCATTCGACGCTGCCGCTGGCGGAAACTGCGTCGGTATTCGGCGAGCGTATCTTGTCGGATGCGCTCATGAAGCAGGAAACCAATAAGAAGGTTCGACAGGGACTGTTGCTCAGCCAACTCGACGATATCTATGCCACCGTCCTACGGCAGGCCTATTTCGTTCGATTTGAGAAGACTGCCCACCAGTTGATCGCCGAAGGCGCAACGGGCGATCAATTGGCACAAACCTACCTGGATGAATTGCGGCAGCAGTTCGGCAAAGCCGTGAAGGTGCCGGATGAATTCCGATGGGAATGGCTCACCATCCCACACATCTTCGCCAGTCCGTTCTATTGTTATGCGTATAGCTTCGGCAATCTACTGGTCTTGGCTCTCTATCGTAAGTACCAGACGGACGGCGCGGACTTCATTCCTCAATATCTCGATCTATTGGCAACAGGAGGATCGAAATCCCCGGAGAACATTTTAGCGAAGGTTGGCGTAGACATGACCTCTGAGACATTCTGGCAATCGGGCTTCATCACTATCCGTGAAATGGTCGACCAGCTGGAATCGACGTTATCCTGACCCAACAACAGCCTGAAATCGGCTCCCCAGAAGGGTTTATACCCTCTTGACGGGGTAAGACCAATGTGGCATACTGAGAATGCTTCTCATAATCGTTACTGGAAAAGAGGTCGCCATGTATCTTTGCCTCTGTAAGGGAATCACAGAATCGGATGTTCGTGACGCGGGCCGTGCCGGAATTGTGATGCCCTGCCAGATCAAAGCCAAGTTTGGTTTGAAAGAAGCCGGCTGCTGCGGTCGTTGCTCGAAGAAGATTCAGGATTTTGTCGAACTGGCCACCAGCGAGCATCGCCTTCCCTGCGAGAGAACCGTCCGTACCTAGTTCCCTGCTAGGCTCTGCTCCAACACACCATTCCCGTCACGCGGCGACGTATCGCAATCAACACTGTTTCTTGAATTGTGCTCGATTTACCGGGAGGGATTCGCTAATGGGAAGGCGTTCGCTTGACCATCGCGGCTATCTCGGCGACTCGACGTCCAAGCACCTGCGCGTCGGCTAATTCCTTATTGTCGATGCCGGGACTATCGCCTTCCGTCGTCGCAGACGCGCCGAACGCCCCTCCCCCGCTGACCACGATCATCTGATTGCCCAACATGGCGGCGAGAATCGTCAGCATCGTCACTTCCTTGCCGCTCGAGAGCTGCCCTCCAGTGGCAAAGGCCGCGCCGATCTTGTTCTTCATTTTGAATTCAGGAAACACGCCGAACTTGAATTGCCAGTTGTCGAAAAATGTCTTCACCTCGCCTGACATGTTTGCCCAATAGACCGGTGATCCAACGACAATCGCATCGGAAGAAAACAAATCGTCCGATGTCACCTGCCCAACCCGTTTCATGACCACTGCCGTCCCCGGAACGCCCTTGGCTCCCTCGGCAACCGCTTCAGCCATGCGTTCCGTATTGCCGGACACGGAATGGTAGGCCACAAGGACTTTGACAGTATACGCATTCTGCTCTTCCGCACACGCAACGCCCAATTCCGCAACAGGCTGGAGCAGCAGCAAACTTAATATGATGAGGCTAATGAACCGATTCAGAGGTAGAAGGCAGGCGGAAACGACAGACACATCGCACGCATGGGCCGGGCAGATGACGCGCCGGATCACCGACGGAAGGTTTCCTCTTCCATGCGCTCTTCGACAGAGACATCGGTCAAGGCTCCGCGATAGTCGCATCGATGGCACCGGACCCGCCATGATTCAATCCACTTCTCCTGAACATAGGATTGGCGGCATTTGGGGCACACAAAGACCCCCTTCACATAGTGCACTTTTCGAACTTCCTTCATACGAAGCCTCCTGGCCGATCCCGGTGAGAATCGCATAGGTCGCCGCGCGATTGCAAGGCTGGCTCACCCGCCTTGACTCACTTATTCGACGCCGATAGGATGCCGCCGTGCATACTCGATGGCTCATCGTCCAACTGCTTGCGCTAATCGTGGTTCTGCCTTCCTGCGTCCAAGCCGAAGATGGGCTCGTCCCCATTCAACTTCCGGGTGGAGTGACAATCCATGCCGAGGTCGCCGACACAGCTAAAAAACGGGCAGAAGGATTGATGTATCGTGAACACCTGGGCAAGGACCGCGGCATGTTATTTACCTTCGATCAGGCGCAACCATGGACCTTTTGGATGAAGAATACGAAGATCCCGCTCGATATCATTTGGATGAATGAAAAGAAGCAGATCGTCCATATCGCACGGAACGTCCCGATCTGCACGAGAACAGACGACGGATGTCCCCAATACCAGCCCAACGATCCTGCGATGTATGTATTGGAACTAGGCGGCGGTGAGGCGGATCGCCTCAAACTCGAGCGAGGATCGAAACTGCAGTTCCGCATTCCCTGAGCAGGCTGTCATTTCCTACGACCGTTCCTGCCAGGCTCGTACCCTTCGAGCGGTGATGACTCCATCGACCCGCTCGATCGTCTTCAGCACCTGATCCAGATGCTGGGTCCCGGCGATTTCAATGATGAAATCGAGCAGCGCTTTCCGGTCTTCCCTGCGTCGTGATTTCAGCCCGGCTGATATTGGCGTGACATTCTGCAATCGCCGCCGAAACGTTGGCCAGCACTCCCGTCTTGTCGACCGCCATCACCGACACTTTGACCGCGTGCGTGCTCGGCGTCGTGCTGTCCCAATCGACCTCCACCAATCGCTCGCGATCGTAATCCAGCGCCTCGAGATTGGGGCAATCGACGGCATGGATCGTCAAGCCCCGTCCCCGTGTGATATAGCCCAGGATCCGGTCTCCGGGCACTGGGTTGCAACAGCGGGACAACTGCATCGAGCACATCGCGCGCTCCTTTGACCTTCACGCCTTTGTCGTCGGACTTACCGACGACGGACTTGCGGGGAGCAGGCGTCTCGCGAACCGCCTGAGGTGCGCTCGGCGAAGAGGCCGTCAGCTTTGTCGATCACCTCCGCCGTCGGCACGATGGCCGAAGCCCACCGCCGCAATCAATTCGTCGGTGCTGTCGTAGCCCGACTGCCGCGCCACCTCCAGCCAGCTCCGCCGACTTGAGCATCTGAGCCGGCGCCATCCCGTGCCGCCGGAATTCCGACTCCAGGAGACGGCGTCCGATTTCGATACTCCGCTTTTGTTCTTCGAGCTTGATCCAATGTTTGATTTTCGTCTTGGCGCGCGAGGTCCGGACAAACTTCAACCAGTCTTTGTGCGGCGTTTGCGTGGGCGACGTGAGAATTTCGACCGTATCGCCGCTCGTCGACCTGATGCTTGAGCGGCACAATCTTGCCGTTGACCTTGGCCCCGACACAATGGTCGCCGACTTCCGTATGAATCGCATACGCAAAATCGACCGGCGTCGATCCCTTCGGCAATTCTTTCACAATCCCTTTGGGAGTGAACACATAGACCACATCGTGGAAGAGGTCCAGCTTGACCGAGTCCATGAACTGACGATTGTCCGGCAAATCTTGATGCCACTCGACGAACTGATGGAGCCAGCCGAATGCCTTGCTGTCACGATCTCGCGACCTGTCCCTGTTCCTTATATTTCCAATGCGCAGCGATCCCGCATTCGGCAACCCGATGCATCTCTTCCGTCCGGATTTGGAATTCGACGTGCTCGCCCTTCGGACCGACCACCGTCGTATGGAGGATTGATAGAGATTGGATTTGGGAATCGCGATGTAGTCCTTGAACCGGCCTGGCACGGGCCGCCAGAGCGAATGGATGACCCCGAGCAGTGCATAGCAGTTCATCTTCGTATCGGTCACGATCCGCAGGGCAGTGAGGTCGTAGACCTCCTCGAACGAAATCGACTGCTTATTCATCTTCTGGTAAATGCCGTAGAGGTGTTTCGGCCGGCCGTAGACCTGTCCGGGCAACCCGATGTCTCCTGCATGGCCTTTGTCGACCAGCTCGCGGACTTCATGAATGTACTGCTGCCGGTCCTCGTCCCGTTTCGCGACACGCGACCCGCAGCATGTTCGTAGACGTCGGGCTTGAGATGCTTGAGACACGAGATCCTCCAGCTCGTTCTTGATCCACCCGATCCCAGCCGGTTCGCGAGCGGCGCATAAATCTCCAGCGTTTCCTGGGCGATTTCCTGCCGCTTGGCCGCGCTCGAGATGTTCCAAGCGTGCGCATGTTGTGCAGGCGATCGGCCAGCTTGATGAGGACGACGCGGATATCGTCCGCCATCGAGAGCACCATCTTGCGGAAATTCTCCGCCTGTTTTTCTTCATAGCTCCGAAACGTGATCTTGCCGATCTTCGTCACGCCGTCGACCAGATGGACCACGTCCTTCCCGAACTCCCTTTCAAGTTCGTCTGGCGTCGCCACGGTATCTTCCAGCGTATCGTGCAGCAGTGCGGCGACAATGGCGGTCACATCCGTTTTGAGCAGAGGTCAGCACGCCGGCCACGGCGATGGGATGTTGCAGGTAGGGCTCTCCGGAACGCCGCGTTTGCCCTTCATGCGCTTTCGCAGAAAAATCGTAGGCCTTGCGTACGAGGCCGAGATCGGCATCGGCGTGATAGCTCTGCACGCGGTCCAGCAGCTGATCGATATCCGTGACGGTTTGGTACGAGCATCGGGCTCATTACTCGATACGCTCGATGCGGACATCGCGGATGCGAAGTTGAATCCGGTCGTGTCCGTTCCAGTGATTGAGTTCTGGCGTAGAAGGCCAGATCAACCGGGACGCGTGACGGGATGCCCCGCTCCAAGCAGCGACTTCATGCCGAATCCGATACTATCGAACGGCAGCGACCGCCCCTGCCGCACCGTCATTTTCAGATGTTTCTCACCGACGGTGCGCGAATCCATGACTTCCAAACCTTTCACCGCAAACGTCGGTTCTGG
Organism: uncultured Nitrospiraceae bacterium; assembly: GCA_963851455.1. Lineage (GTDB taxonomy): Bacteria > Nitrospirota > Nitrospiria > Nitrospirales > Nitrospiraceae > Nitrospira_C. The sequence goes on from CAWKPI010000001.1 coordinate 100,053, forward strand.
ATTGCCGGCGCCGAACGGATGCAGCGAACCGATTTCCTGGATGAGCTTGCACGTTCACTTCGTCCAGACGACACTTCAGCATCGACATGCAACGTCGGAACGCTTGCTGCTCCCGTGAGCCCACCCTGCCACGACGGCCGAGAACCGGTCACGAAACTCGTCAAGCCGAGACTCGCGAATCGTCACCCCCGCCGCACTGGGATGCCCGCCGAACGCCTCGAGCAGATCCCGGCAGGAAGCCAAGTCCTTGATAGAGGTCGAACGCCCCGGATCGTCCGCGCCGAGCCTTTGCCGATACCCTGCTCGTTGATGGCCATCACAATCGCCGGCCGATGAAACCGTTCTACCAACCGCGCCGCCACAATCCCGACCACACCCAGATGCCACCGTCGAGAGGCCAATACGAACGCGGGCGGCAATTCCTGTTCCTGTACGCGCCTCGATCGCTTCCGCCATGAGGTCCGCTTCGATGCTGCTGCCGTTCACGATTCAGTTGCTCCAAGCCGATCCGCCAACTGCTGCGCCTCCGCCGGTGATTCGGTCGTCAACAACTGCACGCCTAGCATCGCATGATCCAACCGCCCGGCGGCATTAAGCCGCGGCGCCGAGCTTGAACGCAATCGTCTCTGCCGTGCAGTCGCGCGTCACTCCCGCCACTTGCTTCAAGCGCCCGAATGCCGCAGCGCGCGCCGCGCGAGATTTGCACAAGGCCCTCTCGGACAAACCTCCGATTCTCATCCTGCAACGGCACCACGTCGGCAATGGTCGCCAAGCGCCACCAGATCCAGCAGCGACTCCAACGGCACGCCGGCCTGGCCGTAGCGCAGCTCGATAGGCCTGCGCCACCTTGTAGGCCAGCCCAGCGGAACAGAGCCCGCGAAAGGGATAGCGCGCGCCGGCGCGATGTGGGTTCATAACCGCCACAGCCGGCGGCATCTGCTCATCGGTCTGATGATGGTCGGTCACGATCACATCCATTCCGAGCTGGTTCGCCAATGCGATTTCATGATGCGACGTCGTCCCGCAATCGGACGTGACGAGCAACGAAATGCCTTCATCATGCAATCGCTGCACCGCGCCGAGATTCAGGCCATACCCTTCGCGTACACGATGCGGCACATAGGCCACGCACGTTGGCGCCCGAGCCCCAAAAAACGACAGGTAGAGGCTGGTCGCCGACATCCCATCAACATCATAGTCGCCATAAAAACAGATCGGCTCCTGGGTCGTCACGGCGCGATGCAATCGTTCGACCGCCTGCTCCATGTCGGGAATCAAAAACGGATCGTGCGGGAGCTGGTGCGACATCCAGGTCGTGGCTTCATCCGGCGTGGTCACGCCACGGGCCAGCAACAGCGAGGCGGTGGCAGGCAGAAATCGAGAGGGCCTGGGCCAACGCGGCCCGCTGAGGGGATCGATATCACGGAAGACCCAGAGCTTGGACTTCATGCCATGCCTCCCGCGAAAGGAGCCTGAGTCTCGAAGAGGCGTAACTGACTGGGATATAAGGGAATACGCGAGTGGGATACTATATGCTCACCGTGGCTTTGTCAAACCAGAGAGACACATGGAAGCTAGCGGACTGTAAGAGGGTTGGAGAGAAGAAGAAAAGAAGGTGAGCGGAGAGTTACGCTACTCTCCCCCTTTTTGCACGTAGTTCTTGACGAATTCTTCTGCGTTTTTTTCGAGGACGTCGTCGATTTCATCGACCAGCTTGTCGATATCTTCTTTGAGCTTCTTGCCGGTCTCGACGACTTTCGGATTGGCTTTGACCTCTTCTTTCCCTTGCGGCTCTCGTCTGGGCTCTTGCTTGCGCTCCTGTTTTTCCATCCGAGCACCTCCCTGAGTCTAGGAACTCGTGGATCAGCCTCTGCGTGTTCCTTACGATCACCTTACTCTAGGGTATTCAGCCGTCAAGCCAAAGCGAACGAATTCTGTCACTGGCCCCTAGTGATTCACCGAGTTGTGTTGCGTCAACCTTCTACGCTTCACTACGACGATCAAGGATACGATCAGCAGCGCCACGATGTTGATGACCTTGATCATCGGATTCATCGCCGGACCAGCCGTATCTTTATAAGGATCCCCGACCGTGTCGCCGGTGACTGCTGCCTTGTGAGTATCACTGCCCTTCTTGCCCTGCTCTTCAATAAATTTCTTGGCATTATCCCAGGCACCACCGCCGCTCGTCATCGAGATCGCAACGAACAGACCGGTCACAATACTGCCGACCAGCATGCCGCCCAGCGCTTGCGGCCCGAGCACTCACTCCGACAAGAATCGGCGACATCACCGGGATCAATCCCGGCACCATCATTTTTCGAATCGCCGCCTGCGTGACGATATCCACGCAGGTCCCATACTCCGGCTTGCCGGTTCCTTCCATGATGCCTTTGATCGTACGGAATTGCCGTCGCACTTCTTCGACGATCAACCCACCCGCTTCACCCACCGCTTTCATGCAGAGAGCGCCGAAGATAAACGGCAACATGCCGCCAAGGAAGAGTCCGACCAGAACTTTTGGATTGGAGAGGTCGAATGCGGCCAACGCTGGATTGTACACAGCGACTTCGCGTGCATATTCCGCGAACAGTACCACCGCCGCCAGACCGGCCGAGCCGATCGCATAACCCTTCGTCACCGCTTTGGTCGTATTGCCGACCGCATCGAGCGGATCGGTAATGTCTCTGCACGGCTTTCCCCAAATGCGCCATCTCCGCAATCCCGCCGGCGTTGTCGGTGATCGGACCGAAGGCATCGATCGCCACGACGATCCCGGCCATCGAGAGCATCGACACCGCCGCTACCGCCACGCCATACAACCCGCCAGACTCCGCGCCGCCACAAATCCAAAAGCTGCCGAGGATCGCTGCGGCGATCACCACCACCGGGGCCGCCGTGGCCTGCATTCCGACGGCAAGCCCGGCAATGATATTCGTCGCATGGCCGGTTTCACTGGCTTTCGCAATGTATTGCACCGGCGCGTAGCTCTTCGACGTGTAGTAGTCGGTGATAAAGACCAGTGCCAAGGTGACGGCCAACCCGACCAATGCCGCGATGTAGTAGTTCACCCCGCTCACGCCGCCGACTCCATCCATGATCTGGGTCGTCATCGGATAGAACGCCACTGCCGCAATCCCGCCTGCGACGAAGAGACCTTTGTAGAGGGCCGCCATGATCCCACCGCCCGGACTCACTTTCACGAAGAGGATTCCGATAATCGTGGCAAAAATCGTCACGCCGCCCAAGGCCAGCGGATAGAAAATCGGTGCGGTGGCGCCTTTGAACATAGAGAAGGCCAGCACCATCGCGGCTACCGTGGTCACCGCGTAGGTTTCGAATAGGTCCGCCGCCATTCCTGCACAGTCACCGACATTGTCGCCGACGTTGTCGGCGATGACCGCCGGATTGCGCGGATCGTCTTCCGGAATGCCTGCTTCGACTTTGCCGACGAGGTCGGCGCCCACGTCCGCGGCCTTCGTATAAATTCCTCCGCCGACACGTGCGAACACCGAAATTAAGCTTCCGCCGAATCCGAGGCTTAGTAATGCGTGAATCGCCTTCTCCTGGCCGGCTATCGACTGGGCAATCACATAGAAGCCGGTGATGGCAAGCAGTCCCAAACCAATCAGTAACAGACCCGTCACGGCCCCGCCACGAAAGGCCACGGTCAATGCGGCATTCATGCCCTCATGCGCCGCTTGTGCGGTGCGGACGTTGGCACGAACCGCGATGATCATGCCGACGTACCCGGCGAGCGACGAGGCACATGCGCCGACCAGGAAACCGACTGCCGTCAGAATGCCGAACTTATCGGAAATGGCCCCGGCACCGGCCAAGATCACGAACAACACTGCCGCCACGACCCCGACGGTCCTGTATTGGCGGTTCATATAGGCCCCGGCGCCTTCCTGAATAGCCTTGGAAATTTCCTGCATTTTCGGGTTGCCGGCGTTCAGTTTGAAGACCCACATCGCAAGGTACAGGCCGTAGGCAATGCCGGCCACGGCTGCAATCAACGCAAAGGTCACAATCGTTGAGTCACTCACGGGATACCCTCCTCAAAGGTTAAACGGGATTCGCTTTGTCACACGGTTCCCTCTGGCTTCAACCCGTCTAAAGGACGTGATCCGAGAGAGAAACCGAGGGTGGTGCAGATCAGCTGAGGCCAACTCCCAGAAAAATCGGCGCATTCTATACGGATGTCCGAGGGAGGATCAAGACGAAAACGAGGAATATGCCCTGGTAATTGCTAGTGCAGCGCCTCTAGGGAGAAAACCCATCTTGCCAGCCAATTAGAAATTCGCTATAATAGCGTCACAGATGACAGGCAAAACCCTAGTTCAGATAGCTCTACGACCCTTGATTGGCCTCTCGTTTTGGATGGTTTTCGGATTGATCCCTCTACTTCTCTCTTCACCAAGTCGCGCCCAGCTGCTGGAAATGACAGACTTGATCGCCCACCCTCAGCATTACGACCGCAAAGAGGTGGTGGTGATGGGGCAGGTGAGCAACGTGCAGCCGGTGAAAGATCGGGAAGGCCGACCGGCCTTTCAGTTCTTTCTCAAGGACGCGTTCGGAACCTTGAAAGTCCTCAGCCGAACGCAAGTCGAGGAGGGAGATCAAGTTATCGTGGAGGGTACCTTCACCCGCCGCCGGCAAAGCGGGCGAATCACCGTCTACAACGAGGTGAATGCCACTTCCGTCCGTCCACTCAATCAGTTTGATCCAGATCTCGTAGGATAAGCCGCCCGCCTCGCCAGTCCTCTCAAAACGCGAAGTAGGGTCCTGTCCCCAGGGGAGATGTTTGCTCTTCGATTCCCACAAACACCGTCCGGCCAAAGAAAAACGGCAGCCCCCAATCGAAGAAGCTCGAAAATGGCCCGCTCCCGCTTGACCCGCCCAGATTGTTGAACGCCGCATTGTTCGTCTGAACCAGGTTGGCGGTATTGGCCACTTGAAACGGCACAGCAACTTGGGGGCCATGAAACACGCCATCGAAACCCATCAGCGTGGCCATGAGGTTGAGCGTATTCGCTGGACAATAGAAATCGGGTAAAATGGTGCGGCACAGGCCGGGATGCTGGCATCCGGAAAGAACAATCCGTTTGAACCCGAGTCGATGATGGTCTGCAGAACTTGCCCTTTATAGTTCGTGGAAAGAAGACCACCGCCATCGGTCCTGAGCACAGAGATTCCGGCTGGCGGCGTATTGTTGTCCGCTGTGCCGATGCCCATGATTAACGATCCAGTGACACTCGGCGCTCCGTTGGCCGGGACATTGGGCATTGTGAGAACCACCCCGTTATTTCCCGACGACAACATCCAGACCGGGTTTTGCAATTGATTCAGTACGGGTATGGTCGTGCTCGTACAGGACGAGGCGACACAAGAAAAGTACAGGTTATTGTTGTTATTGAGTTCACACACGGGTCCGCAGTCCTGCTTGAAAATCCCGATGCCGAGAATGCCGTTAAACGAGGTGACACTCGGGTCCGAGTCGACTGGACCATTGCAAGGATTGTTGCTGATGGTTTGCCCCGCAAAGGTCGGAGCAATGACTTGAATGGGAACGCGAACCGCCGGTCCACCCCCGAGCACCACATCGGCGATCTGCACCGGCCCCCACGACATGCTGCCATCCGCAAAAAACGCGCACTCTCCGAGAGGATGCCCTTGGGCATCGACCGCTTGCTGTAGTCCTTGCCGCAGCGGTGTCGATAACACTGAGTCGAAGACTCGAAGGCCAACAGACCCGATGTCGACCAAGACATCGGAAATCGTTTGGCAGGTCGACGTGCCTGGTTGGCAAATCGTGACGGTGGCGCACAATTCGTTCACGTTCGTGCAAACGTTCGAGGTACCGACCGAGACTGGATATGACATTGGCTGGCCCGGATGGGGCAGGGGCGGAATTGTCACCGCCACTGCTAGGACAACCAGTGAGAAGAAGGCACAGGTAGAGAGCTGCAGGTGCAATCTGCTTCATTGAATGTCCTGTGAAGCCACGCCAGGAGGCAGCGCCGCAGGAAGAAACGCACGCCCCCACAACGATCGAGAATGCCCTCCTCGCTCCACAATCAGATGAGCGGTCTTCAATGCTAACGGCTTTCTCGCGCGAGGCGTGCGGTTCCGTGCAGTGGTGAGCCCCTCCCGGTATTCTTCAAAATAGTCCCCGAGGAGCAACGGCAGATCCGGGGCACCCGTGCCTTTCCAGGCCACCGCAAACACAAGGCCGTTAGACGAGACATACTCTCGGATCGTCATCCCGGCAACCACGATGGTTTCAATCGAATAACCGGTCGCAGAACGACTTTGCCGTTGTCCCTTCATCATGGCGCGATCTCGTTCTACCGAGGTTGCTGGTTGTCCCAGCGCGGCCCACACCGATGGGATAGCAGTTAGATGAAGCAGAACAATCGCCAACGTGGCACAGAAACTTTCCATTACGGACCTGAATGGATTTTTCGATCGCCTCACAAATTTCTCGCCACGATTGTAACGTAGATATGCGTGCGGGTCCTCCATATCGCTTTCTTCCCTAGCTTTTACTTTTCCTATGTTCACTCAACGTGGCCTTCGTCCATTATATCCCTAGATGCGGTCAAATTATTTTCGATTGGCTTTGTAGAAGGACGAAGAGGCGATTTGCCAACGCGGCAAGGACGGCAGCCAAAAAAAGAGCCCACTTTCCTTTCAGATAGCAGGCTCCTACTTCGAATTTGGCAATGTTTCCATTGCCGTTTTATAAAGTAATGTCACTCTATCTCCTTTCCCAGATTGTAGGGCCTCGGGAAATGACCAGTCATATCTATCATATACACTAGGATCGGGGACGCTGAGCCTACATTACTCGCCTTGTTAAGAAAAACTCTCCTGCCGTCTTTTGACCTGAAATTGCACGTATTTCGATACTACCTCAGGGTTTCCGCGTAACAACCGCTCGGCATCGGATCTAGGGAGCTTCCTAGTAGGCCCCATCCAAGGGATTGCCTATGATCCGGGCATCACGAAAACGGTAAGGAGGGTACCATGATACGAAAATGTGCCTGGTGTACTTGCTACCTCAATGGGGTTCAGTCGGGAACGAACGTCACACATGGCATCTGTGAGCAATGCGCCGAGCGAGTTCTAAATTCGGTCTCGCCGCGTATGGAAGAAATCCAGCCGGCCACACAGGCTTGCGCGAAGATCGTTGACACTGAGTTCAGCCACGCCGCCTGATTATCGGATCGCGGGGCTCCTCACCGTTTTCACACACCGTTTCTGACCAGCGGTTCTCCCAGTTCCGTTCACGACAGCAACAGGCCCACACTAATACAATTATGAAAGCATACGGCTCACCGGCCACGATTTTGTTTTTGGCTCTGGCGCCGTTTGTGACGAACGCGGAGGCTGGACGGTCCCCAAGGGACTCCAGCGGCGATGCGATGCAACAGTATGATAGTCGAATGCCGTCGTCTCCGATGACACGCATCCCATCCATACTCGGAACATCGTACTGGCCATTCGTCCCCTATCCTCCAGCTCCATCGATGACGATCGTGAACATCGAGTGTCGAAATGCCCGAGGCATCTCCTCCGCCATCACCGCCAAAACCTCCGGCCCCTTCGAAATTCTGGTTTGCCCACTGCGGCGGGTTCGTCGGAATGGACGTGGATTCGAGGACGAACCTGATGGAAGAGGAAGGAAAGTCCTGTCAAAAATAGTTCAAGAGCGGGCTCATCACGACGCCCAAGAATCGGCTGATCCATCCGCGGCTTTCCAATTGCTCTTCTGAAAGTTTCTTCGCATGGGTGAGATCTTCGTTGAAGATATCCTCCAGCCGCTTGGCGATCTGCTGATCGTAGAAGACGACGTTCAGTTCATCGTTCATGGCCATTGATCGGTTGTCCAGATTGGTGCTTCCGACTGTGGCCCATCGTCCGTCGATCACCATCATCTTGGTGTGTAAGAGCGCGGGAGCATACTCGTAGAGATGAATCCCGCCGGCCAACAGCGGACCGAAACTGTCCCGCTGCGACGACTGCGTGACGTATTCCACGCCGGATCCGTTCACCACACTGGGCACAAGGACGCGCACAGCGACGCCGCGCTGCACCGCCTCAACGAGCGAGGCCGTGAGCTGCTCACCAGGGATCAAATAGGGAGTGGATAGGAGGATGGAAGACTGCGCCGAGCTGATAGCCTGTAGGAACATGCCGTACATCGAGAAATTATCCTGAAGCGGGGAGCTGCGTACGATCTGTGCCCGAACCGGGCCGTCCTGCACCTGCGCCGGAGGATAGGGAAAATAGTCGGCTCCGCCGAGAAGGGTACCGGTCGATTCCCGCCAGTGTTCCAGAAACGCGGCTTGCAACTGGTGAACTACCGGCCCTTCCAGCCGCACGTTGGTCTCCCGCCAATGTCCTTCGGTGCGGCCATCGCCGTCCCAGGTGTCGTCAAGCCCGTAGCCCCCGGTAAAACCCACTCGTCCATCCACTACCATGACGCGGCGGTGATTGCGCTTGTTCGTCTCTTCGAGTTTCCACGCCCGTAAAGGACGGAAATCCGGCACAATGGTGCACCCGGCCTGCCGCAACCCCGTCACATACCGGTCGGGCAGCCCTTTCGAACCATGCGCATCCAGGAGAATAGAGAGCCGCACGCCGGCCCGGCACCGGTCTACGAAGGCGTCGACGAGCTGATCCGCCACCTGTCCTTCATGGAAAATGTAGGCTTCGAACGTCAGCGTCTGCGTGGCAGAGCGAACCGCTTGCAACAAGGCGGGAAAGGTCTGCTCCCCATTCAGAAGGATGTCGACCCGGTTGTTCCCGATGATCGGCGCACGGCTGAACGCTTCAACCGAGGTCTGAAAGGCCGGATCAGCCATCGACAATTCCGGCAGCTGGAGTGGGGGCGGCGTCGTGGCACAGGCAGTCAGCAGGAAACAAGCCGACCAGATCAATGCACCGGCGCGACCTCCAGCCAATCCCCTACTGGCTTGGCCCAGCTCTATTTCAGACATGTGCATGGTATGGTGATAGGGTCCCGCCATCAGCGTCGTGCAGTCACACAGCATTCAGCCGAAATAGAGGAGGCACGATAGTGTCATGCAGTCATCGATTGTAGCCATCACGTCACGGGAATCGTTCATTCCACAACTTATGGTCACCTGGTATGTGGCTTTCTTCGCCGCTATGGCAATCGCTCCGGTCGATCCTCGGATTTGGTGGGGCGCCAATGTCCTACCCCTTCTGTTCGTCGCCACGCTCGTCGTCACCTATCGAACGTTTCCACTCTCGAATACCTCGTACGTTCTCATTACGGTTTGGCTCACCCTGCATACGATTGCCGTGCATTACACCTATCCAAAGGTTCCCATCGGTTTGTGGCTCGACCGATGGTTCGACTTTCATCGCAATCATTTCGACCGTATCGTGCATTTCAGTTTCGGCTTTTTCCTCACGCTGCCGCTGGTGGAAATCTTTCGGCGACGTTGCAACACCACAGGCTGGCTTCTCCCTTATGTGGTCGTAATGACCGTGCTCGGATTCAGCGCCTTCTGGGAGATCATCGAGGCCTGGGTCGGCCAGATCGCGCATCCCGATTTGGAACGAGCCCTGGTCGGTCATCAAGGCGACATGTGGGATCCTCAACGCGACATGGCCTCCGCCTTCTACGGCTCGCTCTTGTATATGGGATTTCTCGCCGTGACGCGGAAGCTGCACGAACCTGTGATCGAGCCGGCGTCGTGCGGGGTTCAGGCTCCCTCCCATCACGACTGACGATCATTTTCCTGGGTCAAAACGCCTACCGCTCATGAGCGGACGAACACGACAATGAGCGCAACAACTGATAAGAGCCCGGTCACGAGAACCAGAACGCGCATCCGTCTGAGTCTTGCTTCTAGATAATCGGATCGTTCGGCTAACAGCTGCAGCGATTGCTCCACTGCGCTTAAGCGGCTGTTGTCCGGTGCCGACGACGGAATATTTCTCAGGAGCGATTTAGCAACCGGAAGGAGGACGGGCAGCTGTTTCAGAACAAGCTTGAAGATTGGATTCATCGGAATGCGTTCTGGTAACTATTATCTCGACGCTTGCTTTTCATTGACGGGCAGCCGTGGACTCACCAATTCGATTCTCAGGATCGGCCCCATGAGTTGCAACGGCCCCTCAAATTGCACGAATGCGGGCACCTCATCGCTGAGAATCCAGCAGTCATAGTGGAAATCGGCCGGCAACTTTCCCATCACCTGACCAAAAAATTTTCGAATCGGGCCGATATCCGGCTTGAAGGCATAATGAAGCGCCTTCCGTGACTGATCACCGATCCGGACGCTCTGTTCTCCGGTAAACGCCAATTCCAACTTGATCACGCTCGGCTCGGGTGTAAAGGCGATCACATGGACGATCTCGCTCGCACCTTTCGGCAGATTCAACAACGTGGTCACGAGCATGCCGTTGTAGACGTCCTTCGGCACGTCAACGTCACCCGTCAGGACCTCGTCTTTGCCATTCTCACCGTCGTTCGAGCGAACCCGGTAGGTCGAGGTGCCCCGATCCACCACCACGTCAATCTGCTTGGGAAACGACGGGCCGCGCTGGACGAGCTGATACCGGATCAATGTAAAGACACGCTGCTGGGAGAAAGCAACGTGCTCCTCATGGAGCGACCCATCCTTGAAGGTAAAGACGAGGCGGCTTTCCACCAGATCCTCCTGTTTGACGCTCTGGGTCAACTCCCCCTGCCCGATAACGTCACCGGCCACCGACCGCACGAGGAGAAAGCCGTGCGTGATGCCTTCCGGAAACCGCACGGCCACAGGCACGGCGGCGGCCTCGCATGTGATCATCGCGGTCGCAAAGAATAGGATACCGGCGAGCGCGTTATTCACCGAGCAACTCCGCCAATGGGTGCAGGTCTTCGACGTGCTCCGCAATGACCTTCACCATGCCCATGATCGGAATCGCAAGGAGCACTCCCCAGACTCCCCAGAGCCATCCCCAGAAGAGCAAGGCCACAAAGATCACCGTCGCATTCATCTTCGACATCTTGCCACTCATCCAGGTGACCAACACCATGCCGACCAGCGTCGCGATCACCAACGAACTACCCGCCACCAGCAACGCCATGGTAAACGACTCAAATTGCAGGAACGCCGCCATCCCGGTCGCCAGCGCGGTCAGGACCGGACCAAGGTAGGGAATAAAATGGAGGACCCCCGCGGCGACCGCCCAAGCGCCCGCGTTGTCCAGACCGATCCAGCGGAAAGCGCCCCAGGTCAGCAAGGCCAGGAGCACATTTGCCGCGAGCAGCGTGAGCATATAGTTCTGGATCGATCGGTCGATGTCGTCAAGAATGTTCACCGTGATTTTTTTGTTCGATAAAGAGGGGCCGGTCACTCGTATGAGTTTACGTTTGAACGTGTCGCCGGACAACAAGAGAAAAAAGATCAAGAGCAGCAGCATAACGGTATCGCCGATGAGGCCGAATACGCCCAGGGATCCCGTCCATAACAGGTCAACCAGTTTGAATCGGGGTTGTTCGACGACGACCCGCTTCTGTGGGGCCGATCCACCGTCCGCTGCCTGGCTGGTTGCCTGTTCGATCTCGCGCGCGGCGGCTTGCATCTTCTGCACTGTGTTGGGCTCAGCCGCCATATCGCGGATGGCCTCAGAGAGCCTGCTTGCGGCGGCCGGCACCTGGTCGAGGATCCGCTCCACCTGATCGCGCAGCGACATCGTCGCCATGGCGACCGCGCCCAGCAGCGCCAACATCACCAGGGTGGATCCGACCACCCGAGGAATTTTGATCCGCTGCATCCAGACCACGAGTGGATTGAGTGTAAACGCGATAATGATGCCGAGGAGGAGTGGAATGAATACCTTCTGTGCCCAGTGCAATGCATAGACCGTTGCGACGGCGGCCACAATGATCTGGGCGATGTTCCACGAATTCGCCGGCATGCTGATGGAAGACTCGGAGAGGTCTGCTGACAAATCCGCCCGTTGAGGGGGTGACGCTTCGACGGCAGGAGTGGGCTTTCCAATAGTCTTCACAGTGCAAAAGGCTCGCGGGTGTGCATACAACAGTGACTAAGATGAATACAGCACAGCACAGGGGAACCCCCTACTGGGAGAACGCCTAGCAGAGGAGTGAGGAGCGGAGCGTCGAACAATGCCCGCCACACCTCCTGAGCCGCACGCACCGACAGGGTCATGCACCCCTCGCAGGTCGCACCCACCACCCCCAATTTGCACCGCTTTCAATGAAATTACCCCGCTCTCTCACAGACGCTTTTGAGGAAAGTGAAGCGACAAAAAGCGGGAGAGATTGTACAAATCACGGCACCAGCCGCGTTGGAATAGGCACGTCGGCCTGCCTTCCAACACTCTTCTCGTTCATCTCACCGGCATATGCCTGGGCATACAGACTGATGATTTACACAATCTTACGCAGACCTAGCAGCGGGCATCCCAGGAAATCGCACAAACCGATCCAGAGCCATGATCAATGACCGATTCAAGGGGCACTCCCTTTGCTTATCTAAAATGAGAGGCGATTTCAGGAAGAGAAGGAGGACAGCATGCGAAAGGCATCGGAATTCATGCTCATGGGAATGCTGGCGGTAGCTCCCCTGCTTATGCAGGCCTGCGCCACCCATTCTGGATCAGTGGGGGGTGACGACTTACTGGCCGATGGGGAATACGTGGACGAGCAGAAGATCAAACATATTCCGCCCCCGGAATTCAGTTTGAAGCCCGCACGGACAAGGCCGTCCCTGCGCGCGGAGCTGTCGGCCATTAATGCGACGGGGCTGCCGCAGGGGGCGTTGTCGGACGTCCTCTTCGACTTCGATCAAGCCACACTTCGCAAAGATGCCTTGCCGGTCTTGGAGTCGAACGCCCAGCGGCTTCTGGACGAGGGTGTCACGCAACTGCTGCTCGAAGGGCGCGGCGATGAAGTCGGGACCTCGGCCTATAACCTCGTGTTGGGTGAGCGCCGGGCCAAGACCGTAAAGTTGTACCTGTTGGAGTTAGGGCTTCCCGTTCAGTTCAAAATCACGAGCTATGGCAAGGATCGTCCCGTCTGCGTTCAGCACAGCAACGCGTGTTTGCAGCGGAACCGAAGCGTCCACTTCGTCGCCAAAGAATAGCGAACCAGCATCTGATCCCCAGCCTCATTCGTCGAGGCTGGGGCGAACGAGAAACGGTCCGTACATCAGCGCGAACAGGACATAGGCCCCGCTCCAGCCCGCCGCCGCCAACCCAAGCATCAGGTGCGTCAATGCTGTCGGAGCGTCGGGAGTCGGCACGAAGACCCGCAGCAACGCACCCACATTGACCAGCACGTAGATCAATACCGTCGTTGGACCGGCACGCCGCAGTCGCCCTGTATGGCCCAAACTCGCGCGCGTCATCACGGCCAAGGTCATCACACCCACCGCCCCGCTTGAGAGAACATGCACGGCATTGGCCATCGGTAACCCAATCCCAAGTATCGCTCCTCCAAGAGCCAGCAATGACAGCACGAGCCATCCATACCCTATATTGAGTATCAAGACCAACGGCTCGCGCCACGCCAACCAACCGCTCCAGCGCGAGAGACGAAACAGATTCGCTGCCCCTGCGGTGACGAACAAGACTCCTGCCACGACGCTCTCCGGCTGAACGATCCAAGCCACGGCAGCGACCACGACGAGCAGGATCGACAATCCATCGACCAGAGAGAAAGAGGCCACGCGCTCAGGCATCCGTACTTGGGCCAGGAACTCGCGCGTAAAGTTGGGAGTGACTCGCCCGCCGATCATCGTTAATAACAGCATGATGAAGGCAAGCGCCATACGCTCGGGCAAATCGGTCGCCGCACCGCGCAGCGCCAACACATGGAAGAGAATATTGGCACCGGCATAGAGGCTGATCACGATGCCGATCGGCGCCTGACTCCGGCTTCCTCCCGTGGCAATCTCTCGCCAGACGAACATTGCCAGCACGACGAGAAACGCTCCGTCTACGGCGGCGGACACGAGTGGACTGAACCACGGCCACGCGAGAAGCAGTCGTCCTGCCAGCCACAAGAGCCACAACGACATCAAGGCGGTTCCTCTCAGCGGCACTCGCCCCGTCCAATTGGGAATCGCCGTCAGCAGGAAGCCGGTCATCACCGCGGGCAGAAACCCGAAGAGCATTTCGTGAACATGCCACTCGCGCGGGGCATAGAGAAAGTTTGAGCCGCTGACGCCGGCAAAAATTACGACCCAGGCAGGAACGGCCACGCCGCCGAACAACGCGGCGCTAAGAAAGAACGGTCTGAAGCCATACGACAAGAATGCCGGACCATCGTAAGGCGGGACGGCCGGTTCTTCTTCCGCCTCGGCCGCGCTCCGGCCAGCTTGGTTGACGATTTCGATCCGCTTCTCCGACATGTGCGGAAGAGATTCTGGTCGCGGGGGAAAGACTTGTCAATGACAGGTCGCAGGAGAAGGCGTGACGGTGGCTTTACGAGTCACCAAAAACTCAGGTACGTTACTCACACCGCTGACCCACACACAATTCCATGGCTGAATTGCCCACATCAACAACACAGGAATTTCAGATCCTTCCCCTCGGGGATATGGCTCTGACGGTGGAATTCGGACATGAGATCGATCCGGTGGTGAACCAACGAGTCATCGCGTTTGCTGAGACCGTGCGCGCACACAGATGGGAGGGCGTGCTCGATGTGGTCCCCACCTATCGCTCGGTGACGATCCATGTTGATCCGCTCTGCTTGGACCTCACCACTTTGACCGACCGACTGCTCCAACTCCCCCGCACCGCGTCATTCTCCGCCACATCGTTAGGAAAAGAGCACCGCATCCCGGTGTTGTATGGAGGCGAATGGGGTCCGGATTTAGAGAATGTCGCCGACTTTGCCAAGCTGTCAGGCGCCGAGGTCATTCGATTGCACGCGTCAGTTCAGTACCGGGTATACATGTTAGGCTTCAGTCCAGGATTTCCCTATCTGGGATCAGTCCCGGCGCCATTGGCCATGCCTCGTCTTGCCACTCCGCGCACCACTGTGCCGGCGGGCTCCGTCGGCATTGCGGGAACCCAAACCGGCATCTACCCGATTTCAACGCCCGGCGGGTGGCGCCTGATCGGACGGACACCGGTCGCCTTGTATCGTCCGAACAGCTCTCCACAGTTCCTCCTCCGTCCCGGCGACCTGGTCCGGTTCGAGCCGATCGGACCACAAGAATTCAATCGCCTCATACGTGAACCTGCATGATGACGCGCATTGATTTGAACAGCGACATGGGTGAATCAGACAACCCGGAAGGGCTGGCCATCGAAGCCGAAATGATGCCGCTCATCACGTCGGTAAACATTGCCTGCGGGGGCCATGCGGGCACACCGGACCTCATGCGTCGGACCGCACTTCGAGCAGCGCAATGCGGAGTCGCCATCGGAGCGCACCCAGGATTTCGTGATCGCGAACACTTCGGCCGCACTGAACACACCGCCTCCTCGGAAGAAATCGAAGCTCTCGTCATGAGCCAGATCAACACATTGGCCATGGTGTTGGCGCAGGACCGTCTCACACTCTCGCATGTGAAACCTCATGGCGCGTTGTACAACATGGCCGCCAAAGATGCGACCATCGCCAAGGCCATCGTGCGAGCGGTGCAGGCGGTCAATCGACTATTGGTGTTGTATGCGCTGGCAGGCTCTGAACTGGCCAGTGCGGCACACGAAGCCGGTCTGGCCGTCGCCCATGAAGGCTTTGTCGATCGAGCATACCGGGCTGATGGCAGTCTTGTCCCGCGTTCAGAGCGAGGCGCCCTTCTCCAAACTGAAGCGGACGTGCGGCGACAACTCCATCAGCTCATCACAGGCAAAGTGACCAGCGTCGAGGGATCATCCGTGCAGATCCAAGCCGACAGCCTATGTATCCACGCCGACACACCGCATGCCGTGGCCTTCACGCGCATGATCCGCCACGAGATTCAATGCGCCGGCATCCGTATCGAAGCGGTTCGTCATGAAGAGCCTTGAACCGGCCCATATCATGGTGGTGAAACCGGGATGGTTCAGCACCGTGCAAGACGGCGGACGCTACGGGTACCAGCAGTATGGTGTGTCCGTCAGCGGTGCCATGGACAGACGCTCGTTCATTCTGGCGAACCGGCTGGTCGGCAATCGGGATCACGATGCGGCGCTCGAACTCACCCTCAAAGGCCCGGAATTCCTCTTCGAGCACGACTCAGTTGTGGCAGTAACCGGCGCCGATCTCATGCCGTACGTAGATGGCAGGGACATTCCACTCTGGACCAGCCTCTTGGTAAAAGCCGGCGGCAGGCTCACGTTCGGTACCAGGCGCGCGGGGGCTCGCTGTTATCTGGCTATCGCCGGCGGCGTCGATGTGCCGATGGTCCTAGGAAGCCGCTCGACCCATATCGCCAGTCAGACCGGCGGAGTGAAAGGCCGGGTGTTGGCACAAGGCGACGTTCTTGTGGGCGGAATGCCTACTCTTCACCAGCGCGCGACGATCGGCCGCCATCTGCCGGAGCCGCTACGTCCCATCTACTCAACGGACGCCATGCTCCGCATCATCTCGGGTCCTCAACGCGCGTCATTCTCCGAACAGGCTTTCGAGACACTCACGACCAATGCCTACCGAATCTCCAGCCAATCGGATCGAATGGGCTACCGTTTGGAAGGTCCCAGGATTGCGCACGAGAACAGAGCGCAGTGGATTTCTGACGGGACAGCAATGGGAGCCTTGCAAGTCCCGGCGGACGAGCAGCCGATTCTTCTTATGGCCGATCGCCAAACGACCGGCGGATATCCAAAGATTGCCGTCGTGGTTTCAGTGGATCTTCACCTCGCAGCACAATTGTTGCCCGGCGATACCCTCGCGTTGAGAATGACCACCCTCCCCGAGGCACAGGCGGCCATGAAGGCCGAATGGAAGACGTTAGACCAAGCCATTCCTCCCCAAAGCTAAGCCGTTAGCAAATATCCGCACACACCTCCGATCTCACGTTGGAAATCACATCCGAAAAAACGAAAACCAGGTCCGGGGACCTTCCCAGTTATCTGAACGGACGGTACTGCTGTACAAGCGATAAATATCCCATCGGAGGGAACCTTCCATGCCCAATACGAATGCGTCTTTTTCACCGCGGATGCGGAGCGAAGAGTTGAAAGCACAAATCGGCAAACTCGAAGGGTTGGATCATCGTGCGCCCGTCCAGCCGAACTTGGAGGGTTTCGATGCGGAGACCGAAGCGTTGCTGGGCCGGCTGTATGGCCAAAGCCATCAATATCTGGAAGCGTATAAATACGCCACAGTCGCCGAAACAGAAGCCCTGGTGAATCTGCCGGAATCGGCTCAGGAGCCGATGACCAAAGACCTTCCGAAGACCGCCTTGCAGCAGCGCCGGCAAGTCCTGCTCGGGATCCTGACGGAAATGCAGGACATGGAAGCTAAGGAAGTCACGATGCTCACGGGGGAAGACCACGAAGACCCGCCGAATATTTAAGCAGCACTCTTCTCAATCTTGGGGCTTCACGCCTTGCCATCTCCTTAGCTATCCAATACGGCCACCCTCTTGACCATTTCGGCCACGTGATTATCTGGCCACCGTTGCGTTCATGGAGATTTGCGCCAAGTCTCAGGAGGTCGACATGAACCTACGGAAAGAGGTGCGGGATTTAATCAGCCTGAATGAAAAACTTCAGAGCGCGCTATTGCGGGGGGATCACATTACCGACGATGAAGCGAGCGTCATTCGCCTCTGTGCCAGCGAGTTGCTGGAGAAGGTGCCGGAACCACAATACCTGAACGGCGAAATTCATAAAAGCCCGGAGAGGCGTGAGAGCCGTCGACAGGATTAGTGCCTACTGCCACGAGCTCACTGAAGGCTACCATGAAGAGGGCCCGCTTCTTTTCAGAAGCGGGCCCTCCATCAAGCGTTCGCGCCGCTACCCTGCTTACTGGATCGCGTTCGCGAAGCCACCCTTCGTCATCTCTACCCGGATAATGTCGCCGACCTTCTTATTTCCATGGAGCCGCTTCGTTTCCTTCCCGACATAGACTCGCACTTCATTGGTCGGTATGACCTCGCCCCGATAGTTGTCAATCGATTCTTCAACCACATAGGTATTGCCATCGATATTCTTTAGCTTACCTTCGACCATTTGAAAGGCAGGGCCGGGCTTGGTATCGAGCTTCGCCACGACTGCCATCGTTTCTGCCGACACGAGGCCGGCTCCAAACACTGCGGCCATCGCTGCCGCAACCACAACGCTCATGCATTTCGTCTTCATCCCAGCCCTCCTTAGCCTCGAGTGATGAGGAATCACCACTCTTTTATTGTGAATAGTTTTAGACTAGGAGACAGAGTCAGCAAGGCTTATACCTTGCCGACAGACAATCGATTACATGAATTTTCGCTGGGTTAGGCCGGTCCTCTGTAGCTGATAGGACGGTGCAAAGTGATTGTGAGCGAAAAAACGGCAGGAAAGAAGCCAAATTTTAGTGAGGACTGGGAAACCCACGAGGTATTTTTTATGACGAATTCGACCTCGGCGGAACGCCTCCCTCATGGGTGGAGTAGGTCGCGTTGAAACTGTTCCAACTGTTTGGCCAGTCGTTCCAGTTCGTTGCGTGTCTGCTCCAGACGGTCCTCCGCAGTCAGCAATTCTCTGTCTTCGAGATGTCCGAATTGTTCTTGTAAGCGCCGGCTTTCACCGACTAGCACATCCGTGAGATGGCGACTGAGCTCCTCCCCCGCCTTCGGTAGATGTTGTTCCGGCTTCTCCAGCGCCATTTCCGCCTTGAGGACGCGTACGGCGCGACCGAGATCCTGGGTGCGCTCAAGAAGTTCCTGTCTGAGCTGGTCTGTAAGATCGGACAGACGCTGCGCGAGTATCTTGTAGGCCACAATAAGACCACTCAGCGCCAAAAAGGTGACCGTGCCGAATAGCCGATTCGTCAATGCAATCGATTTCGGTACCAACGGAGGAGAGAGACCATATCCGACAAACACCAGCACAATGCAGGCCGAAGCGACAATCAGCGGCGCATATCGATACGAGATCCAATACGTCAATCCAAGCGGAATCACATAGAGCAGCCAGGGGGTAACCCCCAAGCCTGTGTGGACATCGATGAAGCAAATCGAGGCGAGCAGGACCGCAATGCCGAGAGAGAGACCCAGCTCTTCAGATTTCATCTATTGGGACTCAACTGAGGGCGTCAGACCGAGACTCTCCTGCAAGAGCGCTTGTCGCGTAATCGCCAAGCCGCACGTCGCGCAGGTCAGGAACCCGCCGTTGTGTTCCAAGGCTGTGTCCTTGCACTGAGGACAGGGGGGCGTTCCGAGCACACACGATGGACGAATAGAGGTCGCTAGAATCGCCATACAGCCGCCTTTCAGCCGGGGTGAACTGCTTGTTGTGTCGTCCAAGAGAAACGGAGGAGAAATGCGGAATGAATGAGGATCAGAATGAGCAGAGAGCCGAAAAATTTCGGCTATTGTACAGATTTCTAAAAGTTTGTCAAAAGGGTGCGTTGTAAGAGAGCATTCGCGTCCTCAACTCTCGGAGGACTCTTTCGGACCGCCGGGTGAAACCGCGGAAATGTCCCTCGTGGACTCGGTCAGTTTCCGCTTTCCTTCCCGCCTGAGTCTCGCTGGGGCCCCGTTCCTTCAATGACTTTGCTGCTTCTGGCAACCGGAACTTAGCAGGGAGGGAACACATGCTCGCCATGAGCGCCTCGGAGCGACACGGGTCATTCCGGAGGGCCATACGAGCGAGCCTCGCGGGATTATTGATATAAAATCGCCCGTTTATTTCGGAACCAGTCCTTCACTTGAGATTTGGCAATGGATAATGCCGTTTTCTAAAGTAATGTACTTTACGCATCCACGAAAACGGGGGCTCTGGGAAAACGACCAGTATGCTTCAAAGCTCACTGGCAGCCGGCTTAAAGAGGAGGAAGAGGCGCGCTCCGAGTCTATCTAAGCACGCTAGGAACGACGATGTACCCTTCGGCATCGTCACCGTAGGCCTTGAAGGTTCCAGCCAGAAAATGGTGGGCGGTCAAGGCGCAAAGCGCCGCATCGACTTCGTCGATATTCGTGAGAGAGTCGGTTACGATCCCTGCCCGCCCCAACAGCCTTCGACGATCAAACCGTTTTTGTTTCGCCGAGAGTGTTCTGCCAGCCAACACGCAGGCCACGGCATGCGGAAAGGTCTCGAAACACATCGGACTCAACGCCGTGGATCGTCCATCGAAAAGCCGATAATGCGGCCCAAGCAGTCGAAAGAGTTCGGCTCCGTTGACCATCCACCCGTAAAACGGATGAACGTGTCCGATCGCCATACTTGGCGTAAAGAATGATGAAAGACCGGATCCGGACAGCTCGCGTTCGCAAGGTCTCGCCCGTCCGGTCAGGCTCCATTTGCAGGGCGCATCAATGCCAATAACTGAGGCTTTGAGAGCCCGGCACCATGTGAGGACCGTTAAGGGGTCGCGGCTGGCAAGCTTCGCGAGGAACTGTCCCTCGCGAAGCGCGACCGCGTGAAAGCCCTTCTTCACTCCCCCGACATCGACGCCGACTACAGTGGAGTGCATGACAAGGTCATCCCTGTCTAATGTCGCAGATCAAGAGCTCGCTCGTCGCAGATGCAGAGGACGCAGGAGAGTAGCACAACCTAGATTACGCTTCGATACTGCTCAGGAAGAAGAGGGCTCGGTCGCGAGTATCAGGCTTGCGGAAGGGGCATCAAGAAATTCTGTGCCTGCACGGGTCTCTGTCGTCCGCCGATATCCGCATACCGGATATCGGCGGACGGAGACAACTTGGATCGGCTACTACGCCTTTTCCTTCACGGTGAGATCGTTCTTTACGGATTTCACACCGGGAACCTGCCAGGCGGACCAGGACGCTTGGGCACTGGTCATGAGGTCGGGGACTTCCCCGCTCAAGGACACCACGCCCGCATTCGTCTGGGCCTTAATGCCAGCGGTCTTCAGTTGCGCGTCTTTCGCCATCTGTTCGTTCACGCGAGCCGTGATCGACTCGTCCTTGGTATCGACTGCCTCGCGCTTGGACGGCGCGACCACCTGCAATTCGTTCTTGACCGTCTTCGCCCCATCGATGCCTTTGGCAATGCCTTCCGCAGCCTGCTTCGCCGTATCGGTATCGACCTTGCCGCGGATGATCACCGCGCCGTCGGTGGTCGCGACATTGATGTCGCTGCCCTTCACTCTGGAATCGGCAAACAGCGCAATTTTGGTCTTGGCTGTGATCCATGAGTCGCTCATGTTCTTCTCTTCGGCCCTGGCGAACGCCGATGCGGTCATGAGCGTCCCGCCGAGGACTAGCGCGGTAGAAAGTGTGAGGATTGATCGTGTGTTCATTATGTTATCTCCTTCAGTCTGAAAAAATGTGTGGTCGATAATCATGCGCCGAATCGCGTGGTCGCCATCAGGTTTCCGGCGCCGCAGAACGCATCCATAGAAAATGCGTCGCGACCAGGACGCTGCCGATAGGAAAGGAGCCAGGAAACTGGATTGCGATCGAGGACACTCCGGCCAGATGCAGGGCGCCGGCAATCAAGCCGACCACCAGTAACACCAGCGCATAGTAGAACATGCTCACTCCTCTCTATGGAGGGGGCGTCAGTCGAAAGTCGAACGATTCCCGGGAACCTGGACGCAGTCCTGGCCGCCTCCATCAGCAGGCCATGACACCGGACAGGCAGCAAGCCGGAGGAACGCCGGCGTAAGAGCGCAAGACTGGGATCGGTTCACGCGTAGGAAGGAACAAGCTGCGCGAAGGATAAGACAGTCAGGAGAGCTTCACACGTCGCACCGCTGACGCTACGCGTTCTGAGGGAGACAGTCAAGGACTATTATCCCACGTCCTCGATCGAACCCTGTCACGAGAACGCTCAGGCGCCCAGCTTAAGGGCCACATAGGGCGTCACGTAGTACGCGACAAAGGAAATGAGCGCGCCCGCGATCACTCCGAACAGGCCGTTGACCAGCAGTCCTGCGAAGGGAAGCAGCAGGACAACCACGATCATCAGCACGGCGAGGAACTGATGATCGTCATAGAACGCCCTGCGTTGGACATGCTTGAGGGAATCGGTGAAAAACATGACTGTTCTCCTTCATGTGGAATAACGAACGAGAACGAGTGCGTTGCATGGACATGCGAGACTCGCGCCGCGGCTCTTCCAAGCATACGCATTGGTGCCGGAATGACCGGCGAGAAAATTCGCCGCTGGAATTGACGTCAGCGTCCCGGGATCGACTTCATACCATTCGCCATGCCGCAGGAGCACCGTCGTCACTTTATCGTAATCGATAATTTCAGCCATAGGTCACCTCCGTTGAGATCGCCCTTCCCTTCGATGCCATGTGACTGCCTTCCTCGGATACGCCGCGGCCGGAGTGGTGTGCCGGCCAGCTGAATGGCGCATGGCCCCATTAGAGGGGATGAGGGGTCACTCCTGTTCCGGTCCGGCATATCCGCCACGATGTGGTGGCGCCTCAGGGTACCCTGACCTCAGTTGGAGGATTTCTCGCTCAGCCTGAAGCCAGTCATCCAAAGCGCCCAGGCGGATACGACGCTCGTAGATCTCATAGGCTCGCCTCACGATCTGGGCATGCAGCTCTTCCGGCAATACAGATGTCCGGGGAGGTGATGGCGTGCGCCGAGGGGGTTTCTGGCTTGTCGTGGTCTTTGTCGTTTTTTTCGGTGGCATGGCTCTCATTCCTGTTTTTTCTTCTTCTCACACACCTCAACGGTTGCTTCGACCCGGCCATCTTGCGGACTGATCATGAGGAGCATCCCTTTATGCTCCGGGTCTCTCTTAAAGAACGTGGCATAATCTTCTTGGTATAAGGTCTCCTTGGTCCTCGTGTCGCCACTTTTGCTGTCATAAACTTTTTCCTCGGCAAAGGCGGCGACAGTTTGAGTGCCATTGGCTCGCATATTGCTTGTCACCCTCCAAAAGACATGACCTGGATCCCGTGATCCCTTTGCCTGTTCTATTTTGACGTTAGCACAGAGTTTTGTTCCTTTCCCCACCTCAACTCTGTCGCCTTTATCAGTAAATTGCGCGAAGGCTGACGCGGGAACTCCGATGAGGATCAGCAACAGGCAGAGGAACATCATCATGTCGGAACCTCGCAGAAGATGAGGTAAAGGCGGATGCTGTTGGCCCGCGGGAAGGATACCTCGATTCCATCAGAAAATCGAGTGAAGGGGGGACAATAGTGCTTGACTCGGAGATCGTTTGCAGTTACCGTGACCGTACATGTATTGAGCCACGCCGAGTTCCACTCTCTCGCGCTCTTTTCTCTCCGCGCGACTGATCTCCCTGGTCTCCGCGCTTCTACGCTCGCGTTTCCTTCAAAACGCTTGTTTGGCTTGTTATGAGTGGCGGCGACTGCGCTTCCAACTGGGAGGCGTTGCGTCGAGAGGTGATCCGGTTGAGGTCTGAGGCGCGCGAGAAAAAATCAGTAAAGGAGAAGGCTTGGTAAGACGACTAGGGATTTCCCAGATGGACCTACTGGCTTCGAAAATATACAAGGTTCAGCATGAATGAACATATGTACAGAGCACTGCATCGCAGTTGGGCATCACGGCGTAAGAGCCGAGCCGTAGATAAAAAAGGCTTGGTGGTCGCCGTGACATTTCTCGTCGCCATTTCGTTTTGGGCCGGGGAACGCAGCGACAAAACGACTACACTGAACACTACCTGGCAGGATCAGCCGGATCTTTCGGCTCAGATCGAGATCCGTCCGCCAGCCAAAAGTGTTCTCGAAGCGGAGACGGCGGCGCCGGTTCAATCGATAACAGGGCTCAGGCGAGCACTAGAAGACCCGCGGCGAGGGCGGTGACACCATGACGTCCGCACCACCAATGGAAATCATGTTCCCACGCGTCCCGCAGAAAGGGAGAAAGGTCGCCTTGCTGATCAAGAAAGAGGTACGACAATTCATTATTGCGTCCGAAGGCCTGTATAAGCTCCTTTCCAATGGGGAACCTCTCAACTGCCACGAAGCCGAAATTTTGAACTGCTGTATGGATGAGCTCGCCAAACGGCGTCTCGCTATTCTGGCCCCCCCGCAAAAAGACTCAAGCGAAGTTTCGCTTCGCCGTTTCGTCAAAATCACATAAGGACAAAGAACTCGGCAATGAGGTTAGGTGTGCTTCTTCTCGTGGGTACAGCAATGAATTTGCTTTTCAGTTCCCGGGACACATGTATATTCGGTTCGAACGGATAAGGCAGGTGCAGGCAAAGCAGGAAGCAGGACAGCTGGAAGTGTCACGGTTGAGGAGTGTTGGGGTAAAGGTCAGCGCCTCGTTACACGACGTAACAAGACGTCCTTCCAGAATCAGTTGACTGATTGAGCCATACATCTTTTCTTGTTCAGGCGACGCACACGCCACGTCGTGCACCAGGGAAGCCACGTGGTCAGGAATGTCCTGATATCCTGCATATATTCTAATTGTCTATTTGTTAACCAGGAGGTCTAATGTCGTCATCCACTGTCACCATTGTCGTTCCAACTGCCGAGAACGAAACTCTTTTCATCCTGCATGCTGTCCAAGCAGCCCTTAAGGCCTATCGTAAAAGCCACAGTAGAAGCGACCAAAGAAGCGGCCAGGTGGATGACAACATTTTAGACAGGACCACGGATGAAGCCGACAAAAAAACAGGGACGTTCGGTCAGCCCACCAGCACAATCGCCTGAACCTCTCCCCATCCCTTCGCCGAAGCGCGCCTCGTAACATAAAGAAAGGCCCGCTCCCTTTCGGAAGCGGGCCCTCACTTCGGATTTGGCAATGTTTCCATTGCCGTGTTCTAAAGTAATGTCACTCTATCGCGTCTCACGAAAACGGGGGCCTGGGAAAACGACCAGTTAGTCCTCGAAAACGCTCTAGCTACAATTCCTCAGGCCAAGCGTTGTCTACGGCATGACGGTGAAGGTTCCGACCCTTCTTCTCTGGATGAGCATCGACGTCACCCTCATCTCGGGAATCCTGCCTTTCAGCTTCCACACAAGCCATGAACGCTTCGAAATGCGACGGCAATCCGTAAGCCCCATACAACACTTCGAGATCTCGCATCATGCTCCTCACAGCGGTCAAGAGCCGCTCTTCTTCTCGCTTGACCTGACTCCGTAGATGAGAGATCTCAAGGGCGCGTTGCACGGCGAACAGGAGCGTGCCTTCCTCAACTGGATTCACCAACACATCATAGGCCCCGGCGTTCCTCGCTTGTCTGATGAGATCCTCGTCATGCTTTTCCAGCAGAAGCACGACCGGCCATGCGGGGTGAACCTTCTGCACGGCTCGTACAAAGCCGATGCCTTCAATGCGAGGTTGGTGTGCATCACAAATGATGGCCGTATAGTCCATCGAGCGAATCCGCTCCAGAGCCGCGAGCGCCGAGTCTGCTGTCTCGATGCGTACGTCAGGAAGTCTGAGGCGCAAGACCGAAGCCAGTGTGTCGAGAAGAATCGGATCGTCATCGATGACGAGAACGCGAGAGAGATGCATGGTTATAGTCCCCGGACAATATAAACGGCCGATTTCGCCGAAGGTTCCATTCTGCTAAGCTGGTGATCGCCCTCGTTCTGACCGGACAGACACGTTCTCTCTGCAGAAGTGCTGTTGGCCATCCGCGCGTGCGGAGCGCAACCAAGTCGAGGGCAGCGCGAGCGTCGTGACGTCATTATATATGATTATGATAATGGTCAGCGAGTTTCGCCCTGACCTCATCGCACTCAAGGAGAGCGCCGAATGAGAATCTGGCCTGGGAGTCCATACCCCTTAGGAGCAACCTGGGACGGCGAGGGAGTGAACTTCGCCCTGTTTTCTGAAAATGCCACGGCGGTGGAGCTCTGTCTCTTCGACCGACCAGACGACCCTCAGGAGGCGCACCGGATTCGGATCGAAGAATGCACGGATTTCGTCTGGCACGTCTACCTGCCGGAGGTACGGCCCGGACAGCACTATGGGTATCGCGTCCATGGACCGTACGAGCCGGAAGCGGGACATCGATTCAACCCTGCCAAGGTCTTGTACGATCCCTACGCGAAGGCGATTGCGGGCACAGTCGATTGGTCGGAGACGCTGTTTGGCTATCGGATCGGCGACCCGAAGGCGGATCTCTCGCTCGACGATCGGGATAACGCCGCCTCGATACCCAAATGTGTGGTCGTCGACCAGGCGTTCACCTGGGGCGGAGACCAATTGCTGCGAACGCCGTGGGACCGGACCGTGATTTATGAACTGCATGTGCACGGATTTACCGCCAGGCATCCGGATGTCCCGCAGAACTTGCGCGGCACCTATGCCGGACTCGCCACGCCGGCAGTCATCGAACATCTGCAACATGTCGGGCGTCACGGCCGTCGAATTGTTGCCCGTCCATCATTTCATTCGCGACAAACACCTGGTCGATCGCGGACTCACCAACTACTGGGGCTATAACTCGATCGGGTTTTTCGCGCCGGACATTCGCTATGCCACTTCACCGGAACGCGCACACCACGTCTGGGAATTCAAGACGATGGTCAAGACGCTCCATAACGCCGGCATCGAGGTCATCCTCGACGTGGTGTACAACCACACGGGAGAAGGCAATCATTTTGGCCCGACGCTGTCCTTTCGTGGCATCGACAACGCCTCCTACTATCGGCTGGTTTCCCTCCAGCCGCGCTATTATCTGGACTACACCGGCTGTGGCAACACTCTGAATGTCCGCCATCCCCGCGTTCTTCAACTTATCATGGACAGCCTGCGCTATTGGGTGCTCGAGATGCATGTGGATGGCTTCCGGTTCGATCTCGCCTCCACGCTGGCGCGGGAACTGCACGACGTAGATCGCCTCAGCGCATTTTTCGACATCATTCATCAAGATCCGGTGCTCTCTCAGGTGAAACTCATCGCCGAACCATGGGACTTGGGGGAAGGCGGCTACCAAGTCGGGAACTTTCCGCCCGGCTGGGCCGAATGGAACGGCAAATATCGCGACACGATCCGGCGATATTGGAAAGGCGACGGAGGACAAGTCGCCGAGACGGCGTACCGCCTGTCCGGGAGCAGCGACCTCTACGAAGGCGGCGGCCGCCGTCCCCATGCGAGCATTAATTTCGTAACGGCACACGACGGGTTCACGCTGCATGATTTGGTCTCGTACAACCAGAAGCATAACGAAGCCAACGGTGAAGATAATGCGCGACGGCACCGACGACAATCTCAGTTGGAATTGCGGCGTGGAGGGACCGACGACGAAACCATCGATCATGGCGCTGCGCGAACGACAGAAGCGCAACATGCTGGCCACATTGCTCCTGTCACAAGGCGTCCCGATGCTCTGCGGCGGCGATGAGATGGGCCGGACGCAAGGAGGCAACAACAATGCCTATTGTCAGGACAACGAAATCAGCTGGATCGACTGGAAGCTGAGCAAGCCGCAGCAGGCGCTCCTCGCCTTCACGAGGGGCCTCATCGCGCTCCGACAGAAACATCCGGTGTTCCGGCGACGCCGGTTCTTTCAAGGCCGCCGCATCCGTGGTGCGGAGGTCAAGGATCTCTACTGGCTGCGCCCCGACGGCAAAGAGATGACCGATGACGACTGGGCCCAAGGATATGTCCGCTGCCTGGGCGTCCGGCTGGCCGGCGACGCCATTGACGAGAAAGACCCGAGAGGGAGACCACTCCTGGACGAGACCTTCCTCATGTTGCTCAATGCGCACCACGAGCCGCGGCCATTCACGCTGCCCGCGCACAAGCGCGGTGTGCGGTGGCAGCCGGTGCTTGACACTGCTCTCTACGACACGAACGGAAAGCCGGTCATCCTCTTCAGAGGGGGAGAACAGTACGATCTTGAAGCGCGTTCGCTTGCGGTTCTCCGGTTGCGACCAAAATAGGGAGGGCATGAGGGCTGATTGATCTCCTGTGCTCGCGCACCCCGCACGAAAGACTGGGAAGGATCAGCCTGGTCAGTCCCGGTGCTCGCGGAACGCGGCACACCAGAATGGAAGGGATGGCACCCATATCACTCCTGTGCTCCCGGAGTGCGCACGCTGGATTTATCAAATTTTTAGATGAAGGGCGGTGCTCCCTCCACGGGCGCAGTAGGAGCGACATGGGTGCCATCCCTGCAAGAGATCACGAGCAAGCTCTGAAGGATCATTTATAAGGCGGTGCTCGCCTGGGACACGGCGCGTCTCGGCGCGCCGAGGGTAGGGCGGGTGAAAAACGTTCGCGCACGTTTGGACTGATCCAGGCCGCTCCTGGTGCGAATGAGCAAGCAAGCTTGGAGGGATCCATTTATACTCGGTGCATGCGCGCAGTGGGAGATCAATCAGCCCTCATACCTGAGGAAATAACAAGCAAGCTTGGAAGGATCATTTAGATATATGGATGGTCGACGGCCGCAGTAGGACCGCCAGGGTGCATTCAAGAGAACAGAAAGGAGCTGGTAACAGGTGGGCGCGGAGCGTCAGCAAGACTCCATCGTCGCGTGTGCGTACGAAGCCTTCTCCGACGCTCCTGGATTCACCACAACGTTAGCGCACCGTAATCTCAATGGCTTTCGGTGTCGCCTTCACGGATTTCGGGAGATGCACCTGGAGCAGGCCGTCCTTGAAGTCGGCGGTCACCTTGCTCCCATCCGCATCCTCCGGAAGGGAGAAGCTGCGTACGAAGCTCCCGTAGGCGCGTTCGATCCGGTGATATTTTCTCCCCTTTTCTTCCTTCTCGAATTTCCGTTCTCCGGAAATCGTCAGGACGCCGTTTTCCACCGTGAGTCGCACGTCCTCTTTCTTCATGTCCGGCAACTCGGCCCTGATGAGATATTCCTTCTCCTCCTCCGTAATGTCTACCAGCGGCGACCACTGAGCCACCGTCAGGGCTTCCTTTCCCCCGTTTCCCGTCGCCTCGCGGCGCGTCCAACATCGTGGCCAACCGATTTTCAAATTCATCCCGATCTTTGTAGGGATTCCATCGAGTTCTGCTGATAGGGTCCCATCGTAACAGTGTGTTCATGGCGTCATCTCCTCTGGTGATCGCTATGGATGCCCATTCGACCGCCGGTGTGTGTGATTACGTACGTGCAACAAGCACTTGGCGTTCCGCGTCCAACCAGTCCTCCAAATCCCGGCCTTCCTGCCGACCCCGTTGCTCATACAGCTCGTAGGCCCGTCGCGCAATGCGCTCGAAGTCCCAATCGGCCCTCGATATCTGGATAGCAGGACCGGATTGTTCAGCCATCTCACGAACCTTGGGCGCACCGGCCGGCGTTGTTGGATTCGAAACAGTTTTTTCCCTGGCCATCATGCACCTCCTCACGCTGCCGTATTGTTTATTGCGGAGTGACTTTCTTCGCCGGTTTCGGCGCCGACGTCTCATGCCATGCGTTCGCCCACTTCATGATTTCGTCCTTCTTGTCGCCGTAATGTTCCTGGACCTTACCGACAAACTTTTCATAGTTCCCTGCGATCTCCTGTAAGTCATTATCGGTAAACTTGCCCCATTTCCCTTTCAGGTCGCCTTTGAACTGCATCCATTTTCCTTTGAGTTGTTCAGCGTTCATCTCATCTTCCTCCTTGTGATACTGCATACATTGCATAAGGGCCCTGTCATCATGCCGGCCAATCGTCGGACAACCAAGCAGCCTTTCCGTTACGCCATCCTGGCAGTGCGTCCCTTGAACAAATAAATCGCCACCAACACGATCCCGATCAACGACAGCATCCACGGAACCTCGACCGCTACCGAATACACTCCGGTGAAATTCAGGGCGCCGGCGATCAGACCGATCATCAGAAACACCAGTGCATAATAGAGCATGGTTCACTCCTCTCTATGGAATGCGAGCGTGAATCGAACAGTCTCTGACCCAGTGGCCGGAGCCTTAGCCGCCTCCATCAGCGGATCATGACACCGGACAGGCAAACGAGTCAGGGCACCCGGTGTGCAAAGACGGCGGAGACTGGGGAATCGGTCTCGCTGGGAAGAAGTAGGAAGCGGGAGGATAGGACAGTCAACGGAGCGTTACACTTCACAATCAACCCTGGGCGCAATGAGCCAGCTAGTCAAGCACTATAATGAGGATCTGCGATAGATCAACGATATGAGCATGTTGAGACGCGCAATGAATGAAAGCAGCACGAGATGCCACAGCAGATCGCGGCTCGCATCGCGGAAAAGTCTCCCCTGTCCATGCGCACCCGATTACGCCGTCGAAATCAGGCGGACCTCGCGTTGCGGGGAAGGAATCTCAATGTGTGCGGCACGGAACCGTTCGATGATGGCTTGGTTCAGTTCCCCTTGAACCCTTGCGAAGTTCACGACCGACGTCCATGGATCGACTGAGATCGTGATAGCAGAGTCGCCCAATTCGGAGATCCCCACCGCAGGGGCGGGATCAGTGAGAACGCCGGAGTTCTGGGCCAGAATCTCCCGGATGATCGCGAGCGCCTCATTCAGGTTCGTGCGATAGGCCACGCCGACCTGGAGATGGAGTTGGCGGATGGTGCTGAAGTTGTGGAGGATTTCACCCACGATTTTGCGGTTGGGAACGATGACGCGCGAGCGATCGGGATGCAGGAGCGTGGTTGAGAAGAGATTGATAGAGACCACATCCCCTTCCACACCGAGGAGGGAGATATGTTCCCCAACTCTGTAGGGTTTCGTGAATATAATGGAGAGCCCGGCCACGACGTTACTCAGGACTCCTTGCAGCGCCAACCCGACGCCGAGTCCAGCGACACCGATGCCGGCGAGCAGCGGCGCGATCTGCACTCCCAGCTGCCCCAGCGCCGCCATGACGGCGAACAACAGAATCACGATCTGCACGGCATTGACCAACAGCATCCGGACCGGCGGCTCCATATCCTGGCGTTGGAGCCACTGTTGCGTCAGCTTGCCGACCCAGCGGGCCGCCAGCGCACCAGCCGCAAACACGATGACCGCGCCCAGCACTTGAAATCCATAGCGAATGACGTATTCCATGAGGAAATCCATTCCCGGCATCGCAACACCTCCTTAATCGCCCGAGCCATCCTGTAAGTTGCACTCCCCTGCAGTTAGATCTTGCTATCACACACTTCTTTTGCTTTCAGGGTTCTTCCTCTTCGATCTGCTCGATGGTCTGCTTGATCGCCGCGACAAACGCCGTCGGGTCGGCGAGGTCACGTTCGGTCAGCTGAAATTCGGACATCAACACACCGTCCTTATCCACGAGAATTAAACGATAGCCACGTTTCACAGCGACTCTCCTTCTTTACAGCCAGGCGTTCCACCAATTCACCCACGCGGCGAACCTAACACAGTATAAAGGAGGCTCGATACTCGCTAGGTAGGGTAATATCCAGGGACCCACTTTGGGCTCTTGCAAAGGCTCCCGTCCATTTGGGACAGTTGAAGCCGACGACCCCGACGGCTATGGAGATTGCGATGGCTCGTTCCGCCGGTCTTGTTTCGAGACAGTCTCACGCGACGCCTCTCGAATCGGCTGTCCAAACAGTTGTGAAGTCTTCGGTTGAGCGCGAAATCAAACTGGCGGTGGATGACCAGTTCCGTCTGCCTCCCCTTCCCGGCGCCCAGCTTCCACGACGGCTGTTGATTTCGACCTACTACGACACACCTGCCTACGATTTGACTCACGCGGGAATCACGCTCCGCCAACGAGTCGAGCACGGAACATACAAGTGGCAGCTCAAGCTGCCGCTCATCATGGACCGGCAGGAACTCGAGATCGTCGATCGTCAACCGGTTCCACCGACCGTCTTCCGCGATCTGCTTATTCTGCATATCGGGCGGCAACCACTCACGTCGGTCTCGACGCTGCGGACCCGTCGCACGGGCGTGCGGGTATGCCAGGACAATGTCCCGATCGCAGATGTCTCGCTCGATGACGTGTCTGTCGTGAAACATGGAGCCGTCATTCAGCGCTTTCGCGAAGTTGAAGTTGAACAGATCAATGGCGAGGACACGACGCTGCCCGACCTGGAACATCAGCTCCGTCAAGCGGGGGCTGATGATCACGACGGACGACCCAAGCTGTTTCGCGCCCTGTCACTCCCCGCTCCAGGCTCCACTCTTCCACCAGAGCCGGATGCGCCGGTCCTGGAACACGTGAAATGGGCTCTCGGCCGACACGTCCGGTGGCTGGTCGCGCATGATCCCGGCACGAGGCTGGGACGAGAACCGGAAAGCCTGCACCAGATGCGAGTCGCCACGAGAAAACTCCGCGCCGTTCTGCATGCGGCCGAACCCCTGCTCATTCCCGAGTGGGTGGACTCGCTGCAGAAGGAGGTGGCCTGGCTCACCCAGGTGCTGGGACCGGCTCGTGATCTCGACGTGCAACTTTCCTATTTCCGCAGCGAGGCGACCAACCTGGCTGCACGGGATCGCCAGCCGTTGATGCGATTCGTTCAGCAGCTGGAATCCCAGCGCACACAAGTCCAGAAGGTGGTGCTGAGGGAGTTAACGAGCGCGCGCTATTTCGACCTCGTCGGACGCCTTCGAACAGCGGCCCAAGATCCATCGGTCGTCGAATCCACCCTCACGTTGCACGACCTCGCCACACGAGAGTTCAAGAAGTTGCGCAAGACCATCTGCCGGATGGGTGCGTCGCCGAGTAGTGCCACGGTGCATAAGATCCGGATCAAAACCAAACGGGCCCGCTACACGGCGGAGCTCGAGGAACCGACGATCGGCAAACCGGCCAGACGCTTCATCAAAAAAGCGCGTGCGCTACAAGATATCCTCGGCATGCACCAGGACGCCATTCAAGCCGAAGCGCATGTCCGGGCATTCCTCAAGCACTCGACGAGTGTACGGGCAGGCTTCGTCGCCGGGCGGATGGTCGAACGCCAGCGAAAGCGGCGCGAGCAGGCAAGAA
Source organism: uncultured Nitrospiraceae bacterium (assembly GCA_963851455.1). Classification (GTDB taxonomy): domain Bacteria; phylum Nitrospirota; class Nitrospiria; order Nitrospirales; family Nitrospiraceae; genus Nitrospira_C. Next base: position 132,972 of record CAWKPI010000001.1, read on the forward strand.
GCCAAATGCGAAAGTTGTGGAAAGGGCTCTTGAAACGAGGCAAACAAGCGTGGAGATAGATAAAGGGAGAACCATCCCTAATGTGCCGCCTACTTACCCTTAATAGCGCTTGACTCTCATGCCTAATGCGCCCAGGGTGATCCTATGACGTATAGCGTTACGCCGACTATCCTATCCTCGCGCTTCCCCGTACTCCCCTCGCGCGACTGATTCCCAGGTCCCCGCCGCTTCTACGCCAGAGGCAGTCCAGGAACTGAAAAGGGAATCGTCTGAGCAATTTTGACCAGACGCCCCCTCCCCACAAGCCGAGAATCGAACTCGGGTGAACACACTTTCTTGAGCCTGTAGTCGGCTGCCGCTCCCGAGGTGTCTCGACACCCGAGTCGGTCAAGGTGTGCCGCCCATGTCCCCCAAATAGGAAAAGGAGAGGTGCCATGATCACAATGACGTCGACAGCTGAACAAAAGATCCGGGATCTGATGCAAGAAGAGAAAGACACAGTAGGGCTTCGCGTGTATGTGAAAGGCGGCGGCTGCCATGGATACCAGTACGGGATGGCCTTCGAGTCCAAGATAGACGACGACGATACGGTGATCGAAAAGGGCGACGTCAAAGTCATCATGGATTCGCAAAGCGCTCCGCTGCTGGCCGGCTGCGAAGTTGATTTTCAGGACACCGTGCAAGGCTCCGGCTTTGCGATCAAGAACCCGCAAGCCAAGACGACGTGCGGGTGCGGCAGTTCATTCAGCGCATAACGTCATCGCGGAGCCGTCAGAACGCTGACCGGCACCGTCGACTGGAAGGGAGCGAGCTATGGACAGCACAGCCATCATCGGAACCAAAACGAAAAAGGGCCAAGTCATCACCGACCCACACGTGATGATGAATAAGGCGCCTCGCACGCCGTCGTTCTTTACCGGCAGCGAAGTCATCAAAGAAGCCGTCAAGCGCGCCAACGTCGATGTGATGGTGGCCTATCCCATTACGCCCCAGAGCGAAGCGGCCGCCCTCTGCGGCGAACTTTTTGCCGAGGGCTATATCCGCGACTATTTCCGCGGCGAAAGCGAATTCGCCGTCATGTCGCAATGCGCCGGCGCCGCCTTCGGCGGAGCCCGCGTCTTCACGACGACCGCCGGGCCTGGCACCATGCGGGCCATGGAGAACTTCCCGATGTGGGCCGGATCCACGATTGCCGATTCAATGCATCGTCACCTGCCGAGGCATCAATTCTCCGCTGTCGATCCAACCGGACACGATGGAGATCGCCTATCTGATGAATACGGGTATGCTGGTCTGGCATGCCGAGACCGCCCAGGATTTTTACGATTGGATCCTCAAGGGCTATATGGTGTCGGAGGAGCCGGACGTGCATTTGCCGTTGGCCCTCTGTTGCGATGGATTCTTCGTGACCCATACGAAAGATGTCGTCGACCTGACGCCGGTCGATATGTGCCTGCCGCCCTACGATCCGTATCGCTCACCCGTGCCCTGCATGGATATGGAATGTCCGCCGGTCCGGATGATGCGCGATCCGTTCGTCATGAAGAGCAACTACATCAGCTATGCCACGCATGCGAGCTGGCAGCAGGAAATCTGGGCCGCCGCGGAACGGTCTCGAAAGCATACGATCGCCTGGCTGGATGGCCTGATCGAGACGGAGAACGTCGATGCGGACATCCTCATCGTCGCGTCGGGAACCGCCGTCTCCCAGGGCCGTGAAGCCATCCGTCTGCTGGCCGACGAAGGGATCCATGTCGGACTGGTGAAGATCAAGACCCTGCGGCCCGTGGCCGGAGGAAGAAATTCGCGAGGCGACCAAGCACGCCTCGCACATCATCGTGCCGGAGTTCAATGTCATCGGGTGGATGGCGCGAGAAATCAAAGCCACGATTCCTCGCAGCGAGCGGGTCGTCGCCGGACCACGCGTCTGCGGCGGCATGACCATGCCGCCGGAAGTCATCGTGGAGGAAATCAAGAAAGCGATCGGCGTCCGTTCCGGCGTGCTGGCCGGACGCGGAGGCTGAACGTGACGCACAGGCAGCACGGCGGCACACGACCCAACTCGGAACCAGCGTGACACTCAGCAAGACTGAGAGGAGAGTACACTATGAGCAAGGAACGCATCACCATATCGCCGGATCTCTATGACATCATGCCGTCGGATTATCAGGATCTCGTCAGCCATGCCACCTATGGCAAGGAAGACCGGGGATGGAAAGATATCGGCACCTCCAAGGAACTCATTGAACAGCACTCGCTTTGTGCCGGATGTCCCGAGTCCATGGCGTTTCGCTATATCCTCGCCTCACTTCCCAATCCTGAAGACACGGTCATGGTCGGCTCGACCGGATGCACGAGTCTGGTGTTTCCGATGGTGGCCGTCCACAACATTCACTCGCTCTTCGGCAACCAGAATGCCGTCGCCTCGGGGCTCAAGCGGGCGTTGAGCGTGCGCTTCCCCGATCGCATCAAGGATGTGGTCGTGCTGGCAGGAGACGGCGCGACGGTGGACATCGGCCTGGACATGACGCTCCAAGCCTGGTTCCGTCAGGAAAAGTTCACCACCATTTGTTTCGACAACGAGCTGTACGCCAATACCGGCGGGCAGGAAAGCGGCCTGATGCAGAAGGGATTCGTGGCCAAAATGGCCCCGGTCGGCAAACTCTTCGATAAGGTCCGCCTGCCGGAGATTGCGCGGGAATCCGGCTGTCACTACATCGTGAACTGCACGGTGAGCAAACCGTCACTCGTCGAGAAAGTCGTCCGCAATGCGGTCTTGATCGCGAGGGAAATCGGGCCCACCTATCTTCAGCTCTATACACCCTGCATCCTGGAGATCGGCAAGAACAGCATGGAAGGCCTGCAGGAAATGCGTGATTCGGAAAAGCCGAACGAGCGGTTTGCGTTCAAGGAATACATCAGCGAGCCCGCGAAGGCGCTGCTGGCGGAAGTCGCCGCCAAGGCGAAGGAAAAGAAGGCCGCCCAGAAGCAGGTGGTTTTGCAAGAGGCGTAAATTCATCGCCGCGATTGCGGCTCACAACGAGAGAGCGAGGTGTCGGATGAGTCTTAATTATGTAAAGTTTTCACCAGGATTTGAAGCGTTCATGCCGAAAGAATATCGCGACATGGTGGAGCACGGCCCGTTCGGGAAGAAGACGACCGTGTCGCAGATGGGCAGTTTCAAGGAAATTCTCGAGGAACATCCCATGTGCGCCGGCTGCGCGATGACCTTGTTCATCCGGCTGGCGATCATCGCCTTCCCCAATCCCGAAGATACCATCACGGTCGGGACGGCGGGATGCGGGCGGCTGGCGATTTCGCAGGCGGCCATTCCCTTCGTGTACGGCAACTACGGCGACCAGAACGGCGTCGCCAGCGGCTTATCGCGCGGGTTGCGCATCCGGTTCGGAGACCAGCCCAAGGATGTCGTCGTGATGGCCGGTGACGGCGGTACCGCCGACATCGGATTCCAGCAGGTGCTCCATTCCTGGTTCCGGAAGGAACGGTTCACGACGATCATGTTGGACAACGAGGTGTACGGCAACACGGGCGGACAGGAAAGCGGCATGACGACCAGAGGCGCCGTGCTCAAGATGGCTCCGCTCGGCAAGAAGTTCGAGAAGATGGATATGGTCGCCATGGCGAAAATCGCCGGCTGCTCCTACATCGCCACGGTCGTGCCGAACAATCCGCGGCGGGTGGAAAGCTGTCATCAAGAAAGCGGTGCTGATCGCCCGTGAAGTCGGTCCGACCTATATTCAAGCCTATACGTCCTGCAATATCGAGTATGCGATCCCACCGACCAGGTCATGGCGGACGCCAAGACCGTCGAAGACGATCGCTACAAATTCGCCGAGTACATCAGCGATGATGCCAAAGCCTATCTGGCCGAGCGGTATGGCTACAAAGAGTTTGCGCAGAAGCCGGCGCTGGCAGTCACACAAGCGTAATCAATATGGGTGGAAGATTCGGGCGATGGCCCACACGAATTGCACGAATCTTCCACCCGTCAGCCGACAGGCCCTGTAGGCGATCGGACACGAGGTGGATCATGACAGGCATGCAATCTCATACGCCACTCGCGAAGGCCCCCGTAGGCTATACGTTGAGCTATGGCATGCGGCTGGATAAGGGTACCGGTTCAGAACTGAACCACCCGCACGTGCCTATTCTCCTGCCGAACGGATCGGAGGGCAGCATGACGGTGCACGTCATGAACGGCACGCCCGACCAAATCAAAGCGCGACTGCTCCAAAGCGTCGACGCGTTCTTCGAAATCTATGGCGATCTCTGAGCCCAACCGTTCGTGACCGAGGCGTCGTCTCCGCGGAGGACTGTCCCGGCGCCTCACCAGGGAGACCACCGACCATGCAGACGCTCGATATCCAACGTCCCGATATGCCTGATCTTCAGTTCGTGCTGTTGGTGACGGCACTATCCACCTCCCGCCTGACCGCGCTCAACATACCGAGCGACGTCCGCACAACCATTTTTGACCGCTGTTGGGTGCTCATCCACGACAGCCCGCCGCCCGGCAAGCCGGAGGAGCGGGTGTTAGACTTGCGGCCGTGGACCGAGATGACCGTCGAGGCGATGGCGGAGACCATCCGCGTGGTGCTCACCGAGGCGGGCATCCAAACGCTGGCCTGGGATCATCCACCAAGCGAGCCGACATGTACCAGCACGCCGGAAGCGCAGATCCTCATCGATCGACTCGCGCATCTGTATCCGCACCCCTCCGAAGCCAAAGGCGCAGCAAGCCAAGAATTGTTGGAGGAAAAGAAAACAGGCGCCCGCCGGGATGAGAAGGGATCTGAGGTCCAGCAACTCCTCGGTGAGATGGCCACCTTGATGGCCGCGTTGACCCCGGCATTGAAACGCCGCGCCGCAGACCTGGCGGCAGGAGGAAAAGCGAGCGAGTTGGTCGAGAAGTTGCTGAAGGGCGCCGACGTGATGCGCGGCAGTGGAGACATGTATTTGAGCTGGGCCCGCCACTATGCTGCGCTCGGGGACAACACGGCCGAGGAGCCCGAAGAAACCTCTCTCCTTCCATAACACGTGCCTTCACGAGGGATGGGCAGCCTGGTCCTCGTCCTGCTCGCGGAGCACTGAAGCGCGCTCAAGGGCCCTCTTCCGGCTCTTCCCCCATCCAGGCTTCGAGTAACATATAACTCACCCCGAGCACGACAGGACCCAGGAAGATCCCAACAAGACCGAACGCAACCAGACCACCCAACACGCCGGCAACGACCAACAACAGCGGCAGCTGCGCACCCTTCTTGATGAGGAGCGGCCGCACCACGTTATCGATGGTTCCGACGAAGATCGTCCAGATCAGCAGTGCCGTCCCCCAGCCATGAAGACCCTGCCAGTAGAGCCAGATGACGGCGCACGCAAGCACAGGAACAACGCCAATTTGGACCACGCCAGACAGAAACATGACGGCCGTCAGAAGGACGGCAAAAGGCACGCCCGCAAGTGCCAGACCGATTCCGCCAAGAACAGCCTGCCCAACGGCGACGAGAATCACCCCGAGCGCCACCCCGCGGATCGCCTGACCGGCAAGACTCACAGCCCGATCCCCCCGTGTGCCGGCAAGCCGCCGCCCGAACCGGCGCAGGTCCATCACGGCGGTCTCTCCGACGGCGTACAGCACCGCTGCGATAACGACCGTGAGAAGGAACTGGCCGGTCATCACGCCGAAGCTCCCCAGTTGCGCTAAGAACCAGCGGGCGGCATCCCGGGCATAGGGAGACGCGTATCGGGCAAGCTCTTCCGGCTTGGAGGATGCGAATTCGCGCCAGACGGATGCGGTCTTCGTGCCGACAAGCGGCACGCTCTCTACCCAGTCAGGAGGCCCAGGCAGGCTCAGCGACTTGAGCGATTGCGCCCAGTCCACGATCTCATCGAGGTAACTGAGGAGCGTCCCGATCGCCAGGGAGAACGGAACCACGAACACCAGCAGGAGTGCCAGAATCATGACGGTGACGGCAAGAGCCCGTCTCCCCCACAACACGGCTTCCACCCGCAGCATCAGCGACCAGGTCGAAACCACGATCATCGTTGCCCAGAGGAGCGCCGGAAGAAATGGCCGCAGGATCCAGAACGAGGCGGCGATGAGTCCGACCATGAAGAGCACGGACAGGGTGGACCGTGTGAGATCCTGCTGGGGGCTCGTCGTACCCATCGGCCGACTCCTCTCGTTCACAAGAGCTGTTTCGGAAAATACCCGGTGAAGGCTAGGCGGTCATCCGCCACTCGCCCGAGGCCGTCTTGTGGTTCAGCTTTCCTTGTCTTCGATTCCCCAGGTGGTGACCAGCACCTCCGTGCCCTTCACCGATCGGAGATGTTCCGCCACGCGCCAGCCCCTCAACACTTTTCCGAGCTTCTCGGGCGGATGTTCCATCAGAAACTCGGTCGAGACCACCGCGTCGCGGAATCCTCCGAAGTCGCTCGCTTCGATCCGAAACACCTGTGCCAGTCTCCCGGCATCGTACGAATCCCGAATCGACGCATTGGGAACATGTTCGCGGAAATATTCACGCACCGCCGCGATTCTCTCCGCCTCATCTTCTGTATTGACGTTGTCTCCCCACGCCATAACTGCACCCTCCCCAATTGATATGCCGCACTAGGCTAGACGTTGGGAAAGGAGAGAGTCAACGGTCTCGTTCCCACCCTTGTTTCAGTTCACCATGCGAGACATACTAAGCCGATGCGGCGTGCCGTCCTATCATGATGTTTGTGGGGGCACCGCTGGCATTCCCCGCGCGTGAATGAAGGAGGTGCACCGATGAAATTAACCCCATTGCACGATTGGGTATTGATCCGGACCGGCGAGCCGAAGGAGAAGAGTGCCGGTGGCATTATCATCCCGGATTCCGCGCAAGATAAACCGGAGGAAGGAGAAGTTCTCGCCGTGGGGGCTGGACGCTTGGTCGAAGACAAAAACTCGAAGGAGAAGATCAAGACAAAGACGTTTGTGAAGACCACCCTCAAGCCGGGCGAGCATATCCTGTACAAGAAATACGCCGCCAGAGAAGTGCAGGGCGACGATGAAAAGCTGGTGCTGGTTCGCGAAGAGGATGTCTTGGGTTATCTGCTGTAATTGAATGCTCCAGAGAACCAGGATAGCTCAGCATAAGCAAGTACCAGACACGTCCCAAAAAATAATGAGCTAGCCCATTTTCTGTCTCCCCGACGAATTCCCCCTATGACTGCTGGAACTTTGCGCAGGGAGCCGCGTCATGCTGCCTACCTCATCAATTGTTTCAACCTGAGCAATTTGGACCAGACTGCCTAGATCCAGAGGCATAGCATGACATCAATAATTTTTGGCATTGTATACGGACAGTCTTGTCGTGTGATCAGAAGAAACGTTGTGACCGTCAGGAACAATACGCGAAAAATTAAAAATTCTACTATCTTGATGATCCCGCTCGAGGAGGCCGGTCATGGCCAAACTCCATCTCTTGTTGGTCGGTAGTCTCATCCTGAACATGGCGATAGCGTTCGGTTGTACGAATAGCCCCACCCTCCCTAGCGACCAGGTGGTCCTCCACCGTCAGGAGGCCGAGGAACTTCGAGCAGCCGCCCAATATTATGAAGGGGAGGCTCGACGGTCTGTCCAGGAGGCGGGCAAGGATTCGGAACGGGCGCAACGATATCGAGACTTTGCCGAACAAGCTTCGGAGGAGGCCAAGGAGGCCGACATGTACGCTGAACAGTACGATCGGCAGTAGCGGTGACGACTGTCGCGCTCATACTTCTGGTCGAAGCCCAACTCCGCAGAGGCGGGAACGGCGCAGAGGAGAAAACCACGGAGTCGAACCAGCACCATGGCGAGATGGAGAAGGGCCTACGTCCCGAAGTTGGGATTGCAGAAGATCAATGAGTGTGGCCAGGACTGGCCTCACTGATCGTGCGTGCGAGTTAGTTTCGGGACAGGGTTTGGCGGTCATTAACCCTGCTGGATGGCCTGAGGATTCCGTTTGCGGGGCCATTGGCGTTGTTCGGCGCCCAGGTTAACCAGTAGCTCGCGCCAATCGACACTGCGTATCAGCCGACGGACCAGCGGTTCGGACAGGCTATCCCCTGCGTGTGCATGGTCATCCTCACCTCGGCGGTCAATTCTATACAGACTGGCTCCGACAGTCGTTTCATACTCAATCACGAAAACATAGGAGGAATCTCATGCGTAACCAGCTGATCACAAAACATCTAACCGCGGCATTGATGCTTGGCGGACTGACGATGCTAGTCGCGGGCTGCAGCGACAACTATTACCGGGTGACCGACCCGACGTCCGGAAAGGAATATTACACGACGAAGGTCGGCGACGCCGGCAAAGGCGGAGCAGTCAAAATGAAGGATGAGAAAACGGGAAGCATGGTAACGTTGCAGTCTTCTGACGTTAAGCAAATTTCAGAGAATGAATACGAAGCTGGGTTGGTGGCAAAAGCGCCTGCCAAGCCAGCTCCTGTGCAGCCAGCGTCGGTTCAGCCGGCCACGCCTCAAGCAGCGCCTGCTCAGCCAGCAGCGGTTCAGCCGGCTGCGGCTCAAGCAGCGCCTGCTCAGCCTTAACACGAAGTGTGCTCCCGTTTTAGGAATACAACCTAAAACGGGAGTACTGTTGGTCCGATCCGCAAGGAACTTCGCGCCTAAATATCTTTCTCTTGCCGACGCTGCTACTAGCCCAGGACGAACCGATTGCAGTGCTCGATTAGCTCCTGTGCCGACGGCTCATTGGGCAATTCATTCTCTTGTTCCGTTTACGTAGGGTGTGGTGAGGAGGTATATAGCCCATCGCCTGCTGAGTCATGGGAGTACTATGAACGACAACACTCAAACTAAGACCTCTCACCCTATTGACTCGCACGAATCAACCGCCTACGCTGTCGCTCCTACATGGGCCCTTTACGAAAGGAGTGCTTTATGTCGCGACGAAATTTTGATTGTGTACAACCAATAGGATTGGCAACCACGGTGTTTGCCGTATCGGTTCTGGTCATCACTGCCGGTCTGCAGTTGACGTCAGTACCGGCCTATGCAACTGAGCGAGCTGAGGATCGGAGGGATGCGCGGGATACGAAGCAGGCCGGCCGTGAGGAAGCAAGGGAGCAGAAGGCCGCATGCAAGGCGGGAGATGATAAAAGCCGTGCGGAATGTCGGCAGGAAAAGCGAGATACCAAGCAGGATGCGCGCGAAGACGCCAGGGACATAAAGCGAAAATAATCACAAAGTGCTGCCACCAGGACAGGACAAATCAGCCGACTCTGTACGAGAAGTGAATACGTCGGGGGGCTGAATTCGCCCTTCGTCCTAGCTGCCTCCGCGGCGCAGGTTCGTGAAGAGACCGATGATGATGATGAGCGCTACGGCGCCGCCATACCAGGGCGTGATAGCCCATGGATTGCTGTTCTGCACATAGCTGACGATCCAGTGCCCTGCAAACACGATCCCTAGCACGATCAAGGCAGCAACTATAAGGCTTCCTTCTAGAGGTGATTTAGCAGGGGGCATAAGTCGGTGATAGGCATCAATCCGGGAGAGAAACTTATTTCTTGTTCAGCTTTGTGAATTTCGTTCCCTCAAACGACAGGTTGTACATCAACCCCTTTTGACCTATGACGAATCCGACGATCGGGTCTTTCAGGTTGTTCGTATCGATGGCACCTCCGGCTCCCAAGGTGACCAGGGAGACCGAGCCATCCACCCCCGCCTTCCATCCTTCGCTTTCCCGGAACCGTTTCAGGGCTTCCTCCTCCAGAAACGCCACCACAACGGTCTTGATCTCTCCCCCGAGTTGCAATCCAAATGAACCCTGTAAGGTACTGTAGTAATCCACTGTTTTGCCACCGATCCGGAGCGCGCCTTCTCCCCACTCTCCCCCAAAGCCTGCTCCTCCCTTGAGCACTTTCGGGAAGACCAGCAGTCCTTTGCTGCTCTCGAGGAAACTCTTGCCGGCTTTAACTTCTTTTTCGAATTTCACGAGGGCTTCGTCCACGCCAACGTCAATTTCTTTAGCCGAGGCGGCCAAGGCGGGGCCGGAGAGCCATACACCGCCCACAAATATCGTCCCCACAACCACGACTGCCAAACCCATCCGATGAATCCACTCACCAATTCGTCGCGTCATAAATCCTTCTTTTCGTGAAAAGCCGACGCTGATTCCAAGGACTTCCTGGAATTACCCTAATGCAGCTTACTTGCCTGCTTGCGTTTAGAAATGCGCCGATTGAGAGAACGCTAAGCAAATAAACAGGTTGCATTCTTCAGAGAGCTAATTCCGCAGAAAGCCTTATTTGATAAATGAGGTGTTTCGGGGCAGCGGTTGCGTTAACACTGAGGCCGATATCCTCAATCGTGTTTCAAAGAGATTGTCGCGCTTGAATCGAGACGCGGCGATGGTAGAAGGTGCGCCGTTTGGGAAGGAAGAGTGTAGCTGGCTACATTTCCCTGGAGATTCCGTCTGTGAATCGCCGCTACTGGAGCGACGATTGCAAAGGTCTTCGCAGCCCATGGGAAATCTCATTCCGGGGGTTCGTGGAGGCCGCCTGAAGAGGGCTTGGTTGTGTCACTAAGCGGTGTGGAATTAGAGGACAGAACCTCGCTTTTCCATGACCGAAAATGCCACAGACTCTTTGCGTGTGTTCCACGCCGCTCAGTACCGCCTTTCCTCATGATTCCAAGGGATTGGGGTGCGCTGCACGTCCGCTGTGGGGCTGGCATTCTACATGCTCATTGACGAGTCGAGAGGACGAGAGGCTTTCGGAGGGCGCCGGATTCAGGAAGGCCATTCGCTTCCCTCCCTTACAGCATTAGCAGAGATCTCTCACGCAATGAAGTGAAGGAGCTGCCGTGTCCCCGTCCCGATCATCCCGGAAGACAAAAGATCAATCGGGTGCTTGGTCTGATGCCCCGCTACTCCCATCAGCCCACACAAGGCCGATGGGACGCAAACGAACCACGCCGTTTCATCCCAAGACGTTCCTCACTAGAGTCGGCAGCGGGAAAACAAGTCTGACGTTCCCCAACAAGGGGGTGATCTTTTCGCAAGGGGACGCGTCGGATGCTGTCTTCTATATTCAGGCGGGCAAGATCAAGCTGACCGTGGTCTCGCAGCAGGGCAAAGAAGCCGTCATTGCGATTCTGGAAGAGGGTGCCTTTTTTGGGGAATCCTGCCTCGCCGGACAGACGGTTCGGACGGCGACCGCGACCGCCCTGGAAGACTCCGAGATCGTGCGCATCGACAAAGGCACCATGATCCGCGTGCTGCAAGAGGAGCCCACGTTCGCCGAGCTGTTTATGTCCTATCTGCTGGCGCACAACGATTCGCATCCAAGAGGATTTGGTGGATCAACTCTTTAATTCTGCCGAGAAGCGGCTGGCGCGGATCCTCCTGCTGCTGGCGCACTTCGGGAAAGAAGGCAAGCCGGCGCCGGTCATTCCGAAGATCAGTCAGGAAACGCTGGCCGAAATGGTCGGGACCACACGTTCCCGCATCAGTTTCTTCATGAATAAGTTCCGCAAACTTGGCTTTCTGGATTACAACGGTGGCTTCCATGTGCACAGCTCCCTCCTCAACGTCGTCCTGCACGACTGATTTCACGGTCTCCACCGCTTCTGCGGCAGCGTGTCCGTGTTCGACGACGAGGTCTGGATCGCGTTCATGCGTTTCGACCGTCGTGAGGAGGCGGAGCGTCTGCGATTCTATCACCCATAACCAAGGAGCACCTGATGAATCAGGAACAGTTCGGACAGTTCTGGACCCAACTCAAAGCGCCTCTCAAGGCGAAGTGGAAGAAGATTACGGAGGAGGATCTTCTCGAGATCGAGGGCAATCTCACCACATTTGGCAGCGTGCTTCAGAAACGGTATGGCGAGGCACACAAGGATGAGGTCATCACCTGGGTCAACCGCCGATATTCTCACTGGACCGGAAACTATGTGGGTGCGGGATACAAGGATGCCGATCCAAAGACATCATGAACGCGCCATGCTGTAACGGAGTCGGTGATGCATTTGACGGCTGAGTCAAAGAAAAGGGAGAGATGGTCATGCGAAAAATTGTCATTAACAGGAGCTACGAACCGTTTTGCGTGAGTCATAAGGCGTTGCTACGTCTGCGAGAACTCGGGCAGGAGCAGGCGCTTCAGGAAACAGATCTTGGTGCCTACTGGCCTCAAGCCGCCAGACCACGAGAACCGAGTTTGAATCAATATGGCGTCCTGATTCCGCGCGACGACGAGAAGCTCGTGCGCGTGGTGGAGGAACTCGGCGAGGAGGCAAACGGTCACGGCGCGGAGCTGAAGATCGTAGAAATTCCGGATGACGTCGCATGGGAGATCGAAATAACTGATGGGGTGGAGCATGTGAGTGCGGTTCATGGCACATGGAGCTGAGGTATCGAGCAACGAGGAGACGAAGGAAAGTGAGTGCGGTGTTCCCGTCATCAGCGGCACCGGCGAGCCGTCGATCGGAGCAGGGTCCAGGGACGACGTAGGTTGAGGTAGGAAAAGTGTGGGGGGATCGGATCGGCTGGAACGGTGACCGTTCCGAATGTAGGGGTGCTCAGAAGCGGCAGAACTGGTCCGTTCCAGGGCCGCTGGACACAGCGTGAACTGAAAACGGGCTGGAGTCTTGCTGGCAGAAGTCGCGAGGGGTGGGCTGTTTGCCAGCCAAACAATCAAAATGGAAATTTCGATTCATGGCGTCCTGATTAGGAGAGAGAGATGCGTATGTGGCGTCCCATGGTTCCAGAGCTCTTGGTGTTGCTATTTGTGATACTGTTCTCCGGAACGTTGCTATTGGTCTATTGGATGTCTCGGTAAAAGAAAGTGCACGGTAGTGATGAGAACGGACCTCGTTATGAATTCAAGGGAGCGGCTGCTATTGGCAGGTTGCTGACTGGCCGTGCAAAGGCCCTGGTGTCGGATGCCATCACCTGCTCGGCCGTCTGCAGTGGGAACCAGCCGGATCTCACAGCGTCCAGGCTTTCGAGGCCCTCCTGGGCTTGAGCCGCGTAATAGCGATAGCGTGGTTGCGGAAAGTTTGTGACGATCTTCTGAAACATCTCTCGTGCAAAGGACAGACGTCCCCTCCCCTGCGCGACCTGACCGGCACGAAGGGCACAGGCCGCAGCCATCTCGCCTGGATCCGCCGAGAGACGGACGGATGGTTCCATGGGTGCCGGTTCCTCACCCTTAGAGGGTATCGGATCCGCGGCGGAGTCCACCACGTCTGCGGCGACGCTCAGTCGTTGTGCATCGACACGCATCGCATCAAGATCCTCGCTTTGAGAGCAGTGGGTATAGATGCCCCACATATCCATAAAGCGAACGTTGGACGGTTTTGAGGCTTGCTTGCTTGTGCCGCATCCGCTGATTGCCATCAGGAGGATCAGTACAAGGATGAGCCACCAGTGATTCCTTTGACGCATAGTGTCATTCTTTCCTGTTGTTCACACATGGACCATTGAGACACGAATAACCAAGCCAGACCATCCCCATGACAACAGATGGAGAAAATACTCCTCCCTGACGTTGGATTGCAAAAGATCAATGAGTGTGGCCAGGACTGGCGCTGACTGATCGTGCGAGTTCGCTTCGTGAAGCGGATGCCACCACCTGCTCGGCCGTTTGCGCAACCTGGTGCGGGCCAAAGGATTGGTCGAGGCAGTGCAGGGGAAACGCCGGGGTCTTGCCGATACGCCGGATCGATTCGGCAATCCGTTCCGGCTTGCCCCAGTCGCTCCACAGCACACCAGCCAACTCCATCACCGCCATCCGGTCCGGCAGACGCTGAAGTAGGTGCGAAGAAAAATTATAGACCGGCATCTTGCGGTAGGCCGCCTCTAACAAGGCGCGTTCGTCCGGGGTATCCCAGGCCGACACCAGCCGCTCGAACACGGGCATCATGTCGGGAAAACAGGTGCAGCCCCGCTTGCCATAGCGATTCCACCGTCGCCGTGATGACGAGCGTGTTCCACAGCCCTCCCGCCCGGAGTGCGGCATCGGCTTGCGCCACCCGAGGTTTTTCGAGGAATGAAGAGACGGCGTGGACTGGATAGTTCGGCGAGCCGTTCAACTCCGAGCCCAGCTGAATCCATCCGTATTCGGTCTCTAGCCCATCAGGCTGGACGCCCAACAGCAGCATGCGCGCCGGCATCGCTTCGGCAGAGATCATAGCCTGCCGGACTGTCTCAAGAAATTGGTGTTCCGGATAGATAAAGTGGTCCGACGGAAGGATCACGACGATGGCGTCGGGGTCGCGAGCGCGCAGGTAGGCGAGTGGCAGGAAGATGCCCGCCGCCGTATCGCAATTGGTCGGTTGCAAAAGCAGTTTACCGATCGGCCGCCCTCGCAACTGGGAACTGACCTCGCTGTAATGGTGGAGCGCCGCCACGACCATGGTCCGCTCCGGCGACGTGAGCGTGGTCGCACGTTCCACCGTGTGTTGAAACATCGATCGGTTTCCGAGGAACGTGCAGTATTGTTTTGGCCGGTGGAGGCCGAGCCAGCGGAGGATGAGGGGCTTCACTCGCTCTCCCTCCCCGCCGGCCAACACGATGGACCAGACCTGCCTCTTCGCTGTGCGCTGCACCGTCATGATCCGGATCCTTTCGCGGGGCCCCCAGAGGCTGCCGCCTCGCCGGATAGGTTCCCTTGCCCTTGGACAGGATTTCCTTCCGCTCAGCAGCTCTACAATCGTTTCTCCAGCGACACGCCGTATCGAGCACGACTCCGGCTCCCCGGCTGTCCATGGAGCTCTTTCCGATTCGCTTTGATCACCGAGTCGATCACCTCACCACACATCAGGCATTGCCAGCCGGAAAAGCGGAGTGACGAACCTCCCACATCCTCCAACCGGAGGGTCACCATCAGACCATGACAACGAAGGCAGTTCATGAGTTGGCTCCAGGCTCGACACAGCTCGACGTTTCGGGACACCGAGCCCCGTCCTCCGATACACGAACGGCTCCGTGCGGCTGTGTCAAAGCAATACAATGAGTGCTACGAGAAAGTCTGGCGTTGGAGCGGCGGAGACTGGAGAATCGGTCGCGTGAGGAAGGACAAGGAAACGCGAAGGATGGAACAGCCAGCGAGGCTTCACACCTAACGAATTCACACTGGGCGCAATGAGTACGGCAGTCAAGCAGTATAATGTGGGCCGGATAGATCAGCGATACCAGCACGTTGCGATGCGCGTTGGAATGGGCATGGCGCAGCTGAGTCAAGCGGTATTATCGGGGCTGTGATAGTTCAATGATCCAGGCCTGTTGGGACTTCTTCCAAGACAAGAGTTCGACCTGAAACAGTGAATCTGCGCCTGCCTCGCCACCGCCTTCTCAAACTCGCATTCGTATTTGGAACAGACCTTGGCGGGCGGGCCTGAGGCGTCAGTCTCGGAAAGAAGACCGGTCTACAGATCGCGCTGCACACGAAGCTTCCTATACACAATCGTGCCCAACGCTCCCGCGACAAACCCGAGCGGACCGGTGAGCAGTATCCCGAGTAGCGGCCCGAGATTGGATTTTGGCGTGATGACAAGCGGCCCGACATAACCGAGTGCGAAGCACACGACCCCAACCAGCCAGCCACCTCTCCACGTCGCCCGTATGTCGGCCAGACTCTTCGAGCGATCGCCCCGCAGAACGAACCAACAGCACAATGCGGAAAGGGTCGTCAGGAGAAGGGAAAACGGCACCCAGAACATCCATCCATTCCACTTCCACTGCACCAGGTTATGAAGGGAAAGCCATAAGGCAAGGCTGCCACATGCAGCCCCAACCACGGCTGCACCGATCCGACTCAGAATGGTCGCTGTTGCTGCCTCCGGAGTTGCCATGGCTCAAGCCTCCAGTCACATAGGCTCAAACTAATCAGCAAATCTCCCGGAAGGCAAGGAGACTGGACAATCCAACACGAACCAAGATGGTGTCGAGCCTACGAACGAGAAGTATCGAAACTGGCGAGCGGAACTGAGTGAGTCGGAAGTACGTGTTCAGGGGTCGTCACCATTGCCGATTGGTCCAATTGATTTCCAGCTCTCGTTGCTTGAGCTCAGTGAACAATTGGTCTAGGTGCTGGCCCTCAGGAGAATCACCCAAAACAACGTCTAGAGCTTCTGTACTGAGGCTGCTGGCGGCGAGTGCTGCAGCAATCTTCTTGGCCTGTTCTGGAGTAGCCGCTTCTATCACTGTCAACTCTCCGTCACCGGATCGCGCAAAGGCAATTGTGGCAGGATGATGATCTTCTATGAACGTCCTCAGTTTCTGCTCAGTCGCGACCGGCAACTGCTTCGCATGAGTGATGAAGATTTTAGAGCCCATCATACTGTCCTCGATGAGAGATCAGGATAAGACGTATGTATGCCTCTGGATGGATGATAATCTGTTCAAAAGCGCTCAGGTCTTCTCCGGCAAAAGCCAAAGGATCGATACTGGACCGGCTACGTTGGTTTTACTTTGCTGAGTAGATCAATCGCGCTGAATTCGATCAGGTCCTTCTCTTCCAACGTCAGTGTGTCGCTCTGTACCAATCGCGTGTGAAGAGCTTCGCACGCGCTGAGGAAATCCATAGTTTCCTGAGACAACGAAAGCATAAGGGGCCTCCTTCTCAGCCTGTTTGTCACGCATCGGATCGATTCGATGCGTGACCACGTGTCGTAAGTCCTCGTCCGGCCACGGCCACGGGAATTATGTAGTGACATTCGTTTCTCCGTACAGACGCCTATGGCCTTCACAAGTGGTAGCGCTCAGCGAATCCATAGCCTCACAGTAATCTGACAGCGTGCTCACGAAACCATACCACCCACTGTTGGCACTTGTCGCGCCCTGAAAATCGCTGCGAACCATCGCAGGCAGCCGGCAGACACTACAAGAAATGGAGAACAACATTTGACATAGCAGTTGACCAGCCTCCCTGCTCTGCTAGACTTCAGACTATGTATCCTGTGCTGATTGCAGCGTTCCTTCTCTTGACCGTCACGGAGCCCGCCCAGGCGGGCCAGCGACAAGACATCTTCCGCCATGCCAAAGCTGCGACCGTGCTCATCGTCGGTGTCAACGATGCCGCGCACAACCTTTCCCTGGGAAGCGGCTTCTTCGTGGATGCCAGTGGCTTACTGGTCACGAATGCCCATGTGATCGAAGAGAATGCCCGGCTGTACGTGTATGTCCTCGATCGAGAGATCTACGCTGCCCCGGAGGTTGTGGCCGTAGACCCTGATTTGGATCTGGCAGTCCTCCGCATCCCGAGCACATGGGCCGACCCCCTCGCGCTGGCAGAAGACACGACACCCGAAGGGACCGAAGTGATCGCTGTCGGCTATCCCCGGATCACGGATATCCTCCAAATGGGCTTCGCGTTGCATGCCTCGATCATCCCGGCAATGGTCAGCGGCCAGGTTCAAGGACAGTCGAGGACCAACGGGAGGGTCGTCGACTTTCTTCAAACCGCAGGTCTTCTGAACTTTGGAAACAGCGGAGGTCCGCTTGTGCGGACAGACTCCGGCGAGGTGGCTGCCATGGTAGTCACGACCGTACCCTACCTGGAACGAGCGAAGGACTCGCATGGCGTCGCGATTGGAAGCGTCATGATGAAATCGGGCATCAGTTACTCGATTCCGGCTCCGGTGATCCGGCAATGGCTGGCCGCAAATCATCTGTCGCCCTCGCCGTTTCCGCAGACCCGAACCCAACAATCTCATCCCAATATGGCGGCGCCCGAGGCTAACCGTTCCTTCGCCACCGGCTATCTGTTGCAGACCATCGCGATGGTGCTGCATGGGGATGCCGATCTCTTGAAGCTTGCCATCCGCCACTACAATGGGGCAGCCCAACTCCGGCCCGATTCCCCGTGGATTGTCCGGAATCTCGGCCTGGCCTACGCATCTCTGGAGCAATGGGATAAGGCAGTACAAGCCTACAGCAAGGCGCTGGCGCTGATCCCGAACGATCCGGAACTCCTCACCGACGCGGCCGTCGCACAGCAGCGATCAGGTCGGGCAGAAGAAGCCGCGATGTTGTACGAAGCGGCCCTCCATACGGTGGATTCCGCAGCGGAGAAGGAACGCGTGCACAGTAAGATGCGGGGCACGATCACCCGCCTCAAGTCCGCAATCCCCGCTGAAATGGTCGGAAGACTCAACTCTGATTCTGCAAAGTAAACGGGATTGAGCCAGTCCGAAGACTGGCTCAATCCTGGTAGGACTCTACTTTGGCATTCCAGCAGCTGCACCGGCAGGTTTGATGGACAGTGCGTGGCCCTTATCAGATGCCTGGGCCTCGATCTTGTCGCCAGCCTTGAAGGTACCTTCCAGCTTAGAAGTTTTGTCCACATGCAAGCGGACTTCTTTGCCGGACGCATCCTTCACCACATAAAACTCCCCGTCAATCTTCAGCAGGTCGCCTTTGATAGCCTGGGAGCCAGGCGTCGACATATCACCAGGCGCGGCCATTGGCTCAGCGGCGTATGTCAGGGATATCATTCCAATACCGAGGATCGCTGCGAACGCAAATAACCCGAGAAGCTTCTTCATGGAACACCTCCTTGTGAGTGGTTGTGTGGGACGTGTAGTGCATCTACTGTAGGCGCTCTTACTGACATGAGCAACACGTTTCTCACGGCCCCCACATCGGCTTTTTCAGCTGAAACATGAGCAATTTTGACCAGACGTCCCCTCTCCGCAAGCAGAGAATAGAGTGTAGGTGAACACATCATGTCCGCACACATCCCTGAGAGGCATCTGATGGTACATCCTTCTTCCAATCGAGTCGTGCAATCGCGTGAGACGACCTATGCGCCGACCGCATCGGACCACGCCTGGACCCGGCACTGTCCGACGTGCAGACAGTGGCTGCAAAAAACATTGCCCCTCGATTCCTGGGTCTGCACCTGCGGATGGCGATGTCCTTGAGGATTTCCTACCTATTCTAGGGTCTTGGCCTCGAAGTCGACGATGGCATCGTCTTCGACGGTATAACTGATCTCGAGCGGATTGCAGCAAACCTCACAGTCTTCGACGTAGGTGTGACGGTGGACCGAGAGGTCCAGGACCATCGAAATTTCTGCGCCGCAAAATGGACAGGTGAAGGCGTGTTCCACGACGAGAGCTTACGTGCCCTGGCTCCGATGTCGACGATAGTGCGCGGCGACTTTGCTCCGATTGCCGCAGAAACTCATGCTGCACCAATGACGGGCGTGGTTCTTGGTCGTGTCATAAAAAAAGAGCACGCATGCCGGGTTCTGGCATTTCTTGATCAGCGAGAGATCGCACGTACACAACAGGTCGCTCGCAGCCTCCGCGAGCAACCCTAGCAGCTGATTCGCGTCCTGGGACTCCGCCTGAAACCCCCGTTCAAATTTTCCCTTGCGACGTATCAATTCGGGACGACCGATACGGTAACGCAACCTGTCGTTGATGGCCTCGATCGCGGCCTGCGGGACGGGCTTGCCCGAGGCAATCCGCTCGACCATCTCCCGTAGTGTGTCGCGAAACGCCCGTGTCTGTTCGAGAGTCTGCGTCCCCTCGGCCTGCCCGCCCCATTGTCGGTCGATCTTCTTCGCTTCTTCCTCTGTCAACAGATGCACGTGCACAAGCCAGGTGACCAAATCCGAGAACGTGGCCAACAAATCCACCGGCCGTTCGTTTACCACCAACTGTGTATTGATGAAATCCAGACAGACGTGGTTACCGACGAAGAGGAAGGAGATGTCGGGCTTCGTCTCACCCATGGCGATTCAAACTCCAACGTCCGAATGACCTTACCAGTAAAAACATACTTGACAGGTTAGCCTACAATTGATATAACCGTCAATATAATATTTAAAAGGTTAGCCTTAAACACCATTCAAAGGAGGGAACCATGACCCCTGATATCACAGCAACGCATTACCGCACGCAAGACGTGGACGGACTCACGGTCTTCTATCGAGAAGCGGGCGCGCCAACAGCCCCAACCGTCCTGCTCCTGCATGGGTTTCCCACGTCGTCGCACATGTTCCGGGACTTGATTCCCCTGCTGGCGCCTCATTTCCGCGTGATCGCGCCCGACCTCCCGGGGTTTGGATTCTCGGATGCGCCGAGCACGTCGCGCTTTCCATATACCTTTGACCGCTTGGCCGACGTGATGGAGCGATTCATAGAAACGCTCGGTCTCAGCCACTATGCTCTCTATATCTTCGATTACGGCGCGCCGGTAGGCCTCCGGCTGGCGATTCGACATCCGGAGCGGATCACGGCGATCGTCTCGCAGAACGGAAATGCCTATGAGGAAGGACTGAGCTCGGGCTGGAACCCGATCCAACAATACTGGGAGGACCCGAGTCCTGAAAACCGGACGGCACTGAAGGCCTTTCTGACTCCGGAGTCCACAAAGTGGCAGTACACGCATGGCGCTGATGAGTCGCGTGTCCCCCCCGAGTCCTATGCACTCGACTCGGCCCTGTTAGCGCGCCCTGGAAATGAGGACATTCAGCTGGATCTGTTTCTCGACTATGCGAGTAACGTCAAGCTGTATCCCCAGTTTCAGAAATACTTCCGCACCCACCGGCCGCCGACGCTCGCCGTCTGGGGCAAGACCGATCCGTTCTTTCTCCCGGCCGGGGCCCACGCATTCAAGCGGGACAATCCTAGCGCGCAAGTCGAGTTCTTCGACGCCGGGCATTTCGCACTCGAAACGCATGGCGCAGAAATCGGAGCGAAGATCGTCGAGTTTTTAACCGCACTACAGCCGACCACCGTCTCTCTATCAAAGGAGAGCACGTGAGTGCACGTTGGCGAGCAAACGAGCGGGCCATCAGTCAGGAGGGAAGGATATGAAACTTGTGTCAGTGCAAGTCGGGCGTCCGCGCACGGTGCGGTGGCGCGGAAAGGCTGTGTCCACCGGCATCTATAAGGAGCCGGTGGCCGGCCGCATCATGCTGCGTCGGAACAATCTGGACGGCGACCGGCAAGCCGACCTGACCGTTCACGGCGGGTGGGACAAAGCGGTCTATGTTTATCCCTCTGAACATTATCCGATCTGGCAGGCCGAGCTTCCCGGCATGCGGTTGCCGTACGGAATCTTTGGCGAAAACTTCACCACGGAGGGGCTGGACGAATCGTCGGTCCACATCGGCGATCAGTTCCGCATCGGAGGCGCGCTGGTTGAAGTGACGCAGCCGCGCATGCCTTGTTACAAACTCGGCATACGATTCGGGCGACCCGACATGCCGAAACGTTTTCATGCGAGCGGTCGCTGCGGATTCTATCTGGCCGTCCTGCAAGAAGGTGAGGTCGGCGCAGGAGATGTGTGGGAACGCACGGCCCGAAACGAGCAGGAGGTCTCGGTGATCGAGAGCTATCGCCAGCTCTTTCAAGAACCTTAGCCAGAGTTGTTAGAAGCAAAAAAGGAGATTTAAAAGAGCCCGCTTCCGAAAGGAGGCGGGCCCTATTTTTTTGGCACCCGTAGTCGCTCCTACTGCGCCGTGGACCATCCCATATAAATGTCCTTCCAAGCTTGCTTGTTACTGCTCTAGGGAGGAGGCTGATTGGTCTCCCACTGCGCGCTATAGAGGATCCCTCCAAGCTCGCTCGTGTCTCCTCTTCAGAGTAGCCCGATTGGTCTCAAAACGTGCGCGCAACGTTTTTCACCCGCCCCATCCCTGGTCGCGCCGAGACACGACCTTTCCCAAGGAGCACCGCCTTATAAATGATCCTTCAAAGCTTGCTCGTGATCTCTTGCAGGGATGGCACCCATGTCGCTCCTACTGCGCCCGTGGACCACTCATATTTAGATAATCCTTCCAAGCTTGCTTGTGACCATCCAGGGATGAAGGCTGATTGGTCTCCAACTGCGCGCTTCAACGAGCACCGCCATCCTGAAAATACGATTGGTCTGGTGTGCGCGTTGGGCGAGCAAAGGAGACCAACAGCCTCCACACCTCTACCTTCCAGCGTGCGCACTCCGGGAGCACAGGAGCGATATGGGTGCCATCCTTCGGTGTGCGCGTTCCGCGAGCACGAGGACTGACCAGGCTGATCCTTCTTTTCCCGTGTGGGCGTTGGGCGAGCACAAGAGACCAACGGGCTACCATCTCCCCTTCTGTGCCGTGTTGGGCGAGCACAAAGGAGACCAACAGCCTCCACACCCTACTCTTCCCGTGTGCGCACTCCGGGTTCACAGGAGCGATACGGGTGTCGGTTCCTCTCTACGCAGCCTTCCTCCACTCCTCAGGATAAGAGTCTTCGCGGAATTCCACCGCCTCGGACTGGGTCGCGGTTCCCATCAGGCGCCTCCCAAGGCTCACAATGATGGCTCCAATCATGAGAAAAGCGGCGATATAAGACAGCGCATCTAGCGCCGGAATCTCAAAAAACCTATTGCTAAAAACCAATTCAGTGAACTTTTCCATCGCATATACCTCCTTGTTGTGTATTAATTGCCTCGATAGCCGAGGCCAACGCTCACTGAGGGTAGGTACCCGCCACTGTGCGGCCATGCGGGCCGGATGAAGATGTGGCGGCAACCTCACTTACAGGTTCTGCAAGCAGAGTGCCTTTCCTAAGTGGCGAAGAATTGGTGATGTGCGCCTGTCCGGAGCAACGGTTGTCCTTAGGCTCGGAACAAAATGTCTCGTTAGTTCTTATGGGCGAGCACAGGAGATCAACAGCCCTCAGCCCCTTCTACTAGTGCCTTTTCGTGAACTTTCTGGTCATTTTCCCAGGCCTTCCTTTTTCTGAGACGCGATAAGGTGACTTAACTTTAGAAAACGGCAATGGAAACATTGCCAAATCCAAAGTGAAGGGCTCGCAACCGAAAGGAAGCGGGCCCTTTTTATTTCTAACCGCTCACCCTCCGCACTATCTAAATGATCCATCCATCGAAAACGGCCAAGATCACATCCATGGCAGCCCTTAATTGATTTCCGAGAACACCCTCTTGTGACGGTCCGATGAGAGGCCTACAATTTGTCCGCACGACACTGTCGCTCTTCACATCTCACCGGGAGGTTCGCCATGCAGACTTACGTCAGCCTCGTGAAGTTCACGCAGCAAGGTCTCCAAACCATGAAGGATAAGGGGATCGAGCGGGCCGAAATGGTGAAGCAGAACGCCAAGGCCCTCGGCGGAAAACTCGTGCAGGCCTACTACTGCCTCGGCGAGTACGATGTCGTCGCCATCTGGGAATTCCCGGACAACAAGACAGCCATGAAGGCCGCCGTCCTCAATGCCTCGCTCGGGCATATCGAGATCAAGACCATGCCCGCCGTCAGCCGCGAAGAATGGAAGGGCGTGCTGCAGCAGACGCTCGGCAAAAAGAAATAGAGGGGTGGAGGTGCAACCACTGCTCCGGCGATGGGTAAACGCACGGCCCTCTCGCTGCTTGGCTCCGCAACTTGTTCCGTCCCGGACTTCGTCCGAACGGACCTTCGAACAATGCTCGCCATCGCCGCCTGGGGAAAAGGGCGCGTCTTGGGACGATGGTGGTGAGCGCTCAGGGTTGGCGGGTGAGAAGGACCGCAGCGACACGGCCGTGCACCCATCGCAAGTCGCAAGTGGTTCCACCAGCCACCCCACGCGATGAAGTGAACGAGCGCCCTAGCTAGGGAGATAGAGAGGATGAAGAAAATGATGCGGGTGATTAACGGAAGCCGCATTATCGCCATCGCAGCACCAGCCTTGCTGGGGTTAGGTCTGTTGTGGGCCGGATCTGCGCCGGCGCAGCAGGGGCATCCGCACGAGCGAATGCCGAACGTCATGGAGTATATCGATCGCCTCGATCGTCCCGAGCGCGATCAGGAGCAGAAACCGGCGCAGGTCGTCGACGCATTAGGACTGAAACCGGGCATGCGCGTCGCCGACCTCGGTGCCGGGTCCGGCTACTTCACGCGGCGTTTTGTGGAGGCGGTCACCGAGACCGGCAAGGTGTACGTGATCGATGTGGAACCGGAGGCGTTGAAATATGTGGAAGACAGCCTCATCCATACGCACCGGCCTTTCGAGGCGGAATTCATCCTGGCCAGGCCTGACAACCCGAAAATTCCCGTCGAGTCCGTCGATATAATTTTCGTCTGCAACACCTACCACCACCTCGAAGACCGGACCGTCTATTTCCGCAATACCAGGTCCTCGCTCAAACCGGGCGGGCGCATCGTCATTATCGATTACTATCACGACGACCGTTCAGGAGAGTTGGGCTTTCCCAAACGCCATCTGATCGCCCGTGATAAGGTGGTGGAGGAAATGACCGGAGCCGGCTACCGGCTGGCGAAGGAACACACCTTCCTGCCGAAACAATACTTCCTTGAATTTGCCCCGCAGTAAACCGCGAGAAGGACTCAAGAAGGAGCCCTTATGACAATAGCGTCAGTCATGCTTCCGCTCGGAACACCTGCTCTGCCGTTTTTCTTGCCCGACGTCGTGAGCGGGCAGGTGTACACGCTCGACTCGTTTCATGGCAAGGACGCCTTGCTAGTGATGTTCATCTGCCGCCATTGCCCGTACGTAAAGCATGTCGAGGAGGAACTTGCCAAGATCGGGAAAGATTATCAAAATAAAAAGCTGGGGATCATCGGCATCAGCAGTAACGATCCGGCGACCTATCCCGATGACGCGCCCGACCGGCTCAAGGAAATGGCCAAACGACTCGATTTTCGTTTCCCGTTCGCATTCGACGAGACGCAAGACGTCGCCAAGGCCTATAAGGCCGCCTGCACGCCTGACTTTTATCTGTTCGACGCCCAACAGCGGCTGGTGTATCGCGGGCAGCTCGACGACAGTCGTCCCGGCAACAACAAGCCGGTGACCGGCCGTGATCTGCGTGCGGCCATCGATGCCGTGCTCGCCGGCAAGCCGGTGGACCGCAACCAAAAGCCCAGCATCGGCTGCAGCATCAAGTGGAAGCCCGGCAACGCGCCCGAATAAGATTCCTCCAAGCTTGCATTCGTCCTTTCTCTTGGGCAAGGGATGGTTGATATCCTACTGCGCGCACATTCTTCACCAGCCCAGCCTCGCGCCAAGACACGACTGTCCCATGTGAGCACGGCCTAGAAATGGTCAATCCAAGCTCGCTTGTTCATTTTTCGATAGGAAGGTGGGTCAGTCCAAACGTGCGCGCGTCGTTCCAATGATCCTTCCGAGCTCGCTTGGTCCCTTTCAAGGGATGATGGCTGAGCTCTGTCTCCAACTGCGCGCTTCGAGAGCACCGCCAGTCCTAAGGATACGATTGGTCTGGTGTGCGCGTGGGCGAGCACGGGAGCCGAAAGCTGCCGTTCCCATCCTGTGTCGCGTTCCGCGAGCACAAGGACTGACCAGGCTGATCCTCCACATTGTGGTGTGCGAGCAAGAGAGATCAACAGCCCTTGCCTCCTCTTTCCATTGATATATAATGCGCCAGTTCGACGCTACGCACCTCCAAGGAGGAGAGCACCATGAGAGACACCAGCCGTGCATTTCTGTGGCGCATGACGATCGTCGCCGCCGTTGCGCTGCTCATCGCACTGGGAGGGAATACCGCGATCGCAGCAGACGACTCGGGAAGCGCCAGCGGAGCCGGGCTGCAAGCGGCTAGCTGGTTAGCGACCGTGCCGTATGGAGCGGCGAAGATTCTCTATGCGGTTAGTGGAGGAGTCGTTGGCAGTCTGGCCTGGGTGATGACGGGAGGCAATACCGAGATCGCAAAGGCAATCTTCACTCCTACCATGACCGGCCATTATATTGTGCAGCCGCAAAACCTGACAGGCGACCGGGCCCTCCACTTCGTCGGGGGATCGTCGGACTAAAAGGGTGGGTGGGATGTGGGCTGTTGATCTCCCTGCCCGCCCGACGCATCGCCTGCAAGACCAGTCGGACATTTAATCGGCACCGCTTCGAATAGCGTTTATCCCTCGCCCTTGTACCGTCTTCATAATAAACGGTACCATCCACCTCCAAGTTACAAGCGGCGCCAAAGCTTCGGAACGCTGATGCCGACTACCAGCACAATGTTCCTGGATTCACTCGGGGGATTTTCCTAGTTACCCATCGGGGAGGAGCGTGCGCAATCTGAAACACCTCTTTCTCTAGAAGGGGGGCAAGTCGATGATCGCGAAGACGACCACGACAACTCATCTTGCGCAGATGCTGGCTCAGGCTCGCGCAGGCACCGATGCCTTATTCGGCCTGGTTCGTCCTGATGCCTTATATGAGCGACCGGTTCCCGAGCGCCACCGGCTAATCTTCTACCTCGGTCATCTCGAGGCCTTTGACTGGAATCTCATCAGTCAAGCGGCAGCGGTTCCGTCATTCCAGCCGGAATTCGACCAACTCTTTGCGTTCGGGATTGATCCGAAACCAGGGCATCTCCCACAGGACAAGCGCTCGGATTGGCCGGAGACATCAGAGGTCCAACAGTACACCGTACGCGTTCGGCAGACCATCGATGATGTCTCGAACCAGATATCGGAGCAGATGCTCTCCGTTGCACTTGAGCATCGGCTGATGCATGCCGAGACCTTTGCCTATCTCCTCCATTCCCTTTCGATCGACCAGAAGAATATGCCGTTGGTGGCGCCACTCCCACCGAGCCCATCTCCCATTCATGTGATGATGGAAATTCCTGGCGGCACGGTCACCTTAGGTCAACCGCGCGAGCATACCTATGGCCAACATCAGTTTGGATGGGACAACGAATTCGAGAGTCATGAGGTCTCTGTCAGTGCGTTTGCCATGAGCAAGTACAAAGTCACGAATGGAGAGTATCTCAAATTCGTTCGCGCCGGCGCCAAGCCGCCGCACTTCTGGAGGTGGCACGAGGGCCAGTGGCACTGGCGAGGCATGTGGGGAGACGCGCCGTTGCCATTGGATTGGCCGGTCTATGTCACCCATGAAGAGGCGTGCGCCTTTGCGGCCTGGACCGGAAAGCGATTGCCCACCGAAGCCGAGTTTCATCGGGCCGCGTACGGGACGGTGCACGGCGAAGAAGAACGATCCTATCCGTGGGGCGATGACCAGCCGGATAGCCGGCGGGGAAACTTCGGCGGGAACCGATGGGATCCTATTCCCGTGACTGCGACCCCGCTTGGAGACAGCGCATTCGGAATTTCCCAACTGGTTGGCAACGGATGGGAGTGGACGTCGACGGTCTTCCAGCCTTTTCCCGGATTCCAACCCCTCTCGTTTTATCCCGGATACTCGGCTCGTTTCTTTGATGGCGAACATTATGTTCTCAAGGGTGCGTCCTCGCGGACGGACGCCAGATTGCTGCGCCGATCGTTTCGCAACTGGTTCCGGCCCAACTACCCCTATGTCTATGCCGGATTTCGGTGCGTGGAGAACTAACATGATGCTCTCACAGACTGTGACAACCGACGCGCTCCGCGAGTTCGCCGTCGCAGTGCGCGACAGCCTCGGGAAGGTCGGCCAACGCGAACTACCCTCGATGTACCTATACGATGAGGTGGGAACGGCGCTGTTCGAAGCGATCACCTTGCTGCCGGAATATGGGCTGACGCGTGCCGAGCAACGACTCCTCCGCCGCCATGCCGGAGCCATGGTCGAACATCTTCCGCCTCCCGTGGCCGTGGTCGAACTGGGGAGTGGCAGCGGCCGAAAGACCCGCTGGATATTGGAAGCGCTCGCGGATCGGGAGCCAGTGGCGTATTTCCCCATCGACGTGTCGGCTGCGGCTCTCCTCAAGTGCCACCAGGAACTGGGAAATCTCGGCGCAGTCAGCATGGTCGGACTGGAAAGATCGTATCTGGAAGGGCTTCAGGAAGCAGCGGCCCGCCGCCGGCCGGATCAGACACTCCTGGTCTTGTTCCTCGGAAGCAGCATCGGCAATTTTGATCCGCCGGCAGCAGAGAATTTTCTGCGCGACATCCGCCGGCATGTGAAGCCTGGCGACGCGCTTCTCCTGGGAACTGACATCGAGAAATCGGTCCCTGACATGCTGCTGGCCTACGATGACCCGACCGGGGTCACCGCCGCCTTCAATCTGAATCTGCTCGCCCGGATCAATCGGGAACTCGGGGGAGACTTTCTCCTACGACACTTCGAACACCACGTCCGGTATCAGGAAAGTGGACCGTCGGATCGAAATGCATCTCCGCTCGACCAGGAACCAAACCGTATCGATTCGGGCCGCGGACTTCACCTGTACCTTCAGAGAAGGGGAAACGATCTGGACGGAAGCCTGCCACAAGTTCCGCGTCGAGGAGATTCCTGGTCATCGCTCGACGTACGGGATTCCTCTGCGAAGCGCAATGGATCGATACGGAATGGGCGTTTGCCGAGAACCTTCTGATCGCCGATTAACGAAGCAGACCCGGCTTCCCGTAAGAACTGCTCCGCCACCTCCCGTACCGGGCGATGTTCGCCGTCCACCTGATAGTTCAACTTGCGCATGGTCAGGTCGGTGAACCGTCCGGCCAGTTCGGTGAGGGCTTGCCGCAAGGGAGGGTTGTCTTTCAAGATTTCGGCACGCACGACCAACGCACAGTCGTACGGAGGGAAATAACGCTGGTCATCCTGCAGGACCACCGCATCCAGAACCGACAACTGGCCATCGGTGGCATTCCCGGCCACCATGCTGACTTGTCCTTGTTCGAGTGCCTTGTACAGCAAGCCGAGGTCCATGGTCTTAGGCGATCCGTGGATCGGAAGATGATAGGTCTTCAGTAACCCGGCCAGTCCATCCGGCCGCTGCTGGAATTCGTACCCCACACCGAGGTTCCAACCCGGAGAATACCGCGCCGCATCGCTCAAGGTGGCAATCTTGTTTTTCCGAGCATCTTCTCCACGGATCACCATCGCGAACGTATTATTGAAGCCCAACGGATCCATCCATTCCACGACCGAATCGCGCCTGATATTCGGCTCGGACGAGGGCGATTGCAGCAGCCGGATCACGGGTGGGTGGTAACTTTAAGATTGCCGTCAGCGCGGTCCCCGTGTACTCGGGATAGAGGTCGATTTCTCCGCGCACGAGCGCTTGATGCGCCAACATGGTCCCGCCCAAGTTGAGTTTACGATCAACGCGGCGGCCAAGACGATGTTCCAGATGCTGCGCCACGATCTCACCGAGGACGACTTGCTCGGTGAAATTCTTCGAGCCGACCGTGATCGGGTGTTCCTTCGTACAGCCGACGATGCCTGCCGCCCACAGTCCGACGATCAAACAGGCGACAATTTGTGTTCGACCCATTCGAGTCCTCGATCGGCCGCCACCGCGATCAAGGCAGCCGGAACCGCACCGGCCAGAAGCAGCGTCGTATCGACGGATGCCAGGCCGCGAAAAATAAACACACCGAGCCCACCGCCGCCAATGGCCGCGGCAATCGTCGCCGTCCCGATCGTCGTCACGGTCGCGATCCGCAGGCCGGCCAGAATCGTCCTGGTCGCCAGCGGGAGCTCGACCTCCCAGAGCAGCTGCCGTCCCGTCATGCCCATGGCGATCGCCGACTCACGCACGGCGGGGTCCACGCTCAGAATGCCGGTGAGCGTATTTCGCAGGATCGGCAGGAGCGCATACAGCACGAGCGCGACAATCGCCGTGTGTTTGCCGATCCCGCCCAGGAAGGGAAGAGGAATCAGAAATCCGAAGAGCGCCAGACTCGGCACGGTTTGCATGACATTCGCAAATCCCAGCACCCATCGTTGAAGGAACGTGCGCCGGGTGAGCAGAATGCCGGCCGGAATGGCAAGCGCCGCGGCAATCGCCATGGAGAGGCTCACCAGGAACAGGTGTTCGAGCGTCAAATCGAGGATGTCGCGCGCCAACGCGGAAGACATCAGATCGTCTCCTTCCACTTCTCCTCGAGGCACGTATGAAAGGCCCGCACTTCCTTCTCGTCGGCCTTGAGGAACTCGGAGCGTCCACCCAGAAACACCAATCGACCATTGTGAAGCACCCCGATGCGGGTGCCGAGCAGCAACGCTTCCCGGACATCATGGGTGACGAGCAGAGCCGTCTTGCTGAGCCGATCGCGCAGGTCGAGGAACTGCTGCTGCAGTTCCACACGAGTCACCGGATCAAGCGCGCCAAAGGGTTCGTCCAACAGCAACAACGGCGGATCTGCTGCGAGCGCGCGGGCGACCCCCACCCGCTGACGTTGACCGCCGGACAACTCGCGGGGATAGCGCGTGGCGAACTGCGCCGGAGGAAGCCCGATCTGAGTCAGCAAATACTCGACGCGCGCGTCGATATCGCGGAGCTGCCAACCTTCCAGACGCGGAACCAGTCCGACATTGGCGGCCACAGTGAAATGCGGAAAGAGGCCTGCATCCTGAATCACGTAGCCGATCCGACGCCTCAGCCGGATCAGGTCCCAGGCGGTCGTGGATATACCCTCGATCAAGACAGCACCGGCGCTTGGCAGGAGCAAGCCATTCACCATTTTCAAGGCGGTGGTCTTGCCCGACCCGCTACGACCCAGGAGCACCAGCGTCTCGCCGGCTTCGACATCGAAACTGAGATCGTACAGAATATCTTTCTGACCGATGCGAGCCGAAACCTGTCGGAAGGAGACAAGAGGACTCACGCGCCTCTCGTTCACATGACCCTCAAGTATTCGTGAACGAACTGCACCGCCATGGCCCCCTCCCCCACCGCAGAGGCCACACGCTTGGTGGAGCCGAGTCGCACGTCGCCCGCCGCGAAGACGCCGGGACGGCTGGTCTCGAGGAAGAACGGTTCCCGATCGGCCGTCCAGTACGGCGAGGCTGACACCAGTCGGCCAGTCTTCACGAAACCCTTGGAGTCGGTCTCGATCTCAGCAGGCAGCCAATTGGTGCAGGGGATCGCGCCGATAAAGGTAAACACGGCAGGGGTCTGGACCGTTCGCGTCTCGCCAGTGCGGAGGTTCTTGATTTCGACGGCCTCCAACCACTGGTCTCCCATCATGCGGCAAATCTCCGCGTCGGCCAGTACCTCAATGTTGTCGGCGCCCTCGATGCGGTCCGCCAGATAGCTGGACATACTCTTCCGCAGGTCGCCACCACGGAGAAGCAAGAACACGCGCCGGGTCTCTTCCGAAAGAAACATGACGGCTTGTCCGGCGGAGTTGCCCCCGCCGACCACAATGACATCCGAGCCGCGACAGAGCTGCAGCTCCGTCGGGGTGGCGGCATAGTAGACGCCCAAGCCCTCGAATTGCTCGCGCTTTGGCACGTCCAGCTTGCGATAGTCGGCACCCGTCGCGATCAACAAGCATCGAGTCGAGACATGCTCGCTGTCGAACCACACGAGGGTCTTGTCTTTCTCAAACTCCAGGCGCGCAGCCTGGGAGGGGGACGAGAACTGGGCGCCGAATTTCTGGGCTTGCAAAATGGCGCGGTTCGCGAGCTCGGCACCGGAAATACCGGTCGGGAAGCCGAGGTAGTTCTCGATCTTCGAGGATGTGCCGGCCTGTCCTCCCGGAGCGGTCGCATCGATCACGGCAGTGGCCAGCCCTTCCGACGATGCATACACGGCCGCAGCCAGTCCCGCCGGACCGCCACCGACGATCACCAGGTCATAGACCCGTTGCGTGAGCGGCCGTCTGACTCCGATCAGGTCGGCCAATGCCCGAGTCGTGGGATTCCGCAGCAACGGCTCAGATCCGAAGACGACCACCGGCGTGTCGGCCTCGGTGAGCCCGAAGCTTTGCAGCAGTGCGCCGACCTGAGGGTCATGATCCACATCGATCCAGGTGAACGGCACCTGGTTCCTGGCGAGGAAGTCACGGATGCGGAAGGTATCGCGCGAGGAGCCGGCCCCGAGCACCCGGAGTCCTTGAAAGTCCGACGCCACCAGCAACTCGCGCCGCGCAATAAACGCGCGCAGCAGCAGCTCGCCGAGCGCCGGCCGCTCGCCCATGATGCGCCTGAGGTCACTGGGTGAGATTTCGAACACCTCGGTCTCGCCACGTGCGATCGCACTGACGAGCGCAGGCCGGCCGGTCACCAGACTGACGTCGCCGCCAAACGCGTGCCGTTCATGCAAGGCGACCCTCTTGGTCTCGCCGCTCGAATGCTCGACAATCTCCACCGCGCCGCGCTCGACGACGAAGAATTTGTACTCACGATCCCCTGCTTTAAACAGGTACTCCCCGTCGCGCAACACCCGGCGCGTGCCGAACTTGGCCAGCGTGGCGACTTGGACGTCGTCGAGCGTAGGGAAAGCGACCTTGTGCAAGTCCAGATCGGCCATGGCTCCACCTCCTCTCGGCGGCAACGAGCCTCCCTCACTACCGCAAGGACCGCGCCACACGCGCCGGCACGTCCAGATCCATCTGATCGACGTAACACCAGGCCCATCGCTCGCCGGGCTCGAACGAGGCCATCACCGGATGGGTCGTGTGCGTGAAATGTTTCGTGGCATGGCGATTGGGCGAGCTGTCGCAACAGCCGACATGGCCACAAGTCAGGCAGAGACGAAGATGAACCCAGGACGATCCAATTTTCAGGCATTCTTCACAGCCTGCAGTGCGAGCAGTCACGGGCTGAATAGCAGTCACGTGTGGACAGGACATGAGTCACCTCCCGGGCTGAAAAACAACCACACAAGGGTCTCGTTCCTCTATGATCGTAATCCTCGCGTATTCCAGAGTCCACTGTGAACCGAAGGGGAGAGGTAGAGATGAAGACCTATCGCACAGGAATCTGTAACGTCAGACTGTGCTCCTAAGATCAGCACGATTTACATACCGTTCTGAGGTAGGCGTAGCCGAAACGCGGCCAAGGCGTCGGCTTTCGTCAGATTTGCATTCATAGTCTCCCGCCACGGTGTCCTCAGCAGGCCCACGACGGTTCGGAATATCCATATTCCGGGCACTGAAACTTCGAGCACCACATGAACGCGTATTATCAGAGTCTCTGGCGTCTCACTCAGTACAGGAAATGTCGGGAGAGGACTATTGCACAGAACGTGGCAAAGCCAAGGAGGATCAGGCTGAGGACGGCGTTGACGAAGCGGAAGAAGTTCGGGCCGATGCGGTCGGGCATGAAGCGAACGATGACGGTGAGCGCCGTGAACCAGGCCATCAGGCCGGCGGTCGCCATCACGATTCCAAAACCGGGGGCGCTGTAGCCCAAGATTGAATGGGCAAAGGGAAGCCAGTTGGCGGTGACGCCAATCCAGTACGCGATGGTTAAGGGGTTGAAGACGGTCATAGCGGCAGCGTCGGCGACCTCGGCGATCAGATGCCCTCGGACGGTGCCTTCGTCCCAGCGTTCGCAAGCGCTGGCATAGGCCCGCAGAGGCTCCTTGAAGGCGCGGAACAGGAAATAGATCCCCAGCGGAAACAGGACGATGAGGCCCGTGGCCGCCAGGACAGCTCGGAACATCGGGTTCGACAGGTCAGGAAGGAAGTAGTCACCCCCGAGGAGGACCAGAGAAAAGAGGATGAGATCGCCGGCGACGGAGCCCATTCCGCAGGCCAGAGTATGGCGCCAACCGCCGATCACACCACGGCGGATGGCCAGCATGTTGACGGGGCCCATCGGCGCGGCCGCCGCTAATCCCATCAAGAATGCGGCCGAAAGCACGTGGATGTAGGGGACGAGCACCATGTTGCGGCAGATATAGATGGTGTAACAGTCTTGTCAAGAGGTGGGTATATTGAATTCGCAGAAGAACAAGATGCAAGCAGACTTTCGCGGAGACCTTTATATCTTCGGTACGACGGGTGTCCATGAACTCGGTTGTCTTTTTCGTGCACTGGGTTATGATGCGGCGCCTCCTTGGCTTTTCCTTCTCTTCGCCTCATAGGGATGCCCTTGGAGTAAGCGAGCATTACCGGAGGAGCGAGGCATCCGCCGAGGCTTGCCGGGAAGGAAAGCTGGAACTGATCGAAGATCACGTTGAAACAACCGTGCCTAAGAGAATTCCAGAAGAGCGCACGATGCGATGAATGAGAGCAGCAAGGGCGCAGGTTCCGCCCGGCCAGACCCGGAAGGGCGCACGGCGCGAAGAATAATGAGCGCCATGTTTGTGCGCGCCGCCGAGATGGTGAGGCGGCCGGAACCGCTCCGGGAGGTAGCGCAAGCGAACAAAGGGCATCCGACCAGCCTGTCGTCCCCGCCAGCGTCACGCTCCCTGAAATCACCGTCAAAGCGGTCGTGCTGTCGGTGATCCTCGCGGCCGTCTTGGCCGCGGCCA
Source organism: uncultured Nitrospiraceae bacterium (assembly GCA_963851455.1). GTDB lineage: Bacteria > Nitrospirota > Nitrospiria > Nitrospirales > Nitrospiraceae > Nitrospira_C. The sequence goes on from CAWKPI010000001.1 coordinate 167,077, forward strand.
ACGCCTACCTGGGACTGTTTGCCGGCATGACCGTGTCCGCATCCATTCCAGCTGCGGTCGCGTCCATGGCGATTCTGCGTCTCTTCAAGCGGTCCAACATCCTCGAGAACAACATCGTCCAAACGGCGGCGTCATCCGGAGAGGCGCTGGCCGCCGGTGTGATCTTCACCATTCCGGCGCTGCTGCTGGTCGGCTATTGGTCCGCCTTTGATTACTGGCAGACCGCCTTGATCGCCACGGTCGGAGGTCTCCTCGGCGTGCTCTTTACGATCCCGTTGCGGCGAGCGCTCATCGTCACCGCGCGCTTGCGGTTCCCCGAAGGGGTAGCGACCGCAGAAGTCTTGAAGGTCGCCGCGGCTGATCGACGGGATGCCAGGCAGGGATCGACCGGTGATTTTAAGACGCTGTTGTCAGCCGCGCTCCTGGGCGGGGCGGTGAAGTTCGGCGAGAGCGGCTTGCGGTTGTGGGCCGAATCACTGGAAGGGGCCGCGCAGGTCGGACGCACCGTGTTCTATGCGGGCCTCAATCTGTCCCCCGCGCTGCTCGCCGTCGGCTTCATCATCGGGCTTCACACTTCCGTGGTGGTGTTTCTTGGCGGCGTCGTGGGATGGATGATCCTGATGCCGGCATATGGACTCCTGAATGGTCTGCCGCCCGATCTGACCGGACTGGCTGCGGCGACGACGATCTGGAGCGGCCAGATCCGCTACGTCGGCATCGGCGCCATGCTGACCGGCGGACTCTGGACGTTGACGAAATTGCGCGAGCCGGTGTGGAAAAGTCTGCAGACGCTCCGGGACAGTTATCGTGCATCGGGGCCATCTCGATCTGCGGCGGTGCCCAGGACGGAACAGGACGCGTCGCTCCTCTGGATCGTCGTGCCATTTGTTCTGTCACTGATCCCGATGGCCTGGATCTACACCACGGTCGTGGACAGTCTTCTGATCGGCCTCCTCATGACGATCGTGATGGCGCTCGCGGCGTTTCTCTTCTCCTCGGTCGCGGCCTACATGGCCGGGTTGGTCGGAAGTTCCAGCAATCCCGTCTCGGGCGTCACCATCGCCACGATTATGGTGGCGTCGCTGTTGCTCGTCTTGTTTATGGGAGCCGGGCATCCGGCTGGACCGGCGGCGGCTCTGGTGATCGGAGCGGTCGTCTGTTGTGCCGCCGCCATGGGCGGAGACAATTTGCAGGATTTGAAAACCGGTCATCTGGTCGGAGCGACACCGTGGAAGCAGCAAATCATGCAGGTCGTCGGGGTGCTGACCGGCGCCGTGGTCCTGGTTCCAGTCCTGTCGTTGCTCCAAGCCAAGTACGGCATCGGAGAGCCGACGATCAGCCACCCCCATCCCCTGAGTGCACCGCAGGCCACGCTGATGGCCAGCCTGACGCGAAGCGTGTTCGGGGCCGGGCTGCCCTGGCCGCTCGTCGGATTGGGGGCGGCGATCGGCATCATCGTGATTCTGGTGGACCGACGGCAGGAAGCGCGCGGACGCGACTTTCGTCTGCCCGTGCTCGCCGTGGCCCTGGGCATCTACTTGCCGCTGAAACTCTCCGCTGCCATTTTCGTGGGCGGCGTGATCTCGGCCTTGGCAACGAGAGCGGCAACAACGGGTGATGACTCCTCACGAGCGCGGGCTCCTCTTCGCCGCAGGGTTGATCACCGGTGAAGCGTTGATGGGCATCATGCTGGCGATCCCGATCGCGCTGGCCGCGCTGTGGCCCGGCCTCAGTCCCGATCCGTTTACCCTCTTTGACTCGCCTCCGTTCGGCGGCTGGCCTGGTCTCTTCATCGTGGCGCTGGTAGGATGGGCGCTGTGGACGCGAGCCCGCTCCGCACCCAGGCCTCCGAGGCCACCCCACTAAGACTGCTCGCTGAATTCTGCGAAAAGACTCTGGATTGTCGGCGCGCGGCGCCAGCATCCCCCTCCCCTAGTGTGTTTTTGAATAATTACTAGTCGTTTTTCCAGGCCTTACTTTCCTTGAGATGCGATAGAGTGACCTTACCTTAGAAAACGGCAATGGAAACATTGCCAGATCCAAAGGGAGGCCCGTTTTCCGAAAGGGAAGCGGGTCTTTTTTATTGGCGCTGAGAAGGAGCCTAACCCCATTCGGACGCGAGCCCAGAAATCGTCGCGAACACGCCGGTCACCCACCACTCATCGAACAGATAGAGTGCGACCATGGCACATGGTCAAGTCATTGGTCGCCAAATCGATCGACAAATGGAACGATGAACCTGGGCCGCGCTTTGCCGCTGCGCTGGCCTTCTACACGGCATTCACCATCGTGCCGTTTGTCGTGCTGGTCGTCATGGTGGCCACGACGTTCATGAGCGAGGAGGCAGTAAAAGGAGATCTGCATCAGCACATCGGCGATCTCATCGGTGAGCCGGCCGCCAACGGATTGTTTCATCTGATCGATGGATGGAGAACGGCAGGGACCCCGGTGCTCAATGAACTGATCGCGCTCGGAGTCTTCCTCCTCGGCACGGTCCATGTCATGGACCAGCTTCGAGACGCATTGGATTGTCTCTGGGGACTGAAGCCCAAACGGCCCCCGAGCTTCATGGGGCGGCTGCAGCAGCGGTTCGCATCCGTGTCCGCCCTCTTGGGCGTGGCCTTCATCCTGCTCGCCTCCTTGACGTTGAGCGCCTGGCTGAGCATCGCGATTCAGTCGGCGTTCGGAACGATGGGCGAGCCGGCGTGGATGCGGAAAGCCCTCGGGACCACCATTTCGTTCATCATCGTGACCGCGCTCTTCGCCCTCATCTATAAATGGGTGCCGCAGGCGAAGGTGGCTTGGACTGACGTCTGGATAGGAGCCGGCATTACAGGGTCCCTCTATATGCTCGGCAGCATGTTGATCGTGGTGAAACTGGGGCACAGTACCTTAGTCACCTTCTATGGAGGCGCCGGGTCTCTGGTTCTCGTATTGTTGTGGGCGTATTATGCCTCCCAAATTTTCCTCTTTGGTGCCGCCTTTATCGCCGTCTATGCCACCCACTATGGATCGCTTGTCCGGCCGGCCGACGGCGCCGTGGCCGTCCATTCTGCTTCCGAGGGCGAGAGCGGAGGGGACAGTGTGCGGGAAAAGCGATGAGGGTTGTCAGACAGGCGCGAATTGGGGTTCCCGGACATTCAGCACGTTGTACCCCTCCTCCGCCGTTCGAACCACGTGCAGGTTCGGGCGAGCTTCCGCTCCTTGCAACTCGAACATCCGCGCCATCCCGAAGAGGTCTGGACTGGGCGCCACAAACACCACCGGCCGGCTCGGATCCGGCATGATCGGCTTGGAGCGGGCCAGGTCACGCATCGTTTGGGTAGAGAACGCCACCTCCGTCACACCAGAAAAGTCGGTTATGCCGGAGAGCGGATCGAATCGTGTGACGTGTTCCTGGCCGAACCGATACACGTCCTTCAACTCGTCGTCCGTCACTCGTCCTTCAAAGCGGGCACGAAGAATCCGATTCGTCGTATCGAAGTCAATCTGATAGGGCACGTGAGTTCCTTTCCCTTCCTGGCGCAACTTCAGCGCCGCGTCACACGATGAGTTCGTGGGGTCACAAGGAGCACCGGTCGATTCTGGTGCACGAGCCGGCCGGCCCACCGATGATGCATGTCAAGGAGCCAGGCCGATCCACATGGCGAGAAGCCCGATCCGTTGGTCAACAGGCGAGGAGAGCTTACGCCTCGACAAGAAGTTTCTGCAAGTCGCCGGAAACGGTTCCTGACACCGTTTCTTTTCCTATAAAGTAACCTGAGCTACCCCCCTTTTCTTTCTACTGTCCCCTTTTCGTTCTTCCTCGCCTCATGTCCCTGACGCTTCACGCCTCACGAAGGCTCCAACAAAACAGCCTGAGATGCCCCACCATTGCGGGTACTCCCCCACCTCCTGAGGAATAGCCAGGCACCCCCTTCCCACATATCCTGACCATAACGCTCATGCCTCCTCTCGGAAAGGGAACACTGAATGTACGAGTCGTTTTACAATCTTCGAACCAAACCGTTCTCGCTCCTGCCGGATAGCGACTTCCTGTATGCCGGCTCGACGCATCGCGCGGCCTACAGCACCTTGGAATACGGCCTGATCAACGAGGCAGCGTTTATGGTGCTCACCGGCGAACCGGGGATGGGCAAGACCTCGCTCCTGCGGAAGCTGGTTTCAGAGCACGGGGCGAAGCAATCGATCGGTCTTGTCACGAACGCGCGCTACAATATTGAACATCTCCTGCCCTGGGTTCTGCTTTCCCTCGGGTTGAGCAAAAGACAACTGGATCCTGTCGAGGCCTATTATGTCTTCTCGGAGTTTCTGATTCACGAATCCCAACAGCACCGACGGGTCATTCTTATTATCGATGAAGCCCAGAGCCTTGGTACCGATTTGCTCGAAGAACTGCGGCTGCTGTCCAATTTGAACGACGGGAAAACGTTGAAGTTGCAGATCATCCTGTCCGGCCAGCCGGACCTTCACAAACTACTGCAGCGGATCGACATGACCCAGTTTGCCCAACGGGTTGCCGTCGACTGTCACTTGGAACCGCTTTCGGAGGTGGAGACGGGGCATTTCATTCATCACCGGTTACACGTGGCGGGAGGACATCCCTCATTGTTTACGAAGAAAGCCTGTGCCTTGGTGCATCGGTTGACGAGAGGCAATCCGCGTCTCATCAATCAGGTGTGTGATCTTGCATTGACCCTTGGCGTTGAAATGCAGGCCCGGGTCATTACAGGCAAGCTCGTCGCTCAGGCCGCTTTTGAGCGAAGCAAAGGCAAAATTCTCCCGCTTTCGTCCCGAGAAGAACTGACTGTCTTGGTCAACGTACCGGACGATGCCAGAGAGATCGATGCCGCCACTCCGCAACCCAGCCCACCGCAATGGGCAGAACGTCCTTTTCCGGAACGCACAGCCACTCGTTCGGTCGCCCCCGAACCCTTCTTCTATGCAAAGGGAGTCGCGATGAGGAAGGAAGGCCGACCGAAAGAGGCGATCGAAATGCTCGAACTCGCGGGGAAGAGTCCGTCCTACCGACTCAAAGCCCATGTACAGATTGGACTCTGCCACAGAGCTGAGGGAGACCACCGGACTGCGATTCAGATGTTCCGCGCTGCGTTGAAGGATCCGTCGGCATCTCGGACAGAGGTGATCGATATCCAGTATTTTCTCGCACGGACGCTCGAATCGATCGGGGAGATCGCAGAAGCGGCAACCCTATACCGTGGTCTCGCGCAAACCAAGCCGCATTTCAAAGATGCCGCCTATCGAGCCAATGAGCTTTCGTCGAAGCTCAAACATCTGACCAATGGCGAACGGCGGGGTGCGGGCAACGGGTCTTGGTTCAGCAATGCCATCAAGAGTTTCCACAGGTCGCCCCTCCGCGTTGCTACCCCCTAACCATGGCAGTTCGCAAGAGAAATGGTTCCTGACGCCATTTCCTCTTTCTTAGCGCGTCCGCGTCACACGAAACTCGCCTTCGAGCTTCCAGGTTTGACCGTCCGGATTCAACGCTTCGCCGGTCCAGTGAAAAGAATTGGGCGTAATCTCGGAGAACATCCAGCGCGTGGGCGTCCCATCCGGACGAACCCCTATCTGCACAACATTCTTGCCGCTCCAGCGACCGATCTGTTCTTCCCTGTGATCTCCCGCCGGATTAATCCAGGTAATACGCCAAGCCTCAATGGAAGGATCCCAAACTCGGAGGGTCGTGCCGTACATGTTCAAGTGCTTGTCCAGAGTCGCGGTGCGTTGCGTAAGGCGGGGCATGATCCAGACGTCCTGGATAGCACGGCCTTCCAGCGCCCATCCGAAGTGCGCCTCTCCTTTGAGACCCCGCGCACGAACATCCATTGCCCAGTACACCCAGACATCCAACTCCCAGCTTCCGACGAGCCATCCGTATGCGTCCGCTGATTCCGGGATTTCTGGCGAGCGAGAAGGAGCCGCCAATAACATGCTGCGCGCGTACGCTCTCTCGGCGCTGTCTACTGCCATTTGTTGTGTTGCCATCATGACCCTCCTCGGATTTGCTTTATGTCAGACCCAGTCCGAAAGCTTTTACACAACTGTGAGGAGGGTTGGGACTGGGAAAACGACCAGTGGTCAAGATGCAGGATCATGCGTCACCGCGTAGGGAATGGGACCGCCCGATAGCGTGATGGCTTCGGGCTCAGACGCGCTCGCAGCCGTGATCTGGCGACTAAACCACGCTGCCGCGACACCCAACAACACAAACACCAACCCGATCCCGAGCACGCTGGTAGATTCGTCGGCCAGCTCCGTCATCCACCCAAAAAAGGAGATGCCGACCAGCGAAGTCGCTGTCGCGATCGCCGTGTAGATGGCCATGACGCGCCCGACCATCTGAGGCCGGCGAAAATTCCTGGATCATGCCCCAGGCGATGGGAGTCCATGTTCCGAATCCCATTCCGATGATGGCCACAAGCACACTCGCGACCACCAGGCTGTGTGTCCAGACGAGCCCGCAGAGCGCAGCTCCTCCGATCACGCTCGAGACCGATACGACTTGGAGGCGCTTGCGAGCGTCCCATTGCGTCAACGACACGAGAGCAAGGGATACCAGAAACAAGCCGATGCCGAGCCAGGACCAGAGATACCCCACTTCCACCGGGCCCAAGGCCAGCATCTTCTTTCCAAAGACCGGGAACAACGTCGTGAAGGCGCCGGCGCCGAACGTGTAGACGGATGCCAGCAGAATCAGCATCAGAATGGTCCGCTGGGAGACCAGCGCATACCGGAGCCCTTCCATCAGGTCCTCGACCGTCGCGGCCGCCGGGCTGACGTTCGGATGCGACCACACGCTGCGAGGCAGCCGTATGGGCACGAGACAGAGGGCCGACGCAAAATAGATCAACGCATTCGCGCACAGGACCTCCTGTGAGCCGGAAAAGGCGATACCGAGACCACTGAGCACGGGTCCAATGATGATGCCGATGCTCGTTGTACTCTGCAGCATCGCGTTGGCTGCGACGAATCGGGGCCGGTCGACGAGGAACGGGACGGAGGAGGACAGTGTGGGCACGAACATCGCCGTCGCGATGCCATAGAGGAACACCAGGAGGTACAGCATGTCGACCGTAAAGACTTCAATCGAGAGCAAACAGGGAATCAACCCGATCAGGATCCCGCGCGTCACATCGGTCACGATCAGAATCGCTTTCTTGGGCAGGCGATCGACCGTGACGCCGATGAGCGGCCCTAAGACAATCGGTGGAAGCGTCTGAAGTAAGCCGACGATGCTGGTCTTCACCGCAGATCCCGTCACGGAGTACACGAACCAGAGGAGGGCTAGTCTACTCACGCCGTCGGCCACCTGCGACAGCACCTGACTCCACCAGATCAGGCTGAAATCACGGGTTAGAAGCCATCGGTTCTTTGCAGGCATGTGAACACCTTGTTTATTGAAGATAGCGGTTTTTTGGGCTGAAAGACAGAGGCGCCGCTGGTCAAAAAAGTTGTGTGGAGGATGGATGGTAGACACCGCTGCTCCGGCGAGAGGTGAGACCGCAGGCCTCTATCGCTGCTTGGCTCCGCAACTTGGTCCGTCCAGGACTGCGTCCGAACGGACCTTCGAACAATGCTCGCCATCGCTAAGGCGACCACAGCGACAGTGCCCTGCACCTCTCGCAAGTCGCAGCCGCATCAACCATCCACCCGTGAGAGGAAAAAAGGACAAGCAAGCTCGGAAGGAGCATTTGATTAGGCTGCTTGCCGAAGCGCGCAGCTGGGGACCAACGGTCTGCGCTCTACTAGGCGGTCGCCATCTGCAGATTCGTGGTTTGGCGGGCGAAGTGAGTGGCCACAAACGCCGTCAGCAGGAGCACGAGACCGAGACCGATCAGACTCTCCGCTGGTCCGATCGCATCCGCGACCCAGCCGAATCCGGACATGCCCACCATCGCTGCCGCCATCGAACCAGTGCTGAACGTCGTGAGCACTCGACCCATCAGGTGCGAGGGTGTGACTTCCTGCAGCAGGGCCCACACCACCGGATTGAGCACTGCGGCGCCCGCACCCACCAGAGTCACAAATGCCGCCGCGATCAGCGGGGATTCCAGCACGCTGAGGGTGCACACGGCCAGCCCGCCCATGGTCGTCCCCCTGACGAGGATTTGCATGCGGCTCCGTACATCGTTCTTCCGTCTCAAGGCCAGCCACGAGGACGCCATGAGCATCCCGGCTCCAAGGGCAGACCAGAGCCAGCCGAGTTCAACCGGCCCCACCTGCAGCAGTTCCTTCGCATACACCGGCAGGACGAAGACAAACGCACTCGCTCCAAGGTTGTAGAGGGCCGAGATGGTCACCAAGATGAAGACGGTCGAGCGGTCGCTGAAGACGAAGCGGAATCCCACAGAAAGATCGCTCAGTACCGATCCCGCCGGCGCCGCTATGTTCGGCTCCTGCTGCAGGGTCTCGTTGCTCCGGATCGGGATAAGACACAGAGCAGAGATGAAGAACGTGGCCGCATTCACATAGAGGACGTGTTGCGCTCCGATCAGCGCAATCAGGATCCCGCTCACGGCGGGCCCCAACAGAAGGCCGATGTTGTTCGTGCCCTGAATGAGTGCATTGGCCGAGACGAGTTCGGATCGTCGGACCAGCAACGGAACTGCCGAGACCAACGCCGGCCCAAATACCGTGGACACCATCGAGGTCAGAAAGATCAACACGAAGAGCCCCTCGAGTCTCAAGAGGCCGAGTCCGAACAACGCCGGGATGAGGAGGGTCAACACGGTGCGAATCAGATCCACCCAGACCATGACCTGTTTCTTCTGAAGACGATCAAGATAGACACCGATGAGGGGACCGAAGACCAACGGCGGAACGGTCTGTAGCAGACCCACCATCGCAATCATCAGCGCCGAGCCGGTCAGCTCATAGACGAACCACAGCAGCGCGACTTTATTGAGGCCTTCGCCGACTTGAGAGGTGACTTGTCCCCACCAGAGCAATCCAAAATCTCGGGTTTTGACTAGCCGCCAGCCTCGGCTATCACAGTCCGCTGATTCGGATGGCATAGTCGCTTGTTCGGATTTTCGTCTGAGCTGCTGATCGGTCATCGTAACGCCAGTCCTGTGAGGTAAGTGATGACCTCTTACAGTGCAATCGACAGACCAGGCGGCGAATCCGATCGACGAACAAACGGAAATCAAAACAGGACTGAGAAGTGCGAATTGAAGCCGTGACCAACTCGGGTCGTGGAGCTGAGGATCTAGGTGTTTTCTAGGTGACGACAGCTTACATTCCCTCGATTGGTGCCGCCTTTTTGCCACGCAACGTGTACTGAACCGCCGCTAGCAAGATCTCTGGGTGGGTGCTTGGAAGGATGTGGGCGCGTGGCTTGGTTGGTCCCAGTGCTCGCGGAACGCGGCACACCAGACCAATCGTATTTTTAGGGGGGCGGTGCTCCTTCACGCGCGCACGTTGGGACCAATCCAGGCCGCGCATAGAAGAGAGATAACGAGCGAGCTTGGAAGGATCAATTATAGGCCAGGCGCTCGCGGACTCACGCCCCACAGGGTGATTGAAAGACTCGCGACGCCATTATTTCTCACTCAGGGCAGGAGATGGCTGGACAGGACTATCGCACAGAACGTGGCAAAGCCAAGGAGGATAAGGCCGAGGATAGCATTCACGAGGCGGAAGAAGTTCGGGCCGATGCGGTGGGGCATGAAGCGAACGATGATGGTGAGCGCCGTGAACCAGGTCATCAGGCCGGCGGTGGCCATCAGGATTCCGAAACCGGGGGCGCTGTAGCCCAAGACTGAATGAGCGAAAGGGAGCCAGTTGGAGGTGACGCTAACCCAATAAGCTATGGTTAAGGGGTTGAAGATGGTCAGGGCGGCAGCGTGGGTGACTTCGGTGATCAGATGCCCGGGGACGGTACCTTCGTCCCAACGTTGGCGAGCGCTTTCATAGGCCCGCAGGGGCTCTTTGACGGTGCGGACAAGGAAGTAGAACCCCAGCGGAAGCAGAACGATTGCGCCCATGGCCGCCAGGACAGCCTGGAGCGTAGGGTTGGACAGATCCGGAAGGAGGTAGTCGCCTCCGAGGAGGACCAGAGAGAACAGGAATAGATCGCCGGTGATGGAGCCAATTCCGCAGGCAAGAGTATGGCGCCAACCGCCAATCACACCACAGCGGATGGCCAGCATGTTGACAGGGCCCATCGGCGCGGCTGCCGCTAATCCCATCAGGAATGCGGCCGAAAGCACGTGGATGTAGGGGACGAGCACCATGTTGCGGTCTTCTGCAAGTTTGCGCCCGCGGGCTTACGCTCCACCGGCTCAAGAAAAGACTCCCGACCCTTATTCTCCTCGTGTCGGGCGTCACGATCGAGAGGCTCGATGCGCAAAAAGAGAAATGGTTAGATGGAGACTGTCTCGGCTTCAGCGCCGCATTACACGACGAGTTCGCAGGGTTGGAGGAAAGCCTTGAAAGGGACCGGATGCCCCAAGTGCTCCTTCACCAGCCTCGATTGCACCTCCCTCACGGCTTCCACGAGTGTGGCCATCCGGTCATCGTCGAGGGCCACGAGGAGCATCTTGTTACGACCACCCTGGGTGTGAGTCACCGAAACCGCGCCCGTTTCTCCGCTGCCGCCCACCCCATGGATCACCGTGTACCCATTAATTCCCAGAGTGGTGAAAACGTTGAGCACCTCATCTTCAAATTGCTCCCGACACACAATAGTCAGCATCTTCATATAAAGTTCTCCTGTTCATTCCCGCCTATGCACGCAAGTGCGAGAACGGTACTCCTCTCACTGATCCTGATGCAAGAACGCGGAATTACTAGGACGATGCCTAGCACGGTCGTGAAGCGAATCTTGGTAGATTGCGTCAGGACTACGCCTTACGACTTCTTTCGATACACGTTGAGCCCAACTTTTTCCGCCCGATTCGGAATCGTCACATTCCCCTCCGTGGAGGCAATGATGATGGTCTTTCCTGACGCAGAGGGCCCAAACTCCTTCGAGAGATCCACTGTGATAGTCAGCGTCGTTCCCTCTACAGTCATCTCAACGTTCTTCATGTTGGTGTCCTCCAAGATTCAAACTCTATAGATGCGTATGCTGACAGTAGCCCATGCTTTCTCCAGGCGGGAAGCGAACCACTGATTCACATCTTTGCGATCAGCAGGGCCGCGCCATGGAGCAGGAGGCCGACGAGGCCGCCGACGACCGTCCCGTTGATGCGAATGAACTGCAGATCCGTGCCGACCTCCCGCTCGATCGTGTCGACCATGTGCGAGACGGACCAGTCGCGGACAGTGGCTGTGACGAGTTCGCCGATCCGGTCTCGATGCCTCGTCGCCAGATCAATCACCACATTTTTGAGCTCCCGCTCGAACAGGGCCACGAATTCCTGATCGGTGCTGAGCGTGTCACCGAGGCCGGCCAACGCCGCATCGAGATAGGCACGGGTCTCCGAATGCTCCTGCCGCAGATCCGTCAGCAACCATTGTTTCAGGCTGTGCCAGGAATCGTCGATGAATTGCAGCAAGGCGTCGTAGGTGAGGAGCTTCTCTTTGATGGACGCTTCCCGTCGCAACGCGCGCTCCGAATGGATCAGCCATTCCGCAGCCGTTTCGACGCGCTCGAGGAGCCGCCGCCTCAGCGGATCATCGGGATCGTCTCGCATCTGCCGCAACACTGAGCTGAACCAGTCCACAAACTTGCCCGCGACCTTCTCATCGAGATTGACGAAATTCAGCAGACGGGACCAGGGCAGTTTATCGGCGATGAGACGACACAACTGGCTCCGATGTGTCTCCACGTACTCGTTCGCGATGGCCAGCGCATCGTTCATCAACCCGTCCCGCTGCGAACTCTTGAGAAAACTCGCGAGGAGCTGTCCGATCAGCGGCGCGACGCTCACACCACGAAGCACCCTGGTCGCCAGGTGACGGGTGAACTGCTGCATCGCGGCATCTTCGGAGGCGTCGAGCATGCGGGCCAAGAGGCGTGCCGCTTCCTGTGTCAGCAACTGTCTTCGCCGAGGATCGAGGAGCGCCGCGGTCAATTCTTCCGGAATGCGCCAGGACTCCACCAACTTCCCGATGGCGTCCGGAGTCAGGAGTTGGCGTTGAGTCAGGCTGCCGATCCTCGACGCGATACGCTCCTTATTGCGCGGGATGATCTGCGAGTGCGGAATCGGTAGACCGAGCGGCTGTCGGAACAGCGCCGTGACGGCATACCAATCGGCGAGCGCACCCACCATGGCCGCCTCCGCAAACGACCGCAGCCAGCTAAGTGACGGGTACGCCGGCTCCCAGACCAGCGCGATCACAAACAGGCCTGCCATGCACAGCAGGAGGCCTGTCGCGATCACACGGGCACGTTCATAGTGACCGGAAAACGAGTCGCCCGGGATATCGTGGATCATGAAACACCTCTGCCAGTTGTGTTGTGAACCTAGCACAGTGAGAAAGGGGACTGCGACGGTGAGGAGCAGGCGGCCCGATTATCTCGGGCAACGCGGCCCACACCAAAAAGAGGACATAGAAGATGGATGGTCGCCCCTGCTCCGGCGATGGGCAAAACCGCAGGCCCCTATCGCTGCTTGGCTCCGCAAAATAGTGAATGGGTGGGCTAGGCAGCTTCCTTTGCTCGCCCAACGCGCACACCAGAATGGAAGGTATCAGCCTGGTCAGTCCTTGTGCTCGCGGAACGCGGCACACCAGATCAATCGTATTTTCAGGATGGCGGTGCTCGTTCACGCGCGCACGTTTGGACTGATCCAGGCTGCTCCTGAATGCGAATGAACAAGCAAGCTTGGAAGGATCATTTATAGGCGGTGCTCGCTTGGGAAAAGGGTGCGTCCCGGGAAATCGATTGCAGAGCAATCGGTGGGTTGGGCGGGTGTAAAAGGTTCGCCCAGGGTTGGGCGGGTGAGAAGGGCCACCGCAGCGATAGGACCCTGCACCCATCGCAAGTCGCGTGATGCCACCATCCACCTCTTTGAAGAAGGGAAAACGAGCGAGCTTGGAGGGATAGAGACGGACAGCCTGGTCGTCTTCTTGCTCGCCGAACGCGCGCCCTCGGAAGGGCCTCGTCCAAGCGCGCAGTTGAAGATCGACCAGGCCGCCGTCGAAGAGAGCAGAACGAGCAAGCTTGGAAGGATCATTAAAAAGGGCCCGATTCCTTTCGGAAGCGAGCCCTTCACTTTGGATTTGGCAATGTTTCCATTGCCGTTTTCTAAAGTTAAGTCACTCTACCGCGTCTCAGAAAAAGTGGGGCCTGGGAAAACGACCAGTAAGGCTTCCCAAACACTCTAGTTGGCTAGGCAATGGTATCTCGTTAAGCACCACAGGCGCAGTTAGAGCGATACGGCTGCCCTACCTATAAGAAACAACGAGCGAGCTTGGGAGGAATATTCGGAAGGACAATAAGGGAGTCAGTGAAGGGTTCCGCTATGGGGCCATTTTGGCCAGTACTTCTTGTACATTCAGCCTTCCTGCTTTGCCGGGTGCCCAGTCGAAGCGCGCGTCCATCGTGACGCGATCACGGTTACGCAGCAAGTCCATTGCCCCTGAGCACTTCATCGCGTACGCAGCTTCCATTGTGCCGGTCTCATCCGTCACCGTGAATGACTGAACACATTTCTCCACATTATTCACCCGTTTGAAATGTTTGAGCCGATGGTTGGCCACGATTCCCTCGACGCGGACAATCTTCAATTGATAAGACTCCGGATTCGCGAGCAACGCGCCGAGGTTCAGCACATTGCCCGCCCACGAAAGTGATGCGAACAAGCCGATAGCCAGAGCCATCAAGACCCACCATCCGACGTATCGTCTGTAGTTCCAGGTATCGTAGTAATGAAGCAACCCCATACATGAAACTATAGCACCTCAGAGACTGACGCATTTGATTCACTTTTGTCACATGCGGGACCGGAAAGAGTGGAAGGCGCTCGCGCGCTCACGCCCGATCGGGTAGAAAAGACTCGAGTCTGTCCCCCGCTCGGCTCAGCAGAACGTCGTTATGTTAATGGAGACTCGTCAGAACGGGACGCGGATACCCATCTGGAATTCACTCGGGGTGAGACCCTGTCCAAACAGGCTTCGAAGACTGGAATCAGTTTGAATGGAAGAGCTGCCATTGACCGAACGGTCTAAATCTGAGGAATAGCTCTGACCAAAGCCTGCACCGATATAGGGCATGATCTTGGTCCCTCGAACCGAATAGTCTGCGTGGATTGAAGGAATGTCCCGGAAGACGTTCGAAGGCGTCAATGACCCGGGAGATACGACTGCTTCCTTGCCCACCACGTCGCTCTTCAACGCGGTCGGACCGCTAGCCCACTCACGTGAAGAGCCTGTGGCACCAAGACCCTCACTTGCCGCTCCCATATGGGAGAATGCCAATACGCCCATCAGACATGTCACCGATATGATCGCAGCACGTCGCTTCATCTTCCAGGGTTCCTTTCCCATGCTCTTCATATAAAACACAATACCAAGTAATCAAGATCCGTGCCACCCGCCACCTGCATTTTTTCGTTTATTACGTCATCGTTACGTGTATCTCGTCTCATTTTTCACACCATCTGTGGGAGAAATATGTCTATTTTGATTGAACCCTTGCACGAAATTCTTCTCCTCGTCAAAGACCAAAACGCCCAGCGAAAAGATTACTCTCGAATATTCTGAAACACGTTAATGGCAAACAGAACCACGGACGCGCCAATGACGATGGAAGCGACGCCGAGCAGCGGGTCAAGTGAGCTGTTGCCGCGCAGGAAACCCACCAACAACAACATCGCCGCGAGCAAACCGGCGTTGTGTAGCCAGAATTGGGCAGTGGCCAACCGATGAGACCCCGCGACGGGGAATTGCTGATAGACCAATCCAATCACCGCCAACGACGCCCAGCCTAGGAGATTAAAATGGGCATGCACGGGAACCAAAAGATGATCACCGGACGCGCCCATATAAATACCCAAACCCACTCCCATGATGAAGTAAATCACCGCCGCCTTTATCCATAGGATGCCCGGGCTACGCTTCATAGAATCCTCCGTGTGGTGATAATGCCGTTCGTTGACACCCTTTTCTTCTCTAGCGAGCAGAGCCGGGAGCGACAGGAAGATTCTTCGATGGCGAATCCGCAGGCATCCGGCGACAACGCTCCTCTGAATAGCTCGCGATCAGCTCTTTGATTTTGGCGCGTATGACATCGCGATCCTTGAACACCTCTTCGAGGTACTTGGTTTTCTCCGCATCCGGGAAGTCCTTCACGTAACTCGCCTTCTGTTGAAGATACACATCAGGCAAGGCCGAGACAGAAGTAAAGTTGACCGGAAGGGCAAGCGTTTGCTGTAGAGCTTTCGCCGCACTGATCTCGACCCCTCCCGCTGAAACCGGAATACCCAACACCATAAACTTTCCTTGTCCTGTGAATGTACCTTGTAGCGTCAATGTAAAATCTTTATTCATGACAGGGACGAGCGGGTTTGGTCTGCGGTAGAAACACTGCTGTTGAAGGATAGCCCTTTTGAACTCTTCCTCTCGGGCCGCATCCCCACTCAGAATGTCGTGCAGGCTGACGCCGGAAGCGGCCTTCATATCCTCTTCCACTCCTCTGAGCGCCACATCCAGACTTATTGGTTTAACGATCCCGTCCGTACACCCGATTAACATCCCACTGAGAAAGACGATGGCGACCAACCGCCGAATACAATTCATGAACACCTCCTCGGGACAGTGCGCAGTGAAGCCACCACAAAAAAGAAGCGTAAAGGGCATGAAAGCATCGAAGAGAAACGTATTCTAGGGAAGATACGAAGGTAGGCGCAAGGAGTCATGCGGCAGTGCGAGTATTTCGAGGCAGAAGCGGCTACTCATAATTGAGAATGATTTGGCATGAAACCTCGATGGAAAAAAGCGAGGTTACGCGATAAACGGCTGGATCGGAGCTATTTGATAGACTTTCGGGAACGTATGGCTCAGGGGAAACTACAGACGTCCTGGGCTCGTCCGAGGTTCACGATTGACTGCGTGCTAGCAAACGTCAGCACGCAGCTTGAAGCGGACGGGTGCATTCTCGAACGCGTAGAGGCTGGGTGTAGACTTACCACCCCTGGTCACCTGAGAACAGGGGATACTGTGAACGTCCAATTATGGTTGGAAGGCGAGGAGGCCTGTATAGACATCTCGCTGGCGGAAGTCAAAAGGGTGTACGAGCACTGGGTCGCGATCGAAGTGATCAAGGTCAGCCCAAGTGATCGGACGAGACTGAAACGATTGATCGATGCCCCCGCAGCCATCCAGATCGAAGAACCTGCTTCAATCGAGCACCTGCTCATTCGGGCATAGATTGGCGTGGCAGGACGACCCGATGGTCTCTAACGTGCGCGCTATTTATAAATGGTCCTTCCAAGCTTGCTTGTAATCCTCTCTTGAACGGGCGGCCTGGTCGATATTCAACTGCGCGCTTGAACGAGGCCCTTCCGAGGGCGCGCGTTCGGCGAGCAAGAAGACGACCAGGCTGGCCGTTCCTACTCCTCCATCAGCTTGACTGACAGAGTCTGGCCTTTCTCCGTGATTTTGGCTTCGATTAGATCCCCCGGATTCGCTCGCGTGGGGACTTTTGTCTCACGAGTGAGCTTCAACTCGATTTGTTGGCCCGTCGGAGTGGTGACGATATAGGATTTATCAACCATCTTGAGAACGTCTTCGCCCCGATAATCCTTCGTCATATGGAACTCTCCCTCCACCGCAGACACCTGCCCTGTCACCGTCTTTGGAGTTCCGGATTGAAGTTGGGCCTGGATTGTCGGAGCAGCCAGCAGACTAACCACACCGAGACTCATCGCAGTGAGAGCGGTACGACATGCAGTAATGCAGGACATAGTACCCTCCTTGCTTCTGCCCACATGGTTCTGTAAGGGCAACTTGAATGCCAGGCATGGTGTACGAGTGTTTTCATAAGGAAAGGATCTTTGTGCATTCAATTTCACCATGATTGGTGTTTCCTTTTGAGCTCACACGTGTAGGGAGCCGCCGCTAGGGAAAGCTCCTGTCAACGGTGCTCGTACACGCCTAGCGCGAGCGATTCAGCGGAGGTGCGGATTACACATCCTCAAGTAAAGTAGCCTGTCCCCTTTTCTTTCCCAAACACGACGATTTACGAGAAGGTCCAGCGGGATTATCCTTTGAATGGCGAGCACCAACGGCGGTGCCGTTCTGTTTGGGTCCAGGGTAAGCTGACGTATGTCTCAACGGCGAAGAGTGGCGGTTGAGCTGCTGGTCTTGGGTGTCTTGTCGAGCGGCTTCCTGGTGCTGTTTCCACGAAGACCGATCTCCGCGGACCTCGGTCTCGCTTTGTTCGCCGTGAGTCTCGTCCTCCTCAACGCGAACTACACCAGGACTTACATCTGGGGACAGTGGCCACTCGAAGGAGAACAGCGAGGGTGGTGGCGGTGTGCGGTGGTCACGATGGCCTTCACGGCGCTGGCGATGCTCCTGTTGTTGTTCATAGGAATTGCGATCGGCTATCAGGGAGCAGGCTGGCCTGGAGCAAAGGCGAGAATTCTCCACCCGTACATTCCCACCGCCATCCTGTTGTACTGGCCATGGGCCTTGCTCCAGCAAACCCTCTTTCAGTTCTACTTGCTTGGCCGCGTGCGCACGCTCTGCCCCTCGCTCCATCCGCTCGCTCTGTCCGCGTTGAATGGACTGGCCTTCGGCGTGGTCCACAGCACGGATCTCGGGATCGTGTTCCTGGCGGCGCTGGGCGGAACCCTCTGGAGTTGGTTGTATCTCCGGTACCGCCAGCTCTGGCCCCTGGCCGTGTCGCAGGCCCTCTTAGGCACCACGTTTTATTATTGGGTGTATGGCTACGATCTGACGAGCCGGTGGAGCGCCTTCCTCGGAAGGCTGTAGAATTACCAGCCTACATCCCGGAGAGGTAGCTTTTCGCTTAGAGGATCACTTCGCAGGGTTGCAGGAAGATCTTGAGTGGGACTTCCTCTCCATGATTGGCTTCAAGCAACTTCATATACAATTGCTTCATCGCGTTCGCAGTGGGCGTGACCTGTTGATCCTCGAGCGCGACCATGAACGACACATTTCGATCCGTCCAGCTGTGCTCCGAGACAGTTCCAGTTTGTCCTCTGCCGCCCAGGCCGGTCGTTACCGTGTACCCTTTGATTCCATGATCGTTAAGGACCTGAACGACTGAACCCGCCAGGTTCTCCCGACATATAATGGTGACCATCTTCATGTCGTGCTCCTGCTATTCACTCCACTCCTCTAATGGTACACCATTTTTCAAACAAGCTTGGAAGGAGCATCTGATATTGGAACCCCTCTCGGTATATGCTCAAGGAGGAAAGGTTTGGAGAATAACGTCGCCTATGGTACGGATTAAGCAAGATACCACGGTCCGGATGATCCGATGAGATTATTGTTATCATTTCATAGTGCTCTCTTGATGCTGATGCTGTTTTATCCAGACCCAAGTTATGATCAATCGTTTAACTTACTATCTGATGACGAATTGCCAGCATTGCAACAAAGATATCCTCGATTCCGCGCCATCCTCGGAAGGGACGAGACCCGACCTGGACCCTCCAAGGAAACTATGCGAGAAAGTGAGTACCGACCGGCACGCGAGATCAAAAGATTCACAGAGCCAACGATACTGTTGAGAGGTACGGCAGAAGAGATTGGACTCGACAGCCGTACACTCGATAGCTTTCTTGAAATGAAGTTCCTGCAAAATTTTGCATTTCTCCAAAGCGCTTTTGCGTTCGACAAGACATACGAGACGTGGGAGATAGGGCTGTTCGAATGTGAAGCGTGGACAGTCGGCAGCAATTATCCGATAGCATTCCATGTTCAATGTGCAGGTGGGTCTATGGATGAACCCAAGCACTGGCGCTCTGCCACTCTCGGCTACGGGCCAAAGGACAAAATAGTGGAAATGGTAAAGAAAACCTTAGAATCCATCGTTGAAGACTATGCAACCTTCGTTCAGAAAGCCCGTGGCAAGATTGAGCCTTGAAGGCAGAATGGAAAGTATCAGCCTGGTCAGTCCTTGTGCTCGCGGAACGCGGCACACCAGAATGGAAGGGATGGCACCCATATCGCTCCTGTGCTCCCGGAGTGCGCACACGGGAAGGTAGAGGTGTGGAGGCTGTTGGTCTCCTTTGCTCGCCCAACGCGCACAAGAGGAGAGAGGGCAGCCCGTTGGTCTCTTCGTGCTCGCCCAACGCCCACACCAGAATGATCGTATGCTTACATGAGGGCGGTGCGCGTCGTAAAGCGCGCACGTTAGAGACCAATCGGGCTACCCTCTGAAGAGGACGCACGAGCAAGCTTGGAGTGATCATCTAAAGCGCGCAGTTGGAGACCAATCAGCCTTCATCCCTGGATGGTCACAAGCAAGCTTGGAAGGATTATCTCAATATGGAGTGGTCCACGGGCGCAGTAGGAGCGACACGGGTGCCATCCCTGAAAGAGACCACGAGCAAGCTTTGAAGGATCATTTATAAGGACAGTGCTCGCCATCGCTCAGGCGACCGCCGCGATAAGGCCCTGCACCCATCGCAAGTCGCAGCCACGCCACCATCCACCTCTACTGGGTAGGGAAAACGAGCGGGCTTCTTAGTATCCGCGTCCCGTGCTGCCGCCCCTACCCATCCGATCCAACGGAAGCGCTTCATAGCGCTGCTTCAGATCCGGGTGCTCGTTCAGAAAGCGTTTCACCGCCGCCTCGTCGGCGAAGACGTCTTTGCTGTGGGCGCGATACTCATCCACCGTCAGCCCGTACTTAGACAGGACGGTGCCCAGCTTGGCATTGATGTCCTTGCTCATCTCGCGCATCTTTTCATCCGACGGACGCTGTCCCTCTCCGAACGTTTCTCCGCCTTTGAAATAGTTCGTCATCAGCTCGCCGATATCGATACGGGCCCTCACATACTTCTCGACCTCGGCCGGCTCGGCTGCAAAACCAACCCCGCTAAACAGAATGACGCTGAGAGAAAGTCTGGTGATGTCACGGGTCAGATTCATCGTCATATCTCCTCCTCATCCCATTCTCAGTTCCGGTGGAAAGCTTGTCAACCAACGCTTCCTCCAAGGCGGTAGGATAAATCGGCGCTACTCCTCGCCTGGAGTGCGTTCCACCCAATCCCTACTAATAATGGTCCCTCCAAGCACGCTTGTTTTCCCTTTCTTTCGTACCAGGGATGGCACCAGATGGCAGCGGCCCCTCCCCCTTCTCATAAAATGAGAAACGAGCTGAACCAGCCTAATTCAAGCGGGAACCGTATCGCGGCAGGAGTTGAAGAAGAGACGTTGGACACGTGTCTGGCTGGCATTCCTCAGGATGCCACGGTGGGTCAGAAGATGTTGGCTGAGCAAACGTGCCGCCGGAATTATGCTTCTCGCCGCTAGAGGAGCAAGCTCGTCCGTGAATGAACGGAGGTGCGTCGATGAAATTAACACCGCTCTCTGTTTAGCTCTCCCAGTTCGCCCGGAGCAGGTCTTCACTCTCCTCATAGCGACAGGTGAATGTGCCGTGATGTGCGTGATGCAACGCCTCGCCGATGCGCCGCGCGAGGTGGGGATCGGTCGTGGTGATGACCACCCCTTCGGGTGCTTCCGCTTGGTCCTCGATCTTGATGATTCGAGCCAGCGGATGTTCGGCTTTGACACGGGCCTCTTCATTGCGGGCGAGCCCGAGAATCTCCTCCCGATGCGAGGCGACAAACTCACCGGTGAGCAGCAGCACTCCGCTCGGCGCGCCATCCCGTATCCGTGCACAGGCAGGGCACACAACCTCATGACTATTCGGCGGGACAGGGTTCCATGTCCACCGGCCTTTATGGTAAACCGTTTTGCACTCACGACACACCGACGGCTCCCGGGGTTTGCCCTTCGCCTTGTACGGGTCGTGCTTCCGCGCTCGAACCGATCGATCTTTTGAATCCCGGGGAAGATGTGACGTGGACATGGCGACTCCTTTATTTCATCGTGTGAGAGATCTCTGATCATTCTGTAAGGGAGGGAAGCCCCATACGTCCGTCCTGCATGGGCTTGCTCCGACTGCACCGCAAGCTATTCCCCGCCTGGTTCTTCGTCCGACAGCACGACATGCCCGTTTCTCCTCAGATAGATTTAGGGCTTCACCTTCACCGGCGGGGCGGCGCTGCGGATATACATGATCAGATCGCGGACTTGTCTTGTAGGTCGTTCGCCTGTCTGATGTAACCAGAAGGCGCCTCAGCCTACTCCCCGATTAGAGATTTTCGCAACTGACAGTCAGGCGGTGGCAGAAAAGTAGACTCCAACAATTGACCTGTCCGGAAGGAAGGTTATCTTATAAGTGAGCGGAGGCCTCGGTGAGAGGAACACTCAAGAACATCGAGGTCGGGTGTAGGGGCGGTGTGCACGCCCGCCGGTACCAAGCGGGAAGCCTAAGACCCCTCCAAGACCTCCACAAAAGTCACAAAGCTCTCTGGACCCGCCTCCGCTCCGTTTTTGTTTGTTCACACCTCACATACACGCTCCCCCGCCGCTGATAGTGGTATTTTTGAGACGTATATCGAGGAGCGGCTCTCCACACACTGTAGACAAGAGCCAAGGAGGATAAGGCCGAGGATGGCGTTGACGAGGCGGAAGAAGTTCTGGCCGACGAACAGTGTGGCTATCTGCCTCCTTCGTTGTCCTTCCCCTTGAGGAATTTCTCCTCAGATTTTCTCTCTCGTTATCACTCTTCCTCTTAATGGCAGAATTTTCCATCACTCACTTCTGGGCACATTTTTCGCTAGGTATCAAGCAGCAGGATAGCGCGTGAGGCGCCATGCACTTCTGTGTACCTTCCGAGAGAGTGCTCAAGGAGAGGGAGGTCAGTCTATGAGCTGCCGAGCGACCCTGTCAGCGTTCCCCCACCCCACTACGCCCGGTCACCTGCGTTGACTGTGGAGTGTCCGAGGCGCGTGCCTGAAAGAAAGTCACCGGTTACCTCTGCCTGTTCCGGTCCAGGAGAACGATCATGAAGATGCTGAACATTGTCTGTGGGGAGAAGCTTGAAGGGGAGATCCTCGCGATGTTTAAGGACCTGGGAATCAAGGGCTACACGGTGATTGCTGGCGTGGGAGGCACTGGTCAGACCGGGACAGTATCCGGGACTGGCGGCTCGATCGATCGAAATACGTTGTTCATGGTCGCGCTCGAAGATGAGCACATTCACATGACACAGATACTGAACGCCGTGAGGGAGATCCATACCAGGCATGTTCACGGGTACCGTGGCCTTGAGATCCCGCTCAAAGTATTCCTTCAACCCTGCGAAGTCATCCTGTAACGAGGGAAGTGGATCGACACCCGTAGCATGAAGGGAAGGCTGGCTTCCAGCACCCCTTCGCTCAGCAGCGTCAGCATGCGGTTCAAACGCCTAACTGGTTTATCTGCGAAGGAAAGGAGATCGAAAGTTGCCAGCTCCAAATTGAGGGTTGGATCAGAGAGTCCCCTTCCGTTATAGTTAAATTTTCTTGCTCCTCCGTGGCAACATGCCATTTCTGACCTATAGTCACCCGGCCGTGAAATTGATCGCCTTGGTGCTCATCACCTGCGCCTATTTTTTGGCGGGCAAGATCGGACTCGGCTTCGCCTCTGTACATGTCAGTGCGTCGCCGGTATGGGTCCCGGCCGGGATGGCGGTCGCGCTGCTGCTTATGTTCGGAACCTCGATTTGGCCGGCGATCTTAGCCGGCGCATTCTTAGTCAATGTCACCACCGCAGGAGGGGTGCTCACATCCGCCAGCATCGCAGTCGGCAATACTCTCGAAGGAATCCTTGCCGCGTGGTTGTTGCAAAGGTTTGCGCATGGTGTGCATGCATTTGAATCTCCGCCGGACATTCTGAAGTCTGCCCTCCTCGCTGGACTACTGAGTCCGATCGTGAGCGCCACCATCGGGGTGACCAGCCTCGTGTTGGGACAGAACGCATTGCTGGATGAATATCCAATCATCTGGCTCACGTGGTGGCTTGGAGATGGGACCGGGATGCTGATTGTCACGCCGGCAATACTATTGTGGGCCAAGCATCCTCGCATTGAGTGGAACAGCCGAGAACGAGTCGAGCTCGGCCTCTTATTCCTCGTGCTGCTTGTGACCTGTGAGGTGATTTTTGGTCCTCTTATCAATACGACACACAAGTATCCGCTTCAGTTCCTGCTCGTGCCCATCCTCATTTGGGCGGCGTTTCACTTCGGTCCCCGGGAGACTGCCACGCTCACGGTCCTCATGGCTGGCTGGGCCACCTGGGGCACGATCAATGGGCGAGGCCCCTTCACCAGCGAATCCGAAAATGAGGCGCTGTTGCTCGGTCAAGCCTTCCTCGGGGTGAATACGGTCATGGCGTTGGCACTCGCCGCCGCCATGCAGGAGAGCAAGGACGCTGAGACTCGTTTCCATGCCACGGCCGAACGGTTGGTGAACACGCGCACTCAAGAGCTGCTCCACACCCAAGTCCGGTTGCGCACCATGGCCCAGACTCTCACCTTGACCGAACAGCGCGAGCGCAAACGCATGGCCGGCGAACTGCACGATTATCTCGCCCAGCTGCTCGTGCTCGGCAAGATGAAGTTGTCGGACGATGCAGGCACAGATCCAGAGCCTTGGCGGTCCCGTGGCCGCAATGTTTCAAGAGATCGACCAGACACTGACCAAGGCGCTCGACTACACACGGACGCTGATGGCGGAGTTGAGCCCGCCGATGTTGCATGAGTTGGGTCTACCGACGGCGCTCAAATGGTTGGCGGATCAGATGAAGAAACATCGCCTCACGGTGGATGTCCGGCTTGGTGCCTCCGAACTGCCGTTAACAGAAAATCAAGCGATCTTGCTGTTCCATTCTGTGCGCGAGTTACTCATCAATGCCACGAAACATGCAGGGACGAACAAGGCAACCTTGACGCTCGATGTGGCAGATCACATGTTGAGGATTGCAGTCCAGGATCAGGGGGAAGGATTTAACACCGACAGCCTTGAGCTCAAACAGCCTGGTCAGCAATTTGGACTGTTCAGCATCAAAGAGCGAATGGAAGAACTCGGAGGCTGGCTGCGAGTCGAGAGCGCACCGGGAAAGGGAACGACTGTCACGTTGGGACTGCCACTCACATCAGCGGTATCTTCCCAGGACGTGTCTGGAACTGAGGGACACGTGCATCCACCGGCAGCGAAGGCGGCCGGCGTGCGGCGTGTGTTACTGGTGGACGATCATGCCATGGTCCGGCAAGGGCTTCGAGCCATCCTGGACCATTACCCTGATTTGTTCATCATCGGTGAGGCGGCAGATGGCCGAGAAGCCGTGTCGATCTCCAGGAAACGGGCGCCGGACGTCATCATCATGGACATCAATATGCCACGCATGGACGGCATCGAAGCGACAAAGCTGATAAAGAAGGAACGACCCGAGACGGTCATCATTGCGGTCTCCGTCAATGATACGCCTCAAGTCCGGGAATCGATGCAAAAGGCCGGCGCCTCGGCGTTCGTATCGAAGGAGGAAGCCGGTGAACGACTCTACGAGACAATCATGGCGATGGCCTCCACAAGCACGCACGGCCCTCTTCCGACTTCTGAGTCCTCATGAATTCCGCGCTCCGAACTCCAACCTCGCAACCGTCTCCTAGAAGTCATTCTGTGGCGCCACAATCCCTCCAAGCACGCTCGTGCTCCCTTTCCTTCGTACCAGGGATGACACCAGATGCCAGCGGCCCCTCCCCTCTCATAATATATATGATGCGAAACGAGGGTCCTCATGCCGGTCATGTGGACCAGTTGATCAAGGAGGTGCCTACATGCTCAGGAAAACAATTTTGATGACGTTCTTCGGACTCATGGTTGGTGGCTGTGCAAGTGACGGCGGAAGATGGAGTCCTCTGGCGGCAGTTCGTCGACGGCCGGCAGTGGGGCCGCCGTGTCGAGCCCGGCGATGTCCGGCATGGCAGCCACCGAATCGAATTCCACGAGCTCGACGATGTCCGGTACGGCAGCCGCCGAATCCAATTCCATGAACCAGCCTAATTCAAGCAGGAACCGTATCGCGGCAGGAGTTGAAGAAGAGACGTTGGACACGTGTCTGGCTCACATTCCTCAGGATGCAACGGCGGGCCAGAAGATGATGGCTGAGCAAACGTGCCGCCGAGATTTTGCTTCTCGCCGCTAGAGGAGCACGCTTGTCCGTTCCTCTTCGGAACGACGGCTGACTGATTGTTTAAAGAACTATGACACAGACAACGCAAAATACCATGCGAGCTGCCGCCATCGACCGGTTCGGCGGCCCTGAGACGATCGCTGTGCACCTGCTGCCTGTGCCCGAGGTCGAGCCCGACGAGGTGCTGATCCGAATCGAATCGGCAGGCGTCGCCGAGTGGGACCCGTTCGAGCGTGAAGGCGGGTTCGTCAAGATGCTTGGCGTTACGCCGACATTCCCGTATGTGCTCGGTTCTGATGGAGCTGGTACCGTCGCCGCAGTCGGCAACCAGGTCAAAGGATTCAAGGAAGGAGACAGAGTGTACGGCGCCGTTCTCGCAAATCCCAAAGGGGGGTTCTATGCCGAGTATGCCTCCGTGAAGGGTGAGTATATTTCACGCATTCCCGACAAGCTGTCGATCGAACAGGCGGGCGTGATGCTCTCCGATGCCGTCACCGGCCTGCGGGGTTTGGACGACATCATCAAGTTGAAGCGGGGTGAGTCGGTGATGATCTTCGGCGCCAGCGGCGGCATCGGGCATATGGCCGTGCAACTGGCCAAGCGGATAGGTGCGCGAGTCTTCGCAGTCGCGTCCGGCGACGACGGTGTGTCCCTGGCAAAGCGATTGGGTGCCGACGCCGTCGTGGAGGGACACCGGGATGACGTGGCCGACGCCGCTCGAAAGTTCGCCCCCGGTGGCGTGGATGCGGCACTCGTCACGGCCGGTGGCGAGGCCGCCGATCGGGCGCTGACGGCCGTGCGCGACGGCGGGCGCGTCGCCCATCCCAACGGCGTAGAGCCCAAACCCAAAGCGCGACCCGGTGTGAAGGTCAGTGCCTACGACGGCGAACCGGATCGCCAGATCATCGACAAGCTCAACCGACTGATAGAGGCTGGTCCATTCGAGGTCCACATCGCCCGCACATTCCCGCTCGAGCGAGCGGCTGACGCGCACCGGGCGCTCGATGAGCACTATCTCGGCAAGCTGGCTCTACGACCGCGTTGAGGATGAGTGTGCGACGAAACAACTGAAGCAATTGCACAGCGAAGCGCGGCGAAACCTGCCCAAGAGAAACATCGCTGAGGCGTAGAATGCTCTCCTCATGTAAGTAAGCGCCAAGCAGGAGGCAATCAGATGCCGTCGTATGAATACAAGTGCCTGGATTGTGGCAAGGAGTCGATGCTGAATCTTAGCCTGAGCGAACACGAGCGCGGTACCATCACGTGCCCAGGGTGCAAGAGCACCCGCATGGAGCAGTTGATCTCCGCGATCTCGGCAAAGACGAGCCGAAAGAGCTAAGGTTAGGGATACCTTTGCGTTTCCCTCATCGACCTCCCAGGGCGATCCGCGCAAGCTTGGAATGAGCTGCTCCCTTCCCTCTCCCTATAGATGATCCTTCCAAGCTCGCTCGTTTCGTATCCAGAAAGGCGGAGGGTTGCCGTTTGCGACTTGCGATGGATGCACGGGCCTGTGGCTGCGGTCGCCTCAGGCGATGGCGAGACGCACTGTTCGAAGGTCCGTTCGGACAAAGTCCAGGACGGACCAAGTTGCGGAGCCAGGCAGCGACAGGGCCGTGTGGTTTCACTCATCGCTGAGCAGGGGCGACCCTCCGCCTTTTCCCTTTTCTCCTCACGGAAACTCGATCACCGGGCGAACTTCCACAGTGCCATTACGGGCCATAGGAATCCTTGTGGCGACGGCAACTGCCTCTTCAGAATTCTTTGCTTCGATGAGGAAATAGCCCCCCAATTGTTCGTGCGTCTCCGCAAACGGACCATCGGTCACGAGCCGTTTACCATCACGGACCCGAACACTGGTCGCCATGGCAGCCGGGTGAAGTGGATTGGCGGCCACGAATTGCCCGTTCGAACGAAGTTGATCCGCGAGCTGTATGGATTCTTTGTAGCAATCCTGCCGCTCGCTCTCGCTCAGATCAGCCTTTTCTGTAAAGTAAATTAGCAACATGTATTTCATTGTCGTTTCCTCTCTCGACGAGCGTAAAAGGTGTTTCACACAAGATAGTCACTAGGTAGTCGTTGGGCAAGGCCAAAATCGACAAGGACTGAGTCGAGAGTGGATGGTCGCCCCCGCTCGGGCGATGGGTAAAACCGCAGGATCCTATCGCTGCTTGGCTCGGCAACTAGTGTCTGGGTCGAGGACCTTCGCTCGCCAACGCCGAACGCGTTCGAAATGCGATTGCAGGCATCGCTTCCGGGGAAAAGGCGCCCGGGGTTGCGCGTGGAAAGGAGCAGCGATAGGACCCGCACCGCAAGGGCGTGTCCCGGTCGACTCAGGAAGGGAAACGAGCAGGCTTGGAAGGATAGGACCGGGCCTGGGTGTGAGAAGCCCACCCAGTGGGAAGTACCCTGTCACCCTTGCTCGCGGAACGCGCACACCAGACCAATCGTATTTTCATTATGGGGCGCGTCACGGGAAATCGAGTTGCAAAGCAATCGGTGGGTACGGGTGGGTGGGAAAGGACCGCCCTGGGTCTGGGTGGGTGAAAATGACGCGCGCACGTTGGAGCCCAATCGGGCCATCCTCTGGAAGAAGGAACGAGCAAGCTTGGAAAGATCATTTATATGCAGTTCCAGCTTTCCATCCCGGCTCAGCCGAGCGGATCCTCGCCCCTTCGGTCATGTTCGTCGAACTGCGAAGGCCTCCATTCGGAGGAGGTAGAACCAGGCTTCCTTCCTGCGAAACGCCCTATCCCCTTCCTTGCTTCTGTCTGCTGCTTGACGTGCAGTGGTTCTGCGGGTAGGTTCCCGCCATGCAAATTCGTATCGTACGAGCGGAGCCGGCTCATGCGCCGGTCATCGCCGAAATGGTTGGGGAGTTGCTTCAGGAAATTATGACGGCTATCGGGTCCAAGGTGTTTTCGTTTGACTCAGACGACACCGAGACCCGAGTCCGCACGTGGCTGGGCAATGGCACTTACACCGTGTTTGTCGCCTATGCCGACCGCAACGAGGTCGTGGGTTTTCTCGCTGCCTATGAAAGCTATGCGCTTTACGCGGAGGGGGCATTCGGGACGATTCCGGAACTGTATGTGCGTCCTACCTTTCGGTCCCAGGGGGTCGGCGCCCGCCTGTTAGCAGAGGCCCGGCAGTTCGCCACTTCCAGACGGTGGACGAGACTCGAAGTCACGACACCTCCTCTCCCGCAATTCGAGAGGACACTGGCATTCTACGAACGGCACAACTTCAGCATTTCTGGCGGCCGAAAGATGAAGACAGATTTACCATGAACCCGATTTGGCAGTTTTCTCTCCAAGCGAAAGCCCAAAGAGGAGTTGCCAATAGTGCAAATATTTTTTCAACGATGACGCTTTGTTGGTGTCAGAACAATCGGTAGAGGTTATATCTAAAGCGGTTCAGCGGCGAGTTAAACGTTACCTAATCAAAGTAGCCTGTCCCCTTGGAGGGATCATTAAAACCCGCGCACGATTGAGACCAATCGGGCCATCCTGCTGGAAGAGGGAACGAGCAAGCTTGGAAGGATCATTATTTATTGGATCGGTTGATGAGATTCGCGGGATTGCCGGGATCGTATCCACATGGCGCAGCAAGGCTCAGCGAAAAAGTAGCCTCTCCCCTTATTTCGAACTACTGCGCAACCTACTTACCCTCCCAGCCCGGCGCATGCCGAGCCATTTGACTACAACTCGGGTCGGATTTTTAGGATCAGTTCCTTTTGGACTCGCTGCACTTCCTTATTGAACCGAAGCAGAGCTTCCTGATACGCAGGATAGCGATCGGCCATGATCTGAGCCTGCGCTCTCGCACTTGTTAATCCATTAACAATATCGTGCAAGGTCACTTCCATGGATGCCTTTTAGTCTGTGGCGGGACTGCCATATACGGCTGCGCCAAGTTGCTTGGAGATGCTTCCGATTTCCTCGATGAAATGATTGAGGGGTTCTGCATGCTGAGGATGTGATTCTGCATAAAGGGTAGCGAACGCAATGGCAGACGTTAGCGCGCACCTTATATCGACGAGTGATGGTTTCATTACAAAAGAGTCTCTCACCATGGTGGCCCAAAGAGAGCAACCAGCGTGCCGATCGAGGGCCGCCCCAGAAAGCAAAGGAATATTGAAAGAAACGGAGATTTCGGGTCGGAGAGAACCTTTATAGGGATGGATCAGATCGTCTTACCGTAGAATCGAAATCGATCCAGTCTCAGTGCAACGGACTCGGAGAGCGGTTCAGCGGCAACGTCACGATTAGAAACGTTCCAGTATGGAAGGTCTTCAATGCGTCCAGATCTGCTCAGGCGTCTCGGCGAATGGATAGACATGCACCATCCAGCCGAAGAGTTGCGGCACGAACCGCCCGCCTACCCGATCGCATTCGGTTTCTGTCAGAATCGAGCCTTTCGGGCCGAACTTGGTCCAATCAGCGCTCTTCATGTCCTTCTTTTGCGGCAGACAAATGTTCACGTGCGCGTGCCACTGCGCAATGCTCAACGGAATCCGTTCATTCAAATCCGCCTCGCTCGCCCGCTTCGGCGCCGTAAACATCGCCCCTTCCAGTTCATAGCCATTGGGTGTCTTCCGGTATAACAGCGAGGTGGGCTGCTCGGGATTGAAGCGGAAGGCCGCCTTGAATCCCCTCCACTTACGCGTAAAGTGATAATGCGGCTGCTGGACATTCGGCAGGAACGGCTCAAAGCCGTCATTGATGGCGGCGCGATACTCGCGATACGGAGCCAACGCCTGTCGGAGCTTCCGAAGAATGTCCCACGCCGTCGCCTGATCCGCCTGATTCGCCGGGCGAAGCGTCGTCCAGCGGAAATGCGGCCCCAAGTGCGCATGAGAACCAGTCATGGAGCTCACCGTCTCAGCCTCATGGTGCCCATGCACGTGCTCCTCTTCCACGTCGGCATGCGCCGGCGGTGCGGCCTGCGTTGAATGCTTGCCTGAGCAGGAGATCGTGAAAAGAAATGCGAGGATTAGAGCCAGAGAATGCATGCAGTTCTTCTGGAGAATAGCATAAAACGTTCGGGCGCGCTCAGAGGATGACCTCGCAAGGTTGAGGAAAGATTTCACCGGGCGTTCGGCGAGCAATCTAATGTTCCCTCCAAGCTTGCTCGTTTTCGTCTTTCCAGGTGGATAGTGCCTTACCTGCGACTTGCGAGGGGTGCAGCACGCTGTCACTGCGATCGCTCCGGCGATGGCGAGCCTATGATGCTCCTTCCAAGCTCGCTCGTTTTCTCCTTTGGGGCGGGGCTGGATTGATCTCCTACTGCGCGCTTTTTATGATCCCTCCAAGCTTGCTCGTGCGTCCTCTTTAGAGGGTAGCCCGATTGGTCTCTAACGTGCGCGCTTCGACGCGCACCGCCCTATAAAATGATCCCTCCAAGCTCGCTCGTTTTCCCTTCCCCAAGAGGTGGATGGTGGCATCAGGCGACTTGCGATGGGTGCAGGGCCTATCGCTGCGGTCGCCGCAGGCGATGGCGAGCATTGTTCGAGGGTCCGTTCGGACAAAGTCCAGGACGGAACAAGTTGCGGAGCCAAGCAGCGATAGGGTCCTGCGGTTTTACCCATCGTCTGAGCAGGGGCGACCATCCACCTTCTATGCTCTCTTTCTGGTGTGCGCGTTCGGCGAGCAAAGGAGATCAACCAGCCCGTACGCCCCTTTCATATTTTTGTGTTCAGGAAATTGGCTTCATGCGAAGCTGACCGGGGGCAAACCAACGACACGCTATTCGCATCTGTATGAAATATCTCTCTATAAGAACTGCTTGGGCGGTCGCGATTGCCATGTTGTTCATTGGAGGAACTTCCGTAGCCGGGACATGGATTTGTTCAGACCTGCAGGGCAATGAAGTGTATACCGACCATAATGGTCCCCGCTGTCGTGAATTCCCGCCAACGAACCCTGATGCCATCGCAAAACAGCCTTCAGCGAAGAGTCCCCAGGCTCCCAAACGGAGATCATCAGATGCTATCCCGTTCCCGTTCAGCCTGCGGCCATTCGGCGAGCGGAAGAGCGGTGCCATCACGGAACTAGACCACAAGGGAGCCAGCTACTCAGAACAAGATTTGTTACGCGCCGTCGCATCCGGGAACAAAAGGAAAACCGAGTTGGGGTTGCAGGCAGGCATCAGTGCCAATGCCAAGGATGAGCAAGGACAATCGGCCCTGACCATGGCTGCCGCATTGCCAAAGACGGACATTGCCGAGTTACTGATTACTCATGGCGCGGACGTCAATGCCAGGAGCAATGACGGGGCAACTCCTCTCATGGCCGCCATTATTACCGGCCATAAAGAAACGGCGAAGCTGCTGTTGAGAAAGGGCGCCGATGTCAATGCGTCAGCCCCTGTCGGCTCCCCTGCTCTTCAGCACATGCCCATGCTGTTTCTCGCAATCGCCATCGGGGATGCAGAAATTACCAAGCTGCTGATTGAGGAAGGGGCAGATGTGAATGCAAAGTTGAGCGACGGCCAGCAGATGCTCAGCCCGCTCGCCTTTGCACTCAGAACCAATCAGCAAGACATTGCCCAACTGCTGAGCGCCACAGGAGCGAAAAAGACTCCTGAAAGCATTGCCTTGGAAGCTCACATCAGACAATTGGATGGCAGGCTGACGTCGCTCTGTAAGGACGCCGGGGAGAAAATTTATGAGGTCGCGGAAAACGTCGAAGGCATCTATATACACGTGCGAGAAAGCAATGCCGGCAAGGCATTTGGTTACTACCATGAGAAGGATCGTCTCTCTTCGACGTATCTATCCCCAACAAGGGGCAAGAATTATCGATTTTGGGAAATGGATGCCTTAGGAAAAGACGGCGTGATCAATCATCATCGTATTGAAGCGTATCCTCCGGGTAAAGTAGGCGAGCAAATGATTGAATTGAAGCAGGTGGCGCTCCCTGTCGCAGTCTATGGGATTACTTGGAGACCGCTCACACGCACTGAGGACCAACGCCAAGGTCTTTATGGCGACGAATTGAAGATCTTTAATGTCACAACAGAGCGAATCCTGGCGGTCCGCACGCTGTTTTTTTACGCCATTACCGATACGACGGTGGATGCTTCCGGCGAAACGCTGCCAATACCCGGCGGACAAAAGCTGTATCGTTTCGCCACATGCCCTAATTACAATCCTGGCCCTGATGATTCCTATCCCGATCTGAGACCCCGTGACTCATATCGATTTGTCTCGAAAGTGCTCCGGCCGAAACAGGGATGAGGGGCGTACGGGCTGGTTGATCTCCTTTGCTCGCCGAACGCGCACAAGAGGAGAGAGGGCAGCCCGTTGGTCTCTTGTGCTCGCCCAACGCCCACACAGGGTGGGGATGGCGGCTGTTCGTCGGTGCTCAGTCGCCGCGGTATGCTTTATTTATAAGGTGGCTTTCCCTAACCGGTATCCCGTGGGCAAGATCATCACGCTCTATGGGGTGAATTATGGAGGTTTCGAAGAACGTACATCTATTTACCACGGCTTGTGAGCACCTTCTCGCCAGCATCACAATGCATCGGCCACTGACTCAGGAAGAAGCGCTACTCGTCAAGCACTACTGCGACGAAGTAGTCCGCAAAATTGGCTTCTCCGACGAACCTCGATAACTCACGCCAACATCATGGCCAGGGTGATGGCACCCGTGATCTAGTTATGGCCCGCTTAGAACTACTTAAGCAGAGCCTTCATAGCGTCGCCTGCTGCGAGGAGCCCTTCCTGCCAAAAAACGGTACTCAGATTCGAGTCTCGTACGCTTCTTATAAGGGGGTTCTCGTACTCCGCCTCAATTAAACGTGCACTTATCGAATCAGGCAATGGACTTGCCTTAGGTTGGCTGTGTGGAGGCCGTAATGAAAAGACGGGGTGAATACGAATTATCCCCGAGTCGAGAGCGAGAATTGCTGGAAGTGCTTACTCAGTTACATCACCACCTGCTTGAACTCTTGCCGTACGACGCTGACGCGAGAGAGGCTTGGTTGGATGATGCAGCTAGGCTTCTAGCCCAAGCAAATAGTGACTCACAGAAAGTGGATTGGCTCACGACGTTAGCATGGGCTTTCAAGCGGCATCTGGGACAAGGCATTCCAGTTTCGATGATTATCGGGAGGCTTCTCAACACAAAGAATACTTCCCGCTTCGTATGGCTTCCCGTTGTGTCCAGTATGGCTGGGATTACTTGCTGACGATCCCTCCAAGCTTGCTCGTTCTGCTCTTCAACGGGTAGCCTGGTCGATCTTCGATTGCGCGCGTTAGATGATCCTTCCAAGCTTGCTCGTACTCCACGCCCAAGGGATGCCTTCGCGTTTCGCGAACATGACCGGAGGGGTAAATGCTGCCCGGCTGCCGGGAAGGAAAGCTATGACCGAGATTCCCGGTTGTCCCTAACCGTGACTGATGGAATCCAGAAGGATGCACAGAGCACTGCAACCTGTGCGCGAATTCCGCCCGGCAAAGCCTGCGCGGATCGCCCTCAGGCAGACTACGTAGTTAGCAGTATTTAACTGATCGGCAGGCCGTCCGTTATCGCAGACGAGCTGGCCGGTTTTGATTCCGGTCGTCAGGACGTAATCAACGAGGCGGCTGTGAGTGCAGGGGTCTTCTCTGCGGTGTGGGGGCTGGTGCTCTTAGTCGCGGTTTCCGTCATGACTCGTATCATGGCTGACTCCTTTGGTCGCGGAGTGATGAATGCGGAGCAGCATGGACCTCTCAAGAGGGAGAGTCAAGAAGCCGCAAATCGGTTGTCAGTGGGCCTTTCCGCCTATAAATGGTCTTTCCAAGCTCGCTCGTGTGTTCCCTCGAAGGGATGCCTTCTCGTTTCAACGAACATGACCGGAGGGGAGAGGAATCCGCTCGGCTAAGCCGGGAAGGAAAGCTGGAACTGAAATCTAATGGTCGTCCGAGCTTGCTCGTTCTGCTCTTCAACGGGTGGCCTGGTCGATCTTCGATTGCGCGCCTGGACGAGGCCCTTCTGAGGGCGCGCGTTCGGCGAGCAGGAAGACGACCAGGCTGCCCGTCTCTACTCCTTCCAAGCTCGCTCGTGCTTCTTCTTCAGAGGGTAGCCCGATTGGTCTCAAACGTGCGCGCTTCGACGCGCACCGCCCTCAGTGTAAACATACGATCATTCTGGTGTGGGCGTTGGGCGAGCACAAGAGACCAACGGGCTGCCCTCTCTCCTTTTTGTGCGCGCTGCGCGAGCACAGGAGATCAACAGCCCTCACCCTGGTTGTTCCCAGTCGCCGTCCAGAATTCCTATGATGGCTCGTTGGAGGTCCACAAACCTGACTGGTTTGGCGAAAAACGCCCTCACCCCGGACGCCAATGCCTCAGCCTTCTCATGATGATCCCCTAACGACACTAACAGGATGATCGGGCAGGACGGGAACAGGGCATGGATGGTTCTCACATAGTCGAAGCCGCCTCCGGGAATCCGAAGGTCTGACAGGACGACGTGAGGCTCTAAGTCCCTGATCTTTTGGATGGCTCCATTTCCGTCAGTCGCCTCGGCGACCTGCAATTCCAGCCGCGTACGACATCGCACAACAAACTTCGCAGCTCGCCGTCCTCCTGAACCACCAGCACCAGTTTGCCCCGGTGGTTGTGCTGAACGGGCATATCTGAATTTCCTTCCTCTGGACGCAGAGAAAACTCCGTCCGAGTGAGAACACAACTCTCATGCCAAGATTCGATGTGTGGATTGTCAAGGCATTCCGCACGCGGCACTGGTTATTACGGGGGCAGAAGGTCCCATGAAGTGGGAAGGAGGGGACATAATGCTACAGATTAAGACGGGCGCCTGGTTGGTCCTCTGTGCTCGCGGAACGCACACGCGGGAAGGAATCACCTTATATAAATATGGGCGTTATTCGTTCAGACTTAGGCGCACGTTAGAGACCAATCCAGGCTACCCTTGAAGAGAGACGTAAGCAAGCTTGGTAGGATCATTTATATGCGGTGCTCGCTTGGAAGAGGGCGCGTCTCGGGCGCGCCGGGGGTGGGCGGGTGAAAAACGTTCGCGCACGATGGGACTAATCCAGGCCACCACTTTTAGAAGAGAGACGAGCGAGCAAGCTCGAGCGCGCTTCTCGATGCTCGTTCGGTTGTTCGGCGGTATCAGGTACAGGTAATATCTCACCCAGGAGGGACAGCCATGAAGAAACTTGATGCGCGGAGTCGTGTAAAGAAGAAACCACCTGCGACGCTAAAGGCAAGGGATGGCAATGCAGATTTCCGTCGCCGCCTGGAAGAACTGTGCGAGAAGTGCGATCTCGTGCTGCCGGAGGTGACGGCGCGGATTGCCGCGCTCGAGCATCTGCTCCGTGAAAAAAATCTCGTCAGCAGAAACGATTTGATCTCCGCGCGGGCGTTCGTGCGACTGCAAGAAGAATGAGAAGGGGGAAGTGGCCTGGTCAGTCCCTGTGCTCGCCGAACGCGGCACGCCAGAACGATCGTACTTTTAAATAAAGGGCGGTGCTCGTCCAGGCGCGCACAATGGGACTAGATCCAGGCCACCCCTTTGGAAGAGAGACGAGCTAGCTTGGAGGGAGCATGTATAGCTCGCTGCATGCGCGCAGTTGGAGACCAATCAGCCTTCATCCCTGGGAAGCAGGTACGAGCAAGCTCGGTGGGATCAATTTATGGGGCGCAGTGGGACCAGCACGGGTGCCATTCCATGAGGAGAGAGACGAGCGAGCTTGGAGGGAGAATTAATATTGCGCTTCGGAATATCATTACGGCGGTTGTGCAGCGCATTCCTCATACTGGCGGGACTCTTGGCCATTGGCTGTGCCATGAGTCCGAGCCCGCGGCAGATGTATGAAGGGGCGCCGCTCCCCAAGGAGCAGGTAGGGACCGTACGCAGTGGATGCACCGCGGGGGCCGGGCTGACGATCATGACGACGAAGATTGACGGGAAGGACATCTCCGACGTCTGTGCCGACTTCGCGTTGTTGCCGGGTGAACATCAAATCGAGCTGAGTGCCAAGCAGCTGTCTCCGAAAGTGGAGCCCAGCATGCTGAGCTCGGGATCTATCCTTGGGCCGCCTCCGAAGGGCGCCCGGCCGGAGCAGAGCTCTCAAGTCGTCTGGGCATCGACCTCGCCGCTGAGAATCACCTGCACGGTCCGGGGCGGACAAGAAGTCATCATCGTCGGCGCCCGGGGAATGGATCAGGAATGGCAGGCACGATGTCAGGAAAGAGTACGCTAGCGCATGCAGGCTGGACCACAGGTGCTACGGCCCGCTGATTAAGGGAATTGAAAAGAGGGATAATCTAAGCGAAGTCGGCTGCAACTGATTGATAGGCACACAGGAAAACTATGAACACGCAACCCAGGATCTTCATCCACATTATGCTGAGCACCCCGATGTTGTGGCAGTGGTCGTTATCTCGGCCGGCTTCAGGGGGAGAGTGATGAAAAATGTCGTTCCTTGTCCCTCTTCGCTCTCAACAGTGATCGACCCGGCGTGGGAATCCACAGCATCCTTTACAATCCTGGTCCCCAAGCCTGTACCCCCAGCCTTTCGACTGATCGCACGCTTGGAGAAAAGGCTTTCTCTTATCTCAGGTGGCATGCCGCGACCGGTATCCCTCACCGACAGGAATAGAACTTCTACCTCCGAATCGAATCGCCCATCGACAGTAATAGACCCTCCGGAAGGTGTTTCCGGGATAGCGTTGTTAATGAGATTGTAGAACGCGTTAAAAAGACGATTCTCGTCGGCCTGAACGACTGGTAATTCGTCAAGGTTCTCCGCGGATAAGCGAACCCCGCTTTGCTCGGCGAAGTAACGCAGAGTACAAAACACTGCGCTGATGATCTTAGAAATCCGGCAGGCTGCGAAATTCGGGGTGCCGCTTCGGCCTTTCACGGCATCTGCAATTTCTTTGACACGGTCTTGGATGCGCCTGCTGTTGGAGCGCACCATTCCAAACACTTCGTTACTCAGCTCTTGGGTAGCGGTTCTTTTGTTCTCATCGGCAGGGGCCAACGTTTTGAGCAACTCTTTGAGTTCGCAGTCCAAAAGGTCGACTCCTAAGACAATGGGGAACATCATGTTTTTTACATCATGTCCGATATCACCCAGCAACCGAGCGATCTCGGCCAGCTTGGCTTCTTCCACGAGTTGTATGGTTAGCTCCTCGTTACGGACGGTGAGTCGGGCCGCGTGCAGCTCAAGTTGAGCCGCTTGTGCTTGAATCGTATCCTGTTGCTCTTTAATGCGCAGCATGGACCTGACTCTCGCGACGAGCGCGGCGTGATCGACGGGTTTCGTAAGATATTCGTCCGCACCGGCTTCGAGACCCCTGACAATATCCTGAGAATCGACTCGAGCTGTCACCAGGATAATCGGCATGAAAGGAAGTGAGTGGTCCGCCTTCAGGATGCGGCAGACGTCGATTCCGTCCCGTTTGGGCATCATGACGTCGAGCAGGATGAGGTCCGGAAGCTGTGCGATGGCCATGGCCAGTGCCGCATCTCCGTCGGCCGCGGTCACAATGTCATAGCCCTGTGCAGACAGGCAGGTTTGAATAATATCCACATTCATGAGGTTATCATCGACAACGAGTATTCGTGGTGGTGTTCGCATGAGGCGTCCTTTAGGATTTCAAGCTATGAATCCAAATATTGACGAACCACGGCTAACAACTTCATGGCATCGAACGGTTTCGCGAGATACGCATCACAACCTGCCGCTCTCGCCTTATCTTCATCACCGCTGAGTGCGTAGGACGTCACCACAATAATGGGGATGAGGCGTAGTTTGGGATTGGCCTTGATGCGGCGGGTAGCTTCGTACCCGTCGAGACCGGGAAGCTGAATGTCCATGAGGATCAAATCAGGATGAGACTGTTCTGCCAGGGTCACTCCCTCATCTCCTCGGACGGCTTCAATGACCTCGTACCCGGCGCTCATCATAAGGTCGCGCACAATACGCCGGTTGTCTTCCTGGTCCTCAATGGATAGGATGCGTTTCGTCATAGACCACCTACCTGTCGCTCAACAATGATGGGCAGGGTGAGCCAAAAGACCGAGCCATACCCTAAGGTTGATTCCACCCCAATCGTTCCGCCGTGCAGCTCGACAATCCGTTTGACAATCGCAAGCCCGAGACCTGTTCCGCCCTTTTCGCGTGTGGCCGAGCTATCGGCTTGCTGGAACTCGTCAAAAATTCTTGCTTGATCTGCAGAAGGAATCCCCGGACCGGTATCGGAAACGCTCACTTTGAATCGGTCACCGTCGTCAGCGACTTGCACGGCGACCTCGCCGCCATCGGTGAACTTGACGGCGTTCCCGATCAGGTTCAACAGGACTTGTTTAATACGTCGTTCATCACCTTTTGCGGTCGGCAAGTTCTCCGGTATCGTCACTGCGAGGGACAGCTGCTTTCGGGATGCCAAGGGCTCCATGGCCGCGATGACTTCATGGACCACCCCTTTCATCGAATAGGGTTTCAAGGAGAGCTTGAGCTGACCCGCTTCTATTTTTGACAGATCGAGCACATCGTTGATCAGATCGAGGAGGTGATGCCCACTGACATCGATGCGAGACAACGCATCTTTGATCTTGTCCGGCACGTCCCCATAGATCTTATTCATGATCAACTGTGTATAGCCGAGGATGGCATTCAGCGGTGTGCGCAGTTCGTGGCTCATGTTCGCCAAGAACTGTGACTTGTGCTTGCTCGCGATCTCAAGCTGGCACTGTTTGTTCTTGAGATCCTCACACAGGGCGCGATTTTCGGCGAGAGCCTGCTGTAGCTGAAGGTTATTATTGAGTAGTGCCTCTTCCGCCCGCATGCGTTCGATGACTCGCCCAAGCTGGGTCCCCACATTGGCCATGACTTCCAGCAAGGCTTCATTCGGTTCCACTGGCAGGTCAGAAAAGAATTCCAATACGGCTACCACCTCTTTTCCAATCAACACCGGAAAACCAAAGGCAGCCCTGACGCCGATATCGGTTGCTGCTTTGTACCGGGGGAAGTTTGGGTCCTTCGTGACGTCTATGATCCACAAAGGTTGGGCGCTCTCGAGCACGCGACCGGGTAATCCGACGCCGGGCTCAAAATGCATGCTGTGAGTGACTTCACAGAAAGTCTTGAATCGCTCCTTATTGTCCACATGCCACAGCGACGTCGGCTCAAGCCTGCGACCACCTGTCTCCGACACAATGTAGACATGCCCAACGGGCCATCCTGTGTGCAGGCACACTTGGTCCAGCGCGACTTGTAGGGCATCATCAATCGTTAAGGTTTGATTGGCGGCCACCGCGACATGTTGGAGGAGTTGTACATCCTTTCGCCGGTTGTACAGCTCACGTAATGCCCCTTCGGCGAGCATCTCGCTCTCGGCTCTCGCCCGTTGCTCCCGGGCAAGCCGTTTCGCCAAACGATCTTGCTCCGTCATCTCGATTTTGTCGGTCATGAGATGACAGGTTCCGATCGCTTAAGAACAATCCGGAACACACACTTGTCGTCGCCGCGGTGCATGCATTCGGGCTGTTCAAAGACCAAGTCTTCCCCGAAATGCGCTGCAGCCGCCTCGGTAAATCCATGCGCGAGGGCACAGAGTTTACGCCGCGATCGGTATCCCATGAGCAACACATCAGGCGAAGACGAGTCGTAATCAAATTCTGGGACTTCCGATCCGGGATAAATCTTACGCACTTCGGTGTGGATCACGTCGTTCAACGTGAGGAGGAACGTTCTCGCCGATTTGTGTCCCGAAAAAAAGTGTGGGTATCGTTGAGCGAGAAGCGGCAGGGATTTACGCCCGAACCATCGGGTAATTTCGTCTGGTGGTGTTTTGAGTGCCTGTGCCGCGGCAGCGACGAGTTTCATCATCGCCTCGTCTGGGTAGTTCCCAAGCGAGGTATAGGCGCCATCGACCTGAGCCGCTTCCAATAAATCCTCCCAGGTCTCGTCGCCGTACTCTTTTCGCACCACCTCTTCAAGTAGGTTGAAGATGATACCTTTCATATTTTCCTCATATAAGTTAATGACTCTGCCCGCCAAGATGAACCAAGGGTCTGACCATCCTGCGTGAAGGAAGTCCTTTAAAAGGGGTTATCGACAATCAGGGGAAAAGATGGCGTGCACGTTCTGTACTTAATAGCAGAAGGGGTATCGAGAGAATGCTCGGATGCCGGAAAATACGGTGATCTCAGTTTCTTTCTAAAAACATTCACTCATCAAGAGTCGCGTGGGTTGGCCGTGAAATGGAATCTGATCTGATCCAACCTAGACTCCTTTCAGATTCAGTGGGAATTGGAGGTGAAACGATTGATTCACGCTTCCGCACAGCAAAGCATACCGAATAGAAAGGAACCAGAATATCCGGCCCAAAAAGGTAAAATAGCTTTCCTCATGGGGCGGAATTCGCGCACAGGCTTGCAGCGCCCTGTGCGCCCTTCTGGAATTCCCTCGGTCACGGTTGGGACAACCGCGTCCTTCGGTCAGTTCCAGCTTTCCTTCCCGGCTCAGCCGAGCGGATGCCTCGCCCCTCCGGTCATGTTCGTCTAAACGAGAGGACATCCCCCTTGGGAGAGGTACGAGCAAGCTTGGAAGGATCATTATAGCTGCATGCGCGCAGTTGGAGACCAATCAGCCTTCATCCCCTGGAAGCAGGAACGAGCGAGCTTGGAAGGATAGAGACGGGCAGCCTGGTCGTCTTCCTGCTCGCCGAACGCGCGCCCTAAGAAGGGCCTCGTCCAAGCGCGCAATCGAAGATCGACCAGGCCACCCGCTGAAGAACAGAACGAGCGAGCTTGGAAGGATCATTTAATGGGTGCCACTTCCGAGAGGGTTTACCTTTTCACAGTCACAATCTTGCATTTTTAGGGGATAGCGGCTAGGTTGAAGAAAGAAACGGCGAGGTATGCGGAGGCAACATGAGAGGCATTGATTTCGTTAGGAATAAGCGTGGGAAGAAGACAGCCGTGCTCATTGATCTCAAGCGACATGGGCAACTGTGGGAAGATTTTTATGACAGTGTCGTCGTGCGCAACCGTGCCCGTGAACCGCGAGAGTCTCTGGATGCCGTAAAGGATCGCCTCCGGCGCCTAGGCAAGCTACGTGGCTGAATACTCAGTCGCCTTCGCTCGCTCAGCGCGCCACGAGTTGGAAGCCCTCGACCCATCGATCATTCGCCGTATCCTTCCCAAGATCGAGTCCCTCGCCATCCTCCCAAGACCACACGGTGCTCGCAAACTGACCGGTGAGAAACACGTGTGGCGCATCCGCATCGGTGATTATCGAGTTATTTATACGATTCTCGATAAGGAGAGGCGCATCGATATTATGGCTGTTCGCCACCGCCGGGAAGCCTATGAGTAAGGGGAGATAACGAGCGAGCATGGAAGGATAGAGGCGCGTGGCCTGGTTGGTCCCTGTGCCCGCGGAACGCGGCACGCCAGAAGGGGAGGATGAACGACACCAGTATCGCTCCTTCGCTCCGGCGAGAGGTTAAACCGCATGGCCCTCTCGTGACTTGGCTCCGCAACTTGTTCCATTCAAGACTTTGTCCGAACGGAACTTCGAACAATGCTCGCCATCGTCTTTGACGACCGTCCCGACAGGGCCAGGCAACCCTTCGCAAGTCGCAGCTAGTCCCACCATCCTCTCTTGGAGAGAGTGGAAGTTGCTCCGATCACGGCCTGGGTTGGGTGGGTGAATGACGCGCGCACGTTAGGACCAATCCACGCCACCCAATCAGCTCTCATCTTCCTTTTTTATGGGC
Source organism: uncultured Nitrospiraceae bacterium (assembly GCA_963851455.1). Classification (GTDB taxonomy): domain Bacteria; phylum Nitrospirota; class Nitrospiria; order Nitrospirales; family Nitrospiraceae; genus Nitrospira_C. The sequence continues at coordinate 209,009 of CAWKPI010000001.1, forward strand.
AGGAGGGAGAGCAGAGTGCCGCACCGATATTCAGCCGCCCACCTGTCACCGTCTTCCCTCCGAGTGATCCGGTCGGGACCGTCGTTGAGAGAATCGCTCCCTTGATGGCGGCTGCCGGGCTATTCGGATGGCCTGCCGCATACAGCGCGGCCGCACCGGTTACATGAGGCGTCGCCATCGACGTGCCGCTATAGGAACTGTAGGACGACACGCCTTTCTTGGTGGGCACAGTTGACCAGATGCTCACGCCAGGCGCACCGAGATCCACACGGGTCGCTCCGTAATTCGACCAACTCGCGAGATTTCCAGACGAGTTGATGGCGGCGACCGAGATCAGATTGGCATTGTCATACGCGGCGGGATACTGCGGGGACGAGTCGATATTCACTCCCGAATTCCCTGCTGCCGCGACGAAGAGAATATCCGCAGCGCCTGCACTCGCGATGGCGTTGTATAACCCGAGAGAATATCCGCCTCCGCCCCAGGAGTTATTGGTCGCCACGATGTTGAGGCGGTGTCTGGTCTTGAGGTCCGTGATGTAGTTCACCGCCTTGATCGCATTCGCCGTCGTTCCGCCGTTCCTGCCGAGGAATTTGGCCGAAATCAGCTGAGCCTGCCAGCACACACCGGCCACCCCTTTCCCGTTGCCGCCTCTGCCAGCAGTCGTTCCAGACACATGCGTGCCGTGATCGTCTCCCGACCCGTCGTAGACCGTATTGTCATTGCCGGCAAAATCCCAGCCATGGACGTCATCCACATAGCCGTTCCCGTCGTTGTCGACCCCATCAATGGGATCATAGGGATTCGTCCAGACGTTGCCGGCCAGATCCTCATGATTAAACATCATGCCTTCGTCAATGATCCCGACAAAGACGCCCGAACAATCCGTCTTCTTTTCCCAGGCCTCGCCGGCCTGACTGCCAAAGGCATTACTCGGACTGGTCCCGTCCCCATACATGCCCCAGAGAGAGCCGTTGGTATAGTACGTGTCGTTCGATGTGGCCTGGTGCTGATAGATCCAGTTCGGTTCCACAAATTCGATGGAGGAGTCTCGCTCCAGATCCCGGACCGCTTGGGCAATGGTCAATCCTGGCGGGAGATTCCACAGTTCCAGGTCGCCTTTAAGATCCGATCGGCGATCTTGCGACACGACCACTTCTTCAGGTTGTGCGTCCACTCGACGCCGGAGCGTGTCTTTGGCCTCTTCCGCAATCCCGTATTGAAACTGCACCAGCACCTGGTTCGGCACGTGCGGCGTCCGTTCCAGCGCCGCCAAGGCGGCGTCGCTTCGTCCCTGCGCCTCAACAGCCGCAGTGTTGGCAAACAATGCCCCGCAGAGTGCCAGAGAGAAGAGCAGACGATGACCAAGCGATCTCATAGAGCGTCCTCCTTAACGACATCATTTCAGAAAGTCGGTAACGCGGAGAATACACAAGCCGCAACTCTGTTGCCGATACCTCTTAAGAGTGGATGATGCATACGGACGGGAGAGATTCCGGTTGTGCGCCGACACTGGCAACCCGTTCCCAATAAATCAGCCGTTGGCCAACGCAATTAGCAAGCCAGTTGATCGAACTCTATGGCAGGAGGTGAAAGAGTGCACGATCAATCGCTTCTGCTGCATAGACGAAGGAACGCGCTGCATTCAAAGCGCCTTTCCGTTCACGAACCGTGCAGGATGAGCCCTCCATGCAGAACAGATTTGAACGGATGAGTGCAGGATGCCTTCTCGTTTCCCTCACAGACCTCCCTGGGCGATCCGCGCAGGCTTCGCCGGGGCGGAATCGCGCACAGGTTGCGGCGCCCTGTGCGCCCCTCTGGAATTCTCTCAGTCCGGTTGTGACAACCGTGATCCTTAGGTCAGTTCCAGCTTTCCTCCCCGGCTCAGCCGAGCGGATTCCTCGCCCCTTCGGTCATGTTCGTCTAAACGAGAAGGCATCCCCCTTGGGGAGACACGAGCAAGCTCGGTGGGATCATTAGAACGAAACGCGCAGTGAGAGACCAATCGGCCCTCATCCCCGCAGAGAGGAGCAAGCTAGCTTGGATGGACTATCTTACGGGCGCAGTAGGAGCGATACGGGTGTCATTCCTCGGGGAAGACACGAAGCAAGCTTGGAAGGATAGAGACGGGCAGCCTGGTCGTCTTCCTGCTCGCCGAACGCGCGCCCTAAGAAGGGCCTCGTCCAAGCGCGCAATCGAAGATCGACCAGGCCCCCCGTTGAAGAACAGAACGAGCGAGCTTGGAGGGATCATTGGAACTTTAGGCATTGAATCCGATACGGGTTCCGGTGCTTCTCTGGACCGATCACAGCTTGTGATCGGTCCAGTTGCCTTACCTCTTTCGTGGCGCAGGGTAAGATCAATCCGCTCTCATCCATCTTTTCTTATGGGCAGGAGGGAGAGGTGGAACTTTATGCATTGAATCCGATGCGACGGGACTTGGAAGCAGGCTGATTGATCAGTTCCTGAATAGCTTGAAAGACCTCCCGAAACTTTGCGTCATATTTCTTTTCTAGTTCTTTGAGGCGTCGAGCCAGAGCCTTATTTGAACCCATCATTTCTCGAAGGCGGACAAATGCCCTCATGATCGCTATGTTCACTTGTATAGCGCGTTCACTATTCAACACGCTCGAAAGCATAGCTACGCCTTGTTCGGTAAAGACGTAGGGTCGGTATTGTCTGCCTCCTCTGCCTTTTGAGGTCACAGTTTGTGACCTCAAAACAGCTGCTTCGTCATCGGTGAGTTGAAACATGAAATCACTCGGAAAACGGGACCGGTTTCTTTTCACAGCCTGATTAAGAACTTTCGTGGGCACTCCATAAAGTTTGGCCAGGTCCGCATCCACCATAACTTTGTGGCGGCGAATCACAAGGATTACCTGCTCAATTCGTTCGCGAGGTACCAGCATACCAATGCTTCCTCTCGATGAAGTGCAGCCATTTCACTTCCTCACACACAGATACCGTTTTTCACTGATAGAAAGCAACGCAGACAGTGGTGAAATGGTTGTATTTATAGAGAGTTACAGATGGAAGCTGTGAACTAAACAATGAGGTAAGCGAGGGGTGAGGGCTGTTGGTCTCCCTTGCTCGCGCAGCGCGCACAAAAAAAGGGAGGAACGACACCCATATCGCTCCTGTGCTCCCGGAGTGCGCACACGGGAAGGTTGGGGCGTGGAGGCTGTTGGTCTCCTTTGCTCGCCCAACGCGCACAAGAGGAGAGAGGGCAGCCCGTTGGTCTCTTGTGCTCGCCCAACGCCCACACCAGAATGATCGTATGTTTACACTGAGGGCGGTGCGCGTCGAAGCGCGCAGTTGGAGACCAAGCAGCCTCCATCCCTGGATGGTCACGAGCAAGCTTGGAGGGATCATTTTATATAGATGTTCGACGGGCGCATCCCCGAGAGCAGGACGCGGACGGAGCTTGGAGATCAATTAACGCGCAAGAACAGGAATCGCATTTATCTCTTTATCCCCCTTTACGGTTATCTGGCGACGGTCATCGCACGGTGGCGTCGTCGTTGACGACGTCTCCAATGTTGGAGGGGGATACATAATTCTCCTGATTTCTTGCCCTGCTGCAGTCAGACAAGTCCCCTCATAGTAAATCGGACCGAACATCTGGCAACCGCTTAGCACGACCAGCCCCAACAAGAACAAGGCTCTCATTTGGAACCTCCTCACCACGGGGCTAAGCTTCCCCAGCAGCCCCCGAGCCCACCTATTTGTTTGTCGAACGAAAACCGTGAAATCGACATCCATTATTTGCAAGAACAGGCAAATGTTTCACGAAACGTATCACGTGGTTGAGCATAGACCGTTCCAGAATCGTGGCATGAGTCCCCTCTGTGTAAGTGGTCAGACCTAATGGAAAAGCTATGAAATGTAGGATGTCTGTCTCCGTGATACCAAGGAGGTTCATGCCGAACCATCGTCACGGTGCCGAAACTTCGGCATCAACAATACCCTTGCAGCGGCGCGGTTTAGCGATACGGGCGTTATGTCATTCCTTGACAGGGGCGAGACAGAACGGGCACTTGGGCGGCGGCTGATCGGTGATATATCGGCGGGAGCAATGGAAACATTGCCATATGGTTTGCCCCTTGGGGGGATTCATCCCGGTCGGAGACGACGGTGTTTTCTCATCGGCCATATATTAATGCTCCTTCCAAGCTTGCTTGTACGTCTTCTTCAGAGGGTGACCCGATTGGTCTCCCCTTGTGCGCATGCAGCGAACACTTGATCGGAATGGCAGGGATCGGAAGTCCAATCTGCTCAGGACGGTCAGAAACACCACCATCTCAATATGACGGAGAAGGAATTCAATTGCCTGGTGCAACTAACTTCCTTATCGGTACCAGCTCTGTCTCTCACGCCAGCTTAGAGCGTGTGAGCGCTCCAGCGCTTCCCTATCCCAGTTCCCGGTAATGGCTGCGGCTTCGTACGTGGTTTGGGCAAACGCCAGCAGTGCATCGTCCGGCATGTTGGCCATGCGAATGGCCTCGTACGGCAAGATGAATTCTCGGAACGTCTCGTGGTAGTACGCTTCGTTTGGTTGAATCTGATGCTGTTTAAATCCCCCTGGTTCTGGGTAGGCGTACGCATAAAAGGCCGGCTCCCCAAGGCCAGCGCCCGGCCAGAAACCACAGCTACTTACCTCGTGTGAATATGCCTCGCGCGCGACAAACCGAGCCAGATTCGGCACACCAGGATGTTGAGGAGCAGGACGGCCGGAAAAGCGTGTGACCGCCAGATCGAAGCTTCCCCAAAAAAAGTGTACAGGGCTTGCTTTGCCGATAAATCGTCCTCGGAACTGAGTCAACACTCGATGGGCCTGCAGCAAGATACGCCAGCAGCGTTGCGCATGCTCAGGAACATACGAGGCATGTTTGTGATCTTCCTCAAACGGCGTCCGGTCCTCCACTTCAACGGGAGTGGTCCAAATCGTAACGGGAAGACGAAGCGCAGCCAATGTCGCCAGCGTCTCGTGATAAAAATCAGCGACGGACCGGGGTAGCAGCGGGATGGAGCCACTCTCATCATCAGCCGTCGTCACGCGGAGCTCGTGCTTCAAGAAATCGAAATCCATCTGAAACATCCGTTGGCCGTATGGCATCGGCCCGGTCGTCAAGCCCCGAGGGGTCACATAGAGTGTTGCCTGCCACCAATGGTTAACGTCCGCACAGAGCGCCAAGCGGATTTTCCCAATGATCTGCATCCAGCGGTGTAGAGTGGCATACGTCTCTTCCCAGGATTCAAGTGGGAGGACTGGCCAAGCCTCAAAGTCATTTGCCTGCACAGCAGGGCTGCGATCACTTTCCATGGAAGCCTCCTAGGCATGACTCTATCACCCGGTGCCCTCCTCGTGTCGTCTTGTCTGGTTAAGCCGCTTCGCGCTTCGCTTTCCCTTTTTCGCCAAGGAAACTCAATAGTTCGGCAGTGACTTCCTCTGCATGCGTCCATGTGATGCAGTGTGGGCCCCCTTTCACCACCACCAGCTCGGCCCCTTTGATGAGTTTGGCGGTCCGTAAACCAGCCGACGCAATCGGAACGATGCGATCATTGTCACCGTGAATCACGAGCGTGGGCACATCCACGCGGGCCAGATCTTCGCGGAAGTCTTCGTGCCAGGTTGGAACACAGGCCAGACTCGCAGTCGCGGATGCCCCAGCCGCGATGTTCCAACTGGCGCGCACGACTTCCTCGCTGACACGCTTACCGAGGAGCGAATTGGTGTTGTAGAAATTCTTAAAGAATTCTGTGAAAAATGCGTAGCGGTCCGCAGCCACGGCTCGCTGAATGCCCTCGAAGACGCTTGCGTCCACCCCTTCGGGGTTGTCGTCAGTCTTCAGCAAGAAAGGAGGAACGCCACCGATGATCACCGCCAGGCTCGCGCCGTTGGAGCCGTATTTCCCGAAGTAACGGGCGATTTCGCCGCCGCCCATCGAGAATCCGACCAGGCTAAAATCCTGCAGCTTGAGTTGCGTAATCAACTTGTGGAGGTCTTCTGCGAACGTGTCGTAATTGTAGCCGTCCGTCGGCTGGCTGGATTTGCCGAAGCCTCGGCGATCATACGTGATGACTCGGTATCCAGCATTCAGCAGCGCCGGAACCTGCTTCTCCCACGATGCGCCGCTCAATGGATATCCATGGATCAACACCACCGGCTTACCGGAGCCGTGGTCTTCGTAGTAAAGGTCGATGTTACCCGAGTTTTCTTTTCCCACTGTAACGTATGGCATAACTCTACTCCTTTCGCGGTAGTCTCGCGCCCTCGGATGATGGTTTCTTCTAAGCTGCCAGGGAGGCATTCTGATAGTGGGAGTTCCTAATCACTACCTGGGGTAGTCCTCGGTTAAACACGAATGATCCCTAGGTGCCCAAATAGCATCAAGCTGGCCAACTATCTCACCCACCCGCCCTGTCCCGCGCCGAGACGCGGTCCTTGGCCCATGCGCCTGCAGCGAACACTTCTAATGATCCTTCCAAGCTCGCTCGTGCGTCCTCTTTGAGGGTAGCCCGATTGGTCTCAAACGTGCGCGCGCTATAAATGATCCCACCGAGCTTGCTCGTTGCCTCTCTCGGGAATGGCACCCGTGTCGCTCCAACTGCGCCCGTCGAGGGAGCACCGCCCTTAACGTAAAAATTTGATCATTCCCGCGTGCGCACTCGGGGAGCACAGGAGCGAGGCGGGTGTCGTTCCCTCCGTTCCCGTGTGCCGCGTTGGGCGAGCACAAGAAACCATCGGGCTGCCCGCGTCCTATCTACTTAGCAGAGGGGGGTGCAGCCACCGTCATGCCATGACGCCGGAAGACGTCCATCATCCTCTCGCGGTCGGGCGGCCCGCCGGCGGCGGCACTGATGAGTTCAGCCGCTTCGCGGAAATATGCGGGACCCATTATCGCAGGGGTTATGACGGCGAGCTGTTTCGCGTTCTCGCGGCCGAAGTTATCAAAGCGGTGCACCACGCCTCGGGGGATGCACAGCACCTGACCGGGGCCGACCTCGATCGGCGTGCCATCAACCGTCCAGGTCAGGACGCCCTCGATACCGTAGAGAATCTCCTCGTAGGCGTCGTTCTTGTGGGCCGGCGCTGCAAGCTTCTGCCCGGCGGGGACAAAAACCTCAAACACTGACACGCTTCCGTTCGAGTCATCGCCCGTGAGGAGGAAACGGATCCCTAGCGGACCAATCCTGATGGTCTCTTCAGAAGGATTCACTTTGGTCGTACGCTGCTGCATCATCGTACCCCCTTGAGTTTGCGGTTTAGATGATCCCTCCAAGCTCGCTCGTTTTTTTCCCTACGGCGGGACATCTCACGCTTAACCTAGACGGCTATGCCGCGACTTAAGCTGCGAGCAGGCCTGTCACTAAAGCAGAGGATGGTGGACTTGCTGCGACTTGCGAGGGGTTGCATGGCCCTATCGCTGCGGTCGCCTTAAGCGATGGCGAGCACTGTCCGATGTTCCGTTCAGACGAAGTCATGGATGGAACAAGTTGCGGAGCCAAGCAGTGATAGAGTCATGCGGTTTAACCCCTCGCTGAAGCCAGCCGTCCACGATGCTCTGCTTTTAAGTTTGAACAGGGCTCGCAGTTTGAGGAGCCGGGACCGTCGATTGAGAGCGTGATATGGAACGCGCTCCCCTTCCCTTCGGTGCTTTCCACCGTGATCGTGCCGCCATGGGCATCCACCACGTCTTTCACGATCTTCGTGCCGAGTCCCGTGCCCCCGACCTTGCGGCTGATCGCCCGGTACGAGAAGAGACTATCACGGACTTCCGGTGACATGCCCCTGCCCGTGTCGATCACCGACAGCACAATGTGCTTTTTCGATTCATCCTGGCGCCCTTGAACCGTGACCGATCCGCCAGCCGGAACCTCGGGGATCGCATTGTTCACCAGATTGTAGATCGCGTTGAAGAGCCGGCTCTCGTCGGCCCGGATGACGGGCAGGCTGTCGATTCCCTCCTCGCGGAGTGTCACGTGACGTTCATCGGCCAGGATGCGGAGGGTCCGGTACACGTTCGACACGACGTCGGCCAGGCGGCAGGGCGCAAACTGCGGAGGCCGCGTCAGGCCCTTCACGGAATCGGCGATCTCTTTGACCCGGTCGTTGATGCGCCGGGAGGATTGCCTGATCATCTCGATCAACTCATGGGTCATATCGCGCGTGGGTTTGATGGCCGTCGCCGTCGACTCCGGCAATTTTGAAAAACATTCGCTCAGCTCCTCCTCGAGGAGTCCCGCGCCGCTCGAGATGGGCATCAGCATATTTTTCAGGTCGTGCCCGATGTCGCCCAACACCCGCGCCACTTCGGCGAGCCGCTGCTCCTCTACCAGGCGGGCTTCGGTTTGCCGGAGTTCCTCTTCCGTCCGCTTGCGGTCCATGAACAGGCCGACTTTGATCCCGAGATCTGCCAGCATCTCGAGGACATCCCGATCCGGCTCATGGCTGGTGCGACTGAAGCAGTCGATGACGCCGTACAACTGCTCGCCCTTGCATACGGGAAAGGCGAACGCGCCATGCAGGCCGACCCTCGCGGCCATTTCCGCGCGGCGAAACGTGGGATCGGCACAGACGTCCGGAATCCAGATCGGCTTGCCGGTGTCCCAGACACGCCCGACGAGGCCTTCCCCACGTTGAAACGTCCGGTCCTTGCTATCCTTCAATGAACTCGGTGGCCTCCACGTCCGGCGCATGCCAGAGGTCAACGAACCGGAGGACCTGCTTCTGGGCATCCATCGCCCCAGAACATGCCGACTTCCCAGTCGAGATTCTCCCCGACCGCGCGAAGGACGCCATGCGTGGCATCTTTAATGGTGGCCGACTCGGCCATGATCCGGGTCACGGCATATTCCGCGGCCAGACGCCGTTCCGACCGCTTGGTCTGTGCCAGGGATCTTCGTACGTCGCTGACCGTCCGCACGTAGCCGCGGCTCACATACGTCAACGCGAGCACGTACGCGGCGAATCGCACGACGTGCCAGGTCCACCATTCGCTCTCCCACGGGGCGGAAATCAGAAACATCATTTCGGCCAATCCGAACAGGATCGCCAACGTTGCCAAGAGCTGATGTTCGGGCCTACCGGTGCGTCTGAGATCTCGAGCCAAAAACCCGCCGCGCCGGCAAGGAACAAGACGGCGGCGACACCGTTCATCGCGAGGGCAATCGGCGCGAATTGGTCCTGCACCGTGCATGCGGGGCAGGCGGTGGGGAAAGGCGACCGTGAGCATTCCGAAGGCGACCGTCACGCCTATGACGAGGTAGGGCATCAGATCTTTGGCTCCGCTTCCCGATCATCCCCGGTGGATGCCACACAAACGAGAAGGCCACGCCCCCGAGGAGACTGGCTGCACTGCGCAACAGCGACGAAGCCCTGATCGGGAGAGGAGACCGCGTGAAACCCTTCGAGCATCCCCATTCCCAGGAAACCGCTCGCCACCCCCTGGAGCCTCTCGTCTTCCCACTCCGCTTTCCGCGCGAGTAACACCAAGCCCATCAGGCCAGCCGCCAACCCACCTAACGCTTCCACGGTGGAATGGAGCGGGAGGTTGACCCACATGTGATTCGGGAACAGGGATCGAACGAGCAGACCGGAAAGGCCCGCTGCCAGCGATCATACCGACGAGGAGGAGATCTTGCGCCGAGAGTTTGTGTTTCATCGTCCACTCACCGATTCGGCGACATTCGACACGATGCGTCGAGGACATTACGACGGGGTGGCAGCAAATTCAAGCAGGACGAGTGTGTGAGGGATGCCTCCGCGTTTCACTCACAGACCTCCGGAGCGATCCGCACAGGCTTCGCCGGGCGGAATTCGCAGCACAGGCTTGGCCCTGTGCGCCCTTCTGGAATTCTCTTAGTCACGGTTGTGCCAACCGTGTTTCTTCGGTCAGTTCCAGCTTTCCTTCCCGCCTCAGCCAAGCGGATGCCTCGCCCCTCCGGTCATGTTCGCCAAACGCGAAGGCATCCCTCTTCGGCGGAGCACACGAGCAAGCTCTGATGGATGATCATCATATTTCACATTGTGACCGATGCTGGCCACCGTTAAGAGAGGGAAACGAGCAAGCTCGGTGGGACCATTGTGAGGATGGTGGAGTGCTTGCTCCAGCGAGGGGCAGTGAGGATGAGGCTGTCGGTCTCTGGCTCCGCCAACGCGGCAGACGAGACTGATCGAATGCTGATCATAGCGGGCGGTGCTCGTCGAAGCTTGCAGTCGGAGATCAATCAGCCCTCATCCTCGAGAAGGAAACGAGCAACTTGGTGGACCATAGGATTCAGGTCGCAGCGTAGTCTCGCCGTCGCTCTGGGGAGAGTGGAAGTTGCACCGACCACGGCCTGGGTTGGTGGCAATACGTGCTCATATCTAGGACTGATCCAGGCCGCCCGGTTAAGAACTGAACGAGCAAGCTGGGAAGGATCATTTAACGAATAACCGAGACGACCATGAGCGTGGCCGTCTCGTTATCTTTTATCACGTAATCAATCGCAGGTGTCAGGGCTTGACGACGAGATGGCCGCGCCGGTTCTGCTGATAACAGGCCTCGGTGCGGTCCTTACAAAACGGGCGCTCTTTGCCGTAGGACACAACGCTGAAGCGCTCACGACTAATTCCCAGATCCGTCAAGAAATTGCGGACTGACTTGGCCCGCTTCTCCGCCAGCACGAGGTTGTATGTGGAGGTGCCGCGCTCATCGCAGTGACCTTCCACTTTCAACTGGGCGGCCGGATGCGTGCGCAACCACTCGGCATCCTTGGCGAGTGCCTGTCGCCCTTCCTCACTGATCACCCAGCTATCGTAGCCAAAAAAGACATCGCGCAGGCCGGCAGCCGTCGTCGCGGTTTGTTCTGCTCTCATTTCGTCCATTTGCCGTCTCGCGGTGGCCGGGTCGACCTTCGCCATCGCAATGCCGGGAGCTCAGCCGTTCTGTGCCGGCTGGATCGTTCATGGACAAGTTGGGGACGGGCTCGGTCGGCGCGGATGCAGAGGAGGAGGTGTTCCCTCCTGATTGAACAGCTTTCTTTGAGCATCCTGCGCTCGACAATGCCACACAGCCGATGGCGAGCAGACAGAGGGTTCGAAAATACCGATTCATACGTCCTCCTTGGTGAAACTATACGATTCCGCTGGATTTCCGTTTGGCATCGGCGGGAGTGTACCAAGGTGAACGAGACAGGGCAATACGTGAGCATCATTCTTTGCGCGTATTTAACAAATCTCTCAGGTGCTCAAAACGTTCGTTATTCTCACCCTCCAAGGCCGCAGAGCTTATAAATGATCCTTCCAAGCTCGCTCGTGAGCACCCCCGCTCACAAGGGAGACCTTCGCGTTTCGCGAAGATGACAAGTGGGAATGCAAAAGGCGGCAGGGTGGTTAGAAATTTCCCAAGGATGCTCAAAACGTCCGTTGGCAAGGCCGCAGCGAGCGAGAGCCCGAGGCATACGTTTATCGGTATGTTGAGGGTTTGAGCGAGGCGAGAACGCAGCTGACGGACGTTTTCAGCAGCCTTTATATCTTCGGAATTCGTAGTGTCTTGCTGATCATGAGACTCCCCGACAAGACAAACAGCAACGCCAAGGGATGGAGCTCCCATGGTCCGATTGTCCATGTCCCCCAGTAGAGATTCTCACCAAGCCGGCCTTGCCAGGCCGCCATCGCGAGCACGCCGGTCAGCAAGATGGTCGTCGGGATCGGCGTGCCTTCGAAGTAGGCCACCTTGTCGCTGCCTTCCGAGAGACGCTCGGCGGTCACATTGTACCGGGCCAGCCGGCTGACTCCGCAACAGACGAAATAGATCAGCGCCAACCAGTCCCATGCACCGCGGAGCCCGGCGGCGAATCCGAGTGTGGCCGGCGCGACACCAAACGAGATGATATCCGCAAGCGAATCCAACTCGCGTCCCAACGCGGAATGCTGGTGCCGCATGCGAGCCACACGGCCGTCGAGCCAATCGAAGATCAGCGCCGCCGGACTGAGGACGGATGCCGTGAGGAACAATTCCAGCGATTGGCTGCTCATGTAGAGCATGCCGCACAAGACGGCGCCGAGACCGCATGCCGCATTGGCCAACGTCAGTACGTCGGCCAGGTGGAACTCGCGGATCATCGAGAAGTGTTTGCGGGGGGAAGTCACAACAGGAAAATGCTACGCGGGATGCCTTTGGATGTCCATTGGGACGGATGAGAGAACAAAGGAAGGAGCAGGGGTGGCCTGGCCTAGTCCCATCGTGTGCTGGATGAAGACCATTCGTCTTGTCATCCAGCGCTCTGAATGAACCCTGGTGGGTTGTTCGGTTACGTCGCACTCCTCACGCATTGCTTGAACTCGCCACACGACTTTTACTGTGAGGCTCAGCCAGAGTTCCTCGTCGAATGGATTAAGACATCAGCGGTTCACATGGCACGTTTATATACCTGCCGGCTTTTCCAGGCGGCATAGGCCATCTGAACCACCTGGATATGATTTTCGATAAACAGTTGATCCACCAAGTCGAGCTTCGGATCGTGTTCGAGCCACTTGGTCATGTCCTGGATGTGTTTTCCAAATTCCGACATTATTTTCGTTTGTGCCATTGTGCCCCTCATAGCCGTGCGTGATAACCAGCTGCGGGTTATGCCCTGTCCATCTCGAACATGCCGTGATGGCATGCCCGATGCCCTTTTACGTGAGTCGTGAGTTAGACGGTGAGCAACGGAGGACGGAAGAGCCTGTACGAAAGCATGGACTGGCAGATAGATGCGGTGGCAATGAAAGCAAACAGGGAGCGAAGCAAGGGGGAGAGCCATGGGTCATCCGAGAGTGTGGCAAACCCAGTGAGAATGGAGTTGCTCAGCACCTCGTCAGAACCATTGAGGTCCCAAAAACTGATCGAGACGCCGAGGATTTGAAGACACACCCCGAGACACAGCACCGCGATCGTGAGGAACAAGAAGATGGACCCGTTCGAGGTTTGGTGGCTTCTATAACCGATCATCAAACTGCCCTTCGGCAACCTGCTTGGCTATTCCAAGACGGTATTATGCGGCGGCGCAACGGGTCCAATCAAGCCCCCATACGGCCCTAGTCCAGTATTGGTGGGCGTCGGAGGCCCGTTGCTTCTACCCGGGAAGAGGAGTACAGAACTTGCCTGATTCGGAGGCTTCAAAAAAGTGATGGAGCCTTGAGGCTATCAAGAGATCCAGACGCTCGGATAAGTCTCCATCGTGGTGATCGCGCTATAGTGCGGCACCGTTACAGCGCGATGCATAACCGTTCTTCGATCGGTCAAATACAAAGGAGGAACAGCATGTCTCCCAGCGCATTCGCACCAACACTCGAGAGTTCTCCCTCTCGATTCGCCATCACACGGAATCCTCTCATGACACGGTTCAGGTTCTTCACCGTGATGATTGGATTGTGGCTCTCATGCACGTCGCTCGCCTCGGCCGAAATCCTCGCCCTGTTGAACTATGAGAGTAAGCCGGATCAGCCAGTGAGGCGCGAAGGGATCGCGATCATGGACATCGATCCCGAGTCGTCGGACTTCGGGAAAATCTTGATGGAGATTCCGCTGCCGTCCGATCTCGTCGCCCACCACATCTTTTTCAACCGCGATAAGAGCAAAGCGTATATCACGGCCTTGGGAAAAAGCATTTTGCACGTCGTGAATCTCAAAGAGTTTCCCTACCGGCTTCGCGCGATTGCCGTACCGGACTGCCAGGTCGGCGAGGATCTCGTCGTCTCGGAAGATAACCGGACGTGGTACCTCACCTGCATGGGCTCGAGCAACGTGATCATGGGTGACGCCGTCAAGGATCAGCCGATCAAAACGGTCAGTGCGTCGGAGCCGGCCGCGGCCACGATCCTCTATCCGCACGGGATTGCGATTCACAACGGCATCGACCGGGTTCTCGTCACCAGCACCGTCAAGCCGGATATGTCCGAAGCGGGTGAGTCGGTCACGGTGCTGGAAGCCAGTACCGGTAAAGTGCTCTCGACGCACAAAATCTCGACGAAACCTTCTCCCGCCAAATCCGCTCCCGTCGAAATCATGTTCAGCCCGAATGCGAATCCTCCCGTGGTGCACATCACCAATATGTTGGAAGGGACGCTGTGGGCCGGGAGTGTGGGACCCGAAGACGCAAGGCATTTACGCTTCAATCAGATCGATGACTTCGGTCCACGGGAACAAGGGATGCCGTTGGAAATGCTCTACAACGCGAAAGGGGACCGCTTGTTCGTCACCACGGCCAAGCCGGGGTTCGTCAATCTCTATGACAACACCGATCCGCGCCAGCCGAAGTTTCTCAAAACCATTCCGGCGGCTGCCGGTGCCCATCATAGCGTCTTATCGCCTGATGAACGGTATCTGTTCGTCCAGAATAGCCTGCTCAATCTGGAAGGCATGAGCGATGGGTCGATCACGGTGATCGATCTGAAGAATGACAAAGTGCTGGGCAGCATCGATACCTTGAAGAAGGCAAGGGTTCAACCCCAACTGCATCATGCTGCTACCGAATCATTTTCAGAAAGGCGGATTGCGCGCCAGCGCGCAGTAATAATGATCCTTCCAAGCTTGCTCGTGGTGTTTTTTTCAGAGGGTAACCCGATTGGTCTCCAACTGCGCGCATGCAGCGAGCACTGCCCATAGTGCGCTCATACGGATCAACTTTTGTGCGCGCTGCGCGAGCACAGGAGACTAACGGGTTACTCTCGTGCCCGTATTTGCAGAAAGTCCTGGTGGACGGAGAGGCGATAGGTGCCGTCGTCGGTTGTGCAGTGTCTGTCCAGATAGGCTGTCACGTCGCGCCGGGTTGGCGGCCGGCTGATCGGCAGGAGATTGAGCATGAATTCGGCCACGGCGTACGCGGAAGCCGGCTCCGAGGTCTCGACATGGGCAGGATCGATGGTGGTGACGACGTCATAGCGGTCGCCATGTTTGGCACGAAAGGCTGAAACGAGGCCGTCAAGATCGAACTGGTGGCCGAAGAAATGATCCAGCATAGCCATGCAGGCGGTCCCGCGATTCTGGATCACGACGACAGTTACACCGGTCGGTGACATCCAGGACACGAGCCGTTCGAGGTGCGCGAGCCATTCGTCTGCGGGAATGTAATACAGGGTATGTGAACAGAGGACGAAATCGCCCAGGGATTTTGGACTGGCAGTGAGAATCGGCGCGCCGATGGCTTCGGCCTGCGGGACGACACGCTGGAGCTGAGCCAGTAGATGAGGGTTCGGCTCGATGGCGATGGTGCGGTCGAAGGCATTGGCGAAGGCCTTGGTCACCTCACCGTTGCCGGCGCCTGCGTCGATGAACACGTTTCGTTTGGGTAAGCCATCCACCAGCGTTTGCAAAAACCGTTTGGCGTTCCGTTTTTGATCGGTGTTGTCGAGAAAGATTTGGAAGGCACGCTTGTAGGCCTCGCCCTGAGAGTCGAACACCTGAATATATTCCGTCACCGTCTACGTCCTCCTGAACGATCCATCAATCCTTATCCACTCACACTCACGCGATCTCCGCGCTTGACGGTCCCGCCCTGGACACGGTCGCGAGCCTCCAGCGTGGAGGGTGATTGAACGCGGGATCATAGCATGAGCGGATAGGCGGGGAAACAGGAAGGGATCGTGCGCAGGCGCTCGGCCGTTCTTGCTTCGGCCTTCGCCCAGAATGGTCATGACGAGATCGGCAGAATTGGCACCTAGGAGCAGGAGCGAGCTGACGAGAAGATCCAATCGACACCGTCAGGCGATCTCCAGCCTCCATTTTGACGAACCGAGACTGGCTGGATTGTGATGGCGCTTGCGCGAATGTCTACTTGGGACAAAGCCGCGGCTGCTTTCTAAGCTCCCGTAGGCTGTGGCTAAGGGCAAGCTTCATGGATTCGATCAGAGCATGGCGATCGGTGCTCAGATAGACCGAGAAACTCCTTCAAAGAAGGTGCCGGACGGGAGCGAGAACTCGGCTGACGGTAATCTGCGATGGTTGACGCTTTCTCATGTAGGGCCATACTCCACGGCCTTACGCCGAACCAGTCGAAGCTCGCGAAGTAGACGCTTGCACGCCGCTGACCCGGCCTCGATGGAGCCGTCGCCAGTGTCACGGCGCGGCTGAAGACCTTCGAGAGCTTCTGATGACAATCGCGCATGGTGATAACCTGATAGAGAATACGGAACAGTGCATGCAATGTCATGTGGACTGCCGCGAAGTGGCGAACCGTTTTTCGATGACGGCATTGGCCACGAGTGAGGTGGCGCGGCAACGGAATCAGCGTCGTGCAACAATTGAAGCGGATATCTTGGCCGTCGCGGCCTTGCTGCTCCGAGAGAATCGATCAAGGCATAGGCTCGATCGCACCTCGAAGCCAGACCAGAACTTCGTCAATCTCTGGTTCCCTCACACAACAACTCCGTCTCAGAAGCTCATCGTATGTCATATCTGACATAACGCCAACTTAGTGATAACAGGGTCGTGCCGACTCTTCATTCGGTTGCAATGCGATGCTTCTCCATTGCCGAGAAATCGGATGATGGCTTGAATAAACGCAGGGATCATAGCATGGGCGGATAGGCGGAGAAACGAGGAAAGAGATCCGGCGAGAAAAAGAGCGCGACCGAAGCGAGTTAGTGAAATATCTTGGGCTTGGGCTCTGAGGATCCGGATGGCACTTCCATACGATCACTGGCGGTCTGCCTCTTCGCCGCGGCATCGAGCAGGATGGCTACCAGCATGTCGCTCATGACGTTCACGCCCGAGCGAACCCTGGCGAGGATCCAGTCCACGGTCATGATGAGCGGGATGGCGGCGGCGATAACCTGATTTGGCAGACCGGCAGCCGAGAGCACGAGCGGCAACACGACCAGGCCGGCTTCCGGAATGCCCGCCACACCGACGCCCGCCATGATTGAGGCGATCACGATCAGGAGCTGATGTCCCATCGATAAATCGTATCCGAGCGCCTGGGCGAGGAAGAGGGCGGCCATCGCTTCATAGAGGGTGATGCCGTCGTTGTTGAGGTTGGTGCCGACGCAAGCCGCGAGGCGCGCTGATTCCGGCGATACTTTCATCCGTTCGAGACAGCGGAGGGTGATCGGCACGGTGGCGAGACTGCTGTTGCATGAGACGGCGGTCATGATCGCGTCGGCACCCTGGCCGAGATAGGTCTTGGGCGACTTCTTCCCGACGACCCATGCGACGACGGGATAGTACACGAACGCGTGGAGCGTGAGGCCGGCCATGATGGCGGCAAGAAAAATTCCGAGCGCTGAAAACGCGCCCAGCCCTACCCGCCCGACGACGTACGCGAGGACGCCGAAGACGGCGAATGGCACAAGGTAGATGATCCACCACAGTATCCGTACGAGCCAGTGATAGATCTTTTCTACGGCTTGCACGACCGTTTCGATGGCGCCGGCATGTTCCGATTGAGCACGGAGCCTCCGCAACAGGGCACCCATCATGAGCGCCAGGACCACGACCCCGATGACGTTGTTACTCGAGAACGGTTGAAGCATGGTGCGGGGAATATAGGAGGCGATTTGCTCGAGGGAGTTCGGGGCGCCTGCTTGCGACCCGGTCGCTAAATCGCCGGCGGGCGGCTTCGAGTCAGAAACGATACCCAACTGGTCCATATGGCCGTACCAGGCCAGACCCGGCTGCCACGTGTTCATGATCATGAGGCCGATCGCCATGGCGACCGAGACATTGATGAGGCAGATCACGATCAGCCTGGTTCCTTGGCGGAGCGGGAGACTGGTGCGAATGAAGGCGTCGAGAATCGCGAAGAAGATGAGCGGAATGGCGAGCGTCTTGAGCAGCAGAATGACGAACATGCCCAACCGGCCGAGGTGCTCGTTGCGCAGACCGCCCAGGTATGGATCCTGGCCGAAGGCTACTCCGAATGCCGTCCCGCAGATCACGGCGATGACCACTTGGGTATAAAGCGGCAAGCGCAAGCCGAAGCCTTTGGTTTGCTCTACTGGTATTTGCGGTTCGTCGGTGCTGGTCAACGCGGATCTTTCTGATGAAGCGTGGGGCTGGCAAAGCGCATCGCGTGTACTCCGTGGCTTTGGGACAGTATAGAGGAAGAGGTCACATCTCAGAAGAAATCTAATATTTCATATCCAAGATCACAGAATGAATCTCAAATTTCACATTTCAGATTTCATAGAAGAAATCTCATATTTCAGATTGCACACTTCATAGAGGGAATCAGATATCTCTCATATCTCATATCTCATATCTCAAATCTCAGATCTCAAATCTCAAATTTCGGAGGGCTTGGGGCCGGATTGGCGGATTCGATCGAGTTCTTCGAGAAACGCGTCGCGGTCTCTTTCTGCGGCAGTGCGGATGCGGACGTTGTCGTTCAAATGCCGTTGGCCGGTGATGCCGGAGTTTTTGAGTTGTTCGATCCAGCCATATAGCTGCCGTGCAATACTCGCGGCAGCTGATCTCAGATTGCAAATCTCAGATCTCAAAGGGGAGAAGGATGGGATGCGGTCTAAGAGGCAGAGGATCGAGCGGACTTCGCCGGCGGAGCCACGGGCGATGTAGAGAAAGGCGAGGAGTTCGCTCGTGCTCCCTCGCTCAAATCCTTCGGCGATGTTGTTGGAGACAGAGAGGCTGGCACGTTCGAGTTGATCCCGTAATCCGGCGTGACCGCGAAAGGCCTGGCTCTCGGTGGCGGCATAGGTGTGGCGAGCGAGCTCGATGGCAGCTTGCCAGACAGGAAGGTCTTCAAAGGATTTGTATTTCATGCATGCACCTTCGCAAAGCTCAAGTAAGAAATCTCAGATATCAAATCGCAAATCTCAAATGGTAATCACGAATGGTAACACTCAGATGGAATTACAAATAGCAAAGCTCAAATGGGGAAGCTCGGAGAGAGATACCCTGTTCAGGGTGTGAAATCAACGCGCGAACGCCTGAAATGGTTGCATTCAGGTGGGTTGGGAGCCTGCTGAAGCCTGCTGATTCTCCTATCGTTTCTGAACGTCGAAGGCATAGCGCAGCTGCACCGCCCAATATTCCTGAATCAGGCCGGAGCGATCGAGCGGCCGGTCTTGTTCGCGGTAGAAGCTCAGCTCGAAGTCGCGCCAGCGCATGGCGATGCCGAGGATCCAGTCCAGCTCGGATGGGTTGACAGTATTCGATGCCTCGCGATCGGTGAACATGTTGACGTCGCCGAACAGCACGAACTTCTGCTTGTAGAGATCCAAATCGAAATGCGCGACATAGCGGAACAGCGCCCGGCCGGTGTTATCGGGACGCGCAAAGTACTGCTGGTTATGAAAGAGCCAGCCGAGTCCGGCATAGGCCGTGAGGCCGTTCTTCGGAAACATTTTGCGCCACCAAGCCCAGTCCTCTTGGCTGCGGATGCGATAATTCACCATTCCATCAGCATAGATCTGTTTGAGCCCGCTCTTGTCGAGCGGCGCATCCCGCTCGTACTGCATGCGCCAGAACCAGTGATCCACGGCCCCGGTGATGCCATAGGTCTGATCCCATTCGCTCAACTCGATCCAGCCGTTGTCCCGGTCGGAAAAAAAGTTCTGATCGGAATAGAACGTCAGATATTTTTTATACAGATCGGTTTCCGCGTGCAGCATGTACCGCATCCCGACCCGGCCGGTGTTGTCCGGACGCGCGGCGAACGAGGGATTGGAAATAAAGGCGCCGGCCAACAGATAGCCTCCGATCAGGGATTCGTCTTCATGCTGGTTTGCCTGTGTCCCCTCTTCCGCACCTTTGGTTTTTTCCATCTCCGGTAAGGGACGGCCATATTTTTCGAGCGCGTAGGCCTGGTGTCCTGCTTGCCAGAGCCCCGGCAACCACACCGCGGCGGTCATCAGACCGGTCAAGAGCAGTTGGATGGCGGACGTCGTGACGCTTTTCATAACGGCCAGCTATGGATGCGTGGGATGATACAGAGCGCTATGGGCTGACACAGAGCTCGAAGATCTCTTCGCAATGGTCTTGATCCTGATAGGAACTGGGCTCGCTCTCGTACCGCACGTTGCTCACGCGATCCTCCTTCAGCTCGATCGTTGCGCGACAGCCGTGATGCACCCTGGCAAAACTGCTTTTCGAGCCCGGAAAGGATTCTTCGAGCTGTGAGGCCTCTCGATAGTAGACAAACAGGACGTGATCGACTTTGGTTCGCTCGATGACCGGCGGCCCGGCACAGGCGAGCAACGCCTCTTTTGTCTTGCCGATCAGCGCTTGCTGGGCCGGATAGGACTCTGTGCCGTTGGGGGTGACTCCGGCGCAGCCGACCAATGCGATCAGCCCACACAGCGGCCACACCGTCCGTACCCGATAAATCGTGTCCAACATAGTCATGCGGAAGAATACCCTAGGAAAATTGGAAAGAAAAGGCGCAAAAACGCCGAGAAATGTTTGCGGAGGGAGGAAGAACTTGTTATAGTCCGCGCCGGAGAGGGGGAACCGATGGGCCTGGAACCGAACTACATCATCGTGGACGGACAGACCTTCAGCAAGACCAAACTGGCGCTTGATAATCACGTGTACAAGAACTGCAACATCGACGACTGTGACCTGTACTACAGCGGCGGACAATACGAACTGCTTGATACCCACATTACCAACTCACGGTTGATCCTCAACCATCCCGCCAAGGGCATCTACAACGCGCTCCAAATCTTTAAGATGAAGTCGCCCGGCTCGCGGATCATTAACGAGTAGCGTGATACGCTACTCGTAATCTCAGATCTCAGATCTCAGATCTAGAATCTCAGATTTCGGAGGCTCGAATATGAGATTTGAGATGTGAGATTTGAGATCGTCACTTCCTCGAGGCCAGCGCCAAGACTTCCGCCGCCGCACGGAGGCCGCTTTCGACCGCCCCGTTCATGTACCCCTGCCACTTGATACTGGTCTGTTCTCCGGCAAAGAGGATACGGCCATGTGGACGGGCCAGCCATGGACGCCAGGCCGGATCGAAGCCCGGATCGAAATAGGCGTAGCCGCCTTGGGCCCACGGATCATCTTCCCACGTGACTAGATAGCTGCGCAGCAATTCCGCGTCGCCCGGCTTGAGCCATTCCAGTGAACGAACCAGACCCTCGATCCCTTCCTGCGCGACGATCTTCCGGCTGTCCTCGCTCGCCTGCCCTCCGGCCATCAACGTCAAAATGCCCGCTCGTCCCGGTTGCTCTTCATTCCCGTCCCATATGGCTCCCGTCGGCGCATCAGTGCCGAAGGCCGTCGGTCGTCCCTTCTTGTGCCAGAATCGCCGGTCGAACTGCAGCAGGCTTTTGGTGACCCGTCCGTACTTCAAGCGTGAGAAGGCGTTCGTCTGCTCAAGGGGAAGCCCCGGTCTGATGTCGATGGCTCGCAGCGTCGTGACGGGCACAGCGAGGATGATATAGTCCGCCTTCATGTGTGTCTGATCACTACCCGAGCGCTGAACGGTCAGGTGAACCGACGCCTGGTCCTGGCGGATGGCCATGGCCATGGTATTGAGGTGCAGTGCGTCCCCGAGCGACAGTGCCATTTCGACCGGTAAGCGATCGTTGCCGCCTTCGATCCGAGACATCGACTCTCTGCCGGGAGCTTCCGCAGAAAGCTGGTCGATCAAGACCAGGAGCGAGAGTTCCTCCGGATCGGCGAGAAAGAATCCGCGAAGCCCACGGACCGTCGACCGCATGCTGTCATCGGCCTGGATCTCGTCCAACCATTCGCCGACGGATCGCTGTGCCAGGCTTCGAGCGATGGCGCCATCCCATCGTTGCTCCGCCAGCTGATAGGCTTTCAGGAGCGGTTTGGCCTTCTCGGCAATCGGTTTCCAGGCTTTCTGGATTGCAATCGGACGGCCATGAATCTTGCCCGTCTCTTTCTGTCGAGCGATGGCAAACCCTTTTCGCAGGATGGGACGCAACGTCAAGCCGTATTCATGGACCAGGCGTATGATCTCTTCTTGACCCGCGTCGATGAAATCGCCGCCTGCTTCCGCATGCTGGCCCTGCATGAAGGCATCCCGTATCGTCAGGACCCGCCCACCAACGCGAGCTCTTGCCTCGATGACCGTCACCCTCGCGCCGTCTTTCAGGAGTTGGACAGCGGCGGATAATCCGGCCAGGCCGGCTCCCACCACGATGACAGAGGGACCATGCATGGGCACAGCGTACTCCCCGGAGAGTGCGTGCACCACCACGGGGTTCCCTAGGCACGGAACTAGTTGTCAGGAAAGGACAAACTACTGAACTGGGGAGGGGTGCTACTTGTTGACAGGAATGTTTTCCGACCGCTTCACGATCTCAATCGGCTGGAAGACCGGATCTGACGAACCTTTGGTCGATTCCGCTTCGATCCGTTGGAGAAACGGGGCGGGCCCTGTAATCGGCGCGTAGCTGAGTGTCGCCTCGACATCAAAGGTCTTGGTGTCCTTGGGAGTGGGGAACGTAAAGGTCTCGACGCGCACTTCTTCCGGTTTCAGCACCGTATCCTCGAGCACCTTCACGGCTTCGAAGTCGAAGCTGGTCTTCTGTCCCTTGGCATCTTGATAGACCCGACCATAGGGGCGCTTGTCCGCAAAGACCGTTCTGAGATTTTTGCCTTTGATGTCCAGATCGAGCACCACAGTTGCCCAGGCCGGATGCGTCGTCGGCAAATTGTGAGGCACTAAACTCTGGACCTTGATCACCACGGTCGTCTTCTCTCCCTCGATCTTGGTCTCGATGTCGAGCTTGGCCGCCTCCTGGCGTAGTTTCCCGATGCGGCCGGGGAATGTGTGGTTGGCCACCGTGCGTTTCTTTTCGCCATTGGCCGACTCGCCGGTCTGCTCCGGCATGTGGCACGACTGGCATTCCTTGCCAGATTTGATCGCCTTACTCTGGTCCCAATTGCCGAGGAGGTCGTTCGTCTTGCCGAGATTCACGGCTGAGGGCACGGCCTGGTGGCAGTTCAGGCAAAGATCGGATTTGCGGAACAGTCCCAGCTCCAACGACTGATGAGCGAGATTTTGTGCGAAATCTTTATACGGTCCGTAGAGCACCTTGCTGCCGGCCGGTTCGTACTTCGGCTCCGGCGGCTGTTTCGTCCGATCGACCTGCTTGATCAGGTGACATTGCGAACACGCCACCCCGTCCATCTGGGGATCTCCCGATTTGGCTTGATCGATAAAGAGCTGCACCTGCTCGGGAAATTCCCGCACATGCGGCGCATGGCAACGGAAGCACAGGGCTTTGTCTTTTCCGGCTGGCGAAGACAAAAACGCATCGAGCGACGTGCGGAACGCAGGCGAATGAATCGAGCGCGACAAGGGTGAGGTTTCCCATTCCTCGAACACCCGTTCATGGCAACGCTTACATTTGTTCGAATTGGGAAAGGCCTTGTCCATCGTCACAGGGGCTTTGCCGTCCTGAGCAAAGAGGCGGTCGCCGAGCAGATAAGAGCCCACGCCTCCGGTCAGGAGGAGGATCGCCCCGAGCATCGACAGACCTGCCTTGTGCATCACTGTTCGCATTCCCCAACCATTATAGGGTCATAGGGTCTTGGCCCGGTAGGTCAGCATCCGGGGCTGTGCATAGTCCTCGAGAATCTTCTTGGCTCTCTCCCGCTCCTTGTCGTCCTTGAGCGTCGCAAGATACTTGTCCCTCAAGGCGGGCTCAGGCGTCGGAATCAACGTATAATTCAGCACCGCCTCGATCGAGGCCGGTGTCGCGCCGGATGGAATTGCCAGCGAGAAGGGCACCTTCCTCGTATTTCCTCCCTTGATAAAGGGATCGGGAATCGGCCCGCGAAGAATCTTGTCGTACGGCAGCCCGAATTGTTTCGTCTCTTGAGCCAACACTTTGCCCTGTGGATCCTTCACCGCGATCATCAGGATGAACTGCTTGAGGACCGGATCGCCGTCCGGAAAGCTGTGGGGCAAACTGCCGACTTTCACCAAGGCGGTCCCCTCGACCTTGGCCGGGGACTTGGTGCTGTCGATATCGATACGCGGCATCCATTCGGCTTGCAGATTACGGTTCTTGAGTAAGATACCGGGAATGACGACACCCCGGAAATAATGGCGTCCGATTGAACGGGTCATTGCCCCGCGCTTCGAAGTGGAGCTCCCGGTCGACTGCTCCATGTGGCAATCCTGGCAGATCGTGCCTTGGAGGATTTCCCCAGGCAGATCCTTTTGAGTCACGTCTTTGACTTTGTCGAAATGGCACGAGGCACAGTAATTTGCGCCTCGGTATAGGGACACCTGGTCAGCCGGATGGACGAGATTTTCCTCCGGGTCGGCGTATGGCCCGTGCATCGTCTTGCCCGGTTCGATTTTGAACGTCGGTGGCGGCGACATCGTCGTTTCGATCGACTTGATCAGGTGGCAGGAGGCGCACCCGATCCCTTCGATCTGCGGCTTCCCGGCCAACACTTGCGCAGTGATCTTCTCGGCATGCTGCGGGAACACCGTCATCGAGGGCACATGACAGGACAGGCAGCGCTTGCGTTCTTCTGTCGTCGGATTCGTCTGCATCCAGACGCCGAGCACCGTACGAAACACGGGTGACTCGAGCGACGTGCCGTGCAGCAGCGCTGCATCCACGCGGCCGAACGTCTTCAGATCCGGCGTCTGCTCCCGCGCGCCTTTCCACTCTTCATAATGGCGGTCGTGACATTGCTTGCACTCTTCTGATCGAATGAAGACCTTTTCAATTTCCTCGATCCAATCGGAGGGCGCCTTTCCATCGGCCTTCTGTGCAATGGCGCGCTCATGAAAGAAGGCCGTGACGGCGAGCGACAGCAGGACGAAGACTCCGATCACTAGTCGTGACGGGTGACGCATGGCCGATCAGTCCCGCTTGCAGCCGACAAAATGGAAATTAACGCCCCAGCCGACAGGGTCGCCGGGATCGGCCGGTTCATAGGTCCCGACCGTGAAGTTGCACTCATTCATGGCTTTCTTGATCGCCCGTCCGAATTCGACCATGTTCTTGATCTCGCGCTTGTCGATTTCCTTGATCACCGATCGCACCTTGATCCCCGCATAGTCGGCCCGTGAATTCCCGATCACTTCGAACACCGCGACCCCTTGTGGCCGCTGGAGCTTGAGTTCTTTCTGGATCTCTTCATCGACATCGCCGACCACGACTCCGAACTCTTCGCCCAACTTCGCCGCCTCGTCCACGGTCATGGCCTCGGTGCCATTATTCTGGGAATACGCCGGCGCACCTGACAGTCCCGCCAGCAAGCCTGCACACACAACAAGGGCCCTTCCCAGGCGAAGGGCCCTCCTTGTACCGTCTGCGAACGTCTTGTGATGATCCTCCAACGTCTGCGCCTCGTGGTTTCCCGATCACTCCTGGATCCCCCTCACGGGATCCTCGTTCCATCACACCACGAACCTTATACTTTCGCAATCGGGTCGATGACCAATTGGAACCATGGGGCCACCGCTTTTTGCCCGTTCCGTTCCTTGTTTTCGCCGTTCCACACGGCAAAGGAGACCGTTTGCACGCGACCGGGAATCAACTTGGCTTCATTCTCCTGTTCCTCGCTCACCAAGGGTCTCCGCATGACGACGTGCCACACGCCGTCCTTCCATGTGGCTTTGCCCTGCACACGGCCTTGTTTTTCTTTCGTCGTGAGCGTGCTGAAGCCGCCGCCGATGAGGTCTTCGACCGATGACACGCGGCGGGGAATGACTTCGAAGGTTCGAACCCCTTCACGCTGCTTGTCGGTATTCCGCGCGGCCCGGCGATCAATGTCGCTTTGCCAATCGGCTTTCCAATGCCAGATATTGATGTAGTGATCGAGCTGCCCCATGCAGAAAAAGGCCGGCGCATCGCCAAGTGGGAGCCCGATCGCGACCCCGTCTCGGAACGTGCCAGGGGTGAGGCGGTCGTTTTTGGTGTTGTCCTGCCATTCCAACAGGAACGCCAGGTCGCTGCCATTATGAAGAGCTCGGACGGTCAAAGCGCGTGCAGTGGGCTCCGGCCAAACCGGTCTGGTGATCACTTGCCCGCTCAGGGGAAGGGTCATCGGCGGGATTTTCGACCAGCCCGCATCCTCCGGGGTCGTCGGCAAATCCCCTTCGACGAGATGCGCGCGGATGACCATGCCTTCGGAGCTGACGAGAGGAATCCCCAAGCCTCCGAGGACGGCGGCCACGACCAGGATACAGAGGAACAAGAATACGAGAGGACGGGAAGCGGTCTTCGTCGTCTTGCGCACCATCAGGGTCCTCAGTTGACCAAGGCGAGGCTGTTGATAAAGCCACTGCGGCCTTGCTGGACGGCCTTTCTGAACAGCCTGCTGAGCAACAATGCCGGGTACGACGATGTCACAATATCATAAAACGTCAGCGTGACCAATTCGGTCGGCTTCGGGTTTCTACCAAAGTCGCACGCGGCGAATTTTGTTTTCGCCTCGCTCGCAGATATAGAGATGTCCGAGGGAGTCTAGCGCCAACCCGACAGGAGAGTTCACGACCGCTTCGATGCCGAGCAGACCGTCGCCGTGCTTGAGCGTTCCGGCCGCTTCCTTCGCCACGAAACGCGCAGCGCCGCAGCCGCCCATGTTCTTGTCTTCATAGCCGCTGTCGCCGTTTCCCGCGACGGTGGTGATGACGCCGGTCACCGCGTCCACTTTGCGTACCCGATGATTCATCGTGTCGGACACGTAGAGATTGTCCTGCGCATCGAACACGACGGCTTCGGGCGCGTGCAGCATCGCGCGTGTGGCCGCTTTGTTGTCCCCGTCATATCCGTAGCGGCAGACGCCGGCCACTGTGGAGATGATGCCGCTGGTGTGGTCGATCTTTCTGACCCGGTTGCTGCCCTTGTCGACGATCACGACGTGGCCTTTGCTGTCCACCGCGATTCCGACGACGTCGTACAGACGCGCTTCCGTCGCAGGCTTCCCGTCGTCCAGGTACATCGACATGTCCAGGCCGTCCGAACAGACGGGCATCAGCCAGCCATGATCGTCACTGAAATCGATTCCGATTGCGTCGCCGGAGAGGACGACCAGATTGCGTGCGACCAACGGCTGTTCGCGCGCATCGTCTTCCGTGGTCCAGGTTCCGGCGATCGTCGTGACCATGCCGGTACGTGGATCGTAGCGGCGGATCTTGTGAGCTTGCGTATCGGCGATATACAGGATGTCGTCTTTGTCGAAGGCCATCGCCGCCGGCCAGGTCAGATTGACCTCCAGCGCCGGCCCGTCGCCGTTGAAGCCATGATGGCCGGTGCCGACCACGGTCGTGATCACCCCGGTCTCGCGATCGACTTTCCTGATACGGTTGCTGCCGGAGTCGCAGATGTAGAGATGGTTCTGGGAATCAAAGGCGACGTCGAGCGGAAGATACAACCCGGCTTCGCCGCAGAGCCCATCGTCACCGCTGTAGCAGGTTTCGCCGATCCCGGCGAAGTTGTGCAGCGTCCCCTCTTGGAGATTCACCCGGCGGACGCGGTCGGATCCGGATTCGGCGAAGTAGAGCCACCGCTCCTCCCGATCCAACGCGGCATGATGTGGGAGCGGAATACCGGCCTTCACGGCTCGCTTGCCGTCGCCGGTGCTGCGCGCCTTGCCGTTCCCCGCGAACGTCTCGATGTAGCCGACTGCGAGCTGAAGTTCGGTTTCCATGCTGTCCGTGCCGATCTAGCGCCTAGGCGCGGGTCGCTGGCTGCGCAGCCGGTTGTTCCATCCCCGGCGCCGGCGCCGTCGGGATGGCCTGCTGAGGCGCTGCCATCTGCTGTTGCTGTTGCTGCGCGGCTTCCGCCTCGGCTTCGATGGCCTCCGCTTCATGCACGGACTTCTTGAAACCCTTGATGGCCTTACCCAGACCTTCTCCCAATTGCGGCAACTTGCCTGCGCCAAAAATGATCAACACGATGAAGAGAATCAGAAGCAGCTCTGTAAAACCCATACTCCCAAACATGGTGTGTTCCTCCGAAAATAAAGGTGAATCAGGATGTGCTGCTCGTCTTTACTCCGCTTCGCAAACCGTTCTTTCAATCGCTGCCGAGCCTGTTCAGCCTGCTCGAACATCTTGCACTTATCGTACACGCTGATCAGATTGTAATAGGCCAACGGCTCGTCGACATTCTGCTCGACGGCGTCTTCCATGACTTTAATGGCCAAATCCGACTTCTTGTGATTCAAGGCCAGTTCCATCAGCTTGAAACTGCCTTCCAGATGCTTGGGATCCAATTCGAGTGTGCGCAGATAGCACTGAATCGCGGCGTCGATCGTGTTGTAGTCGGAGACTTGAGGATTGTCGAGTTCGACGTACACGCCTGCAAGATTGTACCAGGCCATCGGATCGTCCGGCGTAATTTCAACCAGGCGTTCATAATATCCCTTGGCATCCATATACTTTTTCTTCTCGGCACAGAGACGGCCCAGATTGAACAGGGCCAACACGTCGTGTGCAAACACGTCGAGCGCGCGCTTGAACTCAGTCTCCGCTTCGTCCGGCATGTTCTTCGTCGCGTAGATCGTGCCGAGATTCGAGTAGTACATCGCGAGCGAACGATTCATTTCCGCACGAATCCCCTCCGCCATCTCGATCGATTTCTTCACTTCAATTAACGCATCGTCCAGCCGGCCCTTGCTGAAATACAACTCACCTAAACGGCAGCGGGCTTGAAAATCGTCCGGCTCAGCGGCCAGCAGCTTTTCCAGCTCGAGGATTTCCTCATCGGGGTTCAACGGCTGATCAGCCGGATCCACTGCAGCACGACCTTGCTCTGTTGAAGAAGTAGTTTCGTCCATACAAGCCCCTATATGACTAAAGATTACACATGTCCGCCGACCAGTGAGTCAGACGTGCCCATCACCGGCCTGTCGGATGCCGTAACTGAGTCGGCTGCCTCGCGCCGGTAACGATCCATCGTCAGCAACATCACACCCAACACGACCATGAGCGTGAGATTCGAATACAGCAGCGCATAGCCCGCGATAAACATGAGCCCCAGGCCGTAGCCCGCCAGGCGTCCCATCGTCAACAGCCTGATGACGGTATAGGACCAACACAATAAGCCGGCCATATAGAGCGCGAACGGCAAATAAAAGGTGTAGCCCATGCCGAACTGGAAAATCCACCCGATGCCGTCCGCTCCCTTGCGGACGTTGCTCGCCATCGCGGGATCATACCGGTTCAAGAGATAGTCCAAGAAGAACATGGCGACAAAGATCGTTCCCGCCGTGCCCCAAAACCAGATCGCGCGGTGGCGCTGACGTTGATTCCGCGAACGGAAGGAGACTCCCCGCCCGTAGGCCCAGAACACCAATATGCTCGCTACTACCATAAGTGCTTCACCGGCCCGATGCGCCTCATACACCAAGGGCGGCGCCGACACGGTCCCGGCGAAACTGTAGAACGTCGAGACGATTTGGTAGTACAGCCACCCTCCGATGCCCAGGAGATAGGTGATGCCGAGCAGCCGATGAGACCGATCGTGATGTGTCGCCAGATACTCGCTCATGAGCAGAATGATCGCCAACAAGGCGACGCTGTTATAAATGGCCGACCCCAGCATCGTCGGAGGCACGAACAAAAACCCGATCGTCAACAAGAGGAGCAAGGCGATACAGGGAACGGCGAACCGGGTCAGACCCGTGAATCCGCGACTCGCCAGCCGGTTGGCCATGCCGACCGTCAATCCCAGGAACAACAGAATGGCCACGACATTCAACAGCCACTGGCCGACTTCCGTGAGTGCCGTAAAGGTGGGGATGATCCACTGATGGTCCACCGCCAGCTTGCTGAGATGCATGCCCAGCCGGGACACCAGACGGTAGAGGATCAGCTCCAAGAACGCGACCAGCAGCACGAGCTTGATCGTGTACTGAAAGAGGAGCGGCTGATCGCTCAGCCTCCCTGTGATCCGCTCCATGGTCGTTCCTGGTGCCAGCACGTGTACTCCACAAGTGGAACGTGAATTATACAGACCGGCCAAAAAGCCGGTCAACGCTCAGCCCTGTCCGAGTTATGACTGCGCAGCGGATACCGCTCGCCGCTCTTCCGCTTTGGCCCGCCCGATATAGAGGAGCCCGTCCGCCATCGAGTAGTTGAAAGGAAGTTCGCAGACGACCTCACTGATCTTCTCGTACACATGCTGATAGAGCCGCTCGGCCTCATCCGGGGTCATCCCTTCCTGCACTTCATAGAAGAACCCGAGGCTCAAATCCTCCGCCGACGGCCGCATGATGCGCCTGATCCCGTAGCCGCCCGGATCGCTCATGATCGGCGCTTCCTTTTCCAGGTCGAACAGGCAGGGCTGACAGGAGAAGCCGTACGACTCGTTCAGCTTCTTGTTCTCGACGATGAAATTCACCGTCTCCAGCGCTTCTTCTTCCTTCTCCGTCGGGAAGCCGACGATGATGTAGCAGTGAACGGCGATTCCCAGATCGACGCAGTCGCTCGAGATCCGCCGGACCCATTCCTGCTGGATGCCTTTCTTCATGAAATCCATGACGCGCTGGTTGAACGATTCCAACCCGAACACGATCTTCAGACAGCCGGCGTCCCGCATGGAGGCGAGCAATTCGCGCGTGAGATGTTTCTCGAAGCGCATTTCGCAGGTCCATTTGATGTCCAGCCGGCGGTCGATCATCTGCTGGCAGAGCCGCTTCGTCGGCGACAGCGCGAAACATTCGTCGGTGAAGAAGAAGTTCCGCACACCGTACCGCTGTTTGAGCCATTCCAATTCTTCGATCGTCCGGGCCGGTTCCTTCTGCCGGAAATTCTGGTGATCGAGGGTCAGCGCACAGAATGCGCAATCCTTGTAGTAGCACCCGCGCGAGAATTGCACGGGCAGCACCGGCTCGGGCGACAGGTACCGGCCGAGGGGGAAGCCATCGTAATTCGGCGCCGGCAACTTGTTGACGTTTTCGGAATAGAATGGTTGATTCACGTTGATCTTGCCATTTTGGCGATAGATCAAATTCGGGACTTTGCTGAAATCCCTCTTCCCCGCCATCTGGTCGACCAATTCGAGCAATGCCGTCTCGCCTTCGAACACCACGATGTCGTCGGTGATGTCGAAGAGACTCGGGCAGCGGCGTAGATTGTCCACCAGGCGTGTGAAGATACTGCCTCCGATCGTCAGATGGATATCCGGGGCCGCTTCCTTGATCAGCCGGCACAATGTGAGACCCGGAATGATCTGCGAGGTGGCCGTGATCGAGACACCGATCAGCTCCGGATGGTCCGCAATGATGGAGGAAAGAAACCGTTCACGGAAAAGCTTGATGTAAGGATTTTGCTCCTCGTCCCGGATGACTTTCATCAAGTCTTTGGACGAGTAGATGGAATAGGTGCTGAATTGATTGTCGACGACCGTGAGCCTGGTCGGGAAATAGAGCGTGGAAATGACTTCGAGCCACTTGTCGATGAGAAAGAGGCTTTCCCTGTAGGCTTCCATGTCGTAGAAGCCCTCGCCCCGCAGCGTCTCCTTCGCCAGCTCAATCCGATCGATCAGATAGGGAAACCGATCGAGGGATTCGATGATCCGTGCCAGATGCTCGGCACTCCCGGGCCCGGTTTCACCTTGTCGCGCTCGTTCAAGCGCTTTCCGCTTGTCGACTAAATCCTGATAGAGGCTCCCGCCATAGGACTTCGTGACGACCTCGTCGAGCAGCTCGATGCCCAAATCCCGCTGCGTGACATTCGTAACGCCGCCCTGGGCAAGAAAACCGGTCAGTGAAGGAAGACTCAGATAGGGCTGCGAAGGGTGCCAGGTTGGTGGAAAAAGCAGCGAAACTTTCATAGGGAATCTCTACCGAGAGAATTGAAAAATAAGATAAATCTCGAAAGATTCGACCCTGTTTTATACACTCCGCCTCCGCTCAAATGCAACCCTGTTACGGGCGAAGATCGGTTTCACTCGCAGCCCCTAAAATAGAAAAGCCCCAGCTCAGAGAACTGGGGCTTTTCCTTCGCTTTCTCTGCTCCACTCATCACAAGTGGAACAGCACTCTCATGACCCGTTCAGCTCACGGAAGCTTGAGCGTGAACCAGGTGGAGAGGGCCTTCATACCGTTACGCTCGATGTTGTTACCGTCCCACACCGCAAACGCGATAGGCACGGACATGCCCGCCTTGAACTGCGTATCGTTGGCATCACCTGTTTCCAGGGTCCGCTTCACAACGATGCGCCAGGTCGGACCGGAGTACCCGCCGCCCTTGACGGAGCCAGCCGGTTCCCACACGCCGTTGCCGATGACATCTTGATGAGCCTGGGTCGTCAGGGTGCTGAAGCCGTTGGCATTCAGATCCTCGACTGAACTCACGCGGAGCGTCGGATCAGACATAATGTTGCCCGACCAGATGCCGGGGTTGAAGGGTCCGAGGCTGCGGCCGATCCGGTCAGGATAGGTCACACCACCCGCGGGCTCTTCAAAATAGTAGTCCCAGAAAATGCCGGGGTATTGATCGTCCACGTCCCAGAGCCCGGCGCTGTCCTTGCCGAGGTCTTTCTGCCATTCCGCGTTCCACCGCCAGATGTTGGTGGTGCCGCCGGACTGACCCATGCACTGGAACGGTGGTGCCCCTGACGTGTTGACCGGGAACATGATCGCGGCCTGGTCACGGAAATCCTGTGGGCCGATCGTCGTGTCGTTCTTGGTCTGATCGCTCCACTCGATCCGTAAACCGACTTCCTTGCCATTCGTCATGGCTTTCACGAACACTGACTTGACGGAGATATTCGGGTGCATCGGCGTGGTGATCAGCTGACCACTCAACGGCACGATCACACCAGGCACGCTCTCCCATACAGGGTTCGCCCCATCCATCGGGATGGGACCCTTGACCGCTTTGGCCGGGATGGTCACCGGCTGACTGACGGCCAACGGTACCTGCCCAATCGTCAGCATCACGCCTACGATCAGGGCAGAGAGAAGAATGCCAAACACCACAGACTTGTTGTGTGTCTGCACTACTCTCATGGACTATGCCCTCCTCTCAATTAAATGATTAATACAACCCAAGATAGCTACAAAACGTATAAAAAGGACACACCGCACTTACTGGATTCGTTAGGCCGTCCCGACCGGCCCCCCTTCCTCCTTGTCTTTATCCTTTTGATCCATGAAATTCTGCGCACCTGTTTCGTTCAACAAGAGGGTGAGTTCATTGCCCTGGTCCTGCGCGCCGCATTCGTACGTCTGACCTTCGGGAGAATTGAACGTGGCGGGCCGATAGTCTGTTTCTGAATAGGTTTGCGGAGTCACGCCCAGAAACGCGGCTTCGAAATCCATCCAGTCGGACGTCATGTCTGCGACGTGCTTGAAGAGCCCGGAATCGGCCTTCTTGATCAGCATGCGGCAGAACAACGGCACCCAGCGCCCGATGTGATTCTTGACGAACTTCTTTTGGGCATCGACGACGATTTGGGTTTT
Organism: uncultured Nitrospiraceae bacterium; assembly: GCA_963851455.1. Lineage (GTDB taxonomy): Bacteria > Nitrospirota > Nitrospiria > Nitrospirales > Nitrospiraceae > Nitrospira_C. The sequence continues at coordinate 242,359 of CAWKPI010000001.1, forward strand.
TTCGGCACTGTCGTGGCAGCGGGAATAGGATTCTTTATAGGCGAGGAAGTGCATGAACTCGAATTCGACGCTCAGGTGATCGAGACGCTCATGGATGTCCTTCGAGAGTTCGACCCCGAATGCCTTGTAGAAACCGGCGATGTCACCCATCACATGAGATTGCGCAAAGACGTGATCGTTACCGAAGAGCGTTTCGTAGGGAGGACAATCGAGCGTGATGACGTTGCTGAACACGCGACGGTGTTCGGCTTGCAGTTCGCTCAATTGCCAGTTCACGCATTCCGACGCGATGAGTTTTTCGATCTGGTCGAACTGCTTACGCATCAAGGCCAGTTTTTGCTTGGCACGATCGCCACCGATTCCATCGAGCGCCGTTTCTAACGCATCGAGCGCCGCCCGCCCGTCTTCGACGAACTCACCGCACTGCAGATAGTCGAGAAATTCGTCGTCCTCGGGATACAGCAGGCTCCACGACACGAGGAGATAGAGCTTACTGCGATTGAGTGCACGTTCGACTGCGGGAGAATCTTTAATGGCTGGAGGTTTCGAAATGACGGCGGTTGCGGCTTGTGTGGACCCTTGTATCGGCTGCTTGATCGTCATGAGAATCTACTCCTCACTCCGTTGCCGCGAAACATTTGGGCAACTGCGGTCAAACCCGTGGCGAAAGCTTGGGTATGATAGGTAAAGGTCTGGGGGATGTCAAGCATGTTTCTGGCCACCTGCGAACCTCATGAGCCCGGTCTTATTTTCAGAAAAATCTTATACACAGCCTGATATTTCCGCAGGTTTTGCGTCCACGTTCCTGGCTCTTTTCCACCAAATCACTCGCTCAACGGACTAGGGGTTCCAGCAATCGAAACGGGGTCACTCTAATCGCAATATGATCATTGACCGTCCGGCAGATATGCTCACACATTCCGCATCCTACACAACGCTCGGCCGTGACGACAAGCTGTTGGGCATCAAAATCCATGCTCAGCGCATCCGTGGGACATTTTGACACGCAGGCATGGCACCCCTGCCCCGCCGTACAGAGCCGATGATTGACCACCGCCATTCCCATCCGGATCTCTTCTCGACCGGCAGGCAGTAATGCATCGGTCGCACAGGCCGCGATGCAAGGCAGGTCGTCGCAGAGGTAGCAGGGGACCTGATCAGGAAAGAGCACCGGGGTGCCGTCCTGCTGATGGAAGACGATCGATCCATGGGGGCAGGCTTTCACACAGTCGTTGCACTTTGTGCAGCGTTCAAGAAACAGCGGCTCCTCAACCGCGCCCGGTGGACGCAGCCAATCAGTCCGCAATGCGGGAGCCGGTTTTTCCGGAACCGCGTCCGAATGTGTGGAGAATTCCTTCGCCGCTTTGGCGACAGAGAGGACCGAATCCTTGAGAAAATCGCGCCGACCGTATTTTGGATTGGTAGCCATCGGATGAAAACAAATCTCAGATCTCAGATCTCAAATTTCACATAGCGGATCGGAGGGATTCGATCAATCTCAAATTGCAGATTTGAAATCTGAGATTTGAGATTTGCTGTTCGCCCAGGCGAGAGATTTGCCGTTCGCCGCAGGCGACATTACATCACTCCATCGGCGCGGAGTTTATACACCTCGACACATCGATCGCAGGCGCCGAACTCGACGTCCCAGCCCGGATGGTTCTCGCGGATAAAATCCAGCACATAGGACTCGATCTTGTTGCCCATGTCCTCGACCCATGAATAGGTGGGGAACCGGCAGAGCGGGCAGGGAAAACCGGGCATGAGCATGACTTTGTTTTCCGTCTCGGGCACTTCGCCGCCTTCGACATCGACAGCGCGGTCCATGACCCGCAACGTGTCTGTGGCCATTTCGATCAATTCAGAATGTGTAAAAAATCCCGTCTGCCACAGACCTTCGAAGACGGACTTCAATTGCATCGCAGGAATCTTCCGATACCACGAACGAAACTCCTTGAACCGATCCTCTTTCCGCAACATCGGTTCCTTGCCGGACGAGCTGAGCCGGCTATCCACACTGAGACTCCATAAGATCCGGTAGCGGTGCAGGATGAGGGTTTCTTCGCCGGGATTCAGTCCGACTTTGGTATCGGCATCGTACCCAAAAATCGGATCGAGCATGTCGGCGATATGCATCAACTCATGGCGGCAGTAGCGTGTGAGCGCCGGATCGTAGAACCGCCGTGGGAATGAGCTTGATCCCGACGCCTTTTAACCCTTTTTCCTCGAACTTCCTGGCCATGTCCTGCTCGACCGATCCCCATTTTCTCAGAATGTCGACCCCTTCCTGATCTTCCTTGAGCACGCCCTTCACCAGGACGATTCCGACCTGCTCCTTCACGATAGGGTATTCGTTGAACGCATCGCGGATGATGTCCGAGAACCCCCAGGTTCCGAAGAGGTATTGGTAGAGTTTCTTAAACTCGCTTTCCCGATCGTCCAGGGTGAATTTCTCATAGATGGGGTCGGCCAGTTCGTGGAACTCCTTATAATAGGTGGGATCACCCTCCCGTTCGGTCTTCTCCACGAATGAGTCGATTACTTCCTGCAACAAGGCGGGTTGAAAACGCAGTTCCATAGAAGCCCTCAATACGTTTGATTCAGGGGCCGCATTCCTTGTCATGACGCGGCGATCCGGCGCCCGGAGCGGCTTGACTTGGCGCCTCCGCTTCTCTTACGATCACACGAAACGAACGCAAATTATACTGGCCCGAAACGGCGATTTGCAATCAAGCCTATCGTCGTCGGCCGCTTCACCATTTACGATCCTGACAAGGTACCACCCATGACACAACCGAGCGCCTCCAGCACCGTCCCCGCCCAGCCGTCGGCCACTCCATCGGCCGGCACCGCGGCACCGATCGACTCACTCGAGTACTGGAGTGCAGGCGCGCGCGAAGTTCGCACGTTCCGTGGACATTCACACGGCGTCTGGTCGGTGGCGTTTGCGCCGGACGGTATGACTCTGGCCAGCGCCGGCGTCGACCGCCTCGTGCGCATCTGGGACATCGAGACCGGCCGGCTGCTTCGGTCACTCCGAGGTCACACCGCCGATATCCGCGCCGTCGTGTTCACACCGGATGGACAGGCCCTGGCGACCGGCAGCGAAGATCGCACCATTCGACTGTGGAATCCCAAGACCGGCGAGCCCTTGAAGCTGCTGTTTACGCGCTACGATCACAATATCTGCAGCCTATCGCTGTCTCCCGACGGCCTGATGCTGGCGCGGGGCAGCCATAACAAAGACATCAAAATCTGGGAAGTGACGACCGGGACCGAGCTGATGACGTTGCTTGGAAAAGACGAATACGATCACCACTGGTCGGTCTGCGTCGCCTTCTCACCGGACGGCCGGCATCTGGCCAGCGGGATGGACATTGGCAAGATCAAAATCTGGGAAGTGCTGCCCAGCGGGGAAGAGAAAATTGTACATAACGGACATTGGCAGGAAACCGAGGATGACTCGACGGAGACGCGCGGCTACTTCATCGAAGACGACGGCGGATTCCAAAAGCCGATGGACTATTGGATCGGTGCGATGACCTTCACGCCGGATACGAAGTACCTCATCACCGGCAGTCGCGATCAGACAATCAAGCTGTTCGAAATGCCACAGGCGATCGAGCACCGGACGCTCAAAGGCCACGGCGGATGGGTCCGTTCGCTTGTCGTCACCCCGGACGGCAAAGTCCTCATCAGTTCCGGAGACGACAACACCATTCGGTTCTGGGATCTCAAATCCGGCCGATGCTTCAGAACGATCAAGTCCCACACCGGCGGCGTACGCTGCGTCGCACTGTCCCCGGATGGGCTCAGACTGGCCAGCGCGTCATGGGATCGAACGGTGAAATTATGGGAGGGTGGCGCGGAGCCGACAGAATAGCGCAGCCGGTGTCCTACCTGCTCTAGCACTTCGGCGCGACCACACTAAGTTGCTCATCTGCTCAATGCCGAAACTTGCTCCATTTCCTGCTTCGCACGAATGGAGCTTCAAACATCGGCACCGCCAGCTGGAACCTGGTCGCATCTGACCAACAAGTGTGGTTCCCGCGCCTTCGCGCAAGTCGCAGGTACGACAACCGTCTTCGCGCCTACCCAGAAAAGGTGGGAGAGAGAAAAAATCAAAAGGCGACGGGTTCAAAAAAACCCGTCGCCTTTTGATTGTAGATTGGCAGATCTATTTTGACTCGTCTTCTTCCGGTTCGTCCTTTGCCGAGGGGATCCCGTAGCGTTTGCATTTTTCCCACAGCGCCTTGCGGGAAAGCCCGAGAATTTTCGATGCAGTCGTTCGGCTGCCTTCGACACGCTCCAGCACGGACAGGATATAGTCTTTCTCGAATTCTTCACGGGCCCCCGCCAGCGAAGTCAGAGGACGCTCCTCCCGTTTCTGTCCCGTCAAGCCCTCGCTGCAAAAACCGCACGTGTCCTGGGGCACGCCGCCCGTAAACGGACAGGACTGAAACCCGCACAAGTCAGACGGTTGAACCGCTTCGCGTTCCCGTCCCAGAGCCACGGCCCGCTCAACCATGTTTTCGAGCTCTCGCACGTTGCCCGGAAACGAATAGCGTAAGAGCAATTCGCGTGAGACCGGCGAAAATCCTTTCAGCTTCTTATTCATTTTCACCGAACACAGCTGCAAGACATGATCGGCAATGACCATGATGTCTTCCTGCCGCTTTCGGAGCGGCGGAATCACGACTTGCACCACGTTCAGGCGATAGAACAGATCCTCGCGAAACCGCCCGTGGGACACTTCCTTCCGGAGATCTTTCTGGGTCGCGCAGACGAGGCGGACGTCGACGTCGATCGTTTCGTTGCCGCCCACCCGTTCGAATTTCCGTTCTTGTAAGACTCGCAAGAGCTTGACCTGCACGACAGGTGAGATTTCTCCGATCTCATCGAGAAACAGGGTGCCGCGATGCGCCAGTTCGAATCGCCCTCGACGCTGCCGTAAGGCGCCCGTGAAGGCGCCCTTTTCATGGCCGAATAACTCGGCTTCGAGCAATGTTTCGGGCAACGCCGCACAGCTGACTTTGATGAGCGGATGCTGGCTTCGGGCACTGTTCTGATGAATGGCATTGGCGACCAGTTCTTTGCCCGTGCCGCTTTCGCCGAGGATGAGAATGGTTGAATCGGTCCCTGCCACGATTTTGATCTTATCCAGCACCGCGCGCATCTGGCTGTTCGTGCCGAGGATGCCGTTGAAGCAGAACTTGTTCTCCAATGTCTCTTTGAGATCCTGATTTTCGCGGCGTAGCGCCAAGACGCGGCCCACGCGCTCGACGATCAACAACAGCTCGTCCATCTGAAACGGCTTCGTGATGTAATCGAATGCGCCGAGCTTCATTGCGCCTACGGCTGTTTCGACGGAGCCGTGCGCGGTGATCACGACGACCTCGGTCTCGGGCGACTTGTCTTTGGTGGCTTTGAGGACCATGAGCCCATCCGCGCCTGGCAGCCGCAGATCGGTAATGACCAGGTCGAACGTCTTCTGGCGCAGAACGTCGAGACCTTCCATGCCGGTGCCTACGGCGTGCACGTCATAGCCGACCGCCTCCAGAGCATCGACCATCGAGAGCCGCATCAGAGGCTCGTCGTCCACCAACAGAATGGCCAAGCCCTTTCATGACACCCTTTCCACCAACGACCGCTCGCGTGACAACGGAAGACATAAGGTAAACGTCGTGCCTTTCCCGACTTCACTCTCCACCAGGATCTTACCACCATGTCGCTCGACGATGCCCAAGACTGACGGAGAGCCCCAAGCCGGTCCCTTCTCCTTCGCTCTTCGTGGTAAAGAACGGATCAAAGATCCGCGGCAGCACCGCCGGTGGGATCCCGGAGCCCGTATCGCTCACCTCGACCCGACAGACACCTTCGACCACGGAGGTCCTGATCGTCAAGACCCCGCCCTTCTTCATCGCCTGCACGGCATTCAGAATGAGATTCATCAGCACCTGTTCCATCATGTGCCGATCGACCATGAGATGCGGCAGCGCATGCCCCAGTTCGGTCTCCAACTGAATGAGATTCGGCGTGAATAAATGATTCGTGAGCACTAAGACCCGATCGACGACCTGATTGATGTCGGTCGGGCTGAATTCCGGCTCGTGCTGCTGTGAAAAATCCAGCAACTGCCGGACGATCTTCTGCACCCGCCGGACGCCGTCCTCCATCGACACCCAATATTCTTCCTGACGTGCCGGGGAGAGCGTGCCTTTCCGGAGGTTGTAGAGACAGTTCAGAATCCCGGCGAGCGGGTTGTTGATTTCGTGCGCGACACCGGCTGCCAGCTTCCCGACCGAGGCCAGCTTTTCCGAATTCCTGATTTGCTGTTCCAGTTTCTTCGTCTCGGTCATGTCGCGTGCGATCCCGAGCACGCCCAGAATCTCTCCGTCGACCCCGTGCAGCGGAGACACGCTCACCATGACAGATCGCGGCTCTCCCATTCTGGTCACGACTTCGACCTCATAGACCTGCTTGGCGCCGATATCCAACGTGTTCTTGAGACGGCGTCCACGATGACGGCGCGACAGCAACGACAGGTACGGCCGCCCGAGCAGGTCGTCCTTGCGATAGCCCCACGCATTCACCTTGCTGTTGACGTAGGTGAACCGCTGCTCCGTATCGAGCGTGTAAATCACGTCATTGGCGTTCTCGAGCAGATTTTCCAAATATTGCTTCGTTTCTTCAATCTCCCTGGTCCGCTCTCTGACTTTGATCTCCAGTTCTTCTCGATAGGTCTGCAGCTGCCGTTCCAGTTTTTTGCGATCGGTAATATCGCGCATCTGCACCATCACCAATAACTGGCCGGCCCCCGCGACACGGATCAAGTCCATCTCGACCGGCGTCTCGAACCCGGCGGCGTTATACACCGTGATCTCCTGCGTCGGGACCTGCCGTTGGCCGGTGCCGATCTCCGCCAGCCAGCCCGCGAGCGCCAGCCGATGCGTCGGCGCCACCACGTCGTGCATGCTGCTTCCGACAATTTTCGACTCGGCATAGCCCAGCGCTTGCTCCTCGCGCTTGTTGACGGCGACGACCGTTCCTGTCTCGTCCACCATAAACACGGAGTCTGCCACCAAATCGAACAGCGCTTTATAACGCGCTTGCGAGGCGACCAGCTGTTGCGTTCGCTCGGAGACCGCCTGTTCCAACCCGGACATGTAATGCTGGAGTTCCTGTTCCAGGCGATGGCGTTCCGTCACATCGCGGACGAATGCGCGCGAATGCACCAGCCCGCCCCGTTCCTGGTCGAACAAGGCCGTCGCGTGAATTTCGACGTCGATCGGGCGTCCGTCCTTCGCCAGCAACACGGTTTCCATGCTGCTCTGTCCTTGAGATACCAGCTGCTCGAGATACTGCAAGACCCGCGGTTCCTGCCCGCGTGGCACCAGATCCCAGAGTTTCATCCCTAACATTTCGTCGCGCTGATAACCCAGCTTGTCGAGGCCCGTTTTGTTGACGTGGACAAATTGGCCGCTGCGGTCCAATTGATAGATCATCTCCGGGGAATGTTCGATCAAATCGCGGTACTTCTCTTCCAGCAGCCGGACCTCCTCCATCCGCTGCTCAATCTGCCCGAACGACCGCTGGAGATTGACGGCCATCTGATTGAACGCGTCGGCCAGCTCTTCGATTTCGTCGCCGGTCTTGAGTTCCAACCGCCGCTCCAATCGCCCGCTTCCGATCTCCTGCACTCCGCCGTGCAGGAGCTGAATCGGCCTGGCGATCCGCCTCGCCACGAGAATGCCGGTCCCCCACAACACGGCCAAGACGGTGAGCCCATAGAGCAGCACTTTGACGACGAGATCAGTCAGCGGCGCAAACGTTTCTTTTGGATCCTGACGGATGACGGTGACCCAATGTTTTCCGCCGATACTGCCGGGAGCCAGGCGCTCGCTGAACCGCACCGGCGCAAATCCGATGAGAGCGTTTTGACTCCCATGTGAATCGTCAGCCGCAACGGTCCATCCCGACTTGAGAGTGCTGAGCACGCTGATCAATTCAGGTTTGACCGAATGTTCTTCGGGCGCCAAGATCGGGCAGATGACTGGCGTGCCATCGGAGCTGAATAGCATGGCATGGCCGGTCGCCCCGATTGTCACTTCCGCGATGGAATGGAACAGGGTATCCCGGCGGAGCAGGATCGTGACTGCGCCGATCACGGCTTTCTGCTGATCATCGAGAATCGGCGCCGCCACCACGACGACGTGGGTGCCGAACGACGGGTCGAAGGTGATCTCGCTCACGTAGGGCTGCGGACCGGTCCCCTTGATGACCGCCTGCCACCAGGGGGCCTTGCCGTAGAAATATTCCACTTGGGGGATCGAACTGACGACCAGGGCCCCCTGCTGATCCGTGACCAATATCCCGACATAGTCCGCTTTACGGATGTCGTGCCAGCGGATCAGATAGTTGGTCACGATGCGGTTGATGAAAAGCGGAAACTCGCTGCGCTTGTCCCGTTGCCTCCAGCGCTGCTGCCAATCCTTGATCATGTCCTGGATGGTCTGCGCATTCTTCCCTTCGTAGGTCCGGTTGGCTTCCGTGACGGCGGTACGCAGGAACGGCGTCGTGGCGAGTTGTTGTGCCTCGTTCATCCCGCGCGTGACGTGCATTTCGATCCGGCGCGCGGCATCGACCGCGACTTCTTTGAAATTGGTGCCGGTCGTCTCGCGCAAGGCGCGCCGTTCTTCGAAGTAGGTGAGGGCGAGGAGAAGGGTCAGGGGCAGAAGTCCGACCATCACGATCGCCGCGATGATCTTGCGCTGGAGACTGTGAGACCGACTCCAGAAGGTCATGGACATGTCCGCCTATGACATGCGGGCGCGATGGCACGCGATAGTCGATGATACCGAACATGCCCTGCAGCGACTACCATGGCTAACTCCGCTTCAACAGCCGTCCGGACGAGCTCGGCCACAACAAGAGCAACGGGCTGGCGACAAACACGGACGAATAGGTGCCGAAAATCACGCCCCACAAGAGCGCCAGCGAGAAGTCATGCAAGCACTTCTCCCCCGGCCACCGTCAAGGGAATCAGCACCAACACGACGGTTAAACTGGTCACGATCGTGCGGCTCAACACTTGATTGATCGCATTGTTGATCATCAGCTCTTCCTGTTCCCGCCGCCGCAACCGGAGATTTTCACTGATTCGATCGAAGACGACGACCGTATCGGTCAGGGAATAGCCGGCCAGGGTCAAGCAGCGCCGTCACGACCAGCAACGTAATTTCCTTATCCAGCACATAAAAGGCTCCGAGGACGGCCAGCACGTCGTGAAAGGTGGCCAAGCGCCGCGGCGATGCCGAACCGTAAGTTCAAATCGCGCCGCGACGTACAGAATGATCCCCGCAAAGGAGACAATGATGGCGACGAGTGCATCCTCTTGCAGCTTCTTGCCGATAGTCGGACCGATTTCCGTGCTGGAATCCACCACGAACGTGTGTTCGCGGAAATTCCTTCCTGAAAATCGCCACCACTTTTTCCGCAGTCTTCTCCTCGATGGTCGTCGAAGCCTTCACGCGGATCAGCAGCTTGTTGTCCTGACCGAATTCCTGCAGCTCGGCGTCCCCGAGCCCGTTCGACTCCAGGGCTTTCCTGGCCTCGTCGATCCGGATCGGCTGATCGAACTTCAACTGTACTGCCGTCCCGCCGGCAAAATCGATCCCGAGATTGGCCGCTCCCCGGCCGATCTGGATCAATCGCGATGATCCCCAGCAGGACCATGATGCCGGAAAACATGAACGCATACCGCCGCTTCCCCATGAAATCGAAATTCGTCTTCCCCAGAATCTCTAACATGCCCACTCCTTCAAGCTCGGCGCCGAGCGCCGAGATCACAAATGCCAAATCTCAGATCTCAAAAAACACGCGGCCCTAAATGCTCAGCTGCTCCACTTTATGGCGTTGATTGATGATGTCGAAAACGACCTTGGTGCCGACTAAGGCCGTAAACAGGTTGATCGCGATGCCGAGACAGAGCGTCACGGCAAATCCCTTGATCGGCCCGGTGCCGAAGAGGAACAGCGCCACGCCCGTGATCAGCGTGGTCACGTGAGAGTCGACGATCGTCAAAAGCGCTTTGTCATACCCCCCATCCACCGCCAGTCGGACGCGCTTTTCCCCCCTCGAGTTCCTCGCGGATGCGCTCGAAGATCAGGACGTTTGAGTCGACGCCCATTCCGATGGTCAGCACGATGCCGGCGATGCCCGGCAACGTCAGCGTTGCCGTTCAGGGCCGATAAGGCTCCGATCAAACAGATCAGGTTGAGCATCAGTGCGAAATCGGCAATCACTCCGGACAGGCGGTAATAGACCATCATGAACACCACCACCATGGCGCCCGGCAAAAGGGTCGCTCTGCACGCCTTTTTCGATCGAATCCTTGCCCAGCGACGGACCGACTGTCAGGTCTTGAATGATTTTGAGCGGTGCCGGCAACGCGCCGGCCCGAAGGACGATGGCCAAGTCGTTGGCCTCTTGCGTCGTGAACGTCCCGGTGATCTGCGCACGCCCGCCGGTAATGCGGTCTTGAATGACCGGCGCCGAGTAGATCGTATTGTCGAGCACGACAGCCATGCGCTTCTTGACGTTGTCGCCGGTGATCCGCTCGAATTCCCGCCCGCCTTTCGCGTCGAAGGTGATCGAGACGTAGGGATCGTTGAATTGGCCGATCGAGACCCGCGCATCGCTCAACACGTCGCCGGTCAGCATGACCCGTTTCTTGACGAGATAGGGAATGCGATATTCGCGGCCGCGTATCTTTTTCGACCGCCCGCTCGAAGAGGATCTGATCGCCTTCCGGCAGCTTGCTCTCAGCCTGCTTCAGCACGTCCGCCTCTTTGTCCTTCGGGATCCGGGCAGGAAGATCCAGCTTCATCTGATTGTCCTCATCGAGCATCTTGAACTCGAGCAGCGCCGTTTCTTTGATGAGATCCTTCGCCCGCTTGGGCTCTTTGACGCCGGGCAAGCTGCACGACGATCTGCTTCAACCCCTGCCGCTGTACCATCGGTTCTGCCACGCCGAACTGGTCGATGCGGTTCCGGATCGTTTCCAGCGCCTGGTTGATCGCGGAGTCCTTGATCCGCTTGACTCTCGGCCTCCCGCAACTCCCAGACCAGCCGTATTGGCGGATCCGGCGGACTCGTTTTCGCTGAAGGTCGGATAGTCATCGAGTCAACTTCTGGATCTGCGCCTTGAGTTCGGCATTTTGGAACTGGATGGTGATCGTGGGTCGGTCCCGTTCGCGTCACAGATTCGACGGGAATTTTCTTATCGACCAACACATCTTGAAGTGACACGACCGACCGATCAACGGCGATCTCGACCGCGCGATCTTCGTCGACTTCCATGACCAGGTGAATGCCGCCTTGGAGATCCAAGCCCAGCGTAATGCCTTTGTTCGGCATCAGCCATCTTCAGCCCAGCCAGGCAAGGCTTGATACAACGGCTGATAGGACGGGAGAAAAACATCACCGACAGCACCACCACCAGCACCAACAACGTTAACCGTCCACTTACTTTTTTCATATCGTCTGTTCAACCCCTTCGTTTCCCGCAGGCTACGCATCCTTGTCTTCGTCATCCGCCACGTAACCGAACAATATATTCCCGTTGCATTCGATCTTCGTATTGTCGGCGATCTGCAGCGTCACCGTGTCTTTCCCCAGATTCGTGACGGTGCCCCAGATACCTGACGCCGTGATCACCTTGTCGCCTTTCTTCAGCGCCTCCATCATTGCCTTCTGTTGTTTCTGTTCGTTTTTGCTGCGGCAGAATCAGCAGGAAATAGAAAATGACGAAGATCAGAACAAACGGCACCAGACGACAGGAACGTCGAAGATCCCGATCCGCTCCCGCCGAAGCCCTGAGCCCATGCAACCGATTCCATCACCATAGAACAATCCCTCTCTCCTAATTATGCAGGCTGTTGATAAAGCCACTCATCTCACCCGCCCAACCCCGGCGCGCCAAGACGCGCCTTTCACCAAACTGCGTTCTCGCGACGATCAGAGGCTCAACGTACGAGACAAAGTACGCTTCGCCTCTTCTCTTGCTGCGGCCTTGCTGGACGGCCTTTCTGAACAGCCTGGAACATTCAGATTCCGTTTGTAATCTCCAACACACTGCCTTTCATCGTCATGTGGTTGTTACGCATCTCGCACATTCCGTCGACTGCCTCCGGTTTCCCCATCGGCCAGTGCGGTGACTTCGGCCGGTTCCTGTCCCTGTGCCCGGTAAAACTCTTCCCGAAACTGCACAAACGTCCCCTGTGCGATCGCCGACCGCATCCGGCTCATCAGATCGGAAAAATACCAGAGATTATGGATCGTGTTCAGTCGCGACGCCAGCATTTCTTTCACATTGAAAGAGATGATGCAGATAGGCCCGCGAATAGCGCGCGCAGACCGGACAGCCGCAGGCCGGATCGATCGGCTGCTCATCCCGAACATACCGTGCTTGCTTGATCGACCACACGCCCGAAACTCGTAAACAGCCAGCCGGTTCGCCCATGGCGCGACGGCACCACGCAATCGAACAGATCGATCCCGCGCGCCACCCCTTCGATCAAATCCTCCGGCATGCCCACACCCATCAGATAGCGCGGCTTCGTGGCCGGCAGCTCCGGCACGTCACATCCAACATGGATACATGTCCGTCTTTGACTCTCCCGACCGAGAGCCCGCCGACCGCGTAGCCGTCGAAGCCCAGCCTGACGAGGTCACGCGCCGAGGTCGGCGCGGAGATCGGCATCCAATCCGCCTTGCACGATCCCAAAGAGCGCTTGATCCGTGCGCCGCCGACTGGCCTGACAGCGTTGCTGCCCAGAGGGTGGTCCGCCGCACCGCATCGCGAACGACGTCACGCTCAGCCGGCAAGGCCACACATTGATCGAACGCCATGATGATATCGGCGCCCAACGCTTCTTCGATCTCAATGGCTGTCTCCGGCGTGATGAAATGGGTCGACCCATCGAGATGCGACTGAAAACTCACGCCCTCGTCGGTGATCTTGCAGAGTTTGGCCAGACTGAAAATCTGAAATCCGCCGCTGTCCGTCAAGAATGGCTCCCGGCCATCCGGTGAACCGATGCAGCCCGCCCATCTCAGCCACGACCTTATGTCCAGGCCGCAGATAGAGATGGTACGCGTTGTTCAGCATGAGCCGGAAGCCGAGCTGCTCCAAATCGTGCTGGATCGATCCCCTTCACCGGCCCCAACGTGCCGACCGGCATGAAGGCCGGCGTGTCGATCCGACCGTGGGCGGTGCTGAGCGTTCCCAGCCTCGCGCTCGTCTTCACGATCCGTCTGTCTGAACTGAAAACTCCACCACTCCCTCTCGAGGTGATTACATCTGCTCCGGTGCAGAAATCCCGAGCACGCGCAAGTCCGTTCTTTAATCACTTGCTGGACGCCGCGCATCAAGCGCCAATCGTCGCCGCGGTCCGTTCCGGGCTCAACGACTCCCGTTTGGCAGCCCCTCGTCTGAGCCGCGATGCCGGCCGGCGCCTGTTCAAAGACATCTCTGATCGGCCGCCGGAGGCAGAATCCGGTGCTTGTTATAAAACGTATGCAGCAGCGCGGCGAGTTGCTGCAGATAAGTAGGTCATGCGGTGCGGCTCGTAGCGCCATCGCACTGCCTTCGAGGACCGACGGATAGGCGGAGAGCTTTCGATCAAGCCCAATTCATCCGGATCGGTCAGTAACGACAGATCCGTCTGGCTCGGCAGGGGACAGGCGATGCCGCGCGAAGCGGCGACTCGCCAGAGGCTGGCGATCCTGGCATGGGCATACTGCACATAGTAGACGGGATTATCCGACGACCGCTGCTTGGCCAGTTCCAAATCAAAGTCCAGATGCGAGTCTTGGAATCGCGCATGAGAAAATAGAACTTGGCGGCATCCGCGCCGACCTCGTCGATGACTTCGCGCATCGTGATGAACTCGCCGGTCCGCTTCGACATCTTCACTTCTTCACCGGCCCGCAACAGATTCACGATCTGGACCAGCACGACCTGCAGCCGATCTTTCGGATGCCCATAGGCCTGCATGACCGCCTGCATGCGCGGAATGTAGCCATGATGATCGGCGCCCCAGACATCGATCAGCAGATCATATCCGCGCTGCAGTTTGTCCCGATGATAGGCGATATCGGAAGCCAGGTAGGTATACTCTCCGTCCTGTTTCTTGACGACGCGGTCTTTCTCGTCACCGAATGCCGAGGAGCGGAACCACCAGGCGCCTTCCTGCTCGAATACAAGGTGACGGGACTTCAATTCATCCAACACCCGCTCGACGGCATTGAGACGACAGCAAAGAGGCTTCGCTGAACCAGGACTCGAACTCGATCCCGAATGATTTGAGATCCTCGCGAATAAGACCCAGCAGTTCTTGATAGGCCAGGGCCCGGCAGCGTTCCTCGAGCTCTGCGCCGACGACACGTCCGGGCACTCGCGCTCGAGCTGTGGCTTGATTCGTTCGGCCAAGGCGGTGATATAGGCGCCATGGTAGCCATCTTCCGGAAACGTGACCGGCTTGGCCGGACAATTCCTCGATAGCGCGCGCATAAACGGAGGAGCCCAGGAGCTTCATCTGCCGACCGGCGTCATTGATGTAGTACTCGCTCACGACATCGTAGCCGACCGCTTTCAGCAAATTCGCCACGGCCTGCCCGACGGCGGCGCCACGGCCATGCCCGACATGCAACGGACCGGTCGGATTCGCACTCACATATTCCACCAATACCCGCCGTCGCTTGCCAAGATCGGTCCTGCCCGTAGGCCGCACCTTGCGCTTCGATTTCTCTGAGCGTTTCCTGCCAGAGCGCTGGCTTGACCGTGAGGTTGAGGAATCCAGGCCGGACGATTTCCACCCGATCAAAGAGCTGATCCCGTTGAGGAAGATTGTCGACAATGATCTGTGCAATGTCGTGGGGCGCTCGTTGCTCCGACGAGGCAAGAGACATCGCCACCGTCGAGGCCAGGTCTCCCCACTCAGGCCGTTTCGGAGCATCGAGGCTCAGGGTCGGCCAGGCTTCTGTTTTCAATTGGCCCTTTTGCCTCGCCCCGTTCAAGGCATCCAGCAATGCGCCGGTAACCTTTTCTTGCACGACACCATGAGACACGAAAAACTCCTAACGCATATTATTCATGAACGTTTCTGCTGCAATTGCGGATTCGCCGCTGCGACAAGCCGGCATGCGACTGAATGACACATGCCAGCGGGCGGGCTCGCCCTTCATGACCTCAACGTCCTGTTGCAAGGACGCCTCGGTCTTTCAGGGCTCCGCGCACCTCGGCTTGGCGACTCCACAATTTCGCGACGAACCGTCACGAATAATGTGCGTAAGTCCCCAGCATTGAAAGGAAAATTTAACTTGCCACTGTAACATACGGGGTAGTGGGAGACAAGGCGCTTGATGAGGAATTCCAAGGGTTTACGCCGGGAACTCCTTCACTCTACAGGCAGCCACAATCGCCTCGGCCGATATCTGTAGGCAGGGCTTTTCCGCACAATGGGTCACATCATTCCAGGAGAGGCAGCGGCAAGGGGCTCCCTGCACGATCACCACCTGCGAACCACGAGGCGCCCAGCGTTCCGGATTGGTTGGGCCGAACAACGCCACGGTGGGAATGCCAAGGAGCGCCGATAGATGGGTGATGCCCGAGTCATGGCCGACATACAACTCGACTCGCGAAAGGACTCCGGCTACGAGGCCGAGCGATAGCCCTCGCAGGACAGGCGGCTGGATGGGCATCTGTAAGAGGAAATGACTGACTGACTCCTGATCGGCCGGCCCTTCCAGAATGAGCGGGACCAGACCCTGCGTTTGAAGCTGCTGCACGACCGAAGCCAGCACCTCCGGCCTGACACATTTGTGCCGGCTTCCGCTTCCCGGATGGATGAGTACGAGCGGCCGATCGGACGGCAAATGATACTCGCGAAGGCACCCTGATGCCTTCTCCCGTACGTGAGCCGGCACGGAGAGCGGGTTCATCGCCACAGGTTCGGCCGCCAGTTCTTGCAGGATCTCCGCAAATCGATCGCTCTGATGCACGGCGTTCAACGTCGAACAGAAAGGAGATTGGACCAGCACAGTGGCTGCGCCACTGTGCTTGAGCACCGCAGCGAGCGTGCCTGACTCGTCTCTGGTCCAGGCCACGGCAAGGTCACAACGAGCAAGCCAATCACTGAGGAGAAGATCGTGTGGGTGAGAGCCACCGAATAACGCGGTGCAGGCTGTTGTCTCAACGGACATCCACCGATCAATCAGACGACACTCGTGAAGAAATTCCGACGCCTGATCTTGTGCACAGAGAAGAAGCTGATGCCGGGGGAAGCGCGCTCGGAGGCGGTAGATGGCCGGCACGGCAAGTAACAGGTCTCCAAGTCCTCCTGGATGGATGATGACGATTGTGCGTGCCATCGACGTCAGGAGGAAGCACCGTCTTTTGCCCTGCCCTCGATCGATCGAGCGGTCTCAAGATCAGACGGTGTGTTGACGTTGTAGAAGGACCGGCCTTCGGGATCGATCTCGCCGAAATCGGCGGGCGTAATCACATGCACTCGAAGCGAGGGATGCGCCGCCAGCTGTTGAATTTTCAGCTCACGAGCCTGTATCAAGCCTTCCATGACGGGAAGGCATCGCCGATGATAGAGGGCATGCATCGGCTGCAATCCGTTCTGCAGCTTGGCCATGACCACATCCCTGTCTCTTTTGACCTCAGTGAAATACTGCACGGTGGCGGGATTGAGAAACGGCATATCGCAAGCCACGACAAACACGTACGGGGTGACGGCCTGTGTGAGCCCCGTGTAGAGTCCTCCTAGACTCCCGCAATCCGGAACGAGATCACGAAAAACCGGCACATCCGACTGCAAGCGCAGGGCTATCCTGCGCAATGACGACCAATACCGTCTGGAAAACAGAACGGAGCACCGCAAGACTTCGCGCAAAGAGGGTCTCCTCCCCGACTGACGAGAAAGCGTTTGTCCTCTCCCATCCTTCGACTCTTCCCGCCGGCGAGCAGCACGCCTGTCACATCGGTAATCATGAGAGCCCTGATCCTGGCAACGATCGCCAAAAAATAAGAGGGGGTGGGTTCCCCCACCCCCTCCGTGTTGTCTCACATCCAGTGTCCTACGCGAATCTTAGGAGGTCTTCCCCTTCCTCTTGTTCGCGCGACGGATCATGACCCATCCTTCCAGCAGGACCACGCCGAAGGCGACGATCACCGGATAGATGTAGGTCTCCTTCGGGATCGGCGGATTCAGGAAGGTATAGTAGAAGGCCGAGACGGCCATCTTGCGTCCTGCATCGCCGTTATGGCCATCCCAGGCAAAGAACACCGTCGGAATATAGTTGCCCGATTTCGAAGAAGGTGTCTTCGTCGTAATCCTGATCCTTCTTGTTCCCGAGCGGCCGTTGAATCATCACGTACCATCGGCCATTCTTCCATTCACGAATTAAGGACCTTGAGGTTCTCTTCATAGTTGTCGCGTTCTTCGAAATCCTTATCCCATCCCGTGCCTTTGAAGGCTCGGAGCGATCCATCGGCTTCCCACTTCACAATGTCCACCGGGAACTGATCGTTGCTCCCGAACAGATACCGCGGCTTGATCGGAGCAGGGAAGCTCCTTCCACTTCACCGGCGTTTCGATGGCGATCGCATCATTGTAGACCGCATAGTTATTCTGATTGCGCCGCGATCGACCCCTCTTCACCGGTCTTCGGATCCTGTTCCTTGACATCGATGTTGACCTGCGTCGGAGCCCAGGGCAGCTTGCCCTCGGCTACGCTCTTCGTGCGGTCATCCCACTCCAACAGGTACACGATGGACTTGTCGTTGTAGAACGAACGAACCCAGATATCGTCGATCCGGTTGACGAAGTTGCTGCGGCTTGTGCGTGATCTGACCGCCCATCGCGACATACCGCCTCGGCTGTCTTCTGCCAGGCTTCGTTCTCGATATCTGCTGGAATCTCGCCTTCCACCGGACTCTGACGGCACGACAAAGTTGATCTTCGGCTTATCCGTCAACGGATCGATCGGGAGGGGATTCCCATCTGCATCTCTCTCACACAGAAAGTTGACCAAGTTGGCAATGTCCCAGCGTTCTTCGACCGTCGTGTTGTCCGCGAACGACGGCATCGGCGTGCCGTTTACTCCGGTCGAGAAGGTCCGGAAAATGTTCTTCACGTTATACGGATCCTGCCGGCTGCCACGGAAGTTCCAGCACTTGTGCCAGTCGGCCGGCTGGATGGAAAAACCCCAGTCATCTTTCAGATTGAAGGCGTTGCCGTCGCCACGGCCTTCGGCGCCATGACATTCGACACACTTCTTTTCCACAATGAGCTCAGACCCCCGTCTTCAGACTTTCTTCGTTGGCCGCCTTCGGCTTCAGGTCGCCCATTTGCAGAATGGTCTGGCTTTCCGACTGCTTGTCGGTGAATTTCCGGTCCTTCACCAACTGGGTGGTCACGAAGGACAGGACTTGCAGCCGTTGCTCTTCCGTCAAAATACCTTCCCAGGAGGGCATCGCTGATCCCGGCAAGCCATGGGTGACCGTTTCAAAGAGGTCGTTCTGTCCGGGAATCGGCTTTCTTGGCATCGAACAACGGCAGCTCGCCGCTCGCCGTGTGCCGGATCTTGAACGTGCCCTGGTTGAAATTGCGCGGACGAGGCCAGAGACGATCGGCGCCAGGCCCATCGCCTGCGCCATCGACCCCGTGACACCACACGCACTTCGTAAAGTAGACGCGCTTTCCCGCTTCGATCATCTCGGCGGCAGGCTCAGGGGCGAGATCGCCCTTCTTGAACCCTGCGGGAAGTTCTTCTTCGGCTCCGACCAGCGGAACGCCGGCACTTCCCGAGGCCAGGATAATTCCGAAGGCGGTCGCGAGCAACCACTCCTGCCTTCCGATTTGAACTGATTCTATCATGTTTATCCTCATCTCATAATGATCCAGGTTAACGATGAATCTCTTAGACGATTAGTCCCACGTACGGGGATAGTACCCCGTGTGCCAGTATTCGAACAAAATCGACCTTCCAGATTTCATCGACCGTCAGGTGCTGCTCCCAGGGCGGCATCACCGAGGCCCAGGGGAATCCTTCGTTCGGCAATCCGATTCCACCTTTGGCCACGCGCCAGAAGATGAACGTTTCCTGTAATTGGGCGATCGTGCCCGGATCGGTGAAGTTCGCCGGAATCGGGTTGAACGCAAAGGCATGAAATCCGCGGCCGTTCAAGTTGTCGCCGTGGCAGAAATGGCAGTTCTGGAAGAAGATTTCTCCCCCTTCACGCACATACTTCAGATACCCCTGAGCTCTTGTCATCCCAGGGATTGGCATTCGGCTTCATCAAGCGACCCATGCCCTGTTCCACGATGTTCGCGTTCGTGTATTCCTGATCGTACTTCCCTTCAGGATTGACCCGATACGGATTCTGCGACGTCTGGAGCGTATATGTCTTGCCATGCACCTTCGTGCTGGCCGGAGGTGCCGGATGCACCGTCCGCAACTCGATCGGCTCCTCAGACTTCGGCATCATCGCATTGAAGGAAAACCCGCCGATCAGAATGGGAAGCAGGATCAGATACGCGTATCGTAACATCTTGTTGCTCCCGCTCTGTGCATCCAGCACATTCATGATCGGCTGCTTGAATTTCTTCCAATCTTCTTCATTCGCCGACACCCACATGAAGACGGCGACGAGCGACACCGTCCCATACATGGCGCGCACGCTGAACGGGATCGGAGGATAGACGCGGTACTTGAGATACAGAAGGATGAACGTCCAGAAACCAATGCCCTGCCAGAAGCGCGGGAATGGCCATCCCCATCGAACTCATCATATAACTCAGCCCTGTAAAACCGGCCACGAAGATCGTTAACTCCACGAGCATCTGCACCGGCATATAACCTTCGAGCAAGCGCACGGTATTTGACGGGATGATGTCGAAGATCATCCCGACCAGCAGGAGGAGTCCGATGACCCCTGCCAAGGCGCCACTGACATCAATGCTTTCATGGGTAAACTCCCTTATGTCTACAGATAGACGGCCAAGATCACGAAATCTTCGGTGGCGGTGCTCCCGCCTTCACCTGTGACAAATAATCGACGATCTTTTTCAGGGCCCCCGCACTCAGCTTTCTGTCCGAACACCTTCGGCATCAGATTGTCCGGGAATCCCTTCACGACATACGTGCTGGGTGCGACCACCGACTCCATGATGTATTCAGGAGTACTGTGCGCAGTTCCCTTGTACGCCGGATCCTTGATGCGGGCGGGTGCGTTGGTTCCTTCTTCAAGCTTGGGTCCCTGGGTGCCGGTTGCGCCAGGGATGCCGGGAATCGTATGGCACACCACGCACTGAGCCTTCGCAAAAATCTGATCGACCGGCTCGGAGCCATCAGCCAGCAATGCGCTCGCGCCTGCAGGCTTATCTTCCTGCATCTTCGGGCCGATCGGCCTCCGGAATGAACTTCTCATAGGACTTGGTGATTTCTTCGAATGACGGAGCGTCACGCCCTTCACGGACATACAGCCAGGTATCGACTGCCGCCAATTCCGGCAAGATGAGCGAGATTGGTGGCTTGTGAATCGTGGGCATCGGGCTTTCTTTGTCGTTGGTTCCCTTCACGCCGTAGCCGGACAACGACATAGCAGCTCGGACAGGAATGGGATTCAGCAATATATTCCTGGCCGTTCTCAGCCGTTCCGCATCCGGGGAAGGATTCCTTTTCGGCATACTCACGCTTGGCAGGATTGCCCTTCGAATATTTTGGATCTTCGAGCCGCTCCTTGCCTGCCCGCTCCGGCAGGCCCAGCAAGATTGGGAGCCCGCTCGCCCAGCATGCCGGCATGGAACGCGTGGCAGAGAGGACATTGTCCCTTGCCGATCGCGCCCTGCACCTTATTTTTTCCGATCCCGCCGAAGATGATTTTCTCACCTTCATCGGCGAGCTGCTGCGGCGTCATCGAGCTGAAATCGAGCTTTTCTTCCTTCGGAGGAAATCCGCCCTCGACTTGAGGGAACCAATTGCCGTAGCCGGACAGAAACGCGGCGACAAAGAACATGAACCCGCCGATCTTCAGCAGTGCGGCGAGATTCGTAAAATAGATCGCCAGGACGAAGGCGGTGGCGGTGATCACCACGAGAGAGACCGGCAGCAACCGATTCTCGCCATAGAAATTGTTCTTGTAGTTGGCGATGGCCATGAACATCAAGAACGCCGCGACGATGCCGATGAAGGTCTTGAAGGTCGCCCGCTTCTTGGCGGCAGGATCGCTGATCGACAGTTGGAAGTAGATGAGTAAGCCCGCCAGCAGGGCCAGCACCGCCCAGCCCATCGAGAAGGCTTCATTAATCAGATTACCCACGGTTTTAACCTCCTGCGGCTACGCTGGTGGGAGACGTCATCACGTCTCCCACCGCGAGCCAATGCTCAATAAGGGATGGTTAGTGGCTGCCAGCCGGTTGCGGCGCGCCGCCAGGAACTCCCGCCTTTTCGCCGACCGGCACCTTCTTCGCCGTCAAAGCTGCCGAGCCAGAAGACGAAGAGAATGCTGATCCAGAAGAACAGCACGTTGAACGAAATCATGTTCGCCGCAAAACCCACCGTGTGCGTATAGGCCCAGGGTGAGTTGTCCCGCATGATCTCATTCACGTGCCAGAACAATCGAACCGACGAGCGAATGTAGCCCATCAATCCCATCATCCAGGTAAAGGCGGTCGCGAGCATGATCAAGGCGTACTGCGAACGAACGGAGATCTTGCCCCATTCGATCGGCCCCATCTGCTTGGCGCCCTTCATCATGACGCTATTCAGCGCGAACATGAAGAAGAGGCAGGACAGGGTGGTCGCCACTTGGGGAACGGAAAGCCCGACGCGGACGTTGGCCGGAATGTAATAACCGTAGATCGCCAGCCAGATGATGTTGACATAGGCAAAGAAGAAGAAACAGCCCATGAAGATGTTCCCGAACTTCGCCCACGACACGGTCGAGACTTTGTTGCCTCGCATGTACCACACGAAACTCAAGACCGTGGTGGTAATGATCACGTTAATGCCGCCGTTCTTGGCGGACATGACGCCGTAGTTGCCGAGGACGGGATGCTGCTGTCCACCCATGGCCTTCAGCTCGGCGGGACTCATCACGATCGTGTGCGGCGTAATGAACACGAGGAACCCGCAGACCAGGAGAAACACCAGATACTTGATGTAGCGTTGATATTTCTCTGCGCCACGCATCCGACCCATCGCCTGCCACAGATAGTAATTGGTGCTCAAGAAGAGGATGCCGATCATGGTGGCCTGAATGATGAAGAGCCAGGCCAGCAGACCACCCATGAGCGTGATGCCCATCTGCTGGCGATACGCATAGACTTCACGCATCAGCCAGTACCCAGCGAAGGGCAAGCGGAATCAAGAACGCCACACCGAGCGCCATCGCGATATAGCCCATCCAATCATAATGAGCCCGATCTTCATCGGTCTTGGACGCCAGGAACTTATAGGCCGCATAGGCCGCGACGACACCGCCACCGAAGGCCATGTTGCCAAGGATGCGGTGCACGTTGAGCGGGTTCCACAAGGCGGTATGAATGACGTGCCAGATGTTTCCGAGGAACCGGCCCTGCTCATCGACGCCCGCGGGCGACATCATGAAGCCGATCCAGGAGTTGGCCAACATCATCAACAGGGTTCCGATGACGTTCAGAACCACCGACATGCTCAGATGGATCCACTTGAGGAATCCTTCCTTCATCTTGTCCCAACCGTAATAGTAGATGTACAGGGTTCCGCTCTCCGCCACGAACATCAACGCATAGATATGCATGACCGGGCGGAAGATGCTGGAGAGATAGCCGAAGAATGCGGGATAAAGCGTCAGGAAGGTGAAGATCAGGATACCGCCCAGGATCGCCGTCAACGAATAGGCCGTCAGACTGATCTTGATGAAGTCATAGGCGAGCTGATCATAGCGTTTCGCCAGTGCCTTATCCTTCGTCACCATCCCCATGAACTCGATCACCATACAGAAGATCGGAACGGCCAGCACGAAGCTGCCGTAGTAGAGGTGCTGCTGGTTCGCAAACCAGAGCAGCACGCGGCTCTCGAAGTTATACCGCGGATAATCTTTCGGACCGTCGATGGTCTTCGGAGCAGGGGCACCGACCACGATGCCTTCCGTCTTATAATAGACGTCACGCCCCTTCTCAACCTTCGCCTCACCCTCCTTCTTCGCCGCGTCAGGTGCATCCGCACCAATCGCCAGTGACGGAAGCGACACGACCACAGGAAGCAGGAGAAGGCCAACCATCGCGCAGAGCGCCATGATTGAGAACACCTTCTTCCGGGTTACAAGACCCATGGGATACCTCCTTGATGCATTCCGAAAAAGATTCATACAAAAACCCACAAACATCCGTTACACTCGAGGCCGACTCCGCTACTAGTTACTTGCGGAAAAGATACCAGTAATCCAGCCCCTGCATATCCATCAGATAATGATCGACCAGCGTGAAATAGGCCACGCAGATGACGGTCGATATCAGCACGTACACAATTGTCTGACCCATATTGCATCTCCTCCTCAACTAACAGAGACGATCAAGAAATATGCACTCAGCGTCGCAGCGGCCCTGCATTAGCAGGGGCACTGAATGCCGGCAAACCAATAGAAAAACCACAGACCGACGGCCAGGTGATGTAAAAAATCATCTTGCCGATCTTGATCTTGATTTCACTGTCTTGGCTGTTGCCGTTGCCATCGTGTCTCCTTCTCCTGGTGCGAATGGGAAAATGCATCAATAACGTCTGTGTCGGCCGAGTTTCTTGACACACACGGATCCGTGTGTTATTCAAATTTCGTCGTTGCGGCGCGTAAAATCAGGGAAACACATGAATAAAAACTCAAAAGTGTTCGACATTATAGTTTTGGCCGGTATGGTTGTCAATATAATTTTGGCCGTGTTTCTGATCCTCT
Source organism: uncultured Nitrospiraceae bacterium (assembly GCA_963851455.1). Classification (GTDB taxonomy): domain Bacteria; phylum Nitrospirota; class Nitrospiria; order Nitrospirales; family Nitrospiraceae; genus Nitrospira_C. The sequence goes on from CAWKPI010000001.1 coordinate 266,363, forward strand.
ACTACTTTGATTTTCTGTAGGTTTTGCGCCTCGGTCTGCCGCCTTCATCGCCGTCTCTGATTTCACCTGAAATCGCACAGCGAAACCCGATCGTTTCATCGCGAAAATCCGGAACCATTTTGCTCCGGCTGGTGATGCGGAGATCGGCTCCGGTTGTCGTATAACTCCCCCCTCTCATGACCCGATAGACTCCGTATTCGGGGCTCGGCGGGATTCTGTCTCCGGGGCATCTTTGTAATAGCGCTTCCGCGTACCAGTCGGCCACCCACTCCATCACATTCCCTGCCCCATCCATGACACCGTAGGGACTCTTATCCGTTTGAAACGTACCGACCGAGTGCGTCACGTCATAGCCATCCTGCACCCTGGCCCAGTTCGCGCCGTTCGGCTGCTCCACATTTCCCCAGGGCCAGAGCCGGCCATCTGGTCCTCGCATGGCCTTTTCCCACTCCGCCTCCGTCGGAAGCCGCTTCCCTTTCCAATGGCAATATTCCTCCGCGTCATCCCATGACACGTAGACGACAGGTTGATTGTGCCCACGCATTTTGCCGATGCTTCTTGGCATAGCGTGAAGGAGGGCCCGGCTTTCCGATGCCCGGTGGCGACGACAAATTGCTGGTATTGATAGTTGGTCACTTCGTACCGATCGATGGCAGAACGTATCGAGATAGACGGTTCGCTGCGGCTGTTCATCAAATCCGCCCTCGTCGGTCCCACGAAGAAATGGTCCGGCTGGAATCGAGACCATGTCTTCTTTGATCGGCTCTTCATTCGAGCTGGGTTCGGCGGCTCGGAGGGGACGAGATCCGTGGATCAGCAGGAGCTCTTCAAACGGTGTCAGCGTCGTGCCGCGAAGTATGCCCATGATGGGAATCGCAGCAAAGGCGAGGACGACAAGAAGGAAGGCAACCTTGAATTTGGTTTCGAGCATGCTGTCCGATCAATACTTTGCACCAGGCGTCGCAAGAATGACGCTTGGTGAAGGGCGCGTCTCGGCGCGCCAGGGTCCGGGCTGGTGAAACAGAGGCTTTATCCTCCCGCATCCAGATCACTGGCACAGCGAATCCCAATCGTAATGTCCGTCCGCCAATGTTTCGCGGCAAATCGCTTGGAAAGCCGCGCGTTATGCTCAGTCTCTCGCCAGGACCCGCCTCGCACGACTTTCAGATCCCCCGTCCTTCCGGCCCTTTCGGGTCGCGGTAGGGAGACTTTTTGTAGTAGCGTTCATCGTACGTGTCGTGACCCATTCCGCGACATTGCCCGTCATATCATAAGATCCATAGGGGCTTCGGCCGGCCTCGAACGATCCGGGAGGCGCGAGATACTTGATACCCGTCCTCACTCCCATCCACATTGGCAGGCGTTCGTTCATGAAGTTGTCGCCCCACGGATACTTCCGCTTGCCCTCGCCACGGCCCGCCTTTTCCCATTCGGCTTCCGTCGGCAGGCGCTTTCCGGCCCAGTTGCAATAGGCGACCGCATCGTCCCAGGAGACGCTCATCGCCGCAAACTCCGGCTTCAGTAATTTCGACTGATCGTCTTCAAACACTTCGATCTTGGGCAGCCGGCCGCTTCGTCATCTTGGCGAACCGCATGTACTCTTCCTGAGTCACTTCTTTCCGATCGAGATAGAACCCCTTCAAGAAGCACTTGATGTTCAGGGACCTCGTCCGGATCGCCATCCTTGCTTCCCATGATGAACGGGCCTTCGGGAATTTGGACCATCTCGCGGCCTTCATCGCCCATTTTGGTCTTATACATCGAATAATCCTGGGCCGGAGCGTTGCTCGCGCGCCGGACGAGGTTCGGTCTTAATGGATTGATGCCAACTCTTTCATCTGTTTAGGCTTTATTCGACTCCCACAGCAGCATACCGATCATCAGGAGGAAGGACCCAAAGACAAAGATGATTGATCCGATCAGCACGCCCTTATTTTCCATAACGCGCTCACGCTCCGTTACTCACATTTAGGCCGGTGGGTCCGTCGGCCCGGAGGAGGCTCTTCTTCGCCGCGCGCATATCCAGCAACATCGAGATCTGCACACCAAGAAATCCACCCATCGCGGCGCCGGCTCCCGCACCGACCGAGATACGTTCCGTTCCGGCCACCAGCCACGCCAACCCCCGCCCAACAGAGTTCCGACCAAAATACTGATCAGAAATCGACGCCCGCCAAGAAACCCGATGACTCCGCCCATCGCGAGTCCGAGCCGCAATCGCGATCGGCATGATCCCGCCGCCCATGATGATCCCGATCGAGCGCCCCTACGGTTCCCATCACGGCCAGCCCGAACACAATATCGAACCACTTCTGGATCGGCATCGTCTCAACGTGTGTGGCATCCATCATGAGTGACCGTCTTACTTCCCTGACGTTGCAACCATCGGCCCAAAATCAATCTCTACCCCGGGACCGGCAATGATCGAGATCCCCCAGGCTTTCGCCGCCGGCTCATGCTGGTGGATGCGTTTGAAATCTTCGTAGACGTTGACCTTTTCCTCAAACCACTGGCCGACATCTTTCGTTCCGCTCTGCACGACAATTTCCGAGCCGCTGAACATGCCGCCTTCGGTCAACGTCCCTTCAGGCTTGGTTGCGCTCCAGATATACTTGGTAAACACCGGAATAAACATGAGGTCGGTATCCAGCGAAGCATAGATGGCCGCAAGGGGCTCTGTCTCTGCCGCGGCTTTGTTCAATCGCCAGCGCCAGGTCAACACGGGATAGAGCCTTGGGATCCCAATCGATTTTCTTTTTCTTGATCCGCTGTCCTGCATCCTTCGCCGCCAGGAAATTCGCGCCGTTCTCTGTTTGTACTTTATAGGCCTCACGCCCTTTGGCATGGCTGCGCTGACTTTCATGGTCCCAGTCGGAAGGAAAGCCGTCCGCTTCTTTTGCCTGAAAATCTTCAAGCACCAGCTGCTGTCCCTCTGCTGACACTGATCCGTGCGAGAACATGACGGCAATAAGTCCCATGAAGATGATCATGCCACTGAATATTCTACTGCCCCTGCCCATCTGTTTCCCTTTTCCTTGTTCGTTATGCTTCCTGTGAAGGCACTGGCGCGAACGGTTGCGAGGAATCCTCGAATAATTCTTCTCCCAACACCTGCTGCTGTCCACGTTGGCACATCCAGAACAGGATGAACACCGCACTCCAAAACACCACCATATTCAGCGTCACCATCTTCGCCGCGAACCCGAGTTCCGGAGTAAAGGCCCAGGGAGAGACATCCGCCATCAACTCGTTCACATGCCAGGACAACCGCCCGGATGAACGGATATATCCCATGAGACCCATCACCCATGTAAAGGCCGCCGCCAAGCCGAACAAGCCCACCATGCCGCGAAGGGAAATTTTCCCCCATTGCACCGGTCCATGGACAAGCGCACCTTTGAGCATGGCACGATTGATCAGCAGGCCGGCCACGATGACCGTCAACGTCGTCACGGCTTGCGGCGTGGAGAGCCCGACCCGCAGTTTTGCCGGCAAATAAAACCCATAGACAGACAGCCAGATCACGTTCAGGAAGCCGGCGGCAAACAACACCCCGATCAGGATGTTGCCGCTGCTTGACCCAGGACACCGTCATCGTTCGATTGGCGCGGCGGTAATAGAGATAACTCAACGCCGTGATGAGAATCATGACGTTGACCGCGCCGTTTTTCGCGGACATGACGCCGTAATTTCCGACGACCGGATGTTGCGCGCCGCCCATCGCTTTCACTTCGCCTGCCGACATCAACACCGTATGCGGCGTCAGCCAAATGAAAAGCGCCAGCATCAGAGCCCCCAGCAGGAATTGGTAGTAGGGTTGATAGCGTTCGCCTCCCTTGATTCGTGCCATGCTCTGCCAAATATAGTAGTTGACGCCAAGCAACAGGACCCCGATCAGCAGAGCCTGCACGACGAAGAGCCAGGTCAAGAATCCGCCCATCATGGTCACGCCCATACTCTGGCGAAACGCATACACCGAGCGCATCAACCAATAGCCGGCGATCGGCATCGGCAGGAGCGCACAGACCGTGACGAAGAGAAAGATATAGCCGACCCAGTCGAAATAGGCTCGCTCGCCGTCCGTCTTGCTCGTAAAGAAGCGATAGCAGGCATAGGCCAACACCACCGCGCCGCCCGACATAATGTCAGCCAGGAAGCGATGGACGTTCAACGGATTCCAGAGCGCCGAATGCAGTAAGTGCCAGCCGTTCCCCAGAAACCGTCCCTGCGCATCGACACCGGCCGGCGACATCATGAAGGCCGCCCAGGAATTCGCCAAGAGCAGCAGCGCCGTTCCAAAAATGTTCGTCAGGATACCGATGGCCGCATGGATCCACTTCAAGCCAGGCTCCGCCATGCGATTCCAGCTGTAGTAATAGAGGATGAGCAGCAGGGATTCTCCGACGAACACGATGGCATAGGCGGGCATGAAGGCCTTGAACGTCCCGCCCATGTACTGCATGAAACTCGGATAGAGACAGAGAAACATGCCCAGCATCAGGCTGCCCACCACTGCCGTGACCGAAAGCGCGAGCAGCGCAACCTTCGCCAAATCTCTTGCAAGGCCGTCATAGCGAAGCGACAGCGCCGGCTTCTTCGTGACCAAGCCAAGAAACTCGAGCAGCGCACAAAAAAGCGGCAACGCCAGGACGAAGCCGCCGAAATAGGTGTGCTGCTGCGTGACGAACCAGACCAGGAGACGGCTGTCGAACGATCCCACTCGTGAATAGACCGTTTCCGTCGGCAAAGGTGCGGCCGGTCCTTGCGGCATTCCCGGTACTTTGAAGTACAGATCGGCAGTCTCCTCCGCCGCGGCGGGGAGTAGGAGCCCAACGCCAAGCACGAGACCACCGGCAAGCGCCACGACCGCGAGAAGAAGACCCAGCAATCTGAGCGATGAAATGCAGTCTTGGAGCGATGCGAGAACAAGGCTTGGCGAAAGGCGCGTCTCGGCGCGCCGGGGCGGGGTGGGTGAAAGAGAGACTTTTTCAACATTTTGTTACACCTTCGATGCAGCGACGATAGCCGGATTCGACGACTTCCCAAGAATGCCCATGACGAAGGGACAGCGAAGCAACGAGGGACTCAGGCTCTGTCCCTGCTGTTCTTCCACTTGCCGGCGGTAGCCCAAGTAGTAACCATACAGCGCCATCAATCCGGTCACCACAGCCCCGCCGCACAAGGCATAGATCGTCGGAACACCCGGCTGCTTCAGCAGGAAAATCACCGCGCCGGCCACCACAAGATAGTAGGTGGACGCAAAGGCCAGCCCTGGCCACCACCAATACTTGAGCAATTCGCCCGGTTTCGTCCCAAGCAGTCCGTTGATCCATGATGCCTGCGGTCTCAACCCGCCGAAATAGGCACAGAGTGCGAGGGCACCACCGCAACACCGTCACGGCAGACAATTGCACCAGGGCCGCTACCTGCTGATTGTCCACCACAGCACCCAACGAGGCGCCCACAGCGCCGACCATCAATCCTGTTACGATCCAGGGCCCGATGACCGTCGCATGATTCCGAGTAAGCTGCGCAGGGCCATGCCGTTCGGAAATGTCGGAAATGGCCGTCCCATCAGCGCCATTTTCCGCACATGCCCGATTTCAAATGCGTCGCGCGCGACCGCCGTACAGGCAATGATGATGGCCATCATCGCCGGCCCATCCGGATGCTTCAGATAGTCGTAGCCCACGAGCCACAGCAGTGCCAACACCAGCAGAGACAGCTGTACCCCGTAGACAAACCCAATCCATCCCGCCATCCATGTCAACAGCTTCGTGCCGTCTTCGCGAACGATCCGCGCTCCAGGCAGCCGCCCGGCCAACCCGATAGGCCAGCAGCGCCGTGACCAACGCCACCAGTCCACTGACCGTCAGCAGCACCGTCGGTTCGGTGAGTGGCAGCAGATGTTTGGCGAGCCGATAGACTCCGAAGGCGACCAACCCAGGCACAAACATCACGATGCGCTTCTGCTTGCGAACGGCATCTTCCGTCACAGCCAGACTCAGACTCGGCAAGCACTCGTAATGCCATTCGATGCAACATCATCTACCTCGTTAGGCTAAGACGTGAGGCGTGAAGGCGACCGAGACCTGTGCGACGTTCTACGCTCACCTTTCACGTCTTACCTTTTACGTCTTCTGTGCGCCCATCCCGAAATACCTTGCGCCTTCACTTCTTCCATCAGTGCAACCGTAATCCGCTTGGTCGCCGCGCTCGGCCGCCGTTCGCTCCAACTCGATCTTCGCCATGGCGCGCACCGGAGCCGGCACATTGTCCAATCGACGTTCCGCTTCCGGTTCCCACTCGATCCGTTCACCGGTGCGCGGACGGAGCAACATATCGTACGTCACGACCCGTTCACCTCGCGCCCGGATATCCTGCTCGACTTCCTCCCGAAACAAGCGGGGCCAGATAGGGCGGCATGCGTTCCAGCCGATGCAGCGCGTCATCGGTCCACATCATGCGATCGACGAGTCCGCTCAGCTGCCCGGCCGGCACATCGACGCCGACTTTGAGACCACAGCCGCGGCATTCCGAGCGGATGAACCACTGCAGCGCGCCATCGTCATAGGCCCGCTCTTCGATCCCTTCGGTATGCATCCAGCGTCCGCACACAGCCGCAGGTCAGACATGGATCTATGCCTTCACTCCACCAATTTTCCCAGGGTACAGGATGTAGAGCATCGTGTAGGTGGTCGTTCCGGTAACAAACAGGATGCAATAGATGATCATCGTAAAGCGTCCGAGCGCTCGATGGCGTTGCCCGCCGTCCGGCCATATCCGCTGGATCGTCATCTCGACAGCGAACACAATCGCGATCAGGGCGAGAAGTCCGAGCCACACCACAAGCCGTCCCATCGAAAACGATCTGCTGCCACCAGATACAGCAGGTACACCGCCACCAGCGCCAGAGGACACCGAAGATCATGCCGATCTTTCCCCAGGTCGTCTGAAGGATGCGCCCGCTCAGCGATCCGTCGACCTTGCTCGATCATTTGGGCGCGAAATCCCAGCACGATCATGTAGACCGCCATGACCAATCCAATAATCACCAGAATGATATGAAAGGTGAGGAGAGGGATGAACACATAGTGGTAGAGCGCTTCCGAGCCGCCGAAACCTTCCTTCCCTTCAAAGGCCAGCACGCCTAATTGCCGAAAAAGATAGTAACTGATGAAGAACCCCAGCATGGCGACCATGCCGCCCAGCATCAGCCAGTGATGCGCATCCGCTTGGCGCTTGCGCGCCTGGATCCAGCCGATCACAAACAGGCCGGTAAAGAAGCGTCGCCATGAGCTGACTGATATCGGCGCCGATCGTGGCGTGGGTCCCAAAAAATCCTGGCTACTTGCAGCCAATCCATCTGTGTCGCGTTCACCTCGTAGGTCTGCATCACCTTGCACGACCGCCGTTCGTTCCAATTCACGTCACTGAACAAACCCGGCTTTCGTCATCCACTGAATCGCATCGGCGGTCTTGTAACAGCCGCCCTGTTGCGTATTGACCAGAATGTGCACGGCAAACGCCGTCGTCCAGGCCGGACCGGTTCCGGCCTCATCCAGGAACCGATCCTTGATGACCAACCGGCCGCCCGGCGCCAAATGGTCATACACCCTCTTGACCAAGGCTGCATTCGTCGTCGAAGTCTGGTAGTGCAGAATGTCGGACATCAGCACGACATCGTAGGGTCCGCCGAGTCCATCCTTGTTGAAGTCTCCCGGCAGCAGCGCAATCCGCGATTCCAGTCCGGCTTCTTTGACCGTTTTTTCCGTCAGACGAAGCGTCGCGGGAAGATCGAAGACCGTGGCAGTCAGTTCCGGATAGACCTGACAAAAGGCAATGGCATTGGTCCCGGCGCCGCCCCCCAAATCCAGCAAGCGAACGGGCCCGTCGAGTTGCAGCCGCTTGGCAAAGTCAGGTCCGCTCTGCTGACCGATCCGATGGAGCACCGCCAGCACATTGCTGCCCAATTCAGGATCGGTTTCGAAGACATGCCGGTCAACCGACCGCTGCCCGGTTCGAATCGTCTCTTCCAGCTTTCCCCAATTGTCCCATTCTGCATCGTGAAGCAGCAGCAAGATGCCCGATATATTGAGCGGAATGCCGGACGAGATGAGTCTCTGCCGCCGCGGAGTTGCCATAGGCCTCTCCGTCTTTCGTCAGCAATCGCATCGCGACAAGGGCATTCAACAGCAGCGCTCAGCGTCGGCTCATGGGCGCCGATTCGAGCTGGCAACTCCTGTAGCGGTTTTCGGCTTTCCATCAAGAGCCGAAAAGACATCCAGCCGGACGGCGGTCAGGAGAATTTTGGTCTCCCAGTAGTAGCCCAAGCTGGAAGATTTCGGCGAGCGATAGTTCCCGTGACACACCAATCCCCTTCAAGAACGGCCACCTTGAACATCTCAGCCAATAGTTCGGCATCTTACCCAGTTCAGAAAGTGAAAGGCAAGGCAGGAGAGATGCGAGAACATGTCGCAAAAACACAAAGGGCAGCGGATTGCTCCGCTGCCCTTTGATGGCGGGTTACTCGCGCAAACTGAAACCGGCTTACTTGATTTCAGCCTTCAGGTTGGCCGTTCCGCCTCGGCGACTTCCACTTCAAACTCCATCTTCTTGCCCTTGCCGACAAACGGGTGCCAGGCCACCACTTTGTGCTTGCCGGCCGGCACATCCTTGATCTCGAACGTGCCATCGTCCTTCACCACGGCGAAGTGCGGATTCGACACCGGGAGGAAGAACGACTGCATGAACTCATGCTGGTCGCACTGCAAACGATAGAAGCCATCCTTCTCTGCGCCACCACGGAACACGACCGGCTTGTCGAGCTTGTCACCCTTCTTCGCCAAACCGATGTTGAATCCGGTGGCGGAGCTGGAACCCTTCACGACAAAGCTATGCGGATTGTGGAGCACGCCCTGGACCGACTTGGGATCATCCGGATCGGCATCGTGGTTTTCAACATTGAAGGACTTGTTGTTCACCACCACGCCGCGAAACGGCAGGAACTCGCAGAACTCCGCGGTGACTTCTGTGCCCTGCATACCCATCCATGAACGCCTTGTCTTCGATATCGACACGGCCACGACGGCATCCTTCAGACCGCCATCCTTGCCGACTTCAATGGTCTTGAGGAACCGCTTATCGCCATCCATCAAGGTCTTGTTCGGGATTCTTCGGGCAGAACTTGGGGTTCGGGAACTTCGCGAAGGAAAATTCCTTCTGCTCGGCTTTCCCGCATAGGTCACCTTGCCGGCGATCGTGCCGCCTGCAAACGAGGTGAGAGGCGCCGCGACGAACGCGACGGCTGCCACGCCAAACACGATTGATAACGCACCTTCTTCATGTGACTGCCTCCTTGTGATGAACGGAACACGACATTAATATTATTAGCTCGCTGTCCCCCGTCTTCATCACCGGCTATGAGAGGAATATGGGAACGCGCTTCCTCTCTGGGTACTCGATTGACGACTTGCTGGCGAGGCTGATCCTAGAACCGAGTATATATACGGAATGTTACCGTACCCTGTCAACGGGGGGCAACTCCGCCACAGAGGCCTATTTTACCGGCGAAGACATGCAGCAATGCGCCGCCGCGCCGTGGCTCGAACGGCTTCATTTTGATCGTGCAGGGCTTCTTTCAGGTCCGGGATGATCTCCCGATCGCCGATATGGCCCAGAGAACGAAGCGCCACGATCTTGGGACCGGGCAGTGGATCGCCGGCGAGCTCCCTAACACAGACATGGCCTCCTGGCGTTCGCCTTGGTCGCCTTCCCAGGCAAAGGCAGCCGACGCTCGTGGCTGCCGTATCGTTCTGCTGAGCAAGGGCGCGGATCGTTGAGTCCGACCGTCTCAAGGACTGGCCCAAGCTGAAGAAGCGCGGCGGCAACGCGCCGCACGCACCGTGATATGCCCCATCGTTCAATCCTTGAGCCAAGCCGGCACCGATTCCTTCGCGCCAAGATCGGCAAGCGCCGCCGCGGCGGATTCACGGACGGCTGGGACCGGATCTTTGAGCAACTTTTCGATCATTCTCCCGCGCATCCTTCTTTTCGAGATGTCCCAACCCTCTCGCAGCGGCCGCACGAACGGAAGGCTGCTTGTACGTCAGCAAAGTCCATCATAACGGGAGCGCCCCGCTGATCTTTCAGCTCGGCGATGGTGCGCAAGCGCCTCCGCCCGATCCTCGGGATTCGGCGGCATCGGCCGCCCTGCGCAACTCATCCCAGGCCTCTTTGCGCCCCAGCCTGATCAAGGCGCCGATACGCGGCAATGCGTACTGTCGCGAGTTCGTCCTTCGTCGCGGCCTCGATCAGCGGGATGACGGACCGATCCCCGCTCTTTCCGAGCGCCTTCACGGCACGAGCTTTGACGAATCCTGCCTGATCCTCGAGTGCCGCCCGCAACTTCTTTGACTTGCGTCCCGCCTCCGATCGCCCCAACCCCTCAACGGCCAACACCCTGCACCGGTCCGGACCCATCGCTCAGCCCGTCTTCAAAATAGGGCACGACTTCGTCCGAATCGATTTCCTTCAGCGCCGTATAGGCGGCCCCCCGCATTTGCTCTCGCATATCCTTCACCATCACGACGATAAACCCAAGCGCGACCTCTCGCAGAAGAGGCGGATCATCGTGCTTGAGTGTGGCTTCAAGCTTGTCGTATTCTGCCAGCGCCTCTTTGGGATTTCCGAGCTTCAGCAAGGTGCGAATCTTCAGCCGGCGGACATCGGGAGACGGCCGACGTCTCCTGATTCAACTTGAGCAAGTTCATCGAGGACCTGCTGGTATTGCTTCTGGTCGTACAGCGTGTTGATGTCTTGGGGAACCGACGGCGATCCTGCCGCCACAGCGCGAAGAAACCGACAGAGGACTACACCACACATCATGCTCATCGATCGGCTCACCACATTATCCTTGCTGTTTCGGTGCGGTCGGCACGCCGTACGTTTCTTGTACCCCGGCGGCTCATCGAAATAGTAGCTCGGCTGCGGAGACCATCTGATCCGTTCATACTCAAACGACCAATCGCGATCCCGGCTGACCAGCTTAAGAACGATGGCGGTTTCCAGATCGACCCATTCATAGAACCGTTCCATTCGCCCATGGCGATCGGTCTGCACTTCGTAGAGCTGTGCCGCGCGACCAGCGGCCGTCGCATCACCAACCAACGTTCGCTCTCGTTCACCCGGCAATGACGGCCTGCATCGGCAGCACATCGTCGGGATCCAGCGGTGTCACCAAGAGTTCTCTTCTGTTGCGCAAGCAGATACCAGGCTTCCGACTGATCGAGCCGGATGATTTCGATCGCCGCATACCCATAGTCGGTCCGGATCGCATACTTGTATTCCAGCCGGAGACGATCTCCCTTCGCAAACACTTGCGCCTGATGCTTCTTCCCATTGACGCGTTTGATAATGCTGCCTGAAAACTCCTGACGGCTAGAGATGGCTTCATCGGCAATTGCAGAATTGGTGGGTAGCCAGGTCGACGTCCCAAAGAGCAGCATGACTAAGAGGCGCATGAACTCTCTTCATAATCAATTCCCATACGGCAGTGCCGGATGTTCAAAAAGACCGAAGCGCGCGATCCAGGTTGGTTCAGAGGCGCCAAGCAAACGAGAACGTCGCTCGTTGAAAGGCGCGTCTTGGCGCGCCAGGGCTGGACGGCTGAGTTCATGGCTTTTTCAACATCAGCTAATGTTGGTGTTCGACGAAGGGATCGATCTCAACCGAGTGACCGAGCGCCTCAGGACCGAAGCGAGGATTGTCCATCACTTTATAGGCGGAACGATTGCCTTTCGGCGCGGGCAAGGACAGTTGCTCGGCCAATTTGCCGTCTGGCTTCACCGTCACCATCTTGATCACGCCAGGCCCCGTCTGAGGATGCCACACGATCAATTGATACGTTCCTGGAGGAATCTGCTCGATGGTGAATTTCCCGTTCTCATCCGTCAATGCGTAGTAGGGATTGTTGACTGCCATCGCCCAACTTTCCATGTACGCGTGAAATCCGCATTGCATATAAAACGTCCGCCGGCCCTTATTCAGATAGATCGGTCCGACGAGCGATTTACCCGGCGCATGGTTGTGAATGGCATGGAGATCGCCACGGTTGTGTTGACGGTTCATGACGAGCGGCGTATTGAACAGGACTCGCGCGCCGGCTTCCAGGGAGGTCTCATAGCCCTGGATATCGTGCATGACCGGATCCATGTTGACGACTTCCACGGCATGGCCGTTCCGAACGATGGTCATGGAAGGCTGAAACATGCAGTCTCGGGCTTCGATCAATGGCACCGACACTTCGAAGGGTTTTCCGGCCTCGATGCCTTCCAACAGCACGATGGCGTCTTTCAACCCGCCATGAGGCCCGACGACAAAATCGTGAAGCAGCCGCCAGCCCCGACCGTTCGAGATACGGCCGCAGTACTGCTGGATCGGGAAAGGTAATGAGGTTGAACCCTTTGGGTTCCGGCACCACCCCCTGCAGCGACACCGTCCCTTCGATCGTTCCGCCCTGCTCGACATCGATGACATCATAGGCCGGACGCCGGAACAACACCCGTCACGAAGATGGCGAGGATGATGACTCCGCCCACGACCCCTGTCATGCTTTTATCGCGCAACATTTCTTCCTTTCCCTTAAGGCTTCTGCAATTCCAGCGTCGGCTGGATATCCAGCGTCTTGCCAAGCGCATTGGGACCAAAATGCGTGTTCTCTTCAATTTCATGAGCGCTGCGGCGGCCCTTGGGAGACTCGAACACAAAATCGGCTTGGGCCGTGCCTTTCGCCGGAACCGTAATCTTCTTTTCAATGGTCGTGCCGACGCCGGGGTGCCAGGCCACAAGCGTATAGTCGCCAGGCGGCACATCCGTGAGCGAAAAGCGTCCATCGCTGCCGGTCAATTGATAGTAGGGATGGTCGACCGCGAGTCCCCAACTTTCCATATAGGCATGAAATCCACATTGCATGACGAAAAACTTCCGCCCTTTCGTCATCTGGATGGTCTCTCTAATTGGCTGACCGGCCAGATGCTCGTGGCTCTCCGCGCCGACAAAGCGCTTATGATGCGGATTCATGGGAAGCGGCGTATTGAACAGGACCCGTGGGCCCAAATGTGACGTCTCGTAGGCTTGAATGTCGTGCATGACCGGGTCCATGTTCATGATAACCACGTCGGATTGATCGCGCACGACCGTCACAAAGGGAAGAAACCGGCAATCCCGCGCTTCGATCGTCGGCGGCTCAAACTTAACGGTTTGCCTTTGGTGGCATCGGCCAGCCACACGACCGTGTCCTTGAGTCCGCCGTCATCGGCCACATAAAATTCCTTCAAGATCCGCCAGCCGGTTCCGGTCGAAATCCTCCCGCAATAGACAGGATCGGGAAACGTGATCGAGGTTGAACCCTTTGGGAATGGGCTTGCCGGCCGTGATCGTCACCTTACCGCTGATCGTACCCCCGTCGGTCACTTGCATTTCTTCATAGGCCCAGGCAGTTGCACCGGCCTATCAACAACCACCGCACCGAGAATTAACAGCAGCGCTCTCATGATTCCTCCGAGATCGAATCCGTAGTTCATCCTGGCACACAATCTCGTCATCGTACCAAAAGGACCTGCCAAAGAAAAAGGGGGAAGCCTTTCGGCCTCCCCCTTTCCTGATTCTCACATCCTGCACGCATGGCAGGACGCATCGATTCTTACTTCGCTGCGACCGGGATGACCTGCGCCGGTTGCTCAACCGATGCGCTCTTCATCCCTGCGCCAGCGCCGGCGAGAGGCAGCAACCGCTGATCGCCTGACGGCAACACACGCAGATAGCCCCACTGCCCGGACTGGGAGTACGGCAACCGCTGGTTGCTATACACATAGTCACCCGGCAAACGATAGGGTCCGCCTGCCGACGGGATAAAGGCATCGAGAGTCTCCGAGCCGGAGAACTCGACCACGCTGATCTGGTCAGCGCCGCGCATGAACGGCTCGATCGGCCACTCATGCTTCTCGACGCTGAACATCCCGTTCTGTTCGTTGCTCGCCCCGATCACGTGGATACGCACCGGATCACCCGCATGCGCTTCGATGATCGGCGTCGCAGGGTCTTCCGGCTTGTCCGCTTTGCAAGGCTGGAACATCTTGCCCAGCGAGCAGCCCTGCTCTTCACGATACTTGTACGGCTCCGACCGGTAGTTGACGCCGGTCAGACCCGCCACGTTCTGCACGTAGGGCATGAAGCTCGTGCCGATGATGTTGTCTTCGTCCTGGAAGAACAAGGCCACGTCACGATAGTTCGGCCGCGATCTCGTTACCCGGGATCGAGCGATCGATGATCACGTCGGCGGCCCAGGCATTCTTGTTGGTGAGATCGGCACCGGTCTTCGGGTCCCGATACTTCGAACCCTTCGGACCGACCACGACGGCTCCAAACAAGCCGTTGCGTGGATTCGTCATCACGTTGCCCCAATCCCAGACCAGCGAGGTGGTTTCGCCGTTGAACGGATCCGCGTAATAGGTATAGGTCCGCTCGGCGCCCGGAGCGATCGTCTGATCGCCCGGGTTGTTGCCGACGTTGGCGCCCATCGAATCCTTCGGATCGAAGGCCAATCCGATCGCCGAGAAGGACGCCTTGCTTTCCTTCATCTTGTTTTTCAGACTTGACCTTCACGCAATCGCCGACGTTCACGCGAAGCGTGAGCGGCATCGGGTGCGCATCCGCTCGGCGACCTTCGCCGCATCTTCCTCCAAGGCGTAGATCTTCGCATCGGGATTGGTGATCTGGATCTTCCGCTCGAAGTCCACTTCAATGGCCTCCGGTGCCTTCGCATTGAACTTCATGGCGGGATAATCCATCGCCACGACGTTGAAGCTCTTCACCGGTGCGTCAGCCGGACAGACCGGCAACGCCTTCGGAATCTCGCCCTTGACCGAGAAGCCGGCCGGCAGCTTCTTCAGATCGGCCTGCTCCTTGTCATAGACCCGGATGATGCCCCAGCCGCCCTCGGAGAACTTCGAGGACCGTCCGTTGAAGTGGATGTAGTCGCCCGGCTTGCAGCCGCGGTCCACCCGCTTGCGGCACCACCAGGTCATACCGCTCGGCAATACCGATATGGATCGAGTTCTTCCGGTTCGCATCGCCCGCATACCGCTCGGACTCAAGAAGGTATGGCCGGACAGGGTCCAGGTCATCGTCTCGTTCATGAGCGTGTGCAGCAGACGGAACACCATCGTGTCGCCCGTGTAGGCACGCAGCAACGGCGTATAGGGATCGCCATGGATCTGGCTGTTGAACGCCTGCGAGACATCCGGATTGGTCGCCAATCGCTGCGCGATCGGACCGGCCCGGAAGTTCAAGCCGCTGCCGGTGGTATGCGTCCCACCGTTCAGGAACGGCATCGGCGTCATGTAGAGCTTTTCCGGCATCATGAACGACACGGTCTTGCCTGCCTCGAGCGCCACTTCAATCGGCTGCCCGGGCGGATTGCCCGCCGTCACGATGTTGACGGTGTGCGGCACGGTGTCGTGCACCTGCACCATCAATTCGCGGAAGCTGTTGTTCACGCCATGGCCCACCGGCTCGATTGGTGTGGATGTCCGCGATCGGACCGCTCCGGATCGCCTTGCCGGTCTTCGGATCATGATAGGTCGATCCCACCGGCTCGGCGATGAACGTGCCGAATCCGCCGTGCGGCCAGGTGGTCGCGCCGAACGCATGGTCGTGCCAGAACACCGTTCCCACGTCCGCATCGACCCAGAACCGCTGCCGGACGAATTCCACCGTCACGATGTCGTTCGCCGGGTGATCATTCTTCAGTCCCTTCGTCAAGGTGATCGTGTTGCCCGTTGATCGCCTTGATGCGGGACGACTTCGTTGCCCTTCACGTTATCGGCACCGACGAGGATCAACGTGCCGACATGGTACTGCTTGGCATTCTTCACCGTGATGCTGGTTGCACCCTTCTTCGCCGCCGCCGTCAACACGGTGTTCATCGGGAGCGGCAGGCCCTTCTTGTTCTTCTTCTCCAGCATCGTGAACGGACGAACCGACTGCTCATAGGAGAAGCCGGTGATCACGCCGTCCGACGCCTGATTGTCGAACTGCAGGAAGTGCCAGTGGGTGTTGATCTTCGACGACTGGAAGTTCGTGTAATCGTCGTCGTCCCACTCGCTGGTCAGCATCCAATCCACGCAATCATAGATGTTGCCGCGGACCACCAGCGGATACTTCAGGTCGTCGTTGGCCCGAATCGCCGCTTCTTCTTCATGGAGCACATAGATCAAGCCGTTCGGATCGACCACCGGCGGCTCCTTGCCCTGAGCCTTGGCGATCTTGATCGGCAGCTTGATGAAGTGGACGTTGTAATTCTTTCGTCCGGCATTCTCCGGGCAGAGGCTCCAGATGCCCGTTCTCACCCGGCATCGCCTGATCGACGCTCTCTTCGCCATTGGCATCCCGGCGGATCATCTCCAGCCAGGGCGCACCGACGTGGTTCGGGGAGAACATCACCCGCTTGCCGAAGTGCGGCGTCAGATGCGGCCAGGCCACTTTACCGGTCAGCGGCTCGAACATGATCGGATGCCGCTTGCCCGGATGGCTGGACTTATACTTGGGATTGTCGATCGTGCTCTCCTTCTCGCTCATCGCACGAGTGCCTTCCCACGTCCAATCCAGCACGGTCGCATCATAGGACACGATCTGGCCCTTCTCATCATCCTTGTGACCGGGCTTGCCCATGGGCGGCAGCTGCATCATCCACCCAGTCCTTGATCGTGATCGTGGCCGGGTTGCCCTTCCAGTTGCTCTTGCCCTTGTCGATAATCTTGAACTGCTTGCCGAACCAATCGACCGTCTGGCCGATCAGCTTGTCGGATGAAATCGGAGTCTTGATGCGGCCCTTGCGATCCGGCAACTCACGCAGATCCGGCATGACGTCGTTCCGGAGGTCACCCTGCTGAATCGTGTTGTACACGCGCCAGTAGCCCCACATGCCCGCCACATAATGGTGCGCGACGTGGCAATGGAAGAGGAAGTCGCCGGCCAACTGCTGGCAGAGACCGGAGCCGCACTCCGTCTCAAGATCGAGCGCTTCAGACGGCCCGATGACTTCGACGTCGACACGGTCGGTCTTGGCGCGAATCACCGGATACTTCACCGGACCGTTCGTCGCCGTGGCCCAGAGGTTCATGTCATCGATCGCCCGCGGGCTGCGCGGCCATCGGATGGTTCCGCCGTGCGGATGGTGGCGAGTGGAACACTTCCGATCCGCCGTGGACCAACCGGAACTTGGCCGGATCGCCCATGTAGGAACGCGGGAATCGTCGGGGACGGATCGCCGAAGGTATAGGAGCTATACCCCATCGACTCGTCTTCGAAGCCGAAGTACTCGTGCTGCACGTGCATGTTGTTGATGCCGAACGGCTCGCTGCGATAGTTGATCGCGCGGCCACCCGGACGATAGGCATCGGTCAGCGGATCACGCTGCGGAAGGAAGTCGCCCTTCTTATTGAGCGGGCGGAACGCTTCGTCGCCGACTTCGTGATAGATCAGCACGAACTCACGGAAGTCCGGGCCGGTGCCGTTCTTGATGATCGTCTGCCAGCCGCTCGTGGCCGGTGTGGGATCGCCTGCGCCCAGCGGCTCGAGATAACTCGATCCGCGCGGCTCGACGACGAACGCGCCGAAGAGGCCCATGACCGTCAATTCACGGTCATTGCTGAAGGTATGGAACTGCCGGACACCTTCTTGGGTGGTCGGATGGATGTACCATTCATAATCGCCGCTCTTGTCTTTCGCCACAATCGTGTCGGGGTTGGTGGTCGTCGCCGCCGCGCCGGTGGCGCTCACCACCATGCTCGAGCCGTGGATGTGCAGGCTGACATCCTCGCCGCCTTCCAGCTTGTTGCTGAGCTTGATCTTGACGCAGTCACCTTGGTTGCCGCGGATCACCAGCGGCTGAATCCACTGGGCCTGCACGCCCGGGATCACGGCGCCGGGATCATACCTTCCTTATCGCGGGCTTCCTTGTTGTTGTTTTCTTCCGCGCGGACCTTATCGAGATTCTCATCCAGCACGTACATGTAGCCCGGATAGAAATCGAGCCACTGGTTGAGCGTGATCTCGACGTTGATCGCGGATACGTTGTACTGCTTCACCGGTGCCGTGGCGGGGCACTTGCCGCCGCCCGTCATGGCGACGGGTTCGACGCGCGGATCCGACACGAGCAGCATGTCCTGTCCACCTGCGCCATATTGGTGCATCATGGCGGAGGTGTTGTACATCCCGGTATTGACACCCTGCACCTGCGGATCCTGGGCCATATGCTCCATGATGCGCTGGTGCTGTTGCTCGACCATCGCCGACCGCTCGGCCTTGCCGGACATCGTGTCTTCGACGATCGTTTGACCCTTGAGCTGTTCAGCCCAAGCGGGAAGCTGATGGTTCATCGCACATGGCGATGAGTTGAATTCTCTGCGGATGCGAGCGGGGCCCCGAGCAGGGCCACAGCTGCCATCGCGCCGAGCATATAGATGGGTCGAGAGACCCCTGTCTTATGGAAAAACATGGACCGGCCTCCTTAAAGAATTATGGTGATAAGTGGAACAACGGGACACGTTAATTGCCGATGAATGGCCTCGAAAGATTTGAATACCTCTGAAGACACCACGCACACCCCTTCGAGGGAATAGGAAAGATACTGAAGTTGACGGGGGCTGTCAATCCCTTGATCGTGCTGGTGTTCTTGCGCCTTTCTCCCTCGCGAACCGTCATGAGAATCGATCCGGTTCCTTCGCGGTTCGGCTGAGGCTTTCGCCCTATGGAGCCGAGGCTTCTTCTCGGGGACGCTCCCATGGCGTTTGTGCGATAATCTTTTCCATGGTTCTGAAGCGTTGGCTCGTCGGTGGTCCCCTGAAGACCGCTCAAGCCGCACACGAACGGCTCTCCAAACGTCTCGCGCTGGCGATTTTTTCCTCGAACGCGATTTCTTCCGTGGCCTATGCCACGGAGGAAATCCTGCTGGTTTTGGTTCTCGCCGGAACGGCCGCGTTTGCGCTTGTTCCATTCCCATCAGTCTGGCAGATTCTGTCTTCTCGTCGTCGATCCTGACCATCTCCTATCGCCAAATCATCTACGAATACCCGGAGGGCGGCGGGGCCTACATCGTGTCCGCAATCGAATCTCGGGGAGCTGGCCCGCGTCTGACCGCCGCAGCTGCTCTGATGATCGATTATGTGCTGACCGTCGCCGTCAGCGTCGCGGCCGGCATCGCCGCCATCACCTCCGCCGTCCCGAGCTTGTTTCCGCACCGCGAAGCCCTCGGCTGCTCGTGCCATCGTCTTCATACTCGTCGTGAATCTTCGTGGCGTGCGGGAGTCGGGCAAAGTTCTTCGCCGTTCCCACATACTATGTCCATCGGCAGCGCTGCGGCTTGATGGTCGTCGTCGGAACGTCCAGACTCCTGTTCGGAACACGTGCAGCCCCGTCACGTCAGCCGAGCTGACCACCAGACGGAGTCGAAGAGCTGACGCTGTTTCTGATCCTCCGCTCTTTCGTCGCCGGCTGTTCGGCCGTGACCGGAATGGAAGTGATCTCGAACGGCGTGAAAGCCTTTCGCCCGCCGGAATCCGAAGAATGCCGCCATCACCATGATGTGGATGTCCATCGATTCTCGGCACGCTGTTTCATGGGCATCAGCTTCGATGGCGTATCACTATCGGCATACTTCCCAAAGAGGATGAAACCGTCGTCTCTCAATTGGCGCGTCTGACCTTCGGCGACCGGGTTCTCTATTACGCTGGTCCAAGATCGGACGATGTTGATGTTAGTCCTGGCGGCCAACAGCGCCTTCGCCGGCTTTCCCCATCTGGCTTCGATCTTGGCGCGCGACGGCTATATGCCCCATCAGATGGCCATCATTCGGCGACCGGTTGGTGTTCTCCAACGGCATCATGATTCTAGGGGTCTTTCGCCTGCTTTCTGCTTGTCATCTTCCACGGTGACACCCACGCCTTGATTCCGCTGTATGCCGTCGGCGTGTTCGTCTCCTTCACGCTCTCGCAAGCCGGCATGGTCCGCCGTTGGCTGACCAAGAAGGGACCGCATTGGCGAAAGAAACTTGATCGTGAACGGCATCGGCGCCGTCACGACCGGCATTGCCACCACCATCATCGCCAGCACCAAATTTATCCACGGCGCCTGGATCGTCTTCGCTCCTGATTCCGCTCATTCATCATGATGTTCCGAGAGATCCGCTCGCATTACAAAGCCGTCGCCGAACAAGTCCGCGCTCGATCGCGAGGCCACCGTCCTCCACGGCCGCGGCGCAATATCGTCATTATTCCCATCGGCGGCGTCAATCAAGCCGTCATGCGAGCCGTCGATTACGCCGAAGCCGGGCCGGAGAAGTGCGAGCGGTGCTGGTCGACGTGGACAAGAAGAGACGGCACTAGTTGAAATGCAGTGGGCCCAGTGGGGCTGTGGCGTCAATCTTGATCGTTCTGCCTTCTCCCTACCGATCGATCCTGGGATCGCTGCTGGACTATGTTGAAGAGATTCTGGAAAAGGAATCCGGATAGCTGGGTGACCGTCGTGATGCCGGAGATTCTTCCGGCCCGCTGGTGGCAGAATATTCTGCACAATCAACGGGCGTTGCTGCTCAAGGGCGCTCTCCTGTTCAAAGATCGTGTCGTTCTGACCGACGTGCCGTTCCATCTGACGAGGTGACCCATGAGACAGTCATCATTACCTCTGGCTCGCTCTTGCATTACTGATGTGCTGGCCGGTCGGAGAGGCGCTGGCGTTCAAGATCACCGAACCGGCGGCAGGAACCAAGCTGACCTCGGGGCAAACCGTCACCGCCCATGTGGACCTGGGGAATGACATCGGCATCGTCAAGGTCCGCTACTATTGGTACGGCGAACAGGACGACACGCTCGTCGAACAGGATGACGCGACCGCCATGGGATCGATCATTGCGCCGGTCGCGCTCGTCGGACTGTCCCACCACGATCCGGCCTTCGGCGGCAGGCTGCTTGTCCCCAAAGAGGCCATCGGCCCCATGCGGTTGCTCGCCGTGGCGGAAATCTCACGGGGGCGACTGGGAACCAGATCGGTATTTGACGAGATCCTCGTGCAAGTAGAGCCGAAAGCCGCGCTCACCACCATCGACTTTGAAACGGACAAACCCTTGCAACTCGGGCGCTCAGGACAATCTTCGGCCTTCGGGCACGTCGATTCGATGGGCAAGATCTTCGAGTTACCGGTCGTCGGGGACTTTGCCGACGGCGTGACCCGCCGAATCAGCGCCCCTTCGACCGGGACGAGTTATGAATCCTCCAATCCAAAAGTCATCAAAGTGCTTCCCAGCGGTTTGCTTCAGATTCTCGGGAACGGAAAAACCGTGCTCACGGTCAAAAACCGGGGCAAGCAGGCCCAGCTCGATGTCGACGTGAACGTCAACGAGGAACCGAACGAGCCGCCGATCGCCGATGCCGGGGACAACAAGACGGTGAAGGCCGGAACAAAAGTGAAATTGAGTGGCCTCAAGAGTCGGGATGCAGAAGGCGAAGCGCTGTATTACACCTGGAGCCAGGTACGAGGCAGCAAAGTCGCGTTGCTCGACGTGAACGGCCCGGAAGCCACCTTCCAAGCCCCGCAAGTCTCTGAAACGAGAACCTACCGCTTCAAGTTGAGAGTGACGGATAAGAAAGGAGCGGATAGTGTGCCGGCATATGTGGACATCACCGTCGAACCCTGAACAGGCATGCGGGCACCCGAAAAGCAGACGATAGTTCGTTGATCATCAGGACTTAAGCTTGACGGAGCCGAATTCCCGCTCGAAGCCAGGGAGGATGGCCTTAAAGAACGCATTTTGGATGAGCCGAAGCACGATCTGCACGGTATCGGTACGGGGCGCGCTCGTCTTTCCTGAAATATCGGCTTTTGTCGCGACTTCCTCACGCGGGACATTCTCCAGCAAGGACGACATGTCCTCAATCGCTCCCTCCCGCATCTTTTGAAGGACATCTTTGTCCCGATCTTGGTCTTTGTCATAGACGTCCAGTTTCCTAAACAATGGTTTGACATAACCCCGGACCTTCCCGTCGTTGAAATTCAGTTCGGCATAGCAAGAAAACAATCCTCTCACCACGTCAAACTTGCCATAGGCGCGCAACAGATTATTCATCGACCGGATCTGCGTATCGGCAATTTTCACTTGTAATTCAAAATCGGGCGATTCGTGTTCAGGATGCAGGATGCCTGTGATATCGGTCTCGCCGGTGCCCATGAATTTTCCACGCAAGATGATTGAAGCGGGACCGTCGCGCAACTGATTGCTGTAGTTTTCGAGACTCATCTCGGCATGAGTCAGAAACACGCGGTACTCAGGCTTCGCGGCTTGATCGACAAACCCCAATTCGCCATTGACAATTTTGATTTCATCTATCCGTATGAGAGTTTCTTGATTCGCGTTGATCTGTTTTGCCGTGCTGACTGTGGCCTGGGCTCTCGCCGTTTCGACCTTTTTGGTCTGTTTCGCATGAACATAGTCAAGGTGCAGCCCATCAATCGTCAGCCGTTTCAAATTTACCGTTTTGACAGTGGGGGCATATTCCACCGAGCCTTCCGCCGACATCACGCCCCCACTGAGTTGAACGTTGTATTGAGCCGTCACCGGAATGAGGGAGCCCAGAGGTACATCCTCCACAATGAGGTCGGCCTTGACGCCGATGTATGGCTCGGCGAGGAAATCCGCATGACCGTCCACGCGAATCCTGCCGGCATCAAACGCAACCCCTTCCAAAAATAATTCGGACGGATATTGCCGATCACGGGAATGCACGTTGCGAATATTGGTCGCATAGACATTCACGTGATGGAAACGAAGCGGTCGTGCTGGATTCGTCTCGTCTAGGTAGGTGAGATCAGCATCAGCGATCATGACCTCATTGATCTTGAAGGGGTAAATGCTTTCGACCGCATCTTGCCAGCCACGGTCTGCCACGGGCACTTCATCTTCGGCCTCCTGCCTGGCAAGCGTTCGGGTCATCCGGAAGGTCGGACGCTCGATATATTGGTTGTTCACCAACCGTCCGAAGAGCAAGGCCTTCCACTGAAGGCTTGCCGTCCATCGTGGAATACTCACCATAGGCAGATCCGGCCGCTCGTTGCGCACCAGTTCAAGATTCTCAAGATCGAGGGCAAAGCCGATCGGATGAAAATGGAGCCTTTCGATGCGAACGGTGTAGCCTTTCAAGCTGTGGTTCATCTTCTGTTCAAGATACACACGCAACGGTTCATCGATGAACAAACTCGCGATCACGATGAGAAGGATCAGCGCAACCAATCCTACTGCAAGTTTTTTCCAGCCCTTCATACCGATTCCCTCCACATCACACTATAGCAAGGGGTGGAGAAAAGGCGGAGCTAGGGAAAGACGCAGCTTTAGTGCGCACTCATCCTTGCGAAGACACGTACGTCGTGGAACGACCGCTTCGATGGAATACTGTCCAGACGTGAGAGGTCAGGCTCGATGGAGTTTCACGTGACCGTAGGTGTGGCGGGCTTGGTCGAGTTCTTTGACGTGCTTACGCAGTGCCGGGCCGAACGTGGAAGCCAGAACAGCATGGCGGTGACGAGCAATTTTCTCTTCAGCCGTTGTAATCGCCTCTTCGAGTTGTCGGACCAGCCGTGCACCCGAGCCGGTGAGCCACTTCAGATGCCGGCCGGCATAGTCGAGGTCCTGAATGGAGTATCGGACCGACTCGACTTCTTCCAGACAGCGGAGCCGTGCACGCAACAGGTCTCGTTTCGTGAGTCCCGCTTGCTTCCATGCTGTTATGCCCTTTTGTGTGTCCGCCCATGACGACAACCGTTCAAAGAGCAGCGCCCCCATCGTGAACGTGAACGCTGCATGCAGAATCCCGCGAATCGGCCGGAGGCTTCGTCGCCATGGCGAATAGAAAATCTGTTGGTTATGGTCACCGTGATACATGACATGCTTACGCAACAACAAGTTCAAGTGGTGATGACTGTTTTCGTGTATCAGGTCGTCGAGTAGATCAAGGTTGTCGCGGTCGAAACAGTTGATGAAAGACAGTCCGGGCCTATGACGATAACTGAAGCTCACTACGCCTGCGGCGTGGAGCGGAATGATTCGTGACGTGAGCAGCTCCAATAGCGCATACCCGTCCGGCCATGCCTGTTTAATTGTGCCCCACGCTCGTGCGATACGCGCGACCTGTTGAGGCTTGGTCGCAGCCACCGATTTGGGTTGCCGGTCTCTCCCATAATGCAGCGTGGGACCGACGGTCAGCGGTCCTGTCGGCGTCGTTGCCGCCGCAACTGCCGCCCGTCTCGGCCACTGCCACTGAATGTGAGCCCCTTCCAGCGTGCACATGACAAACGGGCGACCTTTCTTGAGCGCGATTTCGTGCCTGGTCACCTCGAAGCCCACTCGTGATGTCTGTGGTCCGATAGCTTTGGCCACAGACGCCGGTGCAATGAGTTCGTCCCCCTCGATTCCAACTGCCTGAGAGAAGGCTCGTTCCGCCCGTTCAAAATGTTGATCGAAGTTTCCCGTGACTTCCCAACGACTCAATCCCTGCCGCTTCCTCCATTGCATGGCCCAGTGAGGGTCAAAGAAGAGCGACTCCTGTGTGATCTCGCGAGCCAGCCTCATACATAGGCATTGCAATTTCATTGTTAACCCCTTGACCTTTCCGCGGCCTTGGGGAAACAGCTCGTCGAGATAACTGTTTTCGAAAAATTTCTGTTCGCACTCGATGTAGAGTTCCCGTGCAAAGGCACCTTGATCGCGCTCTTTGCGAATTTGCTGCAGCAAGTCGAGAAAATACACCAGATCGTTGAGCGTCTCGATCCAACCGACCACTTTCCAATTCGAGTACGATGCGCGATCGAATGACTGTGACAGAAATTTAAAATAGCCCACCGGCAATTCAAGCCGTTCACTGAGATCGACATAATGGCTCTCAATGTCCAGGCAGAGGTCCATGAGGAGGGTTCTCATGGATTGTCGGAATTCGCTCTGCACACGCCTGAGCGTCGCAGCATCGAGCAATAACATGCGGGGTTCCCGTGATGATGACAGTGCGACTCTACCGGAGAGCGGCAGGGGCCGCAAGAAGCGGAGGCTAGGATGATGAGGAAACGGTGCGAATAGTACCGGATTGCGCGGCTGACTAAACTAGGCGGACGCTTTGGCACGCCGGAAATACGCCAGGGGTGGCGCTTTGACTTTCAACAGATCTAATGCGCCGGATTCCTGAATCATACGATGGCGGAGAATCAGTGGATCGACGATGTTGCCGCAAGCCACGCAACGCCATCCACGCATCCACATCGGATGGTAGCTTTCTCTCATATCAATCAAATTGTCCACCACCATGAGCCCCTTACACTTCATACATCGCATGGGTTCCCTCCCGTGCCAGCGACTCGCCCACTGAACGCCTAGCAGGCTCTTCTGGTACACCTGTAAAGCAAACCGAATGCCACTGAACATTCCTTGCAACTTGCGTGTTTTTGCGCCGGATCGTAGAGTGGAGGCGGTCAAAAAACGGCTACCAGAGACAGATCCCTGAGCCAGATGAGCTCATGGACACTATAGTTTGTGTGCCGGTAATTTCACTTAGATTGAAGACAACTCATTGGTGGCTTGCACCGTGAAGGATTTCCCCTTCACAGACACAAACAGACATCGCTGATGGCGCTCACCGCAACTGATATCGCACACGTGCTCCGTGAGATCGCTCCAGTACTGACGACGGGATGGATTCAAAAGATTCACCAGCCGGCAGACAGGGTGATGGTGTTTGAAATTCGTGTGCCGGGTGAGACCTATCGGCTCCTTATCTCTTGCGAGCCTGAAACAGCACGACTCCACCTCAGTTTTCGTCCCGTACCGAATCCGCCGAGTCCGCCGCCTTTTTGCCAATTCCTGCGCGCTCGTCTGCAAGGAGCCAGGCTGGACGAGATCAAGCAACTCTCGGAAGACCGGATTGTGGCCCTGGACCTTACGACAAAAGATGGGTCGCGGAGAGTGGTCTGTGAATTTACCGGGAAGACTGCGAATATCCTCATCCTCGATGAACATCAGCAAATCATGGGCGATCTCCTCCGTCAGCCGCAGCTCATCGGTCAACTTTACCACGTGCCTCACAAGCGCCCCTCTACTTTCACTCCGGATACGAATTCTCGGTTCACGGCAACACGCTCTCATGGCCGCTTTCCGTTCTCCGCAGCCATCGAAGCCCATTACCACGACAAGGAAAACATGCTGGCGCTGGATCAAGCCAGGGACAAGCAACTTCAGGGGCTCAGGAAACTCCTCAAAAAAACACAGCGGCGGATTGAAGCCTGGCGGGACGACCTGGCCAAAGCGAGCAAGTACGGCGACTATGCCCGCTATGGTGAATTGATCAAAGCCAACCTGAGTTCTATCAAGACCGGCATGAACCGTATCACCCTGGTGGACTATTACGATGAAACGCTTCCGGAAGTCACGCTTCCGCTCGACAGCACAAAATCGGCTCAAGGCAATATGGACGACTTTTTCAAGAAACACCGGAAGCATCTGGCCGCCGAGCGTGAATTGAAGCCGCGCATCACGCAGGCGGAGCATGATCTCGACACACTGCGGCAGGAAATTACATCCATCCAGCAAGGCACCTGGATCGATCCGCTTGCCTCATCCACTCCTGCTCGAATGGCGATCCGGACCCGGTCGCGAGCACCAAAGGAATCGAGTGATCAGCGACGCGGCCCATTCAGACGGTTCACTTCGACAGACGGACTGCCTATCTTTGTGGGACGCAACGCGAGGGAGAACGAGGAACTGACGTTCGGCCTGGCTAAAAGTGACGATCTATGGCTTCACGCGCGCGGCACACCGGGATCCCACGTCGTAGTGCGATTGGGAAAAGGAGCTGATCCGCCGCCTGAAACACTGCGCGACGCCGCCACGCTCGCCTTGCTCTACAGCGACCTGAAGAAAAGCGGGAAGGGGGAAGTGATCTATACCAGGCGTAAGTGGGTCAAGAAAGCCAAGGGACAAGCGGCCGGCGCGGTGATCGTGACTCAGGAAAAGTCCAACTTTATGAATCTCGACAACCACCGGCTTGGCGACCTAAAAGCGAAGCACCTGACTCCCGAAGCCTAGTCAGGCTGTTCAAGCCGAGGCCATCCCCCGAAAGGCGGGGATGTAATGCCTTTGGGGAATTGTGGTCGATCCGGCCAGTTCGCTACGGTGAGGCCTCATTCGGAACCGGAGGACATGCAAATGGCACTTCACACCAATTCGTCTTCAACCAGCGGTCTGGCATGCGTCCTATCCTTTTCTGGCTGGCCGGCTGCCAAACCTACAACTCACATCCCATCACCCAGACCGATGGGACTTATGCAGGCGCCGAACGCCTCCGTCAAAGCAGCGTGTGGGGCACTCGTCAGGAGAGTGTACAGAGCCTGACCACATGGCTTATGAAACGCGGCATGATCCTGGTAGACGATGTGAAAATAAACCAAATTACCAATGATATCCGTATGAACCACACAGGCACGACAATTTCGAACGCGGATATTTTTAAATGGGGAAAATCGTCGGCGCCAAAACAGATTATCTTCGTCGACACGGACGTCACGACTGGGCGAACGAACCAGATAGAAACCTTTTCGGGCAGACCCGAACCTCTATACAGCTTCGGTCTTCATTCGCGCCCTGGATGCCGAGTCCGGAGAAATCCAATGGAGCGGAAAAGCCTCTCTCGATGGACAAGTTTACAAACTTAAAGGAAGGTATTCACCAACTCACGTGTCATGCCCTTGCCACAGCCTGGGGACTGCGGCCGCCCGGCATGACTGCTGCGCCGAACATCTGCCCAGCCGGGCAGAATGTTATGGTGTCGAATGACACTGTCTCAACGCCGGCCACTTCACCAAAGACCGCGACAAGCCCGTCCGGAGCGAGCAGCTATTAAAATATGGCTGGCGGTTTGACCCGTCCGTTCTTCTTTCTTGCGACTGCAGATTCCAATCCATCCACCCTCACCACTCATCCACTCCGTGCTTGATGGCATTATAAATTCACCTTTTGTTAGGCGATTGCCGCTTCTTGGGCTATGCTGATTATTACTCCAGTATTCCACGTAAGAGGAGGTTACCCATGCCACCCTCCGATGTCCCCACATCCGGTCTAGGGAAAACAGTCTTGGCTGTCGACGACGATCCTGACGCATTACAATTGTGCCGTCTATTTCTGGAGAAGGCGGGTTTCTCTGTTCTTCCGGCAACTGGCAGCTCGGAAGCGCTCAAGATCTGTAAGACCCATGCGGGGCCTATTCATCTCTTGATCACCGACCTCGTGATGCCGCCTCCGGATTTTTCGTTTGCCTCAGGCGACAATGAGTTCCCCCATGTCCACGGACATGAACTGGCTATCCGCGCGTTGCGCCTGCGGAAAGACCTTCATGTCATTTTCATGTCGGCCAATATCGATAAAGAATTGCAAGGCTATGGGATAAGCCGCGGGTCGGTGCCCTGTATTATGAAACCGCTTGAGGCACAAGCGCTCGTCAGTCTGGCTCAGGATACTCTTCACGCCCCCTCTCCCACTCCAGAGGCTCTGCAAAAGGAAAGTACCGGTGTGAAGGGTGCCGACGAGTGGTTTGATTGATGTCCGTTGTCCGTGAGCTTTTCAACCCATTCGACACAAAATAACAGAGGGTGCCATCGCATGATGGCACCCTCTGTTTGAAACTCGCGGTCCTGCTTCGCTTACCAGCGATCGCGCTTTCCGCCTGGCACCGCGTCCACCACCACCGCCGCCACCGAATCCACCACGGCCCCGCCGCCACTGACGAGGCTCCTGGGGACGCGCTTCATTGACGGTTAAGCGTCCGGCCGCCCATGTCCGAGCCATTGAGAGCGGTAATGGCAGCCTGCGCTTCCGAATCCGAAGACATCTCCACGAAGCCAAAGCCGCGTGACTGTCCCGTGAACTTATCCGTAATGATCCGCGCAGAGGCGACGGCGCCATGTGCCCCAAACAGATCGCTCAACTCCTGCTCGGTCGCCGAATAGGGCAACCCACCGACATAAATCTTCGAACCCATCTGGGGTTCCTCCTTTGATATGATGATATTGTCTTGTACTCGAGGAACGGGGGAAGGAGCGGGCCGAAGACGCGAAAGATGCGGCGACTTAGGTCTGACTTCCGACGAGATTCCCGGGCAAGGCAACATCGATGTTGCAGGCCTGTCTGTTTCGAACCAACATCATCGCCAGGCCCCTACGACGAAGTCAGCTCAAGCCTATCATAGCCGTGGTGAAAATGCAACCGAATGATGTACCACGGTCCTCCGCAATCGGCTCACTCCCCAACGCGCACCAGCAGATCCCCGGATTCTTACAATAGCGCGAACGTCCTATGAAACAGCAATCACGGCGACCGAGAAACAGTCGATTGAGACGCGCCGGCCCAGGCCAAGATGGGCAACGGCTCGACAGAGGCCCATTCAGCACCGCCCGCATCCCTTCAAACACATGGGCAGCCGGGTTCATCCAGGCAATAGCCTGAAGCCAGCCGGGCAACACCTCGATCGGATAGAACACACAGGAGATGGGCTGGAACAGGAACACCATACTCCAGGCCAGAATTTCCGCTTCCTGGCCGAACCGCATGATGAGCGAGGTGGTCAAGACCCCGATGACCCATCCGGTGATCACGAGATTCAAGACGAACGGAAGCAGCCACAAGCCCGATGACCAAGATATTGTAGCCGTAGAACAAACCAGGCACAGACCCCATGACGACCGACACGCACGTCACTTTAAAGATGCTCATGACGATCGTCGCGGCGAGAAACTCGCTCGGCGTCGAGCGGACTGGCGAACAAGTTCATCAGATTTCTGGCCCAAATCTCCTCAAGAAACGAAATCGTAATCCCCTGCTGAGATCGAAACAGCATGTCCCACAGAATCAATGCACCCAGAAAGAACGTCACGAAGCCAGGGACTCTGCCGCTGGATATTTCATCAGGTAGAGCGTAATGAATCCCCAAATGACGAAATCCAGAAACGGCCAATAGAAGATTTCCATGATTCGCGGCAGGCTTCGCCGATACAGATACAGATGCCGTGCGATGAGAGCGGTAATGCGATGGAGTTTCATCCGCCCTCCGCCTTGTGTGGCTCATGATCATGGCTGCAGTCGCCGCACTCACGATGTTTCCCTAACAGGTCATCCATCAGAGACCGAACGCCTTCCAGCATATGCACAACGGCTCTGCGTCCATCGGGAGCCGGACGCAATCCCAAGCTCACTAACGTCAACGGTATGACGGACACTCCGGCGGCAAACGCTGCACTCGATGGGAATGCCGTGCCTCTCATCCAAAAGCACGCCCACACCAACAGCAAAGGAGCCAGGCACGCCGCAAGGCTGTTTAACACAACCCGCCAACTGCACGTGCCGCGCGAGAATCCCATCAAGCCCACCACCAACCAGAGCAACCCCCAACTGGCGCTCACGCTCAACCCGCCGGTGAATGCCCCAATGCCAAAATCTATCAATGCGTCCTGCATCTCATCCTCATGGCACGGTCAACGGGATTCCCGTGCAATTTTAAGAAACACTTCTTCTAGGTCTGCCTGGCCAAAGCGCGCGACAATCTCCTGGGCCGTCCCCTCAGCGACGATTTTTCCTCGCTGTAGAAAAATGATGCGATCCGACATTTCTTCCATTTCACGCATGTTGTGCGAGGTATAGAGGATACTGAGGCCGGCCGAACGTCGTTCTTCTTTCAGCAACGCGCGGATCTTGTGCGCGATATCCGGATCGAGGCTGGCGGTCGGCTCATCAAGAAACAGAATCTTCGGCTCCGTGAGAAAAGCCTTGGCCAGCGTCAACCTCGTCATCTGACCAGAGGAAAGTTTTCTCGTGATCTTTTGACGAAACTCCTCCATCTCCAGCTTCTTGACGATCTCGTCGACCCGTCGCTTAATATCCGACAGTCCATATAACCGGGCGACGACCCAGAGATTCTCTTCTACTGTGAGTGCCAGCGGCATCGAGATATAGGTGGAGGAAAAATTTACCTGCTGAAGAATCTGCCTCACGATGGGTTTCCAGATCCATTCCGAACACGTGAATTGATCCAGAAGTGGGCGTGATCAGGCCCAGCAACATATGAATCGTCGTCGTCTTTCCGGCGCCATTCGGCCCAAGCAATCCCAGAATCTCTCCCGGCCGGATGGAAAAGGACACGTCATTGACCGCGGTGAAGTCACCGAACCGTTTTTGCAAGTGACGGACTTGAAGCACAGGGGTGGTGATAGTCGGCATGGATACTTTTTCAAAAAGATAGAAAGTCTTTGATCTTGTCCGGAAGGTGGCACGTCTCACATTTGCGGTCCAACACCCTGCCCTGATGTTCGGCTTTACCATCATGGCAGCGGAAACAGTCGTTGAGCGCCCTTGTGTGCAGATAGGATCCTTCAGGATAGTTCGGGTTCCATGGCTTGGTATCGGCGGAGACATGTCCACGCGGCACGACGATGGGATAGCCTTTGATCGGCTGATCGTGCACCACCCCAGCATGGCATGTCGTACACCCTTCATCCTGGCCACGGACTCCGAACGCCTCCATGTGTTTCCGATGACTCATCACGAGGCCAACGTCTTTGAGAGGAGCGGGCAGATCCCGAGGCGCCACTTCAGAGGTTCGAAGCACATGCTGATGACAATTGAAACACACGCTGCTCTCGACCTTCGCTCTCAGATTATGTGGATCGGTCGGGGTGCCGAACAGGTAGATGGCGACGTCTTTCGTGCCGGCCCAGGCCTTGTCGTGAATCCATCCTTCAATTCCTGGCCTGACATGACAGGTGACGCAGGTCACCTCTTTGTGCGAGGACTTGACCCAACTATCGTACGAAGGCTTGATGTTATGACAACTGGCACAGAATTTCGGATGGTTCGTAAGCGGAATGGCCAAGCCTCCAAGCGCAATGGCTCCGGCCACTAGAACCAGGGTAATGGTGGTTCTAGACGTCCAGTTCATGCTCCGCGCGAGCACGTTGCAGAGGGAAATGCTTCATGATGAGGGCGGCCACCGCCGGCACGTCATTGAGATCGAACCGCGGGACGTTCAAATCGATCGGCTTGTCCGACACCACCGCGAGCAGGCCTTCCGGAGAAATTGGAATTTCGCCGACCTGCTCGCGAATGATCGACGATCTTCGGATAGCCTTCGTGTTTCCAGCCTTCCGCAATGATCAGATCGTAGGTGTCGTCGAGAAAGCGGTCCCGAACGTCTTCGACGCTTCAATTGATCCGACACATCGGCAAACATCGCCATACTGCCCTTCGAGAAAATCACGACGCTGCTGGCGCCGGCTCGCTTGTGACGCCAGCTGTCTTTGCCTTCCGTATCCAGATCGAACCCATGTCCGGCATGTTTGACCGTCGCCACATTGTAGCCGGCCCGCACCAGCTCAGGAATCACGCGCTCGATCAAGCGTGGTCTTGCCGCTGTTCGACCGCCCGACAAAAGCAGACGATAGGAACGGCCATGGTCATCGAGTCAATCCTTTCTCACGCATGCAGCGACAGCCGACGTCGTTGAGGCCCGGTGACGGTGAGATATGCTCGGAATGGCTCGCCCAGGCTTCCCCGCTCAACAGTTGGACGGATACCAGATCGCCCGGGTTCACCCGTTCGACTTCGACCGGGATATCGATCAAGCAATTGGCCTTCACCATGGACGTCAAAATCCCGGACCCTTGATCGCCGGTCGTCCGAACCTTGAAGACGCCGTCTTCTCGCGTCAGCACACCGCGGAGAAAATGCCGTCGATCCGTCCGCTTGGAAAACTTCTCCTGGAACACCGCCTGCACGACCGGACGGCCGTAGCTCCGGTGCCCGCTCATTTTGAGCATCGCCGGCCGCACCAGTTGCTCGAACGTCACCATCGAGGAGACGGGATTCCCCGGCAAGCCGAAGGCCAGCTTGCCCTGAATCTTGCCGAAGGCCAGCGGCTGCCCCGGCCTGATCGCCAGTTTCCAGAAATTCATCTCTGCGCCCAGTTCATGGAAGACCGCCTTCGTGAAATCGTAATCGCCCATCGACACGCCGCCGGACAGCACCAGAATATCGGCCGTCAGTCCATGCGAAATCTTTTCCTTCAACGCCGCGGGCGTATCCCTCGCAATCCCGAGCAAGAAAGGGAATGCCGCCCGCCTCCTGCACCGCTGCCGCAATCCCATAGCTGTTCGAATTGATGATCTTTTCTTCGCTGAACCGCTCGTCCAAATCAGCCAACTCATCGCCGGTCGAAAGAATGGCCACGCGCGGGCCGCTGATAGGCAAAGACAAACGACTTGGCGAGGATCGCCAACATCCCCGCTTCACCCGGACGAATCTGCGTCCCCTTGGCGATAATGCACTCGCCCTTCTTGACGTCTTCGCCTTGCGGCCGGATGTTGGCGCCTTGCTGTTCCGGCTTGAAGACGCGAACGGAATCCGGCTGTGTGCTCCGTATCTTCGACTTTCAGCACCGTGTCCGCCCCTTTCGGGATCGGCGCGCCGGTCATGATGCGAATCGCCTGCCCGGCGCCGACGGACTTCGTCGGCATCTTGCCTGCCGGCACATCTTCAATCACCGTCGAGCGTGACCGGCTTCTGAATCGCATGCTCCTGTTTGATATCGTCCCACCGCACCGCAAATCCATCCATCGCACTATTGTCCCAAGGCGGATTGTCCCGTTCCGCCACGATATCCTCGCCGAGCACACGGCCAAGCGCATCCAGGATCGAAATCTTCTCCAAGCCCAAAATCGGCGTGGCCTCCAACACAATCCGCTGCGCCTCTTCTAGCTGCGTGAGCCCCTCTGTCGCGTCTGTGGCTTTCACCGTCTGCTCCTTCATCAAGTGTGCCTGCCGTGGACGCGACGTTCACCAGCGACCCGCTCTTCTTGCAAAACGCTTCGACCTTGTTCGCAATCTCGTGATAGCACTCGGCCGTCGGCGTATCGGAATTGAACATCGCAAACGGCTCGCCGGCATCGGACTGCGATCACGACATCGGGATCGAGCGGAATCCGCCCGAGGAACGGCACGCCCATATCGATGGCGGAGGCTTCCCCGCCGCCCTTCCGGAACACCTCGATGTGGTTATGGCAATGGGGGCATTCCAACCCGCTCATGTTTTCGACAATGCCGATGATCGGCACTTCGCTGTCTTTGCAGAACGTGACCGACTTGCGGGAATCCAGCAAGGCCACTTCCTGCGGCGTCGTGATGATCACCGCGCCGCTGACATTGCCGAGCAGATCGATCGTCGTGACCGATTCGTTGCCGGTTCCCGGCGGCAAATCGATAAACAGGAAATTCAGATCCTGCCACTCCACACCACCCAAGCAATTGGTTGATGAATTCATACTTGTACGCATCGCGCCAGATGATGGGATCGTCCGGATTCTGCAGCAGGAACGACATCGAGGCGATTTTCAGATTATAGGCCTGGAAGGGGATAATTCCGCCTGAGGTACTGATCTTGAGCTTCTGCCCTTCGGCGCCGACCATCTTCGGAATGTTCGGGCCATGAATGTCCATGTCGCAGATGCCGACATGCCAACCCTTGAGCGCAAGACTGACGGCCAGGTTGGTCGTACAGGTGCTTTTTCCGACTCCGCCCTTGTTACTCATGATAAGCACTTTGTACTCGATCCGCTCCATCCGCTTGGCGACGAGCCAGCGGCTGTGCCCTTCCTTGTCCTTCTGACAGGATTCGTTTTCATCGCAGATCGCGCAGGCCCACATGTAGATGCAGGCATCGCTGCCGCCGGAGCTGGGAGGTTGAATGACGTTCAATTCACGAGCCATAGTATCTTCCTTCTATACATCGTTAGCCTGATCTGCCGTGTCTCTATCGCCGTCGGTCTCCGTCGGCACGCCGACATAGTCGCCCTTCGCCGCACTTCGACATGCGCACGGCGCCATGCCGTTGCCTGCCGGCTGCGGCCGGCGCACGGCGGCCTGAGCACTCTGATCTCCGGCACCGGTTTCTTCTTGTTGAAAAACCCGGCGCTGATGATGCCGACTTCATAAAATACATACATCGGCAAGCGCCATGAGGCATTGGTTGAAGGGATCGGGCGTCGGGGTCAGAATTGCGGCAATGATGAACGACCCCAGCAAGGCCCACTTCCGATACCGCTTCGAGAAACGGCGCATCGACCCAGCCCAGCTTGGCCATGAGCGTGATCGCCAGCGGCACTTCGAAAATCAGCCCGAACACCATCAAGAACCACAGGGCAAATCCGACATATTGCGCGATCGAGAGCTGCGGGAATGAAGCCGGCGTTGACGCCATAGGAGACGAGAAAATTCAGCGCAAACGGCAGCACGAAGAAAAATGAAAAGGCCACCCCGGCATAAAAAGCCAATGTGCTCAACAGCACAAACGGCCCGACAAACCGCCGCTCCTGGGCATGGAGTCCCGGCACGACAAATTGCCAGACCTCCAACAGAATGTACGGGCGTCGCGAGCACGACGGCAAAGAGCCCGGCCACTTTGACGTTCTGCCATAGCGCTTCAGCCGGCGCGAGAAAGACGAACGGAACGGTCGGCAGATCAGTCGGCACCCAGGACAGGGAGCCCGGGCACAAACATGTTTTGGAGGGGAATGCGAAGCCACTTGACCAGCGTGTCGGCATAGAAAAATGTGCCGACAAACACGACCGCCGTGATGATGACCGCGCGCGTCAGCCGGACCTGGAGCTCCACCAGATGCTCCATGACCGGCATTTTCTTATCTTCCAGCGGCTTGAAGACCGAGTCTTGCAGCCACTGGTTGAAATCGTTCAGCACCGTTGGACATACGATCCGTCATCAGATGGCCATGCGCGACCGGCTCGGATACCGAGCGGTCGCGGCAGCGTCATCTCGATTACTTCGGATTGACCGCGACAAACAGGTTATTCCCCTGCCGGCTCAGGAGCAGGACGGCCAACTCATCTTTCTTCATTTTATTCGCGGCCTTCTGATAGTCTTCGAGCGTCTTCACGACTTCGTGGTTCACTTCCTGAATGACGTCGCCGCGCTGCAACCCGCCGCTTCCGCAGGGCCGCCGGTCTCGACGGAGGTCACGACGACGCCGGTCGTCTTCGCCGGAATGTTCAATTGACTCATCGGTCGCATTGTCCAACGCCTGCACACTTGAGCGAGGCCAGCACATTGTCCGGCGGTTTGATCGTCTCGCCCGGTTCCTTGGGTGGCGACGGCTCCTTTTTCGCCAGCATTTCATCCGATCGGCCGCTCAGCCACCTTCACTGAGATGCGTTTGTTCCTTCCCGTCGCGCAAAACTTTGACCTGCGCATCCTTCCCGACCATCGTGCGCGCCACAAGGTTGCGCAATTGGCTGACGCTTTGCACTTCTTTCCCGTTGAACGCGATCACGACGTCGCCTCGTTTGACTCCCGCAGCATGCGACGGGCCGTTCTCATTCACGTCGCTGATCAAAACGCCCTTGCGCTGTTCCGGCAGTTTGAACGACTTCGCCAAGGCCGGCGTGATCTCTTGAATCGCGACACCCATCCAGCCACGCACGACCTTGCCGGTCTTCTGCAGGCTGTCGACAATATCCAACGCAATGCTGCTGGGAATGGCAAATCCGATCCCCTCCGATCCGCCCGTCCTTGAGAAAATTGCGGTATTGATCCCGATTAAGTCGCCATTCATATTGACCAGGGCGCCGCCTGAATTGCCTGGATTGATCGCCGCATCGGTCTGGATGAAATCTTCGTAGTCTGCAATCCCGACATTGCCGCGTCCCAAGCGCGCTGATGATGCCCAGTGTGACTGTCGAACTCAGCCCGAACGGACTGCCGACCGCCAGCACCAGGTCGCCGACCTGCAAGTTTGTCATATTCCGCCCACTTCACGGAGGGCAGATCCTTGCGTCGATCTTGACCACTGCCAAGTCCGTCTTCGGATCGGTTCCGACAACCTTAGCGGAGAATTCGCGTCGATCGCTCAGCGTCACCGTAATCTGCGTGGCCCCTTCCACCACGTGATTGTTCGTCACGATGTACCCGTTGGGATCCAGAATGACGCCGGATCCTGCACTCTGATCAGGCCGTCCGTGAGGGCCTGGAGGCATCGGCGGTGGTGTCGGCAGTTCGCCGCCTGGCTCCTCACCACCAGGAGGTCCGCCAGGAGGTCCCCCGCCAGGAGGTCCGCCAAATGGACCGGGAGGAAGCGGTCGTCTGCCTCGGCCGCCTTCGCTACCGCCGGTGACTGCGATGTTCACGACAGCCGGGGTGACTTTTTTCACAATTTCTGAGAAACCCTGGGCCATAGATGGTGGGACCCCAGCAGCCATCGCCGCCTGCTTGCCGGGAATGGGGTTGAGGGTGCAAGCGAGTGCGAAGACACAGAGACAACTGGCGAGGCCGAGCGCGCGACCGTTCTGACTCCACTTAGTCATAACCGCATTCCTCCAGAAGGTTATATCATTGCAATTTATGCGCATGAACGGTCCATTCTACACTATCCGTTCCAAGGCCTTCAAAGACTAATAGTCCCCTTCGGGCCTTCGCAGGAACCGCCCGAAAGGGACTATGACCACTGCGCGGCCAGCTGGAGAACGCTAGGAGGCGCTTCTCCTTGTCGATGCATCGGCCTCCAACTGCCCAACCCAGGTATGTTGAAGTTTGCCAGCCAACCGCTTCTCCGCCTGGTCGAACGACACCACACGTAAGGTATTTGGAGCGCCTTCGTACGTTGGAGGCCAAATCCGTCGTTCCGGATCCTGCGGACGAAGGTAGACGACGGGGTACCACTGATTGATTCCAGGCGCCGTCGGTCGATCCAATGTCGCCCAGCCACGCCCTTCGGCCTGCATCAGCGATGTGTTGTTCTTCAAATCCAGGAGCGCAAATTCCAACAACGACCAATTGTCGCGGCGAAACCCGGGCTGTGCATGTGTGGTCCAACCCAAAAACAGCGTCACAGGATATTCTTGCTCAGTGCTAGACAGGACGACAACAACTAGATAGTCCAAGCCATGTTGTCGTCCCAGGTCGGCGAATTGGGCCCAGTCCCCATTCGGTTGCGGACGAATGTGATCGGACGGAATAATCTCTTTGATGAATACGGGAATCGATCGGCCGATGTCTTGTTTCAACGTTTCAGCAAGACGAAGCATGGCCTCGTCAGGAAGGTTCGGTGCCGAGCCTGGATCCGTCGTGTCAGAGACCAAGACAAGCCCGGCCTGAAGCGGTCGCTGCTCAAGGTTTAAGAGAGCTGCCTCGTCAGCCTTATGTTCGGCGGAGACATAGTCGCCGATTCTCGTCGGCGGAACTGCCGAGGCACACGCCGTCAGCACGACAGCACCCAAAAACACACTCGAGACCATGAATATCCTCTGCATCACCCACCTCCTGATTGAGGAGACCCTTCATGCTGACGGATTGTTCAATAGTCTACTGGTACTACGTTCGCTCCCCCGAGCGGGATCTGTCAAGCCCATGTTTCCTCTTGTAATTACCCCGTCTCTCAGCTACCGTAGGACTACTTTTGGACTGACCGCGCCCCTCTTGCTTTTGGAAACGCGGGGGATCCATGTCCGGTCGATACAACGCCGACTCTCCTGAACTCTCCGTCATCATCCCGGCCCATAACGAAGCCGGTCGCATCCTTCCATACCTCCGACAAATCGCGGACTATTTTCAACAGCACGAACGCAGCTATGAACTGCTGGTGGTCGATGACGGCAGCACCGACGCGACCGCCGCAGTGGTTGAACGTTTTGCCCATTACACACCAACCGTACAACTGCTTCGCCTGCCGAGGTGCCGAGGGAAAGGGGCGGCGGTGCGGCATGGGATACAATCGGCGGCCGGCTATCTCCAATTGTTTGCCGATGCGGATGGAGCAACGCCTATTGATGAGCTGACCCGTCTCGAAAAGGCCCTGGCGGAAGGAGCGGATGTCGCGATCGGATCGCGCGCGCTGGCGGCGCGACTACCGGATTTCGCCGTCCATGCCCGACTCTATCGAAGCCTGTTGGGTTTCGTGTTCAATGCCGCGGTGCAGCAGAGCGGCATCAGAGGGATCTCCGACACCCAATGCGGGTTCAAGCTCTTCCGTCGCGTAGTCGCGCAGGAACTTTTCGGCTATGCGTCGATCGACGGATTTGGATTCGATCTTGAGCTCCTGCACTTAGCCCAACAGCGGGGCTATCGCATTGCAGAAGTGCCGGTCAACTGGTCGGATCAGCCTGGTTCAAAAGTTCGCGTCCTCAGGGACGGACTCGCTATGCTTCGTGACTTGGCCGTGATCCGGCGAAATAGCAGCCGAGGATGCTATAGAACGCCCTCCTTCTCTCCGGAACTCTTCTCGGTTGGCACCGGCCGGTTAAGAGTTCCAGCAAGGTAAAATCCTTTTCACCTCTCGCCGCATTACCCGGACAAAAGACGATAGATGGCCACTTTCCGGTCTTCGTATACTTTGGTCCATGCACTTTCATGGGCCAACGCCTGATCTAAGAACGTCTGCTTTCGGACCATGGCCCAATCGACGGAATATTTTTTGAGCAGGGTCAAATCCGGAGGGTCCACATCAGTCAACGCGACATAATCTCGAAAGATTCGGCTCTCTCCTGTTTGCCAAGTCGGCATCCGTCCATCGATAAAGATTTTGTCTTCTGGCAGCCACCAGAGAAGAAACCCCCCGTAGGTGTAGTCGTTGTACAGACGCTTGCCGACAAGCTCACGATGGGTTTTGACCCATTCGACTGCTTCAATCGGATAGGACGTCTCTCGAAAGTACTCTGCCGGCCTGGCCCCGGATTGGATGACATGTTGAAGATGTTCGGGACCAAGCCAGATCAATATGGCCCCAACGGCGAGCGCCCCGGCAAAGCTTCCTCTCTTTCTTACCAGCTGCCCGAAGGGCACCCAGTTTTGAAGCCACTCAAATCCGTGAGCTAAGAGTTCTGCGCAGAGAGGAAGACTGATGATGAGAAAAAACGGAATGTTCCGCATGTGACGAAGCGAGAGGGCGAGAAACAGCCCCCCGACCACCCAGCGAACCGGTTCAATCCGCCGGTACCACAGCACTATGCCGAGTCCGAGTCCGATCAAATACAACGTATAGCTGCGCCCAGCAACTCCGTTGATCGAGATCGGCTGCCATTCCTGTAATGTATCGAGCATGAACCGGTTCGACAGCGAGTCGAAGATTTCACTGTGCAATCGCCATCCATAGGGATTCACCAGCGTCATGAGTGACGAGAGCACTAGGATAAACATCAGCTGCTTCAGGTCCCACCATGAGAACAACGGTTCATCAGGTTGACGCATGAACGGAATGGGATAAGCCGCCAACCATCTGACGAACAAAGTCGTGATGATGATCAGGCCTAACAAGAACAACCCCACCGGAAAACCTCCGTGGAGATTCGCCCAGAAGAGGAAGAGTGGTGGAATCCACCATCGCACCGAGACCTCCCCCGTTTGCCACCGTTTGAGCATCAACATTAGCAGGGCCAGTCCCAACAGCGTAATGAGTTGCGTCCTGGCTCCGAGATAAGGCAGCGCGACCCACAGTGAAAGGATACAGGCGAGCCATTGAAAGACAATCCCGCAGCGTGCCACCCTGCTGGCAAGCAGCCATGCGCCGACCGTCACGGCGCCGAACAGGACGATAATCCCCAATCCACCGAACAGTGAATAGATCCCTCCGATGAGCACATCGGTCAGCCAGGCATGTTCGACCCAAGCCCATTCCGGCATCGTATGCGAGTACGGATCCACGGTCGGAAGCTTCCATCCGTTGTGCAGAACATCCAAGCCCGTGCGAAGGTGCCAGCCGAAATCCGGTTCCCTCAGCGGTTGCAATGCAAAATTGAAGATCACCAGAAGGAGCAAGATATTAAGAGCAGGAAAGGAAGAGAACTGAGAAGCGAGGACTGAGGATTGAGTGGAACGTTGGGAAGGGATTCCGGAAGCGACTTTCATGACGGATGGCTCATGTCTCCAGACCTCATCATTCAGTCCTGTTGTACCGGCCGTTGTGCCAACAGATTTCCCATGACCAACCAATCCACATCCGTGCGGAGGAAGCAGCGCACTGCCTCTTGGGGTGTGCACACGATCGGCTCGTGCACGTTGAACGAGGTATTCAAGAGCACCGGCACGCCGGTTCGTCGAGCGAAAGTCTCTATGAGGAGACGGAAGCGGGGATTCGTATCGACGTCGACCGTTTGTACTCTCGCTGAGCCGTCGACATGGACGACCGCTGGAATGACGCCCTTCACCGAAGATTGTACTGGGGCCGTAAAGAGCATGAACGGAGAAGGCCCCGGCAGATCAAAGTACTCATCAGCCCGTTCCTCCAGCACCGAAGGCGCGAAAGGACGAAACGGTTCTCGCAGTTTCACCTTGGCATTGATCAACGCTCGGATGTCTTCGCGGCGAGGATCGGCTAATAGGCTTCTGTTGCCTAGCGCGCGGGGACCCCATTCCATTCGACCTTGAAACCAGAACACTAAGCGCCCAGCGGCTAACTCTCCGGCGACTTTCTCACAAAGAAGGGAATCAGCCAGCCGTTCGACCGCCAATCCTGCTTCATCAAGCGCGGCCAGGCACGCCTGCTGGGAAAATTCCGGCCCCCACGCAGCGGAACGCATGACCTTCCGCTCGGAGAAATGACCCTGCCGATGCGTCAGCCACAAGGCCGCGCCGAGGGAGGCTCCCGAATCCCCGGCGGCGGGCGGCACGTACAGCTCTTGAAACCCTGCCTCTCGCCAGAGTCGGCTGTTGGCGACACAATTGTATGCGACGCCTCCGGCCAAGCAGAGTCGATCCTCGTTCGTCAACTTCTTGAGCTCTCGGGCAAGATGAAGCAGCGTCTCCTCCAGCACCAGCTGTGCGCTAGCTGCGACATCTTGATGACGCTGCGTGACCTCGTCTTCCGGTAGACGTGCCGGGCCGACCAAGCGAACGAAGTCCGGCGAAAATATTCGGAGCCGTGCGAGATGAAAATCCAACAGTTTCGTATTGAGATGGATCTCCCCATCGGGCAAGCAGCGCAACACTTGACTTCGCAAGGCCTGAGCCAACCGCGGCTCCCCATATCCAGCCAAGCCCATCACAATGTATTCGTCATGGTCCGGTTTGAAACCCAGATAGGCTGTCATCGCTGCGTAGAACTGGCCCAAAGAATGGGGAAGCGGAATGCGCTTGAGCACGCGAATGTGTTGAGGATCCGCTTGTGCGAGCATCGTCGTATGGGCTTCCGACGCCCCGTCCACTACCAGCACCGCTGCACGTTCGAAGGGTGAGACCAGCATCGCGCTTGCGGCATGGCACAGATGATGATCGAGGAATACCGGCGGCGGGCACCGGGTCCCATCAATGCGTCGGGAGAGATAGGACCGCAGAAATGCGAGTTCCTTCCACTCGTGAGCGAGCCGCTCCGCACTCCGTGCGCCTTTCACGCGAAACAGCTGAGGCGACCGCAGCATGGACCCGATCGCCAACGTGGCGCGTCGACCGAGCT
The DNA here is from genome assembly GCA_963851455.1 of uncultured Nitrospiraceae bacterium. Lineage (GTDB taxonomy): Bacteria > Nitrospirota > Nitrospiria > Nitrospirales > Nitrospiraceae > Nitrospira_C. The sequence continues at coordinate 308,942 of CAWKPI010000001.1, forward strand.
GCCAATACTTCCACGGCACCGCCACGGCATCGACGTCGGAGAGCCGAATCCCGGCGGTCTGCAGACAGAATCGAATGGCCTGAACCGGCAGGGCCGTGACATGCTTGATCCGGACAAACCGTTCTTCTTCGGCAGCGGCAATGACCCGGCCATTTTCGACCAAGGCTGCTGCGGCATCGCGCATATTCGATAGGCCAAGCGTCAGCATCGCAGTGCAGCATAATTGGAGCGTCGATTCATGGCAAGCGCGAACGGCGCCCGGTTGCTTTCCGAGCATGTTTCCGGTACGGTGCGACGTTGCAACCTGGAAGTCTATAAGGCTAACCTTGAGCCGTTCTCTCGCCGTATCCATCCGCACAGTCGGACCTTCAGTCCGCCGAGTAGCCGTCGTCCTGATCTGTCTCCTCGGAACCGGATGTGTGTCCAGGCTCGAATTCCCACAAATGGGAGACCCCTTACCTACCCCGGTAAAACTGGAGATCCCAACTTCCATCAAAGAATTGTCTGCCGAGTATGTCGACAATTGCGGCCATATCCAGCTGATCCCGCTCGGCTCCCGTCTGGAAGAAGCCCTGGTGGAAGGGGCCTACCGGACCTTCAAGTCTGTTTCATATGAAGGCGGAGGGCCGAAAGACGCGACTCCGGAGGCGGTACTGCGAGTGGATCTTGTCAACTGGTCCTTCAAACTCCTGCAAGATAATGTCTACGACCGCGTGCCAGCTATTCTTAAAATAAATGCGATGGCTCGGGTGCTTGATCTCAACGGAAAACTCCTGCGCGAATCGGAAATCAAGGTGGATCGACAGGAACGCGTGCGAATCGAAGCGACGCAAAAAAATTGTGACTACATTATTAATCCCTTCATCCAGGACACCGCCGTTGATTTTGCGACGAAGGTCTCCATGGAAGCGCGCCAAGCCTTTGGAGGGAAAATTGCCGGATCGAGTGAGACGACGGCAACTGCTGCTACTCCACCTGTGGCACCTGTAGCCATCCCAAGCGTGTCGTCATCCGCATCGAGCTTACGCTTCAAGGCCACTGTTCTCGACGAAAACGGCAACCTGCTCTTCGAGGGCGGAGAGCAGATCCGTGTGCGTGTCGATCTCGTCAACAGCGGCAGTCAAGAGGTCCAAAGCGCGGCGGTTACTTTGACCGGGACTCCCTCGCTGCTTGCGCAATTCCCGACGACCACGCTCTCAGCCGGCCGGTTGCAACCAGGACAATCACGATCCGTCGAGTTTGTCGCTACACTTCCGCAGTCCGTGCAGCCACAGAAAGCCGATTTACAAGTAACCGTCTTCGACCCTGCGACCGGTGCTCCGCCTTCGCAGGCACTCTTGCTCTCGATTCAACCGACTGGCACGAAGGCCGACGATATCGATCAGATCCCTGCGGCGACTGCTGAATTCAAACGCCCCCATACCTATCTATTATCGATCGGTATCGGTGCGTACCGCGACCAACAACTTTCTATCAGGAAGTACGCAGCCTCGGACGCGGAATTGCTCACGACCTATTTTCAGTCGTTGGGTGGATTGCCCGCATCGAACGTGCGCCTGCTCCAGGATTGGAAAGCCTTGCGTCCCGACATCGACGAAGCGTTGCTCGACTGGCTGCCGGCACACATGAACAAGGACGCAGTGGTGATTGTCTATTTTGCTGGCCTCGCTACCGTCGCGCCAACCGGTGACGTATATCTTGTTCCGTACGACGGGAATACGACCAACTCATCCCGCTCGTATCCCCTTAAAGACCTGGAAGCCGCGCTGAGCCGTTTGAAGGCCAAACAGACCCTGTTTCTCTTCGACGGCACTGTAACGAGGCTGGGAGGAGACAGCCGCACAAAACCCGGCATTCCTCAATGGAACCCATCCGGAAGTTCCACTGTCCATGTTATTGCGACGAATGGAATGGGAAAGGTCGTAGAAGATGAGAACCACCGGCACGGGCTCTTTACCTATTACCTCTTGCGCGCACTTCGAGGTGAATCAGACATCAATAGAGATGGCGAAGTGACGCTAGGAGAAGCCATCGCGTATCTCAATCAGAAAGTCCTATGGGCCTCCAAGACCCGGTACGGACAGGAACAGCGTCCTGTTGTGCTGCCGCCTATGAAGGTGAACGATTCCGCCGGCGGCCTGACCCTTACCAAACTGGCTGCCATCCGAGCCACGGAAATTCCCTAATCCTTCTCGGGCTCGCCCCAATAAAAAAAGGGTGGAGGAATTTCTCCCCCACCCTCTTCATATTCCGTAATTCTACGAGATTATTCTTCGCCCTTGCAGAAACTCCGCTCGTAGTTGATGATCGTCCACGCTTCTTCTTCAGTGATTGCGGCAGGGATCAATGAGACCATCCCGGTTCCCGCACTGCCGTTCTTAATGACCCAGAACAGCTCACCATCTTTCCGCTTCTTGTGGAACTTGCAGTTCGTGAAGTTCCGCGGGCTCGGATTCAGGATTGCGCCGGCAGGACCGTCGCCCTTCCCTTCCTTGCCATGGCAATTGAAGCAGGTGCCCTTGCCCTCGAACAACGCCTTCCCCTTGGCGACACTCTCCGGAGTGTTCGCCACTGGATTCTTCATGGCTTTAGCTTCCGCCATCTGGTCCGGCGGAACGCGAGGCTTAAGCGGATCCTTTTCTTCCGCTCCGACCACAGTGGCCGAGAGCAACATCACTGCTGCAGTGACTCCCAAACACTTAGACAGGTACCCCATCAGACTCCTCCTTGTTATTGAAAACACCGTACGTCAACTTGGCCTGCGGCCGCTGGCTCGCGGGTCCACGTAAAAGGCGATAAAGCGTCGGCGACTATAACAATGCCTTTTTGCCATTGTCAAGCAAACTGGTCAGGATACCCCGCGTAACGGAAAGCCGCTTGCATTGTCACGGTCACACATGCGCATCAATCAAACGCCATGCCAAACAGATAACCGTATCGATTTCGAAATTTCGCCTAGTTATCGTTCATGAAGTCAAACTAAGACTTTCACGCAGTTGCCATTGTGACCATTGCGCCCCAGTCACTACAGCCTTGCCACACAGCAGGATAGGAAGTCAGAAGAGAACGGATGCTGACAGAAGGGAAATCGCGGAAGGACTGGTCAGCGTTTCAGCAGAATATCGCGGGCCACTTTGCCACTGGGCCCAAAAGGCTTTTGGGGTTTGCCATTCAGCTCCGCCTTCACGCCCCCGGCATTCCCTAACGTCAGGGTAAACTGGTCCTGACCTTTCCACTTGGCCTTTTCACCGGGCCGCAGCAGCGCTTCCTGGGGGCTCCCTCCGTCGACCTGAATGACGACCCAACTGAGTTCTGTAGCTTCTAGGTCGAGCACCAACGGCTCCTCGGCGGTCGTCGGTCCATCCACGGAGAGTCCGCCCAGTGTCCCGTCACTGGTAAGCGGAGGTGGAACGGGTGTTGCCGACTGCTGCGGCACTGCGGCGGTGACCGTTGGAGGAGCAACTCCGTGCGCAGGGCTTGCGTCATTTCGCGTCGTCGCTGAAGGGGAGGTCGGCTCCGGTGGTTTCGACTTGGCGACCGAAGAAAGGCTGTCTCCTGCCGGACGTCCCGAATCAGTCTTATTGGCGTCCGGGGTGGTCGTGCGCTTCGCCGAAGTTGGAGGCGGCTCGCTCGGGGTCCGCCGAACCAGAAGCGACGATTGTTCGCGGCTCAGAAGAATGACCAGCGTGAGGATCGCGATCCCGATCGCAATCGCGACGGCTTTCCGATTGGCTTGGCGCTTCCGTTCTTCTTCGGCCTGCCGGACTTTGAGGCGTTCCCGCTCATCTTGCTTCTCATAGAACGCTCCGGCGGATTGGATGAATCGGTGGATGGCGTCGTCCTCATCCAGCCCCAGCGACCGCGCATACGATCGGACGAACCCCCGCGCAAAAACCTGATCAGGCAACTTGGCGAAATTACCCTCTTCGAGCGCCTTCACGAAATCCGTTCGAATTCTCGTTTTGGAGGCGACCTCGTCGACGGTAAGCCCCTTGGTTTCCCTCACCTGTTTGAAAAAATCTCCGATCGAATCCATGCGTCTCTCTCTACGGCTTCAGCCGTGCCAGAAGTTCCTTGGCGGCCGCTGCATAATCGCCATTCTTGTCCAATGCTCGTCACTTTGGTCAGCGTTTCTTTCGCCCGACGTTCAAACCCCAGCTTGTAGTAGACCCGCCCCAATTCAAGTTGCAACATCGCGGGCGGCACATTGGGTGGATTGACGACTAAGGCATCTTCCAAGGCTTCCATCGCGCCTTGGTAATCTCTCTCATGGGCCAGCGCCCTGCCGAGATGGAATCGAGCGAGGTCGGGCGTGGTGTAGAGCGGGTTGGTCAGCGCACGTCGGAACTCGGCGATCGCTTCGGTCCAGCGATCCTGATTGATTAAGACCTGGCCCAGATAGGTATGCGCTTCGGAATAATTCTCATCGATCTTGGTCGCTTCCCGAAACTCCACTTCCGCTTGAGCAAGCTTTCCTTGAGAGACCAGAATATGGCCGAGCCCATATCGTGCTTCTTTGTTGTCGGGATTGAGCTGCACGGCTTTTTGAAACGACACAAAGGCCTTCTGCCGATCAGTGCTCCAGACTCGCCATGCCCTCTTGATAATAGCCCCGAGACTTTTGCTTTGTCTCCTCGGACGTCGCACAGCCGCCCAAGAGCACAATCGTCACGGCCACTAAGCATGGAGTAGAAAAACTGACGTACACACGAGCGCAGAGACGCGTCACGAAATATCCTCGAAATGGGTGAGCTGTTTAAACGCTCGGAAACGTTCCTGAATCTCTTTGTAATCCAGGACTCGCAAACGGTCAAGACTAAAGGATTCTACGGTAAATGAGGCCATGACGCTTCCGAAGATGATCGCTTGTTTGAACGACTCGACGGAGCGGTTTCCTGTCGCCGCCAGATAGCCCAGGAAGCCGCCGGCGAAGGTGTCGCCGGCACCGGTCGGATCGCGCACGTCTTCCAGCGGAAAGGCCGGCGCCCCGAACACCTGCTTCTCGTTGAACATCAGCACCCCGTACTCACCCCGCTTGATGATGAGGTGCTTGGGCCCCCGCGCCAGTACTTGTTGCGCCACCTTCACCAGATTGGAATCTTCCCCGAGCGCCCGCGCCTCACCATCATTAATGATGAGAATGTCCACTTGTTCCAGTACACGCCACAAGGCTTCGCGCTTGCCGTTAATCCAAAAATTCATCGTGTCGCACGCGACCAATGGCGGCCGTGGAAGCTTTTGCAGCACATCCAATTGAAATTCCGGATCGATGTTGCCCGAGGAAGAGCACATCGGGAGAGCGATAGGACTCAGGAATCTTCGGGCGAAACGTTTCAAATACATTTAGCTTCGTATCGAGCGTATGCGCTTCGTTGAGCTGATGCGTGTACTCCCCTTTCCATCGGAACGTCGCCCCAGGCCGCCGCTCGAGGCCGGTCAAGTCAATGCCCCGGCTTTTCAGAAACGCCAGATGCTGCGATGGGAAATCTTCCCCGACCACGGCAATGAGATCGACGCTGGTAAAATAGCTCGCCGACGTAGAAAAATAGGTCGCGGACCCTCCCAGCACTTCGCCCGCCTCCCCGAACGGCGTCTTCACCGTATCCAATGCGACCGATCCGACGACAAGCAGTTTTCCCATGACTCACCGCTTTTCCTTTCGCAAGCGGAAGAACTCGTTCCATCAACAGCGCTAGCTTCCGTCGAAGCGCGGCGGGAATTTTATCTGGAGCCGTCACAATGGCATTCTGTAGAGCCTGCTGACACGCCGCAGTTCTTCACCGAGCGGCGGACTTCATCGCCGCTCGCAACAGCCGCTTTGCCAGCGTAACATTCTGACAGAGCGTTCCCAAAATAGCCTCGACGGTGACGGCCTCTTCCGTCTCATGCCAGCAGTCATAATCGGTCACCAACGCCACGGTGGCATAGCAGAGTTCCGCCTCGCGTGCGAGTTTGGCTTCAGGCAGATTCGTCATCCCGATCACGCTCGCACCCCACTGGCGATACAACCGCGACTCCGCTTTGGTGGAAAACTGCGGACCTTCCATGCAGAGATAGATGCCGCCCTCGATGCACGGTCGCGCCGACCGAACGGGCCGCCGTCAGCAGCAATGCCGCCCCGAGCGAGGCGCAGACCGGATCCCCAAATGCCACATGGGCGACCATGCCGCCCTCGAAGAACGTCGAGATCCGCCGCTTGGTGAGATCGATAAATTGATCCGGCAGCACGACGTCGCCCGGTTTCATCGACTCCTTCATGCTGCCGACCGCGCTGACAGAAATCACCCGCCGGACGCCGAGCGATTTCAACGCAAAGATATTCGCGCGATAGTTGATTTCCGAAGGATTGAATCGGTGTCCGCGTCCATGCCGCGAGAGAAAGGCAAACGAACACCCGTCCAATTCTCCGAGCACGATGGCATCGGACGGGAGTCCGAAGGGGGTCTCGACCGTCACCTTCTTGACCTGTCGAAGCCCCTCGATATCGTACAACCCGCTTCCGCCGATGATGCCGATGTCTGCTCGAGCTGTCTGAGTCGACTTGCCCGTATTCGTCGCCATCTTCTGTTTCATGATGCTGCAATGCCGGCTTGCCGATCGAGTGCCGCTAAAAATTGTTCGATAAGCCGGATGACGCGAACCACCGTGTGTTCCACAGGGCTCACGATTCCTCGACCATCAGCCAGTTCATTTCCGGTTCCCGCCTGAACCAGGTCATCTGACGTTTGGCAAAACGTCTCGTCTCGCGTTTGAACAGCCGGACCATTTCTGTCCGATCGCATTCACCGGCCAAATAGGCGGCCACCTGCCGATACCCAAGCCCTTCATTGCCGCGCTGTCACGCCGGTACCCTCGGTCGAGCAACTGCTTTGGTCTCTTCGATGAGCCCGTTGGCCAGCTGCCAATCGATCCGCTCCTCAATGCGCCGATACAGCTGCGTCGCGGTCTCGGTTCAGTCCAATGACGAGCGCTGAAAACGGCCGCTCGGCAAACCCATGCTCTGGCTTGGAACTCTGACATCGGCGAAGCCGGACAGCTGATGGACCTCCAGCGCACGGATGATCTTTCGAGGTGTCACGAGGATGCAGCTTCCCGCGCCGTGACCGGGTCGACCGCAGCAAGACGTGCATACAGACGCTCGGTTCCCTCTGTCACGCGCCTCCTCGCGCAACTGTGCCCGCACCGTCGGATCGGCCGGCGGCGCTTCGCACGAGCCCTTGAGGAGCGTTCGTACATAGAGGCCCGTGCCACCCACGACCAAGGGAAGCCGGCGGTCGCTGATAGAGGCGCTCGATCGCCTCGATCGCATGCTGTCGAAAGAGACCGGCATTGAACGACTCGTCAGGATCGACGAGATCGATGAGGCGATGGGGAATACCCTGCCTGGTCTGCGATGGACGGCTTATCGGTCCCGACATCCATCCCTCGATAGACTTGCCGTGAATCGGCCGTCAGGATCTCGGTGTCGAAACCCTTCGCCACGTCGATCGCGACCGGCTCTTCCCGACAGCAGTCGGCCCCACGATGACGACCAGCGGCTTCAGCCGGACCTGCGCTCCGAGAGATGACGCATGGTCGTGCAGCGGAAAGGCCGTCACGACCATCCAGCCCGGCCGAAGAGATTATGCGAGTTCATCGGTGGAAAGACGAAACGCCGTGCGGCTCCCATGCGGACAGGTCATGATCAACCCTTCCTCCACCCAATCATGAATCAGCTGTTCGAATCTCCGGGAAGGGCCAAGGACCGTCCAGCCTGCACCGCTCTCTTGCAAGCCAGCGACGCCAGAATGGGTTGTGCCCGCGCATCCAACGACGAGGCGCTGTCCCATTCTGCAAATCGTCGAGCAGATCCTGTACTAAGCAAAGCCCCATCGACCGGGCCAAGTCCAAGCCGGAACGCCGCTCAGCGACACGCCAGTCGCACCGAACGGTTCAAGCACCAGGCCGAGCTGTTCCAAATCATCCATGATGTTTCTGCAGCAGCATCCGTCTGCGCCGACGAGTCAGCTCGATCGGCTCCGGAATCAGGAGCGGTTGTGATGACGATTTCGCGGCTCATCCACACACGCCAGAGGCGTTGAAAGAGGACACGTTCATGCGCCGTATGTTGGTCAATCACATGCAATTCCTGCCCCACCTGCGCCACGAGATAGGTCCGGAGAATTTGTCCGAAGCGGAACGATGGTCACGCCCGGCGATGAGCTGGCATAGGAGGCTGGCGCTTCCTGGACGAACAGCGAACTGCGACCACGATTGTCCTGCAATTCCGATCCGTGGTGGGCTGCATGCCCGGCGGATCGGCCAACGCTCTCACGATTAGCTGGCGAAGCCGACTCCGCCTGTTCCGTCTCGGCCATCGAGACACCGAGGAGGCCGGCAGTCGGCGACAAACTCGTCTGGATAGGCCCATACCGAGCACGAGCTTGCGTTCCACCCACTGAACGCATGGCGCACGCTCTGACGCACGAACCGATGAAGCGTCTTCCTGTATCCGCAAAGCGGATCTCTCGTTTCGCAGGATGCACATTCACATCGATGCGTTCGGGATCGATGTCCAGAAACAGCACGTAGGTCGGATGGTGCCCTTTGGGGAGAAACGAACCATACCCATCCATGACCGCATGAAACACGGCCGCGTTGCGGACCGGCCGACGATTCACGAAAAGATCTTGTGGCGTCCTGGAGGAACGCGCATGGACAGGATCGACCATCACGCCGCTGATCGTACAACCGGCCATACGGCCGCGAGACCTCGATTGTCTTGTTGAGAAAGACCGGGCGGTATACTTGAAGGATCCTGTCTCGATCGGAAGTCACAGCGGGATAGTTCAGAATCTCTTGGCCATTATGCGTCAGTCGAAAATGCACTGACGGCCAGGCTAATCCAGCGTGCTGGACGACGGCGCTGATATGGGAGAATTCGGTCGGGACAGACTTGAGAAATTTTTTCCGCGCCGGCTGGTTGTAGAACAGGTCCGACACTTCGATTCTTGTTCCAGGCAGGGGGGAGCGTCCGCGAGCGCCCTCTGCGCGCCTCCCACGAGGGTGAGTTGCGCACCGACGCGTATCCTGCCTGGTCGCGGTCGCCACCTGCACTTTGGAAATGGAGGCGATGCTCGGGAGGGCTTCACCTCGAAACCCCATGGTCTTGATGGAGGCGAGATCACGGTCGGACGTGAGCTTGCTGGTGGCATGGCGCTCGAAGGCCAGCGGAAGATCGGCTCGTCTGATTCCGCTCGCCGTCATCCGTGACACGGATGAGCGCGATGCCCCCATCCTTAACGTCGATCGTGATACAGCGGCTGCCTGCATCGAGACTGTTTTCCACGAGTTCTTTGACGACTGCGGCAGGACGCTCGATCACTTCGCCGGCTGCGATTCGGCTGACTACTTCGACGGGGAGCACTCGAATCGTGGCAGGACAACTTGCGGCGGGCATCGGATTATTAGACTCCCAACACCCTATCCATCATCGAATTTCGGCCAGCTTGTTTTTGGCCAGCTTGGCCTCATCCGACGTAGGAAACTCTTCCAGGACCCGTTTAAGATTCTTTTTCGATTTGACGAGATCTCCGGTCTCTGCCGCGGCCAACCCAATTTGAAGAGCGCAGCCGGAACCTTCTCGTTCCCTGGGAACTCTGTTGAAACATACTCGAACGACTGCATCGCCCGCGCATAATCTTTTTGTTGATAGTAGGACTCGCCGAGCCAGTAGTGGGCATTCGGTGTCAGCGAAGTACCGGGAAATCTTTCACAAAACGCTGAAAGCCCGCCACGGCCAAGATCGTATTTGCCGTTTAGGTAGTCATTATACGACAGGTTGAATGCAGACGTCGGAGTGATGCTGGGAACGTTGGGGATGATCGCTCCGTCAGAACCTCCAGATCTCTGCGGCGGCTTTACTGTCCGTTGTGGCTCGGAAGCGAGCCGCCGGGCTCCAGCTTGGGCACGGCAGAATGCTCACCGTGGTTTCCTCGAGTTTGGCCAGCCGGCCTTCCAGTTTCTGCAGTGCGCAGCCGTGAGCTTCGTCGAGCTTCGGCTTCGACGGCTCGACATCTTTGATCCGTTCCAATGACTCCATACGTCGCTGCAGCGCATCCAGCCGCTTTTGATCTTGATCTTGAGACTTCGACACCGTCGCCAAGTGGTCGCGCAGTTCCACAAAATCCGCATGTTTGGCGCAACCGGGGAGCCGCGAAGGCCGCGGCTGTGATCAATCCAGCCCCGATGAGCCGGATGATACTATGCGTCACGGTTATCGTGACTCCTTCAGCTGATTAGTTTATCGTACGCTTTCCCTGCCTCCGGGCTCTTGGGATACAACGTCACGACTTGTTTGAAGGCCGAAGAAGCTCGCTTCTTATCTTTCAATCGCAAGATACGCAAACCCTTTCTTCAGGATCGCCGCCGGTACTTTCTCGCTCTGGGGAAAGTCGAGTTCGACCCGATCATACGAATCGATCGCTTGTTTATAGTCCTTTTTACCGTAATGTGATTCACCAAGCCAATAGCGGGCATTTGGGGCGAGATCCGAGTTCGGATACTCGGCCAAAAATGCCACGAATCCCTGGCGAGATCCGTCCAGATTGCCCTCCTTAAAGAAAGCCAAGAATCGGTCATATTCGACCTTATCGGATCGTTCGACTGGGCGAGCTGCCACAACCGGAATCGGTGCCGGCTCCGGAGATTCCTCTGCTGCTGCCGCTCGTTCTGTCGCATGATTCGAAAGTTCGGGGCTCGGGACCACCGCCGCCACCGGTTCAGCTTCACGATGCGGGACTGTCTCGGGCGCCGGAACGAGCGACGATCGCTGCGCAGACTTTGTCGTCGGTTGCGGCCGCGCGCCGGCCTTGGGGTTCACTCCCCGTACATGGGCTTCCTGCGCTACCTGATCCACATTTTTGCCGAGGGCATCAAGCCGGCGGTCGTGCTCATCGAAACGGGTCGACAGTTTTTGAGCGACAGCCGCCACGCTCTTATTGACCTCATTCAGATGACCCGACATCGCCTTCGTCGTCTCATTGATATGGCCTGTCGAGGCTTTGGTGTCGGAGTCAACCTTGGCAGCCAGGCTTTATTCGCCTGCTCTTCCTGCCCTACGCGTTCACCGAGCGATGTCAACGAGTCCCGGAATGCCGTCAAGGCCTGACTGAACTGTGTGAATTTCGCCGACAGTTGTTCCGTCCTAGCCTGACTGTCCGCCAAGGCTTTGCGCTGCTCGTCCAGCTTGACATCCATGCTCTTGGCAAGCCCGCTGTTCGTTTTCTGCACGACGTCGATGATCTCTTTGCGCAGCAATTCCATTTGCCGATTGACGTCATCAAGCCGAGTATTCACGTCCACACGGAGCTGATCGCGGTCCGATTTGTTCTTGACATCTTGCGCATTGAGACTCTCGCGCACTTGGTCATAGCGGGTGGTGCTCTCCGCATCCAGCTTCCCGGACAATTGTTCCAGCTTCTTAGTCTGTTGCTCGATCACCGCCGACCGCTGCCTGAGATCGTCCTGAGCTTTTTGAATCTCCTGCGCCTGGTGCTGCGCCCGCTCCAGCTCGCCACGCAGTTGAGGCAATTCTTGCTCGCGAAGGGTGGAAATTTCTTGGCTCTGCCTCGCTCGGGTCTGCGCCAACTCTTCGTTCGACTGCTTGATTCTCTGTTGGAGATTCTTTTCCGTCTGCTTGAGATCGGCCTGTTGGGCAACGCAGCCGCTCAACAACATGGCCGACAGCACACAGATCGGGCGTTCCGATGATTTCTCACATTCCACGCATTGTGCATTGCGCTACCTATCGCTAAAGATGGTGTCGTACTATTTCTCCGATCTTACGACGAGATGTCCCCGCCGATTTTGCTGATAGCAGGATTCCGCATGCTCTCCACAGAACGGCCGCTCCTTGCCGTACGACACCACGGACAACCGGTTCGCGCTGACGCCGAGTTCCACCAGATAATTCCGCACCGCCTTCGCGCGCTTTTCGCCGAGTACCAGATTGTAGGCGGATGTTCCCCGCTCATCACAGTGGCCCTCGACTTTGATGGCTGCGCTCAGATTCGATTTCATCCAATCGGCATCGCGGCTTAACGCCTGCCGTCCATCCTCTGAAATCGTCCAACTGTCGTAACTAAAAAAGACATCGCGCAATCCAGCAGCGGCTGACGCAGCCTGCTCGGCCCGCATTTCTTCCAACTGGCGGCCTGAGCTGCCGGATGGATCCGCCTTAGCTAACATGGTTCCGCCACCCGCTCCACCCACGCGTTCCTCGGACGGGTTCTTATCCAGTCCTCGGAGGCCTGGGCCGCCTCCAGACTGCATGCTGGTGTCCGGGAAGCTTCCGACACCGGATCTGGCGGCGTCTCGCTACTCCCGCTTTTCGCGGCCTGCTTTCTGGATTGGGTATCGCCGCCGGATTGAACCGATCTTCTTCGAACAGCCAGGAACGCTTACGAGCGCGAATCCGGCCACCAATGCCATCGCGATCCTGAAAGATGTTATACCCATGGCGCGTTTCTCCTCTTCTAAACGTTAATCGTGGCGGTCTTGAAGATCACCGCGTTTGCTGGACGGTCTAGGACGCCGGAGACCAGTTCGGCGCAGCTATTGTGCGTCCCTTCAAACGTCAGTCGTTCAAGCTCCTTTCCGTCCGCATCAATCATGTAGATGTGGCTCTTCCCGTCTGCCGTCGAGCTGAACACGAGGTGCCGCCCGTCCGGGGACCAGGAAGGAGAGTCATCGACGCCTCCCCCTGTAGTCAATTGCATACGCTTCTGTCCGTCGGGACTGATCACGCATAACTTATACTCTTTGCGTGACGTCCGGCATACGTAGGCGATCCAGTTCCCCCTCGGGGACCAAGCCGGAGCGGCATTGTAGTCGCCCTCGAAGGTCAATCGCCGCACGTTCGAACCATCCGAACTCATCAGGAATACCTGCGGCCCGCCTCCACGATCGGATACAAAAGCAAGTTCTCTACCAGTGGGAGACCACGTAGGTGACAGTTCACCGGCCGGATTCGTGGTGAGCCGCTGGACGGCTTTCGTCCTCGTGTCCAGACGATAGAGTTCTGAATTTCCCTCGTGGCTCGACGCAAAAGCCAGGAAATTCCCATCAGGGGACAAGGCTGGCGTAATGTTCAGGCCACCATAGGATACGAGCGTCCAGCGCTTTCCGGTGGCCAGTTCGATCATGTCGATATCCTGAGTATTGCGATTGCGGTAGGCGGTGAATACCAGAAACCGGCGATCCGGAGACCAGCGGGGCATCAGGTTCAAAAATCCGTCCGCCGTCAACTGCCGTGCATCGTATCCATCATAGTCCATCACGAACAGCTCGCGGGCAGCCCCTTGTGCCGACACATACGCGATCTTCGTCCGCGCGATGCCTGGTTCGCCGGTATAGCGAAATACGAGTTCGTCTGCAAAACGGTGCGCCATCAAGCGGACCACGGAGGGCGAGCCTGCATAGCGCTTCCCGCCGACGACTTCATCGCTCCCGCTATCGTAGACGAAGCCTTCCATGTTGACGTCGTCCTCTTTCTCCCCTTTTTCAGGCCGGCTTTCCCCCAGACCAGCACCGACACTCCGTTGTCTGCGGCTTGTTTGAACACGGCCTTGGATCCGTTTCCCAATCCATTGCCGACATCGCGAACTTTAATTCCCAAGCTCGGAAGATCCATGAGCTCGAATACCAAAGAACGCTTAACGTCCTTCTTCAATACCTCTTCGAGCCGCCCCCCGAGCCATTCGGGGCCACTGTTATTTTCGATGCTCACCACGCCGAGGGGAATTTTTTGAAAATCCGGCCTCGTGGCTTCGAGAAACACGTCTGCGGCGCCGGATTCCAGAATACCGATCGCCCCGGCGATCGCACAGACTCCACCCAACACGAGGCCGACAAGTGTCCGTCGATTCATCCCGCGCTCTCCCCAACTCGAAATACCATTTCCACATCCTGATAGGTGTCGGTCATGTCCGCCGGAAACTGAGGAAATTGGCGCGGTTTCATGATCGCCCGCTGTCCCGCTATATCGAAATAGCTGTTCCCCGATGTCTGTTGAATCGCCACGTCCTTGACGGTCCCATTCCGATAAAACCTGAATTTCACGACGACGCTATACGTCTGACCAGTCACGTCGATTGGAGGCGGTTCCCAATTGCCCTTGATAATCGCTTCAACGCGACCCCAGAAAGGATTGGTGCCGGAAGAACCGGAGGTTTTCAATTGTGTCTGCGGCGCTTTCGCCTGCGGGATCGCCGCTTCTTGCTGAATAGCCGGCTTTACCGGTACATCCTTCGGAATTTCTAATTTGGCGGCCGGTTTAAATTCCTTGACCTTCTTGAGCTCTTCCTCCAGTTCGCGATCCAACTCTTCGCTGATTGAAGTGCGCTGCGGCGTCTTCACCACCTGGTCCGGTATCGTATCGGGGATGCGGGGCAAGTCGGGAACCCTGACCTTCACTTGCGCCTGGGGCTGCGGCTGAGCCACCGACTTCGCCGGCGTCAACTCTCCGAACTTCGGCGCATCGGGCGGCAGCTCCAGGTCTTTCAGAATATCCTTCGCCACGCTGGTACGAACCGGCGTGGAGACCGGCCTCGCTGCAGGTATCTTGACCGCCGCAGCTGGGACCGGTGCCGGTTTGGCTTCCGCTTGCTTAATCGGTTCGCAATGTTTTCACGGGGGTCGGCAAGCTGACCAGATTGACCTCGACCGACGCTAACGGCCGCTCGCCGCGTGGAGGTAGCCTGAGTGCCATCACGCTCACTAGCACCACCAGGTGCAGCACCACGGAAATCGTGAGCGTCCGGCCCAGCCGGGCGAAGAACCGGTCCTGTTCATCCCGGTCGAACCACAGCGCAGCATGAACCTCTGCGTGAGCCACCATGCTCTAGGCCCTCTCAATCCATCACGACATTAACTCTTACGAGAGGGCGCGCGCGGAATCGGTGATCCTCCGACACGCTCAGGCCCAACCGGCTCCGTCACCATCCCAATCTTCTCGATTCCAGCCTTTTTCACGCCGTCCATGACCTGGACCACAATGCCGTATGGCACCTCGCGATCGGCCCGTAGGTACAGTGAAACATCAGCATGCTCGTGTTTCAAGATTTTTAGCTTTTGCTCCAGCTGGGCGACACCGACTGGATCCTTGTCAAGGTAGAGCCGCTGATCTTTCTCGATGGTCAGCACCGTCCGCATTTCTGGTTTGATCGTATTGGTGGCGGATTTTGGCAAATTGATATCCATACCGCGGTACAACATCGGTGCCGTGACCATGAAAATGACGAGCAACACGAGGACGACGTCGACCAGAGGGATCACATTGATCTCGGCCATAAATCGGCGATGTCGCGATTCGGATATCATCGTTGTGCTCCGACGGGAACCGGTTTCGCCTTGATTGGAGGAGCAGACAATGAGGTCATCAACTCGATGGTGACGGTGTCCAACCGGAACGCGGTGCGACGAATCCGTGCGAGAAAATAATTGTATGCGATAACAGCCGGGATGGCAGTGAACAAGCCGGCCGCCGTGGCGACCAAGGCCTCCGCGACACCAGGCGCCACCGCGGCAATGCTGGCCGTGCCTTGGGCACCGATCTCGCGGAACGCATCGATGATCCCCATCACCGTTCCAAGTAATCCAATAAACGGAGTGATGTTGCCGGTGGTGGCCAAGAAAGGGAAGATACGATTCCAGCCGGGACAACTGGCTGTGCGAGAGGTGCGAGGCGGTGCGTTCAATGATCTGGCGATCGGCCGAATCGAACCCGCCGCCATCCTGTCCGAGGCCACGCAATCCCGCAATGCGATCCATGACGCCTTCAAAGAGAACGGCAGCGGGGCTCGCTTCCATGCGTCGTACCTGCCGACAGAGATCTTCGAAATCTTTGGCCTTCGACAACAGCGCCATGAAGTGCTTGTCTTGCCGATCCGCCGCAGCAAACGCACGCCACTTCAAGATAATAATTGCCCAGGAAATGACGGAAAAAATGAGGAGAAACAGAAGAACGATTTTCGACACCGCGCCAAGTGAACCTATCAGTCCTATGAAACCGATCTGAAACATTGGTCTACACCCTTTCCCACTCGCATGAGCGGTTCACCACCACCATCAGGAGTCTAACAAATGCTGGGGAAAATGGCGGGCTCGGCTCTGAGATTGATCGTGCCAGCTTCCAAGAAGGGGGGCCTTCCCCTCGTATACTCCACACGAAAGGGGCGTGCCCCCTTCGGAACTCCCTCTCGCGGGACTATATTCACGACCCACATATAATGAAAAAAAATGGCGGGGCCGACGGGATTTGAACCCGCGACCTCCAGATTGACAATCTGGCGTCCTAAACCAGGCTGAACGACGGCCCCTCGAAACTCTACGTATAGCGGAAGATGTGAATCGACAAGACTATATCTAGCGGACGGTCCCGTCTGAAATTTCGTGATTGCTGTTCAATGATCTTGTCCTGCTCCGCGTACCAGCATCGTCACTGGTAGGCGGAACAGGGATCGAACCTGTGACCTCTGCCTTGTAAGGGCAGCGCTCTCCCAACTGAGCTATCCGCCCGATTTTCTTAGCAAGCTGGCGGATGCTACCAAGTCCATCTGCCCTTGTCAACCGAATCTCGCACTCTTCTTGCAGATTCTTGCGCAATCGTTTTCCGTCGGCTTTCGGTCATGATTTGTAGCCTTCCGGCGTCGGCCTGCCGGGGAAAGAAGGTCGTCATGCACCTGTTTCAGCCGTTCCCGTTCGACATGCGTGTAGATCTGTGTCGTCGCAATGTCGGCATGCCCAAGCATCGTCTGAACCGACCGAAGGTCTGCACCGCCTTCCAGCAGATGGGTCGCAAAAGAATGCCGTAACATGTGAGGAGAAATCGGTTTCGTCAAGCCGGCCCGCTGCACCGCGCAAGCGGAGCGACTTCCAAAACGCCTGCCTCGTGAGCAATTTGCCTCGGCGCGAAACGAAGAGGAATCGTGAAGCCGGTGTTTCAACAACTGGGGCCGAACACGTTCGACATATTGATGGAGCAGGTGCCTCGCCGGTTCGCCCATCGGCACGAGACGCTGTTTCGAACCCTTTCCCGTGACGCGAAGATACCCGACCTCCAAGTTCACTGTGCGCAGGTCTCGACAGATACCAACTCCGAGACACGCAGCCCCGTCGCGTAGAGCAATTCCAACATCACACGGTCGCGCTGGTCCTCCGGCGTCGAATGGACCGGGAGATCCAGCAATGCGGCGACTTCGTGCTGCGATAACGTTTTGGGCAGTCGAATCCCACGGCGTCGCGTCGCAACATCGAGAGCGGGGTTGTCTTGATAAGACGTTCTTGCCGGAGAAATCGGAGCCATCCCCGGACAGCCGACAAACAGCGAGCTGAAGACAGGTGCGACAGATGCGCCGCATGAAGCGACCCTAGAAATCGGTCGGATCGTGTCGGTCGATACCTGCTGAACCGGACTGACGCCCTGTTGATGAAGATAACCTTGAAATTTGGCGAGGTCGCGACGGTACGCCTCGATGGTATTGCGAGACAGTCCGCCTTCGACGCGGAGATGATTGAGATAGCGCTCGACCAGCGGATCGGTGTCCATCGCCGCGATGATAGCCAATCACACCTATGAAGACAATGCGGAGCGAGAGGCGGCGAACCTTGACACCCTCTGGGGATTCCGATACTAGTCACTGTTGGCTCACTGTCTGCAAAATCGACTGACACAATGTCCAATCGGTTCCTATCGCTGCTCGTGTTCCGTCCAAGACCCGTGCAACTCATTACCACCTGCGTGGTATTGGCATTCGGTTTGATGGCGTTTGCCGCCGAACCTATCCGGTATCAGGTCGCTGCTGCTGAAACGGCCAAGAACGTCTCTGCAAACCATCCGACCCTGAATCAGGCGAAGCGGTTAATCGAAGCGGGCCAGGCAGAAGAAGCCATCACGATGCTCCGCCGATTTCTCGATGCCAATCCCAAACCGGATCTGCTCGACGACACCTATCTCCTCCTCGGCGCAGCTCTATACAGGGCACAACAATATGGAGAAGGCCTCAAATACTTGCAGCAGCTCCAAGCGGAATTTCCGAACTCGGAAGTGGCCGACAGAGGAAAACTGATGCTGGCCCGCATCCATGCGGCGATGGGCAATCCAGACCTCGCGCTGCCGATCCTGACCGGGCCTGCGCACGCAGTCGCAAGACGACATCACCAAACGCGAGGCTGTGCATCTGAGCGGTGAGCTCTACTCCAGAAGAAAGAACCGGTCCGTGCGATTCAGGCCTGGCTCGACGAAATCGCCTTGGGCACGGAAGACCAAGCGGAAGAGATCCGCGCCCAAATCAAGGAGCTGATCACCGACATCCTTCGACAAGAAAATCGCTCGATCGCATCAGGGAAGCCTATCCGAAAAGTTTCCCCGGCGATCTTGCGACACTCCGCTTGATCGATCTGTATGTGGGACGAGGAGAGGACCATCTCGCCGCTCGACAGATCCAACAATTTCTGACCCATTTTCCGTCGCATCCCCAGGCAGCCAGAATGTCGGAGATCCTGCGGTACGCTCCAAACCAAGCTCAAATCCAACCAGTTTTTCATCGCCGCCGTGCTCTGCCGCTTTCAGGGAAACTCTCCTCATTCGCCAACGACGTGCTGAGCGGCATTCAATTGGCAGTGGAATCAAGCGGCGAGCGCGGCGGAAGTCCATCGGTCGGGCTCTTGGTCAAAGACATCGAGTCATCCCAAGCCTCATTCTTAGACGACTTCTCCGATCTGCTTGGCCACACGATCGTCCTCTCGCCGTCATCGGCCCGCTGCTGTCCAAAAATCTGCCGGTCATGGCGGAACTGGCAGAGCGCTCACGCACCCCGCTGCTCACGCCGACAGCGACCCTGCCGAACGTCAGACGGCTCGGCAGCTATACATTCAGTACCGCGCTCACCTATCAACTGCAAGCCAGGCGAATCGCGGCATTATGCTACAGGCGAGCTCGGCTTCCGCCGATTTTGCATCCTGCATCCGGACACCGCCTATGGCCGCGAGATGGCACGTCTGTTTGCCCAGGAAGTACGCCAACGGGATGGCGAGATCATCGCCATCGAGTCGTACAAGGAAGGCGAATCAGACATCGGTGCGCAGTTGAAACGAATGAAAACCGAAGACCTCAAAAAATACGGCCTCTCGGTGCCGGTCGACCCCACGAAGCTGAGCGGGAAACTCACCAAGCTCGACAAGAAAGTGCTCTATACACCAGGCTTCGATGCGATCTTCATTCCCGGCCGCGCGTCAGACGTCGGCCTCATCGCCGCGCAAGTGAACTTTCACGACATGAAAGTCCCGTTCTTGGGCAGCAATGGGTGGAATGCACCGGACTTGGCTCGCACGGCGGATCAGTCGATCGACGGCGCCATATTCGTCGACGGCTTTTTTGTCGACAGCCCGAACCCCAACGTGCAGGATTTCGTTGACCGCTACAAAAAACGATTCCAGACTACGCCGACCCTCTTCGCCATGCAGGGATACGATGCCGTGAAGTTCGTGCTCGAGGCGCTTAAAAAAGGCGCCGCCTCCGGTGAGGCGGTACGCGATTACCTGACGAGCCAGCAAGACCTTCCTGCGCTGGGAGGACCGGCCGCATTCGGACCGGATGGGACGCTCAACCGGCCTCTCTTTCTCATCCAGGTCAGACGTGGACGATTTACACAAGTCGATTAACAGGACGGTCCGGGAATCAGGGAAATAACACTCCCCTAATCTGCGATAGCAGACACACATGAACGATCTACCGCAGCTCCTCTACTCCATTTCTTATAAAGGGCTCCCGCTGCTCTTTGCCATGGTGCTGCATGAATATGCCCACGGATGGGTCGCCCACAAGTGCGGCGATTCGACCGCCAAAATGCAAGGCCGTCTCACCATGAATCCCTTGGCGCACATCGATCCGTTCGGCACCATCATCATGCCCCTTCTCTGCTTGATGCTGCCCGGCAGCTTTCTGTTCGGGTGGGCGAAGCCGGTTCCCATCGACCCCAGAAACATGAGGCAGCCGCGTCGGGACATGGCCCTGGTCGCCGCAGCCGGACCGGGCATGAATCTCATTCTCGCTGTGGTCAGCGCCGTGCTGCTGGCGATTCTCTTGTCCATTGATCCTTCCCTGATGTCGCAGGAATCGAGTCGAGCGACAGAGGAAGCGGAAACCTCGGCTGCGACGGTATTCCTGCTGCCTATCGCCGTCATGGCCCTCTACTCCGTTTTGATCAATGTGTTTTTGGCCGTCTTTAATTTGATTCCAATTCCGCCGCTGGATGGCGGACGAATTATGGTCAGCCTGCTGCCACCTCAGCCGGCTATGGCCCTCGCCCGCCTGGAGCCTTACGGCATGATGATTCTGGTCGGACTGCTCGTTTTCGACCGCGAGCTTCGCGTGATCCATACGTTTACCCATACATTCGCCTCAGGGCTTTCGGGTACAATCCTTTCGACTGCGATCGGTCTCAGTGCGGGAGATTCACCATGACGAGCCTACGGAAACGGGTGCTGAGCGGCATGCAGCCCAGCGGCCTCCTGCACCTTGGCAATTATCTGGGGGCATTGGAAAATTGGAAGCAGCTGCAAGCAGAATATGACTGTTACTTCTTCGTGGCGGATTGGCATGCTCTCTCGACGAATTATGCCGATACCAGCCGCATCAGGGAATTCGTGCGTGAATTACTCATCGACTGGCTGGCGGCCGGCATCGACCCCCGTCGCGCAACGGTCTTCATTCAATCGCATATTCCGGAACATGCCATCCTGCATTTGCTGTTCTCGATGATGATTCCAATCTCCTGGCTGGAGCGCAATCCGACGTACAAAGAAAAACAGGAAGAGATCAAGGAAAAGGATCTCAGCACCTACGGATTTCTCGGCTATCCCGTTCTGCAAGCCGCCGATATTCTTCTCTACAAACCGGATTTCGTCCCGGTAGGGAAGGATCAGCTGCCTCACCTGGAACTCACACGAGAAGTGGCCAGACGGTTCAACGACCTCTATAAGCAGCCGGTGTTTCCTCAGCCGAAAGAGCATCTCACCAAGTTTCCGAAAGTCTTGGGCACCGATGGCCGCAAGATGAGCAAGAGTTATGGCAACACGATCAATCTCTCGGATAGCGAACCGGTCGTTCGCCAGAAACTCAAGACGATGGTGACCGATCCGGCACGAGTCAGACGCATGGACCCCGGCAATCCAGACGTCTGCCCGGTATTTGACTTTCACAAGATTTTCTCGCCGCTGCCTATCATCGAGCAGATCAATCGAGAATGCCGGACGGCCGCGATCGGCTGCATCGACTGCAAGAAATTGGTCGCCGATCGATTGGTCGAAACTCTGGCGCCCATCTGGGAGGCGAGGGCCACCCTGACCAAGAATCCGGCACATCTCGATGAGATTGTTGATGAAGGCAGCCGGAAAGCCGGCACAGTGGCCAAGGCTACGCTGAAGGACGTCACGGAAGCCATGAAGATTTAACGTACGATCACCACCTGCATGGCATGAGTGATGACGGTCAAACGGTCATGAAACGGCTGACCATCACGATTGTGTTCGTGTTCTTGGAACTGATGGGAAGCATGGCGTTAGCGGCCGATCCTCCTTGTGATACGTACCCAGCTGCGAAACAACCTCGCTGCTCGGAGATTTGGAAGGATCTGTATAAGGAGGACGGCCCGGTCATCGCACAGTTTGGGCTGGACCAACTGAAGCGTCGCGAGGCAGGCCAGATCACAGCCGAACAGCACCTCGCTCAAAACATGGACTTCATCAAACAATCGACCGAAAAACGGCTCGCTCGATTGAAAGCCAGGATGGCCAAGGAATAGGAGTCTGTTCGAGTCATCCTTCGTTGCGAGGCGCTCCCGGTCTCACAAATCTTCCGCTTTCGACTTCTCCGGTACGACTCCCGCCGAATTCAGCAGATCCCGTCCCACGATGATCGGTGCCTTGAAGTGAATGGCCAGCGCGATGGAATCCGATGAGCGGCTGTCGAACACTTTCACGTCGTCGCGAAATGCCACGCTCAACGCTCCATAATAGGTTCCGCCTTTCAGCGTAATGACCGACTGCGTCACCTTCCCGCCGAACGTCTCCAGAATGGTGTGCATGAGGTCATGTGACAAAGGGCGGGTCAGCTTCTCTCCATTCAATGCTCCCTGGATGGAAACAGCGACGGTGAGATCGACGAAGATCGGGATGGTCTTGCCTTCGGCCTGCAGCAGGACGACCGGCCCATGATCCGAGATGCGCACCTTCACATCCGTGATCGTCACGGCTTCAGATGGGGACGAGTTGGGCTCAGCCTGCGCAACGGACAAATTCCATGGAAGAGCTAGCAGGACCAGAAAGAGAACCCGTACGCTTGTCCTCATGACAACCTCCTCGACCCGTTCATGCGCGAACGAATTGGTTCGTGTGTTTTTCCAACCCGATTTCCGTCTCAGGCCCGTGACCTGTGACGACGAGCGTCGACTCATGCAGCGTATACAACCGTTCAAGGATGGACCGTTCGATCGCATCGAAATCTCCGCCCCACAGATCAGTCCGGCCGATGCTGCCACGAAAGAGCGTGT
The DNA here is from genome assembly GCA_963851455.1 of uncultured Nitrospiraceae bacterium. GTDB lineage: Bacteria > Nitrospirota > Nitrospiria > Nitrospirales > Nitrospiraceae > Nitrospira_C. Next base: position 331,531 of record CAWKPI010000001.1, read on the forward strand.
CGCCGGCCAGTACCATGTTGCCGTCAGGGACGTGGAAACTCATGGAGCCGGGCGTATGTCCAGGCGTATGGAGTGCCACGGTCGTAAGCTGGCCGACCAGCAGTTTTTCTTCGTCCTTCAACCAGTAGTCGGGCGGCGGCACCGGAACGTACGGCACTCCGAACATGCGGCATTGGACGTCGAGCATTCCCCACAATTCACGATCGTCTTCATGCAAACACAAGGTCGCACCGGTAGCCTTCTTCATTTCACCGGATGCCAAGAAGTGATCAAAATGCGCATGCGTATGCAGAATCATCGTGACCGTCAGCCCCAGTCGCTGGACTTCCTGAAGAATGCGCTCGTGAGCACCGCCTGGATCCACCACGATGGCCTGCTTCGTCACAGGATCGCCGATGATCGAGCAATTGCAGCCGAGCGGCGGTACCGAAAACGTTTTTCTGATCAATTCTGTCATCTCCGCAGCCTCAATGATGATATGTAGCTTGCCATTTCTTCCTCGTTGAGGGTCTCAGCGAGGCGAGGACGCAGCCGGCAGTCATTTTCACCTGTTATGGCACGTGAGGACGAGCCGCCCACACCAACTCACTGTCAAAAATGCCCCAGCGTTTCCCCGATTGAGTCAGCCAGACCGCAAATCCCGCCCCGCTTCCATTACCTCGATTATATTCCACATACACCAGCGCCTGCCCGCGGTCGAACGTATAGGCCACGCGTGAGAAAGCGAGCCGGTCTATGATGGCAGGCGGCTCGTCGAGCGGCTCGTCCTGGACGGGGAAAACCTCGCGCCAAACCGCAGGGGTCGGCACCAGCGACGCTTCTTGCTCAGCACCCTGGCCGGTCACAAATCGGTAGCGCACGCCGAATCCAAAGTGCTCTCCGAGCTTCGAGGGGCTCTGATTCTTAAAGACAAAATCGCGCACCAACTCAAGCGGCAGGCGGCCGTCGAAGATCTCATACTCATTAAAGGTTTGGATGCGCAGGGGACCCTGCTGCTCCGGATGGAGCCGTGTCACCGTAGCCCGATCGAGCAGGACCAGCTTGGTTTCCGGCGTAAGAAATTTTTCGTCGACGATGAGATCATAGAGCGGATAATCCTCGGTCGGTACCGGTGCCGGACTGTCTGGGGCTGGTTCGGCCAAGCCTATGGAGGCCTGTTCGATGACGAATGCGCTGAGGACCACCGACAGGACGCACGCATAAACAGTGTGCCGCATAGTCGGAGGATAACGTCCCCCGACCGAAACGGTCAATCAAGCTTGGTGGAAAAATTGAGGATGGACAAGGGACTCGGAAGCATGGATAATCCGTCATCCATGTTGTGTTGTCGTCGCCTCTCCAACCCGCTACCAATTGCGTTGCTGGCCCTCCTCGCCCTGTCCGGTTGCCAACGGGATGATTCTCCGTTCAAGGCAGAGAACGACTTACTCAAGAAACAACTCGTGAAACAAGAGTCGCTGGTCACATCGTTGCAAGACGGCAACAAGGTCATGCAGCAACAGATCGATTTGTTGAACCAGGAAATCCGCGACGCGAGAAAGGCGGCCGAGAGTGCCAAGGCTGAGGCGAAATCGGCGGGGGAACAGTTTGAAAATCAGTTGGTCCAGGCGCGGAAATTGACGGCGGACATCAAAAGAACCGCCATCGAGCAGGCCGCGCAAAGCATTCACATCGAACAGAAAGGTGCCCAATTCGAAGATATCCTCAGGCCTGTGAACGTCGTCGCCAAGACGGTTGAAGAAGCCCTGGCCCGCAACGGCTACCAGGTGAGAGTCAGCATTAAGGCGGATCAGAAAGCCGTGTTCGTGACGGAACGCAAGGTCTCGAATCCGGTATCCCTTGAAGTCGCAGGCTTCCGTAATCAATACGTCGTCTCGGTTCAAGCTCAGCCAACGAACGTCACTCGCCTGAGCGTGAAAGCCGAATTTGAAAAACTGGCGCAGGGCGGACGCATTCTGAGCGTGAGCGCGGAAGAAACCGCCGAGATCGAACGCCGCCTCATTGGCGAGGTTAGCAAAGCCCTGGCCGTCCCCAGCAAGACATAATGCACCGCTTCATAAGCTGGGTCGTGGGTCTCTCTCTGATTCCCACAATTGCAACCTCTGCAGACACCGGAAGCGGGACCAAGCCGTCATCGGAACTGGCGCGCCATCTCACGGCCATCGCGGCGCTGGCACAGCCGGCTCCCACCGTCACCGTTCCAGCCGGAAAGTTTACTCTCGGCAGCAAGCGGATTGACGACGATCCCTATGGCCTGTGGACTCAGTTCGACGATACGGAACTGCCGCAACAACGTGTCTGGCTGGACGCCTATGAGATGGACCAGAACGAAATCAGCCTCGGCGAATACCTCGCCTTTTTACAGCAACGAAAGCAGTTTCCTCCGGAAGAACTGCAGAAACTGATTTGGCACGTGATCACCGTGCATTCCGTCTCTGACCACACCCTCACGCGCTGGCCGGCGCTCTATGTGACCTGGCACGAGGCATCAAGCCTCTGCGCGTCGAAGGGAAAGCGCTTGCCGACCGAAGCCGAATGGGAAAAAGCCGCGCGGGGCCCGGAGGGGAATCTCTTTCCTTGGGGAGACACCGCTCCGAACGTTGAACGCGCCATGTTCGGCCAACATCACGTGCATGAGATTCCCATTCTCGCGGCAGTGGATTCACATCCCGAAGGCAAAAGTCCCTACGGCCTTCACCATATGGCCGGCAACGTGGCCGAATGGGTGCAGGATTGGTTCGGATTCGACTATTACGCCTATATGCCGGGGAAAAATCCGGCCGGACCGACGAACGGCCGCTATAAAAGCGTGCGAGGCGGCTCGTGGAAGAGCAAGATCATCATGCTCCGCACTGCCACGCGCAGTGGGGCGGCTCCCGACCAGCGTTCCGCGACGGTGGGCTTTCGTTGTGCACAATCTTCCGTCAAAACTCCTGCCAGCGGAAAGTAGCGGATCACTTGGTTGGTCACCATCCTCATGATACCTTGTTCCAGGTAGATGCCAATACGATGCATGTCTATGAAGTCTTACTACGCCTCCATATCCCGCATGTTTCTGATCGGATTCATCGTGGCTGTCGCCACCCTGGTGGGCTGCGCCACCTCAATGAAAGAGCGTGCGCAGAGGCCACCGGCTGAAGGGCAGACCTGCTGCAAATCGGTCGAAGCATCCTCCCGACGAGCCGCCATCGTTCGCACCGCATCCAAATTGGTGGGCGCCACGAACATTCAGGTCAATGGCAAACGGATCGCCTATGATTGCGCCGGTGTCACCCGTGCAATTTTTCTGGCGCACGGCATCGACCTCTACGACAGTGGTTCACTGGATCCGAAGGCGAACGGCGTCAGGTTGATTCACCATCACATCAGTCAGCACGGCAGGTTTCATCAAGGACCGGTCGTCCGCCCCGGTGACCTGGTCTTTTTCGACAATACCTGGGATTACAATGGGGACGGCATCATCAATGACCCCTTGACCCATGTTGGCATCGTGGAACGGCAGGAAGCAGACGGGACCGTGATTTTTATCAGCCGCGTTGCTGGGGCGATTGAACGATACCGTATGAATCTAGCCCTGCCCCACTTGCACAAGACCGCAGAGGGACGAATTCTCAATGATTATATCCGCCGGAAGGATCTCAACCACCCTTTCGATGCCGCCTACCTGACCGGAGAGCTGTTTTCCGGATTTGGCACCAGGGCCGGCCTCTAGGTCCCTGGTCATACCTACCCACGATCCAAGCAATTTTGCGTAATCGAGCTATACTTGATCGTAGCACCGAATGGTGCGGGACAGGCAGTAACCCGGGGAGGAGTTATGGCGAAGACAGCGACCTATTGCAGCGAGTGTTACAACAAAGTTGGGAGAGTGGATGACGCACAGATCAAAGCGGCGGAGGCATCCGGACAAACGCCCATGACCGGCCAAGGAACCTGCTGCAAATGCAATAAGGCGACGGTCGTCGTATTTTATGACAACTAAGAAGGGAGTCGCGTCGCCCGTTAAGCGAGGCGATCGCTAATCTCGCTGAAAAGCGCGAGGTCTTTTCGAGAATCTGCTACGCGTGCCCGCTGTTTTCAGCTTCATTGTATTCATCGATGAGCTCTTCGAGTTCATCGAGTTCGTTCGGTTGGACGTTTTGGAATTCCACGCCGAACGTCTGTTCATCGACCCACTGCACTCTGGCTTCTTGAATCGACAACGGCGCTTCGAGCCCCGGAACAACCAACCGAATGACAATCACCTTCCCCGGAAAGACTTCCAAATCACTCTCAAATCTTGCCCCAGTGAGCGAAAGATCGAGCGTGTGGCCCTCGACTTCATGTGAGTTCCCCAACAAGAATCCCTGAATCTGGGCCGGCACACGACGATGTTTGCGTCGCTCCATTCCTGCTCCTTCTGCGGTGCTACCACCCTTTCTCTCGGCTCGAGAATACCTGGGTTCGTGTCCGAAATCACCTGTCCACTGACCCCCTCCTCTCCTCTGGCTGATTCTCGTAAGCCTGCTACACTTGAAGTTATGGAAACGTCATCCAAGACCACGGCGCTCGTTCCCGTCGATCCGCGCCGACGCACGGTCCTCTCGATCCGGGAAAGGCTTGTCGGACTTCATGGCGCTCTCATCGTCGCCGAACAACTGACTTACGAACGGATTAACGGACCGGTCCAATCCATGGACAGCTTACTCGAACTGCTTCAGAAAGATCCCTGGTTCACGTGGCTTCACCCGATTGCCGATCTGCTCGTTCGCATTGATCACCTGCTTGAAGACGACAGCTGCGACATCACGGATGACAATGTGGAGCACCTCTTGCAAGAAATCGATTTCCTCCTCCATCCCTCGGTGGAAGGCGAAGGATTTGAGCGCGCCTACTACGAAGCGCTGGATCGGGCTCCCGATGTGGTGCTCGCACATTTTCGTGTGAGGAAGCTGTTGCCAAAAGCTGCGTAATTCGCCGTCCTTTGTTAGAATAAAGCCGGACTTCATCGTGAGGTCTGCTATGCGGACACGCGCGGTTCGGTGGATCATCGCAGTGACGGCCTTGCTGGCTGGTGACTTCGCACTGGGGGAAATTCCAGGAGCTATCACTGATCTTGGAAACGACGTGGGAATTCGTTCAGATCCTCACGGCCAAGGGGGATCAGGCATCGCACCCACAGAATCTTCCGCTCCGTTGTCTCCCGCCCCTCATGGCGACGTGAATCAACGGGTCGTGACGCCGTTTGGATCGCCTCAACCGCCGAACCAACTGACTCCTGCTCCCGTCCTACCCTTTCATCCGAATCGTCCGCTTATGCCTCAATCGACTCCTCATTCAGTCGGCGGCCGGTTTGGTCGCTAACCGTCCCGACTCCACGACGATACGTTCCCCTGATTTCCCGCATTTTATCCGACCTGGTACAATATAATTATGTCACGGGCATTCGAATCCGCACCAACAAAAACGAGAGAAGGACTTACACGCATGCTGATGGAAGTGCGGCGCGGCCTACTCGGGCTGCACAAGGCGCTCATCATCGCCGAGCAACTCACCTATGAACGGATCAACGGCCGCGTCGGTTCAACGGGGCAATTGCTTCAGCTGGTCTTGAATGATCCCTGGTTTACCTGGCTGCATCCATTGTCACAGCTCGTCATTCGCATTGACGAGTTGTTGGATGAAGGAGCGGAACTCTCGACCGTCGAAGTGGAACATTTCCTTGCGGACGTGCGTGCCCTGATTCGCCCGTCGGAAGAAGGCGACGGATTCGAGCGAAGTTACTATGAGGCGTTGCAACGAGAACCGGACGTCATCTTCGCACATGTGGAAGTGAAGAAGTTGCTGACAAAAACGGCGGCCTGATTCCCCATCTCTGAAGATCGCCACGCCCTGCCAATAAAAAGCGGCCAGCTCGGGGATTGAGCTGACCGCTGGTACTTTGGGCTCTCAAACCACTGAACTAATGATTGCTGCGCGCCTGATCGCGGCCCTGTTTGCCGTGCTCACCGGCTGCTTCATCCGCGCGATCAAGACCACCCTTCTTGTCATGGCCCTTGCCGTGCCCCTTGCCTTTACCTTTACCTTTCCCCTTTCCTTCAGCCTTCGTTTTTTTCTGTTCCGGCCCTTTCGGCGCCTCAGGCGCAGGTACCGGTGCGGGAGCAGGAGTCGTTGCCTGCGGTTCTTGACCCGGCGCGGGAACCGCAGCTGGAGCCTGAGCGAAGACGCTGGTAAAGGCCAAAACAATTGCGGCACTGGTAATGACCGAAATGGTCTTCGTCATGTGTCCTCCTAGTAATAGCACCATGGACGGGGGCCTATTCCCCACGATCGTGTCACTCTAGAGCAATCCTGATGCCAATTCCAGCATCCTCAAAATCCTCAGACAGAGCGGATTTTCCCCGTCTCTTCTCAACAGACTGGCTGATCAGTCCTCAACCGTGAAGCAAGATGGCTACAGTGATCACCAAAGTTGCCCCACTGTTCCCGCGAAGCAGTCACGTTCAGAAGCCGTCACTTTCACCTGCATCGTCGTAGTACTTCTCACGGTAGATCGGACAGAGTCCCTTCGCTTGAATCATGCCAGTTACCTCTTTGATCATCCCGCTATTGCCGCACAGATAGACCGCTAGCTGTTTCACGTCTTGAATATGCTCTTTCACCAAGTTCGTTACTCTGCCGGCGAGTCCATCCCAGCTTGGTTGGGGCTGGGAGAGGGTGAGATGAAACGAACTTTCTGGGTGGCGTACACTCAAACTCGCCAGTTCATCTTGATAGTACAGATCGCGCTGTCTTCGCAGCCCCCAGAACAACGTGGCACGACTTGGCTTCGGCCGTTCTGCATTTGCCAGGAGCATCGAGCGAATGGGCGCGATGCCGGTGCCGGTGGCGACGAACAACAACGCACGTGCAGGATCGTCCCGCAGATAGAAATTGCCCGCCGGCCCGGCGAAGGTCGTCGTATCTCCTTCGTGCAGGCCAAAAAGGTAGGTTGACCCCGGCCCGTTTGGAACTAAATTAAGCAACAATGAAATCGTGTGAGGCGCACCGGGAGCGGAAGCAATCGAATAGGGTCTCGTCACCGTCCGGCCGGTTCGGGCATCTGGAACCTCAAATGACACGAACTGGCCGGCCTTAAATGCCATCTCCATCGGCTCAACCAATTGGAGATCAATCTGTCGGACATCGTGGGTCAGCTGACGGATGTCGACAACCTTGGCCGTGAAGCGATGAACCGACCCCATAGGATGCGATCCCTCCGATAAGCCGTTCATCATAACAAGAGGACAACGGAAAAGCGCGGGACAGATGCCGCGATGGGTTGGCTCCGTGAAGATTATTCCGATCTCTATGGGAGTGACGTCGGCCGGAATTTCACCAACGACGTGCGGAGGACAATAGAGAGAAGACGTCTTCGGGAGCGAGCGGTTTGGCAAGAAAATAGCCTTGTCCATACTCACACCCAAGCGAACGGAGTATCGTCAGGTGCTCGGCGGTTTCTACGCCTTCGGCGATGACCTGCCGTCCAAGTTGATGTGCCAGCGCAATGATGGTTTTCACGATCGCCAGCGCATCGTCGTCGACACCCAATCGCCGGACAAACGACTGATCGATTTTGAGGAACTCGATCGGCAGCTGTTGGAGATGACTCAACGACGAATAGCCCGTCCCGAAATCGTCCAAACAGGTGTCGACCTGTTGAGCTTTGATTTCCGTGAGCACCCCGGTGACCGCTTCGGGGTTCTGCATCATCTCTGATTCCGTAATTTCAATCTTGAGACTGGACGCATCGATGCCGGAATCGGCTATCACGTCGTGGATGAGCCGTGCCAGGTGGTCCTGTGCGCAGTGTTGAATAGAAAAATTGACACTCACGGTCAATGGACGGATACGAGGGAATTGATCCTGCCAGATCTTGAGCTGCCGACAGGCCTCCCGAAGACTCCATTCGCCAATGCCTTTCATCAATCCAAGTTCGGTGGCAATGGCCAAAAACACATCCGGCCTGGTCAACCCGTATTCCGGATGTTGCCAACGAAGCAACGACTCGAAACCCGCAATGCGGCCTTCCCTTAATTCAACAATCGGCTGGTAGACCAGTTGGAACTCTTTATGCTCCAACGCCTGCCTGAGATCGCCTTCGAGTTTCAAACGAACCATGGCTTGCTGATGCATGGCCTTGTCGAAGATGACAAACCCGGCCCGACCGATCGCCTTGGCCTGGAGCATCGCCGTCGTGGCGTCACGCAGCAGATGCTCCCCATTTTCATACCCGGCATGACTACACGTGATACCGATGCAAGCCGTCAGGAACACTTCGCGGCCTTCCAACGTGAACGGCCTCGCAAATTCCTGCTGAAGGCGGTCAGCCACTCGTGTCGCATTACCGACCGCTTTGACATTATCGAGCAGGAAGGTAAATTCATCACCCTCCATCCTCGCGACCGTATCGGCGGATCGAATTCTTCGGAGGATCCGCTGGCTGACCTCAATCAGGAGTCGATCGGCAAAAGATGGCCCCAAACTGCTATGCACCATTTTGAAACCGTCCAGATTGAGATGGAGGACGGCAAACAGATGCCCCGGCTGACGCCGGCTTTGCAGGAACACACGATCCAATCGATCAAGGAACAATGCTCGATTGGGGAGGCCGGTCAACGAATCGTGGAACGTTTCCAGGAACAACCGCTGTTCGGCTTGGCGCTTCTCTTCGATCAGACGCTTTCGTTCCAACGCCTGCGTGACCGCATGCCCGAGCCGGGCAAGCCGATCCTTCAATAGGTAATCCGCTGCGCCGGCCTTCATACACTCCACCGCCATGTCTTCGCCCATACAGCCCGAGACGATGATGAACGGAAGATCCAGCCCCCGCTCCTTCATTAATTGCAGGGCGTCCTGGGCAGTAAACTGCGGCATGGCATAATCGCACAGGATGAAATCTGGAGGCTGATCCAGTTCACGAAGGTAGGCATCTTTGGTATCGACACGTCGGAAGGTCGGATCAAACCCAGCCTCGCGAAGTGTTTCAATCATCAGCTCCGCATCGTGTGTCGAGTCTTCTAGGACAAGGAGATTAAGGCTCGTTGGCATGGCCCTTCCTCGCTTGAACAGCGGGTGTCACTCTGCTCATCGTAGCCTGGAGGAAACTGTCCTCTAGTTCACGATATGTGCAGTATAGATTGAGACTTCACGCCGGCCAATGAAATCTTCTCAATCTCAATACCTTAGGCAACAACCCTGGTAGGGCTTTAGACGACAAACGACTTCGCAGGATTCCGAAATGGTAAGGAGAACATTCGAGCAGCGGCTAGACAATCTGCTCGCTTGGCCAGGAGAAGACGCGAAGGGCCGGTTTCTCCCAACCGGCATGGTTGGCGGCCTCCTCATACCAAGACTTCACCAACTTTGTCACTTGCGCCACATGTTCCTGATCCAGCGCGACGAGGATGACCGAGTTGGTCCCCGGATGGAAGGCAAGCCCTTTCGCCGGGCCGGTCTGGCCATACCCCACAGTCTCATTCACCTCGGTAAAGGCCTTCACATCGCATTGATGCAACAGACGGTACACGCGGTCTTTCAGAGAGGTACGAAACACGAGCATCAGCATCTGCATGGAACACCTCTCTCTATAAGCGGACTTCGTCCAAGTCGATGACTTCAGCCCACGTGGAAACGGCAGGGAGGGAACCAACCGGCACGCCGCGTTTTGCGGCGATGTCTTGGAGACGCCCCTGAAACCGCTGGCGAGCGGCGTCGTCTTTCGGACGCGAAGACAGTAGAATGTGGTTCCATTGTGCGATCTCCTCCGGCGTCCGTGGTTTGCCATGGACCATGACCCAGGCGAGCAATTCTTCATCACTTCCACCGGCCAACACCCGCTGCTCAAAGGCCTGAGCTTCTATCCCGAGGAACTCGATGAGATACTTATCGAAACCTACTGTGATGTAGTTGTAATCCTGAATCTGGCCCGCATGGCGGAGACGAATCTTGTCGATGAATCGCCCCAGGTGAGCAATGCCGCCAAGGAGAGCTTTGGGGCTGCGGGGATAGATTTGTTGTGTCACGGTAGGCCCAAACCATACACACGAGCGAAAGAAAAGTACAGGCAGGTTGATAAGCGCTGGCAAGAGCTAGTAACTGAGTATAAAACGGGTGGTTGTTTTGACCCGCGGTTTAGGAATTCCCCCGAATCCTACCTCAGACAACCTAACCCCACAACAAACCACAAATCAGGTTGCTCCGGAAGTGGGTGCAGATGGGGCTGATGTGTCCTGTCCTGGTAGCAGCGTTAGCACAAGACCCTAACGGTGAAGTTGGAGTTGATTGATATGCGATTGAGCGTAGCGCAATGGATCTGGGGAGACCTTGATTAAACCGTCGAATGGCCCATCCAGCTCCAATACCAAAAATAGGGCGCTACTAACCGAAACGGCGCAAACGAAAAGGACAGCGAGAACTGTGCCATTTCGTGGGGCAAACAACCCAAAGCTCGCGAATGTAATCGTGAGCCAGAATACGAGGATAGAAAGGAATGGCAGAGGAACAGATGATTGGACGACGCCGAGAGCCGCGAGCCATCTAGCCTGCAACACCGCTTCAGTCAGGTCCGAAGCACGGGACTGGGCAGCCCGTTGCGAATCATCGCGGGGCTTGAGAGCTCGAATTGCCTCAGCCACCTCTTCCACTGAAGCGAAGCCGGTTTTCATTGGCCTTGGATCCGTATTGCTGGGTTCTGATAGGCCATGTGACCAAATTGCGTCGATCCGTGCGGCGAGCAAGTCCTTCATGCCCTCGCGAATCTCGCCGGTCTCAGGTCCGTAACGGGCGAGCGCACGGTCCACAGCCAGGATGTTCATGGCCGCTTGTTTTACCGCTGCACTTCCTGAATCAAAGGAACTTTTGGCAGCGGCTGTGACGAGGCCAAGAACTAGCGCGGTCATTGTGGCTATCAGTCCGATACCAACTTTCACCGTGTCTCTCGATTCGGCATCAAGGTGGTACTTTGGCAAAGTGGAACGTAGCCACATGCCCACGAGTACGCCCCCAAATACACAGGCGAATACGGTGAGGCTGGCAGCTATAGGGCTCACGCTATGACCTCGATATGATGAGTCATTTCTTCTTAGACCGGCGAAAGGATGGGCAATAAACTCCGAAAAATCAAGCGAATAGTGGTACTGCAGCGCACAGTAGAGGGGCATTGACCCGGTTATTTGCTGCCTTTTTTGTCCTGTCCCGGTAGCAGCGTGGTAGGCAGATGAAGATGGAGAATGACGAGGAGAAATGTTTTAGACGCGAAGTTCCTTGGGGGTCGGACAATGTACTCCCGTTTTAGGATGTGTTCCTAAAACGGGAGCACACTCCGTGTTAAGGCTGAGCAGGCGCTGCTTGAGCCGCAGCCGGCTGATCCGCTGCTGGCTGCACAGGCGCTGCTTGAGGCGTGGCCGGCTGAACCGCTGCTGGCTGCACAGGCGCTGGCTTGGCAGGCGCCGTCAGCCCAGCTCGGTATTCATTTTCTGAAATTTCCTTAACGTCAGAAGACTGCAACGTCACCATGCTTCCCGTTTTCTCATCCTTGATTTTGACTGCTCCGCCTTTGCCGGCGTCGTCGACCTTCGTCGTGTAATATTCATTTCCAGACGTCGGGTGGGTCACCCGGTAATAGTGGTCGGAGGAGCAGCCCGCGACTAGTATCGTCAGTCCGCCGAGCATCAATGCCGCGGTTATTAGATGTTTTGTGATCAGCTGTTTACGCATGAGATCCTCCTATGGTTTTGTGAGTGATTATGAAACGACTGTCGGGAGCTAATCTGTATTACAGACAAGTGGATAAAGCACGACGACCGATTCGACTAGCGCGTCCTTATGGACATCCGCTTGCACAGTTTCCGCCGTGCAACACCTGCTCTGTCGTCAGGTTCATACGGAGGGACACGTTGTCCGGCCCCTGTAGACCACGCAGGAATGGGTTCGAGGCAACGGAGGCCTGGCCTCCTAATAGGGAGGGGGATTCGACTATGGAGGGTCGCGTGATGACGGCCTGACTCACTGTGTGGTTATCGGACAGAACGGATTTCGGGATTTCCTGAACCGGTCCGATGAGTGTATCGGCCTTATAGCGCGTAGAGATGCCGATGTCCGGCGGAGTCGTTCGTATCGTGAGGCCTTGTCTCTTCCCATTGTAAAGGAGAACTGGAACATTCATGAACTGGTTGTGAGCGGTGGCCGGGTTCTTGACGATGGATCTGAAAATGGCGTGATTGAAGGGTGCGCTCTTGCGAATATACCGGCTCGAACAAGCACCGATTTTCTCCGTCTTGCCCAGGACGATGCGGCTGCTTTTCATGTACGGTGCGACACCTAGCACCGGAGACGGTACGAGTTCGCCGTAGATATCCCGCTCGACGGTGAGGGTGAGTGGCAGAATACTTAAAGTGGTCGCCTTCCATCTCGGCATACCTTGGATCGTACCGCCATCTCTCAGATCGGTGGCGGGGCACTCTGCGGCCGCGACCGTAGACACCCCGGCGAGATTCAGGGCGTCAGCAATCAAGCTGACCACCAGGAACACGAGTGCGTAATAGAGCATGGCTCACTCCTCGCTGGAATGTGGCATCAGTCGAACAGTCTTCTGGAGCAGAGCCGGCGTCCTGGCCGAGCAGACCATGACACAAGGCATGCAGCCGTTCAGAGAACCGCTGGCATCGGAGCGACGGAGACTGAGAATCGATCACGCGGGAAAAGGATCAGGAAGCGCGAGGGATAGGACAGTCAGCGGAGCCTCATACCGGACAGTCACCTTGGGCGCAATAAGCATGCGAGTCAAGTAGTATAAAGCCCCATCACACGCACACGGTCCCCACACGGTCCCAGGCTTGAAGGGTAACTGACGAATGGTTTGTAAGCCGCGAAAAATGGTGGGCCGTGTAGGTGCCGAACCTGACAGGGGGCTAGATGGGGCTGGTTTGTCCTGTCCTGATAGCAGTGTGGTAGCAGATTCCAAGGATCAACATTGATATGTGAGACGACAGTTTTGCATGCCCTTCACGGATAAAAGGCTCGCCCCATCGGAGGAGCGAGCCTTTTGAATCGAAAACCGATGACGCATCAAGCCTTTTGAAGCATTACCTCTGTTACCTTGAAGAGCGTCGTAACCTGATCGCCTTGCTTCAACTGCAGATCGTCCACGGATTGACTGGTAATGGCGGTGGTGAGCTTTAATTCACCTGCGTCCACAGTAACGGAAGCCATGGCAGGTCCTTTACGAATATCCGTAACTCGCCCGCTGATCTTGTTCCTCGCACTGACTTTCATGGCGCCCGCATCCCCTTTGGCAATGATGGCCTCCGTCGCCTTCACAAGGGCCACTACAGAATCATTTTTCTTCAGTCCCAAAAGATGAACCTCAATCCGACAGGTCTCAATGAAAAGCGACTCCTGGGAGTTGCCTGAGCAGTAATGGCTCCTTCCCTGGCTCGGTGTGCTCTAATCGGTGTGCTCTAATTAGCGTGTGGCGCGACAGAAACGATAGCCTTTTGGATGGCTTCATCTAAGTCCCGAGCCGATGTACGTTGCTTGACCAAACAGGCTTGAGCACCCTGATACAACGCCGTCTCATGCAGGTTAGCATTTCGCAGGCGAGTGAGGACCACCACGGCTACCTTCGGGCGTAGATGATCGGGAATCAGGCGAAGCAATACTTCAAAGCCCGAGGAATGCTCCATATCAAGGTCCAACACGACACAGTCGACCTTTTGATACTGGCACAAATCTAGAGCTGCTCTTACGGTCTGGGCTTTCAGTATCGAATACTGGGACGAAAACTCCCCTAGTCGTTTTGACCAAGACTCCAGGTCCTCGGGATTGTCGTCGATCATCAGGACCGTTACAGAGCTAGAAAGAGGGAACGTGGAAGCCATGTGCTTACCGCCTTTCTCACAGTGTCGGCGGTAGGCCTTCCAGGAGGCCGCGGACTATGTGTTTAGGAGAAGAATGTGTAGAGTCTCGATTATCGGCGCAACTGGCGCGAATGTCTAGGGGTGGCTGTGACCCGCGATTTGGTTAACCGCAGGTCATGCCAATCGTGGCTCTCAAGAGTATCGGACTTCCCAGGCCGCTCAAAACGGCCTTTCAACAAGGCCGCAGCGAGCGAGAGCCCGAGGCGTACGGTTCTAGGTACGTTGAGGGTTTGAGCGAGCGAGAACGCAGTTGGTGAAAGGCGCGGCCCCAATAGCGCCGGGGTGGGCGGGTGAGAAGACGTCGTTTTCAGCGGCCTGATTTAGCGGATTTGCCGGCGTGCAGATACTTATCGATCCCCGCCGCCATCTTACGTCCTTCGGCGATCGCCCACACGATGAGCGAGGCGCCGCGTTTGGTGTCGCCGCCGGCAAAGACGCCGTCAAGGTTGGTCATGAAGTTCTCGTCTACGCCAACAGCGCCGCGAGCGTCGTATTTCACGCCGAGGTCGTCGAGCAGACCGTTCTTGACTGGGACCGGTGAACCCCATGGCGAGCAGGACCAAATCCACGTCCATTTCGAAGTCGGTATTGGGGATCGGCGTGAACTTGCCGCTTTCGAATTTCACCCGATGGCCGTGGAGCTTGGTCACGTGGCCATTGTGGCCGGTAAACTTGGTCGTCGACACGCTCCACTGCCGGTCGCAGCCTTCTTCGTGCGCATGAGACGTCCGTAGCTGCATCGGCCAGAGCGGCCAAGGGGTCGAATCCGCGCGCTGCAGTGGAGGCTCCGGCAGCAACTCGAATTGATGCACTTCTACGCAACCTTGCCGGTGTGTCGTTCCCAGACAGTCGGAACCGGTATCGCCTCCGCCGATGATGACGACACGCTTGCCTTTCGCCGTGATTGGCTCGTCCGTGACAGGAATTCCTGCGGTGCGCTTGTTCTGCTGCGTGAGATAGTCCATCGCGAGATGCACGCCCTTGAGTTCCCGTCCAGGAATCGGCAACTCGCGCGCCTGCTCGGCTCCCATCGTGAGACCCACCGCATCGAACTGTGTGCGCAGTTGTTCACCCGTGATGTCCTTGCCGATCGTCACACCGGTCTTGAACTCCACCCCTTCGGCCTTCATCTGTTCCAGCCGCCGATCAATGACCCACTTTTCCATTTTGAAATCGGGAATGCCGTAGCGAAGCAAGCCGCCGATACGGTCGGCCTTTTCAAACAGCGTGACGCTATGGCCCGCACGTGCAAGCTGCTGCGCCGCCGCCAGCCCCGCCGGACCCGAGCCCACGATCGCCACGGTTTTGCCGGTCTTGGCGACCGGCAGGATCGGGAAGACTAGCCCTTCGTTAAATCCACGATCGATGATGTTCCATTCGATAATGCGGATGGAAACCGGATCATCGTTGATTCCCAATACACAGGCGCCTTCGCACGGAGCCGGACAGAGGCGGCCGGTAAATTCAGGGAAATTATTGGTCGTGTGCAGCGCCTTGAGCGCGTCGTTCCACCGGCCGCGATAGACGAGATCGTTCCACTCGGGAATCAGGTTCACGACGGGACAGCCGGTGTTTCCCTGACAAAACGGCACCCCGCAATCCATGCAGCGCGCACCCTGGATCTTGAGTTTGTCTTCCGAGATGGGCTCGTACATCTCCTTCCAATCGAGCACGCGCAGCTCGACCGGTTTTCGCTTCGGGCCCTCACGGGCATATTTCATGAAACCCTTTGGGTCACCCATGCTGCTCAGTCTTTGTCTGCCGATTGATTCCACATTACGTTTGATCTCAAAGCCCTCAATTACACCCTCCCAACCCTGCG
The DNA here is from genome assembly GCA_963851455.1 of uncultured Nitrospiraceae bacterium. Taxonomy (GTDB): domain Bacteria; phylum Nitrospirota; class Nitrospiria; order Nitrospirales; family Nitrospiraceae; genus Nitrospira_C. The sequence continues at coordinate 347,290 of CAWKPI010000001.1, forward strand.
CGCTTTCTCACCCACCCGCCCCGGCCTGCCAAGACAGGCCTTCCCACAAGGACGTGCGCTTTACCCAAGTTAGCCCATCAATGCACCGCGCTCGCTTTGCGTTTTCGTTCTTCGAGGACGCGTTTATAGTCGACCGGCATGATCTTCACGAACTTCGGCAATGTGGCATCGAACGCATCGAGCACCTGTTTCGCTTTGCGGCTGCCGGTGTACATAAAATGCTTCGTGATCAGATCGTGGAGCAGCTGCTTATCTTCTTTCGTCGCGACCGGCTCCAGCTCGACCATGCCGGTATTGCAGCGCTCTTGGAACTTTTCGACATCGTCCAGCACGAATGCAATACCACCCGACATGCCTGCGGCGAAATTGCGGCCGGTGCGGCCAAGCACCACGACGACACCGCCGGTCATGTATTCGCAGCCGTGATCGCCGGTGCCTTCGACGACGGTACGCGCGCCGCTGTTACGCACGGCAAACCGCTCCCCCGCCATGCCATAGAAATAGGCTTCCCCTTGCGTGGCGCCGTACAGCGACGTGTTGCCGATGAGAATCGTTTCTTCCGGGTTGAACAGAACATGCTTCGGCGGGAAGACGATGATCTTGCCCGCCGGACAATCCTTTGCCGATGTAGTCGTTCGACTCGCCTTCCAAGGTCAGCGTTATGCCTCTGGCTAGGAATGCCCCGAACGATTGTCCGGCCGAGCCGGTGAACTTGATCGAGATCGTGTCTTCCGGCAATCCCTCCAAACCATACTTTTTCGCAATCTTGCTCGAAAGCACGGTACCGGTCGTGCGGTTCACGTTCTTGATCGGCAGATCGAGCTTGACCTTCTCGCCCTTCTCGATCGCGTGCTTGCAGAGCTCGACCAGCTTGTTGTCGAGAATGTCGGCGAGCCCATGATCCTGTTTCTGCACGCAGTAACGCGGCACGTCCAGCCGCGACGTCGGGCATGGTGAGCAGCGGCGTGAGGTCCAGCCCCTTGGCTTTCCAATGATCGAGCGCCTTCGTGATTTTTAATTTATCGACGCGCCCGACCATCTCATTGATCGTCCGGAAGCCAAGCTTCGCCATGATCTGCCGAGCTTCCTCCGCGACGAAGAACAGATAGTTGACGATGTGCTCGGGCTTCCCGTTGAACTTCTTGCGCAGCTCAGGATCCTGCGTGGCAATGCCGACCGGGCAGGTGTTGAGATGGCACTTCCGCATCATGATGCAGCCTTCGACGATCAGCGGCGCTGTCGCGAAGCCGATATTCTTCCGCGCCAAGCAGCGTCGCAATGACGACATCGCGACCGGTCTTCATTTGCCCATCGGTTTCGACGCGGATGCGACCGCGCAAATCGTTGAGCACCAGCGTCTGATGCGTTTCGGCCAAGCCCCAGTTCCCAAGGAATGCCGCCGTACTTGATCGAAGACAGCGGCGAGGCGCCGGTACCGCCTGAGTCGCCGCTGATCAAGCACCTTGTCCGCATGCGCCTTCGACACGCCGGCCGCGACGGTGCCGACTCCGACTTCCGCCACCAGCTTTACAGACACCGCCGCATCGGGATTGGAATTCTTGAGGTCGAAGATCAGCTGCGCGAGGTCTTCGATCGAATAGATGTCGTGGTGCGGCGGCGGCGAGATGAGTTGCACGCCTGGGGTGGCATAACGAAACTTCGCGATATTCTCATCGACCTTATGTCCCGGTAACTGGCCGCCTTCACCCGGCTTCGCGCCCTGCGCCATCTTGATCTGCAGTTCCCGTGCATTAACAAGGTAGTGTGCCGTGACACCGAAGCGCGCCGAGGCCACTTGTTTGATGTAGCTGTTTTTGGAGTCGCCGTTCGGCAGCGGCTTGAACCGCTCCGGATCTTCGCCGCCTTCGCCGGTGTTGCTCTTGCCGCCGAGGCGGTTCATCGCGATCGCCAGCGTCTCATGCGCCTCTTTGCTGATGGACCCGAACGACATCGCGCCGGTGTTGAACCGCTTGACGATTGCGCTTGCCGGCTCCACTTCGTCGATCGGGATCGCGGTCGGCGGGAACTTGAAATCGAGGAGGCCGCGCAAATTCGACCGGCGTTTGCTCTCGTCGTTGACCAGCTGGGCAAATTCGGCATAGGTCTTCGGATCGTTCGCTTGGCTGGCATGCTGCAACTTATAAATGGTGTCCGGGTTCCAGTTATGGTGTTCACCCTGAATGCGATAATGGATCTCGCCGCCGAAATCGAGCTGTCTGATCGGCAGCCGGTTCATAGGCCACACGATGTCGCCGCAGCGTTTCCTCGCCGATCTCACGAATCCCGACGCCCTCGACGCGTGACGGCGTGCCGGTGAAGTAGCGGTCGATGATCTCGTGATTCAATCCGATGGCTTCAAAGATCTGCGCGCCACAGTAGGACTGCACGGTGGAAATGCCCATCTTCGAGAAGATCTTGAGCAGACCCTTGTTGATCGCCTTGATGAATTTGCCTTCTGCCGTCTGCGCATCGAGCCCTTCCGGCAGATAGTTGTCGCGTTCCATGTCTACGAGCGACTCGAACACGAGGTACGGATTGATCGTCCCGGCGCCGTAGCCGATCAAGCAGGCGAACTGATGGACATCACGCGGCTCGCCGGTTTCGAGGATCAACCCCACTTCGGTCCTCGTGCATTCGCGGATCAGGTGCTGATGGATCGCGGAGATACCGAGCAGGCTCGGAATCGGCGCCCACTTTTCATCGACGCCGCGGTCACTGAGGATCAAGAACTTGTACCCATTCTTGATCGCTTGGGAGGCCTGCTTGCACATGGCGTCGACGGCGGCGCCGAGACCATCCGGCCCTTCGGCCACACGGAATAACATGCGCAACGTCTTGCTCTTGAAATGCGGATCGGAGATCCGGCGGATCTTTTGCAGATCGGCGTTCGTGAGAATCGGCTGCTGCACCTTGATGCGGCGGCAGGATTCCGGAGACTCATCCATGAGATTGGGCTTCGGCCCGATGTTCGTCACCAATGACATCACGAGCTGCTCGCGGATCGGATCGATCGGCGGATTCGTCACCTGCGCGAACAGCTGTTTGAAATACTTGAAGAGCAGCTGCGGCCGGTCCGATAGCACCGCGAGCGGCGTATCAGTCCCCATGGACGAGATCGCCTCTTCACCGGTCACGATCATCGGCGTGATGACCATCTTGAGTTCTTCGACCGTATAGCCGAAGGCCTGTTGCCGCTGACGGATCGTCGGATGGTCCGGCTGGGGAACGTTCAAGGGTTCCGGGAGCTCATCGAGCGAGACACCGTACTGGGTCACCCAACTGCGATAGGGTTTGCGGCCGACAATATCGGCTTTGATCTCTTCATCGTCGATGATGCGGCCCTGCACGGTATCGACAAGAAACATGCGGCCAGGCTGGAGCCGGCCCTTCATGCGAATGTCCTTGGCATCGGCGGGCAATACACCGGCCTCGGACGCCAGCACCACCGTTCCGTCCGTCGTCACCTGATAGCGGCATGGACGGAGGCCGTTACGGTCTAACGTCGCACCGATCATTTTGCCGTCGGTGAAACAGACCGCCGCCGGACCGTCCCACGGCTCCATCATCGCGGCGTGATACTGATAGAAGCCGCGACGATCCAGATCCATCTGCGGATTCGCCACCCACGGTTCCGGAATCAGCATCATCATCGCGTGCGGCAGCGACCGGCCGCCCAGCAACAGGAATTCGAGGGCATTGTCGAGGCAGGCAGAGTCGCTCTGCTGCTCATAGACAATCGGAAAGAGCTTTTCCATGTCTTGCCCGAACAGCTCTGAATGGAGACGCCCTTGGCGGGCCTTCATCCAGTTCACGTTGCCCTTCAGCGTGTTGATCTCGCCGTTGTGACAGATATAGCGATACGGGTGTGCCAGTGGCCACGTGGGAAAGGTGTTCGTACTGAACCGAGAATGCACCAGTGCCAGTGCACTCACCATGCTGGCATCTTTGAGGTCCTGATAGTAGGCCGCCATCTGATGGGGCAGCAGAAGGCCTTTATAGACGAGCGTGTTGGCTGAGAGGCTGGGAATATAAAAGTGTTCACGGCCTTGAATGGCTGATTCGCGGATGGCCTTTTCAACCAGCTTCCGGATGACGTAGAGCTTCCGTTCGAACTGACCTTCGTTCAGCACGTCGCGGGCGATAAAGACCTGGCGCATGAAGGGTTCGGTCTTGCGCGCCTGCACGCCGATCGTATCGCTCTTGACCGGCACATCTCGCCAACCCAATACCCGCGCGCCTTCCTCGCCGATGATCTTCTCGAAGAGCTGTTCGCACTGCTGGCGGGCTCGCTGAGTCGGAGGCAAGAAGACCTGCCCGACACCGTACTCACCGGCACCAGGAAGGGTCACACCGGCATCCCCTGCCGCGCGCCTCAAAAACTCATGAGGCACTTGCAGCAGAATGCCGGCGCCGTCACCGGTGCAAGGGTCGCAACCTTGCGCCCCCCGGTGGGTCAGATTTTGGAGGACTTGGAGCCCTTGACGGATGATCTCGTGCGATTTCTGGCCCTTGATGTTGACGACAAAGCCGATCCCACACGAATCTTTTTCATGTTGAGGGTCGTACAGCCCTTGCTTCCGTGGAAGCCCTGGAAGTTCCATCATGCGTATCTCATGAAAAAGGCAGGTTTTTCCTGCTGGACAGAGGCCCTATTGAGAGGAATCAGGGACGTGGAATCCCATTGCTCTTGAGCGATATCCCAGTTTTAATTTGTGGCTCAGATTAATTGAAGGGTGAATCTTCTGTCAAGCCGAGGAGATCGCCGTTTTCCCCGCGATTCCCTTGACTTTGTTTCCCCCGCTGCCCTACCATCCGCCGCATGCCTCACGGCCCTGTCACCTCCACGATGCATACGATGGCGGACGTGTGGGACGCCTATCGTGCCGAGCTGGATGGCGTCGAAGATCGGGTCCACAAGAACCTGAATTCCAGCGTCACCCTCGTGAATACCGTCGCCGCACACATCCTCAATAGCGGCGGCAAGCGTATCAGGCCCCTCCTGCTGCTCCTCAGTGCCCGACTGTGCGGGTATGCCGGCCCCGAACACCATCAGCTCGGCAGCCTCGTGGAATTCATCCATACCGCCACGCTCTTGCACGACGATGTCGTGGATGATGCCGATATCCGCCGAGGTCATCAAAGCGCCCGAAAAGTTTGGGGAAATCAGATCAGTATTTTGGTCGGAGATTATCTCTATTCTAAGGCCATGTGTCAGGTGGTGGAATTTCGCAGCCAAGGGATCAACGAAGTCCTCGCAGAAGCCTGCAAGAAAATGGCGGAAGGCGAGGTCCTTCAGCTCCACTACAATGGTAATCCGGACATGCCCGAAGCCGATTATATCAAGATCGTCGAGCATAAGACGGCCGGTTTGATCGCCGCCTGCTGCCGCATGGGCGCCATCCTCGCCGAGGCATCCGAGGCCCAGCAGGACGCGTTGTTCCGCTTCGGCCAATACCTCGGGATTGCTTTTCAAGTCGCCGACGATACGTTGGATTACACGGCGAACGGCGCATCGTTGGGGAAAACGCTCGGGCAGGATCTTCGCCAGGGAAAGGCCACGTTGCCGCTCCTCCATTTGCTGAATCATTGCTCGGAAACGGATCGGCAGATGATCAAGGAACGGATGGAAACCCGTACACTGACAGAAGGCGACCTCCAGCGGTTGATTGGCCTGATGGAAGAATATGGCTCTATTGCCTACGCGCTAAACCGCGCACAAGCCTATATCACTGCAGCCAAGCGCGATTTGGACTCGTTCGAGGACAGCACGGCTAAACGAGCCCTTTCAGTGGCAGCTGATTACATGGTGACCCGCGACCGGTAGCCGCTCTCGCGCGGTCCTACGCCAATCGGGCATGGGACGGGCAACGCGCAAGATCAGCGGCCCAATCTTTATAGCTTTCTAACACGCTGTTAGAACACCGAAGGATGGTCAAAAAGACCGTCCAGCGCGGCCGCAGCGAGCGAAGAGACGAAGCGTACTTTGAGCTGTACGGTGAGTCTCTGAGCGATGCGAGAACAAAGCTGGCGGGCTTTTTCAACATCTACGGAGAAAAGGACTACGCATGGCACACATTATTCCCTTTCAAGGGACATTGTACGACGCCGCGACTGTCGGATCAGTCCGTGATGTCGTGGCTCCACCCTATGACATCATCGATGCGGCGGGTCAAAAGGCCTTGTACGACCGCCATCCCCAGAACATCATCCGCCTCGAGCTCGGCATCGATCAGCCGGGCGACAACGCGGCCAATAATCGCTACACACGTGCAGCACAGACGTTACAGGAATGGATGACCAGCGGCGCCCTGAAACGCGATACTCAGCCAGCGATTTATTACCACACGATCGACTATACGCCACCATCGTCCGATGCGCGTGCGCCGAAGAAAACGCTGCGGGGATTTCTGATCACGACCAAATTGGAGCCACTCGACTCCGGTCATATCTATCCGCATGAAAATACCCGGTCCGCCGCGAAGACAGATCGACTCAACCTCCTGCAGGCCTGCAAAACCAATTTAAGCCCAATCTGGCTTCTGTATTCAGACCCGCAAAATGCGATTCTCGGCCTGCTTGAAAACGCGGTGAAAGGGAAACCGGCCCAGCTCGATTTCCACGACGACAGCGGTTGCCGGCAACGGCTTTGGACGATCACTGATTCCACGGTGCTTCAACAGATCGTAGACCAGATGCAGAGCAAGCCTCTCTTCATTGCCGACGGCCACCATCGGTACGAGACGGCTCTGAACTATCAGCGTCTCAGACGGGAGCAGGCCGGTGCTCCCGCCGGTCTCCAGCCCTATGATGGAGTCCTCATGCTGCTGTCTCCGCTCGAGGACCCAGGTCTAACCGTCCTTCCAACCCATCGCGTCACGACCACGCCGCTGCCGCCTTTCGAGAAGATCAAGGCGCTGCTGAAGGACAAATTCGATTTCGAGGAGTTTTCCTTTACGGCCGGGACGAAGCCTGCGGTGCGGGCACAATTCATCGAGGCGCTGCACAGGAAGGGGCGGACGACCCCGACATTCGGCCTTGCCCTCAGGGGGGTGGACCGATACCTCACACTTTCCCTCAAACCGGCGCATCATCCTGATGCGAAATCGTCCCCGCGTACCAAGCTGGATGTCTCACTCCTTCAGCAGCTCGTCGTGACAACACTCTGCCCCACGCAGCAGGAGCAGGAAGCGATTCTCTATACCAAGGACGATCACGAAGCACTGGATTGGGCCGCCGATGGTCCCGGTACCGGCGCGTTGCTCCTCAACGCCACGAAAGTCAGTGAAGTGCAGGCCGTGGCGACGGCCGGCGAACGCATGCCGCACAAGTCGACATATTTTTACCCCAAACCGCTCACCGGTCTGGTGATACATGTCATGGAAGGATGAAAGCGTGGCGAGCGGTGCTCGTTGGGTAAGAACCGCATCTCGGTGCGGTCAGGGCTGGGCGGGTAAAAACTGACGCGCGCAGTGCTGAGCACCTCCGCCACACCCTTGAAGGACTGGACTGAAAGGAGGACAACTACGTGAAAGCTAAAATTCTCATCGTCGATGATGATCCGGACATTGCGACGATGCTGGAAGATCGCCTCGAAGCCTCCGACTATGGCACCATCATCGCCGGTGACGGCATCCAAGCGCTCGAAAAGGTGGAGCAGGAAGCGCCACATCTTATGCTCCTCGACCTGGACATGCCGAGGCTCGGCGGTCTCGACGTTCTGAAACGGCTCCCCACCGTCAAGCAGGCCGAAGACATTCCCGTGATCGTCATGACCGCTCATGGCTCGATCGAAGCCGCCGTCGAAGCGATGAAAAGCGGCGCCTACGACTTTCTTACGAAACCGCTGGATAAAGATCATTTATTGTTGGTCATCGGCAAAGCGCTGGAACGCGATTCATTGAAACGGCAGGTCGCCTGTCTCAAATCGGAAGTCGACAGCCGCTACGCCTCCATCATCGGCACGAGCGCGAAGATTCGCACCGTGTTGGAAGCCGCCCAACGCGCTGCAAAGTCGGACGCCGGCGTTCTCCTGCTCGGCGAAAGCGGCACCGGGAAGGAACTGCTGGCCCGCTCCATTCATCAATGGAGTCCACGCTATGCGATGCCGCTCGTGGTCATCAATTGTGTGGCCTTGACCGAGACGTTGCTGGAAAACGAACTGTTCGGCCATGAACGCGGCGCCTTCACCGGCGCCGACCGCTTGCAGAAGGGCAAACTGGAAATGGCCGAGGGCGGCACGGTCTTCCTGGATGAGATCGGCGACATGTCGCTCCCACTGCAAGCGAAACTTCTGCGGGTACTGCAGGACCGTGAATTTCATCGCGTGGGCGGAACCCGGCTCGTGTCGGTCAACATCCGCATTATCGCCGCGACCAACAAGGACCTCAAGCAAGCGGTCAAGAGCGGGGACTTCCGCGAAGATTTATTTTACCGCTTGAATGTGATTGGTTTGACGCTTCCTCCGCTGCGCGAACGGCTGGAGGATTTTCCTGCGTTGGCCAAGTTTTTCTTAAACCGGCACGCCAAAGAAGCGAAACGTCCGGGAATGCTGTTTAGTCCCGCCGCGATGGACGCGTTGGTCCGTTACACCTGGCCCGGTAACATCCGCGAGTTGGACAACGTGATCGCGCGCGCGGTCATTCTGAGCCACACCGATATCATTGAACCGGAAGTTCTGGCGCTCGACTTCAATTCGGCCGTCGGGAAGGGCGATGTGCTGCCCTATCTCAGAATGCCGTACCACCAATCCATGGAAGCGCACAGTCGCCACATCATCGAGCAGGCGCTACAGGATGCAGAGGGGAACCAGACGAAAGCCGCCGAACGGCTCAAACTCCAGCGAACCTACCTGGCTCGCCTTCTCAAGCAACACCGGCAGAAGCTCGAAGGAAGAGGCGACGAAGTAGAGGAAGGAGTAAGTGAACCGGCGGCGAAGGCGTGACGGGGATAGGTCACTAGCAGGTTGTTGCCATTGGGTACAGGCCTACTAGGCCAGCGGAGCTGCAGAACGTCGCTCACTGAGACGAATGAGTCCCGTCGTCGCATCGTGTTCAGCTTGAGCGTAGCGTTCGGGCGTCCCCACATCGGACCAGTAGCCGTTCAAGTCGTATCCGACCACCACCTCGTCGCGCTGAATCGCCGCAACATAGGCATCGATAATCGATGATCCTTTTCCCTTCGGCACGTCGCGAAGCAGACGCGGGTGAATGATATGGATCCCGGCGAACATGCGGGGCGTGGTCGTCCCTGTTTCTGTCTTGCCACGGCCGGTAATGCGGACGATGCGGTCATCAGAACCGACTTCGACCACTCCCCACCGTGCCGCATCCGGGTCGGAGCGCAGAACGAGCGTCGCCGCCGCATGGTGCCGCTGATGGAAGGCCTGCAGGGCCTCAAGATCCAGCTCGAACAGCGTATCGCCGTTCAGCACCAGCACCGGCTCTCCTGAAAAATTAGGTTCTGCCTGTTTTATCCCGCCGCCTGTTCCTAAAATCACCGGTTCATGCGAATAGTAAATCCGCAGTCCGTATTTCGACCCGTTGCCAACCGCCTGTTCGATCATCGGTCCCAGATGGTGCAGGTTGATGATGACATCGTGAAATCCGTGCCGTTTCAACAATAAGAGATTCCATACGATGAGGGGTGTACCCGCGATTGGGAGGAGGGGCTTGGGGATCGTATTGGTGAGCGGTCTCAGGCGCGTACCCAAGCCGGCCGCGAGGATCATGGCTTTCACGTGACCAGCCCTGAGGGCCTCTCAGTCCTTCTACTGCAATTCCGGCACATGGGTGCTCATGAGTTTGCGCAGGGTGAACAGCTCAGGATACTTGTAGAGGTTCCGTTTGACGTATCCAAGGGTCCGTGGAATATCAGCCAGAAATTTAGGATTGCCCTTCACGCGATCGATGTACACGAACCGTCCTGCCGCCTTGAGATTGCGCTGGATGCTCGTAAGGTCGAAGAGGCGGCGGAATGCCTCCCGGTTGGTCCACACCTGCCGGCCTTCTTGCAGCTGGTCGAGATAGTATTCGACGAGCCGATCGATCAAGGATTCGTCCAACGCGATATATGCGTCGCGCAGAAGTGAAGCGAGATCGTAGGTGGCCGGTCCCATCAGCGCATCCTGAAAATCGATCACGCCCAGCCGGTTTCCGTCGACCATCAAATTTCTGGAATGGTAATCGCGATGCACGAAGACGCGCGGCTGGCACGCCAATAATTCCGAGATTTTCCTGAACTCTTCGCGGAGCGCGGCTTCCTCATCACGATCCATCGATTTTCCTTGCCGCGCCGCAATGCCGTACTCGAGAAAATGATCGAACTCCCACATCAGCAGCGGCACGTCGAAGCTCCGATGGAACGCCACGCAATTGGGATCGGCTGGTGATGTGGCTTTGGACTGCATGCCAACCAGTACGTCAATCGCTTGTGTATAACGAGCTTCGAGCTCGTCTTGGCTCGCATTGGTACAGGCTTCCGAGAGCGTCTCGTCTCCGAAGTCTTCGAGATAGAGCAACCCGGCTGGTTGATCGTAATAATAGAGGTTCGGGACGGAGACTCCTGCCTTCGCTAAATGCGCCTGGATGTTCACAAACGGGAGCTCGGCCGTCTGATCACCCGCCCCGCTGACCGCCTCTTCCGACTGCTTGAAGGCTTCCGGCTCGGCCAGCTGCATGAGGATCACCGATCGAGGGACGGCGTCGCTGAGTTCGATGCGGAAATAGTGCCGATTGGACGCATCGCCGGCGAGGGGCAAGAGCTTCTTGAACGTCCCGCGAAAGGGAAGTCGGCGTTGCACCGTCTCTGCGATGAGCGCTCGGTCAGGAAGAGCCAGCGGTTTTTTCACGGCGGCAGGATCGATGGTAGCCATCAGCGGGGCATTATACTGGCGTGATGAAATCTTGTCACGAAATGTCGTTCTCTGTCGTGCGTTTCATGATGCGGCTTGCACCGACTGCACCGATCACCGCGCCGGCCGTATCCGCGATCCAATCCAACCAACTGGATTCACGAAGGGGGACGAAGGCTTGGTGCACTTCATCTGTCATACCGTAGAACGAAGCGGCGAGGATCGCGAACATAACAGCCTGCTGAGCCACACGCGGGCCGGCAGCCCGGCGGAATGCTCGATAACACAGGATGGCCAGCACAGCGTATTCGATGAGATGCAAGAGCTTGTCGCCGATTTTCTCAAACAGAAATTTCGGGAGATCTTCTTCAGGATGCGGCAACGACGACAAATAGAAAATAAGCGAGGCATAGGCAACCACCGGCAGCCAATACCAGCTCCATCGACTCTGGATGGTTTCAGCGAAAACCCTTTCCATTTTGCTCCGTTGTTTGCAAGGACCCTATCCCTATGACATACTCTGCCTAAGTCCGCAATATTCTTCGCACATTGCCTATGAAAAACGCCCGCGTTTGTTTTTTGTGGCATATGCATCAACCCTACTACACCGACCCGGTCACCAGGTCGGCAAGTATGCCTTGGGTGCGGCTCCATGCGACCAAAGCCTATTTCGACATGGCCTATCTGCTGGAGAAGTATCCCGCCGTCCATGCCACGTTCAATTTTACGCCGTCCTTACTTCTCCAATTGAAAGAAATCGGTGACGGGACCGTCCAGGATCTGTTTCTGAAGCATGCTCAGCGGCCGGCGGCAAACCTGAGCCAAGAAGAGCAGGCCTTCCTGATCCAGCATTACTTCTCGATCAATTGGGCCACCATGATTCGCCCGTTTCCCCGTTACCACGAACTGCTGGTCAAACGGGGATTGGACATCGATGGACAAGATCTTCCACGGCTCGCCCGTCAGTTCACCACACAGGACCTGCTCGATCTTCAAGTGTGGTTCAACCTCGCCTGGTTTGGCTATGGCGCCATCACACGGTATCCCCGACTCGCTGCACTCCGGGCGAAAAACCGAGGGTTCACCGAAGAGGAGAAACAGGAAGTCTTGGCGCTGCAACGGACGACGGTTCAAGAAATTGTGCCGATGTACCGCCGACTGGCCGAGCGGGGACAGATTGAGTTGACGACCACGCCCTTTTTCCATCCGATTCTGCCGCTTGTGCTCGACACGGAACACGCGCGCCGCGCCAGGCCGGACCTGATGCTTCCTTCACGGTTCCGCGCTCCCGAAGATGCCGAGGCGCAACTGCGGCAGGCCATGGAGTATCACAGTGCGACATTCGGCAGTTCGCCGGCCGGCCTCTGGCCATCGGAAGGTTCCGTCTGCCCCGAATTGATTCCTCTTCTTTCACGCGTTGGGCTTCGCTGGCTCGCGACCGATGAAGGGATCCTGGCCCGTTCGCTCGAGGGCTCACAACAATCCTGGAACCGGCAATCCCAACTCTATCGCCCCTACCGCATCGGGCCGGCCGGTCAGGAAATGGCCATCGTCTTTCGCGACCGTGAAATTTCGGACGGCTTCGGCTTTCTGTACCATAAGACGACGTCTGATGCCGCCAGTGACGACGTCCTGCGCCGCATCGGACAGATCGCGCTCGAGACGCCGCAGGACAACGTGCTCATCCCCATTATTTTGGACGGCGAGAATCCCTGGGAGCATTACCATGAAGGAGGCGAACAGTTTCTTTCGCACCTCTATGCCGCCTTTTCCAAAAAGGGGCTGAACGTAGGCGACTCAATCCACGTCACCACCGCCACGATGTCTGAGGCCCTCGACAGCCATGCCGGACAAGGAGCTGTTGCCTCATCTGCATTCCGGTTCGTGGATCAACCAGGATTTCAAAATCTGGATCGGCCATGAGGAAGACAACCGGGGCTGGGATCTCCTGGGCCATACTCGGTCCCGCCTTTTGGAACTGACTCCGACGTTGCCGCCGGATCGAGCCCAAGCGGCCTGGAACGAACTGTACGCCGCGGAAGGGAGTGACTGGTTTTGGTGGTATGGCGACGACTTCGATACGGCGTACAAAGAAGAATTCGATCGGCTGTTCCGCACGCATCTACGCAACGTCTGGACGCTCGCTGGCGTTCCTCCTCCGGACCTGCTGAATCAACCTCTCTGCGAAGTACGGAGATTCCACAGCCACGACCAGGTCACACAGCCGCTCTCGTTGTTGCATCCCACGCTCGACGGATTGGTGACGGACTTTTTCGAATGGCGCGGCGCCGGGACGATCAATCCCAATCCTCCGTTAGGGGCGATGTGGAAGGCTGAAGACTTGTTTACCGCCATCTCTTTCGGGTTCGATCTGGAACATCTCTATCTGCGGCTCGATCCCGACGCAGCCTCGGTGGGCGAGCAGGAATCTTTACGGATCGAATGCCAGATTCAGACCCCTACCCACAGCTATCGGCTCTCTGTCTCCCTGGGCTCACCGGATCACTATACGTTGGCGCAGCGGCAGGACGACGGCAGTTGGCGGGTGACAACATCCTCTCATCTGATCGGTTGGAACCAGGTGTTGGAACTGGCTCTCCCTTTTAAAGAGCTTCATGTTGAAGAGGGAGACATGTTGAAAATGAGCATCCTCATCGTACAGCAATGGTTTGGAAATCGCGCGCTATCCCCGCCATCAGCCGGCCGCCCTCATTGTCCCGGGACCGGAATTCGAAGCCACCGTTTGGCGTGTATAATCAAGGCAGTTTGGGTGCCGCGTGTTCGTTTTGAGTTGTGAAATTCTGTGCTGTCTGAGAGACTCGATGCTGTCCGGACAATCGCGGAGCTACCATGCCCGATCTCAGACGTGATCCCATCGTCGGTCGTTGGGTCATCATTTCAACGGAACGAAACGGCCGTCCTCACGACTTTGCGCAGATGCAGCAGGCCCGTCCCATCTCGACGTCGCTCTGTCCGTTCTGCCCGGGTCAGGAGCGGCTCACGCCGAAGGAAATTATGGCCTACCGGCCCCAACCGGCGGAAGCCAATGCGCCCAACTGGACGGTGCGGGTTGTGCCCAACAAGTTTCCTGCGTTACAGGTCGAAGGTGACCTGGGCCGGGAAGGTCTGGGACTCTACGATCGCATGAACGGCATCGGCGCGCATGAAGTCATCATTGAAACCCCGGGTCATAAGGACAGCCTGGCCGACATGCCGACGAGACGAATTGAGGATGTCCTCTGGGCGTACCGTGATCGCGTGATCGATCTCAAAAAGGATCTTCGTTTTCGATATATTTTGATCTTCAAGAATCATGGCGCGGCGGCCGGCGCCACGCTCGAACACAGCCACTCTCAATTGATTGCGCTGCCCGTGATCCCCACCAGCGTGATCAACGAAATCGAAGGCTGTCGCACCCACTACCAGCAAAAAGAGCGCTGCATCTATTGCGACATTCTCCATCAAGATCTCTCGGAGGGCGATCGCGTAGTGGCGGACAATCCTGAATTTCTCTGCGTCACGCCGTTTGCGCCACGATTCCCCTTCGAAATGTGGATCTTGCCCAAGCGCCATGCCGGCTACTTCGAAGAAGGCCAGAAACAGCAGTTCGAATTTCTCGCGCCGATCCTCTCGGAGTCGCTCCGTCGCATGGACAAGGTGTTAGCAAAGCCTGCCTACAACTTTGTCCTGCACAGCTCCCCATTGCATGAGAAAACCGGCGACTTCTACCATTGGCACATCGAGATTATTCCGAAGCTTACACAGGTCGCCGGCTTCGAATGGGGCACCGGGTTCTATATCAATCCCGTTTCGCCGGAAGAGTCGGCGAAGTGTCTGAGAGAAGCGGAAATCTGATCGCGGCGGCCTGCCCGTCCCCCCAAACCACGAAATCATCGCATTGCTCAGCGGAGCCGACTGTCGTGTATACAGCTGGGCGGAGGCGTGTTAGCATATGCTCCGCTTCCTTTCCTCCAGCGTAACACCATGTTTAGACCCATTCCCGAAGCCGCTCTGTTCCGAAGGATTCCCTATCGGCTCATCGCGTCCGTCCTGCTGATTCTCGCCTTGGTCGTCTCCGTCATATTGCTCTTCAGTCTGGAGCAGGAGAAATTCCTGCTGCAGGGTCTCACTCAAGGCAAAGCCGATTCCGTACGAATTGTTCCCGGCTCTCTGGCGGTCGCGCCGTGATCTGATCGTCGTCACACTCCTTCTCTTTCTGGTCAGCGCGATCAGCATTGCAGCGGTGATCACCTTTCTCCACTACGACAGCACGAAGCGAACCCTTGAAGAAGTGAAGGGCCTCGCGCGGAACATTTTGCAAAGCATCCCGACAGGCGTCCTGACTGTGAACCGCAGCGGCGTGATCACCGCTGTGAACCCCACAGCCGAAGCCGTGCTGAAGCGGTCGGCGGCGGATTTGCTCGGGAATTCCTATGAGTCCGTCTTTGCCAAGGGCGAGACGATTCGGGACGTGCTCGACGGAGCGCTCCGGACCCACCGGCATGTGAGCCAGAAAGATTTGCCATATGAAGGCGGCAACCGCGGGCTCCAGACGATTCGTGTCAGCACGGTCGAATTGAAGGAGGACGATGGGCAACCGGCCGGCGTTATCTTGCAGGCGCAGGATGTCACGGAGTGGCTCGGGCTCGAACAGCGAGTTCGGTCGCAGAAAAACTCGCGGCACTCCATACATTGTCCGGCGGGAGTGGCACACGAGTTGCGCAATCCCCTGAGCGCGATGGATTTGAACCTCCACCTCCTGGAGGAAGAACTCAAGGAGCAAGGCCTCCCTGGCGGAGCGGAACGCGCATTATCTCCATGTCTTGAACGCCGAATGCCGACGTCTCTCGGGCATTCTCGACAACTTCATGAAGTTCGCGCGTCCCGGCTCTGTCGGCCTTCACGAAGTGGATGTCTCAACGCGTGATCGAACACATCATGGCGCTGATGCAATTCGAAGCGGAGGAACGCAAGATTCGACTCGAGCACACGATCGATGAAGGATTTGCCGTCCCGTGCTGGGCGATGAGACACAGATCAGCCAGGTCCTGGTGAATATCGTCGTCAATGCGTTTCATGCCATGCCGAACGGCGGACTCTGTCACATCGCGGCGGATGCGCGCATCGCCGACGGGACACGCTGGGTCAACATTGTCGTTGCAGACACAGGCGTCGGCATCCGGAAGGAAGAGTTACCCCGGCTGTTCGAACCCTTCTATACGACCAAATCAAGCGGAACCGGGCTTGGCCTCGCCATCGCGTATCGAATCATGCAGGATCATGGCGGAACGATCCAGGTATCCAGCGTGCCGGGGAGTGGCACGACCGTCGTGCTGAGGTTCCCTGCCGCTTGCGACCCATCTTCAGGCAATTGAGGCGACATCGTGATGACCACCGGCCGCATTCTTGTCGTGGACGATGAGATCAACATCCGCGGGGCGCTGGTGACGATGCTCGAAAAGAAGGGCTATCAGGTGCGAGGCGCGGGAACCGGCAGAGGAGGCGTTGGAGCAACTGGAGACGGCACCGGCTGATGTTGTTCTCACCGATCTCAAGATGCCGGGAATGGGCGGCATGGAATTTCTTCGCCGGCTCAAGCAGAAATGGCCGGATACGGAAGTCGTCGTCATGACCGCCTATGGGTCCATCGATACGGCCGTCGAAGCGATGCGCTGCGGGGCCTACGACTATCTCACGAAACCCATCGATCGTGAGCGGTTTCCCATCGTGGTGGAGAAAGCACTCGAGCGTCACGCCCTGGCGATCGAAAACAAGCAGCTCCGGGATCGTCTCGAAACCAGGACGCGCTTCGATCAAATGGTCGGCGAAAGCGAGCCCATGCAGCGCGTCTACAGCCTGGTGGACATGGTGGCGGATAGCGACGTCACGGTCTTGCTCACGGGAGAAAGCGGAACCGGAAAGGAACTCGTTGCCCGTGCGATCCATCACAAAAGCCCCAGGGCCGACGGCCCGTTCGTCACGTTGAATTGCGGAGCGTTGCCGGAAAATCTCTTCGAGAGCGAGTTGTTCGGATATGAAAAAGGTGCCTTCACTGGCGCCATGATGAACAAGATGGGACGGTTCGAACTTGCGGACGGCGGCACATTGTTGCTGGATGAAGTGGGGGAATTGTCGCTCAAGTCGCAAGTCGATTTTCTGCGCGTGCTGGAGACCAAAGAATTCAGACGACTGGGCGGAACAAAGATGGTCAAGGTCGATACCAGGATCATCGCGGCCACCAATCGAAATCTTGAAGAAGCGGTCAAGCAGGGAGATTTTCGGGAAGACCTCTATTACCGACTCAATGTCGTGCCTATCCGCCTCCCGCCGCTCCGCGAGCGGGGGGACGATATTCCCCTCCTGGCGGACCGATTTCTGGAAGAGTTCTCCGCTCAACATCACCGCGAACCGAAAGAGGTCTCACGGGAAGCCATGCGGCTGTTGCGGCTCTACGCGTGGCCCGGCAACATTCGCCAACTGCGGAACCTTATGGAGCGAATGGTGGTCACGGTGAAAGACCCGCTCATTCAGCCGGAACATCTCCCGGAAGAGATCCAGGCAAGCAGGGAAGATGCGCGCACCATGGTCGTCTCCCTGGGATCATCCTTGAAGGAGATCGAGCGGGAAGCCATCCGGCGCACTCTCGCAGAGGTGACCAACCACCGAGAGAAGGCCGCCAAGCTCCTGGGCATCAGCCTTCGCGCCCTTCAGTACAAAATCAAAGAGTACGGTATCCGCGAGTAACGCTCGCTCTCCTGCTTCCTCCATGTTCCGTCAACAGTCCCTGCCCCATCCGCAAGTCTTGCGCGGTCCAACGAATCAGATCGCTCGCAATAGACGGATTCCACTGCATCGCTGCAAGATTTGCAGAGCTCGGTGCCGGCACGACGGATAAATCTGCAAGTTTTGCAGCCATTGGTGAAACCCGCCGGCTGCATCTGCGGAATGAAAACCGCTTCCCGTGCAAGTGCTCAATTCCGTTGCTCCAGCGAGAGAAGCCGACCAAACCATTTCGGCGGCATCCTCCGTGCATTGCATATCGCCATCGGTACACGACGCCCATCGAGCAGATGAAGCCACCGAAACATCGGAATCAGATCGGGCGGTTGGAAATTTTCTTCTCTGCCGCAGCCTTGCTTCTCACGATCGGCAGCATTGTGGGACCGTGGACGTTCAACCCGCTTATCGCATTGGTGTTGTTGGCGATTGTGTACGGGATCCTGCGTGATCTGCGAGCACTCAAGGGGTTAAGGAAACCCGTGCCAACGCAACACACTCCGAGGAAATCACATGCGAAACGAATGGATCACGCGTCTCGCTGAATTACACAAACTGCTGACGGTCTGCCCTGGCGATGTTCTCGCACGTTGCGATTTAGCGCTACTGCTCGAGCAATTGGAATTGCATGACCAAGCGTTGTGCAATTGGAAGGCCGTGTTGGAATTCGATTCGAATAATCTTAAGGCACGCGAAGGCGTGACCCGCTGTCGAAGCCGGACCAAGCGGCCGCTCCAGTCCCAGAAGTGATGACACGTGTTTCGATATAACAAAGAGGAGCCCTCCTATGAATCGCGCCATATCAATCTTATTAATCGCAACCTTCGTATGCGGAGAAGCCGCCTGGGCCTATGAAGAAACCCAGGTATCCGATGGAGGTACGTTGCTCGGGTCGCTGATCCTCGAAGGCCGGGTACCGACACCCAAAGGCTACAACCTGACGACACTGCCCGATCAAGTCTACTGCGGCCGGATTTCAGACGGTCAAGGGTGGCGGTTGCTGCAACCATTTAACGTCGGGCCGGCCGGAGAGTTCCGTGACGTCGTGGTGTATCTCGAAGGCATCAACAAAGGTAAGAGTTTTGCTTCGAGCTTTACGAGCCCGCGTATTGAAGCGCGAGATTGCCGCTTCCTCCCTTTTACAACCGTCGTTCGAGAAAAAGAGAATGTCGTCGTCGTGAACATGGATCCCGTCATGCACGACATCCAGGCCTACGAGAGTTCTCAGCTCGGAGCACGAGTCCTTTTCAACGTGCCGCTGCCGATGAATACGCAACATCCACGAGATCTCAAGGACCGGAGTGACGCGGCCCTGTACCACAAACACTTGGCCGGCGAACCGATGAAGCAACTGGTCGGCATGTCAAAAGGCCGCCGGGTGTTCGTCATGCAGTGCGGATTCCACGCCTACATGGAAAGCTGGGGATTGGCCATGGAGAATCCGTACTATGCCATGTCCGATAAAGACGGACATTTCGCGATCAGCGACATCCCACCGGGTACATATAAGATGGTCATCTGGCATCCCTATATCGGAGGCGCAAAAGAACAGCAGGTCACAATTCTGCCGAAGGGACAGACCGCGGTAGAGGTCAAGATTCCTGCGCCGACCGGGCGGCTCTACGCCAATCAAATGGTCGACCATCCTTATACGCGGTACGGAATCACGGATGAGGCCCAGAGCCAGATTCTCCCCACCCTCATTCGGCAGGAGCGGTAGCCCGATCGCCCGGATATGGCCATTCTCCTTCTTCTGGTCCTCGGGGGATATGCAGCCGGACTGCTTCTCCCCTGCTGTGTTCCTGCCAAGCCGAGAGTGCAAAACATCCTCGCTCATGGACTGGCGGGCTTTGCCGCTAGTGGGGGGATCATCCTCGGCATCGCCGGCCTCCTGGCACCCGAACCATTTACGATGTCCCTGCCCTCCACTCTTCCTCTTCTGACCTTCGCCATCCGGCTTGACCCTCTTGCTTCTTTTTTTGTGCTGACGATTTCGTTGGCCGGCCTCTCGGCGTCAATCTATGCGCTCGGATACGTGACCGAATTCTATGGGCGCGTGTCCCTCGGTGCCCTTGGGTCGCTCTTCAACGGTTTTCTTCTCTCGATGACGCTCGTCGTGATCGCCGACAACGGGTTCTTCTTCCTGATCGTCTGGGAACTCATGTCGTTGCTGTCCTATTTCCTGGTGGTGACGGAGCATGAGAAGGCCGACGTGCGTTATGCGGGATTTGTTCTATCTCATCATGACCCATGTCGGAACCGCCTTCATCATCCTGACCTTCTTGATCTTCTTCCAAGGGGGTGGGTCGTTCTCGTTCGAAGCCTTCCGGCATCCGGAGCAGCCCTTGCCCGAAGGCATGAGAACCCTCGTGTTTCTGATGGCCCTGATCGGCTTTGGTACCAAAGCGGGCATTGTGCCGCTCCACGTCTGGTTGCCCTACGCACACCCGGCGGCGCCGTCGCATATCTCAGCCTTGATGTCGGGCGTCATGATCAAGACGGCGATCTACGCGCTTGATCCGGGTGTACTTCGATTTCCTCGGAGGCCAGTTCCCTTGGTGGTGGGGATTTGTCGTGCTGGTCATCGGCGCGGTGTCGGCGTTGTTGGGCGTGATGTATGCGCTGATGGAACATGATCTCAAGAGTCTGCTCGCGTTCCACAGCGTGGAAAATATCGGCATCATCTTGTTGGGCATCGGCGCCGGCATGATCTTTCAGACCTACGGGCTGAAGGAATTCGCCGCCCTCGGATTGCTGGCCGGGCTCTATCATACGATCAACCACGCCATGTTCAAGGCCCTGCTGTTCTTAGGCGCGGGCTCGCTGCTCTACGCCACCCACACGCGCAACATGGAGGAATATGGTGGCCTGCTCCGACGCATGCCTTGGACCGGGGTCTTCTTTTTGATCGGGGCCGTGTCGATTTCCGCGCTTGCCTCCCACCAATGGATTCGTCAGCGAGTGGCTGGTCTTCCAAAGTCTCTTTCTCAGTTTTCAGCTTCCAACTGTCTTTCTGAAACTGATGCTTCCGATTGCCGCGGCGATGCTGGCCCTGACCAGCGTGTTGGCCTTGGCCTGCTTCGCAAAAGCGTTCGGGATCTCGTTTCTGGCCCTGCCACGAAGCTCCCATGCGCGCCACGCGGAGGAGGTGCCGATGCCCATGCGCATCGGGATGGGGCTGCTGGCGGTCGTCTGCGTGTCGCTCTGGGCCTCGCACCGATGGTCGTCGTCCCGATATTGGACCGGGTGGTCGGCACCATTTGCCGGGCGTGTCGATCGAGGGAAAGGTGCTGGCGCTGGATGGATGGGCCCTGGCGCCGGTGAATGTGGAATTCTCCAGCCTCTCAACGCCGGTCTTGGCGCTGCTGCTGGTGGCGCTGTCGATGCTCGGGCTCGGGCTCGTCGTGGCGTTCGGTGGTCTTGCGAAACAGCGCTATTACAAGACCTGGGGCTGTGGGATCAACCTCACACCCCGGATGGAATACACCGCGACCGGCTTTGTCCAGCCGATCAAACGAGTCTTCAGCACGCATCTACCAGCCGACGGTGAAGCTCGAGACGGAGTTTCTCGAAGAGTCACGATACTTCGCCAAACGGCGGCGCTTCGAGTTTCACATTGAACCGATCTTCCAGAAGTATCTCTACGATCCCGTGGTCGCGTTCTTCACCGGCATGGCCGACCGTCTGAGAGTGATCCAGGCGGGGAGCCTGCACCTGTACTTGGCGTATATTTTTGTCACATTGGTCGTGTTGCTGTTATTCGCGGTGTAACCCGATGTTGCAAGCCATTATTCTCGTTGTTGCCCAAACGATCGTCTTACTGGCCGTCTCGCCATTCATCGTGGGGCTGATCAGGAAGGTGAAGGCCCGGCTTCAGGTACGGCGGGGAGCCAGCGTCTTTCAGCCGTATGCCGATCTGGCCAAGCTGTTTCGGAAACAGCCGGTCGTCTCGACGACCACCTCATGGATCTTCACCGCGACCCCCTACATTGTGTTTGCTTCCACACTGGCCGCCGGGTTGTTGGTCCCGGTCTTTGTTTCCAGCACGCCGCTCAACTTTGCCGGCAACATTATCGCGCTCGTGTATTTACTGGCGCTGGGGACGTTCTTTCTGATGCTGGCGGGCCTCGATGCCGGTTCAGCCTTCGGTGGGATGGGGAGCAGCCGTGAGGCGATCGTCGCCTCGCTGACCGAACCGGCCATGATTCTCTCAATCTTTGCGATCGCGCTGACAGCGGGGTCCACCAACCTCAGCACCATTGTCCACAAGACCGCCTTGTTGGAAGGCATCGTGACGGACCCCTCGCCCCATCTCATGGCACTCGCCGCACTCTTCATCGTGGCCATCGCCGAAACCGGCCGTGTGCCGGTGGACAATCCGGCCACTCACCTGGAACTGACGATGATCCACGAGGCGATGGTCCTGGAATACTCGGGACGCTATCTGGCGCTGATCGAATGGGCTGCCGGCCTCAAGTTGGCTGGTGTTTCTCTACCTTGATCGCCAATGTGTTCGCTCCATGGGGAATTGCGACCACATTGGAGCCGACCGCGCTGGGCATTGGCCTGGCGACCTATCTCGTGAAAGTCGTCGGCGTTAGCCGTGCTGATCGGCGTGATTGAGTCGATGTTCGCCAAGCTGCGCTTATTCAGAGTGACGGACCTGCTGGGAGTCGCTTTTATCCTGGCGCTGCTTGGGTTGGTCTTCTTCTACGTGTTGCGAGGATGACGTGTCGCTGTTGACTCCGCACATCGGATCTCAGTTGGTGGATTTGGGCTCGGCGCTGTTGCTGTTGACGTGCTTTGCGATTGTGGCGCAGCGGCGGCTCTCCGCCTGTGTCGATTTGTTCGCCCTGCAGTCGGTGTTTCTGGCCCTGACAGCAGCCCTTGTCGCGTTCCTCACGGGGATTCATCACATTTACATCGCCGCCGCGCTCACCGTGCGTCATCAAGGTCGTGGTCATCCCGCGGATTCTGAAGCAAGTGATCGAACGGTTGAATGTGAAACGCGAACTCGAAATGAACGTGAACGTGCCGACCGGATTGTTGATCTGCGGCGCGCTCGTCATATTGGCGTTCTTCATCACCCAGCCCATCATTCCCCTGGGGTTCCTGCTGACGCGCGATTCGCTGGCGATCGCATTGGCGATCATCTTGATCGGGTTTTTTACGATGATCGCGCGCAAGAAGGCAGTGACGCAGGTGATCGGCTTTCTGGTCATGGAAAACGGCTTGTTCCTGGGGGCCACGGCGGCCGCGTACGGGATGCCACTGATCGTCGAGTTGGGCGTCTTCTTCGATGTCTTAGTGGGTGCGTTGATCATCGGCATCTATAGCCACCGGCTGCAGGACGCCTTCGACAGCGTGGATACCAGCAAGCTCACGACCCTGAAGGAATAACACGAAATGACGTGGCCTCTGTCTCTTGCTGGTTGCCGCTCCGGTGCTTGTCGGAGGACTCGGCAGTCTCCTCGTCCGACAGCGGCGAGCCGTCGAGGTCCTGCAGTGCGGACTGGCCGGGACGATGCTGGCCTCTGCCGCGCTTGTTGCGGAGCGGGTGATCACCGCCGGACATGTGTCGGTGGGAAGCCTCCTGCAGGCGGATGCGCTGAGCGCATGGCTTGATTTGATCATCGGCTATCGTGGGCAGTACCGGGACGCTCTATGCCGTCGGGTATATGGGCGAACAAATGGACCGCGCGCATCTGACCTTGAGACGGTATCGCCAGTTTTTCTGTCTGTTCGATCTGTACCTCGGGGCCATGCTCCTGGCTGCGAATCTCGAAAACATCGCCATCATGTGGATCGCCATCGAAGGCTCCACGCTCTCGGCCGCGTTGTTAATCGGGTTCGATCGAAGCAAGGCGGCGCTGGAAGCCGGGTGGAAATACGTCATTCTCAGCTCGGTCGGCATTGCACTCGCACTGTTCGGCACCATCCTCGTGTATTACTCCTCGGAGCATGTCCTGGGTGTGTCGAGCGAGGCGTTGCGCTGGTCTCAACTCTATCGGGTGGCTGAGGGATTGGATCCCGGTGCGATCAAAGTGGCCTTCATTTTTGCGTTGATCGGCTATGGGACGAAAGCGGGAGTCGCGCCGATGCACACCTGGCTGCCCGATGCGCATGCCGAAGCCCCGACACCGGTCAGTGCGATGTTGTCGGCCAACATGCTTACGCTGGCGGTCTACGCGATCCTGCGATTCAAGGCCGTGACGGATAGAACCGTCGGGCCAGAATTTGCCGGCAAGCTGATCATCGGATTGGCGCTTGCTGTCGCTCGCCGTCTCGGCCATCTTCTTTCTGGTCCAGCGAGACTATAAACGTCTGTTCGCCTACTCCAGCATCGAGCACATCGGAATCGCGTTGCTGGGGTTTGGCATCGGCGGCCTTGGGATCTTTGCAGGTGCGTGGCATCTGATGAACCACGCGCTCGCCAAATCCACGGCCTTCTATGGGGCCGGTCTGGTATTCCTCCGGCACGATCACAAAATGCTCGATCGCGTGACTGGGCTGTTGAGTCAGATGCCGGTCGCAGGAACCGCCATCCTCGTGGCCGGTGTCGCGTTGGCCGGTATGCCGCCCTTCGGACTCTTTACCAGCGAAGTCCTGATTGCCGTCGGAGCCTACACCGCCAGGCCGGAAGTGGCCTACGGGTTTTTAGCTCTGCTTGCGCTGGCCTTTGCGACCTTGCTCTATCAGGTATTGCGGATGGCGCTCGGAGGGCCGGGTGAAGCAGGTACCGCGTTAGGCAGACAGTGCCGTTTCTTTACGACCGCCGCTGTGGGAATCAACATCGGCGTGCTCGGAACCATCGGCCTCCGCGTTCCACCGGGACTGGAGACGTTGCTGGCATCCATCGTGAAGATCTTCAGCGTCGGGATGGAGGCGCCCTGATGCAGACCATCATCGCGCCGGTGGCGGTCTTTCTCGGCGCACCACTGTTCGCGGCCTTTCTCAGTTTGGCGAGCAGGCATGCGCGTGTGGTGCATGGGTTGAATCTCGCCACGATGACCGCCCTGGTTGTGTCCGAGTTTGCCCTCATCCAGCAAGTGTTGGCTCACGGACCCCTGACCACACTCTGGGGACTGGTCTATATTGACGCGCTCTCCACCTTCATCCTGTTGATCGTGACGGTCATCGGTTTTTCCTGCTCGTTGTATACCTGGGCCTATCTCGATGATTATGTGGCTCGGGGTGTGATTGCCGCGAGGCGCCTGAGCCGGTTTTTCTTCCTGTTCCATGTCTTTCTGTTTGCCATGATTGTGGCAACGATGGCGAACAACCTGGGCGTACTGTGGGTGGCCATTGAAGGGACGACGCTTGCCACAACGTTCTTGATCGCATTTTTCCGCAAACGTGAAGGACTGGAAGCAGGATGGAAATACCTGATTCTCTGTTCGGTCGGTATCGCCTTGGCGCTGTTCGGCACCGTCCTGACCTATTATTCATCGGTCCGGGTCTTTGGAGACGAGAGCACGGCGTTGAACGTGACCAAACTCCTTGAGGTGGCCGACCAACTGGATCCGCATGTGCTCAAGCTCGCATTCATCTTCCTCTTCGTCGGCTATGGGACCAAAATCGGACTGGTGCCCATGCATACCTGGGTGCCGGAGGCCTATAGCGAGGCGCCGGCGCCGGTCACGGCGATGCTGGCCGGTGTATTGGAGACGGTCGCAGTCTATGCGGTGCTGCGGAGCAAGGCGGTCATGGATCACGCGCTCCCCCCGGCCTTCGCCGGCAACCTCCTGCTCCTCTTCGGGCTAATTTCGTTCGTGGTGGCTGCGCTCTTTATCTTGATCCAGCACGACTACAAACGGTTGTTCGCCTACTCCAGTGTGGAACACATGGGGTTGGCGATGGTGGGGTTCGGAGTCGGAGGACCGGTTGGCACATTCGGAGGGCTGTTCCATCTGCTCAACCATGCGTTGGCAAAATCGCTGGCGTTCTTCGCGGCCGGGAACGTCCATCGTCGGTTCGCGACCCGTGAGATCGGTGAGGTGCGGGGGCTGGCGAAAGCCCAACCGATCACAGCAGTGGCAATCCTCGTCGCCGGCCTGGCCCTGGTCGGCATGCCGCCATTCTCAATGTTCGGGAGCGAGGTACTCGTCGTGTCGGCGCTGGCAACCCAAAGTTATGCCTCGGACACGCTGCACGTGGGTCGTTTTCTCACCATCATCGTCGCCGATGAGGTGCGCAGTTTGTCGATCGTGACGGTTTTCCTTCTGTTTGCGGTGGCGCTCTTCGGCGGGTTTACCTATCGGCTCGCTGCCATGGTCTGGGGAACGCCTCCGGCCGGTGTGAAGCCTGGAGAAGGATGGGACATCGGGCATGTACCGCTGATCCTCACCGGTCTTGCGTTAGTGGGGCTTGGGATGACGCTCCCCGCTCCCATCAGAACGCTCTTGGATCAAGCGGTGAATATCCTGCTTGCGAGGTGATGCAATGGTTAACGCGATAATGGGAGCGAAACAATTGCTCGAGGCGTTTGGAAGCTCTCTCGAGGATCTGCCTCCTGTCCACGGCACGCCGCGGTTGCGTGTTAAAAAGGATGATGTACCGGTGGTAGCGCATTATCTCCACACCCATCCGGGGCTGCGCGGAGCCTTGTCACTTCTCTGGGCCGTGGACCATCGCCCGAACGAGGCGCGCTATGAACTCTGCTACCTGTTCACGTTGGCAGACCGCAAAGACTGGTTACTGCTTTGCACGGACATCCACGGTGATGATCGTCTGTTCGCATCGATCACTCCCCATATCCATGCGGCCAAGTGGTACGAGCGGGAAATCCGCGACATGTTCGGATTGATCCCTGTCGGCCATCCGGACATGCGCCGGCTCGTCCGGCACGAACACTGG
This sequence comes from uncultured Nitrospiraceae bacterium, assembly GCA_963851455.1. Taxonomy (GTDB): domain Bacteria; phylum Nitrospirota; class Nitrospiria; order Nitrospirales; family Nitrospiraceae; genus Nitrospira_C. Next base: position 373,772 of record CAWKPI010000001.1, read on the forward strand.
CCCAAAGGCTCCCACCCACTCAAAAAAGACTTTCGATGGGACACTGTCTTGGAACGTGGCCAAGGGCAGTACGCGTTCCGACAGATTGAAGGCGAAGGGGTCTTCGAGGTTCCCGTTGGACCAATCCACGCGGGCATCATCGAGCCGGGGCATTTCCGGTTCTCCGTGGCCGGCGAGCCGATCATGCAGCTCGAAGTCCACCATTTTTGGAAACACCGTGGAATAGAGAAACTGTTTGAGCGGGAAAACCTCACGGACGCCGTCCCACTGGCTGAGCGGGTGTCCGGTGATACGACGGTCGGCCACAGTCTCGCCTATTGCCAGGCGGTCGAAACGCTCCTGCGCATCGACGTGCCGCGGCGCGCCAGATATTTGCGTTCGCTCTTTCTGGAATTGGAACGGCTGCACAATCATCTCGGCGACGTGGGCGCCATCTGTAACGACACCGCCTATGCGCTCGCCCATGCTCACAGCAGTCGGTTGAAAGAACGTCTCATGCAGCTCAACGACCGGTTGGCCGGATCCAGATTTCTTCGAGGCACGATAGCGATCGGGGGAGTCACGAGCGACGTATTGGCCATCCAACGATGTGAAATTATCGATGTGCTCGATCAGCTCGAGAAGGATTTCTCAGAGCTCGAATCCATCATCTTCGCGAATGCCTCGCTCACGGACCGTTTGGAAACGACCGGCGTCCTGACGGAACGCACTGCCTGGGACCACGGAGTGGTCGGCGTGGTGGGACGGGCTTCAGGGATCGATCAGGATGTCCGGCGTGACCGCCCGTTTGCCGCCTATGACGAATTGCCGCTCAAAGTCGTGCTGTACCGGTATGGAGATGTCCGCGCCCGTTTACGGGTGCGCATGGACGAGATTCATGAATCGATCCGTCTGATTCGCGAAATTCGCCACAGGATTCCGCAAGGCCCGCTCATCGCGACGTCAGATCACATGCCGCAACCAGGCGAGTGGGCTCTCTCGGCCGTGGAAGGCTGGCGCGGGGAAATTCTCTATTTCGTCATGGCCGGAGAGAACGGCCGGATCCATCGTTGTAAGGTACGCGATCCCTCCTTCATGAATTGGCCTGCTATCCAGTGGGCGGTGGTGGGGAACATCATTCCTGATTTTCCGCTCATCAATAAGAGCTTCAATCTCTCGTATGCCGGGAACGATCTGTAACGCGGAGGTCGCACATGTTTCGTATTCTCAAGAAGAGTCTCAAGACCGGAGTGGTGACAGGACAATATCCCCAAGCCATGCAACCGGCTGAACGTCTCACGCCGGAGGCTCGGGAGAAAGCCTTGCCGTTCAGACAATCCTTGACAATTCGCGAAGTGGACACAGGCTCCTGCAACGCCTGCGAGATGGAAATGAATGCCTTGACTAATCCGATCTATGACATCGAGCGGTTCGGCGTTCACATTGCAGCCTCGCCGCGCCACGCCGATGCGCTGGTGGTGACCGGGCCGGTCACGGTAAACATGGAGAAGGCCTTGAAGGACGTCCACAAGCAAACGCCGGATCCCAAGATCGTGATTGCCCTCGGCGACTGCGCCATTCACTGCGGAGTCTTCAAAGGCAGCTACGCAGTGACGGGTCCGGTGGACCGCCACATTCCCGTCGATGTCCGCATCCCCGGCTGCCCCCCGCGTCCGGCTGAAATTCTTAAGGTCCTCGCAGATCTCCGGGGACCACGACCGTCGTCTGGACAGTAAGTCCGCCCCAGCATCAGCACAGGGCTGTTTGCAATTCATGACTGGCCAGCCGTATCATTCGATCCATGCATGTGCAACTCAGTCACCCCCCGCGGAGCGTAGATGTGAAAGGCCCCAAGCGGGCCAAAGATGTCTTGCGAGAGCTCAATCTTGTGGTCGAGGCGCACCTCGTGATACGCGGCGATGAATTAGTGACCGAGGATGAAATGCTTCACGACAAGGATCAGATCGAAATCCGCCCGGTCATTTCGGGCGGGTGACTCCGATCCGCGGCACTCAAAACAACAAGGCGGGTGAGGTTTTCCGCCTGGGACTCGAACCCAGGGCCCTCGCCTTAAAAGCTCAATAGATGGTTCTTGGTAAGTGCTCGCTATTGCGATGGCTTCCCCAATATTCTTAATTTTCGCGGCGATAGGTTCTTCGATTAGTTCCATTGTTTCTCTTATCTCTAGTGTTTCCGGTTCATTCTGACACAATGAAAATGCACGTATTTCCTGATCTTTCCATGGGTGGCTGACCTTGAAATTGTAACAGTACCTATTGGACAATCTGGCATGAGTTCCCTCCCTGCAGCCCCTTCCTCCCCCTCTCTGCTCATTGTGGACGATGACCCGGACATCCGTCATGCCCTCCAGGATCTCTTAGAGCATGAGGGCTATCTGGTGCAGTCTGTTTCCACCGGACAGGAGGCGCTCGCCAGGGTGACACAACAGCACTTTCACGCCATGATCTTAGATGTGGGATTGCCGGACCAAGACGGCCTCTCCCTACTCCCAGTCGTGAAGGAAGCCGATCCGCTGGTGACTGTTGTCATGATCTCAGCCCATGTTACGAAGGAGCAGAAGGCACAAGCGCTCCGTCTCGGTGCGTTTGCCTGGCTCGACAAGCCCTATAGTCGAGAGGAACTCAAGGCTCTGCTGCGCGGCGCAATCGGTCCTGCGGCGCAGTCCGAACGGAGGAGGTCGAACGGAAGCTGCTCCGGTCGCAGATCGAGCAGCAGGCATTGTTGGAACTGATTCCGGCCATGGTGTGGTACAAGGATACCCACAATCGTATCGTGCGGGCCAATCGACGGGCGGCAGAATCCATCAACAAGACCGTGGCAGAAGTCGAGGACCAGTCCACCTATGACCTCTATCCTGAGGAAGCGGAAAAGTATTATCAGGATGATCTGGAGGTGATCACATCCGGTCAGCCCAAACTCGGCATCGTCGAGTTGTATCAAACGGCCTCCGGGGGGAAACGCTGGGTGCAGACCGATAAAGTGCCCTACCGCGATGCACAGGGGGCCGTCATGGGGGTGCTGGTGTTAGCCCAAGACATCAGCGAGCGCCGGCGCGCAGAAGAAGCCTTGCGGGAGAGCCATGAGCGGTTTCGGCAGTTGGCCGAGCACATTCGAGAGGTCTTTTGGCTGACCGATCCCGCGAAAACGCACATGATCTACATCAGTCCTGGGTATGAGGACATCTGGGGACGCACCTGCAGCAGCCTCTATCACTCCCCGCAGTCGTGGCTGGACGCCATTCATCCCGATGACCAACCCCGAATCCGACAGGATCTGCTCACGCAACAACTCACTGGGACCTATGACGTCGAGTACCGCATCATTCGGCCCGACGGGACAATACGGTGGATTTGGGATCGGGCCTTCCCAATTCGCGACCAGACAGGCGAGGTGTATCGGATTGCCGGGATTGCGGAAGATATTACTGAACGGAAAGGGAATGACACATCTTCGCCTACTCGTGTCGCTGATCTGACGCCAACGTAGCCCAGGAATCCGACAGGGTTTGAAGACGCCCTCAAAATGGTGTCCTCAGCGGGGAGTTTAAATGGGGACACGCCAGCATTTACGTTCCCGATTGACCTGTGTGTCTTGGTTCCTAATAGCTCACAGTAGATGATGATTCACAGAGTTAAGGGGTTGATGGAGCCACAAGCTGCGTACTACGTGCTGCATGTCTCGTTGAGTGTGCTGTCCTGGTAGCAGCGTGGTAGCTAACTTGGAGAGCAAGGCTGCGAGATTTGGGAAACTTGACTATCGGGGACTACGGGTGCCGATCGAGTCTAGTTCGAGTAATGCCTAACTTCTTCATCCTGTATTGAAGAGACGTGCGCTTCATCCCTAGCTTTGTGGCGGCACCGGATGCGCCACCGATGACCCCTCGGCATTCTTCGAGCGTCCGACGGATCAGGCCGCGCTGGTCATCTTCAAGGGTGGGGGCTTGGGGGTCGATACGATCGTTGAGAGGCGATGACTTGGCCGCCTCAGTCATGAGATGCAATAAGGATTGGCATTTCTCCTGAATCCCTGTCCAAAAAAAGTTGTTAAGTCTGGCTTCGGCGTTCGTACTCCATTTGACAAACTTTACGCCGAAGTGTGTTCCGATAGCCCACTGTACTGTGGCATCCTCAATCATGACCGGCTCTTGGTCGTTAGAGAGATAGAGGACTAGCGCCAGTCGCATCCCGATATGAACCGGATCCTGGCTTTCGATTCGAAGCCCTTCTCGTGAGACATCGATTACCAGTCCCTTGGATACTATCTCAGGGGTGAGATAGTTGATCGAAGCCTGGAGTGGGATGCGGGGCACGCATCGATCCTTCCATGCCTTCTCGTTTACGACCATATTTTCGCCTGTGCTGGGGACAGTTACCAATTGGCCATCGGTACCATACAAATATGCTCCGATGGTGACGGTCTGTCACGTGTTACAGCATAAATTGCAGTCAAATCTCATTGGACGTCGAGCGGGCAATAGGTCGCGACTGTCATTACGCTCCAGGCGCGGGGTGCCAACAGCAAGGTGTTTGAGAACAGACAAAATCAGTAGGAAAGTTGAGTCGTGGGACATACGGGAGCGATAACGAGTGCTCTTTAGTTCATTGATTCTTTCCCAACGGTAGCGACAAGCTCAGACTTCTGATGAGATGCTTCAATTTGCATTCATCCCAATACAGCTCGTATGATCGGCCCATGAACTGCACCAAGTGCAAAACCAAAGCGGTCATCAAGATCCCCCGACACCATGCCGCCTTCTGCAAAGGCTGCTTCAACAGTTTTGTGCATGACCAGGTCGCGCGCGCGATCAAGTCGCAGAAGATGTTCGGGAAAGACGACCGGATTCTCGTTGCGGTCTCTGGCGGGAAAGACAGTTTGGCGCTCTGGGATATTCTGCTCAAGCTCGGTTATAAGGCGGATGCGTTCTACGTCAACCTGGGGATTAGCAGCTATTCGGAGCGGTCGCAGGAAATGGTTCGACGATTTGCCGACTCGGTTGCTGCCCCTCACGGTGCGACGTTGCACACCCACACTGTTGAACAGGAAGAAGGAGCCGGCATCAAAGAACTCGCCCAGCTGGTCCATCGACCCACCTGTTCGACCTGCGGCACCCTCAAGCGGTATCAATTTAACCGGGCTGCCGTCGAACAGGAATATGATGTGATGGCGACCGGCCACAATCTCGATGACGAAGCGGCCCGCCTGCTCGGCAATGTGCTGCATTGGCAGGAAGACTATCTCGATAAGCAAGGGCCGACTCTGCCCGCGTCGGTCGAAGGGTTCGCCAAAAAGGTCAAGCCACTCTATCGTCTCTCAGAACGGGAACTTGCGGCCTATTGTGTCCTGAATAAGATCGACTACATCGTGGACGAATGCCCGATGGCCCAGGGCGCAAGATCTCTCCTATATAAGGAGGTCCTCAATCGGCTCGAAACGGAATCCCCGGGTACCAAACAGTACTTCTATTGGGGTTTTCTGGAGAAACAGCGTAAGAGGGACTCGACTTCCATCACCATGGGTGAAAAAGACCGGGCGATGCTCCACCCCTGTGCCGCCTGTGGCCAGCCGACGACTGCCGAAATCTGCTCCTACTGCAAGCTGATGGCGCGAGCCAAGGCACCAGCCCGGTAGCCTTTCTTCAGCCTTGCAAACCTGCTGACGACTCCGTAAGCTGGGTCACGTATAGTTGATTGTTTGCCGTTCTGCCTTATCTGCTGTTGCATGGCCACCTCGTCACGAGACTTCTACCAGATCCTGGGTATTCCGCGGACCGCGTCGGCGGATGACATCAAAAAAGCCTATCGGCGGCTCGCCCGCCAACTCCATCCCGATCTCCATTCGGGCACAAAAAAGGCCGAGATGGAGAAGAAGTTCAAAGAACTCAATGAAGCCAACGAGGTCCTCTCCGACCCCGACAAGCGAAAGAAATACGATCAGTACGGTGCGCAGTGGGAACAGGCAGACGCATTTGAAAAGGCGCGCAGCCAGGCTGGTGGTCAAGGGTTTAGCTGGCAACAGACGGGCGGCGAGTCCGGCGGTGAGGCGTTCTCGGATATCTTCGAAAATCTGTTCAGCGGACGAGGTCGTGCCGGCGCGGGACGGGGCTTTGCTATACCGGGGGAGGACCTCGAAACCGAAGTCGAGTTGACCTTACGGGAAGTGCTGAGCGGTGTCACGAAACGCATCCACTTGCGAGAACCGACCACCTGTTCAACCTGCCAGGGAACCGGCGCTCTGCGAGGCAGAACCTGCCCGACCTGCCATGGGACCGGTTCCACTACAGAGTCGAAGACGATCGAAGTGAAAATTCCCGCTGGTGTCCAGGACGGCACGCGTGTGCGCGTGGCGGGCAAGGGCCAGCCCGGGTCAAACGGCGGTAAGCAAGGCGACCTCTATCTGCATGTTATCATCGAGCCGGATCCGATTTTCCGGCGCCAGGGCAGCGATATCCATGTCAACGTGCCCATCTATCCATGGGAAGCGGCCTTAGGCGCAGAAATCATGGCGCCTACCCTGACGGAACCGGTGAAAGTGAAGGTGCCGGCCGGCAGCAAGGCGGATAGCAAGCTGCGTCTCAAAGGCAAAGGCCTTCCGTCGGCGACCGGCGGACATGGCGACCTGTTCCTGATTCTTCATGTCGTGATGCCGCCCTCTATCACCCCCGAGGAACAGGTGCTGTTTGAACAGCTCGCACGCCTAAAGCATCCGGACCCCCGCATCGATTTGCTGAACCAGGCGAGACGCAGCTCATGACCTTGACCGAGTACGCCGTGCTCGCCTTCAGCTCGCTGTTCGTCATTGTCGATCCGATCGCAACCGTACCGGCGTTCTTGGCCATGACCGTGCGGGACACCGCCCAGCGGCTACGCATGGCTCGCGTGGCCTGTATGGTCGCCATGGGTATCCTGGCCGGCTTTGCACTCATCGGCCAGTGGCTGTTCACTCTCCTCGGCATCACACTTCCGGCCGTGCAAGTGGCAGGGGCGCTCGTGCTCCTACTGGTGGCGTTGGACATGTTGCGGGCTCAACGTTCTCCTGTACAGGAAACGGCGGATGAAACGGCGGAAGCGGCCATGAAAGACGACATCGCCATTACTCCGCTGGCCGTGCCGATGCTCGCGGGACCGGCGGCAATCTCGACGGTAATTCTTCTTGACGCTCAGGCCGCCTCCTGGGCTTACCGAGGGATCTTGCTGGCTTGCGTTGCGCTGGTCGGTCTGGCAAGCTACGCCATCCTGGCTCTCGGCGCATCGGGAGCCAAATGGATGACTCCGCTGGCGGAGAAAATTATCACGCGCCTGATGGGCCTGTTGCTTGCCGCCTTGGCCATTCAATTCCTGTTCAACGGGCTGAAGGGCGAAGGCGGTTTGTTCGTGCGATAATGATATCTTGCAACGACATCATCGAAAGTTTTTTCACACGAAGGAGGACGGCATGAAGAAGGGAATACAGCGCAATCGTTGACGCTCGGCATGGCCGCAGCGTTCGCACTGGCGGTTGGAACATCCGGCGTCTGGGCCAATGAGCCAGGCTATGGCCACGGCGGCGGCAAAGACGGATGGCGGCTCACGGCGCAATGGGCGGCCATGGCATGGGCATGATGCACAGCAGCGCCGGCCATTTGATCCGGCATCTCCTCAAGCATGAAAAGGACATTGGCCTCACGGCCGACCAAGTGGCGAAACTGAAAGACATGCAGTTGAACCTGGACAAGACCCGCATCAAAGCCGAAGCGGACATCCAGGTTGCCGAGCGCGAGTTGAAGGCGTTGACCGAGGAAGAAAAGTCCGATCTCGGTGCGATCGAGGCCAAGCTGAAGCAGAGCGAGGATCTGCAAGTCGCGCTGCGGATGACCTCCATCAAGACGCGCCGCGAGGTATTGGGCCTGTTGACTCCGGAACAGCGCGCCAAGGAAAAGGCCGAGCACGAGAAGATGATGCAGCAGCACAAAGATGGCGGCAAGGGGCACGGCAGCCAGCCGGGCGGCATGATGAATCCACACGGAGGGGGCATGCCAAGTAACCCGCACAAGGGTGGTAGCGCCGCACCGATGCCTCCGTCGGACATGAAGACTCAATAGTGATTTGGAACCGAATGATTCTGTTTACCAGCCTCAGCACAAGGAGGGAGCCATGAGACGTATAGGGATTGCTGCGATCATCGCCGTCAGCATGTTTGTCGGATCAAGTACCGCATGGAGCGATGACAAAGAAGGGAAAGTTGCCGATCTGCTCAAGGATGCCAAGGTGACGATCGACCAGGCGATCAAAACCGCTCTTGAAAAAGTTCCCGGAACCGCCGTGGAAGCTGAGCTCGAAAAGAAGCACGGCAAAACAGTATGGGAAGTCGAGGTCGTCGGCGCCGACGGGAAGGTCACTGAAGTCCACATTGATGCTGCCGACGGAACCGTGATCGATACGGAAGCGAAGAAAGACGAGAAGCACGGAGAGAAAAAGAAAAAACATTAATCAGACCATCTCATAATATAAGCAACTCCACAGGCTGATCAAAATGCCATCCAGCAAGGCCGCAAGGAGAGAGGACCCCGAGGCGTACGCGGGCAGGGTACGTTGAGGGGTTCGAACGACTGAGAACGAAGCTGGAGGGCATTTTCAGCAGCCTGAGAGGATGTCATGCCGAAGGAGTTGAAGCTCAAAAGCCACGATCTGCTGGTCGGTCCCGGCCGGGCACCGGCCCGCGCCATGTTGAAAGCCGTGGGATTCACCGACGAGGACTTGTCACGCCCGATCATCGGCGTCGCCAATACCTGGATCGAAGTCATGCCCTGCAACTTTCACCTGCGCCGACTGTCGGAACGGGTGAAGGCCGGCATCCGAGCTGCAGGCGGCACGCCGATCGAATACAACACCATCGCGGTATCGGACGGCATTTCGATGGGGACCGAAGGGATGAAGGCTTCGTTGATCAGCCGCGAAGTGATTGCCGACTCGATCGAACTGGTTGCTCGTGGACATCTGTTCGACGGCGTCGTGGCATTGTCCGGTTGCGATAAAACCATTCCCGGCACCGTGATGGCGCTCGCCCGCCTGAACCTGCCGTCGCTGATGCTGTACGGCGGCTCGATCATGCCGGGCCAGTTCCAGGGCCACGACGTGACGATTCAAGACGTCTTTGAAGCCGTCGGCAAACATGCGTCGGGCAAGATGACGAATGCCGAACTGAAAGATCTCGAAGACCATGCCTGTCCCGGTCCCGGCGCCTGCGGGGGCCAGTTCACTGCCAACACCATGGCCATCGCGTTCGAATTCCTCGGGCATCTCGCCGATGGGACGCAACGGTGTGCCGGCCATGGATCAAGCGGAAGGACGACGTCGCATTCGAATGCGGCAAGATGGTCATGGACCTGCTTGAAGCAAGACCTGCGGCCCCGGCAAATCATCACGCGCAAATCGCTGGAAAATGCGATTGCGGCAGTCGCGACGACCGGCGGCTCGACAAATGCGGTGCTGCATCTGCTTGCCGTCGCCCGGGAGGCCGGCATCAAACTGAGCATCGACGACTTCGACAAGATCAACCGCAAGGTGCCGTTGCTGGCCGATTTGAAACCAGGCGGCCGATTTACTGCGGCAGACCTTTATGCGGCGGGCGGGACCACCCTCGTCGCCAAACGCTTGCTCGATGCCGGCATTCTTCACGCGAAATCAACCGACCGTCACCGGCCGCACGATCGGCGAAGAGGCCAAGGATGCGACGGAGACACCGGGCCAACAGGTCCTTACGACCGCTCTCCGAATCCGATCAAGCCCACCGGCGGGCTGGTGATTCTGAAAGGCAATCTTGCGCCGGACGGCTGCGTCGTGAAGGTGGCCGGCCATTCGATGATGCAGTTCCGCGGACCGGCGAAGGTCTACGACCGTGAAGAAGATGCATTCGTCGCCGTGCAACGCCGGACAGATCAAGCCCGGTGATGTCGTGGTGATCCGCTATGAGGGACCATCAGGCGGGCCGGGCATGCGAGAGATGTTGGGCGTGACGGCGGCAATCGTGGGAGCCGGATTAGGCGACTCTGTCGCGCTCCTGACCGACGGACGATTCTCCGGCGCCACCCATGGCCTCATGGCCGGACACGTCGCGCCAGAGGCAGTCAAAGGCGGGCCGATCGCCGCCGTGAAAAACGGCGATACGATTGTGTTCGACATCGCCAAACGCCAGCTGAACGTGGAACTTTCTGCTAAAGAGATCAAGTCGCGCCTCAAGAAAGTGAAGCAACCAGTGCCCCGCTATACCTCAGGCGTTATGGCCAAGTACGCCCGCCACGTGTCGTCGGCATCTGAAGGAGCGGTGACGTCATAGGTGAATTCGACGGACGGCATAACGGCCCCGGATAACAGGGCCTGGAGCCTTCACGAGCATATCACCTGTGCCATCATTTTCGTCGCGGCCCTCGCACTGTACATCGTCACCCTTGCACCCAGCTATGTCTGGGGAGACTCCACGAAACTGCTGTTTTACGTGCTTGAGAAAAAGTTCGTCGGTCTTGGTGCAGGTTTCGGCACTCATCCATTACACAACGTGCTCGGTTATGCCTTCTCTCTCCTCCCCCTCCCCTTCGCCTACTCTCAGAATCTCCTCTCGGCTTTTTTTGCAGCCGCATCAGTCTGCGTGACGTACGGCATCATCGTGGAGGCCGAAGGGGACATCCGTGCCGCGCTGGCTGCAGCCGTTTCAATGGCGGTCAGTCACGTGTTCTGGCTCTACGCCGTCATCAACGAGAGCTATTCGCTGCTATCGTTTTCCATTCTCTTGGCCTTGTTTCTCTGCCTGAAGTGGACGAGACAACATCGGGATTGGCATCTGTATGCCCTCAGTTTCGTGCTAGGGGCCGGCCTTGCCAATCATGCGTTGATGGTGCTGGCCTGGCCAGGCCTTCTCTTTATGGTATGGGGAAACCGTTTTTCTGATTTCTGCCTCTCGTGGAAGTGCGCCGTCGCCCTGCTCATGTTTCTCTTGGGCTCTTGCCAAATTCTATTCATCCCGGTCGTGGAAACCGGAAGCCTCTCGTCGTTCGTCGCTCAGCTGACAGGCGATAGCTCCGATACCTATCAGACCTTTTCAGGGAGCTTCCTGAAGTTCGTCGGAGAACTCAGTGCCTATCCCTTCTACCTGCTGTATCAGTTTCCCGGCCTGGCTATCGTGTTGGGGGTGGTCGGTGGTGCCATTGGATTCCGGCAATCGAACCGGCTGGTGGTCGCATCTGCGCTGATTGCGGCGCCTATTCTGGTCTTTGCTGCGCAGTACATGAAGCAACGACAGTTTCCCATGATGCTGCCGACATTTACCATGTTTGCATTATGGATCGGCATCGGCGCTCACTATGTGCTTGCAAAATTCCCTCTTTTGAGAACAGTCTCTGTCTATTCAGCAATCCTGACAAGTTTGGCCTTGCTTCCTCCGGCCGTGTACTATGCGGCATCACACATAGCGGAAGTCATTCAATACGATGTTTCATTCATCAGAAATCAGCCATACCGAAATCCCTATTCGTACTACCTTTTCCCTCCCAAACACCGGGAAGATGGCCCTCAACGGTATGTCGAAGATTCGTTCAAGCAGGCCAAACCCGCAGCGATTATTCTCGCAGACTTCGTGCCCGGACTGGTCTTGGTGTATGAGCAGCGTGTCTTAGGAAAACGGAAGGACCTCGAACTCGACGTCTTCATTGACGATTGGGTGCACTACACAAGGGAACCTTCAACTGCGATCCTGGAATTCATCCGGTCGCACGTGGGCTCCAACGGGAAGGCCCTATACCTCGCCGACGATTGGGAGGCCTATTATCACTCGTCGGATATCAGGAAAGAGTTTCATCTTGAACGGACGGGCGGCCCACTCTGGGAAGTGACTCCACGAGAGCCCCGTTCATCGCCAGGATTCTAATAGTATGTGATGACTCGTTCTTGGCTGACCACGGTCTCGGCCAGGACAATCGCACCGTTCTTTTGCGACCATCGCTGAATCGATTCCTTTATCCAGTTGCCGGCGTGATCGAAGTCGTAGGTTACCACCGATTTCCGGAGATGTGACTGGCGCAAATAATCGCTCGTTTGTTCGATACGGTTCCCCGCCTGATCATACCGATAGTGATCTCTTCTCATCTGCTCGCCATCACTTCCGTAGAACCGGCTTTCCTTGAGCCGATCAAGTGGATCGTAGTGATGCGTCGCTTCCAGCACCAGACGCCCTTGAAAGTACCGGGCATGATAGACGAGATTGCTGCGCACATCGTAAAGGCTTTTTTCAGCGACACCCTGCCCCGTAATCATGATCTCTTCAGCGAGCAATCCTCTCCTGTCGTAGAAGGAGAACTCTGCATGGGCGAAGAGACCCTTGTCCGTGACAGCAATCTGTGCCGATTGCCGTCCCCGCTCGTCGATCCCATATCGAAACAGTTTACGGTGGGCCACCGTGTTATCTGGCTCGAACGTCTGTTCTTCGATGACCCGTCCGCTCTCATCGTACTGATAGACATAGCGAGCTGAATCGGCCTCATTGCTAGGAGCGAGTTCCAATGATGTCAGGTGTCCCTCTCGGTCCAATTGGTGCGTAGTCTTCAGTTGAGGATGTTTGGTGACAACCGTGCGAACTGGTCCCCGCAGTTGGAGTCGATCCAGGTCATTTTTTGCGGAGGTGACGGCGGGAATGGCGGCAAGCGCGAAACAGCAGATACTGATGACAATACGCAGAAGCTGGACACGCCGGCTCTTCATGCAGCAGACTCAACGGACACGGGCTACCTCTCCTTCATCCTTCCTCGCATTTCCGAAATCATGCCTTCGAGGTCCGCCTCTGCCTTGGCCCGGTCACTGATCAGGAGGTCGAGATTGTAGGGGCGGGCCGGAGGTGGGGTGCTCTCCGGCTTCGTCTTCGGCGTCGCAGGCGCCGCCACTTTGGGAGGTTGAACCGGTTTGGCTTGAGGCTCGACAGACGGCTTCGCCGGCAGATCGGCTGCAGCGTTCGTCTGGGTTGAAGGGACGCTTCCAACCATTTGGCGATTGACACCTTGCTCCTGAAGCCATTGCGTCGCCACACTCGACTTGAGAGAAAAACTGATGCTGGTAATGGGCAGTCCATCTGGAGCCACTCGAGCGATAGCCGTATTGACCGCGATCATGTGTCCTTCACTATCGAGCAGCGGACCGCCTGAATTGCCCCGGTTGAGCCCAGTTTCTGTCTGGAACACATCCTTGCCTTTCACCCCGTTGAAATTGTCGACCTCCGCGCTGATCACACCGGTCGTCAACGTCCAAAGACCTCCCTGTTCCGGATGACCGATGGCGACCACACGATCACCGATTCTGCCTTGGGTGGACTCGCTGAACGCCACCACCGGCAGTGGGGCCGGGGCACCGTCGAGTTTGAGAAGGGCCAAATCCAATGGGGTGGAATAGGCGATCACTTTGGCTCGTACCATCCGTGAAAGGTCGACTCTCGAATCGCCCGACACACGGGCTGGTTTTAAGAAAACGGACAGCCGGGGATAAGGCTTTCCGGTTCGCTCTTCGATGACGACATGGGCATTGGTCAATACTAATCCGTCGGCCTGGATGATCGAGCCGGTTCCCCCACTCCCGCTTTTGCCTGCATCGGAGTGTCCCATGACCATGACCACAGCGGGAGACGCCTGTTCGTAGATATCGCGGGGCGAGAGCTCTTTCGCAGAGACACCGTCAGTCCATGCGAGACAGCATGCACAGAGAATCATCCATATGATGGACCTCATGAACGCCTCCATCCGTCAAGCCTTGGAACCGTCTTGGTTCCACGCACACCAGTTCCTCCAACCATGAATATATTCGATGCAACGCGCGGAGGGCCTATCCGTTGACGGAGAAAGTACTGTCCCGGTGAGTACCGGAAACTCATTCAATGAAGGCTAGGCCCGCTGGTAGAATTCTCCGATCATCTGAACGACGTAGGCCTGTTGATCCTCTGTCAGTTCAGCATAGATCGGGAGCGAGAGCACTTCCTCCGCAGCCAGTTCTGATACAGGGAATGATCCCTTGTGGTGACCGAGGTCGCGATAACAATTTTGAAGATGCATTGGCAGGGGATAATAGACCTCTGAGCCGACACCCTTTTCCTTCAAAAAGTTCCTGAGCTCATCCCGTTGACGGACCCTCACCGTGTACTGATTGTACACGTGAAAATTCCCAGGGGTCGTCACGGGCAACAGCACACGATCGAGCAGATTGGCTTGAGCGAAGAACCGCTGGTACCGCTCGGCATTTCGACGGCGGCCCTCGGTCCACTGATCGAGATACTTCAGCTTGACGTGAAGAATCGCCGCCTGCAGGGCATCCAACCGGCTATTGATGCCCACTGCTTCGTGCAGATACCGCACGCGACTCCCATGCACTCGCAACATCGAGAGCGCATCGGCTACGGCAGGATCATCGGTCGTCATCAGGCCGCCATCGCCAAACCCGCCGAGATTTTTGGTAGGGAAAAAGCTGAAACAGCCCACGTCGGCTAACACACCGGCACGCTTGCCTTGTTGCGCGGCCCCAATAGCCTGACAGGCATCCTCGATGACGGGAATCCTCTTCCGCTTGGCTTGTTCGTTGATCGCCCGCATATCGGCGCATTGCCCAAAGAGATGCACAGGAATGATGGCCTTGGTCCGTGGCGTGATCGCCCGTTCAATCGTGTTGGGATCAATATTAAAGGTCTGCGGTTCGATATCGACGAATACGGGCTTCGCCCCAAGCCGCGAGATCGCTCCGGCGGTGGCAAAGAAGGTGAACGGGACCGTGATGACTTCATCGCCGGCCTTTACGCCTAACGCCATCAAGGCCAAGAGGAGCGCATCGCTTCCGGAGGCACAGCCGATCGCATGGCGGCTGCCAATATACTGCGCCGTGGCTTTTTCAAAGTCAGCGAGCCGAGGCCCCAGAACAAACCCCTGCTCATCGCAGACCGTTTCCATGACTGCCAGGACTTCGGCTTTGATGCCGCGATATTGCGCTTTCAGATCCAACAATGGAACGTTCACCGTGGCTCCAATGGCTAAGGTTGTATCGCAGGACTGCTCGCGAGCTTCTCTCGCTCAAGCGACCGCAGTTTATCATACAGGGATTGATATTGTTTGACCATGTCCTCAATATGAAACTCTTTTGGAAGTTCGCTCTTGACGCCGGAAGCCCGCTGTCCCCCGTTCTCAGATTCCCGAACGAGGGTTTCCACCTCTCTCGCCAGGCCATCGATATCGCCAGCTTCATACAACCTGATATCGCAGCCATGCCCAATCACCTCCTCCACACCTCCGACTCTTGTCGCCACGATCGGCAACCCCGCCGAGGCCGCCTCAAGGATCACTCTCGGAAATCCTTCCCAGTGCGACGTGAGCAGGAGGGCATCGAAACTGTTCATGGCTCTGTCGACATCTCGCCGCCATCCGGCCAACCGGACTCGGTCTTGTAGCCCGTATCGTCGGATGAGCGCATCGATGGCTCGAACGCCTCTCCCCGTCTCCTATCACGACAAATCGGGCTCGAGGTATGTGTGCACACACCAGCTTCGAGACCGCGACCACATCTTCCGGCGCTTTCTGAGGTTTCAAACAGGCCACGGTTCCGATCAAGTACTCATCGGAGCCGGCACCGAATTCCTCACGAAGTTTATTCCGGACAGATGGCTCGAGTGGCTGCTGGAACGGCCGGGGGTCAATACCGGGTCTGATCACTGAAACATTTGAATCGAACAACTGCCATTGCCGCCCTGTTTGAGCATCGATCTGTGCGACGGTAATCCAGTGGGTCGTAATCCATCCTGTCATCCGTTCAAGCATGATAAGGATACGCCGAAGCCATACCGGCTGTGACGGCGTAATGCCGAATCCATGGACGGTATGGATGATGACGGGAACGCGTGCCAACCAGGCCGCCCATCGTCCCAATATTCCCGCCTTTGAACTATGGGTGTGCACAATGGCCGGGCACAGACGACGAAACAGGATAATCAAATGAAACAGGGCGAAGAGATCGCTGATGGCATGAATCTGACGGCCGAGAGAGGGAACAATGATGGTTTGGACACCAGGAAGCCGACGAGCCTCCTCGGTTAAGAAACCTCCTGGTCCTGCGATAAGCACGGGACGAAACTTTTTCCGATCCAAATGGGACACTGCGTAGAGCGCAACTTCCTGAGCTCCTCCTAACTCGAGTTTGGTGATGACGTGGCAGACTGTTTCCACACCGGCCGTCCTTAGCAGGATGCTGAACAAATTGCGCTTCTCACCCGCCTCAGGCGGGCGATTCTTTTGCACCCGCCCGACCCACCGATTGCTTCACAATCGATCCCCCGGGGCGCGCCTTGTACTCGCGTCGAGAAGAGAGTCATGCGTCCGTTCTCCAACTACGCAGTGACAGGCTGGGTGCCCTGCGCTCGAAGCCGTTCGGCCAGCTGCTTGCCCTGTCCGATCGCGTCTTCCATCGAGGTATGCTCCCACCGCCCATATCGACCGATGGAGTAAATGCCGCGCCGTTCCAACTCGGCCAGAATTGCCGGCAGGACACGCGCACGGTGCCGGTCGAAATAGACATAGGCATAATGCAGATTCTTGACGTCCGCGACAACAATCTCATCATCCGGGCGCAAAATCCCGACCTGTTCCAAGCCGGCGCGAGCCCGAGCCATGAGCTGCTCTAATGATTGATGGTCCGTGGGCCGGTGGGACATTTCGACATACATCGAGCTGCAGCCGGCACGCCCGAGAGCCGGTGAGAAGTTCATCGGAAATCCAACGCGATAAAAAGGAAACTCCGGTTCGGGAAAGTAGAGCCAGTGCTTTTCTGAGACCTGTTCACGAGCTACGCCCATGTTGAGGTTATAGACAGAGACCCACCGTAGACCTTCCGCCGCCTCTTTCAGATGAGCTGGAATATCGAGACAACGACGCGTGAGTTCTGGAACTGGAATCGTAGAAACCAGCGACTCGTAATGCTCTGTCAAGCTCTCCCCGCTCTGCCGATCACGGAAGAGCGCGCACCGACGCTTCGTATCGACTTCCACCAGTTCCAGGCCCTTCTTGACACCGGGAATGCCGGACAAGAAGGACTCCGGCAACACCTTGATCCCATTCGCAGCCGGATACAAAAACGAAGGATTGTAGCCGAAGCTCTTCTCCTTGATCCCCAAAGCACCGTTAATGACGTCCTTGAGTTCCGGTTTCGGTACCAACCACGATACCCAATCCGACGTCAATTCATCCAGCGACACTTGCCACAGTTTTTCGTTGAACGGTACCATGAAATGTTTGGCCATGCCCTCGCCAAGATTGTCCAGAATCCATTGCTTGAACGAGCGTTCCTTTGCTGCGATGGTCGCGGCCGGTTTCGTCAGTGTGGCAATAAAACCCAGCAGGCAGTCTCGAATCACTTCGGGAGGCAGGCCATAGGTATTGACTTGAAACGGATACTCCGTGTAGGTCCGATGCGAGTAGATGAAGGATTTCCGGCTGTGCTGCTGTAACTTTCCGGCCAGCAGACGTTCGACTAATGCCTTGATCTCGGGCTGGCGAAAGTGCAAAAGATGCCCGGTATAGTCAAAGGTAAAGCCGTCTTTGTGGTAAGAACGACAGAGGCCGCCAACTTCTTCCTCACGTTCATAGAGCCGATAGGGAGTGCTAGAGAGGTGATAGGCTGTGCTGAGGCCTGCCAGACCTGCGCCGACGATGACGATCATGCTGCGTGAGTGCCTTCTTCAACGTTCGCTGCAACGACCGATGGCATGGACTTCCTCACATCGATTCTTTTCAAGATGAAGGTCGACCCGAACAGCACCCCGACCGTTCCACCACAAAGGATCCACGCCATCTCCTGGCCGACAGTCATTAACATGAGGCCAATCCCGCCGACCACCGCCGTAGACACATAACTCACAAGAACAATCTGAGTAACAGGCATACCCCACTGCCGCAATCGAATGGCAATGTGATCGGGGCTCCCCCAGAAAATAGGCAGACCTCGCTGATAACGGATCCACATCACAAACAGGGTGTCAAAAATGGGAATCCCTAAAATAAACACGGGGGTCAAGAGAGAAAGCGGATGGTCGCTTGGATATTTGCCAATCATGGCCATCGCACCAAGCAGAAGGCCGATAAACATCGCACCCGTATCGCCCATATAGATTCGTGCCGGCTGCCAGTTGTACTTCAAGAACCCCGCCAGACTGCCGATCAACGCCGCCAGCATGAAGGTGATCGCCTGATCTCCTTGGAGCAACGCCGCTATAAGTAAGACTGTCGCGCTCACCGCGCCGACACCAGCAGAAAGCCCGTCCATAATATCTAAGAGATTAAATGCATTGATCAGTCCCACCATCCACAATATCGTCAAGAGAATGTCCAGCCACTCCGGGAAAGCGGCAATTTCTATCCTGATGCCGCTCTTGATCAACACGAAGACGGCAAGCAATTGGCCGATCAGTTTCGTGGCTGGCGTGAGCACGCCGAAATCGTCGATGAGGCCCAACATCACCACAATCGTTCCGCCCAGGATGATCCCCAACACGTCATGACGGAATTCGAAGGTAAACGCCAAACTAATGAGGAACGCCAGATAAATGGCCAACCCTCCGAAATACGGCACCGGTTCCTTTTGATGTTTGAGCTGTCCGTCCGGCACATCCATGATGCCGTATTTGAGGGCCGCTCGACGAGCGAGCGGGACGGCGTACAGCGCCAACCCGAACGCGAGCACCATGGTGAGAAAGGGCACGATCATGGTGTTTTCTGTGAACATAGTCCTCTACTCTTCGCTCAACATCGGCTAGGTTTGCACACACGTGGCCATGAGCTGCTGATACAGTTCCTCATGCCGCTTCGCTGCCGATTGAATCGTGAAGCATTGCTTTACTCGTTCGCAGCCTGCCCGTCCGAGCTCATGGCTTTCGCGTGGATGTGCCGAGCAGTGCGCGATGGCTTGAGCCAAAGCCCTCGGGTCTCCCGGCGGCACAAGCCATCCGGTCTGGCCATGGACAACCACTTCGGAAATGCCTCCGACGGCGGACGCCACGACCGGCAGTCCAGCCGCCATGGCCTCGGCAATGGCAATGCCGAACCCTTCACTCAGCGAAGGCTGGATGAACAGGCTAAAAGTAGGAAGAATCTCCTCCACATTGCTTCGCTCCCCTGCGAACACCACATCCTGATTCAACCCGAGTCGCCCACATAAAGCTTGCAACGTAGGTTTCGCCGGACCGTCTCCGACGATCCACAGGCAGAACGAACGACCGTGTGACGACTCTTTGAGCAACGCCATGGCCTCAATGAGAACGGCTAGACCCTTCGTCGGCTCCTCGAGCCGACAGACTGTGCCGATGATTGTCTGTTTCCCTTGAGGATTCAGAATGGCTTCAGAACTTCGCGCTGGATTCTCGAAACGCTCAACCGGCACGCCGTTGTAAATGGTGACATACTTGCGGGGATCGCCTCCGAACCGGGACCGGGCCAAATGACGAACGGCATCCGAGCAACAGGTGATGGCGCTTGCCCACCGTGACACCAGGTGTTCAGCAGAGCGCACCCACCAACGCCTCCCAATGCCCAAGTCACGGCAGGAGAGCACACAATGCGACACACGGCAAAGCGCGCTCGCACAGCCGGCCACAACGTTTGCAGGCGACAGGAACGAGTGAACGATGTCGGGTCGAAACAGACGAATCAGTTGAACGAGCCGCCACACCAATCTGATGTCCCAAAACCCTTTTCCGTTCAATACTCGGATTTTGACACCGCTCGCAGCCAGCTCCTTGGCAATCTGGCCATCACCTTTCAGCGCACATACCATGCACTCGAACCGTGACCGGTCGAGGTTCATCACTACATCGCGGACCTGACCTTCCGTCCCGCCTATGTCGAGTCCTACAGTTACGTACAGGATTTTCAGACGACGAGACGTAGCAAAGGGCTGAGCCTTGGCCTCCCGGCCCTGGCCGCGGGCGACTACGGCAGCTATGGGTTTCGAATCCGTGATCACCGTGTCCTCTATGGTGCCGGTCGATTCCACCGTCTCCTTAAGACATTGCATGCAGTCCGATCCTCAGCAGGAGGCTTCGCCGGCCAACTTGTAATACCACTGTTCCATTCGATGCATTTCTTTGCTCTGATCTGCGACTTCGCGAACAAGGGAAAGATTGACCGATGCCATCTCTTTACGCTGCTCGTCAGCCTGCAGCAACGCCACAACACCCCTGGCAACGGATTCAGCCGTTGCCGAGACATATTTTCCGTTCACATTGTCTCGAATAAGTTCCCGATATTGCGGGAGCTCTCGCAATACAGGCACAGCACCACAGGCCATAGCTTCCAGCAACGTATTGGGCATCCCGTCCGATTCGGGCACCATCACCACGAGAGCGGAAAGATTGAGCCACAGCGGCATGTCTTCATACGGGATCCTTCCCACGAAGCGAATATGCTGGGAGACCTGCGATTGTTCGGCCAAGGCTTTTAACTCTCTCACGTATGACGGATCGCCGAACTGCTCGCTGATGACCAATACGATCTGCGGAAATTCTCTCCGGATCTGTTCAAGCGCTTGAACGACGAGATGATGGTTATAGAAACGTTGCGCCAGACGCGGACTGAACATTACCGGCGTATCCTGGTCGATATGCCACTTCCGGCGGAGAGCCTCGACGTCAAGCCCCGGACGAAACCGAGTCAAATCGACGCCCCAACCGATGCGAACGATGGAATTCGGTTTAGGACCCAGCAACCGAATTTGTGATTCCAGAAAATCCGAGTGGACAGCGACGAGATCGGCCATGCGCACGACCGCACGTGTCAACCACTTGCTGTACCACTCGCGAAACGCGCCCTGCTCTTCCAACACGTCGCTTCCCCACGGAGTCACCACAGTCGGGTGAAACGACTTGAAGCCCAGTCCCCACGCCAACCCTCGCAGGTAATGGATATGAACCACATCGGGCTTCAACTTCCGAATCTCCTTGAGTAGACGCACCGCTGAAATGAGTCGACTCAATTTGCGCACTGCACCTGGAAGACTCACATCGATCTGGCGGAAACCAGCCGTCTCCCCATCTGCCGCCGGCTCGACCGTCACAATCGTTGCATCATGGCCCTGGTCTGCAAACCAACGCACCCAGCGACGCAAGGTTATGTTTTCCGCCGGCCCGACAAAGCATAGCCGGAGCTTCGCCTTCACGATGGCTCCTTACCCCGATTCAGTGGGCCGGTCCGACAAGGGATCGAACCTGCGCCTTGAGCGCAGCAGCCGATTGGTTCACGTCATGATGCGCGTATGCATATTCTTGGGCTCGCCGTCCCAACGCCTTCCGTTTTTCTTCAGACGCGCAACAATCTTCGACCAATTCGAGGAGTCGGTCGAACGATCCGCCGGCGCATAGACCGATGACTTCCTGAGACAAGAGCCGGTCGGGATCAACTCGCCATGAGATAACCGGGACGCCGTTCAAGGCCGCCTGCACAAACGTATTAGGAAACCCTTCATAGGTTGAAGTGTTCACGAAGACCCGTGCACGGGCAAAATGCTGCTCCATCTCACTCAGGGGCACGTTTACATGCAGTGCAAGATTCGGCATGGCCTGGGCCCTCTCCAGGATCCGTTGATGGAGACCTTCTTGGCCCGCTTCGGCGTTCACGATCATCACACACGATTGCCGGGGTAAGCGTTCCGCCAGATCCAAAAATAAGTCCGGCTGTTTCAATGGAATTCCTCGGCCGACCCACAGTATCGAAGTCTTTGGCCCGTTGCTGAACGCCGGACGAGGATGCCCTGTCCGTATCAAGACTCCCTTGCGTCCGTATTCTTCGAACAACTGTTGCTGCTGTTCTCCAGTTCGACAGACGATTGCATGGGCCAAACGAATTCCCAATGGGAACAACCACTTAAGTGGTCCATTGATCCCTCCGTAAGGCTCCCACAAATCTGCCGATGAGGCTATAAAAAACAGAAATCGCTTCCGAAGCAGACGGCAAATTAGCGCATAGGCCCCCACCTCCACCCCGGCACCGGCGTGAAGATAGACATCCGCATCGATGCGTCGAAATTGTTGCCACATATCCGCGAATGCCAAGAGATATCCACCGGTCAGCTGGATAGACTTGAGGAGACTTCGCCCGGACCTCCCATCCAGTCGTCGTTGGCCAAGGCGCTTAAACACGGAGAGGCCGCCGCGGGTCTCAACGCCAGGTTGGTGATCGACTGTTGTCAAAACGGAAACGTCGTAGGCAGGATCGCTGGCCAGTCTATTGGCGAGTAAGAAAAACTGAACTTCTGCCCCTCCGAACGAAAGGCCTGCAGCCTGGTTGTACAGACCATACCCTAGGGGAGAGATAAAACAGATTTTGATCGGTCTTGAGATTGTCCCGCTCGATTCTTCTGCACCAACACCCATCTGATGCATCAGCCAACCATACAACACAACGCCGCACTAACTGTTTTCTTTCAGCGTCTCCTGTTTCGCGCGCTCTGTCAACAAGATGCAGCTTTAGCTGTACGTCGTGCCGCTGATTTCTTAACGAGCGCATCGCTACACAGACTACGAAACTCCGCATTTCATTGCACTGACTGAAATTCCGATGCATGCTGACGATTCATGGCCTCCGACACGCTATCACGTGCGACAACGGCGACGATGACTCGCCTCCTCCCGGGCCTTCTGCCACAATTCGCCTCAGTGACAGCAGTCACCTCCGTATGTCTCTCCCTTTACTTCCTTCTGACCATGCCACCCTTCATCCAGGGGGTCGATTTCTATTACTACACGCTTATCAGTCGTGATCTTGCTGCAGGCGAAATTGATGTCACCCCGGCTCGTTACTGGTACTTTCCTGGGTTCTATTCCTTCTGGCGAATGATCATCTCCGTTACCCCCGGTGACCTCGAATCACTCCAGTGGGCCTTCTGCGGCGTACTCTTCCTGAATGCCCTCCTGATCGGTCTCATTGCCTGGGAGTTGATCGGTGTCTGGCAGATAGCGGCATTGGCTGGTTCGTTTTACCCCTTTCAAGCATTACTTCTGGAGGGATTTTTTGGCACGGCCGAACCTGTCGTCACACTCCCTTTCCTCACCGGCCTCTGGGCCTGGGCTCGGTTAGTCAATCGTGGATACATCATAAGTTCGTTGACAGCACTTGGGGTCGGACTCGGTCTTGCCGTGTTTGTAAAACAACAAGGAGTCCTCCTTGTGCTAGGCACACTGGGATTGCTTCCTGCGATTCGGTTTTTCAAGGGTAGCGTTGTCGCTCGCATCGCTCCGCTGATCGTGATACCGATCAGCGCGTGCACTGTCTTTTTCTGTGCCATGGCCATTGAGGGAGGCGGGCTATCCGCCATTAAGACCGGGCTCGGTTTTGCCAAGCAATACCAGGCGGACGGGTTACTGGTAGACCATCTTTCCAGGGTGGCTGCCCTCACAGGCCCGTTGACGCTACTTCTTGCCGTCAGTATGGCCCTGTGGATGTATTGCCTGGCAGTGACGCGTGAGACTACCCTTATCACGCCCAACGCCTTGGCCGCCCTTGGCATCTGCGTCGTGTCCGCACTGATCGGGGCATCTCAATTTGGAACCCGTGGATACCTGCATTACGCATTGCTTTCACTCCCTTCGGCCATTCTTGCAGCCGCGATTGGGATAGGTATCATGATACGCATGCTCCACACAGAGGTTGCGAGGAGAAGGACCCATTACACCGCTGTGGTACTTGCGATAGGGCTTCTCATTCTGATCGGCAACAGCACCCCGCAATTTACACGACTGGTTTCCGAAACCCTTGCAGCATTACCCAAAGACCCGCCTCTCACCACCCTTGCAGAAAACTATCAGCCGATCTGTACTCACGTACCGGCCGGGTCTGCGCTGCTCCTCATCCCTCCACGCAACAATAGTGTCCACTGGCTGTGTGGAACCAAGTCTGTAGCCTGGAAGGTCAAATTGGATTGGATTCCTCCTTCGAAGGAGGATTACCTTCCCACGCTCACCTCAAACAGCCCCCCGTCTGTGTTCATGTTTTCTCAGGCAGTAGGACCCTACGAAGAGCGATTCTTGCGCGCGATCGATGCTGAGGGATTGCGGCTTGATATGATACGGATGGGCTACCGGGAAGTCCTCACGATTCCCGCCGGGGTTCTCTTTCAAAAGCAGTAACCATTTCTCCATCTCCCGAAGGCATTCCGCAGTTGTCTCCCCTGACAACACATTCGATGACATAGGGCGGGCGTTTTCTGGCTTCATCAAGAATGCGGAGCAGGTACTCGCTGAGGATTCCGATAGCGACGAGAATGCTGGCGCCCAACAGCGTGAGAAGGCCTATCACTGTCATCCAGCCCAACGGTGCCGTTCCCAACCGGTACCACTGCACCAACGCAAAAGAGAGATACAACACACTTCCTAGCGCGATGGCAAAACCCATTCCCGTGATAGATCTTGCCGGAAGATAGGTAAATCCAATAAGCATGTCGATGGTAAATCCAACCTTTCGGAAGAAACTCCACTGAGACTTCCCGCGTTCTCGTAAGCATCTCTTGATTGGCACCCGAACGGGTTTATAGCCAAGCCAATAGGCCAGAACAAAAATCGAGGTGTTTTTTTCATTGATCCGATTCAGCTCCTTGACTATCTGCCTATCTAAAAGACAAAAGTCGTACCCCATCGTCGGATAGTCAGGAAACGCGAACCTCCGCACAAGATACCAGTAGATTCCAGACACGGTACGATGCCACCATCGTTCCGCCCGTTCCAACCGCTCTCCAATAATGAATTTCCCTCCTCGTTCCCAGACATGCACCATCTCTATCAAGGCCTCCCAAGGCTCCTGGAGATCAGCGGAAATAATGCCCACACAGTCGCCGGAGGCATGGCGAAGGCCAGCCTGGATGGCGGGAACTTGGCCGAAGTTCCTGGTCAGCTTGACCACCGTGATGTTTGCGGGATACTTCTCTGCGTACGACATAAGGATTTCGTAGGACCGATCCCGAGACCCGTCATCCACCATCACCAATTCGAGCTGATAGCCGTTTAGAATCGGCGCCAATCCCATCAGGGTGGGAATTGTCGTGTGGAGATTGGTCTCGTTCTGAAACACCGGCACGGCAATCGAGAGGATTTTAGCCATGCGACACACTCATCGGCAGACTGTCGCCAGAGCTCACGCCTGGCCCCCGCCATCCCCAAATGTATTGTGTCGCCGATTGACCTGTATGAAACAAGAGATCAAGAATCGTGACCGCATGTTCAAATGGGGGATAGAGCTGAGGGTATTCGGGATATCCGGAATAATCCTTCCACACGACTCTGATCCCGTTCACGTCAAATTCACGTGTATCGAGGTAGGCTTTTGCAGCTGGACCAGACACATACGTATCGGCTCCTATCTCTTGAAGCAAGCAGAGGAGTCGAACCTGTCTGGTACCGGCACTGTGAAACTGTGAGGAATTTGCGAATCGTGTCGTGAGGCCCAGATAGTCATGGGCAATCGTGACGATAAGATACTGGTTGAGCTCGGAAAGAGAGGCCCATTGACGCCGAAGATACACGTCTTCCAGAAACTCCCGGTAGACCTCGAAGTGCAGGGCCTTTCCATACCGCTGCACAAGAGTTTTCCAATGCTGTTTCTGCCAGTACGAGTCTTGGAGCTTTACATCACAAATCCGGCAATGGCAATGATTCCCTACCGGGATGGTGAGCCATTGCACCCCCTGGGGGGTCTTTATCTTGTTCCGATTGCGCCAATCATTCTTCGTATACTGGACATCATCATAAAATACGAAGACATCCACGTCATGAATAAGGTCAAAGTAGCCTTTCCACGGAAGATAGTTCGACTGGCAAATGGCAACTCGCGTCACACAATCTCCACCGTTATTCCTGCGACATAAATTCTTCCATCATGTCGGCGTAACTTCTTCCTTCATGCGGCCATCGCGTTGATCGCCAGTCTGGGCATTGGCCGCAGAAGCCATGTTTGGAATAGTCGTTCGAGAGATGCGCCTCACGTAGTCTCTTATAGAACTCGCCCTGCCACACCTCATGAATCGTCACGCTGCGATAGTCCGCGACAAACGATCCGTGAACCCAATCAGACGGGCAGAACGCCAGATCTCCTCGGGCATTGATGCAGATGCGCTCCCATGGGTAGAGGCAGGGTCGACGGTCAACCGCCTCATTAGCGTCACGACGAATTTCGGCCAGGGAGATTTTTGCACCCGAACAGGAATGGAGCCGTCTGATGACGACATAGTCGGCACCGTGATCCTTCCAGAACGTTTCGAACGTTGCCGTCTCGGCTTGGTTTTCGGGCATTTCCACGTAGCTGACGACCACCTTTGTCTTGCTGGATCGCTGCTTGGCCAGCGCTATGAGGCGAAGGGTATTGGCTCTGGTCACGTCAAGATTGCCCTGACGGCGGATCTTTGCATATGTCTCCAGCGAATACGCGTCAATGCTCACATCCACGACGTTGATTCCTGCTGCCAGCAAACGCTCCGCACGTTGTTCCGTCATGAAGGTCCCATTGGTGGTCAATGTGACGAGAACACCTGAGTGACGGGTCGCGCACTCCACCATGTCGTAGATTCCTGCATGAGCCAAAGGCTCGCCGTTACTGGCATACCGAATGTATTCTGTGAAGCCCTGCCCATATTGACGGACTTCCTCGACCATTTTTGCGTTCAGCTCGACATCGAGATAGCGCCCCCCATAATGCTCCGACTTCTTGAAATCGGGGTGCGGGCAATGGATGCAAGCGAGATTGCACACCTCAGCGACATCAACCAAAATTTGAGATGGAAAATCGGCCTTCAGACGATCATAGAACCCATACTGTCGCCCATTGTGGAACTCCGTCTTTTTCAGGGCTTTCATTTCCGCGACTCCGGCCTCAGGATGCTCGTCAAGTGCTTCACGACATACTCAGCATCCTGCAACGTCATGCTGGAGCTGATCGGAAGCGTCAATGCTGAGTTTGCCACGGCTTCTGTATTCGGCAACAAAGGAGGTTCGCTCCCTCTGCAATAGAGCGGCATCACATGCAATGGGGCGTAATGGATTGCGGCACCTACGTTCCTCGCCCGTAACTCCAGCAAGACCTCATCTCTGGTCCTATTGAGCTGTTGAAGCGGTAACTGTATGACAAAAAGATGCCGCGCGTGACCAGAATTGAGACTCCCCTTCTGCCACTTCACCACCGGTATCATGTCGCTCAAGTAATCCACATAGCATCGGGCCACCTCAGCCCGCGTGTCCGCCAACTCATCATACCGGGCAAGCTGCACGCGCCCGATGGCCGCCTGCAAATCCGTGTAGTTCATTTTGTAGCCGAGGGCCGCAAGCTCGTTTCTGAGCAATGTGTGGGGATGAGTGAAGCGCTTCCATGCATCAAGGGGAAGCCCATGCTGCCGCAAGGATCGCACCCGGTCCGCCAGATCGTCATCGCAGATTGCGATGGCACCTCCTTCTCCTGTTGAAATATTCTTATTCGCATAAAAACTGAAACAGGTGAGGTTTCCTGAAGCCCCCACCGAACGGCCGTCGTCAAACTTGCTACCGAACGCGTGGGCGGCATCTTCGATGATCGCGACGTTCGCTGGGACCACTTGCCGAATAGCTTGTACATCAACGGCTAAGCCGCCGAAATGCACCACGACAACCGCCTTGGTCTTAGCGCTGAGCTTTTCACGTATGGCTTCGGGGGTGACGTTCAATGTGGCGACATCGATATCGCAAAACACTGGCGTGGCACCCAGATAGAGAGCGGCATTTGCCGTACTGCACCAGGTTAAGCTGGGACAAATCACTTCATCTCCAGGCTTCACACCTTCCATCAAGAGCGACAAGAACAATGCAGAGGTGCAAGAATTGACTGTCACGACGTGAGGGACATCTAAAAACACTGCAAGCTCTTTTTCAAAAGTCAGCGTTTCACTGCCCATCCCAACCCAGCCGGAGCGTAAGATCTTGGCGACAGCCGCGATTTCTCGCTCGGTAAAATTTGGTTGGCCGAACGGCAAATAATGCTTTCGTATCGCAAGAGGGCGGAGGCGTTTTTGCGCCTGTTTGGGCAGAGCCTGCCGGGTCGTAGACCCGACTTTTACACGATGGAGTTTCATCGTACACTCCGAAGTTCGGCAGTTTCCTCACCCATTTCGATCGCCCGACTCGCGGGCAGACTTTTCTGCCCTCTTATGCTGATCGACCCGCCACATTCCCCGAATCGGAAGACGTCCAGCCTCTTCGTGTATTTGATTGGGCTGGTCACCTGGACGTCAGAAAACCCCTCATGCTCGAACCACTGCCGAACCTCTGACGCGCTGTGAAGATGATTGTACTGAGGGGAGTACCAATCGTAGAGACCGAACTGGGCCGCTTCCGCATCAAACGTCGGAGTGAGCTCCTGTACGGGAACGCAGGCGATCAACCCGCGAAGAAGGTGGAAGAGCAGCCGGTTCTTGACCACCAAATGCCTGCAGAACCGATACCGTCGCTCTGGGCTCAGTCTCCGTAGGACCACACGAAGAATCTCAGTGCCGACCACCTTGAGAGGGCTCCTCCGTTCGTAGACCATCACGTGCAAGATTCCCTGCGAACGAACCAGTGGTGCAATAGTCCGAAACGCTTCACGAGTATCTGCCGTGTGGTGAAGTACCCCCCAACAGACGACGAAATCGAATTGTTCCGGTGTAAAAGGGAGTTGAAACAGATTCGCCTGGATCACCTCGACGTTCGGGAGGTGCTTGGTGACTTCCCGGGTGATGTCGACGGCAGCATCGGTGAAATCCACGGCAATCACCCGAGCCCCCAACATGGCCAGCGCGTAAGACCAGCGGCCGGATCCGCAACCTACATCCAAGACCGTACGGCCAAAAAAGTATTCCTTGGGCAGGTGTACGTCCCGTAACCAATCATCAACGAGGGTCGAACTAATCCGAAGGTATCTGGCACGTTCAAATTGCCGATGTTCAAAATCAAACGCGGCTCGCGTTTTTTCTTCTTGCTCATCGACCTGGCCCAACATCCGAAGAACCCCTCCCCGGAACGGGTATTGTGACCCGCACATCGGGCAGAGGTATGAATGGGAACGAGTGAGCTCGACTCGACAACCAGGACACACCAACGTGACCTCACTGTCACGGTTATGCGACTGCATGAGCTTCCTCTCGATCGAGTCGTTCCCCATTCATAGAATCCACATACTCGCGGTGCCACAGCTCCAACATTAAGAGAGCGTACACGCGTGAGCCATAGCTCGCCCGTCCCTGTTGTTGCTCGGTGACCAAACGGCGGATCTTCCCTGGTTCAAAATAGCCACGCTGGAGGCTACGAGAGGACAACAGAATATCCTCGACCATCGTCCGACATTTCCCTCGAAACCACTCATCAATGGGGACCCCGAACCCCATCTTCGGCCGCCGAAGGATGCTCGCCGGCAATTTATCTTTCATCACCGCTTTGAGAAGATATTTCGCCTCTCCTCCGCGCATCTTGTATTCCACCGGCAGGGCGGCGCAGAATTCAACGAGCCGGTGATCCAATAACGGGGATCTGGCTTCAAGCCCATGAGCCATCGTGGCACGATCCACTTTGACAAGCAGATCGTCAGGAAGATAACTCATGGTATCGACGCCGAGGAGCTGGTCAAGTAGATCCGATCCCTTGATGCTCTCGAACCACTCAATCAACAGATCGAGCGAATCCTCGGATTCCACCTTCCCCCAGAACCCACTTGTATAGAATTCACGTTTTTCTTCCGGCGAAAAGTAGCAGATCCTTCCTAAATACGTATGACTGAACGGTTGGCAGAACCTCTCCAATTTGTTCTTCAGTCGAGCAAGCAGTGTCCCTCGCACCGGAAGTCGGCGGACGAGTTCCAGTACCTGTTTCTGCGTGGACATTCTGCAGAAATCCGACAGGAGCCGATCTACGGGCAAGGCGTGATACCGGGAATACCCGGCGAGCAACTCGTCTCCCCCGTCGCCGTTTAAGACGACCGTGACAAATTGCCGGCTGAGCTGAGACACATAGTAGGTAGGAATGGCCGATGAATCGGCAAATGGCTCGTCAAATACTCGCGCCAACGTCGGGAGGATATCGACCGCTGAGGGTTCGGCGACGAACTCATGATGTTCCGTGCCGTACTGGCTTGCCACCTGTCGTGCGTAGGGCAATTCGTTATGGGTGTCCTCTTTGAACCCGATCGAGAACGTCTTGACAGGCCGGTTCGTCAGTTGACTCATCAGTGCCACGACTGCACTGGAGTCCATGCCTCCGCTCAAGAACGCTCCCAACGGCACGTCACTCACGAGACGGAGTCGGGTGGCTTCTTGCAGGAGAGCCAGAAACTCCTCGCGATACTCTTCTTCCCCCCGCTCGGCACGTGGTTTTCGGTATGACAGCGTCCAATAGGCGCTCTCCGTCAGCGTTCCGTTTTCGCAAACCAATATGTGCCCCGGCTTCAGTTTTCGGATCCCTTGAAAGATGGACCATGGCGTCGGCACATACTGGAATGTTAAATAATGATGAACCGCAATCGGGTCGATTTCTCGAGGTGGGCCATCGACGACCAAGGCCTTCAACTCGGATGCGAAGGTCAGGCCGTCCTGGTTTACGGCGTAATAGAGCGGCTTCTTGCCCACTCGATCTCTGGCCAAGACCAAGCGCCGGGCTTGTGAATCCCAAATCGCGAACCCAAACATGCCCCGCAGCATGGCTACGCAATCGAGTCCAAACTCTTCATAGAGGTGAAGGATCACCTCCGTGTCTGTTCGCGAACGAAACGCATGTCGATCACTTAAACGCGCGCGAAGGTCCTGATAATTGTAGATCTCACCGTTGAAGACGATCCAGACCGTACCATCTTCATTCGACATCGGTTGATGTCCAGCAGGGCTGAGGTCCAGGATACTCAACCGCTGATGAGCCAAGCCTACCCCGCCATGAACATAGACGCCGGCATCGTCAGGGCCACGATGCCGAAGACGGGTACCCATCGAAGAGATGCGTCGCCGGCTCACGGGGCTATTGTCGAATGTAATCTGGCCTGCAATACCACACATAGCTGACTTCTCGGTACTCTAGCGATGACAAGAAGGTTGGCAGGCGGAGGACAATACCCCTTCCGCTCTTGGTCGTTCATGCGTTCCTATTTCGTGCTCCACTTTCACCCCGCGGAATGACACAGGGAAAGACAACTCAATTACCTGTCCCAGTCCGGCCTCCTCAAACCATCCTCTGACTTCTTGAGAGGTGTGCTTCCACTGATAAAGCGGAGAATAGTTGTCAAACGTATCGAGGATGTCCCACCAGTATCCACGTCCTTGATTGCTGGCAGGAATTCTTCGCACATATTTGCCGATCCAGCGAGCTTGATGAAGGAGATAGTAAATAGGAACCCATGCGGCGCATAACGCGTATAGCAGCTTTTGTGGTATGTTGGTCGTCCATTTTCTGACGCGATCTACGTGTTGTGAGTACTCACCTGCCCACATATACACCCAAATGGCGATCGCCCCCTTTTTCGTCAAGAGCCGAGGAAGTTGGAGAAAGGCTTCCCGTGTGTTCCGCGTGTGGTGTAGAACGCCGATACTGTAGATGGCATCAAACGTCTGGGCACGGAAAGGGAGATGAAAGAGATTCGCTTGAATGATATGAATGTTGTGACAACTTCCCATATTGGCATACGCGGCATCGACGGCATAGGAGAGGTCGATACCTACCACGGTCGCGCCAAGCCCAGCGGCTATCTCCATGAAGCGCCCGGTCCCGCACCCCACATCCAACACAAGTTTTCCGTTTAATTCCTCTTCCTTGAGGCCGGTCTTCTCCAGAAATGTATTATGCGATTCCTTGTGCCCGGCAATAGAATCGACTTGGGTTTTTCGATGCACATTCCACTCAAATGAAAAGTTCCCCACATAATCATCGGTGGGAACGAACCGTGGGACACCATTGCGAATAGGGTATACGTTACTGCATTGGCCACAACTGAGTGAGCCCGCTTTGATCTCTTCCCCAATCTGCACATCGACCGTAAGGCTCAACTCCACCTGACACATTGGACATACGAGCATCTTCAGTAACGAATGCTTCATGATGTGGTTCCTCTTTCGTGTATAGCAGCCGCTTGCACGACAGTATCGTCTCTACGGATATATGTGGCCTCGATCATCCGCGCGATCTTATTCGGTTCAAAGCAGGCGCACATGCGCCGTTTTGCCGCATCCCCGAACTGTGTCCGCAATTGAGGATCGTTGAGAAGGGCAACGATCCGGTCACCCAACCGTTTCCAGTCACCGCAAGGTACGATATATCCTGTTTCTCCATCGATGACGACTTCGGCTGCGCCACCAGCCGCTGTCGTCACGGTTGCAACTCCTGCGACCGCACCTTCTAGCAATACATTGGGAAGCCCTTCGCTCACGGACGTCAAAACGAGGACGTCCAAGATTTGCATGATCTCTTTGGCATCTTTTCGTTCACCGAGGACGAGGACGCGATCCATCATTCCTCGCCGTTTAATTTCAGACTCGACCCACGCTCGCAATGAGCCGTCGCCCACAATAACAAACATCGCTGTGCCCACAGTTTGCAGTACGCGTTCTGCCGCTGCCAAAAAGGTGGCGTGATCTTTTTCTGGGAAGAGCCGCCCGACAATGCCCACCACACCATCGTGAGGCGGCAAACCTAGCTCCGCCTTGAGATGGGCCTTCTTTGACTCATCGAGAATAGGGAATCCATTCGTTTCGATGCCGTTGTAAATGGTGACGAGCTTGTCGTTCGGAAAGAAGGCCCAGCGTCGGTTG
The DNA here is from genome assembly GCA_963851455.1 of uncultured Nitrospiraceae bacterium. GTDB lineage: Bacteria > Nitrospirota > Nitrospiria > Nitrospirales > Nitrospiraceae > Nitrospira_C. Next base: position 406,573 of record CAWKPI010000001.1, read on the forward strand.
TCCTCCTGAACCGCCCGAGAATTGGCGATGATGGTCGTTTGCAAGGGGCCGGACACCACATCAATCGCCCGTTGCCATTTCGGGTAGAACCAGGGAAACCGTCCAGGCCGTTCACTGCGGAGGGATCCGACAACAACCGGCACTCCGACCAACCCTCCCGCGATGGCGCCAAGCGCAACGGCGTAGTGCAGCCAGCTATGCAGCACGGTGCATGGACGAGCGCGGAGATAGCGGACCAGTTGCCACACGACCCCGATATGTTCGAGACGGCACCCCGACTTAAAGAACGTTACCGGAATGCCCAGCGACTCAAACTCCTCCACAAAAAATGAGTCCAGCGTATTGATCGTCACCACTTCCGGTTTCCAACGAGTCCGATCCATATGCCTCAAATAGGAGAGCAATTGTCGCTGCGCTCCTCCCATTCCTAAGCTTGGGATAAACAGGATGACCCGTTGATCGCCGGAAGAAATTCCACCGTCTGCCAGCCTAGACTTTCCGGTAAAGAGTCTCGAAATGCCTCGAAAGAGACATGCCACTCCGGCTAGCGCGAACAGCGCAGCCACGTCGATATAGGTTCGGACGCGATACCACACCCTCAGGATCACCGCCCTAACGAGCAGCAACGGATAGAGAATCAGGCACGCCACGATGGTGTTTACCCGCCACTGGTGTCTTGAAAACTCGCGTAACCGTCGTGATCGTCCATAGGTCGCAATCCGTTGAACGCCTCTTCGTAGCGGGAGATTTCGAAGACTCCAGTATCGAATCCACGGTCGGTCTTCGAGAGCGAACACGCAGAGATCCGGAACATACCCTTGTGGGAGATCCATACGCGAGACGATCGGGTCGACATGTCCAAAAAGTTTCCGAGCCGTGGCTTGCTTGAGGTCCTCAGACCGGACCCATCCAGCACACAAGGCTGAAGGATGCGCGTCATACACCGCTTTGACGGTCTCGATCAGTCTGGCCAATGTCCCCATCTGAATGATGAGGACATGAGCAGGATGATGATGAGGGATCGCCGTTGAAGGCCGAACTTGTGCGGAATGGAACACGTTAGCTCGCCCTCGTTTTAGGATGGATAGCGTGCGATATGGCCGCAGAGGAAGTTTCGGCCGCAGCCGATTGGCTCACGATCGTGTTCCACGCATGATCGCACACAATAATACCGCCCTCTCCAGAAGCCGTAAGTACTTCAAAGCGCTGAGCCTTCATTTGTACGTCGTAGGGAGTCGTCCAATCATTCGCCGAGGTGACGCCAGCCATAATCCAGTACGTTCCGCTCAACAAAGGAATATTTGGATAGCGCAGCTCCATCATTCCGGTATCAGCGTCCAAGACACATGACACCCCGTCCACAAATGTATTCGTGCCGTGGAGCCAGACGCCCTGATCAGTGTGGAGTTGAACACAAAATCCTGGATCCAGAAATGCACCTTTGACCCGATACAGCATGCGAATGACAAGATCTTCATGCGTACGAAACACGGACTTTTCACGACCCTGGACATCATGTGTCGTAACCGATTCGATTTCGATTTCTCCACTCCCCCAACGCATGGCACCCTCGATGGCTCTCCGAGGCCGTCCAACCCGTAATTCTTCTTCACGTTCCTGCTGAACGGATGCCAAATAGGCGTCAACGACCTTGTCCGGAGTGGAATCCAGTTGAATGCGGCCGCTACGAATCCATAGCACGCGGGTGCAGGATTTTCGGATTGCCAGTAAATCATGTGAGACAAAAATGATGGTAGCGGAGGATTGCAATTCCTGGAACTTCTTGTGACATTGCCGCTGAAAAGCGGCATCTCCCACAGCCAGAATTTCGTCTGTAAGAATGATGTCGGCTTCTACATGCGCAGCAACGGCAAAACCCAGCTTCGCATACATGCCTGATGAATAATATTTCACGGGGGTATCGAGAAACTGTTCCAACCCCGAAAATGAAACGATGAGATCAAACTTTCGTTTGATCTCTGATTGACTCAATCCCAAGACGCTTCCATTCAACGTAATGTTTTCTCGCCCGGTCAGATCGGGATTGAATCCAGCCCCCAACTCGATGAGGCTTGCCACCCTCCCTCGGGAGAGAACACGGCCATGAGTCGGGCTCGTGATTCCTGCCATCAGTTTCAGAATGGTGCTTTTTCCCGCACCGTTCTCGCCGATAATTCCTACGGTTTCCCCTCGGTAGACTGTGAAACTTACATCACGGACCGCCCAGAACATCGAGTCTTCTCTATGATTGGACGAAGTCCATTTGTGCTTTATCTTGGACAGTAGACGATAGATCGCCGAGCGGAACGACAGAGAATGGCGATCATAACCTTTCGACACGCGATCAAACTCTAGTACGGCACCCGCATCCTGCGGCGCGTTACATAACATCGGCAAACCTTTGCTCGACAGATTTAAAGTAGCGATAGCCCATACCGAACAGCAGAACAGCAGCCAGGAAGGCGCCCCCCAGTGAACCTACGGTCGGGAATTGACCGTACAATAACGCCGTTCGGTACGCTTCGATCAATGCCGCCATAGGATTGAGGAGATAGACTGTCTTAAATTGATCTGGAACTAAACTGAGGGGATACAGCACAGGGCTGATTAACATAAGGACCTGGAGCCCGAGCGGGAGGAGCGCCCCTAGATCTCGGTGCAACACGTACATCGCTGAAAAGATCAACATCATTCCAACAATCATGGCTGCCTGAATGAGCAGAAGACCGGGAACGACCAACACACTAAGGGTAAGAGGTACCCTGTAGACAGCCATCAGCACCGCGAGGAACAACAAGCCGATGAGAAAATCGAATCCCGTCACCACGATCTTTGAAAGCGGAATTACCTCGCGTGGGAAATTGGCTTTAGTGACCAAATTCATGTTCGCCACGATACTTGCCACACTTGCAGTAAGCGAATTCGCAAACAGGAGCCAGGACCACAGTCCCACATAAGCCACGATGGCGTAAGGCACTGCATCTTCGGAAATCCGGACAAACATCGAAAACACCACGGTCGTCACCACCATCATGGAAAGCGGCTGAGCGATCGCCCACAGCATGCCAAGTGCGGTCTGGCGATGGCGCGCTTTAAGCTCGGCAAGTGCCAGATTCCAAAGCAGCCCGCGATAGGATATCAGCCGGCGAAGATGCTCAAGCATGGAACAACTCCATCGTGAAGAGTCTAATCGAACTCAGTGCAATTGCAAGCAAATATCGGGCAACCAATAACAGGATCTGGCAGGTCGGCGGAACAGAAGAATTGAGACGTGTTAAAAGTCTCTTTTTTGAAAAATTGCGGCCGCTCCAGCAAGTAGAAGGCTTGCGTAGAGAAGACCGTAGAGAGTTGCGCTCACTTGATAAGACCAAGCGAGAGATACGCCTGAAACAGCCTGACCCTTGATATTCAGGACCTCGAGGTTCGGACAGAGATAATACAGTGCCGTCATGACGGCCTTGGTAACCTCGCTGCTACTTTTTTCAGCCAAGGCTTTCAGGTCAGACGTCAAATGGCCGATGAAATAGAGCCCTAGCGTCAGCGCGGCGCTGAGAGTCGGCGTCGAAAACGTCGAAAAGAACAGTGCCGTGGCAGTCACGACAAGAAACTCCACCATCATCAGTGCAACCGCTTGCACCAACACCATCGTGATCGGCACCTGTGTCATCCATAGCGTTAATAAAAACACATCAAACATAATGACAAGATTGACTCCAAGCGTAATAACAAGGCCCAAGTACTTCCCCAGAATGAACTGCGACCGGCTGATTGGCTTCGCTAAAATGGTATAAATCGTCCGGCGCTCTATCTCCTTGCTGACCAACCCGATCCCGACAAAAATGGCGATAATCACACCGATCACGTTGATACTGGCTAACCCCATGTCAGCGATGATCTTCTCCTGCTCAGCGATGGTCAATGCACCGAGTAAGATGGATGCCCCCATCAATAACGCAGCAAAAATGAGCAGGCTATAGAGGATCTTGTCGCGCAGGTTCTCGCGAAATGTATTGAGGGCAATGACAATTATAGATCTCATGCTTTAGCTTGCACTTGAAATGCTATTCAAGAAAAGTTCCTCGAGCGATCCTTTGTGAGGAATCACTGAAACCAATTTCCCCCCACGAATCTTGATGGCTGCTAACAGCTCTTCAAGCCGTTCTGGCTCTGACAACGTGATCAAATGCTGCCTATTCTGTCGCACGATCGAAGATGCGAGACCATTGAGTGGCATCAGGTTGCCTTCATGTAAGCCATCGCACACGACTTCGACGGTTTTCGTCCGTCCTTCGACCAGTTCATCAACTCGTCCGGATGCCAATAGCCGCCCTCCGGCAATGATTCCCACCCGGTCACAGAGCATTTCCACGTCGGGAATAATATGCGTACTAAAAAACACCGTCTTCCCTTGTTTTCGCAAATGCATGATTAAATCGCGTACTTCCTTTCTCCCGATGGGATCTAAACCCGACATGGGCTCATCAAGAATGACGAGCGTGGGATCATGGATGAGCGCCTGAGCCAGCCCAACGCGCTGCAACATGCCTTTTGAAAATTTTCCCAGCTGGCGATGACGCGCCTCCATAAGGCCGACCATCTCTAACAATTCTTCGACACGGCGATCGAGACCATGCCCGCTCAGCCCAGCCAACCGGCCGTAAAACAGGAGCACTTCCTCCGCTGTGAGGTACGTATAGAAATAGGGTGCCTCGGGCAAAAACCCGATCTGTTGACGGATGTTCACCTCGGATGCTGGTCTCCCCAACAACTCCACTTTCCCCTTTGTAGGTTGCGTGAGTCCGAGAAGCATTTTCATGGTCGTGGTCTTACCTGATCCATTAGGCCCTAAGAATCCAAAGACTTCTTCGCGGTTCACGGTCAGGTTAAGATCGCGCACTACCGTCACTGGAGGCTTACCAGGCCAATTCGATCGAAACGTCTTGGTGAGCCCCTCAGCACAAATAGCGTTCACGCCTGTAAGCCCTTTACTCATCTATAGACCCGTAGCCGTTGATAGGGAATCGTACTCACGATGGCCCCGTCAGAAGGTCGAATGACGTACTGGCCGCCCAGTGGATCTTCTGGAATCGTAGCCAAAATACCCTTCCTCGCCAAGTCATTTAGATGTTTGGGTAAGTCTCCGTACCGATCCTTGTACTGTTTGACGGCTCGTTCGAGCACACGAATCCTTCGTTCAGCCTCGACCTCCCGCATTCGCTCAAGCAAACCCTCCCGGATACGCTCGTCGGAAGTCGCTTGATAAAGACGCTGCAGGAACTCCAGCGCAGAATCAGGGTCGCCCGCTTCCACCGTCATTCTGGCAGCAAGCTTTCCCAACCATCCGGGAGCTCTAGGCAGACTGGCCGCTTGTTGGAAATACTTTGCCGCGGTCTGCGGATCGTGTAATTCGTAGAAATAATCGTAGCCGAGAAAGAACGGCAACTCCCAAACCGTGGGATTGTATTGCGCCCCTTTTTTCAAAATCGCCACGCTTTCCTGCGGCATTTTTGCCCAGACACTCAGGATGGTTCCACTAGCCTTATACGCGTGAACAAAGTCCGGGTTGAGGTCTGTCGCCACATCTACCGCGTGGTAGGCAGCAAGATAGCCTGCCCGTGATTGGTTCCTTCCTGCAAAGTTCTGCACCGCTTTGAGCCAGATAAAATCAGCCACGATATTTCGATATCCGACGGCGGCAAGCTTTAAATATTCCCCACGTGGCAGATAGGAGAGCTCACCTCCTTTAAGAACCGCCTGTCGCTGCCGGTCGACATTCTGCATCGACAATACGACGGCGATGCCCAGTGCGACTAAAAGAAGAAAAGTCTGAAAGCTCTGAATCGCTTTCGCTGTCATGTTCGGAATGAACAACCGCGTCACGATTCGCCGTCCTGTATTCCCAGCTCTTGTTCAAGTGCTGTCACATTGACCGTTAAGAAAGTCTTGGCGTAAGGATCATACGTGAAAGATGCCAACCGCCGTTGTCGAGCAAGAATTTCATGAAATTCCTGTTGCGCCGCGTTTCGGTCGCCTAATCTGAAGTAAATATGTGCAAGCCGTTCTCTGGCAGGGAGAAAATTGGGCTCTAACTCAACAACGGCATGATATTGCGCCAGAGCTTCGTTGTGTCTTTCAAGGTCATCAAGCAGTCGCGCCCATTCATATCGATGCGAATACATAAATGGCTGCAAGCGGCTGGCTTTCGAATAGGCTTCCTGTGCGGCGCTCTCTAATTCAGAAGCCGTTAGACCGATCTCCTGGCCTACGTTCTTTCGGATCAATCTGGCATACACGCCGGCAAGAATGGCGGGTAAATTTCCATCAAGAGGATTCAGTCGTATGGCGGTTTGTAGTTCATCAATCGCGGTTTGTAGCTTCACCCGTTCACCTGAGCGCCAATACTCTTGGTAGTGTGCGGCGCCGAGGGCTTGATGGAAAAGAGCCTTCCCTGGATCAAGCGTGACGGCCCAGCTGAGATAATGGGCAGCCTGTTCATTATCCCGCTGAGCACTCCACAAGGAACCTAATTCATACGCGGAGTAGGCCACGCCAACCCTGACCACCTGCACCGCTAGGAGACACCAGAGCACTGTGGCCACAAGCATCATCACACGGGGATGCGGCAAAACAAAAACCGAATATCGTTCCAATGAACGGGGGGTCCACCATCGATGGGTGAGCAGAATCGACGCGAACAACATGAGAACTGACACAAGCCCTGGTTCATGCAATGGCGAATCTACGGCGGCCTGCACTAAGACCACCACTATTCCTCCTATGGCACTCACCACAGCAATGCGCTGTTTTCGAGTGAGTCTCCTGTGAAGTCCCTTCAAAGTTCCCCGGAACACTCTCGCCACTCCCCACAGAAATATCACAATGCTGGCGATACCCAGCTCAACTCCCATTTGTAGATATTCGCTGTGGGGAGTAAAGGCCACCTTCCCATACCGGGCGATTTCTCCTTCGACCGGAAATGCATATTGGGGATAGGTGTACTGATAGAGACCTAATCCGATCCCAAAGGGGTGATCGATCATTTCCCGCATCGCACTCATCCACATCTGCCAACGGGCGTAGGCCTCAGGGTTGGCGACATGTTCCATGACCATGCGATTACGGAAGGCAGTGGGAGTAAATAACAACATTCCCGTGATTGCAGCAACGATCGCCCATCCCTTCCAGCCCCATCGGAGACTGGCTACCACCATTACACCGCATAGGAGGGCCAGCGTAGCCCCTCGAGAACCGGTCAACAGCACCGTACTTATGGTGATGAACGCAACGCATAGCGCTAGCGGCACCCAATAGTCCCGCTTGCCGAGCCGTCGAGAGGCACAGAGACGGCGCCAGGGAGCGTAACATAGGGAGGTGAGAGCCACGATCGCTATGGCTGCTTCGTATCCGGCAAGAAAATTTGCATTGAAGAACGACCCGTTTGGTCTTGCCATGCCAAGGCTCCACTGTTCGATCCACGCCCAGACGGCCTCCGCCACCCCCATGACAACCACAAGCTTCAGGAATATTGCCGCAACATTCCAGACCGCCATGCTTTCAGCCAAGAGGTAGAACGCAACGGCATAACCTCCCAATATCATCAACCATTGAATACTTTGATTCTGATACGGCGAACTGAGAGTGGAGAGCACGGCGAGTCCAAGATACAGCAGGATGGGTTTCCCCATATTGATTTGAATCGCTGCAAGTTTGCCGGACTGGAATAGTTGGAGACACCACACGGCCAGAGCCAAGAGAATCAAGAGCCGAATGATCATGGTGGCAAGATGCGTGCTCCCCCCTTCTACAAGAGGGGCGAACAGTAGCACCGCCATAAGAGGAAATAGAGGGTGATGAAGATTCCAGAATTGAAAAGGTCTCGTCGTGGAATTGCTTCGCGGCAAAGTCTCAACTACGGCCATAAGGGACTCTAGCGCATATGAAGGAGGGAACCAAAGGCTTTCTAAAACACTGTGGGGTGAGGATCTCATTCATCCTCACCCCACAGTCAGATCTTGAGGACCTGTCGTTTAGACGTCAGGTACCGTGTTGGTCAACGACTTGTTGTCGTTCATCGTCCAGGCGTCGCAGACCGAATCGCTGTCGATGTTTCCTGTCGCGCCGGCCGTGAACCCAGGGGTACCCGATGCTGTTAACGTCACGCCGATACCGGCCACTGCTGGACAAGTGCCGAGCACCGCACCGCGCGTGACACCGCCACCCAGATCGTAATTATATCGGGCGGTCGTTCCAGCCACTTGATATCCGAGAATGTTGAAGTTCGATTGGAAATCGTTGTATTCCCCAAAGTACCCGATTTCTGAGGTGTAAATACCGCCGAGGTTCGTCTTGGCTTCTGATTGCTTCGCCCGAGCCTGGTACGCCAGGAAGTTCGGAATCGCAATCGCCGCCAAGATGCCGATGATCGCCACGACGATCATCAACTCAATCAGCGTAAAACCCTTTTGCCCTTTAAGTTTCTGCACCATAAAAACCCTCCTTGTTGTAAGAGAAACTCTCTGACGGAACCTGTTTGCTCTTGCCATCACTGAAATCATGTCGTTGATTCAGCACAATCCATGCCGTTTGGGAGCCAATGGCAATTTCGCGAATATTCCTATACTTAGAAATTTCGTACCTCAGAATCATCGCCGATACCCCCCATTGGTGATGTAACTTCTTGGCCCTCTTAGCCAAAAATTGTCATAGATCCGATACATACCTGTACCGGAAACCTCCCTCTCAATCGGCAATGTTCCTTATTTTTACCGAACAAAAATTAGAATTGGATGGCAGATGCATCAGACTCACCGGGCCCTTGGCCATGTATAAGGTGCGACAGGAGTGTCCTTACCACACCACGGTGAAAGGTTCAGTGATACTCGAATGTGGGCGTTGGGATGGTAATGAAGCGTGGGAAGGGTCAGAAATCTTTATTATCCAGGATCACTGACATCGACAACCATTTGATGGGAATCATTGATGTGCCACTGATCGAGGGTCGCATCACTATCGATATTTCCCGTGGCTGTCGCGGTAAAACCGATGGCAGATGAGTCAGCTGTTACAAACGTATTTTCTGCCGTTGCCCCGGAAGGAGGTGTCAGAACTTCTGGCGTTCCCGTCGGAACTCCAGAGTGATCGGTTGGCATGGCTCGATAGGTGTACCGTTGCCGTGAAACTCCGCTTTCGGTGTAGTGGATGTCAGTAAAACCGCTAAATCGATTGTACTCAGCAAAGAAGGCCACCTCTGTCTTGTATATTCCGCCCATTGCGGCTTTGACCTCGGCCTGCTTTGACTTTGCCTGGTAGCTCATAAAGTTTGGTATGGCAATCGCCGCCAAAATGCCGACGATCGCGACGACGATCATGAGTTCGATTAATGTAAAGCCATGCATGCCTATTTTTTTCATCATCCACACCAATTCCTTGACTGCGTCTCAACGATATACAGATTCTATGCCGTGCGTTGAATCACTATCACGGAAAATCGACGTCAGCAAGAATTGACACGAAAACGAGCACTTAAATGCTTTGTGTCAGGTGCTGCTGACCACTGGCGGTTGAGAGATGGGAGACCCCGCGGGGAAATATGCCAATAAATGGCATGATTAAGCCACAATGCGTCGCGAAGGGGTTCGGATCACGACTACCTTTCCATTTATGGAGTCTGGGAAGTCGGGAACTTTTGGGCGGAAACTCGTTTTTGAGCTTGCTGGATACGTTCCTCTTGGACGGGGTCCCCCAAGCCCTGTTCACGGAATCGCTCCATGAGTTTGTTGTTGGAGGGATCCAGTTCGAGCGCATGGAGCCACGCCTCACGGGCATCGGAGAGTTTTCGCTGCTTGGCATAGATGTCGCCGAGGTGTTCATAGATCACCGGATCATCTCCCACGAGGGCGGCGGCTCTCTTGAGTTCAGCAAGCGCTTCTGTAAGCATGCCGGATTTAAATAAGCCCAGCCAAGGCTATCCACATAGTAGCCATTATCCGGTTTGAGAGCGACGGCCTGCTTGGTGAGCGAGAGCGCTTGGTCGATTTTAATTCCCCGATCGGCATAGCTATAGCCCAGATAATTGAGCGCATCGGCATGGTGAGGATCGAGTTTGATGGCGGTTTCCATGGCACGCACGACGTCATCGAATCGATTGAGTTTGTCGTAGGCCGTCCCCAAGTTGAAGTACAGATCGGCATTCTTGGGATTGTGCCGGATCCCCTCTTGCAAGACTTCAGCAGATTTGTCGAACTGTTCTTGCTGTAAATACGCCAACCCCTGCACGATATGGGATTCAGGTTGTTTGGGGTTGAGCGTGATCGCCTGTCCCAAGTGCGTGTGGCTTCAGGGAATTCTTGAGCCGATAGAACAACACTCCCAGATGCAGATGCCCTTCGAAGAAGGATGGCTCAAGTTGCACATTAAAGGTGTACGTTTCAATGGCCTTCTTCGTATCTTTGGACTCCTCGAAAAGAAATCCAAGATAATCTCTGATTTTCAATTCTGTCGGACGAGCTTTGAGAATCTGCGTCAGGCTGATCGATGGCCTAGAGGATATTCTTTCTGTTCCCCATGAATGAGCGCCATCCGAAGGTGGGCGTCGAGGTCTGAAGGGTCATCCGCCAGCAGATCCTCCAATTCTTTTTTGGCTCCTTGATAGTCCTTGGCTTGCCACATAGAGCCGAACGAACTGATGCCGGATATCCCGATTTCGTGGGTTGACGCTCTGCAAATATTTTTTAGCACGGCGATCGCTCGGTCCCTGTCATGCCGAGACTCATAGATCGAGGCGAGCGCAAATAGGCTGGCTCGAAGCGAGGCATTGACTGCGATGGCCCGCTCGAAACTGGCCATCGCCTCTTCGGCTTTCCCCGCTTCGAGAAGACCCGGCCGAGATGATAATATCCAACGGCAGCTATCCGGGATCGAGCCAAGCCCGGCTCGAATGGCCTGTTCCGCTTCGGCCTGCCGTTTCAGATTCAGCAGCAGAAGACCCTTTGGAAAATAGGGATCGCTGGATGTCTGGATCCAGCTCGATGGCGCGATCCAGAACAGCTTCACGGCCGCTCCCCTTGCCCCGCCTGGCTAAAATGCCTGCCATGTGTGTGAGGATACGTGACCATCTTGGCTCGGGCCCTCTGCCACTTGTCTGCATAGCGTACGGCATTGGGCATATCGCCCAGCGAAAAATGGATGACCGGCCAGCCGGGCTTTCACAGACTGGGACGCCGGATCCGCCTTCAGCGCGGCTTGATATTCCTGAGATCGCACGATCCAATCTTGCGCAAGCTCGGCTTGGTACCCAAGCATGAAATGATAGGACGCGGCGGCATCGGGGGGATGGGTCGACTGGTGTCGACTTCGGCGTGCCGACAACCTTTTCGGTTGTTTGACCGGTACGGGCGGCGCAGGCACAGGCACCATCAGGGAGATCAGCAACAGAGCCCAGACATGGAACCAACCTCGGCTGTTCGCAGCGTTCGGCTCGGAATGACTCGTGTCATAGAACACTCGCACGATCCTCTTAGTGATTCAGATGAGACGTGGCGGACAGAAAGATTATACGAAGTGGGGTGCAGAGCAGGGTCAAACGACTTCTCGATTGTCGAGGCTCTCGAACTTCGCGAAGCGGTCGTGGAAGAAGAGTTCCTTTCTCCCGATAGGGCCGTTGCGATGTTTACTCACGAGAATATCGGCAATGCCTTTCCGTTCGGAGTTCTGGTCATACACCTCTTCACGGTAGATGAACATGACGACGTCGGCGTCCTGCTCGATCGCGCCGCTCTCGCGGAGATCTGCCAGCATCGGAATCGGTGGCTTCCGCGCTTCCACCGCGCGGCTGAGCTGCGACAGCGCGACGACCGGCACGTTGAGCTCCTTGGCCAAGGCTTTCAGCGAGCGGGAAATATCGGAAATTTCCTGCTGACGGGATTCCGAGTCGCTCCGCCCCTGCATCAGCTGGAGATAATCGACAATCAAGAGATCGAGCCCCCGTTCGGCTTTCAACCGACGCGCCTTACCCCGCATCTGCTGCACGGTGATGCCGCCGGTATCGTCGATATAGATCGGGGCCTGTTCCAGCCGGCCTGCTGCTTCCGCCAAGACGCCACCAATCTTCTTTCTGAAGCTTGCCGGTTCGGAGACCATGCGAATCGACTCGCGCTTCTGAACTCAACATGCGCAAGTACGATCTGCGGCTTTGACATTTCAAGACTAAAAATTCCGACCACGGTGCCCGCGTGGATGGCGGCATGGGCTGCCATCCCCAGGCCAGGCTGGTCTTCCCCATGCTGGGCCGGCCCGCGATCACCACAAGATCGGAGGGTTGGAGCCCCGCCGTGATGTCGTCAAGATCGTAAAAGCCTGTGGGAACACCCGTGACATGTTCTTTTCGCTTCGACAGCTTATCGACAAGATCCAGACTTTCCTTAATGATGGAATTAATGGGGGTGAACGACCGATCCAGTTTGCCTTGCACGATGCTGAACACCGACCGCTCCGCAAAATCGAGCAGGTCATCGATCTGAAGAGGTGCCTTCGTACCCGCGCGTGAGGACTTCCGTGGAGGTATGGATCAGCTCTCGCAGCAAGCGCTTTGTCGCGCACGATCTTGCAGTGGTAGCGAATATTGGCGGAGCTGGCCACGCTCTGCACAAGCTCCGCTAAATAGGCTGCTCCGCCGACGGCCTCGATTTCTCCCTGCGCCTTCAACCGTTCCGTCAGCGTAATCTGATCGATGACTTCTCCGACTCTCCGACAATTCCAGCATCGCACGATAGATCTTCCGATGCGCCGTGCGGTAGAAGTTCTCTTCGACCAGCAATTCCATCGCCTTGGCCATCGCGCTATTGTCGAGGAGGACTGCGCCGAGACACCGATTGCTCGGCCTCCACATTCTGAGGGGGCAGTTTGGGCTGGGACAGATCGACGGCTGACATGGATTTCATGACCGATTCCTTTGACCTGCCGCCGATCGTCCGACGAGCCGCGGCCACCAGCGTCAGCAAGCCCCATCTTCTTCGAAGGACGACTCAGACTGTCCGTTCGGCGGCCGAGGTCATGTGAGCAGCGAGGGGCTCGACAGCAGGCACGTCATCATGATCCATTCCTGGTGCACCCACCACAACCACGCGCCGCTGCCTGCTGGGCCAACCCCGCCGTCACTGCGGCAGACAAGAAGCGCCGCATCGCTCCCCTTCATCGTCTGCTGCACCACGCGGCGGAGTCGAGTCCGACGCAACTGCGTTGCGACTGTCAATCAACAGACGATCGCTCGACGTGGACGCGGCGACAAGATAATCGACTCGCGCCCGATCCGCATCGGCTTCCTCAGGGAACTCCACGGTGCGGAAGAGCCGATCGACATCCAAGCCAAAACCGGTTGAGGGCAGATGGCCGACCAAATCGACCGATCAAGATGATCATAACGTCCGCCGCCGCCTAATTCCGCACCCACCCCTGCGGCAAACACGTCAAACACGACCCCATCATAATAGTCAAATCCTCGGAATTCTCCGAGATCCAGAAGCAACGAATCCCGGTGTCCTGCCGCACAGAGCAGCTGATACACCTGGGCAAGCCGATCGAGCGGAGCCAGGCGGATGCCGGATCGCCGGCCGCGAGGACGCGTCCGCGCTGCCAAGCACTTCCTCTTGCCCGTCAGCTCCGGCGCTTCCCGAATGGCTCGCGCTGCCATGGATTGGAGATACGCTCGCTCGCCAAGGATCTCTTCGAGTCGCGGCAGATCTTTCTTGCGCCGCCGCCTGCTCAGCCGATTTCTGCCCCTGCGCCGACAGCCCGGATCGCATCAGGAGCCCCTTAATAAATCCCACATGTCCAAGAGGCAATTTAAAAGACTGAAGACCGATCGCATGGAGACATTCGATGATCAGACTGATGACTTCGCTAGTCGCCCGTGACATCGTCCAGACCAATGAGCTCGGCTCCGACTTGAAAAATTTCTCGACCGCGCCCGGCATGCTCCTGCTCGTAGCGAAAGACCGAGGTCCGATAGGAAAGCCGCTAGCGGCAACGTGGCGCCCGTCAGTCCCATCGCAACCGTCCGTGGCAATCTGCGCCGTGGCATCCGGCCGCGAGAACAGCGTCCGCCCCGTCGTGCGATCGACGAATTGATAGCAGTCTCGATCAGTTCCGGCTCAAGCCCGGGAGCCAGGACGTCGAGATACTCGAACGTGGGAAGAATGATCTCATCGTAGCCCCAACGGTTGACTCTGAGCGAGCAGCTGCTCTTCAAGCGGCGAACTTGTTTCGCCGCGTGGGGAAGAATCGTCGCCATGCCCACGGGGACGAGCGAGCGCTCGCGGGACGACGGAGGCCTGTCCCGAAGAAGGGCGGGGCTTCGGAGGAGCGGAGACCATAGCTGACCTGATGGGAATGGCGCGCGGGGTTAGGACAGAGCCGCGACTTTGACCGAGAGAATGTCTTGGACTGGATTTGATCGTCTCAAGCACCGCGCTCGGGAAGACTGATCGGATCCAATGATGAGCAACGCATTCCCGCCCCGCTTTTCAAGCGCGCATTGCATCCGGACGATATTGATTTGTTGTCGCCAAGTACCTTTCCCGACCATCCCGATCACCCCTGGGCGATCGATGTTGATGGATGAAGAGCATGTGTCCTTCCGGCACCACTTCAACATTGAACTGATCGATCTCCACGACGCGCGGGTCTTTCTTATGATAGAGCGTGCCGGCCACCTGGTGCGATTTCTTACCGGCCTCCACTCGCACACGAATCAAGCTGGTGAAATCGCCCGCATCGGTAGCTCTTCACTTCCTTGACTTCAATGCCACGTTCCTTCGCGACGATCGGCGCGTTCACGTAGTTCACCGGCGCTTCCATAATCGGCGTCAACAATCCCTTCAACACGGCGATCGTCAGCGGCGCAATGGACAGACTTCGCCACCTCTCCGCTGTATTCGACCGTCACACGCTCAAGCCCGCCTTCGCACAACTGCGTTCTGCAACTTCCCCAGCTGCTCGGCCAGCGACAGATAGGGCTGGAGCCTCGGCAACAACTCCGGAGAGACGGATGGAATATTGACCGCCCCACGGGCGATGCCCTTGGTGAAAGTAGTCGACAATCTGTTCGGCGATCCCGACGGCCACGTTTTCCTGCGCTTCGGTCGTTTGGGCGCCGATATGCGGCGTACAGATGAAATTATCCAGCGACAATAGCGGATTGTCCGCCTTGACCGGCTCTTCTTCAAACACGTCGAATGCCGCCGCTGCCACACGCTTGCTCTTCAAGGCTTCGAAGCAGATCGCCTTCATGAATGATCCCTCCGCGGGCACAATTCACGATCATCACACCCGGCTTCATCGTGGCGATGGTCTGCGCATTGATGATGCCCTTCGTCTCAGGCGTCAATGGCGTATGGACAGAAATGATATCGGCGCGGCTGGAACAACTCATCCAACTCCACCATGGTCCACGCCCATTTTCTGTGCTCGCTCTTCCGCCAAATACGGATCGTAGGCGATCACGCTCATGCCGATGCCCTGGGCCAACTTCGTCAAGATGGCTGCCGATTTGCCCGACGCCGACGATGCCGAGCACCTTGTTGTAGAGTTCGACGCCCATGAATTTGTCTTTTTCCCACTTGCCGGCCTTCACAGATGCGGTGGCTTGAGGAATGCGCCGGCTCATGGCACAAATCATCGACATCGTGTGCTCGGCAGTGGTGACCGTATTGCCGCCCGGCGTATTCATGACCACGATGCCGCGACGGGTCGCCGCCGGGGTATCGACATTATCCAGACCCGGACCCGGCCCGCCCGACGACTTTCAGTTTCTCGGCGGCTGCAATCAGTTCCGCCGTCACTTTGGTGCCGGACCGCACGATCAAGCCCATCGGCGTCCTTGATCTCTTTAAACAGTTCTTCCTTCGGCATTTTGGATTTCACCACCACGGCGAATCCAGCCTTCTCGAGGAGCTCCACACCCTGCTTCGACAAGACTATCGCTGATCAAGAATTTTCATGCCGATTGTACCTGCCTAGTTTCGAGGTACCCTATCAAGAATTTCTTGCGCCTTCGCCACACCACTCCCAAGCTTTACCGGATGGCCCAGCCCTTTCAGCACCATCTCAATGGCCGCCACCGCCATGATGACATCGAAGCGGTCCACATAGCCCATGTGAGAGAGCCGGAAAATCTTACCCTTCAAATGGTCTTGCCCACCGGCTGCCGTCATGCCATACTGGACTCGAAGGTTCTTGTAGATCGCCTGCCCGTCCACGCCTTCCGGCGCTGAAATGGCCGTCAGGGCATCGCTGGGCGACTCTTTGGGAAACAACGCGAGGCCCGGCGCCTTCATCCCTTCCCGCATGGCATGCGCCAGCTGGCCTTGGCGGCCGAACACTCTTGTCAAGCCCCTCCGCCTTCATCATCTTGCAGCACTTCCTGAAGCCGATGATCAGCGACACCGCCGGCGTATAGGCCGTCTGATTCTTCTCTGATTCTCTCGTTCCTTCTTGAAATTGAAATAGAACGCCGTGTTCTTTGCTTTGTCTGCCAACTGCCCAGGCTTTCTCGCTCACGCTCACAAAAGCCAGTCCCGGCGGGAGCATCAGCGCCTTTTGCGAACCCGTAATCACGACATCCAATCCCCAGTCATCGGTCTTAATATCGAACACGCCGAGCGCCGTAATGGCATCAACTACAAGAATGGTCTGCTCATAGGGCCTTCACGATCTCGCCCAACGCTTTCACGTCGTGCGAAACACCGGTCGAGGTTTCACTCGCTTGCACATAGACCGCTTTAATAGCAGGGTCTTTCTTCAGCGCATCGGCCACCAAGTGGGGATCGACGGCCTGGCCCCATTCCACTTTGATCTCGGTCACCTTGGACGCCGAATGTCTTGCAAATCTTGCTCCAGCGCTCTCCAAACTTTCCCCCATTGATGCATAAGCGCCTTGTCGCCGGTGACAGAGAAATTCGAGACCGATCCTTCCATGCCCCCGGTGCCGGATGCCGCCAACATCAAGACATCGTTCCTGGTCTGAAACAGCCACTTCAGTCCTTCACGCGACTTCGGCAAAAATGGGGTCGAACTCAGGCGCCCGGTGATGGATCATCGGCCTGGCCATCGCCAATAACACTTCAGGCGGCACAGGTGTCGGACCCGGCGCTAACAAATACCGCTTCAGCATCGACTGATCCTCCTGGAAATGGAACCGTGCGAATGGCTCCTCAAGAAGGGGCGACGATATCATTGCGTTCCGAAGACTGTCAAGGTAACGACGGCCCTAGATCCACGTGATTTCGATGAGTTGAGCATCGCAACCATCGGCGAGATCGAAATGAGATCGAAATGGAGCACGAAAGCAACAATCTAGGAATTTCTCAGCGCTCTGCTACCAAAGAAGGGCGTCGCCCCCCGAGCAATTTCTTGACAAGTTTCATGTCGATCGATACTCTAACTCCACATATGATGCATATTCGAACCAATTCAATTCCCCTTAAGGAATCGGCCTGCAATCTGCTCGCATTGAGAATAGGCCTCGTCGCCTGTGCCTGGCTCTGTCTGGGGTTTGAGCCGTCGTCCGTTTCCATAGCCGCGACTGAGACCGCAACCGAGTTAGCCGAGGCGACTTCCTCCCCCAATCCCACCGAAGAGCAGACGGGTGACCCTGCAGACGAACCCGACGCCAATTTGGTCCCTGTAGAAACTGATGTTCCGGCCAATGAACAAGCTGTCGTTGGTTCCGAACCGAGCAGCCGTGTACCTCGAGCCGAAGATTTGCTTACCGTGACGCCCGCACAGCATTCTCCGAACGCGCGCTTTACCGATGCGTTCGATCCTCCGGCTGAAACCGCTCAGACCGTTGAATCGTCGGGTAGTCTTGCAGGACCAAACGAATCCTATAATGTGCCGATCGTGATGGACTCCTCGGTTCAAACTCATATCCGTTACTTCAACACCTCGATTCGTGATCGTTTCGAACAATGGCTTATCCGGTTAAGCCGGTATCGGCCACTGGTCGAGAATATCTTCACCGAATTTCATCTCCCAAGCGATCTGGTCTTCCTATCGCTCGTAGAAAGTGGATTCAACCCCTACGCGTATTCGCGAGCGAAAGCGACCGGTCCCTGGCAGTTCATGAAGGGCACGGCGAAAGTGTACGGTCTCCGGGTAGATTCTTACGTCGACGAGCGGCGCGATCCCATTAAGTCGACCGTTGCGGCGGCGCGCTACTTACGAGATTTGTATGATTTGTTCGGCGCCTGGCCGCTCGCGATGGCCGCATACAATGCCGGTGAAGGGAAGGTCATGCGAGCCCTGCACAAGGCTCGAGTGGAAAGCTTCTCCGACATCTCGAAGACTCGGTTGATCCGGCGAGAAACCAAGGAATATGTCCCGCGATTCATGGCGGCGACCATCATCGCCAAGAATCCGGACCGCTATGGCTTCTCACAAGAGGCCAGCGCACCCCACCACTTCGAAGAAGTGATCGTCACACGACCCCTGCACTTCCACGCCATCGCCAACGCGACCGGAGTTCCTTACGAGGAACTCCGCCTGCTCAACCCCGAACTCCGCCGAGACGCGACACCTCCCGGAGATGATGCCTATCTCTTGAAAGTTCCGTTTGGCACGAAAGCTAAAGTGGAACAGCTCCTCGATCGCGTGCCCACCTATAAATTCCCCCCGCTTCCTGCCAGAACCAGAGCACAACTCGTCACCACCGATTCGTCTCGCTGGTACAAAGTCCGTGTAGGCGACACGCTGGAAAAGGTCTCCCGACGGTTTCGCATTCCGTTGAAGACGCTCAAGGCAAGAAATAACCTCTCCGGACAGACCATCCGAGCGGGCGACCTCCTCACCATTAGCCGCTAATTTCGTGCGTTGAAAGATTTCGCTGCCGAACAGAGGGTGTGACCTGACGAGAACAATTATGGCTTTTTCTTGTCGGGAGCGGGCGCAGCTGCGGGCGGAGAGGGTGCGGAGGTGTCCATCGATTTCTTGACGTCCATCACTTTCGTCCTGATCGTCGCCTCGCTCGTGTAGGGTGAGTTAGGATAGGTCTTGATCAGTTCTTGGTAGTGGGCTAAAGCCCCTTCGGGCCTCGATTGGGATTCTTCCAACCGCGCCAATTCAAAAAGTGCCTGATCCTTCAATAGCGCTCTCGGACTCTCGACGATGGCGGTGAAGGCCTTCGCTGCCTGGTCACGATCCCCCTTCAAGAGATAGGTGTAGGCCAGGCGCTGCTGGACTAGCTCTCCGAGTGCAGGATTGCCTCCATACATGAGCATGAAGCGTTGATAGGTATCGATGGCCGCCGGCAAATCGTTGGCCTGCACTTGTGCGTTGCCCAGGTGAAACATGGCCAACGGTGCAGTGGCCGTTCGGGGATATTGATCGATCACTTCTCGATACTTGGCCATGGCCTGTTTCAATAAATTTTCCGCATTTTTCGGATCACCGGTTGAGCGGGCCATCAGGAAGCGCGTACCTTCCCGCTCGAGTTCCTGAGCCTTGTGAGAAGCCTGCCGATCCATCCAAAACACGCCTCCGACAACCCCGGCGGCCAAGACCAGCACCGCCAGACCGACCGATAAAGGGCGTCGGTACTCTTGCAAGCGATGGAGTTGGTGCTCCAATCCACTCAAGAAATGGGCTTCGTCCACGTGAAGCGTCTTGGCAGGAACTTTGATGCGATAACTCATCGATCCATTAGGGATGGGCTGTAGAGCCCATTTCCTCCAGCTAGTCTCGCGCCTTATACTAAGGAAGTTAGAAGCTTGTCAATGCAGCCGAACGGTGTCCGAAGATCTGGAGTCATCGTTGAAACCGCCTCTCAGCACATCCCATGTTTGAGAAGCATCTCGCAGAGTTGGCTGCTGAACATCTCACTCGACGGCTGTTGCCGCTGGAATCAGGTACAGGCCCGGTCGTGCGCATTGCCGGTCGAGAGGTCTTGCTGTTCGCGTCGAATGACTATCTCGGCTTGGCTTGTCATCCGGAAGTGGTCGACGCGGCTGTCCGGGCCACACAAGCCTATGGAGCCGGAACGGGCGCGGCACGGTTGATTTCGGGGTCGCTGCCCCCTCACGGTGAAATGGAACAGGCGCTCGCGCAGTTCAAAGGCACGGAAGCTGCGCTCACGTTCGGATCAGGCTATCTCGCCAACATCGGCGTCATCCCCGCCCTGAGCAGCCGCGGAGGCTTGATTCTCGCCGACCGTCTCTGCCATGCGAGTCTCATCGATGGCTGCCGCCTCAGCCATGCGGACTTTCGAATCTATCGGCACAACGACATGGACCACCTGGCATCCTTGCTGTCGAAGAGACGCCAGGGCCGCCGGACCTTGATCGTGACCGACGGAGTCTTCAGCATGGACGGAGATTTGGCAGCCCTCCCCGACTTGGTTGCAATTGCCCAGGAGTACGAAGCAGAGCTGTATGTGGATGATGCCCACGGCACCGGTGTCATGGGATCGCCACGGTCGCGGGACCATCGAACATTTCGGTCTTGAGGAACGTATTCCGCTGCACATGGGAACGCTGGGAAAAGCATTGGGAAGCAGCGGAGCCTATATTGCCGGACCAGACCAATCGATCCACTATCTGGTCCACACCTGCCGTTCATTCATCTTTGCGACTTCGCCTCCACCCGGATCGGCAGCTGCGGTGATTGCGGCGCTGCACATACTCCAACGGGAGCCTGAACGACGCAGGCGCTTGTGGGAGAACCGCAACCGACTGTTCGACGGACTCATGCGAGCCGGCTTCACTCTGGCGCCCAGCGCCAGCCCGATCATACCGATTCTCATCGGTCGCGCCGATAAAGCCGTAGTCTTTTCTGAACATCTGTTGGCCAATGGAGTCTTCGCTCCTGCGATCCGCCCCCCTACCGTTCCCGCGGAGACCAGCCGAATCCGCGTGACCGTCACGTCCGAACATTCGACCGCACAGATCGATCAGGCGCTCGCCGGATTCGAACAAGCCGGGCAAGCAGCCGGCGTCCTCTGATCGCACAGCCGATCCACACAAGACCCATAGATCGCAGTCGTACGAATCAGGAGATTTTATTGCTTTCTCCACGCCTTGTGGCATCATCACGTTCACATTGATCGAAGTCAGACATGTGACCGCCGGTCTTTCCACTGAGGAGCTGTCTTCATGGATATTTCAAAACTGTTGACGTTTACGGCAAAAGAAGGCGCATCGGATTGCCACATCAGCGCCGGCGAGCCTCCGATGATTCGTATTCACGGAGATCTTAAGAAGCTTGATCACCCGCCGCTGACCACGGAAGAAACCCATGCGCTGATCTACGACATGATGAGCGACACACAGCGCAAGAACTTCGAAGAGAAGCGGGAGTGCGACTTTTCGTTCGAATTGGGTGATATCGCTCGCTTTCGCGTGAACGTCTTCGTGCAGAACCGGGGGCTCGGTGCGGTCTTCCGGAACATTCCCACCGAAATCATTCCGTTGGAAAAACTCGATATGCCGCCCATCCTCCGCCAGCTTTGCGACAAGGAAAAGAGGCTTGATCCTCGTAACCGGGCCAACCGGATCAGGTAAATCGACGACGCTCGCCGCGATGGTCGACTATTTGAACAACACCTTCGAAGGGCACATCATCACGATCGAAGATCCGATCGAGTTCGTCCACAAGACGAAGAAATGTCTCGTGAACCAGCGGGAGTTGGGCGTCCATACGCTTTCGTTCGCCAATGCGCTCAAGTCCGCGCTCCGCGAAGACCCCGACATCATCCTCGTCGGCGAAATGCGGGATTTGGAAACGATCCAGTTGGCGTTGACCGCGGCGGAAA
This sequence comes from uncultured Nitrospiraceae bacterium, assembly GCA_963851455.1. Classification (GTDB taxonomy): domain Bacteria; phylum Nitrospirota; class Nitrospiria; order Nitrospirales; family Nitrospiraceae; genus Nitrospira_C. Next base: position 428,372 of record CAWKPI010000001.1, read on the forward strand.
CGGGCCATTTGGTCTTCGGGACGTTGCATACATCCAGCGCCCCCAAAACCATCGACCGCATCATCGATGCGTTTCCTCCGGCCCAGCAGTCCCAAATCCGCACACAGCTCGCAGAAGCCTTAGAAGCCGTCATCACGCAAACGCTGCTCAAGAAGAAAGCCGGTGGCCGTGTCGCTGCCCTCGAAATCATGGTCGCCACCACCGCGGTCCGGAATTTGATCCGCGAAGGTAAACTGCATCAAATTCCGGGCATCATGCAGGCCAGTCAGAAGGACGGCATGCAGACAATGGACATGGCGTTAGTCGATCTGGCGACTCGCGGCGTGGTCACCAAAGCGGAGGCCCAATCGCGCAGCATGAATCCCAATCTGTTCGGTGGAACACCCTTGAGCGGGGCAGCATAACTCAGAGGCCAACGCACCAACGGAGTCACGATGGATATTCGCACATCTCTGAAAGTCATGGTCGATCAGGAAGCCTCCGACATGTATCTGACGGTGGATTCGCCTCCGGCCTACCGCGTCCACGGTTCGACCCAGCCAACGAATACTCCACCGTTTACGAACGAACAACTCGAGGCCCTGGCCCTCGCCCTCATGCGCGGCCAGCAGCGCGGTGAGTTCGAAGAGAAAATGGAAATGAACCTGGCCCTCTACTACAAGGAATTGGGCCGGTTTCCGTGTGAATATTTTCCGCCAACGAGGCAACGTCGGCCTCGTCTTCCGGCACATCAAGGCGGAAATCCAAACGGTTGAAGAGCTGAGGCTTCCGCCTATCATTAAGGACATTGCCATGACGAAGCGCGGGCTCGTGCTGGTCGTCGGCGCCACCGGCTCTGGAAAATCCACGACGCTCGCCGCCATGATCGATCACCGCAACTCTGTCCACCCGGCCACATCGTCACGGTGGAGGATCCGATCGAATTCGTCCACAATCACAAACAAGTCACTCATCACCCAACGAGAGGTCGGCTTCGACACGCTCTCATTTCAAAACGCGCTCAAGAATACGCTCCGTCAGGCTCCCGACGTGATTCTCATCGGCGAAGTCAGGGACACGGAAACCATGGAAGCCGCCATCACCTTCGCCGAAACCGGCCACCTCTGCATCGGCACCCTGCACTCGAACAATGCGAACCAGGCGATCGAACGCATCATGAACTTTTTCCCGGTTGAACGGCATGCTCAGATCTATCTCCAACTCTCGCTCAATCTTCGCGCCATCATCTCTCAGCGGCTCGTCCCCTCTATGGACGGAAAACGTGTGCCGGCGTTAGAAATCATGCTGGACACGCCACGCGTCAAGGATCTGATCAAGAAGGCCGAGGTCGATACGTTGAAGGAGGCGATGGAGCAAGGTGTCGACGAAGGCTGTCAAACGTTCGACCACGTGCTATTGCAGCTCTATAAGGAAGAGAAGATTTCGCTTGGAGCAGGCCCTCATCAACGCCGACAGCGCCAACAACCTGCGTCTGAAGATCAAGCTGGAAGGTCTCAAAGGCGACGACGCGATCAATGCCCTCCTCGACAAGGGCCCTCACGCGACCGGCGAAAGTCCCTTCAAGATCCAAGGGGGCCGGAAATGTCACACCGATTCGCAAACGCTGACACACCCCGAGCGCTTACCGCTCATTGATTGCGGCGATTCTCCTCGAACCACTTCCTCTCTCTGCTGTTCAAGATACGTCGCGATTTTTTCCAGCGCCAGCGCACTCAACTTCGTGCCATACCACGTCGGCATCGTGTTCGCTGGGTAGTCCGGCACAACGAACACTCCCGGCTCTATCACCGATTCAACGACATACTCATGAACAGTGTTGGCTTTGCCTCGATAGGCCGGATCGCGCAATCGTTCCGACCCCGTATTCCCTAAGAGCAAGGGCGGACCAACACGGCCTTCAGCCCCCGCAATACCTGGGATGATGTGGCAGACCGGGCAACCGGCACTAGTAAAAATTGCGGCGATGGGTTCATCGCCCGTCACAAGCGGCACCATGTCTGGGACCAGGGCTACGACGGTGGGAACCGGCTTTGGCGTCGGCTCGTTCACGGAGCGGAGCGCCCACAGCAGACCTAAGGCCACAACGGTTATAATCAGGGCGCTCACTTGTCGTTCAGACATGGAAAGGAATGATTGTGACAGGACAGAGAGTGTTGTGGTGGTCCACGTACGCCTGCTTCGAAACAGCGGCACACCAAACCAGCGGGCAATCTTCAGTGAGTTGCTGACATGGCGCACCGAAATCCGATCGTGCGGTCTTCAAATTCCGGCTCGGCGGAAATTCGTGCCGTGACTCGCAAGGCCAATGGGAGATCCGCCCAGGACCCTCCGCGGAGCACTCGCTTCTCCCCTTGCGGGGGACCCGTCGGATTCTTGTCCGGGCTTTTCTGGTAATAGTCACGCTCATACCAATCTGAAACCCACTCCGCCGCATTTCCAGCCATGTGATTCAATCCATAAGGGCTCTTGCCTCCCTCTTTCAACCCATGGCGAACACTCATTCCTTCGAGGCCGCTTGTCACCGCCGCCAACGTAATGGCTTCGCTGACCCACAGCCCTCGATTATAGTTGGCAATGTCGACAAAGGGTTGCATGGAACCCCAGGGATAGCGTCGAGCGTCTGTTCCTCGCGCGGCTTTCTCCCATTCGGCTTCAGTGGGAAGTCGTTTTCCAGCCCATTTGCAATAGGCGTCCGCATCCGCCCATTTCATGCCGATTGCGGGCCGATCTCCGACTGTCGTGGCCGCTTCATCATCCCAGGTGGGGGGAGACTCATGCTTCCCAGCATCAAGAAACTTTCGATAGAGCGCCAATGTGACTTCGTACTGATCGATGTAGTAGGCATCCAACGTTACCACGTGTTCCGGCCGTTCATTCGGAAGTCCGTCATTGCTCCCCATTGTAAAGGGACCGGCAGGGATGAGAATCATCGGAGCACCGTCTTTCCCCTTCGTCACTTCGAACGTCGGCGCTTGACCATCTTTCGCTGTTGGAGGCGGCCCTGCAGCAACCGACAACGCTCCTATGGCAATAAGGGCCAGCGACCAAGGGATCAGATTCCCGTTTCCCATAGTTCCTCCATTCTCTTCTCCATCTGCAGACGAGCCAAAACACCGGTAGGTAAGTCTACCCAGCTTACGGACCAAACTCAATGGAGTGATGGAGTGAAGTGCAACACGGCAAGCACGAACGGCTAATGAAACGAGGCAGACCGCTTGTTGATCGACTCGATAATTTCATCACGGAGTTGTTCGACGGCGACCTCCTTGGAGATGACGGTTGTGGCCCCCGCCGCAGTCATGGCCTTGCGAGTGTCGTCGTTGGCATAGACCGACAGCCCCACGATGACCACATGAGGATACACCCGTTTAATCAGGGATGTCGCCTTGATGCCATCAAGCCGCGGCATGTTGATATCCATGACCACGACAGACGGCTTCAGGACTTGGACGGATTCCAACGCCTCTTCTCCGTTACAGGCTTCACCCACGACCTGGAAGTCGGGATAGGTGGCGAGGATACTCCGTAACGTTTCCCGAACACTCTGCACGTCGTCCACTAAGAGGACCCGGATGACGCCTTCTCGACTGTTGAGACGAACGTAACGCGAGTCGCGTGAGGCCTGAGACATTGGATCCTGCCCAGTGTGAGGTGAAAGCGCCGAGCGAAGTGCAACCGCTGATCGGCAGTTTAGTCGAAAGCCGCGCCCTTGGCAATTGAACGGGACACCCTTGATAAACAAGAAGACGCAGGCCTCCCTTAGTCTTATAGACATAAACGGATGGCGCCACCTAGGAAGATACCTTGCTGCCAGCCAAGGCATGACTTGGATGGTTTGTCGTCACCTAATCTTTCAGCGGCAAAGCTAGAGGCATCACGGCCAAGTCCTCTTTGCCTGGAGCCCGCAGAATTCGCCAGCAGCCACTACGACATTCCGTGTTCTCCAAAGAGGATCTGAGAGAATGCTCGGTTTGACTCTACCGATTCTCCGCCCTCTTCCTGGGGGTCTTACTCCCCTCCTTTGGGGAAGGCAAAGGCATGCGCTAAGTAGCTAAGCTTAAGATACGTACAGCTATCTGAAGGATGCCAAGGGAGGGAGCACATGGTCAGCCTACGAGTCTGGTTCGCCGTGTGATCGCCGACAACCCTTCAAGTGATCTGGCCACCTCCAGCAGGCTGTGGCTTCGGGTAATTGGAGACGAAGAAACCACGGTGACTTCTATCGACGAACAGCGAAATCCTTTGACCGACATTGCAGCGCAGTTTGTTCGTGACTGGATGGAGCGGCAGCTGGCTGAGTACACGAATCATGGGAAGCCAGGTGCATTAACGAATGCACCGGATCCAATCGTGGAACAGCCACGTGTCGTGCAGGTGCTGCAAAAACAAGTGCGCGAGCGAGACCGGCGGATTGCGGTACTCCGGTCTCAGTTGGATGCCTTGAAGCTCATTGATCAGGAGCATGAGGAAAGAAAGAGAACTCTTAAGATGCCCGCGACGTTACTTCCTATGACGGACACTCGTCGTTAGGAAAACGGTCTGGGCAGGACACCAATGATTTCATCGTGGCACAAAGTTGCACCAAGTGCTGGCCGGTCGGTCCGGTCTTCCACGACAGTATCTGAGGAAGCGTGGGACACATGTTGTCAAACCTCCTCAGTAGAAAGTCGAGAGGCCAACCGTGAAGGACGCCGTGGGGTGGTTACTCAGAGAAGCTTGGAGAGCGAAAGGTAATCCCAATTGCCTGCATCCGGAGCTCAGCCAGGAACGTTCGTTTTCCGGTGTCATCACAGGGGCCTACATCTGCACAACGTGTGGAGTACTCATCGAGGATAGTGGAGTAGAGAAGGGCAAGCTGAAGGAGAAGTCGTAGATGCGTCGCTAGACAGAATTACTCAGCTTCTGGCCGAGTGGGAGTCCCCGTATCAGAACAGTGTGGATTTGAAGAATTCGCGTATTGCTCTCCCCACACGCGGTTCAACAGTTCCTGTCTGCCGAGCACGCGATTCGGCGATTCCAGAAAGACCTTGAGCAGACAGAACTCCTTGATCGTGAGGTCAACGACACGATTGTCTACCGTGACCTCATGGCGCTCCAGATCTGAGGGGCTCTGAAGGGCCAATGGGCGGTGATGCTACTTCGGCGTCCGAATGGGCACGAGCGAATTCCGAACTGCTGTATCCCCTTCGTCTAGATGCTTAACACCGGACATGGTTGCGGTCATCTTAATTTATCGCTGGCCCAGAACCGGCAAGATTGCCGCCAGGAAGAGCCGGGCAATTTCGCGGTGGCCGGTGCTGTTCGGATGGAAGCCGTCGATGTCGAAGACTAGGTCTTCGCGGACCGGTTGGTCAAAAAGGTTCACAAGCGACGCATTGACCGATGCGGCTTCCTGTTCGATGGCGCGATTGTACGCCTTAACGCGATCCAACGTGACGGAAGGATTAGGTTCATTTCGGAAACGTGGAAGCTGAGTCAAATCCGGCAGGTTGGCGACAACGATCGTTGTGGAAATCGACTCACGGACGGTACGAAGCAGAAAACGAAGATCCTCCTGAAAGATTTTCGGATCGTCTCCGTGTACCAGGTCGTTGGCTCCGGCCCACAGTGTCACCAAATTCGCTTTAGTCCCAAGTTGCTTCGCTAGGCGGAGCTGTTCCTTGATCAAATCGATTCGAGCTCCGGGAATCCCAAGGTTCACCAGAAAGACACCAGGTATGCGACGGTCTAATTCCCGATTGATCAGATAGACATAGCCGTCAGTCAGCGGTGTCGCTCCCACACCGGTGGTCTCACTTGCTCCTAACGCCATGTAAACGAACTCGATCTTCCTTTCTTTTGGGCCGCTGCTGCAGCTCAATAAGGCAAAGGAACACAACACAGCCAACAGCAAACGACAGAGCTGGCTCGTTCTCATGGCGTCTCTCCTAGGGTCTTCTCTGGGTGTGACTGGGGTTATTCATGTATTGACGGTTAGCCGCTTCATAATCGAGTGGTAGCAGATGCAGCGACAAAAAGCGAGTGCTAGCGGACAGCTCTAATCGAGTCAAAACCTAATTGGACAAGCCCGCGTAGGTCGGCGGTCAGTTCTATAGCTTGGCTCCAGGCAGTCGTTTTATAATCATAGCAACATAGGAGGATCTCATGCGGAAACATCTGATCACGACATTGATCCTCAGCGGACTGGTGATGCTAGTCGCGGGCTGCACCAACTATTACCGGGTGACGGACCCGACAACCGGAAAGGCTTATTACACGACGAAGATCGACGCGGGCAAAGGTGGAGTCGTCAAAATCAAGGATGAGAAAACGGGAAGTAAGGTGACGTTGCAGTCTTCTGAGATTAATGAAATTTCAAAAGATGAATACAAAGCTGCGATGAGAGCAAAAGAGCCTGTGCAGCCAGCGTACTTTGGGTGCATCCTCGACTGGCCAAAGGTCAGGAATACGCGCATGAAGAACTCCGACCCGGAGAAGTTGAAAGAGGCGATGCGGATCTTCCGAGGCAGCGTGCCGGACAAGGAGTATCCCGTTGGCACCATACTTCAGCTTGTTCCTTTTGAAGCCATGGTGAAGCATCCGCGTGAAGATTTTCCCAAAACCAATGGCTGGGAGTTTTTCTTTTTGGATGTCTCCAAGGAAGGGACCAAGATCAAGGATCGAGGAGAGAGTGTCGTCAATCTTTCGCAAGGAATCACGTGTTTAAGTTGTCATAAGGCAGCGGCGAGGTTTGACTTCGTCTGTGAAAAGAGGCACGGTTGTGCTCCCATCCCGTTTGATGATCAGAAGATCACAGAGCTTCAGAATGCAGACCCTCGCTGTACAGACCTCTTAAGGTCCTGAGCACAATGCATGTGCAACCGTCGCGGCTTCACGTCCATAAGGGGAATATGAGGTCATTAACCCTGCTAGATGGTGTGAGGATTCCGTTTTCCGGCGTGATCACGCTGGCTGCGTGACGAGTTTATTCCAATCCACGAGCCATGGTCTTGGATGCCACTTAAGATACCCCTAAGTTTTTTGATGAATAATACACATCTTACCTACCTCTTTTAGGGGATAGCGTCGACCTTCTGAACTGTCTACGATCACGAATTGAGGTAACGACGTGTCACGATGGACACGGAGGACCATAATGCTGACATGGACGCAGCAGAGGCCAAACACACCTGGCTGGTACTGGATGCTGAGCCCCAGTAAAGAGAGTAATCTACCGACGATTGTGCAAATCGTGTTTGATCCACAGACTCGTCGTTGGTTGGCGCTAATTCCTGCTTCCCACTATCCAAATACTTCGGGCACGGAGATAGATCTTCAAGGTGTGGACGCCATGTGGGCTGGGCCACTTGAGGTTCCTTCTGTTCTCGCTATGGCATCATAGGAGATGGTTCCGTTCCGCCGTTTAATCCTCATTTCACTCGACAACTTCATTCTGTCTCATCATACCCAGCGTAATCTCATTGCTCGACTTGGGGATTAGATAGGTCAACGATCACGGCCTTCCCCTACAGCGCCGCTACTTCACATGCTTGAGACTAGGTGCTGGGCGGCTTAGATTCTTCGCCGATTAACGAAGTCACTTTCATTGTATATTGTATTATGTGCGTGGTGTGAACAGGAGGGAAGGAGATCCATCATTCGTAAGTCGAGTTTTACCCCGAGATACCAGAAGCATGACCCACGATTTGCTTGTTTGCTGCCTGACGTAGCAGAGGAGGTTGATTGCGTTTTTTATGAAGATAAAAAAAGAACAGTGCAAAGAATGGCGATTCAGGCAGCGATCTTGATGTGCTGATGCTTTTCGCAGAATGGTAAGATTTCTTTTTCCAATTCTTTGGCATAATACACAACGGCTTCGCACTCTTCGTCGGTGAGCCCACCGTTCTGATGAGAAAATCTGATGAGTTTTGCACAGACGTGCATGAGGTCTAGCACTTCTCTTCGCATATGCGTTTGCATGGATCCCACTGTATATCAAATCGGGCAAATCGCAGCTAGGGGTCTCCCTAGCTTCGATTCTGTGGCTTCAGTCAGCTGCCACGTCGTCGCGTGCCGGGGTTGTTGCGGCGTGCACAGGCGGTGCGCCGATCGAAAAAACGGGAGGCGGTTCCCCGTCGCGCTCGTCGCTCCGTCGCCCCGGGACGCCTTCTGAGGTAGGAATCGAAGACGATCCAGCTATACGTGTTCCCAGACGAATTGCTGAAGGCGCACGCGGTCTGGTTCAGCCATTTTGATGAATTCGAGGCCGAAGGTGTTGGCATCCACCCAGCGGACTTGAGCCACCGGGATGAGGAGCGGTGAGCTAGTCTGATCCGACAGCTCCATGCAGAGAGATAAGCGCATCCCCACCTCTACAGGGACGTCGCTGTCTATGCAGCATCCCTTCATGGAGAGATTCACGGTGTATCCGTCTCCCTTAGTGGGCTTTAGCATGCTGAGCGATTGGAAATCGCTGACGAGATGAATGACGGCTCGTAGAGGTCGCCTAAAAAAATACTGTCCGGTCCGGTTGTGAGTCATGGAAGTAATTCCATATCATTGACAATCAATCAATTACAGAAGCAGGGTGCCACTAGGGGCACCGCGGTAATCACTAGCGGATGAACTATTGTTCTCGATATGCAAACGAGCCGGTTCGCGGCAAATGCGTTTCGCCCAAAGCTTGAACAGATATTCTTTCCATGCGTCCGACGGCTCCTCGAATCGATCAGACGGCTGGGTGCGGCATGATGGATGGACTTGAGTCAGCCAAACCGGTACTCATTTGCGCCGTGTGAATTCCGGACATCGGAGCGGTGAAGCGGGACGAGATTTCCATCATGGCTTTCATGCACGGAAGCGTTGGCACGGCTTGGCGTCGTAATCGGTTATACCTGGCTTCAAGATGACGTAGCTGAAGCCTTACAGCAAGGTCGAAGACGCGATGTGCGCAAGACCTGACATCGCGCTGTATCTCCCCTGCTGTCAAAGGGAAGATCGACACTGAAGTGCCCCCGGTGTCTGAGGATAAACTGGTTATCCCTTCTCCTAACGCGATAAGCACAATGAAGGGCACCTCGTTACCGTTGCCAGGTAAGGGACAGATAGCAAAAGGAGGTCGGTGCGGTCCCCATTCCGGTTGCGCCAGCAATGTCAGCCGTAAGCCAGGCCACCGGCCCACTTCCCATTCATGGCCGGCCTGGTGGCACCACTCAAACTCAGCCAGGTCCATCAGTGTGAGAGCGAATAAGGTTTCTACCGATCGCTCACACCGATCAATGCCAAGGCGCTGCTCAATAGTCTCGGCCATAGTAGCGGACTCCCAAGGCCTGAAGGGCTTATCTTAAGCCTCTTCATCATGCCGCCCTACGATTTTTCGATTAACGGGCAGACTACATTTTTTCGGCTGTTATTCTCTCGGCGAAGTGGTCAGTTCTTGACCAAGGGATCTGGCAGGTCGTTCACGGATGATAGATCGCTGTGCTGAACTGCGAGAACTCGTCAACATCGATCAAGCGGCGGCGGCCATAGGTCGCGGCTTCTCACAGTCCGGACACCATCGCCGTCCGCATTTGAACACACGAACTGATCGACGGACAGTCCGGTGAGCAAGTCGATCGCCGTTTCGACTCGAAAAGTCCCTTCGGCACGTCTTGCCCGATTAGGTTCATACCCATACACCAACGATACGCCGAATCGAACCGATTTGATCCTGGACGAAGGCCCTGGAGCTAGGTGGTCCTAGATGAGACTCGAGGTGTTGTGATTTGCGTGCGGTGCCGTCAGTCCGATGAAGAACCGACGATGCGACAGCGGGTTGGTGGCAATCCGTAGGCATCAGTCTAGGAGCACCCCGCACAATGGACGATAAAAACTCTTAGATTTGACCCTCAACATGTCCACAACCCGTTTACGATTCTTGGGAGGTATCCCATGACCTGACCAAGGCTGCAAACGAGACATTTCAGCCAAATGTGCAAGAATCAACCGAGTCCTGTAAGATCGCGTGCTCTCATCTTCCTAATGATGTTTATGGCAGTGACTCTAACTTAAGCTGATAAAAAACCGTGACTATGCCTAAGCATCCAAAAACGAAGCTCTATGTTCAGCGAGGATTTTCACGCAGGCTGCGTTGGCCTACAAGACGAAGCTCAGCCTCAGTTACGTGGCATGGCTTGAACAGGGCAGGCACGACCCGCCGCTTAGCACATTGGAGAAGCTGGCGAGGGCGTTGAAGGTGACGGTGGCGGAGTTGGTGGAGTAACGAGAGACGAACTGGGAGGGGACGAAATGAGCTTCTTCTACACGCGCCTATTTGTGCTGATCGCGATGCTGTTGCCAGTCCTCGCGGGCTGCCAGTCCTATACGCGGCCGCTCGGGCCCACAAATCCTACTATTACTGATGCGAAGCAAGGTCAGGACTGTCGAAGTCAGTTCGGAATTGGTGGCGTGCCTGATGTCACCGGCACGCAGGCGATGCGCTCGGGCGGAATTACCAAACTACGAAGCGTCGAGTATCGCGTGCACGCCTTTTCAGGCGTGGGAAGCGAGTGCGTGATCGCTCACGGAGAATAACCGAGGCTCTAACCTTGGTGTCCCCAACGGGATTGAAGGGCTTTTGTAACCCTGCAGATAGCTGGGCGCTCCCATTTAAAGGGTGCGTGGAAGCAGCTTAAAGGTACGTGCTTGATCCCGGCGCTGGCCTTAAAAGCACCACCACTGATGAAGAAAATCAATGCGATGAGTCTTCAGAACCGTCTAATGAGTGACAAGCATTTACAACGAGTTACAGTTTGCTGTTCTATATAGGACAGCCACACGCTCGCCGATGTCATCTTCGACCTGCTGCGGAAGCTGCTAGACCAACCTTTGATGTTCGTACAATGTTCTGAGAATGGAAAAGCAGGGTACAGGTGACCGGGCAAGGGTCTTTGTTGAAACTGTTACCCGATCAGCTTACAACCCCTTGCGTGGTGTCCCCAACGGGAGACTCAGACAGGACTACTGGAAAGCCGCACCAGGAGCCACTTCGCAGAACACTGTAGCGGTTGACTTGCGCCCAACTGTAGCTCCCCTGCCCTCCTTCTGACAAGTCCCTCGAACGAGCGGTATTCACTCACAGAGAACCATCACCACAAACGAGACAGACTAGGGCCGAACCATCCCACTCTTCAGGGCGATGACTACGGCATTGACGAGATCGTTCGTGTAGAGTTTTTTCTTGATACGGGTGAGATGCGCTCGGACGGTGCGTTCGCTGATGCTCTCGTTCGCGGCAATCTGCTTCGCGATCTGCCCATGTGCTCGACGCTCAAGGATCGACGTCTCGCGCTTTGTGAGCAGGGTGCGCGGATACGCTCGTTGGCTCGCTCCGACCAGCGCAGGCATCAGCGCCTCGAAGAGTTTGAGGTACGCTCTCCCGAATTCAGCAGACGCCATCGCGGCGGCGAACATAACAAAGTAGTCACCAGCGGCCCGACCGCCCACGAGGGAATGCTGCACATGAGCCTTCTCCATTCGCACCTTCAGTTGAGGATCGATGGGTTCCTTCAGTTCCTTCACTGCATCGCTCCAGAGGTACACGCGATTGGTCTTCAGCCATTCGTGGAATAGCGGACTCGCCCACATGACGCCGGTAGTCAGCCGCCAGCGCAACAGGTCTTCAGGGAATCCTTCATTGAACACAAAGCGGATCGTCGTCTTCTTCGGATAGCCCCAGATCCCAGCGAAGTGACTGTAGGGAATGAGGACACGCAGATGACACAGCAGTATTCGAAACTGTTTTGGAGTGCGGCACTGATGAGCTTCGTTTGCCAGTGTGTGAAGATTGACCAGCATAGCTCACGTCCTTGGTATTTGGTATAAGGTGGGGAGTATACCCAAAACTATTTGGAGAAAAAACATGTGAGGGTAAAGCGGAAGTCGCCGCGCCCCGTTCCCCCCGTAGTGGGTGCCTCCGGCCTGCATACACCGCCCGCCGACCGGCTTCGAGTCACGAGTTCGAATGCGACCATCTGCGCCGTCTGCGACACGCTCTGCCACTGAGCCGCCACAACCTCTACCGCAGACGACACGCAAACCCTCGCCAGTGCGGAGAGTCGCGACGGATATTACATCCGGCTCGCATGAGATCGAGACAGAGTTGGGCACGATGGAGGAGTTGAGTGGGTGCAGGAGCTACGAGAAGAGAGCGCTACCCTGATGGAAAGATCGAGCCGGTGAATCTGTAAGGTCACTCCGGTAAATCCATAACCACCGCCATACCCCGCTCGTCGTTGTAGCGATGCACGTATTGAACATACGCCCTCCACGCCAGGTGCGCGGCGGGCGCGTCGTTCCTGTCGGTGGCAGCAGCGTAGACGGCATACAGCAGATTCATTTCAGTGAGTGTTGTCAGCAACGTAACCTCCTAGGGTGTGGGGGAGCTCAATCGGTAGAGCTTCTTCGCTGTTAACGAGAGGGTTCCTGGTTCGATCCCAGGCCTCACACCCAATCTCTTTCGTCGGTTGTTGTAGCAAGACGGAGAGGCCAGCGCAGCCTGTCAAAAGCGGCATAGTAGTGCTACCAGTTCGTAGTCCAAAGCCGATCACAAGCCGACGCTGAGCGTGTGCGCGTGTGTCTCTTTGCGAGTTTCATGGGAAGCGCATGAGAGCAAGCAGGCGGTAGGGTAAATCGCTCTAATTGGCTGTAGGAGCCAGTTGTCTGACATATCGTACCGCAGCCCGATCAGGTGAAAAGGACCGCAGAAGGACCAGCAGGAGGAAGTGGAAGTGAACCCTCAAAGACAGGGCTTCTCCTACAGCGTTCGAACCCAACTGACCTTTGTCTCCCTCGAACCGAATCCTGACCGTGCGACCCGCGGTTTAGGAATTTCAAGCGGTCCAACCTCAGACAACCTAATAACCTAACCCCAAAAGAAACCACGAGTTATCCACCTCCCAAGAATACGCCGAAACGGAGGATTGACAACAGTCAACTCAAGGCTCGATGGTAAGGTACGTCACTTACAAAAGGAGGGACCTCATGAAAAGGTCAGCGACCGATATCATTCAGAGAGTCGGAGCACACGTCGGTTATATCGCGGTACTGCTCGCTCTGCTGCTTTGCTCACCAGGCCGAGGCTTGGCAGATGACGCCAGTGAAGCCAAAAAGTTGATCGATCAGGCCGAAGCCACCCTGAAGAACTTCATGAACGACCCGGACAATCAGGGGTTCAGCAAGCTCCTGGATGTCGCAGCAGGCGTCTACATCGTGCCGAGACTCACGAAGGGTGCCTTCATCTTTGGCATCGAAGGCGGCAACGGTGTCTTGCTTGCGCGTGATGAAAAAGGCGCATGGAGCGAACCGGTATTTTATGAAACCTCGGCGGCCAGTTTTGGTCTCCAGGCAGGAGCCCAGTCACAAGAAGCCGTCCTGTTGATCATGTCGCCCAAAGGGATGGATAGGCTGTTGTCGAGCACAGTCAAGCTTGGCGTCGACGGATCTGTCGCGATAGGCCCCAAGGGCGGGGGAGCTCAGGGAACGTTCGCGGACTTCGTGACCTTCACGCGCGCGAAGGGATTGTACGCTGGAGTTTCCTTCGATGGAGCGTCGATCCGGACAAGGGACGACCTCAATGCCGCCTATTTTGGAGAGGACGTGCGTCCGTCGGACATTATTGTTACCCATAAGGCAAAACCGAATCCCAATTCCAAGGAATTGCAGGCCATGCTGGCAACGGCCGGTGCGAAACAATAGTAGACAGCGGAGGCTCACCACTTTTTCCAATAGTTTGTGTTGTTCCTTCAATTTGGTCACGGTTCCGTTCTGAGCTAGGCCTTCAACCGCCTGATAGAGGCGAGGTGCGATTGCAGTGGGAGTCTGTGCAGGAGGGTAAGCGACCCGCGGTTTTCTAATTCGCTGCCCTAGGGGTCGGCCCCCATCTTCTATTAGCGTGTTCATCACTCCGTGAGTGCAGGTGTGTTCCTCCCCCAACCAAAATCCCGCAGAAAAATCTGTCAGGTCTGCGCGAGGTGTGCGGCGAGCCACTTACCCCCTGCCGCCCACCTCGATCCTATTAGACGAAAGCCCCACGCCGTCTGATCCGCTCCTAACGTATAAGGATCGCCTCGCTGCCCTCGCCGGTCTTCGTTGCCAGTGTTCTACGCCTCTGTGCCACATTCTCTGCCACAAGACCTCTGCAAGCTCGCTGTTCAATCGAACCGAATTTAGACGTGTTGCCAGCCCTTGCTTCGTAGCAAAGTCGAGTTTTGGACTGACTCGAGTTCCCAGAGGCATACGCGTATCCTTCAACGGCCATAGCCCAGACGATAAAGTACCAAGGTAGGAAGACCCACATGGAAGTACTCGAACGATCTCAGCCGTCCCCGAAAGATCCTTCCAATGCAGCCGTAAAACCAATGACACACTGGGTATATTCACTCCTGACAACAGTGACGCTGGGATAGTTTTTTGCCCTCCCCATTCTGCTTCAGTCGCAGTATCAAGAACGACGGAAATTCGGAAGGGTATTAGGGCTGGTGATCGCAGGTTTCTTTCTGGTGATTGGGATTTCAGCCCGCATCAAGGAGGACATCCAGGTCGTTGGTTGGTGGCTATTACTTCCATTAGCCTTCGTAGGTGTTGTGGTTTTATCGAAGTGGAAAAATCCATGACGTCTTGGCCCGTGGTTAGTCAACAATCACGGCAATGATGTTTCCTTCTGCCTTTCCGACGATCCCAGGGCGCCACGGCATCCTCATCTTGCGTGGGAAAGTCAGGATATCATCCGATCCCTTCATTTGCCCCGGGGATAGTCTTTGAATGCCTTGGCGACTCCCTTGTTGACCATTTCAAAGTTCTTCTCCAAGCTGTCTCCCACCGTTTCCGTGATCACGGCCTGCCACACCCGCTTCTTTTTCGACGATTCAGCCAGATTCACTACCAAGGTGGCTTCCTTATACTTATCGGCATCATTCACGCCGAATAACAAGTGTACCAGCAGGTCTGGGCGGTCTTCCAAGCCGACTTGCCGAAGTTCCTTGGCGACGAGCTGCTTGTTGACGATCTCTTTGATCCGCATCCTCAAGGGCGAATTGTTGTCAGTGGCCGCGATCTCTCGCCCTCTGTCCGTCATCCCCGAATGGGCAAAGGTATGAAACGAAGAGAAGTCGGCGGACTGCTCGAAATTCGTCCGTACCTTGACCTCGTACATCTTATCCTCGTACATCTTCTTCACCTTCGAGCAGCCTCCGGCAGCCAGCAGCCCCAGCGCCAGCCACAGGATCAGGAATCTGATGTTCATCGTATGTCTCCTCCCCACTATGAAGTCTTGGCCCAGAACATATACCAAGTCACTTGTGGAAACCAGTGACTGTGTGATGCTTCCTAGTCCCTGTTACCCGACCTCTTATGTAACTCACGGAGGTGCGAGCGGCGGCCCCGTGGTCGGACCGTCCGGAAAAGTCTTCGCTATCAATTCAACAGGCTGGCGTGACGAACCCATGTCGTTCGCCTCTCGCATAAATCCTTGGACGTTCGTTGGTACGGTGGCAGCACTTCGTTGAGGAAGACTTCACTGTTGAGGAAGTCTAGAACCCTTGGCGCCAACCGGACCATAAACTCATCGATCATGGCCGTCTAGTAGCTTGCTTGCAGAGTGAGTCAAACTCGCGATTCTCCAGCCCAAGATGTTGATAGACACACCCAGCCGATTATGGATGCGGAGGCGGGGCAATAGGATCTAGTGGGGAAGTCTAGGATATCATCTTGATGTTTCCTTCTGCCTTTCCGACGATCCCAGGGCGCCACGGCATCCTCATCTTGCCAAAGTCCACGACGTGAGTACCTAGCCTGACTTTCAAGGCGCTCCTCAGAGGTTAGTTAACGCAAAGCCCGGTCGAACCGTTTTACTGCAAAAAAATGTGAGAGCCTATTGCGAGGGCGGGCAAATCGAAAATCCCCCCCTTCCCTCCCTGGTCAATCTATTAGTAGCCGCTCTTACATAACCCAAGAGCTTCGAATACAGCGTTCTAACCCAAGTCATCGCAACCATACGAAATCATTAAATGTGCAAAGCAGCCGAGACTGTTGTACCCGTTCGCGCTACGTCAATTGCTACGTCAAACCGCGAATGGGAGAGCAGCCTGCCGCGTCGCCGCTACTGACTTAGCGGGACTGTGACCATAATTGCACCCATCACGTCATTCAGCTTGAATTTCTGTTTCGGACTGTCCTGGTGTGCGATGTGGCAGCCGATGCAGGCCTGAGAAACAGCCCTGTCGGCATAAATGGCTTGGAGATACGAGCCCCCCCCATGCATGACCACTTCGGTATAGGGACGATCCGGATTCTGCAGGATCTCCAAAAGCCCTTTTTGCTCGAATTCGGTTTTGGGCCCATTCTGTTTGTTGATAGGCCAGAGGCTAATGAGCTTGTATCCAATCTTGGCTGGGGTGTTCACCGCCAAACGGGCTGACTCCTGCAGGAACTGGACTGGGAGGGGAAGTGTGCCTGCGGACTGCCAATTTTCCGAAGCGACGATGATGCCCTTCGCCTGCAACCGCTCCACGACATCGACTGTGTAGAAGGTGCGGTGTGACTGGACCACGGCATGCACCATGTCGGCCACTCTCTCTGCAGGAATTCCTCCACAGTCCTTTGCTCCAGACGATATCCCCCAATACACGAACACTGCGATAAGTATTGATACGGTTCCAAACACGAGACCTTTCCTGATCATGATGCACTCTCCTTTCTAGCTCATGAACTACTCGAGCCATATTGGATATTGGATGCCCCAATGCCGGTCTCGCTGACCTCACGGTCTTCTCAGACCCTGGCCCGTCCATTCGCCGCTTCAAGGATTTGATAATCTGGTGAGATAACGGTGAGCCGCTGTGCGTAGTACTGTCGGTCTTTGTCAATGCCATCAATGAGAAGAATGTTTACCGAATCATCGGTAGACATGGGAGCAAGTCTGCGACGATCACAAAGCAGAGTCAATGGGCGACAAATAAAGGGTGGAAGGTCATTGCACCTGCTCCGAAACTGTAGCTCCCGTTGATAAGCGCTACGGTCGGTGAAGGGCTACCGGCGGAATCGCCAGTGTTGATGCGGGCTACGTTGTATTGCTGGTGTCCCCAACGGGGAATTTAAATGGGGACACGCAGATATTTACCTTTCCAATAGATCTCTGCGTCCTGACCATACCATAGGTAGTAAGATTCCCCCACCCCTCTGCCAGACGCAATTGAAGCTTCAAAGGGGGGGTGGGGGTCGTAAAATTTCCGACCGGGTCCCCCTGCTTTCACGCCCACTTCTCAAAATATACGGGGAAAGAAAACCGTTGGAGTCCCAAACAGGAATCACGAGACACCTACAACCCAGCACGAAGCAGAAAAC
Source organism: uncultured Nitrospiraceae bacterium (assembly GCA_963851455.1). Lineage (GTDB taxonomy): Bacteria > Nitrospirota > Nitrospiria > Nitrospirales > Nitrospiraceae > Nitrospira_C. The sequence continues at coordinate 445,733 of CAWKPI010000001.1, forward strand.
CAAGTTGCGCGATGCGTGGTACGGTACGAAAGAGGGATTTGAAACCGACGGGACCAAGTACGCATAATGAACTGGCTCAATTGCGATAGGATCGGCCGCCAAGAAAGGAGTGAAGTGAGATCATGAGAGTCTTCCTTCTGCTCTTATTGCTCATGCCTTCACTTGTCCACGCTCAGGATCGAGATCGGGTCGGGTGTGCTGCGGTCGGTCTGACATTGGCTTTAGAAACAACCTGCCCCCGATTGATAGCATCCGCTTTGGACAGCAATTTAGTGGCAGGGTACGCGTCCCGCAGACGCCTACCACGCGCCACGAACCAGAGGCGAACTATCCGCCAAGCTTCGGGTTCTATACCTTCGAAGATGGCGGGACGACCAAGTCCAGAAACTCAACCAGCACGACCTGAATCAGGAAGCCCTGAAGCTCTTGGAGCAGGCAGGGGTGGACGTGGAGTCTCGAACACCGCGAATTCTATAAATATGGATGGTCAACAACGAGAAACAAGCTGTCCAGAAATTAAGTGTGGCAGTACAAGTTACCGGAGGCAACACCATGGTTAAGGGAAAGGACGTGACGAGGACGCGGATCGGCGTCTCCGATGGTACCGGCGACGTGACCGCGCGCAAGCAGGCGGAAGAGGCGCTGCTCAAGGCGGGGGCCTTGCAGAGCGCGATCTTCAACAGCGCCAACTTCTCAAGCATCGCCACCGACGCGAAGGGCGTCATTCAGATCTTCAATGTCGGCGCCGAGCGGATGCTGGGCTACACGGCCGCCGAAGTGATGAACAAGATCACGCCCGCCGATATTTCCGATCCGCAGGAAGTGATCGCGCGCGCCAAGGCACTGAGCGTCGAGCTCGGAACCCCGATCACGCCGGGCTTCGAGGCCCTGGTCTTCAAGGCCTCGCGCGGGATCGAGGACATCTACGAGCTGACCTACATCCGCAAGGATGGGAGCCGGTTCCCGGCGGTGGTGTCGGTCACGGCGCTGCGCGACGCGCAGGACGCCATCATCGGCTATCTGCTGATCGGCACCGACAACACCGCGCGCAAGCAGGCGGAAGAGGCGCTGCTCAAGGCGGGGGCCCTGCAGAGCGCGATCTTCAACAGCGCCAACTTCTCGAGCATCGCCACCGACGCGAAGGGCGTCATTCAGATCTTCAATGTCGGCGCCGAGCGGATGCTGGGCTACACGGCCGCCGAAGTGATGAACAAGATCACGCCGGCCGATATTTCCGATCCGCAGGAAGTGATCGCGCGCGCCAAGGCGCTGAGCGTCGAGCTCGGAACCCCGATCACGCCGGGCTTCGAGGCCTTGGTGTTCAAGGCCTCGCGCGGGATCGAGGACATCTACGAGCTGACCTACATCCGCAAGGATGGGAGCCGGTTCCCGGCGGTGGTGTCGGTCACGGCGCTGCGCGACGCGCAGGACGCCATCATCGGCTATCTGCTGATCGGCACCGACAACACCGCGCGCAAGCTGGTCGAAGCCGAGCAAGAAAAAGCTCGATCAGCGCCTGCGCGACCAGCAGTTCTACACGCGCTCGCTGATCGAATCCAACATCGACGCGCTGATGACCACCGACCCCTCCGGCATCATCACGGACGTCAACAAGCAGATGGAGGCGCTCACCGGCTGCACGCGCGACGAGCTGATCGGCGCGCCGTTCAAGAGCTACTTCACCGATCCGGAGCGGGCCGAAGCGGGGATCAAGCTCGTGCTGAGCGAAAAGAAGGTCACCGACTACGAGCTGACGGCGTGCGCCCGCGACGGGAAGCAAACGGTGGTGTCCTACAACGCGACCACCTTTTACGACCGGGGCCGCACGCTGCAGGGCGTCTTCGCCGCGGCGCGCGACGTCACGGAGCGCAAGCGGGTGGAGGCGGAGCTGCAGCAGGCCAAGGCCGCGGCCGAGAGCGCGAGCCGGACCAAGTCGGATTTTCTGGCGAGCATGAGTCATGAAATCCGAACGCCGATGAATGCGATCATGGGCATCGCGGACCTGCTCGCGAAGACCCCTCTCTCCCCGGAGCAAGACAAGTATGTGCAGATCTTTCGCCGCGCCGGCGACAACCTGCTGAATCTCATCAACGACATCCTCGATCTCTCCAAGGTCGAAGCCTCGCAGCTCGAGCTGGAACGGACCGGGTTCTCGTTGAACGATCTGCTGGAGAAAGTGACGGAGATGGTGGCGGTCCGGGCCCATGAAAAAGGGCTGGCCCTGGTGTGCGAGATCGCGCCGAACGTGCCCACCGACCTGGTCGGCGACCCGACACGGCTGCGGCAGGTGCTGCTCAATTTGCTTGGCAACGCGATCAAGTTCACGGAATCCGGCGAAGTGTCCCTACGAGTCACGCCGGATGCGGACTCCTCCGTCCCGACCGCATTGCGGTTCACGATCTCGGACACCGGCATCGGCATTCCGGGCGAGAAATTGGGCCGGGTGTTTGAACGATTCACGCAAGCCGACTCGTCCACCACTCGCAGGTTCGGGGGCTCGGGGCTGGGGCTCACGATTTCGAAGCGCCTGGTGGAACTGATGGGCGGACGCATCTGGGTCGAAAGCGCAGTCGGGAAGGGCAGCGTGTTTTCTTTCGCCGTGCCGCTCGAGATCTGGGCCGGGGCCACGCGGCGGGCGGCCGTGCCGGTCGGCACGGGTCCCGAGCCGCCGCTGCCGGCGCTGCGTATTCTTCTGGCGGAGGACTCCCCCGACAACCGCACGATCACGGTGGCCTACCTGCAGGACACGCCGTACCGGGTCGAAATCGCCGAAAACGGGGCCATCGCCTGTGAAAAGTTTACAGCCGGACACTATGACCTTGTCCTGATGGACCGGCAAATGCCGGTCATGGATGGCTTGACCGCGACGCGGGCGATTAGAGCGTGGGAACAGGCGAACCACCGGCCGCCCACGCCGATCATCGCACTGACGGCCTCTGCCTTGAAGGGGGATCGAGAAAAGTGTCTGGCGGCAGGGTGCACGGCGTATTTGACGAAACCAATCAAACAAGAGGTGCTGCTGCAAGCGATCAAGGAGCATTCCATAGTCGCGCCTCCGTCATCGAAAGAGGAGAGCAGCCGGAAGGACACGATCCTTGTGCGTGCGAATCCTAAATTCGCAGACCTGATCCCCGTGTTTCTGCAGAACCGCAGGCAGGATGTCATCGCGATGCTGGACGCCTTGGATCGGGGTGACTTTGAGACCGTGGAGAGTCTGGGGCACGGCATGAAGGGCGCCGGGGGCAGCTATGGATTCCAGGCCATCACTGACATCGGCGCCGCCCTTGAGCAGGCGGCCGAGAGCGCCGACACCGACGCGTCGCGCAAGTGGGTGGGCGAATTGTCCAGGTACCTGGATCGTGTCGAGATCATCTCCGACTAGCCCGTCACACGATTACAGGAGCTGGGTTCTGGCGAGGCAGGCGCGGACGCGTGCGGTGAGCTGCGGGATCGAAAACGGCTTGGTCACATAGTCCGTCACCCCCGCTTCAAAACCAGCGCGGGTGCTGGGCTCATCGGTCATGGCGGTGAGCATCAGCACAGGCAGGGGCTGAGTCTCGGGCTTGGCGCGGAGCGTTTTCATGACCGCGAGGCCGTCCATGCCGGTCATCTTGTAATCCAGCACCACGAGGTCCGGCATGTGCTCGTCGATCATCCGGAGCGCCTCCGGGCCGCTTGTCGCCTTGCTGACCGTGTACTGATCCTCCTCCAGCGCGCGAACGACCATCGTGAGCGTGTCCGGCTGGTCATCAACCACCAGGATGTGAAAGCGGCGCTGCGCGACGGACGCCTGGAAGGGGTCCGCCGTGACAAACGGCTTCAAGGTGGAGCGCGGCTCCAGGACGAGTTCGCAGCCTTCATACGCGCAGAAGACATCGAGTCCCGTCCCGCGTTGCAAGGCCAGGGTGCGGGCCTTGCGCTCGATGTCCGCGACGAAGTGGTCGTTGTGGCTCGGATCGTGGTGGGTCAGTGCGACCCGCCGCACGCCGGCCGCCGCGGCAATTTGCACCACGTAGTCGTACGTGCTGTGCCCCCAGGTTTTCTTTGGGCCGTACTCCTCGGGCGTGTACTGGGCGTCGTGGATCACGAGATCGGCGTCGGCCATGAATTTGGCGTGCCGGCGGTCTCCCTCGTGCAGGATGGACTCGATGCGGCCCGGCTCGGCACCGGCGCGCCAGAGCTCATCGGAGAACGGCTCGTGGTCCACCAGGTACACCACCGCCACGCCGTCGGCTTCGACTCGGTAGCCCACCGTCATGGCCGGGTGATTGAGAAATTGCGTCGCGACCCGCGCGCCGCCGATTGTGTGGATGCCCTCGGTCAGGTCGTGGTAGGTGATCGCGGCCGGCAGCTGGTTCAACTCGATGGGGAAGTAGGTGAACTCCATCTGGCCGGCCAGCACGTCATGCAGCGAGCCGCGGCTGCCTTCCGGGCCATAGATCGCGACGGAGTTCCCTTTGACAAAGGCCGGGCTGAAGAACGGAAAGCCTTGAATGTGATCCCAGTGCGTATGTCCGAGGAGAATGTTCGCGTTAATGGCTTTCTTGCCTTGGGCCATCAACTCGGCGGCCAGCCGGTGCGCGCCGGTGCCGCAGTCAAAAATCAGAAGGTCGCCGTTGGCAGTGGTCAGCTCGACGCAGGAGGTATTGCCGCCGAAGTAGTTCGTGCCCGGCCCGGGGGTGGCGATCGACCCCCTCGTTCCCCAGAAACGTACTCTCATGAGTCTGCGGCTCCCTTGCGTGAGGCATCGTTCACGGAAGACGATCCTAACCACTACGGGCTTTATAGACTGTTCATTATTGCTCGCTGTTGTGCCCCACTTAAAATTTGGACAGGTCGTTTCTCGTTTTGAACCTCCATGCTAATAGAATTCGCGATGTTCGATGTTCCAATCCACAACGGTTTTAGCGGCATTTCAGACTCCTCTGCGCATTGCGCTGAAGTAGGTTTGACTTGGCTTATCACCCTTCTTAAGATTCGGGCGATGTCAGACGGCTTCAATAGATTCCTGCAAGACGCAACGCAGTTTCAGGAAGGTCTTGAGCGCTATCGCTCCACCACAACCTACGATGCCGGTCTCTGTCGTGACGTCTATACCAGGCTCTACCGACTCAAGGAGCGGTTCCTGAAGGAACAAAACTACAAAACACTTGAGTCACGTGAAGAACAAGCGATCCAAGAATTATTTGATCATCCTTTGATTGTTGAAATGCTCACCTTCCGCATCATCGGCGACCACACGCAAAAGGACCGTGGCAAAAAACCACCTGTCATCCGTCTCTTGTCCGGCACCCCGTTCACGCTTCATGCTGAGACATCCGTTGCATCATGCTTTATCGGGGCCATGGGAATGGTCCACGACGATCAAGGACGAACTCATTACATCGATCATGGGCATTATTTTGAGCAAGCTGAGAAGCTCATTCGCCAAACCGTGGACCGATGTAAGCGGGAATAGTACCTGGTTCGCTCCATATTATAATGAAGTATAAATACTTAGATATTAATCTTATCGCTTAACTATCAAGACTGAGAAGCCCCCGGAAGGCCGGAGGCTTCCCAATGAAGCGGTCAGCGCTTCAAGACATGAGCGGCGATCCATTCTTTTGCTTCATGTGCAACTGTGACAAGCGCCTCAAGGTCATTGAGACCGAATGAGGTGCCGTTGCGCCAGGCGCCGGATTGATCCTTGAACGGCCGAGAGAAGGTCGTTGCGAAGAACGGTCCCTTCTCGCTGACATTCTGCCAGATCGTGGCCTTGATATTGCCGCAGCGCAATGTGTGAGTGGGTTTTTTGTTGGTAGCCATCTTGTTTCCTCCTTTGTTTGAAATGAAGTTGGCTCTCTCACAGGAAGAGGAGAGCCAATGCACATTTCAGGGAGGAAACACGAGGCAGAGGCCGTGACTGGCGTGCCGAGAGGATCAAGCAGCGGAAGTGACAGTCTTGCTGGCGCGATCGGTGCGCCTCGCAGGTGTTAGCCGGTCGGCCGAAGCCGTGGATACCAAAAAATGTCTTGTCTAACCGCAAAAGTGATGGTGTCCCCAACGGGGTCTTCCATGAGGGGTGATAACCCTTTCAAGTTTTTAATAGATTTTCAGGCTACAGGGTGATCCACGGCCCGCTGATTAAGAGTGAAGCCACGGGGGTTGCTCAAGTCATTGAAGACATGGGCAATCCCTTTTCATTTCTAACGGATCCGGCTTATTCGCCTCATTCCACTTTGTTTCAATTTATCGCTCTTCACCCTGACACTGTAATAACACCTGACCGACACCCCCCGGCACCCAAAAATTTGGAGGAGTGGAGGATTTAGCACTACCGCGATGTATGGCCAGGCGTATTTCTGGATAATCGGTCCCCATCCACAGGACAACGAAGCGGCTGGATATTCAACTCTTCCGGCTGGTCTTTGCCGTCACTACGCTGATAAGCTGCTCCATTCTCTTGCCCTTGCAGGACGGGCAGGTTACCGCCCCCGTGTCATGGTCTTTGAGACTCAAGCTTACTAGAGCCTCCTTCCCGCATTCGAGACACTTGTACTCATATATCGGCATCTAACTACCTCCTTACACTGTTCGCAGTTCATCCCGCCCCTTCCCACAAAGGGTGCTTGCGCTGTTTGGCCGCTCAGCGACGCATGCCCGGAAGGCTCCGACTCGAATGCCCGGTAGCCGTTTCGCCAGGTAAGCTATTCGAGCCGCTGTGCAATTGTTCCAACCGCTCGCTAATCTCTCTCCCGCGGGCTGACTTCTTTGGGCTGCTTGACGAAAACCCGCTTCAGCATGATCCGTTCCTGCAGTTTCAAGATGCCGTCGAACAGGGCTTCCGGCGTCGGAGGACAACCGGGAACATAGATATCCACTGGGACGAATCGATCCACGCCTTGCACCACGCTGTAACTGTCATAAATGTTCCCCGATGTGGCGCAGGAGCCCATGGCAATCACATATTTGGGCTCCGGCATCTGGTCATAGATTTTCCTGATCACAGGGGCCATACGGCGACAGACCGTCCCCGCCACAATCATCAAATCGGATTGTCGAGGTGAGGCACGAAAGACACCCGCTCCGTAACGGTCCATGTCATAACGCGACGACACCGCCGCGATCATTTCAATGGCGCAGCAAGCCAGGCCGAATGTCATGGGCCATAACGAGCCTTTCCTGGCCCAGTTCACTGCCTTCTCGAGCGTCAGTGTGATCACATCGATCGCTCCGTCCTTCTCGTGACGCCCAATTTGGATCAGCCCCATCTCACACTCCTAAGATTCTCAACCCAGAAGCACGTTTCGAGGGATATGGACTAGTTGTGAACGAATGTGTGTTTCATCCTCTTCATAGGGCCTTGGACAAGGTGGCCTGCTAGAGGAGAACCTTGACATCAGTGCCTTCGACCTTCACTTCGTAGGTCTTCACTGAGGCAGAGGGAGTCGTGATCGAGAAACCCGTCTTCACGTTGTACTCCCAACTATGCCAAGGACAGGTCACCACTTCACCTTCGAGTTCTCCCTCGCCGAGTGGTCCGCCCCGGTGGGCGCACGTGTTGTCGACCGCGAAGAAGGTTCCATCGACATTAAAGATAGCGATTTCCCGTCCCTTCACCTCAGCCACATGCCCTTTGCCTGGCGGCAGATCTCCTACCCCAATCACCCTGAGATATTCGGACATCACGTCCTCCTTTGAAGTCGCCCCTAGGTCTTCAGCTTGGCTGAGCAGTGGCCAAGCCAGGTTCCCTGAGTGCGTCATCCGAGCATCCGGAGGATGCGCCATGATGCTCGGAACGTGGGCAGGGTACCACGAGGCCACCCCCTCGGAACTCAGCTAGTACTGACCAGCCTCCTCATCTTTTTGAACCGACCGCCTACTCATCCTCATGCGCTTTAGGCTCCCTTGCGAACCCTGATGTGGAGCGTTGTGCATCATCGAGGGTCCTGATAAGGTCATCCGCGAACCTTAGTCCAACCTTTGTCGTCGTGGATCTCTTTGTCCGGATTCAGGCGCTTCGCCTTCTCAAGCAGCGCATCTCTTGACTCCGGGTACGAGGGGTCCGGCACGCAGCAATCCTCAACCGGGCAGACCGATGCACACTGCGGTTCGTTAAAATGACCGACACATTCAGTACAGCGGTCGTGGGTAATGACATAGACGCTGTCTCCGATCCCAAGCCCTTTGGTGACGTGGTTTCCTTTGGCCTCCGCATCGCTGCGGGTCTCGAAGATGGCTTCATTCGGACATTCCGGGAGGCAGGCACCGCAAGAAATACATTCTTCGGTAATCAATAATGCCATAGCATGATCTCCTCCTAGTTGATGCTCACCTCGCTACGTGTCTGTATCGATCCGTCACTGTCCACGTCGTCAGACCCAGAAGAAGTTTGGAGGTCCAGGTCTGTATGCTCGGTCGCTATAAGCGACAAGGCTGCTCTGTTAGCAAGATCGTCCCCACCTCCCTGTCGGGCTCGGATCCCTTGAACTTGTGTGCTGACAGAAGCGCGTCTTGAGCGAGCGACACGCGTGCCCGTCCGATCATCGGTTCACGCTGCGCCCTCCGATGTTTCAGAATGAGGGGGTCGAGGATTTCCCCACAGATGAGGCAGCGCCATCCTGTGAAGGACGACACGCTGGGACTGGTCTCCCGATCCACGAACGTTTCTTCCACCATCAGATTGTGACAGCGTGGGCATATGAAAGGAATGGCGGCCATGAAATCATACACAATCGTGATGACAGGGCGCTTCAGAAAGAGGCTGGCGTAGGAGCTGCGGGGACCGTGGGATCCATCGCGCGGGGGAGAATGCAGCGCGCGTAGGACAGAGCAGTCGACGTAACTGGTACGTCAGGGTCAAAGGCTACGCGGATAAGCTGAGTCCTGTCAAGATGTGAGGATACCGTAGGAACTATTTATATCATGGAATTCCTCCTCGCTAAGGAATCACTTCGGACGATCGGAATTTTCGGGATGAATCAAGTCTAATCTACGCTGATTTTGGTTCAGTGCTCCGGCTTAGCACGTGACGTGCAGAATGGCGTTGGTGCCGCGAGTGGATTCCTTGTTCAGGCGTTGGAGGGCTTTCGGCGTGGGCAGAATGATCAGTTCGACTCCTCGTTTGTCAGCTTTACGCTTCACATCGTCCATGACGGGAAGGGCGCCGTTGAATCCGTTGCCAATGATCAGCTGACGGCACTTCCAGGGAATCTTCTCTTCGATGGAAAGAGGGGTGTGGCCGAATTTGCCGCGAAATTCCCTGGAGGGCTTCTTCTTCCGTTTCTTGATCTCTCCCCGATCGATGACCACGTCGTGCTCGTACGTCTCGCCGTCGATCTCGATCGAGCCGAAAGAGCAATTTCCGATACGCATGGTCAACCATCCTACTGCTAACTCGCCGCGTTATGCAATTCCAGGGCAGAGTGGGATACCCGAGTGGCGTGAACGTGTAACCGCCTTCCAGCCCGATTGAAGAGAGACGCAAGGCACCTGCGAGTTAGGCGGACGGACGGAGAACTTTCGCAGCTATGCGAGTCACGAATTGACGACTCCTGCCCCGTGCCAGTGCGCCTAATCCGACCCGCGCCACCTTGGTAGCGGCCTCGGTGTGGTAGTGGAGTCGGTGAGGCTCTCCCGCGACCCGTTGAAATTCAGTGGCGGTGGACCCAGGGCCAGGGTTAAAGGAAATACAGCGCCGTGATTAATAGTGACGTTGCCAAGACAAGCCTGTGCCCAGGCACTGTGTATACCGAAAGACCTCGCCCTGCGCCCTGACGGTCCCAGGGGCTCTGCGCCTCATCGCGTTAGCTTCTTTTTGATAAAAGACAGGTTCTCAGGGGTAGATCGCACACGTATCTTTAGTCCCTCGGCAGTATATTCTTCGGACAAGATACGCATCCGAGCTCTGATCTCTCCAATGACCTCTTGAGCAGTAAACGGAATACAGAATTCCTCGTCGATCATATCGCTCTCAAAGTACGTCATAATGCGCTCGCGTAACGCTTTCACGTCTTCCTTGCTTCTCGTGGAAAGCAAAACGGCGTCGGGATATTCCGCCTTCAGTGACGCGAGCTCTTCCGGTCCGAGACGATCTTGTTTATTCAACACCAAGAGACTGGGAACATCCGTGGCTCCAACTTCGGCTAACACCTTCCGCGTGACTTCGAGTTGGGATCGAAAGGACGGGTCTGAGACATCGACGACAAACAGCAACAGCGAGGCACTGGCCGCTTCATCAAGCGTCGACTTAAACGACGCCACCAGGTCATGCGGGAGCTTTTTGATAAATCCAACCGTATCGGTCATGAGCACCTTCGGCCGCGTTTCAGGATACAGTGGCCGGATGGTGGTATCGAGTGTGGCAAACAGCTTGTCGGCCACGAGTACATCGATTCCAGTCATGGCACGCATCAGCGATGATTTGCCGGCATTGGTATAACCGACGAGAGCGACCGTCAATTCGTTTTCCCGTCTTGCGCGGCGCGTTTGATGCTCGTCCCCAATGGACGCCAATTCCGCCCTGAGCTCTTTCATGCGATCGCGAATTCTGCGCTTATCGAGCTCAAGACTCGTCTCGCCTGCCCCTTTGCCTCTGCTTCCCCCGCTTTGCCGCTCTCTGCCGCCACCGGTTTCACGCAAACGTGGCGCAAGATAATTGAGTCTAGCGATCTCCACCTGGAGTCGGGCCGCTCGTGTACGAGCGTGTCGACTAAAAATCTCAATGATGACACCGGTACGATCGAGCACAGGAACTCCGGCGGCACTTTCAAGATTTTTCAATTGTGACGGCGAAAGATCACAGTCCACGATGACTATCTGCGCCTGTTTGAGAGGAGTGGGTGAGACCTCGATCGTTTCAGCCGATTCGCCTTCCTCTGATTCATCCGTGAGCGTCCGATGCAGCCGCCTCGCGCTTCAACGCCGCTTTGTTCGTCTTTCTTTCAACCGAAGCCGCTACTTTTCCAGTACCACCGGTCCACAGCGCCAATTCGGCAAGTTTTCCCTTACCCAGGACCGTTGCGAATTTATCGGAACTACGTTTTTGTCTGACTTGGCCGACGACATTGTACCCGAGGGTTTTCACAAGACGTGTGAGCTCGTGAAGGGAACTTTCTAGCTCCTCCCCGGTCACACGAGGGGTGTGGATCGCCACAAGAACGGCACTAGGTTGTGAGGGGTTCGACATCGCTTGCTTTTCCTTGACCACAATTCTGTGAGGGTATTGGATATTAACCGGGATTTCCGTTTGAGGGCTAGATCGCGTCGCGGTATATATACCCAACGGCCTCACCGTGCAACGGTTCCACATGCACCAGACTGATCCTTGAACGGCCGAGAGAAGGTCGTTGCGAAGAACCGGCCTTTCTCGCTGGCATTCGCGGCAGTCACTCTTAATAAGAGCAATTCAAGAACGAGCTAAGGAACAAGCTGAACCCACTTCTGATGATCCCCAGACGAGTCAGGCAAAGGCCCTCCAATTAGCGTTGAACAGTAGTGGGATGTCGACCATGTCCTTGATTAAGAAACACATTGCCGATTCTTGGGCACGTGGTCTTCCGATGAATGAGATTGTTGAACAGGTCTATATCTTGAAGAAGCTTCGCGGAAACACGTGCGTGGATCACGGATACCGCGAACGCCTTGACCGATACGTTGGAAGCGAGATTGAAAGATTGAAGCGAAAGCCATCTAGTAACGCTCCACGCCCAACGCCCAACGCCCTCGCCTCTCGCAGACTCAACGGACTCTGTCCTCCTTTAAAGTCAGCACTTCAGGAGTTGTGGAATAGGTGGCCGTGCCGGCGGATTAGGTGGAGGCGGTTGAGGATCCGGTATTGGCGGCCGTGGTGGCGGAAACGGATCAGGATCTGGTGGAACCGGCCCAGGATCTGGGTCTGGCTTTGGACGGAGCATTTTTAACGACCCATCATGAAAATACCTCATGCCAGTCATCCATCCCGCTACCCCCGAATCTTCCGCCTGCGGACGGCAACTGGGCAGAAACTTTCTCGGTGGTCGGCCACACCGAAGCAGGCGTCCACTTCAGGACACTACACAGGTAAATATAATCCTGGCGCTTAGCCGACCCTGCCCACGAAGTTCTCTTTGAGCGTTTCGACAGCTGTTTGTACCGCCTCTTTTGCCTTCTCTTTGCCTGTTTCGAAATATTCCTTTCCTCGATCCGCAGCAGTTTCCATGGCCTCCTGGCCTTGTTCCCACAGGTCTTCGGCAGTTCGGCGAGCATACTTCCCCAACCGCTTTCGCGTCTTGGCTCCGGACTCTGGTGCGAAGAGTACGGCCACCGTCGCGCCGACGGCCATGCCTGTAAGAAGCAATAAACACGCTTCCAGCGCATTCCGTTTCAGCATCTGTAACTCCTTTCAAGAAAATTCGATCGTGGAACGGTCTTCTTCTCAGAGCTAGGCTAATCTCCACTGAGCCAGGGAAGCCACTGCCTTGGTCTCGATCCGTATATCTGGAATAATTTTCAGTTCTAGGATCGCCACTGCGGCAAGTTCCACGTAATGATCCTCGATTTCGCGGGTGGCTCCGTGGGGACTAAAGTTCCATTGTTGCCGCACAATTTCATGGAAGGACTCGCCATAATCGGGCGACCACCGCAACGTGTATTGCTGCGTTCGTTCAATCTCAGCTTCGACGAAATAGAGCCAAATCCTCGTCAAGTGTTGCGGCGGCTGAAAGTGAAGCCTGATCGTTTGTGGACCCGGGCCGGCGGCGCGCCATCCCGCACTCGGCTCGGGCAACAAGGCGCACTCCACAGGATACGCGAGAGCCTCTGACGTGACCTCGACTTCCGCGAATCCTTCCACATGAAGCCAATCTTGATGGGCCAGGGCACCGTCTTGTTGATGCCCTGGCACCACGCGCTTGTGCACGGATTCTCTCCCAATAGTTCCAAGCCCTGTTGGTTCAATTGATCCCTACTTGGTGTCCCTTTGCCCAGCAGCCAATAATATTGCTACTCTTTGGGCGTCAGGCTCAGTTCTGTTCCCGAGGGAGACGGTTTCATTTTGTCTTTGGTCTTTACGGATTCTGCCGAAGCCTCTCGAATCTCTATCTCAGCCGACACCACTTTCTCTCCTCCGACCATCCCTTGCGTGGACCGCACCATATACTTTGCCGTGCCCGCTTTCTCAAAGCAGAAACTCGCTGACTCTCCCGGCTTAATGTCTGCCTGTTGATCAACCGCTCCCGTGAATCCTCGTTTACACGCAATGCTCTTGCCCGCGTCGATCAGGATGATGCGAACCGGGTCCGCACGGTCATTAATGAAGCGCAGCTCATCCCCTACGTTGACGCTGGCTTCGGATGGTGAAACATAGGTGAGAGTGACGTGCACGTCCTGGACCTTCGCGGTTCTGCTGGTTTCTGGCACGGCCGTCAAACCCGAGGCCGCGAGAGGGGCCGCGGGGCCGGCTCTGACAATGAACTGACCAGGCTGCACGGATTCCGCTCCTTCGATGACCCCCTGTGACCGGACCATGTATTTGAATGTGCCCGCTCTCTCGAAACAGAAACTCGCGGTTCCTCCCGGGTTAATTAGGGCCTCTTGGTCCACGAGGCCAGCGAATCCGCGTTGACAGGCAATGCTGCGGCCACCTTCAATGAGGATCACGTGAACCGGCTGGGTCCGCTCATTGAAGAAGAGAATTTCGTCTCCGACTCCCACGGTCATCTCTGCAGGCGACACCTCATTGAGACCCACCTTGACGTTGTGCACATTTCCGGTCCGGCTTGTTTGCGGCACCACTGTAGTGGTGCCATGCTGACAGCCCCAGACAAGCGAGGCCAGTGCCACTAGTGTGATGAGCTTGTGCATAGCTCCCTCCTTTGTCGGACTGATCCCGACAACTAAAACGTGATTTCGCCGATTGCAGTGCAGACGATGTCAACGAACCGTGCAGATGAGATAGGTATATTAGAGGGCGAATCACAGTTGGTTGCCTCTTAAGTAAGACAGAAGCACCAGTGTTGTGAGCGGAGGAAGCAATTTATTGGAGGAGCAAATGGTGGGCCAAAGAGGCAAGGTATAATCGGGGCGACTGCAGAGGGCTGATATGATTAGCTCTTTTTCGGTCGCTCGCTAGTTGATAGACAATCCTTACTCACGTAGCTCGTGACAACATGTCCTGACAGGACATGTTTTCACCTTCGCCGCCCTCAAAGACGCCTCATATTTCTTTTCATTACTCTGCTATTCTCATTAGAAATCATGGCTCGAATGTAGGACTGGGACCCTAAGAAAAGACGCTGGAAACATACCGTCAACACATGACAGCCTATCCAGGTGACAGAAAGATGGATGTAGCATTGGGCCGCCGTCACTTGTGAGAAAGGCGGTCGTCAAATGGAGTCTCCCTCTCTCGCGTTTCGCAAAGAAGTTCTGGGCTTCAGAACGCTCCCGCAGATCCGAGGAGAGGCGGTGCAGTTGGTGCGGCAGGCGGTCGGCGCTGCACCTGTTCGGTATCCGACTCTGAGCAATGTCCTGATTTTCTCAGGGGACCAAGACGTGAGCCACACAATCTCAAAGCAGACATTTTCAAATATCTTTGAGTCCAAGCCGGGCGATGCCGGAAGCGGTTATCGAAACTGTCATATCCGAATCCGTGCCCCTATCAATGAATTTCCATTGGATCAACTCATGTAAGACCGCTTGTATTTCCGCAGTACGGTTGGGGTCGAAGTGAACGTAGAGTACATCGTAGGGTTGTGGACCATGTTCTTTTAGATATGCCAATACTTCTCTTTGAAACTCACGGCTCCGAATAAACGTCTGGTCTGGTTTCTGGGGCTCGATTCGTGCCATGACCCAAGCCTCCTCTCACGTTATAAGCAAGGCATTTGAATCTTCTCCAGGGCAGTTCCCTTTGGAGCGTCTTAGTGCTGTCTCCACGTGAAATACTCCCCCTGAGACTTACCTCTCATCCTACCCGCTACATCGTCCGCGACAAGGCGTTGTTGAGTCCTTTCAGGGGTGTGGCTTTGATCTGAAAGCTGTGACCAATAAACCTTTAATTTGTATTCTTCGTCGGATGATCTCGTCATGGTAAACGTGTATGAAAGTGGAGCATTTGGCTTTTCAGTAAGTCCAAATCCTTTGAATTGGCTGCGCAGGTATTCTCGAATAACTTCCATGTTCGCTTGGACGTGGGGATCGTCTTCGTTGCTTATAATGTCGTCCCTCCTTTGGCCCTTTGTCATTGTAATTGCCTCCCCAAACCGCCGCCCTCTTGTGGCAAACATTGAAGAGCCTTCATCCCGCCACTTTACTCATTCTTCTAAAATGCCCCTTTAGTTAGCACCACACACTCTAGCCCATTTTTATACCAGGCACGAGAAATAGGCGAATCGATTGAAATTGATCTAATTTTTCGCATAGTCCCGAAAATGTCGATTCAGAGTCGGCCGATCGACTAATAGGTGAAGGTCGGAATTCAAACCGGTCTCGCAGCTCAAAGGGATTTGCATGGTTAGTAAAACCGTGACAACCAGCCAAGAGGAAATAGAACTATGACGAAAATGACCACACCTTTCCCAGGCGGATGCGCTTGCGGCGCGATTCGTTACGAATCCATGGCAGAACCGGTTATGATGCTTCACTGTCACTGTCGGGATTGCCAGCGATCCAGCGGAGGTCCGTTTTCGTCCTTCGTAATCGTGCCAACGGAAGCTTTCAAGCTGTTGCAAGGCTCACTACACTTCCATGCCTCGCCCAGTGAGTTGGGTGGCATGACTCGTCGCGGCTTTTGCCCTGACTGCGGCTCGCCGATTCAGGTCATGACCGACTCGCAACCACAAATTGTCGCGATCAGAACTGGGAGCCTGGATGATCCGAGCTGGTTAAACCCGCAAGTGGATGTGTGGACATCAGACGCACACCCGTGGGACCACATGAATCCCGCGATGCCAAAATTTGAAAAGTATCCTTGATCAGCTGAGAATTGCACATTTGCAGCCTTCTACCACCGCAACGCATCCTGAGGCGGGAGATTATGTGCACTCCCCTCCCGGCGAAGCTCAAGGCCGAGGAAACCAGGAAGAAGGATCTAGTCACGGACGCCTACAATTGATCTCAACACTTCTTAGTCAACATTGAA
Organism: uncultured Nitrospiraceae bacterium; assembly: GCA_963851455.1. Lineage (GTDB taxonomy): Bacteria > Nitrospirota > Nitrospiria > Nitrospirales > Nitrospiraceae > Nitrospira_C. The sequence goes on from CAWKPI010000001.1 coordinate 461,835, forward strand.
AGCTTGATGTCCCCAATAGGAACATGCGCCTTTCAATGCCGCATCTCGCTCACCTCGTCATCCCGTTTTCAGGGGCAATCAATATCGCGGCTTAATGGTCAAACCGGGCGGTTACGGAAGTTCGCGAAGCGAAATGTTGCCCATTAGCGTTTTGGATATGGAGGACTTTGGGAAGCGAGATACAAGAGGCCGACAAGCAGGGCGTTCAACGCGAAAAACCATATTGTGGCGACTGCCTTTTTACGGAAAGGGTCTCCCGCAGCGTTTGCATGCACTTTTAAAACGGCACCGGCGATAAATAAGGTGCCGCCGCATAACATAAGTGACAAAATAATCAGCCACCCGCCGGCACCGGTGTGGTCTCCCCTAACAAAAAGAAAAGCAGACGAGGCCCAGAATGGTAAGAGTCCGTATCCAATGAGGAAGGCTACGGCTCCCTTGCCATAGCCGTGGGGTCGCGGTTTACGTGCATGCGCAATATTACCGTCAGGCGGCCAAGAAACGGAGACAATCTATATTTGATGCGACCGATGTAACGGGAGGCAGCCGTTGGTAGACTTCCAACGGCTGAAATAGTTGAAGAGAATACGGCGATTATTCACGGAACACGATTGGTTCCAGGTTCAGACGATCTCAATAGGTTCCATGACGGGCACTACGACGAAGGCATCCAAACCGATGCTGTATGGATGTATTTCGATTCTCTATGTGGACTGAGGCGGGACTGCTAATGGGCGCGGGGGGTTACAATCCCCTTCGGTGAACTCGCGTAACAAACATTTCTTTTTGAACGTGGCAATACGAATGCAATCGTGGCTGTGAATTCAAGCAGTTAGTGAGGAGGAATTTATAAGGTTTTTGAACCTAAACGGAAATTCACATTCATGCCTATGGAAGATGTAGATAGTGTCAAGGATAGGCACCGCGTCTATACCTTCTTAGAATAAAGTAGCCCGCATGCCGCGCCATTTGACGTGTGTTCTTACTATCCAGCTTCTCAACTGACACATGAAAGGTTTGTCGGTCATTTGGAATAAGTGGTTCCTTGGCAGCCACATGCTTAGGACCACCTAGTCGCCCTTGAAGGGCGTCCATTATGTCCTTCAGCCTATTGTCCAGATCGTGTAGGACCATCGCGCTTTTCGTCATACGAAGGCGGATGATTAAAGCGAATTTATCGGTTCCGGTATGTGCCAATCACTTACAGAGGATTCAGAGGCGTATAAAACTCCGACTAAAGATGATCGGACACGATAGTGCTGCCACAATTTAGCCACAGCTGAGTGGGGTGAACCCCTAAATTTTAGGAGTTGCACGAAACCGAAGCTCATTACGCCGCCAGGCGCTGCTTGGCTGACTCCAAGATCCTTATCACTACCGGATGTTTCGGTTCTGCAGAGCCCGTGAATGCAAAGAATCGTAGCCTCGCGGCTTCCAACCGGCCGAGGACACGAACTCGATATTGCCTGGTTAGTTCCTTCGCCATCACAGCCGATGCCGGGAAGACTCCACCTCCAGCCTGTCCAAAGGCAAAGAGTGTCGCCATATCATCGAACTCTCCTATGATTTCCGGTCGAATGTGTTCCAAGGCAAACCACTCTTCCATCGACTGCCGAAGAAAAGAAGGAGCAGTAGGCAGCAAGAAGGGGGCACCGGTAAGAGAACGGGGAAACCCTTTTCCATATTGAGCGGCAAGGCGGCTCACGCCGAACAGGCCGATTGGTGATTCGCCAAGAATATGGGAAAACACCTGCAACTTCGGATTTTGTGCAACGGGCCTATCTGATATGACAAGGTCCAGTTCACGAACCGCAAGTTGGGCCGATAATTGCTCAAGCGGCCCTTCGCGACACACAAGTTTGATGCGGAAAACAGAAGCGAGAAGCGATTCCAACAGCCAGTAGACGACAAACTTTGGGATGGTTTCGGCCACGCCGATCGCGCAATGAATCGGTTCGGTGGGGAATCGGCCGGACAGCACATCGGTGAGCTCCTGCCCCAGGGTAAATATTTGTTGCGCATACCGGAAAACGACTTCTCCTGTATCAGTTAAGACCAACCGGTGTCCGATCCGCTCAAATACCCGATGGCCGAGCGATTTTTCCAAGGCGGCGATCTGCGCGCTAATGGTTGGCTCCGAAAGGCTCAATCGCTCGCTTCCTTTGGTGATGCTGCCTTCTCTTGCCACAACCCAAAAATAGAACAGGTGATGGTAGTTCAACCATTCCATTTAGAGCCTCAATGGTCTGTAGCATTTCTCAATCGTGAAAATCGACTTTATCTATTTGCTACCCACACATACTTGGTAGGAAAGTCTGTCGTTGAAACGGGAGCGCCTGGATGATCGGTTTGCCAGGCCATCCATTTGTATTATACGCCTTCCAATTTGCTGTTTGGAATTCGCTCTAAAGGAGGTGAGACGAATTTATCAACGTGTTTATCACAGGTAAAGATAGATAAAGGAGGTGCTGTTTCGCTTTTTAGCAGGGAGGTACACCGATGTTTTTTTCACGTCGACAGTTCTTAAAAGTCTCCGCGGGGACGGTGGCCGCGGTGGCGGTGGCCGATAAAGTCCTGGCGTTGACGGCACTGCAGCCGGTCATCGAGGTGGGCAATCCCCTCGGTGAATATCCGGACCGGTCCTGGGAGCGGGTCTATCACGACCAGTACCGCTACGATTCGTCTTTTACGTGGTGTTGTTCGCCGAACGACACGCACGGCTGCCGCGTCCGGGCCTTCGTCCGGAACGGCGTCGTCATGCGGGTCGAGCAGAACTACGACCACCAGACGTATGAAGATCTCTACGGCAACCGCGGCACGTTTGCCCATAACCCGCGCATGTGCTTGAAGGGGTATACCTTCCATCGCCGCGTGTATGGTCCCTATCGCTTGAAGGGTCCGTTGATGCGGAAGGGCTGGAAGGAGTGGATGGATGCCGGGGCGCCGGAATTGACCCCGGACGTGAAGCGGAAATACAAATTCGACGCCCGATTCCTGGACGACATGATGCGGGTCTCCTGGGATACGGCGGCCACCTATGCGGCCAAGGGCTGATTCTCATCGCGACCCGGTACAGCGGTGAAGCCGGGGCGCGGCGGCTGCGGGAGCAGGGCTATGCGCCGGAAATGATCGAGATGATGAAGGGGGCGGGGGTCCGCACCTTCAAGCATCGCGCTGGGATGCCGGTCCTCGGCATCATCGGCAAGATGGGGAACACCCGGTTGAACGGCGGGGTGTTGCCGCTGTTGGACTCCTGGATCCGCAAAGTGGATCCGGACCGGGCACAGGGCGGCAAGTATTACTCGAACTACACCTGGCACGGCGACCAGGACCCGTCACACCCCTGGTGGAACGGGGCGCAGAACTCCGACATCGATCTGTCCGACATGCGCTTCTCCAAGCTGAACACCAGCTGGGGCAAGAACTTCGTCGAGAACAAGATGCCGGAAGCGCACTGGAAGCTCGAATCGATCGAGCGCGGTGCCCGCATCGTCGTGATCACGCCAGAGTACAATCCCACCGCCTATCGCGCGGACTACTGGATTCCGGTCCGTCCGCAAACCGACGGCGCGCTGTTCTTGGGCGCCTGCAAATGATTCTCGATGAGAATTTGCAGGACATCGATTACATCAAGGGCTTTACGGACCTGCCGATCTCGGTCCGCACGGATACGCTTCAGTATCTGGATCCCCGTGATGTGATCGCCGATTACAAATTCCCCGATTTCTCGAAGAGCTACTCAGGCCGCATTCAGTCCTTGAAACCGGAGCAGATCGAACGGCTGGGCGGCATGATGGTGTGGGACCTGAACAAGAAGCAGGCGGTTTCTCTCCATCGCGAACAGGTCGGCTATCACTTCGTGCAGAGCGGAATCGATCCCGCCCTGACGGGGACGTACCGCGTCAAGCTGTTGAACGGCCGCGAAGTCGACGTCTCGCCGATCTATCAGATGTACCTCGTGCACCTGCAGGACTACGATCTCGACACGGTGGCGCAGATCACCCGCGCCCCGAAAGACTTGATCGTCCGGTGGGGCCGGGATAATGGCACGATCAAGCCCGCGGCGATGCACAACGGCGAAGGCGTCTGCCACTTTTTCCACATGACGGAAATGGGCCGGGCTGCCGCGCTGGTGGTGACACTCACCGGCAACATCGGCAAGTTCGGCACGGGCTGCCATACCTGGTCGGGCAACTACAAGGCGGGTATCTGGAACGCGACGCCTTGGTCCGGCGCAGGGCTGGCCGTGCACACGGGGGAGGATCCGTTCAATCAGACCCTCGATCCGAATGCGCACGGAAAAGAAATCAAGACGAAGTCCTACTACTATGGCGAGGAAGTGGGCTACTGGAACCACGGGGACACGGCCCTCATCGTCAACACGCCGAAGTACGGACGCAAAGTGTTCACAGGCAAAACCCACATGCCGAGCCCGAGCAAGGTGCGGTGGGTCACGAACGTGAACATTTTGAACAACGCCAAGCACCACTATGACATGGTGCGCAACGTGGATCCGAACATCGAGATGATCGTGACCCAAGACATCGAGATGACCTCGGACGTCAACCATGCCGACATCGCCTTTGCCTGTAACTCCTGGATGGAATTCACCTATCCGGAAATGACGGCGACGGTGTCGAATCCCTGGGTGCAGATTTGGAAGGGCGGGATCCGTCCGTTGTACGACACGCGCAACGACGCCGACACGTTCGGAGCCGTGGCGGTGAAGTTGACGGAAATGACGGGCGACGTCCGTATCCGCCAGGTTTTCCACTTCGTCTACCAGAACCGCGTGGACGTGTACGTGCAGCGGACGCTGGATGCCAGCGCGACCTGCTACGGCTACAGCGCGGACGTCATGTTGAAGTCGGAGAAGGGCTGGATGGTCATGGGACGCACCTATCCGCGCCATCCGCTCTGGGAAGAGACGAACGAGTCCAAGCCACAATGGACCCGGTGCGGCCGTATCGAAACCTACCGGATTGAGCCGGAAGCGATCGAATACGGGGAAAATTTCGTCGTGCATCGTGAAGGGCCGGAAGCGACACCGTATCTGCCCAACGCCATCATGACGAGCAATCCGTACGTCCGACCGGACGACTACGGGATTCCCATCACGGCGCAGCACCACGACGACAAGCACGTCCGCAACATCAAGCTCCCGTGGGGCGAGATCAAGCGGAACCAGAACCCGTTGTGGGAGAAGGGCTACCAGTTCTACTGCGTCACCCCGAAGACGCGGCACCGGGTGCACAGCCAGTGGTCGGTGAACGACTGGGTGCAGATCTGGGAAAGCAACTTCGGCGATCCGTACCGGATGGACAAACGGACGCCGGGGGTTGGCGAGCACCAGTTGCACATCAACCCGCAGGCCGCCAAGGACCGCGGCATCAACGACGGCGACTACATCTATGTCGACGGCAACCCGGTGGACCGGCCGTACCGCGGCTGGAAACCCTCGGACCCGTTCTACAAGATCTCGCGGTTGATGCTCCGTTGTAAGTATAACCCGGCCTATCCGTACCACGTCACGATGACGAAGCACGCCCCGTACGTGTCGACGGCGAAGTCGGTGAAAGGCCACGAGACACGTCCGGACGGACGGGCCATCGCGGTGGACACCGGGTATCAATCCAACTTCCGGTACGGGGCCCAACAGTCCTTTACCCGGTCGTGGTTGATGCCGATGCACCAAACCGACTCACTCCCGGGCAAGCATGCGATTGCTTGGAAGTTCAAGTGGGGCTACGCGATCGACCACCATGCGGTCAATACGACGCCGAAAGAATGCTTGATCCGCATCACCAAGGCGGAAGACGGCGGCATCGGCGCACGTGGGCCCTGGGAACCGGTCCGGACCGGCTTCACGCCGGGTCAGGAGAACGAGTTCATGATCAAGTGGCTCAAAGGCGAACACATCAAGATCAAAGTCTAAGAACTGACGGTTCGAGGACTGGAGCTGAGAGGAGTCTCTTTCAGGACTCACGACTCAGTCCTTAGCATACAAATGAGGCGTAAACGAAATCACCACTTGATTATGAGAAGGAGGATTCACAATGCCGGAAGTCTATAACTGGCAACTGGGACGGAAGATGCTGTATCCCTACGAGGAGCGGCATCCGAAGTGGCAGTTTACCTTTGTGTTCAACATCAATCGGTGTTTGGCCTGTCAGACCTGTAGCATGGCTGACAAGTCGACCTGGCTCTTCTCCAAGGGGCAGGAATACATGTGGTGGAACAATGTGGAAACCAAGCCCTACGGCGGGTATCCCCAGTTCTACGACGTGAAGATCACGCAGTTGGTCGAGCAGGTGAACCCGGGAGGGCAGGTGTGGAACGTGCGGGTCGGCCGCAAGCACCATGCGCCCTACGGGGTGTTCGAAGGGATGACCATTTTCGACGCCGGGGCCAAGGTCGGCCAGGCGGCGATCGGGTATATTCCGACGGACCAGGAGTGGCGGTTCGTCAACATCTATGAGGATACCGCGACCTCGATGCGCTCCCTGGTGGAAGGCATCGATAAGTCCGGCTTCTCGCGCGACGAACCCTGGCGCCTCACCGGCAGCAGCCTGCCGGAGCATGAGACGTTCTTCTTCTACCTGCAGCGGATCTGTAACCACTGTACGTACCCCGGGTGCCTGGCGGCCTGTCCGCGCAAGGCGATCTACAAGCGGCCGGAAGACGGCATCGTGTTGATCGACCAGAACCGCTGCCGCGGATACAAGAAGTGCGTGGAGCAGTGTCCGTACAAGAAGCCGATGTATCGGGGCACCACCCGGGTCTCGGAGAAGTGCATCGCGTGTTATCCCCGCATCGAAGGCAAGGACCCGCTGACGGGCGGCGAGCCGATGGAGACGCGTTGTATGGCGGCCTGTGTGGGGAAGATCCGCATGCAGTCGCTCAATCGCATCGGCGAAGATGGCCTGTGGGCGGAAGATCGGTGGCATCCCCTGTACTACACCGTTCGGGTGGAGCAGGTGGCGCTCCCCTTGTATCCGCAGTGGGGCACCGAGCCCAATGGCTATTACATTCCGCCGCGGCACAGCCCGCGCGGCTATGCGCGGCAGATGTTTGGCCCAGGGGTCGACAATGCCATCGAGAAGTACCTCGTGCCCAGCCGCGAACTGTTGGCGGTCCTCCAGCTCTGGAGAGCCAGCCAGCAGATCATCTTCCGGTACGACGTCATTCCGGGGCCGAAAGTGTTTGAGACCCAGATCCACGGGAAGCGGTTCGAGATGTACAACGATACCGTGCTGGGCTTCAACAAATCGGGCAAGGAAGTGGCGCGTATTCAGGTCGAAGAGCCGATCTATGTGCGGCCCGCAGAACGGGTGAACTGGCTCTAGACGAATCATTCTGTCTTTGGGAGAGGCAATGCCCCTCCCAAAGACAGGTGGTATTCAATACCTTTATCGAAGCCTTGAGCTCTCACGTTAGGTTTTTCAATAAATGAAGATCTTGCTCAACGCTAAGCGTCCATCGATCCTCACGGAGAAGGCTCATCGTTATGGCCAGCACGCTACCCAGGCGTAATGCGTCAATTAAGGAGGGTCAAGGATGAGGTTAGACGACCTGCGGTTTGTTAGTTTGCTGCGCTTGAAGATTTGTCGCAACAAAAAGAGGAGTAAGAGGTCCCTGCTACCTGACAACTACCGTTCAAAAGATGGAAGGCTTGAGATGCCGCACATGGCGCTGGCTTGCATGATGAGCTTTCTCGGATCTACGTAGTTCTACGTGGTGTCCCCAATAGGAACATGAGCCTTTCAATGCCGCATCTAGCCCATCTCGTCATCCCATTTTCAGGGGAAATCCGGGTAGCAGCCTGAAGAGGATCCTCCCTAAATGACCTGCGGTTTACGAATTTCAAATAGCCCTACCTCAGACAACACAGGATGCGTTCGAAACGGGGCACGATGGGGCTAGTTTGTCCTGTCCTGGTAGCAGCGTGGTAGCAGATGAGGAATGAAGGGATAACGCAGCTACTCCCAGAGCTTTCACCAAGGATGGTGGTGAAGGGCAGGCGATCCAACCATCGTTGGCTCCTCTCCTCCGGTTTGAAATTCAAGGACGAGGACCGCTTGACGAAGCCGCGTCTCTGCGCATAGCATCTGGCCAGGGCGTTCCAGCCCCGCTGACTGCCCGATCCCTCGCGTGTCCTGTTCCTTTCCTCGCGCGACCGATTCTCCAGTCTCCGCCGCTCCAACGCCTGAATTAGTCCGCAACGCTCTTCACGAGGCACTCATGAGCCCAAAGGATTTACGCGGGGGCCTGCCACAAGTGCCGCAACCGACGCGCGGTTGTGCCTGGTATGTGTGCCGCATCGCACGATCAAGTCGGCATGGGTGATCAAGGTAAAGCTGGTGGTGACTTCCTCCTGTTGAGGAAGAGAAGAAAGGAGGAGATTTATGCATCCCATTCTTGTCAGCATCGTTTCTTGTCAGCATCGTTGTGGCGGCGGGCCTTGTGTGGTGTGGGAGCCCAACGTTTGCCCTTGAGGTGGGCCAAGCTAAGCCCCCCATGCACAAACACCTAATGACCACGGTCCAGAAGGTCCAATCGGGGTTAGTGTTTTTTAAACCGACGGCTGGCTTGCAGGATCGTGCGGTCAGCGTCCACAAGGCTGAGCGCATGGGGCTAAACGAGGCAAAGGCGGGTGATGAAGTCATCTTGGTCATCGATGAGAGCAACATGCTGATCGATCTGCACAGGAAAGGTACTCAGCCTGCAGGCCATCGCCTCATCGCTGGCAAGCTGACCTATGCGGACCCGTTCTGGGAAGTCATCGAGATCACGAATGCTGAAGGGAAGGAGACATTTGCTATGGATGAGGCTGCAGGCAGCAAGCTTTCCATGCTGACGGAAGGCAAACTCGTTCGGGCAGAGTTGAATGAAGACAACATGGTCGTCGATATCGCCCCGACCCGCTGAATCCACAGTGTCGGCGGTTAGGCCTTCCAGAAGGCCCTCGGCATCGTCACAGGTTCCACCAGTTCTCGGGCCGGATCGGGTCCGCCAGTGGCGTATCGAAATAGAGCGCGAACCGCGCCTTCAAGAAGGCAATCAGCGTCGGGTCATACGCCTGATACTCGTCGGGGATATCGAAATTCAGGATGGGTTTCTTTCTTGCCAGTGCGGGAAAACGTCTGAGCAATTCTTGCAGGTGAAAGGCTTCGAAAATTACCAGCCGATCGCACCAGTTTATGTCTTGCCGCATGATCGGACGCCCGTGCAAGGCGGGGTGCGTCCCTGCGGAACGGACTTCGAATCCAGGCGTCTGTCGGAGCATCGCCTCCATCGTCTTGGAACGAAGCCTATTAGCCGTACAAATTACAAGGAGTTTGGTGGGAGCGGTGGTGTCCATAGCGTCCTTTCAGATCACGCGAGAAGCACGTGTCACGAAGCGGAAGAACGGATGCAGCAAGTACGAGGCTCGGAAGCGGTTGAAGAGCAGTCAGTCAGGAATGCGTGCTTGCAGGAGCATCATAGTACCCCCTTTTGGGAGGAACGGCAACCGCTCAAAGCAGCACAGGAAGGTCGTAATTTCTTCAATGTGCCGTTGTCAACCCGACGGAGGGCTCGGGGCTGGCGAAATGGCTAAAATGGCTAAGACGTGACGCAATGAGCATCCGCAGGGAATCGCATGAAGAGGCCTATGATCTAATTGTCATTGGAAGCGGTATGGGAGGACTTTCCGCTGCAGCTTTACTGGCTAAAGCTGGCAAAAAAGTTCTTGTGGTGGAACGCCATGACCGTCCTGGAGGTTATGCCCATTCCTTTCAGCGTAAGAAATACGTCTTCGATGCAGCCGTTCATTTGATAAGTGGTTGTGAACCCGTGCAGTCTGAAACAGGCGGACTAATCGATGGCTTGCTTCGCCTCTTTGGGGTTCGAGACCGGTGCACGTTTCTCCAAGTCAACCCCTTCTACACCGCCATGTTTCCTGGGTTCAGACTGAACGCCCCGCTGGGAATTGAAGAATACATTAAAACTCACCTTGAGCACTTTCCGACCGAGAAAGAGGGACTTCGTCAACTCATTCAGCTTTGCACTCGTGTCAATCAAGAAGTTCGGCAATTCCCGACGGAGTTTTCTTTTTGGGATGTTATGCGCATGCCGAAACGCTTCCCGCTGCTTCTGAAATATCACAAAGCGACCCTCGCGAAGGTGATGGATGAGCATATAAGGGATCCGCGGTTGAAGGCAGCGTTTGCGACCTTATGGCCTTATCTTGGAGTACCACCGTCCAGGCTCTCCTTTCTCTACTGGTCCGTGATGCTGATGAGTTACATTGAAGAGGGCGCATTTTACTGCGAGGGAAGTTTTCAAAATCTGGTCAATGCGTTTGTTGAGGCCCTCCAGAAGAACGGTGGTGAATTGCTGCTCCGAAGCCGAGTGCGTAAGATTCTCGTCAAAGATCGGCGGGTTACCGGCGTCATGTTGGAAAATGGGCAACGGATTCTAGCTCCCATCGTAATCTCCAACGCGGATGCCAGGCAAACCTTTGAGGAGATGGTAGGGGTAGCCTATCTACCGAGGCGGTTTGTGAAGAACCTTGGTCGCATGACGCCATCCCTTTCGGCCTTCGTAGTGTATATGGCGACTGATCTGGATATGCAGCAGATGAATGCCGGGCATGAGATGTTCCTTTACAGGTCCTGGGATCATGATGAAACCCACCAGAATATCTGTGAAGGAAAGCCTGCGGGAATTGTAGTAACGGTTCCAACACTGATTGACCCCTCTTTAGCGCCACCGGGTGAGCACTTGGTTACAATAACAACGCTGATCCCTTATGAAATTGGCGCTTCGTGGCGGCAGAAAAAAGCCCGTTATGGAGACTTACTCTTAGATGAGATCGAAGCGGTCTTTCCTAGCTTCCACGACCATATCACCTTTGCTGAGGAGGCCTCCCCTCGCACGATGGAACGGTATACGCTGAACTTTACTGGGGCAGTCTACGGCTGGGAGGTTTCACCCGAACAGGTGGGACGTAACAGGCTGGAGCATCAAACACCCATTGAAGGACTCTATCTTTCGGGGCACTGGACACAGCCGGGAGGTGGTATTTACGCGGTTGTCGTATCAGGTCTTCAAACAGCTCAGATTGTTTTGGGGTATCCCAATGTGAGCGATTTCTTGAGTGCTTTGCAGGACCAAAATCCATGACTACGATGATGGTCATTTCACGTCCGAGCGTTCAAAAAGTACTGGGCTCGCGTCTGCCGAGAAGGACTAACGGTTCTTGGCAGACTTGTGGAAACCGGGAATTAGCACTTGCGCAGGATTTTCTGGAGGTTGATCAACTTTACTTAGTACTTCGTTGCAATAGTGCTTGACGAGCAAAACTTCATCATGGGTAAGTGGCCCTTGCATCGTGATGTCAGCAAGAAGGTGCTCGCATGCGCTGGAAAATTTTTGCAGGTTGTTTTTCTGCCGCATGAAAGCTATCTTTCATTTCGGCGTGCAGTGCCGGATTCCTAATAGCGGGACGCGACATTTTGAGCTTTCGTCAACGCCTTGTAAATAGGTTCAAATCACTTGAGATCGCCCTTGCGGACGGTGCCTAACTATATGATATTAAACGACGCCCCCGTAGCTCAGTTGGATAGAGCAGCGGTTTCCTAAGCCTTTTTCAGATTTCCACCTAAAGACTTGTCAGCACAGCGAACCAGGGCTCATGGAGCCGCTTTCGCGTCGTTTCGAGGTTAAGTTGTATTGATTCCTATTGAGGTCGATTTAGGTCATTTTTGCCGTAGAATGAAACACGCCCGGAACACGTAGGGTTTCTATCTATATCAGACCTGGGATTAAGGATGTGCCAATAGGGGCAATTTACCGGTCACTCGTTTACCGGCGCCGGTGGGCATGGAAGATCGAGCTAACCTCTTCAAAAAAGCGGGAATAAGGTAGGACAGCGGCTTTCGATGCCGTTTTCTTATCTCCCTGCTTTTACAGTTCGTCGCGGCGACAAGCTCGTCCACGCAGCAGTTCAGCTTTTCTTGTTCTTCCTCGTTCAGTGCTTGCCCGCTCTTGTACTGCAAGAGTGCCCGGGCTGCGGAGATGAAGACTTGTACATCAGGTCCAATAGCCATTGTTGCTGCCGCTATCAATCTTACGGCTTTGCGCAGGTTAATGTTGCGCCATCAGGCAATCCGATGACGCTCTCTTCGGAAAAGCTCGTTGAATCGTGGAATGAAGATGCTCCATCCCGTCTTTGTATATCACGGCTAGGGCGCCTGCGTTCAAAAATCCCTCCGTAATGTAGGTATCCGGAACCGTACATAGTCCAATAATGACTGTCTCTGCCCAAGATTTCTTGATAAGACGAGCAGCCTCAATGCCGTTCATGTTTGGCATGCTGTAATCCATAAGGATAATATCGGGCTGACAGGCTGCAACCTGTTCTATAGCCTGTCTACCATCGCACGCTTCTCCCACGATTTGAAGATCAACATACCCGCTGAGCACACTCCGCAGTGTGATACGGACTGGCACGTAATCATCGACCAACAGAACGCGGTATGTGTGATGAAGAGGCATAACTTTTCCCCACCACCGATAGATGGTGACCTAAACTAAAACGGCTTTAATTGCCGGGTAGAGTTCTTCCAAAGCCATCGATTTTAGATAGACCCCTACTGCCCCGGCTCGTTCCATCGCATCTGTGTTGTAACATTACGCATACTCTGACAAGCCGATAATTTTCACATGGGGATACTTAGCGCGAATCTCCCGAGCCGCGGCGATCCCATCTAATGCGGGCATGCGAATATCCATCACCACAATGTCTGGTTGAAGTCTTCCACGGCGGCAATGGCTTCTTCGCCATTGGCTGCCTCGCCAACCAATTCCATATCTTGGTAGCTTGCGAGGATTTGTTTGAGAATCCGGCGGACTAAGGATTCATCATCGACGAGTAACACGCGTGTAGTTGCCCGCGTAGCTGTCATAGTTCACCCCCATGCTAAAGTGGGGAACCGAACGAGCAAGATATAACATGGCTGACCATTTTGTTTTACTAGTCAAATCGACAGGTTACGTTCGCCTACGCGTTGTAGGCTGTAGTCGAAATCACACGTATTTCCAGTAGTGGGTAGCCTCAGCATTGGGAAGTCGCGGCCGATTTCTGGAAAACTTCGCGCGGCGACCTGGTTCCAATGTGATCGGCAGTCCACCCGCGCAGTGACAAACTCCGCTCTGCCGCTTTCAGCGCCATTCTTTATCCCGACCACGGAAGATCGCGACTAACGGCAAAGTCTATGGCGTCCCCAACGGGAATGAAGGGCTTTTGTAACCCTTCAGGTAACTGGGCACTCCCATTTAAAGGATGCGTAGAAGCAGCTTAAAGACGTGTCTTTTTGATCCGGTTCCTAGCCTTAAAAGCACCACCACTGATGAAGAAAATCAACATGATGACTCTTCTAAACCGTCCGATGAGTGACAAGCATTTACAACGAGTTACAGTTTACGTGTCCGATATAGGCCAGCCGCTCGCTAAGCGATTTAATCTTTGACCTCCGGTTTACGAATTGTTCCTAGTCCTACCTCAGACAACCTAACCCCACAAGAAACAACAAACCAGCCGACTGGCGACAGGGCGTTAGTGGGCCTGGTTTGTCCTGTCCTGGTAGCAGCGAGGTAGCAGAATGACGGGCGAGGAGGAATTTGTTTCGGAAGAGCTCTTACGGGCGTTGTCGTCCAGTACTATCCGCATCTTCTTGCTTCAGTACATGGCTCGGTAACTTTAACAGGTAGCCGCATTGTTCACAGATATATTCACCGGTCAAATAGCCATTGGCGGTGGCTTTGAGAACTAACCGAGGATGAAGACAGGACGAATCGTCCGAGCTCTCATTCTTCAGCATCTTATTTTCGCCATGGGAAGCCATTCAGCGATGAAAATACTACATCTTGACGCTTTGTCAAGTCCGCATTAACCGACGTAGTAGCAGATGAGGATGAAGGATGACGGTGATCGTATGGGAATCTAATCGTGAAGGACGACGCTGAGGAGGGAGCTGTGCACGCGCATTGTGCCATTGTAATCAATGAAGCCTAGTTTGCGGAACTTATTCATGAAGAAACTGACGCGGGAGCGCGTGGTGCCGATCATCTCGGCGAGCGTTTCCTGACTCAGCTTCGCGATCACCGGTTCCGGCTTGCCTTCTTTGCCGAAGTGGGCCAGCAAGAGCAGCACCCGCGCGAGCCGCTTCTCGCTGGAGTTAAAGAGATGGTCCACCAAATCCTCTTCGATACGAATCGTGTGCGCCAGCAGATAGGCCGTAAACAGTTCTGCGAACGCCGGCTTCTGGTGCAGCACCTGGATCATGGCGTCTTTGTCGATGCGCACGAGCCTGGAGTCTTCCGCGGTGGTCGCGGTCGCCGTCCGAACCAACTGTCCGGCGAGGCAGGCTTCCCCGAAAAAGGCCCCCTGTTCCAGAATCGCGACGACGGCTTCTTTGCCCTGCTGCGAGACCACGGTCAGCTTGACTTTGCCCGCCTGGATATAGAACACGGCATCCGCCGCATCCCCTTGCGAAAAGACTGTGTGTTTGTTCGGGGACGGCAGACTTGTTTTGCCTCTGCCGACTTCGCTGAGGAACGTGTGAGAATTGAATGGCGGCGTTCGCGTGCGTGTCATAGGTGACCTGCTTTGATGAGAACCTAGTGAACGACGCATGCGAATTATCCCCTGCTATAGTGATTAATGCAAGGGGTTTGAAAAGGCCCCTTCACACCGACCAGTATGACTAGACAGGCTGTTCACGTGAGAAGGGAGGGCTTCTCAGACTTGGCCTCCCCTCTGTGCTGGCGAGAACGATGTGCTGAGCTATCCGGGCCCGTATTATACTGCTTGACTCCCGTACTCATTGCGCCCGGGGTGAGACTGTCCGGTGTGAAGCTCCGCTGACTGTTCTATCTCTCGCGCTTCCTGATCCTTCCCCGCGTGACCGATTCCTCAGTCTCCGCCGCTCCGATGCCAGAGTTTCTCTGAACGGCTGCATGCATCTTGACAGACTCACCTTATCCGCGTAGCCTCCAACCCTGACGTACCAGTTACGCTCGACTGCTCTCTCCTACGCGCCTTGCATTCTCCCCCGCGCGATGGATCCCACGGTCCCCGCAGCTCCTACGCCAGCCTCTTTCTGAAGCGCGGCATTCTTTGATGTCGCACATCACGACTGCCGGCTCTTGCTTCAGCGAGTCGCAGCTCTGACAGGGAAGACTTTCCGGTTCGGTATCGGGATCGTCCCTGGTCAAGCAGGTCGTGGTGTTCTCAACGAAAGGAGTGCAGGCCATGAAATTCTACACAATCGTGATGACAGGGCTCGTCTTGGTAGGGAGTGCCTCTCTTGCCGCCGCGAATCCGGCGATGCTGCCCAAGCATCCCGGGTATCCATCGGGCGGAGAGTATGCCAACGATACCGGGCAAAAAAATCTGACCGTTGAGCAATCCCTCAGCAGCGCCGCCGCGTCAGAGGATGCGCACACGGGCCAGAAGCTGGTAGATCCCAATAATGCCAGGCTGCTGAAGCCGCAGGGAGCCGGTCAACTGCCGACGGTTCAAGGGCCTAAAATCAAGATTGAGCCGCCGGTCACTGAGGCGACTCGCATGCCCAAGCAGTAGCGCCCTGTTCGCGCCAGAGGGAAGGGTCTTCCTCTTGCCCATCCTTTCCCGTATCTGGGGAGGGTTGGGTGAGAGACACTCGGATGCCGTTGCTGTGCGACAGAATCCGACCTCGTCATGGGATGCCCACGCTGTCACAATCTGATGGTGGAAGAGACGTTCGTGGATCTGCAGGTCAGTCCCCGCGTGTCGTCCTTCACGGGGTGGCGCTGCGTCATCTGCGGGGAAATCCTCGACCCGATCATTCTGCAGAATCGCACGCGTCACCCAGAGCCACAGTACGGGCGTGCTGGACGAACAAAGTGGGCATGATGGTGAGGACGTGCTGACTGGGAGCCACCTCATCCAGGATTCGAGAGTTGACGGTGGTTTACTGGAGGAAAACCATGAGCGCCAAGCTTTACACGAGTATGGCCGAAGCCATTCAGGAGTTAAAAAAGAGAGGGTTCACAGCAAATTTCGAGTTTCTCGATAAGGCGTTTCGAGATGTGGACAGCAAAAGAACCTTCAAGGCTGAAGACCTGACCATCGTGGAACACTACCGATTCGAGGGAGCAAGCGATCCGGATGACATGTCGGTCGTCTATGCTATAGAGAGTGATGATGGAACCCAAGGGATTATTGCTGACGCCTTTGGTGTCTATGCCAATCCTCAACTTGGCGGTTTTCTCAATAACGTGAGAATTCGAGAAGATAGTGAGTCCGTTGCAGACAGGAGATAATCTTTCTGCGCGTTTCCTGCCATTCGAATGCCCATACGGTGACACCCGTGAGGTACCTGCCTGAGAGAGACACCGTTTCCTGCACAGCCGGCGAACGACATGTGAGACCTCACGTTCTTGCTACTTAGTTCCGAGAGGCTTAGCCTTCTTGTCGTCCGAATCGTCTACATTAGTCGAGACTATGGAGGAACCGAAGCAGACGGATCACGTAGTCACGGCGGTCATCATCGCGCTGACCGCGATAGTGTTCGTGCTGGATCTGATGACTCCATTGGGAATCGCCATCTGGGCGTTGTACGTTCTTCCCCTTGGGTTCACGCGCTGGTCTTCTCTTGGGCCGTTGACGTTCATCGTTGCGGGAGTGTGTACCGCACTCATTATTCTGGGCTATCTCAACTCGCCTCCTGGCGCCTCACCGGAGGTCGCGATTATCAATCGCGGCCTGGGTGTTGTCATGGTCTGGAGCGCAGCGGTTTTCCTGAAGTTCGGGAGGCTGTAGATAGAATCCACGGAGTTCCCCAATTAAATCATTTGATCACAGGAGGTAAAATGACTTGGATCTCCGTTCTTATCTTCCTACTCGGCTTCCCTTCAGTAACGCCTGCCTTCCCAATCAGTAGCGCCGCGTGGTCCAACTCGGCGTGGCAGGAGCACTGTAAAGATGTGCGAACGAGTTATAACCCGAAGCACGCCCTTGCTACGGATCGTCTCACCCTCATCTCAGACGATCCTCGGTTCAGCGATTTTCTTTATTGGGTGTGGGCCAACAAAATTCTTGAACATCAAGTTGAGCAGATCGGGGGGACAGAATGGAAGGGACCGACAGACGGGGTCATTTTCCATTGGGCGCCTGGGTCCAGGTGGGAAACCCACACCGTCGCCTCCTTTGATCATGCCATCCATCACATCGCGGATGAACATCAGTGGCGGGACGCGATGTTCAAGGATTTTTTCGAGAAGTTTGGGCCAGTCAAGGGAGTCAGCATCAAGCAGCGGCTTTCCATGGACAAAGCACCAACCTGGGCACAGTTTCTTGACCACGTCGGTGGGCCAGAGAGTCCGTACTACCGGTATGTATTCCACCAAGAAAGTGCGATTGATCTAGAGCGTCGGGTCGTGACTCTTTTCGGAGGCCAAGGAGTAAAGTTCGAGTATTCATTTGACCGGTACCTAAAGGAGACGAGTGAAGTGCTGACGGATTGCAAGGCGTATCAGTTCTTTCAGTTGTTCGATATCTACGGAAAAGGATTTGCCTCGAAGATGGGATGGGCGGGGCAACCTACTCCGAAATAGGAAGCGAGCCACTAACAGTTGTGAATGGAGGTATGACGATGAGAACAGTTTTCTCGGTCCTCTTGATCCTGGTCTTTGTCCAGACGACCGTCTCAGTGCTTGCAGAGACAAGATGTAACAGTCACCGCTGTGATGAAAGGTTCAAGAACGATCGGCGGCCAGAAGATTGAATATCCCAAAACCGATAAGGCAGAAATGGCCTCGGTCCTGATCGAAATCCAACCTGGGAAGGAAAGCGGGCGCCACATGCATCCAGTCCCCACCTACGTCCATGTCCTTGAGGGAACACTTGACGGTGGAATTTGAGGATGGCTCTCGCCAGACATTTAAAGCTGGGAGTGGATTTTTAGAGGCTGTGAACACCTGGCATAACGTAAAGAATTTAGGGGAAGTACCGTTGAGATTCCTGGTGGTCTTTGCAGGCGAGGAGGGAAAACCAAATCTTATCCGACCCGAAAAACATCAGACATCGACCACGACAAATTGATTCAAAACCAGTTCTTTTTGAATCGTTCCGGGTCGTTTCACAATCCCATGATGTTTTCTTCCTGTTTTTTCTCTGAGTCTGCTACCAGGACACGGCAAACCAGCCTCACCAGGTTTGTTTGCCCATGTCGCAGAACTCGAACGGGCCAGCGGAGGTTGCAAAGATCCAAAATAGCGCGACAGCACCTGCCCCGAATGCGAGCTTGAGAAGGCGGTTAGCGAGGAAGGTGCAGTTTCACCGTTTGAGGTCCAACTCTTAGCTCGGAAGAAGTCTCAACCGGCCTGAATCATTGAACTAGCACAGGCTCGATAATACCGCTTGACTAAGCGTTCCTCCGCGCGCAGTATCAATGCAAGACGTTTCAGCCCCGCTGGCTGTCCCATCCCTCGCGTTCCCTGGTCTTTCCTCGCGCGACCGATTCTCCAGTCTCCGCCGCTCCAACGCCAGAGTTTCTCTGAACGGCTGCATGCCTTGGTGTCATGGTCTGCTGATGGAGGCGGCCAGGACTCCGACCCTGCTTCAGAGGACTGTTCGACTGACCCCACATTCCATAGAGAGGAGTGAGCCATGCTCTACTACGCACTGATGTTCCTGGTGGTCGGCTTGATTGCCGGCGCCCTGAATCTCGCCGGGGTGTCCACGGTCGCGATCCAGATTTCCTGGATCCTGTTCCTGATCGGGATCGTCCTGGTCGCGATCCATGTGTTCACGGGGCGCACCGCGCGGGTTGTGTGACCGAGGAATTCCGGAGTGCTCAACAGTTTTCCGGCGTGATGACCTGATACAGGAGGAAGAACCTATGAACGCTGATCAACTCAAGGGGAAATGGACGCAGTTCAAAGGCGAACTGAAACAGAAGTGGGGCGAGTTTACCGATAGTGACCTGCAGGAGATCGGAGGGAACTACGAGAAGTTTATCGGCAAAGTCCAGGAACGGTATGGCGATAAAAAGAGCGAGCTCATGAAGTGGGCGGATACATGGCATCAGAAGTCGGCAGCGAAAGCCGCGGAAAAGAAGAAATAGTCCTACTGAATGGATGGGACCTACGAAAGCCGACTCACGCACACTTTTATATTTTGGTTAAGGAGAAGATCAAGAACACCGTGATCACACAAACCGGTGGTCGAGAATAGGCATCCATGTCGATCGACCAGAGGAGATGAGGCCATGAACACACTTTTGCGTTGGGACCCTATCAGCAGAACTCGATGGAATCCTTTCAAAGATCGGGATGAATTGGAAAGCCGGTTGGCGACGATGTTTGCTACTCGGGAGGCGACGGGGAATGGGGGAAAAGAGGCCCTGACGGTGGCCGAGTGGTCGCCACTGGTGGACATCATGGAGGATGAGAAGGAATACCTCATCCAAGCCGAGTTGCCGGACATGAAGAAAGAGAACGTCCGGCTCAGGGTGGAAAACGACGTCCTGGCGATTTCCGGCGAACGGAAATTCGAGAAGGAAGAAAAGGACAGAAAATATCACCGCATCGAACGCGCCTACGGGAGCTTCGTGCGCAGCTTCTCCCTTCCGGAGAATGCGGATGGGAGCAAAGTGACCGCCGACTTCAAGGACGGCATGCTCCAGGTGCATCTCCCGAAATCCGTGAAGGCGAAACCGAAAGCCATCGAGATCAACGTGGGCTAGACCATTGCATTGATCCGAGGGAGCGTCAGGGAAGGCGTTCTTACGCTGACGCAATGATGGAGTCTTCCTGACGCTCCGCGCCATTCACCGCGATGACGACGGCCTTCACGAGATCATCGGGATAGAGCTTCTTCGTATCCGCGGAAAACAGACAAAAAAAGGGTGCCATGCTTTCATGGCACCCTTTTGCCTGTTCGATCAGCGTGAGCCGCTTACCAGCGATCGCGCTTTCCACCAGGACCACGGCCACCGCCGCCACCGAATCCACCGCCGCCGCCACCGGAACGCTGCTCCATCGGTTTCGCTTCATTGACCGTTAACGTGCGGCCACCCATGTCCGAGCCATTGAGCGCCGTGATCGCGGCTTTCGCCTCAGAATCCGAGGACATCTCCACGAAGCCAAATCCGCGGGACTGTCCCGTGAACTTGTCTGCGATGATCTTCGCAGAGGCCACTGCGCCATGTGCTCCAAACAAATCGTTCAACTGCTGCTCGGTCGCCGAATAGGGCAACCCACCGACGTAAAGCTTCGAACCCATGTGGGGTTCCTCCTTTAATGATGACATTGTCTTGAACTCGAGGAACGGGGGAAGGAGCGGGCCGAAGACGCTGGCAATGTGGCGACTTAGGTCTGACTTCCGACAAGATTCCCGGACAAGGCAACATCGATGTTGCGGGCTTCCTCATTGAACCAGCTTCGTCGCGAGGCCCGTACGACGAAAAAATAACCGTAACACAGGGGGTGGTGGTTTACAACCTTACATAATGGTCACTCAGCTGGTGTCCCCAAGCGGAAAGGCGGGTATTTACCCACTCAGCTTGAGCACCTTCTCATCCCGTTTTCAGGGGAGATTCAGACCCGCGCTGCATAACGGGGGTTTCCATTTGTCCCAGGACAAGCTATAGCTCATCCAGCCAAGACCATAAGTGGTTCCATGCTGCTTTCAAGGAGAGTCGCTAACGTGCTTCCAAATCCCACCGGTAAGCGCGTCATCATCCTAGCCGGACCCGAGCGTGGGGCGTTCATGCGCACTCCAAAAACCAATTGCGATATAAAATCAGTCGATCTAGCTTACAACCGATTGCATAACGCAATCAGAACCGCGCGGATGTGCCGCGTGAGGAAAGGAAGTGGTATGGCTAAGCTCGTGTTCGGAATGAACCAGTCCCTGGACGGCTACGTCGACCATATGGCGTTTGCGCCAAGCCCCACGCTCTTCCGCCACTTCATCGAGGAGGCTCAGGGGCAGGCGGGCAGTGTGTACGGTCGCCAAATGTATGAGGTCATGCGTTACTGGGACGACGATCATCCTGAATGGGATGCAGAGGAACACGCCTTCGCGGCGGCGTGGCGGAACCAGCCGAAATGGGTCGTCTCGCGCTCGTTGAAGTCGGTCGGCCCCAACGCCAGGCTTGTTGAGGATGATCTTGAGGGCGCGATCCGCGAGCTGAAGGCCGAGCGCGACGGGGAGATCGAAGTTGCTGGCCCGGACTTGGCGCAAAGCCTCACCGAACTTGGCCTGATCGATGAGTATCGAATCTACCTGCACCCCGTCGTGCTTGGTCACGGCAAGCCATATTTCGCCGGACCCCGGCCGCCGCTCCGCCTTATGACTAATGATCGGATTGGCGAGGATGTGATCAGGTTGACCTACGTTCCTGCTTAATCTCGCGACTCGCCGGATGGAAATCGCCGCTGAAGTCTGGTGGCTGCGCTGGGCCGGGTGTTCAGAGGATTCATAGAGGGTAAATACTTTGGTGTCCCCAACGGGATTCGAACCCGTGTTGCCGGCTTGAAAGGCCGGCGTCCTAGGCCAGGCTAGACGATGGGGACTTGGGGCGAGCCCAAAATCGATAGGCAGGACTCTTACCACAGTCGAGACCCGTGTGTCACTATAACCGCCTGGTATCCTCCTGGAGCAAGGTCGAATTTCCGCCTTCACTAGGGTAGGATGAGGAACACAACCTCTCTGATTGGAAGAAAGTTTTAAAGATGACACGTCAAAATATCATCTCTTGGTCAAACACATTCATAGTTGTAAGCGGCTTATTCCTCGCTTCTTGTGCCCACGATACCTACCAGCAACGTGCGGATCTCGTGAAGGACCATTCCGAGGCTTTCTATACGCACCTCAAAGCCAACCGCGTGGAATCCGCCATCCGAGAGAACGAACAGATTGAAGCGATGGCCAGCCAGATGGGACAGACGGTTCGAAAGCGCGCCTCTCAACAAGGCACGACGCCCGTGGAACGGGAATTTGCCCTCATGAAAACGGCCAGGGAAGCCGCTGCCACCAATTGGCTTGCCCTGGGTCAGTACTTTGCAATCAAGAAGCAATATGCGCAAGCCAGGGCCACGTATCAACGAGTCCTCAATACCTACAACAATCCCACAGACCGTCAATATCGCGAGCAGGCTGCCCGAGCCCTCGAAGACTTGAACATCCTCAATCCACCAACCACCTCAGTGACTAACCCGTGAATCTGTTCGACGGCAGCGATCGAGCGCTGAGCGTTCTCCTCGGTTTCTTCGGTCTTTTCGTGATCTCTCTTGAAGGATGTTCGCACAAGATCCATGTGGCGCCGGTTTCCCCCATCGTCTCATCCACTCCTATCGACCAGTCGCTACGTGTGCAGGTCCCCTTTCTTGCCATTGAAGGAGCCGACCATATGCCGGGGGTCGCGTTGCTCGATTGGCCGGCCAAGAATCTTCGCTCGGCTCTCATTGACTACGTGCAGCAACGTCACACGTTTCGCTCAGTCAGCGAGGAACAAGGAGACCTGACATTGACCCTCCGAGCTTGGCTTTGGATGCGTTCCCGAGAGGAATACCGCTACATCGTTCATTTCGAATCGGACCTCGGCCCAACCGGCAAACCGGCGATCAAATCCTACGTGGTCCAGAAAGAGGCTGTTGGCTCACGCGTGCGTTGGGTCACTGCTTCCGATCAAGTTCCCATTGCAGAAGCCGTGCAGGCAGCCCTTGACGACCTGTTCCTACAGATTGAGGAGGATGCGACGTTGTATGGAAGAAAATGACGACCCTGCGAGAGGGCCGGCTATTCGCTTCGGCGTGATCGAGTCATCCACATAGCAGCCAGACTTCCGAGTGCCACTCCAGCCGCGAACAAGGCTCCGCCGACGACGATTCCGGTGGTATCCCAACTCTGTTGATTTCGCCGACGCAGTTCCCGGCCCATATTGGGAACATGCGACTCTGGTCCAAGCCATTCGTCGGCATGTACGGGGGAAGTAAATTCAAGAGGTTTCATACCTGCATCCTGCTCCAACAAGTGAGTCATGACTCTTCTCATCCAGCTTATGTACGTTGAGATCAGCTGGCTACCTTGCGCCCGTTGGTGAATCGTTCCCAGGACTCCTTGGCTTGAGAGATCGACGCCAGTTCATACTCCGCACATTCCAGGCGCAAGGATTGATCACCGAAAGGCGCATTCACATAATCGCAATGATGAGGCTGCGCGGCATCTTCATGCTGATACGGGCGGAAATATCGGCACGACCCACACATCCGCGCCACCGAAATTTCTCCCTGTTCCTGCAACGTCCGAATGACTTTCATCAGGCCCTTCAAGAAGGCCACCTGCTCCGTTGGTGTGAGCGCGCCGACCGCTGCAGCCAGTTGGTTCGGCATACCCACCGTCGGCGCACACGCACGTGCGCCTCGTGCCGTGAGTTCGACCGTCACAATGCGGCCGTCCCGATGGGAACGATGCCGTTTGACTAGTCGTTTCCGTTCGAGCGTCGCGACAGCCTCTGACGCGGTCGGCAACCTGACGACCAATTCTTGGGCGATGGCAGAGACCTGCGCACTCTGATCAGGCTTCCCGCGGAGTAGTGTCAGCACCTGGCGCTGGAGAGGACCGAGCCCAGCTTGCCCCTCCCGCCGCCACGTCCGGCTCTTCATGGCCAACCCGATTTTTTCTAAGCCGGCAGCCAGATGGACAGTAATGGGGAGAGGATCCTTCGGTTTCGTCGACGTGCGTGTCGCCTGGTTAAGAACCCATAATTCAGCCACGGTAGCCGCCCCTTTACATATCGTTTCAGTGTAGTTCGTCAGCAAATCTCCGTCAAGCCCGATTCCACGCATACTGACACCTACGGATACTGAGACTCCACTCCACAATCAAGCCCTTTTCGGCGAATGCCCGTTGAATCGCCTGGATTCATGAGCTTATTTGCACGCATGACACAAATAAGATTGGCACAGATGAAAACAGAACTGGGGGATTTTTGACCTGGAGAAGTGAAGACGACTATAAGGTCCGAGTAGAATGTTCCCTCATGTTTGCACGATTCCTCGCCCATCACTGGGCGCCGACTGCGAGGAAGCCGTTTTCAGGCTTGTCACGTCGCGAAAGATCAGAATCGCTCCTGGTGAAGAGGGATACCCTTGTGTTTCGTACCAACGCTTGTCTCCCGGATAATAAAAATCATACCGGATAGAAATATCTTCTTCGACGACTTCCCGAAGTTTCCGTTCCACAACGGTGCCTTTAATTTCTGGAAATACCTGCCACACGGATTTGCCGATTATCTGCTCCGGGTCCCTCCCTAACCGACGAAAGATTTCGGCTGCTGCCCGATTCATCGCCGTATAATTGGCCCGACCGTCAAGCTTGACCACGGCATCCGCGATACTTTCGAGAACAGACATTAAATCGCTTTTCTGAAAGGTAGGACCCATAGGGTGTCCAAATGAAAAGTAACCAAGGCGACGCCTAGACCGTTCTAGTTAAGAAGGGCTCATTCGATTGTCCGTTTCATACCTATACATGCGTTTAGTGCCTCCTTCGAGTTTGGAGGTTTCCCGCTGCATGGGATCGTGCTGGACAGGAAAGACTGGAGGTAAAGAAGGCTGGCCTGTTAATCGGGTACCTGAGCGCATGAGCCTACCGCCTTATCTCACAGTGACGGCGGTCAGGCCCTCCAGAGGCCGCTGGCAGAGTGTATGCGTTCTGCGTCGCTCAGCATGGCAGCACTTAAAGACGATGTCAATCGAACAGTTACGGCAGAATGTCATTCGGGGATGAATACCGTGAGCGATTTGCGCTATTCGCTCGGCTGAGGAAAAGACATTGACCTGCGTAACGGTTGGTAGGTAGGCTGGTGAAAATTGTTCAAAGGAGAACGGGCCTATGACCGATGAAACCTTCAAACAGCTCTTGAAGCAACTGGAAGCCAAAATTGCTAAACTCGGAGCTGAAATCAGAGACCTGAAGCGCTCGACAAATAGTTCCTCCATCGAAGGACCTGTCATTGATCAGCTCTCAGGAAATGGTCAGAAGATCAACGATATTCTGAAGACCGTCCAAGACAGAAAGTCCCATGCCCTGAAGGGCAAGAAGTAATGGTGCCGACCGCATGACTTCATAGTGCCCTTCTTCTACGCGTTCGATTATCAGCTCACGGTTTTCATGCACTGCAATCACCGCTTAACGTCCTCATCCGGTCTCGGATACTCATCGCTTGATTTTATTTCTGCGATCAGGTCGTCGCGAAAAAGCATCGTCCGTTTTCTCCCGCCACGTCCTACTAGGGATATGAGGAGTGGGACAGATAATTGTGGCAGAGTACTATCACTTCTCAAATTTCGGGTTTTGAGGGATGGTGACGAGTGATGGATTTATGAGTAGCGAACATCCAATCCATTTGCCGCAAAAACTCGTCGTGCACTGGGCAAGCAGGCAGAGAAGGCGGCGCAGGGTAAAAGGCGATCAGTGCCCTTTACAACCGGGGTGATTACATGGGCACTTTGCCCCGGCACCAGCACTGCCTGATGCGCATTTCTCGCTGCAATAACTCTTGTCTGCAGTGACTTGACAGGAACATGCGGGATGAGAGCATTTCTGAGTAGTCATGTGCTGCCTCCCTAGAGAATTTTACGCCCTAAGTCATGCTGCGGGATTCTCAACCGCGATTTATCGTCACACCAGACCTACGGTGGAACTACTAGTAAATCGTCTAGATGTCTTCCCTAAACAATATCCGTTTTTTTTGCTTCAGCAGGTCATGAGCGCTTGGGGAGAGGATTTGCCGGACAGCAGCATAGGAAAGCCTGCTCGACTATCGCCGCTCTTGCACTTCTTCAGAAGGTCCGTGCATGCTGGATATAACACATGGTATTTGTGAGCTTCGAAACCTAGGGTTTTACCTAGGCGACGGGGAATTGCGAGAAAGGGATACATGGTTTAACGATAGGCGATTTTCCCCTAGAGGCAAACGAGAGGTGAACCATGCGCTTGTCGCTGCGATTTCTGTTCCCCTTAGCATTGGTACTTGCTGGTCTGGCCTATGCGGTCATCCCCTTGGTTGATACGCTGACGCTGAAATGGTTTGTGCGTGACCTCGAAATGCGCGCCGATCTTATTGGCCGCATGGTTGAAGGTCCCCTTGGAGAACTTCTTGCTGGCGAGTCCAAAGGAAAGCTGCTGGCCTATTTCGACCGGATCATTCAAGACGAACGGCTCTTTGCCATTGGATTTTGCGACCGCGAGAGACGACTGCTCTACAAGACCCAGACCTATCCCCATGCCATTGCGTGCGATGGACCGGACACAATCGAAGCAGGTGGTACCGCGCTTTTGCAATTATCTCGAGGAGCCGTCCATGTGTCGGCCGTGGGCATCGAGGAAAACGGCCATCCGGTGGGACGGTTAATGCTGGTACACGACATGAGTTGGGTGCAGCGTCGGAGCGCAGACACCAAGAGGTATCTTTTCTACTTGTTCGTCGTGATTGGCGCAATAACTTCGCTAGTCACGGTCCTGGTCGCACATCTCAGTTGGAGAGGGTGGGTAGCCGGCGTCCGAGGGATGCTTCGGGGCGAAGGACTGATTGCATTGATCAAGGACAAGCACCACGGTCCGGAATTGCAGCCGGTGGCCAAGGATCTTCGTGCGCTCATTCACGAACTCGAATCCGACAAGCGTATGCGGGATGAGAGTCAGATGAGCTGGACGGCAACCACACTCAAGACGATTCTCCGCGATCACCTTGCCGGAGACGAGATACTCATCGTCTCCAACCGGCAGCCGTATATCCACAATTGGAAAGACCAGGAAATCGAAGTCCAGATCCCGGCCAGCGGTGTAGTGACTGCCTTGGAACCAGTGATGCGCGCCTGCTCGGGCGTTTGGATTGCCCACGGAAACGGAAATGCAGACCGAAACGTCGTAGATGCTCAGAACCATGTCCGCGTTCCTCCAGATCATCCCTCTTACGACATCCGGCGGGTATGGATGACGCCCGAAGAAGAGGAAGGGTATTATTTCGGATTCTCCAACGAAGGCATCTGGCCTCTTTGCCATCTCGCCCACGTTCGTCCCGTTTTTCGGTCTTCCGATTGGCAGCAGTACAAAGAAATCAACGAGCGGTTCGCCCTGGCGGTACTTGAAGAGGCAAAAACCGACAATCCTGTGGTGCTCATCCAGGATTTTCATCTTGCGTTGGTGCCAAAGATCGTGCGGGAACATCTCCCCCTTGCCACACTCATTACTTTCTGGCATATCCCCTGGCCCAATCCAGAACGCTATGCTATTTGTCCATGGTATCGTGAGATCCTAGAGGGGCTTCTTGGCAGCAGCATTCTCGGCTTCCACACGCGTTTTCACTGCAGCAACTTCATCAACACCGTCGATCGTTCCCTTGAAACAAGAATCGATTGGGACAGCTCCACCATCTCATTTGGAGGCAAACTGACTGCAGTGAAATCCTATCCCATCTCGATTGAGTGGCCGAGTCGAGCACTGGATTCACAACCGCCGGTTGCCGTGTGTCGTGAGCGGATTAGAGCACGTTACAGTCTTTCGCCGGATCATCGTGTGGGAGTCGGCGTCGAACGCCTTGACTATACAAAAGGCATTCTCGAACGCTTTCTCGCCGTCGAACGGTTATTGGAGTTGGAACCGCAGTGGATCGGACGATTTTCCTTCGTACAGATCGCTGCGCCAAGCCGGTCGAAAATCGATGAGTACCAACGCTTTTCGCAGCAAGTCACGGCACTAGCCGAACGCATCAATCTGCGATTCACACGAGAAGGATATCAGCCCATTTACTTGCGGATCCAACATCATGATGTCGAAGACGTGACGATGCATTACCGGGGAGCTGACCTCTGCATCGTCAGTAGCCTCCATGACGGGATGAACTTGGTCGCGAAAGAGTTTGTAGCGGCAAGGGACGATGAGCAAGGGGTATTGATTCTGAGCCAATTCACCGGGGCGGCCGCGGAGCTGCCGGACGCCTTGGTGGTCAATCCGTACAATATCGATCAGTGCGCCGCGGCTCTGCATCTGGCTCTATCCATGACGCCGGTGGAGCAGCGGGCGCGTATGCGGAGCATGCGCGGCATCGTGCAGGAGTTCAATGTGTTTCGATGGGCGGGCCGCATGCTCATGGATGCCGCGCGCATGCGACAGCGGGCCCGTGTTATACGGCAAACGGCGACGCGAGACGCTAGGACTTCATCGCGAGCGGAGGCATGACCTACCTATTGTCGGAAGAAGGTCGTCAAGCGCTCCGTGCAATCGTCATCCAACCGGTGCTGTACGCCTTCGATTTCGACGGAACACTCGCCCCGATTTCAGCCGATCGTAATGCCGTCCGGATTGCGCCGGGCATTGCCAGATGGCTCAAGGAGCTTACAAAAAGGGCCTCCTGTGCGGTACTTTCGGGGCGGGCGCTCGCGGATGTGATGTCACGAATAGACGGTACGATTGGGTATGTGATCGGCAATCACGGTATTGAAAATCCATTTTCCTCAGCCGCAGACTTGATCAGAGCAGCGGAGATCTGCACGAGCTGGAAGCAGCAACTGCTGACTGGCTTCGCTCAGTCAATGACGTCACTCGGCGCAGAGATTGAGGATAAGCGATACTCGATGACGGTGCATTTTCGGAAGACCGCAAATCCGGCCAAAGCCGCCACAGAGGCGCTCGTTGTTCTTCGACAATTGACTCCTGAACCTCATTTGCTCCCTGGAAAGTATGCCATCAATGCCTTACCTCCAGGACAAAGCGGAAAAGGCCATGCGGCCTTACAGTTGATGACGCATCTGCAACTGAACGGTGTCTTTTATATCGGTGACGAGGAAACGGACGAAACGGTCTTTGCCCTTCCGGAAGGTGTAACGATGGGCGTGCGGATTGGGAAACACATCGGCTCGCAGGCCAGATTCTACCTACATCACCAAGGAGAAGTGGAAGAGGTGTTAGGTTTCCTCGTCCATCATCTTGAGCACAGCTCTCATTCAACTAACGCCGGGACTACCAACCCGATGGCAGTCCCGAACAGGACTATAGATTAGCGAGCAGATGTGGGATGCAGGGTTTCTTAGCCTCTTCCTCTTCCCAGTCTTGCGGGAAGAGATCCAGGAACGCGAGCCCGGCTCCGGAGAGGTGGACAGTGACTCAATCGATTGGCTTCGATGCCGGAGTCGATGGCCTCACCGCACAGAAGACAGCGCCATCCGGCTACCGCCTCGGCAGTTGCTAGCTCGTTCATCATTACCTTGATCATGAGGCCATGGCAGCGTAAACAATGCATAGAGTCTTCTCCCAGTCCACATCCGCAAGATGCTTATTAACGCCTCATTCGATTCCGCTTCTGACAACGTGAGCTTCAGAACGAACTACGGTGTGTCTTTCTGTTCATCGGGAAATGAGGCCCAGATAGCGACGCCCCGAGCAGGCCGTAAATCTGATACATCTCGCTCACCTGCTTTTTTTGTCGCCGGATCCGTCTCTGACATTTGCGGACCACTTCCTCAGAACTTGGGCGAGAGTGAGAGCGATTTCCTGCTCGTCTCTTCTGCTTTACAGCTTTGTTCAGCTAACATGCGCTGTCCCGCCGTCGCCATATCTGGGATCCTGGCTAGACAGGCCTTTTGCGTATCCTCCACTGCACCGGATGCCACTGTGCCAAGCGCTTCGTTCGGAGCAAGAATCATGGCTCCTTTCACGGATTGATCTGCTGCGCCAATCGATAACGTCGGCCAAAATGCCACCAGCACCAGAAACGACGACAACAGGACTGATTGTCTTATGAAAGTACGGATTCTCATTGCCTCTACCTCCCTTTTATTGGGCCAAGATCGAGCCCTTTGAATGAGCGGGCGCGAAGGAACACACATACTGACCGATTGAGTTACTGCGAGACGTTATTCAAGGAGCGGCGAAGACCGGGGAATCGGACGCGCAGAGAAGAACGGGGATGCGCGAGAGATGGGACAGTCGGCGTAGCTCACTACACCATGAAACCCGAAGTGAGCTTACAGACCTTGCTGGATAGGAGTCAATGCGACGAAGGCAAGAGGACCTTCTAAGAGACTGATTCCACGTAGGAATAAATGTTTCTTAGAGATCCCTGTCTTGCGCCAACCGCTGCGAGCCTTCCTAGGAGTCCTGCATCTATGCAGGTCCTACCTTCTTCAGAACTTCTTCTTATCTACTGGTTTCGATAACTTTATTGGGATAGCAATTCTGAGCTGTCTATGGCGGGCGTGACGGTGATGGCCGGAAGCAGTCCGACATTCAGGCACCACATATGGTCTACGATGAGCCACCATTTCATGTTTCGACAGAATGTGAGCACGAATGCGCTTCTGCTTCACCCAATACCGCTTCAATTGCTTGCTACAACACCTTGGTAACGTTCACGAT
Source organism: uncultured Nitrospiraceae bacterium (assembly GCA_963851455.1). Taxonomy (GTDB): domain Bacteria; phylum Nitrospirota; class Nitrospiria; order Nitrospirales; family Nitrospiraceae; genus Nitrospira_C. The sequence goes on from CAWKPI010000001.1 coordinate 492,289, forward strand.
GGATGAGTCTCCCTGACTGGCGACAACGTTAAAGCCAAGCGTTGCAACCAATTTGAGCATGCTGTGGTTGCTTGCCAGCACTTCGCCTTCCATGGTCTTTAGCCCCTTGCTGCGGGCCGCATCGATCAAGCTGCCCATCAGCCTGTGGCCGATCGCTTTGTGCTGCCACTGGTCGCTTACCACCAGCGCGAATTCGCATGATTCTCCATCGGGATTGATGGCATAGCGACATACGCCGATTTCCACTTCACGGCCCTTCTCTTCGGTCACGGCGATCAGCGCCAATTCCCGATCGTAGTCGAGTTGGGTAAAGCGCACCAGCATAGCTTCTGAAAGCTCCTGCACGGCGTGCATAAACCGGAAGTATTTCGCTTCCTCCGACAGGTGACGCACAAATTCCTGTTCGATCGCAGCGTCCTCGGGGCGCATCGGACGAATGGTGACATCTATGCCATCCGGCAATTGCCAAAAAGTGACCAGGTGGGCCGGGTAAGGATGAATCGCCATGTGGGCGTAGCGGTCGGGTGAGACCGGCGCATAATCCACCACTATGCGCGCATCTACCGCCAGCAGACCATGCTCATCCACGATCAGCGGATTGATATCCATCTCCTTTAACCATGGCAGCTCGCACACCATCTCGGATACCCGTAGAAGCAGGCTTTCCAGCGCCTCCATCTGCACCGGTGGCATATGCCGAAATGAACCGAGCAGTTTTGCGATGCGCGTGCCACTGATGAGTTCTCTTACCAGGAAGCCGTTCAGCGGGGGCAGTGCAATGGCACGATCCCCCAGCACCTCCACTGCGGTGCCTCCCGCGCCGAAGCTGATCACTGGACCGAAAAGCGGATCCGAGATGACCCCTACCATCAATTCGCGGCCATTTGGCTTACGTATCATCGGCTGGATGGCGATACCGTCGACTCGTGCATCCGGCCGATTTGCTTTCACCTCTTCGATAATCTCGTTATAGGCGGCGCGAACTGCAGCGGCATTCATTAGGTTTAGCTTAACACCGCCGGCGTCGGACTTGTGAGTGATGTCCGGCGAATTGATTTTCATCGCTACCGGGAAACCGAGCTCCTCCGCCAGCAACAGTGCCTCGCTGGGAGAACGGACAACCACCGTATTGGCCACTGGAATATGGAATGCCGACAATAGCGCCTTCGATTCCATCTCAGATAACACCTTGCGCCGTTCCGCTAGTACGGACTCAATCACCATGCGCGCACCCTCAACATCCGGAACATCATGGTGCGATAAGGGTTCCGGTACTTGCGCCAACAGGCGCTGATTGCGGTAATAGGCGGTGATGTAGGAATATGCCTCGACTGCCGCTTCAGGGGTGCTGAATGATGGAATTCCGGCCTGAGCGAACTGTGTTCGTCCATCCATGGTCTGAGAATCACCCATCCAACTGGTGAGTAGAGGCTTGCTGAATTTTCCTGCAGCCTCGACCAGCGATCTTGCGACTTCCAGCGGCTGTGTCATCGCCTGGGGAGTGAGAATGACCAGCGCACCATCTACGCCGGGGTCTTCCATGCAAATGCTGACGGCGTCTCGATAGCGCTGCGGCGTGGCGTCGCCGATGATGTCTACGGGGTTGTTGTGCGACCAGGTAGAAGGTAACACCTGGTTGAGCTTATCGACGGTTACGGCGGACAGGCTGGCAACGCTCACGCCGACATCCACCGCGCGGTCGATGGCCATCACGCCTGGTCCGCCGCCATTGGTGATGATTGCCAGACGGTTGCCGCTGTACCTGTGTTGTGAGGCGAGTGACTTCGCGGCAGAAAACAGCCCGCCGATTGATTCCACACGGACCACTCCGGCGCGGCGCAGCGCAGCATCGAACACATCATCCGAACCAACCAGCGCGCCAGTGTGCGATATCACCGCTTTCGACCCGGCATCATGGCGCCCCACCTTAATAACGAACACCGGTTTGCTACGCGCGGCGGCGCGCAATGCACTCATGAAGCCACGCGCTTTGCGAATGCCTTCGACGTAGATCAGAATACTGCTGGTCTGCACGTCCGTCGCGAGGTAATCGAGAATTTCGCCAAAATCTACGTCGGATGCGGCGCCCATCGAAACCACACTGGAAAAGCCGATGTCGTTGGCCGGTGCCCAGTCAAGAATTGCCGTGCACAGCGCCCCCGACTGAGAAACCAGGGCGAGGTTGCCGGACTTGATGCGGCCTTTGAAAAACGTGGCGTTTAGCCCGATCGCTGTGCGCACAATGCCCAAGCAATTCGGGCCGATAATGCGCACACCATAATTTTTGGCATTGGCCAGCATGGCGTGTTCGAGCGCAGCGCCCTGGGCACCCACTTCGCTGAACCCTGCGGATAGTACCACCGCAGCACGCACACCATGTTTGCCGCAGGCCTCGATGATGTCGGGCACAGTCCCAGCCTCAGTGCATATCACGGCCAATTCGACGGGGGATCCGATTTTTTCTATCGTGGCGTAGACGCGCTGGCCCTGCACTTCCTGATGAGCGGGGTTTACCGGATAAAGTAATCCCGTATACCCACTCTCCAGTATGTTCTTGAATACGATCTCGCCCACTGCATTGGCACGCTCGCTGGCACCGATGACGGCAACCGACTTGGGCGAGAAAAGCATGCGTAGGTAATGCTGTCGCATGAGCTTGCACTCGTGGTTGGTGAGGTGAATATATCATCACTACACGGCAGGATGCTCTATCCGCATCTGTAATCCATTTCGGATTTCCGGTTTTACGACTTGGGGCATACATTCGCTGCCAGACCGATGCAACACAGGATCGATGCTTCTTCGACCTGTCGCAGCGAATCGAGGAGTCATGCTGAAGCAGAATTCCGTAGGCCCGAGCGATTAGGAAACGGAGTCAGTTAATATAGAGGCGTTGTCATCCGAAGCTTAGAATCCGAATCCACGGTCAAGGGAGAAAGAAAGACACCCCTAGTTCCAGAGTGGGACGAGGAATACAATCCTACGCCATGCGCGGAACAGACCATCGCGCCCGTCTGGCTATTGAGGCGCTTGGTATTCTCTACATCGTGCTCCTTTTGCAAGGATGCCCCGCCAAGGCTCCGCCTCCCAACGTCCGATTCCCGATCACATCCGGTTCCCATAACATCTTGCCAACCGTCCAACAACGAATCCTTGTCTGGGGTGACGCCCCACTGACCGATGTGGCCGTTGAGTGGCTGATCTCGCACCACTACTCTGCCATCATCACGCCAGAGAGCGACCCCTTCCAGACTACTCAGGCTTCACGCAGGTTCTCAGATCGCACGGTTGCACTGTCTGTCGCCGAGGCTCTGAAGGCCGATTTTGTGCTGTTTCTGGAACGTGAGGAAAGCAAGGAAGGGGCGCTGATCGAGCCGCGATGCGACACTCGCTTCTATGTGAATGTGAGCGCTCGAGGCGTATCAGTGGAGAGCGGAGACATGGCAGTGAGAGGGAACGCCCATTACCCGCACTGTGTCGATCTCAACGGCAAGACGTTTCGGAGCCTGACCTGCCAAGCCCTCGCCACAGCGTGGGGCTTTCGCCCATCCGGGCAACTCGATATTCCGTCGGGTCTGATGTGCACGGCGGGCCAGACCGAGCCGATACCGACCCGCTAAAGGACACCGACCATGTACGCCCTCTTCACTCGTATTGATTATGCGGGGACGCGAATTTCTGGGTGTTCTAATTGGTGGAGCAGTTCTGACAAACGCCATTCATCCTTTTGCTCCAGTTCAGATACTTCGAGCCCGATTTGTCCATTCTGACACCACGTCACGGTCGCAGTCGGGAAGTCAATGTAAGAGCCGTCCGTGAGCAATAAGCGGGCATATAACTGAACCCCAAGTGCGATCTCCCGGTTGGCGATCATACATAGTCCTCTTTCTGAAACGTCCATCGTCATGCCTTCCCCAGCGTCATCGGGATAGGCAAATTGAATGTGATAGTGCACTGACCAACGCTGTCCTAAACGGGAATTGAGCGCATGGCGTGAATCTGGCGTGCGCATGATGCTTCCTCCGGTTTAGTGGACGATCCAGCAAGCCTTTACATTCCGTCCTTAAGTTGGAGAACGTACGATCCCGCTCTAATTGACCTTAAGAGAGTGCACCTAATTCGGAGGGCATTCGGGAGCTGCTCCATAACGATACGTTTTCCACAATTGCCTGATATCTGTGTTCCAAATTGAGCGCGATTCGCTACGTACCTTCGAGAGCAGCAGGTCGCTTTCGCTTGACCACGTCCCGAGCAATCGGTCAGTTCCTCGATATCGAATTACAATGTCCACCGGCCGAACTGCGCCAGCGACTGTTAGTAGTAGGAGTGCTTTGCGTTTTTGCCGTCGACGTTCTCGCTGCAGTTTCCATCGTGGCATGATGTCAGCCCTCCGCGGTGTTCACTTAGACTAACCGCGAGTCAGGGGCGTTCCAATTCCCCAAAGGGTGTACGGCCCCGTACATACGCACATGCGCGTACGCCGAAAATAATCGGGCGGGTTGCTAGCCAGATTGGCGTGTTGTTTGCGTTATTTGGTACGTAAGAGTCGCTGTCAACCAGAGATGCAGCACGGGCATCAGTCCTAGACTTGGCAGGAACCACTGATGTTTGAAATTCTTGCGGAGTGTCCTGAGGTAGGTCTTCGTCGCAACTCTACATCTGTGGGAAGTGCCAAATCGGTTCGGCAAAATTTTATTTTCTCGGGACCCTGCCTGGCATCAGGCGTTTCCACTTTTTGTTTGCATTTCAAAAGGAGCGGGTCAGGTGCTGGCTTGGAGCAAACTCTTCAGCGCGACGAACGGCTGCAGAATGCCGGGCTTCCAGCCGGTTGCCTCCTGGATGAAGCCGCCTTTCGCGGCCTGTTTGCGATTCCAGCGTTTGTCAACGACGGGCAGCGTCAACCAGTTGAGCTGCACGCCCGTCTTGGGATCGACGGGCCAGTCATAATGCGTCAGAAAGTTTTCGCCAACCTGTGGAACATGCGCGTGCTGGAACGGCATGGACTCGAAGATGCCGTGCGCGGAGCAGCTCACATACCAGTAAATGGGGATGAGGCCTCTCTCGATCGTGTTCCCATACCGACTGAACCATAAGGCTAGGAGGTCCGCAGCACTCATGTTCTCCGGGGTGTAGTCCTCGCTGATCGCTTCGCCTTCGAGTTCCCAGTACGCGACGAGCTCGGCGAGCATTTCGTGACCCGAGGTGCGATGCCGAACCTTCCAGCCGTGGCAATCCTGTTCGGAAACAACCGGCAATGTCACCTCCATGGCAAGGTCCTCTTCACATGAGTGCGTGAGCAGGATTTAGCAATCCTCATGCCGAGCGCGTCTGGCCATCAACCTGCGCAAGTTCGTGAATTGTGAGTGGAGGTTATCTGCCTGGACGATCGGGCGTATGCCAACGCATACGGAGGAGAAAAGAACTACAGCCTAGGTGGTGGATTCCCACCACTTGGTCAGTGCGAGAAGGGGCAGACCTCTAACAGCGGAAAGCAGATGCAACAAGGCCGACCTCCCACATCAAGAGCCTACAGAGAACGGTGTAAAGGGGCTATTTCCTGCTTCGCTGGCGGCAACCACCAACGTAGTCAGAATCTGACGCTTCGATCCATTCAAAATCAATTTCCACTGGGCAGGTGGCACGTCGCATTGCCAACTCAACAAGACTTCCTTCCTGCGTATCGTGAATGACCAATGATCCCGGTGATGACACGCTGGCGGTACCGCTCCAACGCACATGCCCGGTCTCAACACTCACACCGCGGATGCTCGCAGTGACCGATTTAGCTTCAGGGCCAACCGGCGGCTCACGATGCACCTCCGCAAAAACCACCTGTGTTGCGCCTGCAATTCGACCGACACGCAACAAATCTTCTTCACTGTCTGATGCATGAAGCAGCCGCATCTTCTGCTCAGCGAAGATTTGTTGAAGACGTGCTCGCTCGACAACCGTATAGCCATCACGCAAAAGCGCCCCGGCTAGATGGTATTCGACGTGGGTGTTTTGTGCCCAGATAACTACCGTTTCCGGCTTGCTCGGTATAAAACGCCCGTTGATATCGTGCCCCAACCCGAAGGTCTCGCCAGGAGCGTGAAAGCCACTGGTGACTGGATAGATGCGACCTCCGCAAGCGGTCAGGGTCAAAATTATGAGAGTCATTAGCCAGTCATGGCCACCTGGCCGCTTCATTGTCATTCGCCCCAACGATTAGGTTTTCATGATTGTCACGAAAGCGGCTCGGGAGTTCAAGATGTTTCGAGGTCCATTGTTGGAGCACAAAGAAACCTGCTATCTGCTACCTCGCTGTTTCCAGGACCGGACAAATCAGCCCCATCAGCATACATTGCGATAGCACCATGCTTTGTGGTTTCTTATGGGGTTAAATTGTCTGAGGTAGTACTCTGGACAATTCCTGTCGAAGGCGTTGGCCTCTTGTTCCTCGATGACTGTGGCACGCGCGGCGTAGTTAAATGCTCTCGGAAGAATCCTGGTCGCTGAAGGTTAATATTCGATCTACAATACCTACTTCACTTCTCTTACGAGGCTTAGCGCAAACTGCTCATTTAAGCGGATCTATCCTGGACTGAATGAAGAAAGACGATCGGCCAAGACTGGACTGGTTCCAAATTCACCCTTCACGCCTGCTCGCTGCAATCGCTATTCTGGGGCTGTCCATCCTGATCCATGGAAAGAGCAATGCGGGGGATACCACTCTCTTGAGCATCGGCCCACGCTACGGGTTCAGCGGAAAAGCACCCCTTTTGGGAAAACAACAGACATACAATTTTAACCTTTTCGATGTAGCCGCCACCTTCAGACTTCCTTGGTCATGGCCGCTTGGTGAAAGTCCTTGGAGTGTCGAGACGAGACTGATCACCAGTGCGGGGGCCCTTTATGCTGCAGGAGACACGGGGTTTATCGCAACTGTTGTCCCTAATGTGGCCTTGAGCGGCTGGAATGGATTCGTGTCCCTTGACGCAGGGGTGGGACTAGGGTTCTTCGGTCGGGACAAATACGGCACACAGGACTTCGGGGGTCACGTCCAATTTGTGCTGACCACCGCACTTCAAATCCATCCGATCTCGCACGCATTTGCGGGATTCCGCCTTCAGCACTTCTCCGATGCAGGTCTCTATGGTTCTGATGCCCTGGGTGTGGACCTGTACATCGTCGAAATCGGCTACAGGTTTTGACACCCACATGTAATGAAGAGAGGACTGGCAAGAACATCAAACTCTTTGATGGACAATCCTCGTTAGGATGCCGTGGGGACACTGCGTTCCCGGATGCCATCGCGTAGAACGTTCCAACAACCTGGCCGGAATTGTTGATACCCGAAGCTTGTGTAACAAGCGCACCAGCTGCGACGATGGGATTGTAGGTCCCTCCACTGTATAGAAATCCTCGTTCACCTCCAGAATACTTAGAACCAGCCGATGCATTCATGGAGCGTTCTCAGACAGCTAAAGTGAGTCACCTTAGTTAAAGAAGTGGAGAGGTCTATGCTTTCCTGACGCCAACGATCAGCAACGCGATGCCGCCGACGAGTGCCACACCCCCGACAAGAGGCGGAAGCGGAATGGTCTCTTTCTTGTCAACCGTGGCTTGGAGAGGACCGATGTCGATCACATTTTTTCGGGTCGTGTAGGTGATGCCTTGGTAGGCAAATGCCACGAAGCCGAGCAGGATGAGCGCGATGCCGAGGATTGTAGTTGTTTTCATGGTTATGTCCTTTCGCGCTGCACGAGGGTTCTGCCACCCGCCCCTCGGCGCAGTGCACCGATCGTTAGAGCCGACCGGTCAGGGCCAGGATGAGCAGGATCAGGAGAACTAAGCCCAGTCCCCCACTGGGGAAATAGCCCCAGTTGGCGCTGTGCGGCCAGGTGGGCAGTGCTCCAATGAGCAACAAAATCAGCACGATAATCAAAATGGTACTCATCTCATGTCTCCTTGGTTTGTGAGTTCATCGTGTGGAAGGCCTGATAATTCAGTAAGGGAGTTCTCCCAAATCGTGATCTAGCATGTGGAATGCCAGCTCTACAGAGGATTTGCAGCGCGCCACAACCCATTGTAATCATGATGAAAGGCCATGCAGCATGGAACACCGGGCAAAGAACCTGTGGCGTTATGGGTCATAGAAGAGCGAGCTTCTGTCCTCCAATTCCACACTGCTTCGTGTGGAGTGTGACGTTTAGCTAGATACCTTTTTCTATTTCTTCTTGTAGTTACGACGACCTTGAGCGTAACTGCACATCCGTCGCATAGTGGCATCCTAGATGCAGATTCACGATTCGGTAGGACGAAGACGCAGTGTGGACTTCCCGGTCGAGCCGGACTTGTCAGATATCTTTCACACGATGAAGTGAAGGAGCTGTTATGTCGACATCACACCTTCCGCGAGACAAGAAAGATCGATCGGTTCGGGCGCGGAAGCATGATCCTTACAAGACGAAGGGCAAACCGCGGGAGCCGTCGGTGTGTCGCGGGTGCAAAGCGGTCTACCACAAAGGCCGGTGGACATGGGGCCCTGTTCCAGCAAACAGTCACGAGGTCGTGTGCCCGGCTTGTGAACGCATACGAGACGGCGCGGCGAGCGGGGTGCTGCTGCTCACCGGTGAGTTTGTCGCCCAGCATCGAGACGAAATTCTTGGGCTTGCTCGCAATGAAGAGGCCCGTGTCAAAACCGAACATCCTCTAGCTCGAATTATCAAGATCGAAGACCAAGTTGAAGCACCCGCAGGGGTGGTCATTACCACGACCGACCCCCATCTCGCACGGCGCATTGGCGAGGCGCTCCATCACGCCCATCGCGGCACCTTTACCTGTCGCTATGAGGAGCACGAAGACCTGCTCCGGGCGAACTGGCAGAGCTAAGCTCCAACCCACACATTCATGTAACTTTCTTCGAGGGAATCATTCCACTTATCGATAGTAAAGCAAGAACGGGACTCGGCGGACAATTCCGTTGAACACCAAAGTCTATGCACAAATTTAGCATGGGTTCGAAGTGTTACGCGGTTCTTCAACGGGGAAACGATTAGTTCCGCACGCCGCTCCAAACTTTTGCCGGATCGATAGCCTTGTCAGGATTGAGCGTCTTTGCTTTCTCCAGCAAAACATCGGTCGGCTCCGGATAGGCTGGATCAGAGATGCAACAATTATCGACCGGACAAACCGCTGCACATTGAGGTTCGTCAAAATGTCCGACGCACTCTGTGCACCGGTCATGAGTAATCACGTAAATACTGTCTCCCTCTCCCTGGCCGTCGCCCACGTGGTTTCCCTTCGTCTCCGCGTCACTGCGAGTTTCGAAGATTGCCTCATTCGGACATTCTGGCAGGCAGGCTCCGCAGTTGATACATTCGGCGGTAATCAGTAGGGCCATGATCCTAGCCTCCTTCTCCCACAAAAATAGGGGGAATATTCAGGTTTATTTAACAGAATGTAAGAAAGACGCATGACCTCAAGAACAGACAATAATGATCCAGCGATTCTACGGTACTTAGGCGCAGAAAGGTCTATTCTAGGCCGGGTGAAGATTAAGGTGCAAGAGCAGCAAGGTCTGTACCGCCTATGTCGAACGGCAAAACCTCACGCTCAGAATGAAAATCGCTCGTTTTCACAGTCTACCTTGGCTTTCTCGCGTAAGTTGGCTAACCTCTAACCGCTGTTGCGCTGCGTTTCTGGACCTATGATTTATGCCTGATTTATCGCTCTCTCCGCATGACGCCAGCCATGGCAGGGCATTAGGGATTTGAAGGACATCGTTTCCTAAGGAGGTTCACTCATGACAAATCGTAAACTCATTGAGAGGCTGGCCCATACGCTTTCGGTTCATCACGCTCTCTTACTGGCTCAGGGCGTTCTCCTTCAACGCTTGCGTGTATCGAAACAGGAATATGCAGATGCGGTAAAGAAATGTAGGCCCCACGCTGCAGCCTACAAATCGAAAATCCTCGCCAGCTTTCTTGAGGGCGCTCCTCCTCAGTCTGAAAAAGACTTATGGGAATCGCTAGGCTTAGGCGATCTCTGGGGTCCATCTGGACCAGAGGAAGAGAGCCAAAAGTCTTAGCGATTTCATCCACAATTTCAAAATAACTTTTCAAGTTGTCCATCCTCGGGCTGGTCAAGCAAGCGGTCGAGGAACATCGGCGGGCCTATGTACTGGTAAATAATCGGTCAGAAGGAAGCGCCGTTGACGGTTCAGGCGCTTACAGATGAGAGCCAATGCACATTTCAAAGGAGGAAACGCGAGGCAAAGGCCGTAGCCCGGCGTGCCGGTGAGGAAGAAGCAGCGAGAGTGACAGTCAAGCTGGCGCGAGCGGTGCGCCTCGGAGGTGATAGCCAGTCAGCTGGCCATCCGTGGCTACAATAAAAGGAGCCTCCATCGCGACGGCAAAATCTATGGTGTCCCCAACGGGATTCGAGGGGATTTGCAACCGGTCTCTAGATAGCTGGGCAGTCTCTTTCAAAGGGTGCGTAGAAGCGGCTTGAAGATTGTGTCTTTTCCGAGCAGTGGATGACGACGGGTTAGAGATCTCGTCGTGTGGAGCCTGCAGGCCTCAATCGAAGCACCCGCACCGACCGCGCCTCGATCTCGTATTGTTCGCCGCCTTTCAGCACCGTCACGTGCTTCGGGGACGCTCCCCTCGCATCTGTGTCCAGGAGCTGTTGCCACCGAACTCCCGGTTTGTGCGCCGGCAATGTGAAGGGGAGAGGCGTATGCTGCGCATTCAGGAGAATCAGCAAGGTGTCATCCACAATCGCCCGCCCCTTCTCATCGGTCTCCGCCATGGCATCACCGGCGAGACGAAGCATGAGGGAGCGGACAGAGCCCGTGTTCCAATCCTCGTCAGTCATTCCCTGCCCATCAGGACGCAACCAGGAGATGTCCTTGACCTCCGATCCATGGATCCGGCGTCCTTGGAAAAAACGCCGCCGCCTGAGAACCGGGTGCTTCTTCCGCAGCCCAACGAGACGTTGCGTGAATACCATCAACTCACGGGCCGCACGGTCCAGTTTCCAGTCGTACCAACTGAGCTCATTGTCTTGGCAGTACGCATTGTTGTTGCCCTGCTGCGTCCGACCGATCTCGTCGCCCCCGCAGATCATTGGGACACCCTGCGAGAGCAGGAGCAATGCCAGGCAGTTCCGCTTCTGCCGCTCTCTGAGCTCGTTGATGGCAGGATCGGCGGTCGGCCCCTCGACGCCGCCATTCCAGCTCAGGTTGTCGTCCGTGCCGTCACAGTTGTTTTCACCATTCGCTTCATTGTGCTTGTGGTCGTACGAGACGAGATCGTGGAGTGTGAATCCATCGTGTGCCGTGACGAAATTGACGCTCGCATAAGGGGCTCCGCCCGCTCATACTGTAGAGGTCGCTGCTCCCGGTCAGCCGGTACCCCAACTCCGCCACCTGGCCTCCATCACCTTTCACGTACCGCCGGATGGTGTCCCGGTACTTGCCGTTCCACTCGGCCCAGCCGACCGGAAAGTTGCCGACCTGATAGCCGCCTTCGCCCACGTCCCAGGGCTCCGCGATCAGCTTGACCTGGGACAGGATGGGATCCTGGTGGAGGATGTCGAAGAAAGCGCTCAGCCGGTCGACAGCATGTAGTTCTCGCGCGAGCGTGGAGGCGAGATCGAAACGAAATCCGTCCACGTGCATCTCCGTCACCCAGTAACGCAGACTATCCATGATGAGTTGCAGGGTCCGGGGATGCATGACATTGAGCGTGTTCCCGCAACCCGTATAGTCCATGTAATAGCGATTGTTGTCCGCCACCAGTCGGTAATAGGTGGCATTGTCGACCCCTCGGAACGACAGGGTGGGACCGAGGTGGTTTCCTTCCGCCGTATGGTTGTAGACCACGTCCAGAATGACCTCGATTCCCGCGCTGTGGAGGGTCTTGACCATGCTCTTGAATTCCCGTACGTGGCGACCTCGAACCGGCGATCTGGCGTAGCGACTATCGGGGGCAAAAAAGCCGATGGTGTTGTAGCCCCAGTAGTTTGTGAGGCCGCGATCATACAGGTGTTTGTCGCAGACGAAATGCTGGACGGGTAGCAACTCAACGGCGGTCACCCCCAGAGCAAGCAAATGGTCGATCACGGCGGGCGTTGTGAGGGCGGAATAAGTTCCACGCATGGGTTCCGGGACGTCGGGATGTCGGGCGGTGAAGCCTTTGACGTGCACTTCATAGATGATCGTTTTGTCCCAGGCCGTCTTGAGCAGATGATCTTCGCCCCAGGTGAACGCCGGATCGATGACGACACACTTAGGCATGTGCCCGGCGTTGTCCTGGGTGTTGAATGAGAGATCGGCCTTGGGATCCCCGATGGTGTAGCCAAAGATGGCGTCGGACCACTGGATCGTGCCGGCGATGGATTTGGCGTATGGGTCGATCAAGAGGTTGTTCGGATTAAAGCGGTGCCCGGCTTCTGGTTCATAAGGGCCATGGACTCGGTATCCATAATGCTGTCCGGGCAGTAGCTCCGGCAGGTACACATGCCAGACCTGATCGGTTTGCTCCTCTACTCGAATACGCGCCGAGTCTGTGTCGGAGTCGGGTCCGTCGAACAAGCAGAGTTCCACAGCCGTGGCATTCTCGGAAAAGATGGCGAAGTTGACTCCCTCGCCATCCCATGTGGCTCCCAATGGATAGGGGCTTCCAGGCCAAGTTCTCACTTCTCTTCCGTCCGTATTTGCGTATTGGTCGTGAGCTACGATCAGCACAAGTAGTCTAGGGACTTCTTTAGGAGTTCCCCAAGATACATGTGTCTCATAGCACGATGTAAACGCTATGGTAGGTTTGGATGACAGACCCTGTCTGTTCAATATCGCACAGCAGGTGGCGGATGTGGTGTCCACATCAGTACTGTAAGGCGATCGTCATATTTAAGCTTTGTCCATTGTAGGAAAAGCTGGCCGCCTCAAACGAGGGAGCCCCCAATGAGCCTTTCGCGTCGTTCGAAAATCCGTATCCTTCCTTAGGCACCCCCATCAAGTTGGTCGCGAGTTCGCCGTCCCGATTTTCGTCATGAATCACAGCAAGTGCATACGTGCCGGGCGCTATGTCTTCAAAGTCGCAGGTAGCCTTTGTGGCACGGACTTTGACCATCATGATGTTGGTTGCAAAGCGCAAAAACTCAGTAGGAAACCCTTCCGGTGCTTCGAACAGTGCGCATGCCACTGCCCCCATGCTATTCCGGATGCCCAGGATCTCCACATGTATGCCCGGCTGAGATGGCTGAGCGGAGCCGACCGTACCGACAACAGCCATCAGTATGAGTCCTGCAACCCCTGCTGACTGTAGAAGGGACATCTGCGTATGGCCGTGTCTGTGCATGAGGGCGATTCATGCATGGTGCCGTCTGAATATTCTCTATGACCATTCACTCTCGTCTACCCTGCATAGCCCTAGGGACAATTCAGTTGCAAACCACCTTGCTTTTCGCACCATGGCCGGCCATAATTCGCATGCGTCGTTCACTAGGTTCTGATCAAGGCAGGTCACCTATGACACGCACGCGAACGCCGCCATTCAATCCTCACACGTTCCTCAGCGAAGTCGGCAGAGGCAAAACAAGTCTGCCGTCCCCGAACAAACACACAATCTTTTCGCAAGGGGATGCGGCGGATGCCGTGTTCTATATCCAGGCGGGCAAGGTCAAGCTGACCGTGGTCTCGCAGCAGGGCAAAGAAGCCGTCGTCGCGATTCTGGAACAGGGGGCCTTTTTTGGGGAAGCCTGCCTCGCCGGACAGACGGTTCGGACGGCGACCGCGACCACCGCGGAAGACTCCAGCCTCGTGCGCATCGACAAAGACGCCATGATCCAGGTGCTGCACGAGAAGCCGGCGTTCGCCGAACTGTTTACGGCCTATCTGCTGGCGCACACGATTCGTATCGAAGAGGATTTGGTGGATCATCTCTTTAACTCCAGCGAGAAGCGGCTCGCGCGGGTGCTGCTCTTGTTGGCCCACTTCGGCAAAGAAGGCAAGCCGGAGCCGGTGATCGCGAAGCTGAGTCAGGAAACGCTCGCCGAGATGATCGGCACCACGCGCTCCCGCGTCAGTTTCTTCATGAATAAGTTCCGCAAACTGGGCTTCATTGATTACAATGGCACACTGCGCGTGCACAGCTCCCTCCTCAATATCGTCCTCCACGACTAGATTCCCATACGATCTGCCCCCTCACGAGCACAGCGAAAAGGACCTCTAGTCATTGAGACCGATAAGGTCTCCTGCACCATTCCGCCGACTGATCCACGAACGGGCTCAATCGCTGTGATAATCCAAATAGCGCAACAACACCTGCACCGAATGCGAGGCTGAGAAGCCGGTTGGCTAAGGAAGGTACAGGTTCACCATTTCAGGTCCCATTCTTGTCTTGGAAGAAGTCTCAACCTGAATCATTGAACTATCACAGACCCGATAATACCGCTTGACTAGGCTGCCCTTCACGCGCAGTATGAACGTAAGACGTTTCAGCCCCGCTGGCTGTCCCATCCCTCGCGTTCCCGGTCCTTCCTCGCGCGACCGATTCTCCAGTCTCCGCCGCTCCAACGCCAGACGTTCTCGTCAGCACTTCTTCCGCACTGATTGTATCGCTTTGACACAGCAGAACGGCGTCGTTCGTGTATCGAAGGACGGGGTTCACATGTGCGGGGTCCCTGGCCGCCTCCCACTGTTTCTAGGAGGGTGTAGGCGTCGTTGGGTGTGCCGACCGACACCGTGACCTCTGTCGAGCCCGAACCATCGAGCCAAGCAAGGAGTTTACATGTCGAGTGCGGTCCGTGCCGATCTCACCAGCGACCTGCTGATTCCACAAGGCGCTCCCGGATGGCAATTGCTCAAGACGCGCGATTTCGGTCTGTTGTTCTGGGGCCAGATGACTTCGCAGATCGGAGACAGTTTAAACCGCGTGGCCCTGTTATGGTTCGTCTATCAAATGACCGGCTCGGCCATGAAAATGGTCATGATCGGGCTTTTGCAAACGATCCCTCCGTTGATCCTGGGGCCGCTGGTGGGTGTCTTCCTGGATCGCGTCGACAAGAGGTCCGTGATGATCTGGGTCGATGTGGCGCGCACGCTACTGGTCCTGCTCATTCCGTTTCTCTACGCCTTCAATGAATTGACTCTTGAGCGGTTGTATGTGGCGGTCTTTCTGCTGGCGGTGGTATCCACTATCTTCGGACCGGCCCTTTCATCGGCCGTGCCCCAGATTGTGCGCCGGGATCAACTCACTGCAGCCAATGCTTTGCTGCAGACGACCACCAACATCGGCCTCCTTGTCGGCCCTCTCGTCGGCGGTGTCGGTATCGCACTAATCGGCTCGCAAAATGTCTTGTATGCCGATGCGGCGACTTTTTTCGTGTCGGCCCTCTGTCTAGTGGGAGTTCGCGTCCGCATTCCTGAGGTCTCGCCGCATGACCAGACGTTTCGGGGCACCTGGGGACAGGAATGGATGGCCGGGGTCCGGTTCGTGTATTTCACGCAGACGGTGCTGGTCCTCATGTTGGCGGCCGCCCTCTATAGCCTGGGGATCAGCGCCTTCGCCTTTATGCTACCGATGTTTGCCGAACAGAATTTGGGCGCCGGAGCTGTGGAGGTCGGTGTGCTCTGGGCCGCCTTAGGCGCCGGGATGCTGGCCACTTCAACCTGGCTGGCCTCACTGGCCCAAGGCGATCTGGCCGGACGCTTTACGCTGATCTTTCGTTCAATGGTAGTAGGTGGAGTGGCGATGTGCGGCCTCAGCCTGCTCACGGCTCCGCTGGTCGCCGGAGCCTTGATCTTGATCATCGGCGGCAGCACCGCCCTGTTCATGCCGATTGTCTGGGGTGTCCTTCAAGAAGTGACCCCGGCGCCGCTGATGGGACGTGTGTTCACGACGTTCAGCACCGGCTCGATGGCCTCCGCGATGGCTGGCATGGCCGGATTCGGCTGGGCCGCCGATACGATGGGACCTCAGGTCAGTCTGCTCGGGATCGGTGTGGTCCTGCTCGGGACGGCGTGCGTGGCTGCCCTGTGCAGCCGCCAGTTTCGCCGAATTGGCGAACGTTATCGAGCGCCGTTTGTGCCGGCTTCATAGTCATTTTCGAGGAGCATCCGTGACGAGGTCAAGAACCATGCGTGAAGATAGGCAGAAGCCCGTGTGGAGCATCACACATGGGGCCATTCACCCCTGAGCGGCAAATCCAAAGGAGGGAAGAGCAATGAGAATCTATCTAGTCATAAGCCGCATCGTCATCTTCACATCGTTGGTGCTGATCTGCGGGCTCCCTGCACTGTCAGCACAGGCGACAGATCATTTGCCTGGAGCGGGCATTCCTGAATTCATGGGAACGCAGCCCGCCTCTGACCATAACGCACCAACAACAGTGGTTGTTCCGGCTCAAGCCACTTGGGTGGACGACATCGCGAACGCACTGGGCTCCTACTTCAAAGCGCACTATCCCACGTCCGATTTTACCTCATACCTGAAGAAGTTGACGCTGGTACGGGACGCCGAGAACCGCGGGGATCGGCGCATGGTGGAGGTTGAGATGGGCGCGTTCTTTACGATGCTCACCAATCAGAGCCAAGGCCTTAGCGTGGGCGCGGCGAATGAGGTAGCGACCTTCGCGCGGGCGGTGATGCCAGTCCAAGAGTATGGGATCTTTTTTCCGAATGGGCCAGAGCAGTATGGGACTCCGGCACCACAGTCCTGGTCTGAGCAGGAGAGAAGGAAATAGAGCTGCACATTTGGCGCGACATCGGGCCAGAGCCCCTCGCAAAGAAGATTCTTCGGCAAGAGTCGCCTTATGCGGACTGCACATGCGCTTCGGCCATGTTGAAAATCTGCCCGGCGAAGGAGGGACTAAAGGCGCGGCGGAAGACTTTATGGATTTCTGGGACGACTCTATGACGGATACTTCCTGACCTGATCAGCGAACACCTCACTCCATAGGTCCATCCACTCATATCGTACCGTCGCGATAGGCGGGCTCTCGGCGCACCTCAGAAGTGATCCATAAAGTCGAACCAGACCTTAGAATCCCGCTGATAAGAATCTCGACGAAGACCTACCTCAGGATGCTCAAGCAAACGAAATCATTAGCGAAAGGTGAGGATTCGTGACGGCAAAGGTCATCATGAATCATACATACCAAACTGGCAGCTGACGTTTTCTTTATCCCTGGGAAGTATTTCGTACTCGGCGGTTACCGGGAAGAGGAAGCTGGAGCGGGTCTTCCCGCCACCTCTGCCAGTTCTCGTTCCAGGTCGACGAGCACGAGACGCACCGCTTGGGTGAGTCCTCCGGCGAGCGCCTCGGGAGATCGATCGACGAGAGGCACTTCGTGGTGGTAAGTCCGTCGGAAGATAGCCTGCCGTTCGTTGAGTTCGTCGAGGAGAAGAAGCTCGATTCCGAAGATCGCCTTGGGTGATTCGGCGAGCCGATAATCTCCGTAGAATTCCGCCACACTGCCTTGCAGTCGATGGGTCGGCTCAATGTGATTGGTCCCCAGCAGCACAAATCGAAACCGTCCCGTTCTCGAAAGCCACTCATGAAACTGTTGCGTCACCAAGGCGCCGGGTGCGATGAACCATTCGTCGTAAAAATCGCTCTCATATTGTAAGTCTGCGACGCGATAGACCATCGCACGCCCCGTGAAGAGCGGCGACACAAGAAACTTATTGATCTTTAGGACGATGGCGCTGTTCGAAGGTGTCTCTTGCTGCGGCGTGCCAACATCCAGCACGAATAATCGTTTCTCTGGATAACTCTTATTGAGGTTGAGACAGCCCGCCGCGGTCAGAGCAATCAAGATCAGACACCCGAATGTGACTGGCGATGATCTATACTTCATCGCTTCCCCGTCTGTGAACGTGTCGGTGGCTCGCCGAACAATACTTGCGAAGGATAATGCTCGACCGCCTTCGTTAGATAGTTGAGCTCTTCGGACACCGATCGGAGATTTTCCAACAGATCGTCGATTGTTTCGCCTTTCGCGGCCAGTAACCCATCGACGCGACGCAAGCTGGTGTTCAAGCGGGCTGTGATCTCCGGCAATTGCGTCATCGCCTCACGCAGGTCTTTGGCCGTATGACTCAAATCGGCGGCCGTTCGGCGGATGTCGGCCATCGCGACCGATGAATCTTTCAGCGCCTTGTTGAGGTCCGGACTGCCAAGCACCCGCCTCGCATCTTGAACCGTGCCGCGCAACTCTCCCATTACCTGTTTGACTTCGGTGCCGAGCTGCTCTCCCTGGACGTCGTTGACCAAACGGGTCACCGAGGTAATCATGGTATCGAGATCTTTGGATATCTTGTCGATGTCTACCTGGTCGAGTTTTCTCGTAATCGAACGCAGGTCGGCCCCCAATTCCGTGATTGTGCTGGGCGCCGAGGGAATGTACGGGGTTTTCGGCGTCCAGGCGATCTCCATGGGAGGGTACCGGTCAGGATCCAGAAACTCCGACTCAATGTAGAGCACCCCGGTGATGCCTTGCGACGCCAGGCGAAATCGGAAGCCGGCGTCGGCGGCCATTTTCATGACCATTTGTTCGTCTTCTTCCTTAAAGTGAGCGGCGACGCTGGAGCGGACCGACATCCGGACAACAACGACTCCCTTATAGGGGAAGAGCCCAGCTTTCGGATTGATAATGATGCCATACTCTTCTCTGGCCAGACGGATAGACTCGACTCGTCCCACGGGTACGCCGCGGAGCCTGACCGGTGCACCGATCTCGAGTCCCTGAACCGATTCAGCGAAATAGGTTTCCACCATCGTCGCCTTCTCAAACCATCTGCCTGCTCCGAAGACGATGATGCCCACGACGGTGAGCGCAGTCGCACTGACAACAAAGAGACCGATCTTGAAGTAGTGAGCTTGCTGACTCATGACGTTTTATGAAAGATTACCCCGCCACGCTGGCTTCCCGATTGAAAAATTGTCGCACCCAAGGATTCTCAGACTGGTCTCGCAACTCTTGCGGTTTTCCTTCAGCGATGATGGATCTCGTGCGCTTGTCCAGCATAATCACCCGATCGGCAATGGTCTCGATGCTGGCGAGTTCATGCGTCACGACGACGAAGGTGATCTTAAGATTTTTGGCGAGACTAATGATCAGCTGATCCAATTCGGCCGATGTGACGGGATCGAGACCTGCCGACGGCTCATCCAAAAAAAGAATGCGAGGGTCTAGCGCCATGGCTCGTGCGATCGCCGCGCGTTTTTTCATCCCACCGCTGATTTCGTCCGGCAACTTGTAGGCCGCTGGGCCCAGTCCGACCAATTGCAATTTCATGAGCGCGATACGATCAATGGCATCATCCGGCAGATCGGTATATTCCTCCAACGGGAGCCGCACGTTTTCCAACAGAGTCATCGATCCGAAGAGAGCTCCCTGCTGATACATCACACCGATCTTCGTTAGAATGTCCAACCGCTCTTGACCTTCGGCTGTCACGATATCCTTGCCCTCGATGCGGATCGATCCCTGGACCGGGCGATACAATCCGATCATGTGTTTGAGCAACGTGCTCTTGCCGCAGCCGGACCCTCCCAGGATCACGAACACCTCGCCCGGATAGACATCGAAAGAGAGATTCTCAAGCAGTACGTTGCCGTCATAGGCGGCGGTAAAGTTCCTGACCGCAATGATCGGAGCTTGGTCGGAACGAACCAGACGAGTCATCTCATATCCCCAGGTAGTAAAAGATCACGGCGAAAATCCCGTCGACCACGGTGATTAGGACCAAGCCGCTCACAACCGCTCTCGTCGTGGATTCTCCGACGGCGCTCGCGCCGCTTTTGGTCTGCAGACCGCGTAGGCACCCGATGGCTGCCACGACAATGCCGAACACAAACGATTTGCCGAGCCCGCCAACCATATCGCCCACCGTCACGGCGGACTTGACCTGGATGACATATGTCACGAGCGGAAATCCCAACGAGAGCATGACGACGGCACCACCGATGAGACCGAGCAGCCCGGCGAAGACGGCGAGCAGCGGCGTCATGGCCACGGCGGCGATTACCCGTGGGACGACCAAGAATCCGACCGGCTCCAAGCCCATTGTCGTCAAAGCGTCAAGTTCTTCGCTCACTTTCATCGTGCCCAGTTCAGCGGCGAAAGCGGAGCCGGACCGGCCTGCCAAGATGATGGCCGTCAACAACGGCCCCAGTTCGCGCAACATCGAGAGCCCGATCAAGTTGGCGACGTAAATATCTGCTCCGAATTGCCGCATCGGGATTGCCGATTGAAAGGCCATGATCAGACCCAAAAGAAATCCGAGTAATGAAATGATCGGCAGCGCGTTCACCCCCGCCAATTCCGCCGTGACGAGCGCGTCCTTCCAACGAACAAGGCGGGGACATCGAGCGGCGCGGACCAGGGCGCCGCAGAGTTGCCCCACGAATATGATCAAGACCACCATGTCGTTCCAGATCGTAATAGTCGCGCGGCCGATCTGTTCCACCGGCGGGGCCGCCGGCGCAGCCGGTTCCGGGTTCTGACCATCCGACCGTTCGTACAAGTCGAGCAGCGCCTGATAGGCGGGATCGAGAGATCGGATTTCGTAGGTTCCCTGGCGGCCCCGCTGACGGCGGCAAAGTTCCAGCAGCAGGGCCGCACCCGCTCCATCGCAATAGGTCAGCTGCGCCGCATCGACGATCAAGCGACGCGGATTCGCCTGTTGCAGAATGTGCAGCGCGGTCCGCCATGCCTGTCCGGTGGTATCGGAGTCCAGCGGACCGATGATGGAGAAGACGAGGCCGTCTTCCGAGTGGTGGTGTGCGTGAAAAACGCCCTGTGCCGTCGCTGCAGATCTCATCGAAGATCAACCTTCCGTCGGACACTGGGGAGAGGAATTTTACTGGAGACTTTGTCGGCGATTCAACTATAGAAGGAGCGATTCTGGCCAGCAGCAGCTTCCCTTCTAGCGCCCGCCGCAAGCGTTTGCTATCTTACCGGGGTCGTCTCAAGATAGTATTGATTGCCATCCTGGAGTGCCGCTTCGACCACTAAGAAGGCTCTATGTTCTCCTGGATAAAAACGAGAGTGAAAGAGTATTGGCCCTCTCCGACACAAGCGTCGGCAGATGAGAGACAGGCTCAACACGACCTAGCCGAGATAGGTGCGGCGCCGTGGGAGATCGGTCGCCCTCAACCGTCCTTCGTCTCGTTGGCGCAATCTCAACAGATACGAGGTCCTATCTTAGATGTTGGATGCGGGACCGGCGAGAACGCGCTGTATCTGGCGGGATTAGGGTTTGATGTGACCGGGATCGATTCGGCACGCGCCGCCATTGAGATGGCACGAGACAAGGCGCGAGTCCGGCAGGTGCGAGCCTACTTCCGAATGGTGGATGCGCTGGATCTGGCCTGTCTCGGGACGACATTCGAGGCCGTAATCGACTCAGGCCTTTTTCATCTCTTCACCGATGAGGAGCGAAGACGCTTTCTTCCGAGTCTTGCCGCGGTCCTCCGGCCGGGAGGAACCTACTTTATGCTCGCCTTCAGCGACCAAGAAACTCGTGAGGGACCCAGGCGAATTTCACAGGCGGAGATCCATTCGACGTTTCACACGGGGTGGACTATTAACTACATTCGTGCCGCCACCTTTGAAACAAGGATTCACGACGGAGGCGCCAAAGCGTGGCTGGCTTCTATTACCCGGACGAACTCCAACGATAGGCAAGAAGAGCGATGATGGGAGTCACCTTCCCCCGGAAAACTACACCATGGCTTCTGATGATCCCCCAGACGAGTCAGGCAAAGGCCCTCCAAATTAGCGTTGAACAGTAGTACGATGTCAACCATGTCCTTGATTAAGAAACACATTGCCGATTCTTGGGCACGTGGTCTTCCGATGAATGAGATTGTTGAACAGGTCTATATCTTGAAGAAGCTTCGCGGAAACACGTGCGTGGATCACGGATACCGCGAACGCCTTGGCCGATACGTTGGAAGCGAGATTGAAAGATTGAAGCGAAAGCCATCTAGTAACGCTCCACGCCCAACGCCCTCGCCTCTCGCAGACTCAACCGCCCAGTCTCAAACGTGGAAACAGGTTCCGCAAACGTCTTGCTTCGCTCAATGACTGCGTTGCGTTAGGAGATTTGAGATGACGATCGCCTCAGATCTCCTGCAACGCCATATCGAAACGCTCGTCGATGACAATACGCAATGGCAAATGTTGATTGCTGACGACATTTTGTGGGAACTTGCCTATGCGCCTGCCCTCGGTCATCCGGCGCGGCTTTCAGGCCGAACGGAGGTGACCCGGCACGTAACCTGGTTCCTCGGTGCAGTGGAAAACTTTCGCTTTTTCGATCTCCAGGTGTATCCCTTTGCTGATCCACAAGCGGCAGTCGCCCAAGTCAGGGCAGAAGGACTTATCAAACCTACGGGGCGCATCTACCGCCAAGAATACGTAGTGTTCCTTCGCGCGGCAGGCGGCAAGATCGTGTTCATGCGCGAATATTTCGATCCTACGCGCGCGGCCAAGGCGCTCGATACGCCGATCCTCGATCTGGGACCTTGGTAAGAGGCGGCGACCCAAATCCTCATTCGGTGCAGATTTCTTAGACATCGATTTTTCAAGGACTTCGCCCCAGTCTTCATGAGTGTTCAAGAAGAACTGTTTTGGGGGCGGTCCCCAGCCGAGCGCCCATAACAGATTGATTCACGACGGGGAGTCCAGACGTCGATTTTGATCTTCGCGAACGACTATATGATGTCAGCAGGTTCACATCGGAATCGGAGGGAGCTATGAAATATTTACTCATGTGCTGCCATGAGGAAAAGAAGTTGGACACCATGCCCAAGAGCGAGTGCGATGCCGTTATGGAAGAGACCATGGCCTACTGCGAGGCATTGATGCAGAGCGGTCACCTCATTGCGGTGGAGCAACTTGAACCAGTTCTGACGGCCATAACCGTGCAAGTCCGAAACGGCAAGCTGTCCGCTACCGACGGCCCCTTTGCTGAAACGAAGGAGCAGGTCGGCGGGTTTTTTCTTATCAACGCCCGAGACCTTAACGAGGCCATCCAGGTGGCCTCGAAGTTTCCATCAGCGCGGTTCGGGAGCTTGGAGGTGCGGCCGGTCAGGGAGATGCACCGCAGCAGCCCCCCAGCGACTGCGTCGTGAGGAGTCACTCATGTGCCCAGCATGTTAGGCTATATGTTGCGGGAGGCCCATGAGTCATTTACAGCGTGGGTCATCAGGCGGCAATAACCGGTGTTGCCGACCACAGTTCAGACAGAGGAGCCGCTCGACAGGCACGCCGCTGTCCAGATCAATGGCTGTCTCGGGGCTGAGGATGCCGTCGCACTTCCAGCACCGCATCCTTTTTACTTCAGGGTCGGCCACGCGCTTGTCTTTCAATGGCATGGTTGTCCTCCTTGGCCAGGCGCTTGAGTTGCTGATCCAAGAGGGAGGACCAGAGGGTGCCGAGCCAGTGTCTTTGTTTCAGCGGCCTGTCCGCTTCCCGATCCTCAGTCAGGATGACGGCATCAGGATTTGGAACTGTGCGCCTTCTGCTCAAGAACATACTCTACCGCCAGGCCACCTACGACCACAGCTCAGACAAAGGCAGCGCCTCGAAGGAAAAGCTGCTGTGCAGATCAATTGTTGTCTCGGGTCTGAAGATGCCCTCGGATTCCCAGCACAGCAGGCTTTCCCCGTCAACGTCGGCCACGCGCTCGTTTTCGTTTTCGTATGGCATCGTCCTCCTCCTTTGGCCAGGATTTGGAAGTGCGTCGCTTGGAGTCTCGATCAAGCGGCGGTGGTCATCGGTCGCGGCTCTGCACCTTCCGAACGCCGCCCGCAGTTGAAGCACACGTACAGCTCGATGACCCGTCCGGTGAGCAGATCGATGGCTTTCTCAACTCGAAGAGTCCCTTGGTAGTTTACGCACCGCATGATGTGTTCATTATGCATACCCCAAGGGTAAGCGCATCGCCTCGGATCGCCTATCGGCGAGACCGCCAGTGCGCACAGATTCGACACTGGGTTTATCCCTATGAGTATCGTATTTCCGAATTCTGAGATTTCACCAGGAGGGCTTCATAGCCGATCTGATCTGGACGAAGCCCTAGGACTAGGGTTGGCGCTACCCATAGTTTTTACTAGTTGAGTCAGTTCACCGGCTCATTGCTGATGTTGAGATATTGAAGCAACCCAAGCTCTCGCTGCTTTCTTCTCGGATTCCAGATAAGCGCCTGATGTTGATGACATGATAATAATAAAAATGCTGCGCTCCGTATCATCAGAGCTCTTAATGTTTGGAGTTGATCGAGAATAGAGAGATCAGGCTACAAACGAACGAGAGCGTAGGTCCGCATGCCCCGGTCTCGTTTTTGGCCCTTGGGGAAATGACGGCTCCACTGGGTTTCTCTAAAGGAACTCGCAACGACCTTTCTTGGCCATTCAAGCATCCCTCGCTTTGAAGTGTAGAGGTCGAGGGTTAAAGGATGCCGGTCCGCCGCACGAGGTTCTCTTTTAGCGTTTCGGCAGCTGTTTGTACCGCCTCTTTTGCCTTCTCCTTACCTGTTTCGAGGTATTCCTTTCCGCGATCCGCCGCGGTTTCCATTGCATCACGGCCCTCTTCCCAAAGGTCCTCGGCGGTTCGACGAGCATACTTCCGCAACCGCCTCCGCGTCTTGGCTCCGGATTCTGGAGCGAAGAGCACGGCCACCGCTGCACCGATGGTCATCCCTGTGAGAACCAATATGAACGGCTCCACAGAATTCCGTTTCAGCATCTCGGGCTCCTTTCTTGAGATTTCGACCTGTGTCCGGCCTCAGCTCTATCTCTATATAAAATAGAATAGAGCACAGGTGTTTGGGCGGGGGTATGGGAAGCCGTACATAAAGCGCTCCCCCGAGCTGATACCCAAGCCAGATAGCAGTGAAAAAGTATTTTTATACAGATTGTTTGATAGAACTACTGGGAAAATCCACAGGTAATTCTGGCGACGGCTGCTAGCCAGATCATTACGTTGAAAGCTTCGGCACTAGGAGAGGACCGCCACGTACTCATAGTCAAGTTAGCGAGACCGCTTACCGTGACACTTCGGCAATAGGCGTGAGAGGAAGGTGTGTGTCACGATGACATTGGAGGAGTTGTTGAAGCGCGACTGCCCGTTATCTGAGAATGACAGGCACACACTTCCTGGAAGGAGGCGTTCGTGTCGGGGTCCCGAAATGCGAAGGAGGGATAGCCGCACAGGAGAGAAAAATCGCGTTGGGTAGCCAATTAGCGTCCAGTGTCCAATGTGCTCGGGCATAAAACCAGCCATATGACCCAACGATACGCACACCATTCACCAGAGAGCTTACGTAAGGGGTCAACCTGCTGAACGAGGGTGTCTTGGAACGGGTTAGCACAAATTTAGCACAATCGCTCTGTCTGATAATCGGAACGAGCACGAGAAGCAGTACACGTTCTTGATTTTTAGTGGTGAGCCGCCTGGGACTCGAACCCAGGGCCCTCGCCTTAAAAGGGCTAATCAGATTGTTGGGACTGAAAGTGATGGAGAATGACTGAGACACCGAATCGCCCTGTCAGGATTGATGCTTTATCCCTCCAAGGGTGACGGATAAAGATTGCGGCAGATTGGTGATCGTGACCAAAACCGTGACCGAACCGTGACCAGAACCGTGACCAAGAGGGGGGTGTTTGTCGGCAGGCGTATCCGTCTTGGTAAGCATCGCCGTCTAGCCTGAGCCCTCATTTTGTCCCCCTCAAAAACGCGCGACATCATAGTCGAAAGCAATACGCATTTCTAGGACCGACAAGCGCTCTCAGAGAAGAGCCTCCAAAGCTATGCCTTGTTCTGCAGTCGCTCATCTTGTTTTTCAACCCGTAGTGATACCACCTCAATCTCTTCGTACGCTCCTCCAGCTAAGGAAATATCGTTAAAAGATCGCTCCAGATTGTTATTGCGAAGTCAAAAATCGAGAGCATAGAATGTGCTCGTAGATCTTAATTGAATTTCCGAGGCGCTTAGATTCGTGTCCACCGAGTTAAGAGGCGGTGAGTTTAAAATAAGAATACGCACCATTCTGGAACTATGCTGCCAATTAATATGCGCCAACAGTTTTGTGCTTTTGCTTGTGTGTTGCTGATCTCGGGATGTGCCACCGATTCCCTCGAATGGCAACAGCGCACAAAGAATGACTTCCCTGCACGCGTGAGTTCGATTATTACCCGATTGGGAAATGTCTTGGATGCGAATAATGGAATGGGTTACGGCTCGTGGACGGTCACTTTCGGCGAGGGGGGCCCATACGCTACCTATCAATGTCCCAGCGGCGGGATCTGCGAAATCAAGATCAGCAATCTCCAATGTGAGCAGTCCGCTGGTGGCCGTACCGCTTGTGAATTAATACTGTATAAAAATGCAATTTGCGAAGTCGTCATTCCCGAAAAGCGAAAAACGTTTGAAATTGGGTGTCCTGTAGAGGTAGCACTCAAGCCGAAGGGAAAAGGCGAAGCAGCCTCGCCCGAAGAAGCCGCTGCCGCGGCTGCTGCAGCCGCCGCAGCGGCTGCAGCAGCGAAGGGCGCCGAAGAGGCAGGCGCCGTACGTCCTCCTCCAACGGCGAAGGCGCCCCAAGAGGCCGCCGCTGTTCCTCCTCCGGAGGGAAAGGGAGCAGCCTCGCAAAAAACTACTGCCACACCTTCAGAACAGGCGAAGGGCCAATCCGTTGCGGGTGACTTCGTGTTTGGGTTGCGGGCAGGACTGGTCGTACCAACCCAGCAGATTCTGGAGAACCTGAGCAGCGGCACCTCAGTAGGGCCTCTTGTCAATCTCGAGGGCTACTACGCCCTAAGAGAATGGGTACGACTGGGATTGATGTTCGAATGGCATCAATACGATATCAAGTCAGATAATGCCCATGCTCGGAACCTTGAGCACCTACTCCTTGTTGCCGACGGTAGAATTCCGTCCTACACGGGACATGATGCGAGGTTTCGGCTTCGAGTGGGTGATTCCGTATGCGTCATTAGGAACCGGCGTAAATGTGCATTCCTTCAGCAATGGAACCCGGCTGGGCAATGAACCAGTGTCGTTCCCGACCACCTTCGCCTTCCGCGTGGCCGGCGGTCTTGACTTTCCCATCACCTCGAATTTGGCAGTGAATGGTGAAGTCGCGTGGAAGAAAGATAGCGGAAATTTCGAAAGAAGCGGCGTGGAGAACAATTTTAACGCCTCGCCACTGATGTTTCTGTTCGGGCTGCGGGTCCACTTCTAGAATGGGGGCACGGTCATCACCTTCTCTCCTTATACCTACCTTAGTGGTAGAGACCTTCGAGCGGGTCTTCCCCTACAATGGTCTGGGGCCATACGAACGTTGCAGGAAAAGATTTCGATGAGATACCTAAACGTAATCGGGAACATTCTTTGTGCAGTCCTGCTGTGCGGCATTTGCGTTCTAGGATTGACCGGTTGCGGCGACAGCGGCCCTACCTCTGCGGATGTGAACAGTGGCCCTGCCCCTGCCCCTGTCCCTGGAGGTTTGGCGATCACCACCTCCTCACTTCCCAACGGGACGGTCAACCAGGCCTATTCGGCCTCTCTCGGTGGCTCCGGAGGTACGACTCCTTACACGTGGTCCGTCTCTCCGGCCCTTCCAAACAATCTCTCGTTGAATGCGTCAACGGGGGCGATCACTGGCACGCCGGCTGCGCAGGGCACGACATCGCTCACGTTTACGCTTCACGACAGTTCGACTCCTTCCCAAAGCGTTCAACAAACGCTCAGCCTCACGATCGCTGCGGCTCCGGCCGTGTTGACGATTACCACGACATCACTTCCGGCAGGCACAGTCGGTCAATTCTACAGTCGCGCCGTTCAGGCGAGTGGGGGGACGGGAGCGCTGACCTGGAGCCTCGTCGCAGGGGCAGGGACACCACCGCCAGGCCTGAATTTGAACCCGACGACCGGCGCGATTGAAGGGACGCCGACGACAGCAGGCACTTCGTCGTTCACCGTGCGGGTTCAAGACTCCGGCGGACAATCGGACACGCAAGCGCTGTCGATCACGATCAACACGACCCCTCCGCCACCGAACCCGCCGGCGATCACGACCACTGCGCTCCCCGCGGGCACACAGGATCTACCTTATAACCAGCCGGTTCAAGCGACCGGTGGGACGGGAGCGTTGACCTGGAGCCTCGTCGCAGGGGCAGGGACACTCCCGGCAGGCCTGAATTTAGATTCGACAACCGGCGCGATTGCAGGGACGCCGACTGCGGCAGGCACCTCGTCGTTCACCGTGCGGGTTCAAGACGCAGGTGGACAATCGGATACGCAAGCGCTGTCGATTACGATCAATCTGCCCGCCGGCCCGGTCGTCACGACAACGACGCTTCCGGCTGGAACACTCGGGCAAGCCTATAACCAGACGGTACACGCCTCGGGAGGGGTGGGATCACTGACCTGGAGTATCAGCGCAGGGACACTCCCGGCAGGCCTGAATATAGATTCGACGACCGGCGTGATTTCAGGGACGCCCACTGTGGCAAATACCTTCTCGTTTACCGTACGGGTGCAGGACGCAGCTCTCCGAGCGGATACGCAAGCGCTCTCGATCGTGATCAACCTCATCAATCCGCCCGTGATCACGACCACCGCGCTTCCGGGAGGAACTGTCGGTCAAGCCTATAGTCAGACGGTACAAGCGACCGGAGGCATGGGGATAGTCACATGGTCAATCTCTAGTGGATCGCTCCCAGCGATGCTTAACCTGGATCCAACGACGGGTGTCATTTCAGGCACTCCGACCAATACCGGAACCGCGAATTTCACCGTGAAGGCCACGGACACCTTGCTTCAGTCCGACACCCAGGCGCTCTCGATTGCCGTCAGCGCGGCCCTGACGATCACCACAGGCTCCTTACCCGATGCCGAAGTCGGAAAGGCCTACAATAAAGATGTGCAAAGCTCGGGAGGTATCGCACCCTTTACCTGGTCCGTCACGCCGCCCCTCCCGGCCAACCTCACCATGGACGTATCGACGGGTCGGATTACCGGTACTCCGGCGGCAGGGACGGACGGCGACTATTCCCTGACCTTCACCGTGCAGGATTCATCGCCGACACCGCAAATAGCTACCAGGACGCTTTCGTTGAAGATCAAGCCTTGACCCTGTCCTATGGCCTGGTTAGACTCCGTGTCGACATGACGGCGAAAGAAGATTCCTTCTGCTAACTAGCTCACACTCAGCTGATCGTTTGCCGACCGCCTGCATCTAACGGCCTTCGTCATAAAAGGGCTTATCAGACTGTTGAGACTGCAAGAGACAGAGACAGCGAATCGTCCTGTTAGGATTGATGCTTTATCCCTCCGAGGGTGACGGATAAAGTGATCGTGACCAAAACCGTGACCAGGAAGGGGGTGTCTAAATGAGGACTTCCACGCCTAGTCGGAGGGGTGCTATCTTGCGCTAAGTCTTTTTCGACACTTCGTTGGAACACTGGCTGCGAAGATACCCGTCACTGGCACTGACGGCAAAGAAGTAGAGGGTATTAGATTCAAGACCTGTGATCATGGCATGCGGTATGGATACATCAACGGAATTTTCATAGTTACAAGATCCAGCCTGTCCGCTCGATCGTTTTCCAAAATACACGGTATAAGTGACCGGCCTATAATGCTTAACCGGATGCCACGTTAAGGAGGCCTTTGGCCCTGGGCCGACACCGTTGTTGCCGTCACCATTGCTGCTCACACCATTGTTGATGTCATTGCTGCTCACACCATTGTTGATGTCATTGCTGCTCACACCATTGTTGACGTCATTGCTGCTCACACCATTGCTGCTAACATTATTGTTTTCGACACCATTATTGCTGACGACTTCATTGTTGACGCTTCCATCGCCTCCTTCTCCGCATCCGATTAGCGAAGTGATCAAGGCAATAAAGAGTCCCACGATGACTGAAGACACAAAAGAGAGCATGCGTATAGTGGCCTCCTCGTCAGGCTGGCAAGAAAGACCGCCACACGCCTAGCGTTACCACGAGAAAGGGCTTCAAGAGACGGCGTACGATTCAGGAATTCTTACAAAGAAGCAGCGGGAGGATCAGTTTGCGAGGGACTCGATGTGTAACGGTGATGCTCTTGGGTTCGCATGTGATTTCCTGACAAACCTAATTTTTCGCAACTGGAATCAGTAAGCAAACATTGCTAAGGATAGATAAACGGACATCTGGTAATGCTCCACTGGAAGTAACCCCTGTTTTCGGCCGAATCTCTCTTAGGGCAATTCACCCCTAGCAATGTAGAAATGGAAGAGACCACTCGGAGGATGGAAGTCTCCTGCCATGCTGAGCCGCTATGCGCACCTCTCCCCTACTCACTTTATGGAAGGCGGTTGAAGGGCTAACGGGGATCGGAACCGTGACTGAAACCGTGACCGAGGAAAAGGCCACGGAAGAAGAGACTCAGAAGCTATTGATAAAAGTGGTGAGCCGCCTGGGACTCGAACCCAGGGCCCTCGCCTTAAAAGGGCGATGCTCTACCGTCTGAGCTAGCGGCTCACCGAGTGGAGGGTGGGGATTTTAGCACCGAAGATCGACTCATGCCTAGCAGGGCGTTGAAAAGGTCCACCAGCTTTGTTCTCGCGTTGCTCAGAGGCTCACCGTGCAGAGCGGAGTACGATTCGCCTCTTCACTCGCTGCGGCCGCGCTGGAGGTCCCTTTTGAACGCCCTGCAAGAGGTTCAGCAGATGCTCAACTCGATCGCGCTCGCGAACGAGTTTTGAGCGGATTTTTCAGCATGATCGTCGCATCGCGCTTTCGAGCCGGTCGAAATAATATCGATGGGACATTCAGTGGTATCTTCAATGTATTGAAGATACCGTTTCGCTTCCGCTGGAAGGAATTTATATGCCGTCACACCGGTCGTCGAGGCAGACCAACCTTTAAATCGCTTGTACACCGGCTCGCAATCAGTCAACGTTTGGAGATCAGCCGGCATATCTCGATAGAGTTGGCCTTGATAGCGATACCCCGTACAGACTTTCAACTCCTTGCACCCATCGAGGACATCAAGCTTCGTCATCGCCAGCGACGTACATGCATTGACAATTGTGGCATAACGGACAACGACCACGTCGAACCACCCGCATCGTCGTGAGCGTCCAGTGGTGGCGCCAAACTCTTTCCCACGGTCTTGCAATCCGGCGCCTACTTCATCGGTCAATTCGGTCGGAAATGGCCCGCTTCCCACACGGGTGCTGTAGACCTTAGCAACGCCGAGCACCGCATCAATCCTGGTCGGCCCCACTCCAGTCCCGGTGGAGGCGCCTCCGGCGGTGGAACTCGACGACGTGACATAGGGATAGGTTCCCATGTCCACATCCAAATGGGTTCCCTGTGCGCCTTCGAAGAGAATCGTTTTTCTCGCATCGATCATCCGGTTCACGAGCATCGTGGCATCGACGACGTGACTTCTCAACCGATCGGCGTATTCCATATATTGCTGATACACTTTTTCCACTTCAAATCGCTCGACCTTGTACAGTTGTTCCAAGAACCAGTTGATCTCAACCAGATTTTCCTCGAGCTTCGTCCGAAAGACCTTGGGGTTCAGCAAGTCTCCCATTCGAATGCCAATCCGCGAAATCTTATCCGCATAGGATGGTCCGATTCCTCGCCCTGTGGTCCCGATTCGACGCGATCCTTTCGATTGCTCCGCCGCCTTATCGATCGCCTTGTGATAGGGCAGAATCACGTGAGCCCGTTGACTGATGACGAAGTTCTTCCCGAACTTCACTCCCTGCTTCTGCAGATGATCCATTTCCTCGATCAGTGAAGGTGGATCGACGACGACACCATTACCGATCACGCAGAGTGTGCCGCGGTAGAGGATGCCGGAAGGAACAAGGTGAAAAATGAACGTGCCACGATCGTTGATGACGGTATGCCCGGCGTTCGACCCGCCTTGATAGCGGACGACTGCATCAGCATCACGGGCCAAGATATCGACGATCTTGCCCTTGCCTTCATCGCCCCATTGGGCGCCTATGACGACCAGATTTCCCATCCTGTGCTCTCAAAAAAATGCCCTGGCTGGACTGATGGCCAGGGCCGGAGGGTCATGGTAGGGACCGCCCTAATGTTTGTCAAGAACCGGCCCGTCCTCTCCACCCTATCAAGAGACGCGCCTCGTGCTGCTCTTGACTGCGCACGTGAACGAGGAGAGTCTTCGACCGCGCGTTCCGCGACGCAAGCAGAGCAGCCGAGGTGCGCCTGCCAACTTTCTTGACTGGTTACAGACCACAGTGTTAGCATAATGGCGATTTCACATGATTTTTCAGGCTGTTCAGATCAAACGGAGTGGGGCTGTGGCGCAGCTGGGAGCGCGCGTGAATGGCATTCACGAGGTCGCGGGTTCAATCCCCGCCAGCTCCACCAACACAATGCTGAGAACCCGCGACCGGGGGTTTCGAAGGGGGTGCGCCCCCTTCGTGGGGAGCATGCGAGGGGGATTGTCCCCCTCAGCAAGAGTCGGTGAGAGAAGTTTCAGGCTCGAACCGACGAAGGAGCGTGGTTCAATCCCCGCCAGCTCCACCAAACCTGCGCAGATATATCTTTCTGCATCGT
The DNA here is from genome assembly GCA_963851455.1 of uncultured Nitrospiraceae bacterium. Classification (GTDB taxonomy): domain Bacteria; phylum Nitrospirota; class Nitrospiria; order Nitrospirales; family Nitrospiraceae; genus Nitrospira_C. The sequence goes on from CAWKPI010000001.1 coordinate 524,886, forward strand.
CGCGTCTTCCACCCATTCTCCTCTAACACCTTCTATTAACGCATCCTTCGCGATCTCGGACCCAAGGCCTCATGCTACAAATCGAGTCTGTCCATAAGCAGTTTTCGACGAAAGTGTTATTCGATGGCGCTTCGGCACACCTGCGCCCGCACACCCGCGTCGGCCTCGTCGGCCCGAACGGAACGGGCAAGACCACCCTCTTTAAGATGATTTTGGGCGAGGAATCGCCCGATGAGGGCGCGATTCGAAAGCGGCCGCGCCTGCGCATCGGGTACCTGCCGCAAGAACTTGAGACGATCATAGGGAAAACGGCGCTCGACGCCGCGCATCGTGACGAGTATCCGGAACACGAAGCCAAACGGATCCTCTCAGGTCTGGGTTTCAGCGAAGCCGATTTTGACCGGCCGGTCGATAAGCTCTCCGGAGGGTACCGCATGCGGGTCGCGCTGGCCCATCTGCTCTTGTCCAATCCGGATGTGCTCATGCTGGACGAGCCAACGAACCACCTCGATAAACCGACGCAGCGCTGGTTCGAAGACTTCCTCCTCAACTCCAAACTGACGCTGCTCGTGATCAGTCACGACACCGCCTTCTTGGACCGCATCGCCACTCACATTTGGGAGATTCGCGACAGGACGATCCAGGAGTTCCGAGGCAACTACACGAAATTCCGTGAGCTCCGTGCCGCGCGGGATGCGCAGCTTCATGCCGCCGCAAACCGCCAAGCGAAGGAAGTGGCGCGGGTCCAGCAGTTCGTCGACCGCTTCCGCTACCAAGCCAACAAGGCCCGGCAGGTCCAGTCGCGCATTAAACAGTTGGAGAAGGTCAAGCTGATCGAACTCCAGCGAGACGCCAAACGGGTGAAATTCAAGTTTCCACTGCCCTCGACCAGCGGGCGTCACGTGCTGGACCTTCACGGTGTGAGCAAGCATTACGGCGAAAAGATCGTCTATACTTCCCTGGATTTTTCTGTGGAGCGCGGCCAGCGGATCGCCCTCGTCGGAGAAAACGGCGCCGGCAAGAGTACGCTCTTGAAGATGCTGGCGGGCGTCCTTCCTCCTGACAAGGGCACGAGAACGGTCGGCCACGGCGTCAGCCTCCACTACTTTGCGCAGCATCAGGCCGAAACACTGAACCCTGAACATACGATTTTGGAATCGCTCGGCGAGGTGTCGAACACGGCGGAAACGAATTTCCTGCGCGGCTTGGCCGGCGCCTTTCTCTTTTCCGGCGCCGACCAGAAAAAGCCGATCAAGGCGCTGAGCGGCGGTGAACGCAACCGGGTGGCGCTGGCCAGGATGCTGGTCGAGCCGGCCAATACGCTGTTGCTCGACGAGCCCACGAATCACTTGGATCCGGCCTCGGTCGATGTCCTCACGGATGCCATGATCGACTTCCCCGGCACCATCATCTTCATCTCACATGATCCGACGTTTCTCACGAGAATCTCAACACGCGTCGTTGAGATCGACGAGGGAAAAGCTCGTAATTTCTTCGGTGACTATGAATACTATTTGTGGAAGAAGGCGCAGGAATTCGAATCGATCAAAGAGTCCAGCGAGGAACTGGGCAGCAAACACGACGGGAAGTCCGCCGGCCCCACCAAGGCGATGGCGTCGCAGGCCGCGTCAAAATCTTCTGCAGGCGACCGCCGTGATTTGAATAAGACGCAGGCGCGGCTGGAAAAACAGGTGGCGCGGGCAGAGGCTGAGATCGCGGAGCATGAGACAAAAATCAAAGAACGAGATCAGATGCTGTCGGACCCGGCACTGTACCAAGAGTTTGCGAAATGGAACGGTCTGCACCAGGAACAGGACACCTGGAAGAAAGAGCTCGAACGGCTGACCGCCAGGTGGGAATCACTGTCTTCAGAATTGGTTGAGGTGAAGCAAAAACTCGCGGCAATCGGCTAATCGACACAGGCGGCCACCCGGCAAGATCCGCTGTTTCTCTGGTACGTTGAGATTCTAGAAAGTGCGGAAACGACGTTTTACAAACGCCTGCTAAGAGGTCGATTTAATCGTTTCTTCGAGGTAGTAATACAGCCAGTTGTTCTTCTCTTTGGTCACCACTTCGTCCCAGACCACTCCGATGAGAAACCCTTTTTCCCAAGGTTTCACCCAGGCCACCGTCCCGTCCAATTTTTCCTGTTGGTCTACGCGATCCGAGTCGAGGAACGCCAATGAAACGGTGACTTTCTCCGCATTCACCTAACTTTTCTTTGGCGTGCAAGCCGGCGCCGACCCTATTCACGTTGTCTAAGACCGCCGTAATCGCCTTCCCCCCTCTCTTAGGCGACACCAGCGCGGAGCCGACTAATGTCGCGCGTACCAGCTTGCGCCGTTCGTTGGCCGCCGCCAATGCAGGGTTGGATTTGGACTCAGCACGCTTCATGGGCCTAAGTATAACCGATTAGAAATCTTTGTCCAACGGCCAGACACTCACCTATTTCCCCTTTGGCTTGTAGTACTTGCGACCTTTCAGCGCCTCCGGAAGATGCTCCTGATCCCGCTTGGCCTGCGGATCGTCGTGGACGTACCGATAACCCTTCCCATAGCCTAAGTCGCGCATCATTGATGTGACGGCATTCCTGAGGTGGAGTGGAACGCCAAGATTTCCATGTGCCTGGGCATCCTTGAGTGCGTCCAGGAGTGCCGTATAGGACGCATTATCCTTGGGTCTCGTGGCCAGGTAGGTCGTCCCCTGCGCCAAATTGATCTGGGCTTCCGGTAATCCGACAAATTGGACGGCTTGTGCGACCGCCGCCGCGACCATAATCCCCATGGGATCGGCGTTCCCGACGTCCTCCGATGCGAAAATCAACAGTCGTCTGGCGATAAACTTCGGATCTTCACCGGACTCCAACATTCGCGCTAACCAATACAATGCGCCATCCGGATCGGAATCTCTCAGGCTTTTGATATAGGCGGAGATCAGGTTGTAATGCTCTTCGCCGGACTTGTCGTACCGCAGCGTCTTCTTGAGGAGCGCCGCTTCGACCGTGGCATCGTCAAGTCGTCTGGTTCCGTCAGGCTGAAGCACCGCTTGCTCCGCCACAAACTCCAATGCCATGAGCAGTGAGCGCCCATCGCCGTTGGCAAATCCGATGAGACGCCGGCGCGCATTCTCGGCCAGGACGATGTTCTTTGCGCCTAGACCACATTCCACATCGTTGAGCGCCCGATCGAGAATATGGCCCAATGCCTCGTCGTTGAGTTGCCGCAAAACCGCAACCAAAGAACGGGACAGCAGCGGCGCCACCACTTCAAACGAAGGATTCTCGGTGGTCGCGCCAACCAAGATGATCGTGCCCTTCTCCACGTGAGGAAGGAAGGCATCCTGCTGGGCTTTGTTGAAGCGATGAATTTCGTCGACGAACAGAATCGTCTTCTGCCCTCTCGTGGCGAGGCGATGCTCGGCCGCCTTGATGATTTCCCGCAATTCAGGCACTCCGCTGGTGACGGCTGAAAACGCCACAAAATGGGCTTTGGTGTATCGAGAGATCAGGCGCGCCAACGTCGTTTTGCCACAGCCGGGAGGCCCCCACAAAATCACGGAGGACAGTCGATCCGCTTCGATCGCGTTTCGGAGCGGTCGACCCTTTCCGACAATTTCGTCTTGCCCCGTCAGATCTTCGAACGAGTGCGGACGCATCCGTTCCGCCAGAGGCGCGTCGATTGTCCCTGCTCGCTCTGGAGCGTCAAATAAATCAGGGGAAGGTTCGTGATGGTTGCTCATGCAGATCCTCGACGAACTGAATTCTATATGCCCGTTCTCACCCGGAGCAATCAGGTGAAAGCCCGGTCTTGACCCTGCCGGCAGCCGATGCTACGAAAGCGGCCAAGAAGTCCATGAAGACTCAGGTGAACGGCATTACGATCGCCTACGACGACAGGGGCACGGGCTTCCCCATCGTGTTTCTCCATGCCTTTCCCTTCAATCGCACCATGTGGCTTCAGCAAGAGACCGCGCTCTGCCAAGGCTACAGAACCATTTCGATCGACTTACGGGGGCATGGAGAATCAGACGCACCATTCTGGCGCTACAGTTTGGAGCAATATGCCCGGGATGTGAAGGAAGTCCTGGCCGGACTGGGCATTGCAGGGGCCGTATTCGTCGGACTTTCCATGGGTGGATATCTGGAGTTTGCTCTGTATCGGCTCTATCCCGAGTTGATTCGTGGACTCGTGTTCGCTGATACCAAGGCAGAAGCGGACAAACCCGAGCAGATTCGGTGGCGGTTCGATCTCGCGCAACGGACTGCAGCGATGGGATCGGCTGCCGTCATTGCTGACCTGTTGCCGAAGCTGCTTGCTCCGAACACGTATGAACGGAATCCGGATCTCGTTGAGCGAGTCAGATCCCTTCAGGCTGCGGCGCCGGTGCCGGGAATCATTGGCGATCTCGTCGCGATGGCGGAAAGACCAGATTCGACCTGTCTGCTCGCTGCAATCGACGTTCCGACGCTGGTGATCGTCGGCGAAGGCGATGTCTTGACGCCACCTGCTGACGCGGAACGCATCGCCCGAGGCATTCGAGGCGCCACATTGGTCACGATCCCCGAGGCAGGCCACATGAGCAACATGGAACAGCCGGTACTATTCAACCGTGCCCTGGAAGAATTCGTAAGAAAGCTTACGGCGAACAAGCCCTAGCCGAGGTCACCCACTCCGCTTCGCCTGATCAGCTTGAGGAATTCATCGCGGGTCTGCTGCTGCTTTCGGAACGCGCCCAGCATGGAACTGGTGACCGCGAGGGTATTTTGCTTTTCCACTCCCCGCATCATCATGCAGAGGTGCCGCGCTTCCATCACGACACCAACGCCATGGGCGTTGAGCTTTCGTTGAAGCGTTTCGGCGATCTGGGTTGTCAATCGCTCCTGCACCTGAAACCGCCGGCTGAAGACATCCACGACGCGCGGGATCTTGCTGAGTCCGACGACCTTCTTATTGGGCAAATACCCTACATGACATTTTCCGAAAAAGGGCAACATGTGATGCTCGCACATGCTGAAAAAATCGATGTCTTTCACGATGACCATTTCGTCGTACTCGATCGGAAAGAGCGCGCCGTTCAGGAGTTCGTCGATGTCTTGGTGATAGCCCTTCGTCATGAACTGCGAGCGCCTTTGCGACGCGATCAGGCGTCTTGAGCAATCCGTTGCGGCGAGGCGCTTCCCCGAGCGCCCTCAACAATTGCGTGACCAGCGACTGGACATGCTCCGGATCCGCCGGAGGACTGACCGGAGGGAGATCCTCGAGGAGTTGCAAGGAACGGTGGCGTGTCTTTGCCATAGCGGCTCCTACTACTTCCTTTCGCGCGAGGCGGCGGGCGCCGCATACTCGAAATAGTTGTCCCTGGTTTCGATCACGCCGACCTTTTCGAGCGAGTCGGAGGGGACTTTGTCGACCAAGAGATCCCAGATCAACTTCACCAGATTCTCTCCTGTCGTGGTGGTCTCAGCGAAGGCAGGATCTTGGTTGAGATCGTGATGATCGAACCGCTGGACGATCGCCTCTTCCACGACGCGATCGAGCCGCTCCAAGCCACATTCTTCTTGATCAGCCGAACTCTTGACCGTCACGAGCACGACGTAGTTGTGGCCATGACCATTCGGGTTGTTGCACTTTCCGAAAGCCGCGCAGTTTTCTTCGGGAGTCAGATATTCGGTATGCAACCGATGGGCGGCGCAAAACCGATAACGTCTGGTGACGCTGATCTGGGCCATGTTCGTCCCTTCGGCGTTCAACAGGCACGCTGATGAGACGGGCGCTACTCTAAAAAGAGAAGCCAGGATCACCCGTTCAATGGAGTAACCCTGGCTTCCGCCTTCTACACTCTCAAGAGCGCTCGTTCGACAAGTCCGTGCGCCCGCTTAGGCGCTGAATGAACTGCCGCAGCCGCACGTCGTCTTCGCCTGCGGGTTCTTGATTGAAAACCCGGACCCCTGCACGCTGTCGACATAATCGACTTCTGCACCCTGGAGCAGCGGTGCGCTCTGCGAATCCATGATGACCTTCACGTCACCTTTTTCGATCACGGTGTCGTCTTCGGCCATTTTAGACTCGAAGGCCATCCCATACTGATAACCGTGGCAGCCCCCGCCACGGACATAGATCCGCAAGCCGACGATATCCTTCTCTTCCTTCATCAACTCATGGATCTTCTGTTCGGCAACCGGAGTAATCGTAACCATCATGCTCCTCCTTCTCATCAGCGGCCTTCCGGGCCTGTGAATGGCTTAGTGTAACACCTCTTTACCGAATATCAACACCCTGCGCCTGGGACTGTCCGGTGGTCGGCGCCGACCCACTTCGTTTCGGGAACCTTGACCACCACATCGCCCAATACCTTGGCCTGGCATCCGAGCCGGTGCCACGGCTCACTGAGCGCTTCCCGGTCCAAAAGGTCCTGTTCTTCGAACTCGATTTCCGAAAGATGCTCGCCACCGGCCTGGACCTCGACCCGGCAGGTCGTGCATGAGGCATTCCCCCCACAATCGTGATTAAGCGGGAAGCCCAACTCCTTCGCCGCATCCAGCAAGGTCGTATTCCTGGGGACCATCCCGCTCTTGCCTTGCGAATGGAGAAACGTCACGCGCGGCATGGCCATGCTCTCTTAATGTACTACCGCCTCGACGGGCGCAGCCGGGTAAGGACAGCGCTGCAATCGAATATGCTCTTCGAACTCGTGACGGAACAACTTGACGCTGCTCTGTACCAGCACCGAAGCGCCGGTGACCAGCGTGCAGTATCCCGTTCCTTTCACGAATCCACAGAGCTGCAGCAGGCTATCGAGATCCTTCTGCGTTCCCTCACCGGCTTCGATCTTCGTCATCAGCGTAGCCAGATTGATCGTCCCCATCCGGCACGGTGGACACTGCCCGCAACTTTCGCTTTTGAAGAAATTCGAGAACTTTAGCGTCTGGCGGACCATGCAGGTCGCATCGTCGACCACGATCACTCCAGCCGAACCCAACCCTGTGCCGGCTTTCTTCAGTGAATCGAAATCCATCGGGAGATCAAGCTGATCGGCCGTCACCATCGAGAATGCCGGTCCACCCGGGAAGACGGCCTTAATTTTTCGCCCGCCTGGCACACCGCCTCCGCACTGTGTCGATCAATTCACGGATCGGTCACGCCCATCGGCATTTCGTACACGCCGGGACGATTCACTGCGCCGCTCAATGAGAACATCATGGTCCCAGGACATTTCTCCGTTCCCACCTCCGTAAACCAGGCGGCGCCTTTATGGAGAATCCGCGGGATGTTGCACAAGGTCTCGACATTGTTGACCAAGGTCGGCTTCCCGTACAGCCCGATAATCCGTCGGATAGAATGGCGGCTTTTGCCGAGGCATCGCCGGACGTCCTTGCATCGACTCGAGCATCGCCGTTTCTTCCCCGGCCACATAGCTGCCGTGGCCCTCGAACACTTGCAGATCGATGTCGATGCCGCTGCCGAGAATATTTTTGCCGACGAACCCCCGCTCCTTGGCCTGCGCCAATGCTTTTTTCAGATTCTCCCGCTCTTCCTGGTACTCATGATTCACATAAATAAACGAGGCCTTGGCTTGCGATGTCCAGGGCGCGATCAGGCAGCCTTCGATCAGCTGATGAGGCATCGTTTTCAGCAGGTGACGATCCTTAAACGTACCTGGCTCATGTTCGCCGGCGTTACAGACAAAATAGCGTTCTTTGACGCGATGATTCAGGACCTTGTCCCACTTCACGCCTGTTGGAAACCCGGCTCCGCCACGCCCGCGAAGCCTGGCGTTCTTGAGTTCTTGAACCACTTGATCGGGCGTCAGTTCCTTGACGCACTTTTCCCAGGCCTCGTAGCCCCCCACTTTCATGTAGGCATCGATATCCCAGGGAGCTCCATCAATCTTTTGCACGAGACGTGCTTCGGTCGCGTCGTCATACCGTCTTTCGCTCCAAAGCCACAGATTAAGATGAGTGATACTATACGGGTCCCTGCCTGCTCTCCGTCAAGGCAACATGTCTGAGAATAGGCCTGAATCTCAATAGGTTAGGGCCCACAGCCCTAGGTCCTGACTGGGTACATTGGCCGAAACGATAACCAGTTGGAAAAGGAAGGGTATTGAAAGGCCGGTGGGAATAATGCCTCCACCGGCCGATGAAGAGCTACTTACTTGAAGTGGCTGCCTGCTCCCATGAAAAACAACATGGGGATCGACAACATAAAATTGACGCGAGAAGCGAGAAGGCGGTCCGCCCCCATTGCGCCATTTCTGCTGGCGCAGGCGTTCCCTGTGCCGCTGCCGTCACCGCCGCAATGATCTTTTTCTGGTTCGGCCAAATAATTGCATGGACGTTGGCCATCATGATGATGCCGAGCAGCCCGCCGATCGCAAGCGCATAGGCGCCCGTTCCACCATTCATATAGAGCTTCATGTAGAGGATAATACCGGCCAGCACGGTCACGGTGGCCCCATGGCGGAACCAGTTCAGCGCCGAGGGCATCAATTTGGGAATGACGATATTTTTCGTCGGACCATCTAAGCTCTTCAGGAAGGCCGCATTGATCAGGTTGAAGAAATACAGCAGCCCGATCCAGGTGATGCCCGCCAGGAAATGGATCCAGCGAACGATGATTCCAACCCAATCGGCATCACCGGCTCCGACACCGGCCATGCCGAGAAACACCACAATCAACACGAGCGCGAGCGCGAATCCTGCGCCCATGGTCTGCATCGGATCTTCAAGGAATTTCATAGCATCTCCTCATTCGGTGCACTGCTAAGCTGCTTTCTGTACTGTAGGCTCTCTCCGTTGTCAAGCGGGCAATGGCTCACACCATCAGCCATTTCGATCAACCGTCGCGCAGAGCTCACGGACCGCACTTGCAGAGGCCTCCAGCGCCTTCTGCTCATCCGCCGTCAGATCATACGACCATGACCTGCTCGGCCCCGCCTCTGCCAAGTTTGACCGGCACACCAACGACGACATTCTGCAACCCGTATTCACCTTCGCAGAGCACCGCACAGGGCAAGACGCGTTTTTGATCTTTATGAATCGCCTCTACCATATCGACCGCCGATGCCGAAGGCGCATAGAACGCGCTGCCGGTTTTCAGCAAGCCGACGATTTCAGCTCCCCCGTCGCGCGTCCGCTTCACGATTGCATCCAGCTTGTTCTTCGACATCAATTCCGAGACCGGTTTGCCTTTCACCGTCGTGTAGCGCGGCAACGGGACCATCGTATCACCATGTCCGCCCAACACCATGGCTTCAACGTCCGGACCAGGGACATTCAATTCTTGCGGCGATGAAGGTGCGCATCCGAGCGGAATCCAGCACGCCGGCCATGCCGATGATCTTGCGACTTCGGCAGTCCGCTGACTTTGCGGGCCACATGGACCATCGCATCCAAAGGATTGGTGACAAGAATCAGGATGATGTCGGAAGATCGGGCGACGAGTTCGCTGACAACAGATCTTCACAATTTTTGCGTTCGTCGGTGAGCAGTTCGTCGCGACTCATGCCAGGCTTTCGTGGGATGCCGGAGGTGATCACCGCGATCGACGACCCAGCCGTTTCATCATAGCCGTTGGTCCCTACGACTTTCGTGCTATAGCCGCAGACGGGACCGGCCTGCGAGATATCGAGCGCCTTGCCTTGCGGCACACCCTCGACGATATCGACCAGCACGACATCGTAAGCATCCTTCTCTGCCAGCCGTTGGGCCGTCGTTCCGCCAACATTTCCAGCCCCCACCACCGTAATCTTCGGTCGCCCCATCATCTCACCTCGTCACCTCGGCCTTTGACTCTTTTCCCCCGGGATGTCTTTCACTGCACGCCTCGATCTCACCCGCTCCGCCCCGAGCGCGCCTTGACGCCCTTAGACCCAACCGAGCACCGCCAACAGAACTTGTTCGACCCGTAGCTGGCGACGGAATAAAACCCATCTCCCCTAACGCGGTGCGCGAGCACAAGAGACATTCCCGAGGCTGTCAGTGCCCCCCTTCATGCTCAGTCCAGCCTGCCACTTTAAAATTGATCGTGCAGACGAAATTCTCGCCATGGTAGAAATTCACTTTAATCTTCTTCTTGCCATACGTTTTTGCCAGAAACTCCTCTGGATCGTCTACGAGTTCCTGGTACCCTCCAGCCGGATATTCGCCGAGATCGTGAAACACCACGATCATCCCGCGTTTGACTTCCTGAAGAATCTTGACGCAGCATCGGGGATAGACTTCCCAAAACTTGGCCTCGATCATCTCCTTAGTCGGCTCTGGAACGATCTTCCCCCGGCTTCACTGGGTTGGGCGAACTTCGCCAACCGGCGGACATAGGGATACTGATGCCCCGTAAACAACTTATACAGCCATGGGGGCACTACCGGCTTTGTCGGCTGATGATTCATGCTGCTCATGTATCCACTCTCAGGATTCAACATGGAACATACAACACTCATCGCTGGCGCCTCACAGGCGCTCTAGGTCGCTAACCGCTGATAGATCCGAGGGAGCCTTGCAGGAAGGGACTCGATACGATCAATGACCGTATACTGCACATCACCATACATGCGGCGCAGGTAGCTGTCCGCCTCGCGATCGATGGTGACGCAAAAAGGATCGATCCCCTGCCGTCTTGCCTCCCGTAATGCCGCCTTCGTGTCTTCGAGCGAATACTCGTCTTTGTAATCCCCATCGAGCGGTCTGCCATCGCTTAACAGCACCAAGAGGCGGGTTTTCACCTCACGCGCCCTCAGCTTCGACATGGCATGACGGATCGCCGCCCCGTCACGATTTTGCTGGCGAGGGCCGAGCCCACCGAGCCGTTGTGCGGTCGTGATGCCCAATCGTTCGTCAAAATTCTTGATCATCAGCAAATCCACTGAGTGTCGGCCCTCTCCGGAATACGCATAGAGCGCATATTGATCTCCGACGGCATCCAGAGCTTCACAGAGCAGCACCAGGCCTTCCTTTTCCACGTCGATCACTCGACGCCCACTCTCGAACTGCCGGCCGGTTGATCCACTTACATCGACGAGGAACGCCACGGCGACATCGCGTTCTTTTTTTTCTCGCCGGACGTAAATCCGATCACCGCCTTCGACACCGGCACGCTGGTCCGCCGCTCTCCGCACCACAGCGTCGATATCCAGCTCTTCACCGTCCGCCTGCCCGGCGATGCGGCGAAATGCGGGGGGCCGTAAGCTCTCGAAAAACCGTCGAAGCGATCTGATGGCGCTTTGATGACTCGTCAGGGTCGCGGACACGAACTCATCAGAACCTGTGTCAGCTCCACGCTCGACAACACGACACCAATTCATGCGGTAGTCCTGAATCGTATGGTCCCATTCGGGATACCGAACGGCTCGTTCGCCTTGAGCGGTCAGGTCCAGAGGAGGCTGTGGCTCCGCATCAAGGGTGAGCAGTTCCTCCACGACAGGCGGCAATGACCGTCCCCCGCTGAGCACCTCTTCGGTTGTGAATTCCTGTTCCGCGCGATGGCCGCTTTGTCCGGTGCCGGAGCGTTCTTTCGATCCGCCACCCTGACCGGCCATCCACTCCAATTCGGCGTGATCACGCGCGATGAACTCCGGATTCATTTCTCCGCGATAGACCCAATTGGTGACGGGACGATACTCATCGGATCCCTGCTCGGAGCCGGTCGGCCCCACTCCGACTTCGTTCGAATCTTCCTTCGGCTGCTCCGCCTGAATCATACTCGTACGAGGGGCCAAAAGTTCTTCCATCCGCACGTACACCTCGTGAACAAGTCGAACCGTGATCTCCGCTGTCGCGCTGGTCGTCAAGATTGGCTGACATAACTTCCACAGAATGGAGACCTCATCTTTGACGGCATGAGGAACCGCCGTCGATTCCGATTCGCCGGTCGATAGCCGCAACAGGCAATCGACGATCAGCTCCTTAACGGTCAGACCATGAGCGGGATCGCGAGGGGTGACGGCTTGAGCCGCCAACTGCGCCAAATCCCGTCTGAGACCCGGGTACTCCGTCTGAAGCAAAAACTCCACGCGCGCGTCTTCCAGGATAGTCCAGAGGTCGTGCACCAATCGGGGATGAGGATACAGACGGAACAGTGCAGCGAGGGAATCCGGCATCGTGTGCGGTGAACGTCCATATCGTAGACATACCGTTTTAACGAGATCCATGAGAGAGCCCAGCTTGAGCTGATACGTGCCGAACTCCAGATGGCCGGCCTCATGCGCGGCCATGATGAGATAGAGCCGTTCATTTTGATCAGCAGTGGGAAAATGCCGCAGCAGAGCCGGTAACGCAATGGTCTTCCCGTCGGCGGCAACTCTCGCGCGGGCCATAGGCCGCGTCACCGAATCGGAAAGCGCTGTAATGGACACCTCCGATCCGCAGAGGCCTTGGACAAAGAGCTTGACCTTGCGCGCGACTTTTCGGAGCGGGATGCCGCTCAGCGCCTGTTCGACCGATGAAAGCGCCTTTCGGGACTCCATCGCAAAATATGCCCGCGCGCCCTCTGGACTATACGCCAGCACTTCCATTCCGGCCGTGAACCAGTCCTCAAACCGAGAGAACGCCTGGATCCCATCGCCGATCAGCCCCACAATCTCAGAACCTCCTCGCAGATAGGACAGCGCCGCATCGGCGTCTTTTTCCGCCAGCAACGAACCGTATTGCAGCACCTTTATTCGCCACTCTGTGGAAGGCAGCGCTCGGAGCAGTGTAGGCGATTCAGTCAGCCAGGCAATTCCGGCCTCCGGAGCCTGTTCAGCAAGCAATGTTCCCACCGAAACCACTTTGGAGCGGAGCGGCGCTTCTTCGATATCGCCCAAGATGGCGGGTCCGGTTCTTAGAAATTCCATCGTCGCGAGATAGTCCGGCTTGCCCAACGTATTCGGCACGATCAGTTTCATGCCGAACGAGAGCCAACTACGAACCTCGGTCAGCGGAAGCACCAGGGCCAATGCCGGTATCTGGCGAATATATTCGAGTCCCACGACCAGGTCGACCCGCGTGAGCTCTACGCCGATCTCCAACCAAGGTTTCACTTGTTCGAGAGGAATACGGCTCAGGATTAGCGGGGCTGCTTTGAGATATTCCAACGTGACATTGGCGTCCTGCTCGGCGAATTCCAGTGCAATGGCCAAGACCGCGGCCTGCAAATCAGATCGCTCGATCACGCCGAGGATGAGCGGGCTGTCCTTGAAGTACTTGAGCGCCGTTGCACCGGAAGATTCCGCGAGGGCCACGCCCAGGTCGAGCCAGGACACGACCTGCGAGCATCCGGCACGCCGATCCAATTCGGGAAGGGCCTCAACGGCGGCGCGAGCGGCCTTCGCAGACACCTGTTCCAGCTCATTCAACAACGCCAGGGTGGCCACCGGCTGGCCGCCCGATTGGACCAGACGCTGCAGGAGATAGGCCGCCGTGGCAGGGCCAAGCTCTTCGGCCAGTCGATGGGTCAATTGCTCTCGAGCATCCGCAGATGGCATTGTTCTGAACCTCTTACAGGGTGCTCAACACGGCTGATGGCAAGGCCGCAGCAAGCGAGAGGTCGCAGGAGGTACATACCAAGCTTCGCTTGAACCGCTCGCCTCTCGATACACATGCGCACATGCGAGCGGATAGGTTTTTTGCCACCAGTGGTTCCCTGTGGTTGAAACCTTGAGCGAAGCGAGAACGAAACTCTCAGCCCGTTTTCAGCATCCTGTGGCGAAGTGGCGGATTGTAAAGGACCGCCCAGCGCTTGTAAACTAGCTCTTGACGTCCACACGACCCTTCAGAGGAACGAGAATATGGCCGAACCTAAGCAAGAAAGCCTCGACAAGATGCGGAAGTATGTGAAGGGGTTCGCCGAGAAGAGCGGGACGACGATGCATCCGAATCCCGCCGTCACGGAGGCCGTCGTAAAGGGCCTCGCGATGCACGTCGACGAACTCGGGAAACCGCTCTGCCCCTGCAATTTCTATAAGGATAAGGTCGCTGAAGCGAAACTCCGACGCTGGATTTGCGCCTGCGACGAAATGCAGATGTACAAGTATTGCCACTGCCTGTTATTCGTTCGCGAAGACGGCATGCCGATCACCGAATACTTACCGGAAGGTCACGAGGGACGGGAAGTGTATGGGGTGATCACCGATCCAACACCAGAGAAGGGCCGAGCACTCAAGCACAAAGCGTTATCCGCTTCCACCCAAGAGCCGAAGATTTCAAAATAGACTCTCAAACCCGCGCGTTCCGAGACCACAAAGCCACACCATCGTCTCACCTACTGCCAGCCGGTGACCTCATAGCCTTTTTCAATCAGACACCGCACCACGGCATCGGCATAGGGCGGATCCGGATCAAGCGGCTTATATGCCCCGCCGACTATGCCGATGATGAGGCCAAGCCCTCCGCCTGCTGCAGCGCCAATCGCCACGCCAGTCGCACCACCGATCAGTCCGCTAGATGCGCCCACCGCCGCCCCAGCGACCAATCCCAGCGCCGCTCCGGCTGCCATGTTTCCGCCGCGATTGGCAGTGCCAGGCTGCAACCCCGCTGCTTCCGCCTTCTGCTGACACACGGCCACATCCAGCTTCGAGATTTCACGGCCCTGAAGCTGCACCTTCGCGTTCGACCGCAACATCGGCTCCGGCCCCGCACAAGCGCTCAAACTCAAGACCGTCACAACTAGAACAATTTGACCGACGGATATGCGACCCATCTTCCACTTCCCTCCACAGTCACAGGATGGATATGTCTTCTTTATCGTGGGACGGCACGGTCGGGATTCACTCCGCGCATCGACCGAGCACTGCTCCTTTTTCACCCGCCCGCCCTCGCGGCGCCGAGACGCCGCGTCGTCCCCAAGTGTGTGCGCGGTCGGCGAGCACGAAGACCGACCGAGTTGCCCCACGACTCCGTTATTGCCATCCTGTGACCTCATAGCCTTTATCCTGCAAGCAGCGATTCACGTAATTGGTGTAAGCCTGATTCGGCTGTGCAGAGCTTGCGCTAAACAAGCCCATGAGCAACCCCCACACCGCTCCGCTGGCCGCACCTATCAGCGATCCTTGGCCAGCCGCGCCGGAAATCGCTCCACCGACCGCTCCGCTGGCAGCACCCACTCCACCCCCGACCGCTGTACTGGTCGCCACACGGCCCGCCTTGCCGCTGCCTTCCTCTGCACCGGCCGATTCGGCCAATTGTTTGCACGCTTCAATATCCTGTTCCGCCACCTCTTTCCCAACCGATTGCAAATGTGCGTTCGAATACAGCACCGGCTGCGCGCTGGAGCAGGCGCTGAGCATGAGAGCTGCCCAGCTGGTCCAGGCAATCGGTCGTCTCACCGTTTCACCGATTCTTTTGGAACCAGGCAAGCCATGACTTGTTCTGCCGTCTTCCCCATCACGCACACACGTTTGTGCCGTCCGCCGGCACCAGACTCAATGCGTACAGCCGCAACCGGCACAGACAACTCGCCGGCAAGAAAACGGATCAGTTCCTCGTTCGCGGCTCCATCGGAGGGGGGAGCTGCAATCCGAATCTTGAGGGCATTGCCGTGAATCCCGACACAGGCAGATTGAGAAGCCTTGGGCTGGACGTGAACCGTGAGCACGACACCTCCCGTACAGTCCTGAATGATGGGGAGGCTCATGAAGGAAACGATGTGAGAACCAAGCGTTGGGAAGCGTACGGCTCGACGCACGGAGGTTGGGCGGGTGAAATCGGCTTTTTGAACATCCTGCTAGAAGACGGCCTTTGCCAGTTCCATGATGCTGCGCTGCATGTCGGGATCGTCGGTAATCGGCCGTGCAATCGCCACATCGCAGGCCCGCTCGGTCGGGATGCCCTCCCGAATCAGGGTGCCGGCATAAATCAGAAGCCTGGTGCTCACGCCTTCCTCAAGCCCGTGATTCTTGAGATTGCGCACTTTCCCGCCGAGTTTGACAAGACCGCCGGCGAGCTCTCGGGATATGCCCGCTTCACGCTGCACGATCCCCGTTTCGATTTCAGCGGGAGGATAGTCGAACTCGATGGCCATGAAACGCTGCTTGGTGCTTGGCTTCAAATCCTTGAGCACGCTCTGATAGCCGGGATTGTAGGAAATCACGAGCAGGAAGTCGTCGGCCGCTTCGATGACTTGCCCCTTCTTCTCGATCGGCAGGAGACGACGGTCATCGCTGAGCGGATGGATAATGACGGTCGTGTCTTTCCGCGCCTCGACCACTTCGTCGAGATACACGATCGCGCCATGCTTTACGCCAAGCGTCAGCGGCCCATCGACCCAGACCGTATCCTGCCCCTTGAGCAGATAGCGACCAACAAGATCCGACGCCGTGAGATCTTCGTGGCAGGCCACGGTGATCAAGCGGCCGGCCCAGCCGGTAGGCCATGTGCTGGATGAAACGTGTCTTCCCGCAGCCGGTCGGTCCTTTCAGCATCACCGGCATGCGGCTCTTCGCAGCGGTCGTGAACAGACCGACTTCGCCACGAACTTCGGCGTAATACGGCTCCTGCTGGATGCGGTACTGGCCGATGTCGAACTCGCGCCCTGGTTGAGTCATGTGGAATGTGCTTTCGGTTGATCTCTAAAATTCACCGGCACGATAAACGGAATGGAGGATCAAGATCAAGCAACAGCGGCTCGCTTCCACCCGACTCCCTCTCTATTACCGTCCTTGAGGTGGCCTGCTAAGTCTCCTACTGCGCACCCTAATTTCACCCTCCCGCCCCGAGCGCGCCGAGACGCGCTCTGACCCAGCGAGCACCGCCAAACAGAACTCGTTCGACCCGGAGCCCTTTAGTATGGTCTTGGCGACGGGATAAAACCCATCAGTGCACCTGGTGTGCGGGGTGCGCGAGCACAGGAGACTCAGCAGGCTGGCTCACGCCCTTTCTCACGCTACCTTCTCGCCGTCCAGTACATCGCGCACTTTTTTCGCCAACACATTCGGGGTGAACGGCTTGGGCAGAAATGACGCGTCGCGGGAAATCCTGCCCTGTTCAAACACCGGATGGTCCGGATACCCGGACATGTACAGCACTTTGATCCCCGGCCGAACGACCTGCATTTTTTCCGCAACTTCCGGACCGCTCATCTGCGGCATGACGACATCGGTGAGCAACAGATGAATCGGCCCCTGATGCTTGGCGCCGGTCATCAGGGCTTCGATCCCATGGCGGGCTTCGAGCACCGTATAGCCATGCAGCCGTAACGTCTCGTGAACGAGGCCGCGAACTGCCGGCTCGTCCTCCACGAGCAGGATCGTCTCCCGTGCCATGTATCGGCTCCGCCTCTGGAGCACCCGCTGTGCCTTTAACGCCATGTTCGACGAGTGGAAAATAAATCTTAAACGTCGCGCCTTGCCCCTTCTGACTTTCCACCACGATGCTGCCGCCGCTCTGTTTGACGATCCCGTAGACCGTGGAGAGCCCCAAACCCGTGCCTTTACCCTTCTCCTTGGTCGTGAAAAAGGGTTCGAAGAGATGCGACTGCGTCTCCTCGTCCATCCCATGGCCGGTATCGCGAACGGCCAATAATACATACGACCCCGGCTTCACGCCCGCCGGGGTCTGGCGCAGTCTGGTTCCCAATCGTCACATTGCGGGTTTCGATCGTCAGGCGCCCGCCCCTCGGCATCGCATCGCGGGCATTGACCGCCAGATTCATGATGACCTGCTCGATCTGACCCGAATCCGCTCTGATCAAGCCGCTCTGAGGATTTAATTCGGTGCAGAGTTCCACGACGTCCTCGCCCAACAGCCGGCGCAACATGCCGTCCATGTTCGCGATGAGCGCGTTGAGATCGATGACTTTCGGCGCGATGAACTGGCGACGGCTGAATGCCAGCAGTTGGCGGGTCAGTCCGGAAGCCCGATCCGCCGCTTTTTTGATCTCGACCATATCCTTGCGCATGGGGTCGTCCGGTGCCAGACGCGCGAGTAACAATTCACTATAGCCTCGGATGACCGTGAGAAGATTGTTGAAATCATGCGCAACACCGCCGGCCAGCCGTCCGACCGCTTCCATTTTTTGCGACTGCCGCAATTGCGCCTCCGTCTGTTGCAACGCTTCCTGCGCCCTGGTGCGATCCCCGAACTGTTCCAGCTTCAGCCCGATATCGTCCATCATCTTGAGCAGCTCTTCGTCCGGCACACGCACCTGACGGCTATACAGTTCGACCACACCTTCGATGTCGCCGCCGACCCGCAAGGGGAACCCAAAGGCCCCGTGAAGACCGGCTTTGTTCGCCTGCTGTTGGCGTGGGAAGTTCTGATCATGAGCCACATCGGCAATCCATGCCGCTTTTCCACTGGCCCAAATCCGCCCCGGTAATCCTTCATCCGCCTTGAACGTTCGTTCCCACGACTCATCCAGAAAGGTATTCGCACCAGGACTCGGATCAGGCCACTGATCCAAGCAACGGAGGACAGATGCCGCCTTGTCCACACGCCAGAAAATCCCGCAGTCCCACTCCAAATTCTGCCCGACAGCCTGGATAATCTTCGGAACCGCCTCCTCTAAGCTCCGAGATTCGGCCAGCACGCGCGTGACCGCATACTGCGCCGTAAGTCGCTCCTCTGCGCGTTTGCGGTCGGTGATGTCGGAAAATGAAACGACCACCGCAGAGGGCGTGGTTCGCCCTTCTCCGGTCAACGGTCGAGAATTGATGTCGATCCAGCGCAATTTGCCGTCCGGCCTATACACGCCCATCACCACGCTGGCACAAGGCTGACCGGTCCTGAGCGTAATCATGGCCGGATACTCTGCAGGCACAAATGGGGTTCCATCTTCATGAATCGTGTGCCACCGGTCATCGAGCAAGGAACGTCCGGTCAGCTGATCAAACGACAGCCCCAAGATACGCTCAGCGCTCGCGTTTCCGGTGCGCCAGACGCCTTCCCCATCAAGGACCACCACACCTTCCTCGAGGGCGTTGACCACCGATCGATACCGGAGCTCACTTTCCCGCAACTTGGTTTCCGCTTCCCGCCGCTCAGTGATGTCTCGAATGAAGGCACTGAAAAAAATGGTGTCGCCGATGCGTACCGGAGAAATGGCCAGTTCAACGGGAAATTCATGTCCCGAACGATGCAGCGCCAGCACCTCGATGCGACGATTCAAAATGTGAGTTTCCCCGGTGGCCAGGAAGTGGCGAAGGCCTGCTCATGAGCCTCACGGTCTCGCGGAGGAATGATCAATTCGGATAGGCGCTGTCCAAGTGCCTCTTCGCGTGACCACCCAAAGATGGCCACCGCTTGCCCGTTCCAATCGGTCACAATGCCGGTCGCCTCGATGGTGACCAGCGCATCGAATGCGGTTTCGACGATCGCTCTGTTACGTTCCTGGCTCTGAAGAAGTGCCGCCTCGGCCGCGCGCGCCCAGGAACTTTCCTGTTGCACCTGCTGATACTTTGTCCTGAGCTGAGAGGTGGACCAGAGCAGTAACAGCACCATGGGAATCCAAAATACGGCGCCGGTCAGCCCCACCTTCCATAAGATCGATTTGATGGGATCAAGAATGCGTTCGCGATCCATCCGGACCAGTACGTACCAGCCCAACCCAGAAAACTCCCCAAACCCTCTCGTGCGCGCATATCCCGTGACGACCGATTCGCCACGATAGTCTTCTTCGACAAATCCCGGCTCACCGGACTGACTGGCCTTCGCGAAGCAGATCGATTGCTGGATGTTCAACGGCCCCTTATGCAACAGGTCAGAATCCACGAACACGGTTCCCTCTTTGGTCACCATTTGGAACGTCACAGGACCGGTAAACTCCTGCCGTTATTCCAGCGAGCGCACCGTTCTGGTTGTCACCTCTTCCAGCACGGATGTCGCCACACGGCTGGTGACGACGCCCAGGAACGTCCCTTCCGCGTCGAGAATCGGCGCCGTAAATGCGACCGTCTCCACGCCGCTGTCGGCATCGTGAGCTTCGACATCATCGATCTGGATGGTCTTCGTCGTACGCGCGCGTTGAAACCAGCTGGTCTTGCTAAAATCCTGGCCGCGCAAGGACGGTTCAGTCGCAGCCACCAACATCCCTTGGCCGTCCGTGACCCCCAGCCACAGATAGACCGGAGCGTAGTGTCGTTTTCATCCATCCCAGATAGCTGGAGAGATATCTCGAATCGGACGACCGCAACGCGAAGGCCCGGGCCATCATCTGGGTATCGCCATACCGTTCGAACAAGAGCCGGTCCAACTTGTCTGATACTTCGGCCGCGGCAATCGTCAGCTCCTCACCGGCTGCGGCCACCAATCGAGATTCGACGCTGCGCAGGAGAAAGACCCCGGCCACCAAGGCCACCACGTTCATCAAAATGATCAACTGCGGCAGCCACCGATAGCGCGACGAGTCGAGCGGCTGTTGGAAATCTTGTTTGCTCATGCTGGTGGGGCCTCGGAACAGATGTAACTCCGGATCTGCATCAGCGGATGATAGGCCTCTTTTGACACGCGCAAACTGGACAGCCCTGAATCATCCAACGTGTTGATGAACTCAGCCCCTTCGGAGAGAGCCTTCCGGCAGGTCTCGCGAAACAGGTATTGCGCCAGCCCGGGAATCGTGCGATCGGCCACTTCCAAAAGGACACACCAGGTGTTCCTCATCAGCCAGTACCCGAACGTATACGCTCGAATTTGCCCATTCATGCGGAGCACCGACCCACCAAGCTGCAACTCGGACCCATGCGACCAGGCCACCTCATGGGCGGATTCAGTATCATCGAGCAGCATGGCGGCGAAAGCACCAAGCCCGTGAGCATGCTTCTGTCCCCGCCACTGTTGAAACAACGCGCGGCAAGCAAGCCGGTCGCTCAATCGATACGGTTCAATGCTCACGCCTCCTGCTCGTTCTACACGATTGCAGAGTGCGCGCTGCGATTTATAGCCGTCGCCTGCCAGCTTACCAGCTCGGCAGCGCGATAGAGGTAGTCGGGATCTTTCGGCCTGACGACGTACCCCATTGTTTCGAGGCATCGTCACCATCGAGGCCGGAACATTTTCAACGCGACTGACCGCGCTTGCACCATTCCAACGGCGCATGAGTCGAAACGCCTCGGCCAACGGCTCTTCCATCGTGCCGGCCGTGAGCGGAGGGAGCGGCATGAACCACCCACCCGGCGATTGTGCGAACAGACAGAAGGCCCCTTCAATTTCACTCCACCAGTAGGCAGAGAAGCCCGTTCCAGATGTAATGATAGGGTGCTGAATAGGCCGCCAGCGACTGAGCTCCACGGAATCCCGATCGATTCAACGCAGTGGTCAGCCTCTGCAGATCCTCCAACATCAGCCGGCGTAAGGGTTGAGCGCCCCATCGTTCGTGCAATGCGTGTGTAATCTCTGGGAGAGGAGTCAGCCTCACCACATCTTCTTGAAATCGCCCGATCAGCCTCGGATGGTCCGCGATCTGCTGGACTACCGTGCGCTGTTGAAGGATCTTCATGATCCGTTCCGCATGGAGGCGAATGGACTCCGGCAGTTGCTCCTGCATGAAAGGACATTTGGCATCCCACCCGAGCACCACCTCATCCTGTGCTGCATTCCACATCAGGGCCAGTGGATAGAGCTGGCAGTCGAGCGGGCGCTGGTCGTAGATGCGACAGGTACGGCTCTGACTTTCAAAGGCGGGACACACAAAACCTTCGCCTTGCGTATCCGGCACGACGGTAACCTGACAGCCATTGCGATCATGGAAAACTTTGGCCTCCAGACCATGATCGACCGCCCGTGAGATTTCCTCGCCTGTAAAGAACGGCCGAAGCGGGCTATCGGGATCCGGGAACCGGCAGCAGACGTCACATCGTAAGCAGGCGCTGCTCGGCACCAGTTGAGGGAGGACCTCGGGCACAACCGGCGAGGGCAACGCCATCTTGATAGTGAGCGCAGTCATGGGCAATTCCACGGAAATTGCGCCTATTCTAGCATCATTCCCCAAAGCGGCCTACTACGTTGTCGCTTCGGGAATTGTCCCTGTCCTTCCTAAAACACTCAAATTCTTGACCGAATCTTCTCTCGCTGAAATACTGACCCCAAGCATCGCTCCACACGCTGGCACGACAACAATGGCGCTCCCTGCAGAAGGACCACAATACGATCCCCAGGTGTTGCTGAACTCGCAACCGGTCATCATCACGGTCATCGACCCGGCCACCCATAAGGTCGTCTTTCAGAACCAGGTGTCCCAGAATAAGTTCGGCGACATCTCCAATCTCACCTGCCACGAAAAGATCGCCAACTGCGCGACGCCTTGTGCGTTCTGCAAGATGCCGGAAGCCGTCGACACGGGAAAGCCGACCGCCAGCGAGGTGCCCCTCCCGAACGACGAGCACCTCCTCGTGCAATGGGCGCAAGTCCAAACGGCGTCCGGCCAAACGCACATCGTTGAAACGATTACCGACATTACCGCCGTCAAACGCCAGCAGGTAGAAGCCGAAGGACTCGTCAAGAAACTGTCCCACACCAACCGAGACCTGATGCAGGCCAATCAGCTGTTGCGCGACCAGTCCATCCGGGACAGCTTGACCAGCCTCTACAATCACTCCCACTTCCAAGAAACGCTGGCCCAGCTTTGCGCGCTGGCCCTCCGTTCCATGCGTCCGCTCTCGCTGCTCTTCATGGACCTCGACAACTTCAAGCAGATCAATGATGTGTATGGCCATACGATGGGCGATCAAGTCCTCCGTGAATTGGGCTGGCTGCTGGACAGCCAACAGGGTCCCGGGCGGGGCATCGCGCGAGCCAGCGATTTTGCGGCTCGTTATGGGGGAGAGGAATTTGCGCTCATCCTTCCCGATACGTCGATGGAAGGGGCGCTCAGCGCCGCCGAGCGTCTCCGACACCGTGTCACCACTTTGACCATGTTGCCGGAACTGACGGCTCTCAAGAAACCCTTTTTGCTCACCTCCAGCATCGGCGTCGCCACATTTCCCATCCACGCCTCCATTGCATCTGATCTCGTCATTGCCGCCGACTCTGCTCTGTATGCGGCGAAGAAAGCGGGCAAAAATTGCGTACGCATGGCAACACCGGCAAATCCCACTCCATCCGTGGTTGTTCCACTTGTACGGTCCTAACGCCCGTGTTACGATTCCTCATACGTCACACTCCGTGGCATGAACCGATTGCCTATCTGATTTGGCTACCGCCGACCTTCTCCACCGTTGCTCCAGCATCCGCGATACCCTGATTCAAGCGGGCCTCTTCGCCCCTATCGTTGCCGCACCGTCACCAGGGTTACCCAGCGAGGGATCCGTCAACACATCCTGGCGGATCGGCCTCGAACCGCTGCCCCTCTCCCAGGAACAGTTGACGTTTTTCCATTCCCTAGGACCTCAGCTTCTTCGGTTTTACCGAAGCGTGAACCGCTTATACGCAGAAAGCGTACGCGGGGCCCAGCCCGCCTGGGTTGCCGCGTATCTCGATCAAGGAAAACCGGAAGGCCTCATTGCCTACAGCCGTATGAAACGGTTTCGAGACCATGTGCCCGCCGTCATCCGGCCTGACGTGATTCCCACATTAGACGGCATGGTCATTACAGAACTCGATTCGGTCCCGGGAGGCATAGGCATGACCGCGGTGATGAGCCGCGCGTATGCAGACCTCTCCTCTCACGACTCACCCCAGCTCATCGGCGGGCGGGACGGGATGGTTGATGGATTCGCGGCCATGTTGCGAGCGCAGCGCGGTCAATATGAGGGAGTGATCGTCATCGTCGTGTCGGAAGAAGCGAAGGACTACAGACCGGAAATGACGTGGATGGCCACAGAGCTTTCAGCCCGGGGACTCCCAACCTATTGCGTGGAGCCGCGCCAGATTCGTTTCACCGAAGAAAGGCTTTTGCTAGCAACGGAAGCGGGACATCTTCCCATTGGACTCATCTATCGTTTCTACGAACTATTCGACCTCCCGAACATTCCCAAGGGAGAGCTGATTCAATATGCGATAAAAAAGGAGTGGGTCTCGGTGACGCCTCCTTACAAGCCGGCGCTGGAGGAAAAATCGGCCTTCGCGCTGCTGCACCATCCCATGTTGGCCCCGTACTGGCGAACCGAGTTGGGAGAGGACCTCTTCCTCCACCTCACGACCATCATGCCTCGGACCTGGATTTTGGATCCTGCCCCCGTGCCGCCTTCAGCTGTCATCCCAGGCCTGTCGATCGGTGGACGTGCCGTCATGAATTGGACCGACCTCGCAGGCGCGACGCAAAAAGAACGGCATTTTGTCATCAAGCCGTCGGGGTTTTCGGAATTGGCCTGGGGCAGCCGCGGTGTGTCCGTCGGTCACGACCTGCCGCAGAGCGAATGGGCCGCCGCCATCGATTCAGCGCTCACAGCCTTTCCCCACACGCCTTACATCCTGCAGGAATTTCACAAGGGCCGGCAGTATCAACTGAATTATTTCGACGCTGTCACCGGCGAATTGCGTGCCATGGCCGGTCGCGCAAGGCTGTCTCCCTATTATTTCGTCACTGGCGAACACGTTGAACTGGCTGGTATTCTGGCTACGATTTGTCCGGCGGATAAGAAAGTGATCCATGGGATGAAAGACGCCATCATGGTCCCTTGCGCTGTTGACCCTCAAACTGAGCACGTATCACGTTGAACGATGCCGATGACCCTTTATCACGTCGAATGGTGTCCGGAATGTGAAATGGTACGCCGGAAGCTGGGCGAATTGAACTTGCCGTATGAGAACGTGGTGGTTCCGGATTTTCGCCCGCTGCGCAAGGAGGTCTTCGCCGTCTCTGGACAATATTATGTGCCGGTGCTGAAAGATGGAGACAAGGTGCTAAGCGAGACACACGAAATTCTGGCTCATCTTGAGAGCAAGGCCGAATCCGAACGTCTCGCCAACGGTTGAACAAGGAGAATTCGCATGGAGGATTGGAGACGCATCCTCGCCGAGAGTATCGTCAGGCCGAAGGATTTGGCCGACCGCTTCGGGCTTGATGAACAAGAGATCGAAGCGATCGTCGGTGCCTATCCCATGCGGATCACGCCAACGGTGCTCGGGACGATCAAAGAGAAGGGCGATGCGATCTGGAAGCAAGTGGTGCCGGACCAAGCCGAGCTGGACGACATCGACGCCGAGGACGATCCACTCGAAGAAGATCTCATGAGCCCCGTGCCCCACCTGGTCCACCGCTACCCGGACCGGGTGCTGCTGATGGTCACCAATCAATGCCCGATCTATTGCC
This sequence comes from uncultured Nitrospiraceae bacterium, assembly GCA_963851455.1. GTDB lineage: Bacteria > Nitrospirota > Nitrospiria > Nitrospirales > Nitrospiraceae > Nitrospira_C. The sequence continues at coordinate 550,043 of CAWKPI010000001.1, forward strand.
GGTTTTGTACCCGGAAACGGCTGGTCGGCAAGCCCGGTTTCCTCAAGAAGGGAGAGCTCGACCAAGCGATTGCCTATTTGCGGGAACACACAGAGGTGCGGGATGTCATCCTCTCAGGCGGCGATCCGTTGTTGCTTCCAGACCATCTGATGGAGCGAATCCTCAAAGCCCTTCGGACCATTCCACATCTGGACCTGATCCGTCTCGGCTCGCGCGTACCCGGCACTCTACCGGAACGCATTACGCCGAAGCTGTGCGAGATCATAAAGAAGTACCATCCGGTCTACATGAATCTGCACTTCAACCATCCCGATGAATTGACCCCCGCTGTCAAGGCGGCCTGCGGCATGTTGGCCGACGCGGGCGTCCCCCTCGGTGCACAGACCGTCCTCCTGAAAGGCGTGAACGACGATCCGGAAATCATGAAACGATTGGTCCACCAATTATTGCTGGCGCGGGTGAAACCCTATTACCTCTATCAGGCAGACCTGACCAAGGGCACCAACCATTTCCGCACGACTGTCGAAACCGGCTTGAACATCATCAAAGCCTTGCAGGGTCACACGAGCGGCATGGCCGTGCCGCATTTCGTGATCGACGCGCCCGGCGGCGGCGGAAAAATCCCACTCCTTCCCAGCGAGTATCTGGTGCACATGGACGACGATGGCGCGCTGCTTCGCAACTACGAGAACAAGACGTTCCACTATCCACAACCCAAAGGCGGAAACGGCCGCGAGCTGCCGATGGTGGGCGCGAGAGCGTCCTATGACGATTCCGGCGACAGTTATCCGGACCGCGACGGGTATTCGTCCTGGGGCAACAGTTGCGGTGGAGAAGCGGACGAACTGTGACGAAGAAACCTGCTCAGGGCATCCTTCCCTATCAGCACATTACCCGGCTTATTACGACAGGCGCCATCACGGCGCCGGTTGCGATTGAGGATCGCCAAATCCAGCCGGCCAGTCTCGACCTCCGGCTCGGAAAGAAAGCCTATCGGTTGATCAGCAGCTTTCTGCCGGAACTCTCTGCGATTTCGAGTCGGCTCGACGTCATGGACTTCTACCAGTCCGACCTCGTGATGTACGAGATGGACTTGACCGGCGGGGCGATTCTCGAAAAGGGTCATGTCTATCTGGTGCCGTTACTGGAATCGCTGAAACTTCCCGGCACCATCCGCGCTCGGGCGAACCCGAAAAGCACCACCGGCCGGCTGGATGTGTTCACCCGCATCGTGACGGATTTGAACGCGGGATTCGACGAAATCCGCGCTGGTTACCGGGGCCCGCTTTTTCTCGAAGTGGTCCCTCGCTCGTTCGCCATCAAGGTCAAGACGGGCCAATCGCTGAATCAGATCCGGTTCGTTCGCGGCGAAGTCACGGCCTCCGATACCACGCTGCAAAATCTTCACCGCCAGGAGCCACTGCTCTATCACAACCTGCCGAATCGAAAACCCCTGCGCACGAAGGAATTTCGAACCGACCGTGGCCTCTTCTTGCGCATCGATCTCAAGGGCGAGGAACGGGCCGATTCCACTGTCATCGGTTACCGGGCCAAGAAAAACAGCCACGTGATCGATCTGTCCAAGATCGGCTACTATGCGGCCGCAGATTTTTGGGAACCCCTGTATCGCCACCGGCAGGACAGTCTGCTGTTGGAACCGGAGGAATTTTATATCCTTGCCTCCAAAGAACGAATTCGCGTGCCTCCTGGTTACGCCGCCGAGATGGTCGCCTACGAAGCCGCTTGCGGCGAGCTACGCACTCATTACGCGGGTTTTTTCGATCCGGGGTTCGGATATGGGGCGGACGGCGAACTCAAAGGCACACAGGTTGTGCTTGAAGTCCGGCCCCACGACGTGCCGTTCCTCATCCATGACGGTCAAACTTTTTTCAAGGTGGTATATGATAGGATGCTCGACGTACCGGACCGGCTGTACGGCGTCGGTCTCGGCTCATCCTATCAGCAACAGGCCCTGACGCTGAGCAAACATTTTAAGGCATGAAACGGTTACGTCTACATTTGCCACCTCACGGTAAATAGCCATGGCCCCAACCGACCTTCCTTCCCCGCACGACCCAACACAACGTCCACCGACTCAGCCCAGCAGATCGGATGAGCAGGACGGCGGAAGCGATCAGCAGATGCGGGTGATCGCGAAGATGGTTGGCACAGCCTTCATGTTCTTGGGGTTCCTGCAGGTATTTCTCTCAATTAGCGGAGGATTTGAACTGAGCGGTGTGGTCGCACTTCTTTTGTATTTTGGCGGATTGGCCATCTGGGCGAACGCCGTCATCGAACAGCCCGTGCTTCGATGGGGGATCACGATCGGCGCCATCGGGCTGTCACTTGCCTTTCTCCATTTTGGCGAGATTCTCTTCTGGCACAAGCAAGTCGTTTTCTGGGCCACCGTCATCACTGTCATGTACTTTATGTTCAACGAACCCAAGAAACCGCAGTAGGCGCCTTTGAGCGCTGCGAGAACGAAGCCGCAGGACTCCTTGACCCTCCCCTGCCTCGATGACCATTACAGTCATCATTCCCACCCTCAACGAAGCCTCCACCATCGCGGCCACCATTGGTCACACCGCAACGCTCGGTTTCGATGAGATCATCGTGGTGGACGGAGGGAGCAGCGATCGAACGGTGGCAATCGTCGAGTCATTTGTGTCGCGCACTGACCCCTCAGCGTTCACCACTGTTCGGCTATTGATCGCTCCGCCGGGACGAGGGTGCCAGCTCAATGCCGGCGCGAACACCGTCTGCAGCGATGTGCTCCTGTTTCTCCACGCTGATACGAAGCTTCCTCATGGCGCCAGGCAGCATATTGAATCCGCGGTTGCCGACTCTGTCGTTGTCGGTGGTCGCTTCGACGTGCAGTTCGACAGCGCTTCCATCTGGAGTCGAATGATTGCCATGTTCATGAACCTCCGATCCCGACTCACGCGCATCTCCACCGGCGATCAAGCGATGTTTGTTCGCCGCCACGTCTTCGAGGGGCTCGGCGGTTTTTCTGATATCCCGATCATGGAGGACATCGAGTTCAGCATGAGGCTCAAGCGTTTGGGACCGACGATCGCGTTGCACCACCGCGTCGTCACATCATTCCGCCGCTGGAAGCAACTGGGACCCATGCGTACTATCCTCTTGATGTGGGTCATACGCTTCCTGTATTGGATCGGCATCAGCCCGCAGCACCTGCAACGATTTTACGCCTCCGTACGATGAGGTAGGCACGGTGAACCCGCCACTCAGCATCCAACCCCCAGGACGCAGTACCGCCCTCGTCATCTTTGCCAAAGCGCCGATTCCCGGCCAAGTGAAAACTCGTCTCTGTCCTCCCCTGACCCACGATGAAGCCGCGACGTTGCACGGCAGTTTCGTGCTCGATACCCTTGAACGAACCAAAGCCGCTGTGAGCAGGCTGAAACTACCCTTCGATCGCTATCTCGCCTGTACACCCTCATCGACGCTGGTGTTTTTCAAGATCATGGAAGAACGCCAGGGCGTGAAGTTGATCGACCAAGAAGGAGAAGACTTGGGCACACGCATGCATCGCGCATGTGAAACACTCTTCACGCGCGGCTACCAGCGCGTCCTGATCGTCGGGACTGACGTGCCGTCCCTCCCTCTCGACTATTACAAACAAGCCTTTGAGCTGTTGGAGAAGCACGACCTCGTGTTGGGACCGGCCCTCGACGGCGGGTACTATCTGATCGGACTCAACAAATCGGTACCAACGCTCTTCCAGAACATGCCCTGGTCGACTGGCCGGGTGCTGGCACTGACACGCGAGAAGGCGAACGAGCTTGGCTTGACTATCGGACTCCTTCCCGAATGGCGTGATATCGACCGGATCGACGATCTGCGGGCCATGATTGAAGCCAGTTCCTTGATGCCAAGAAGCCGAAGGACGAACAATCGATCTCGAGCCGGACGGCCGGCGCACTGCAATTGATCGCCAAACGGTTGAAGACGAGGCATAATGGAGCGTCGTCATGAATACGAATGTTGCACTGATCACCGGCGGAGCCAAAGGAATCGGTCGAGGCATCGCCCTCGATCTCGCGACACAGAAATGGAAGATCGCCTTCTGCTATCGCACCAGCGACGCGGAAGCCCAAAAGACCTCCGCCGCGATCACTGAACGAGGAGGGGAGGCATTGGCCGTCCGTTGTGATGTCTCGGATCCCATCGCCGCCAAAAACCTCGTCTTGCAGGTCGAGAAGCAATGGGCCAAAATTGATGTGTTGATCAATGGCGCCGGCCCCTACCACCGGATCAATCTATTCGAGGAGACGGTCGACGGGTGGAGGGAGATGTTTGACGGGAACCTGCATCCGATTTTTTATCTCGCACAGGCCGTGGCACCGGGGATGAAGACACGCAAATCCGGTCGGATCATCAATTTCAGCATGGCGAACGCCGACCAGATGATTGCTCAGCCGGACGTCACCGCTCATTACATCGCCAAAGCCGGTGTCCTCATTCTGACTCGCACGTTGGCCAAGCTGCTCGCGCCGCATGGCATTACGGTGAACGCGGTTTCACCCGGCTTCATCGATTCCGGCAGCGCACCACCGGAGGAACTCGCCGGCATGACCAAACGCATCCCCGCCGGCTATATCGGCAGTGTCGATGACACCGTCGCCGCGGTTCGTTATCTACTGAGCAACGAAGCTCGCTATGTGAATGGCGCCAACATCCAGATCAGCGGAGCCTGGGGAATTTAGGAGGGTGGCCTGACTGCCCTTCGTGGTCGCGGAACGCGCACGCAGGGTAAGCGCGGCGTCCTGGCGCCGCGAGGGCGGGCGGGTGAGATTAACACTGTGCTCGTCCAACGCGCGCAGTGAAGGACAGTTCAGGCCGCCCTAGAATGATACGAAGAGGGAGGTAGGAGAGGATGAAATCGGAGCAAGAGAGACAGGTTCATCGTCGATTTTTGCAGGCGCTCCAACATGAACATTTGATCTGTGCCAAAGCAGGCTGTGGCGGATCGATGGAGGTTACCGACCTGACCCCGCACCACGCCCGTGTCAAGACTTACGAAGCCATCTGCCAGCGCTGTCATACGAAAGAACAGATCACCGGAAAGGAACAGGCCTCACCGCCTTGGGATGTCGCTTCGATCACCATGATGGCAGAGGTGCACTTGCTCCACGAACAGCCGGCTTGCCCGTTCGACAACACCCCCATCACGTTTATCTCCATGCCTAATCCCCGCCGCAAAGCCCGCTATCGCCTCTTATGCTATTACTGCGGCCGCCATACTGAAATGAACTGGCCGCCACCGGAAGCAAAAGGATGACAGGCCCTCGAGCGTCAGGCATTCTCAGCAGTTACCCATTTATTCTTGTACTTCTCAGTCTCTTTGTCTGCAACGGATCCGCATGGGCAGCTCCTGCCATAAAGCCACCTCAACCCATGACGCTTCTTCTCGAAGCAAGAACTGCCGCTGCATCAATCCAAGATCTTCCTGAGCGATCGGCAACGTTAGACCCGATTATCGTCGCACAAATTCAGATTGATCCGGCAGGAGCCCGAGAAACGCTCAAGAACTTTCCGAAACAGCCGAACAAACTCAAGTACTTCACCTCTCTCGCCTCCGCCTATGCAGAAACCGGAAACATTGCTGAAACCGAACGGATGTATGCCGAAATATTGGTTGAAGACCACTCCTCGCGGCCTGGGAAACTGGCCGCCGCTCACGCGCTTGGGCAACTCGTCATTGCGTATGCAAACAGAGGAAACATTGAAGAGGCGTTTCAGACGCTTTCGCGCGTCAAAGAGCGCGCCAAAGATGAACCGCTTGCCATCGTGGGCATCGCCACTGCACGTCTAGCTGAAGCTCAAGCCAAACAAGGCGATATCCGTGGGGCCATTCAAACCGCCTTGAGCATAATCGGAGAGAACCCGTATCCCCTGATGAAGATCGTTCGGGACCGAGTCCAAAATGGACAAGCACAAGACATCGTGGCCACTCTCGATGAGGGGCCACGACGATACGCGCAATGGGGAATCGTGCAGGCCCAGATTCAACAAGGCCGTCTCACGGATGCCCAAGTGACAGCCTCGTCGATAAAACCCGGACATGCAAAGGCCAGTGCATTGTTGGAACTCGCCACGTACCACTTGCAGCACGGAGCCAAGCCACTTGCCTTGGTTCTGCTGCAAGAAGCCGAGACGTCAGCGCGCTCGACTCTCAACATGGTGAGGCGGGCTGATATCCTTCGGCACATCGCGGCCAGTACGGCAATGGCCGGTGACGCGGCGACAGCCATCAACATAGCGAAATCCATCGAGCAAGAAGGACATCGTGCTTCGGCCATTCACGACATTGTCAACGCCCAGGCGAAACGAGGCGACATATCAGGTGCATTCAACACGGCCATTATGCTGAGGAAGGCGCCTCAGCCTGGTGCTCTCGAGATGAGCGATTATGAAATGGCTATTTCAGATATCCTCGTGGAGTTAGTGAAGTCCGGCAAGCCAACCGAGGCACAAGACACTGTCGCCAACTTTCAGGACATCGACATCGACCGCGCATGGCTCTACGGCGGGATCGCGGTGACGCAAGCCGACTTGGGAAATATCAAAGATGCGAAAGCCCTGCTTGCACTGGTCGAAACAGAGCGCCAGCGGATTGCGAGAAAGAAAGAACTCGTGCAACTCAAAGAGAAGATTCAGATAAGTCAGAACCCCAATGAGGTCACTCGATCGCAAGAGCTATGGAAGCGTGAATTTGAAGTTCGACGGGCACTCGAAGCGATTGCCAAAGCGCTTGCCAGGAAAGGCGACCTCATTGGCGCAATGGCTGCTGCCGACGAGTTGAACATACCGGCACATCGGCTCGAATTGATCAAAGAACTCAGCGCACTTCATGCAAAGGCGGGGCGCACAGAACAAACATTACGATGGGCTCGCAACCTGTCCTCTCCCTCCGAAAAAGCGTATGCACTAGTGGGAATCGCGACGGCACTATCACAATCGAAGAGCGGGGCTGCTCCTCCATAGCCGGAGATGATTCCTACAGGGTCTCGGCCCCGCATTCCACAAGAGCATGACAGCCGCCATGTCTTTTCTTCCTCTCCACACCGCTGCCGAAATCAAAAATTCTTGCAGAAGGGCCAATTGCTTGAGCGGGCATCAGAGCCGTTTCGTACTCCGGCGTTGCCGATGCGAAGCGGCCCATTGTAAATGGGTGGCGGTGATGTTCGACGTTCCGTTAGACGGGGAGCCAAAACGGAACAAGTTTCACCGTCAAGTGGAGCGGAGGCTACGCCGGACCGAAACGGCTCTGGCCTCGAGCGAAAGCAATCGGTCCGGGGGCCACTTTACTTCCCGAACGCTTTTTTCAGCAGCGGCTCCATCTCACCTTTGGCAGCCATGGGGTCCAAGATATCGGTGTCCCCATAAAAAGTGCCGTCGATAAATACCTTCGGGAGCGTCGGCCAGTTGGTCATCTTGGTGAGGGCTTCCCGTTTGGCCGGCTGAGATAATACATCGATCACTTCGTAGGGATACCCATACTTGTCGAAGAACTGCATGGTTTCGCGGGTAAACCCGCACATTGGCATCTGCTTGGTCCCCTTGCCGTAAACCACAATTTTGTGCGCTTTGATTTCGTTCTGGATTTCTTCTTCAATCGGTTCAGGCATGGTCGGCCTCCTTCAAAATGAACTTCAAGCTATCGTCCGTTATCTCTTAATGCTCGTCCTTCGTTTTTGCCGTCAGCTCCAAGGCATGGATGCGTCCATCCTTGAGAGGCGCGTCAAGCGCTTGATAAATCAAGCGATGCCGGTCGAGTAGGTTCTTGCCATGAAAGGCATCGGACACCACCATGACCTTCAAATGATCCATCGTGCCGGTCTTGTCGATCATGGTCACGGCTGCATCAGGCATGGCCTGCCTGATGTAATCCGTCAGTGTGTCCTGGGTAATCACAGCAATCTTCCTCCTCAGCAGGATACCGTAGCCGCTTTCTGAAAGGCAATTCGGCATTCGGCTAGATAGATGTATGGCCTCACTGATTCCCAAACACCCTAAAGGGGTCGTGATCTGATCCACTACTGAATCGATTGTGATTCCCAGGTTTGTCGCTGCGACTTGAGGCAAGAATTGTCAGCGACCTATAGAAGCTCCCGAGATTGAAAGAGATTCTTTCCTTCCACGCGGATGTTCTCACCTGGTACGGAACTTGTTCTATTCCTGAATATGTTGAATATGATCCAAGGAGGTTCTTATGACAATCATGGTGACCCTCACGGCAGCAACGGTGTTGCTGAGTTCTCTGTTCCTGCTCCGTCGAATTTGGTGAGCAGACGAGTCTTTGCGAGATCGCTGTTGGTGGTGCATTTCAACCTCCGGTGGTGGATACCCACCGTTCTTCAACTGAGGACTCGAACGCTCTCTAGATGAAGTGCTTGGAAATTCAGACAACGTGATCAACATGAGACAAGGCACATCGCTTGCTCTATATCCAGAACATACAAATGAAAAAGTAATGCCGCGATAAATCTCTCAACTCACTATCACAACAAGGAGGGCATCATGGGGGAATTCACATCCGGATTTTTCATGGGCGATCAAACCACAAATGGGCGTGTGCTCGTGGTCGATGACGAAGCGGATATTCGGAAGGTCGTCCGCATGACCCTCCAAAAGGCCGGTTATGATGTCCTGGAAGCAGAGAATGGGGAGAAGGCGATCGAGACCATCAATGCCGGAGAGAACCGATTGCTGCTGGATGTCCTCGTCTGCGATATTCGCATGCCAAAAATCAATGGCGTCGAAGCGATTGCGTACTTCCGGGCCAACTATCCGCGAGTGCCGGTGATCGTGCTGACTGGATTCCCCGACACGGACATGGCCACCTCCATGCTCCGCCAGGGCGTGGTCGATTATCTCGTCAAACCGGTGGAAGGCGAGAAGCTGCGGGAATCAGTCGCGCGCGCCATGGAGCAACGCGAACTCGCGCATCTCTAGACCTGCCGCCTGGTATGATATCCGGGGAGGGCGACGGTTGCCCTCCCCTTCATCCGGGGGCATGCCCGTGCAGCATCTCACAGACAGAGCGGTGACAGCGAAGCTTGCGCCGACCAAGGTGGCCATTCTCGGTGCAGGTCGAGGAGGCACAGCACTCCTCGATCTCCTCCATCAGATTCCTTCGATTAAAATCGTCGGGATTATGGATCGCGATCCCACCGCTCCCGGTATTCAGCGCGCGCAGGCCCTTCACATTCCTGTCAGCTATCGGCCGGATGAGCTGGTGAGCAACCATGGGGTCAACTTGATCATGGATGTCACCGGCGACCCTGCCATGGAACGAGTTTATTCACTCACATAAGCAACCAACGACAGATGTCCTCAGCGGCTCAGCTTCACGTGTCCTGTGGGAACTGGTCCGGCATGAAGCCAACCTCCAGGCCGAGCTGTTTCACGCAGAAAAACTAGCCGGGATCGGCTCGTTCGCCACGGGGATTGCGCACGACATCAACAATCCACTGCAGCTGATTATGGGATTGGCTGAAAACCTCGTCGACGAAACAGACTTGAAGACCATCCACGAGCAGGCCCATGACATTATCGAAGCCGTGCGACGGACGAGCGCCATCTGCCGCGATCTTACCCAGTACGCCAGAAAAACGTCGACCCGCGATGATACGATGGTGAGTCTTAACGATCGGCTCGATGAAGCCCTGAAGATCGCCCGCTATGCGGCGAGCTTCCACGATATTACGGTCCAGAAGTCCTACCAGGAAGGCGCCGGAGCCAGAGGCAATCCCGACGAAGTGCTCCACATTCTGGTGAACCTGATCACCAACGCCGTGCAGGCGATGGATCAGGGAGGAGGTACGCTCACATTGGCAACGGAGAAGTCCGCCGACGGTGTGAAGGTGCGGATCATAGACACCGGCTGCGGGATCGAACCGGATCTGTTGGGACAGATTTTCGAACCGTTCTTCACCACGAAGGAGCCGGGTAAGGGTACGGGACTTGGTCTCTACAACGTGAAAACCATTGTGACAAAGATGCATGGGAAGATCAGCGTCGAAAGCCGCGTCGACCACGGAGCAACGTTTACCATCACCTTCCCGATAGCCTCAGAGGATCCGTCGTGACGACGTCACCTAGGAAACGGTCTCCTTCGGCCACACGCGGCTGGAGGCTCCAGACCAAACTGATTGTTTCGATGCTGTTGGTCGGCGTCGTGCCACTCCTCGTCGGTCTCGGCATGGCATTCTGGCAAGGGTCCAAAGAGATCCACGAGGTCAGTGGAGAAAGCTTTAAGGCTCTGGCCACGGAGGCAGCGAGAAAACTCGACATCTTGGTCGGGGAAGAAATCGCGAGGACTTCTCGGATCGCCGCGGACCCTCTCATCATCCGAGAGCTCGAACGAATGCGGGATGCCATTCAGCGCCCAACCTCACTGACGCCTTCCTCTCTTCCGGACGATCTACAGACGAAATGGGAGGTGAAGAACCCGACGGCAGTTAAAGCCATCACCGAAAATCCCATTGCGAACTTGTTGCTCGAATACTATACGGGGGCAAAGAGCCAAGCCGATCAACTTCTTCCGCAAGTCGTTCGAGGCGCGACGAAGATGCTGTTTGTGACGGATATCCAGGGGCATCTGGTCGCCGCCATTTCGACAAAGCCGCATTTTGCCAATGGCGACCGCGTATGGTGGAAAGGGGCCTATAACAAGGGCATTGGCCAACTCTTTATTGAAGATGTGTATTTCGATGACCTGGCTGGCACCTATGCCTTTTCTATCTCCATCCCGATTATGGACAGCCTGCGGTACGAGTCGGTCGGCGTGCTCCATCGGGTCATCGATGCCAAGGAGTTCTTCTCTCCTTCGACCCAGCCCATCAGGTTCGGCAAAACTGGACACGTCATGCTGATCGATCATCGAGGGATTGTCATGAGCTGTCCGATCCTTCCGACGGGGGTCAGTCTTTCCGACCCGAGTATTATCCCGCTGGTCACGCTTCTCCATCCCGGATGGACGAACGCGCCGAGTGACGGCCATGGAGGGCGTTCGTCGTCCATCATCGGATTTTCACCGCTTCCCGAAACCAGCCGGATCACCAACGGCGCGCTGGAGATCGGGTCGTGGCATACATTCGTCTGGCAATCGTCGGATGAACTGTTCAGTCCGATCAAACACCTCTTCACCTGGATGACCGTATTCGGTGGGATCGCCGTGGGATTGTTGGCCACGCTGGGATATTTGGCGGCCAAACGCATTGTGACGCCGGTTCGGCAATTGCAACAGGCTGCTCAATCGATCGGACGAGGAGAACTGAGGCAGTCCATTCAGATCAACACAGGCGATGAGCTCGAAACGCTGGCTGAAGAATTCAACCGTATGAACCGGCAGCTGGAAGCGGCATTCGCCGGTTTGACGGATCAGGTCAGCTTAAAGACGCAGGAAGTGCAATATTTGCAACGATCCACTGATCAGATTCTCGATGCTGTTCCGACGCCCATCTTGATCGTCGACGATCAGGAGGAGGTGCATTACGTCAATCGGACAGGACGGGAAGCGTTTCGGCTGGCGGACGAGCCTCATTCCTTCGGGCGGCTGTTCGAGATTTTGCCGGTTGATTCTACTCAGCAACAGCAACTGCGACAGGAACTCTGGAGCCAACAGACGACTGGCGTCGCGTCATTCGTAAACGACGAGCCGTTCTCCGATTGTGTCCGGGACCCGCTCGCTCCCAGGACGGGACCTACTCACAGCAGCCGGCCGACGGAGTTACAACTGGGCTCCCACCTCTATCGGTATCAATGGTTCCGTGTGACTGGACGGCCCGGTGAATCCGACCGCGTCGGCCTGGTGCTTCGCGACACGACCGACGACAGCCGCATGCAGGAAAAACTCGTGCAGGCCGAAAAATCCGGGAGTCTCGGTATTCTTACGGCCGGCATCGGCCACGAACTGAACAACCCCTTGTTCGGCATTTTGGGATTGGGCGAAGCGCTGCAAGATGAATCTGATCCTGCGCGCGTGAAATCCTACGCCCAAGATATCGTCCAGCAAGGCAAACGGATGGCCACCATCATCAGGGATTTCACGGGGGTCGCGGCGCGCGAAACCTCGGATCAGCGGCAAACGGTGCATCTCGAACGGGAACTGGACCAAGCGCTTGTCACAATCACGGCTGGTCTGGGCACGTCGGCACTGACCGTTGAGAGGCAGTATGCGGGTGATACCGTTGTGTCGGCGCTGCCGGACCAGCTTCGACAGGCGTTCACGAATCTCCTGATGAACGCCATCCAGGCCATGAAAGGCAAGGGGACGTTGAGACTCTCGACCACCGTGGCTGAGCCTTCCGTTGTCACGACTATCGCCGATTCAGGACCCGGTATTCCGAAGGAGCATCTCTCGAAAATCTTCGACCCGTTCTTTACGACGAAGGGCCAGGGCGAAGGCTCCGGACTCGGATTGACTGTGGCACGCCGCATCATCAAAAAATTCGGCGGCGACATTCGCTTGGAGAGCGTGGAAGGAACCGGCACGACCTGCATCGTGACGCTGCCGGTCATCTCCTCCACATCTTCGTCAAAGGAGGCCCCATGGACCGCTTCGGAGTCGCGCGTATTGCCGCAGGCGTCACGTTCCTGATTGTCGCACTCTGGTGGGTTACTGCTGCCTATTCCGCGAAGGAGGAGCCCAAGCCAGTCGGGATTTCTCCGGAAAAGGTCGCGGGATTCGTGCATGCCGTGCTCCAAGCACACCGGACCATCTATACGACCTACATCGTCAATCGCTTACAGGAAAAAGGCGTGGTGATGGCAGTCGAACACTGGGAGCAGGAGAATGCCTTGCCGCTTCCGGCGCAATTTCTTCAACATTCAGGACGGTTGGTCGCTGAGAGCGGCCAAGGCATCCGGTACCGGCTCATCGGACTCTCGCCGATCTATCAACGCAACGCGCCGGCCACGGACTTCGAGCGTAAGGCGCTGGAAGCGCTGAATCGCGCACCTGACGCACCCATCACGGGCATCGTCACCAGTGGGCGCAAACAATACTTTCAGGCAATCTATCCCGATCGCGCGGTGTCGTCTGCATGTATTGGTTGTCACAACAGCCACCCGCTCAGTCCAAAACGAGACTTCAAGTTGAACGATGTGATGGGCGGCATCGCGATCACGATACCGCTTGAGTAATGGAAGGTGATTGCACGATTGTGCCACCACAATCGGTGATGGCGGCGGCGAGCGGTCAACGGTGTCGATATGCTGCGCTGTCGGGGGCGGTGCTGGCGGACTTGTTCAGCTGCTCCTAGGTGGTTGAATCTTTCTCGTGCGTCACGGCATGCTTGGCCTTGTGAGATGCCATGTCGCGAACGGCACCCGGCAGTTTCGGAAGCTCCTCCGGCCAAGCCGTGACACCCATGTCGGTGGTGCCCTGCAGCTTTGCGCCTTCTTCCATCATCAGTATCGGGGTATGGATATCACCGATGACAATGGCGGTTTTCAACAGTTGCACCCGCTCGACCGCCGTCACGGTGGCCTTGATCCGGCCGCTGGTCACGACGGTCCCCGCTGCGACAGTGCCTTGAACCAAACCGTCCTCGCCAACGATAACCTGCCCCTTCGTGTGGATTTCGCCTTCGAGACGGCCGTCGATCCGGACCGTCCCTTCGACGCGGATTTCCCCTTTGAGGTGGACGCCTTTGGCCAAGAGTGTAATGTTGTCGTCTCCACCAAATCCATTTTTCTTCATGCGCGGTTCCTCCCACTCACATCTCACGCCAGCTTACACTATTTCGACTGAGAGCACCTAGGAGATTGTTGAAAGTGTGCCTTCCAAGGAAGCGACGGTCACGAGGAACGACACGAGCAACGTGAGAACGACGCGGACAGGCGTTTGATCATCTTGTTAAGAAAATCCAAAGGTCTGGCGAAGACGTTCCCATATGCCGCCGCCATGCACTTCACAATAGACACTCGGCTCTGTCCCTTCGATAAAGACTTCGTCCACCTGTTCGGGACATTGCGACGTCGCCAGTTGGCCCGTCTTCGGATCGATCGCGCGCATAATGACACCCGGCGGCCGGGAAAACAGCGGCGCCTGTTCGGGCAAGAGTCGTTTGGTGATTTCCATCCAGATCGGGAGCGCAGCCTGCGCTCCGGTTAATCGCACGGCCCGTTCGTCATCGAATCCCACCCAGACACCGATTACGATGTCCGAGGTATAACCGATGAACCAGGCGTCACGATAGCCGTCGGTCGTTCCGGTTTTGCCGGCGATCGCGCCGGTCAGACCCAACACTTTCGCCTTGGCCGCGGTCCCCCGCTTGACCACACCCTCCAAGAGAGAAGTCACCAGATAGGCCGCCTGGGGAGAGACGGCTTGGCGGCGATCGGGAGCGGCGTTCCATAGAGCCGTTCCGTCACGGTCGGAGACCGCGCGCAGGCTCGTAGGATGGACCCAGACACCACCATTGTCCAAAGTGCCATAGGCTGTGACAATGTCGAGCAGCGAGACGGTGGGGCTTCCTAAGGCCACGGAGAGATCATCGGTCAATGGCGTGGAAATGCCAAGCTGGCGAACCACATCAAGAATCGGCTGAATCCCGACTGCTTTTGCGACTCGTACCGCCGGCACATTGAGGGATTGTTCAAGCGCGCTCCGCAACGTCACATTTCCGCGAAACTGCCGGTCATAGTTCTGAGGAGACCAATTACCCGCCTCCGACTCGAAGGTGACCGGTTCATCCGCCAACAGACTGGCAGGCGTCAGAGCAGGCTGCCTGCCCGTTCGGCTTGCCTCGAACGCCGCAAGATAGACGAACGGTTTGAACAGCGAGCCCGCTTGGCGATGTGCTTGTACGGCTCGATTGAACTGACTGGCTCGGTAATCCCGACCTCCGACCAGTGCCAGAATCGCGCCGGTCGACGGTTCGAGCACAACCACTGCGCCTTGTAACGGTGGGTCAGATCCCTTGAGCGTGGGATAGGTCCGCTCAAGCTTGGCCAGCCCGTTTTCCAACCCTTCGGTTGCAGTCTGCTGCACCAGCGGATCGAGCGTGCTGTCGATACGCAGCCCTTCCGGCAAAGGCGTTCCAATCGCATCCTCGACCTGCCTCAGGACTGTGTCGACAAAGTAGGGCGCATCGGCCAGGACATCGTCCGGCGGTGCAACATGAACGGGCTGATTGACAGCGGCCTTCCATTCTTCCTCTGTCAAACGGCCTTGCTCCCGCAACAGGCGCAGCACGATATCGCGGCGCTGCTGGGCCAACATGGGATGCTTCGTGGGCGCATAGGTGTTCGGCCCTTTGATCAGGCCGACGATCATGGCGATCTCGCCGGTGGTGAGTTCGGAAAGGCTCTTGCCAAAATAGCGGTGAGCCGCCTCCGCAACTCCGTAGATTGAGACAAAGCCGGCTTGCCCGAGATAGATTTCGTTTAAATAGCTCTCCAGGATGTCTTGCTTGCGGTACTTCGTCTCCAGCACGACCGCGGCGAGTGCTTCCTTCACCTTTCTCAGAAACGTGCGTTGCGGCGAATAGAACAGGTTCTTCGCCAGCTGTTGCGTAACCGTGCTGCCACCTTGCACGACTCCGCCTCTCGTCAGATTTCTCCAGACCGCCCGCCCAATCGCAACAGGGTCGATGCCCACATGGGAATAAAATCGACGATCTTCCACCGCCAGCACCGTCTCAACCAAGCGTGGAGGTATCTGCGGCAACGAAATCCATTCGCGCACTTGACGCGAAGCGCCTCGTAATCCGCTGATGAGTTCCGGCTCGAGAAAGACGGGAAAGATCGGGCTCCGGTCGGGTTCCGATAACACCTGCGTGACCAGTCCCTGCTCTAACTCAAGCGTGACCGTGCTGGCCTTCGCAAAGGTCTCCGGCTGAGCATGCAGATAGATGGTGAGAGATTGTGGCGTGAGTTGATAGTCGCCTGGTGCCTCTAGAGGGCCGTTCACCGATCGGTACCCCAGGCGCTGCAATCGTTCGGGCAGACGTGCAATCTGCACAGAGAGACCGGGTTTGAGCGGAAAAGGAGCTGTGTACAGACGCAACGGCGGGTGATCTTCGCTCTTGGGCAGTTCAAGAAACGTCGCTAGATAGGCTCCGTACACGACAAGGGTTCCGGTCAGGAGCACCACCGCCACGCCGACAAGCAGCCCCAGACGGAAACACCAGGGCGAACGCAGGATGTGAGTCCAGGACGCTGGCATCTGGTTCAGCATACGTGAGCGCAAGACGGAAAGCGATCTTGCCGAAGTAAACAGAAGCCCGCTTTCCGCCAAGAGAATTACGGCTATGACGATCGACGAGAGGACCGCTGTGAACCGACGAGCATCCCGAGTGCGGCCATGAGCAGACCGACGAGTTGCGGAGGCCAGACGGATGCTTCGGTGCGCAGGAACTCCAAACCAAGCCACGAGGCCAACCCCGCCACAATCGCATAGAGCGCTCCCTGCGTCGTCGCCCCCTTCCAAAACAGCCCCGCCGCGAGTGGAACAAAGGCCGAGACCAAGGTCACTTTATATGTATTCACCACCAACTTGTAGATGCTGGCATCAGAACTCAGCGCGATGGCCAATACGACTGCGGCAAAACAGACGAGGACAATCCGCATCGTTCGTAAGAGCGCCCATTCATCCATCTGGGGCATGGCCTCCTTGATCACGTTTTCGCTGAGGATCACCGACGGCGCTAACAAGGTCGCGCTGGAGCAACTCATCACGGCGGAGAGCACCGCGCCGAAGAATATTACCTGGGCAAAGACAGGTGTGTATTCGACAATCAAGGTCGGCAGGACGAGTTGGGAATCCCGTTCCAGGAGTGCGCCGAATTTCACCGGGTCGACCAGGAGTGCCGAGTAGGCGATAAACATCGGCACGAAGCAAAAGCAGAAGTACAGCGCTGCTCCCATCAGGGAGCCGCGAACGGCCGTCCGTTCGTCCTTCGCACTTGTGATGCGCTGAAACACATCTTGCTGGGGGATGGACCCGAGCATCATCGTGAGCCCGGCTCCGAGAAATGGAATCCAGGCATTCAGTGAAGCGGGAGGAAACAATTCCAGTTTCCCAGCCTGCGCCGCATGACTGATCACGGCTCCCACCCCACCAGTCAGGTTGCTCACGACGCTCACGATGTAGAGCAATCCGCCGACGATGATGGAGAGTTGCACGAAGTCCAGGATCGCCACGGAAAACATGCCGCCGAAGGTTGTATAGGTCAGGACGATCAGTGCGCCGACGACCATGCCGAGCTGCTGACTGACCGCGCCCTCGGTCACAACATTCAATACGAGGCCGAGCACTTTGAACTGTGCTGCGACCCATCCCAGATAGGACGCGACAATGCACAGCGTGCAGAGCACTTCGACCCGGCGGTCGTAGCGGAGCCGATAGTAGTCGCCAACCGTGAGCAGATTGAGCCGATAGAAGCGCGGCGCAAAGAATAGTCCTGCGAGCACGAGACAGAGGCTCGAACCAAACGGATCGGCGACAACGCCTCGAAGGCCCTCCCTGGCAAAGGTCGCCGAGATCCCCATCACCGCTTCGGCGCCGAACCAGGTGGCAAACACCGTCGCCATCACGATCGGAACCGGGAGACTCCGCCCTGCTACGGCAAAGTCTTTCACATTGTGCACGCGAGTCGCGGCAAACAGTCCTATGCCGATTGACACAAGAAGATACAGGATGATGAAGGTGAGGACCATGTAGGAATTGACGACGGCTCAGGTTGGAAGCGCAGTGTACCGTTGAACGAAGAAAGGCGCAACTTTCTCCGTTCAGCAGAAATGTGGAGGCATAATTGTCTTGAGCCGATATCTTAGATGGCTTACTGTACGCATGCCGGTAGTTCCTGTGATCTTCATCGACATCACATACACAGAAAGGACGTTTTCATGCGTATCGTGACCCCTCTTTTTGTGAGCCTTCTGCTTTGCGGTATCCCCGCGGTGGCCTGCAGCGCCACCGATCCGTCGACGGACGACGAAAAGTCGTTTTACGCCCTCGGATTGATTATCAGCCAGTCCCTTAGTCCTTTTGCCCTGACCGAGTCCGAACTGAATCTGGTCAAAACCGGAATGACGGACGGCGTCCTCAAAAAAACGCCGAAGGTCGATCTCCAAACCTATGGGCCGAAGGTCAACCAAATCCAACAAACGCGTGTCGCAGCTGTGGCCGATAATGAAAAGAAAGCGGGGGCGACGTTTCTCGAAAAAGCCGCCAAGGAGTCCGGTGCCAAGAAAACCGAATCCGGCGCTATCGTCACCACCATCAAAGAAGGTACAGGCGAGCAGCCGAAGGCCACCGACACGGTCAAAGTCCATTACCACGGCACGCTCATCGATGGCACCGTATTCGATAGTTCAGTGAAACGGGGTGAACCTGCGACGTTCCCATTGAATCAGGTCATCAAGTGCTGGACAGAAGGTGTGCAATTGATCAAGGTCGGCGGGAAGAGCAAGCTGGTCTGTCCCTCGTCCATTGCGTACGGCGATCGTGGATCACCGCCGACGATCAAGCCAGGCGCCACGCTGATTTTTGAGGTGGAATTGATCGAGATTGTGAAGAAGTAACCGCTGGGAGAATCTCATGCGGTTCCGTCTGCATAACCGAATCTTGGCAATCATGTTCACGATGCTGTGTATGGGTTGTGAAACGACCGACCGGATGTTGACCGCGACGGAACGGGCGGTCGGTAGCCGCACCGGGCAGACGGTCGTCGAAATCATCGAAGGGAAAGACCGATCTCAGATTGCCAAGCGCCGTCTTGATGAATATGCCAAGGACCCAGAGCGCCTTCTCCAAGATCTGCGCGCGGCTCAACGCGACTTTAAGACGCTGTACGAGGCGCTCGGCGGTAAGGTCAGCGAACAGTGGGGCAAAAAAGAGGTCAAGCTGCCGCAACAGAAAAAGTATGTGAAGTATACACAGAGTTACAAGAGCCGGGCGATCGTCGACTTTGACAGCGGCAAAATTCTTGTCGAGACTCTGGACGACCAAGACCCCAGGCGCAGCCTCAGGAATGCCATTGTAACGACCCTCTTGACCCCGCAAGATCCCCGTGCGGTCGATCTGTTTTCGGATAAAGAGATCCCGTTGAGCACTGATCGCGAACCGTACCTGTTCGGGCTCGTCGTGGACCAGCACGGCAAGTCGATCAGAACGCCGACGGAAGCGGAACCTTTTGCCGACTATCTGCTAGCGTCCGATCGAACAGGATGGAACGAAGAAAACGTCCACCTTCGCCAGCATGAAAATGGTGGCGAACCTTTCACAGAAGCAGGCGGAGAAATATCGTCCGGTGGTGGCCCAGTTCGCGCAACGGTACACCATAAGCCCCAGTCTCGTCTTTGCGATTATCCGCACGGAAAGCAACTTCAATCCCTATGCCGTGAGCTCCGCGCCGGCCTATGGCCTGATGCAGCTGGTTCCGACCAGCGGAGGCCGCGAGGCATATCGGCGCGCAAAAGGTAAAGATGTCGCCCCGACGCGAGATTATCTATTCGATCCGGAACATAACATTGAATTAGGAACGGCCTATCTCAATGTCTTGACCTTCAATCAACTCGATGAGGTGGCCGATCGCGTCTCACGTGAATACTGCGTGATTGCGGCATACAATACCGGTCCCACGAACGTGCTTCGGACGTTCTCTCGCGACCGTGCCGCGGCGGTGCAACAGGTCAATGAACTGCAGCCGACTTCTGTCTATGACCAATTACGGCAGCACTTACCTTACCAAGAGACCCGACTTTATTTAGAGAAAGTGACCACCTACCGGAAAGCCTTTGTGAGCGGGTTTGGTCAACCCAACTGAATGGTGAACGGCTGATCTCGGATCAGCAGGGCAGGTCCATAGCGGGGTCACATAGGACCGGCGGAATCACCGGTGGACGCATGTACTGGGCGGAAGGATCCTTCGAGCCAGGTGCAGTATTGACCGGCGAACCTCCGGGCATGCCCGGCAGCCCATTCCCGGCTGACCCGAACGATTTCCTCAGACTTGAGCTTGCCTCGTTTCCGACACCGGTGACCGGCGTAGAGACAGGACCGCTCGCTGTTCCCAAACCGGTTACCCCACTTGCCTCAGTCGTCGCACCGCTCTGTGACAACGGAGTGGGCTGATTTTGAAGGCTTGGAGCAATAGATGGAGTCTGCGCGAGTCCTGGCATCGCTCCCAACATGACGGTCACCAACAGACCGCACACGGAGGACAGGACTGGAGTCCGCACATGTTCGGGACGAAATCCAAGGCCGATCATGCGCGCAGGGATTCGTCGCAGAAATGGAAAACGAGCAATCAGCCTGAATGCCAACGGGGGTGATACCTGCCCCGCATTCCCCAGCACCTGTTTGATGACTCGATTCTGAACGATCAGTTGAAGCCGCTGAGTCATTTTTGTCGGCCATTCGCGTCGCACTTGTACCGAACGCAAGTCTTCTACCGTGAGACTTTCCCCACGCAGCGGTGCCGCTACCTGATTGGCGGTGGCCACCGCATCTTGAATCGCCAAATTGATGCCGACGCCCCCGACGGGGGACATGGCATGCGCGGCGTCACCGATACAGAGAAGCCCGGTCCGATACCACTGACGTAACCGATCAACCTGGACGGTCAGTAGTTTAATGGATTCCCAATCTTTGAGTTCTTCCACCCGCTCTGCCGCAAACGGGGCCAGCCTAGCCACGCTTTCCCGAAAGGCCTTTAGACCCTTCGCCTCCAACTGCGGACGCGTACCTTTGGCGATGACAAAACCGCATTGCCAGTACTCGCCACGGTTCAGCATGATGAAGATGCGGCCCATGTCAAACCGTCCCATAGGATCGGCCGGATCGCTCGGCCAGCGTGAGAGCCGGAACCAGAGCACGTCCATCGGCGCGCCGAACTCTTCCACGGCCAACCCGGCTCGCGACCGCACCACCGAATGTCGGCCATCCGCTCCCACCACCAAGTCGGCCCGAACCTCCAGCGGCCCATCGGGTGTCTTGGCCTGGAGACCGACGATCCGGCCGCCCGCTTCGATAAGATCCGTGACTTCCGCATGCATCCACACCTGGAACATGGGATAACGGGTTCCCTCCTCAACCAGAAAGTTCAGGAAATCCCACTGCGGCATGAACGCGACAAAGCGGCACTGGGTCGGTAAGCTCGAAAAGTCCGCCACGGTGAAGACGAGCTCCCCGAACTGCGCGTTGATGCGAGGCACCTTCTGATGAGGCAACATCAGGAACCGCTCCAGAACCCCTAATTCATGCATGATCTCGAGCGTTGAAGGATGCAGCGTGTCTCCGCGAAAATCACGGAGAAAATCGATGTGCTTTTCCAGGATAACGACCGACACTCCGGCCCGTGCGAGTAAAAGCCCCAACATCATTCCAGCAGGCCCACCCCCGGCAATACAACAACGGACGGTGAGTGATGAAGCTCTCTGTGCCACTGTCACCTGCATGATTGCGGCGTTGATGTTTCAGGGCGCCGACAAGGATCACAATCCGCGTCACGCGCCTCGTAGGCAATCACTCCGCCCCGTTGATCCAGTTCAATCAGACAACAGTCGTCGAGCATCTGCTTGAGTTGTCTGCGACCTCGCTGAACCCGGGACTTCATGCCCGAAGCCGACAGCCCCAGTTGCTTGGCTGCCGCCTGATGCGTGAGCCCATTCAGTTCAACGAGTGTGATAGCCTCTCGGTACTCCTTTGACAATCGATCCAGCATCGGACGGAGACAGGCGGCCAGTTCCACATGGAACTGGCCTGATCCTGTTGCGGATGCCTGGTCATCGGCACGATCGAGCTTCCTGTCGTCTGAGGCTGAGAAGGCAGCTTCGAGTGCATCGGCGAGGCCGACTGGCACTTCACGATTCCGCTGCGGCGCTCGATAGTAATCGACGATGACATGGCGTGCAATCTGGAAGATCCAGGCCACGATGCGATCGGTATGACGTAATTGCCCCAAGCGGCGGTGGACGCGCAAAAACACTTCCTGCACAATGTCGTCGACCTCGGCTTCGTTCGACACACGCGTCGCGATGAACGCCCGGAGGCGGTCATGCATCCCCCGCCAGATGGGCAGCACGGCTCGGGTTTTCTTCTCGTCCATACGGAATCCTCAGGCCGAGCACGTCAGGGGCTGGGATGAGCCGCCGCTCTTCGGTACGCAACAGCCGGTATTGGAGAGCGGACCATCGACCGCTAACTGCTCCTGAACTCTGAAGACTTCCCATGCGTTGCCGTCCGGATCGGTAAACCAGAGTTTGTCCTGCCGGGCAAAACAGCAGATTTGGTCTTCCTCGACCTTTTCGAGGATACCCTCTTTCTGAAGGTGTTGTTTCCAGCTGTTAATCTCATCGATCGAATCCACCTCGATCCCGAGATGATTCACCGAACTGCTCCGACCCGATGAGGACACCAGAGAAAGATTCAACGCCGGCTCAGACAGATCGAACTTCGCATAGTCTACGGTCTGATTCTGCGGCGGGGTACCGAACACTTTTTCATAGAAGGTGACCGACGCAGGCACGTTGCGCACATCGAGCGAAAGGTGTGGTCTCATTGGTCCTCTCCTTTGTCTACCAGCAGGGTCAATTCCCTGCTACCTCTATAGACGGAGGACTCTCGAAAAGGATGCATTCGATTCCGCTGTTTTTGTCGAGACCAACACCAGCATCATGGTCAACAACGCACCGGAAAAGGCGGCAATCATATCCTTTTGCGCATCCCATTCATCCCCTTGCGTACCGAGATAGGCCGTCCCTAACTCCGGACTGACCATTTGGGCCACTACGGCTTCTACGATCTCAAAAAACCCGCTTTGGGCCAGCATGCCGCTGACAGGCAGGTAATAGGACCAGAAATTACCGACGCCGGCCAGACGAATCAAGAGCTCGCGCAACGGATACACCAGCAGCAATCCATAGGCAAAGTGCACGAGGCGATCGAACGGATTGCGGGATAAGCCGAAGACCTGTTGCAGCCAGAAGCCAAAGGGCACTTCGGCATAGGTATAGTGGGCGCCAACCGCATGCAGGCTCAAGAATGTGGTCATCAGCAGGTAGGAAGGCGTTGAAAATTGGAAGCGCCTGTAGGTGATCAGCAACGTGGCCACCGCGGCGAGCGCCAGGAGATTTTCAAGCAGCCAGTCTTGACGGTCGTGCGGTGCAATCGCCAGCACGATCCAGAGGAGGCCGTACCAGACCACTAGCCAAGGCAGCAGCTTCGTCCTGTTCAACACGTCTGATTCCGATTGCGCTCAGCGCGGAACATTGGCGAGCAAGTCCGGCCGAGCCGCCGGGGACCCTGTACGCCGTATTCGCCACAGAAGCAAGAGAACCATGCACAGCAGCGAGCCATATAGTGCCGCTGCCATGTCTTTCTGGGCATCCCACACATCACCCTGCGAACCGAGATAGGTGATCCCGAGCTCCGGATGCACCATTCGCGCCACCCAGGATTCGATAATCTCCCAAAGACCGCTGAGGCCCAGGACGGTCATGACCGGCAGATAATACAAGAGCCAGCCCCGTAGCGCCGCGGTAAGCCGAAACAACTCTTCGATCGGATAGGTCAGCATGACACCGAAACAGAAGTGCACGACCCGATCGTAGTGATTTCGTCCGACAGGCAGAGCCTGCTCGAGCCAGGCCCCGGCCGGCACTTGCGCATAGGTGTAATGTACCCCGATCGTATGCAGAGTCAGATAGAGAGTGATCAAAACATAGGAGGCCAGCGACAAGGGTATAGAACGATGCGTGCCCACCAGAACGAGCACCAATGCACCAGGCAGGATGCTAGACAACAGCCAGAACTGCCGATCGGCCGGCTCATAAGCCGTCCACAGAGATAAGGCAAGATACCAGAGGAGCAGTCCGATCAGGAGCCGCTTATTTCGTATGACCACAAGGCCTCCTCGATATGCAAAAATAGTCGCTAATCAATGTACAGGCTGATCCCGTGCGATGCAACCGAGCCTCCGTTAAATTTTCTGGTTCCGCCGGCGCTGCTTTCTTAACCCTTCGCCATTTCCAGATCCCGAATCTTCAAGGCCCGCACGGCATCAGTAATCACCTCCAAGGCCGCAGGACGCGGAAACCCCTTACGCCAAGCCAAGCCGATCTGGCGCTCCGGCACGGGGTCAGTAAACGGCACGGTCGCCAGCCGCTTATGCTGATGCTTGGCCGTCAAGGCACTGCAGGGCAAGACCGTGATGCCGAGGCCTGACGCAACCATCTGTCGAATCGTTTCCAGCGAATTGCCCTGCACGCCTTCGCGATCGGACTTGCTGATACCGGGACATTGATCCAGCACCTGCCGCCGGAAGCAATGGCCCGCATGCGGCAAAATGACTTTTTCACCGCTCAGGCTTTCGATGTCGATACGCTTTTTCTTGGCCCAGACGTGCGTGATCGGCACGACCACTTTGAACGGCTCCTCATAGAGCGGCCTGGTGGTAACCCCCGCCTCTTCATGCGGCAGCGCCACAATGATGGCATCCAGCTTCCCGTGCAGCAGCATCCGATTCAAGTTGGCGGTCAAATTTTCCTCGATCTCCAACGGCATCGCCGGCGCACGCTTGTGCAAGAGCGGAATGAGATCCGGGAGGATATATGGCCCGACCGTCGCGATCACGCCCAACCGCAGCGGCCCCGCCAACTGGTCCTTCCCTTGGGCCACGATCAGATTGATTTGCTCGGCTTCCTCCAAGACCCGTTGGGCCTGTTGCACGACCTTCTCACCGAGCGGTGTCAGCGTGATCTGATTCCTGCGGCGCTCAAAAATGGCGGTTCCCAGACTGTCTTCAAGCTTTTGAATAGCCAGACTCAGCGCCGGCTGCGTGATGAAGCAGCGCTCGGCGGCGCGGCCGAAATGCCGCTCTTGCGCCACTGCAACGATATATCGAAGCTCCGTAAGCGTCATTTAGTGTGATAAGAATTATAAATCGATAATCCATGTATAATCAATTGGACCAATGCTGAAGAAACCGCTAGAGTGCCGACCGTCACGTCGACCACCGGAAAGGAAAGGAGTCACACCATGACGTCATCATTCATGCGGAACACCGCACTCACTCTGCTCGTCGCGGCAGGTGTCGCCGTTCCGCTCATGGGAGCCGCGGCCCCCAAGCAAGATGGCAAGGCTCCAGCACCGAGCGGAGAGCAGTTCATGCTTCCGGAATTGTTGGGATTGGAAGATGCCAATACCTTCGTACCTAAAGAGAATCCCCTGACCGCCAAGAAAGTTGAACTCGGGCGCTTCCTGTTCTTCGATAAACGCCTATCGAAGAATAATACGATCGCCTGCGCCAGCTGCCATATCCCAGCCATGGCCTTTACCGATGGGCAGCCGGTGTCGACCGGTATCAATCGATTACAAGGGGGACGGAGCGCGCCGGCCTCGATCAACCGGGTATTCAGCACAGCCCAGTTCTGGGACGGACGGGGCGCCACGCTGGAAGATCAATCCGTCGGCCCGCTCGTGAGCCCGGTCGAACATGGCTTCGTCAATCACGATGAAATGGTGAAGAAGCTGAAAGGCATCGAAGGGTACCGCCGCCTGTTCAAGGAGGCCTTCGTCAGCGACATCACGACCGAAGCCGTGGGCAAAGCCATCGCCAGTTTCCAACGGACAATCCTATCCGGCAACAGTCCGGCGGATCGGTTCGATGTCGGTGGAGATCAGGAAGCGCTCACCGAGGACGCACAACGAGGCCTGACGCTCTTCCGCGGGAAGGCACGCTGCACACGTTGCCATTCAGGGTTCAACTTCTCAGATGAGAAGTTCCACAATATCGGCATCGGCTGGGATACCAATACCGTGGATCTCGGTCGTTTTATGGAGACGAAGAACCCCGAAGATATCGGAGCGTTCAAGACCCCGACCTTACGCGAGATCTCAAGGACGGCTCCCTATATGCACGATGGGCGCTTCGCCACGCTGGAAGACGTCGTGAACTTCTACAATCAAGGCGGGATCAAGAATCCACATCTGGATAATACAATTATCCCGCTCGAATTGACGGCGGAAGAAAAGCACGATCTCGTGGCATTGCTCCGTTCCCTCAACGGCGAGGGCTGGCAACAGATCACCGCGCCCACGGAATTTCCACAGTAAGCATGTCCACCATCACCTGAGTGGACGAGATCCTTACAGATGGTGGGTGAGCGCGTAGCGAATAAGGGCGGAGGTCGTCTTCAATTGGAGTTTTGAGAGCAATCGCATCCGATAGGTGCTGACGGTTTTCACGCTCAAGTCCAGTGCCGTGGCGATTTCCGTGACGGACTTACCGCCTCCGATCATCGACAGGACTTGCAGTTCACGATCCGAGAGCAAGGTATGGAGCGCCTTGCCGGCTGCCTGCGACGGCAAAGATTCCAATCGTTCCGCAAGCGACGGCGTGACATATTGACGGCCACTGAGGACCGTTTTAATCGCTGTGGCCAATTCTTGTGGCGCCGTGTCCTTCGTCACGTAGGCCGAGGCCCCACCCTTCAAGGCCCGCACAGCATACTGCTCTTCCGGATGAAAACTGAGCACCACGACGGGCAGAGATGCACAAAGCGCCTTCAATTTCTTTAGAACATCCAACCCGTTCGTGTCAGGAAGGTTGATGTCGAGAATGATCAGATCCCACGAGGTGTCCTGGGCTTTGGCGAGTGCCTCTTGTCCGGTCCCAACTTCCGTGACATCGAGCTGATCGAAGGCATCGGTCAGCATCTGCTTGAGCCCTACTCGAACAATGGCATGATCATCGACAAGCAGAATCTTCATACCGGCCTCCGTATGACTATCGGATGCAATCGGTTGGGACAGATGAGCAGGTTGATTCAGCATGCCGACGGAATCTTTATGGCATTATTAAGTAGGTATTGCACGGTCATCCTATAGAAATCCGACAGAAAAGAGAACAGCATAATGTCAGATGACCGCGTAAGACAATTCCTACAGGAAGGATGGATCGGCAAATGTTAAACGAGAGCGTGGTCGAGGGTATAGCGGATCAGTTGGGTGGTGTTCTTCATGTCCAGTTTGTCAAGAAGCCTGGTTCGATAGGTGCTGACCGTTTTTACACTTAACGCCAAATCGGATGCAATGGCCGAAACGGTCTTTCCCTGTCCGATTGCACAGAGAACTTGAAACTCCCGGTCGGAGAGCCTCTCGTGGGGGAGCCGATCCGCGGGTGAAAAGGCCACCGTGGCCAACCGTTCAGCCAAGGTGGCGGTAATGAATTTGTGTCCAGACAATACCTGCCTGATCGCAGTCGCCAATTCTTCGGGCGCACGCTCCTTCGTCAGATAGGCAGATGCGCCGGACTTTAAGGCACGCAGCGCGTATTGTTCTTCAGGATGGAGGCTGAGCATCAGGACGGGAAGCGAAGCCTGCCGGGCTTTCATCACCTTCAACAGCTCAATCCCGTTCTGATCGGGCAAGTTCACGTCTAAGATGACTAAGTCCCAACGGACACGATCCAGCAAGATCATGGCCTCCTTGCCGGTCGCAGCCTCTTCGAGCTTCGCATAGGGATAGGCTTCAGCCACCAGTTGTTTGAGTCCCAGGCGAACGATCGCATGATCATCTACGATCAGGATATTCATGTTTGCTCCTTTGCCGAAGGTTCCAGATCATTTTTCATCGGAAGCGACAGTGACACCTCCGTTCCCGATCCAGAAGCACCGACCACGGTGACTGTACCGCCCATCAATTTGACGCGCTCGTGCAACCCGCGCAAGCCCAGCGATCGTCCCTTTTCCCACTCCTGCGGCTGAATACCGCGGCCGTCATCTTGGATCGTCAGGTTCAGCTGACCATCTCGTGCCGTCAACCGCACGGACACCGTCGAGGCATGAGCATGCCGCATCACGTTGGTCAGCAATTCTTGCGCGCTGCGAAACACCGTCGTCGCTAATTCGGATACGATGACCTTTTCTCGAATCACTGGATCGATTGTAAGTTCGCAGGGCAGGCCCGTACGCTCACAGAACGAACCAACCAGCCACTCGATAGCCGCGACGAGCCCGAGGTCATCCAATACACCGGGCCTCAATGCTGCTGCCGTGGCCCGGACCGACTGAATCAACCCGTCGACCGAGTCCGACATGGCCGCAGCTTTGGATTTCATCGCCGCCGCCTCCGCAAAGCCGTTCATGCGAGACAGCTTCTTCGACAGCCAAGCCACATCGAACTTCAACCCGGTCAACACCTGGCCGAATTCGTCGTGGAGTTCTCGGGCGATACGCCGACGCTCGAACTCTTCTGCCTCGGTTAACTGGCGGGTGAGCGCCCGCAGTCGCTCGAATGCCTCTGTCAAAGCCGTTTCTGCCTGTTTGCGTTTGCTGATATCACGGAGAAACGCGCTGAATACCTTCCGATCCTCGATTGTCATCGCGGTCACCGACAATTCGATGGGAAATTCTCGTCCATCCTTATGGAGGGCGGACAGCTCGACTCGTCTATTCAGGATGGTCCCCTCACCGGACGACAGAAACTTTCGCAAACCATTGATATGCGCCTCGCGAAAGCGAGGGGGCACAATGGTTTCACTCAGCAATTTGCCCCTGACTTCATGTTCGTCATAACCGAAGATCGACTTGGCTTGGGAATTCCATCCGGTGATAGCTCCTCCCTCGTCAATGGTGACTACGGCGTCCAGTGCAGACTCGACAATTGCGCGGGTCCTCATTTCACTGTCCTGCAAGGCTTCTGATGCCTGCTTCCGTGCAATGGACGCGGCAAGACCATTACACACCGATGCAATGGCTTGACTCATCGGCTCGGAAATTGGATGACAGCTGAAGAGGCCAAGGACGCCGAATACCTGTCCTTCGACGACTAAGGGAAACCCGGCGAATGATCGGAGACCGTGTTCCTGCATCCAAGATTTATTCGGCAATCGATCGTCATGGAGGGCGTCGTTGGTCACGAGAGCACCCTGTCCCTGGGCAATGCGCCCGATCTTCAGCGCACCGAGCGGCACGCGCCGATATTCTCCATTCAGGTTTGTCGAGAGACCGGAACTCGCATGCAGATGCAGGCAGAGCGCGTGGTCCTGACACCATGCGGCCTTGTGACATGTCGCACAGAGGTCTCCTGGTTTCAGCAACCAGATCCGCGTAAACGCAGCCCCCAGATGCTGCACTGCCGCATCGGTACAGCGCTGTAGCTGGCGATCGAGCGGCTCATCATGGTTCAAGAGAAGACTGACCTCCGCCACAAAAGCCGCGCATTTGGCTCGCTCTTGCAAGGCACGCTCCGCCATCTTCCGGGCGGTAATGTCACGGGCAATGGCCTCCACGCCGACCACCGCCTGCTCCTTAAATCGCAGCTGCACACGCTGACCAAACCAGATCTCGCGGCCGTCCTTCGATATGGCGGGAAACTCCAAGTAGGTGCTGGGAACGCGCTCAGCGAGCTGTCGCTGGTAGAAGCGTTGCGCGGTGTCACGAAAATCTTCACGAATCAGTTCAAGATAATGCTTCCCCAACAACTCCTCCTCTCGATAGCCCATGACGGAACACGATGCCGCATTGACAAACGCGAACCGACCGTCCAAACCGGCCGTATAGATAATATCCGTGGCTTGAGAGACGAGGGAGCCGTACCGTTGCTCGCTCTCCCTCAGCGCCTGCTCCGCCTGCATGCGCTCGGTGATGTCCTCTGAGATTCCTAATAGATATTGTGGCGTTCCCGTCTCATCATAGAGAGGAATTTTCTTCGTATGGAGAATACGAGTCCCCCTTGCCTTGGTTTGTATCGGTTCGCTCGGAATATCCAGCAAGTGTTTTGTGGTTAGAACCTCACGATCTTTTTGTGTAAAGAAATCGGCTTCATCTTGTGGGAAAAAATCATAGTCATTCTTCCCGACAAGTTGGTTGCGGCTATACCCCAGCAGTTCTTCGCCGGCCTTGTTGAATTGGACGAACCGCAAATCCCGCGCTTCCTTGACGAACACCATGTTGGGAATATGTTCCAGGACCGACATGAGGAACTCTTGGGCCCGTTTGAGGTCCAGCTCCCCTCGTTTTCTCGCCGTGATATCGATCTCGACTCCGGCCATGCGGAGAGGCTTTCCTTGCGCATCGCGCTCAATGATCCGTCCTCGATCGAGAATCCAGGTCCACTCGCCGACACACGTCTGAACCCGCATTTCCGCCTCGTATTCCAGGGTGTCTCCATCGAGGCAGGCTTTCAGCTGCTGTTCGACTACAGGGAAGTCCTCAGGATGGATACCATTCATGCGTGAAGAGATGTGCGGCGCCACGTCATTCAACGCAAATCCTCTGATCTGAGCCCAGCGATCGTTATAGACCACTGCTCCGGTCTCTACATTCCAATCCCATGAAGCCAGGCCGGCACCATGAAAAGCCATTGCCAACCGCTGTTGACTCTCTTGCAGCGCAGCCGTCCGCTCTATTACCCGGCGCTCCAACTGGTCGTGAGCGTGTTGCAACTGCTCCTCTACCCTTTTGCGCTCAGTGACGTCGTCAGCGATGCCGGCAATTCGAGACACCGATCCTGAACCATCACGCACGGGAAAGGCTCGGTCGCGAATCCAACGGATGGAGCCGTCTGGTCTGACGATGCGGTATTCTTCATCATAGGTACCGACTGCCTGTTTTGTGAGTGCACCGGCCAACACCCGTTCCCGATCGTCCGGATGAATGGCTTCGAGCCAGGATCGGGGTGAGAGATAGAGACTCTCGCACGACCGCCCCCAGATCGATTCATACGCGGGACTGATATAAAGGATAGCGTTCTTGGATGTATCGCTCAGCCAAAAAACCTCTTGGATATGCTCGGTCACTTGCCGGAATTTCTCTTCACTCTCCCGCAAGGCTCTCTCGATCTGATTACGTTCTGTGACATCCACCGCGACTCCACCCACCAGCGCCAGCATCCCCTTCTCGTCAACGATGGGAAATTTGCTAACCACGCTTTCATGCAGTCCATCCCTGTACGGAGCCGTTTCCATAGTCAGCACAGCGCGTTTGGTCGTGACCACCCGCGCATCGTTCGCTTGGAATTGCACGGCAACGGGGCCTGGCAAGACTTCCTGATCCGTCTTGCCTTGCCAATCCTCGAGACGAACATTAAAGGCTTTTGTGAAGGCGTCATTGAGATAGACGTAGCGCCCCTGCACGTCTTTGATCCAAGCCAGAGCCGGGAGGTTGCTCATAAAAGAGGCGAACAGCTGTTCGCTCCGTCGCCTGGCCTTATCCGCCTCATTCATCGAGCGGGCAATCCACCACAGCAAGCTGAATAATGCGACGGTGGCCATGGTGGCAAAAATCGCCACTCCCAGCGGCGTGCCATAGAGTCCGCGGCGCTCACCGTCCAACCGAATCCAGCCGATGGCCGGCAAGATCACCAGCACTCCAGGCAGCAACCGCCTGAGCATGTAGCCGCCGGCCTGGTCACTCGTGACGACCGCCATCAGTCCCCGGTTGGAATGCAGTGCCAGGATGCCTGCTCCGACGACCAGCAGCGTAAGGGCCGTGTGCAGGGCCATAGGCGTGTATCGGCCAACCCCATACAGGAACTGCTCATGATAGAGATACCCAAGGAACGCCACAAACGCCAATAAGATGGCTCCCAGCACGGCACCATCGCTCAGCGCATCGTGAGCGCCGTTGATCTTGAGTAGAAGCGCAACACCAAGGAGTACAAAGCCGATGGCCGTGTTGGCTCCCATGCGACCAGGAATCCATGGTCCGACGGTTTCCAGCGGCTCGTAGAACAGCCACTGATCGACTCCCAGGTTCCACCCAAGAAGATATTCGAGACTGGTGAGCAGGCCGATAATCGTGGTCGCAGCGGCAGAACCGATGGCGATCAATGTGGTGGACGTTGTCTGCCGTCTGATCGAAGTACTCAACAGGGAAACACCGACGAGCACAAACGCCAAAGCGGCGTTCGGCATCATCGTAACGAAGCCTGGAGCAAGGCTCTTGAGTGCAGGGCTGTCGACGGTCCAGCCGAAGAGGACGAGTCCGCCCATCGCCAGGGATAGGCAACCTGCCAGTGGTGGAAGGGGATGCACGAAACGCGAACGAAGTGCCGTAAAAGGAATCACATCAACTCGCGTGTAAAAGTAGTAGCGGCAGGATGGAAGGAAACGGGGAGATTGTCAAGACACCGGGGTCAGTCGATGATGTCAACCTTCTTGCCCATCGATTTGGCGCGCTTCAAACAATCTGTATCGGTGCTCGCACAGCGCAAAGTATCTGGGTCTGCTTCATCAACAATCTCAACTTTCTTGCCTTGCGCCTTGGCTTCCTTGAGACAGCCTGGATCCGTGGCCATGCATTTCACAGAATCGGAAACGGGCGGATTGACGACCGACACTGGTTTTCCCTCATCTTTGGCCCGTTTGAGACACTCCTGATCGGTCGCCACGCATTGAACGGATTCTTCGGTCTTATTCACTCCCTTGTCGATGGTTTGATCGATGCGCTGGTTCACCCGATCGCGCGCTTTCTGCTCGGCACTTTTCGTTGCCTTATCGAACATGCCCTCGAAAATCCCCTGCGCATGAACGGTCGTGGCGGAACATACAAGAACCACGAGAAGACATCCCCTCAATCCAAATCTGGACATGATCCGCCTCCTTCGATGCAACAACCATGGTTTGAGCGCTAGGACGGCGAATCCTAGCATAGCTACGAGGGTGAGACAAAGGCCGTGGTGAAGCTGGTCGTTCTGAAGAACCCGATCGTTTGGTGCACTATTCCCTGAAGGACCTCCCCAAAAGCACGTATTGTAGGGATCCGAGCATTGACCTTGATTAGGGATTAGGCAACGTGATTGACTACCGATTCTCTTCGATTCAAAGGAGGAGTGTATGCAACATCTGATTGGTTTCTTGACAGTAGCCTTATTGTTGACCGGCCTCAGCGGCTGCAGCTACCTCTTCTATCCGCGCGCGGGAGACTACGCGGCTCAGGCTAAAGGTGCAAACGGAGTGGAGACGATGATCAACCTCACGAATATGATGGAGGCCTCAGCGGCTAAGGCCAAGGGTGGCAAAGGTGTCGACCCTGCGCTGGACGACTACCACAATCAATTGCATGCTCTGCTCGATTCTTATTGTGGCGTAACGAAAGAACAGGCTAAGACGCCGGCATACGACCTGGCCGTGACCCACAAGAAGGAACTGACCGCCATTTTTGGGCGGCTGTGGAAATTCAAAGACGAACAGCCGCAGCGCGATCAACATCTCGATCTCTCGCTCGCAGAGCTGAAAGAATTGCGCGAGACGTTGCAGGCGATCAAGTAAACACATCAAACGGAGGGCCATCATGGGGATGAACTTTGGGCATATTGAACTGATTACCCAGGACGTCGACAAGGCGAAAGACTTCTACCAGAAGCTCTTCGGCTGGAAAGTCAGGGATTTACCGGATATGCCCTATTCCCTATTCAACGAGAACCTCTCTCCGACCGGCGGCATGATGAAGAGCCCACAACCAGGCGGGGAATCCTTTTGGATCCCCTACCTCGTGACCGATGACATTAGCGGTCTGACCGAGAAAGCCCGGAGCCTCGGCGCGACGATTCATCGCGAAGTCATGGTGGCAGGACAGTATGGATGGCTCAGCATCATTAACGATCCCATGGGCGCCACCTTCGGGCTCTGGCAATCAAAGCAGGAGTCCCCACCGCCCAGGAAGAAATCTCCGGCAAAACGCCTCAAGGCCAAAAGCAAACGCCGTGGACAATAAACGATACGCAGGGACTGCATTGCACCACGCCGCTGCAGACAGGATCGAAAACACTGTATGGCGCAACAGACTCCCCAACAAGTCATCGAGGGGCAACGGCAAGATTGGAACCGCGTCGCCGGATCCTACTATGGGCGAAGCGAACGCATCATCTTTCCGCTTGCCGCTCGAATGGTCTCAGCCCGCAAGCCGCTCTCACGCCCTTGATGGGAAAGTCGGATGAATACAAGGATTTCGTGCTGGATCAGCTGGCTGATCTCCATGGACTGACTTGCCGCGCCATGTTCGGTGGACATGGGCTCTCGTTCCGGGGAACTTTCTTCGGCATCATCCACAGAGGCCGGCTCTACTTCAAGACTCATCCGGCCACCGTATCTGTCTATCGTGCCAAAAAGATGAAGCCCTTCAAGCCCAATGCGAGTCAGACACTCGAGCATTATTACGAGGTGCCGGTCGAGATCGTCGAATCGCCGGAAGATTTGGCGGAGTGGGCTATGCAGGCTGCACAGCCATAATGCTCCTCAAGATCGGGCAGACCACCGACTGTTCTCTCCGACTATAATAGAAGAGGCTCCCGAGCTCTTCACGATCGGAATGTGTCGATGATCCACTTCCTTCCTTTCATCGTCTTGCTCTTCACCATTGTGAACCCCGACGTGCTTCACCACACCGTCGCTGCGGAGCCATCCGAGCCGACGAGTTTATGGCAAGCGGCGCCGCCTCAGTCCATACCGGATCAGCCGCCCGCCCAGCGAAAACCCTGGGTGCTCCGCGAGCGAGAGATCGCGGTCGACCTGCAACTGCTCCAGGTGCTGAAGGACGCGGCTGCCCGACCACACCCGCGGGTCGTTGTCGAATTGTTTGATGGGGCCCGCCACGAACTGGATATTACCTCGACGGTCTCGCGCATCAACGATACCGCCGTGATCCGGGGCACGTTCAAGCCACCGTCACGGGGAGACTTCACCTTCGTGGCCAGCGGCAACCTTTTGGTCGGCAGCATGCAACTGGGCGATCGCCTCTACAAGACCGAACACATCTCCAACGGCAGACTCAAACTCCTCGAAGTCGATCCAGCCAAACTGCCGCCGGACTGACACTCGATCTCCCACGTAGCCTTCACGCTCTGGCTATGCCAGACTGACGCATGACCCCCCGCAGGCTTTGGACAGTCGGTCACTCGACCAGACCGATCGACGAATTCATCGAATTACTGAAGGCCCACGGCATTCAGCAACTCG
This sequence comes from uncultured Nitrospiraceae bacterium, assembly GCA_963851455.1. Taxonomy (GTDB): domain Bacteria; phylum Nitrospirota; class Nitrospiria; order Nitrospirales; family Nitrospiraceae; genus Nitrospira_C. Next base: position 584,986 of record CAWKPI010000001.1, read on the forward strand.
TCGACGTGCGGACGATTCCGCGTTCGCGCCACAATCCGCAATTCAGTATGGAAGCATTGGCAAAGAGCCTGAAGAAGGCGACGTTGAACTACGTCCACATGCCTCGGCTCGGCGGGTTGAGAAAGGCCAAGAAAGATTCCGTCAATGCCGGTTGGAAAAATGCGAGCTTTCGTGGCTATGCGGACTACATGCAGACACAAGAGTTTTGGAGCGCATTGGAAGAGCTGATGGCCGCAAGTCGATCATTACGTACGGCGATGATGTGTGCCGAAGCGGTGCCGTGGCGTTGCCACCGATCGTTGATTGCGGATGCGCTATTTCTCAAGGAGTGGACGGTCCGGCACATCATGTCGGAGACGAAGGCGGATGCACACCGATTGACGCCGTTCGCCGTGATCGAACATGACGGTATCATCTACCCTGCTCCAACACATTCCGAAGGGGCGCTCCGGCTATTTTAAGCGCATGTGGTATTCACTCCTTGCCGACCTGATCGTGGTGCTTCATTTCTCCTTCGTGCTCTTCGTGCTGTTCGGCGGACTCTTGACGGTGAAATGGCCTCATGTGATGTGGGTCCACGGGCCAGCGCTCGCCTGGGGGTGCCTCGTTGAGTTCACCGGTTTGGTGTGCCCGCTCACACCCCTTGAGAACCGGCTACGGATGATGGGCGGAGAGTCCGGGTACCATGGCGACTTTCTCTCCCGCTGGCTTCTTCCGGTTCTGTATCCCGACTTCCTGACTCCTGGCATCCAGATCGCGCTTGGCTGCTTGGTGCTCGCGCTAAATGTCACGATCTACGCGTGGATTTGGCGAACGAGATTAGCCACCGACCGAGTTGAGAAGCAGCCAGGCTTTCGCTAGAGCATGCTACGAACTCGGATAGAAATTGGATTTATCGGTGGCATGGTCCAGAATTATTTGCACAACACACCGTTACAGACGACTCAACCATCCATCCATTCTTTCTCTCTACTCGTAAGGAAGAACAGGATGTGCGTGCCGAGAGTGCACGCACCATGTTCAACATCGAGAGGAGGAAAGCCATGATACGAACCATCACATCCTATGTGGCCTTGAGCGGAGTGCTGCTCAGCCTGGGCGGATGTCACACCATGCCTTCCGGCAATACGACCTCGGTAGACAGGTCGCTCTATGATCGGCTCGGCGGGAAACCAGCGATTACAGCGGTAGTCGATGATTTTGTCGGGCGTGTCGCCACTGACACTCGCATCAACGGCAAATTCGCAACGACCGATATTCCTCACTTGAAGATGCTGCTTGTGGAGCAGCTTTGCCAGGCTTCCGGCGGTCCCTGCACCTATACCGGACGCAACATGAAGGCCGCCCATGCCGGCATGGGCGTTTCGAGCGACGATTTCGATGCATTGGTCGGCGATCTCGTCACGACGTTGAATAAGTTCAAAGTTCCTGAACGCGAGAAGAACGAGCTGCTCGGCGCTCTACGTCCGATGAAGGGCGACATCGTCGAGAAGCCCATGACCTCGATGCGGTAGGGCCCACACTATTCACATCACTCATGACAGGGGCAACCACATGCGGTTGCCCCTATTTCTTCCCTCTTTCACGATGCGCACTGTTAAGATATTGGCTGTTGATGACTCTGACCAGGTGTTGACGCGCTCCCCGATCTCTTGATACATGGACGGAACTGCATATCTCAACATAACTCTGAGAACGCCATGCCCATAGAAGCAATCACCCAAAAAGTGAGCGATCGATACGCAAGGGCCGCGAGCACAGGCGAACAGATGTGCTGTCCGACCAGTTACGACATGGCGAATCTGAAAACGTTCATTCCTGAGGAAGTGCTCAAAATTTCCTATGGCTGCGGGACACCGGCCGGCCTCCAGACCGTGAGCGCCGGCGAAACTGTGCTGGACATTGGCTCAGGAGGGGGAATCGATTGTTTCGAGGCTGCGCGCCTCGTGGGGCCATCGGGACATGTGATCGGCATCGATATGACGGACACCATGCTGCAGATCGCGCGCCGGAATGCCCCGACGGTTGCGGCGAAGCTCGGCTATGCCTCGTCGAACGTCGAGTTCAGAAAAGGCCTCGCTGACGCGATGCCGGTGAACGACAACACGATCGACCTCATTATTTCCAACTGTGTCATTAACCTGGCTCCGGACAAACGCAAGGTATTCAGCGAAATGTTCCGCGTGGCCAAGCCTGGCGGACGGTTTACCATTTCGGATATTGTGACGGACCAGACCGTCCCGCAATATCTGGCGCACGATGCCGGGAAATGGGGCGACTGCCTTTCCGGCGCCCTCACGCTCACCGAGTACATCGCCGGCATGGTCGAAGCGGGGTTTCTCGGCATCCACATGATCAAGAGTTCGCCTTGGCAAATCATCGACGGCATTCATTTCTTTTCCGTTACACTAACAGGCTATAAGCTCCCCGCGCAGACGACCACTCCAACCGTTCGATACGCGACTCTTCGCGGCCCATTCAGCCATCTGGTGGACGAGCGAGGAACAACCTACCATCGGGGCATTCCCCAGCCAATCGGATCAGACATCGCTGCCTTGTTGAACCTCTTGCCGCTGGCTCCACATTTCGTGCTCTCGGTTGACCCGCTCTGGCTGGACCGCGACGATGCTCGCTGGTCGGCTGTCTTTCCTGCGCAAACTCCCTGCGTCTGGGAAGGACATTTCGCATTGCTGGCCGGTCCCTTCCTGGAAGCGGCAGATGACGATCATCATGTCTATCACCGCGGGGAACCGTTGGAGATCTGCTCCAAGACATTGCACGTGCTGGAAACTCAGTCCTATGCTCCACACTTCGCCATTATCAATAGGGCCGGACAACGCGTGAGCGGCGACCCTGCGTCCTGCTCACCAGACGGTGGGTGTTGCTGAGTCCCATGCCTCTGACACTTCTCGCCAGACAGAGCCCTCTCGCCCCTGCCTCCGAGCAGCTTCGTCTGTTAGGTGCGACCACTTCTTGCCCATCGTTTCAAGTATCCATGGAACAGGCTGGTCTTTCTCCATTACGGGCAACGGGGATCACCGTGTTTCAAATCAACGTCGGCAAACTGTGCAACCAAACATGTAGGCATTGTCATGTCGATGCGGGTCCAGATCGTACAGAGAGCATGTCGCGCGAGACGGCGGAACTTTGTATCCAGGCCTTGTGCAAGACAGACATTCCGACCGTCGACATCACGGGTGGTGCGCCGGAACTGAATCCCAATTTTCGCTGGCTGGTCGAACAGGCGCATGGATTGAAACGTCACATCATGGATCGTTGCAACTTGTCGGTCCTGTTGCTTCCATCACAGGCGGACTTGGCCGAATTCTTGGCATACCATGGTGTCGAGATCGTGGCGTCGCTGCCTTACTACCGCGCCTCACAAACGGATGCTCAGCGAGGCGAAGGGGTTTTTGAGAAATCGATTAAAGGGCTCCGACTGCTCAATCGGGCAGGCTATGGCATGCCCAATAGCGGACTGGTCTTGAATTTGGTCTACAATCCCGTCGGGGCGTTTCTGCCACCGAAACAAAAGCCGATCGAAGCGCAGTTTCGGAGAGAGTTAAGAACTAGACATGGCATCGAATTCAATCAACTGTATACCATCACCAACATGCCGATCAGCCGGTTCTTGGAATTTCTTGTCGATAGTGGCAATTATGACGGCTACATGGAACGGCTAGCGAACGCATTTAATCCGGGGGCTGCCGCCGGTGTCATGTGCCGCTATACGTTATCGGTCGGCTGGGATGGCACGCTCTACGATTGCGACTTCAATCAAATGCTGGACTTGCCGGTGGGTCATGGAGTTCCGTCACATATCCGAGATTTCGATCAGTCCAAGCTTGATCAGCGTCACATTGTCACACGCAACCACTGCTATGGCTGCACGGCTGGGATGGGTTCGTCGTGTGGCGGCGCCGTCACGACCTAGCTCTCCTCGGCTATATCGCTTATTGCGAAGGGCCTGACACTCTGCTATGGTGTCGCGCGTTCGCTCGAAGTTATCTTCCAATACACCGCATGGTCTGGGACCCCAAAGATCCTTGGAGCAAGAGAAACGACCCGCTTGAGGAAGCTTTCAAGCAGGCACAGACGCAATTCAAGAATTTCATTCCAACGGGCGGCTTCAAGAATATTCTTCTCGCTGCCCTGCTGATCTTCCTGGCCTGGCAAAGCATTTTTATCGTCGCTCCGGATGAGGAAGGGGTCGTCAAGCGGTTTGGAGTGCCTGTCCGAACAGCGGGACCTGGTCCTCACGGGAAGATCCCGCTGGTTGAATCAGTCCTACAGCCGAAAGTGGAGAAGCTCCATCGCGTTGAGGTGGGGTTCCGCACGGATCGCCAGGGGCGTCAGCAGATGATTGCGCAAGAAGCTTTGATGCTCACCGGCGATATGAACATCTTGGCAATCGAATTCATCGTCCAGTATAAGATCAAAGAAGCCGCAAGTTACCTTTTTAATGTCGCAGATATCCACGATACGATCGGGAAAGCAGCTGAAGCATCGATGCGTGAGGTAGTCGGTAAGAGCAAAATTGACGAAGCTCTGACAACCGGCAAAGCTCAGATCCAACAGGATACGCAAGTGCTTCTGCAGAGCATTCTGGACCAGTATAAGACCGGCGTACAGATCGCCGCAGTACAACTCCAGGATGTAGACCCACCGGAAGCGGTTGCGGCGGCGTTCAAAGACGTGACGAACGCCAAGGAGGACCGGGAGAAGCTCATCAATCAGTCTCAGGGCTATCGTAATGACATTCTTCCCAAGGCCAAAGGCGAAGCCGCTCAGATAGTGAACCAGGCCAAGGGCTACGCCCAGGCGCGGCTCAATCGTGCCCAGGGTGAAGCAAACCGGTTTACAGCGATTCTGAAAGAATACAATCAGGCCAAAGATATCATCAGCAAGAGGCTCTATATCGAAACAATGGAAGAAATCCTCCCCAATATTGAAAAAGTCATCATCGATGGCAAAGGAGGCGATCGAGTACTCCCTTATCTTCCGCTCGAACGCCTTAAGGGGAGAGTAAGTACCGGCAAGGAGGATCAGAAACCATGACCAAGCAGGGCTTCATCATCGGGCTACTGGTGGTCATCATCGGCTTGTTTCTCCTGGGCGCTTCACCCCTCTTCGTCGTGGATATCACCCAAAACGCCATTGTCGTGCAACTCGGAAAGCCTGTGCGTAACCTCACGGAGCCCGGACTCTACACAAAGATCCCATTCTTCGAAGAGGTCACCTATTTCGATAAGCGGTTACTGGACTATGATTCAGATGCTCAAGATGTGATCACACAGGACAAGAAAACGCTGCTTCTCGACAATTTCGCAAAGTGGCGGATTACGGACCCCCTCAAGGTTTATCAAAACTTCCAAAGCCAGCGGGGAGCGCTCCAGCGGCTCCACGATATTATCTACTCTGAACTGCGTGTCGAACTCGGCCGGCATGACTTGTTGGAGATTGTGTCGACGGGTCGATCTGAGCTGATGAAAGTGGTTACCCAGCGATCGAACGAGAAGGCGTCTGCATACGGGATCGAGATCCAGGATGTCAGGATCAAGCGCGCTGATCTCCCCGAGCAGAATGAAAAAGCGGTGTTCGCCCGCATGCAGGCCGAGCGCGAACGACAGGCCAAGCAATATCGCGCGGAGGGTGCAGAGGAGGCCCAGAAAATCCGCTCCGAGGCGGAAAAGGACCGGGAGATTATTCTCGCTCAGGCGTATAAGGAGTCTGAGGAGCTTCGGGGAGGCGGGGATGCCAAGGCGTTCAAAGTCTACGCCGACGCCTATCGGCAGGATCCTAAATTCTTCGAGTTTACCCGCTCGATGGAAGCCTACAAGAAGACCTTCAATGACAAATCTACTCTGATCATGAGCCCGGACTCAGAATTTTTCCGATACCTCAAGCAACGCTGATCGACTACGACAACCCGACAATTTCACCCGTCTGCGGATCGAGTCCGATCCGTTCTCCTGCTGGTCTCTTCGGCAATCCCGGCATGAGCTGAATTCCCGAACACAGGGCTGTGAGAAAGCCCGCACCGGCGAGGAGTCGTACCTCTCTGATCGGCAACGTGAATCCGGTCGGCCGGCCCTTCAAGGCAGGATCGTGCGAAAGAGATAACGGCGTCTTCGCCATGCAGATCGGCAGCTGTTCGTAACCCAGGCATTCTATAAGTTCAATCTGTTGCTCGGCAGACTTCTCGAATGATACTCCAGCGGCTCCGTACATCTTCATGGCAATCGTCTCGATCTTCTGTTGAATCGGCCAGGTCGTATCGTACAGATGTGAAAATGATGATGGCTGGGCAGCGGCACGAATCACTGCGCGAGCCAATGCTTCTGATCCTTTCCCTCCGTCGGCATGATGGGTGGAAACAGCCGCCTCGGTTGCTCCGCTCTTTCGAGACTGCTGGCACACCCATTCCAACTCAGAGACTGGATCGTCTTTGAACGCATTGACTGCGACGACGATCGGGATACCATGGGTTTTCACATTCGCAATATGCTGTTCCAGGTTGGCGAATCCTCGGGTTAATGCGTCCTGATTTGGTCCGGTCAAGCCGATTGGAAGCGGTGTCCCCGCCTTCACGGCTCCTCCTCCGCCATGTAATTTGAGTGCGCGCAATGTCGCGACAATCACCGCCGCAGCCGGTTTGAGGCCTGAGAGCCGGCATTTGATATTGAAGAATTTTTCAGCGCCCAGGTCGCTGCCAAACCCGGCTTCGGTCACGACGTAGTCGGCGCAACGCAATGCGATTGCGTCAGAAATAATGGAACAATTCCCATGAGCGATATTGCCGAATGGACCGGTATGCACGAATGCGGGAGTGCCTTCGAGTGTCTGGACCAGATTAGGTAGGAGCGCCTCTTTGAGCAGCACTACCATCGATCCGGCGCAACCTAGTTCTTCCGCGCGAACCGGTTTTCCCTCTGTCGTGAGTCCAACCACGATGTGGCCGAGACGACGCCTGAGATCGGACTGACTTGCAGACAGCGCCAGAATGGCCATCACTTCAGATGCTTCTGTGATGACGAACTGCCCTGTTCGATTGCCAGTCCCCTCATCCAACGTGATCTCTCTAAGCGCTCGATCGCTGACGCCTAACGACCGCGGCCAGGAAAGCCGAGCCGGGTTGATCCCTAAAGCGTTTCCGTGAAACAGGTGGTTGTCGATGAAGGCAGAGAGCAAATTGTGGCTGGCTGAGACCGCGTGGGCATCGCCGGTGAAATGAAGATTAATTTCCTCCATAGGGACAACTTGGGCATGGCCGCCTCCCGTTCCGCCACCTTTGATGCCGAACACTGGTCCCAGTGATGGCTGTCGAAGCGTCACGAGAGCGCGTTGGCCAAGTCGACACAGCCCCATCGCCAACCCGATCGATGTGGTCGTCTTGCCTTCTCCCAATGGTGTGGGATTGATGGCGGTCACGAGGATATAGCGGCCTTGAGGCTTGCCCTTCAGTCGATCCAACGCCGCCAGGGCGACTTTTCCCTTGTACCGTCCGTGAGGATAGAGTTCATCCGGGGATAACCCGATCCGTTTGGCGATTTCTTGAAGCGGCAGCGGTTTATACGACCTGGCAATTTCGATATCGGTCATGGGGAGAGTTGGTCCGCAGGTGGTAACGATTGGAAAAGGAGTATATCACGATGGTCGGGAAGGCAGGCCAGACCACGAAAACAAACGCGCTACGTCTGATGACGTAACGCGTTATTTGATGGCCCAGTTTTACAACAGTTAATCGAGAATGTACTTGCTCGGATCAAACGTCTGGCCGTTCACCTTGACCATGTAATGAAGATGAGGACCCGTCGCGAGACCGGTGCTCCCGACCAATCCCACCACATCGCCCCGCTTCACGCGCTGGCCTTCTTTTACCAAAGCCTTGGCGAGGTGGCCATAGAGGGTTTCGATTCCGAACCCATGATCCAGCTTCACGACGTTACCTAACTTTGAATCGAACCCCACGCTCGTCACGCGGCCCTGCGCTGGAGCCTGCACCGGGGCATTGGCGGCAGCACCAATATCTAAGCCATCGTGCCAAGCCGGCTTTTCGGTAAAGGGAGAAACTCGTGGTCCAAATCCCGAAGTGACCCAGCCCTTAACAGGCCAGACCGAGGGAGTTGCAGCCCAGCGTGAAGATTTCTGCTCAGCGGCGAGGGAGAGCTCCTGCAAACTTTGCTCTTGCCTATCAGCTTCTTTGGCAAGCCAGGCGATATTTGCCTTCACAGCAGCAATGAGCTCTTGCTCATCGATCTCCCTGGACTCCGACGCGTTCACCTGCTCACCCTGTCCATCTACTCCAATTCGCTCAGACGCCCCCTGCAGACCTACTTCCTTTTGCAGTTTGTCGGCTGTGATCAGCGGGCTGCCTTCAGGAAGCGGTGTTTCTTCACCACCACGGCCATTGAACTGATCGCCTGCCTTAGGCGCATCAATGCCCAACATGACCCGAAGCCGTTGGTTCACCTCTTTCATGCTGGTGAGTCGCTTTTTCAAATCATCTACAGCCGTTGAAAAAGCCACGGTCTGCTGGCGAGCGCTTAAGGCCTCGGCACGGAAGGAAGACAGCTCCCATACCTCGCCAGTCCTGATGACGTAATGGGAAATGACAAGGAGGTCGGCAACCAAAAGAATAGCGCCGACGATCAAAATCTTGCGAACGAATTTTCTGGGGAAACTGAAGCGGAGCGGCTTGGCAGTTGAGCCGCGAAAAATGACGACGGTATAGGAATCGCTCGATTCTGCCCCGTTCACTTGTCCCATGTCTTCCACCCCCTGCTGCGGGGTTCCTCCACATCCTTAAGACGAGATTAATATTTTGAGTTTACTCATCTCGGCTGCGTCGGTCAACCCCTCATCTTGGTCATGAATTGCGCATTGAAACGTCAATTCCTGGTAGTTTCTCGTTCAACCCACGCTGTATATCGCCCCAATCCTTTTGAGATCTTCAGTGCGATGATTTCCGGGACTTCGTACGAATGCAACGAGCGAATCAACCTTTCAACAGCGGCATATCTAGCTTCGGTCGTTTTCACTAAGAGCAGTGCCTCGCGACTTCTCTGTACCTTCCCCTGCCAGCGAAAAATCGATGTCACGTCAGATACGATGTTCACGCAGGCAGCGACCTTTTTCTTCACCACCGCCTGGCCAATTTTCGCAGCTTCCTTCGGGCTCGATGCGGTGACCAGAACTATCAGGACCTTACGTTCTGACTTATTCATAAAGTGGCCGACCATACAGGAAGTTTGAGCCTCCATGCAAACGGCCACTCCATGTACAACCGTTGTTCACAGCAAGTACCATGCCCTACTTAGAAACAAAAATGATACACATTCAATAATTTCCTTTATTTACGATTTTTCTGACAGATTGTTTGTAGCCATATTCCCCAAGTATTCCTCAAGCAACATCCTTGAAATCCTACAGGTAGACCTAAATCATGACAAAAATGAACAAATATTGTCCTCGGGTGAACTGCGTAGAGTAACCAGAGAAGTGGCCAAAAAATGAACCGGAAGGAGCTGTTTCATTAACTGTTGGAGAAACCTGCGAAAGTCTTCCATAAAACGGGGTCACCTCCATAGTCTGGGCCACATTGACAGCCTTTTCACCGCTCACTTATGATGCCATTCATCAACTGAAACACCGGAGGCCATCATGAGCTACAGCATTACTCCCGTTGAACTCAAAACCAGACTTGATAAAGGAGAAGCACTCGTTCTGCTCGATGTGCGGGAACAATGGGAATTTGACATGGCAAAGCTCAATGGCTCGACGCTCATTCCACTGGGTACACTCCCCCAGTCGTTGGCGAAACTGAACCGCGATGCTGAAATTATCGCGATTTGCCACCATGGCATGCGAAGTGCGGACGCGACCAATTTTCTGATTCAGCAGGGATTTCCAAACGTAAAAAACTTAGTCGGCGGAATCGACGCCTGGTCGGCACAGGTTGATCGATCAGTTCCGAGGTACTAACTCAGCCGGTGACAATGATAGAGTGAAACGGTGTGGCGTTCTATCCCAACCGTTCCCGAAAGTATTCGACTGTTTTTTTCAGTCCCTCACTCAATTCGCCTTTAGGCTCCCACGATAATTCGTGTCGCAGTCTGGTATTGTCAATGACGCTGCGTGCCTGTTCGCCTTTCTTGGCAGGCCCGTGGACTTCCTTGCATGTCGAGCCGGTGTGTTGGACCAAGATTCGAAATAGATCGTTAATGGACGTTTCCGCACCTGTCCCCACGTTGTAAGTCCCCTGAGTTTCCGGCCCCATGACGGCCAGGTTGGCTTCTACGACGTCTTCGACGAACACAAAGTCTCGCGTTTGCCGCCCATTACCGTTGATCACAGCTTGCTCATTATTCAACATTTTTTGAATGAAGATGGCCACAACGCCTGCTTCCCCTTCGGGATCCTGGCGCGGACCATAGACATTGGCGTAACGGAGACTGACGACTTGAAGGCCGCTGCTTCGTTGGTAGTAGGAGAGGTATTGCTCTCCGCAGAGCTTGCTTAAGCCGTACGGAGACAAGGGCTTCGTGACATGCGATTCCGGCGCGGGATACATCTCCTGCTCGCCATAAATCGCTCCACCGGAAGAAGAAAAGACGACTTTCCGCACTCCATGCTTGACCGCTTGCTGCAAGACGTTCAACGTTCCAAGGATATTAACCTGCGCGTCAAACATCGGATCCTCGACCGATTTTCGTACGTCCATCTGCGCCGCGAGATGCATGACGACGTTAGGCCGCTCATTGCGAAAGACTCTTTCAAGACGCCAACTCTGGATGTCTTGTTTGTAAAAGCGGGCCGCCCGATTGATATTCCGACGTTTTCCCGTTACGAGATTGTCGACAATGATGACCTCATGACCTTCCTGGACAAGCCGATCAACTAAATGAGACCCTATGAATCCTGCCCCGCCGGTGACTAGAACTTTCATGCTTCCCCCCACATTCAACCAACCCGCTGTCCTAAGAAGGACTGATTATACCCTGACCCCGAAAGCCCACAAGGATTTCTCGATTCCCTTTTCTCCCCTTTACCGGAGAATCCATTACACCGGTAGCAGAAAGCCCCAGGCGAACCGCACAGTCGACCACTTTCTTGGTCACCGCCTGTCGCTGCGCATCGTCCCGTACGATCCCTCCAGAACCGACCTGTCCCTTTCCCACCTCAAACTGTGGCTTGACGAGGGCGACCACGCTGGCATCGCTGCGAAGCAGAGGGACGATGCTCGGGAGTACCAATGTCAGCGAGATAAAAGAAACGTCGATCACCGCTAGCTCGATCAGCTCAGGGATCAGCGGACCGATCCACGTATCGGATATTGGTACGCTCCAGCAAGACGACTCGGGGATCTTGACGCAACTTCCAGTCGATTAACCCATACCCGACGTCAACGGCATAGATCCGCTTGGCGCCGCGTTGCAAGAGGCAGTCGGTGAATCCGCCGGTGGAGCAACCGACGTCTAGGGCGATCACATCATGAGGATCGAGGCAAAAGGCATCGAGAGCGGCCGCCAACTTCTCACCGGACCGGCTCACGTATGGAGCCGCTTGTTTGATTTCGATCAGGGAATCATGGAAGACAAGCTTGGCCGGTTTGTCGACAACAGCACCGTCAACCATTACGCCGCCCGCCAGGATCGTCCGCACCGCAACCTCGCGACTGGATGCCAGGCCATGGCTCACCAACAGGCGATCCAATCGTTCTTTTTCGCTGCGCGCCTTTTCGTCCATGAAGGTTTGAAGGAAGATGGACAGGAGAGTAGTAGACGGCGTGAGATCCGAACCCAAGATCGTCAGGAGGTCTCGTCCGCTTCGTCGTCCGGCGAATACGCGTGAAGCCGCTTCTTGCCATTCTTGTCTTGGACCAGCACTTCAACTTTACGCTCGGCATCCTCCAGAATTTTCAGGCAGCTCTTCGAAAGACGGATACCTTCTTCGAAGATCTTCAGAGACTCATCCAGCGGCAAGTCGCCCTTCTCCAATTCGCCGACTATCGCCTCCAATCGAGCCATCGCCTGTTCGAACTTTACTCCGCCCACGATCGTGCCCGTCCTTTCATGAACTGTGTGGTCTCATTATACCCTGTCATGCGCGGTTTTTTAAACTGACGGATCGGGCAAGACGCGCTTGACCGTACAGCCGAGCTGACCTTGTGACAATCGCGCGACGATTTCCTCTCCGGGTTGTGCATCGTCAGCCCTTCGAAGGATCCCCCCATCACGCACTTTGGTGAGAATGCTGTAGCCACGCCCAAGAATCGCCAGAGGGCTTAATTGAGTGAGCTGGGACGCGGTCGCGGCAATCTGTCGACGGCGTCGTTCGCTCATTACAATAATTTGCCGCTCCAGCCGCTTCATCAATTGCGGAATCATCGCCAGACCACGCTTCACAAGGAATATCGGGTTCAGCCCGGCCAACTCTCGCTGTCGGTTACGAATCAGCTCGCGGTTTGCGATCACACGTTGGCAGACCAAATGTTTCATTCGGTCGATTGCCTCATCGGTCCGTTGTGATTCATCCTGTATCCGATAACGAATGTGTGTTAGCCCAGTGATATTGGAGTCGAGCCGCCGTTGTTCGAACAGGCAATGCCGAGCCATCGCTTGCCCCGCTCGGACCGTTACCTCTCGTACCCGCTCGACCACTTCAGCCAGAACCGGTACGACGGTTTCGGCCGCCGCCGAGGGGGTCGCTGCTCGATGATCGGCTGCGAAATCCGTTAGCGTCATGTCAATCTCGTGTCCGACGGCAGACACAACGGGAATGCGCGAGTCGGCAATCGCACGGACGACAACTTCTTCATTGAAACTCCAGAGATCTTCCAGGGAGCCTCCGCCGCGGCCGACGATGATCACTTCCGCCGCACCCTGCTCATTCAACAGCGCCAGTGCATCCGCAATCTGTTGGGCCGCTCCCACACCCTGCACGGGTACCGGCACAAGGATAATGTGGAGTGCCGGCCATCGCCGACGAAGGACGGAAAAGATATCCCGGATCGCAGCTCCCGTCGGCGAGGTCACCACGCCGATGGTTTGCGGAAAAGTCGGCAACGCTTTCTTCCTGCCTTTATCGAATAGACCTTCCGCAGCCAGCCGTTCTTTGAGTTGTTCAAAGGCCAGCTGCAGCGCGCCGATCCCTTTCGGCTCCACAGTTTCAAGCACGATCTGATACTCGCCGCGTGGCTCATAGACGGTCAGCCTGCCTCGCACCACAACGCACATCCCTTCACGCAGCGTGAACCGAACCCGTAATGCGTTCGACCGGAACAGCACCGCGCGAATCTGGCTGGACTCATCCTTGAGCGTGCAATACACATGTCCCGAACCCGGCATGCGAAGGTTCGAGATTTCTCCTTCGAGCCACACGTCACAAAATCCAGATTCGATTGAAGTGCGGATCAACCCGGTGAGTGCGGAAACGGTCAGTACTTGTTTGGAAGGATAGAGCAACGTCTGTTGCCTCGTGGCCGACATCCGTTAGTCGAGAAGGCGAATCCGCTCGATGGAAAGCGCCTTACCGATGCGCGCATCGAGCTCAATCAGAGCGGCGCAGAACACCGTCGGACCGGACGCCACTTCGAAGCGCCGGGGCATACCGGTCAAAAACTTTTCGATCGCCAACTCTTTCTTTACACCGATCACGCCGTGGAGCGGACCGGTCATACCGATATCCGTCAGGTACGCGGTGCCTCTCGGAAGAATCTGCTCATCCGCCGTTTGCACATGCGTATGGGTACCGACTACGGCCGTCGCCTCCCCGTCCAGATAGTGACCCATAGCCATTTTTTCAGACGTGGCTTCCGCATGTATATCGACGAGCACGGCGGCGACGCGCTTCTTCAGCCTCGTCATCTCCCGCTTGCCGACTTGGAAGGGACAGTCGAGAGTCGGCATGTACACGCGCCCCATCAACTGCAGCACGGCCAACTCCTCTCCGCCCTTCGTTTCAATGACGACGCTGCCTTGCCCCGGTACCCCTTCGGGATAGTTGGCCGGTCGAAGCAAACGGCGTTCGCGCGGAAAGTAATCGAGGATTTCTTTCTTATCCCAGGCATGGTTGCCGGTTGTGATCGCCGACAATCCCATGCCGAACAATTCCTCGGCCAGATCCGGAGTGATGCCGAATCCTCCCGCCACATTTTCACCGTTTCCGATGACAACATCGATTTGGCGTTGAGACACCAGGCGTGGGACGGCCCGAGCGACCGCACGCCGCCCAGGCTCTCCCATGATATCGCCGATATAGAGCACCTTCATTTGGCGTACTCGATATACCGGCTTTCGCGGATAACTGTGACCTTGATCTGGCCGGGATACGTCAGTTCCTGCTCGATTTTCTTGGCCAACTCACGCGACAGCTGAAACGACTCGCTGTCTGTGACATCTTCCTGCCGGACGATCACGCGAATTTCACGGCCCGCTTGTATGGCGTACGCCTTCTGCACACCCTTTTGCGCATGGGCCAGCGATTCCAACTTCTCCAAGCGTTTCACATACGATTCGAGCGCTTCCCGCCTTGCGCCAGGACGTGCCGCCGACAACGCTTCAGCCGCCGCGACGAGAACCGATTCGGGGCAGATCGGCTCAACCTGTTCATGGTGCGCTGCTATGGCGTTGACAATTTTTTCACTTTCGCCGTACTTCTTGGCGATCTCCGCGCCCAACATGGCATGCGGCCCTTCCTCTTCGTGGCTGACCGCCTTGCCGATGTCGTGCAACAGGGCGCCCCGTCTGGCTAAACGCACGTCCAATCCCAGCTCAGACGCCATAATGCCACAAATATAGGAGGCTTCCCTCGCGTGATAGAGATTGTTTTGCCCATAGCTGGTCCGATATTTCAGTCTCCCCAGCACCTTGATGAGCTCCGGATGGAAATCGGAAAGGCCCAATTCGAAAATAATTTTCTCCGCTTCTTCGTACATCAGCTTATCGATGTCGACTTTGACCTTCTCAACGATCTCCTCAATCCTGGTGGGATGGATACGTCCATCGTGCATCAACCGCTCGAGTGACACCTTAGCGATCTCGCGTCGCAAGGGATCGAACCCGGAAATGATGACAGCCTCCGGCGTCTCATCGATAATCAAATCGATACCCGTGGCTGCTTCAATCGCCCGGATGTTCCGTCCTTCCCTGCCAATAATGCGCCCCTTCATGGCATCGTTGGGAATCGGCACGACGGAAATCGTCGACTCGGATACATAGTCACGCACCACGCGCTGAATGGAGGTCGTGATAATCTCACGCGCTTCCCGCTCCGCGTTTTCTCTGGCTTCTTCCAGTGTCCTTTTTGCAATCCCTGCGGCATCCAGACGCGCCTGACTTTCCATTTCTTGTATGAGATGCTTTTTCGCCTCCTCGGCCGTCATCCCTGCCACGCGTTCCAACGCCTCGCGATGTTCTTTCTCCGCCAGAGCACAGGCCGCCTCCTTTACCGTCAGCTTCTCTTCCTTCCTTGCCAGTTCCTGTTCGCGTTTTTGCGTGTCAGCGTCCCGCTTCTCCAATGTGCCGATTCGTTTGTCGATGGCCTCCTCCCGCTGCACGAGCCGCTTCTCGGCCGTGAAAAGCTCTCCCAACTTGGCTTTTTGTTCTTTTTCCAATTCCGCTTTGGACTGGAGGAGGAGATCTTTCGCTTCGAGCTTGGCTTCCTTGACGATATTTTCCGCTTCGCGCTGTGCGTTTTGGCTGGCTTGGCGAGCTTGTTCTTCTTCTTGTGATCTTTTCCTCGCCGCTGACGACCGGCGGATGACTTCGAACAACCCCACGCCTAGCATTGCGCCGACAAGTCCCACGAATATGTATACGACAATGGAGGTCGACATAGGACTGACCCCTTTCACAATTGAGGCTGAAGACTGCCCTCGGCCTCGCACGAAGGAATATTCACGATGGTTGTGTGAGGAGGCAGCGAGAAATAACGATAGGACTGACGAAGCTATCGCGCGTGACGACTTCGGAAAGATGAACGTGTTGCTGGGTCGACGAAACGAGCCTGTCTCCACACAAGGCCCGTACTCGCCGCTCGGCGACAACGGCTCACCTGCGTGATCCGTGAGCCGATTGAACGCAGAGACAGGGGAACCACCACCAGCCTACCGCAGCCGAACTCCAATCTGGTCGGCAGCAAGCTCTCGGCGACCTTACTCAGCATGGCAACAAGGGTTGGCATTACGAGAAGGACAGCCCCCTGCACAACGCTCCACTTTTCTCTCAACAGCACCAGCATCGACAAATCCACATCCATTCTTGCGACGAAATCGTATCCCGGGTTCCCTACCGGTTCGAGATTGCCTTAATCCTCATCCCTATCGTCATAGAACTGCTTCCCACACAATACCTAAGGTCACGATATCAAAGGCCCACGGCCCTTTGCAAGCGCATTTATCTAAATAGCGAGGTCGGAACCTGCTCTTCGATCGACTCCATGAGGGACGTCATCCGTCGTTCGACGTCCGCTTCTCCCTGTGCGCGCTTCTTCTCCGCTTCGAATAGCTGATGTGCCAGGTTAAGGGCCGTCAGCACCGCAAGCCTCGACGGCGTCGTCGTGTTCATCCCTTCCGCCAGGTGACGCATTTGCCCGTCCACGAACCCGGCCAAGCGGCGGATGTAGGCTTCATCCGCTTCGCCTCTGATCGCATACCGTTGGCCGTAGATTTCGACATCCGTCGTCTTAGTCAAAGGCCACCTCCTTGCGTTCTTCAAAACCCTCTAACAACTCAATGTCTCCAAGGACCTTCTCAATGCGGGATTTGATGTCCACCCGCTCCCGCGTCCAGCGTCGATTCGAATCGCTTTCTTCGGCCAACCGCTGCCGAGCGGCCTTGAGATCATCCTCCAGGCCGGCATTTCTTTTTTTCAACTCCTGGACGAGCCTGACCAAATCCTTGATGCGGGTTTCAAGCGCATCCAAACGATCCAATGTCATCCGTTCACCCGCTCTGAGCCCCTACCGATTGGGGGGACTATAGGAAGTTGCCCACATCTTGTCAACGGTTCAGGATAGGCCACCGAGCCGCACATATTCTCGATAGGTTCGTAATACCCGCTTCACGTATTGCCTGGTCTCTTGATAGGGAATCAGCTCGACGAATTCGTCCTGGCTCTGCCCGCGGTACTGGGCAATCCAATTCCCCACCGCGATGGGGCCCGCATTGTACGACGCAATCGTATAGACGAGATTGCCTGAAAACTGCTCGAGAAGCTGCTCCACATACCGAACACCGATGCGGATATTGGTTTCCTGATCGAAGAGATCTTCTCGCACAACCGCTGGAAGTCCCACCCGCTGTGCCACATTGTTCGCCGTGGATGGCATCACCTGCATCAACCCAATGGCGCCGACACGGGAGACAGCCTTCACGTCATACTGGCTTTCTTCACGAATAATGGCCGCGATCAGGTAAGGATCCACGCCCTTAGCCCCCTGCAACTTGATCGTCGGCAACAACCCTGTCGGATAGGCGACATTCCAGAGCGACGGCGAAACCGTCCCGCCTGTCCGCTCTAACTGATCGCGAAACCGTGCCCTGGCCAGGCGCAGCGCATGGTGATAGGCGCCCACCTCATTGAGCATCGTTGAGAACGCGATCAACACATCCGGATCTCGGCTGTAACGATCCGTCAAGACGGCCACTTCATTAGCTGCATCGGCATCCAAGCCCAACGTCTTGAGCTCAATGGCCCGCCGATAAGCGGTCTGTTGTTCAATGTCGGCACGTGTGACGACCGATTGCGCTGATTCACTGTTTCTCGCCGGCTCGACGACAGGTACTGCCTCAGGAAGCTCTTCCTTACCATTTGTGGTGGTCGCCATCCGCTCTCTCGCGAGCTGACAATAATAGGTATACCGATACAGCTGACAGAGTCGCCGATAGAAATCCTGAGCGTGGGACTGCTGACTCTGCTCAGCCGCACGCCCCAGCCAATAGAGCGCCTGCGGCTCGAACTCAGCGTCATGCTGCTCGGTAAGCGCCCGTAACGTCTCCGCCGCCTCGCGGTATCGGCCGGTTCGATAATAGACCCAGCCAACGCGCCATTGCCCTTCCGCCCGTTGTGATGCGGGGTCGCCGTTTTTTGCCACCTGTCGATAACGCGCGATCGCCTCGTCGTATTGCTTTTGATCTTCAAGCCAGATGCCCGCAAAGAGGATGATCTGTCCCTTCTGTTCCGCTGTGAACGAAGACGAAGGCAATGCCCTCGTGGTCTCCAACAATTTGTCTCCCTGTCCCTGACGGAGGTACACCCGGGCCAGCCACACGGACGCCTCGTGGGACTCCGATCCACTGTCTTTGGTCAAGGCGCGAAACGTCTCGCGCGCCTGGTCATATTGTTTGAGCCTGACCTGTGCAATGCCCAGCTTCAATTTTGCTTCCGCACGCCGTGGCGAAGAGGGGTCGGCCGCGAGAAACTTCTTGAATTCCTCGATCGCTTCAGCGTGAAACGCTTGCCCTAAATAGGCTTGCGCCCGGCTGAATCGCTCGGCTGATTGCACGGTCCATGGTTCGCCGCCCAAATTGGATGTCAACAGGGTTTCCGCTTCCTTCGCTTCAGAGGCATAGGGGAACCGCACCCATAACTGCCGCAGCGTCTCGCGGCCTTCGGCAATATTGTTGTCTCGTAACTGGCACGCACCTCGTCTCAGGAAGGCCTGGGCAACGCTCGTCGCCTTGTCGTTCAAGGCCACGGCCTTGCTAAACCATGTCGTGGCCTCAGGACAGTGCGAAGCCTGGTACCAGGCTTCGCCGGTCTTATACGCGGCCTTTGCCAAGATGTTGGAGTCGGGCACCGCCATCGGAATGCTTTCCAATAAGATCGCTGCTTCTTTGGCCTCGCCGAGATTCAGTTGCGCTTCTCCGATCCAGAGACGGATGTAATCGTCCAATACAGGAAAATCGCGTTGTGCTCCGCGAAGGAATTGAATTGCGGCTCCCGGATTGCGCTCGATCGACAGCACACCGGACAAGAGTCCAGCCCGTTTCGCCCAGAGGGTGGAAGGGAACCGTTCCATCAAGCGCTGAAGCCGCTCAAGCTTGAGGGTCAATACTTGCTCTCTCGTCAGCGCTTTCCCAAGCCGCTCTTTCGGGAATGCCGCTGTCTGGAAACAGGGCTCCGGCTGATCGCACGTCTCCAGCTCACTCGATGCCGGTGTAGAGTCGGCGGCTCCGCTGGTCAGCAGAAGCAGGCCGCACAACCAGAAGCCAATGGCAAGAGGGAGCAACCGGCAGAAAGATTGGACGATAGCATCGTACACGAGCAACATCTCCAAAACCTTCTACCATATATAACAGTGTCTCTCCCTGCTTGCCAGCAAATGGTACCGGCTACGCTTCCTTCCTTGTTCCACTTTTTCTCGCTGTGTTAGGCTGCGTCATGCGTCGCTCAGAACATGCCACTTCATCAGCCCCCAGCAGAAATCTGCTGAGTCTGAATGAGCAGGACATGGCTCGGCTCGTCAAACAGCTCGGCTGGCCTGCGTATCGCACAGGCCAAATCCTTCGTTGGCTCTATCAGCGGCGAGCACGTTCGATCAGTCACATGACAGATCTAAGCAAGGCCGACCGGGCAACACTCGCGAGTGAAGCCACGATCGGACGAGTCGACTCATGCACGATCTTTCGTTCCTCCGACCGTAC
Source organism: uncultured Nitrospiraceae bacterium (assembly GCA_963851455.1). GTDB lineage: Bacteria > Nitrospirota > Nitrospiria > Nitrospirales > Nitrospiraceae > Nitrospira_C. Next base: position 604,634 of record CAWKPI010000001.1, read on the forward strand.
GAAAAAGTTGGTCCTGACGCTCGAAGATAGACTCGAGGTCGAAGCCGTGCTGATACCCGACGACGACCGACTCACGATCTGCGTCTCAACACAGGTGGGTTGTACTCTAGACTGCGGTTTCTGTCTGACCGGCACAATGGGTTTGAAACGGAATCTCAAGCCGCATGAAATTATTGAGCAGGTCTTGACCGCTCAAGAACAACTCGATCCGGGCGAACACATCACGAACATGGTGTTCATGGGCATGGGTGAGCCCCTAGCGAATCTGGATGCGTTGTCGGAAGCCATCCGGCGGATGACGAACAAGTCATGGGGACTGGGCTGGTCACCCCGGCGAATCACCGTCTCGACCGCGGGGATGGCCTCACGGCTTAAAGATATCGCGCCGCTCGGGGTGAACCTTGCGATTTCGTTGAATGCCACAACCGAAGAGCAACGTGCGAAGCTGATGCCCGCCGTGAACGGCATCGCTTCGCTCAAGACGCTCCTCGCCGCCTGCCGCCGCTATCCGTTAGCTCCCACCAGACGACTCACCTTCGAGTACGTGCTCCTGGCCGACGTAAACGATCGTGAAGAAGACGCGCGGCGCCTGCTCAAATTAGTCCGCGGCATCACCTGCAAGGTCAATCTGATTCCCTTCAATCCGTTTCCGGGGAGTGGATTTCGGCGTCCATCCGACCGCGACGTGCTGGCCTTCCAATCGATCGTGCGACAGGCCGGCATCGACGTATTCATCCGAAAGAGTCGCGGCCGCGACGTATTGGGAGCCTGCGGCCAGCTCGGACATCTTCCTTCCTCGTACCAAGGAGGAACCTTGACACAAATTGAATCTCGTTGTTAGCATGCATCGTCCCTCCTCACCACGGAACATGATCTGTTTGGACTTCCGACACATTATCTTTTGGTTGCTCACAGTCACCTCGCTGGTGCTCTTTTCCGTTCAGCCAGCCGCCGCTGATCCCCATGAACATATTCTCTCCAATGGCATGAAAGTGCTGTTGGTGGAGGTCCCTAAAGCTCCCGTTGCCACCGTGCAGGTCTGGTATAAGGTCGGTTCCCGCAACGAAGTCATGGGCCGCGCGGGACTCTCCCACATGCTCGAACACATGATGTTCAAAGGCACTGCGAAATATCCAAAGGGTTCGTTCTCACGCCTGATCCGTAAGAACGGCGGCGTGGACAACGCCTTTACCAGCCAGGACTTCACCGCCTACTTTGAAAATCTTGCAGCCGATCGGGTCGAGCTCGCCCTCGAGATGGAAGCCGACCGCATGCAGGGCCTCATCCTGGACATGAACGAGCTGAAGACCGAGCGGGAAGTGGTCAAGGAAGAACGGCGTCTACGCACTGAAGACGATCCGCAAGGCGCCCTCGTCGAGGCTTTATTCGCGCAGGCCTATCTCAGCCATCCGTATCATTGGCCGGTGATCGGCTGGTTTGGCGATCTCGATGCCATGACGCTCGACGACCTTCAGCGGCACTACGACACCTTCTATTCACCCAACAACGCGACGCTGGTCGTAGTCGGCGACATCAAGGCCGACCAGTTGATGCCTACGATCAAGCATTTGTTCGAACCGATTCCACGAGGCCCGGAACCCAAACCCGTCGCCTCGATCGAGGCAGAACAAAAAGGAGAGCGCCGCTTTCTCCTCAAGCGGGAAGCTCAGGTTCCCTTTGTGATGATGGGCTATCGCGTCCCGAACTACACGAGCGAAGATTCTTATGCGTTGGACGTGTTGGAGTCGATTTTGTCCCACGGGAAAAGTTCACGGCTCTACCAGAGCTTGGTCTATGATCAGAAACTCTCCCTTGCAGTCGGTGCGGAATACGGGCTGATGCAGACGGATCCCGGACTTTTCTATTTCTATGCGCTCGTCAGCCCAGGACAGAAGGTTGAGGTGGTCGAGGAGGCCCTTCAAAAAGAAATTAAACGTCTGCAGAACGAGCCGCCAATAGAGCAGGAGCTCCAACGGGCCAAGAATCAGGTCGAAGCGGCTCGAGTCTTCGAACAGGATTCCAATTTCCGGCACGCGATGTTGCTCGGCCAGGCCGAGTCCGTCGGAGCAGGTTGGCGCAAGGTCGACCAATTTCTCGATCGGATCAGAGCCGTCACGGCCAAAGACGTCCAGCGAGTCGCGCGGCAATATTTGATCGACGATGCTCGAACGGTCGGCACGTTGCTTCCTGTTCCGACGAAACAACCGGATATGCCGCCTGCTGCAGCGCAACAGGGGAAGCCTTAATGATGAGGATCGTTCAACCGACTGTTGACTGTTTGCGATACTTAGCTGTTGGAGCATTCGCGCTTAGCGGCATTATCCTCGCCTCTGCGGCCTCTCCAAGCCTTGCCGCCGACATCGCCCCGACGAAAGTCGTAACGCCTAACGGCATGACCGTCCTCGTCTTGGAACAACATTTTTTGCCGATCGTCGAGGTCCATGCGTTGATCAAGACCGGATCGGCGCAGGATCCGCCGGATAAGGCCGGCTTAGCCAATTTGGTTGCGAGTTTGCTCGACGAGGGCACCAGCACCCGCTCGTCTAAACAATTGGCGGAGCAGATCGACTTTGTCGGTGGAGCCTTGGAGGCCAAGGCCGGGGAAGACTTTACGACCGCCTCCGCTCGGGTTTTGAAGAAGGACGTCGACCTGGGGTTTTCGCTGCTTGCTGACATCTTGCAACATCCCGCATTTCTGAAACATGAATTCGAACGGATTCGTTCGCAGATCCTGGGTGAAATGGCCAGCGACAATGACGATCCCGGCCACGTCGCGATGAAAGCTTTTAATCAATTGGTGTTCCATGGCCATCCCTACCGCTGGCCGTTGAATGGTACGGAAGAGTCGCTCGGCAAGATCACCCATACGGACGTCCTGAACTTCTACGCGAAGGAGTACACGCCGAGCCAGGTGATTCTGACTGTCGTCGGTGACGTGACTACGGAACAAGTGACAGGATTGGTTCAAACGCACTTCGGAGCTTGGAAGAAAGTCGCGCCGCCGGCGCGCAGCGTCAAGAACCCGGCTCCTGTCGAGAAGAAAACCGTCCAGCTCATTGAGAAAGACTTGACCCAATCGAATGTCATTCTCGGCCACGAAGGGATCAGCCGCACAAATCCGGACTTTTACGCCGTCACGGTTATGAACTATGTGCTCGGCGCCGGCGGGTTTTCCTCTAGACTGATGGATTCCATCCGCGACAAACAGGGGCTGGTCTACGGTATTATGAGCCATTTCGACGCGAGGCTCATGGCCGGCTCCTTTTGGATCAATTTCCAGACCCGCACCGAAGCCACGAACCAGGCGATTCAAGGCGTTCTGGCCGAGATCAAGAGCATTCGGGAAGCGCCGGTGTCCGATCAAGAGCTGTCCGAGGCCAAGTCGTTTTTGATGGGCAGTTTTCCATTGCGGCTTGATTCCACTGCCAAACTGGCCCAGGTCTTGGCCCAAGTCGAATTTTACGGACTGGGATTCGAATACTTTTCGCAGTACCCTAAGTGGATCGAACGGGTCACAAAGGAAGATGTGCAGCGCGTCGCCAAGCAATACCTGCACCCGCAACGCTATGCGCTTGTGGTCGTGGGCAATGTCGCCAAAGCGAAACTAAGGCACTGATGACCACAGAACTCCTGATCGGCAAACTCGATCGCCTACGGCACCTCATAGGCGAGATGCAATCCGTGCTCGTCGCCTACTCAGGAGGCATCGACAGTACGCTCGTGCTAAAGATCGCGCACGACGAGCTTGGAGAAAACGCCTTGGGAGTGACGGCTCTTTCGCCGACCTTCCCCGCCGTTGAACTGGAAATGGCGACGCGTACCGCTCAAGAAATCGGCGCGCGCCATGAAATTGTGCAGACCGATCAATTGGCCATTCCGGCCTTCGTACAGAACGATGCCACACGCTGCTTCCACTGTAAGACGGATCTATACCAGTTAATGGATGGACTGCGGGTGACCCACGCCGTTCCATGGGTGCTGGACGGCACCAACCTGGACGATCTGGGCGATGACCGCCCCGGCATCAAAGCGGCGCGGGAATGGAAGGTACGAAGTCCCCTCGTCGAAGCCTCGCTCACGAAAGCCGACGTGCGCGCCATTGCACAAAGCCTGGGTCTTTCCAGTTGGGACAAACCGGCGGCAGCCTGTCTGTCGTCGCGCATCCCTCGTGGCATTCCCATTACGGTGGAAAAGCTCCAGCGCGTCGAACAGGCCGAAGCGGTCTTCCAGGCCGAAGGGTTTCGCCAGGTTCGCGTCAGAGACCACGGCGATATCGCGAGGATAGAAATCGCTGCCGAAGACTTTTCAAAGCTGAACCAGCCACACCTGCGCGCACAGGTGAGCGCCCGCCTGCGCGAGATTGGATTCCGCTTTGTCTGTGTAGATTTGGAAGGCTATAGAACGGGCGGAATCAGTTTGGGCTGATCCGCTCCGTTCGAGATCTTACCGAGTCGAAGACTTCGCGAGCGCATCTAGGGCTTCATCAGCCAGCCGGCGAGTATCCGCATCATTGAGACTTCGCTGAATGACCTTCTCAGCCACCATCAAGGCAAGATCGGTCGTCTGTGTCCGGATGTCTTGAATGGCTTTTCGGCGCTCGTGATCAATCTCACGAGTCGCATCACCCTTGATCCGCTCGGCCTCGGTCGTTAACCGCTGCTCGTTTTCTTCCATCAGCCGCTGCGCTCGTTCTTTCGCCGCTGCAAGAATCCCTTCGGCTTCCTTCGACGCCGCGGCCAACTTGGCTTCGTACTCTTTGAGTTTGCGTTCCGCCTCTGTCCGGTGACGTTCCGCCTGATCGAGACTGTCCCTGATCTTTTTCTCTCGCTCCTCCAACGCGCTCAAGATGCCGGGGAAGGCAAACTTATAGAGGACGAACAAGAGAATCGCAAAGGACACGACTTCCCAGAAAATGAGGGACGAGAAAAAATGCGATTCAAATTGCGGCATAGTGTTTCTCTTTGTTAGAGGATGCTCAAATGGCTGTCCAGCGAGGCAGAGCGCGTGAGCCCCGAGGCGTACTCATTTCGTACGTTGAAGGGGTTGAGCGCTCGAGAACGAAGCTGGAGGCCATTTTCAGCATCCTATTTGCGGAGACCCATGATGATAAAGGCAATGACCAGACCATAGAGCGCGATGGCCTCGACCAGCGCGAACCCGATCCACATGTACTTGCCGACGCGACCTTCGGCTTCCGGCTGGCGGGCCACCGCCTCGATCATCTTGCCGAAGATGTAGCCGATGCCCACGCCGGCTCCGGCGAATCCTGCTGCGGCCAAGCCCATTCCCAACAATGCTGCGGCTGCTGAATCCATTGTATCTCCTTCCTCCCTTTAACTAAGAAAACCCGTTGCACATTTGCGTAGGCTCAGTGCGCATGTTCATCATGACCATGCAAGTGGAATGCGTCTCCCAAATACACACAGGTCAGCACGGTAAAGATGTACGCTTGAATGAACGCAATGCCGACCTCCAATCCGTTCATGGCGATCGTAAAAGCGAATGGCAGCCACCCGATTAACAACCCTCCGCTGATCGCCAAGCCGAACAACACACCCAAAATCACGTGGCCGGCCGTCATATTGGCAAACAATCGGACGGCGAGCGAAATCGGACGTGCCAGCTGACTAATCAGCTCGATCGGCACCATTAATGGCAGTAACCACGCGGGCGTGCCGGGAGGAACCAGTATTCCAAGAAATTTTCCCCCATGTAGCAGGAACCCCATGACCAGGCTGAGCCCATACACCGTGCAGGCGAACACCGCCGTTACGACAATCTGGCTCGTCACGGTATAGGAACCGGGGATCAATCCGATGAGATTGCAAAACAAGATGAACAGAAAGAGCGTCGCGATCAACGGAAAGAATTTCATGCCATCTTTGCCCATCGTGTCGAGAATGATCCCGCGGATAAAATCTACTAACATCTCCGCGAGACTCTGCAGCTTCCCGGGAACGAGCCGGCGTGCGGAACCGGCCATGACCATGAGGATCGAGATGAGCCCCACGACCACCCACATCATGATGACGGCTTTGTTGATGGAAATGTCGAAGCCGCCGAGATTGATCGGAATATAATTGTGCAGTTCAAAAGGATGTAGCGGATTTTCTTCCATTGACCCTTTCGCGTTTCAATACCTGAATTACTTCGGCCACCGTTGCGCCATCCGATAGGCATTCCGCACTCCGGCCGCCGCACCCAGCACCAGTCCAATGACCAATCCCCAAGGAGTTGTCCCTAGAACATAGGTATCGATGGCCCAACCCAGTCCTCCCCCGACGATTAGCGCAGCCAGCAGTTCCGTCCCGATACGAACGGCCTGGCCGAGCCCCGCATACAACGGATCCTGTGACTGGGGCATGGTCCGCCTAGGCTGACCCACTGAGGCGAGTACTCAACCAGATAATCTGAGTAAGGACTCTCCCGATTCCGGGCGCGCAATTCAAGCAGAATCCCTGCGAATTTGTCAAGTTGCACCGGCTGGGAAATGATCGAATCGCTGAGGTATAGTGAACCCCAATCCCAAGCCAACTCTCATACGATGACCCGATTCACACAACCTTCATTCTTGCATGGTCCTCCCCGGCCACTTGTCCTGACCATGCGTGGCCGAGGCGAGAGTCCGCTTGATCTCTACGAAAAGATCGCTTCGCCTTCCCAGCCCTCTTTCCTGCTGGAAAGCGGGAAGGGCCACAAGGGAGGAGCACACTATTCCTTCTTAGGCAGCGGTCCGAGTTCGATCTTGTCGGAACCGGCATCTGCCACGGAAGGACCTTCGCAGGACCCGTTCGCATTGCTCCGGCAAGTCTTTTCCCCTCCCGGGATTGAACGATTCCCGGGCTTGCCCCCGTTCTTCGGCGGAGCTGTCGGTTATTTTAGCTATGATTTCGTTCGACGTCTCGAAACTCTCCCGTCTGTTGCATTGGATAACCTCCCACTTCCAGACGCACAATTCGCTCTGTATGACCTCGTCACGGCCATCGACCATCAGACAAACCGTATTCAGCTCATCTTTTGTCCTTCGGTGGAACGATTTCTGGGAGAGGCTCGTGACAAACTGTATCGCGAAGGGCTAGACAGGCTGACCGAATGTGAGGCAAGGCTGACGGGCACAAGAGTGTCGGACAACCTGACCCTCGATCCGCTGCCATTTACACCGGAACAGGCGCGTGAGGCCTATCTGGATCGCGTGCGCCGTTGCCAAACCTACATTGCCGCTGGAGACATCTACCAAGCCAACCTCTCGCATCGATTTACCGTGCATATTCCTGAACACTACCGAGCAGGGCTCAGTCGTCTTCGCTACGAACAAGCACTGTACCGGCAACAGCGGGCCGTCAACCCCTCGCCTTTCTCAGGCCTCTTGCGCTTCGACCACCTTTCGCTCATCAGCTCCTCGCCCGAACGATTGGTGCGCCTGCAAGGGCGCCGTGCAGAGACAAGACCGATCGCCGGCACCAGACCGCGCGGCCACGATGCAACGGACGACCGGCGGCTCGTCGGCGAATTGTTGGCGAACGAAAAGGAACGGGCGGAACATGTGATGCTGGTTGACCTGGAACGAAACGATCTTGGCCGGGTCTGCGAATTCGGCAGCGTCCACGTCGACGAGTTCATGACTATCGAGCAGTATTCGCACGTGAGTCATATCGTGTCGAATATCAGCGGGACCATTCGGCCTGACGCCACGCCGTTTGATGTGATCAGGGCTACGTTCCCTGGTGGGACGATTACGGGTGTGCCAAAAATCCGCTGCATGGAGATCATTGACGAACTGGAACCGGTTCGCCGTGGCCCCTATACCGGCTCGTTCGGCTATATCGGATGGAACGGCGATCTGGATCTCAACATCATCATCCGCACACTCGTGCTGTCACGTGGGAGCGGCTATTTGCAAGTGGGAGCCGGCATCGTCGCCGATTCTGATCCGGCCACGGAATATGAAGAAACGCTGCACAAGGCACAGGCGTTTCTCAACCCGCCACAACCTTGACGATGTGGATCTATCTGAATGACCGGTTTGTCAAGGAGTCGGAGGCCACGGTCTCTGTCTTTGATCATGGCTTTCTCTATGGCGACGGCGTCTACGAAACGATTCGCTCGTACGGCGAGAAGATCTTCATGCGGGATCAACATCTCGCTCGTCTTCACCGGTCGGCAGAAGCGATCGGTTTAGCTATTCCCAAGCGAGACTGGCCGTCGTTGCTGCATGAATCGATGACCCGCAACGAGGTTGGCAATGACCGGACCGACGCCTATATCCGCATCACCGTCTCACGTGGCACCGGTGATATCGGCCTCGATCCCGCGCTCTGTCCCAATCCCACTATTGTGATCATCACGAAGCCGCTCAAAGCTCCTCCCCCGGAGCGATATCGAGAAGGGGTGAGTTTGATCGTAGCCAAGACGAGACGCAATCTCCCGGGCGCGCTCGATCCGCAAATCAAAGCAACAAATTTTTTAAACAATATCCAGGCAAAACGGGAAGCGATCGCCGCAGGCGCGTTTGATAGCGTCTTGCTCAATTGGGAGTCGCACGTCACCGAATGCACCGTCAGCAATGTGTTTTTCATACAAGCCGGCCGCCTCTGCACCCCAGCTCTTACTTGCGGCATTCTGGATGGCATCACCCGAGGGATCATTCTCACCTTAGCCCAGGAGGAACACATTCCTATCGACGAAGGACGGTTCGGAGTCGAGGCGCTTCAGCGTGCAGAGGAATGCTTCCTCAGCAATACCACAATGGAAGTCATGCCGGTTGCCACCCTGGATGGACGGATGATAGGGAGCGGGAAACCGGGACCACTCACCAGGCAGCTTCACCAAATTTTTGTCACTCATCGACAAAGATTCTTCGAATCGTAGAAGATCGAGCTATTCGATCCCCTTGTTCTTACTCAATTTCCCCCATGCTGCCATCCGGCATGGGATCTGCATTTTCTTGACAGGCTGGAGTAGGCTGATATCGTTGGAGAACATGCCTAGGACCTTGAAAACTCAGCAGACCAAGCAGGAAGTCACCATGCTGAACACAGCGATCGTTCTGGTCGCACTCAACTTGCTTGCTGGCTTGTCCCCGGCCACAGTTCATGCGGAGATCTATCAATATATAGGCGCCAATGGCACCATCTCGCTCACGAACGTGCCGTCCGATGCACGCTACCGAAAAATCGATGTCGAATCAGCCCGCTTCCACGCCATCCTATCGGAGCGTGAACTCGAACCGGTCATCAAACGCCATTCATTTCAGCAGCAATTGCATCCGGCCTTGATCCGTGCGGTCATCAAGGCCGAGTCGAACTTCGACCCCCGGGCCATTTCTCGCGCAGGGGCGATTGGCCTCATGCAGCTGATGCCGCAAACCGCCGTGCGGTTGGACGTGCGAGACATGTTCGATCCGGATGAGAATGTGGGAGGGGGAACGAAGTATTTGCGACAGTTACTCGATCGCTTCCATGGAAACCTGCCTCTCGCACTGGCGGCCTACAACGCCGGTGAAAATGTCGTGGACCGCTACCAGTCTTTGCCGCCGATCGATGAAACCAGACAGTATGTGCGAAAGGTCCTGCGTTACTACCGAACATTCTTGGTGCGCGACGGCGTGATCACTGAGCGGTCCGTTAGCCGGCCCGTCCCCGCAGCGCCAGAAGAAGTCCCCGCGATTTCCGAGACGCCTGCCCGCTGATCCCATCGTCTATCGACAATCGACTGTGTTGTTGCCATCCCGGCCGCTTGGCTTGCGGAAAGTCCGATCGGTAGTGGGCACCGACGCTGTTCTCCCGCCAGAGCGCCGCTTCCGCGATGCATTGCGCCACCTGCACCATATTTTTCACTTCCAATGCCGCGCGCTGAGAAAAGGGCTGTGCCACCAGCTGCGCCCAGCGCGAGACCTGCGCACAGGCCCGGATGAGGGACTCCCCGGAGCGGATGACGCCGACTTGCCCCCACATGGTGCGCCGCAGAGAACTACGCAGTTTTTCCGCATCGTCGAGGGAGCCGTACTGTTCGTGTTTTAACGCCGCTTCATGCGCGGCCAGCGAGGGCACATCCTGCCGCCCTGCGTAAGCCACCGCCGCCGCTGCGGCACGCACGCCGAACACCAGACCTTCCAATAACGAATTGCTTGCCAATCGATTGGCACCATGCACACCGCTGCAGGCCACTTCGCCCGCCGCAAACAATCCGGGAACCGTCGTTGCACCGTTCAAGTCGGTCCATACTCCTCCCATCATGTAATGCGCGCTGGGCGAAACGGGAATCCATTCTTCTGTGATATCGATGTCGTACCGCAAACATGTCGCGTAAATAGTGGGAAACCGCCGCTTGACGAATTCCGTTCCCAAGTGTGTGACGTCAAGATAGACATGGCGCGCCTTCGTCGCAGCCATCTCCGCCCAAATCGCCCGGGACACGATGTCGCGCGGGGCCAGGGCCCCCATCGGATGATAGCGGTGCATGAACACCTCGCCCTTGCTGTTGCGCACCTGCGCGCCTTCGCCTCGCATCGCTTCCGACAGGAGAAACGGCGGGCTCGAGGGCAGATACAATGCAGTAGGGTGAAACTGGACAAACTCCATGTCTTGCAGCACGGCGCCGGCGCGAAGGGCCATCGCCATCCCGTCGCCGGTCGCGTTCGCAGGATTGGTCGTACGAGCATAGACCTGCCCTGCTCCACCGGTCGTCAACACCACCGCTCTCGCTGGAAGCATGAATCGCCGACCCGAGTGTTCGTCCAACACGAGCGCTCCACAACACCGACCGTCTTCGACGATCAAATCCACCGTAAAATGATAGTCCATGCGTTGGATGCATTTCTGCTTGATCGCTTCAGCGATCAAGACCCGCACCATTTCGTTGCCGGTCGCGTCTCCACGAGCCCGGAGAATGCGGCTGCGGCTGTGCGCCGCCTCACGAGCAAAAGCGAATTTTCCGCCGGCTTTGTCGAATTTGGCGCCCCATTTAATCAGGTCCTGGATTCGTGCCGGTCCTTCTTCAACGAGCACGCGCACCGCTTCTTTGCGGCAGAGACCATGACCGGCCTTGAGCGTGTCGGTCAAATGGATGGCCACGTCGTCTTCTTCACTCATTGCGACTGCGACGCCGCCTTGGGCATGGATTGAACTGCTCTGAAGCGGATGTCCCTTCGTGAGGACTAACACACGGCCACTACGGCTGAGCTCCACAGCCGCGCGCAAACCGGCGACGCCGCTGCCGATCACGAGAAAATCAGCTTGAGGAATGGATGGAGAATAGCGAGCCTTCATGGATTATTTTCGGGGTTGCGCGGCCGGCTGATTCGTCAAGGCTTGGCGCCCCTTCGCACCGAACGGGATATCGCCCTGCACACCTTGCAGGAGCACGGACTTCGTTCCCACCCACTGAAAGCGCGAATGACCTCGGTGGCGTATTCCCGGATCCTCCGGATCTTTTTTCCACAGTCCTTGCCAATGGACGTAGACATCGATGTCGTCGTTATCGATCATGATCCGTTCGACCCTGAACTCCATTGCGATGTCGTGAAACGCCTCGAAATCGCTCTCGGCCTCCCGCAGCAGCCGATCTGTCGATTCCATCGGCACCACAAGCGCCGCCATTCCGGAAGAATCTTTCTTCACGTAGGCCTCTCGAAGCGACTCCACCGCTTTATCGATGCGGAGATACCGCTCATGATCTTCCGGATACTGAATCGTTTTCGAACTGCATCCAACGCCGGAAAGCCACAGGACACTCAGCGCCGCCGTCAGCGCACAGACATAGCGCAGCGAACGATTCAACATGGTCGCAAGTATAGGAACGGCCTATCAAACAGGTCAAGCTGCGCACGCCTCAACCTGACGCCATCCGACGCTCCAAACTCCCTCAGTTCTTGCAATTCCGGCTGAAAAATTCTAGACTCACGCTCGCAAGGGAGACACCGTATGGCGAGCGTGCTCAAAAAACGCCGGAAGAAAATGCGCAAGCACAAGTATAAAAAGCTGCGCCGGCGTCAAAAGTTTTTGCGCCGTAAAAGCTAAGCTCACTCCGACCAGGAGGGATCAGTGCCGGAAGGGAAGAAGGTTCGCATTCGCGTCCGCACCGTCAACTGCGTCTATGTGGGCGATTTTCTCATCCCTCCCATGCGGAACCGCGTCTCCGACGCCATCAATGAAGAGCAGCGGCTCTTCATCAGCCTTACCGATGTCGTTGTGAATGACAAAGATCGCTCTGATTTCGTCGCCGTCAATAAGAATCTCATCGAATCCATCGCACAAATCTGACGATCATTCCCCATTCTTGACATCATTCACAACCCTCTTTCTCCGCTTCACACTGGTTTTCTGTCCTGACCTCCACTAAGATCCTGCTTTCGTCATGTCGACCTTCAAGCGATTTCTGCCATTTCTGAAGCCGTATCTTTCTCGTATGCTATTTGCCGGCCTGCTGGTCATGGGGGTCGCGGCGATTAATCTCGCCTTGCTGCGTCTGGCCGGAAACTTGTGGGACGTCATCACCGTGCAGCATGACGCCGGACGGATGACCGAGCTAATTGGGTTGTTCCTCGGGTTGGTCGTGCTGCAAGGTCTCTGTTCGATGGGACACAGTTACCTAACGGCCTGGGTGTCCCAACATATCGTCGCCGATTTTCGCCGGCATCTCTTCGCCCATTTACAAACGCTGTCGGTCAGTTTTTTTGCGCGACGCAGAACCGGCGAACTGCTCTCCCGGCTGATGAACGACGTCACGGTCATTCAATCGGTCGTCACCGAAACACCGATCGACACGGCCAAGCAACTCGTCACGTTTGTCGGAGGAATCGCTTTTTTGCTGGCCATGAACTGGCGACTCTGCCTGTTGATCCTCGTCCTGCTTCCTTTGCTCGTCCTGGTCGCGAAGTTCTTCGGTCGTCGTCTCAAGTCCCTCTCGACCTCGATCCAAGACCAGACCGCCGCGCTCAGCACCTTGATTGAAGAAGTGATCTCGGGTATCCGCATCGTAAAATCCTTCGTCCAAACCAAGCGCGAAGAAGCACGGTTTTCCTTGCAGGTCGGTCAAACCCTGTCTCTCACCTTGCGTCGGGCAGGCATCCTGGCCGTGTTCATTCCCGTCATCAGCCTGCTGACCTTCTCAGCTGCAGCAGCCGTCTTATGGTACGGCGGACGCCAGGTCATCGATGGTGCCGTGTCGCCGGGTGAACTGTTCGCCTTTGTGTTGTTCGCCGGTATTCTCATCGGCCCCTTCAGTTCCGCGGCGCGTGTCTTCGCGCAGATCCGGGAAGCGCAAGGAGCCACAGAACGGGTGTTCGAAATCTTAGATACACAATCCGAGGTCAGGGATGCTCCCAATGCGATGGTCCTGTCGAACGTGTCCGGACATATACAGGTCGAGCACGTGAGCTTTGCCTACGATCCGCGGCAGCCGGTGCTGACGGATGTATCGTTCGAGGCGAAACCCGGCGAACTCGTAGCAATCGTCGGCCCGACCGGCGCCGGCAAAACGACCGTCATGAATCTCATCCACCGGTTTTATGATCCGACTGAGGGACGGATCACGATCGATGGTCAGGACCTCCGCCTCGTCACGCTGGAAAGCTGGTATCGGCAGATCGCGCTGGTGCCCCAAGAAACGATTCTCTTTGGCGGAACCATTCTGGACAACATTCGATACGGCAACCGCGACGCCGACGAAGAGGCGGTAAAGGAAGCCAGCCGCGCCGCTCATGCCCACGAGTTCATCATGAGCTTTCCCGATGGGTACCAGACCATCGTCGGTGAAAAAGGGATCACCATCTCCGGAGGACAGCGTCAACGAATTGCCCTCGCCAGGGCCATTTTGAAGAACCCGCGCATTCTCTTGTTAGATGAGGCCACATCAGCGCTCGACAGCGAGTCGGAACGGCTCGTTCAGGAAGCGCTTGAGCAGCTGATGAAGGGACGGACGACCTTCGTCATTGCCCACCGCCTGACGACCATTCAACGAGCCGATCGAATTCTCGTCCTGAATAAAGGCCGCCTTGTGGAGACGGGGACCCACAACGAGCTGATGGCACGTCAGGGGCTTTATCACTACCTGTATACACTTCGACTGACTGAAGTTCCGTCCTAACTGCAAACAGCCATGCGAGGCGTTGGCCCGGTTGTCTGGTGGACATGTTCGTTTCCGAGATGTCTACCTGCAGCCACTCAGGAATCGTTGGAGGACTTGCACCCGGGGCAAGAGACCCCAGAGGAAGATGAACACACACAATAGACAGAAGGAGGCAAGCAGGCTGAGAAGGCGGCTTTGTAAGATCAGACTGCCGATGAGATAAAAATCCAGCACGATGCCACTCATGAGTGGGTACATGGACCAAAACAGTAACTTCGTGGAGATGGTGAGAAAGCGTCTAGATACCGTCGTCGGTTCGGCCTGTCGATGGTAGGCTGCAGGTGTCATGACCAACGCGACGGAAATGGCGACCAAGGTGATTGCGACGTAATGGATACTCTGCTCCAACTGGTCGAGTTTGGTCCAAAATGTAGAGTTAAAGACCGCAATCAACTGAAAGCCAAACAGCGCCTGTATGCCCGGCAACACCATGCGGCATTCCTCGAGCATGTGGCTGACACTATCAGAGAGAGATTCTGCTTTTGTTTCGTTGTCCGCCTGTGTATTCATGTCATATCGGCTCTCTCTTATGGCTTCCGCACTTCAGGCGTTCCTGTATCTTTCCATCCCTCTCTTACTTGTCTCCTGCCCTCGTGGGCTAACTTTTGATAGGTCTTGAGAAACTCATTCAATTCCTCCTGGGTCAACTCTTCAAGATCAAGTAAGGCGTTATGAGCTCCGTGTGTCGATCGGATCAATTCGTCCAATTTAAGCTGAATAGCGCTGCTGTCACGGTTCTGAGTATTTTGGATTAAAAACACCATCAAAAACGTGACGATGGTCGTTCCAGTGTTAATGACCAACTGCCAGGTATCGCTGTATCCGAAGATGGGGCCGGTCATCGCCCATGCAATGATCGTGAGTAAGGCCGCCGCGAAGGCCCAGGGATGTCCCATGGCGGTGGCACAGGTCTTGGCAAATCGTGAAAATAACGCGCGCATTCCTTTGGTGTGCTTGTCTTGTCCGTTGGTCATGATAGTGGCCCCTCCTGCGGCGTCCGTTGGATCCGCTGTTGAGTAATTTCCCGAAGAAACACCTCCAGCTCTTCCGACAAGAGATTAATGTGCGCCTCCAGGGTCTCCAACATAGATGCGCGCGCGCGCAAATCTGTCGAGGCATAGGTTCCGCCGGGACCGAATATGAGCGCTGTGCGTTCGTGTTCTCCGGCCGACCCAGGTTCGCCAAGCCGGCCTTGTTGCTGCCATGCGCGAATGACTTCTTCACGTGTGGTGACCGCCTCGTCCTTATGGTGTCTCTGGAGGAAACGCCAGATGGCGGGCGAAAACACACTCGATTGCTTTGGATTTTCCCAGACCTCGTTGAGTAAATTGCGTTCATGACGAAATTCCTGCTTGGATGTCGCAAAGAGCGCCGTGCCGCCGAACACCGATGCAAACAAGCCTCCGGCGAGACCGGCAGCATCGCTGGCGTTACTGGCGCCGCCGGCGAGACCGATGCCCCCCGAAACGATGCCGGCGATGCCGCCAATCACGATCGATGTCAGCGTCAACCGTTTGACGATCGAGGTATCGATTTCATCCATCCGATCAGCCACTTGATCGGCTCGATCGCGCTCACAAACCAGTTCCGCTGTGACCGAGGATACTTCAAACAGTGTGAGCAGCAGCCGATCGGTCAGCGATTGTCGTAATTCCAT
Source organism: uncultured Nitrospiraceae bacterium (assembly GCA_963851455.1). Classification (GTDB taxonomy): domain Bacteria; phylum Nitrospirota; class Nitrospiria; order Nitrospirales; family Nitrospiraceae; genus Nitrospira_C. The sequence continues at coordinate 620,418 of CAWKPI010000001.1, forward strand.
GAACGCGATGCTGTGCGTCTCACCGGCGCGCTGAAGTGCGGTGAGTTGGGATAGTAAAGGCAGGACGTTCATGACCCTGGCCACTTCAATTGATTCCGCCGATAACGGCAGATCCACATCTTGTGCATCTGCACTCTCTTGCTCAGTCTGTATGTGGAAGAGCGTCGGTTTGTGCGGTGCGCAGGACCGCTCTGATGTGGTGGCATGAGGGGTGGAAGGAAGAATGAACGAGCATCCAGGTGCGGCCAGACAGGCGGACAGCAAGAGAGCGAGGCGGAAGACAAGATGCATACCCATAGACGAAGGCAGTGATATGTCTCGATCGTGGAAGTGATGAAGGAAGGCGCTCGTCACTTTTGCCGTGGAGAGCCGAGAGAAAATTCAGACCAGTATCCCTTGGTCTTGGGAGAAGAAGTGAGAATGGCTTTGAGCGCCCCGTCATCGTCTTCATCGTAAATCTCTCCCACGACTTCTTCCAAAATATCCTCAAGCGTCACGATGCCCAAGCGTGTCTGACCTGAGTAGACGATTCCCATGTGGACATGGTGATCCTGGAGGACTCTGAGACCGGACAGGAGAGGGAGGCTGTCTTGCAACTCTACGGCCGGTCGAACCAACGATAGCCAATGTTCAGCCCCGGAAGCACGAAGCGCAAAAAATTCTTTTGCATGCAGGATTCCAACCAAGGTTTCTCCATCCACCACCGGCAGACGTGTATGCCCAGAAGCGAGCAGCGTCGTCTCTATGTCATGGGCGCTCATGCGAACTTGCGCCGTGACGACTTGCTTCCAAGGAAGGAAGATGTCTCTCACTCGCTTCCGCTCAAGATCGACGAGGTTCATGACATATTGGCGATGTTGACTCGAGAGCAAGCCGAGTTCGACTGTTCCTTGCTGTGAATCTTCGCTTCGTATCCCGGACTCGACTTCCCGTTAAGCGAAACAGAACCAGCAGGCCTCTGGTGGACCATTCAAATACGGTCACCAGCGGACCAAGGATTCTGTCGAATAACGATAACCAGGGAGCGGCTGCCAGGGCGAAGCCCAGAGAGTGTTTGAGCGCCAGCGTTTTCGGAACGAGTTCGCCAATGACAACCGTTAAATACGTCAGAGGAACAACCACAAGTCCTATTGCTACCGTGTCCGCAGTATTTTCATCGAGTCCGAGCTTTTCCAGTACCGGGCTCAGTTGTTCCTCGGCTCCCGCTCCACCCACTGCTCCGGCCAGCGCAGCGACGAGAGTAATACCGACTTGCATCACCGCAAGCGTCCGTTCAGGACGTTCTCTCAATCGAAGAAGCACGTCTGCTTTTTTGTGGCCCTGACGAACCAGCTCGCGAAGGCTGGGACGGCTCACAGCCACGAACGCCATCTCCGCTCCGGCGATGAGGGCATTCAACAGTAAGCAAAGGACGACGATGATTATTTGACTCATTTCGACCTTTACTTATTGTTCGTAGCTTTGAGTAATACAGAACTGGGGAAATCGCTAGGTAAAGCCTGGAATTATACGCGCAAGGTTGACACGAAAGACACCGTGTATGTACTGAATCGACGATCGAAACAGGTCAGCCCACCTGGAACGTGGCGTGCGGCAAGGACGGGCGCACACTCTTCATGACTGGTGGTTCATCCATCGATCGCGTACGGTTGACGACTAAGGGCGCCCGGTACTAGGCTGCTGGAAATTTTCTGCCGGCCCATGATTCACGTCTTGTCACATTCCTAGGGAAGGAGTTGCATGGCTTCACGTCGACGGACACTCCCACCCTCCCCGCTCATAGCCGAACAGCAGCGCCTCGAAGAAGACGCCCGCCGGGAGAAACATTGGAAACGCTGGGGCCCCTATCTGAGCGAACGGGCCTGGGGCACGGTGCGCGAAGACTACAGCCCGCACGGCACAGCCTGGGAAGTACTTCCCGCATGACCATGCCCGCTCACGCGCCTATCGGTGGAATGAGGACGGTCTTGCCGGCATCTGCGATCGTCACCAATATCTGTGTTTCGCCATTGCGCTCTGGAACGGGCGTGATCCCATTTTGAAAGAACGTGTCTTCGGGCTGACGGGCAATGAAGGCAACCACGGCGAAGACGTGAAAGAGTATTACTTCTATCTCGATTCCACGCCGACACACTCCTACATGAAGTATCTCTACAAGTACCCGCAGGCCGCGTTTCCTTATGCTCAGCTGGTCGAAGAGAATCGGCGCCGCGGACGAAAAGAGTTGGAGTTTGAGCTGATCAACACCGGCGTGCTTCGACGAGAACCGCTACTTCGATGTGTTCGTGGAATATGCCAAGGCCTCGCCGGAAGATCTCTGCATCCGTATTCAGGTCGTGAATCGTGGCCCTGAAACGGCCGAACTCACACTGCTGCCGACGATCTGGTTTCGCAACACCTGGTCATGGGGATCGGACATCCGGCGCCCCCGCTTCAAGCAAGGCGAGCCGGTCAATCGGTACGAGCGTGATCGAGACGAATCACGACTACTATGGATTGCGCCGGTTACTATGCGAAGGCCAGCCGACACTGCTGTTCACTGAGAATGAGACCAACACCCGCCGTCTTTACGGCGATGAAGAGGGCGCCCGCTATGTGAAGGACAGCTTTCACGATTATGTGGTGCACGGCGACAAGGAAGCGGTCAATCCGGATCATGTCGGCACCAAAGCCGCCGCCCACTACGTCCTCGCACTGCGCTCCAGGCGCCACGAAGACGATCCGCCTGCGCTTGACGCAACGACGACGGAGTCACCGCGGCTTCACGAAGCAGGATTTCGATGCCGTCTTTGCCAAACGGATCCAAGAGGCGGACGAGTTTTACGACAGGCTGGCCCCGAGCGATGCTGTCCGAAGACGCCCGCAGCGTTCAGCGACAAGCCTTTGCCGGACTCCTCTGGAGCAAGCAGTTCTATCACTACGATGTGAGCCGGTGGCTCAAGGGCGATCCGGCATGGGGCCAGAGCCGCCGCGCGAGCGACTGCATGGCCGCAATGCGGACTGGACGCATCTCTACAATGCCGACGTCATCTCGATGCCGGACAAGTGGGAGTATCCCTGGTACGCCGCCTGGGACCTGGCATTTCACTGCATCCCGCTCGCCCTGGTCGATCCGACGTTTGCCAAGGAACAACTCGTGCTGATGCTGCGCGAGTGGTACATGCATCCGAACGGACAGATTCCCGGCCTACGAATGGGCCTTCGGCGACGTGAATCCGCCGGTCCATGCCTGGGCGGCCTGGCGCGTGTACAAGATCGAGAAGAAACGCAAGGGCGTCGGCGATCGCCGGTTTCTGGAGCGGGTGTTTCACAAGCTGCTGCTTGAATTTCACCTGGTGGGTGAATCGCAAGGACGCCGAGGGAAAGAACATCTTCCAAGGCGGATTTCTGGGCCTGGACAACATCGGGGTGTTCGACCGCAGCGCGCCGCTTGCCGACCGGCGGCCACATCGAACAGTCGGATGCGACCAGCTGGATGGGCATGTACTGCCTCAATATGCTGACGATTGCGTTGGAGCTGGCCCGCGACAACCGGGCGTACGAGGACGTCGCCAGCAAGTTCTTCGAGCACTTCGTCTACATCTGCCGCGCGATGAACAACATCGGCGGCGAGAAAATCGAGCTGTGGGATCGAGAAGACGGGTTCTTCTATGACGTGCTGCACCTGCCGAACGGAGAAACCAAACATCTGAAGGTCCGCTCAATGGTCGGGCCTGATTCCGCTGTTCGCCGTGGAAACGCTCGACTCGGAACTGATCGATAGCCTCCCGCGCTTCAAACATCGCATGCAGTGGTTCATTGAAAACCGGCCCGACTTTGCGCAGCACCTCGAAACGCAGTACATACGACGGCGGCGTGCGGCGGTTTCTCTCGCTTGTCAATCGCGATCGGTTGAGATCCGTGTTGCGGTACATGCTGGACGAAGAGGAATTTCTCTCGCCCTACGGCATCCGCGCCCTCTCGCGCTATCACAAAGACCATCCCTATGTGTCTGAACGGTGATGGGGCACGAGCATCGCGTGGACTACGAACCGGCAGAATCGAGCACCGGGCTGTTCGGCGGCAATTCGAACTGGCGCGGACCGATCTGGTTCCCGGTCAACTATCTCCTGATCGAATCGCTGCAGAAGTTTCACTACTTTCTGGGCGACGATTATAAGGTCGAGTATCCGACCGGATCGGGGCACCAGGCGACCCTCTGGGAAGTCGCGGCTGAAATCTCACGCCGTTTGACGCACATCTTTCTACAGAATGACGACGGGAACCGACCGGTATTCGGTGGAGAGAACGATATTCAATGACGATCCGCACTGGCAGAACAACCTTCCGTTCTACGAATATTTTCATGGAGACAACGGCGCAGGGATCGGCGCCAGTCATCAAACCGGCTGGACAGGGCTGGTGGCGAAGTTGATTCAGCAGAGCGGGGAATGAAACGGTGCAATTGGCGTCAGGTAACCCACTGCCTCAAGGCCTGACACCTCCGTAACCTGAAAAAGGCCACAGCGTCCACTCCCAGATGTACTGGCGGCTGGTCCGGGACGTGAGCGGTAGAACAGTTGCCCGAGTGGGGACCCACCCCGCTCGAGGCGGAACCGCTCTCAGGCAGCGGAGCCGCCAATGCCATGGCGACGAAGACGACGGTGGCACATGCAAGGACTGCCAGCACGGCCGGCATAGATCTGAATCGATGAAATGACATCATAGGGAGGCGGATTGTAAAACTCATTAAGCTGAAAATCTAGGGGACCCCATCTTTACTTCTGGCTTCGCAACCGCTACCCTTCTGCATCGTTTTGCGTCTTTCGCGGCGCTCTTCATCGTCGCGGGACCAGGCTGGCCGAAAACACTGCGCAACTTCACCCGCTTCCAAGGAGTTTGACATGCGATACATGCTTGTTGCCCTCATCGGTCTTGCGACACTTTCGGTCTGCCTGCCTGCACAGGCGGCGCCAATGAATCGCCCCCAGGCCGAGTATTCAGCCGATGCCACGGTTGAAAATGAAGAAGGCACGACGAAGCAAAAGATTTTTGTGACGCCGACCAAAGAGCGGAAGGAAATGTTGACGGGCTCCGGCGAGGGGGCGGTGCAGATTTTCCGGTATGACAACAAAGTGATGTGGATGCTCATGCCGTCCGAAAACATGTACATGGAATATTCGATCGGAGGAGGTCCTTCTAAAGGAAGTGATACGTCGCAATGGACCTATGAAGACACCGCCGTCGGAGAAGAAACGCTGAACGGGATGAAAGTTACGAAGTTTAAGACCATCGCCACCAGCACGGACGGCAAAAAGTACGGCGGATTCTCCTGGCGGACTAAGGAAGGGATCAATCTCAAGCAGGATTTGCTTTACAAGGAAGGCAACGAGAAGAAGCGGATGTTAACCGAACTCAATAACCTTCAGATCGGGAGGCAAGATCCGAAACTGTTCGAGATTCCCGAGGGGTTCACGAAATTCGACATGGCCGGCATGATGGGGGGTATGGGCCGTCCAGGTCAGCCGATGGGTCGTCCTGACATGAGCGGGACGCCTCCGCCCAACACCCGGAGACCTGGCACGAGACCGGAGGTGGTGACCCCGCAAGAGACGCCGGCGCCGGAACCGGAAGCGCCACCAGAGTCAGGGGTGGACAAAGCCACCAATTTCATGAAGGGCTTGTTCGGTCACTAGGCGAACAGCGGCAATGGAGAGGCGGCTGCTCGGCAAGGCGCTGTTGGTCGTGTGGATGATGGCCCAGGCGGTGTGGCCTGGTGCTGGCCTCACTGAAGACTCTTTTTCCAATTTGCCGGAGCAGCCGGTCGTCAAGGCATCTGCCCTGTATTTGGTCGAGCTTCAATCCGGGCGCGTCCTGTTGGAGAAAAACGCGATCCGCCGGCTCCCACCCGCCAGCCTCACGAAAATCATGACTGCGCTCATCGCTTTGGAATCTGCGCCACTTCAAGAAGTCGTGAAAATTGACAAGCGGGCGGTTGTGCATCATTCGTCATACCACTTCCAGCCTGGGGAGAAATTTATATTGCGTGATCTGGTGACCGCCATGCTGGTGGCGAGTGCCAATGACGCGTGCGAGGCGGTTGCCTGGCATATCGGCGGCGACGACAAGCGGTTCGTCGCAATGATGAACGAACGCGCCCGCACGATGGGACTGAAGAACACGCATTTTGCCAACCCCTGCGGCTTCGATTCCCCTGGGCACTATTCGACAGCAGCCGATCTCGCGAAGTTAACCGAGCAGGCGCTGAAACAGCCGTTTTTCTCCATGATGGTCCGGACGGTGGTCCGCGACATTTCAACGGTAGATGGCACCAGGCAGATGTTGCTGCACAGCACGAACGAACTGCTCATAGATCCGGATGTGACCGGCGTGAAAACCGGCTATACCAGCAAAGCGGGCAGATGTCTCATCGCCAGCATGTTTAAGGACGGTCAGCGTTTACTGCTTGTGGGACTAAACGTTGTTGATCGATGGGAACAGGCTGAAAGATTGTTGCGTTACGGACAGGAAGTCTTGCGACAAACCAGCGGATGAAACAGGACTCCGTTGCGGGGTTAGGGCCGGCCTACGTGATGCAGGTAGGCGTCACGCAGATTCTTTTGCGCGAGGATGAAATCGGGATCTAATCGAGCAGCCGTCCGGAATTCTTCGATGGCTCGGTCCCAGTCGTCCGTGAAGAGCATAGCGCATAACCCAGATTATTGTGCGGCCTGGCTTTGTTAGGTGATTTCGCGACGGTGTCCGACCAAAGCAGGACTCGGTCCTGGTAGAGCAGGTTCCTCTCGTACGTGAAGAAGCAAAGTACGGCGATCAAGGCTGTGGCAAGCATGACCGAGCCGGCCCGAATGAAAGCCGGCCCGCGGACGATCGTCAGAAGCCAGTGGATGAGGTGCGAACCAAGCGCAACGATTGCGAGCAGAAGTCCGACCGCAGGCAGATACAGATTGCGCTCACTCAACACGTCGTTCCGGGGGATTAGGCTGGTCGGTAGGAGTTGAATGAAAAACCAGGCCAGGCCGAACGCCACTAAGGGAACACGACGCCGAGCGAAGAATGCGCCTGCCGCCACGGCCGAGAGGAAAAGCACATCGACCGGCAGCGGCCATTGAGATGAGTGAATGGAACACAGGAAGGTCATGATCGAAGTTCTGGTTCCAGGGAGTGAAGAACAGCAGCACCGTATAGGCCATGGCGTGCAACTCGCTCAATAGATTGTCCCAGAAGGGGCGAATCTGAAAACTAAACTCGGCCAGCGCAGCGTAGCGAGGATTACTCAATGCCCACACGAGCGCCAGAACGAGAATGAGCCAGAACGGCAGGTGTCGCGACAAGACGCCGGCGCGGAGGGCCGGCCTCTTCAGTCCGCGTATCCACCTGTCCCATAGCAGGAGAATGACCGGAAGCGTCACCGCCGTTTCCTTGCAACCGATCGAAAGCAGAAATGATGCGACAGCTCCCGACAGGTACAGACGGCGAAGTTTCATCTCCGAGGGTTCAGAAGCCTTAATGTACAGGAACAGCGATACGAGGTAGAAAAACGTCATCATACCCGACGCTCGACCTGAGAGATAGGTGACGGTTTCGGTTGCGATCGGATGGATCAGAAAGACTAGCGCGGTCCAGAACGGAACAGATAAGTGCTGCTTGTCCATCACGCTAGCGACGATGCGAAAGACCAGGATCCCTGAACCAAGGTGAAGCAGGATATTGAGCAGGTGGTAACCGGCGGGATTCGTTCCATAGAGCGAGCGGTCGAGCAGAAACGTCCCGTACAAGACAGGCCGGACCATGTGGTCAAGATGACCGACAAAGGTCTTCCAGCTTTCCAGGTGAGGATTTTCGAGGACTGTTAAAGAATCGTCGTATTGAAAGCTGCCGATGAACGCGCCGAAATACACGGCCACCGTGACCACACAGAGCACAATTGACAGAATCAATGGTGGAAGCCTTGAATTCACGGACGTGGTTATACTGCATCACGTCAAGACCGTATAGGGGGACTTATGAAGCATTGGGCCGCATTCGGCTTGTTACTGTCGGGCATTACGCTATGGTTACCCTCAAATGCAGGGGCTGAGCAGGGGGCCCCATGGACGGACGCGCAATGCGGAGCGCGCTGGAACCAACTAATAAGAATGATGGGAAAGGCTTCCGATCCCAAGGATTCCGATGCCAAGGCGAATCTCAGCGAGCTGAAGACGGCCATGGAAGACTTACCCAGCAGCTCATTCGGCAAAGCTTGCCTGAAGGAAGCACGCAGTCTACAACAATTGATGCGATGGGCAGAGGTGATAGAGACCGGCCGGCAAGAGATAGCCGGTGCAGATTCAACAACGGACAAAGCCGGGAAGCAGATACAGGAAGCCAGCAAAGACAACCCTGATGCCAGCTTCCTAAATTTTGAAAACAAGTAGTCATGGCCTATATCCATGCCCTGGAGGACGACCGATGAAACCGACGCAGAGACTCATCTCGTTGAGCATACTGGGCGCACTGGTGCTTGGATTGACCGCGCTTCTCTCTATTGAACTCGTTGGGGCGGCACCGGCGTCGGCTGACAAAAAACCATCGGCGCAGAGAGCCGCGAAGGACGAAACGGTCGACAAGTTCTTGGTCGGTTGTCTGACCAGCCGCGCAAAAACCTCCAACTGCGACACATTACGGAAAGATGCCCTTGAAATTCTGAAAGAGGATGTGCTGAGGCTCGGTTCGACGGCCAATCCCGCGTACTTGCCGAACATCATCCGAATGTTTTACAGCGACGATGTCGAGTTGCGGATTACCGCTGCTCACGCGATCGGCATGATCGGTCCACAAGACAGCGACGTTGAGAAGCTTGCTCCGCTTACCAACGATCCGGTGCCGGATGTCAGGCATGCTGTGTCCAGTATGCTCTCCAACGGGAAGGGGAATGCCATTACCTTACTGAAACAGCGGACCATGCCGATGCGTAACGGACGGACGCCGGACAAGCCGTCCGATGCCGCAAAGTTTTCGATGCAGGTCGCGCCGGATAGCGTCTACCTCTTTGACTCCAGCGATGCGACGAAGGGTCGCCTCTCGTATGTTGTCCGAGGCAAGGGCGACGCTGCTTCATTTTTTAAAGCCAAGGCGAAAAAGGGTCCGTATAAATGGGACCAATTCAAAGAGCAGTATCGTTATCAGTTGCAGGATGAGGAAGAAGCGCTCAATCAGGCACAACAGGCAGCCGGAAAGCAGTTGGAAAATGAACAGCCTCCGGATCCGGCCACGAATATGGAGGCGTACGTGGCGTATATGCAAAAATTGGGATCAGTGTCGACGCAAGGAAGTATGGGACGGATGTTCTTCGATAACTATCAGGCCAATCTCTACGGCACGCCGACCGTCTATGTCTTGGAAGAACGACAAATCGGCCAGCGCAGTTATCCAACACGATACGTCGTGGTTTACCAGGAGCTGGCATTTAAACGGCCGGGCTATCGACTCGCCTGGACAACGGTACCAGACGATGCACTCAAGGCGGCACAAGTCGCCTCTCTGAAAGAGCAAAAGGAGGAAGAGGCGCTCAAGGCGACTACCAAAAAAGAGGAAGAGGCTGCGAAAAAGCGGGAGGCGGAGCTGGAATCGCTGACGAAAAAGAAAGACGCCGCAGAAAAGAAGCAGTTCAAGAAGGGGCAGTCGGATCTGGAAAAAGAACTGGGCTTTTAGCTCAAGTGTCTGCTCGAAGTCGTCTTCAAAAGAGCTGGACTTCAGCAGTCCTGGCTCCCGCACCGGAACAGAGTCAAGCGCGTGGAAAGCGGTGCTACTGCGTCCCGGGAACCGACTTGCGATTGGCGGTGCCTTGCAAATCCATATCGAGCATGACGGGACTATCCGGCTTCTTTGGTTCGAGCCGAACCGGCATCCGATCGACCATCAGTTTAATGAGCGGCACGGCGGTAATGTAGGGAGTCTTCTCCGAGGGATTAGAATAGAGCGCGATGCGGATATGGTGAGGTCGGTTTGTCGGCGTAACCTGTGGAATGAGATCTTTTCCAATGAATCCCACCACCATCCCGCTGCCATCCGCGAGTTTGTGAATTTCGTAAGCATTGGAACCAGGCGCCACCCGCTCTAAGAGGAGATCGGGGCTCTGTGTCACCAAGGCCATCCCGAGTGGTTGCGGCGCGATGAACCCGTAGCTTCCGACCGGGGCCTGCGAAAACGGCACAGTTGACATAGTGATTTCAGCGACGCCGTTCTTTCCTCGCAATTGTTTGCGCAACTCCTGCTCGCTGCCTGTTGCATCAATAACCACAGCAGCGGGCGCAGCTTTCTGAACCGGCATCACTTCTGTCTTGCCTCCTCCCCGTGCCGCATGAAGTGAAACCGGAACGAGGCTGATGAGAATCAGACCCGACAGGACGCCTATGAACAGCCGGAGTGCAGTATGAAGCATGGACGTATGTGCTCCTCGCCTGAGTTGGAACTACTGGCCATGACGGGATCGGAAAACCACTACCACAATCACGGCAACCACCGACATGAGCGGACCGATGACAAAGGCCCCTGTCATCGCGGCCTCGATCGACTTGTCGTGCACGTTGGACGAAAAGGTTTCGATCAGAATCATGCCGCCGAACAATCCGATGATATATCCGCCGATCGCTGCCAGGACCGCTAGCCCGATAGTTTTCATGACGGGCGCATGAGCCTCATCGCTCCGGCGGCAGATTTCTCTTCTGTGACTCCTTGCTCTCTCGCTCCACTGTGCAGTCCTTCTCTTTGCAGGCTTTCATCTGTTCGTCTCGATTCTCCTCGCATGTGTTTTTGTCATCCACGCTGATGGCATTGGCAAGGCACGCTTTCAGCTCTTCCTGAACGGCGTTGAAACATTCCGCGCAGGGGCTTTGTGCCGATACCGGAGACGCGAGCGTGACGAGAAACATGAGCAATAAAGCGAGTCTGACGTCCATCGGGGCGCCAGTGTGTGATGATTCACACGAGAAGTCAACGCTCCTCGTAGAGGAGTGAACCTGCCTATCCTCAACGGCGGCGGGCGCGTCTAGCGAGAAAGTCCCGGATCAGCAAGACAATGATCATGGACGGAAAGAGTAGTAGAACGACATACCAGCTTGTCCATAAGGCGGGGTCGCGCATGATGAGGCCCTCCTTGCATCGATGGCGAGAGCAAAGTGTGTTCCTCGGAAGCTGTGATGTCGGCAAATCCACATAAGGACAAAAGATTCGATCGCTTCACAAGATAGAGTGTCGTAACTGCGTGCTGTAGGAAAAAGAGTGTGGAAGACTCTGTGTCATCATCGACACAGCTACTGGGAACTGTGTGACAATTGCAAAGCCGATGAGATAGAAGCCGCACTCTTAACGTAATCGTATCTGCCATATCAGCCACGGGTTACCTCCCTACCGGAGCAAGAACTCATCCACCGTTGTGACCGCGGCAGAAGACGGCGAGTATTCGAGGCAGATCTGAGTTAGTCCGCAATATCCATCTCCGGATTCCAGGCCACTTCCCACAGATGCCCGTCGGGGTCTTGGAAGGACCCGGTATATCCACCCCAGAACGCATCATGCGGCGGATCGGTGATCACCGCTCCGGCCCGCCGTGCCTTTTCAATGACCTCATCCACCTCCGCCTTGCTTGTGACATTGTGTCCTATTGTGAATTCAGTCGCGCTGCGAGGCCCCAACGGCACTTTGGCCTCGTGAGCCATATCCTTGCGAGCCCAAATGGCAAGCTTCAAGCCGTTCAAGAGATCAAAGAATGCGACCGCCCCATGCTCGAACTCCGTGCCGACGATGCCTCGCGTCGGCAGACCAAGTCCATCGCGATAAAACATCAACGATCGTTCCAAATCGTCGACGCCGATTGTGATCATGGTGGTTCGCGGCTTCATAAGTCCTCTTGTTGTGAACTCGCTGATTGCCCGGCCGCTCGAAGGATGTCTTGTCCGCGGCTCGTTATGAGGTTGTCCCGGCTGCTCAAAGAGCAATCTCGCTCCCGGCTTAAAGGTCACGTAATACCACATCCATTCCAACATCACGCGCACCCGATTCCGGAAGCCGATCAGAAAGAAAATATGCACGATGCACCAGAGCAGCCAGGCGAGGAGTCCATAGACATGGAGGGGACCGAGCTGGGCCACCGCTTTGGCGCGGCCGATCGTGGTCAGCATGCCGCGGTCTGAATAAACAAACGGCCGTCGCCGTTCCGGAGCCGTTTCCTTCGTGATCAGGTCAGCGACGTAGTGACCTTGCTGCATGGCAACAGGGGCCAATCCCGGCAACGGTTTCCCATCTCTCCCGACACAATGTGCGGCATCGCCGATGACGAAGATCCAGGGATCGCCCGGAATCGTGAGGTCCGATTGCACGTTGATTCGACCCGATGCATCCTGAGGACTTGAGAGTGCGCTCAGAAGAGATGAGGCTCTGTTGCCGGCCGCCCAGATAATGTTCGTGGACGGTACGAACTCCTCACCGATCATCACACCGTTTTCGCGGACTTCGCTCACCAGGCTCTTCAGCTTGATCGTCACTCCCATTCGCGTGAGGGCGGTTGAGGCTTTCGCTGAAAGGTCCTCACTGAACCCTGGCAGAATGCGAGGGCCGCCTTCCACGAGCAGAATAGAAAGATCATCGAGCCGTAAGGAGGGAAAATCAGGCCCCATGGCCTTTCGTCCGATCTCGGCCAGCGCGCCGGCTAATTCCACGCCGGTGGGACCTCCACCGACGATCACGAAGGTGAGTCGTTCCTGCGCGCCAGTCGCGGCTCGCCGCCGTTCGGCATCTTCAAACGCGAACAGCATCTTCTCGCGAAGCCTGACGGCATCGGTCATCGTCTTGAGTCCCGGTGCAAGCGGTTCCCACTCGTCGTGGCCGAAATAGGCGTGGCGCGACCCTGGCGCGACAACGAGGATATCGAATGCGATCGGTGCACTGTTCCGCACCATAACAAGTCGAGCCGTGCGGTCGATCGACACCACCTCGTCCATCATGACGTGGACATTGGTCTGCGGGCGAAAAACGGTGCGCAATGGCCAGGCGATATCACCGGGAGACAACGCGGCAGTGGCCACCTGGTACAGGAGAGGTTGGAACAGATGATGATTGGTGCGATCGATGAGCACGACGTCGGCACGACGCAGGGATCTGGCGGCCGTCAGGCCTCCAAACCCGCCTCCGATGATGACGACCCGCTTACGAGCCATAGTGCGGAATGAGGGCGGGCTACGAGTCAGGTGACTGTTCTCGAAGCACCTGGCGGAGTTCCTCTGTCAGTTGCTCACTGAGTTCCGGCCGGCCGTGAAAGGCCGCCGGGGTATTTTGAAACAGCACAATGGCCCAGCGGCCGTCTGCTCTGGCCACAACTAACGTCTGAATCGCATTGACTGCAGGGTTGAGATCGGACTTGCCGGAGGGCACCATACCGGCAACGGCGCTGACGACACCGACCTCCGTGGTCAGGAACCGCACTTGTCTGATTTTTCCCACGTATGCAGCCGTGGGGTGATCGGTGAAGATGATGGAAAGATCGGTGAAAATCTGTCCTCGCCCATTGTGGATACTGCCATCGAATCCGACTGTTTGGCCGTTTTCAGCAAAAAGGGCGGCAAAGGCGGTGGCATCGCGCTTGTTCCAGCAACTCAAGAGTTCATGATAGAGCGCGCCGACCTTCTGCTCATCGCTCGTGGTCGATTCATTTTCAGTTGAATGCATCAATCCAGTATGAGGTCGACGGGAGGGGGAGTCAACGTCGCGGCGTGCGACGTTCTAGGGAAGCTGTAGGCCAATGGCAAATGTCGCCGCATAGCCATCAACCGTCGGCGTCGGGCCTAGCATGAGTTGATCGCCGCCCTGCCGAAAGATGTGGTCATCCTGATTGCGCGCAGTGCGTTTTCCTTTTGTGGCGTAAGGTGCGCTCGGCATAGACGCGATCCGACAGCGTATCGTCGAAATACATTTGCGATGTGAACTCGAAGCTTCGATTGGCCTGAGGTGTCGTGCGAACCTTGACATGAATGTGCACCGTCCGGCCCTGATACCAGCCCGGATAGATGGTGAGAAACTTCGCCTCGCCATGCGCGTCGGTGATCTGGTAGCCGCGAAAAAACTTCTGACCGATCGTGTTGAAGTTTGGGTCCTTCACGTCCGAGTAGATGCCGAGAGCATCGCAGTGCCAAATGTCCACTTGAGCACCAACAAGCGGCTGACAGTCTCCGACATTGATGCGCGAGAGCCGCACGGTAAGAGCTAACGACGTGCCGGGCTTGATCTGTCCATTAGTTGGATCCGAGCGAAGGTCTGATCGATTCAAGCGCTCATCGACGAAATACGGACCTTCGGTTTGCTCTGGCCGAACCACACATGTCGGGCTTGGCGTGTTTGCACCAGCCCATCGCGGCAGCACACTCGCGGCCATCAACCAGGCCCCACCCACGCCCATGAAGCGCACCACTTCACGCCGAGAAAGCAGCCGCCCTACTGGTGTATCTTCGGAAGTCATCGACCTGATTCTTCTCCAAGCGCTGTGGCATGCCCTAGAGGGCCATGCATATGATCCAATATACGCCCTTTTGTGGATGGACTATAATCCCCGACCGGTCCCGACAAAGGAGTCTACATGAAGAGTATATATTCGCCTGCCAAGTTGTGTGCAGTGTCGTGCTTATCACAGCGATGGCCTTTGCGGCGGACGTCGTCGTCAACGGTGTCCTGCTGGACAAGTCCACCGTTAAAACGCTCGAGCGCCAGTACGGCGTTCCTATCAAGCCAGGACGATATTGGTACGACAACGTCTCCGGCGTCTGGGGCTTTGACGGAAAGCCTGGCGCTGGCCAGATTCATCCGGGACTTCGCCTCGGCGGGCCCCTACAGCAGGATGCCTCGAAGGGAAACACCGGCGTGATCGTCAATGGTCGGGAATTACACCAGCTCGATGTCGTGGCATTGCAGCGCTGCCTGGTCGTGGTTCCGGGACGTTATTGGGTGCTGGCAAACGGCATCGGCGGCTTGGAGGGCGGTCCGGCGCAATTCAATCTTGCCGCTTTGTGCGGCGGAGGATCGTCAGGCGGTTCGAGCATGAAATGTGAGGATTACGGGGGAGGGCAATTCAATTGTAGTAATCAGCGTACAGGCATCGGCATGATCAGCGAGCGTGGCGGTCAGGGTGCGGTGTTTATCGACGGCAAGGTCATCATGACCCCGAACTGAGCTGATGTGCCGCGAACGTCAACGCAGACCCAAGCCTGGCCGAAACGTCGAATGTTCCTATGTTTTCCGTGGAATGAAAGTCTGAATCCGGCGACAGGCCGGATCAAAGGGCATGCGATAGAGACGTAGAATGCTGACGTCATCCGGCACGGGATACTCGGACAGGCCGAATTTGATCTGACTCTGCTGGACCTCCATGAAGTAGGTCCCAAACCACCTATCCCATCCTGAGAACATCGTCCCATAATTGGTGTTGTGTTCCTCTGACCGGCGGGAGTGATGGATCCAATGCATCGGCGGGGTGACGATGACGAACCGGAGCCATCGCTCCAACACCGCCGGCAGACGCAGGTTGCTATGCTGAAACTGTCCCGCAGCGAAGAGCGCAGTCTCGGAAACCAGAAACCCGACCGGCGAGACCCCAAGAGCTAGGACGCTCACACCCTTGATCCCGGTCGTGATCAATGCCTCCCCCGGGTGGAACCGGCCACTCGTGGTCACATCCACGTCCAGATCACTATGGTGGGCCCGATGGAAGCGCCAGAGGAACGGCACCCGGTGATTGAGTCGATGGGCTCCGTAATAAATGAGGTCGAGCAGAATTACCGACAGGACGACATGGGAGATCGGCTCCAGCTGAAATTGATGCAGCAGACCCCACGTTTCACTGTTCACGTGGCTACTCCAGAGCAACAGAGCCCACCCACCAAGGAGCTGTATCGCCAGGGCATTACTTCCTAAAATGACCAGGTTTGTGGAGACATGGTGCAGTTTCGATTGGACTGGCGCACGGAACGGCATCACCCATTCCAAGGCCAAGAGCAACACGACGAGGCCTAAGAACAGTGACAAGCGCAGGTCAATCATGCCAGAGGTGAGAAGATCCATCGTTCCGAGTGTAGCGTAAGGAACGAGGGTGAGCATATTGAACTTCTCGCTTAACATGTCAATCTTCTTGACAGATGAGTGAGACGAACCAATGTTGAAGTTTGAAATGGTTTCAACTACTTGTGTATCAAACGCAATGGTAGCCGTTGTTGACTGTAAAAAATCCCGACAGTTTCATTCTTAATCACTCATATTTTTCAATCACTTATATATCCGGTATACAAAATGCTGATGTTTTAGAAGGGAAGTAACGGGCTCTCACCACACGAGAGAGAATGCAGGAGGACTCACCATGAAACACTTCAAAGAAATTACCTTTCTTTTCGCTCTAGTTGCCATAGGATTGCTTTCCGCCAATTCATGCCAATGCGAGTATTGCTACAGTTCCAGAACCCCTAAGCCTCGCGTTGCTAGCCACCGGACTTGCGGGATTAGGCGCGGCTGAACTGATCCGCCGGCGGAAGGGAAAATAGACAATCGGCTGTGGCGCTCACGTCCGCCATTGAGCTGCCGTAGTCCAGGCAGCATAAGAAGAACAGAATCACAGGAGAGAGGATCATGAAACTTTTCGAGATGCAAGCCATATTCGTCACTCTACTTGTCGGAGGATTGTTTTTGCCGCTTCAAGCCCAAGCAAGTTCTCCTGCGCCAGTTCCAGAACCAGTCAGCTTGGCGTTGCTCGCGACGGGTCTTGCAGGATTGGGCGTGGCAGAGCTCATCCGCCGGCGCAAAGATAAATAAAGAACCAACAATCCTCGACAGCACGCGTCGAACGAGCACTTCCATTAAGATACTCCGCCGCGACCGCGAAACCGTCCAGGACCAGGCAATCTGCCCTCATAAACATGTAGGGTCCAACATCAGCCACTCCTCGTCCGCCACGCCTTCTTCCACGCGGCCTGAATGAAGCCTAAGAAATCTGGGGCTGCTTACCGGCAGGCGTCATATTTCGACAATATTCTTGTCAATACGTAGGTGATAGGGCAGGATCGCGAAGGGTTAGTCTCGTTCACCAACACATAATTGCGACGTCAAAGGAGGGGGCTATGGGACTTGGCAGAATTCTCGTGGTTGATGATGAAGCGCATATCAGGACGACCGTCAAGATGGTCCTAACTAAGGCTGGCTACGATGTGGTCGAGGCGGAGGATGGTGAAAAGGGAATCCATGCGATCAAATCGGGCGATAACCCGCTCCTGGTGGATATGATTCTCTGTGACATGCAGATGCCGAATATCGATGGAGTTGGGGCGATCGCCCATTTTCTCTCCCAATTTCCTTCTGTTCCGGTCGTGGTCATGACAGGCCATCCGGATGTTCAGGCCGCGACTAAGCTCATGAAGCAGGGCGTCATGGATTATCTGGTTAAACCGATTGAGAAGGATAAGCTTCTGGCTGTTGCCGAGGAAGCGGTCAACAAACATATCCTGTTCAAGAACCATTTCCGCACATAATCGACGCTCAGTAAGGGAGGCCGCTGAAAGGATGACTGGTGCTTCCTGAGGAAAACCTGCCTCCAGAGCCCAATGAACATCAAGATCGCCGCCGGACTCCCCGGCGAACGGCAGATCTTCATCTTGGCCGTGGGAATAGAGAATTAGAGACAACCCTCCTCATCTCTCGAGCGCTCTCATTGCACAGCACGCTGGAAGATTTGGTTGCGCAGACCCTGGACACTGCACTAGAGGCGGTCGATGCGGATAGTGGATCCGTTCTTCTCGCCGACCCAGCATCTCAACAACTCGTCAATTATCGTTCCATCGGTGCAAAGCCGGTTCAACCTGGATCAGCCGTTCCATGGCACCAGGGGATGGCAGGTGCCGTTTTCAAATCGGCCCAGCATGCCATCATCGTGGATGCCGAGAACGATGCCTTGCTGGCAGACAGGATTGATAAAGCCACAGGATCGGTGATCAAGAACATGGTCATCTTACCGCTCAAGAGATGGCAAGGCGAACCGATCGGTGTGATTGAGATTCTCAATACGCGTACCCATCGGATCACTGAAGATGATATCTCAGTACTGACCATCATTTCATCGCTTGCCACGCCTGTGATCGAGGAGGCAAGGTTAATTGAAGCCAAAAAACTTGCGCAGGTGGCGCAGCTGGCCGGTGATATGAGCCACGATATCAAGAACTTGCTCATGCCGGTCCTCTGCGGGGCAGAAGTACTCAAAGACGAACTCGATGAGTTGTTCGAGAGATTGTCCGATCGCGATTCGCCTCAGTCGGAGAAAAGTCGTGCGCTATGCCACGAGGTGCTGAATATGGTTCAAGAGGACGTTCGTAGGATCTCGGATCGGGTCCGAGAGCTCGCAGACTGCGTGAAGGGCATGAGCGCGCCGCCCACCTTTGCGCCTTGCCAGGTTGCAAACGTCGTGTTAAGTGTGTTCGGTACGCTGGACCTGATGGCAAAAAAACAGGGAGTCACCCTCAGTTGCGAGGGCCTCGATGGTCTGCCTCCGATCGAGGCAGACGAACAGCGACTCTTCAACGCCTTCTACAACCTGGTGAACAATGCCATTCCAGAGGTTTCCTCCGGCGGATCCATCACCATTATCGGAAAGGTCCCTCAGACCGCCGAAGTGCTCGACATTTCTGTGACGGATACAGGAGGTGGTATGACTCCAGAAATTCGTGACAGCCTCTTTTCTGCTCACGCGCTCAGTCGAAAGCCCGGCGGAACAGGGCTCGGCACCAAGATCGTCAAGGACGTAGTCGATGCCCATAAAGGCCACGTTAGTGTCGAGAGCATAGTGGGCAAGGGCACGACGTTCCGTCTGGTACTCCCGCTGCGACAGGCGAAAACCAGTCGGCTCAACGGTTCGGCGGCAGCCTGAGGGCGGGCGATGGTCTTTGCCCCCGACGGGGCTCCATTCACCGTGTGAACATTCAGTCCCCCTGCACTCGCTCGCCACAAATCACGCCACGCGGACAACTGTAAGCTCATTCACTATAATGAGCCGTCAATGACTAGATGGCACAAGATGACGCGTTCATGGTTGAGTCACCACGCGCTGGGGGTGTTGCTCCTCTGCGCACTGTCGTCATGCAGCACGCTTCCTTCCAAATATGTCGAGCAAGCGGAGCCGGGAGTCACCCTGACGGCCTTGACGACTTCGCCCCAAAAGTTCCGCGATAAGGTGGTGATTCTTGGCGGCGTGCTCGTCAAGGAGCGAGAGGAAGGAAATCGGGTCTGGTTGCATGTGAAAAATCGACCATTGGATAACCGCTTCCAACCCCATCGACCTATCTCGCTTGATGGACCTGAGGCCGGCCACTTCTGGGTGACGGCCGCGAACCGCGACCAGTTGCCGGCACGGTATCGCAAGTGGGCGCGCATGACGGTAGTCGGGCGCGTCATTGGAGCCACGGAAAGCGAACCGGTGCTGATGTTGATGTACGTACGCGGCTGGGACACCTTAGGCAGCAACGATGATGTCTGGGAGGAGTCAGTCGACCCCGCCTACTTGCCGACCATCCCCGAAGGCCTTCACGGGGAATTTCAAACGCAATAGCCTGTCCTTTATTGCCCTCAAGCACGCGTGGTCAGCGCGAGAAGTGGCTAGTTTTTCCACCCTCATCAGAGCCAACCCCAGTCTTTAGCCCGTTAATCAGGTTTCAAATATTTTCCCTACATTCCAGAAAATGTCCTTGAACCCCCTGTAACCTTTCCCAAGCCCGGCGCGACTAGGGAATAGAAGGGAAGACTGACCTTATGCGGAGTCGTACAATATTCACTCTATCAAGGAGGAACATATGAAACGCAGTACGCTGTTTATCCTCAGTATGACACTGGGAGGTGCACTGGTCGCTTCACCGCCAGCGTGGGCTGATGGCGGAGCACGGTGCTCGGACGGCAAGGGTCACATGATGTCGCGTCATGGCGGCTACGGACATGGAAGCGCCACCGGCCACCTGCTGCGGCATCTCTTGAAACATAAACAGGAAATCGGTCTCACCGATGAGCAAATCGGTAAACTGCGTGCAACGGCTCTCGATGCAGATCGGGCACGTATTCGCGCTGAAGCGGATAAGATGGTCAGCGATCGTGAACTCCGCTCGCTCCTCTGGGACGAGAAGGTGGAACTGCCTTCGATCGAAGCGAAGGTGAAGGAAACAGAATCGTTGGAGGCCACCGTCCGGATCATTGGTATTAGAGCCAAACGGGAGCTGATGAGCGTCCTGACGCCCGAGCAAAGGACCAAACTCAAAGCCCTGTGGGAGCAACACCGGCAGCAGGATCGAGATCATATGAGACGAGCCGAGGCGGATGAATCACGGAGTGACAGCGTTGGCATAGAAGCTGTGGAAAGCTCTGACGCGGTGATGAGCGAATTGAAAGGGACCTTGTCAGCTGGTTGACCGGCGGTTCAATTCAAGCTCGCTCAGACCTCGCACGGTGGTAACATGAGCCACGTTGCTGTGTTGACCGACATAGTGCAAATTCAGGGCATCCATCTGTCGATGGCCGACGACTTGTTACCCATTCTCAAGCATTCAGAGGAGATCGACCTCCTCGAGCGCATCCGCCAAGGAGAAACTGATCGATTTGCCGATCTGATCAACCGATATCAGCGCCACGTGATCCGCATCGTCGGTCGACGGGTGCCGGCCGATCAGGTCGAGGAAATCGTCCACGATGTGTTCGTCAGAGCGTATATCGGGCTGGCGCAGTTCTCGAAGTCGGTGTCCTTCGACCATTGGCTGGCTGGCATTGCCGTCCGAACCTGTTACGACTTCTGGAGGGCGAGAAAGCGCGCTGAAGTGCCAGTCAGCGCCTTGACCGATGACCACCATCGTTGGATGGAGCAGGTGCTATCAGCACAGTCGGACGACCAGTTCCGTGATCAGGCGCAGAAGCAAGAGGCGGCGGATATTTTGGACTGGGCGCTTAGACAATTGACGCCCGAGAACCGAGCCGTGCTGACGCTGGTCCATCTCGATGGCTATTCGGTGCGCGAGGCGGCGGAGTTATTGGGATGGAGTCTCGTCAATGTCAAAGTACGAGCGTATCGAGCGCGACGGGAACTGCGCAAGCTACTGAGCCACCTTTCACCAGGGAGTATCTAATGGCCCATCAGGACGACAAAATTAACAAGCTTGAGCGCGCGCTGGCCGAGAGCTATCGCACACGGTCGGAGCTTCCGTTCGGTGCGTTGGACGTGACGCAGGCGGTCATGCGGGATATCCGTCGATCCACCGGCGAGAAAGAGCGGTGGACACCATCGGTCGTCCTTGACCAGCTCGTCTGGCGAACTGCGACCATTACCGCCGCGGTCGTGCTGATGGTGACGGTGATCACCGTCGGCCTTTTTCGCCCGCAGGTCGGAGAGAATCCTGGTCTGTTAGCGGAAGAGTTCGAGTCAGTCCCATTATTCGGGGAATAGTGCATCGTAGGAGGAGCCTATGACGTCACGATTGAAATTATGGACGGGCCTGATCGTCCTCTTCGGTGCCGGAGCTCTGACCGGTATCGTCGCAACCTGTCTCTTTATGGACTCCGAGCGAATGCATCGCGGAGAGCGCGGCCCGGCGGCCCAGCACGAACGAATCATGAAGCGCCTCACGCAGGAGCTGTCGCTAACGGCGGAGCAGCAAAGGGATATCGAACCGATCGTGAGCCGAACTCATGTGGCGATTCTCGAGTTGCGATTTTCACACCAGGCTGAAATCGAACAGATTCTGGCCAGAGGAATGGCCGAACTCAAAGAAAAACTGTCTGTGGCACAGCAACCGGAATTGGATAGGATGTATGCGGGATTGGAACAGCGGTGGCAGGTCTCCCGTGAGTATCTTACTGCACAGAAACAGAGGGTGACACCACCGTAACATCAAGCGGAGCAGGCTGAGGACAGACCAGAAGGATATCATGGCTGAATCCATACATTTTGCGACCACCGTCAAACGATGGATGCTCGGGCTGGGCGCCGCCTGCCTCCTCGCCTTGGGTCTGTATGCCCTGCTGGCAAAGTCGGGCGAAGAGCCGTCGCGGGCCAATCAAGCGCCGAGCGGAGCACGCGCGCTCCCGGTTCTGGTAGCCTCGGCGAAAACCGGCGATATCGGCATCTATCTCAACGGATTGGGCTCGGTCGTGCCCTTGAACACCGTCAATGTGAAGAGCCGGGTCGATGGACAGCTGATGAAGGTGCTGATTCAGGAGGGACAGATCGTCAGGAGCGGTGAGTTATTGGCACAGATCGATCCCCGACCGTTCGAAGTGCAATTGATTCAGGCCGAGGGACAGATGGCGCGCGATGCGGCGCAATTGAAGAACGCCCGCTTGGACTTGAAGCGATACAAGGACTTATACGAGCAGGGCTATGTGCCTAAACAGCAGGTCGATACGCAGGAGGCTCTGGTAAACCAGTCGGAAGGCATCGTGAAGTCCGATCAAGGTCAGATCGACAATGTCAAACTCCAATTGATCTATAGCCGCATCACGGCGCCCATCAGCGGCCGGGTAGGATTGCGGCTCGTGGATCCGGGCAACATGGTGCGCGCGAACGATACCAGCGGTCTCCTGGTCATTACTCAGCTCATGCCGATTACCGTCGTCTTCACCATCCCCGAAGACAGTTTGCCAGCGGTGCTGGAACGGCTCAAAGCTGGTCAGCAGCTGACGGTCGACGCATTCGATCGGGAGCAAAAGAAAAAACTGGCTACCGGCACCCTTCTGACGGTCGACAATCAGATCGATCCCGAACACGGGCACCGTCCGGCTCAAAGCCGTGTTTCCGAACGAAGACGGCGCCCTGTTTCCCAATCAGTTCGTCAATGCGCGCCTGTTGTTGGAGGTGAAGCACGGGGTGACCATCGTACCGTCTGCCGCCGTACAGCGGGGAGCCAAGGGCACCTTTGTCTATGTGGTGAAAGAGGATCGGACCGTCGCTGTGCGGCCCGTGGCCGTCGGTGCATCTCACGGTGACGACGCCTCGATCAGTTCGGGTCTCTCCCCTGAGGAATTGGTCGTTGTCGACGGGACGGAAAAACTCCGTGAGGGCAGCAGGGTCGAGGTACGAAACCAGGGTGACAAGCCTGCCAACGATACGGACGCCGTCCCCGACCGGTGTCGACACACCGCAACCAGGAAGACGATCGTGAATCCGTCCCGCCTCTTCATCATGCGGCCGGTGGCGACCGCCTTATCGATGGTCGCCATTCTGCTGGCCGGCGTAATGGCCTATCGCCAGTTGCCGGTCTCGGCGCTACCTCAGATCGACTATCCGACGATTCAGGTGCTGACGTTTTATCCCGGTGCCAGTCCCGACGTCATGGCCTCGTCGGTGACGGCGCCGCTCGAGCGGCAATTCGGGCAGATGCCGGGCTTGAATCAAATGACGTCCACGAGTTCCGGTGGCAGCTCCGTCGTGACGCTGCAATTCAGCCTGGACCTGAGCCTGGACGTCGCTGAACAGCAAGTACAGGCAGGCATCAACGCGGCGTCGACGTTCATGCCGCGCGATCTTCCCAGCCCGCCCTTCTATAACAAGGTCAATCCGGCCGATGCGCCGATTCTGACATTGGCGTTGACATCGGCGACGTTGCCGCTGCCGCAAGTCGAAGATTTGGCTGAGACCCGATTCGCGCAAAAAATCTCGCAGCTCTCGGGCGTGGGCCTGGTCAGCATCAGCGGAGGCCAGCGTCCGGCGGTGCGCATTCGCGCAAACCCTCGTGCGCTCTCGGCGTATGGGCTCACGCTGGAGGATCTGCGGGTCACCGTCGCGGCCGCAAACGTCAATCAGGCCAAAGGTGCCTTCGACGGACCGCGGAGGGCATCGATCATCAATGCGACCGATCAATTGCTGTCGAGCCGAGAATACCAGCCGCTCATCATCACCTATCGTAACGGCGCACCCGTCCATATTTCTGACGTCGCCGATGTGATCGATGATGTGGAAAATGTCAGGCAGGCGGCCTGGATGAACGAGACGCCGGCCGTGCTGGTCAATATTCAGCGGCAGCCGGGGGCGAACGTGATTGAAGTGGCAGACCGCATCAAGAAACTCCTGCCACAACTGCAGAGTGCGTTGCCCTCCTCCGTGCAGGTGACGGTGTTGACCGATCGAACCACGTCGATTCGTGCGTCGGTGCGCGACGTGCAGTTCGAACTGATGCTCGCCGTCGCGCTCGTCATCATGGTCATTTTTTTATTCCTCCGTACGGTGTCGGCGACGATCATTCCCGCGGCGGCGGTACCTCTGTCGCTGGTGGGCACGTTCGGCGCGATGTATCTCATGGGGTTCAGCCTCAACAATCTGACGTTGATGGCGCTCACGATTTCGACGGGATTTGTCGTGGACGATGCGATCGTGATGATCGAAAACATCTCGCGGTACATCGAGCGAGGTGAATCACCGCTGCAAGCTGCGCTGAAAGGGATCGGAACAAATCGCGTTTACCATTCTCTCGCTGTCCATCTCGCTGATCGCCGTGCTGATCCCGCTCCTGTTCATGGGCGACGTCGTGGGACGGTTGTTTAGAGAGTTTGCCATGACGCTGAGCATGACCATCGTCGTGTCGGCCGTCGTTTCGCTTACGTTGACGCCGATGATGTGCGCCAGGCTGCTGCACTATCGGCGCGAGGCGGAGCAGGGGACGTTTTACCGCTGGTCTCAAAGAGTCTTCGACCGAACCATCGCCGCCTATGGCAGGACGCTGCGGTGGGTGCTTGAATCATCAACCGGCCACGTTGGCGGTGGCGATCATGACGCTCGCGTTCACCGTTCTCTTATATGTGGTCGTGCCCAAGGGCTTCTTTCCCCGTGCAGGACACAGGTGTGATCCTGGGCATTTCCGAAGCGTCCCAGTCGATCTCGTTTCCTGCGATGGTCGAGCGCCAGCAGGCGCTGGCCAAAGCCATCCTCGCCGATCCGGCCGTCTCCAGCCTGTCTTCCTTCATTGGAGTGGACGGAACCAACACGACGCTCAACAGCGGACGCATTTAGATCAATCTGAAACCGTTCGCCGAACGCAGGAGCAGCGTACAGGACGTCATCTTCCGCCTCCAACGCGAGTTGGCCGGCGTCGATGGCATCACATTGTTCCTGCAACCGATGCAGGATCTCACGGTCGAAGATCGCGTCAGCCGCACGCAATATCAATACACGTTGGAAGACGCCGATCCGGAGGAGTTGAGCCGGTGGGCGCCCACCTTCGTCGAAGCGCTGCAGACCCTGCCGGAACTGCGCGACGTCAGCAGCGACCAACAGGATCAGGGGTTGGCCTCTATGTTGGTCATCGATCGAAGCACGGCCTCGCGCCTCGGCATCACGCCTCAGCTTATCGTCGATACGCTCTACGACGCATTCGGGCAACGGCAAGTCTCCACGATGTTCACTCAGTTGAACCAATATCGAGTGGTGCTCGAAGTGATGCCGGAGTTTCAGAGCGGACCCCAGGCGCTTCAGTTTCTCGACATCCGGTCGTTGACCGGCGGCCAGGTGCCGTTGAATGTATTTACCCAATTTACCGAAACCTCCACACCGCTGGCCATCAGCCGCCAGGGACAGTTCCCTGCCGTCACGCTCTCATTCAATCTGGCGCCCGGAAAATCCCTCGGCGATGCCGTGACGGCGATCGAAGAGAGCGACGCAGGCGGTCGGCCTGCCGGCCAGCATCCGGGGAAGCTTTCAAGGGACGGCTCAGGCGTTTCAAGCCTCGTTGGGAAATGAAACGTGGCTGATTCTGGCCGCGCTCGTCACGGTCTACATCGTGCTCGGCATTTTGTACGAGAGCTACATCCATCCGCTCACCATCCTCTCAACGCTCCCTTCCGCCGGGGTCGGCGCCTTGCTCGCATTGATGCTGTTTGGAACCGAATTCAGCGTGATCGCACTGATCGGCATCATTCTCCTGATCGGGATCGTGAAGAAAAATGCCATCATGATGATCGACTTCGCGCTGGATGCAGAACGCAAAGAAGGCAAACAGCCGACGGAGGCCATCTACGAAGCCTGTCTTCTTCGCTTTCGGCCGATCATGATGACGACGATGGCGGCATTACTCGGGGCGTTACCATTGGCGATCGGTTCGGGAGTCGGGTCGGAACTGCGACATCCCTTGGGAATCGCCATCATCGGCGGGCTCATTCTCAGCCAGATATTGACGCTCTATACCACGCCGGTGATCTATCTGGCCTTTGACCGGCTGGCGCGACGCTTCAATGCGGGACGGTCTCCGTCTCGGGCCCAGGCACTGACCCCTGGTGCCGTATGAACATTTCTGCGACCTTCATCCAACGTCCGGTCGCAACGACCCTGCTGACGATCGGCGTCACGCTCGTCGGCATCGTGGCGTTCCGGTTCCTTCCCGTCGCCGCTCTTCCGCAAGTGGAGTTTCCGACGATCAACGTCTCGGCCTCGCTGCCAGGCGGCAGTCCGGAAACCATGGCAACTTCTGTGGCGGCTCCACTCGAACATCAGTTTGCACGCATCGCCGGCGTGACCGAGATGACCTCTTCAAGCACACTCGGCTCCTCCAGTATCACACTGCAATTCGAATTGAGCCGCGATATCGACGGGGCGGCCCGCGATGTTCAGGCAGCAATCATGGCGGCAAGCAGCGATCTGCCGGCCAACCTGCCGAGCAAGCCCACCTATCGCAAGATCAACCCGGCCGACGCACCCGTCCTGATCCTGTCTCTGACCTCCGATATTGTGAGTCGAGGCCGTATGTACGATGTCGCCTCCAGTATCCTGCAGCAGAAATTGTCGCAGATCGACGGCGTGGGGCAGGTGTATGTTGGAGGCGGCTCGCTGCCCGCTGTCCGTATCGATCTGAATCCGACGGCGCTGAATAAGTACGGGATCGGATTGGGCGACGTCCGGCAGATGCTGAGCCGGACGAACGTGAATCGACCGAAGGGTCAGCTCTCCGATGGTAGCCGCACGTGGGAGATCCGCACGAACGATCAACTACACAGCGTCGAGGATTATCTTCCGTTGATCGTGAGCTACCGGGAGGGACGAGCCGTCCGACTGTCGGACGTCGCGACAGTCGAACACTCGGTCGAGGATGTCCGGACGATGGGTGTCGCGAACGGGACGCCGGCCGTGCTCATCATTATCAACCGACAACCGGGAGCGAATATCATCGAGACCGTCGACCGTGTGCGGGCGATCCTGCCGCAACTGGAAGCATCCATTCCCGGCAGCATGACGCTCTCGGTCGTGGTCGACCGCACACCGGTCATCCGCGCCTCGCTGCATGACGTTGAACGCACGCTCGCGATCTCCGTCCTTCTCGTGATCCTGGTTGTATTCCTGTTTCTTCGCGACGTCCGCGCCACGCTCATTCCTTGTGTGGCGGTACCGGTGTCGCTGATCAGCACGTTCGGCGTGATGTACCTCTTCGGCTACAGTCTCGACAATCTTTCATTGATGGCCTTGACGATTGCAACCGGCTTCGTCGTGGACGATGCGATCGTGGTCCTGGAAAACATCAGCCGGTATCGTGAACAGGGCATGGCTCCAATGCAGGCCGCTCTGCGCGGCGCGCGCGAGATTACGTTCACCGTCTTATCGATGACCCTGTCGCTGGTGGCGGTGTTTCTGCCCATCCTTTTAATGGGCGGCATGATGGGCCGGCTGTTCCGTGAATTCGCCGTCACCCTGTCCGTGGCCATTCTCGTCTCGCTCGCCGTGTCCCTCACGACCACGCCCATGATGTGTGCGAGAGTGTTGAAGTCCGAACAGGGACGGACGCATGGGCGGTGGTACCGGCTTAGCGAGCGTTTTTTCGAGGGCATGCGCGGCGGGTACGCCCGCAGTCTGACTTGGGTACTGCGCCATCCGCGCGGGATGCTCGCGCTCACGCTTGCGACCATGGCGTTCAGCGTCTACCTGTATACCATCGTTCCGAAAGGGTTTTTCCCGCAACAGGACACGGGGCGCATGTTCGGCAATATCCAAGCCGCGCAGGACATTTCGTTTCAAGCCATGCGCCAGAAGCTTACGGAAGTGGTGGACATCATCAAGAGCGATCCGGCGGTCGAAACCGTCACGGGGTTCAGCGGGGGCGGCAGCGGCAACATGAATACCGGCCGCATGTTCATTGGACTGAAACCGCTTCACGAACGGCAGGTGAGTGTGGATCAGGTCATTGCGCGTCTTCGTCCCAAGCTCGCCAAAGTGCCGGGGGCACCGACAGTGCTGCAGGCGATTCAAGATTTGCGTATCGGCGGCCGGGCGAGCAGCGCGCAGTATCAGTACACGCTGCAAAGCGTGGATCTCGCCGAGTTGAATACCTGGGGGCCCAAAGTGGAACGCCAGTTGCGCACGCTCAACGAAATTACCGATGTAAACAGTGACCAGCAAGACAAGGGGCTCCAATCTCTGGTGGTCTTCGACCGCAGCACGGCTTCGCGATTGGGACTGAGTCCGCAGCTCATCGACGACACGCTGTACGATGCGTTTGGACAGCGCCAGGTCTCGATCTTGTATACGCCACTCAATCAGTACCACGTGGTGATGGAAGTCGCGCCGCAATATTGGCAGGACCCCTCCACGCTCCAGGAGATCTACGTGCGGTCACGCGACAGGATCGCAGGTACCACTGAGCGCGGTGGCGCGCTTCGAGCCGACGAACACGCTGCTGCTCGGTCAATCATCAGGGACAATTTCCCGGCGTGACGCTGTCATTCAATATCGCGCCGGGAGCTTCGCTGGGCAACGCGGTGCAGGCGATTGAACAATCGATGCGGGAGATCGGCTTGCCTGCTGGCGTCCAAGGCAGCTTTCAGGGCGCGGCCAAGGCGTTTCAGGCGTCGCTCGAGAATCAACCGCTGCTCATCCTCGCGGCGCTCATCACGGTCTATATTGTGCTGGGGATTCTCTACGAGAGTTATATCCATCCATTGACGATTCTCTCCACACTGCCTTCAGCGGGCGTCGGGGCGTTGCTCGCGCTGCTGCTCTTTAAGAGCGAATTGAGCATGATCGCGCTCATCGGCATTATCCTGTTGATCGGGATCGTAAAGAAAAACGCCATCATGATGATCGATTTCGCGCTCGAGGCCGAACGCAATGATAGTAAGCGGCCAGAACAGGCCATCTATGAAGCGTGCCTGCTTCGCTTCAGGCCGATCATGATGACGACGATGGCCGCCCTGTTCGGCGCCTTGCCATTGGCGATTGGAACGGGCGTGGGATCGGAGCTGCGCCGGCCGCTCGGCATCGCTATCGTCGGCGGATTGCTCGTCAGTCAGTTGCTGACGCTCTACACTACGCCGGTCGTCTATCTCTATCTGGACCGCATGCGTCTGCGCTTCCTGCGAATGCGGGCGAGAGCATTCGAAGCCAAGCCACTTCCTCAATAATAATACATGGCATCCTTCCCTACTTGAGCGTTCCGGCTTTCCAACATCGCAGCCTGATTCGCTATTGACAGCCGCCTTCTCTGTCCGTAGGCTCTCTACGCATTCTGACGCAACGTCTGATTCGCAAAATGGCGTGAACGCTGTGGTTGCACATCTTCCGCCTCATCGATGGAGGCTGGCCGTCCTCTTCACGGCGGCAGTCCTGTTGGCAGGCTGTCCACGCGTCTTGTACCTCGACTATCAACCGTCAACTTTAGTCAAGGGGAGCGGGCCGATACGGATCGAGAATTTCACGTATGCCGGCCATCCGACAGGGTTGATGAAAGAGAAAGAACTGCAATCCAGTTCCAGAGACCCAGAGGCCCTCTATTTATCGCAGAACATCGGCGACTTTTTTGCCGCCGCGCTCAAGAAGGAGTTCGTATTGGCTGGGTACGACCTGCGGCCCGACTCGACGAGAACGGCTTCCGGGACGATCGAACAGTTCTTTCTCGACTACGTCGACCAGCAAGACCAGCGCTTTATCATCCAGACCACGTTCCAGGTTGAGCGCAAGGACGCACCCGCGTTCACCACGTCATGCCGATCGGAGCGACAGGAAGTCAAAGATTGGATGAAGAGCGGGTCGCTCATTCAACGGGGCATTAAAGACTGTATCGATGAATTCATGAAAAGTGCGCAAGCGGCCGGGGTGTTATAAGGATGGGACGAAACGTCATCAACGTACACGAGGAAGGTCATGCCGGGATTTGAATTGATCGGTGAAGAAGAACGGCGTGAGGTGGGGCAAGTGCTCGACTCCGGTGTGTTGATGCGCTATGGATTCGATACCGCGAGGAACGGACAATGGAAGTCGCGCGAGCTCGAGCGGGCATTGGCCACGCGGTTCGGGGCGCAATATGTCCATGTCTGCTCCAGCGGTACGGCTGCACTCAGCACGGCGTTGGCGGCTTGCGGGATCGGCGCGGGCGACGAAATCATTCTTCCCCCGTTTACCTTTGTCGCCGATCTTGAGACGGTGCTGCTCGCCGGCGCCGTCCCGGTATTCGCCGAGATCGACCAGACCCTTTGCCTCGATCCGCGTTCAGTCGAAACCGCGATCACGCCTAAGACGAAAGCGGTACTGGTCGTCCACATGTGCGGGGCCATGGCACGGATCGACACATTGGTTGAATTGTGCCGAAGCCACAAGCTGATCCTCATTGAGGACGCGGCTCAGGCAGCCGGGGCAAGCTTCCGCGGAAAATCGCTGGGCACGTTCGGCAAGATTGGCTGCTTCTCCTTCGATTATGTGAAAACCGTCACCTGTGGCGAAGGGGGCGCGATTATCACGGACGATCAGCAGGTCTACAACGTGGCCCAGGCTTTCACCGACCATGGCCACGATCATGCCGGCGCCGATCGAGGCGCGGATAAACATCCGCACATCGGCACGAACTTTCGTCTCAGCGAACTCAATGCGGCGGTCGGTGTGGCGCAAGTGGCCAAACTTGACCATATTCTGGATGTTCAACGCACGCACAAAGCGTTGCTCAAGAGCGGGCTCGCAGGACTCCGCCGCCTGCAGTTTCGTGAGTTGCCCGATCCTGCCGGCGATTCGGCTACGTTCCTGAGTTTTCTTTTACCGACTGAGGACGAAGCCCGCCAGGCCGCTCAGGCCCTCGGAACAGCCGGCGTTGACGGCTGTTTCTATTGGTACGACAACAACTGGCATTATCACCGGAAGTGGGACCATATTAAGACGTTTGCCTCTCCAGGCCGCCTGTCTATCGACCGCTTCGGGTACGGTCCCGATCTCACGAAGATCGCGCTGCCACAATCCGATGCGATCATGGGCCGGACCATTTCCATGCTGATCAAACTGCGGTGGACGGAGGACCAGGTGCGTGATAGACTCGCCCGGATGAAATCGGTATTAGCCTAGTTCCTTCTCCATTTTTTCAATTCGGGCCTATCCATGAATGTCGCGATCATTGTTCCAGCTCGTATCGGCTCGACACGTTTTCCCAAGAAACTGCTGCACCGGATCAAGGGGAAACCGGTCATCGTCTGGACCGCCGACCGAATCAAGAGGGAGGCGCCTGAATTCCCGCTCTTCTTCGCGGTGGATCACGAATCCCTGGCCGAGGTGCTCCGCAAAGATGGATACGAGGCGATCATGACCGATCCTGGCCATTCCTGCGGCACGGACCGCATTGCCGAAGCCAACCGTCGTCTCCAGGCCAAGTATGTGATCAACGTGCAGGCGGATGAACCGTTGGTGACCGGTGGTCAGATTCGACAACTGGTCGACCTGATTCAGCGCGACACCGAGATTGCGACCTTAGGCTCGCCGGTTCACTATGACAAGGATTACCGCAATCCGAACCATGTGAAGCTCGTCTGCGATGAAAAGGGCTATGCCATCTATTTTTCGCGCGCGCCGATCCCCTATTTCCGCGATTCGCATGGGGCCTTTGAAGCCGATGTGGCCGCCGGCATCCCGGTGTTGATCCATATCGGGCTGTATGCCTACACGGCTTCATTCTTGGAGTTGTTCTGCACACTCACTCCGGGCAAGCTCGAACAGGTTGAAAAACTGGAGATGCTGCGCGCGATGGAACGGGGCCACCGCATCAAAGTGGGCGTGACGAAGGACGCGCTGATCGAGATCGATACGCCCGAGCAGGCCGTTGAGTTTGAACAAGTGGTGACCGAGCGATTTCCGTCCCATTAACATGATGTTGAAAAAGTCCTAGGACATGACGATGTATCGAAACCTGCGTCTGGTCCCCCAGCTGATTTTCGGGCGAGGCAGCATCAACCAGCTTGGCGACATCTTGACCAAGCAACGGACGGACGCAGGATCTTCCGTCGTGTTTCTCATCGATGCAGTCCACGAAAAACGCCCCTTCATCCATAAACTGCCGCTCCGCGCGAACGATCTGATCATCTTCGTGGATGTTGGCACAGAGCCCAAGACCCAGTACGTCGACGAACTCACGGAACGCGTGAAAGCGTTTTCGAACCGCCAGCCAGACGCGATCGTAGGAATCGGTGGCGGGAGCGCGATGGATTTGGCTAAATCCGTTTCGATCATGCTGACCAATCCCGGCTCGGCCGCCGACTATCAGGGCTGGGACCTCGTGAAGTACCCGGCGATCTACCACGTGGGCATTCCCACCTTGGCGGGAAGCGGCGCCGAGGTCTCGCGCACTGCGGTGCTGACGGGGCCGATCAAGAAGCTCGGTATCAATTCCGATTTCACGCCCTTCGATCAAATCGTCATCGACCCGGATTTGATTGCGAGCGTGCCGTCAAACCAGCGGTTCTTCACGGCAATGGATTGTTACATCCATTCCTGCGAATCGTTGCAAGGCACCTTCATCAACGAGTTCAGCCGTGCTTTTGCCGAAAGCGCGCGCGACATCTGCCGCGACGTGTTCTTGAACAACTGCGACGGTGTCGTGGCCGACGAACGGCTGATGGTCGCGTCTTATTTCGGTGGCTTGAGCATCGCGTATTCGCAAGTCGGGGTCTGCCATGCTCTTTCCTATGGACTTTCCTATGTGCTAGGAGTGCGCCACGGCGTGGGCAACTGCATCGTGTTCAACCAGCTGGGCGAGTACTATGGCAAGGACGTGCGGGAGTTTCAGCAGATGATTCAGAAGAACCGAATCGATCTGCCTACGAACGTCACGAAGGGGATCGACGAAGCCGGCATGAACAAGATGATCGATACCGCATTGGGGCTCGAACCTCTGTGGAAGAACGCGCTAGGAGACAACTGGAAAGAGCTCATCACCCGCGAGAAGATCCGCTCGTTGTACGTGAAGATGTAAGCACATTACCGCCTGCCCGGTCATCATCGATGATGCCATTACCCGTGCACGCACGCTCTGAGGCAGCCAGATCCGACCTGTGAACATTCTTATCGTGAAAACCAGCGCGATCGGAGATGTGATTCATACGCTCCCCGCGCTCTGGTCGCTGCGCGCGCACTATCCCGATGCGCACATCGCCTGGTTAGTGGAAGAAGCAGCGGCCGAGCTTCTCACCGGCCATCCGGCATTGAACCGTGTCCTCATAGCCAGCCGCAAGAAGTGGCTCGACGACCTCCGAGCTGGACACCTGCTTGGCGCCCTGCGGGAGTGCATGCAATTCGTCGGTCTTCTGAGAGACACCCGCTACGATCTGGTGATCGACTTTCAAGGGCTCCTGAAGAGCGCGGTCTGGGTCTTCCTGGCCAAGGGAGTCCGTAAGGTGGGATTCGGCCGTGGGATGGAACACGCTGAACACAGTTATCTGGTGCTGAACGAGCCAGTGCCGGCCATCGACATGAATCAGCATGCCATCGACCGAAGCTTGCTCTTATTGAAAGGCATTGGAATTCCCGCATCAGACATTCGGTACGACCTTCCCCTATCGGCTGAACATGAAACCGAGGCAACCTCCCTCCTGCGAGCATCGGGTGTCGAGGAACAGGATAGGTTGGTAGCCATCAATCCCATGGCCCGTTGGCCGACAAAGTTGTGGGAGCCCGCCTCGTTCGCGGCGCTGGCCGATCAGCTGGAACACGAGGGTGTCCGCGTCGTCTTCACAGGCGGGCCACAAGATCGAGCGTCTCTGGATGACATTTGCCGATTGATGACGAGCCAGATTCGCCGGCTCGATGGCAAGACCGGCCTCAAGACTCTTGCCGCAATTTATCGACGTGCGCGGGTGCTGGTCACGACAGACAGCGGCCCCATGCATCTGGCTGCGGCGGTCGGAACCTCGGTCATCGCCCTGTTCGGCCCGACCGCTCCTTGGCGAACCGGACCCTATGGCCAGAACCATATCGTGTTGCGGGCGGGAATCACTTGTAGTCCCTGTTTCAAGAAACAGTGCCTGACCACTGAATACGAAGAACGGGCCTGCATGAAGCGCCTGAGCGTGGACGAGGTCGCGCGCGCGGTGCTGGAGAAACTCGCGGCGGCACCGATCGCCGGGTCCAAGTGACGGGAGAGCCTTTGCAGCTTCGTTGGTACCAGGGGATTGTCCTCGCACTTTACCGCGCGCTCGTCACTCTGGTTCTTCTCTTGTTTATCGTCTTATTTCCGCTCTGGATATTCACCACGAAACGCCGGAAGACGCTTTTCAAACGATTGGGATGGCAGGACTATCCTCACGCGCCGCAGTCACCTCTCAAACCAGTCTGGATCCACGCCCTGTCGATCGGCGAGCTGTTGTCGGCGGGAAGTTTGATTGAGCAGGTGCGTCGCGCGATCGGAGATCGGCCGTTGTACCTGTCGGTCTCAACCCTGTCAGCCTTTGCCATGGCGACCGAACGGTTTACCCGTTTCTGCGACGGCCTGTTCTATTTTCCCTACGACGTCGCGTTTTCGGTAACGCGATGCCTCAACAAGGTCAATCCGGCCCTGTTCGTGCTGGTCGAAACCGACATCTGGCCGGGGTTCCTCACCGATATCCGTCGTCGACAGATTCCCTGCCTGCTGGTCAATGGGCGCCTGTCTCCCGAATCGTTCCGCAGCTATAGATCCCTTCGCATCCTCTTCCAACCGGCATTCAACACATTTCAATGGGTCTATCCGCAGTCACCCGGCGAAACCGAGCGGTTTCGCGCCATCGGGCTCGAGCCAGCCAGAGTACGTAGCACCGGCAACCTGAAGTTTGACGTCGCGCTATCGATCCCGGAAGAAGATGCGCTTACGGTCCTTCGGCGGGAACTCAACATGCCGCAAGATTCATCTATCCTGATTGCAGGAAGCACTCATCCGGGAGAGGAAGACATCATCCGCTCATGCTTCCTCAAGCTGAGGAACGAGTTTTCCGATCTTCGGCTGATCCTCGTGCCCCGTCGTCCGGAACGCGGCGCCGATGTGTTGAATCTGTTTGGGAATGACGGCATCGACACCGCATTGCTCTCTCAACCGAGCCGATCAATTCCCGCCGTCGTCGTGGTGGATCGCATGGGGTATCTGAGCCGTCTTTATGCGCTGGCCAACATTGCCATAGTCGGGGGAAGCTTTGTTCCTAAAGGCGGACAGAATCCGATCGAGCCGGCGGCCTGCGGAAAACCAGTGGTATTCGGACCAGACATGCACGATTTTCCGGATGTGTCTCGATGGCTACTGAACGCGAGAGGCGCCGTCCAAGCAAGTCATGAAGAAGATCTGTACGCAATCTGTCATCGGTTATTGGCAGATCCTCAAGAGGCACGCATGATGGGAGATCGCGCCCGCCGTGTGGTGACTGACAATCAGGGGACAACCGTGAACATCGTTCGAGATATCGTCAACGTCCTGCAAGGCAAGCCTGTTTTCTTTCTTAAGCCATCTTGCCGTTCACCAAGGCAAAAACCGTGATTCATTGCTCCTATAAGCGACTGACGGAACAAGATGTGGCACCGGGTGGCGCCTCAGGCCGTGAAATCACGCCATCCTAGCCTGGCCACGGGATTGGCCAGGCGTCTTTACCGAAGTCTGACTGCTCGCCCGTCAACCTTCGTGTCGGCAATGAATTTTTCGAGGTTCTTTTCGAGGACTTCGTTGACCAGCTGTTGCGCGTCTTCGGAATCGAACCAGAAGACTTCGTCGCTCCCGCTGCCCAACAGGCGCTCTTGAATCGTGCTTTCGTCACTATGGTTGGCCACCCGCACCATCATCGTATTCTTCGCAGCGATCTCAGTATGGCCAAACTTACTGATGGCATTGACCGACAGGTCCTGAATGGTTCCAGAAATGGTCGCGTCCGGCTGCGCCATCCCGTCTTGGCCGGCCAGACTTGCCTGCCACCCACGCCTGTTCAATTGTTGGATGAGGGACTTAGCCACAGCTTCTCCGGCTGTCCCTTTCGGCAAATCGAAATAACTGGTGCTACCCCATAGATGCGATCGACTCCCCAAATGCATCCGATCCGACCGTGCATCATCGAATGGGGACACGACGACACGAAGTCCTTTGCCTGTTTGCGCAACTGTGGATGCCTGGCTGGGAGAATCCGC
Organism: uncultured Nitrospiraceae bacterium; assembly: GCA_963851455.1. GTDB lineage: Bacteria > Nitrospirota > Nitrospiria > Nitrospirales > Nitrospiraceae > Nitrospira_C. The sequence goes on from CAWKPI010000001.1 coordinate 656,806, forward strand.
CTGTGGAATCATGACATTTACCCGCTCGGCCTGGCTTGCACATCCTGCCAACACACCAATGCAGACGGCTACAACCCGTCCTACTCCATTCATCTTCACAACTGCCTCCTCTTCTTTATGCCGCTCTGTTTGTTTTCATGAGACCAACGAGCCCAGGGCGGTTATTGCGCAACCAAATGTGCCCGTCGATTTTTCTGATAACAGGTTTCGTCGCGCTCTTTGCAGAATGGTCGTATTTCACCGAAGCTGACGATCTTCAATCTGGAAGCGGAGACCCCAAGGTCTTCAAGATAGCGCTTGGTCGAGCGGGCACGTTTTTCCCCAAGCACGAGATTGTAGGCCTGCGTTCCCCGCTCGTCGCAATGCCCTTCAATAAGGACGGATTTGACCGACGCACTCTTAATCCACGCGGCATCGGCTTCCAGGACCGGCTGGGCATCTCTTCTGATCGTATACTGGTCGAAATCGAAGAAGATGTCTCCCAAGCCTGAGACCTCATTCATCGCCTTTAGCGGTAGAGTCTCCGCACTCCCGCCCGACGCCGGAGGAGCGTCAAGCGGCGTACGAGCCGTCTCCATCGTCGACCGCCGATCGTCTGGGATTGTGGTCATGCTCTCGGGCTTGATGGTCTCCACTGGGGCCTCGGCAGTTTTTCCCTTTGTCGTCGTGGACGGATCGCCGGACGACGACGCCACCCGCTTTCCCGAACAACCCCACAGGGTCGCAAGCATCATCAGACACAGCACCGTCGCTGATAGGGTATGAATCAGCCGTTCTGGCATTCCCCACCTCTCTGTAATGGTGAATGGTGCCCCCCTGGTCATCGACTCGAGGGGAATTGCACAAACTGGGAGCGTTATAGCCCGTCGCTGCGTTTCTCGCAAGAGGAGACAATCAGCGAACAGGACGCAGGACGTTTCCACTCGGCAGCAGACTGGCCTATTTCACTTTCGAAAAATCTGCGGGAATACGGACTTCTTTGCCGTCTTGCAGATTGACCACAAACACCGAGGCAGCGTTAGGATCAAAGTTCTCATAGGCGAAGACCGCGGTAAAGCGGGACCGATACGCAGGCCCGCTGCCTTCGTTCTTTCGTCCTCGTTCCGCTTTGCCGACGTCAATGGCTTTGACCCTCTTGCTGCCCTGCTGCATCTCGATCACTGCCCCCTCTGCAAAGTATTCATCGTCGCCGCAGAGCTGCACTTCCACTTCCATATTCGGCATATCGATCACTTTCTTGATGAACTCGTCCGGCATGCGGATATCTATTTTGCGTTTTTTAGATTCCGAGGCTTCTTGCCGACCAAAGGCTTCCAGCCTATAGCGTTTCGTTCTGAGGATCGCGCTGGGCCCGCAGGAATCTTTTTCGGGGTCAGCGCCCACGCGTGTAGCCATCGAGGCTTGCTGGAGCACCTTCTTGACCTCTTCAGGACTGTTGGCCTTATCCATCGGCGCTCGGCCAGCTTCAAGGGCCTTCTGGGCGTCTTCCATCGATAACTTCACGTCGATGGCGAACGCTGGGATAATCCCTACGGCAAAGACTCCGAAAAGGCTCATCAGACTGCCTGTTCCCTTCCTCACTTGAACAACCATGAGACCCCTCCTAAAAAAGCGAATGAAGGCGGCATTCTACGAAAAGCCTTCCTCCATTGCAATTAGCCGCGGAAGCGGGCCCAGTTTCCGTAGGGCGTCGCCACATACAGTGCCTCGACATCGACAGGAACGTTCACCCCACCCTGTGCTAACAAATTGGCCACGAGGCGAAGGGGGAACCCGACGACGGTCGTAAAATCTCCGTCGAGCCGTTCGACCAATTCGCTGCCGGGACCTTGAATGGAATAGGCGCCGGCCTTTCCAAGACTATCACCGGTCGAAAGATACTGTTCATGCGCTTCGGCATTGAACGACTTCATCCAGACGCGAGCCGTTGCGACCTGCGTGAGTTCCATGCGGCGTGCACGGCAAGAAAGCGCCACAGCCGTCTGCACGAGATGCTCACGACCGGACATCCGCCGAAGCATGCCCCGGGCCTCAGCCAGATCCCCCGGCTTCCCCAACACTTCTTCACCCAATTGGATCAGAGTGTCGCTAGCCAGCACGAGGGCTTCCGAATCTTGTCGAGCCACGGAATTGGCTTTACCTCTGGCAAATCCCGCGACCAAATCCTTGGCAGCGCAGCCAGGAACGAGGCGTTCTTCAAATACAGGGTTCGTGATGTCAAAAGGAATGCCAAGAAGGGAGAGCAGTTCTCGACGACGAGGCGACGTCGAAGCCAACACTACCCGCATCGTGACGCCAGAGAAGTCATTGCGTCGACATGATAGGCGGAGGCCGCGGCAGCCTGGTGAATATCGAGGATCCGGTCAGCTTGGAATTCTGCAAGGGCAGTTTCCACGTCGGCAACGGAAGAGACGCGGAACATCCTGGCCCTCAGCGCTGCAGCATGAGGAAATCCTTTACAATACCAGCCGAGATGTTTCCGCATTCGTCTGAACTGCTCTCGGCCGCATTGCGCTTCAAAGTGCTTGGCATGTTCGAGAAGAATTCCGAATCTGGCCGCCAGTGACGGCGATGCGGGTTCTGGTCCGTCACATGGTTCCGACTGTGCCCGTTGTCGAGCCTCTTCCTTGCCTCGGAAAAACCAGGGGGTTCCCAAGGCCGCACGGCCTACGAGGACGCCGTCAACGCCAGTCTCCCGAACGCGACGGACGACTTCGTCCAAACTTTGGACGTCCCCGTTGCCGAACAGCATTGTTCCGCTGCCACGGACAATCTCAACCGCACGAGCGATCGCCGACCAATCGGCCTCACCACGATACATCTGCTGCAAGGTCCTGCCATGCAATGAAATCACCGACGGAGATTCGATCAACAGATGTTCAATCCAGCGTTCTACAATCACTTCGTCGTACCCTAGCCGAGTCTTTACCGAGAGCGGGATGGATTTTCGAACTGGGAGAAGCGCCGGCCCTTGGCGTTCTCTCAATCGACGGATCGCTTCCGCCCTCACCGGTTTGAGACCGGCCGCCTCTAACGTTTGACCGGCTGTCCAATCGGCGATACCTTGCCGCGCCGCACGTATAATGGCATGGGCCAGATCCGGCGTCCTGATCAAACCGGCTCCGGATCCCGACGACGCCACATTTCGAGAGGGACAGCCCATATTAATATCCAATCCGTCGAATCCCAATTCACAGACTGCATGCGCCGCTTGATAAAACAGGTCCGGATCTTTCCCATAGAGCTGAGCCACGATCGGACGCTCGGCTGTGTGATAGTGCAGGGACTCCAAGAGAAACTCGGGACCACGACACACGTCGTGAACGTGCGTGAACTCGGTGAAGGTGACGTCCGGCTTTCCTTGCCAGGCGACAATGCGGCGAAAGGCCGCATCCGTCACGCCATCCATGGGGGAGAGACCGATGATCGGTGTGGGAAGGGTTGACCAAAAATTCATCTGGCCGGCTCCATGATCGGTCCCACCGCCTCATTGGAGTCCGCATAGGCCGTGCGCAACGGGTTCGCTTCTCGCTCGGCCAGCGTCAGAAGCACAGGCGCTCGCTCGGCGACAAACTCCAGTATGCGGTCAATCTTAATAAGGAAAAAATCGTATGGTCGATCCACCAAGCGGGGTTTCTGAAACCACCAGGGAACAAACTCGTCAAGAGAGATACCATTCTTATTCAGCATGGAGCAAGTTTCAGGAAACATCCCGGTGATGGCTCCGCCCCAATGAAGGATCTCGTGCGGCATATAATCGTGAATGTATCGGTCGAGACCGGAGGGATTGTCCGTCACCCCTTGCCATTCAGGGCCAGTCGGCGGTTGTTGCCCCGTCGCTATCCGCGCGTAGCGGTCATAGTCGGCGTGCAACGTGTGCCGGTCGACGTCGCTTGCAAATTGGTTAGGTCCTGTCCGCTGCGGAACCGGATCGATGGTCGTCGAGCCTTGAGCCACTCTGCGTCGAATCATCGGGCCATAGCGCAGACTGGCTTTGAGAAACTCTTCGACGATATGTTCAATCGGTTTCGTGTCGACTTCCAACGCCACACCGCAAAGGTTGACAAGGCGAGGATGGGCCAACACCTGTTCCAACATCGTCCAACACACCGATTGAATCGGTGCGGCATGCGCATCAATCCATTCAGGTTGGGCATCCTCTGATCGGCGTCCGACCGCCGCTTCATGTGACGCCAACCCTGCAATATGGACTTCAATCACCCGCTCCAAGGGAAACTCGTCCAAGAATCGCTCGATAAACTCCTCGAGCGATAGATGCCGCCTGGCAGCCGTATAGCGGTACACCGTCCAGAGATGCCCGATGTCGAGCACCAGGCCGCAAGGGACCAGCTCAGTTACCAGCCGGAAGTACTGCGGAACGGACATGGTTCCGGCCATAAAGTAGGTAAGCGGCGGCATCTCCAATAGGCATAGCGGTCCGAATGCCTGTTCCGTTCGGAGCGCCCGATCCAAGTTCCCTTGCACTAAAGCAATATTGTCGGCGACGACCCTGGCACTTCCGGCGGTATAGATAGGAGGAAGATAGGTCCCAAAGGAATAGCCCGCCATCTGCTTGGTCGCGCATTCGTGGTTGAGCCATGGACTATTGAGAATGGCCAGCTGTGAGGCGACCTCCTTGAGTTCCTCTGCAAGGTACGGCATGACGGAAAAATCGGGTTGCGTAACCCACAAACCTTCGCCGTGGTAGGTCAACGGAATGGCAGGAATGCTCTGGCGAACCGTTCTGAGGGCTGTCTCAGTGGCCCGAAAAATTTCGAGATAGGCCGGTCCACCTTCCTGGCTGAGAAATTGGTCCATTAACATTAAGAGGTTAGGAGAATAGACATCAACAGACAGGCCCAGACCGAGTCTCGGAATGCTTTCCGCGCGGCACTGGAACACCTGATCGACCGAGCCAAAATTTGTCACGGATGGCCTCTTGTACTCAGACAATAATTGGCCTAGTCTAGTCTCCGAAGCCCTTGTTTGACAAGGGAACATGCCGATGAGGGTGAACAGAGCCTGTCTGCTATACTTGGCTTACGCCGCAGGGGGCCGGCCCCTCACGAATCGTCAAATGAGGCACGAATCGGGAGAGGGGTCCAGCAATGCCCGATCCAAACGAACCGTCCCCACAGGACTTTCATCTTGTACCAACCGTGGTAGCCCATATGATGACTCCGGGAGTCGTACAGGTTCCGGGTGATGTGTCTGTGAGTGAAGCTGCACTGCTCCTTGAGCGGGAACGTGCACCGTGCCTCCTCGTGAAGGAGACCGAGACCGTCTTCGGACTCATGACACCTACCGACATCGTGAGAAAAGTCGTCGCGCAGGGATTGGAACCCCATGAAATCGAGGTACGCAGCATCATGACACGCCCTGTGCAGTTCATCGAGTACGACGAGGTCCTTGAAGAGGCCTCCACGATGATGGTGGCGACCGGGGCATCCCTCTTGATTGTGACGAAGCACAATCAGCCGGTCGGCGTCTTGAGCGCACAAGACCTGATGCTCACACCGACCCGACGCCCGACGAACATTCCGACGATCGTGAGTGTCATCGGCGAGGATCTCAGTCACCGCCAGGCTTACAACGCCACAATCGTGGAACTGAGCCATGTCGCTGCCCGCATCGAGTCGGCTTCGAAGTTGAACAGCAAGACTCGCGTGGTGCTGGCCTTTTCCTTGCCTGGGCAAAACACGCCGTTGACCATTCATGGAAAAGTCATGGCGTCTGACTTTCCGTCATCCGGATCATCCCTCCAATCGGGACAGCAGGCTGCCATCGAAATTCAGTTCGCCGATCTTTCGAATGCCGATCTCGCCCGTCTCAAAGCCTGGACGTTGCAAGCGATCTCACACCCCGATCGCACCTAGCTGTTCGCGCACATCTTTGACCAAACGACGATCAACTGATAGAATTTTCCTCTCAAGCGGAAATTCATCAACACGGTTCTGAAGTTCGCACGAATGGACCATCCTATGAAGACCACGCCTAGCCGTCCCCGGACAATGCCGTCGAACGACGAAGTGTTGAGCCAAATCCGATCGCTGCTCGAGTGTCCCGATGACGATCTTCCAGCGACACTGGTGAAGGAAATCCTGGTCGGCATGCTCAAGCTCCATGACGCCCACCTCGACGCCCTCGATCTGAAGATTGTCAACCGAGCGGTGAAAGAGCTTCGCCACGCGTTCCGCGTGTTCCGCGACTACCATGGCCGGAAAAAAGTCAGTATCTTCGGATCAGCCCGCACGACGTCCGACGACCCGAACTATCAAATGGCCTTCAATTTTTGCCGTCGGATCGTCGAAGAAGGTTTTATGGTCATTACCGGTGGAGCAGACGGGATTATGCGTGCCGCCCAAGAAGGAGCCGGCCGCGAAAACAGCTTCGGCGTGAACATCATGCTGCCATTCGAGCAGGGGCCCAACACCACGATTGCAGACGATCCGAAACTCGTGACCTTCAAGTATTTCTTTACTAGAAAACTGATCTTTCAGAAAGAAGCCAATGCGATCGCACTCTTTCCCGGCGGCTTCGGCACTCATGATGAAGGCTTTGAAATCCTCACCCTCGCGCAGACCGGCAAGAGCGATCCTCAGCCGATCCTCTGCCTCCAAGCTCCCGGATGCGATTACTGGAACGAATGGAACGGCTTTATCACACGCCAAATGTTGGCTAGAAAATTAATCAGCCCTGAAGATCTCGGTCTCTTCAAAATCACGAGTTCGGTGGACGAGGCGATCGATGAAATCCGAACCTTCTACACACGATTCCACTCGATCCGATACGTCGGCCGTCAGATGGCCATGCGGCTGCAGAGCCCGATTTCCGCCGAACAGGTGGCGGCAATTCATGATCAATTCGCGGATCTCCTGCTGGAGGGTACATTCGAGCTTCGCGGTGCGCTGCCGGAAGAACTTGACGAGCCGGACTTGAAAGACTTGCCTCGCCTGACCTTTGCCTCTAATCGCCGCAGCGCCGCTCGGTTGCGACAACTCATCGACCACCTGAATCGGCTGTAAATCACATAACATACGACGGGGAAAGCAGGCTTTGCCTCACCATGAAATGAGCCTTTAGTCTCAGCGAAACCCGTGGTATGCTCCGTTTTCAATGGCCGGCTCCCGTTCACGACAACATTTTTCCCAAACTCCCACCGTGGTGCTCTACCATGCCGAATGTGCGGATGGATTCGGCGCGGCCTGGGCGATCTGGCGACAGTTCCCTGCGGCGCGATTCGTGCCGGTCAAGCACGGCAATCCGCCTCCGGACGGACTGAATGGCCAGCGGGTGGTCATCGTCGATTTCAGCTATCCCCGCGAGACGCTCGAATCCATGGCCAGGCAGACAAACGAACTGCTCGTGCTCGATCATCACATTACAGCAGAGAAAGCGCTCGCCGGATTACCCTATGCATATTTTGACATGAAGAAATCCGGTGCCGTGTTGGCCTGGGAATGGGCGCACGACCATCCGGTTCCCTGGCTCCTCGAGTATATCCAAGACAAAGACCTGTGGACGTGGGCTTTACCGTTGAGCCGCGAAATCAACGCAGCCTTGGCCTCCTATCCGTTCGAGTTTCAACTTTGGAATAGTTTCAAGCAAAAAGACTTGGAGCAGGAAGGTCGCGCCATCTTACGATACGAACAGGAGCTCGTGAATAAACTGGCAGGACAAGCGGTCTTGGTCGAATTCCAGGGCGAAACCGTGCCTTCGGTTCAGAGTGCGGTGCTGACCAGTCAGATCGGTGAACGCCTCTCCGCCGAGGCCCCCTTCTGCATCATCTGGCATGATCGCGATGGGCGGCGCTATTACAGTATGCGATCGCGCGATGATGGAACGGACGTCGGTGCGATCGCCGCATCCTTCGGCGGCGGCGGACATACGCATGCGGCGGGCTTTTCCGTGCCGCTTGGTCTCGATGGATCGCTTCCACAAAATCCGGCACTCCCTCGATCCGTCATCGACCGCCGTCGCACCCAATAAAGCGAGCCGCGGCATGATCCCGCTTCACGACGACAACCCAACCGAACGCACACCCTTCGTCACGATGGCGTTCATTGCTGCCTGTACCCTCATTTTCTTTTATCAAGCAAGTCTCCCACCCCAACTGGGTGAAACCTTTATCTTTCAATATGGGGCGATCCCGGCGTTGGTATTTGGAAAGGCTGATTTGCCCGCGTCGATGTCCATCGCCATCCCTGCATACACCACACTGGTCACGAGTATGTTCCTGCACGGCGGATGGATGCATCTGATCGGCAACATGTTGTATTTATGGGTGTTCGGCAACAATGTCGAAGATGTCATGGGCCATGCACGGTACATTGTCTTTTATGTCATCTGCGGAGTAGTGGCAGCCCTAAGTCATGCCATCACTGATGCTGCCTCGACCGTTCCGATGGTGGGCGCGAGCGGAGCCATCTCAGGCGTGCTCGGTGCCTATGTGCTGCTCTTTCCGCACGCGCACGTGCTGGTCTTCATGCCGGGGATCGGCATGACAAGAGTCGCAGCCGGCATCGTATTGGGCATGTGGTTCATCTTGCAACTCTTGAGCGGCGGCATGAGCATCGGCAGCACAGGCGGCGGGGTGGCCTTCTTCGCCCACATTGGTGGTTTTGTCGCGGGGATGGTGTTGATCGGATTCTTCAAACGTCCTGAGGTACCGTTCTTCTCGCCGGAGCGAAGAGGCCGTTGGGACGAGTGAAGCCTTCTTCAAGTGGATGCCCAAAGCTGTCGGGCAAGACCGCAATGGTTATGCGTCGATCAGCTCCCGAACCTTCTCCACTAATCCCGTCTGTCGGTAGGGCCGTCTCAGCAAGAACCGGCGATTGATGCGGTGGGAAATCATCGCTTCGTCATCGTAGCCTGAAATGAAGAGCGCCTTCATCGTTGGATGCTGCTTCAGCAATCGCTTGGCCAGTTCGCGGCCGCTGATTTGCGGCATGATGAGCCCGCTGATCGTCACGTGCACGGCGCCCGTATACGCATGGGCCAGCATGATGGCTTCAACCGGCGAGCTGGCTTCCAAGACTTGGTAACGATGGCGCTGCAATGTCGAGAGCGCAAGCTTGCGCTCGATTTCGTGGGGCTCGACTAACAAGACTGTCTCTTGGCCTTTGGCTGCCACCGATGATTCGGCCTGCTGATGTGAAGCCAGAGCGGCTGTCGCTGTGGGCAAATAAATATTGACCGTGGTTCCGTAGCCAGGTTGGCTTGTGACATCCACGTGTCCCCCATGCTGTTTGACCACCCCGTAGACGGCCGTCAATCCCAATCCAATGTTGGTCTCCTTCGTTGAGAAAAACGGTTCGAACATCCGTGACTGCGTATCTCTCGTCATACCGCTTCCCGTGTCACGCACCTGAATCCGTACTGCCGAGGTTCGGCTGTTCGATGCGGAGAGTGGCACGCCATCCACGCCTCCTTGAGCCGGCCCGATTTCAATCGTAAGCCGGCCTCGTTGAGGCATCGCATCGCGGGCGTTCAGCGCCAGATTCAACAACATCTGTTCGATGCCTTCACGATCCACTTCCACGTCGAGTGGACCCGGTCCAATGGAAATCTGGCAATCGATCCGCTCTGGCAGCAGACCGCGAATGGTCTCACTGAGATCCTCCATCACGGTCCGCATGGAAATCACATGGCGGAATTGGCGGTGCTGAATGTCGAGTGTCGCAAGTTGCGCCGTCAGCGCGGCAGCCTGTTCGCCGGTCCGGAAAATCTCATCGACCGGTCCGTACAAGGGATCCTCAGGGAGGAGATGCGACAACACCACGCCGGTCTGCTTGCCGATGACTGAGAAGAGGTGGCTGAATTCGTTGGCCACACCGCTCGTAATCCGGCCGATCGCTTCCATCTTTTGTGCCTCGGAGAGCTGCCGTTCGAGCCCTTGCCGTTCCGACTTTTCCTGCTGGACCAGCGCGTTGGCCTTCCAGAGATCCTCCTTCAATCCTTTGATGCGAATCTCCAGCTGCTCGCGAGAAGCCTGGAGCGCGCGCTCGGCTTTTTCGAGTTCTTCAATGTTGTGGAGCAACTGCGTTTTCTGCTGCCGCTCTGCTCCGATCGTCTCCAATGCCATGCCATAGAAAATCGCCATCACCAAGAGCACTGGTACGCCCAAGAGATGTCCCACGGAAAGTGTCCCCGTCTGCACGGCACCTTGATAGAGCACGATGCCGTACCCGACGCAGAGCAAAAGAGAGAAGGCAATGACGTGGGACAATCGCCGCAGCGACGCAGCAATCAGCATGAGAATAAAATAGGACAGATATAATTCCGACCTGGCATGCCCGGACAGATACATGATGCCGGTGACCAAGGCCGTGTCGATCGTGATGAGTGTTCCGCTGAACCAGGCCGCTTGAAGCATGGAGGATGGGACGGCCAGCAGGAAGCCGATCAGCAGGATCAATCCGCCGACGATGAGCTCGCTGGTCACGCGGGTCACAATCGGCTCAGGGCCGAACAGCAGCTGGTACCCCAACATGACGCCTACGAGCGATTGCAAGATGACGTATCGCGCGCGCGACACTCCACCCCTGCCGGAGGAGTCGTCAGTCTGTCGTGCTGTCGGTGGTTCTTCGGATGAAGTGAGCGCCCTGGACATCTCTTCCCCACGTGATTTCCGAGGCAGAGGAACGAGCAAGTCCTATACCGCCCGGTCAGCCGGAAGGAGCCCTGATTTTGCTGGTCACCGGAGTCCCACGGGTGGACAGTTTCGAGCTTGATCCTACAGTCAGTCACAAAATGGAACAGCGACTACACGCCAAAAAACGGCATTCGAGGAAAGTCGTGAGGAGTTGATCCCTGTCATCAGGGCCGTGGTGCTTGGAGCAGACTTCGGCGAAATTGGACGGCTCGATCGTAAGCTGTGCGTCGTTGATCAGCAAGAAACGTGACATGCCCCATCTTTCGGCGCGGACGAATGGCGCGTTTCCCATACAGATGCAGGTGCGTGCCGGGCAGAGCCAGGAGCGCACGACATGCCGCGTCTGTTTTGATCGTCTCGGCATCCGTTCCGATGAGATTGACCATGGCAGCGGGGCTCAACAATCGGGCCTCACCTAAGGGCATTCCACATACCGCGCGGACTTGCTGCTCGAATTGGGAAAGGCTGCAGGCGTCCAGCGTGTAGTGGCCGGAATTATGCGGCCGAGGGGCGACTTCGTTGATCAGGAGTTCTCCGCCCGGTAGCAGAAACAGCTCGATACAGAAGAGACCAACCCCTTCCATGTGTTGGATCACCGCGCGAGCCACCTCGGCTGCCCGCTCCATCACACGTGAAGACACTTCAGCCGGAACGATCGTGGTACGGAGAATGCCTTCTTCATGTTCATTCTCAACGAGCGGATACACGACGGATTGTCCGTCGATTCCGCGAGCGACCAGGATTGAGAGCTCCCGTTCGAACGGAACGAACGATTCGACGATCCATTCCATTCCGCTCAGAGCGGAAGCCCGTAACAGCTCTTGGATTTCTGACAGGTTCGATGACTCGCTGATCCTCCACTGCCCTTTTCCGTCGTAACCCGCCGTCGCGGTCTTACAGAGTGCGGGACAACCGAGCTGCTGAACGACCTCTTTCAACTGTTCAGGGTCTGTTAGCGCCATAAATCGAGGAACAGGAAATCCGCGGTCGGCAAGAAACGTTTTTTGGACGAGACGATTTTGGATGATGCGTAAAATACCACTCGAAGGTCGCACAGGCTTGGTCTGTTCGAGTTGCTGACAGAGTTGAGCCGGCACATTCTCCCATTCATACGTCGCCACCGAGACTACGCCGTCAAACTGTGCGAACGTCTGCCGATCGGCAAACGGCTTCGGAAAGGAATGCGTGGCGAGATGGTGCGCCGGAGCATCCGGATCCGGATCCCAGACTGCCACTCGGAAACCTAACTGGGTTGCCGCACTCGCGAACATGGAGCCCAACTGGCCTCCGCCAAGCACCCCGAGCACGGAACCAGGTTCAATGGATATCGGATTCACGACCGACGACGAGTAGTGGAAGAGGAAGAGAGACCGGAGATTGCCCCTTTGGCTTCAGGCGATTGCAACACCCCATTCGTCTGAGTCTTGCGGAAGGCTTTCACCCGCATGGCAATCTCAGGATAACGGCCGGCCAAAATTTGCGCCGCAAGCAAGCCGGCGTTTTCCGCCCCGCCGATGGCGACGGTCGCCACGGGAATGCCGCGCGGCATTTGGACCATGGAAAGCAAGGAATCAAGTCCCCGAAGACTTTCTGTCGGAATCGGCACCCCGATCACCGGCAGATGCGTTTTGGCCGCAAGCATGCCGGGCAGATGGGCTGCGCCTCCCGCACCGGCGATGATGACTTCGATGCCCCGAGCCGGCGCCTGCTCTGCATAGGCAAACAAGCGATCCGGAGTACGATGGGCCGAGACGACCATCAGCTCATTGGGCACCCCCAACTGGGTCAGCACAGCCACGGCCTTCTCCAGAATTGGGAAATCAGATTTGCTCCCGCCCAGCACGCCGACCAACGGATGCGAACGAGCGGCCGCCCGTCCCGATGATGATCCGGTGCGTTTTGCTGTTCGAGCCAACGAAAACACCTCCGTACAGAGCCCTACGGAGCCCCCACCTTAACGGCTCTCAGTATACCGGTCAAGTTCGCAGAAAGGCTGGTTCCTGAAGAGAAATTGACCCGTTGAACCCATTTCCTCTATGATGAAGAGGCCGAATCGTCTCCCCTCTAGCGAAGAGGACTCGGTGCCAGGTCTAGGACAAAGTTTTCGCCAAAAATTCCGCTCGCTTGTCCAGCGGCCCTCTGGCTTGGATGAGATTGCGGTGGACGATCTTGCCACCTCCAGCAAACTCCAAGCCTGGGAAGCCGTTCAAATTCCGGAACGCCTCAGGTTTTCTTCTCGGCTGGCCATTAAGCTGGTCCTCTTGTTTCTACTGATCATCGCCTTCGTTCCCTGGACGCAGACCATTACCGTCAGCGGGCAACTATCCGCCTATACGCCCTATGAACGCCCGCAAGACATCGAAGCGCAGATCACCGGCCGCATTAAGAAATGGCATATCTTCGAAGGCGTCCGCGTCAAACAAGGCGACTTGATCCTCGAATTGGACGATTACGATCCTAACTTCATGTCGCCCGACCTGCTCTCCTTGCTGGAGCAACGCAAGAAAGCATTGGCGGACACGCGACAGGCGGCCCTTGGGCGCGCCGAGCAGTTGGATAAACGCATCAAGGAGATGCAGAACCTCGTCAAGGCCGCCGTCCCCTCCGCCCAAGCCCGAGTGGTGGAAGCGGAAAATCAGGTCCGCGAAGCCTATCAGAAGGTGGAAGCCGCGAAGATCGCTGTGGCCACCGCGGAATTGAACGTCGACCGTCACAAACAACTCGCTGAGCAGGGCCTCGTCTCGCAGCGCGAACTCGAAGTGACCATCCAAGCGGCGATTGCGACGAAGGCCGATTTGATCGGCGCGCAAGCCCATCTCAAAGCCGCCGAGCAAGGAATGAAAGCCCTCAGCTTCGGACGAGACCAGGTCAGCGCGGAGGTCTTACAACGCTTACTGGATGCTGAAGCCGCGCGCGATGCGTCGGTTGCGGAAGCGGCCAAGGCTACCGATCAATTGGCTGACGTGTCATTGCGAATGTCCAACGCGGAACAGCGCCGTGTGGCCGGCCGCATTATGGCTCCCATCGACGGTACCGTGGTGAAAATGGCGGAGACCGGCGTCGGGGAAACGGTCCGTCCAGGCGACAAGCTGGTGAGAATTTCACCAGCCAGCGCGGACAAGGCCATCGAAATGGTGGCCGACGGGATCGACGCCCCATTGCTGAATGTCGGACGCAAGGCCAAGATCCTGTTCTACGGCATCCCGGCCATTCCACTGCCGGCTTGGCCGGAACTCATGGCCGGCACCTATGGCGGCGTGATCAAGGTCATCGACCAGGTGGACGATGGCAAAGGGAATTTCCGGTTTTGGGTCGTCCCTGATCCAGACGAGAAACCCTGGCCTCCTCAAGAACACGTGCGTCAAGGCACGAAGGTGATGGGATGGGTCATTCTGAACCGTGTTCCGTTATGGTATGAACTCTGGCGGCGCTTCAACCTCTTCCCGCCTGACTATCAAGAACGTCCGCCGAGCCTCATCGATACCCTCTTGCCGAAGGCAGGACGAGGTGCGAAGTAGGTTATTCCAGCATTTCTTTCTCGACAGTCTTCACTCTCTCTGAACATGATCATGCCGCAGGAGCGTCACACCAGCGGCACAGTTGTCCACAAGCCTGAAAGGAGTGTGCCATATGAGCTGTCGATCATTTCTTCTTCCGGTGGGGTTGCTTGCGGTCATTGGCATATTGCCCACTATCGCATGGGCGGCCGAACCACCGAACGCCAAGGGACTTCCCCCCATTCCATTGAGCGTCGATGAAATCCTCGCCTGGATCGACCGCGCTCACCCCCTGCTGAAAGGGGCGGGAACAGAAAAGGTGATGGCCCGAGGGAAAATGCTCAAGGCGTTGGGGGCCTTCGAGCCGACCGTGATCAACGATACCGAGCTCGAGCGGTTTATTTCGAGCACCAATCCGGAGAAAGGCACGCAGACCGGCGGCTTCAACGACACGTTGGTAGAAGCCCGGCATCCCTGGGGATTTAGGTATAGCGCCGGCGTCCGGCAAGCGATCGGCGATGCCAAGATTCCCGACCTTTCCTTCAACGGCGGAAATTCACAGGTCCTCCTGGGCGGATTTTTCCCGCTTCTACGTGGACTCATGATCAACCCGGAGAACGCCGAGCTGCAGCGGTCGGAATTGGCGGATCCTCGCGCGGATGTCCGGATTGCCCAAACCAGGCAGGATCTTTTTCTCGCAGCAGCCACCCAGTTCTGGGATTGGGTCGCGGCGGTAAAATTTGCTGATGTGCAACGAAGAGCCGTCGGCGTGGCGGAAGATCGATTTAAGCAAGTCGAGGGCCGCGCCAAGGCTGGAGCCGTCGCACCGCTTGACGTCGTGGAAGCCAACCAGGAAGTTCAACGCCGGCGAGAAGTGGCGATCGCCACGCAACGATTTGTTGAGCAGGAACAGTTTAAGCTGTCCATGTTTCTTTGGGAAAACAACGTCCCCGATGAATCCGCCGTTGGAGCGCGCGCCGGATTTCCCCTCGCAGATGTTAGTGCCGACCCCTGAAACGATCAAGGCTCACAAGATCCAGGCCAAAGCCGATCGCCCGGAGGTCAAGGAAATCGGGATTGAGGCGAAGCTCAATAACATTGACCTTGAACTGGCCAAAAACAATCTTCTTCCCAGCCTGGATGCCGAAGCCGCCCCGGCGCGTGCACCGGAGAAATTCGTGTTAGGTCTCGGCTATCGCTTTGGGCTCGAACTCAGGATCCCGATACTCCAACGGAAGAGCCGAGGCGAGGTCCTGGAAGCCCAGGGGAAGGCCGATCGCTTTGTCCTGACACAGAAATTCCGCGAGCAACAGGTTGTGATCGACGTCGATAACGCTCTGTCGGCCATAGAGCGGGCCAAGGAACGGATCGCCGCAGCAGTAGAGTCCCTCCGTCTGGCCAAGACGCTGGAAGAAGGAGAACGGTTCCGGTTTAGTCTTGGCGCCACCAGCGTGCTGTTTGTCAATCTGAGAGAACGCAACTCGGTCGATTCAGAAGGGCAAGTCATCCGTGCGAAAGCCGACTATCAAAAGGCCCTCGCGCTGTATCAATGGGCCATCGGCGCCTGGGGGAAGGCGCTACCTTCGGCCGTCCCGGTTACCTATCGGGCGCGTGACTGATCGGGGAAGAGTTGGCTTTTTCCCCTGTACTTTGATAGCGTTAGGAAAAGACTGTTTTTTGAAGTGTCTCGCTCTGACGAACTCAGTGTCCGTCGTCATGGTTCGCTTGTAGGAAAAAGGCGGGTGTCGTGCAGAGTCGTGTTGACGCTCAACCAAACCTGTTCCAGTCAGTGGTCGGATATGTTGGCCTGCTGTTCCACCTCGAGCGGCGCCTCCTAGCCCTCATCGTTTCTTACTCATTGGCCATCGGCCTGTTCGCCTTGATCGTCCCGCTGACGGTTCAGGAGCTGACCAACACCTTTGCCTTTGCCATCCAACCGGTCACCATCGTAACCCTCTCGGGCGTCATGATCGCCGCCCTGCTCTTCGTCGGCGCGTTCCGTACGTTGCAATATTATGCCGTCGAGGTATTGGAACGGCGGCTCTTCGCCCGCGTAGCTATCGGAATGGCCCAACAAATTCCTCATTTGCAGTTTCTCGGGTTCAAGCCCCGTTACGCCAATCACTTCATAGAAACGGTCTTTATGCAGCGTGCGCTCTCCGTCCTCCTCGTGGACCTCATCAACGTCGTGGTGGGCGGCGCCGTCGGGATGACCATTCTCGTCTTCTATCATCCTTATTTTCTGCTCTACAACGCGCTCCTTCTCGCAGGATTCAACATTGTCTTTCTGCTCTCCCACGGAGGCCTCAAGGCCACCATCGAAATGTCACATGCCAAATATGACACGCTTCACTGGATGCAGGAGATCTCGTACAACCTGCTACATTTCAAAGCGACAGACAGCCAGGCCATCCTAATGCAACGAACCGACGAATTGGTCGGCAAATACGTTGCAACCAGGCAACACCGGTTTGGAATTCTCATCCGGCAATATTTGGGATCCGTAGGATGGCAAGCGATCGCGCACGGCGGGTTGATCGCCACCGCCGCGTGGCTACTCTCGATCGGCCAGTTGACGTTAGGGCAGCTCGTCGCCGCCGAAGTTGTCGTGAGCGGACTGCTGGCCAGTTTCGACGAAGTCATCAAACGCATGGGCCATATTTTCTATTTTTTGACCGGCTTGGCCGAACTGGATTTCGTCCTGTCTCTTCCGAAAGATCAGGGCTCCACCGCACTGTCCGTTCCCCTTCCCGATCCGACCGTGCACGGCATTCGTGTGACGTGCAAAGACCTGGCAGTTCATCACCCAGGCGTCCCGGCGATTTTTGAACGGTTCAATCTGGAAGTGACTCCCGGCGAGAAGATCGGCATTTACGCCAGCACCACAGCGGCCAAGACAGCTCTGGCTCGCGTATTGTCCGGACTCGAGGCGCCGACGAGCGGAGTGATTCGGTACAACGGCGTAGATCTCCGCCACATCGACATGCATGCCATCAACCGGTGCCGAGGCTTCATGATCGATTCACAATTGACACTTTTCGAAGGTACGATCGAAGACAACATCGTGCTGGGACGCTCTTACATCCCGCACAGCGATGTCCGCTGGGCCCTGCGGTTTGCAGAACTGGAAGAAGATGTGGATGCGCTTTCGCAGGGGCTCAAAACACACGTTCGTGCTCCGGGAAAAATCTTGGCCCCCACGCACATCATGCGCATCTTGCTGGCCCGGGCGATTTTGAGCCGGCCACAGATCCTGATCTTCGACGGGATCATCCACAACATGCAGCCTGTGCTGCGCGAGACTCTGCTCCGGCGTCTGTGTTCCAAAGATGAGCCGTGGTCCGTGATTTTTGTCTCGAACGATCCGAACCTGACGCCGCACGTCGACCGGCGGCTGATTTTGGAGTAAGGAGGACCGGTGTTTCTTTTTCAATGGCTGCGGTCGTTCCGTCCGAGCGGATCACAGGTACTGATCAGTCTCCTGATCGCCGGACTCGGCTGGATGAGCGGAGGAGCGCTCAGCCGGGTTGATCAAGACCTGCGCATCATGTACACCGAATACACCCTCGGCGCGGCGGATCTGGCTCATATCTCAGCGGACGTCATGCGCTATCGCAATACGATCATCCGTGCTCTGGAGGCCGACAGCAAGAAGGACTTCGAGCGCATCACCGAATCGCTCCCCGGCCAACGCGCGCGGGTCCAGCTGGCCGTGGATCGTTATGCGGCCGCCGGGCTTCGCGTGTCACGCAGCGGCAGGAGCGAGCCGGAAGACATCGAAGCCGTGCGCAAGAGCCTTGATCAGTACTTCTCTGCGGCCAGCACGACCATCGATTTGCTCTCACGAGTATGGAACGCTCCGTCTCAGGCCGAGCGAGATCGGCTGCGTCGCAACGCCGAGGAACATGCCGCCGACAACGCCGGCCCCAAGATGATTCAGGTCAGTCTGGCCTTGGACCGGCTGCTGGATACCGTCGCCGACGTGGCCAAGGATATGCGAGACGAAGGGACGAAAGCGATTCAGTTAACGAGCGTGATGCTCGTGGGAGGGAGCTTTTTTATTGCCTTACTGAATTTGTTCCTGACGAGACCACGCGCCTCCCGCAAGGACGGCGCTGTGTCCGAATCTGCTCCGGCACCGCTCCACTCGGCGTTACCGCTTCGGCATGCCGGCGACCAGCATCATCCCGCGTAGGATTTCTAGCCCCCTATTCCTCTCTAACATGACCTTGGACAGCGTGGAATAATGCCTTTTTTTCCCCTGGCGTCAGCGGTTTCCAAGCCCCTGAAGGCAGTCCGGCAAGGGTCAGATGCATGATGCGAATGCGATGCAATGCGACCACGCGGAATCCCAGTGCCTGACACATCCGCCGAATTTGTCGATTCCGCCCCTCGGTTAAAATGATCCGAAACCGTTTGGGCGCGAGTCGTTCGGTCTGGCAAGGCTGCGTCTTCTTGCCAAGAATGACCACTCCCGCCGCCATGTGATTAAGAAAGGCCTCATCACATGGGCGGTCGAGCAGCACCTCATACTCGCGCTCATGACCAAACTCAGTCCGTAAAATCCTGTTTACAATATCGCCATCATTGGTCAACAGGATCAAGCCCGATGAATCTTTATCGAGCCGGCCAATTGGGAAAATCCGTTCAGCATGACCGATTTCAGCAATGATATTTCGCGGGACGTGCGCTTCGCTCGTCGTCGTCACGCCGACTGGTTTGTGATACTTGATGTATATCGGCGTCTGACTCCAGGGAATGACCTGCCCGTCGCGGGCAATCACATCGCGAGCGCTCACCTGATCGCCGAGCTTCGCGACGATGTTGTTGATCGTGACTCGTCCGGCCTCAATGAGACGATCGGCCTCGCGCCGCGAGCAGATGCCGTGCTGGGTAAAGAATTTATTGATGCGGATGGTATCTGTCACAGAGCTTTGAGTATTATCGGTGCGCCTCAGTCTTTTCAAGAGCGACGCGAGAACGAAGCTCGGGAAATGGCGCGTCTCGGCGCGCCAAGGTGGAAGGGTGAGAAAGCGCCTTTTTTCAGTATCCTGCTTAGTGAACGCGTCGGCCAGCCCGAACACGGCCGAGAATTCGATAGATCAAACGCGCAATACAAAACTGCGGGGCGACGAATCCTTCGATCGGGGCGATCTCACTGATATCCATCCCGAGTATGCCGGGCCCGTTGGCGAGGGCCGTGATGAGGTTCAACGTGTCGTACCATCCAAGACCGCCAGGCTCCGGGGTGCCCAATGCAGGAACCAAGGAGGCATCGAGACCGTCGCAATCGAATGTTAAATACACCGGCCCCCGGCAGGCATTGACGACATCGGGAATCCATTGCCCAGACTTCCCTTCATAAGGACCGGCAGGATCCAAAAGCTGTGCGGCGAAGAATGTCGAGATGCGATCGCTGCTTGTAATTCGCTCGATTTCTTCCGGACAGATCGACCTAATGCCGACTTGCACCAACGGCAATCCATCCTCGACGACGCGCGCCATCACGCTGGCATGGCTGTACGGATTGTCTTGGTATGCATGGCGCAGATCGCCGTGCGCATCAATCTGAACGACATTCAGTGTGGGATAGCGTTTCGCATGGGCCCGGATGGCCCCCAGGGCACCGGTGTGTTCGCCGGTCAGCGTCACGATAAATCGGCCGGTTCCGACATGAGGGCGTACAAAGCCCTCGATCGCGTCCACAGCTTGTCGGTCAACCTTACCCTTGAGATCGAGCGGAGTCACCGTCGCAATCCCTCCCCATTCACGGAAAGGTTCGCAGCGAAGCATCTCGTCGTAACACTCGACCTGATGCGAGGCTTCGATGATGGCCGAGGGCCCTTGGTCAGAGCCTGGCACATAACTGGAGGTATGCTCGTAGGGCGCGGGAAGAACATAGACACCCGCGTGTTCCGGGTGACACCAGGGTTCTTCAAGCCCCAGGAAGTTGTGCTGATAACCTTCCCATCCGGTGGGAAGCGTCATGGGCATGTACTCACTGCGGAGTGGGCACGGCGCGCAGCCTTGAGCAGCGAGGCGTTAGCGACGGCCCCGTTTCGGTAGATTTTCCAGGGGAATGAATACTGCCAACGCAACGACGGTAATCCATCGTCCGGGCTTTCCAATCGCTGATTGTGTGATATTCAGGGTGCGCACGATCTTGCCGGCCATCTTGAACACTTGCTCTCGTTCTTTCCAGGCGATGTTCGGATCGAATTCCACGCCCAAGGTCGTCGCCAACATCTGCGCGGCAAGGTCTTCCGTGTATTCGCCGGTCTCTTCGTCAGTTTCGCCGTGCGCGTGGTGTTCGGACAGATAGCCGTACGTGCGACGATCCGTCGGAATCGCCAGGCCGATCGAAGCGGAAATGAGTCGATTCCGCTCGTTGGTTTCCGACCGCGCCATCACGCAGTGCGTGATTTCGCCAGGGTTCAACAATGTCTCCCCACGTTTGCGGGGAATGATCTTGCAATTGGGAGGTAGGATCGACGAGACACTGACGAGATTGCAGTAGGCGACACCAGCGCTGCGCAGCGCTTGCTCGAAGGAGGCCAGCTTTTCCCGGTGCACGCCGACTCCTCTCGTCAGAAACATATGCGTAGGTACCATCGTCTCTTCTCCCTTACTGCGTCAGACGACTGGCGCGGCGAATATTCTCACGCGGAATCGTCAGGCCCATGGCGAGATTTCTATTGGCACAGGGTCGCTGTTGTATCAAGAATGCCCACGGATCGCAATATCCCAGACGATTTTTTCTGCTAGATGCCCGCCGGCGGCCTGAGATTCATCACGAGCAATCGGGGTTCGGTCATATCCTCGATGGCCGCCCTCAGGCCCTCACGACCCATCCCGGAGTCCTTCACGCCGCCGTACGGCATATGGTCGGCCCGAAATGTGGGAACCTCATTGGCCAGAACGGCCCCCACCTCTATATGCCGGAACGCATGAAACACTTTATTGACGTCCTGCGTGAAGACACCGGCTTGTAACCCATACGCCGAGCGGTTCAGCGCTTCGATCGCTTCATCCAAGCGGCGGTAGGGCGTGACCGTCACCACCGGCCCGAAGATCTCCTGACAAGAAACTTTCATCGATGGGGTGACGTTGGACAACACGGTGGCCTCCACGACCGAGCCCATGCGCTTGCCACCAAGGAGCAGACGCGCGCCTTGCGCCACCGCTTCCCCGATCCATTCCTCCACGCGATGCGCGGCCTTCTGATCGATCAACGGTCCGACCACTGTCGCATCATCACTGGGATCTCCGGCTTTTAAACGGGCGACCTGAAGCAAGAGCTTCGTCGTAAAGAGATCGGTAATGGAATGGTGGACGAAGATTCGTTGGACGGAAATACAAGATTGACCGGCATAGCCGAATCCGCCGGCTGCGCAACGTTGCGCAGCGAAGTCCAAGTCTGCGTCCGGCTCGACGATGACGCCGGCGTTACCGCCCAACTCCAACACCACCTTTTTTTTCCCGATTTTTTCCTTCAACATCCACCCCACCGCCGCGCTACCGGTAAAGCTCAGGAGCTTAAAGCGTGGATCAACAACCAACCGCTCCGCCACGCGATTGTCACATGGAAGCACGTTGAGGCCGCCGGGAGGCAGACCGGCTTCCACCGCCACTTCTCCCAACAACAGCGCGGTCAACGGTGTTTGCGGTGCCGGTTTAATAAGGATCGGATTGCCCGCAGCCAGAGCTGGCGCAACCTTGTGGGCCACAAGATTCAGCGGGAAATTAAATGGGGTGATGCCCAGCACGGGGCCGATCGGAAAGCGGCGGAGGATGCCGAAATGGGAATCGGTTCCAGGCGTCCAATCCAGTGGAATCACCTCACCTGGAATGCGCTTGGCCTCTTCCGCTGCCACGGTGAACGTCTGCACGGCCCGATCCACTTCCCGCCTGGCATCCGTGATCGGTTTCCCCGCTTCAGCGGTCATCACCTTGGCGAATTCCTCACGGCGATCGTACAGCGATCCGGCAATGTGTTGGAGGAGGTGATAGCGAGCGTGAGAGGGAAGGTCGCCCATCGCCTTGGCGGCATCGGCCGTCGATTGCATCGCCGCCTCGGCATCGACCTCGCTCGCCTGGGAGACTTCGGCCAGGACTTTCCCATTGAAGGGGTCGTGCACGGGAGCGGCTGTCTCCCCCTGGCGCCATTGGCCGCCGATAAGAAATGGGCGTGGTCCCTGCAAGAAGACGCTCCGCTGCTGGAAGACTTATGACGCGGACTCGACGGAAGATGCGGGTGTCGGCTCCGCGTTCGCTGCCTGTTCCGAGGCCTTGGCCTTGGCGACCAAGTCTTCCGTGCCCCAATCCGCAATGGCCTCGATCGCGAACGCTTCGTATGTCGAGACTCCATGACAACCCGGACAGTTTGGCATCGGCACTTTGCGATAGAACACTTCCGAAAGACAGGACATGCACACCCAGAACGGCGGTTCACCTTCACGTTGTGCCACAGGCCAAAACGATTGTGTATCAGACATAAGGTAATCCTTCGTAAATGAGATGAAGTGAGTACTTTCTGTAATCCAAGGATAATTTACGAACCAGGCACTTTTGAGAGCATACGATCAATTTCTTCGGCAAAGGCATCGAATGGAAAGGCTCCGGGAATCGCAATGGCCGGTACCTTCTCCGTCGGTCCTGCCGCCGTCTGCATCAAGATGAATCCCGGCGTCCCGTGAAATCCCCAGCGATTCGCCTCTTGACGGTCTTGAAAAATCGATTCCAAGTGGCGCCGTTCATCGAAGCATTTTCCGAACTGGGTTTGATCCAAACCGATGGATTTGGCAAAACCCTTGAACGCACCGGAATCCAATCGGCTGCCTTCGCCAAACAATCGATCATGCATGGCCCAGTAGCGTCCCTGCGCGCCGGCGCAACGGGCTGCCACTGCTGCCTCCACGCCGACACCGTGGTCGGCTCTCGGATAGTCGCGGTATACGAATTTCACCTTCCCGGTGTCGATATATGTGGCTTGTAAGCGGGGCAAGGTCTCCTTAAAAAACTTCAGACAATAGCCGCAAGTGAAGTCGGAATATTCAATCAATGTCAGAGGGGCGTCCGTTCGGCCCCTGATGCGTCCGTCATCCTCGATCGATCCGGCAACGACGGCGCTGCCACTGAACAGCCCGAAGGCCAGCAGCAACAGACCCCGACGCATGACTTCCGCACCTCTCATGACCGTGCCATGCGCTTGGCCTTCATGCGCTCAAGCAAGCCGGCCATGAGGAGCGGCCAGACAACCGTAGCGTCGCTCAAAACTTCGGCAAAGCGTCCGCCTTCCTCAGGCGGAACAAACTTTCCCCATGAAATCCCTTCCTGATAGGTGCAGCCGCTCAATCCGCCCCAATAATCCGGTTCCGGGCAAATGCGCACCCCATACTGAAACCGGGGAGGCTTCACGCTAAGCCCCAACCGCATATTGCTGATCTCGATGTAGGGCCCGACTTGTTGGGACCAGTTGCGGGGCACTCCGCCCCCGATGGTAAAGATGCCGAGCCGCTTTGCTGCCGTGATATGCGTGGTATAGCTGTTGAGATCCTGATAGGGATTGAACGAAGGATACGACTTATTGATCGTGCGAAGAATGTCAAGATCGCTTCCGCCTTTGGTTTGGGCACGGGCTTGATCCACCACCCGCCCCATCGCCCACGTTCCGACATCCAGCCCCATCTCAGAATCCGTGAATGCGGGGATGTACACAGGGACCTTTTTCAGATACGCGCTCTTCAGAATTCCGTCCCCATGAAATTCCTCCGCAAGCGTCTTCCCGAGTTCGCGAGTGAGGATTTCAGACGACAGGGGCTGTTCGGGGCTGATCCGTTTCATCGTCTGCCCGACGACATGCTCGACGTAATTGAGATTGGCCTCCATCTCAAGCGTGTCGTAGACCCGGTTGTAGCCTTTCTGAAAGAGTTCCTCGTCGCTCACCGACGGAGGTACTCGATAGTGGGTCTTGCCGATTGATTCGCTGAGTCCGTGTGCAATCAGCGCCCCGGTCGACACCACACACTGCACCATACCGCGATCGATCATCGTGCTGATGATTTTGCCCATCTTGGCGATCGTCATCGCGCCGGAGAGGGTCATCACGACCGAACAATCCGGGTCTTCGATCATTGTCCAGAGCACTTCATAGGCTTCACCCAGACGACGCCCGCCGAATGCAGTCTTGCGCATGGCGACTAACAGTTCGTCGAATGAACCGATGGTTTCTGGATTCAGCGGCTCAAGGGCCTCGAGGCCATCTTTTGCGCCATCATGGAATTCACGTGCGCTCATGCGTGAGGGTACCTGCCATTAGAAGTGAAGCAACAATGAGCGCATCCGTTATACACAACGGATGCCAGAGGCGTCAACGAATGAAGAGGTGCGCCGAGAAGGAGCGAGAAGGAGACTGCATAAAATCAGTGGCACCTGTATGCAAGGACCTGCAAAGATACAGAGCGGCGAGGAATGTTTCCCCGAAAGTGACGACGAGTCCCCTGTACACACAAAGAAGAATCAGTCGTGCGCGACGATCGGAGACTAGCCTGGGACGAGGGAGAAGGTCTCTCCCGTCACCAAGAACAATTCTTGTGGCTCCGGGTCGAGCGAGCTTGGTTGGTGGTCCCAACGGGATTTGAACCCGTGTTTTAGTCACACTGCGGCTTCGCCCTTTTTAATCGCACGGTTTGCAGACTTTGTCCCACTTATTCACAGGTAGGACTAAAACATGCGCTTTACGGAATTGGCCAAAGGCTGGCCAGGCTGATAATTCCCTGCGCTACCTAGGTGATTCATACACCTCCTCTTTCGCCGGCTTGTGTCCTAAGGGGAAGTGGCGCGGGGTGGCCTCGAAGAAATAGCAAGGGAAAATTGAACGAGCCGCCGTCGCCTGTTATTTCAGCTCAACGATGAATGTATCGATGCGGGTTGGATAGCCAAAATCGCCCGCCGCTGCGCCCAGCGTGCCGTCCCAGGGGCTTGAAAACAGCGCCCAGCGACCGTCATTTGAAATCTGCGCAAAGGACTGGCCAACCCAATTGACAAGACCCCCATTGTGATTGTGCGCGAAGCGCCAGACCTTATTGGAGCCATCGGTCGCGGCAGCAATGATCTCTCCATACCAGAGGAGGGGCCTCGGAGGCGTACTGATGTTATATCGTGAAAACAGCACGGGCGCGTGGGGATTCGTTGACGAATTGAACCACGAACTGTGTTCGCCGTCATGCCATCCCGTGGCGGTCGACGGGGGCTGCATGATAAAGGAGTACTGCGTGGCATCCATGAGGTTACTCGGATTGCGAAGGCAAGCGCCTCCAGAGTACATCCCATTGATCGATCCTGAGCCATTGACAAATTTGCCGCCGATGGACGAGTGTCCGCTCGAATACATATTGGCCTTCGTCAGCAGCGACCAGGTATTGGTCGAAAGATTGAACACAGAATCGCCACTGCCTCCCCAGCTGTGGTGCACGAAACCCACGTCCAGCCAGGCGCCGGCTGCACTGCCATACATTGAATGAATCCCGATGGTTTGGCCGGCAGCCGAGGTCGGCCAGTGAGGATCGTGTTGGGCAATGCCGTTGATGGTCTTCCTCAAGATATCAATGAATTTGTTCTGAAATGGATTATGGGGATTCAGACAGTAAATCTGGGTATAGGTATTCTGGGTTCCGGGACCTGCCGCCGCACAGATCCAAGCGTCTGCGCCGACAACCAGGACATGATATTTGAGCGGAACACCGCGACCTCCGAGGTTCGTGACCACATGCGTGGTCTTGTTGTATTTCGCCAGTTGGGTTCCGTTTTGAAAGTAGATAATGTCGGGATCAACGGCGGACCATCCCATTTCACGTTGAAGCTCAGAGGGTGCAAGGTTGGCCGGGGGGACCCGTCCCCGACCTTGAACGTTGAGGGGTTGAACTCAAGCCAATAGGATGTCCCGTGGGGACCATGGAGCTTCATCGCCGTTGAATTGGCATTCCAGGTCCGAAAGAAGCCAGCATATTCGGGAATCAAGGAATTGCCGCCATGGGAATGGGCATCGGTTACTCGCAGGATGCGCGAGCCGAACGTCGGATCCCTGATGATCTATGGTTTAGGGATGGGAACGAAAGCCCTGAAGGAGAGGAAAGGTGCAGAGGGTTCACCGACTCTTGCTGACCTCTTGCCTTACATTCTTGAATCGTCATTGAACTCCCGCCAGCCTGTCGTGTTTGTGTCTCGCATACCCTCCACCTCGGCCTCACTTACCACTGAGTCCTCCTGAATAAACTGAGCCGCGGCCTCTTCACCCAGCATGGGTTGTGTGTACGGCTCCTGGGCGTCACTCGCCACTGGATCCTCCTGAATGGACTGAGCCGCGTCCTCTTCACCCAGCATGGGTTGTGTGTACAGCTCCTGGGCGTCACTCGCCACTGGATCCTCCTGAATGGACTGAGCCGTGGCCTCTCCACCCAAGAGGTATTGGGAGTAGAGCTCCTGGGCGCGTGTCCGTACTGATTCATCGGCATCCACGAGCGCATAGGTGAGCGGATTAATCCCGTCGTTTGGGTGTTCAGCCCAGACGTCTAGCGCATGTAAGCGCAGACCGACTTCAGGCGCCTCGCGCATTTCGGCATACCACTTCTGGCGTGCCTCGCGCTGCACATCATCAGCGTTCATCTGATCGATAGCGGAGGCGTCCTCTTCTGCTGAAGTCGTCGCCTGAGCACCAATGGCTGTGGCGGCAGGTCGGTTAATGTCTATTCCGTCCCTGATGTAGGCGGTAATGGTGACGACGTCGGTATTGCTGGACAAGCTGCCATTGTTCACGACCAGTGAGAAGATATATGTGCCGCCGACGTCGGCCTTGAAAATCGGATTTGCCGTCGTCGCCCCTGCGAGCGTGGTCGCGCTGGTGCTGGGTTTCGAGTTGAGTGTCCATTGGTACGTCATGAGCCCGGTGGTAGTTGAATGGCTGCCGCTGCCATCGAGGGTGATGTTTTCACCGACCTCGACCGTCCGGTCAGGGCCGGCGTCAGCTACGGGGGGACAGGCTTTTTGATTCGAACAGCCACTCGTGCCGGCGGCTAAACCGTCCGTCCCATAGCCCCCACCGCTGCGGCCGCTGATGAGCAGAGTCATGGTCAGGAGGAAGGATGCACCCACGGACATGAAACCAATCGGCGACAGTGCTGTGCGCTGAAAGGATGTGCTCCCGGAGAAGAAGACAGGGCTCGAACGAGGGATCAATCTCAGCCAGTTAATCATGTGTGAGGTTCCCGGTCAAAGGATGGGAATGTGGTTGTAAACGTAATAACCGCGTCTCTCCCTACCTTCCCACTCGCAGATCCTCGCAGCACTTGATTTCTTTCGATCCTCATAGTCGCAGGAACTGTTGCGGAACACGCTGTGAGAACAATACTCATCAGAATGATAGCGTTTTTCATGTTCGGCCGAAGAAACCCACTAATTCCCTGCGCTACCTAGGTGATTCATACACCTCCTTTCGCTGGCTTGTGTCCTAAGGGGAAGTGGCGCTGGGTGGCCCTCGAAGAAATAGCAAGGGAAAATTAAACGAGCCGCCGTCGCCTGTTATTTCAGCTCAACGATGAATGTATCGATGCGGGTTGGATAGCCAAAATCGCCCGCCGCTGCGCCCAGCGTGCCGTCCCAGGGGCTTGAAAACAGCGCCCAGCGACCGTCATTTGAAATCTGCGCAAAGGACTGGCCAACCCAATTGACAAGACCCCCATTGTGATTGTGCGCGAAGCGCCAGACCTTATTAGAGCCATCGGTCGCGGCAGCAATGATCTCTCCATACCAGAGACGGGGACTCGGAGGCCTAGAGATGTTATATCGCGAAAACAGCACGGGCGCGTTGGGATTCGTTGACGAATTGAACGACGAACTGTGTTCGCCGTCATACCATCCCGTGGCGGCCGACGACGTGGGCTGCATGATAAACCTGAACTGCGTGGAATCCATGAGGTTACTCGGATTTCGAACGCAAGCGCCTCCAGAGTACATCCCGTTGATCGATCCTGAACCATTGACAAATTTGGCGCCGATGGACGAGTGTCCGCTCGAATACCTATTGATCCTCAGCAGCGACCACTTATTGGTCGAAAGATTGAACACAGAATCGCCACCGGCTCCCCAGCTGTGGTGCACGAAACCCACGTCCAGCCAGGCGCCGGTTGCACTGCCATACATTGCATGAATACCGATGGTTTGGTAAGGAGCCGAGGTCGGCCAGTTAGGATCGGATTGGTAAACGCCGTTGATGGTCTTCTTCAAGATATCAATAAATTTTCTCTGCGATGGATTACGGGGATTCAGACAGAAAATCTGTGTATAGGTATTCTGGGTTCCGGACCCTGCCGCCGCACAGATCCAAGCGTCCGCGCCGACAACCAGGACATGATATTTGAGCGGAACACCGCGACCTCCGAGGTTCGTGACCACATGCGTGGTCTTGTTGTATTTCGCCAGTTGGGTTCCGTTTTGAAAGTAGATAATGTCGGGATCAACGGCGGACCATTCCCATTTCACGTTGAAGCTCAGAGGGTGCAAGGTTGGCCGGGGGGACCCGTCCCCGACCTTGAACGTTGAGGGGTTGAACTCAAGCCAATAGGATGTCCCCCAGGGACCATGAAGCTTCAGCGCCGTTGAATTGGCATTCCAGGTCCGAAAGTACCCAGCATATTCGGGAATCAGGGAATTGCCGCCATGGCTATGGGCATCGGTCACTCGCAGGATGCGCGAGCCGAACGTCGGATCCCTGATGATCGAGTTAGCCGGACCGAGTGCCGGAGCGTGCGGGATCGGTTTGGCATCGGTTCCCGAATAGGCAGAATAGGTGGATGGAGCGGTGGCGGCAAACAGCGATGAGCCGACACTCAGGAACGCGAGGATCACACATACGGTGCTCACTAACTTTTGGTAGTGTCTGACGTGGCACACCTCTTTCTCGATTTGCCGAGAGGAGCCGTACGTGCAACCGTGCAACGTTTGTTCGTTTTCTTTACATAGCTGAGACATGGAATCCTCCAATTGCTGCCGGTGGATATACCGGTCCTACGACTCGTTGTGGCGATGGCGCGCCTAGGCGCTGACCCATTCGCGCTGTACGGTTAAAGAAGTTGAGAGAATTTAGGCAGAGGGAGGGTCGGTTTGGGACGGGCTGGCAGCGTGATTATATTCGCTTATGAAGAGTGGGTACATTCTGGATCTAGTACTCGATTATGCTAAATCTCAAAACACGCCAGGGTGGCGGGAGTATACGCAGCCGCAACTATTACGCAACCAGGGAAACCCCCAGGCATGAGTGGCAATCTCCCTTATGGCTGTTCTCTGGGCAACCGGACCGTGTTTAAAGACGACTGCGACTTCGCCCTGTAGAACGAGAGCTTCGACGATTTCTTCAAGTGGAAAAACGGGTGGGACTAAAACACGCAGACGAAATAGCACTGATTCTCTGCAATCTCCGGGTTGGGTGACCGCGATTGTTTGATCATCGGAAATCTAACCAAAACTCCAACCGAATCGTAATACTAGGTACTTTATCATGTGCATCCTCCAGACGAGTCCGCGGCGAAGCTCTGGGTCAGGAAACCCGGCGGGGCGATCCGCCGCAAGGACAGGAGAGGTGTCTCCCCTGCTGGCTCACTCAGACTTGTACGCGTGTCTGGCTCGGTGGCTGTACCGCCCACCAATTCAGCAGATGGCCAATGCGAGCGGACTTGAAACCCACCCACCCGGTTCCGCAGGCAAGCTGTCTCGTCCAGCGACCGTGAAGCTGCTGAGATTTCCATCGGGCGAGTGCCGCGCACCGTTGGCTCAAGAGCGTGGTCGCGATGAGCGGCTTCTGTGACAGCGGAACGATCTTGCCGCTGGCTGGAGAAATGGGCGATTGGATCGAGATGGTGCCTTGCTGGCCAAATTGCGAGGAGGCCGAGATGACGCTGGTGGTATCCGGTAACAGGAGATTGGTCGTGATCGAGATGTTCCCGCCCGGCCCTTGAACGGCTTGCGCGAGAATCTGACTGTTTTGCAAGATCACAAATGCGGATCGATATTGACGCTGCCACCGCCGCCCGTGCCGTCGAGAACCGACGCGCTGATCGTGCTGTCGGTGAGCTGCACCGTGCCGCTGGGAGTCGTCGTGATCTTGATCGCCCCGCCGCTCGCCTGATTGGCCTCCGTCGTCACCGTGCTATTCGTCATGGCGAATTGGTTGCCGGCGTTGATCTGAATGTTGCCGGCATTTCCAGCACCGGTGCTGCTGGCCGAGATCGTGGCACCATTCGTCAGGTTGACCGACCCACTGGCCAGGATATTGATATCGCCACCCGGTCGATTTCCGGTTGATTGAGTGAAGATCCCGCTACCGGCGCCGTCGATTGTCACGCTATCAGCCAGGCTGCCAGCTCCAGCTCGGCCCTGGACGGTAATGGTGCCACCGGTCAACGTAGGGGCTGCCGTCAAGGCTCTGATGAGCGACTGTTCGGCACTGCTACTGCTTCGGATCTGACCGCCGCTGTTGATCGCCAAACTACCGGTGTTGATATCGACCGTACCCGCTGGTGCAATGCCGTTCGTGTCCGCCGTGATGACGGCCTGGCTATTTACTGCCACGTGTTCCGCATTGACCGTGATTGTGCCGCCAGTGGCGGATGTTGCGATGCCTGTAGTGGCTGCTGAGAGTATCGCCCCCGTCTTGAAGCGTGATCGAGTTCGCATTGACGAAGATATCCCCACCCCTGCCAGTGCCCTGAGTGTCGGTAAAGATTCCACTTCCAACTCCATCGAAGAAGAATTGCGGACTATTTGAGCTTGATCGTGACGGTTCCAGCATGCCTGGACCTGTCGGAGCGGCCACGACCGTTCCCCCTGCACTGGCGTAATGTCATTGGCCAATCGGGAGTGGCTACATCCTGGAGCTGTGGCAAATGGAGTCGGTGCTCCTTCCGATCTTTAGTTGGCCACCAGGAGTGTTAGCTGCAGCGCCTATCAGTGATCGAGCCGGTGAGTTCGGCCTGAATCCCTCGCCGGACCGGAAAGTTTCTGTGGTCCAGAAATACTTCCCTGCAGTGATTGAGAATTTGAGGAGCAGTAACAGCTGTAGGCCATTAGTTGACTGGGCGCCGCTACCAGACCAGAGCACTAGTTGCAATCTGATAGTTGCTTTCCAGCATTCAAACGGTCAAAAAGTGTGACAGTGATGTTGTCTGGCAATTGGCTGAGTCAAATTGTCGCCCTCGATTAGAGAGCCTTCCCGAAGCGTCAGGTTTTTCGCAGTGATCTCGATCTTTCCTAACGAGCCGGTCGTGCCTTCCGCTGAATTGAAGACTGCTGCCTGCTTGGCTTAACCGAATATTGAAGGTTTGGCGCGTTCAAGGTAATGTTGCCCGCATTGCCGCTACTCAATGACACTAGCCGGAATGCCGTCCTCAGGCGACGACCTGTTGACTTGCAGAAATGCATGATATGAAGCACTAATTAAGAAGACATATGTCCGCCATGGTGCACGAAGCGATGTTACTCCCTTTCTAAACTCTATGACCTTGCCCGTGATTCGGATTTCCCGCCAATCGGCCCTTGGTGATTACCTGGATTGGAGATACATGGCAACGAAATTTCTTCCGTATTCTGATGTTTCTGAATGTGTTCTTAAGCCGTAATAGCACCGCTGTTGCCGATGACTTTCCCGTGAGTGTTTGGAGTACAAAGTCAAAGGTCTTTGACAATCTGAGAGAAATTCGATTTGAAATCTCTCAGCGTTAACGGTGATATTTCCCGCTTGCCTGCCCCCTGCGCTCCAATCAGAGCGCACAGATTTCCGGATCTTATACCGGTCAAAGGGGAATAGCTCCACCGTCATGGATACGCCCCACGATCTCGATATGATCCACTCGTCATGCAATAAAAAACGCCGCCGCTGATCCAATGCCCGGCGATGCCTGGTTGCGGTCGACATTGGTTTACCCAGGACGGCAAGAAGTGTGGCCTCATTGAAGGTGTAGTCACATCCATGCTATTCGAATCATCTGGATGCTCGCCTGCGTTACCTGCCCCGTGGTTCTTGCTCTTGGCCGGTACATCGGTGTGTGAAATAGAAACATTCCCGTCACGTTAATATCAACCGCGACTGGTGCACCGTTCACATTGACCGTATCGGCAAATGATCGCAGCCTGGTCCATCAACAAACTGCCCACCGCGAATCAGGACTGGTACCTGCTGTCATCAGCCAGACTGGTCCTCCAGCGACGCCTTTCTGCGATGAACTGGGTATGTCCCCAGCGCCATCCAGAATGAGTGACCATTCAGATTGACGTGCAGGTTCCAGACTTTCACTGCAAGGATCTCCCCTGGAGAAGCGACGCTGGCCAATGTTAATCTGTCCACCAGGTGCAGCGAGTTTGCGCGCCGGTCAGTCGTGACTCCGCATGGGACGGGCGCAGGGGCCGCGATGCCTGTATCTGAATCAGTGTAGGTGAATCCTTTGTTCCCGCCGACCAGTGAGATGATCTGACCTGGGGTGACGGACAGATTGGCTGCCTTGAACCGTGATCGGCTCCCGGATTCGATCCCAAGAATCCGAATGCCGCCACCGGCGCGCAGTCAGTAACGCATCCGCTGTGACCGGCGAACGGCATTGAAGATCCGTTCGCATAGTCGGCTAACTCGAAGATAATCTGCCGACGTGAACGACACCATCCCCCCGACGTTCACGGTGCGCGTTCGGGACCGAACAGGAAGCCAGCCGGATTCATCAGGAAGAGATTCGCATTCCCGAAGCCGTGGTCTGGATCGTGCCAAAGATGTTGGAGATATTTCCCCCGGTGACACGACCGAGGATGTTGGACGTGGCGCAAGGCCGGAGTCATTGAGAAAGTTCGCGATGTTGTTGTTGGGAACATTGAAGTCGCCGAAGCTGTGGAACAGATTCATTCCACCGCCTGGTCTGGTCCCGCCCGTGATGTCGTATTGGGTCTTGCCGACCGGAGGCGTGCAGGGAGGGTCACCTGTGTGTTCAGGCCGGACGGTGTGATGGGCGAGGCCGCGTGGAAGGGAGGTCAGGGAAGCGAATAACAGAACGAGTGAGAAACCGAACGTGAGGAAGGAGATCAATCGCACGTATTCCACATGTTGCTGTTTCAAGGGCAAACCTCCTCTTGGAATAGTTGCTTTCACCCCGCAACATGCTGACTGCTGGATGATTCCTTGAATGAGGCGCATGTCCATCCCCGACGACGTAGGGAGGCCAATTCTAGGAGGCGACTTGTCAGCGAAGCAATAGGGCCGAATGGGGGTAGTTAAATACATGTAATAAGGTTTGAGAGTTATGGGCATTGATCTCTCTGCCTTTGCGCTAGTATTTTGGGTTTTTTCATCAGTGATACTCATGCGTTTTCCAACGGTGTGACCCGGACTCAATGACCTTGGTCACCAAATCTGGACCGTCCGCACAGTAGAGAGGAAGCGTCATAGGGTTTGGCGATTGCTGTCCCAAGCAGTCCCAAACAGTTCTCAACTGACCCCCACTGCCTAATTCATTTCATCCCATTCCCTGCTCTATCCTGATAGTGGTTCGTGGAACATGCAGCGGATAGGGAAACTGCGCGAGCAGTCTACAACTGCATACATCTGCATATACTTGCCTAATTCCCTTCGCCCTCGTTCCGCTTTACGCTCCTTACGAAAAACGAGGAGAGAGCTTGGTTCGGGAAACGGTGACGATGTGCAGCCTAGAGCGCGCCAAAGCATCCATGAGCAGTCATCAGCAGACATCTGCCTAATTCCCAGCGAAGGGGCGGCAGCTTAGGGTGAGAAAGGTTTCAAACTCACGAGAAGGAGCACGCATGAAGACAAACGCGTTGATGTCGATTAAAGAACTAGCTGCATTGCTTGGTGTCAGCACGGACACCGTTCGTCGGGCGGCTCGAAGCGGTGTGATTCCCTCCACACGAGGGGGTACGGCCTATCGCTTTGACTGGGACAAAGTCCGTCAGGCTATGAGAGCACGTGCCCAACAGATGCCCAATCGACGGAACAAAGAGTCCGCGCGCCAGCCGGCACTGGCCGGCGGCGCGCAGTCCGATTGCCCCGGACGGTAACACGGGGGCTTGGCTGAGACCATGAATGAGGAATCGTTGCAGTCGAACAACCCCGTCTTCACGCTGACGATCGATTGGCTCGCGTTTACACTGCCGGATGCCTCGGCTCACGATGTTATGAAAATGATTGGAGGCGAGTGGTCCAGAGCGAAGGCAGGATTCCGCGGTTATCCCCTCTCGTGGATTCTGGCTGATCCGTCACGCGGCGTGGGACTGTTGGGTACTGGTGCGCCACGACGGCCTCGGGAGGTACATGTGGATCTCTCTGCCGGCATTGTGTCGTCGTGGGAGCTGACGAAGGTCCGCGCGATCCTTCAGTGGGTCGTTCAACAGCAAGGCCATTTCACCCGGGTCGACTGCGCGTTAGATGATCGGCAACCGCTTGTCCCGCTGTCACTCGTGACCCAGGCGGCTGAAACGGGTCAATGCATTACTCGGGCAGATCGCGTCCAGGTGATTCGCTCCTTCTCACTCCATAAAGGCACCACGGCCGGAGAAACCATCTATTTCGGGAGTCCTCAAAGCCAGACGCTGTTGCGTGTCTATGATAAGCGGCTCGAACTCCTCGCCAAGCAAAAACCCCATTCCGAAGAGTTCGGGATTCGCTGGGAGCTTGAATTTAAACAGGACCGAGCCGACTTGTGTGGGCAATTCTTGGGTGACCTCGAAGAAGCCGATTGGCTGAAGCTGCTGATCGGCTTGCTGCGGTCCTATGTCGATTTCCGAGACACAACCCGAGATGCCGAAGATGAAGAGCGAGCATGCGCGCCTCGGCTGCCTTGGTACGAATCCCTGACGATGGGCTTCAAGGCTGCCCGGTTGACGCTGGCACAGGAAGAACCGGATGAGGCCAGAGTGAAGAACTGGATCACTCGTTCCGTGGCGCCCATGCTGGCCGCCCTCTGTGCCTTGCCAGGAGGACAGACCTGGATGGAAAGCGCGATTGTGGAAGGAGCCGATCGGTGGAAACAGCGCCACCGGCAGCTCGTCACGAATGGGCGACGCAAGAAGAAGGACTCATGAGACTCACGCCGGCGGACACGCGGGCGCATCTTGGGGGCACGGGGGTGTCGTCAGACTCCCCCGATTGATTGCATTTCATGGATGCCGAACCGACAGGAACTGATACGGCATCGGTGCCTCAGAACGCGCTTGACGGGTGGCTAGTGCCTCCGCATACTCCTCCGCGGCGAAGTCGTAGTTGTGGCGGGGACCGGAAAGGCACTGTCATGACGCGACCATTAGTCGAATTGGTGGAACAGTTTTGTCAGTACCAACTCAAACAGCGAGGCAAGACGGAAGGAGGGGTGCAGACGGCTTCGCTGGAATCTGGAGCAGATTTTAGTGTTTGTCCGCATGCGGTACGGACAAGTCGCCAGACTCTACGGATTTGAACCGGACCATGATCCAGGAATGGATGGACGACATGGCGGCGAAGGACTTGTCAGTGTCCAGTATGAGGACACGACAGTCTACGCTATCCAGTTTTTGTACCTGGCTGGTCAAGCGAGAGGTACTACACGCCAATCCAATTTCTGGCATGGATCGACCGCCACATCGAATCGAACCCCCAAGCAGGTCCCGACGCCGGCCTTGATGGATGCGCTTATCGAGGCCGCGCGAAAACGGCAGCGGCCGCGAGATGTTGCCATTTTCTTGATCCTGCGCTTCACAGGGATGCGACGAGCGTCTGTCGCCACGCTCCAAGCCAGGCACCTGGATGGGCTGTGGGGTTTGCGGCGGGTCCGTGTGAAGGGTGGGCGCACGAGAGACATTCCGTTGCCGGAACCCGTGATGCGCTACCTCCACGCCTACGTCGAACAAGTGGTGGCGCCAAGCGTCACGAATTGGCGCCAGAGACACCGCTGTTCTGGTCCGTATGGGGACGCCGGTCCATTGGGATGCAGCGGGCACCGATGACCGGGAAAAACATTTGGCGGTTGTGCAAAATCTATGGTCGGCTGATTGGATATCCAATGCTGAAGCCGCATGACATCCGCCATGGCGTCGCCATGGAAGTGCTGGAGCAGCGACATGATCTCGAGCAAGTGCGTGCCTTGCTCGGCCATCAGCGGATCGATACCACGCAGATCTACACGATGATCCGTCCCGCGCAATTGAAGCAAGCGGTGTCGTTTTATGAAGAGCCGGCGAGGCGAATGTTGGCGACGTTTCGCACCGACCTCGATTCCATGTTCGAGGAACATTCGGATGTTCCTCAAACACGGAGCCTAAAACATCAACAAAATCAATTTGGTGGTCCCAACGGGATTTGAACCCGTGTCTGAGCCTTGAGAGGGCTCCGTCCTAGGCCAGGCTAGACGATGGGACCGGAGGTGCTGAAGTGAGGATGCCGGCTGACGGTACCATGGGGAACTCGGGGTTTTCAATTCCTGGCCAGCACGGCTGTCGTGATGTAGGCCGGTCTTTTTACAAAAAAGTATCTTGACAGCAACGATCGCTTGGCCTAATTTTCGAAAGCTTCGGTCGACCTTCTGTAAAGGCGGATTTTAGATGAACAATCCAATCCAGACCGCTACCGATACAATGGACCTCCACGACAGCACGGGCCTGATCGTCGAGGAAGCCAAACCTGAGGAAGGTTTGGAGTTGCACGTCGGTTCAAATGTGTTTCGAACCACGAACGGCGTCATCAAACTACAAGGCAAGGAACAGATCGTATTGGAAGTCCAACCGCAACCTCCGGCCTTGTTGTTGACGATGGATTTCTACGATGAACAGGGCCAACGCATCGGGCATCTCAGACGGAACCAGCTTTCGGCAGCAGGATCGAGCCGTTTTGCCATGTCCGTCACGACCGCCCCTGACGCAACCATTGAGGATCCCCTGACCGTGACGGTTTCAGATCGAGTGACCGGCAATACCGTTATCGAAGCGTACCTATTCCAACGAAGAAAAATCCGGCTTACCAGTGGAAGCTTTTACACCCATAAGGGGGAGCTGGTTTCAATCAGCCCTCACTATTGCAGGATCGGAACCGGGTTGACGAAGTTCGGTGAAGTTGTAGAGAGTCGAGGCGGGGTCGCCGTCATCGGCTAGGTGCGTTCCATTCCTCTCTTCCGCGATTCCCTCGAGCGGCATGAAAGGCACATCCCTTTGACAGCGGGCGCGACTGCCGTACAATAGACTTTATGTCGGACATTGCGAAACCCAGTATCCAGGCATTCTTGGTCTGCGATCAAGTCATCGAGGACAGCGTGACCAAGAAGAAGAGCCTCATCGGACTGTTCACGCACCTCCAAGCGCTGAGCTTCCCTTTCCAGCATCAACAAATGGGTCTCTACTTTTGCCTGACCGATGCGGAAGGCACTTACCAGTTTGACATCGACTTAATCTATCTCAACACTGAACAGGTGGTATGTCGCGCTACGCTCCCGAACATCGTCATCGGAGACCGGCTGCAGATCTCAGATTTCGGGATCAACATCCCCGCGCTGATCTTCCCCGCTCCCGGGCGCTATGAATTCCGCCTCAGAATGGAAGGGCACCTGATCGCTCAGAAAGATTTCAACGTGATGCAACTGTCGACTCATCAGACGGCCTAACTGGCCCCGCTACTTCCGCTTACTCTCCCAAGATTGAGCACTTCTCCCTCGCACAGTTCTTGTGGTAGAACTGCCTCGCGAACGCCTAACGACTAATGTTCTGCTTCGTTGAGGAGTTGACGACAGATCGTGGCTGAAGGAACCGGTGCCTCTAATTTCATCCGTGAGATCGTCACCGCCGACCGTGCGGCCGGTAAACATGGCGGCCGCGTGGTGACACGCTTTCCTCCTGAACCAAACGGCTATTTGCACATCGGCCATGCGAAATCGATCTGCCTCAACTTTGGATTGGCTCAGATTGATCCGAACGGGATGTGCCATTTGCGATTCGACGATACGAATCCCACCACAGAGGATCACCAGTACGTGAACTCGATTCAAGATGATGTCCGCTGGCTCGGGTTCGACTGGGGAGACCAACTCTTTTTCGCTTCAGACTACTTCGAGCAACTCTATGAGCATGCGCAGAACTTGATTAGAAAGGGTGCGGCCTATGTGGATAGTCTCACGGCCGACGAAATGCGAAGCTATCGCGGAACGTTGACCGAGCCCGGGAAGAACAGTCCTTACCGGGACCGTGCCGTAGAAGAGAATCTGGATCTCTTTCGCCGCATGCGCGCTGGCGATTTTCCCGACGGGGCGCATGTCCTGCGGGCGAAGATCGACATGGCTTCACCGAACATCAACCTTCGCGATCCGGTGCTTTATCGTATCCGACACGCCTCCCATTACCGAACCGGCAATACATGGTGCATTTATCCGGCTTACGATTACGCACACCCGCTGTCCGATGCGATCGAGGGCATTACCCACTCAATTTGCACCTTGGAGTTTGAGGACCACCGGCCGCTCTACGACTGGGTTGTCGAACAGGCCGGCACGCCCCATCGTCCCCAACAAATCGAGTTCGCCCGCTTGAACATCAGCTACGCCGTCATGAGCAAGAGGAAATTGTTGGAATTGGTCGAGAGAAAACTGGTAGCCGGTTGGGATGACCCTCGTCTCCCCACGATCAAAGGACTCCGCCGGCGCGGATATACGCCGGACGCGATCCGAGCTTTCTGCGAACACATTGGTGTCGCGAAACGGGACGCCGTTGTCGAGATGCAGCTACTCGAACACTTCATCCGAGAGGATTTGAACAAGCGGTCACCTCGTGTCATGGCCGTATTGAAGCCCTTGAAGATCGTCCTCGATAACTACCCGGAACACGTCACGGAGATGCTGGAGGCCGTAAACAATCCGGAAGATGCCTCTGCCGGCACGCGATCACTTCCCTTTTCTCGCACTTTCTACATCGAACAAGACGATTTTCTGGAGGATCCGCCCAAGCAGTTTTTCCGGCTTGCCCCAGGTCGCGAAGTCAGGCTTCGCTATGCCTATATCATCAAGTGCGTGAGCGTGACTAAAGATCCACGGACA
This sequence comes from uncultured Nitrospiraceae bacterium, assembly GCA_963851455.1. GTDB lineage: Bacteria > Nitrospirota > Nitrospiria > Nitrospirales > Nitrospiraceae > Nitrospira_C. Next base: position 696,048 of record CAWKPI010000001.1, read on the forward strand.
GGCGACATCAACGAATTGCATTGCACCTACGATCCGGCGACAAAAAGCGGTGGAGCCGAAGCGCAGCGAAAAGTGAAGGCTACGATCCATTGGGTATCGGCAGATCATGCGGTTGAAGCGGAGGTTCGCCTCTACAACCCTCTCCTAAGAACCGACCTTTCAAAAATACCGGAGGACCACGATTGGACGACATACCTTAATCCGCAGTCCTTGGAACGACTTACTGGATGCCAAGTTGAACCAAGCCTCAAGGGGGCCGTACCGGGCAGCCGATTCCAATTCGAGCGTCTGGGCTACTTCTGCGTAGACCTCGAGTCCAAAGCCGACTCGCTCATTTTCAACCGCACCGTTTCACTCAAAGACGCCTGGGCCAAGATTGAAAAAGGACAGCCCTCCCGATAATCCTTCTTAGCGTCCATCTGTTTACCCTGCTCCAAACAGCCCCAAGTTAGCGCGAGTTTTCGCTTCCTTTACAGATGAGCATCCCTGCTAGGCTTGAAATGGGAGTTCTGGCGCCATAGCCCTCACACCGTCTGCGTCTCTCCATCTGGTTGGATTTTCAGGTTTTCTTTACGGGAAAACGCGGTTTGCTACACTGGAGGAGAACAGGCGTACGGCCAGTTGGAACTCATGCAGACAGAAGGAGTCGAACATGATCGAATGCCGTCAATACCCACGCGTTCCAGTAGATCTACAAGTCTATTTTTCCGCGACCGGCAATACGTCTATCCGTGAGGGAACGATGTTCGACCTCTCCGCAGGAGGTTGCGCCGTCACCAGCATGACCTCTGTCCAGCCCGGCTCGGCGGTCCGCATCCTCATTCGAGCCACTGACCTCGGTTCCCCGATTACGATCGAGTCAGCCGCGGTCCGATGGAGCAGACATGGGGAGTTCGGGGTGGAATTCCTGGGCGTCTCGGAAATCGACCAGAACCGGCTGCACCGTTTACTGCAAACCAAGACCAGCTATCAGATCCGCCCAAGCTGAGCTCAACTCACTCTTCATGGTAAAATAGCGGCATGGTCTGCCCGCTCTGCCGCCAACAAACTACCTGGGAAGGTAATCCCTGGCGTCCTTTCTGCTGTGAACGCTGCCAGCTGACAGACCTTGGGACCTGGGCGGCGGAAGAGTATCGCGTTCCTGGTCCCAGCCTGATGATGGAACTTCCCACCCAGGATTCACGCGAAAGTGATGGAGATACGAGCAAGCAGTCGAACAACTAAACCAAGAACCACCCCGCCGATCAACAAGCCTCAGCAGCCCATTTCAGTCTTTCAAATCATTGATAGTTACAGCCTCTAAACCAAATGGTAGGGTCGGTCCTCCCATGGACCGGTACGGCTGTTTACCCCTGTTGGCAAGACGGGTCGATCTTGCTAAGGTCTATTCTTTCTATTGGGAAGGAGAATGCGATGCTTCCTACCAAAGGCTACGCCGTCATGACGGCCAAGGCCCCACTGCAACCGTTTACCTTCGAGCGACGGGACGTCGGTCCCAATGATGTCTTAATCACGATTTCACATTGCGGCATCTGCCATTCTGACATTCATCAAGCACGGGATGAATGGGGCGGGTCAATCTTTCCAATGGTGCCGGGCCATGAAATCGTCGGGATGGTGACCCAAGTGGGCAGCGCCGTCAAACGCTTCCGCGTCGGTGACAGGGCCGGCGTCGGTTGCTTCGTCGACTCCTGTCGGAGCTGCGCCGCCTGTCGAGAAGGGTTGGAGCAGTATTGTGAAGCCGGGATGCTCCTGACCTATAGTGGTCGTGACAAGAATGACCAGGTGACGCAAGGGGGCTATTCGACACAGATCGTCGTGGATGAAAATTACGTGCTGCATGTGCCTGCTGCGCTGTCGGCAGTTGGCGCAGCACCGCTGCTGTGTGCCGGCATTACCACGTACTCTCCGCTCCGCCATTGGGGTGTCGGCAAGTATCACAAACTGGCCGTGGTGGGACTTGGCGGGCTCGGCCATATGGCAGTAAAAATCGCGCGGGCCCTCGGGACGGAAGTGACCGTGTTGAGCACATCGGAGGGAAAACGAAAGGATGCAGAACGGTTAGGCGCAACGAATTTTTCTGTCACCTCCAATCCGCAGACTTTCAAGAACTTCCAACGGCATTTCGACTACATCCTCGATACGGTTTCAGCTCCGCACGACTACAATGCCTATGTGAATCTGCTCAAAACCGACGGTACCATGATCCTTGTTGGAGCGCCGGATCAGCCAACCCTGCTCGCGCCGTTCCCGCTTATCCTCAATCGCCGGCGCATCGCCGGCTCTGTCATCGGCGGTATCCGCGAGACGCAGGAGATGCTCGACTTCTGCGCCGAACAGAAGATCGAGTCCGACGTAGAAGTGATATCAATCCACAAGGTCAATGAAGCCTACGAACGAGTCCTCAAGGGCGACGTGCGGTTTCGCTTCGTGATCGATCTCAACAGTCTGGCGTAACTCCTGCAGGGTAGCTCGGGTCGGGGTTCCTCACCCACAATGACAGGGCCATTTCTGAGATTCGGTCCTCTCTTAGCGGAGGAACTGGAGACAGATCATGCCGCTGATGGACAAGTCGTCACGGCTCCTAACATCACCCATGTCTAAAGCAAAGACCAAGAGGACGGACAGTGCACAGAGCGGCTCCACGAACGGCGGAGCGAGTGGAACTGATCTCCCCCGAACCTTGGTCGTGGATGTGGGAGCCAGCGGGATCAAAGCGACCTTGCTCAACGACTTAGGAAAGGCCATCGGGGAACGGCTGCGCCAAGACACCCCGTCGTCCGGGATGCCGGGCGAAGTCATGGATGTCGTGGTGTCTCTCTCCAAAAAGTTTGAGTCCTTCGACCGAGTAGCCGTTGGTTTTCCAGGCGTAATTGTCGGAGGGATCGTCAAACAAGCACCGAACCTCGCGAAGGAATGGCAGGGCTTCAATATCGCCGACGTGTTGCAAGCGCGGTTGAAGAAGCCTGTCCGCGTGGCGAACGACGCCGATGTGCAAGGATTCGGCGCCATTTCGGGACGGGGCGTGGAAGTCGTCGTCACGCTGGGAACTGGGGTGGGCACGTCGTTATTCGTGGATGGCCGTCTCGTGCCGAATCTTGAGATTGGCAAAGACAAGCTGAGGAATGCGGCATTGCATAAAGTCGGCAAAAAGAAGTGGAACAAGCGTTTGGTGAAGTTTATCCGCCAACTCGACGAAGTCTTTCACTTCACAAGATTGTACATTGGAGGTGGGAATTCCCGGGAAGTGGATGTAGGCCTGCTGCCAGCCCATGTGACGATCATCTCAAACCTCAACGGGTTGGTCGGTGGCATCGCCCTTTGGCGAGATGCATCGGCACCGACGGGGAAAGGCCCGACGCGCCTGCAACCGGGATCTTGAGGGGAATCAGTATGTGGCTGGGGGACTAGGAATCGAACCTAGGTAGCCGGCTCCAAAGGCCGGCGTCCTACCGCTAGACGATCCCCCAGCGCGGTACGGAACGAAGGCGGAGATCTAAGACGATGCGGAAGATTATTGGCTGGGGGACTAGGAATCGAACCTAGGTAGTCAGATCCAGAGACTGACGTCCTACCGCTAGACGATCCCCCAACCGGCGTTCAACGTAATATAGGATTGCTCGGTCCGTCAAGCGTGGGCGGCTTTAGCGACGCTCGATGCCTTGTCGCAGCCGAAAGAGAGTCCGGTCTCGTCCGAGGACCTCCATCACCTCGAATAGGCCAGGACTGGCCGTACGACCGGTCAGGGCCACGCGAACCGGCTGAGCGAGCTGGCCCATCTTGATGCCCTCCTCCTCGACGAGCTTCTTAAAGCTGTCTTCCCATGTCTGTTTGGAGAAGTTCGAGAGCGCTTCGAAGCGGTGAGACGAGCTTCTGAAGGAGGGGCGCAATCGTCGGTGTCAGAAATTTCTTGGCCGCTTCTTCATCGAACTCGACAGCCTGTCCAAAGTACGGCCTCACCCACTCCACCATGTCCACGAGTGTCTTCGCCCGCTCTTTCACCAACACGACCAATTGCGCGAGCCACTCCTCCGAGACCGCGTCCACTTGATCTTTCAAATCCGTTTGCTGCAAGAAGTGGCACAAGAGCCTGGGCGACCAGGCTCGGCGGGCTCGTTTTGATGTATTCGGCGTTCATCCAAAGCAGCTTGTCAGGATTAAACACGGCCGCTGACGTTTGCACATTTTTCCAGGTAAACTTCTCAATCAGTTCCTGCCTGGTGAACACTTCTTGATCGCCATATGACCACCCGAGTCGGACAAGATAGTTCACCATCGCATCGGGGAGATAGCCCATGTCTTTATAGGCCATAATCGAGGTGGCCCCATGCCGCTTCGAGAGCCGCGCTTTATCCGATCCCAGAATCATCGGCAAATGTCCGAAGCGGGGCACCGGAAACCCAAGCGCCTGAAAAATCGGCACTTGCCGCGGCGTATTGGTGAGGTGATCGTCCCCCCGCACCACATGCGTGATGTGCATCAGCGCATCATCCACGACGACAGAAAAATTGTACGTCGGGTAGCCGTTCGATCGGAGAATGATCAGATCGTCCAGCACATTGTTCTCGAAGACGATCTTGCCCTTGATGAGATCATCGACAACGGTCTGTCCCTCTTGCGGCGCTTTGAACCGCAGGGCAGCCTCGCCCGATGGATTCGCGATTTTAAGATTACGACAGCGGCCATCATAACGAGGCGAAAGACCCTTCGCCTCCGCGTCTTTTCTCCTGGCTTCCAACTCGTCCGCTGTGCAAACACACCAGTAGGCCTGCCCCTTATCCAATAATTTCATGGCATGGCTACGATAATGGTCCATGCGTTCT
>CAWKPI010000002.1:0-1454449 GCA_963851455.1 uncultured Nitrospiraceae bacterium
AATATACATCTACGGAAAGAAGTTAATTCAGTCATTCGAGATTCCGTAGTAGTTTTTTGTTAAGACAGCAAGAATAAAAAAATAAAAAAGGAAGTTGGCTATGTTTGCAAGAGCTTTCTTATGGGTGTTTTCTAAGCAACAGCAATACGATTACGGCGCCGACTATGATTATTGTGATGATTACACCGATTATTCCTGGTATCAAGTACATGTCAGCTATGGATTGTGGCGCGGGCGTTGGTGCGTTGGTAGATTGTGGTGCTTGACCCACTGTTAAGTAGGTTGAAGAAGCAGAGGGACCATAGGAGTTGGATCCTGCGAAGTTGGCGATGATTTGGTATGTGCCGGGAACTTCTGGAGTAAATGATAAGCCATAGTTGCCGTATACGTCACTGGTAGCGTTGCCTACTGGTGACCAAGTTGCCGTTTGGATCAATTGCGCTTAATGTAACTTCTACGCCTTTAGCGTTTGTTGGCATCGGTCTTTGATGGAACATGTATTCCATCCATGCGTCCATGTCGTTGTCAGATATTGCTGGTGTTCCTTTGAGTGCTACATCTAAATTGCCGTTGATATCATGTCTGCCGGATTGAGACTGGTCAGTTACGGTTCCTGTGATTGTTACGCTGGATCCTAGTGCTGGGACAATCTGTGGTGCGGAAACTGTAGTGGCGCTCGGTCCTTTGCCAAGGCAGTAGATTTGGTTGTCATGGTTGTCAAGGTACATGATGCGACCTTCAGAGATTATGACCTTCGAGAGTGCGTTGTTGGCTGTATTGGGGTAGGCGGTTAATCGCCAGACCAATTCGCCGGTGTCTGCGTCTACGCAGAAGATGGCTCCGTCACGTCTAATCGGGGAACTTTCACCTGCCCATCCAGTTGACCCATGAAGGTAGAGCAGTTTGCGTCCAGATGGATCGTTTATGAAGAAAGCTAGACTTAGCGGTGTATGTTCTAATCCTTGTGTTTCAAGGTAACCCAGCGATGGAGCTGTGAAGTTCCATAAGAATTCGCCTGTAGTTGACATCTAAGCAGTCCATGTACTCCCATAAGAGCCAATGGTGTAGGCTTTGCCGTTGTGGACAGTTAATGACCCATCCCGTATGATGCAAATTGTGCGGTTACTGTGATAGGTCCATAGCTGTGTTCCTGTTTATATGCTGTACATCCAGATTTTTCCTGTATTTCGCTCGGTAAACCAGAAGACACCGTCTTTTGCAGATACTCCCCAAGTGAGACTCCACCGTTTGCTGTTGAGTTAGGATAGTCGTCTGATGCTTTTGGCGCGTTAAAGGTTATATCCCATAGTCGGGGTTCCCCATTCGCCTTGTTTTAGGCTAACAGCTCTTAGGAAGCCCTGGAACATTTCCTCTGGCGTCGTTTCGTCCTGCTGTTCCAACGACTACGTATTGGTCAGGCACTATATCTCGGATTGTACCGGTTTCGATTGAGGACTGAATTGCGTGGACCAAATATGCTTGCAACTGATAGGTTCATTGTGTAGCCGTTTAAGCCATTGTAGACAGCCCCGTTTTGAGCTGTTGACATGCTGACAGTTGTTGCTCCTGGTCTCCAGAACCAGTAAGAATTGTCACGATGTGGTTGTAGGTACGTTAGTAGTGCCGTTAATAAGTGTTGCAGGGGGGGCGATTCCGTAGGAGGGTCGCCACCAGATAGCTTGTGTGGTATTCCAGATCTGCAAATAATAGTTTGGTGCAGTAGCGCTTCCAAGATTGTTGAAGTTGATGTAGCATATGCTTCCGATTGAGTCTCTGAATTGTGTGCCAGTTGTGGATACGTTAGCTATTTTGCATATGGATTTTCCAGTGAATGCATCAAGCATTTCCCAAATTGTTCCGTTGACTCCGCCAGGGTTAGTTATAGTAACGCCGGATGTTCTCCAAAGGTATGAGAAGCCTCCGTGCTGGTTAGGAGAGTCATAGTTAAGAACTTGACCTAATGTAGGCATAGCAGCATCACCTAGCGTGTTGTTTTCGTAGTATATTGTTTCGCCTGTGTAGAGATCAATGCAGTACTAACCGTATCTTGGGGGGTTCTGTATTGAATAGTAGGCTTTGCCTTCAAGAACCACTAGTGGACTAGAGAAGCCTTCGTATGCTATACCGTTGTAGAATCCTGTGTCAACATATCCACCCATGACACCTCCAAGCCAGTATGAACGGGTCCAGAGGACGTGGCTGCTTTGTGGACCTGCAGTGTTCGGGATTCCTTTTGACCTCAACGATTCAAAATAGGGTCCACCTAACCATTGTCCCATTACAGTCATTGCCCCATCCTTTGTTAGTATCATAAACTGGACGAGTCCAATAGTCGTTAGGAAGGGGAGTTTCTTCGTATGCGGGTATTGGGTCTTGTTGCACAGTGAAAGTATTTGGTTTGCTTAGTACTGGGTGCATAAGTATCGTTGACGGCAATATTGTTTGTTTGACCAGGTACTCCTGTTAGAGTTTTCCCAATGAAGCGAGAAACGATTGTGTATACTCCAGTTTCGGTTGGTGTGTACCATTGGATCGCTGATCCGACTGGATCAGATGTAATCGGACCGATTGTTTCGTTGATTCCATCAGGCTTCATGTATGTCTAAGTAGAAGGTCCATCTGTCACCCATGGCGCCGCTTGCTGTCGGCGGATACGCATTGAGCCACATTAACAGTAGTATTTGTTGTCCAACGCCTACTACTGGCTCATTAGGTTGGATGTAGCAGTATGTTGTCATAGTTATATGGGTTTGGACGTGCGTTAGCGGTTTGTGTTGTTAACATACTGCGAGAGAAATAGTCAATATTACAATCAAAGCAATCGAAATAGCTTTATTTTTATTTAATATTTTTTGCATTTTTCTTTCCTCTATTTTTTATTTTGCGTTTGACAAAGACTATACTAAATGTATCTTGCCAAACCGCTAAGTAGGGTACGCCATTTAGCCTTAAATAACCTTTGGGAGAATATAAAAACGATGAAAAAAAGTAAAATATTGCTCTTAATGGCAAGATTCAAAAATCCCAACTTAACGTGAGTTTCAAATTACACCACATTTGCTGATGCGACTCAATTATAGCTTCTTTACGGAAACTTTATTATGTAATCGAGTGGTTTTTAACCGTACAATTAAAGAGGAACAATTAATGACAAAAGCAACTGCCCAAGAAAAAAGCAAGTCAGACGCTTACGAATCACGGGAAAATTGGCCACCTTACACTTACAGAGATTATCCCAGACATAAAACCTGAAACATACAAAGCTTTCCTGAAGTTCTTAAACACTGAAAACACATCAGGCAGACTGATGGAGCTGCAACCGTGGATATCCGTTTGCGATTCAAAATGTGCTTTTTGCTATTTCCCAACCGCGCCAACAAACAAGGTGCAAATAGAGCCTTATCTTGAATTGCTAAAGAAAGAACTGGAAATGTACGCGAAAACCAAGTACGTGAAGACAAGCGTGTTTGACGAGATAGTTTTAGGCGGCGGAACCCCCAGCGTCTTGACAGCTGAGCAGATGATTGACCTCATAGATTTCTGCAAAGCGAACTTTCAACACTAACAAAGAATACTTCATCAAAGTCACTGGTTCCTCAAAAACTTTGGCGCTGCCAAAAATCGACAAACTTGCCGCCTACGGCGTTTACCAAATGGACATGGGCGCACAAACCTTCGACGACAAAATCCGAAAAATGCTGTGTTTGCCTGATAGTGCAGCAGACGTGGAAAAAGCCATTACGTCATGCTCGAAAACTGGGCTTATGCGTCTGCGTAGACCTTATGTATAATCTTCCAGGGCAAACGATGGAAAGCTGGGTAAGCACACTTAAAAAAGCCATCGAGTTAGACGTGGAAATCGACGCTTACTCATTACATGTGGACCCGGGAACGATGCTTGAAAAGATGATTAAGACAGGAAAGTCGCCGCCTGTGGGAGACGCAGAGTATGAGAAGCAAATGTACCTGGCAGCCTACAAAATGCTAACTGAAGCAGGCTACAAGGCAGTGGGTCACGACCGCTATAGCCGCGTAGAGTGGCACATGCGTGAAAACTGCCTCAACGGTTGGCCATGGGGAGGAATACTCACTACTGGCGCAGGCTGCTTTATGGGTTATTTGCAGCGGTTTAGCTACAGCAACATCGAAGACATCAATGAATACATGAAAACGGTAAGTGCTGGAAAACTTCCAATCCAAAGACTCTCAGAGTCCACCGATGATGAAATGATGCGAAGAGAAATGAGCAGACTTTACTTGCGTTTGCCCGTAAGCAAGAAAGAGTTTATGGAGAAATTCGGCAAACTGCCAGAAGATGTATTTCCCAAGCAACTAAAAAACCTCAAAGAGAAAGGGCTAATCGAGATAGATGACAAAGAAGTTAGAATTACCAAGCAGGGCGAAGTCTGGAAAGGCAACATAGCTTGGGAATTCGCGCAAAAATAATCAGCTAAGCGGAACAAGAATCAACGTTCCATTTGGCAATCCTTCTGCTTGTGAGCAAAATAAGAAATTTGCAATCTATTTTAAATAAAGATACTAATGGCAATTAACAGACACTATCAAATATAAGCTCTATTTTTAGCCTTTAAAAATAAAAAAGAAAGGGAAGAGGTTATGGGTGGTAGCCCAATTCAGAAGCGCCACTAATTCTGGCGATGAAGGGCACTATTATTCCCAAGAATTATCAATGGCAACAACGTCTGCCAAAGTGCGGTCAATGGGTCTGCCTGAGTCATCCAAGCGGATGCTGCGACTGTATAGTTGAGGATGAACTGTGAATATACCAACTGCAAGTGCAAGCCGTCAAAGCCTGAAGCAAGCATTCGTCTTGAGTTCGCATTGATTTCTCGTTTAGAGATCCTGCCATGTATCCAATTAGAATGCCGCCTACAATGTAACCGCCAATGAAGCTGGGGTCAGCATACGGGTTAATGTTCAATCCGTAGTTAATGAGGGAGTATTGGACGTTGTATCCAGCTAAGGCAACGTAATACAATGTACCCATTATAAATCCTGCAGCGCCGCCAGCCTATTTATTCCAAGTCAAGCCTAAGAAGAGCGGAATTCCAAAAACTACCATCAGAGCAAGGCCGTGTGTGAAAATGACTGTCAGAAACGCATATGGCGAACCAGCTGAATCCATCGATGGTGGTGGGAAAGCTGAATCAAGTATTGGTCTAAGTACTGCTGGGAAAATCACTATCACTATGCCGATTATCAATGGTATAATTATGCCCCAGAGAATAGTACTAAGTTTAACTTTTTCCGGTTCTGTCAATTTTTATCCCTTGACTTATTTTACATTGTGGCATGTTTATAAGCTTAATGCTTACAAGCTTGGTACGCAAAAAATTTAGACGTTAAAAAAATAGAACTTATAGCAACATGTGAGAGCTAAAATTAGTTTTACAAATCTATAACCAAAAATAAAAATAAAAGAAAAGATTAGGGGATTGAAGTTTTTATTTCTGCTTTTGATTTCAGTGGCGTGAGGCGCAGATGATTCCGCTTAGGGGCAGTCTTGATGGACAAACGTACGAGCATGTTCCGCATGCGATGCAGTCTTTAACCCAGAGTTTTTCGGCTTTCTCAATGTCGCCTTTCATGATGGCGTTGTAGATCAGTATTGGGTGTAGACGTACTGGGCATGAGGAGATGCATTTTGAGCAGTGAATGCAAGCTGTTTGTGGTTGGTCAGGTTTGTATTTGCTTTTGGAGAACACGATAATGCTTGATGTTCTCTTGGTTACTGGAGCTTCGATTGTTTGGATAGCGTTTCCCATCATGACTCCGCCGACGACGACTTGTCGGATGTCGTTTGTGTCAACGTTGTTTTGGGTGAGTATGTCTGCTTATTGGAGTGCCGATTTTAACTAGTAGGTTCTTTGGTTCTGCGATGTCGCCGTTTAGAGTTGTGACTCTGGATATTAGGGGTTCACCTTCAAAGACAGCGTTTGCGATTGCGTTTATTGTTGCGACGTTCTGCACTATGGTGCCCATTTCGTATGAGCGTTTGCCTGGTGGTGTTTCATAGTTCAAGATTGCTTTTTGAAGTACACTTGCGTCTCCTTGCTGGTAGGTGAGGTGTTTAACGACGACTTCTGTGTCGGGTTCTTTGCCGAAGGCTTCTTGTAGTTTAGGTACGGCTTCGACTTTGCTGACTTTGGTTGCGACGATAACTTTGGGGTTTCCTAAGAGTTTGCGTATGACTCTGACGCCGCGTACCAAGTTCGCGGTTTTTTCAATCATTAGTCGCTCGTCTGCAGTGTCGTATGGTTCGCCTTCTGCCGCGTTTACGATGAGGGTTTTTATTGTTTTGTCTTTTGGTACGGAGAGTTTGATGCTGGTTGGGAAGCCTGCGCCGCCTAAACCGATGATGCCTGCTTCGCGGATTCGTTTGATGAAGTACATCGTTTGCAGTGTCTTTGAGTTCAGATTCAGATATGGGGGTTAGTGTTTTGTCTTTGGTTTTTTTTCCGTCGTTTTCAATCCAGATGGCTTCTGAGCATTCTGCAGTAGCAGCTGTTGTATATGTCGCCGATTTTTACAACTTTTCCGGAGATTGGGCTGTGGACTGGTGCGCTGACGCGTTCTTTTGAGTCTGCAATTTTTTGTCCTATAGTCTACGACTGTCACCAACAGAAACCAAGGGTTTGTTTGGTGCCCCGGTGTGTTGGTAGGTTAGGACTATGGCGGTTTTTGGGTCAGGGAAGACTTCGATGGGTGTTATTCTTGCTTTGTCTTTGTGTTCTTTTATTTTAACGAGGTTTGCCATTTTGTTCATCTCCCAAAGGGTTTGTGGATACCTACACGATCAAGGAGTGGTACCGTCAAGTTCATGATGAGCAATGCTAGCAATGAGCCTCCAAAGAAGTTCATATAGGTTTGTATAAGAATGGTCAGTATGCCTAAGCCGACGCCGAAGATGATTTGTCCTAATGCCAGTAAAGGGTGTTGTTGCAGGGTCAGTTGCCATGAAGAAGCCTAAGAAGATTGAGCTGCCGATGAACACTTCAAAGAGCAACCTTATCATCAGATCTGTGTCTGCGTAAACAGTTGCCATAATACCAGAGACATTACAGCGATGGATACGAAGTATGCAACTGTGATTTTCCATTTGATGTATTTGCGAGCGATGACAAACAATGCGATGCCAACGATGATTACGGCGAGGCTGGAAGCGCCGCCTGTCCAACCGTGGAACTTCTCAAGTATCATAAGCTGGTTTAATGTCAGTATGTGCCTGCACTCAGTGGGTTAGCGTAGCAGCCTTGCAGGTAGCTAAGGAATGAGCCTAAACCGTTGGTTCCTACTGGTGCGGTTCCTCCGCCAAGTGGACCTGCAAGGACAGGCACACCTAAGCCTGTTCCTGTTGCTGCGTCATATGGGGCGAAGTGGTCTTTGGCTAATAAAACGCTGCCTATGAAGGGAAGCAGAACTAAGAATTTTGCGGCTGCTGCGGGGTTGACGAATTTTCTTCCGCCTAAGCCTTGCATTTTTTTGAAGACGACAAGGCCGATCAGTGAGATGAGTGCGACATAGAGAAATGCGTTTGGTGCAGTTAATGTATCGATGGGCATTACGTCAGATGCCTAGAGCCATAGAGGGAACACCAAGCGAGAATGAGAGTGTAACGATTAAGCCGAAAACTGCTGCGGACCAAGTGTTCAATTCACTGTCAGATGCGACTTTATGTAGTAAGAGCATCCATTCCAACGGCTACTCCGATTGCTATGAGAGCATTTATGAGCACTATGGCACCAAGCGGCAATTGCCAGACGTTTTTAAGAGCTAAGCTTTATTTGTCCGTCGGTGGGGCAGTGGACTGGCCACCATAAGATTGCGGTGATAACAGTGATAACCAATAGAGCGACAAAGGTGTATTGCATCAGACGATTCTTAGACATTGTACCGGTTATGTGTGGAGCAGGTTTGACGACTAGTTCATTAGTGGATTCATTACTCATTTTTGATTAACCTTCTTAAATGAAGATTTTATCTAAGGTCTGGGTTATTAAGCTTTTTCGGAAATCAAAATTTCCGCCATAGAAATCCAAGTTTTCAATCTTTGCTTATTCTTATGCGACCATTTAAATGGAAGTTTGATTTGATTTAGCTAAATTTGTACGTTATAACACCGGTTTATTAGTAAAGCTAATACCGGTAAGCTGTAAACATATATTTTACAGGGCTCAGCTGTGACCGACGACGATAATGAAGAACTTGAAGGAATAACACTTAAACGTCTACTTGTACTGTCGTCAAAAAAGGTAAGCCAGTGGGTCCCAGAGACGTCATGAAGGGCGCCAACCTAAGCAGCCCCAGCGTAGCTTACAGGCACCTGCAGAAACTCGAAGATCTGGGTTATTTGCAGAAAAACGAGTACGGCGAATACACAGTTAAGAGCAAAGCGCATGTCAGGGGTTACAGTTTGGCTTGGTCGCCGTTTAGATGCCGAAAATGTGGCTCTACTGCACTGCTTTTCTCAGCTATTTTAATTGTTGAACTCTTCGTTTTAATTATGCATTTTTCGGTTGAAAACATACGAATTCAAAGTTTTCTTCTTGCTTTTGATGCTTATAACTGGGTTGGCACTAGCTGTTTTCACTGTTGAAGGGCTACTGACAGAACAAACGCAAAATGCACCGCCTCAATAGAATAGAGCAATCTTGATTAACATAACATGGTTGTTTTCTGCAACTTTCTTAAAAAAAGGGAAAATCAGTTTCTTAGAGGAAGTTTTATATCGCCTAGGCAAATTTTATCTTCAACTGTGATTTAAATGAATCCAATCACAGCCCCATTGTTTATGGTTGTTTGGCGATGTACCCGCAACTGTGTGGGCAGTTGCACTTATTGCAGTTACATCAAAGAATACGCTAAAGACCAAGAGTTGAACACTGCACAAGCCAAACATATGGTTGATGAAATGGCAGAGTTCGGCTCACAATGGCTTGGAATCAGCGGCGGAGAACCCTTGGTTCGACCAGACATTTGGGAAGTTATCGAATACGCAGAAAAGAAGCATGGCATGAAAGTCAGCTTAATCACAAGCGGCTTTGCATGGGATGAAGAACGCTTCGATAAACTACGCAAGTATGAAGTTCACACTGCCATCAGCATCGATGGAAACAAAGAAACAAACGACATGATACGCCGAAAAGGCGGCTACGACAAAGCCCTTCACGCCATGAAGAAACTTGGCGAAGTCGGATTGCTTGACTGCCTAGTCACAACCATGACTAAGCACAACATCAATCAGATGGCTCACCCAGCAGCGTTAGCAGAAGAATACAAAGCCCGCATGCTCGTCTACCACAACCTCGTGCCCGTAGGCAGAGCAGGCGAAAACATGCCAGAGTTAGCTCCAACACCCGATCAGTACGAAGTAGCATTCAACGAAATCTACGACATCCAACGCAAACTCTACGGCAAAGTCAAAGTCAACGTTTACGCACCATTTTACGCACGCATCGTCCGCCAAAAAAACCCAGCTGACTTCTGGCAATGGTACAACGAAGGCTACCTCGGAAAATGCACCATCGGCGGCAACTACATCGGCATCACCGAAAACGGCGACTACCGAAGCTGCGGCTTCCACGAAGGCTACCGAATCGGCAACGTCAAAGACAAGAAACTACGCACCGCATGGGAAGAACTGCAAAAAAGCGAACTACACCTTAAACTACGCGACAAAAGCAACCTCAAAGGCAGATGCGGAATCTGCGAATACCGAGAAATCTGCGGCGGATGCAGAACACGAGCAGAATACTACACAGGCGACCTCTTCGAATCAGACCCAGCATGCAACTACATACCCAAAATCCTGCAAGAAGACCCCAAAGCACTCGAAGCACTGCGCAAAAACCCAATGGGCAAAGTGCAATAAACCAAATTTTTACTTTTTAATATTTTTCAAAAAAACAACTGAACCAGTTGTATTTACCAAGCCAAAATTACTTTGGCGTTCAGTCAACAACCTCTTTGCAGTCAACAACAAGCAACATTGAAAAGATTTCGTTGCGTCAACAACAACCAAACAAACCCCAAACTACAACCCAAACATAAAACACAACCCAAAAACAACCCTCTACAGAACTTGTGCACACAAAACATCCACAACAACAACCGCTAAGTAAATCCACATTTGCAACTCTTAAGGACTTAGACTGATAGTAGAAAGGTTATTATTCCAACTCAGTTCACACCTACATCGGAGATATAGACATGCCTTTAGCGTTTATTATTGGAACTGCTGGTTCAGGCAAATCACTTTTCACAGCCGCTTTTGCAGAATGGCTAAAAATGAGCAAACAGGATGTTGCAGTAGTCAATTTGGATCCTGGAGCATTAAAACTGCCTTATCAACCAGACGTTGATGTACGCAACTATGTGGAGGTTGGTGATATTATGGAGAAGTATGGTTTAGGTCCCAACGGCGCTTTGGTTATGGCTGCTGATTTAATCGCGGATGAGATTGAAAACTTAACCCGTGACATCGAAGAAGCCCACGCTGACATTGTTTTGGTGGATACTCCTGGTCAAATGGAACTTTTTGCTTTCCGAGCAAGTGGACCATACATCGTTAACGAATTAACAAAAGAACCAAAAGCACTAATCTACCTCTTCGACGCTGTTTTCTCAATTAACCCACTAAATTACGTTTCAAACATGTTCTTGGCTGCAGCAGTTTACAACAGGTTTTTCCAGCCACAGGTGCATTTGCTTTCAAAAAGCGATTTAATACCCCAAAAAGAGGTGCAGGCAATCGCGAATTGGTCAGCAAACACCAATGCCTTGGAAGATGCAATTGAACAGAAACTTGAAGGAACAAAACGCCTCTTCAGCCGCAACATGATGCAAGCCATCAACAAGCTGGGCTTACAATTCCATTTAATGCCTGTTTCCTCTAAAACAAACGAAGGCATGGTAAACGTTAACACTTTGCTTGAACGTATTTTAAATGAAGGAGAAAAATACACAACTTAAACGCTAATCAGTGACCAGCTTGCGGCAAACGCTCCACGCTTAGCCTTCAAAGCCGAATCTGCACCAGCAATAATGATAACGTCATTGTCTTGTGGCGTTCAACTCCTTAAGAATTAGGTTTGCAGCTTTAGGATACTGCTTTTCTATGCAGTCGCTCACGGATTCGATGCATAAATGTCCATTCTTGAAAACAATGACTAAGGCTTTGCGTGCACCTGCAATGATAGCTGCATCCCGCTGGTCAATTCCAGACTCCAACTTTCTGCCCGCTGTTCTTCACTAAGAAAGCAAAGTTAAACTCAGATTCAGCTCAACTCAGACCTTGGAATCTCGACTCGTTTGGGAAAAATTTCTTCGAATTGCTCCCAAACCTCTAAGCCTTTTTTTGTTAAGTTGCAGCCTTCTTTGGAGGTTTCAATCAAACCAGCATCCCTAAGCCTACTAATTATGGTGCGAACTGCGCCATCGCCAACCTTAAGTTTCTCCGCCAGTTTGTTTCTGCCCAGAGGCTTCTGCGCCAGTAAGCTCTAACGCGTAGAAAACGTGGAATATGGTGAAGGTAGTTGATGGTCCTGGAGCTTTTTTTCCAGCAATTTGCTGCATGAACTTCTTGAGAGATGCCGCCATATTTTGCACTGTCATAGTTAAGCGTTGAGCTGGGTTTTTATAATTTATCAAAGCAATGCATGTTAGTCTTTGTAGGCAACCACAGAAACCTCAACAAGTGCACCTGACTTGAGTTCTACGCCGACTGTGGCTCGGGCAGGAAAATCGTTCTCAAAGTATTTGGCGTATTCACGGTTAAACTCATCAAACAGCGACATCGAAGAAAGATACACAGTGGATTGAACTACATCTTTTAGGCTGTAGCCTGCAGCTTCCAAAATGGCTTTTATGTTTTCCATAACTTGGCGTGTCTGCAACGTGATGTTTTCAACGACTATGTTTGCCTTCTTTTGGGTCAATAGCAAGCTGACCAGAAACAAACAGGAAATTGCCCGCTTGCACCGCTTGATTGTATGGGCCGATTGGTTTTGGTGCATTCTGGCTATAAACTAGCTTTTTTCATGCTATCCCTTGTTGTTTGTGTCGTTTAAGGTTAAAATGGTTTCTGCAAACCGCCATCACAGCAATTTGTTGTTGATTAGTTGCGTGCATTGTCGAAAGCCTTTTAAGAAAAACGGCGAGTTACTATGCCTATCACACGATTGAACGGAAGAGAGATTCCAATGAAAAAAAACGGAAAATACTTGTTCACATCCGAATCAGTCGGAGAAGGTCACCCAGACAAAGTTGCAGACCAAATATCCGACAGCGTTTTAGACGCAATATTCACCCATGACCCCAAAGCACGAGTTGACTGCGAAACACTCGTCATGCAGGGAACCGTAATGATTACGGGTCAAATAACCACCTGCTCCTACGTTAACATCCCAAAAATTGTCCGCCAAACACTCAAAGAAATTGGTTTTGACAACGCAAAGGATGGTTTAGACTGGGAAACATGCGGCGTTTTAGTTTCATTAACTGAGCAGTCTCCAGACATTTCTATGGGAGTAACCGAATCTAAAGGTCACGAGCAAGGTGCTGGCGACCAAGGAATGGTTTTCGGCTACGCAACAAACGAAACAAAAGAACTCATGCCACTGCCCATCATGCTGGCGCATAAACTTGTTAAACGCTTAGCTGAATGCAGAAAAACAAAAATTATGCCTTATCTGCGCCCTGACTGCAAGTCCCAAGTTACAGTTGAATATGACTGTGGCAAACCAAAATGCGTCAAAACAGTCGTTATCGCTGCCCAAAACAACGGAACTGTTGACGATGCCACATTAAAGAAAGACATCATTGAAAAAGTCATCAAACACGTTATCCCAGCAAACATGCTAGCCGAAGACATAAAATATGTCATCAACGGCACAGGCAGATTCGTCATCGGCGGAACACTTGCTGATTCAGGTTTAACAGGCAGAAAAATCATCGTTGACACATACGGTGGAGTTGGAAGCCACGGAGGCGGATGCTTCAGCGGCAAAGACCCATCAAAAGTTGACCGTTCAGGCTGCTACATGGCAAGATACATCGCCAAAAACATTGTTGCCTCAGGCTTAGCTGACCAATGTGAAATCCAAATTTCCTACGCCATCGGCGTTGCGCAACCAATCTCAGTGCTGGTAAACACTTACGAAACAGGCAAACTTTCAGACGAAAAAATCATGGAGCTTAGTAATGAAGTACTTTGACATGAGACCTAAAGCAATCATCGACCAACTAGACCTGCTAAGACCCATCTACAAGAAAACAGCAGTCTTTGGCCACTTTGGCCGAGAAGACGCAGATTTTCCCTGGGAAAAAACCGACAAAGCTGAACAACTCAAAAAAGAGCTAGAAAAAGCCAAAAAAGCATAATTTTTCTTTTTTAATTTTTTCACTTTTCTCTAAAAACTTTATCGCGAAGAAAGTTATAGTCCTTACATCAATAGATCAAAATCAACATTTTCCCCTCACCTAAAAAACCCTAATCCAAACAACCTATACCGAAAAAGTCGAAGCGGTGACTAACCTTAAAATAAAATCCTTCAACAAACAGAGTCAAGGCTAACGAAAAAGGTTCGTTAACCTTTTCGGTAGCAAATTTATTTTTTGCTAAGATACCATTTAAGGTATTCTTTTCGGCGGTTCTGTCTAACTTCTTCCTCGGTTTCATCAGCTGGCCTGTTCTTGTCATGCAAATCGTTGAGTTCTTGCCCCGTACAGGATAAGCCACAGCTTTTGCAGACATAGTGTTTGGTCAAATGAGATGTATTGTATTTCTCCGCCGCATTCAGGACAGTAATTTACCATTTTTGTTTCTCTTTTGATGGTTTTGTAGTAATTCGTTTCTTGGGAGATATTAGTCTTCGCATAGAATTTCAACAATTTTAACCAAAAAAGAGAGTTCTTACACATGAGTGTACATTTTGTCGCTTGCTGTATTTTCCAGTGGCCATTTCCTGTTCAATTTCCTTCAAAAGCAAAATGCGCTTAAAAGTCGGTGGATGAGTGGCAAAGAGACTGTTCATTTGAACCCATGTGCTTTTGGATTCTTTCTCCATCGCCAAATGCAACTCGCGCTCGTCCAAAACACCGTCTTGGTCCAAGTCGTATTCATCTTTTTTCTCCATGATTCGCTGGACTTCCTGTTTTGCCATCCCTGGGTCTTCAATGTAGAATGCTCTTGCGCCTTCTGGCGGCTTTAGGCGAGATGGATAAGCCGTAGGTGATTTTTGCCAATGCACTCTCAAGTTCTCGGGGCGAACCAGTAACGTAAGCGGAATAGGCGTCGGCGTAGTGTTCTCGAAGTCGACTAAGCCTCATAACGATCAGGAAAGTGATTATGTAGATAGCAAACGAGATTACGCCGATGATGATTAAGGCGCACCCGAATTATCTTTGTTGTTTCTTCGTCCACCACTAAAAGCGCCCGCACGCAAGGCAACCTGGGCAATTATGTAGGCAATCAACGGCAACGCAGAAAGCACCGTCATAACAATGTAGTCTTTATGTTTGATGTGACCCAACTCGTGGGCTATGACGCCTTTAATTTCGTCCTTGATTTAGTTGCTGCAAGAGCCCCTCATGTACGGCTAAGGTGGCGCTGCTGGTGGTTCTGCCAAAAGTGAAAGCGTTAGGCGTGTTGTTTGGAACGGTAGCTAGTCTTAGGCATGGGTATGCCGCTTTTGTCCGCTAACTCTTTAACGGTTGATTCAAGCCATGGGTTTTCGCCGGGCTTTAAGATAATGCAGACGTGTTGTTGCAGCAACAATCGCTGGACCAACTGCGTACTGGAACAAAATGAAGAGTGCTGAGCCGCCTAAAGCAATGAGTAACCCAGTAAAAACATCCAACTGCAAGAAATAAACGATGACAAACACTAAGAAGACCAAATATGAAAGCGGATAAGAAAATGGATGTTGCCATTGCAAACTTGAGTTGTGATAGACTAGCCAAGCACTTTGCCTCTCGTTGTTTTTCACAAGTACTATACTAAAGAATTAAGTCTTTCCCAAAAATCTAACAAAATTAAAGAAAAATCAAAAAATAAAAGAAAATTTAGATGGGGTAAGCTCCGCAGGTCTTGCAGAACTGAATTTTGGTTTTGATGTAGCTGTGGCACTTGGGGCACTGAACAGCGCCTTCGATCTTTGGGAAGACATCTTTGGGTTTGCCGAATTTCTTGCGGAAGACCTCGTAGTAGAGAAGTTGTTCTTTGTCCTGGATTTCCACATCGTCTGCTGCTTTGATGGCGGCTTTTTTCTCGTTGAACTCTTTGTCAGTTATCATGTCGTTGAAGTATGTACGCAGTGTTTCTGTTCCTGTGCCAGCTTCCAGAGGTGCTTTAGGTCTCCAGATGATGTCTTTAGGTATGACGTCTTCGTAGGCTTTGCGCAAAATCCATTTGCCGTATTTTACGCCGTTGTACATGTTAATCTTGTATTTGATTGGTAACTTCATTGCCCACTTCATGAATTCTGGGTCTCGGTAGGGTGCTTTGATTTGCATTCCAAGAGATTCCGCCATCGGGAACGAGGAGAAGCCCATTTCTGCCCACATTTCCTGTTGCTTCACTGCGAATTGTTCTTCTGATAGGTGGAATTGCCAGGGGTAACCGAAAAGCTCGTCTAATGCGTCGCCGGTGAAAACGGTCTTTATGCCCTTGGGTTTTAGCAGGGTTAAGCCGATGTAGACGGGGAGGCTGTTTCGGATTTCCATAGGGTCATATTTTTTGAGTGCTTCCACAACTTTGGGGAAAAATTTCATTACGTCTTCTTTGCCGAATTGGTAGGTTTCATGTTTTAGGTGTAGGAGTTCAACCATTTTTTTGACGTATTCGGTGTCTTTGGGTTGTCCATGTTTGAAGGCTAAGGTGAGGCATGGGATGTCGGGTTTGTATTTGACTGCTTCGTAGGCGATTATTTGGGTGTCTGTTCCAGCGGAGAAAAGGAAGCCGTCTGCCATGTTTTTCTTGACGACTTTGTTTACTAATGTTTTGACTTCTGGCAAGAGTTTGTTAACTTCTGATTCGTTAATTGCCATTTCTGTCCCTCGCATTACAGTGTTTGTCGTTCAGGCAGTATTTAAGTTTATCCGTATGCATATAAAAGGCGACAAATAATAAACATCTGTGCTGAAACTGAAAATAATGCTGAACAAACGGCTATCACCAAACAAAATAGATTCATTAACACACCATCAACTAAGTTTAAATGTTCAAAAACAAAACTCATAATACCAAAAACCGAGGCTCACCAAATGAAAGTCAGCATACTCCACATGGAAATACGCAACACCCTAGAAGACAACCTAACAGCCGCAAAAACCGCCGTCCTCAAAGCCGCAAAACAAAACCCAGCCCTAATTGCCCTACCCGAATACTTCACTGTTCCCAACTGCATGGCAGACTTCACCGATGCCCCAAAAATATCACAAGAAACCTGCGCCAAAACGCTGCATTTTCTCCAAGAAATCTCCAAAAAAATCGGCGACATCTACCTTCTAGGCGGCACAGTCTTGCAAGAAGACAGCGGCAAATACTACAACACCAGCACTCTCTGGAGAAATGGCAAACTATTGGCAAAATACAAGAAAATTAATCCCATAAAAGCTGAGGTTGAAGCAGGCGTCGCCAAAGGATCTACACCCATTGTGGTGGACACGGAATTGGGCAAGCTTGGGATGATTGTGTGCGCAGACACCTTTAACCCCGAACTCGTCAAGGAAGTTGCAGCTTTGGGCGCAGAAATTGTTTCTTTGCCAGTGGCTGCCATGGGAACCCATCCAACAGTTAAAGGTCACCCCTTAACCGAGGGGATTGCACGGGACTATCGGCTTTCTACATCCTTAAAGTTGGCAATGTATGTTCAAACATGCGGGGAGGCCGAAGCGCCATAATTGCGCCATGGGGAATCCTTGGCGAAGTTACTGATTCACCAGAAGACTCCATTTTAACCGCAGATTTAGATATGCAGAGGCTAAGAGAATATCGAGCACAACTCAGTAAATCTTAGCCCAACGATCCACGATTCGCTGCATTTCCTTAAACTCGTATTTTGCAATCCATTCTCGGAAGTCACTGTTGTGGACAGCAAACTTTGCAACTTGTCTTGCGTTTTCTGAATCATGTACAAGAAGCAGTACTGCATCAAGTTGTGACGTGAAATGTAAGCCACTGTTTTGAGAAGCGCATCGATTTTTTCGTCTGTTGGCATTTCAGCGCTGAACTCCACCACAACGGGCTTCTTTAGTGTGGCAACGAAATCTCGAACAATCGTATCAACCCAGTAATTAGTCAAATAATCCCTTGATGAGAGAGGCACATGGAAATAGTCAACTAGTTCCGCTATTGCGTTAAAATCTATCCCAAACCGTTCTTTAGCTAAGACAGGGTCAGGGAACATTTCAACCGCAAACGTTCCTTTTGCTGTGGGTTTTGGCTTCTTTGAGAAACTCTGTTATCGTTTGGGCGCGCCATTCAGTCCAGTTTAAGCCGCTTCTTTTTCTTTGCTCGGTGCATCTTGGGACAAATGCAGTAGTCTTGATCGGGAAAGTGGTAGAGGTTAAGTGTAACACCAGCGATGTCTTGTTTTGATATACTGTCAAGATAATCGAAGACTTTAGCTCGGTAGCTTGGGTGGGTGGGGCAAACAAAGTCAAATGCTAAATTGGATTTTCTGTTCCTTCGCAGCGCAGGACCAGCTTTTGAGAGGGCAACGATGCTTGGGTCTTCGCGGATGGCTTTGGCATCACAGAAAACTGTAACGTCATTCTGCATGCCTTTTGCAGCTGGAAAAACTTGTCCGTCTACCCATTTGGAGATAGTAAACGTGAAGGTCAAAGCCCTCAACATATTCGGGTTTGTATGTGACTAAGCCTATTTTCATGCCCAATTCCT
The DNA here is from genome assembly GCA_963851455.1 of uncultured Nitrospiraceae bacterium. GTDB lineage: Bacteria > Nitrospirota > Nitrospiria > Nitrospirales > Nitrospiraceae > Nitrospira_C. Next base: position 17,924 of record CAWKPI010000002.1, read on the forward strand.
TGCTCGCAACAAATATATTATTGGCGCTTATTTAATTGTTGATTCAAATGGACAAACATAAAATCCCCAATCACAATTGATGCTAGCTAAATGTGGTCCCTGCACGGGGCAAATTTGTATCGGTGTTTGTCCACAGGGCGCCTTAGAAGAGGGCAAGAACAGAAAACCCCAAGTTATCGCACTTGTTCAATGTACAAAGTGTGGCGTATGCGTGAACCTGTGTCCAACCAAAGCCATCACTATAAATGTTAGCAACCCCAAAAAATAGTGCATGGGGAACTGGCGGGTTTGGAACAAATTGACCTTGCAGACAACGTTAAACTGATTGTAAAAGAGAATGTACTAGCCGTTTTTTGTGATAGTGCTTTAAAGACAGTTAGCTCAGCAATCTATAATGGCGGGACCAATCAGGTTAAAGCTGTCCTCAATGTAGGGGTGCCGGAAGGATATAGTGACCTTTCCTTGCACCTTGACCCGCTAGAACTAATCACTTCATCCGCGGCAAAGGTTGGATTAACCAAAGATTACCTTGCAATGGTTACAGCTGCAAAAATCAAAAATTATAGTTTAGTCTCCAAAAAAAGCGACAATTTCTCAGTTCAGTGTAGCTGCAACCGCGGGTTGCTCACATGGCGAATCCTCAGGCGAAGAGATGGATGTTCAAGAAATCGTGGGCACCATAAACATCATTGTCTTAATCGATGGGAACCCGTCGGAGAGTTGCATGGTCGCTGCATTAATCACTGCAACTGAAGCCAAGTCGGCGGTGCTGAGGGATTTTGATGTTCGAAGCCGCTACACAGGCGATTCAGCGACAGGCTCGATAACTGACAGCGTCACAGTTGCATCAACATGTCAGGGGTAAAACTTTAAGTTTGGCTGGTCCAGCCTCGAAACTGGGCAAGATGGTTGGATATTGTGCGAGGCAGGCGGTTACAGAAGCATTGCTTAAGCAGGAGCCAATTTGGGCTTGCCGAACAGTATTGGACAGACTCAAGGAGAGGCATATTGCCGACTTGAAAAACTGGCAGCTGAAATATCCAAAGTTGAGGGTTTAGCTGTTGATGCCGAAGAGTTTGACGGAGATTTTGAAGAACAATCCGTTTGCTGGTGCTTACTTGTTGGCTGCCGCGAAGATGGATGACGATTACAAAAAGAACCTGTTACCCACAGACTTTACAGAATTGGACAGAGATAAGCAAATGCTTTGGTACCTGTACACGACTCAAACGCGATTGTTCTAAAATGCCAAATTACGAATCTGTTGATTTGCCGCCTTTCCTAAAACATGCATTAATCAAAATTGTCAAAAACACTCAATCTGAGCATTAACTGAAAAGACTTAAATAACTTGCAAATTTATTCCGTAAATAAAAACAACACAAATAATGGTGAATTAAACTTGAAATTCGGCGTATTTCTCTATCAACCCGAGCCTGTTGAAGGCGTCGATTACAACTTCTACCGTCAAAAATCAGAATCAGGAATCGTTGGAAAACCAAACCCAAAAATGTACACTAACATCGCATGTCTTCGGCGACAATAACATGGCTGCGAAACGCCCAGACTGGGTCTCCGTAAGCTCATACGGTCCAGCACTCCGCACCAACAAACGCTATCAACCTCCGCTGGGACGTCGTATGCATGACTAACCCAGAAGCCAGAGAATACAACTTAAAAATCATCGCTGAAACCGCCAAAGTCACCCCAGGCATCAGCATCAGCAGCCAACACTTTGCAGACCAACATTTCTGCACTTGCCCAAGATGCATCGAGCAGCAACGCAAAAGCGGCTTAAAATGGGTTGACTGGCGAGCAAAAGTAGTAACTGACTTCCTTGCTGAAGTTAAAGAAATAGTCTCCGGCAAACCCCTCTTCGTCAACTGCCTCCCTGACCCATTGATGGGCAAGGAACGCTTCGGCTACGACTTTGAAGCCATGGCACAATACGCTGACTACTTCGTCATCCCAATGTTCAGCAAGGCTTACCCAACCCCATGGTACTGGGAAACCATCGCAAGAGGCTACAAGAGCTTCCTAAAGAAGCCCGTCTTCGTAAACTTCTACGTCCGCGGTCCAAACGAAACCTGGGACACCGTTGCACCAACAAAACAAATCATGACAGTTGCAACCCGCGTTGCAAGACAAGGCGTCGACGGCATCATCTTCCTAGCAGAAAAAGCTGAATACATCCAAAAGTTCCAGAAAGAAGCAGCTGCAGACAAAGAAACACGCGAGTTCCTCAAAGACCACGGCGGCGACGAAGTCTTAGAACTCTTCAACCGCTGGGAAAAACTCTACAAATAATTTCCCTTTCTTCTTTTTAGTTTTATTTTTTTTCCTGATAGCTTTAAGTTAAGGGTATCCTAATTCTATTGTTAGTGTCCAAATAGCATTTTTCAAAATGCTGAAATACAATAAAGATAGTGAAGGATAAAAAATGAAAATAATTAAGGGTTGGAAGATGTTAAGCCATGAATGCGGCTACTTAAACGATACTTCAGGGCAAACTTGGTTGTTTCGAAAAAAGAATTCAGCAACAACTATCATGTTCGGCTGTTTGAGTGCGGACAAGCCAAGAAAGAGGATGGGCAAAACAATCTCTCCTGACTATGCCACAAAGGCTAAAGCCGACGCGTTCGCCGAGGATTGGATGCTAAAACACCCAAACGGCACAGCTTAATCATCATTTTTGTTAGCCAAATGTTAAAGGGCATTGGTTCCAGCAGTAAGAATTTGATTTGTACATGCATCCTTTGCATTCTGCACGTTCAAAGCGTTTTTGTCTGGGTCTACTCAAAACTACACCTAACCCAAATAGAATCAATTATCGTGTTTACTGTTTGCATGAACATTTGCCTTTTAGTTATTTGAAAAGAATCAGTTACTCAGTGGTTTAGCCCAAAGAACAAAGAAACTCTTCACTTAGTAAAATGGTGCCCTAATAAAGGAATAATAAAGAAAACTGTAATTAAGTTGTAATTATGGAAAAATTAGGCTGTGTGTTGCCTTAATTTGTGCATCTATTTTTCTTTGGCGTTTTTGCAGAAGTTTTCGTTTGTTTGCCTTAGGGTTTGGTTTTACTCTGTAGACTTTGCCGTGAGTGTTCTGTGTAGTATTTTTTTCCTTTAGCCTTTAGTTTTGTCTTTTTCTTCAAGCGTATAGTCCCTCCTTGGCTCTCCAACAGGGAATTGTGCTATACAATACACCGTAACTATTTAGTATGCCTATAAAAAATAAAGCGTATCAAGCGTAACTTCTTGGTTTTAACCATTGTTTTGCATAGAAATTGTCATTCATTTATAAGTCTGCAGAACATATATTTAATGAGCTTGTAAAAGACTCAATTTTTTGCAAGAACAATCAATGAGAAGGCAATATTAGATGTATACTTACGAAAAACTCATTCAAGAAAAATTTAAATGCAGAATATGTTCATCAAGTTTTCAAACTCCCGACGAACTACGAAACCACAGAATGGTTGCCCACAAAGGACACATGCTTACATTCAGACGTTAAGTCTCATTGGAATTTTTATTTGTTAACCGAATACAATGTTTGCAATTGACTAAAAGACACCTATAAATCTACACAAGCATTACCCATTTAACACTTAGAACAGTCATACAAAAACCTAACATGTATGCCCTGCAGAACATTGAGAATATAAATAAGGGTTTAGTTTTTACCGAGCAATAAAGTGAGATAACAAGTTGCATTGAATCGTTAATTACCTAATTTTTCTCCATCATCCATGGATTTTTTGGTTTTATGTTTTATTTAGAAAACTATATAATCCATCTTCACGTACAACCACTCACTAAAAGGGCGAACTACATTGAAAGTTACTCTTGTCAATCCACCCTATCCACCAAACGCACATTCACATCCACCATTCATCCCGTTGGGACTTAGCATACCTTGGTGCAGTCGCCGAAAAAGCAGGCCACCAAGTCAGCATAATCGACTGCCAAGCAGAAAAACTAACCTACGACACCTTCCGACAAAGAATCGCAAAGGTTCCATCCGACGTAGTCGGCGTAACTTCAACCACACTTCTTTATAATTCAGCCAAAAAAATAATGGAAACCGCCAAAGAAGAACACCCAAACGCCGTCACCATGATTGGCGGAAGCCACGTAAGCTTCTGGGACGAAAACGCCCTCAACGAATGCCCAAGCATAGACGTAATTGTGCGACGTGAAGGCGAACTAACATTTCTTGAACTGCTGCAGCGTATAGAAGCAGAAAAGAACTTTAAAGGAGTCTTAGGAACAACATTCCGCGCAAGCGACGAGAAAATCCTTCGCAACGAAGACAGACCATTCCTGCAAGATTTAGATTCGCTGCCTTCCCCAGCTTACCATTTGCTTCCTCTAGACTCATTCCACCGCATGGGCAAAACCATCTTTCCCTTAGTGACAAGCCGTGGATGCGTTCAATGGTGTGACTTCTGCAGCACAGTACGCATGTTCGGCAGAGGATACCGTGTACGAAACCCCAAAAACGTCGTAGACGAAATGGAAATGCTGCACAACAAGTACGGCGAAAGCCAATTCACATTCTACGATGACGCATTCACAGTAAACCGCCAACACGTACTGGAAATGTGCGCAGACATCAAAGCCCGCAAACTCAAAGTCAATGGGACTGCGAAACCCGCGTTGACATGGTTGACAAAGAACTACTTGACAACAATGCATGATGCAGGATGCATAACTGTATGGTTCGGCGTAGAATCTGGCTCAGAAAAAATGCTTGGTCAAATGAATAAAAAAATAAAGCTAGAACAAACACGCTCAGCTTTCAAGACAGCCCAGAAAGTGGGTTTAATGACTATTGCCAGCGCAGTCATCGGCTTCCCGGCGAAACTGAAGAAACAGCTTGGGAAACAATCAACTTCATCAACTCACTAAACCCAGACGACATAGGCTTCTACGTAGCAACACCCTACCCTGGAACCCAATGTATGACAAGTAATCAAAAACGGCTGGCTACGAGTAACCGACTTCAACAAATACGACACAGCAACCCCACTTTCGAAACACCATACCTCAGCATGGAAAGAATCCGCGAAATCAAGTACAAAGCCACCAGAAGTTTTACCTGCGACCAAGCTACGTGTTCAAGATGATGCGCAAAGGCGGAACCTACGGCAGATCTGGACTGAAAACATCTGCGGCCTACGCACTCAGAGCCATGCACATAAAACTCTCCTAAACCTTCTTTCTTCTAACTATTTTGCACTTAATAATTTTGACAATTTAAGAAAGCAATATATTTAATCCAACATAAGAATCTCCACTAGAAAGGCGCCAGCTGAAATGAAAATTACCCTAGTCAATCCGCCTTATCCACCAAGCGTCCATTCACATCCACCCTTTATCCCATTGGGCTTAGCATATTTGGGTGCAGTTGCAGAAAAAGCAGGCCACCAAGTCACAGTAATCGATTGCCAAGCAGAAAAACTGACCTATGAAACCTTCCGCGACCGCATCGCACAAACGCCCTCTGACATAATCGGGGTAACAGCGACAACGCTGCTCTACAAATCCGCCATGAAGCTAATCACCATAGCTAAAGAGGCTCAACCACAAGCAGTCACGGTGCTTGGTGGGTCACATGGAACTTTCTGGGACGAAAACGCCCTCAACGAATATCCAAGCTTAGACATTGTCGTGCGAAGAGAAGGCGAACAAACCTTCATTGAACTCCTCGAAAAACTTCAAAACCAAGGCAGCCTCAGCAACGTGTTAGGCATCACATACCGAAACGGAGACAAAATCGTCCGCAACCCAGACAGACCCTTCATAGAAGACTTAGACTCACTGCCTTTTCCAGCCCATCACCTGCTGCCGCTTGAAAACCTAAAGCACAATGGCAAAATCTTGTTCCCCTTAATTAGCAGTCGCGGATGTGTCTATTGGTGTGACTTCTGCAGCACCGTACGCATGTTCGGCAGAGGCTACCGAATGCGCAGCCCCAAAAACGTTGTAGACGAAATGCAGCTTGTCCACGACAAATACGGCGTTGACCAAGTTACATTTTATGATGACGCTTTTACTGTTGACCGCAACCGAGTGATGAAAATCTGCGAAGAACTGCAATACTAGAAAACTGCATATGATCTGGGATTGCGGCACCCGCGTAGATATGGTGGACCGAGAACTGATGAAAACTATGCATGATGCAGGCTGCTTTGCGGTTTGGTTAGGTGTGGAGTCTGGTTCTGAAGCCATCCTTGGAGCGATGAATAAACGCATCAAGCTGGATCAAACAAGAAAGGCATACAAAACCGCGCATGAAGTAGGATTGATGACGATTGCAAACGTCGTTTTAGGTTTTCCAGGGGAAACAGAACAGACAGCTCGTGAAACAATCCGTTTCGTTAAAGAGTTGAACCCTGACGACGTAGGCTTCTACGTGGCTACGCCTTATCCGGGAACACCAATGTATGAAGAAGTAAAGAAAAATGGTTGGCTACGAGTTACAGACTTTGACAAATATGATACTGCTGGTCCAACTTTTGAGACACCATCGTTAAGCATGGAGAAACTTGCTAAACTCCGCTACAAAGCATATCAAGACTTTTACCTGCGGCCAAGCTACGTCTTAAGAATGATGCGCAGAGGCGGAACCTACGGCAGGGCAGCGGTGAAAACTTCAGGCGCTTACCTGCTCAGGTACTTTGCACATTAAGCTTTCGTAATTCCCTGCTTTTCCTAACAAACGCAATTACAGCAAGAACCAGCACTAACACGCTAAGCGAAACTGTAATTGAAGTAAAATTAAACCCGATGGGTGATAATCCCAAGAACAAACCTACCAACCCGATTAAACCAAAACTTAACGCAACGGATAATACTAATTGTTCAACAAAATCTATCTTGTTTTTACCCAAGAAAATATGTTTACTAGACAGTAACCAGGAAAAAACGCAATAAAAACAGAACTGAAAACATACCGAGGAACCAAAGCAATCGAAAAATCTGGACTGCTTGGAATAAGATAAGTAACCAGTAATGTTAAAACTGTGAAACCAACGATAATTTCAAACCATCTTAGCGGTTTCAGATTTTAGCCTTCAAAAATTTAAACAAATAAAAAATAAAGGAAGAAAATTTTACATGAAAGCTTGTAGATCGGGTGAGTTTCTTCTAGTGGTCTGGTTCCAAGGTCGCCTGCTGCAGATGCAAGTATGTGTCAGTTACTGCGACTGCTGGGAATACCCATTCAGCTTGTTCTGCTGGTCCAATCATAAGCCAGTTTGCGCCTGCGATTTGCATGATTGCGTTGGTTGCGGTTCTGCATCCTGGGCGGAATTCTTTTGCAACGTTTGCTTTTACCCAACCCATGGTTGTGACAACGTTTCCGCTGCCTAAGCCTGTAGGGTGACCATACTTTTCTTTCATTATAGGTATGGTTCTAACTGCAGTGCCCATGTCTGGAGCAAACGCTGGGATAGCTGTGTCGATTAGTGGCTTTGTGATTCCACCTTTTTCTGCTAATGCTAAGGCTTCAACAATGACCTTCATTTTGCCTTCAAGGGTGGTATCTTTTGGATCGTCAGCAAGCACAATGGACATTTTGATGCCACTGTCTTTTAGGACTGCTAATTCAGCATCGGTTACGCCTTTGTAAACTGAGTTGTAGAAGCATCGGTCTGAAAGACCCATCTTCTTTGCCATGGTTGCTGCTGCCATACGTGTCTTTGGGCTCATAGCGTCAAGCATTAGTGGTGCATCACTGTGTTTTGAGACGAAGTCAATGTACTTCTCGAAAGCTAGTTCAGTTGTTCCGACAATGTCAAAACCGAACGGGACACCTGTAATGTCGCTTTGAGTTTGCATTGTGTTAATGATTTGTTCTGCAACGGTAGCATCAAAAATTCCTTTGTTTGCATCCGAAACCATTTTTTGGCCTAGCCAAAAGATTGAGCCGATCAAGAAAGTAGGTAATTCTCCCGGTTGACCGCCTACTTTTACTTTTGCAATTTCGTATACTTTTTGATTCGTGTTGAATTTAAAGGACATTTTTCCACATCAGAATGGATTATTTCTTCATATGCTTTCTTTGCAAGCTCTGGAGCTTCTTCTTTGTTTTTGCCGAAGAGTGCGCCAATTGCATCAGCGTCTTCTTTTTTGACTGCTGCGCCGCCCATGATTATGCCGATTTTGTCTTTTAATCCGGCTGCTTTGAGTACTTCGTCGAGTTTTGCGATGTTGTTCTTTGCTGGAACTGTGTTAACTGAAATTGCAATCAAGTTTGCATTGTTTTCTTTTGCTTTGTCAACGAAGACTTGTGGTGCAACGCTTTTTCCGACGTCAATGGTTTTGAATCCTGCGCGTTTTAGTGACCTGTCTGACTGCTTCTTTTGCAGTGTCATGCATGTCTGGTTCGATGTTGCCGATAACGACTATGCCGATTGGATTCTCTGGTTCTGGAGGCTCTTTTTCCATCATAGATTTAAGCCAAGACATTTAAACACCTTTTTTCCTTTTTAGATACTCTGGGCTTTTTATACTCGAATTTGATATTTAACCTTTTACCAACAATTCCAATGTAAGCATATCAAGCGGGAAAGTAAATGCTCAAAGCAAACAGAACATACCTCTTATTGCTGTTAATTTTTACTTTCTCATTCATATACCGCATGCTTCTGATGCTTTGGGACACTTTTCCATCGGGCGCAGACATTGGCTTGCATAACAGCGTCATTTACTCAATCACTGGGTCAGGAAACGCAAATTTTTTTTATAATTTTTACCAGATGGGCGGTGGCATATCTCTTACTTTTCCAGGATACCACATCTTTACTTCAAGCATAATGTTAATGACTGGATCTGCCAGAGTATGTGGCGCATGCAGCCATTGTCTCTTTGTTTTCATCGCTAATTGTTTTAGCTGCTTTTTTGATAACTAAGACGTGTATGGTCAGAGTCAGCCGCATACATCGTAGCTTTTTTGGCTGCGATTTCACGCTTTGACATCGAAATGCTCCTTTGGGGAGGCTACCCAAACGTCATAACTCTGATGTTGATTCCCTTGACTTTCTATCTTGTACTTGCAAAAAGACCGGTTTTCCATAACTCCATTTTCTGGTTTCGACATCTATTTTAGCAGGATCAATATTTTTAACACATTCTTTAAGCGCTGCAGTCTATGTCGGCATAACTGTTGTTACAGTGCTCTTTATACTAGTTAGGCCTAAACTGTTGGGCACAACACGAAAAACTGGCCTTTACTGGTTGCTACCGATTGTTTTTGGCGCTATCTTATTTTCCCCTTTCTTAATACAGGCTGTGCCCGCTTACCTGAATAGTAACTCGTCATTATCCTCTGATCCTACAAGTTCAAACGCCATTAAGTTAGCAACTCTTCTACTCGAATTCTTCCGCTTGAGTTAGTTTTGCCGCTTTTTGGTGTTATTATTGGATTCGTTGTTCTCTCAAAAAATATGTTGGACGATTTTTTACTCTTGCCAACGTTTCTTTTATCCATGTGGCTTTTTGTGCCCCTCTTATTAACGCAGAGCTATCTGGTTGGATTCTCAGTTGATTACAACCGTTTCCTTTATTTCTTAATTTTGCCATTAATTATTTTCATAGCGGTAGTTATCGAGCATGGTTCAGGTTTCTTTGCCCATATAATAGTTACTTACAGAAGTTTGACAAGCCAAACCAAAAAAACACTCAAGAAAACCACTAACAAGAAACTAGCTCGGCTTTCAGCAGCTTTAACACATAGAATATCTATGCAGGCTTTATCCTATTTTTCCTACTGTTCTCGTTCGTTGCACTTCCAATCTTTATGGGTCCAGTTTACAATGCTGGTCAAACAATTCAGAGTTTCTATCAAACTATGGATAATCAGGGCTGGGAAGCGATACAATGGGCAAAAACTAACACCCCTAAAGATTCGGTATTTGTTTCTGACGCGTTATATGGTTGGTGGTTTGGCGGGTTTGCCCAGCGACGCAACGTATAGTGCTGTTGATCCACAGTACTTAACGATTAATGAGGAATATAACAAAACCCTATTTGCCAGAAACCTCCTCGACACCGATTATTTGATTGATAACGGGTATTTCCAAGTTCGAGAAGACGGCGGATACCTTGCAAGGCATAATCCAGAGTTTCTGGCGCACATCAGGAATGATTATTTCCCCTATCCATTCTTCAACTTTGACAGTGACGCAAACAGTAGTTTCGCTACTTAACGAATGGAAAAACGTGAACGCATCAATTTATCAAGCGTTCCAGTTAAAGACATGCATATGGAGGGCAGTGCAAACTCGGAGTCAATTGTTGTAACCCATGGCAATAACCTCTTCAATTTCACTCAGACAACAACAGTTTACACTGGTTCCAACTCGACAGAAGAAACTAAATTAGCGTCATGTTTTGCTAACTTGACTGAAAGCATCCGAACGGATAACCCCGATGTTACTTTAGATTATGTTAGAGTTTGATTTACAAACCAAAGGAACAAATCCACCAGTAAAAGGTCAAGACAATTCCTACATTGGCCTGATAGATACAGGCATGAAAACAATTGGCGAGTTGATTTTTTCAAGCCAGTCAACCTCCAGACCAAATTGTTACTCCTGCAGATAACAATGCACAAGATAACAATATGTTTACACCGATAGAACTATCTTACACTCTTGACTCGAAAAAGCAACGTGGAGTTTAGCTATCACATAGGCGTCTACCAATACACCGATAACCAATTAGATAGCATTCAGAAGGGAACATCAACATTTGAGAAACTTATAAGAAACAATACCCAAACGGTCCTAGCACAATTCTCGAACGTGCCTCCACCAAAAGATTCTGACTTTTATGTCTTTGATTACCAAGCAAGAAATGTCAACGTGGAACGTGTCATACATTGCGGTTCGCGATTTTGGACATCTTCCGCAGTTTTGCAAATGACCCAACGTTTAGCCTTGTATTTATTAACAACGAAGTTGCCATCTTTAAGGTTAAAGGGGAACCTCAAGTCAAGACGGGTGAGCATTATCGCCTTGATAGATCAAGTTTACAAGAGAGAAAAAAATCGAAATCGCATTCATCACTATTTTCTCAGTGCTTATTTTAGCCATTTTCTACACTGTCATATCAATGAACGGTGTAGTATTAGGCAATGACCCAGCCGTTCACTTAGAAAAAGCCAAAATCTTTCTAGAAACAGGAAAAATTCCTTTAGTCAATTTAGGTTGGACACCGCCACTCTACGAGATTGTGCTTGCAATGTTTATTTCTCTTAGCGGCGCAACCGACATTGGGCAATTGATTTTTATAGTTAAGGTGTTAACTGTGATTGTCAATTGGCTTATGTTCATGGCTGTTTATTTGATTGGCAGCAAATTTTTTAGCAAAAAAGTTGGGGCTGTAGCGGCAGTTTTGTTGTTGATGTGTTTTCCAATGTTCGAGCTTAACCAGTGGGGCGGATACACAACCGTTTTGGCATTAGCTTTTCTTGATGTTACTTCTTCTTTACTTGCCTTTGTCGATTGAAAAATTTGGGTATCTTACTAGTTACTTTTTTTGTTGCTTTTTCCGTGGTGTTATCTCATCAACTTGCCACTTTCCTTGCGGTTCTAATTCTTCCGCCGATTCTGATTTATATGTTGATAAAATCCAGAGGCGCTTACCTAAAAGTCTTAATGGCATTAATTTTAGGCGGTGGCATAGCGTTTTTCCTCTATTACTTCCAAGCCATGATAGGTTATGTTGACATAATTGTTGAGCACTTATTTTTCAGCCAAAAAACCTATGCTTACCAGATTGCAGCTGCAAGCTTTAATTCGTTCATAGTCAATTTCGGCTTCATATTAATTCTTTGTTTAGGCGGATTTTTCTTTGCTTTCAAAATATTAAGAGCAACAAAAGAAACTGGCTTTTTTCATAATATTATTTTTCAGTTTCTTAGTTCCGTTTGTTCTTTGCGGAATCAAACCTTTTCGGGTTGTACTTGCCCTTCCAATGGTTTATTTATTATTTGACTCCTCCAATGGCGGTTCTGGCAGCGGTTACAGTTGGTTTTCTTGGCGGAAAAAGCACCAGTCTTCTATGCAAAACACAGGGCAAGTTTCCGCAAGAATTGGGTAAAAGCAGTTACTATTTTCCTAATTGTTTTGGTTGTCTTTGGTGGTTGTTGTTCGCTCGGACACCGTTTACGGTAAAATCATGGAAGCCAGCGTTTACTACTCAACCACCGACATTAAAGCCTACGATGCAGGCGTTTGGTTAAGAGACAACTATCCTGAAAACGCCACAGTTGTGGCAACTGAAGTTCCTGGCTTTTGGTTCCAAGAGTTTTCAGACAAGAACGTGATTGCCCAAACCAACCCCATAATAGAAAGAAACAAAATCGCCGAGTCTGTTTTGAGTTTATCTTATGAACTTGAGCATCCGCAGACTTTGATTAAGGCATACGAGGCGAAAGGTGACATTTCCGATGAAAACTATGTTTCATTAAACAATGTTTGGAACCGAATTTCTTACTCCTCTGCGAGCGGCAACTTATTGTCATTTACCCAAGATGGCACAGACTATGAAATCTTCCGCTCTCAACTTTAAGCAAACAGATAGTTTTTGAAGACCAAAGCACTCCAAAAAAGATAGAGTTCATCTACTCCAACGAAAACATAGCCTTAACAGAGACAGTGCTTGTCCAAAATAACAGTTACCCACTCAATGTTTCTTGGACGCTAACGCCCCTAAAGAGCGAAGTCACCAATGCCTCACTGTACTTGAGCACTTTTTTTGACCTCCAATTCAAATTCGACAAAGCCCAAATTCCCCAGTTGCTGGATTGGGTTAACCCGTGGGATGCACCTTCACCCATAAGAACTGTTGGACCAGACTGGGCAGTGGCTAGTTTTTCAAATGCAAACTTGAAAGATAATTACTTAGGTCTCTACGACGACACAAACAACTGTGGCTTTCGCGTTTAAGTTTAATGATTTGCCCGATTGGGGAAACATCGGCGCCTTGGCAAACAGACAAATTGATGCGGTAAGGTTCCAGTACCAATTCAACGACCTAAACGTAAACCAGACAGATTCGCGTTCGTATCAAGTTCTCACTATGTCAAAAAACAGCTTCTCAACACTTGCAGCCGGATAGCATTGCAGAGAATTATTTGACTTTAAACCAGCCGAATTCACAGTGGCTTCCCGCGATTTCAGCGATTACATCAAGAGAAAACAACATTGGCTTCATCGTTTACGACCGAAACCAACTTGACACCCAAATGGTCCACAGCAAACTCCTGCAACTAATCTACTCAAACGACCGATACGTAATCTTCAAAATCATAAAATAATCAGCTTTTTCCCCAAAATATGGTGCTGGGAAATAAGAGCCTCCTAATATATGGCCCGTTTTAGAAACTGTTGAGAGGTGATCATAAATTTTTACTTGATAGAAAAACATTTGTGATTTCAAGAATTTCATGCTTTGTTTAGTTTGCTTTTTTATTTGGCTTTTGCAACATTGCAGGCTGCATTTTTATTCACCTTTTTTCTTTCTGGTTGTGGTTGTGGAACTTAGGGCATTGGGTGAATTAATGTTGAAAAGTTGTGCAGCACAAAAATATTATGCTTTGATATTACTTGAAACGCTCGCATATCAACCTCGCTAAACAGCTAAGTCAACATCCCAGAAAACGTCATCATGGTTGAGCCCAATTTACTCACTAAACATTAGCTAAAAAACTTAAAAAATTAATTTAGATCTCTAAACAGTTTTTTAGAAATTATTTTTGGTTTTTTGGAACAACTCAATTATGTATTGGTTGACGGTTTTCTGGTGGTCTTTCGCGATCCTTTGTACGGCGTTGTTTATTCCTGTGGAGTACTGCACAGCTTTCTTGGGTTTTTCTATGATCAAGTTTGGCATTCCGACATTTAAAGCGACCTTTCTCAACACCAGCTTACGTAGAGTGTCGGTTTTGTTTTCGATTTTGCATTCAATGGGCAAACCAAGCGCAAACTCGCCAAATCAAAGGAGCCAAAAGGCAACCGCAACTCGACATCATGGAAACCGGTGATTTTCAAGTCGCGTTCAAGGTTGCTCTCATGAATGCTAACCACATCGTTAAACATGGTTTTTCTTACTTTTTCGCTTCCATCTTTGCAGTATTCGTTACGTAGCGTTGGTAGCCTCCGAACAATTCATCCGCGCCCTGCCCAGCCAACATCACCTTGAAACCTGCCTCAGCCGCTTTCTCCGCCGCCCAATAAAACGGCACTCCAATGCTTGCCTTAACTGGGTCAGCTTCCTCGATTAGCGCAACCACTTTAGGCAACGTTTTTTCCACGTCAGAATCCTTAAACAAATCCACCTGCAACGGCAAATCCAACTCGTCTGCGGCTTCGATGGCGACTTCGGTTTCCTCTTGATTCTCCAAACTCACATGAAGCAAGTTAACTTTGACGCCGCATTTGCTTGCCAAAAAAGCCACTACGCTGCTGTCTAAGCCTCCTGAAAACGCCACGGCAACCTCTTTTAAGCCGTGGACACGCCGCTGGATGGATTCTTCAAGAAGCGCCTGAAGCTTTTTGGCGGCTTCATCCATAGTTATGGGTTTAGGTTCGTGTAAGTTAGGGTTTTAATGGGTTTGAACTTAAAGCCTTCCTTGTTGACAAAGCCAAAGGTTCCAGGTGGAAACGAAATTGGGTTTTCGATTCCGAGTTTCCAGAGGGCTTTTCGGTTTGTGGCAAAGGCGGCTATGTCTCTGTTTTCGCCAAAATAGAGCGGTTGAACGCCGATTGGGTCTCTTCCCGCTGCAATCCAGCCGTCTTTGATCATCAGAAAAGAATAGTCGCCGTCTGCTTGCTCCATTAGTGTTTGCAGTGTGGCTTCGCAGTGAAGTGGTTCTTTGGAGATTTGTTCGTGAGGGCGGTTTTAGGAAGGATGCGTATACTCTGCCTTCAAAGAGCAGTGCGGCGTCATCCAATTGCAAATGCTCATAGTCACTGGTTGACTTGGGTTTTGAGGTAGCGTACCCTGCCACGGTTGATGATTTTAAGCCTTGTTTGTTTATGATTTCAACGTTTTTTTCAAAAAGGCTTTTTTTAGGCGAAATAAACCCAAAATGCGACGGCGCCCACAATCAAACGAATTAAGCACATCCAGAACTCCTTCAACTGCGTTGTCGCCGTTTTTATCTAACACTGCAACCGTCACTTTCATGTCATCAAACACCAAACCGTATGTACATGTGTTAGTGCATTGGTAAAACATTAATCTTTAATCCGCATAACTTAGCTTTGAGGAAACACTAACTTGCCAATCTACCTATAGATACTGGCCGTTACGGAACACCAGAAATGCTCAAAATTTTCGAGGAAGAAACCCGGGTCCAGAAACTGCTGGATGTTGAAGCCGCTTTAGCTTTGGCACACGCTGAAGTCGGCAACATCCCGAAGAAAGACGCCGAAAAAATCGCAGCGATGGCATCCACCAAATACGTAAAAGTTGAACGCGTGAAAGCCATCGAGAAAGAGATCAAGCATGATATTGCCTCGCTGGTCCGTGCTCTCTCTGAACACTGCGGCGAAAGCGGCGCCTACGTGCACTTGGGGCAACAAGCTACGACATCGTAGACACAGCCAACGCGTTGCAGCTGAAAGACGCAATGGAAGTAATCGAGAAAAAGCTTATCAGAGTTCAAAGAATCCTGCAGAAACAAGCGCTAAAACACAAAGACACAGTTATGATTGGCAGAACCCACGGGCAACATGCTTTGCCAATAACTTTGGGCTTCAAATTTGCCGTTTGGGGTACGAAGTAGACAGGCACTTCAACGGTTAGAAGAGTGCAAGAAACGTGTCTTAGCTGGAAAAGTCAGCGGCGCCGTCGGCACACAAGCAGGTTTAGGCGAACACGCTGAGCAAATCCAGGAGCTTGTCATGAAGCGGCTTGGGCTGCGTGCAGCTGAGATTTCAACGCAAATTGTGCAACGCGACCGCTACGCCGAACTCATCTGCATTTACGCAATGGTTGCTTCTTCACTGGAGAATTTTGCAACGGAAATCCGCGAACTTCAACGACCCGAAATCGGCTGAGGTTTTCGAATCTTTCGAAGCTAAAAAGCAGGTGGGCAGCTCCACGATGCCGCACAAGCAGAACCCTGAGACTTGCGAGCGCGTCTGCGGTTTAGCCCGAATCGTCCGAAGCCTCACCACTCCAGCGTTGGAGGATATGGTTACTTGGCATGAACGCGACTTAACCCAGTCCTCAGCGGAACGATTCATTTTCCCCGAATCAAACATATTGCTCGACTACATTCTTAACCTCATGTGCAACATCGTTAGCAAACTTGCGCGTTGACAGCGAACGAATGCTGCAGAACCTGTCGTTGACTCAGGGACGGGCAATGTCAGAATCCGTAATGATGGCACTTGACGAAGAAGGGCGTGAACAGGCAGGAAGCCCACGAACTGCTCAGGAAACTACCATCAAAAGCGCAGTTGAAAAGAAACCATTCAAGCAAATTCTCCTAGAAGACAAACTCGTAAGCAGCAAACTTAACGAGAAAGAAATTGACCAAGCCCTAAACCCCAAAAACTACTTGGGCACAGCAGTTAAGCAGGCAGAGCGATTCGCCAAAAGCGCTTAGAAATCAAACAAGCCTTTCTGCGTCAGCTTCATCTGGCGCTTTTCCAAGTTTTCCCACGTTTCTTTTTTAACGAAGCCGCCGACTTGCTCTTTGATTTTCTTAGCTAATCTTGGACCCACGGATGGCAGGTTGGTCAGTTCTTCGATTGGGGCGTGTTTGAGGTCTTCGATGGTTTGGTATCCTGCGTTAAATATTATGCGTCCTCTGACTCTGCCCACGCCTTCCAGCGCCACGATGGGTAACAGTTCTCTTTTTATGCCTTTAGAAACCCGCTCAACTAGTTCATGGCTGAGCGCTGAAACCTCTTTGTTTTTGGCAACAACCGGTGAGAGTTCGTCTGATGGCGTGCAAGAGCCATTTGGCGGTTTCGATGGTTCGGTAGAGGTCTCCGGGTTGCACGCTGAAGCGTTCAATGATTTTTTCTTCCGGCAACTCCTCAATCCAGTTATTCATAACCATGGCGGTTTTGACTTCGCCTAAAAAGTCTGCGTAGCCTATGTGGTCGCCCCATTGATCGGGTGGTTCAATGAAGAGTTCTTGTTTGTGGTCTTCGGTTTGCACGGCTAAGTTCGTCCATTTCCCGCTGGTAGGGGCGCATGATTGGTCCCATGTCAGGTGTGTGGGAGACTAAGTGCAGTAGGCTGAATTCGGTTAAGATGGGTGGTTTACTTTGCAGTGCATCGCGGATGATTACGCCTGATAAGGGGTCAATGTAGAGTTCGCTTATGCGTTTGCCAAACTTGGTGGCGAGAATGTTGTCGCCTGCAACAACAATCATTTCTTCATCGTGGAGGAACCGCAGGATTTTGTTGATGACGCTTTTGATGGCTTTCACATCGTATTGGTAAGCGTAGAAGGTTTTGCCGAAAAACTCGTAAATGCCCGTTTTCGGTGTGGGCGAAATCTGAGGCAATCGTTGACAAGCACGTGTGCACGGATGATTTTCTCCACCGCCAGGCGTCGACCAAATTCGTCTCGGGCTTAGCCAGAACGTAGTTTTCCATCAGATAGTCGGCTTCATCAGCGGTTTTGGCGATAAGGACGGATTCGCCGAATTTGTCGTATTTTGGTCTTCCAGCTCGGCCCGCCATCTGCTTGTAGTCCAAGCACGCTTATGGGGTAGTTGCCAAGTCCTGCTTCAAAGCGGCGGTAATCTTGAATGATGACTGTTCGGGCGGGCAAGTTAACGCCCCAAGCCAGCGTGGGTGTGGCGGTTAAAACTTTGATTTTTCGTTCCTTGAACGCGTCTTCGATGACTTTGCGGTGTGCACCCGACAAGCCTGCATGGTGATAGGCTGTGCCGCAGCGAACTAAATCGGCAAGTTCCTCGCTAAGCCCGTACGTTCGCCTGCATCCAGGATTTTCTTGGCTTCTTTATCCAAAACCTTCTTGTCTTGTTCCTCTAAGTGAGCGTTTAACCAGTTTGGAGCCCGATTTTGGGTACAAGCGCCTTGTCCATGTGGCTGGCAACGGTTTTAGCCGCGGAAACCGCGTTCTTCCTTGTTGAAGCAAAAATCAATGCTTGCCCCCCATTCTTGAGAGTGTTTAAAACCAGGTTTACGACTGGTAAAGCGGGTTTCCTGCTCGATTTTCCTTGATTCGCCGTCTTTGTATTGGATTTCGTCTTGTAGCATCACGCCTTCTTTTAGGTTAATGGGGCGCCACTCGGTAACAACGTATTTGGCGTTTAGCCACCCTGCGATTTCGTCCACGTTGTTTATGGTTGCGCTTAGGGCTAAAATTTGGATGTGGGGGTTAACCTGCAGGAGTCTTGCCAATACAATTTCCAATGTTGGTCCGCGTTCAGCTTCGTTTAAGAGGTGAATTTCGTCGGCGACAACCAACGAGATGTTATCCATCCATTTGGCGCGGTGCCGCAGCAGCGAATCTGCTTTCTCGTTGGTGGTAATTATGATGTCGTAGCGTTCAAGCCAGTTGTCGGCGCTGTCAAAATCCCCCGTGCTGATGCCCACAGAGACTTTTCTGCCATCCGCCTTCCTGATGGAAGTGTACTTTTGGAATTCCTCAAATTTTTCACTTGCCAAGGCGCGGAGCGGCGAGAGGTAGATGACTTTGCCGCCTTTCTCGAGCACGTGTTTGAGCGCACAGAGTTCAGCAATCAACGTTTTACCCGAAGCGGTTGGGCTGGCGAGAACGATGTTTTGCCCTCCAAGCACTCCTGCCCGTATGGTATCTTCTTGAGGCGGAAACAACTCTGCAATTCCCAAGCCGAGCTAGGACTTCTTTAACTGATTCTGGGCACGGATAACTCTGCAATCTTCAACTTTAATCTCGCCGTCAACTGATATTTTATCAATATTGAATAATGCTAATTAATAGTGTTAGCCGTAGCGTGAAACGGTTTTTTCAGCTACGTTTTTCTATTTGAACTTGATACTAGCAAGGTGACGAGTTATCTGTCCCAAAAAATTCAGGTAGGATACTGTATGGTTGAAAACGTGAAAGAACTCCTCAAACTGCATGAGGGCATAACACATGAGGTTTACTTAGACAACGAAAACTCCAGCATCGTTCCCCAAGAAGTAGTAGACGCAATGCTGCCATACTACAACAAGACAGCCTACGGCAACCCCACACTCACACACAAACCCGGCTGGGAAGCCTTCGAAGTCATCATGAACAGCTTCCAAAAAATCAGCAAATACATGGGCGCAAAAAACCTTGAAGAAATCACCTTCACCCCCAGCGAAACAGAAGCCAACAACCTAGCCATCATGGGCTCATGCTTTGCGCAGAAAAGCAAAGGCAAAAAAATCGTAATCTCCGAAATCGAACCCATCAACGTACTCCAAGTGGCAGAAATGATGGGGAAATACGGTTTCACAACCACCAAAATCCCCGTAAACAACGAAGGCTTCATCAACCTTGAAAAACTCAAAGAAGCAGTCGACAACGAAACCGTCTTAGTCAGCATCTCAGCCGTAAACAACGAAATCGGCACAATCCAACCCATCAAAGAAGCCGTAGACATCGTTAAAGCCAAAAACCCCCAAACCCTCTTCCACACTGACGCCTCAGACGCATACGGCAGAATACCATTTAACGTGCAAAATCTAAAAGTTGACATGGCAACCGTGAGCAGCTACAAGATTCAGGGTCCACGCGGCATGGGCGCAATGTACCTCAAGGAAGGCGTAAACATGGAACGAATCCTTGAAGGACAAATCGGCACACAGAAACTTTGGCCAGGCATCGAAAACACACCCGTTAATCGTTGGCTTCACCAAAGCCTCCGAGTTGGCTTTTGAGAACTTTGAAGCAAACACCACCAAAATGCGAACGCTCCGCGACAAACTTGGTTGACGGCATATTCAATGAACTCGGTGACTTGCGCTTTAACGGTCCAAAAGGTGACAAACGCTGCCCCGACAACGCCAACATAAGCATACTTCGTGCGAAGGCGAAGCATTAACCATCGAACTTAGCCTCAAAGGCGTTTACGTTTCAAGCGGAAGCGCCTGCAGCCGAAGACTATTGCAGCCCAGCCACGTTCTAATCGCGATCGGACGCATATTTGAGGAAGCACACGGCAGCATCCTCATGAAAGTCACCCGCAGCCACACAGAAGAGGATATAGCTTACGTTCTTAGATGTTTTACCTACAGCTGTCAACCGTATTAGAGGGATAGTTGGCTCAACAGGAGTGCATTAAATATGTCACGTATACCTTTACCCTACAACCCAAAAGTCATGGATTTATTCCGTAACCCCAAGAACCTTGGAAAAATGGAAGATGCCACAGTCGTCGCCGTTGCAGGAAACCCTGCATGCGGAGACATGATAACTTTCTACCTAAAAATCAGACGAAGCAAAGACAAGTCATCGAGAAAGCACAGTTTCGAAAGCTATGGTTGCGCCGCAAACATCGCCACATCCAGCATAGTCACCGAAATGATAAAGGCTTAACCCTTGAAAACGCATGGAACAGACATAACTTGGAAAAAAGTCACTGAAGAAATCGGCGGCTTACCCAGCGTCAAATTCCACTGCGGAGTCCTCGCCGTCGGCGCCCTCAAACGTGCCATCCGACAATACTTCACCAGAAGAAAGTTGAAGCACCCAGCTGGTTGCCTAAAGAACACACTTTTGAAGAAAAACAAGCGTTAGAAGAAGAGGAACTGGCAAAGACACTATCTAAGAGGCTAAAACCTGAGGCAGAAAAACAATCATAGATTCGCAAGCAATCAGGCAAGACTTCCCCATTTTAAACAGGAAAATCAACGGCAACCCCCTAATCTACTTTGACAACGCCGCAACAACACAGAAACCCCGCCAAGTCATCGACGCCGTAACAGATTTCTACGAAAACCACAACGGCAACGTCCACCGAGCCGTCCACACGCTCTCGCTGGAAGCAACTGAACTCTATGAGAAATCACGGGAAAAAATCGCCAAATTCATAAACGCCAAAGACTCCAGCGAAGTTGTATTTGTCAGCGGCACAACTGAAGCCATCAACTTGGTTGCGTATTCCTGGGGCTTAAACAACCTTGGCAAAGGCGACGAAGTTCTGGTTTCGCTTAATGGAGCACCACAGCAACATCGTTCCATGGGAAATAATCTCAAAACTAAGAGGATTCACAATCAAATATGCCAAAGTCAACCCTGACGGCACACTGGACTATGAAGATTTTGAAAGCAAACTCTGCAGCAAAACAAAAATTGCCTGCTTAAGCCACGTCTCAAACGTTACAGGCGTAATCAATGACGTTAAACGCATCGCCAAAGTAGCCCACGAGAAAGGCGCTTTGATGCTTGTTGATGGCGCCCAATCCGTGCCCCACATGACAGTTGATGTTCAAGATTTAGGGATGGATTTTTTGGCTTTTTCAGGCACAAAATGCTTGGACCAACAGGCATCGGAGTGTTCTATGGCAAAAAAGAAGTGCTCGAAAAGATGGCGCCGTTTCAAGGCGGCGGCGAAATGATAAAAGAAGTTTCCTTCAGCCAAGGCACAGGGGCAATGCAGTGTTTCTTGGAATGAGTTGCCTTGGAAGTTTGAGGCAGGCACCCCCAACATCGCTGGCGCAATCGGCTTAGGCGCAGCGGTAAAGTACCTTGAAGGCTTAGGCATGGATAATGTGTTGAGCCACGAAAAAGAACTTAACTAAGTACGCATTGAACGCATGAAGGAATGCAGCAAAGTCACCGTTTACGGCCCAAGCGACCTGTCCAAGAAATGGGAATCATACCCTTCGGCGTCAAAGGCTTGTCCTCGCATGATGTGGCATTATTCTTTGACAATTACGGCATAATGATGCGCAGCGGCTTCCACTGTGCCCAGCCACTGCACCAAATCTTCAAACTTGAATCTTCAGCGCGGGCAAGCTTCTACATCTACAACACTAAAGAGGAAGTTGACCGCTTCATGGAAGTCCTAAAGGAGATTGAGCAACTCTAATGGCAACCATCGACGATTACGTAGCACGGATTGAAGGAACCTGCGGCGCAGAAAAAGACGTCATAGTAATCTTCAAATACGAAAAAAAAGATGAAGCCATCGCCAACATCCTAAAAAAAGCCACACTGAAAAACAAGATTGCAGGCATAATTTTTGAGTTAACCTTCCAAGACGTGTCTTTTCGGGTTTACTCAAGCGGCAAAGCCATTTTTCGCAGCATCAAAAACCGAGAAGAACTAAACAAAATCTCTTAGCAGACTTGCTGCTTTAACTTTAAGTTTTCGAAGCAGAACTTCTTTTGAAAATAAGACTGAAAATTCACCATGTTTAGGAATTTCTTTTTCCAAAGTGAACCCTGCGCTCTGGAATTTTTCAAGAATAGATTTTCTGATTTCGAGCGAATGTACCTCGATTATGATAATAGGAGATTTTTCGAAGGATTTCTGCTGGAACATTGACCAAACTGATTTCAGCGCCTTCGCAGTCAAATTTGCCAATTTCGCTCCACTTTCTCGATAACTTTTGAAACATCAGTGATTTTTATTTCAGATATTTTGGTCCTTTGCTTAAAACTCCAAAACCCGGGTCCGTTTCATTGTACTCGATTGTTTCGGTTCCATTTCGGTTTCCGATGCCTGATTGGTGGATTTCTGCGTTAATGTGGTTTAGCTCTATATTTTTCTTTATGAATTCAACATGCGCCGCAACGGGTTCATAAATGATGATTTTTTTTGCGCCCTTGCTCCAGAAGTAAACAGCTGATTCTCCCTCAAATCCGCCAACATCCAAAACAACCTTATCCCTGCAGTCACATTCGTATTCACCTGTTCTTAATTCTTGGAGGCAAACCAGCATACCATAAGGAGCCGACAGAACTCTAATTTCTCATTTTTTAAGTGAAATACATCTTTTTCCTGTTGGACGTCATAATCCCTTATAAGATCAAACATCATTGGCAACGATGCGGCGGCACACACAACTTGGCTTTTTTCATATTTTACTTTGAACAGGTCGTCCTCTACCTGAGATGTCTTGTATTTTTTGAGAAACTGGTAATTGTCACGAAATATCCTGAACTGGGGCCAAGTCAGGCAATAAGTTAATCCATTTCTAAAAGAAAGGGTTTTTCTGTTGTTGCCTCGTTTAAGGGATAAAACTGCAAAAAGGTTGCGAGTGACAGTTAACGTTCTCCAAACAACTTCGATCTTTCCCAAGTTCTTTTCTAACGGATACAGTGAGGAATACAGCGCTTCATGATTTATGTTATTTGCTATTTTAAATGATAAATTATTATTTTAGTAAATCAGTTTGTCTACGATGACAAGTATGCGGGGGAATCTTTCTGCGTAAAGTGGGGATTCTAAGAGGTTCCTCCCTGAACCCTTACGAAGGGCAATACTTCAAGAAACTCCCCAACTACGGCTTCCAGCCCATAGGAATCACAACCTTTGATAATCCTTACAGTCCAGATGAAATTCCTTTTCCCGTAAGAGTGGGGCACAGTTACAAAACGTTGGTTAAAGGAAAATCGTCCTGCTGCAGCGTTTAGCTAAAAAAGCGACGAAGTACAATTTTGAATCTTACAACTTTAGGATTTACAACTTGAAAGGATTAACCAAAGACGTTGACATAATCCATTCAGCCGACATCGAGTTTCCCTACACATACCAAGCTGCAAAAACAGGAAAGCCGACTGTAGTAACAGAATGGGAAAACATACCCTTCAACTTTGAAGAACTGCCGTATAGTCGAATAAAAAAGTACAACCGTAAACACGTCGCCCATTTTATAGCTATAACAGAAAAAGCCAAAGAAGCATTAGTCGCAGAGGGCGTTAGTCCAACCGGATTGCGGTAATTCCTGCAGGATAGATTGCGAAACCTTTAAGCCTGCCAATGCGAATCCACAATTGCTTGAGAAATTTGGGCTTTCCAAAGATTCACTAAAAATATTGTTTGTTGGAAGGTTCGTGCCTGAAAAGGGAATATTTGACCTTCTCAACGCATATTCAACTTTGCTCAAAAAAGAATCAAATCTTGAGCTGTTAATCGTAGGTTCAGGCACAGCTGAAATGACAAATCAAATCAGGGCTCACGTCGTAAACCTGAAAATCGCTTCAAAAGTCAAATTTCTCGGAAGCATCAATTACGCTGAAATGCCTCAAATCCACAATTTAGCAGACATGTTCTGTTTACCAAGCACTGAAACAAAAACTTGGGCTGAACAATTCGGTTATTCACTGGTCGAAGCGATGGCATGCTGGAAAACCTGCAGTTTCAACTTGGACAGGTTCAATCCCTGAAATAGTGAGACCGGGAAACTGGGATTCTGGTCAAACCCAACAATCCTGTTGCGCTTGAAGCTGCTTTAGAAGAGTTTGGTACTTGACAAACGGAGAAAAAATTTCAGCGTGAAGGGGCGAGAGTGGGTTTTGAAAGGTTTGAAGAGATAAGGTTGCAAGTCAGATTGCAGGGATTTACCGTAAAGTTATTACTTATTTTTGTGTTGGTTAAAACTGTTAAGAAAAGAACTTGTTTTAGTGCGGGAACATTCCCTCCATGTTACACCATTCTAAAACTATGGCTTTTGCACATTTCAATCGCGTTTTAAAGAAAGGTTAGTGTATCGAAGCAGCCTTTGATGTTAAGAAACAACAGTTCTTGACCCCGCACCAGCAACTAAATTGGTCAAAGAATAATAAAGTATGAAAATATTTCTATCAAGAATTCTTGAAAAACAGAACTTACATTTTCAACAAACTATGATTTTTCTGCATCCCAAGATAACCCTTTAACAATCCACCAATCACAATAATCTACAAATAAACGAAGATTATTACTTTTGACAAATTCCTCAACAGCCCAAAAAACACCATCCCAACCAATATCATGCCCGCCGAGAGCACCGCCATTTTTAACTTTTGGATACCAAGCTGCAATACGGCTTTCACCGCTTCGTAGTTGTGGTCTGCATCAATTTAGACGAAATCCAACTCATTTGCAAGAAGATTGATAGTGTTTAGTGATGTCCCATAATGAAACACTGTTTTATCTTTATATTTACTCAACCGTTTTTGAGCTATTATTTTAATTCTTTTAGGGTCTTTAAATTCACCGAGTCCATCAACTTATGGTTTGTACTGGTCAATCAAATGGAGTTTTTCTATCAAAACACTCTGCAAAATACTTAGTGAGTTTACCCCGGCTTCTACTCCAACTTCCGCGCCAACTAATTTAGTTTTTGGATGTCTCTTTAGATATTTGGTCATTGGACGAGTTTCTATTGTAAACGCTTTTTTATGTAATTCAGGCGCAAAAATAAATGTTATAATCCAAAATATTGCATTTCTGACGGGTCTTGTTTATTAATGATTGTTTTCTTACGGTCTACCAAATTTTTTTCCACCGAATAGCATCTCAAAGTTTAGTTCTTTCCTGATTCTTCCATCTCAGTCTATCAACCAAGCCAGTATGATAATTATAGTAACCTATTAAAGTTAAATAAAATGTTAACTAATCATTTTGGAATTAGGCAAAACTGATATAAAGAGAGTTATGAAGAGGTCAGGGTTTTCCTGTAACACCAATTAATTTTCAGTAGCGATTTTCCCTAAATGGATCATAAAGTTTCTTTCAGACATGCAATCTTACCCCAAAAATGAACCTCTGTCTAAAGCTATTATACCTTTGAGGTCTCGGATGCTTGCCCACCAAACCTGTGCAAAAAACAATACTTGCTATAGGCATCGGACCTAAGGGCAAGGGGTAGTTTTCCATGTTTTGCTCGAACTATCATACATCGGATAGCTTCTTGGATTCAAACAGTAATATTCGTTTAAAAATATCTGTGACTGGGTAGTTTAAGAGAAAGAATCGGATAAGCTTCTGCGGGAGTAGAACCTCTTTGTTTTCGCTGCCCAGTTTGCCGCTGGATGACCCGCAATGGTGAATCAGCGTTGGGTTAGGCGTATAGGCAACTTTGTAGCCGTAGAGTCTGGCTCGAACGCACCAATCGGTATCTTCAAAATACAGCGGCGTAAATCCCTCATCCAAGAAGCCCTATACTGCTGAATCACATCCGACTTAATCAGCAACGCCGCCCCGTGACATAATCAACAAACTCAACCCTATCATATTGACCTGTGTCTTTCGCGCATTCTCCCCTATTGATATGGAACCTGTAGGTTGATTATTCCACCTGCATGCTGAATGGTGCCGTTCGGGTAGAGCAGTTTGCACCCAACAATACCGATTTTACTGTCGGATTCCAAAACATTGGAAAGTTCTTCAAGCCAACCTGCTCAGGGAATTTCAACATCATTGTTTAAGAGGAGAATATGTTTTGCGCCGTTTTCAAGGGCATAGTCGGATTCCTTGGTTGTTTGCTTTCGAAAAACCTGTATTCTGAGTGTTTCTGATGAGTTCTATTTGAGGAAATACGCTTTGCAACATCTCCACTGAACCATCTGTGCTTGCATTGTCAACGACGACTACTTTGCAGTCGGGGCTTGAGGTATTAGCGAAGAAGTGATTTGAGGCATTTCTGCAGGATTTCTTTGCCGTTCCAGTTAACAATGACAACATAGGTGATTAAGTCAGACACTTTAGCTTGGCCTTCCTGCTTTAAGATTTTCATTTCAGAGTCTTTAATTTCAACAAGGTTCTACATTAGACCAAATTTGCTCTTCGAAGTTTTCAGGCTTCAAAACCGAAATTTTACTCTCTCAAATCCTTTTTTTTCTTTTCCAAACGGTATAATCATCAGTTGATTCGACCAAGTTGAGCTATTTTCTGCTTTCAAATCTTCAAAGGTATCCCATCGAAATTCTTCAGGAATAAATTCTCCACTTCCCCCGCTGTTATGAACCAACGTTATGCATCCGTTTGCCAGTGCTTCCATCGGGGCAATACCAAAATGTTCTCCTTCCATCAAATGGCAGTAGATTCTGCGAGTCCTGGAACAGTTTGATTAATTCTTCTTCAGGCAGGTTTGGTTTAAGGGTGTAGTTGGCTGGAAGGTCTTTAGAAAAGTCTCTCAAACCATGCATGCTTCGCAATCTCTCAGCAAACCAGCGCTGACAAATTCGAAGTTGGGAAAATCAACAGCGAGTTTCTTCATTAACTCATGGCGTTTCTTGGGGAACAAAACGGCCAACATACAGATACTCTTTTCGCTCTCTCCGCTAAGGGCTTATCAGACCAGAAAGGCTTCTCCACAGGCGGATAAGCCACAACGGGGTTTTTGATTCCGAATTTGCCCCAGTACTTTTCCGTCATAGCTTTAGTATAGTTGCTATTGCAGAAAACCAAGTCGAGTTTGGGAAGATCTTTTTCAAGCAACCTCTTGTACAGCCACAAGTACATTCTTTTGCCTTCGTTTGGAATGGTCGTAATCGTAGTGGATTTCGGGAAAATGCACGTAGGCAATGTTCTTTTTGGTTTTCCAAAAGCGTGGTTTCAAAGGCGGAGATAGTTTGAGTGGAAAAAGTGTAATCGTATTCTGCGGTTTGCTTTGTATTTTTTCAGTAGTTCAGGATGTTTCGGCGTCTTTTGTAGACTGATAACGGCGGGTTTGCCTCTACATTTGCTCTGTTTCCCAAAGTGTGGACGGTTAGTTTTCAGGAAGTTTTTCACCCATAATTCGCTGTAGCGATTCTGGTCAAAGTCAAACGCTAACAACTCAACCTGCTGCCCATGGCAACCAAGGCTTTCATGATATGGTGGCATACTCGTTCGCCGCCACCATAAATGTCCATGTTAGGGTGAACCACTCAGGAATTTTGCCATGTTACGCCAGCCGTTTTAGAAATTATGATTTTAGTTGCTAATCAAGATTTCCTTTTCGAAGTCGAAGCTTATTTCGGCTTACCCAGTTGAACACTGGAATAAGTGGATCTTTAATCGATTGTGGCAGGGCATCTTTGAGTTCCTGATGCAAGCCTAAACGTATCGCAAATCTGCCTTTGCTTGTAAATGATATATAGTAGCGGGTTACGGGGTACTTGACAAAGCCGTTGTTCTCTTTGAACTTGTCGAGTGAAGGATGGTTTCCTATTCTTCCATACATGAGCCATCGGTCGCCGTTTGATGCGCAGACTTCAACTGCTTTTGCGAGCATTGCGTTGTTCACTGATTTATCCCGGTGCTTCTGCATTGATAGTATGTTTGAAAGTATGGCTATTTTGTCGCCATAGAGTATTTGAATGAACCCGACAAGCTCATCATCGATGTATGCGCCGATGAAGGTGGATTTTTTGGCTGCATACATGTTGCCAGCTACTGTTTCAAGAGGTTCGCCATAATGTGGAAAAGCACGTTCCTGCCGTATAGGCGTTTCATTGTAGATTTTCCATATGCCTTCAGCCAACTTGTCGCTTGGCTCAACAACCGAGACTTTTACGCCGTTTTTCTCTGCTTTACGAACCATGTTTCGTGTTTTCTTACCTATGGAGCTCCACCAGTTCTCGTAATCTTTTATTTCCAGCAAACCAATGTTATCGTCGGTACTTGTCCAAGTGGCGATGGATTAGAGATGGGGCAACACCATTTTCGTTCAATAAACGTAAAAATGTCTATGCCTCTTCCCTCGAGCTTAAAAAATAAATCGTTGGTGGGATTGATGCTTTTCTCGTATTCTCGGTAGTCACGAGCAATCTTGAAACCGAATTTCTTGCGTATGCTTAATCGTATCGAGATCCTGGTCTGCTTCCAAGATGCTTTTTAGGGTATCATAGTAAGGTCCTCTTTGGCTTTCTGTCCGCTTGAAAAAGCCACTCAGGATGAACAGACATCAACATATGCCTTTGCTGATCCATGCTTCAGCTTCCTTTACAACTCCTTCAAAACCCATCTAGATAGCGCAATGCATCCAAACTGTAAGTTTAAATTCATGAAATGATTTTAGCGGAAAGTCACTTGGGATTTTAACTTGGCTCCCTGAGTTTACGATCGCCAAAGTAGCCTAGCAAATAACGTTTGAGTTCCATGAACAGTGTAGTATTTTATTGTCCTTTGAGTTTGGTTTTCTAAAATTTTCCATTCTTTAAGAGCGTCGTTTGCTACGTGAAGGCCTACTTCATGCTTTTCTGGATTCAACAACTCAAAGCAGCCTTTTATCTGGAATTGTATAGGGCGTAAAAAACCAGTAAGCCTTAACTTCTTTAGATGATTCATTAACCATTTTGCAATAATACGTGCGTTCTTGAGATAATCTTTGGCGCTTTTGCTTTTGATTCCTAAAGCTACATAAAGAAAACTTTTAGTTCTTGATGGTAAGGGTAATCAACATCGATTCTTAGCTTTATCATTGCTGTTCAATTGTCAACTAAGGGACGCTATTTTAGTTATAAACCCTCTGCCATAAGTAATTGTTGTAAAATGTGTGCGAATTGGGGGTTGGACAACACAGACGAAAAACCTGGTTTCACAACAAGGTTAATATAGAATTTTTTGTTTATCGCCGTACTTTTTAAGCGGGTGGCTAATAGTTTGTTAAGAAAGGTGTTGAAGAATCCTCATCATCTTCCTCACTTCATATACTGGAAATCAAAGTATTTGTTTATTCAAAGTTATTTTGAACTAAAACGTGGAACTAAAGCATTCATTTTTCAAGGGGCATGTTTACCATTATTACAGCAATAACTACAAAATACCACATGGAATAACTAAAGAATGGTTGAAATTTCGACTATAATTGAGACTATCAAGAACTGCAATGGAAATTTCTTTAGGTGGGAAACATTCTGTCTCATTATCCTTTACCCATGATGTCTTTAACAAGTACGAAAAGGGAGGCATTATTAATGAAGGCGTGGTTGATTTTCATCCTTCTAAACGGTATGACATTATATTATTGTGAGTATCTCAACTTTAGAGCATATTGGTTGGGATGAAAAACCGAAAACCCCTAAAAGTCTTGAAGGAAGTGAACGCTATTTCAGTAAAATCTTATGCCAAAGTTCTGCAAAAGTTAATAAGTTAATTTTATCCCGAATCAATTGTTTTAATCATGGGTTATTTTGCATAGCGTATCTCGCTGCACATAAAATTAAGCCATTTGTGTGGATTCCTAAACGTTCAAATGGCGATCCAGATTCGTCAACACCTTCACAATATCCTTCCTTAGGATCAGGCAGATTTTGCTCGAGATAAACACTCATGTTTTTGGCATAGGTGGAATTGTAGATTGCCTAGAAACCAACAGCTATTTTTGTATAAATTATAGGATCCATACTAAGACTTAAGTTATTTACGTCAAGAACGACCCATGTTCGGTTATCTGGCAGGACTACCCATTCCCACACCCAAGGACCTAAAAGCGAACCCCCTTCACTGAAAGCACGATACCTGCCCCTGGCATTGTAAAATGCTTCGTGAGCCAAGTAAACTTGACGCGTTAGTGTCAACAGCTGAGAACTATTGGCAGTTTCGAAGACTGCACAAAGCAGTGGTTCACATGAAATGAAAGATAGGGGCAAAGAAACACCGTAAGTGGTAATATTACCCGCCGAGAACATGTTGCTTAATATTCTACTTGGAGCGCTAGCTAATTCGTTGGGCCAAAAACTTGCAAAACCGCTAACTACGTAGTAAGTATATATGCTGTTTGCCGTCAAGCTTTCACTTTTAATTCCTGGCACTAGAGCTGCATAATCCGATCTATTTCCAGGTCCTTTAGCTATCGCGTTTATCCGTGGTGCCAAGCTGGAGTTGAACATTCTAAGATTGTTTAATGCAACAAATAATCGACCAGTGTCGATCGAATCAACTGGAGTCGTTGCTTTATCCGAGTTCTGGCGGTAGTTTTTTCCATCGCGTGACTGATAGAACCAATACGGATAACCAGTCGTTTCATTCAGTTCCCTTTTTGTTCCAGAAAGAAACAACTTTTTCCAATCGCGCGCTCGAACCCCAATCTCCGTCATAACCAATTAAACCAGTGGTGTTTGCATCTATTACGGCTTGGATGTAAACGCCTAAGTCCCAATCAGTAAAAAAAGGAACGTCTATGCCCGATCCTGGAAGTCCAGTCGAAGAATCTACACCCAAACCAGGCTTAAAATATTGCCAAGCATTCGCCGCCACCTGCTGCCAGACAGTACTGTTCATGATTAGAGCAGCCTCAAAGGTGCCTGGTGGATCTGGTTGTGGGTCCAATCCAAACAAGCCAGGAGATATACCGCTCAAAATTAATGACGACAGTTGCCCAGCAGGATTAGGAGTTCGAGTGCTTTGGTTGTTCACCTGAGAAGTTCTATCTGGTGTGGCTGAAGGAGAAATATTGTCTTGGGGCACAATTTGAGGCATATTTTGGTTTCCTCTCGGCAAAAATGCAAAAAAAGGAACAATCATAATAGCAATAATTGCAAGCACCAACAGAGCTTTTTTCCTGCTAAAACGCCGGTGATCATTGTTAAGAATTCCATTTTTAATTTCAGGCTCATGACTCACTTTATTGGAGTTAATCTTTGCGCAAATAATAGAAAGAACTCTATTCTTTTGTAACATTCGCCTCATTGTGAATGTGCTGAATTTTTTTCTATTAAGCTCCCTGCGCATTAGGCTATACTCCATGAATTGAGAGGCATTAAGCAGTTCAAAAGAACATGTCTTAATTTAAATCTATTGTGAATAACCTGTGAA
The DNA here is from genome assembly GCA_963851455.1 of uncultured Nitrospiraceae bacterium. Taxonomy (GTDB): domain Bacteria; phylum Nitrospirota; class Nitrospiria; order Nitrospirales; family Nitrospiraceae; genus Nitrospira_C. The sequence goes on from CAWKPI010000002.1 coordinate 49,622, forward strand.
CATAGAAGAAAGTTAACGGGAGCTGTTTTCCAATCTTAGACACCGAGCAAGTTAGCATCCAAGTTTTGAATTTGAGACCACACTTTGCCTTGGAATATCTGAGGAGCCAAAACGGAGATCTGACTCCATAATTGTTGGCGTTTGCTCTCCCAACTTGCCAGTTCACTGTCGGTTTCCATGTACTTGATGATTTTTTCTTTCAAGTCCTCATAGTTATCCCATCGGAACTCTTCAGGGATGAATTCTTTCATGCCGCCACTGTTATGAACCATCGTGACACATCCGCTTGCTAAGCCTTCAACAGGAGCAATGCCGAAGTGTTCACCCTCCATCAAATGCACATAGATTCGGGAGTCATGCAGGATGTCGAGTAGTTCTGGTCCTGGCAAGTTAGTTTTCAAAGTGTAGTTTGGTGGCAGGTTTTCTTGGAACCTGTTAAACCACGCTTTCTCTGCATCGATTAATCCGCCAACGCTGACAAACTCATAATCAGGCAAGTCAGTGGCTAACCTCTTCATAATTTCATGCCTTTTAACTGGGATGAAGCGTGCGACGTAAACTACTCTTTTTCGCCTCTGCGACAGAGGCTTATCACACCAGAACTTCTCCAAGTTAACGGCTGGGTAAACAACAATTGGGTCTTTTACGCCGTGGCTTTTCCAGTAGCTGATCAATCTTTTCTTTGGTGTAGTTGCTGTTGCAGAAAACCATGTCCAGCTTATCGATGCCCTGCTCAACCCACCGCTTAAACAGCCACAGGTAAAGTTTCCTCTTCAGACCTCGAATGGTCATAGTCATAGTGGATTTCTGGGAAATGAACGTAGGCGATGTTTTTTTTGGCTTTGTTTAGGAATACGGGTTCAAAGGGTGAGGAGGACTGGGTTGAGAACAGGTAATCGTATTCTAACTGGTCGCGGTATTTTTTTAGCAGTTTAACAAAGTTGCGGTGCCTCTTGTAGATGGTAAATGGTGGCTTAACCTCTATCCGTCTTACCCAGCGAATGAATGGCAACTTCTTTGGGAAATCTTCACCCACAATATCGCGGTACCTGCCAGCGTCAAAATCAAAAGTCAACAACTCCACCTTTTGCCCATGAGCAACCAAAGTTTTGATTACATTGTGGCAAACGCGTTCGCCGCCGCCGTAAATGTCAAGGTATGGGTGAACTACCAGGAAAGTTGCCAACTCAATTATGCCTCAGGTTAGTGTGCGTTACATTTCCTTGTTGGAGTTTATGAAGTTTACCTGCAACGCCTCTGATAAGATGCCTAAATGTAGCAAAATATATACGCCTGCATGGAAAGTGAGTAGTGGATGGCAGTTTCGGTGACAAAACAAAATATGGCACCCTTAGAAAAGAAGCTTCAAAGTTGTTTTTGCTGACCCACCGTTTGGTCGTGAATCTAAAGGGGAAGCCGTGACTGAGTCACCGAACCTTGGAATCCTCTACATCATCGGCTACGCTAAGACAGCGTTTGCCCAAGTAGAATTCCATTATCTTGAACCGTTCCTCTCCATGGAGGAACACCTCCAAAAAGTCAAGGAAATCAAACCTGACGTTTACGCCATATCCTTCACTACACCCAGAAGAGACCTCTCCTTTGAAACAATAGTCCAAGGTGAAAGATTTGGGTTTGAATATGCTTATGGTTGCAGGCGGTGCCCACCCAACTATCGACCCCCAAGACGTCCTCAAAAACACCCCAATTGAAGTTTGCATCATCGGTGAAGGTGAAGAAACTACAACTGAATTAATCAGAAAAGTCCAAGCCAAAGAACCCATCACAGACATTGTTGGAACAGTTAACAAGCAAAAAAATAACGGCATAAGACCACTCCTAAAAGACATCGATTTCTTCCCAGCATGGGACATAATAGACTTTGAAAACTACGACATTGCGGTAAGCAAAAAGAAACGCATGGCATATCTGCTTCCAATCCGCGGTTGCCCCAACTACTGCACTTATTGCTCCAACCCAGTTTGGAAACTTGAAAAGCCCTGGATACGGCAGCGTTCACCCAAAAACATCGCAGAAGAAATCAGCTACCTCTATGGCAGAGGCATCCGAGAAATCTATCTCCGCTCCGATACATTTAACGTTGACATTAAATGGTGTCTTGAAGTCTGCAACGAAATTGAAAAATTACACCTCAAAGGTATGACGTTCCAGTGTAACCTGCGAGCGGACAAATTAAATGATGAATTAGCCCAAAGACTTCATGACATCCACGTTTGGCTTGTCCACATCGGACTTGAATCCGCCAACGACCGCGTGCTCAAAGGCATAGGCAAGAACGCAACCCAAGCCGACAACATACGAACACTTGAGCTACTAAAGAAGCACCACATCAAAGTCTACGGGTTCCTAATGCTCTATAATGCATGGGAAACAAAAGGCAAACTCGAATACGAAACCCCTGAAGAAGTCAACAACACCTTAGAGTTTGCAAAGACCTGCCTGAGAGATAACCTCATCGAATACATTTCATGGTCAATCACTAACCCAATCATCGGCTCAAAACTCTATGACATAGCTAAAAAGTTTGACATTGCCAGCTACAACGTTAAAATCGGCAACTGCATGCGCCTACCAGGCATCAGCGAACAGCAAATGGTTGAACACGTAAAGCAGGGCATGATTCTGCAGTTGCTAAACGGCATCCAGAAAGGCATGATAACCAAGAAAAGCTACAAACGCGCTGCGCAGAAAGCTGTTAAAATCTTGAACATGTAACTTTTTTCTATGCCCAGATTACGCGTTTGTCGGTTGCGATAAACTATTTAACTTAAGCAAGAACATTATGCCCTATGCCATCTTGCTCCGACGAAAACATGAAAGTCGATTTTGTGGTACCCTCAAGAGATGAGGCTAACCCAACATTGATGCAGCAACTTACAGCATATGCCATGCGCAGGGCAAATCATCAACACTCATGAGAAACCGCTCAGCATTGCACGAAAAAACGGGGTTTTGCAGGCAAAACTGAGTGGGTGGCGATGGTTGATGACGACATGCTTCTGCCTCGATAATTGGCTCCAATTGGTCACCAAAGCAATTACACCCAAAGTTGGCGCCATAGGCACGGTTGCAGTTCACAAAAACAAGCATGTTGCCGCATACGAGCGTGTCGTCGGCACAGTATACAACCTAAGCAAATTAGACACGAACCCACACATCAATAACATTATTATCCGCCGCAAACTTATGGAAAACTATAATCCGCCAAAGCTGTTTTTCGGAGAGGACCAATACTTCAAACGCTATGTTCAAAAAACAGGTTACATCTGGAAAGTTCTGCCATTTCTTGGTGCAACACATCTTGGGAACATCCAAAAATTATGTCACCATCGGCATATCTTATAGGCGGTATGGGCATTTTGGACTCTACAAGTTGGCTCGAAGGATGGTTGCAAGGTTCATTTTTACGCCGTTTGCAGCGTTCAGCAATTTAAGCGTAAAAACGTTTTGGTACCTAACGAAGTTGAATGTTGAATTTATTGCTGGTTTTGCAAAAGAGCTGATTATCGAAAAACTATAGAGAATTTGCCATATTTTATCCTATAGAACATTCTGTAGAGGTTTTTTCGCTCTAACATTACGTTTTTTGGTCCTGCCAGCTGCTTCTCCAGTGCAATTGCCCTCGCTGCAACTTTATCTGCTTCAGCTTTAACAGTTGGATCTTTGATTTCTTCTTTACGTTTTTCATTGGATTTTAATATTAATCTTAGCAACTCCGAGTCGTAACTTTTCAGCAGTAGCTCAGTGTTTGGGATGAGGCAATGTCCGCCGATAACGCCCGGAAACATAACTGGCCTGTCAAAGCGCTCTTTATGAGTGTCCTCGAGGAAGTCGACTGTTTCATCGAAGTCTGCGTCGAAAGCCGCGTGAGATTCGGTGCATTTCTTGGAAGCATGTAATCATCCAAGCGCGGTAAGTTGTTTCAAAGAGTTTAGCGAGTTCAGTTTCGCGGCAACTTTTGAGAACCTTAACTTTTAAGCCCAACTTTTCAAAATGTTCTTTAGCTGCTTTGGATGCTGCTGTGTCTGCACCGCCAACGTATTTGGTCCAGCGCTTCATCTCCCAAATCATGTGTTCAGCAGTTTATGTGGACGCCTCGAGCGGGGGAATGGGCAACAAGACAATTGCAGTTTGCAGCGACTTTAAGCGTGGTTCCTGGTGGAACAGTGCTGTTGATGATGGCGAGTTTGGGCTTGTATTGTTCCACATAGCCCTTAATTATGTCGACGAATTTTTCAGGGCTGCCGCATGGAAGACAAACCTGCAGGGTGTCAACTTTGGCTGGAACCTTGATCCTTGCTTTGGCCAAGCGACTCCATTTTCTTTTGGTCTAAGTCTAAGCCATAAACGGAAATTTCTCTTTAGCTTCACTGTACAAAGCGAAAAGAGTGTGTCCAATTTCGCCTAAACCAATAATGAGAACGATTTCTTTAGCCAAACCTCTGCCTCCATCAATGGAAAGTCAAGTTAATGTCAAACTATTTAAAGTTGGAGCCCGAAAAGAAATGCATGCAGAATCCAAAGAAAGGCACCGGCATAGTCACAGGCGCCAACGTCGAAATAGGCAAAGACGTCTCCATCTGGAACTACGTCGTCATCGGTGACGGCACAAAAATCGGCGACGGCACCCTCATCGGCAGCTTTGTTGACTTAGGCAAAAACGTTACATTAGGCAAAAACTGCAACATCCAAGCACACGTAACCATCTCAAACGGCTGCGTCCTTGGCGACAACGTCTTTATCGCCCCAAACAGCAGCCTCCTAAACGACAAGTACCCAAAAAGTAGCTTCATGACCCCGCCAATCATTAAAGACAACGCAGCAATCGGTGGAGGAGTCACCATTCTGCCAGGCGTAACTGTTGGCGAGAAAGCGGTGGTTGGTGGAGGAAGCGTGGTTGCTAAAGATGTAGCACCAAGAACGGTAGTTGCTGGGTGCCCAGCCAAAGTAGTTATGACTCTTGAGCAGTTTGAAGCTAAACGTGAAGCTTTCCTTACCCAGCATAAGGTGAAGTGATGAGGATTTGGTATGATGCATGCACGGGCAAACAAGTCCGCTACGCAACTGCAATAGCCCAGCGCCTAAGAAAATCTGGGCACGAATTTGTTTTCACAACACGGGAACACCCCGATACTATACCGCTTGCACGAATTCTAGGCGAAAACCCCATTGTTGTTGGCAAATATAACCCATCCACGCTTACTTCAAGGCTTGAAGAAAGCGCAGAACGCATTATAGAATTCGCAAAACTTTTCAGAGAAAAATTGCCAGACATCGCCATAGCACACCAATCAGTTGAGCTTTGCCGTACAGCTTTCGGTTTAGGAATTCCCATAATTTTGACTGCTGATACACCTTACGCTTATGCTGTAAACAGATTAACCATACCCTTCGCACACACCATAGTGGTTTCGGAGGCATTACCGAAGAGTTTCACAAGAAATTATTGCGCCAAAAACGTTGTACCTTTCAAGGGTGTAGACGAGGTTGCGTGGATTAAAGATTTCAAGCCAACAAAAATCGTTGGTCTAAAGAAACCCCTAATTGTTGTGAGACAGATAGAATCTAAAGCAGCATACGCCCAAGGCAAAAGAGACCTCGCAAAAATCATTGCCGAGAAACTTGGAAAAATAGGAAACGTACATCTTATTCAACGATACAATGAAGAAGGCAAAGCGTTTGGTGTAAAGGAAGGGTTTGTGGATTCAGCAAACCTAGTTGCAAACGCAGATTTAGTGGTAAGTTATGGAGGCACGATTGCCCGTGAAGCTGCATTGCAGGGTGTTCCAAGCATCGCAATATCTGACATGGCAAAAACCTATGTGAACAGATATATAGCGCAGAAAGGTTTTCCACTGTTTATCACAACCGAACAGGGAATCCTTGGGTACGCCAAGAAGTATCTGGGCAAACGGTTTGATGTGAAAGATAAACTTGCTGAATTAGAAAACCCTGTTAGTGTCATCGAGAGAGTTGTGGAAAACTTAAAGCTTAAATGAAGTTAAGCGGGTGTTACTTGTATTTTGTCTCCTGCAGTCACATGGAACTTTTCGGCTACATTATCTTGATTTAAGGCTATTTCCAAAAAACCGTGGCTCCCAAAGAGCGCAATAGGTTCTTGAAATTTGGCTTCCGAATAAGTTTTCTTTAAAGCTAATGCTAGCGAAAAGTTTGGGAGTTTTACCTTAACTGATTTAGCGTCTGCGACTTCTTTTTGGGTTATATTTGTGATAATGTTGCCGAAGCCGTCTATATACAATACTTCCCCGATAAAGGAGCCATTTATCTCTCCACTTTGACAAATTCGGGGTTGATGGCATCGCTTATTTCTGGACCAAACTCCGAAGGCTTCATACCCATATCCAAGTATGTTGCTGCAGGTGCAAAAACATCTCTACCATGGAATGTACTGGAGATTTTAGGCAACATGAACTTGGGATTATTAAGCTCGAATGTGTGTTCGATTCCCAGTTTTTGGGCAGCTAACATCAAAACGCCATTATCTGGTCCCACAAAAAAACCCTGCTTAGTCTCCACAAGAATCGAGCGTCTATCAGTGCCGACGCCAGGGTCCACAACAGCTAAATGCACGGTGCCTTTGGGAAAGTAAGGCACAACGGAAGCCAATATGAAAGCACCCATACGGATATCAAATTTTTCTATGCCATGCGTTATGTCAACTATAGTAGCTTTTGGGTTGATGCTTAGGATAACGCCTTTCATCTCTGCCACGTATGGGTCTTTTAGCCCAAAATCACTGGTCAAAGTAATCATAAGTTATCCACCGTGAACGACTGGGACAAAAACGATTTCGTCTCCATCGCTTAATTTAGTTTCATATCCTTTTAGCACACTGATTTCTCTGCCGTTAACAAGTATCAGCGAATTTGACCTTGAATCGTTGAGTTCTTGGTCGCTAAAAGTGTGTTTTAACTCTGGCATTTCTTGACAGATTTTACCAACCAAATCTTTTATGGAAATGCCATCTTGAAAGGTGACGACGAATTGGGTTTTTCCTGAAAGGTGGCGTAGCGCACCGATGAATTTGACTGTTAAAGGCACCTGTTCTCACTTACGTTCTATAGAACAATTAAGGTTATTAAAAAATTTTAACTGAAGCTTTCAAGTTTTTCCTGCGTTAAGAGTTTCGACAATGTCGGTTGCGATGTCAACGATTGAATTTGCCTGTTTCATCATTGCGTCGCCATTAACTTCTTCTAACTGAGATATTTGTTGTACGATGGTTTCGATTTCGATTAGAAAACGCAGAACAGAGTCGTTGGTGGCTGGGTTTTTGGTTACTTCTTCACGGATAAGTATTTCTATAAAAGCAGGTTCACCAAGGCTGTAGTAAATAGCGTTTCGGGCTTTCCTGATTGCTTCTACAACTAAACCTGGTGCCATATAAGGAATTTTTCGTGCTGCTTCCAATTCAGCTTTTGCTTCACGAAGGTACCGGAGCGCCCAACCTTTCCTATAATCATCCATCATGAAGCTTTTCTTTCCAAAAGTCATTCTGCGATTTCTTCTTGATCGTCCATTTCAGATTCAGTTGCTGAGTTGGCTTGAGCTAATGCGAGTGTGCGTGTTATGTATCCTGCAGTTTGGTTTCTAACCCTGGTCGTTGAACCTTTGGTCAACTCATCAACTGCACCTTTGTTATCATCAAAGCTAGTGTTGAATTTGCTTGGAAACCTAGCCATTAGTTCTTTGCCCAGCTTTTTGATCTGATCAGTCTTTACTTTTCCCAGATAGTATTCCTCCGAATTTAACGATTTTAGTTTTCTCCGACGTTTAAAAGCGTAAGAGCAACTCTCAATAGATGATAGGCTTAATTTAAGTTTACGCCTTAAAGCAGCGAATTAAGCGACCGATAAGTTCTGAGGTGAAGTTTGAAGAAAAAAAGAACTGATTAGTTTACTTTAATGTTAAAGAATATCTCAAAGTTCTTGATTATTTGCTCAGCGACTTCTTCCACCTGCATTTTCTTGATTTCAGCTACAGCACCAACAACATTGCGTATGTATGAGGGCTTAGTTAATTGCCCGTTGAAGGGTTGTTTCCAATATGTTACTGGACCATCGGTTTCTGTTAACAGATTAGTTATTGGGGTTTTGTCTACGACTTCGCGTATGCCGTTAGAGTAGGTTACTGGTGGACCTTCAGTTATGAAGTAGCCGTTGTCCAAGGCTTTGGATAGTGCGCTCATGGGGTGGCTAAACCAATGTAGCAATACATGGTTGAGACGGTATGATGGGAGCATTTCAACTATTTTGTCGGTTGTTCCACGGCAATGAATTATGACGGGCAACTCAAGGGATTCAGCCAGCCTAAGCATCTTGTCGAAGACCATCATTTGTTTTTCCCAGATGGTCTCGTACTTGTAGTCTAAGCCTATTTCGCCGATTGCCTTAACGATGCTTCTTTGTTTTTGGATAAAGTCAATGGTTTCTTGAATTTCCTCGTCTTTAAGAACATTTACGTTCCAGGGGTGAATCCCAAGTGCAGGATAAACAAGGCCGGGGTAGGTTTGGGCAAGCTTAATGTCATTTTGGCATGTTTTTAGATCCATTGAATTAGTGATTAAAGCGGTCACACTTGCGTTTTTTGCATCCGCTATCAATTCATCAATATGTCCGGAGTATTCTGCGTCGGAGAGGTGAACATGGGCGTCTATTAGTTTCATTTTTGCTCAGCGCTATATTCATGTTTGAAGGTTTTATAATTTTTCTTTCCTTAAACGGATGCTTTTTGGTTAAGGGTGATTTAGGGAAAAAAGTGAATAACAAAGGTTAAATATTGCCTTAAAGAGAAAAAGAAGCTACGGAGATGTCGATATGACTGAATTAGAAATAGCTGTAGCTCCCATGCATAGATTATGTAAGAAAGCTGGCGCTGACAGAGTAAGTGAAGCAGCAGCAAAAGAACTCGCAAAGGCACTAGAAGAAATCGGCGTAAAAATCGCCAAAGAAGCACTCGATTTTGCGATGCATGCTGGAAGAAAAACCATCAAAGCGGAAGATATAGAAATCGCCGCTAGAAAAATCATGGGAAAATAAATAAGCTCACAACTTAACCATTTCTCCCTTTCTTCTTTTTTGTTTAATTCTGCACTAATAGCGATGCTTTTTTGAGTTTTCTTTTTGGTTGTTATTGGAGTGTTTTGTGTGCACAGCTTTGCTGGGCGGTGTGTTTTGGGTTTGTTTGATGTGGTTGCGGAATGTTCTTGTGTGTTTAGAACGTTTTTTCAACATGGTTGTAGCACTCTGAACGATTGGTTGCAGTAATAAAAGCTAAAAAGCCACTAAAAAAACTCAAGTGACTAATTTCTAGCATCTACTTTGCCAATCACATATGTTTTGACTTAGCATTATTGAGCTTTAGGCGGTTTCTGAGGAATCCCAAAGGAACTGGAAGTATTCTCGTGCGAACCCAACTAAGCCGACGTGGTTACTCCAAATGACAAGGGTTGGTTTGTCTTCCCCGAGGAACAGCATGGCTTCTTTGCCGTCGGCAATTACTCCGCCGCCGAACATGTGGTCACGGATACGCAGCTCGCTCAAGCCAGAGTATTTCTTTAAGAAAAGCCAATCTTCCTTTTTCCCAGCCGCCATAAGTTTAATGCTTACTGTCTTCTTTAAGCCGCTACCAAGCAAAGGTTCAGCAAGGGCAATAACTGGTTTAGCGAACTCAGGGGCAGCAATCACTATTTCCATAGAAGCTTTTTTGAGGACTTCTTCAAGCTTTGTTAAAACTGCCTGTTGCCCCCGCAGAATCAGCATATCTGGTCGTTCAACGAGTTCACGTTTTTCGTAGAGAGGTTGGAGGTTTTCAGCAACGGTGTTTTCCCAATTGAGGTATTTGTCTTCTAGCTGCAGTTTAGTGAACCTTGTTGCTTCCAAGGGTGGAACAGGGTAGTATTTGAAGGGTCGGCTTTCAGTGTTTTTTATCCAGCCTTTCTCCTTGAGTGAGTTTAGGACTTCGTACATTTTGCTGTATGGCACCGTGGCTTGTTGGCTTATCTCCATAGCGGTCATTTGCCCGCCTTCTAGCAGCACTATATAAGCGTCGATTTCATAGGCGTTTAAACCCATTTCACGTAGAGCAGCCCGAGTGTCTTCATTTATTGACATATTTTCCCCTCAATCACCTTAGGAAACGTTTGGAAACCTTATTATCATCACATCTGCACTTAAGCACTTCGAAATTAACGCTTACATGCAAGAAGGCAAAATTATATGAAAGATATCAAACCTACAAGAAGCATCTGTCCAGAATGCCTAAAGGCAATAGACGCAACCATCTACGAAGACGATGGCAAAGTTTTCATCAAGAAAGCCTGCCCTGAACATGGAGCTTTCCAAGAACTCTACTGGTCAGACTACGATCAATATATGCGTGCAGAAAAATTCCGCTTTGACGGCGACGGCATAGAAAACCCAAGGACCGAGAAAAAGAAAGGTTGCCCATATGACTGCGGCATCTGTCCTGAACATAAATCCCACACGGCCCTCGCCATCATAGACGTTACGAACCGCTGTAACTTGAAGTGCCCCGTCTGTTTTGCTAATGCATCGGCAGCTGGGTATGTTTATGAGCCAACAGCCGAGCAAATCACCGGCATGCTGGAGAACCTACACAATAACAAGCCGGTAGCTGCGACTGCGCTACAGTTTTCCGGCGGCGAACCCACCATACGTAACGAACTGTTCGATTTCATTCGAAAAGCAAAAGAAATAGGCTTCAAACATGTGGAGGTTAATACGAACGGCGTTCGACTTGCCTCAGACCCAGAATATGCCAAGAAATTAAAAGCTGCGGGCGTCAGCACGATTTATCTACAGTTTGATGGTTTAACGCCTGATGTTTACAAGTTCATTCGTGGCTTAGATCTTCTGGATACCAAAATGAAAGCTATTGAAAACCTTCGTCAAGCAGGATATGACAGCGTCGTCTTGGTAGTCACATTGGTTAAGGGCGTTAATGACCAACAGCTAGGCGACATTATTCACTTCGCGGCCAAAAACTTTGATGTCATCCGATGCGTCAATGTCCAGCCCGTTTCCCTCTGCGGCAGACTTCCTCAGCAAGAGCGAGAAAAAATGCGGATCACAATCCCAGATTTCATGAGCTTGGTTGAAGATCAAACAAAAGGAGAAATCAAAGTCTCTGACTTCTATCCTGTCCCAGTTGTTGTTCCTGTCTCCAAAGCAGTTGGAGCATTAAAAGACAAACGATACGTCGAATTTACTGCGCATCCACATTGTGGCATGGCAACCTTCTTGATTGTTGAAAACGGTAAAATGACACCAGTCACTCGCTATGGCAACATTGACAAGTTCGCTGGCTCACTAAAGCAGGTTTACGCTGATGCAATAAAAGGGAACAAAAGTAAAGCAAAACTTCGACTCGTCGGCTCGGCACGTCACATAAAGTTCTCTTTCCTACGCAAATACTTACTTAAGGTTCTCATGGAAGGCGATTACCATTCCCTGGGAGACTTTGCAAGGAATATGCTGATGGTTTCATCAATGCATTTCATGGACCCCTACAACTTTGATCTTGAACGAGTGCAGCGCTGTGTCATCCATTACGCTGTGCCAGACGGTCGCATAATACCGTTCTGCACTATGAACTCCATCCATCGAACGGAAGTAGAAAAGAAACTTGGCATTCCAATCAAAGAATGGAAAGAGAAACATAAGGTTGAAATAAGCCAGGCAATCTAGATGTTGAGAATAAAAAGTTTCGGCAAGTGAAAATATGGGTGGAAAAAAGAAGCTCGGCATAAAGCAGATGGAAAAACAGCAAGTTAAAACTGACGACGATAAAGCGAAAGAAGCAAAGAAGAAAGAGAAGGCGGGACCTCCAAAAGAGCGAAAAACCATTGGCATAATGGTTCCAGACGCAAAAGACCAAAAGAACATCGCCGAAATTAAAAAAATGGGTGTCTTAACACCATACTCAGTTTCTACACGATACGGCATACGTATAAGTGCAGCCAAAGATTACCTCGAACAACTCGAAGCAAACGGTTCAATACAACTAGTCTCCGGCAGCCATAACATCAAAATCTACAAACCTGCAGCATAACTGCAAAAATTTACTTTATTTAAAATAATTTTCTTTATATTGGAGTTTGTTTTTCGTGAGTTTTCCAGACAGGGTTTATACGACAGAAGAAGTAAAAAATGCTAAAACATTAGTTGACCAAGGACATAAACACAATCTGATAGTTGAGGGCACACCTGAGTTTAGAAAGCAAGTCAACAACGCCCTTGAACTAATCAAAACCGCAGAATACTACGACTTCTTACAATCCTACATACGGAAAATAATGGAAATCGACGGCATTACCCAACTTCGTGAAACAGAAGTCGCAATCTGGGCAAACAAGTTCGCCGTGGAAAACCCTGTAGACGCCGCAAGCCTATTCATCCAAAAAGCCTACCACATGAAAGAGTACCTAGAAGGCGAACTCTATTATGGCGGCAACGCAGAAAAACGTTCTGTGGCAAAACGCATCGAGTTCTTGCAAACTCTCAAAACTAAAACCGAAGATAAAGAAATAAAAGAAGAGTGTGAGAGGTTGCTTGAAATGTGGAAAGACAGCTCTCTTGCTTTTTAGATTAAGCCGTTAACAACTGGACTTTTATTGTTAATCCACTTTTAATCTGCTTAAAAAGTTCGAGGTTACTTGTTATTTTTCCCAGGATGCTCACTGGACTGTAGGGCTGAGATTTACCATAAAACACGCATATGGCGCTGCCCATAGGCCAGAAAGCAATTGTACCTTGCTCTACGGTTGGCTTGGCTTTTTCCTCACCCATTTTTAGGGGGACTTCAAAGTAGACCTCTTCCTTCCAAAGGGCGGCTCTGCCTTCCAGGGGAAGTTTACGAACGATATAATCAATTGTTCTTGGTGCAAGGAACCTAACGAGTTCCCCCTCAGCTTCACCTAAGCCTTCGATGATAAACTTAATCTTTATGCGGGAAACCCCTTCTTCGTTGCTCAATTGTTTATCTCCTTGAATAAAACCCAATAATTACTGCGAATCAGAGGTTATAGTATGTGAAGTGTAATTTAACTCTTACACTCCATAGAACGCAAAGGAGACTAAAGGAGACTTTGGACGGTATCCCCTATGAACTGTACTTGTTCTTCAGTTACTCCTGGGTGAATGGGCAAGGAGAACACTTGCTTTGAAGCTTTTTCGGTTTCTGGGAGTTTGGGGGTTCCAAAGTTTTCTCGATAAAACGGCATCTGATGAACCGGGTTAACGTAATATGCTTCGGCGCCGATTCCTTTGTTTTTCAGTTCTTGCAGAAGGGAGTTGCGTTGGGTTTCTGTTGCATCTTTTAGTCTTGCAGTGTAGAGATACCAGCTGTGCAGCCTATCTTTGGATTCATAGGGTAAAATGAGTTTACGATTTTTTCCAAGTATTTTTGTGAGTTGCTGCGCATTTTGTCGTCGTTTAGCTAGGAAACCGGCTAACCTTTCAAGTTGCACGTTGCCTATAGCGGCTTGCATCTCAGACATGCGATAATTTGTTCCAAGAATCAGTGAGGCATATTTGGCTTTTTCGCCGTGCGTCCTTATCATCCGCAAGGTCTCAGCTATTTGGTCATTATTTGTCGTTATGACACCGCCTTCGCCAGTCATTATGTTCTTGGCAGCATACATGCTCCAGCAAGCAGCGTCTGCAATGGCGCCCACAGATTTCCCTTCATAGGTTGTTCCGTGAGCTTGAGCGGCGTCCTCCACCAAAGCCAAACCATTTTTGTCCGCAATCTCTCTAAGCGGCTTCATGTCGGCAGAAAAACCATACAAATCCACAGGCAATATTGCTTTGGTTTTTTTGGTTAACGCTTTCTCCACCGCTGAAGGTGCCAAATTGTAGGTTTCGGGGTCGATGTCGGCAAAAACTGGTTTTGCGCCCGCCAACGCGACGGCTTCGGCGGTTGCTACAAAAGTGAAACTGGGCAAAATAACCTCATCACCATGCTTTACGCCAATAGCCATTACAGCTGCATGTAAAGCGGCGGTGCCCGTGTTAACGGCAACCGCGTGTTTGGCACCAGCCATTTTAGCGAAGCCTTTCTCGAACTCTGTCACAGCAGGACCCATACCGAGTCCACTGGTTAACATGCCGCTTCTCATAACTTTAATGACTGCTTCGATTTCTTCTTCACCGATTTTTGGAAGGTTAATGTAAATCAAGGTAAATACCCTCATTCTTTAGCATACGCACTTTTGCATATTTTAACGTTAATCAGAAAAAAATGCCGTTTACAGTGACTTCACCATAAAAGTCACATAGACTAATTAGGATTCGCTTGTTAAGACTTTTGGAGGAAAAATAAATGATTGGTGAATTAATCGGCGAATTCAAGGGTAAAAACATAGGGTGGCGAGTGCTCCCTGATGGAAAGATGGAAGTAACGGCGCAGGGAACCGGGAAGCTGATGGGAATAGACGCTTTCTTACTTTCTACCAGTGTAGGAACTATGGCAAACGGCGTTTTCATGGGAGAAGGAAATGGGGTAATTACAACGATGGAGGGCGACAATGTTTTGATGAAGGGTATTGCAGTCGGTTGGCCTTCTGGAAACGGAGGAGCCACAAGAACAGCAACAATCCATACTACCGAGTCACAGAAGCTTGCGGCTAAACAAAATTGTTGGCATGCATGAGTACGAAACTGATATGCAAGATAACTGGATTGGCAAAAACTGGGAATGGAAATAGCTTACTCGATTTTCATTTCCAGCGAAGTCTTGTAGTCATTAGTAACCATAATCCCACGAGTGCGAAAATCCTGATCTAATTCAGGATCACCAGTATCCACCCTTAAACTCTGCAACCTATCCAATTTGCTCTTAGTTGCAACAACAACTATTTTGTCTAATCCAACTTTGCTTATTACTTTTTGGCTGATCTGCTGGTTGCCTCTCCCGAAAATGAAGCCTTGCCCCCCAATCGGCGTAACAATAATCTGAGCGTTTTTTCCGCTAATGGCTTCAAGGATTTGTTTTTCGTTTACATCTCTCGCAATTATTTTTTTATTATGGAAAAGGTCGACCCGAGTAGCGTTTTTTTCTGGTCCAACAGGTCTGCGACGGTTCTGGTGGTTGTTCCAGGACCTACAATGTAGAGTACGTTTCGGCTTCATTTCTTCGATTACATAGATAGCTATGGCTGCTTGGTTTTCCACTTCGTTCTCTGTCATGGGGCTTGCCATCTTGTTGCCCTGAATCAGATGCGGCTCAAAGGGGCTTAGCAGGTACCCGTAAAGCTCCGCGGACAGATGCCCCTTCCGAAAAGCTTTCTCATCCACATCCATAACTTCTGCTTCCCTAAGCGGCAACCCACCCCACAAAAAAGTAACAGCTACTCTTGCTGCCGCTTGAGGGGTAACGGCGAATATGGCGCTGTGCATTTTAACGCCTGTTGGAACACCCAGCACTGGAACCTTCATGTCGACGGCTTTTAGTATGTCGCTTGTTGTTCCGTCTCCGCCGCAGAAAACAAGCAAATCCACTCCAGATCCACAATGCACTTTAGCGATGTATTGGGTATCCTCGAGGTGGTTTCTTTTTTGCCCTCGCCCACAACTTTGCAAGTAAAGCCGCATTTTTCAGCCTGGTCTTGTCCCATGTTGCCTGCGCCAACGATTAGTTTTAGGTTGTCTTTGGCTGGGCTTAGTTGGGTGAGGAAGGTTTCTGCTCTTTGGGTTGCTATGGGTTTAGCGCCCAGAGCTATGGCTTGTTTTAGGATTGCTTTGCCGTCTGTGCCTTTTAATCCGACTGCGCCGCCCATACCTGCCACTGGATTAACGATGAATCCGACGGTTTTGGTCGGGAGAGCGTTTGGTGTGGCGTTCAAAGGAGTAACCTATGTTAGTAATAAGTTGATTGATTAATAAAAAGAAAAATAAAAGAAAAGAAAGGTTGTCTGCGAAGTTTAGTATGTTTCGCAGCCGATATACTTCTTGTTGACTTCGTGTAGCCACGGGTAGAGCTTATGCAGTTTATCCATGGATTCTGCAACTTTTTCGGTTGGGTACTCGTATGGTTGGAGTTTGCCGCTGAAGTATTCGTCGTATGCTGCCATGTCAAAGAAGCCGTGACCGCAGAGCACAAACAGGATGGTTTTTGCTTCGCCGGTTTGTTTGCATCTGAGTGCTTCGTCGATTGCGCCTTTGATTGCGTGTGATGGTTCGGGCGCTGGAATTATGCCTTCAGTTTGTAGGAACAGTTTTGCGGCGTCAAAGACTTCTATTTGGCTGTAGGCTTCGGTTGTCATCTTCTTCTCCTGTACCAGTACGCTGATGGTTGGAGCAATGCCGTGGTAGCGAAGTCCTCCTGCATGGATTGGCGCCGGTATGAAGTCGTGCCCTAAGTGTGTGCATGGGGACGAGCGGAGTAATTTTTGCTGTGTCGCCGTGGTCATATTGGTATATTCCTTTGGTGACTTTGGGGCACGCGGTGGCTTCTGTTGCAATGAACTTTGTTTCTTTAGGTGCTTTCTTGAGACTTGGTCGTAGTAGAAAGGCCACATGATTCCTGAATAACTGCTGCCTCCGCCGATGCAGCCGTAAACAACGTCGGGGTACTCATCTACCATTTCAAGTTGTTTCTTAGCTTCTAAGCCTTCAACGGTCTGGTGTAGACACACGTGGTTGAAGACGCTGCCGATTGCATAGTTGGTTTCAGCTTCGTTGACTAATGCATCTTCAACGGCTTCGCTGATGGCTATGCCTAAGCTGCCTTTGTTGTCTGGGTCTTCAGCGAGGATTTTTTTTCCTGCCTCGGTCCTGTTGCTTGGGCTGGCAATGCATTCTGCGCCGAAAGCGTTCATCATCATTTTGCGGTACGGTTTTTGGTCGTAGCTTGCCCGAACCATGTAAACGGTTGCTTTAAGCCCAAACATCATGGCTGCAAACGATAGGGCGGAGCCCCATTGTCCTGCGCCTGTTTCTGTTGAGAGGCGTTTGGTGCCTTCTTTCATGTTGTAGAATGCTTGGGGCACGGCGGTGTTGGGTTTGTGGCTTCCCGCTGGGCTTGTGCCTTCATATTTGTAGTAGATTTTGGCTGGTGTTTTGAGGGCTTTTTCTAAGCCGAGTGCTCGGAAGAGCGGGGTTGGTCTCCAGATTTTGTAGACTTCTCGGACTTCATCAGGGATATTTATCCATCGTTCTTGGCTGATTTCTTGACCGATGATTTCTTTGGGGAATATTCTTGGGACGATGCCGACGCCTGGCTGTTTTGTTTCCACATCTATGAATGGCGGGAGTGGATGTGGCAGGTCGGGCACGATGTTGTACCATTGTTTTGGTATATCGTTTTCTTTTAATAGGATTTTTCTGTCGGGCATTTTTTCGCCTTCTTCTTGAGTTATAAACCGTACTTTAAAGTTTTATTTAAGGCTTTTGCGTACAGTTATGTGCATATAGCAAACAACACATTTATACCTAAACGAACAGAAATACACACAAGCGACCCAAAATGTGGAACCAAATCAAAACCCAACTCGAAGAATACCCCGAACGCCTCAAAGTAGCACGAGTCCTCATAGAAAACGGCTTAAGCGCCAAAAACAACAAAATATACCTAAACCAAATCGAAATCCCACCCGTCCGCATAGCACGAGTAGCAGGAGTCGACAGACGAACAGTAAACGAAACCCTAAACACCATCAAAGAAAACCCTGAGCTAAGAATGATTTTTGAAGAAATCCGCCCAGCAGGACACTCCCTAAAAGAAATCGCAAAACACCTTAACCTAGGAGTTTTAGAGATAACCCCTATAAACGCAAAGTCGCCAGGAATCCTCTCCAACGCGGCGATGCTACTCAATAGGGCAGGCTTAAGCATACGCCAAGCAATCGTAGACGACCCCGAACTCTCACCCGAACCAAAACTAACCCTAATTGTCGAAAAGAAAATTCCCGGAGAACTAATCCCTGAACTACTAAAGATTTCAGGCGTAGCCAAAGTTTCAGTCTACTACTTGCGGAAATGAAATTCTCATAAAGAAGCGTGTGTCATAGAGGCGTCTAGTTAGGCTATCTTCTGCCCTCATTTCATCTTAGCATCTTCTTTACTTCTTCAACGGTTGCTTCTCCCGCGCCGCTGCCCGACAAGATCAAGAAAGCTTGGTAGCTTTTTTATGACGATTTTGCCGCTCTTCTTCGACGAATTGTCGACTTTGCTGTTTTCTTCTATCCCATATTTTCTGCGCAGCTTTATGGGTATGGTTACTTGTCCTTTTCTTGTAACTACAAGTTCTTCTGCAGTCATACTTTAGACCCAAGTTATACACACCCAAAAGTACTACTTAAGACTAATGTACACCTTTTAGAATCATGCTTTTCGAAGCGCAAAATTGTTTATAGGGGGCTGTTGGTTGTGGAGGTTGGTGGAGCGGGGATTTGTCCAAATGAGCTATCCTAGTGCCCGATTGCATTGCGCTGTTCATTGCTGTTCAACAATTCAATAATTCAAGAGTTTGCAGGAACATATTTGGATCCTAAGAGTCGAGTTTATGCAGAGAACTATAGCTCAGGGGAATGTATAGGGAGAGGGTCTGAAAACCCCTAAGAGGGGTAGCGTCAGTACTTGAGCGGAAAATTAGTCGCATTAGAACGAAGAGAATCAGTAGAAAGCAACAGCTTGAAATAGGGGTGCATTTTGATAAAAATCGCAGCACTCGTATAAACAACAGCCATGCACATCACAAAACTCAGCGCTCTGGCAAAAATGAAACGCTTCCCAGCACAAAAAACGAGTTAATGATGCAAAAACTGCTCACCTAGGCTTTGTTCGACATGTCTTGACTAGAAAAACTTATATGGTTAGTAATGTCTTGTTGTTGTTCGCATTATTGGAGGTTACTTGATTTGTCATCATCACAAACTGGCGGGTACCTGTTCTGGTTATGAAAGAAGGGTCAAAGAGGTCCCGTGGAAGAGAAGCCCAACACAGCAACATAATGGCTGCAAAAGTTGTAGCTGAAAGCGTCCGAAGCGCACTTGGTCCAAGAGGCATGGATAAGATGCTTGTTGACAGCTTCGGCGACGTTACAATAACAAGTGACGGACGAACGATTCTTGATGAGATGGATGTTCAGCATCCAGCAGCAAAAATGCTCGTTGAAGTCGCCAAAACACAAGACAAAGAAGCTGGCGATGGAACAACTTCTGCAGTTATTATTGCAGGCGAGCTGTTGAACAGAGCAGAGGAATTAATCGATAAAGACATCCACCCTACGGTTATAATTGACGGTTATAGAAAAGCCGCTGATAAAGCCTTGGAAACTCTTGAAAAAATCGCCATTCCAATTGACCTAAAATCTCACGACTACCTCAAGAAGGCTGCAGCAACAGCTATGGGCAGCAAACTCGTGGCTGAATACAAAGATTACCTTGCTGACTTAGCCGTCAAAGCAATGTTGGCAGTCGCCGAAAAACAAAGCGACGGCACCTACAGGGCAGATGTTGACGATGTGAAAGTTGAGAAGAAAACAGGCGAATCTTTGGCAGCTACAAGCCTAATCAACGGCGTAGTTTTGGACAAAGAAATCGTTCACTCAGGTATGCCCAAACGATTGGAAAAAGCAAAGATAGCCTTGCTTGAAAGTTCACTGGAGAATGAAAAACCAGAGATGGATGCGAAAATTAGCATTGAAACTCCAGAACAAATAGAGGCGTTCTTAAATCAAGAAGAAACCATGCTAAAAGACATGGTTGAGAAAGTCGTGGCTTCAGGCGCCAACATGGTCGTTTGCCAGAAAGGAATCGACGATATGGCTCAACATTTTCTTTCCCGAAAAGGCGTCATCGCCATTAGAAGAGCCAAGAAATCCGACATGGAAAAACTCGCCAGAGCCACAGGTGGCAAAATCATCAGCAACTTGGATGCACTTACATCTTCAGACCTAGGTTGTGCCGCTTTGGTTGAGGAACGCCGAACGGGTGATGACAAGATGACCTATGTTGAAGGCTGCAAGAACCCAAAGTCAGTAACGCTTCTAATTAGGGGTGGAACTCAACGGATGACTGCAGAAGCCGAACGCTCCATACATGATGCCCTCTGCGTTGTCAGGGACTTAATTGAGGAGCCAAAAATCGTCGCTGGAGGAAGCGCTCCAGAAATGGAAATGGCAAGCGTTCTTAAAAAATATGCTCAAACCGTTCAGGGAAGGGAGCAACTGGCAATCACAATATTCGCAGAATCCCTCGAAGCAATAGCAAATACGCTTGCGGAAAACGCTGGCTTAGATCCAGTTGACATACTATCAGAATTACGAATTAGACATGAAAAAGGCGAAACGTGGGCAGGCATCGATGTTCTCGCAGGCAAAGTCGAAGACATGACAAAAATAAACGTCTACGAACCTCTTGCAGTCAAGAAACAAATCATCAAGTCAGCAACTGAAGCCGCAACAATGATTCTTAAAATCGACGACGTCATATCCTCAGGAAAAATGAAGACACCTCCTATGCCACCAGGAGGAGGAATGGGCGGTATGGGTGGAATGCCAGGCGGAATGATGTAAAATGTCAGAGCAAAAAATTATTGTAGGACCCCCAAAAATTACTCGCTTCGAGAAAGCAAGAATAGTTGGCGCACGTGCGCTTCAAATCTCGATGGGAGCACCAATCTTGGTAGATGCAGCTGAAAACACAAACCCAATTGACATTGCATTAAGCGAGCTTGACGCGGGAATCTTGCCAATCACAATCAGAAGAACCCTGCCAGATGGGACTTTTCAAGATATTCCATTAAAATGGCTATCTTGAGCCTAATTTTTCTTAATTTTTCATTTTTAGTTATCTATGCTTTTTTGTTGATGTTGATGATTGGCTCTGTTGTTGGAGGTCGTACAACTGATACCCTCTGATAACACCTCAAAAGCCATACAAAGCACATTCAAAAACCCAACTCAAATCAACGACTTTAAGAGAAGTTGTTGCTGTTGTTGTTGCTGCAACCCATTCCCACCAGTCAGTTGCAACAATCAAACCTTACAAAAATAACCCTAAAACAGAACAGCAAAAAAGCGGACCTAAAGGCAAAGCTTATTTGTCTGTGCTTGTGTTAGCGTGTTGTTGATTTGTTTCCAGTGGGCTCCCTTCCAGTAGATTTGTCCGCAGTTTGGGCATTTCCAGAATTTATCGTAGTAAGTGAAGGTGTTTTTCTCCAGTTCGCCTTGAAGCTTCTCTTTGGGGGTTGCTGTAAGTTTAGTGTTGCATATTGGGCAATGCGACTTATCCATATCAATCGTTAGTGGCAGGCTATATCGTTTGGCGACTTCTGCAAGATGCTCCGACTCCGACTTGCCTTCAACATAATAAGCATCTAGGCCTCTGATAATGGCGCGTTTATAGAGCTCAAAATCCTTAGTCAATAAAACCCGCTCTTCCTTTTTTGCTAACTCTAAAAGCTCAGAATCGTTAAATTTAACCGAATAAATGACATCTTGCCCTAACATACGCAACCAGCGTGCCAATTTTCCCATCATACCATCTGCAAGAAACTTCACACGCTGCTTCTCCGAATAATCAAGCCGCTTCCACCTTTCGCAACAATTTCGCCTTCATCAAAGATCAAGATCCCGTTCACAATGGTTTTTACCACTTTACCCTGAACATCCCAGCTATCATAGGGTGAAAACTTAGCTTTGGACTTAAATTTAGAAGCTTGAATTTTGAATTTGCTGTTAAAGTCCACAACTGTTATGTCAGCATTTTTGCCTTTTTCAAGTCGCCCGCGGTCATTTAAGCCGTAGATTTCTGCAGGTTTCTCAGCAAGCAACCAAATCGCTTGGGAAAAGGTTAACCGATTCTTCTTTACAAGCGTCAACAAAAGGGGCAGAGAGGTCTCCAATCCTGGCACGCCCACTTTTACGTCCCAAACGTTGCTGGCTGACTTCTCACTTTGCGCATGCGGCGCATGGTCTGAACCTATCGCATCAACCCAACCATCTTCTATGCCCTTCCATAGGGCGTCAACGATGAGATTTGCTGCGAAGCGGAGGGGCCATAATAACCATCGGTCCATAAGCCTTCAAGTCTTCACTTGACAACAAGAGGTGGTTTGGGGTCACTTCACACGTTACTTTTCTGCCAGATTTTTTAGCCTCAACAATCGCGCTTAAACCTTCTTGTGTTGAAACATGGCAGAAATGCAATTGCACATCGGTTTGCACACTTAGTTTTAGGAGCCGATGGATAGCTTCTATCTCAACCGCTTCTGTGTGTGCCCTCAGAAAGTCGTCAACACCGCTTTTCTTGGCTTCTTTAAGTTTTTTCTCGTTAGCTGTCAGTATTGCCTTATCCTCGGCGTGCACAGCTATAGGCACACCTAACTTTGCAACCACTTTGAACCCATCCAGCAAAGCTTGGTCGTCGTCTACGTTTAATCCACCTATTTGGCAGCCCATAAAAAGCTTGAAACCTACCGCCCCTTGAGCAACAATGTCAGTTACTTCAGGAAGTTTTGTTGGGAATTCGGAGTAGAAACCGACGTTTACAAGGAGTTTTTTTTTGGCAACTTTCATGCGGTTTTGCAGGCTTTGGGCACTCATCGTAACTGGTTCGTTGTTTGGCATGTCTAAGACTGTGGTGAATCCTCCTGCAGCTGCGGCAGCGGTTCCCGAAGCGAAATCTTCCTTGTATGCTTTACCTTCATCCC
The DNA here is from genome assembly GCA_963851455.1 of uncultured Nitrospiraceae bacterium. Classification (GTDB taxonomy): domain Bacteria; phylum Nitrospirota; class Nitrospiria; order Nitrospirales; family Nitrospiraceae; genus Nitrospira_C. Next base: position 72,340 of record CAWKPI010000002.1, read on the forward strand.
GCAAATGAACGTGTTCATCAATCAAGCCAGGCAACACCAGCAGGTTGTGGAGGTCGGTTTTTTGATCGGCGATGGGCATTTGGGTTTCTTTGCCGATTTTGTGTATTTTACCTTCTTCGATGGCGATGCTGCAGTCGACGATTTGCCCGTTGAGATAGGCTTTGGCGTTTGTGAGTATAGAGTCAACAATCAACTGTAGTCACGGTCTATTGAATAGCGCGTGATTTGGTTAATTAAAGTTTATTTTATGGTACAACAAAGTTATTGTGAGGATTTTAGGAGTGGTTCTTATTGCCCAGAAATGTTTTAGTTAGCAATGGCAGATTCGCAGTAGCTCTTGATGATAAAGCTCGCATAAGAGATGTATATTTTCCCTATGTTGGGCTTGAAAACCATGCAGTTGGTCACCAGTCCAGGTTCGGAGTCTGGGTTAACAGCAAATTCGAGTGGATAGAAGAAGACTGGGATATAGTGATGACTTATTTGCCTGAACCCCTACACGAGCCGCTACAAAATAAGAAAGCGCAAGGTGGCATATTGCCACAGCCTCATCCGTAGAAGATTTAGCAAATGCAATGGATCTTCTGAAATGGGCAACAAAAAACGCATTATCCACAGGAGCATTAGCCGAGCAACTTAACCCATATTCGGGCAAACCAATATCTGCGATACCTCTGCTCTGGAGCCACGCCGAATTCGTCCTTGCAGTCACCGAGTACATAAGCAAACATCAAGAAATAACTGCACTAAATCGACCACAAGGTTAGGGAGGGTTATGTTTGTTTGTTAAATTATGCGACAAGAGCCTTCTTCCCCTTGGAGAATTGAAGGCTTTCAAAATTAAAGGGCACGAAGTCTTAGCTGCGAATGTTGACGGCAAAATCTTTTGTTTAGATGCAAGTATGCACACATGCTGGAGCGCCGCTTGCTGAAGGCTCATTAAGCGGAGAGGTGCTCACTTGCCCATGGCACTACTCCCAATTCAACATAACAAACGGCACCGTGCTTGGTGGACCTGCGTATAAACCGCTTAGAAATTACCTTGTTGAGGAAAGAGAAGATTCTGTGTTTATCGATTTGTAAGCGAAAGAGGATTATTTTTCTTGTTCGAGTTCTACGCGGCATTCATCGCAGATGTTTTGCCCGTTGCTTTCTTTTAGGCTTTCCGAGTAAATGTTGCAGCGGTCGCAGTATCCTGAAAGTGGAACCTCATCAGTGTTCTTCTGTTATGGCAGCGCCCTCGATGCGTGAACGCTCCTGCATAATTTCTATTAACTCTGGCATGACACCTAAGATATCTTTGCTTGAGATTATTCCAAGCAGGTTGCCCTTGTAAATTACCCCGAGCCGTCTAATATCAAGTCGCGTCATTCTTCTTAGCCGCATCGCTTATCGTGGCTTCAGGTTCAATGGTAACAAGTGGAGTTGTCATAATTTCCTTAGCTTTGACAGTGTCTGGTTTGAGGTTCTTTGCCAAAACCCTGATGACAAGGTCGCGTTCGGTTATTATGCCGATTGATTTTCCAGCTTTGTTGGTGACTATTACGGCGCCTACATCATTCATATCCATTTTGGCGGCAGCCTTGTTCGAAGCTTCATCCTCATCCATAGTTATGACGGGGTTACTCATTACGTCTCTTACTAACATCTTTGTTCTTAAACCAATTTCAGACATGCTTTTTCACTTCCAACAATTTAGATAAGCTTAGCTTCTACTTCAACAATAAAGAGACGAATAATTTAAGAGTTGCTTAACCCCGAGAAGCACTTCCTGTGAAGCTTTTATTAGACTCCAACGCAATAGACCACAATGCCCAAGAGGAACAATTTATGCTTAAAACAAACGCTGAAAAACTAATAAAAATCTCAGTTATGGGCGAAATTGCCAGCCCAACCATCCGCTCGGTATACAATATTTCAGCCACGGAAAACCCTTAGTGCTTCCGGGAGTTGGTGGCATAACTTATAACCTGCGAGTTGGTGACCCAGCGTGCGGTTGGGAAGCAGACCACGTGAACCCTGTGTGAGTGTGGAAAACAAGGAAAACGATGGCGCTCAGGACAAGCCGCAAACACTGCTTTCAACGTACTATCATGCATTGGAAACCAAGCAACAGTGGCACGGGAGAAGCTAAGGGAACAAAAGGCATCGTTACAGGAAAGCATGGCGGAATTGAGCATGTACTTGTGGATTTTCAATCTGAGGTTTTAGAGAAACTTGTGCTTGGTGACCGAATCCTGGTGAAAGCTTATGGGATAGGTTTGAAGCTTTTGGATTTCCCTGAAATTAAGGTTCTCAACATTGATCCATGCTTGCTTGAGGCGTGGAACCCCCAACCTAACGGTGACAAACTAGAAGTGCCTGTCACTCATATTGTACCAGCAGCGATAATGGGTTCAGGTTTAGGCGCAAACCAAGTTAACTCAGGTGATTATGATATTCAAATGTTTGATGAGACATCGTGACCAATATGGACTTAAAAGTTTGAGGTTGGCGATTTAGTGGCTATTATTGACGCTGACCATTCGTTTGGAAGAATTTACCGTCAAGGCGCTGTATCAGTGGGCGTGGTTGTTCACACAAACTGCGTAACTGCTGGTCATGGACCCGGAGTCACAACTTTAATGACTTCGTCCGAAGGAAAAATTATTCCCAAAATAAGTCAGACAGCAAACATTGCTTCCCTTCTTAGATTACGGTCAGATATATAAGATAGTTAAGTCAATAAATGGAACAATAGAAGAGAAAGAGGACAAAATAATGCCCGTTAAACGAAAAAGCCGAGGAAGATCAAAAGGAAACAAAGGAAGCAGTACTCTTGTTCAATGCGCAAATTGCGGGGCTTCGGTGCCACGTGACAAAGCAAAACGCTCCACCCGTCGAGTATCCTTTGTTGAGCCGCAACTTGCTAAAGAGCTTAGGCAAAGCGGCACGTACTTAGCCTCTTGGGTTGACACAAAATTCTACTGTATCTCTTGCGCAGTTCACCGCGGCATCGTTAAAGTCCGCGCTGAAAATGAACGTCATTCAAAAGCCTATAGACGAAGATACTAATCAGCTATACTGCTGCTTTTTTCTTTAATGTTTTGTAAACGTGTAGTGTTCTTTGTAAAACTGTCAGGTTTGAGAGCACCGCCAGCAAGGCTATACCGTAACTTAAAGCAGGCAACCAGAAGAACCCAACTATAGACACGGCAGCTAAAATGAGCATACGCTCTGCACGTTCAGCAAGTCCTACTGACTCCATTTTTATCCCTGCTGCTTCTGCTCTTGCACGGGTATAACTTACCATCATGGAACCTGTTAGAGCCGCCAAGCCCCAAGCTGAACCCCAAATGGGTCCCCAGACTGGGTTGACTAATCCAGCAACGATTATAGCGGCGTAGACTGCAGCGTCAGCGTATCGGTCAAGGACTGAATCAAAGAAACCGCCAAAAACGGTTTCTTGCTGAAATGTTCGAGCCACTATTCCGTCGAGGGTGTCGCAGAATCCTGAAGCTAAAAGGAAAACAACAGCCAAAACAAGTAGCCAAAGGGTCTGGGGTGTGATTATGACGTAAGAGACTGCCGAGGCTAATACAAGTATGAAGCCGATTAGGCTGATTTGGTTAGGGGTTAAGCCTATTTTATGTGCTGCGTTTGCTTGTGAAGTGAGCATTTGCTGGATTTGTTTTTTCAGTTTGGTTAGCAAGTTAACTCTCAACTAGGCAAGTGTTATTCCACATTACTGGGCAGCTGTAGAAAAGCCTTTCTTAAGTAAATTGTTGAACAATTTTTATGAAAAGGTGTTTTTCAATGGACTTATAAGGAGTAATCAATAGTTTGGAAGTGACGTTCTGACGCGCAACAGTGCGCATAACAGAACGTTACACAAAGCAACATCAAAAGGAGTAAAAAAGAAATGAGCCAAAATGCGCATGTTATCTTCGTCGGAAACAAACCTCCAATGAGCTATGTTCTGGCAATCATCACAAGCGTCTCAGCTGGGAACCTAAATGAATTAGCATTGAAAAAACTGCAATTTTGTTAGAGCGTCTTACATCACAAGGTTAAATAACTGATTTTGTTAGTAGAGATTTATTCCGTGTGAGAACATGTTAGATATCAAGCTTATCCGTGAGAATCCTGAATTTGTGAAGGCTAATCTGGCTAAGCGTGGCAACCCCGAAGTTCTACAGATGCTTGAAGAACTATTGACCCTTGACAGAGGTTGGCGGCTAAATCTCACCAAACTTAACGAGTTGCGCCACGACCGAAAACTAGTCACTATAGAAATTGCTAAACTCAAAAAAGCAGGTAAAGAGGCCACAGACGAATTCATAAGGGCTCAGGACATTGATCAGAAAATAAAGCTAATTGAGAAAAATGTAACTGAACAAGAACAGAAAATACGCGATTACCTTTTGCGATTGCCAAACCTGCTGGAAGATTCGGTTCCGCAAGGAGAAGACTCAAACGATAACGTGCAGGTGAAAACTTGGGGAACAATCCCGCAGTTTTCTTTTCCGATAAAAAATCACATTGACCTTGCTCTCAACCTTGATTTAATCGACATGGAAAGAGCAGGAAAGGTTTCAGGTTCAAGGTTCTTTTATCTTAAAAATGAAATTGCTTTGTTAGACATGGCGCTGATGAGTTTTGCAATCGAAGAGCTCTCTAAAAAAGGCTACACAGCAGTTGTTCCGCCATTGTTGATGAAGCGTGAAGCCTACGAAGGAGTAACAGCCCTTGGCGACTTTGAAGAAGTCCTCTACAAAGTCGAAAACGAGGACCTTTACTTAATTGCCACTTCCGAGCACCCCATGGCAGCAATGCTCATGAACGAAACCCTAAAAGAACAAGATATGCCCATAAAACTTGCAGGCATGAGCACTTGTTTCCGCAAAGAAGCCGGAGCACACGGAAAGGACACACGCGGCATCTTCCGCACCCACCAATTCAACAAGATAGAACAATTTATTTTCTGCAAACCTGAAGATTCAGCAAAACTTCATGAAGAACTCCTGCAGAACGCCGAGGATATATTACAAAAAATCGGTTTAGCCTACAGAGTTGTAAACGTTTGCACAGGTGACATAGGCACGGTAGCAGCTAAAAAATATGATATTGAGGCTTGGATGCCAGCGCAGAACGGTTACCGTGAAGTGGTTTCTTGCAGCAACTGCACCGATTATCAAGGCAGACGTTTAGGAATTAAGTACCGTGAAAAAGAAGGCGCACCACCAAAAGGCATAGTGCACACATTGAACTCGACAGCCATCGCTACAGGCAGAACCATCGTCGCAATACTTGAAAACAATCAGCAATCAGATGGAACGATAATCATACCAGAAGCATTAAGAAAATATATGGGTGACAGAGAAAAAATAGACAGAAAACGCTAAACCTTTTAATATTCCCTTGAGAATGTTTGCGCACGTTTGGAGAAATAAATTTGTCTTCCAAAACAAAACACGTACGCGATAAGTGGCGAGGCAAATCCTGGTATATGGTAGTTGCGCCACCGTTCTTTGGTAACATAGAGTTAGGTTCGATACCTGCACAAGAAGAAAAACAAATGATCGGCAGAGTTGTCGAAGCAACCTTATATGACATTACAGGTGACTTTTCTCATCATTACCTCAAAATGTTCTTCCAGATAAACCAGATTGACGGAAAATCTGCCAAAACTCTCTTCAAGGGACATGAATACTCAAGAGATTACCTTCGCAGCTTGGTCAGGAGAAGAACCACTAAAGTTGACGGATTATTCAACTTAACCACAAAAGACGGCTACAAGCTCCGAATCTCAGTCTCTGCTCTGACGCTTTCAAGAATAAAGACTTCACAGGAAAAAATCATCCGCGTCATGATGACAAAGACAATCAAGGAAAAAGCCGCTGCTTTAACACTTGATCAGTTTGTTCAAGAAATGGTCCTTGGAAAAATCGCTTCAGACATCTACAACCAAGCCAAACTCGTTGCGCCACTAAGACACGTTGGCATAAGAAAATCCAAGCTTATTTCGGCACCAGCCAATCTGCCGGAAGCACCAGTAGAAGAAGCGCTAGCCACAGCATAAACACAATTTCTTTATATTTTTGTTTCATTTTACCGTAAACAGTTTTAGATACGACTCTCAGTATTTTTTTATCAGGAGAATGTAATTTTGACCAATTCGGGGGTACATGAAAAAGGAACCTTCAACGCACAGGATGCTATAGATAACATTAAGAAAGATCCAAACTATTCAAAAGCAGGTGCTATCGGGCTTTTCATTGGTGTGGTACGCGGGGAAACGCTGGAGTTGGAAAAAGAAACCGTTGAAGGGCTCACAATTGAAGCTTATGAGGAAAAAGCTGACCAAGTACTCACAAAAATTAGCGAGGAATTGTCCCAGAAGTCTGGAATAGTTAATGTTCAAATCCATCATCTCCTTGGTGAATTCAAAGTCGGCGACGACTTGGTCTACGTTGCAGTCGCAGGAGCACACCGAACAGACATTTTTCCCGTTTTGCGGGAAGCTGTTGAAAGGTACAAAAGTGAAGTGCCCGTTTTTAAAAAAGAACAAATAATCACAAAAAAAGGCAAAATATCCGAATACTGGGTTTCAGAAAAAAAGAGCCATCATCCCTAGATTGGATGTGAAAAATTGATTACTGCTTTAGCAGGCGGGGTTGGTGCAGCCAGATTCCTAACAGGTTTAACTCGACTTGTCAAAGAAGAAGACTTGACAGTTATCGCAAACACTGGCGATGACATCGAGTTGTTCGGCTTGCATATTTCACCTGACATTGACATTGTTGCTTACACGTTAGCAGGCATTGTGGATGAGGAGAGGGGCTGGGGAATCAGGGGCGACACGTTTCAATGTCTTGAAACACTAAAGAAACGTGGCTTAGATACATGGTTTAGCTTAGGCGACAGGGACTTGGCAACGCATATTTACCGAACGAACCGCTTAAAGCAAGGCTTCACACTCGCACAAATTACTTCCGAAGTCTGCCAAAGTTTAGGACTCAAAATCAAGATTTTACCCATGACTAATGATAAATTTGAAACCAGAATAACAACTGGCATTGGCTCAATGCATTTTGAGGAATACTTTGTCAGAAGAAAATGCAAAGACGAAATCTTAAGCGTGGAATTTGTCGGTGCCGTTACGGCGAAGCCTTCACCAGGGGTTTTGGATGCGATTTTAGATGCGGAATTGATTGTTGTTTGTCCAAGCAATCCAATAGTTAGCATTGGCACTATTTTGGCGGTTGAAGGTGTTAGGGATGCGTTGAGGCGGACAATCGCGAGAGTTATTGGAGTTAGTCCTATTGTTGCGGGTTTTCCTATTAAAGGTCCGGCAGATAAGATTTTGCGGGGTTTGGGCTTGGAAGTTTCTGCTTTTGGTGTAGCGCAGCTTTACGCGGATTTCCTTGACACCTTTGTTATAGACAGCAAAGATTCTGCTGCAAAAAGCAAGATTGAACAGCTTGGAGTCAACGTGAAAGTTACCAACACAATTATGAAGAGTTTAGATGATAAAGTCTCGTTGGCGAGAGTCGTTTTAGAGAACTAAGAATACAATATAGAATACGTTGTTCTCTATAGATTATTTGGGGATTCTAAATAGGGCAGCTATAAGATATTCAATGCAGGGAAAGTCGTGCAAACAAAGAAGCAAAAAAAGCAGAAGGAAAAACCTGAGACTGCATGTTACTTCAATCACGTGTAGATGAGAGTCTATTGAGGGCAAAATAATGAAGGAAAAGATGAGGAATAAAAAGCAGGCATTAGCCAAGAGGGCTGATCTTATAGATTGGCTTTTGGCTATAGATGCTAATGTGCGGTGAAAACAAAATTAAGAGAAGGGTTATATTTGCAAACTAGAATTATTGTCTATTAAACGGAGATGCTGTTGGTGGAGAAAAAAAGTTACGATTGGTTTGAGCAACGTCGCAAAACAAGAGGCTTAGAACTCGCTCACGAACAAATAACAAAGGCTTTTGATACAGTAACTTGGCTGAATAAAGCAACCAAAAGCTTTGCTGAGAAGAATTTTAAGGAATCCCAAAAGTACATTGACAACCTATACAAAGCTGAAGAAGAAGTTGACACTCTTCGAACAGACGTTTTCATGGAGCTATCGAAGGGAGCAGCTCTTGTTGCTGATTACCGCGAAGACCTTCTGCACCTTGTAAAGAGGCTTGATACATTAGCAGATCACACTAAAGATGCAGCTAGATGCCTTGAAATGCTTGGTGAAGCTGAGATTCCACAGGAACTGTCTCAGAAGACGGTTTATATGACTACCAAGTTAGTGGAGACAGCTCAAACCTTAAGAGGCGCCATTGAGAAAATCTCATCCAACCCCAATGAAGCTATAAAAGAAGCAAAAGCCGTCGGAGATATCGAACACGCAATCGACGTTGAATATCTCAAAGCTAAAAGCCTATTCGTCAAGTACGGTGTAAACATAAACTGTGGAGCCATGGTAATCTTTGATGACTTAATTGAGTTCATTGAGCAAGCCGCAGACATGTGCGCTGACACTGCAGACTATATCATAGTGCTTTCAAGCAGAGAATAAATGTACCATTCTTTTCCATTTTATTATTTTTTTAAATATAGAGCAAAGAAAAAATTCTAGCTTACTTATTTAAGGAAAAGTTGATTTGAACGCTTACTCTTTGCAGATAGTGTATGTTAGAATACTTGGTATTGGTTGCCGCCGTTGCGTCATTGCTTGCTGCCTTTATTTACATACGTTCCATGTTCAAGGGTCAAACCAAGCCAAACAGGGTTACCTGGTTTATGTGGTCGGTTGCTCCTTTCATAGCGACTTCCGCAGCGCTATCCAATGGTATAGGCTGGGCAGTCATACCCGTTTTCATGTCTGGGGTCTCCCCGTTTCTGATATTTACAGCTTCATTTTTCAACAAGAGAGCATACTGGAAAACATCAGTAGTTGATTACCTCTGTGGAGTACTATCAGGTCTAGCCGTTGCCCTTTGGTTTGTAACCAATAATCCCAATTTAGCAATCACCTTTGCGATAGTGAGCGACGCACTCGCCGCAATACCAACTTTAACTAAGGTATGGCATAATCCAGAGACCGAATCTGCTTGGCCCTTCATTGTAGGTGTATTTAGTCCATTGACGAGTTTTTTGGTAGCCACAACTTGGGGGTTTTCCGAGTTGGCTTTTCCCATCTACCTGATAGTAATAAATACCGTGCTTGTTTTTTCAGTGTCAAAGAGAACTTAACGAACATTGAAAAGAGACAGAAGAGTAGCGGCCCGCTGGCCGGAGTATACATCATGTTCAAAAAAAAAGGAAAAGATTTTGAGTACTTTAGAGGTCTACGGTCGCTTATTACGCATTAACAATAGTATAGCAATGAGAACTACTATCATCATGATGAATAGCCCAATGCTTGCTGGAACAAAGTATGTGTCAGCCACAGATAGTGGCGCAGCTGTAGCTAAGGCAGTTGCCTGGGGCGCTGATTGAACGTACATGCCTGTTGTTGCGCTTGATGGCCAGTAAGAGTCTGATCCATCGAATGTGGCGATGATCTTATAGTAGCCTGGAATATCTGGCGGAGTCCACGTAAAGCCAAACATGCCGGTGGTATCACCAGTAGCGTTCCCGAGGTGGACGAAGTTGTTGTTGGGGTCAATTGCGTCAATAGAAACTTCAACTCCCGTTGCATCTGTTGGGAGCATCTTTTGCATGAACATGTATTCCATCCATTGTCCCATGCTAGCATCTGAGATTGCAGCTGTACCTTTTGCCTTCGACCCTGGAGATTGATCAGTTATTGTGCCTCGAATCACAATCGGAGTTCCCGCTGTGACAGCAATCTGTGGTGCGTCAACGGTCATTGCGCTAGGTCCTTTCCCGATGCAGTATATTTGTCCGTCATAACAATTGTAGTATACTAGAAAGCCGTCTGCGACTGCACCTGAGTGAAGACTACCCCATCCATACATAGCCCATAATTCCTTACCGTCGTTTAGATCGATGCAGCGTACTTTATCTCCCTTGTAGAGTGGTTTGCTGGAAGAGTGTTCGTTTGTTCCGAAATAGCCCTTTCCATCAGCAACTGCTAATAAGAATTGCGGGTAATAATTCCAGACGCTTCTATTTGTTGGAAATTCGTCTCTCCATAATAGAGTCCCGTTGCGAAGGTCATAAGCGAAGATCATTCCACTAAGGGCATATGAAAAGAATTTACCGTAAGCAATCGTAGATGATGTTGATACTGTGGAGGTGCCGGTGAAGTATCCGTATGGGTTGTAGTTGACTTCCGGTTCGGATGGACCCCACAACAAATCCCCGGTATGCATATCGTAAGCTAACCATTGTTGAGTCTCTTGGTACTGCAACATGAAGACGCCTTCAGAAATTTGTCTAGCGATCATTGTCATGTTGTTTGGTGGCGCAGGAATATTCTTCATCCATAGGACATTTCCGCGTGATTCCGGTTTTAGACTTATAGCCCAATAAGTGATATAGGGTTGGTTGTTCGTATTTGTAGGTAAAGTACCGTTTCTGCCGAGTATCAAGTCGCCATATTGAACGGCTTGAATGCTTGCTGAAGAAGGCCAAGTGCTGGATTTACTCTGATAGTTTATCGAAACGTTCCAGTCGGTTCGGATGTTGGATCCTGTCAAGAAAATGCTTGCATTAATTGACCCAGAGGTCTGTGCTTGAAACACTTTGGAAGAGTTCCATTGGATCAAACGCCAGCTGGGGTTTGAGGTGTCTCCAGAGTTGCGAATAATGTAGCGTAGCCATTCGCCAGCTGGACCAATAGCTTCTGTGCCTGTTGGAACATCGGTTACGTTAAATACGTACGCACCCGTCAAGGGGTTGATTGCTCTAGCAAAGTTACTCTGGAACAGCCACGACGGGCTAACGCCGTGCTGGTTATAGTGCTCAAATGCGTAGAGATAGCCGAACGCTGGTGCACTCTGGTTCGTTTTGCCTGTACCAATCTCAGCATCATCTGGGTAAGTTGTTTGGTCTTTTCTCCAAATTTGTTGTCCAGTACGCAGGTCCACGCACATATAGCCTCCGCCCGTACCAGCGTTTCCAAGTGGCAATTGGAAGTAGAGTCTTCCATGCATGATTATCGAGTTTTGGAATCTTAGATTGTAGAATGATCCGTCGTAGTACTGGTTTCCCAGAAGACCCTCACCACCGCGGCTTCCTCCAACTATTCCTCCATCTTCAAGCGGCATAGTCCACATGATATGCGAACTCTCCGGTCCTGTGCCGTCTTTTTGGAAGTTAAGGTTTGCTGAGCCACCTCCGACTCCTCCAACCCAAGCTCCTCCGAGCCAGTTTGATGAGATGGCATACCATTCATTATTCTGGCCTTCTATTGGACGCGTCCAGTATTCAGTTGGAAGCGGCGGCAAAGGCGCTACCTCCAGTGCTTCTTGCTGTACTTCGAAATGGGTCGTGTAGGTGCTGGCTTGGAACGTGTCATTATAGAACGCATTGTTTTGGATGTTGCCAATGGTGAAAGCTGGGCTAACCCCATACACTTGTCCAGGGAAATCGATTCTAACAGTCCAGTTGCCGATTTCATCAGGTACGTACGAAGTGTAGCATGAGCCAGTTGAGTCGGAAGTGAAACCAGCCGACCCACCGAGAACCTCAGTTGCGCCACTTGGCTTTGTCAGAGTGAGCTTAATGCCACGCCAGTTCCAATCGTTGGTTATCGATGAACTCGGTGGCATTAGAGTAAGCCACATCACGAAGGTCATTGGAGTGCCGACTTGGCAATGCAAGGGTGCAGGAACAACGTAAACCCAGGTTGGAATCGTCCATGGTGGGGAATGCGCGTCAGCTTCTGGCGAGACTGCAATGGAAGTGATTGTAGTAGCCAATAATAACAATAAAGCAATCGTAGCAGTTTTTGTCTTACTTAGAGATTTCAATTTTTTTTCTCCTTTTTTCTGCTTTTAGCTCGGATAGTTAGATCTATAAGCCTTCCTCACTTATCGTGAGTTTATTAAAAGTGTTAGTTGGCTAGTGTGTACAAGCAATCATGGATTTTTGGTGAGAAGTAATATTATCGAAACATCTGCCATAAGTTGTTACCGCACCGAGATAGGTCAGTGTGCGTAGGGAAAACTGTTAAAGTGTTACGGAATTCTGTAACGGTCAGCAAATTCAAAAAGACCTAAATCAGGCCGTTTTTTGATCAGAATGTGAATAAGGCGGGCCGCTGGGATTTGAAGCCCTGAGGCAATTTTTATGAAGCTTACCCGATTGGGCTTGGCGATTCCTGAAAAGTCTTCTGTGGAAAATGCAGCAAATAAAGTTACTGAACAGCCCACAACAACAACGCAGATGCCAAAGCTGGAAAGAGCAGAAGTTGAAGATTTGCCGACCGGTAATGATGCGATTGGGTTCTTATGGGCTGCTCTTCGAATTCTCAAAGAGCCAGAAGTCTGCAAAGACTAAGCAAAGAAGGTTGTGTTGAAAATTGCGCTTGGCAGGCTAATAGGTACAGGATCCTTGCGCGAGAATTTTTTCGATTAAAGTCACAGGTTTAGCTAAGGTAATTTCATTATCAATAATTAGAAGAAAATTGAAAAGTTTAACAGTGCACTTGTGCTTTAACTGTTAAAAGGCATGAGTTATCTTGCAATATGAAAATGTCATATTTCCTGATTCAGTAAGTTTTCAATGTAAGAACTGCGGTGTTTGTTGCAGAAACCAGCCGCCAGACATCAACTTGAAAGAACAACATAGGATAGAAGCCAAAGGATTCATGAATTTTTTGGAGGACTCCAATGATCCAAATAACAGAAACATCCGCAGAAACAAAGATGGAAGCTGCTTTTTCTTAACCGACGAAAACAAATGCAAGATTCACGCTGTCAAACCAGTAATATGCATTTTAGAACCATTCATTATAACAGACTTTGATTACAGGACAAATAGGATTTTTCTCAGCTTAAATCCGCTTGCAACAATAAATTGCAAAGGCATTTCTGGCGGAGACATTATCGCTCTGAAAGAAACAGTAAACGCGGCACAAACCATCGTTAAAGAGTTTTCAGAAATAATTGCAAAGAAAACAGGTCTTCCAGTTACTGACAAGAAAGTTGCCTCTATAACAAAGAGACTATTTAGAGATTTCAATTTTCTGACAAGGTAGCGGCAAAAGTTTTTTAAAGAAAGAAGGCCGCTTTAGCTAAAAGGTGAAACCAAACCGATAGCTTTTCTGTTTAATAAAAGAATACAAAAATTTCATTTATCAATTCCAAGTTCTAGCATCTATATGAGTTTTGATGAACCATTTGAAATGCTGAGCAAACATCGCGAAAAAGTCAGTTTCAAAAAAATCATATGCCTCTTGATATGTCGGACTGCTCTTGCATCAGATAGGTGGCGGGTGTCTAAGCTCTAGGAACTTACTAATATGTTATTTTTTTTATATGTTTATGCACAGGTTTGAAGCTTAGAAGGCAACACGGATAAGGAGCGCAGGATAGTCTAATAGTAAAGGAGGGCAATCAAAATAAAAACAAAAGCGAAAAACAAACCGAAAGATCAGAAAAAAATAAATCAAACAAAAAACAAAGGAAAAAAGGAATGGAAACAGAGATAAAAAGCAGATAAAATCAAAAACAAGCCTTTAACCATTTGCTTCTGAACATTTCTTGCTCTGTTGTCTAGCAGATATTTCATTGAGAAATACTTAATGTCGTTAACGCGTTTATTTTTGTGTCGTTATTTTCGTTTTTTTCTTTGTGTGGGTGTGGCGTCCTAAAATTGCACACCACACTCGAGGCTTTAGAAACGTTTGCTTTCCTAGTTTAGGTTGCTTTCCATTTGTATTTTGAGTGTGCAAAGAGGATTTGTTCACACATTCAACATGGAACTTATGTTGAACAGTGTGAATGTGAGTTGCAAGCATGTTAACAACTCCATTTCTATGTCTTAAATGGGAATTGTTCCTAAAAAATCCGAAAATATTAGTCCCAACTTATGCCAGTGTCATCCGCTGCAGGGTTAAAGCAAAAGCGCTAAATGAGCGAATCGGTGTTGCTGCTGTTAAAAGGTTGGCGGGCCCGCTGGGATTTGAACCCAGGACCTCCGGCTCCGCAGGCCGGTGTCATAATCCGTACTAGACGACGAGCCCAACGCTTGTTTATGCCCAGAAATTTAAAGGGCAGAATAGTAAATACTTTGCTTAAACTTAAAAATAGTGGTCTTGAAAGCAACTGTTATTTAGGAAAAAGTCGATTTGAACTGGGTTCTTTAGGTGTTTAGCTCTCAAACATTATCGCAGCGCAATGCTCTATCATAAATGGGTGAAGAAAAATGCGCACTGTTAACTTTTACTCAATACTCTTTGCAACGCAGCGATGACGTTTTGTTTTCCCATAGCAAGCACGTATGGACCAAGACGTGGACCCTGTGGTGCACCCATCAAAACCTGATAGAGCACTTTGAAGAATGCGCCTGGTTTTATGCCGTTATCTTTGGCAGCGTTGAAGATGGCGTTTTGGATTTTGTCTGGGTCGTCCTCGATCTGCAGTTTGGTGACAAGTTCGGTGAGGGCTTTCTTTTCTTCGGCTGTTAATTCTATGGCGGTTTCTTTGATTTCTTCAAAGTCGCGTGTCCAGTTCAAGGCGTATTCGATGCGCTGCTTTAGGTCGTCGTCTAAAGCTTGGTTTTTCTGCAGGTAACCGTAGCTTTGCAGTTTCTCAGTGACATAGTCATTTAGGCATTCTTTGGGAGCCATCTTTACAAGGAACGCCATGAGGTTGTAGGGTACGTGAACGCTGGGTTTGGCTGGCGGCTTCATGACGTAGCAGTACAGGTATAAGCCCTTGAGTCTGGTGGCTTCTTTTTCGCCGACCTGTTTTTTGCCAAAGTAAACATCCTCTAAAGAGTCAAGCTCATTCATGTACGCTGGAATATCGGAGACATCCAAGGTGCGTGTGCCCACGAACCGTTTCAGCATAAGCAAAAGCAGCGATTGGGGAGAACCATAATTGAACCATACTTGCGGCGTGAAAACATTGCCTGCTGACTTGGAGATTTTCTTTCCGCCCTTATCAAGGAACATTTCGTATTTTGCATGGGATGGCGGTTCAAAACAGAGGACTTCGCGGCAGATGCGGTCGTTGATGCGTACTGAGTCAGCGATGTCTTTGCCATAAGCTTCAAACCTAATGTCAAGAGCTTTCCAGCGGGCGGCAAATTCGCTTTTCCAAGTGAGTTTGCCTTCGCCGCTTTTTATATCCACTTCGCCTTCATGGCCGCAGCCTGCAATCAGTTTGCCTCGGATTTCGAGCCCTTCACATTTGTAGGAGACCTTGTCGGTTTTGGGGTCGAACTTGTAGGCTCTGGTCGTGTAGAGGTGCCCGCATTTCTCGCAAACCGCAAAATACGGCAAAACCTCAGTGTAGGTTTCTTGGCCTACTTCTTCTTTGACGATTTCGCCGACTTTTTTGGCGTTGGTAAGTATGGTTCGAATCTCGTTTAGAAGCAGGCCTTTTTCGTAAACTTCCTTAGCGGAAAAATACGTGTATTCTATGCCGCATTTATCTAGAGCATCCAGAAGCAGTGAACTCATGTGTTTGCCGTAGCTTTCGTGGCACCCAAACGGGTCAGGAATGCTGGAGACAGAGTACCCAAGGTACTTTTCCATGTCCTTTGAGAGCCCTGCGGGAACCTTGCGTAAACCATCTTTATCGTCGCAGAAGGCAACAAGTTCAGAATTACAATTCAGGTTCTTGAGCGCCAATGTAACTGCATAGCTACGTGATGCATCGCCTAAGCTGCCGATGTGGGGAAAACCTGAAGCGCCAAGACCCATCTCGGTGCGGATTCTGCTCATGTCTCGGTTTAGCGATTGTTCTCTTTCGATGACTTTCTTAGCCATCATGTCGTACCATGTGCCGTGACCGATAGTTTCTTCACTCATAACTGCTGCCTTCTGCATCATGACTGTACGATGGAATAGAAAAATGTTTAGAGCCAAAAAAGGCTCAAGAGAGATTATTTGCGTTTTAGTGCGGCTGCGATTGCTAGAGCTGCGATAACCAGCAGGATTACAACCAGCGAGTAGAGCCAGTTGAACCTGAATAGGTACCATGCTCCGCCGACTAGCGATTAGACCTAAGCCTGCAGCCATTGTGCTGAAGGTTCCGCGTTCATACTTCTGCGGTTTACCTGCTCGCAAGCCAGCTAAAGCTATTGCCCAGAATCCGCAAAGCACCAGAACCACTGGAACAAACAGGTCCCAACCGATGACTCCTGCAAGAGCCAGCAGTATCCCTACAACAATGATGATGAGGAAGACGCCGAAGCTTAGCAGTTGACGGTCGCTACTGCTCATTTATGGTTCTCCTAACCGATTTTGAATCCGCATTCAGGACAGAACTTGGTGTTGGCTGGGATGGATTTGCCGCAGTTGGGACAGGTCATTGCGCTTGTTGAGCTGGTGGTGTTAGGTTTGTTCCGCAGTTGGGGCAGAATTTGCTTGTTGCTGGAACTTTTTCTCCGCATTTGGGGCAGATAACTAGTGCTGCTGCGGGTGCTGCTTGCGGTGTTCCTTGTGGTGTCATGATTTGTGGGATAAGTACCATGCCTGCTCCGAGGGCTCCTGCGCCGCCTCCTTGACCGAGACTTGCAGCTGCGCTCTTGACGGTTTCCATGCGCAGCACGTCTCCTGGCGCGGTTTGTCCAGTTTTGAGCCAGAAGAGGCGTTCGCGGTATTCGGGTGTGGTGTCGATGCCTTCGAAGCGTAGGTCGGTTAGTTCGATGCCGACGCGTTTGAAGTAGTCGATTAGCGTGTTTTTGACGATAACTGAGGTTTCATCAAGGCGTGTGAAGACTGTGATGAGGTCGTAGTGGCTGAGTTCATCGATTATTTTCTCGTTTAGGAAGCCGCGTAGGAAGTTGTTGACTTCGTCAGTTGTATAGGCGTTTTGTCCGCCGATGACTTCGTTGACAAATAGCGATGCGTCTGCGACTTTGAACCAGAATTGCCCATAGGTTTGCAGTGGTGCGAGTTCGGTGGTTTGTGCTTTTGTGCCCCATTTGCCAGCGAAAACTTTAGTGCTGATGAATAGGACGGTTGCTTTGAAGGGTTTGTTGCCGCCAAAGCCAGCTAGACGAGTTAGCAGACTTGTCAGTATGGGCAGATTAAGAGTAGTTAGGGTGTGTCTGCCGGCACCGAATACGTCGTAGGCTTTGCCGTCTCGGAAGAACACTGCCATCTCGTATTCATGTACGATTAGTTGGGCTCCCCAGGTTATGTCTTCGTTTGGGTATCGCCAAACTATGGCGTCTGGGCCAGCGTTTGTCCATTCTATTATTTGCGGCATTACTGTGTCACTCCCAAGATTACTTCTTCTCTTTTATCAAACGTGTCTTCGAGCAACTCAAACTTGTCAGCTATGGCTTGTATTTTGTCTTTGAGGTTTGAGAAGTTATTGCTCAACAACTGCGCCTTTAACTCTTCAATGCTGGCTGTTAACGCGTTAACTTCGTCGAGGAGTTGGTTGTCGAAGTTTATCATTCTGTCAAGGTTGTCTTCCTTGATTTTCACTATGTCATAGAAGCCTGAGTAACCGTATGAGGCATGGTTTACTTTTTCGGTTATGCGATCCATTTTAGCGGTCAACCTATCGATGTCGGGCAAAACGTCTAGGTAACGTTTATCGGCTATTTTTTGAGCAATGCTTCTGACGTTATCTTTATCCTTTGGAGAGTTTGAGGGTTAGATTGTTCCTAATCAGTTTGTCTGATTCGCGGCGAAGTTCCTTCTCTTTGTATCCGCGGAACCCTGGAAGCGCCGCAGCTATGCGTTCTGAAAGCCTCATTTGGCTTTTTGCTTGGGCATATACATCTTTATTTTCGCTCATTTCCTAAATCCTCCAATATTTGTATTCCGTTATAAAAAAGAGCTTGCTTTTAAAGTTTATTAAAACAAATTAGAACTTGGAAGAGGGGATATCGCCCTTTAAAACCATACCCGTTGCACCATCAACTATCATCTGGTAAGCGTTGCCTTTGTACTCGTACTTTATGAACCAGATAGGCGCATGCAAGTAAACCATCTGTTTCAAGTCAATGGTGGTGGTGGCTTCTACGATTTTATCGATGTCCTGCTGAAGCAGAAACCGATGCAGCGCTTCAATTTGCTGCTTAGCAATCTCTAAGGCTTCATCGCGGGTCATTTCACTGTTTAGCAGTTTGGCGAAGCCTTCGATTTTCCTGAAATCATACGGGATTTTTCCTGTTAAGGGAACATTGTATTCTCGGGTGGGAAAGCCTGAAGCTTCTCGGGCTAAAACCAGCCAGTTGTATTCTTTCTGGATTTGTCCTTCTTTCACAATCGCGGGGGATATTCGCTCGAAAATTCCTTTGTACTTGGTTGTAGCTTGGGCGGAAACAACCCAAAAGGGCAAATAAACCAGATTTTTTTCGGTTAATTTAGCTTTTTTTGCTAAATCTCCAGGTTTCATGAAACCCGAGCGCATCCAATCGCGCACTAAATCTCTCCACTTGCTCTTCCGAATAGCTGTTTAGCATTAAGGAATGCTCAAAAGTAAAGGCTTGCCCAGTCTCAATTACTGTTGTGAAGCCGCAGTATTTGCAGGTGGCCACCAGTTCACCTGGCTTAAACTCGACTGGGGCACCGCAATGTGAACACCTTATGTTCTGAGCTATTGCCATGCTGATTAAGCCTTCAGTAGTTTTTCACGTTTAAGGATTTCTCTTGCAACGATAACTCCTGAAGCTGATGCCTGGATTAGCCCTCGTGTGACTCCTGCGCCATCGCCGATAGTGAACATGTTCTGGATTTTTGATTCTAAAGCGTTGTTTAGTTGCAGGTGTGAGGAGTAGAATTTGACTTCGACGCCATAGAGTAGTGTTTCAGGTGAAGCAACGCCTGGCGCGATTTTGTCTAATGCTTGAAGCATTTCCCGTATGTCAGTGAGGTAGCGGTAAGGTAGCACGAAGCTTAAGTCGCCTGGAGTGGCGTTTTTGAGGGTGGGCGTAACTACGCTATGGGATAATCGTTCAGGTGTGGAACGACGACCATGATTCAAATCGCCAAGCCGCTGAACCATTACACCACCGCTTAGTAGGTTGGAGAGTCTTGCCACGTATTTGCCGTAGGCGATTGGTTCTTTGAAAGGTTCAGTAAAAGAGGTGCTCACGAGGATAGCGAAGTTGGTGTTGTTTGTTCTTGTTTCCGCATGGCTGCCCCCGTTAACCGTTAAGACACCATCGTAGGATTCTGTGGTAACTTCTCCGTAGGGTGAAACACAGAAAGTGCGCACCATATCATCAAAATCCCGTGAATAATAAACCAGTTTTGGCTCGTAGAGTGCTTTAGTTAGTTTCTCCATAACAGAAGCCAAAAGCTCAACCCGCACACCGATGTCCACTGGGTTATTTACTGTTTTTAACCCGCGGATTTGAGCTTCAGTCTGAAGCCATTCTGCTCCGCTTCTTCCAGGAGCAATTATCACGTATTTGCCGTAGAATTTCTCGCCGTTTACGGTTTCGACACCTTGAATAGTATGATTTTCGGCGATTAATCCTTTCACGTCGGTTTTTGGTTGGAAAGTGATTTTGCCGTTGAGTGCTTTGCGCATTCGTTGCAGGGTTTCGAGACATTTGTCGGTGCCCATATGGCGGACTTCTTGCTTGATAAGTTTCAATCCCGCAAGTGATGCTTGGCGTTCGATTTCATCTATTTCCGAGTTTTCTCCGCCAAAAACTTGTTCACTGGCGCCGAATTTGATGTAGATGCTGTCACAGTACTTTACAAGTTCAGCTAATTCTTTAGTTGAAACATACTGGTTTAGCCAGCCGCCAACTTCTGTTGATAAGGTAAGTTTGCCGTCACTGTAGGCACCTGCGCCTCCCCATCCCGAGAGAACCGAGCATGGTTCACAATGGACACATTCGAAGCCTCGGCTTGAGGGGCACTTACGTTTATCAATGTCGAGTCCTCGGTCAAGGATTAAGACGTTGAGGTTTGTTTTTTCGGTTAGTTCTAGCGCTGAGAAGATGCCTGCTGGACCTGCGCCCACGATTATTACATCATATTTCAAGGAACTTTACCCCCTTGGAACCCAAAGTTAGATGTAACAACTAGCATATATTTTTAGCTGCAGCGCTTCAAACAGCAAGCAAGTTATTCTTCGGCGTGATGTGTTAAGCACAAGAACTTTAGTTTTTTTTGCAAGTGTTTTTGAATTGATAGTGCAGCATTCGGCTTTTTCTGTTTGACCGTTTTTGATTGAATATTTTCACTGTGTCCATATTCTTCTCTAAAGTAATCATGTGTATTTTTAAGATATATCTAATAAACATTTAATACAGAATACTTCCCATAAACTAAAGCGAACACCAATGCCCAAAGAACCCCAATCCGAAAACATTGATGATTTAATCAGCGACTTCTCACGCTTCTACATACTCACAATACTCTACGAAAAACCAGCCCACGGCTACAGCATAATCAGCCAATTCAAAAAACGAGTCAAAAAAGAAATCAGCCCAAGCCTAGTCTACCCCTTCCTACAACAACTCGAAGAAAAAGGCTTAGTCACGCACACCAAAAAGCCCGTTGGCGAGAAAGAAAGAAAAATCTTCCAACTCACAGAGGAAGGCAGAGAATTATGTACAGGGCTCTTCAAGCGTTTCGCTGAGTTGGTAGCAATCGCCATTGAACCAAGCCTCTATGTCTGCGCCCATTGCGGCTGCAAAGTCTACGAGGGCGGCTACCGAGAAGTCATCGAGGGCAAAGAAATGGCGTTTTGCTGCATGCACTGCGCCCGCTCGTATAAAGAAGTTAAGAAGTTAGTTAGACAATCGAAGTAAGTCGGTAAAGTGCAGTAAAATCACTATCAACCCTTTTCGCCAATCAAAATTTATTTACAATTTTCAGCCAATTTATCTACGCAATAATTTAATATACTTCTAGCGAAGATACCGCTTTGGTCAGGCAGGGCAATCACTCAATAGTTATGCCTTGCCTAAAGAATCAGGAGAAAGGAAAAATGCAAAATGTAAAAAAAATTTTGACTTCTTTGATTGCTTTAATACTGATGTTATCAATGACGATTCCGCTCGTTGAACTACCGGCTGCTACTGCACATGACCCTCCATGGGTTTATCCTACATGGTGTTATTGCGTTGTAGTAAATAATGTCATAGGCGTAGGACAAACCGAGAAGATAATTCTTTGGGTTAACAGTATGCCACCTACAGCTAACGGTCAATACGGTGACAGATGGAAATTTACAATCGATATAATGAAACCTGATGGAACAAACGATACCATAGGACCTATCGAATCGGATCCAGTAGGAAGTGTATATACTATGTATGTACCTGCTGAACCAGGCAATTACTCAGTTGTAGTAAAGTTTCCTACAACTACATTAACTGGCCTGCCTAAGAAACCCGGTGTACCCGATACTCAACAAACTGGTTACGCATATATCAACGACACATATCTGGCTAGCAAAAGCGACCCCGTTTCTTTCTATGTACAGGAAGAACCCATAACACTTTGGCCGGAAACACCTCTTCCGACAGAGTATTGGGCACGTCCTATCAATACTGCAAACATATACTGGTACACGCTCGCAGGTAACTGGTTAGGAGGAGCAGCTCAAAACGTTGGACCAACAACCAATTTCGGTTACGGCAATGCGCCAGAAAGTCCACACGTAATGTGGGCTACACCTGCATTTACAGGTGGTCTAATGGACGCCCGGTTCGGAGACTATACTTACGTAACATCCCACTATGAAGGTCTTGGTTTCTCGCCATACATACTAGACGGAAAGATTTTCTTCAACTCACCTAACCCTCAGATGAGGGAAGGATGGTACTGCCTTGATTTATACACTGGCAATCAACTGTATTTCCATAATAACACTGGTCCCGTTTCAGGCTCAGGCGGCGGATTCGATGCACATGGAAGTATTAGTCAAGGATCGCTGGCGTTTGCACAAATATATGACCCCGAGTTAGCAAACCAAATGGGAGGCTACCCGTACCTATGGAGTACCACTGCACCAACCTCAAACACTTGGCTAATGTATGATGCTTATACGGGCAACTACATCTGCAGCATAGCTAATGTATCAGCGAGTGGCACCGCGGTTTATGCAAAAGATGGAAGTATTTTGCGCTATAACATTGCAGGCACAGGTGCCAATACACGTTTAACGGTGTGGAATACAACACAAGCAATCTGGTGGAAAGGAACACAACAAATGTACCAAAACGGCGATTACTCTGGCTTCTCAGGCAACAATTATGCAAGTTGGCGACCTTACCTCAACTACACTTTTGATGGGAGCCATGGATTTTCATTAAACGTAAGCATACCTGCTATACAAGGTTCAATTCGCGCGGTACGGGAAGATCAATTCGTAATCGGTGGAACAACAGGAAGTAACAATGAAAACGGCATAACAAAGGGGCACTTATGGGCACTGAATTTGGATCCAACAAAAGGCGCAATGGGTTCATTACTTTGGAACGTATCTTTCACCCCGCCCTCTTCGGCTGGCAACAAAACCATAAGCATGGGAACCGTTGACCCAGAAGATAACGTGTTCCTGTTTGCGTGCACACAGACTAGAACAAGGTGGGGCTTCAGCCTAGAAACTGGAGAACAACTATGGGAAAGTGAGCCAGAAGAACAAATGAAGTACTACGGCATGGGCAACACCAACATTTACCAAGGCAAACTACTTTCAGGCACGTATCTCAATGGTGGAATATTGATTTGCTATGACATAAAAACTGGCGAAATTCTCTGGAAATATGAACCAGTCAACATAGGAACAGAGTCTCCTTTCGGAGATTATCCTGCACAGTTGGCATGCATTGCAGACGGCAAAATTTTCATCTATTCAAGTCCTCTTTGGCGCACTCAGCCGTTATGGCGTGGCTCATATATACGTTGCATCAACGCATCAAATGGTGCAGAGCTTTGGAAAGTTTTGCATTATGGGTCTGTCGTCATAGCCGATGGTTTACTTGTAGGCCTCAATTTTTATGACAACCGAATATACTGCTACGGCAAAGGTCCAAGCGCATTAACTGTCACAGCACCAGATGTTGGAATAGAACTAGGAAAATCATTGGTAATTCGCGGCACAGTTAAGGATGTTTCAGTGGGCACCAAGCAACATGAGCAGATCTCTCGATTCCCCAACGGCGTTCCAGCGGTTTCAGACGAAAGCCAACAACCATGGATGGAGTACATATATGAACAGCAATCCCGACCCGCAAACGCGACAGGCGTTCCAGTAACGGTAGACGTTATAGATTCCAACGGAAACTACAGAAACATCGGACAAACAACCAGCGATGCAAATGGAATGTTTACTCTAACATGGACGCCGGACATAGAAGGCTCATACACCGTCTATGCAACTTTCGCTGGCTCAAAATCCTATTGGCCATCATCTGCCGAAACCAGTTTCTCAGTCGACACTGCACCACCAACACCATCTCCTTACCCCGTAACTACATTGCCCCCAACTGAAACGTACATCTTAGGCATAGGAATTGCAATAATCTTAGCCATAGCCATAGCTACACTAGTAATTATCAGAAGTGTAAAAAAGTAGTAGCCAAAAAACTACAATCAACATTCCCTTTTTTTAAGGTCCCACAATCAACAGATGAGCACTAAGCGGTTTTGGGGGTTCAATTCTTTGCTAAAGAAAGTGGTTTTTTCATCCGCATTTTAGTTTTTGATTGCTACTGTATAGTTAAATGGCAAATCTCCGTAAATCTTTTTAATTCACGTTATGTTACCTGATAATATTCATTTCACCGAAAAATCAAATGGTTAATAAAACAGCTTCTCTTTTTTATTCAAATCAGTATTCTAAAGGAGAGAAAATAGCTGAAAAAATCTAAAAAAATTATTTCAACAGTGACTTCAGTATTGCTATGCGCAATAATCTCTATATCAATTCTTCTTCCAATCGCAAATGCCACTACCCCGCCAAAAACTTGGCCGACGGTTGCCTACCTTAGTGTTTCTCCAACAAAATTGGTTTAGGACAACAAGCACTTCTCATAATGTTCATCGACAAGATACATCCATTAGTAACAGGCTTTCTATGGAGATAGATTCATTGGCTATACAATCAACCTTACAAAGCCAAATGGAGATACACAAATTTTAGGTCCATTTACCGCTGATCCTGTTTCTACTGCATTCACACAGTATACACCTGATCAGATTGGCAATTACACTGCTGTTTTTCACTTTCCTGCACAAGTAATCAAGGAAGTGAATCCTCCACCTGCATATCAAAGCTATAACCATCCAGATCAGATCAACGATACTTATGCCGAGAGCTTCAGCAATGAAGTAACTCTTACTGTCACTGAAGAGCGAGTTCCCAATTGGCCAGATACTCCATTGCCGACTGATTACTGGACCCGCCCGATACATGCTCGAAACAGAGATTGGGCCTCCATAGCAGGTGACTGGTTGAGCGGAGCTGCTAATCCAGGACCGTATAGGTTCGACCCGTACTTAACAGGACCAGAGACGTGCTCATGTCTTGTGGTATGACCAATATTGGCTAGGCGGTATTGGAGGTGGACAAGCTGATACAAGCGTGTACATGGGAACACCAAGTGGTGATAGAATTGGGGACCCGATGATAATCAACGGAATAGCCATCTTCAGAGATCGCGTTGCAAGTAACACAGGTTTTGGCTGGTATGCCATTGATTTGTACACAGGTAAACGATTGTATTATATAAACAGTACACCATACCCATCATTTGCTTCAAAACTAAACTTCATTACAGGACACGTTACCGGAACTTGGGCTTACTTATGGAGCACTTCTGGTTCAACTTGGACAGCTATAGACCCCTTCAGCGGAAACGTAGTTTTTACAATTACCAATGCGCAGACTGCCGGCACTGCTGTTTACGGCAAAGATGGCTCGATACTCAGATACAATATAGTTGGAACTGGTGCAAATAAACGACTTAACAGTTTGGAACACAACCTACGTTACAAGCTATACAGGACCATTCGACTGCTCCCAGGGAGCCTAATCAATTGCGGGCAGTTACAATGGTCCAAATGGTTATTCATTGAATGTCTCTATTCCAAATGTTCAGGGAAGTATCTTTGAAATCGTAGAGGATAAGTGGATTATCGGTGGCGTTGCAGGCAAACAAAATCAGACACGCTATTGAGCCGGGTCATCATTTGGACGATAAGTCTCGAAAAAGGCCAAGAAGGCACATTACTTTCTAATGTCACTTTCACTCCGCCGAAAGCAATAATGGATCCATATCGAACTTTACCAATATGGTCCATACGGTCCGAGTGGTTGGGCACGAACATCGACAAGAATGTATGGACCCATTCGTATATTCTGAATATGGCGTATTCGTGTTTTGGGAGGGAGCAACAAGACAACTGTGGGCTTTTAGTCTTCAGACAGGTCAAATGATTTGGGGTCCAACTGAACCTCAAGAGAACGTTTTCATGTCATACGGCATGAATCCTGCAGCCGCATATGGCATCATTCTATACTAGCGGCGATCGAGGCGGCGGCGAAGTTCACGCATACAACATAACCACAGGAGAATCCATATGGATCCATAGCCCAGGAGTTCAACATTTCGAGGGCGGCTGGAGCAGTCAACCAACCATTCATCACTACAATTGCAGATGGAAAAGTATACGTATCCGGCAGCGAACACACACCTACCATACCATTAAAACGCGACGCAACAATTGAGAATCCTAGACGCTTACACAGGTGAATGTATTATACGAATTCCGTACAATATCCGGTGAAGATGGAAGCTTTGCGTTATCAAGCGGATATGTCAATAGTAAGCAGCATCTACGATAGCAGATGGTACTGTATCGGCAAAGGTCCTAGTGCTACTACTGTTAATGCTTCACCTAAGATTGTTCAGTACACGGTTCTAGGTATTAGTTGATGGTCACTGTAACTGATCAGTGTCCTGGTGCTCCTAACACTCCCGCCATCGCTGACGAAGATCAAAAAGCGTGGATGGAATATTTGTATATGCAGCAACCTATGCCAACGGATGCCAAAGGCGTAGAAGTGGTCATAAGCGTTCTTGATCCAAACAGCAACACTTACGAGGTAGGCAGGACGACCAGTGATGCAAATGGCATGTTTAAGCTAACGTTCACGCCAGAAGTTCCAGGCACATACTCAGTTATAGCAAAATTCGAAGGCTCAAAGTCTTACGGCAGTTCATTTTCAGAAACCGCAATTAGTGTAGACGAAGCACCGCCACAGCCAACACAACAACCAGTAGTATCCCCGCCACCCGACCAAATGTATGTCCTAGGCACAGGAGTGGCCATAATCATAGCAATTGCAATACCGGAAATATACTCAGAAAAAGCCCTAAAACAAACAACAAATCCCTTTTTCTTTTTTGTTAAAAAGATTGGAAAAGTCAATATCTCTCAAGGAATTTGAGTGATTAAACTCTTGCATAGCTGCAGATTGATACAAACTTCAAAGTAAATCAAAAAGCAATAAAAGTAATTTAAAGAAAAAATTATTGTTGCTTGAAAGCAAAATATTGCTAAATGTTACGATTTCGATTTATGGACTTAAGCAACTCTTTCTCTGAATTGTAGCAGTCGAAGTGTTTTTTAAAACCAGATCAAGAATTATAAGAGACCCTTTAAAAGCATCCGAAAACTTAAAGAAAAAAAGTAGTCTTAAAACGCTAGACTAGTCTTTTATGGCTTCGATGAAGCTCATTACGTTCCAAAGTTTAACCCTCGTGTAAGGCGGCATATTCGGGTCTTGCAAAATCTCATCCAACAGCGATACGGCGTTTGAAGCTCTGACTGCGGGAGTATATTCGGCGCTTTGCATGGCGTTCATGGCGTCTTTCGCTGCACGTCTAATGTTTCTCGGAGTCGTGCTATCTTCTGAGACCTCGCCCAAAACACCTAATGCTTGCTTATTCGTTCTTCATACTCTTCTGTTTTTTTCTTGCGCACCATAAGTAGTTCCACCTTAATCCACCTTGGCAGTGGTCAACTTATATAAGCTTTGAGACGTATTTACTTTGAGGTTCCCATGCAATCAAGAAACCAGATGACACACACATCAAACGAGGGGCAAACCTCCTTCTCCAAGGCGCCACTTTAACTGATTTAGCGTGTCCCGTTTGCGCATCACCCCTGTTTAGGCTAAAAGATGGCACCCTCTGGTGCGGGAAAGATGAGAAGAAAGTTATCATCGTTAGAGAAGGGCAAGAACCGCCCAAACAAACCACGGCGCAGCAAGCCTACGACATTAGAGACAACGTTGATGGCGAAGGTGCAGGATATTCAAGGCAAGATTGAAAAAACCCAAGACATGGATGAACTACAAAAACTCACCCAATCGCTCGACCAATTGCTCCAAGTTCAAGACTTTCGGCTGTGGATCGGCCATAGCCAGCTCAAGCCTGGCCACCGAATGGCTCAAGGGCAAGACGATCGAAGAGGCTCAGAAGATCAAGAATACTGACATCGTGCAGGAACTGAACCTTCCGCCGGTGAAAATCCACTGTTCAGTCCTGGCCGAAGACGCGATCAAAGCAGCATTATCCGACTATAAGAAGAAAGCCGAACCCAAGTAGGAAAAGGAGCGCTCGATGGATACGACGAACACAGAAACGCAGGCTCCGGTGATCACGCTTTCAGAGGCGGCAATCAAGGAAGTAAAGCGCCTCATTAACGTCCAGGGCATCACGGAAGGCGGGCTCCGCCTCGGCGTGAAGGGTGGTGGCTGTTCCGGGTTGAGCTATACGATCAACTTTGACGAAAAGATCGGCCAATACGATCAAGTGTACGATTTCGACGGCGTCAAAGTGATCGTCGATGCCAAGAGCGCGATCTATCTCCAAGGCACACAGCTCGATTATCAAAAAGATCTCATGGGCGGCAATTTCAAGTTCGTCAATCCGAACGCGAACAAGACCTGCGGCTGCGGAGAGTCGTTCTCGGCATAACTCGGCCACCTACAGAGGATATTCACGCAGGCATGGCACGACGCCATGCCTGTTTTGTCAGAGCTAGAGTATAATGGACCATAGCCATAGCACAAACCCTCGCGAACTGCAGATGGCCAGGAGTATGTGCTGGCACTGCCAATCTGAAGTGGCCGGAGAATATTTCTGCGAACGTTGTGTGAAAGTCCAGCCGGTTTCCAAAGAGACGGACTACTTTACCTGCCTCGGCTTCCCACGCCGGCTTATGATCGATCCGCACAAGCTGGAGACGAAATTCTACGAACTCAGCCGCGCCTTCCATCCGGACTTTTATCAGAACAAGAGCGAGACTGAACAGTCCATCAGTCTCGGTAACGCGGCAACCCTCAACACCGCCTACCGCACGCTTCGAGATCCGATTCAACGAGCCGAATATCTGCTCGATCTGGAGGCCGGAGCCGTGAAGGAGATCCGCGCGTCGCCTCCGGCAGACCTCTTCGAAGAGATTCTCGCGCTCCAAGATACGCTCGAGGAGTACCGAGCCTCAGATCGTGCGTCGCCAACTGGAAAGCAGCTGCGGGACAAGCTTCACACGGAGCAACAGACCTTGGAGCAACGCAAGTGCGATATGGAGGCCCAGCTCAAACAACTCTTTCTCGATTGGGACGCGCTTCAAGATCGCGGGGAAGCGACCGGCGAGGCCCGATCGGAGCGGGATCGCCTCTTGAAGCAGATGCGGGAGATCCTTTCCAATCGCACCTACGTCAACCACATCGTCGACGACCTCGTCGCGACTATCGGATGACACTATGGCCAGGATTGTCGGAATCGATTTAGGCACAACGAATTCTCTGGTGGCCTACATGAAGGACGGGACACCCACCGTCATTCCCGGGCGTAACGGCCGCATGATGGTGCCCTCCGTTGTGGCCATGACAGACAATGGTCTGATCGTCGGCGATCCGCCAAGGAACATTTGACCCGTAATCCCGAACGGACAGTGTATTCCGTGAAGCGATTCATGGGAAAGGGGCTTGCCGACGTGCAGAGCGAGCTGACTTATTTCCCCTACTCGCTCACCGAACAAGGCGGCGTGATCCGCATCAAGCTTGGCGAGAAAACGTATTCGCCGCCGCAGATCTCGGCGATGATCCTCAAAGAACTCAAGCAACGAGCCGAAGCCCATCTCGGTGAAAGTATCACCAAAGCCGTCATCACCGTCCCGGCCTATTTCAACGACAGCCAGCGGCAAGCGACCAAAGACGCCGGCATGATCGCGGGCCTCGAAGTCCTGCGCATCATCAATGAACCGACAGCCGCCTCGCTCGCCTATGGGCTTCAAGAAAAAACACAGGGCACGATCGCCGTCTACGACTTCGGCGGCGGTACTTTCGATATCTCCATCCTCAAACTCAAGAACGGCATCTTTGAAGTGCTGGCCACCAACGGCGATACGCATCTGGGCGGCGATGACTTGGATCGTAGGTTGGCGGATCACTTCATTGACGAGATTCGCAGACAACATGGCATCGACCTCAGCACCTATCCGGACCATATGCAGACTGTCCGCCTTGAAGCAGAACGCGGCAAAGATCCGGCTGTCCGAGGAATTGCATGCCCAGATCGCGATCGATCTCCCGGAGGGAAAAGGCCGCTATACTCGAGAGCTGACCCGCGATCAGCTTGAATCATTAACGATGGACATGGTCGAGCGGACACTGGCGCCTTGTCGTCTCGCGCTGAAAGATGCAGGCCTGACGCCCGATTGACATCGACGAAGTCGTCCTCGTTGGCGGCTCGACCCGTATGCCGCTGGTCCGGCAGCGTGTCCAGGCACTCTTTGGGAAGCAGCCGCACTGCGAACTGAATCCGGACGAGGTCGTGGCGCTTGGCGCAGCGGTGCAGGCCGACATCCTCAGCGGCGGCACGACTGACATGCTGCTCCTGGACGTGACGCCCCTCTCCCTCGGCATTGAAACGATGGGCGGCGTGATGAGCAGCCTCATCAGGCGCAACACGACCATCCCGGCCAGCGCCAAGGAAATGTTCACGACCTATGTGGACGGGCAGACCGGCGTAGACATTCACATTCTTCAGGGAGAGCGAGAACTCGTGAAGGACAATCGTAGCCTCGCCCGATTCCGCCTCAAAGTCCCGCCGTTGCCGGCCGGAGTGCCACGCATCGAAGTGACTTTCTTGATCGATGCGAACGGAATCTTGAACGTGAAGGCCAGCGATATGCGCACCGGCACAGAGTCAATCGATCGAGGTCAAACCGTCGTATGGGTTATCAGATCAGGAAGTGGAGCGGATGATCGAGGATTCGTTCAAGTTTGCGGCGGATGACGTCAACGCCCGCAAGCTCATCGAAGCGCGGCTCGACGCCGGCGCCTTGATCACGACGACAGAAAAATCTCTCGGAGAAGGCAGCCATCTCATCGCCCAAGCAGAAGCCGAGAACGATTCGAAGTGCCTTGTCCTCACTGGTCACGGCGAGGGATGGGAACGACCCGAAGGTCATTCGCGCACGCATGGCTGACCTTGAGCAAGCGGCCCAGCCCCTGTCCGTTGCCATGATGAATGATTCGCTCAAGCGGAGCCTACAAGGGAAGAAGGTCTCCGAAGTCAGATAAAGAGGAATATCAGATGGATCTCAAGTGGCAAGATACGGAAGATATCGCAATCAGACTGGTTGAGGAACATCCAGAGGCCGATCCACTGACGGTACGTTTTACCGACATGCACGCGTGGATCATAGCTTTGCCTGATTTCAAAGATGACCCGAAGAACTCAAACGAAAAAATCCTCGAAACCATTCAAATGGCCTGGCACGAAGAATATCAAGACTCACAGTCCTGACCCCTCCCGATGTGTTCTTTCGGCTATTCCGGCTGGTCAATCTTGTAGAAGTCGATAGGATCAAGGCGACGCTGGGCCGCTTGGGTAGGCTCGCTGCCTCTGGCAAAGATTTCCACGTTCCCGGGCTGATCTTCCTGTTCCGAATTCAGGAGGCCGGTCGACGGATCGACTTTGACGAACGTGATTCCTTCGGGAATGGTAAACGGCACCACCGGCAACGGCTTGAGTGCCTCCCGCATGAAACTGACCCAGATCGGCAGGGCCGCATGGGCTCCCGATTCCGTCTCACCGAGGGAACGGCGATCGTCAAATCCCACATAAATCCCCGTCACCAAATTCGGTGTGCCACCGATGAACCAGGCATTGATGAATTCGTTCGTGGTACCGGTCTTCCCCGCGATCGGACGGCCAAGCGACTTTCGCCGCCTGACCGGTACCCTTCTGCACCACGTCTTCCATCATGTTTGTGATTAAATAGGCCGTTTCTTTTGAGACCACCTCCTCAATTTTCACTTCCTCCTGCTCAACACCTGCCCTGCATTGTCCGTCACGGACACGATGGCATAGGGCTCAGCGCGGTTCCCCTGATTCAAGAACGCGGTATAGGCCGAGGTCAGCTCCAGCAGCCCGACTGAAGAGGATCCCAGCCCCAGCGAGAGATCAGCGGCCAGCGGACTGGTGATTCCGACCTGCCGCGCAAACTCAATCACGTTCTTGACCCCGACCTTATCGAGCAACCGAACGGTGGCAAGATTGTGAGAGTGCGCCAAGGCGTCCCGCAAAGTGACCATGCCATGGAACTTTTTTCCGTAGTTCTCCGGCTTCCACGTTTTATCTTCCTCAATCCTGCTCATAGACCACTGGCGCATCGAGCACGACCGACGCGGGACTCATGCCCTGGTTGACGGCCGTGGCATAGATGATCGGCTTGAATGCCGACCCCGGCTGGCGATGGGCCTGGACCGCCCGGTTATATTCGCTGCGATTGAAGTCATAGCCTCCCACCATGGCTCGAATCGCGCCCTTACCCGGATCCACGGCAATCAGTCCTCCCTCGACGAGGGGAGTCTGCTCCAGTTGGACATAGACGTGCTCCTTCTCAATCTTCTTGACCCTCACTTCGATCACATCGCCGGGCTTGAGAATTTGCTTGAGATTCGGACTGACGACGACATCTTTCGCCGTATCCGGCCCTGTCAGCCGCCGTTTCGCCCAGGCCATATCGTCAAACAACAGTTTGGCGGTCATGGTGCCGATTTGTACCCAAAAGAATTCTTTGCCGACCTTCGTGACGAACCGCTTCCCGTTCATCACCGACTGCAAGCGGCTGCTCAATCGTCGCGACCGGCACATTCCCAGCCGCAAGGGAAGCGGGATCGACGGTGCGCAGCGGGCCACGCCACCCTTGGCGTTTATCCAATTCCCGCAGGCCCGTCTCAAATGCCGCTTCGGCTGCACGCTGCATGTCGAGATTCAACGTCGTCATGATGTTGAGCCCGCCTTTGTACACCATGGCCTCGCCGTACTTCGCGATCAGCAGTTGGCGAACGTACTCCACAAAATAGGGGGCCGTCTGTTCGCTGCCGGGTCGCCGGAAATTCAGCGGTTCCGCCTGCCGCTTTCTCGCGTTCTGCCGACGTGAGAAACCCGGCTTCTTCCATGCGCGCCAAGCACATGCTCTTGCCGTTTCTTCGCCCGCGCGTAGTTCTTGAACGGCGAAAAATGGTTCGGGGATTTCGGGAGCCCGGCGAGAAAGGCGGCCTCGGCGACCGTCAGCCCGGAGAGGTCCTTGCCGAAATAAGACTGAGCGGCCGACGCCACGCCATAGGCCCCTTGGCCGAAGTAGATTTGATTGAGATACGTCTCAAGAATCTGTTCTTTGGTGGAGACCAATTCCATCTTGTAGGCCAACACGAGCTCGCGCACTTTTCGATCAAAGGTCCGCTCCGACGACAGGAACAGCGAACGCGCCAACTGCTGCGTAATGGTGCTGGCGCCTTCGACTTTGCCGCCTCGGCGCAGATTGGTCCAGGCCGCACGGAGAATGCCGATGTAGTCGAGACCGGGATGCTCGAAGAATCGCACGTCTTCAACGGCGATCACGGCTCGGCGGAGGTGTTCGGGAATCTGTGGCAGCGGCGTCAAAATCCGACGTTCGATAAAAAATTGACCGATGAGGTGCTTGATCGGTGGAATAGACCTGCGTGACCAGACTCGGTTGATAGTTCTGCAGCTGATCCAGCTCGGGAAGATCTTGCGCGTAATGCCACAGCAATCCAGCCGATGGCCAGCACCCCAAGAAGGCCCACCACCGCCGTGGCAATGAGCGCGATCTGCCACCAGCGCCATGGACGACGCGGCGGTGGCTGACGAGGCGGTATCAGATAGTTGGACCGGTCGATCGATCATTGTCATGGGGAAACGGGTTCTGGAAGGATACTCTCGTCACCATACCGTGGAGTCCGCCAAAACTCAAGCAAGCTTGCCGGGATGCCACGACAGTGACTGCGCAGCTTGTAGGCTATCGTACCCTTCGGGTATACTAGACTGCTCGACGCCCGACAGTCGGGGCGTCTTTTTTTTCTGTTAACAGCACGAGGACTCATGTCTCAAGTACGAGCCCCACACGACCGCCGGAACGATATCCGGAACATCGCCATCATCGCCCACGTGGACCATGGCAAGACCACCCTGGTGGACGCCCTCCTGCGACAGACCCATGTCCATCGCAAGATCGACGACATGGGCGAACGCATCATGGATCGATGGACCAGGAACGTGAACGGGGGATCACGATTCGCGCCAAGAACGCCAGCGTCATTTACAACGGCGTGAAGATCAATATCGTCGACACACCAGGGCATGCGGATTTCGGCGGTGAAGTCGAACGCACCCTCCGGATGGTGGATGGCGTGCTCATCCTCATCGACGCCAAAGAAGGGCCGATGCCGCAAACCACCTTCGTCCTGCGTAAGGCCTTGGCGCTCGGCCACAAAGCCATCGTCGTGATCAATAAGATCGATCGTCCCGATGCCGTCATCGATGACGTCGTCAACCGGACCTTCGATTTGTTCGTCCATCTCGGCGCGACCGACGAACAGCTGGATTTTCCGATCGTCTACACATCGGCCATCAAGGGTATTGCGACGCTTGACGTCAATAAGCCCGGGACGGATATCAATCCCCTCCTCGATACGGTTCTGGAGCAGATTCCTGCTCCGGCCATCAATGCCAAGGCGCCGTTGCAGATTTTGGTCTTGGCCCTTCTCTATGATTCATACAAAGGCAAAATGGGCGTAGGCAAAATTCAATCCGGTTCGATCGCCCGCCGGCAAAGCGTATCGATATTGGGGAAAGACGGCGTTCCGCTTGCAGGCAAAGTCTCCGATCTTGCCGTCTATTCGGGCCTCGAACGGACGGATGTGGAGCAGGCGGAAGCCGGAGAAATCGTCGCGGTCGCGGGATTGGACGAGGTGAGCATCGGCGACACCATCGCCGATGCCGAGCAGCCGGTGGCACTGCCTCGCGTGACAATCGATGAGCCGACCGTGCAAATGACCTTCTCCGTGAACAACAGCCCTTTTGCCGGCCGCGAAGGCAAGTTCCTCACGTCGCGCCATCTGCGCGAGCGATTGTTCAAAGAACTCGAAACGAACGTCTCCCTCCGCGTGCAGGAAACCGACAGTCCCGACCGCTTCTTGGTCGCTGGCCGTGGCGAACTGCATCTCGGCGTCTTGATCGAACAGATGAGCCGGGAGGGCTATGAACTGCAAGTCTCGCAACCGGAAGTCATTCTGCATCGGGATGGCGGCAGGGTCACGGAGCCGTACGAGGAGCTGACGATTCAAGTGCCGGAAACATATCAAGGCGCCGTCATCGAAGAAATCGGCAAGCGCCGGGGCGAAATGCGGCATATGAAGTTGGTACATTCCGACGCGGGGCCGAGCGAGATGCACCTCGAATATCACATTCCGACACGCGGCATCATGGGCTTGAAGAATATTCTCCTGGCAAAAACTCGCGGCACCGTCATCATGCACCACGTCTTCAAGGCCTATGAAACCGCAACGAGCAGGACCTGCTTGTCGCACCACACGGCTCGCTCGTGCGTTTGAGGACGGCAAAAGCACCGGCTACGCGCTCTTCATGACTCAGGAGCGCGGCATCATGTTCATCGGGCCGGGCGTCGAAGTGTATCGGGGGATGGTGGTCGGCGAAAACAGCCGCGATGAGGACCTCGACGTGAACGTGTGCAAGGAAAAACACCTCTCGAATATGCGTGCCTCCGGATCGGATGAAGCCTTGGTTTTGACGCCGCCGCAGGAGATGTCGTTGGAATTTGCGCTCGAATACATCGGCCCGGACGAGTTGGTCGAAATCACGCCGAATAGTCTGCGCATCCGAAAAAGGCTCCTGCATCCGGAAGATCGGCGCAAGGCCAAGAAGTCCGGCAAGTGACCGCGTGAACCTGAAAGTGTCGTGCCTGCAGGATGGCCAAAAAGGCCGTTCGGCAAGGCCGCAGCGAGCCAAGAGGGCGAATCGTACTCTTCGTCGTACGTTGAGCCTCTAAGTGACGCGAGAACGAAGCTCGGAAGGTGCGTCTTGGCGCACCGGGGCTGGGCGGGTGAAAACGTCGGCTGTTTCGCCATCCTGCGATGCGCATCAAGAAGAAATCCTCCAAGCCCTCCTCAAAACGCCCACCGCTGTATTTCATCGGCTATCGCGGCACCGCCCCGAAACCGGACGAACTCAAGACGTGGTACGACCTGGAATATGGCGGACCATTGATTGTTCGATCGGAAGAAGATGCCCCGGAGTCCTGGCACGCGACTCATGGCCCCTGGACGGCTCATATCGTGATCCCGCTGCCGGCGACGCACACGGCCGGGTTCAAGGAACAACTCGCCTGGGAACATGACCTCATGGGGGCCGTCGCCCCGTCGGTCATGCCGCCGCGTGACATGCCGGATACGATTTTGTTCGCGGCGCGACTCTCACGTGGCCTGACACTTCTGACTCAGGGCACGGCATACGATCTGACCACCCAACAGTATCTGAATCCGTCCGATTGGAAAGACCGGGGACTCACCGGATTTGTCGTGGACGATCACGTCATGATTGCGCAGGACGAGCAGGCCAAGGTGAATGAGGTTTGGTGTTATACGCTCGGCCTTTCGAAATTCGGCATCGACGAATTGGAGATGTTCTTCCCTCGCGGCACTTCTGACCGAACGGCCAAGGAACTTCTGGCCGAATCGGCTTACGAGATGATCCGGATCGGCCAATCCCCCAAGATCGGGACAGCCTTTCATCCTGCCCATCCTGAGCCGCACGATCAGAATCGCCAACCACCGCACCGCCGCCCCGACGGGGCGCATGCTGGGATTTCGTGAGTTGCAAACCTCTGCTCACCTCCCCAGCGAGTAAGAATCCGCTGTCTTAGGTGCTCGAATCATCACTGGAACTCGAACCGGGCGTTCGCCGTGCGATTGTCGTCCATGGTTATGACGCAGGGCCCGTTTCCAAATACATCACAGGTGCCCCCCCGCCATTCCAAGAAGAGCGAACCAGGATCAGCTACAGCACTTAGGGTCACAACAGTCCCCGAGAGGAAAGAAAAATTACAGTTGGATCGCAAGCGATACCGGGCGGAACGCTCGTCACCGTACCGGTACCTGGTCCTGACTTATTCACCGTTAATGTGAATGCCAGTTCGAATTGTGCGAACACGGTCTGATCGCCGCTCATCGTAATTGTGCAGGATCCATTCCCCGAGCAAGCGCCACTCCAGCCGATGAAGGTTGACCCGGATGCCGCGGTCGCCGTCAATGTGACCGAACTACCGGTTGGGAAGCCGGCACTACAGGTATTCCCGCAATTGATGCCAGTCGGGGCGCTGGTCACCGTGCCCAGTCCCGCTCCTCCTCCTATCTTGTTCACAGTGAGCGTGGCAGGTATCGCATTGAACGTGGCCGTGACGGATCTATTTTGACTCATCACTACCACGCACGTCCCGGTCCCGCTGCACCCGCTCCCACTCCAACTACCGAAGGTCGACCCCGCCGCCGGCGTCGCTGTCAAGGTCACCGAAGTCCCACTCGAGAAGGTGAAACTACAGGTGGCCCCGCAATCGATACCAGCCGGATCGCTCGTCACCGTCCCCAGTCCCACACCGTTCTTGTTTACTGTGAGGGTGAACGCATTGGGAGTTGCGAAGCTCGCAGTGACCGTCTGGTCGGCATTCATTACGACGATACACGAACCAGTCCCGCTGCACCCCGCACCACTCCAGCCGGTGAATGTGGAGCCGCCCGCTGGCGTGGCAGTGAGCGTTACTGCGCTGCCACCCTGGAAATCGGCGTCACAAGCCGTCCCACAGGAAATTCCGCTGGGGTCGCTCGTCACTGTTCCGCTGCCGGGCTTTGTTGACGTGCAAATGACGGGTGTTTGCGAGGTTAAATCGCGCAGTCACCGTCGCATTGCCGGTCAAGGTACAAGCACCTGTGCCGGAACAGTCACCGCTCCAGCCGGCAAACGCAGAACCAGGAGCCGCCGCGGCGTTCAAGGAGACCGAAGTCCCCCTGTTCGAACTGACCGGAACAGGTGGCCCCGCAGTTGATGCCGGGCGGCGAGGATGTGACAGTCCCACTGCCGGTACCATCCTTCTGACTGTGACAGTAAAGATGCGAACGAGCGTGATTGTCAGATTGACGGGCGCTCCGGGGCTCAACGTGACGTTGGGCAGTGTTCCTCCGAAGATCTTCTGGTTTGCGGCGTTCAGGGCGGCCACCGTGATGGTTCGATTAGAACCGACCGGTGCTTGGAGGCTGACAGCAATCTCTTGCCCGTTAGTAGGATTCGAGACCGGCACGGTCGCGGTCGATGGAGTCGCTATATCAGGTCCCGATATTTGTACTTGGATCGTTGCGATGTCAGTTACGGATTGCGCCTGTGCGGACGCTGGCATCGGGGATCCAACGTTGAATGATATGCCATGATCCTGGATGCTGCCGACAGGTTGTATGCCTGCTGAGAATTAAAGGCCAAGGACAGATTGACTGCCACCGTTCCGCTGTTCTGATCCGGGGAGCCACAGGCTGAGAGCAGCGCCAGGAACAACAGCCCGAAGGCCGGAGAGAACCAGGTCTTAGCGTGTGTGTTCACCATCATTTCACCAAACCTTTTCGTCTGAACGGCTGATCATGGCAGTTTAATCGTCAAATTGACCGTGCTGTTGCCTCCGAGCGCCGCTCCGGAGACCACGCCCGGCGGTGTCACTGGTGTCACGGGGAACGGCCAGTCGGGCAACATGTAGCTTCCTGATGGAGCCTGGCCTCCCAGGGATCCGACTCTGGCAACAGCAGGAACGACCGGTGAGATGCCTGCGCCGGCCGCAGCACCACCGATACCGGCCGCGGCCAAAGCCTCTCGAGGAGTTTCCTGCCTGGGCAGGTCCGGCAACACAGTCCCCGAAATGGCAGACGCGACGGGAACGATCTGAGTTTGAATCGAGGTCGGCATGCTGGGAGCCGCGCCGGGCAAGGCGATCGAGAATTGTCCGGGCAGGACTAACACGGTCGCGCCACCGGAGGTAAAGGCCACATTGCCGTTTCGTCCGATATTCGCGACTCCACTAGCACCTTCCATATCCATACCTCCCTCATCCGACTGAGAGCGGCTTCCTGCCTTCCGGCTGTCCTTTGCGGGAGGCTCACCGTTCAGCCAGACGACGAAATAGGTCCCGCGCGCCGTCGCCAGGGATGTTCCGGCATGGATTTCAAACGTGGAATTGTCTCCTTCGAACGACCGGGCCACCAGCGCCCGAACCGCTCCGCGAATCAACTGAGCGACGAACGCGCGCTGGTCACTGCCGGCCTGGTAGGTCTGTTCCGTGATCTCCAAACGACTATTCTCCCCAAGGGTGACTAGGCTATCGTCGGTATAGAGCACTTTGCAGCGCGAGCCCGATTGACTGTTGAGAATCGACAGTGGTCCCACTTCATCGAACGGCCGAAGACGCACAGGTGGAGTCATCGTCGCAGGCTGCACCGTCACGGTCCCCTGTACGGCGACTACGACGCCCACGGAATCGGAATCTTCGGCTGCTGCCGGGACAGCGTATCCCACAAGGAGACAGAGGCATAGTTATGAGAGGGCTGTAAATTTTCATGATGACTCCTAAAACGCTCCTCCGAGCGTCAATGAGACGATGTGCCTGGTGTAATCAAACACCGCCACATTCGATTGATCCCTCGTGTATGAATATTGAAAGGCCAGCCACAGCCAGGAGTTGAGGTCTCGGATGGCGGTACCGGTCAATTGATAGACGTTGTCTTTGCGGACTTGCTAGATCGGGAGAGAAGGAATTGGGATTGCTGTAATTTTGTCTGTAATAGTCGAAGGCGAGTTGTAGCGTCGTGGCGGCAAGGGGCTTGTAGGCCACTCCTGTTGAAAATCGATGGCCGGTATAAGACCAATCCGCGCCGGTATGAGCGGGGTTCCCCAATGCCACATCGCTGCCTGTCTGGTCCGCATCGAAGGTATACCCGGCACGGACATGGCCTCGATCGTCGGAGAATCGCCAGTATTGCATCGCGCCCAACATCCAATTGTTCGCATCGCGGGTCGGTTTAATGCCCTGACTGGTGTCCAGATCGAACGATTTGAAGTCTTTGCGTTGGTACCGCATGAAGGCTTGCGTGAATGTCCGTTCACTTTCGGGGAACGTCAAGGGTCGGTTGCAGGGCATTGGAGACGAGATAGGAATCACCTCCGACAGTCACGTAATCCAAGGTGTACTGAAGCCGTCAGTTGGGCTATCCCGAGTCGCCGCTGGACATATAAGGTGGGAGCGACATCCACGACGTTGAAGTCACTCAGCCGGGCATGGAAGTTTGTATATAATCCGCCTCCGGCTCCGACCGTCCACGTATCATTCTGAACAAAGCGATATTCGCCGCCGCCTGTCAGGACGGAGACGAAGTCGTCCTTGTGGGAGATGTTTCCTGGAAGCGTGCCGCCACCCGGCAGGAGGACGACATTGGAATCATATTGGGTGCTTACTCCATAATTGAGACTCCACCGCTTTGAGGGAAGCGCCGTGGAAGGGGTCGGGCGAACGGGCTGAGCGGCAACAGCTCCTCCTTCGACGGCCGAGCGGAACTCTGCTGTCGCCTGCTGCGCTTGACCCTTTGGACTGGAGGGCGACGCCACGTTGGTAGTGAGGATCATTTGCCAGCTCAGGGTCCATCTTCCCCGCACGGAGGAATTTCTCCGAGGCCTGGTCATGTTTTTGCTGAGCGGCAGCCGCGAGTCCCGCATAGTAATAGAGGAGCGGCTCGTCTTTGAGCGTTCGCTCTGCAACGGTTAATTCGGCGGAGGCCTCCGGATAGCGATCCTGGTGGTACAGCGCCATGCCCAATCCCATGCGGGCGCGCGCATCGTCTGGATGTCGCCGAAGAACTTCTCGAAACCGCTCTTCGGCTGCTGTATAACGATGCAACCGAAGAGAGGTGAGGCCGAGATAATAGCCGGCCGTCGAATCGCCCGGCTTGGCATTAAAGGCCTCGCGGAGGTACCGCTCGGCCTCTCCGTACCGCTGCTGGTTGTATAACAAGAGGCCTTTGGAAAGGTTGAAATCATACTCCCGATAATCATCGCCTTCCGCAGCCTCAAGACGCATGGCTCCGACCGACTAACAAGACAGCAACACAACAGCATCCAATAATCCATGAGCAACCACTGGGGCGTGCAGGCGTTCGTTCCACGGGCTCTCACTAGGTTGAGATAGCGGACCAGCGCTTACTCAAGAATCGGACCCTCCCGCGATGGGGAAAAGAAGGAACAATTACAAGCCCTTGAAGCACCTTCGTCCAGCCCCATAGGACAACCTGTCCCTTTCATCCTCTACTAGGGGACATCCTGTCCCGAATGCAAAAGGAGCGGATTTTCGGCTAGTAGTCGAGGCGGGAACCC
This sequence comes from uncultured Nitrospiraceae bacterium, assembly GCA_963851455.1. GTDB lineage: Bacteria > Nitrospirota > Nitrospiria > Nitrospirales > Nitrospiraceae > Nitrospira_C. The sequence goes on from CAWKPI010000002.1 coordinate 113,194, forward strand.
GATGGAATTCTAGGTCTTCCGGCCCGTTGACAAGCTTTCGAGCCGCACGGTACAAAATCTAGCGATTCTTATTTCATAGGCCGGACTAACCAAGTGAAGGAGGAGAAGTGATGAGTGACGTAGCTGCAGAGATTAAGGTGGGTGATACCGCCCCAGATTTTAATATGAAAGACCAGGACCAGAAGGATGTGAAGCTCAGCGACTATCGAGGCAAGAAGAACGTCGTGCTCGCGTTCTATCCGTTGGACTGGAGCCCGGTCTGCACCGGAGAGAACAAGTGTCTGACGGACGATTTCCCCAGTTTCCAAGGCGCAAATGCCGAGCTGTTCGGCATCAGTACCGACAGTTTCTTCTCGCACAAAGCCTGGGCGGATTCTTTGGACCTCAAGCACCGCCTGTTGTCGGATTTTAACCGCGAAGTGGTGAAGAAGTACGGTCTATATTTTGAGCCGCTGAACTGCGGGAAGCGGGCGACTGTGATCGTGGACAAGAACGGCAAAGTTGCTTATGTGAAGGTACAGGAAATCAAGGTGGCACGGGACGACAAGGACATCCTCGCCGCCCTCGCAAAGCTCTCCTAATGAAAGGCTGATCAACCAGGACTGAGGACTGAGCGGTGGTGACACCCCTCAGTCCTCAGCGCTGAATCCCCAGCACTTGTATGTCAGGTACGGTTCTCGACGTCAGCGACAACAATTACAAGGAATTCACCGACAGCGCCGGTGCGGTCGTGGCCTATGGCCTCGCCACCTGTGAGCCCTGCAAGACCTACGATCCTATCCTCGAAGAAATCGCCGCCAAATTTCCCGACATCAAAGTCGGCAAGGCAAAAATGCACGTCCCTGGCCGATGCCGCGAAATCAAGAAGTCCCACGCCTTCGAGACATATCCGACGACGCATTTCTTTGCCAACGGCAAACTGCTTCTGACGCGCGAAGGCGTGGTTGAGCCGGCCGAACTCGCTGCCCTCATTTCGGATCATCTCCTGAAATAAGAAAAACAAGGGCTTGTGGGCACCCCACATGACCAACCTTCATACCGATCGCTGTACGATGCGCGGACCCTTACGGCTTTTAGGGGCTTAAGGCTATTCCATTCCTTGCGGCTTTGTTTTCGAGCAGTGTTCGTGCTGAATCAGCCAGCCGGAAGCCTCTTTCCGAAGGACGCTAGTGCATTTCCCGCGGTCTTGCGCGTCAAGCTCGCCGTTGCGGATGGCTTGGAAGACATAGTCGTACGTGGCCCAGGCAGTGGAGCCTGCCACATGGGTGCTCAAATTCGTGACGGCGCCGAGGAAGTGCACCCTGCTCCCTTTGTCGAGTGCGGCTCCGTATTCGGACAGCCACTTTTCGATGGTCTCGCGTGTTTCTAGTTCTCCGTCCTGAACCCCGCTATAGTCAGCCGTATAGAGCTTGAGGACCGTCTGTCTATCTCTTGTTTCGGCGAACGTCGCCGATGATTTCGCTTCAGCGAGGAGGACCTTTTCCACCGCGTCTTCGTCAAGGCCGGCCCAAGCGGGCCCAGCCCAGTAGCACGCAGGTGATCCGCATGAGGAAGGCGACGTATCGGATCATGGGTTCGTGACGATACCGAACCAGGGAGGGAATGTCTACTGACCTGAGCCATGGGGCGCGACTGAAGATTTGTACACAAAGTCCTACAGAGAAACATTAGAGGGAGTCATGCGAATGTAAAGTTTCTGCGAACGCGACGGAGAGCGTCTACGCCGAATAGTCGAATGAGAGATCGCGGGATTGCACGAGTTGAATGTTGGAGAGTGTTCCTGAAGAAATATTCGAGACGAGCGAGTTCCAGATCCGTTCGAGGAGCTGTTCACCGGTAACGGTCGTACGTCCGAAGACTTTTCGGAGATCCTGACGATCGAGCATCTTGACGACGCTGTCCTGCACCAATCGATTGAGCTCGCCAATGTCGGTCACCATGCCGGTAACCGGATCTATCTTCCCACGAACCGTGATGTAGCAGTCCCACTCTCGGCCTTGGTGATCGTCTTGTACAGCCGTAAACGAATAGCGACGCGTGACCCCGGCCACTTCGACACCACCGGCTGCCGTCACCTCCGAATATAGATCTTCGTCCTCGTACAGCCGGATGGTATGGAGCATGCCAATGTCCCTCTGCGCGACCAGCTTGGTCCAGAGCACGCGGGCGAGATTTTCAGACGTAGGAATCTGTGTCCGGAAATATGGCATGTCAAGATTCAGATTTTTGTGGTCGAACTCTTCGATCACACCGAGCAGGACCCGCTTGAGGTCAAACAGATTGATGACCATGCCGGTTTTTGGATCGACCTCGCCGGAGACGGTGACTTCCAGCAAGTAGTTGTGTCCATGGGCTGGAGGGTTATAGCAGGCCCCGAAGACGGCGCGATTCTTGGCCTCATCCCATTCCGGCTTGATGTACCGGTGAGCCGCAGCAAATTCGATACGCTTCGTTAACAGAACAGGGGCCATAGTTTTATATGCTGAGTTTTAACTGTCGGTTAAGTCGGAGAGCCATTCCTCCCGCATGCTGCCGGGAACGGGTACTATTTCGTGGTAGCCGTTGTGATCGACTTCCAGCCACACAGGCTGGCGCAAATCGGCAAACGCCGCCTTCATCGCGTCGCGTGGTCGGAATCGGACAAAGTGTACCGCGCTGATTTTGGTCTCATGGCTATGGCCGCCCTCAAATGTTCCGAAGACCGTCTCTCCACCTGCCTTGATCGCCACCGTCGGACCTCGATCCAATCCCTTGAATCGGTCAAGCCACTCCTTCATCTTCGCTTCCTCAACGATCTCAATCAAGAGCGTGGCGCTGAGTTCGTTCGCCGTGGGAAGGAGCGCATTGTACACATCCAGTTCGTCCTGCACTTTCTCGGGATCGAGTATCCGCTCGACGCGGATCATTTCCTGAATTTGAAAACGGAGCGTCTCTCGATTCTCAAAGACGAGGGTGATCAACGGCCCGATGGAAATCCGCCGTCGCTGTTTGAGCGCGATGATACGGGACCGGAACGTTTCCCGCTGCCTCTCATACTCTTCAATCGACAGCACGTCTTCTCGAGTCAGCAGATTCATTTCGGAAGTCCATAGGCGTCACGGACGATCTGGATCGGATGGCGGGCGGCCTTGCCACCGACATGCCCCGATGCACCGGCTTGATCCAGCTGCAGTCCGGCCAGCGGACAGTCGGTCGCCACCAAATCGGCCGGCGTCTGCTCGATGACGCGCACCGCTTTCCCGGCAATTTTCATCGACAGCGTGAAGAACTCCTTCTTGGCGGACCAGGCACCGTCATGGCCGGAGCATTTCTCGATGACCTCCACGTGCGCGCCCGCACATTCCATGAGTTCTTTCGACTTGAAGCCGATATTTTGATCACGAAGATGACAAGGGATCTGATAAGCGATACGTCCGGGCTTCGTCGGTAAAGTCGGTCACCAGCTGACCGTCTTTTTTCATTTTCATCAAATACTCACAGATGTCGTAGGTCTGCGCAGCGACTTGCTTGGTCTGCTCGTCACGTTGCAGTTCCGGATACTCCCGCTTCAGCATCAGGCTGCAACTGGCGGTCGGCACAACGACATCATACCCCCGAGCAACCCAGGGATGCAGGGAGGCCACATTGACTTTGATGGCCTGCTGAATGGCGTCAATATCCCCGACATCAAAGCTCGGCATGCCGCAGCAGCGCTGCTCGGGGACGACGACTTCGACGCCGTTCTTCTCCAAGACCTGGACCGTGGCTTTGCCAATGTCCGTGGCCTGGTAATTCACCAGGCAGCTCGAAAACAACGCGACTTTCTTGACCGGAGCAGCAGTGCGTGCCGGCCTGCTACGCCGGGCAAACCAACGCGGAAATGTCTCACTGGAAAAATGAAGGACTTGCCGATCGCGATGGACACCGACCATCAGCTCACGAAGCCGCCTGACGAGGTGGCTCCGCATCAACCAGTTCGTGAGGGGCGCCGTAAGGCTGCCAAGCGTACCGATCAGATCCGTCCTGATCAGCAGCCTATCCCGCCAGCTCACACCTCGCTCCTGTGCCAGCCGTTTCTTCCAGAGAATCATGAGATGGGGAAAGTCGAGCTGGTACTGATGCGGCGGCGTGTACGGGCAGTGATTGAAACAGAGCTTGCAGTAGTAACATTGATCGACGATCGTCCGATGGTCGGCGGGAGTCAGGTGTGCAACGTTTCCCTCATACTTGTCGATACCGTCCAACAAGGTGTTGAATGAAGGACAGAGGTTGAAACAGCGGCGGCAGCCGTCGCAGATTTCATAAATGCGCAGCGTTTCCTGGTCCAGCTGCGCCGGCTCGACCGGATTGATAAGACTGAGTCCTTTCACGTCATCAACTCATTCCCTTAACACACAAAGGGTGGGCTGAATCGTGATTCAGTCCACCCCCGAGATGGCGCCATGACCGGCTGTTACCCTTGGAGACTATCGAGCCCCTTCTGGAAGCGGTTTGCATGGGAGCGTTCCGCCTTCGCCAATGTCTCGAACCATTCGGCCAGCTCGGCAAAGCCTTCGTCACGCGCCGTCTTGGCCATCCCAGGGTACATCTGAGTGTATTCGTAGGTTTCGCCCTCGATGGCAGACTTGAGATTGGCCTCTGTATTGCCAATGGGAACACCTGTCGCCGGATCGCCGACTTCCTTCAGGAAATCCAGATGGCCAAAGGCATGGCCGGTTTCGGCTTCGGACGTATCCCGGAACAGACCGCCCACGTCGGGATAGCCTTCAATGTCCGCCCGCCGCGCAAAATAGAGATAGCGGCGATTCGCCTGCGATTCACCCGCAAAGGCGCCCTTCAGATTTTCATGACTCTTCGTTCCTTTTAGACTCTTGCTCATCGAATCCTCCTCGTTAGGCTTGGATACCGGCAGGACGCCTTTTGAAGCGGCCGAACGTTTCAAGCGCTATAAGATAGCCCAGCAATCATTGCAGGATCAACCGGTAGATACTGGTCGATATCGCGGCAGCTGCGCCTGCATGGCTTCGAACGCACCAAAGGCTTGATCCTTTGCCGAGAGGATCGGCGCGGACACCGGCCAGGAAATCGCCAGCGTCGGATCGTTCCAGATGATGCCCCGTTCGTCCTTCTGCGAATAGAAATCTGTGCACTTGTACAAGAACGCCGCCTCCTCGCTGGTCACACAAAAGCCATGGGCACAGCCCGGTGGGACGTACAGCTGCCGAGAGTTGTCCGAAGAAAGTTCAATCCCCTGCCACTTTCCAAATGTCGGTGATCCCTGGCGAATGTCGACCACCACATCGTAGACGCTGCCATCCAACACCATGACCAATTTCCCCTGGGCATGCGGTTCTTGATAATGCAGTCCGCGCAACGTGCCCCGAATCGAACAAGAATAATTGTCCTGAACGAAGCGTTCTGTGATACCGGCCTCGGCATAGCGCTGTGCATGAAACGTTTCGCAAAACAGTCCGCGTGAGTCTCGGAAAAGATTCGGTTCGATCAGTAATAAGCCGGGAATATTGAGGGGAGTCACCTTCACGTCATGCCTCTCTGCGCACGGATAGTTCAGGCCGTGGAATGGCCGCTTGAAGGTGGTGGCGGGGGATCGACGATATCGGGATCCTCAGGGTACAATTGACCGAGCCGATCGATTAATGGTTTGGCCGCCGGCGTACTATCGCGCGTCGCATCACTGACCGGATGGTCCCAGATGAGGGTGTTGATGCCGGCCTCCGACAACAGTGAACGGATGGTCGACAGGCAGGCTTCCAGCGTCAATTCGGTTCCGTGCCGGAGATCGAGCACCCGCTCATTTGGATCGTCCGGCGGGGCGTCGGTATGCAGCAGCGCCCAGCAGCGGTTGAAAATTTCGTTCCGGAGTTGTTTTGGCACATTGATCGACGTTAGATTCGACGTGCAGAGGGCCGACACGAACAGCACGAACTGCAAGTCCGGCATCCCCGGATTCTGGACATCCATTTGTGGCATCGGCGGGCATTATCGATGGCCGGCCAGTCGGAGTCAACGGGACTAACACGGGAGCGCGTAGGAAAACATGGTGACGATTTCACTGATGGGACAACTCCAAACAGCCGACGGCGAGCGGGATGTGGCCTGCGAAGTGACCTCGCCCATGACTGTTCGGCAAGTGATTCAGCGTCAAGGCGTACAACTCCGCCACTTGCTGCAGCTAATCCGGGAAAAGAAAGTGCTGGTCACGATCAACAAGAAAATCGCCAGCGACGACTCGCTGGTCCATGATGGCGATGCCATCCGGCTCGTCGGACATGATGGGTTTGGTGGGAGTGGGCTCGGGCCGACACACTCCTGAACAGGTGAAGGTGGAAGGACTCCTGCGCGTCTAACTTGAAACCTTGAAATAACTAGGGCCGGCGCCCGTTTGGGAGCCGGCCCTTCGTCTGCAGAGGCCGCGGCGGAAAGCCGTTGAGGACTTCGCGCGACGGTGAATCCTAACTACTTCTTGCCGAGGATCGCATCCTTTGCGGCCTTGGACACACGGAACTTGACCACGCGCTTGGCCGGGATCTTGATCGCTTCGCCGGTCTGAGGATTGCGACCCATCCGAGCCTTGCGATTGGCCAACACGAGCTTTCCGATACCAGGGACAACGAAAACATTCTTCGCTTCCCGATAGGCCAAGGCGGCAAAGTCGTCCAGTGCCTGGACGCACGCCTTCTTGGTCAACCCAGTCTTCTGGGCCATGTGATCGGCAATCTGCGACTTGGTCATTGATTTACCCATGCGAGGAACCTCCCTTAAAACAAAATAAGGTGAATTGCGACTGCCCGCCTCTCAATGGAGACTTCAACCGATGAAGTGACTCTTCAAAGAGACCGCGATGATTATGTGCTCAGCCAAAAACCTGCGGGAGTCTATCCAAGCGCCCTCGGCCTGTCAACCGGAAAAACACGCTCCAGGCGTAGAAAAACGGCTTCAAGGGGCCTTGCAGTTTCGAGACCAAGCGGCGTAGAGTACAGGGCAATGTGGGGAAATACGGTGCCCCGCAGCCATGGTTTTATTGAGGATTTTTGATGGGCAAGCAACTTCCCATTCTCGCGGCAACCGCACAACCTGCTGAAACACCTGCTGAAAAATTTATCTATTCGCGCGTATTTTGCCAGAAAGAAAATCCGTCGCCGCTCCGTTTGATGATCGAATTTTTGAAGTCCCGGGGCCAACTTCCCATCACGCCTCCCGACATAACAGATGAGGCGCTCGACGAATGGGCCTGGGTGCACGTTGCACTCCAATATGATCGGGCCAGAAAACCCGTCCAAATCTTTTGCTTCAGGGACCGCGGCACGTATCAAGATGGCTTTGAGCAGGAAAAGGCCCAGTTTCTGGAGGCATTGACGTCCTACGACGATGTTGAAGCCTCGTTGGTCGCGGACACGCTAAAAAAGACGCGTTTCATTCTCGTCACCAGGATTGACCCGGCCGACATTACCGACGAAGGGTACGATTTCAACGGTTGGATTTTGGAATTCTATCAGGAAAATTGTAACGGTATCGTTCAGGTTGACGGCCAAGGATTTTACTCTCCAAAAGGCACTCTCATCGTGGACCTCTCCGCTCCTTCCCCTGAGGAATAACGGGCATGCGGGCCCCCGAACCTTCGCGCCTCGCATCACTTGCATCCAAGACAGACGATTGGTTTGCACGAGCCAATGCCGCCCTCTTGAGTCAGGTCCCTTGCCGCGCCGGCTGTTCCCATTGCTGTATCGGTCCCTTTCCCATCACCCGACTCGACGTGGACCATTTGCAAGAAGGGCTCAACAGTCTGCCGCCTGATCAACGATCAGGCATCGAACGACGGGCAAGTGAGCAGGTTTCAGCGCTTGAAGCGGCCTATTCAAGATTACAGCAGTCACGCTACCTCGATCGCTGGCCGGACAGAGACATTGATCAGTTGGCCAGCGACTTTCACCGATTTCCTTGCCCGGCGTTAGATGAGGACGGCGCTGTGCACGCTCTACGAGTTTCGACCTCTCACCTGTCGTTCCATGGGCATTCCAACCGAGGAAGGAGGGATGGTGACCGGGGCCTGCGAGGTTCAAACCTTTGTTCCAATCGTGCGGTTGTCTGCCGCACTCCGAACTGAAGAAGATGCCCTTTCACAGCGAGAGTCACAGGCCTTAGAAGCCTACAATGCTATGGCGGGAACCGAGGGCGAAGAGCTGCTGCTGCCTTACGGTTTTTTGCAAAACAATTAAGACGGGAAATGCGGGCTGCTGTCCCGCCGAGGTGGCTAGACAGATGATAAAATCCTGTGCTAATGTCACCTCCCTTGGTTGCGGATGCGCCTGTAGCTCAGCTGGATAGAGCATCAGCCTCCGGAGCTGAGGGCCACAGGTTCAAATCCTGTCAGGCGCACCATAACAAGCACAGGCAAGGACACAGGGACCGCCAGCGATACCCTCGATACACATACCCGGTGGGCCGTTAGCTCAGTTGGTAGAGCAGCTGACTCTTAATCAGCGGGCCGTAGGTTCGACCCCTACACGGCCCACCAATTTCCGCAGACTTACAAACCATCCACCAACTTTCTCCTGAGGCGGGAACCGTCTGGGAACCGTGTGACGAGACGGTTGTAGCCTGCCGTGGCCCGCTGATACCCAATCAGCGGGCCTGAGTTGATATTGCGTTCCTTCCTGGCCCCTCGAACCACCTTGACACCCGTCTCTTATTGCGTCCAAACTTTAATCTCTACCCCACACACAACTGCCGACGGCCTCATGAAAGGCTCGACCGTCGCTTGTGAGAAAGGCCGTCGACCTATGCTCCTGCCGTGTATCGTGTGGATCGAAGATACGCCGCAGCCGCTTACCGCACACCGTATCCGCGTCGAGCAAAAGAGACTAAGAATATCGGCAAGGCTCGAGTCAAGGATCTATCACCTCAGACCATGAAGGAGACTGGATCATGAGAACACTTCCACTTGCTGCAGGCATCGCAATACTTTCAACAATGGGATTCGTCGGTGCGGCTCACGCAGGAGAGACCTCCGCCACGATGGAGAAAGCCAAGGGAGAAACGAAGGCCCTCGTCGAGGAAGGGAAAGGACAGACGAAAGGCGCCGTCGAGGACGTAAAGGGCAACAAGACGAGTGCCGAGGTAGAACGCGCAAAAGGCACGGCGAAGGCCGAGACGGAACGCGCTAAGGGGAAAGCCAATGAGATGAAGGAGAAGGCCAAATAAGAGCACAGATCCGTGAGCTATCGTATTTTTTTGGGGTAAACGCACGGCACAGTGACTCCAGAGAACGATCCTCAGAATTTGCCTTTCGTTTGCTCATTCATTTAACAAGGTTTTCACAGCAGTTATCGGAGATTGGCAGGTCCTGGCTCAACAAGGAGGAGCTACCATGGGGAAAATCGTTGAGTGCGCCAAGGTTGATCCATCGTCCGGATGCACACATGTAGTAAGGGGGAACACCGAAGAGGAAGTGCTGAAGAACGCCGCGGAACACGCAAAGCAGCATGGGATTCGGGAGGTCACCCCGGAGCTCAAGGCAAAAGTAAAGGCAGCAATCCGAGACGAGAAGTAACTTATCCCTCCGGCTCTCTATCACGTCGCATTTGAGTATGGAGACCCAGTGGCGTGATCCGGCCCGCCTCGCTAATGGAGGAGTGGGGGCAGCCTTCCGGCGTATCCCCGCCTCGTTCTTTGGTGCCAACCTGGTGCCAAAACGCCCTGACACACTCTTTTATAATTCATTCTTAAAATTGACCCTATCGGCATTCAAGGTGGAAACAATTGAGGATGGAACTCACGAAAGAAACTGGGGGTTATACAGATGAGCACAAATAATGAGTGCGGTGCATACAATGGCTAGGCTAACCGTCAAATGCTTGTGGAATGACCAGCGGGTAAGGCCGAGTGGGACCAGGTATAACGTCCAGACAGCGACCTCTGAAGGGGTGAGCAGATCTAAAACGAATACAATCAGGGTTAGCATACAGACGGCAATGACGGTTCCTTTTTCCTCAAAGTAGAGAGGATTTGAGATTTAGGAGGGTTCGAAATGCGCGACGTTCGCCTGAGTGTGTGCATGGTAGGAGTGATCTGTGTAATGGCTGCGATTCTGGTCCACTCTTTAGGAGTCGGCCTGGCCGCTGCACCCGACGAAGGACAGTCGAAACGCCAAGGTTCTACGGTGCAGGCGACGCCCCCTGGCCAGCCGGATCCGGATCTCCTTCCGTTGTGGGCAGCGTTGGTCGGCAAAGCCTCCGGCCCTGTGTCGGTCACCTGGAGTCACCTCTGGGGTACGCCCAAAGCAGTGTACGGCTTGCTGTCGCCGACGATGACGGTGTCAGAAGGCTCGGCACGTCAGTTTCTCTCCGCCCAAGCCTCACTCTTGAAGCTGGAACCTTCGCTCCTTGGGTTGACGTTGGCGCGGACGGTTGCTACGCCTGGAGGTACACTGTACGGATTCACTCAATCGGCCGACGGGGTGCCGGTCTATGGAGCGGAGGTGACAGTGCACTTTGATCGCGAAGGCCACGTCGTGGCGCTTACCAACACAGCGGTGCCCAGCGCGAAACTCGAAGCTGTGTCTCCTTCTGTGCCGAGCGACCGGGCGCTAGAGGTGGCGCGGGGTGCGGTGCCTGGCAGAGCGAAGGATGAGGAAGAGCAGCCGGATGTGCCGGCCCCCTCGAAGCGATTGGTGATTTACGCGGAAACCGGCACGCCAACCTTGGCCTGGGAAGTCGTGCTGCCCACGTCCGGTCCGACGTGGCAGGTATTTGTGCATGCGCAGAGGGGCACGGTTTTGACGCCCGCGCGGGACCTCAATCGCTACGTGACCGGGACGGGCCAGGTCTTTCTCGTGAATGCCGTCGTGGCCTCGCGCGATAACACCCTGCGCGACAACAAGGATGCGGCGTCGGCGGTGCCGTCCAATGCGTATCGAACCTTCCCCCTGCTTGGCCTGGATGGCAATGGCTTTCTCGATGGCGCCTATGCCTCAAGCAAAGCCTCCAAACGACGGGTGTCTTCGGCCTCGCACACGTTTGTGTACGATCGCAGTGCCGATGGTTTCAGTGAGACGATGGGCTATTATTTTTTGGACTATGCCCAGCGGTATATCCAGTCCCTCGGATTTACCAATGTGAATAATCGGCAGCAGGTCTTCAGCATCGACCGCTATAGCAAGGACAACTCCTTTTACGAGTCTTCCACGAAGAACATCACATTGGGCACCGGAGGTGTGGACGACGCCGAAGATGCCGAGGTCATCTGGCATGAATACGGCCATTCGATCCTGGATAATCAAGTGTCGGGATTTGGAACGTCCGCTGAGGCTGATGCAATTGGCGAGGGGTTCGGGGATTATTGGGCCGGCACGCTGAGCGCGCAACTAAGCGGCGGCTTTCAAGATGTGTGCATCGCGGACTGGGATGCGACTTCCTATAGTTCGGCCGTACCTCCCTGTCTGCGTCGGCTTGATGGTACCAAACATTATCCGGAAGCCCTTGTGGGTGACGCGCATGATGATGGCGAACTCTGGTCCGCCACGCTCTGGCAGATTCGCGGTGCATTGGCGTCTAAAGCTGAGACAAAAAAAGCCGACACCGTCATTCTTCAGCACCATTTTTTACTGACGCGCGACGCCTCGTTTAATCAAGCGGCTGACGCCCTCGTGAAGGCGGCGATCGATCTTCACTATCCGAATCCGGACATCAACGCGATCCGAACGATCCTGCGAAACCGCGGCTTCACCGTGACTCTGTGAGAGAAAGTCTACACCCGTGACATCAAGTCACTGGGTGCGGGGGTATAAAGGATTAACGTCCCGTTTCTTTCCTGCAGTGGTCGTCTGAAGCAAACTTCTCATCTGCTACCACGCTGCTACCAGGAGGCCTAGCCCCTCTCGTATCCTCACTTGACACGGTCTCCTGATGCGTCCAAGCTGTGTTCTCCACTCCATACACATCTGCCGACGGCCTCCTGGAAGGCGCGACCGCCGTACCTTTGTGAAAGGCGGTCAGACCCTTGAGCCAGTTCATCCTTCGAACCGACACCGACGGCCACCGCTGGGAAATCTACCTTCGTGCAGACGGCACCACTGAACACCGTCGAGAAGGCCTAACGACCTGGCTGGCTGGCTGGCCTTCCGCGCTGCCATCGTTAAAGGACGGTGAAAATCCTTTTGATGGTGCCAAACTGGTGCCAAAACAGCCTGACACACCATGATTCATGATGAGCTGTGTCATCAAAAATCCTCTCCTTTTGCTGATGATTCCTCTTCCTGGATGTCCTGAGGTAGGGTTTCGGCAGGACTCTTAATCAGCGGGCCGTAGGTTCGACCCCTACACGGCCCACCAAAAATCAATCAATCACTTAGGCAGGTAACCCGCAGCCGCTTCGCGAGAAGTCGACACAACGACGGGTTAGGCTCCTGTGGATGCACGGTCCAAGCGCGTGAGTGACAATAAGTCCAGGATTCCATGCGCTGATCTCAGGCGGTCTTGATCGACTTCCAATGCCTCATCTGCTCTGCGATCAGCTCCACGCGTTTGCGATCGTCGCGTCCGTCCAGGATGTTCATGTCCTCTGGATCAGCGCGCCAGTAAACACCGGATGTCCGCACGTCCAATTCCGGGAGCTTGTCCGCACGAGTCGTCCAGTACCCGGACGCGCGCTCGGCCGACTCCATCCGGATCTCTCCCGCCCCGTACAACTGCGGGCAGTCCGGATCCAGCGGCCGCTCTCCCTTCCAATGGTAGAAGACGCCCGAAGGCTCCTTCCTCTCCTTCACCGCTTCGCTCCAGTATCTGGCTGACAGGCGGCCATCCTCTTGCCATCCTCGGCCGGCCACCTCAAGCGCCCCGTCGCGGTCCCGTGAGATCCGCAAGAGGCTTATGGCTGAAGGCTCCCGCGCGCTGCGCTCCGTCAGGGAGAACTGCCACCACAGGCCTTCGATACGGGCAATGCGGCCCGCGTTCTCGATTGCCTTCCGGAGCTTCTGGTTGACCACTCTCATCTCGGCTGGGGTGGTCGCTTCGTACCGTACGCATGTGAGGCCGAGAAGATCGCTTGGCAGCTTCGCGCCGCTCGCATGGAGGATGAAGGTTCGGCGCATTCCCAGGGCTCCGCCGAATAGACCGGCTTCAAAGACGACATTATCTCGCGGAGAAGCCTGACCAGATTCCGGCAGAGACGATGCCTGCGGGCTGTTAGTCGTCCAGTCGTCCTGAGCGAACACGAATGCCGCGAAGTCGACTTCATGAGCAAGCTCGAGGAGGCGTTCCAGTGTGGTCGTCCCAGGATTGAAGGATGTCGTCCAAGGCTCTACGTGCGCGACGTCTTCGAGACCACGCGTCAGTGCCTGGAGTAGCTTCTCCTGCTTTCCTGACGAGCCTAGGAAGATGCGAGGCTTGTTCATCTGATCCGCATTTGCGACTTCGTACTGGCCGTGTGTAGCACTTTGCCTGCTAGATAATCTCTTTCCTTTGGCGGTCAAGCCGCGCTGTGTCACCTTGTCTCAATGATCCGATTGGCCGGCAGACTCCTCGCCAGGACTTTCCCTAGTTGGGGAAAGCAAGTAGCCAGGATTAGATTCAACAATGTGAAGGATAACCAGCCCCTCAGTCTGCCTGGTCTGGCGGTTGGAGCCTGTCAGCCCACCAATCATGTATTGATGCGTCTTAAGCCGTTCATGCTGGCAGTCATTCTTCTCCTAGGAGGACTTGTCGGGTTCCCCGCACCTTTAAAGTCAGATTTGAAGGGACCGCCAAAATACAGCAAACAGGAAATCCACCGTGCGGTCACCGTATACGCTAAGCGCTACCGTTTAGATCCCGCACTCCTTCGAGCCGTCATTAAGGTGGAGTCGAATTTTCGGCAGGATGCCATCTCGCGACGAGGGGCCGTGGGACTCATGCAGCTTATGCCGCCAACGGCGGCTAGACTACAGGTGGCTAACATCCATGATCCACTTCAAAATATTCAAGGAGGCGCGAAGCACTTACGGCATCTATTGAATTTCTACCATGGCAATCTACGGCTGGCACTCGCAGCGTATAATGCAGGGGTCCATCGGGTGAAGCGCGACGTACCGAGGATTCGGGAAACGAAGGTCTACATCCAAAACGTGCTTGCGTACTATCACACTTACCACGGTCACCATGAGGCCTCAATCGAGCAAAATGAAAAAAATGGACTGAAGGCCACCAAACAAATCCAAGCTGGCGCTCATGTTACAGCTCTAACTTGAATCGGACCAAAATACCTCTTCGCCTTTCCCTACCGTAAGTGCGCTCTGCTTAAAAAAGACCGTTTTTAAAATGCCTTAAAATGGCAGACGCATTCGAGGCAATCTTAACGCGCACGGATGACCGCTGATTTTTACCCCCTACCCCTCACTTCAACGTTTGCAGGTGTATGGGACCCTTCAGGTGTTATTACAGTGTTAGAGAGAGACAAATCGGTTCGAAGAGCGACAAATTGAAACAAAGTGGGATGGATCGAATAACCCGCATCATTTGGAAATGAAAAGGGATTGCCCAAATCTTCAATGACTTGAGCAACCCCCTTGTCTTCACTCTTAATCAGCGGGCCGTAGGTTCGACCCCTACACGGCCCACCAATTTCCGCAGATTTACAAACCATCCACCAACTTTCTCCTGAGGCGGGGACCGTCTGGGAACCGTGTGACGGGACTGCTTTGGCGCCTCCCGGACGTCCGTTGCGGCTCCTAGCTAATAACGAAGTAGGGGTTAACTCACTGTCGACTTGGATCCTTGTCCGACCGATTCGAGAATTACATTCTGGAGTTGTTCGACCGCCTCCTTTGAGATGACGGTCGTGGCCCCGGCCACCTTCATGAGCTGGCAAGTGTCTTCGGTCGCAATGGCGGACACGCCCACCACCACCACATGAGGATAAGTCCTTCTAATCCAGGCGGTCGCTTCAATACCATTGAGCCGAGGCATGTTGATGTCCATCACAACCACCGAGGGCTTAAGCTGTGCCACCGCCAGCACGGCCTCTTCGCCATCACATGCCTCGCCGACAATTTCGAAATGGGGATAGGTGGCGAGGATAGACCGGAGCGACTCCCGAATCTTCTCCACGTCATCCACGAGCAGGATTCGGATGACCTCAGTTCCTTCGCTTTCCATTAATCTTCTCCATTTCGGAGGTGCCGAGATGAGAAAATCCAGCCAGATAGATCCCAAGGGCACGACTAAGTTAAGCTCGGTTTGCTAGGGGGAAAGGGTCTGGCCACTGGGCCTTACCCGTTGCATGAAATCCGTATGACATCCAAAACAATAGGTGTGGGTCACGGGGTTCCCCACGAGTCTAATCCCGTACATTTGTTCATAGGCCCGCTTCGTGACCCACCGATCTGGGTCCCCAGCAAATGTCTTCCGTGCTCGCACCAGTCCGCACACACAACACATGGCGATTAGAGAGGCTTCAACAGGTGGCCCCCCACGGTTGAGGCGTTGTCGGAATGTAGCCATACGTGCTCCTCGATGTTAGGTGATTGCTCCGTCTCCTAATGAAAGCGTAGCTGGTGGGTAGACCCCCTGGGCGAGTAAATCCCCTAGTTTTACCCTCATTAGCCTCCTAGTTCTTCCTGGAAAAGCACCTAGTTTATCTATTTCTCGCGGAAGCACGCGCTGCATCAAATACCGGGGGGAGGAAACTATGAGCAAACTTCGATCTCCCTTCATCCATTAACCCGACGAGTTCGCTGGCCTTCATTTGTTGATATCGAGAAGCTTGGCCGGACCTGAAGCAGACGTTAGGCTATATGTTGCGGGAGGCCCATGAGTCATTTACAGCGTGGGTCATCAGGCGGCAATAACCGGTCTTTGGCGACTACCTACGACCACAGCTCAGACAAAGGCATCGCCTCGAAGCAGCCGGTGTGCAGATCAAATGTCGTCTCGGGTCTGAGGATGCCCTCGGATTCCCAGCAGAGCAGACTTTCCCCGTCAACGTCGGCCACGCGCTCGTTTTCGTTTTCGTATGGCATCGTCGTCCTCCTTGGCCAGGATTGGGGAAGTGCGTCGAGGTGGAGTCTCGATTCAAGCGGCGGCGGTCATCGGTCGCGGCTTCGCACATTCCGAACGCCGCCCGCAGTTGAAGCACACGTACTGCTCGATGATCAGTCCGGTGAACAGATCGATGGCTGTCTCAACTCGAAGAGTTCCTTGGCACTTTCCGCACCGCGTGGTGTGTTCGTTATGCATACCCCAAGGTTAAGCGCATCGCCTCGGATCGCCTACCGGTGAGACCGCCAGTGCGCGCGGATTCGACACTGGGTTTATCCCTATGAGTATCGTATTTCCGAATTCTGAGGTTTCACCAGGAGGGCTTCATAGCCGATCTGATCTGGACAAAGCCCTGGAACTAGGGTTGGCGCTACCCATAGTTTTGACCAGTCTGACAAGAATGACGAGCCAGACGAGTGGCAGCCAGAGCGGCAGCGAGGAACACCCGTTCAAAGCAACACCAAAGTATTTGGGATGATGTCAATGTAGTACCTTCTTCACTGGAATCCGAATTCTGCATTTTGACGGGGGACGATTCAAAGAAACAACCGCTACTTGAGTCACGTTGCGAGGAACTCTTAGAATCTGTAGAAGGTCTAACGGAAGAAGAAGTGGCGAAACAGCGTTCCCAGAGAATTGACCATGTTCGCCTATTCGTTTTTCCGGCAATCGTAACAGATGCAAAGATTATGGCTTGCCAGTTCAAAGCAAAAGACGTGCAACTGTGGATGGAACACTTGATTTCAATGCATTAGAGATTAGGGAAGTTCCGTTCATCAGGTTCCGAAAGAGTTTGGCAACCAAATTCCCGGATAGGAGCGTCCGATCACTGAAAGAGGCCCCAGGAAGCGAGGGAAAGGAAACCGTTTTTATCATTAACGGTGAACGCATCGGAGAGTTTTTAAGTGACTGGGCTCTTTCTCCACGGTCGTCACAGGTTCCACCAGTTCTCGGGCGGGACCGGGTCCTCCAGTGGCGTATCGAAATAGAGCGCGAACCGCGCCTTCAAGAAGGCAATCAGCGTCGGTTCATACGCCTGATACTCGTCGGGGATATCGAAATTCAGGATGGGTTTCTTTCTTGCCAGTGCGGGAAAACGTCTGAGCAATTCTTGCAGGTGAAAGGCTTCGAAAATTACCAGCCGATCGCACCAGTTTATGTCTTGCCGCATGATCGGACGCCCGTGCAAGGCGGGGTGCGTCCCTGCGGAACGGACTTCGAATCCAGGCGTCTGTCGGAGCATCGCCTCCATCGTCTTGGAACGAAGCCTATTAGCCGTACAAATTACAAGGAGTTTGGTGGGAGCGGTGGTGTCCATAGCGTCCTTTCAGGTCATGAGAGAAGAACGTGTCACGAAGCGGAAGAACGGATGCAGCAAGTACGAGGCTCGGAAGCGGTTGAAGAGCAGTCAGTCAGGAATGCGTGCTTGCAGGAGCATCATAGTACCCCATTTTGGCAGGAACGGCAACCGCTCAAAGCAGCACAGGAAGGTCGTAATTTGCCACGCTAGATTTTGTTCATTTGTGCTAAGGAGCTCGCCATGGGGAAGTCGCACGTCGGACGCTACCTAGCACTTGTGGTCATCGTAAATGCGGGAATGGTCTGGGCCCAGTCGAATGCCACCCTAACTTCCGACGGGCCATTGCCTGAGGGGATCATCGCATTCTTCAAAGAAACATCCACAGGGTGCAGCACATTCGCGAGTCACGAGTATCGGTATAGCGAGAACATCAATGAGCAACGACCGTCGATCAATGGGGTAATGGTGGCCGAAGATATGAGGTGCCGGCAGTGCCGGGGAAAGTGCGCGGCGGAAGGTCTGAGGTGCCGGAGTCAGTGCGCTGGCGATAGTGCCTGTTTGGTCCATTGTGAAGAGCGGTCGAGCAACTGCGAGGTGATGTGCAAGCAGATCTTCAGTGCGAGTGACGCGCACATCCTGGTTTGTGGACTCTTGTGGGGTTAGTGCTCCACGTAAGCAATGCCATGTGGCTACTTAAAATCAGTAGTTTCTAAGTCACAGGGCCAACCACCAAACCCTTTAACATCCATGTGGGGCTATTCATCCTGCCTCTTTGTTTCCATGAACGCCGTGATCGCCTCCATAGTGGCCGTCGGATTCGTGTAGATCGCGAAGTGGCGGCCCTTGATCCTGCGCACAGACACGGACGGTCGTACACGGACGATCTCCTCAACATTGCGCCAGGGGACGACACCGTCATTGCTCCCTGCGATGCAGAGCACCGGAGCCGGACATCTCCTCAAAAGTTCTCGCGCATCGACGTTCAGCAACGACCGAATGCGTGCTGCTACTATGTGGGCGGCCACACGTTTCCAGATCTCCGCCGTATCCAGGCGAAGCTGATCGGTCGGCCCTCTGGAAAGCCAGACGGGAATGTGACGACAGGTGCGAAGCAACCAGATAATCGGCGCAACTGAGGTGAACCGCATTCGCACATAGATCCTGCGCGGCGGACTCACAAACGTCGTGGCCAGGATCACGCCCCGAACCTTGTCCGGTTCTGCCTCCGCGAGCATGAGCGCTAGCGGCCCAGCAAACGATGATCCCAGCACATAGAAGCTTGGGATCTCTGATACCGCTTCTCGCACAATCGTGAGGAGGTCCGCATACTCAGTGGCGCCTGCTGGTGGAAAGGAGACCACGTGCGGTCTGACCCACTCCGGCAACGACGCCAGCAGCGGTCGGAAAAAGACCTCCGTCCCGTCCAGGCCGGGAAGCAGCACCAGCGTCTCCGGCTTCGCGTTTCCCATCTCAAGCAGCAACGAGAATCCTCCCTGTCATTATCCAGTCGATCTGACTTAACCACAAGGTCACCAAACGGACATTACACAGCCAACTCGAACCTACGAACACAATCAACCCTCACAAAATGTAGCTCCGGAGGTCGATCACCTTATCCGGGCTTGTTTCTCGTGGCAGGCACGATGGCCGCGAACCGCGTGGTCTCTTGGCTTGTTGTTGTCCGCGAGCGCGGAGTAGGTTACATAGTGAGCCCTTAACTCCCTATCCATTATCGATTTTTAGAACGGAGGAATAGCCCATGAGACCTGGGACCACTGAAAGGAAAGTCGAGAGATGATTTCAGAACTCAGAACGATCGGGGTGCTAACGAGGAGAATGCCGCGCCTAATTCGCCGCGCATGCCTTGCGACTTTGCTAGTGACGATAGCCGCCGTAGCTCAGCCGGTTCACGCCGCAGGCGGAGGTCAGACGAAGTTCCAGCGCATATCGACGCAGTTCATCGCGGCGTTGGGCGATCCAGGTGCGACCTCCGGAAGCGGCGCGCAATCGTGGGGTCTGTGGCCTCTGGACCCGGGTCCTCGGGGCGTCGAGCTGAACAGCTATAAACGGTTGAAGGATGCAGGTGGCGTCGCCCCGGCGCGCTGGAAATTCGACGGCACGGACTGGTGGCTGGAGGAACACGGCTTGATCATGGAGCAGCCGACCTTTCCGCTCCCTCCCGGCAAATACGTGGTCACGGGCGCCCGCGACGTGACGGCTGTGCTGACCATTCATCCCGCCGACAGGAATGGAGACAGGCGCTGGGAGCTCGATAAAGGCGCGACGCTCTACGACGTGACGCACCTGGCCTGCCGCTCCGCGCGCTATACACCGGCGGCGGTTGGTGGTTCGTGCTCGCCGGCAAACGCGCAGAAGACTGCGTTTCCAGTTGCGCCAGGGGGAGCGATGCCTCCGGTCGAGGGCTGCACGAAGCAGGACTATGCGGTTCTAATCGTGATCGGCGTGGGCGTGGAAGACTGAACGCCGGTGACGACGGACTACAAGGGAACGCGACAACACCTTCACGGCGGGTCGCGCTGTGTGACCACTTTTGTGACCAGACTAGGCGGGAAGGGAAAGGAAAGGACGGGAAAGGATAGAACTAATGGACGCTTCAAGCTAATGAGATTGCAACCAACTTGGGGAAACCATTGCAATAGCGAGCTTTTGTAAAAATGGCTCTTTCTCCATCTTAATCAGCGGGCCGTAGGTTCGACCCGTACACGGCCCACCAAAAACATCACTGTGCTAAATTTGTGCTACTCGCCAGCGTCAATAGGCGCTTCCCGGGAGAACATCGTTAAACCGAGGAGCCAACGTCCGGCTTTCGATGAAGACGCTTCCACGGTCTTGAAACGATTGATAGGTCAGGTTCGCTTCGGTCTCCTCGCTCCGCCACGTAAACTGCTGGTTCAGCCCCCGCATCATGGATCCCGGGGATTGTTCAATTGGACCGAATATTGATTGCAGGTATGTCAGTATGTGTGCATGATTCTTTTCCCCTGAGTACCGAATGGCCACCCGGGCAAATTGTCCGTCTGTTGCCACGAACCGCAGCATGCTCAGCTTGGCTTCACCAAGCAGTGGAGAACCATCCTTCAATTCATAACTCTCAACATGTTCCGTCTCTTCAACGAGCTTCAACTCGTTACGCTCAGCGAGGTTGGCTCCCCAAGGAATCCCGTAAAATCCCTTGATTTCTGTCTGGTCAGCAGCGCCCGCCTTCAAACCAAAGAGAGAGACTATGAGCAGGAGCATAATGCAAACGAGGTCACTGTATCCTCTCTTATCCACGTTTAATAGCTACCAAGCAAATGAGGAGATATCTGCACAAAATGTTCGCGCCTGACGTTTCCATGTAGATATAACCTATTTGGACCACGCGAAACCTCTTCGAAGGCCTCCCCTCTACGACTCTTGTAGCCACCCCGCACTGCCTGGCCGGCTGGCAAATGGGTGGCACAGCTTGAAGTGCCACTCTACGTCTATAGATAGACACCCTACGTGTTCCGGGCATGTTCATTCTACGGCAAAAATGACCTAAATCCACCTCAATAGACATCAATACGACTTAACCTCGAAACGGCGCAAAATGGCCCCCTGAGCTATGTTTCGCTGTGATACTCCACGTGTTGAACCATTGAGCCGCTTGGGAAGCCTCCGGCCATCCGGGGGCTTCTCAATCCTTTTTGATCAACTATGGACAGGATCGTTCACCACATGAGCCATTCCGGCTTAAGGATAAGGAGGAGACCAATCCCCACCATGATCAGTCCACTGATGAGCTTCAGCCATCGCCCCTCTCGTTCTTGCAGTCGTCGCTGGCTCAACGTCACGATCCCGGCCGACAGCACAATAACATCATCGAACATGTATGCCACATTGTAGAGAAGCAGATACCCATAGTAAGCGAATCCTTCTAAGTGCTTGAGGGTGAGAATCCGCGTGTACAGCGCGGGGAACCCTGCGGTGCAGAGGAATTCGATGATTTGCACGAGCAGTGCAAGGACCACAGTGCCGATGAGTGCCGCCGTAATGTTCTCGGCCTGCAAGATGCGGCGAATTCTGGCATACATCTGGGGCTTTGCCGTATCCGGAATGCTCAGCGAGATGCCTCGCCGGAAACGCCAAAACTCCTTCATATTGACCGTTCCGGCCAGTGTTGCGATCGCGCCAAGCACCATTTCCGAGATGCGAGATAGCCCAATGAATAAAAATATATTGAGCCATGCCGCCATAAACGCGAAGTACGCGATCCCTTCCACTGCGACGAATGTTCCTGCAATCAAAGCCATCTTTCGGCGGTCTTGGAGGGTAGCTAACATCGAGATCATGAACAGCAGGACCCACATCGAACACGGGTTGAAGCCATCCAGCAATCCAATGGTGAAGGTGAAGAGCGGCAATCCGAGACCTTGGACGGTGAGCTGACCAATAAGAGGCAGGGTAAGACTCTCATCCTGGGGAAAAAGAGGTGACGTGTCCGTCTCGCAGGGCGATGTCATCTCAGTTGAGCACGCACCTTCCGGAATTCGGGCCTCAGAACCGGGCGGCGGTCTATCTAACAGGGCTTTGATCCGACTCCCAGTGTGCTCGACATTCCGAAATCCCACGATCAATTCGCCGCGCAGATAAAAAGTTGGGACACCCATTTCCAATCCCATGCCCGCCCCCAGCTCTTTGAGCCGAGCCAGTGCAGAAGACTCCGTCGCCACGTCGCGCAGCCGGATGAGAAGGGACGGGCGTTCTGCCTGCAGTTGCTTCAAAAACGCCTTAGCGGCTTCACAATGAAGACAACCTTTGCGGATGAAGACCTCGATGTCTGGCTGTCGCTCGTCAGGGCGCCCATCCTGGCTGGCAAAAGCGATGACGTCGAGCAGGCCAACGAGCAACATACCGACGACAAGCACTCGGCAGAGGTTCCTTCTTATACATTTTGTTATAGGGGGGGCTTGGTATGTGCCCATACGGTAATGGGATGATAACAAGAGTAGTGCGATAGATAAGATAAAGTTAAGGAACAAAGTCTATTGCAAGGCGGTGCAGTGATGGAGGAGCTCAATTGGTTAGCCCTCTCACCGTCCTGGGCAACCTCTGGGTGGCACTCTTGCGGACGAAGGTGCGCATTCAAGACGCAAACGCTTGCTTGTATCTGCCGCCAATTCTGGCTCAAAAAAGTTGTTCAATCTCTCCCTTGGCACGAGCCAGGTTGATGCGGCTAGAAATCGTATTGATGGGAGAGTCAGCCGGTGCACACTGTGGGCCGATCAGATGGTAGTAGAGGATGGGAATGACAATCAGGGTCAAGAGTGTAGAAGCCCCGACTCCGAATAGGAGGGAGACAGCCAGCCCCTGGAAGATCGGATCCAAAATAATCACGAAGGCTCCGACCATCAGAGCAGCTGCGGTCAACAAGATCGGACGCGTGCGGATTGCTCCCGCCTTGATGACCGCCTCGCGCAACGGCACCCCCGCCTGTTCCTGCAGCTGGATGAAATCGACGAGCAAGATTGAATTTCTGACGATGATGCCTGCCAGCGCGATGAAGCCGATCATTGACGTGGCTGTGAAGTAGGCGCCGGTCAGCCAGTGCCCCGGCACGATGCCGATCAAGGTCAGTGGAATGGGCGCCATGATGATGATCGGCGTGAAAAAGGATTGGAACTGCCCAACGATTAACAAATAGATCAGCAGCATCGCGACAGCAAATGCAATGCCCATGTCCCGGAAGGTTTCATAGGTGATCTGCCATTCCCCGTCCCACTTCAAAGAGAGCATGGACTCTGACCAGGGTTGCGAGGCATAGTGTTGCTCGATGACATACCCTTCCGGTGGACGATACGCCTCTAGTTGTTTCCCAACGCCCATCACGCCATAGACCGGGCTTTCCGCCTTCTCAGCGCCTGGTCCGCCTACATCACCGATGACATAGACGACCGGTTTCTGATTTTTATGGTAAATCGCCTTGTCTTGAACGGTCTGCTCGAGCCGCAGCAATTCAGAGAGCTGGACCATACCGCCGGTAGTGGTCCGCAAGGCAATTTCACCGAAGTGTTCCAAGCCGGTCCGCTCAGTCAGGGGCAGTCGCAGCACGACCTGGACGGGACTCTTCTCCTGCGGAATATGGACCAGCCCGACTTTGCTCCCTCCGAGGGCCATGCCCAGAGTCTTGACGATTTCATCGGAAGGAATCCCCGCGAGCGCGGCTTTTGCGCGATCAACCGTGAACACATACTTCACCTGGTCGGCCTCAATGTAATCATCCACATCAACAACCCCTGACGTGGATTCGAAGAACCTACGCACATCGCGCGCGACGGCGATCTGTCGTTGGTAGTCTGGTCCATAGATCTCTGCAACCAGCACAGACTGCACGGGTGGACCGGGCGGCACTTCGAGGACTTTGACATTGGCCCCATAGGGGCGGGCAATCGCCTGCACCTCTGGACGGATACGTTGCGCGATCTCGTGACTTTGGGCGTTGCGCTCGTGCTTCCCGACGAGGTTGATTTGAATGTCCGCTTCATGCGGTCGGTCACGAAGGTAGTAGTGACGCACCAGGCCGTTAAAATTGAACGGTGACGCCGTACCGACGTAGGCCTGGTAGTCCCGCACTTCGGGAACGGTCCTAACATACCCCGTGAGGGCTTGAGACACACGGGCGGTTTCCTCTAACGTTGTCCCTTCCGGCATATCGATGACCAATTGTAATTCGCTCTTGTTGTCAAACGGTAACATCTTCACAACCACGCTTCTGGTGTAGAAAAGAACGAAGGACCCGATCAGCAGCAGCACAATGACTCCCAAAAACGCGTAGGCCATCACTGAGTGCGACAGCAGGGGCGTGAGAACCCGTTGATAGAATCGATTGGTCCAGCTGCTTTCTTGGCCCTCGTGATCGACTCCCTTGACGACCGCTCCAGGTCGATAGCACGTTTGGCAGAACCAGGGAATAACGACAAAGGCGACCAGCAGCGAAAAAAACATCGCGATGGACGCATTCACGGGGATCGGCCGCATGTATGGCCCCATGAGCCCGGATATGAACGCCATCGGCAGCAACGCGGCAATCACGGTAAATGTAGCCAGGATGGTCGGATTCCCCACTTCATCGACGGCGTAGATCGAAGCCTCTCGATGGGGCTTGAGCCGCAGCGTCAGATGCCGATAGGTGTTCTCGACCACGACGATCGCATCATCAACCAAGATGCCGATGGAAAAGATGAGCGCGAAGAGCGTCACCCGATTGATGGTATAGCCGATCAACATTGAGGTAAACAGCGTCAGCGCGAGCGTGAGAGGAATGGCGAGCGACACGACAAAAGCAGGACGAGGACCGAGCACCAGACCAAGGAAGACCACCACAGACACGACGGCAATGAAGAGATGCCAGAGCAGCTCGTTCGCCTTCTCATCCGCCGTCGCGCCATAGTCCCGTGTGACGGTCACGAGCACATCAGCGGGAATAATCGTTCCCTTCAGTTCCTCCGCTTTGCGAATCACCGCGCTGGCCACCCTCACCGCGTTGGTACCAGCCTGTTTGGCAATCGCCACCGTGACGGCCGGCGTCTCTTGTCCACTTCGGTCCCCGAACCAGACGTAGTGGGTCGTCTCGCTCGGCCCATCGACCACCGTAGCGACCTGGCGCAGATACACCGGTCGTTGCTCATGGATCCCCACGACCAATGACTCTAGATCTTCGCGTGACCGGATGAATCGACCAGTTTCCACGAGGAAACTTTGATTCCGGCTCTCGAAGCGGCCCGTGGGTAGCGCCAGATTTTCACTTCTAACCACGCCGGCAACTTGAAGCGGTGTAAGGCCATAGGCCTTTAACCGCGCGGAATCGATTTGGACCTGCAGTTCGCGCGTGCGTCCCCCAACAATGAACCCACCCGCGGTGCCTGGTATTTTCTTCGCATCTTCCAGGAGCTGTTCAGCCAGCTGATAGAGTTGGAATTCGGCATACCGCTGACTCGACAACGTCAGTGTGACAATCGGCACGTCGTTGATGTCGCGCGGTTTGACGAGAAATGGGTCGGCGCCCGGCGGCAGAAGGTCTTGATTGGACATGAGCTTGTCATACAAATCCACGAGGCTCTGCTCTATGGGCTCGCCGACATAGAAGCGCACAATGACGAGCGCCCCGCCCGGGCGAGAGATCGAATAGACGTATTCGACGGTCTTGATCTCGGACAGCTTTCGCTCAAAGGGCTTGGCGAGTTGTTCTTCAACCACTTTGGCGGAGGCTCCGGGAAAGGGCAGCCAGACATCCGCCATGGGGACAACAATCTGCGGTTCTTCTTCACGGGGAGTGAGCAGGACAGCAAAAAGCCCAAGCAGGAGGGCGCTGATCATGATCAACGGTGTCAGCTTGCTGCCAATGAACAGTGCAGCAATCCGGCCGCTCAGCCCGGGCCGATAGGAACCGATGGATGGAGAGGGGTTCATGGGTTCGTCGGTGCGTTGACGGAGTCCAGGATCTGCACGGGAGCCCCGTCTACTCCTCTGAATCCATTGAGAAACACCCGCTCGCCGAGGCTGAGACCGGAGAGGACTTCTACCGTTTGCTCGAACGTCCGGCCGACCCGTACCCATCTGAGATGTGCAACATTCTCAGGACTCACTACAAATACACCGGTCAACTCCCCGCGTTCGATCAGGGCAGACTTTGGGATGACTGTTGTCTGACTGACACCCTTATCAAGCTGGAGACGGCCGAACATGCCAGACCTCAACCCTGTCGTTGTCGGTAAATCTACCTTCACCGTAAACGTGTGCGTCTGTGGATCGCCGGCCGGTAGAATCTGTGACACAGTTCCGGCCAAGGCCTGCCCGCCAAGCGCATCAATCAAGACAGGAATCCGATCACCACGCGACACAGCGCGCACATCTCCCTCCGCGACCGTAGCTTCCAGGCGAAGGTGTTGTGAGTCTTCCATTTTGAGAAGCGGCTGTCCCGGTGAGGCCAATTCACTTTCTTCCACTTTTTTCTCGGTGATCACCCCGTCGAACGGAGCTTTGACGACTGTATAGCTCAACTGAGCCAGGACTGCCCTCCGGTTCGCCTCGGCCACTTTGAACGCACGGGTCGCGTTCTCCAACTCCTGTTTGGAGACGGCATCCTGCTGATAGAGGCTTGTCATCCGACGCAGATGAGCCTTCGCGTTCTCGCTCTCCGCTTCCACGCGAGCAAGATCCGCTCGAAGATCCCGACTGTCCAACACAACTAGGACCTGGCTCTTGGTGACACTCACGCCTTCCCGCACCAGGACTTTTTCGATCGTTCCTTGAATCTTGCTCGATAGCGTTGCTTGAAAAATGGCCGCGACCTGGCCTGTCACCTCGACCCTAATCGGCACTTGAGCGGTGCGGGCTTCAATCACCTCAGCTTGAATCGTCGATTGCGAAGAAGCAGAGACAGCAGGAGTGGATGGGGCTTCGCCGGGCCCACACCCAGCCACTGTTATCAGGAAGACCGACGCGAGTCGTTTCACCCTGGAATCCTCAAGGATGCGCCATCCAATTCTCTATTCTTGAACGCCGAGCTTTCTCAACAAGGCCATCATCGGACACCAGCAGGTAAAGGCGGACTGGATCAAGTTCACCGCCACGAAGGCGGCAAAGTAATTCCAGTAGGGGTGGACCGTGGCGCCCAAGAAGACGGCGAGAAGGACAAAAACCCCGGCAATCAACCGCAAGAGTTCATTGAGCTTCATGTTGTTCCTCCTTTCCTCTTGCTCGTGTGAGACGGAGCCGGAGCAAAGGATTCATCAGCGACCCGGCTGGGCCGAGTCAGCCGGCTTTCTCGAGCTTCGTGATGCCTATTGCCCGAAGAATGGCCTTCTCAAAATAAGGCTCGCTGATGCCTCGCTTCATTTTCATGAGGAAGTATTTTTCGAGCGCGATTTTAGCCAGGTGCACCCATTTGCCTTTTCTCGCCCAGGTGACATTCCGAGGAGCCATCTGCGGCAGGGCGACAAACGCCATCCCGGTATCGCCCATGTCGGCGAGACAAATTGCATTCCAGGTGGCCGTGTCCTTCTTCTGGCTGTTGTCGATTTCGGCTTTGATGTTATGGACAGCGGCTGAGACCATCGACTCGATCATGTAGCCCGTCTTGGGCGCGCCGGTCGGGATCGGGGTTTGCTCGACCGGCGGGATCGCCACACATACCCCCACTGCGTAGATGTTCTTGTATTTGGGATTCGCCTGATAGGCATCGATGTTGACGAAGCCCTTGGGATTGCACAATCCCGGGGTGCTGGCCACCGCGTCCACACCGGCAAAGGGCGGGATGAACATGGAATAGCGGAACGGAACTTCCTGTCCATCCTCCAGCAGCAGCTTACCCGGTTGCACTTCTTTGATCGCCACGTTCGGTATCGGCTTAATGGAATGTTCGGCAAATTCGTCTTCCATCAGCCGCCGAGACTTCCCGACCCCGGCCAATCCCATGTGTCCGATGTAGGGTTCAGGTGTGACGAAGTAGATGGGGACTTTCTTCCGGAGCTTTTTCTTGCGGAGATCCGCATCTAGGATAAAGGCCATTTCATAGGCCGGTCCAAAACATGAGGCTCCTTGCGCCGCGCCCACGACAATGGCGCCCGGATCCCTCAGAAAACTCTGATAGGCCCCCCAGGCCTGCTCTGCATGATCCACGTTACAGACTGACTGGGTATAGCCACTAGGGCCGAGCCCCGGCACGGCGCCGAAGTTTAGTTTTGGACCTGTGGCGATAATGAGATAGTCATATGGCACTTCGCCCTTCGCAGTCATTACTCGGTTCTGTTCTGGTTCGATTCGGTCTGCGGTTGCATGGACAAACTCAATGCCCTTTTTCTCCAAGACAGGGCCCAGAGCAAAACTGATGTCCTTGCGCTTGCGCCATCCTACAGCAACCCAGGGATTGGACGGCACGAAGTGAAACGACTCCACATTAGAGATCACCGTCACGGTGTGTTTCTTGTCCAACAAGGCCCGCGCCTCATAGGCCGCCGGCAGGCCCCCGATTGAGGCTCCTATAATTGCCACTCGTGCCATACGTCACCTCCAAGATGCGTTACGCGGGATACTTAAGTAATCACGGCTGAGGAGGGAGAAGGGCTATCCCCATCTGCCCTCCTTTCGGACCCTGCAAGGAGAGAGCCATTCACTTTCTCGGACCAAACACCGAGATGGGCCGGAATATGAACACGTTCGGAGACAGATTCTTCTAGCTACTGAACAACGCAGTGGAATCATGCGACAGCTCCTAAAATACGCTGTCGCGGAAGGCGACAGGGTGTCGAGAACCTATCTAAGTTGGTCTCCGACTAGGATCTCGCCAGGCTCGCAGCAGCGAGGAGGACAACGAGGATCAGGAGAAGGGAAAGTCATGGAAGCCAGAACGACGACAGCACCAATTTCTGATCAACGAACTCAACGATCTGACCAGCTCGATGCTCAACCGTGGCTGCACATTTGAAGATCGAAAATGACTGAATGAATCTTTTTTGATAACCGTGCCTCTAATCATCCGGTCAGTCGGATCGGATGCGAGGCGTGTCGCCGCGTAACTGGTCAACCTAATCAACCGCTAAGCAAGGAGGGTGCGATGAAGCGACTCATCCAGTCATTGGGATTTCTCGGTTTCATAGGTTTTTGTTCCGTGGGAGGTATAACAACGCCAGCGATTGGCGAGGAGATTAAATCTCCAGCGGAAGGCTATAACATCCATGTGCAGGCGCCGCATGTGATGGAAGACGGTACGACCGGCGGCCCCTTCCATCACTATTGCAAGGGCATCTCCGAGAAGATTCTACAGTGCCTCCTCTTCGATTCCACTGATCCCAACGCCAAGCTCGTGGCGATTGAATACTTCGTGGCCAAGGATCTGTCGCGCAAAGAGATTCCCTTGATCATGTGGCATCGTCATTACCATGATCACAAAGTGGAGATTGACACCGGGCGGGTTCAAGTGCTCGAGCCAGCGGATAAGGCCAAGGAGATCGCCGAGGCGGCCTCGAAGACTGATGGCATCATCTTCCATCTCTGGCAGAAGGAGGACAAGATCCCGACCGGACGCGTGACCTTCCCCCAATCAGTCGGGCACGAATTTCCCCGGAAGAAAGATTGAGAGCCGGGCAGCGGCGTGGTGGTCTAGCGGGAGCCAACTAAGAAGACAGACCGGCTTGGATCACAAGAAGCGAGGTGAACATCGGCCTCATGAAGAGATCGTTCAGCAAACTGAGGTCAATTGGTGATGTCGCGGCGCTCTCTATCTTCCCACGTTGGAAAGAGGTTAGGATCTTCGCAGGTGTTCAGCACGCTCAATGTCTCTTTACCGAAGGAGTCAATTATGTTCATCGATCGGTTCAAAAAACTTTCGCTCCTCTATGTGCTTGCAGCAATACCCATGCTTCTCGTGTCCTTTGCCGCTCCCGCACATTCCGCCGAAGGTCCGAGCAAAGAGAAAGTTAAAGTCCTCTACCACGTTGACGGGAAGGATCCTGAGGTTGCCAAATACGCTCTCGCACTCATCAATAAGCACATTGAGGCAGAAGGCGGACCGGATAACATCGACGTCGAGTTGGTCGTGCACGGACCGGCGCTTGAACTTTTCGAGAAGGATAAGATGGATCCGGAGATGACGAAGCGGTTCAATCAGATCATCGAAAAGGGGGCACATGCAGAAATGTGCCAGGTCTCAATGAAGATGTTCGGCAAGACGCTGGACAACTTAGCGAAAGGGTTTGTCGCCACGTTGCATCCGGTGGCAGTCAAGCGCATCGCAGACTTACAGAAGGAAGGTTACCTGTACATTAAGCCGTGACAAAGAACGAGGGCGCCATGCATCGAGCCACTGCAGCGGGACTCTATCTGGTCATCACTCTCTTCGTGGTGGCAGGCGACGACGCGGCCACGGCCTTGTCAGAGGCAGCAGACTCGGCGCTGCCAAGTTTTGAATTGGTAACCTTTGGCGGTGAGGTTTACAGCGACAAGCTTCTGCAAGGCCAACCGACCTTGCTGGTGTTTTGGGCACCTTGGTGCAACGTCTGTCAACGAGAGCTGCCGCTGCTTGAGCAGTTCTATCGGCAATCGACCCCAGCTCAGCTCCGTGTGCTTTCGATCGGCTTTGCTGACACGAGAACAAATGTGGAAGCGTTTGTGAAAGCTCATCCCAGCGTGTTTGTGTTCCCAACTGCCTATGACGAAGATCGTTGGGTGGCAATGCGTTCAAGATTAACGCAACGCCGACGTATATTCTCATCGATGCTCGGGGAAATATCATACTTGTCCATCGAGGAGGGGGACTACTTACGAGCTGCTCAGTTTCGCGAGTTTCTGTCCGCCTCACAGGGATGACAAGCCTCGTCAAGGCGGGGACCGTCTGGGGACCGTGTGATGAGGCTGTTCTAGCATTATATTTCCCGCCGTCGTGGCGCGCATGTTGCGCCGCTTCCAGAAATTGTAGGATATCTCAATCAGACGAAGATAGTTGTCCATACATGCCCGCTCTAAGGAACTCAATTCATGATCCCTTTGAAGCAAATCAACGAGAGCCATACTGCACTTCATGAACTGCGACACTCTGCTGTCTGCTTCGGTCATGGGGAGAGGTTTACCATTACCATTAAGCTTGTAGGTCAACATTCAAAGCCTCCCATGCCATGACGATTAGGACCACGGTAAACCTTCAAATTTCGGCGGCATTATGGACAAATGTCCCATAGCCGTCTGTGCAGTATTGCTCACCCGTCATTAAGTCCCGGAGTGGGCTATCCGCGTTGGTTTACTTTCCACATCATGGACAATTCGCAGCGACTCGATACCCTGTCGCTTCCGGAGCCGTTTTGTGGCTGGTATGGCTGCTCTAGGCCGCCATGGATGTCAATGTTCCCCTACATTCAACGATTAGCGGTCGCGTGTCCCCTTCTATAAAAATTTGTCACTGATAATGAATCAGCGGGTCCGTCGGACGGAGACCGACGCGAGAACTAGGTGATTAACTTTTTGGTAACACCCCCGCAATGCGGTGGTGACACGACCTGCCTAGACTTGGGCCACATTCATTCACGGCGAAGGAGGTGTGCTGTGCACCTGCATTTTCTGCGGGACGAAGAACTGGAATACCGTCGTTCGTTGTTCGAGGCTGCTGCGAACGGTGATATTTGTGCCCAACAGGAGCTTGAACGTGAATATCGCGTGTGGGTGTTCTCAAAGCAACGCAAGAACAACCCACGACACACGGCCGAAGTAATGCTTCAGAGAGCGTAACGTTCGTCGTATCCGATCGATCATCGCGTTTTGAAAGGCACGGTTTCGACGAAAACCGTGCCTTTTTTACTGCATAAGGCACAGCAGCATGATGACGATGCGGCGATGGTCGGTGCGATTAGGCAAGGGATGGTGCCAAGCTGGTGCCAAAACACCATGACACACCATCACCCATGATCTTCGCGGGGACAACGAATTTTGAACGACAATTTTACCGGCGGGCTATATGAGCATGGCACGAGCGGCCTTCACAAGTTTACGACTCGACGTCGCCGGAAAGCCGAATCCGCGAATTCCACCGCTGACCTCGAACCTGTATGTGCTTCTGACATCGTGATTGGTGGTCACAGTGCTGGGTCCGCTTGCAACGATTGACTTCGCACTTAGGCAGTCACGAAGCTCACCAACACCACACCAATGACCGTGAGGCAATGGCATGCTCGACAGAGCGTCTTTTCCCAAGCGTCCTTCATAGCTGTGTACCTAGAATTGCGACCTGATCGCCATATATTCTGTTTCCGGCAACAATAGCCAATTGCTCACGTGCTTCACTCCGCTCGTCCCGGCCGCTGCACCTTCCACCCGAATCCTGTCCTCATTTTTCGGTATGACCCCGACCAATACGACCCGGCCATCCAGGACCTCCACGTGCACCCACCGGTAGGCAGGATCTGCGGTGCCGAGAGCGGACTCTACATTCGCCTTGACTGTGGCGTCTGAGTTTGAGTTCCCGATCATGTCATTCGAGGAAGTACGTTTCATTGGAAGATAGGCGTCGAGCGACCGAAGTCCTTTTACACTGGCAGCCGTATCGAACACGGCCTTGGCCTGCTCGTGGCTGTCCACGTAGCCGATGACATATCCTCGGTCCATGAAGACGTAAGTGGAAAGTGCTAGGCTGGAAAACTCTGGATGAGCAATCAGGGCGTCGCGCAAGCGTCGCTGGTACATCTGGTCGTCCGCCGTCATGAGGTCAGTAAGTCTCGTGTATCTTTCACCGCCGCATGCATTCGACGCGAGCAGAACAACCATCAGACCGAAGCGGGTCCATCGACGCATCGCGTGCCCATCACCAAGTCGCAAATTCTTCAGCACAGGCCGCTTCTCCTAGTCGATTGAAAATACCCCTGCATGAGCAAGCACGAAAATTGGTGCTACTTTACCTAACAATTAGCAATTAGAGAACTGTTAAAACTGACAGGCAGTGCCCCCCATCATGGACCGAGTTCGGCAACATGTTGTGCTGCCAGGCTGCTGCCAGAACCGATCAAATTTCTCATCGCGCTCAATCTCTTTGGTGCCAAAACATCCTCACACACCATGACCTATGATGAGGTGTGCCATCACGAATCCTCCTGAGGTAGGTCATCTTCGGGACTCTGAATCAGCGGGCCGTAGGTTCGACCCCTACACGGCCCACACTGTGCTGGGGTCATGTTCTTCCCCTCATTGCCCGCTCCCGGAGAACCCCGGCCGCATTAGCAACTTGCGCAACCGCGATCAACAAGGCTAGA
Organism: uncultured Nitrospiraceae bacterium; assembly: GCA_963851455.1. Lineage (GTDB taxonomy): Bacteria > Nitrospirota > Nitrospiria > Nitrospirales > Nitrospiraceae > Nitrospira_C. The sequence goes on from CAWKPI010000002.1 coordinate 146,277, forward strand.
AGCACAGCGTTTCTTCCTGATGCTGGAGCAAATGGATAGCCGACCATCCTGAGATAAAACCCCAATGGCTCGACGCGGATGTCTCTCGCGCTACGCTGAGCACGCAGCCGATGTAGACGATAGGAGCTGCGACCATAGTTGAAATGCTGCCGCCAGAAGGTTCGAAATGTGAGGGGGTGCGCGTGGCGAACTAGCGCGTCGGGGACATACATCAACCGGTAACCACGGGCGATCAGGCGATCGCACAAGTCCCGGTCTTCTCCGGCCGGACGGGTCCAGCCGGCATCAAATTCCCCTACCGCATGGAAGCATTTTTGGGGAAGCGCGAGATTGTAGGAGGCAAAAAAAGTCGCGCGTGTCGGGTCTGCATTCCAATGGGCATACAGATAGTCAGTAATCAGCTGGGAGGCGGTGGAGTAGGGGTTATGCGGAAGCTCGTTGATCGTCCGACCGCCAAGCGTGCAATCCGAACATGAGATAAAGGTTGTCGCCAGAGTCCGGAGCCAGCCCGGAGCAGGGGCGCAATCATCATCGGTGAACGCCAGAAAGGAGCCTTGTGCGTGGGAGGCTCCATAATTCCTCGCAGCCGCCGGCCCCGAATGCGATTGCTTGAGAAGCCGAACGTTCAGTTGATCCCGAAATGCCGCCAACTTCGGCTTCGGGAGACGTGGCGCTGCCGTCGTCGACCACCAGTACCTCGAAGCGATCCCGCGGATAGTCTTGAGCGGCAAGCGCGCGTAGACAAAGGGACAGCTGCCGGGCGCGTTCGTAGCGTGGGGATGATGACCGATATGAACGGACAGTGATTGCTTCCATCAGACGTCACAGGGTGTTGGCATGAGTCTTCTCGCCTTGTTCCCTGATCCGATCCATGGTGGCGATGACGTTCAGAGACTCGTTCCACGACATGATGTCGCTTTCATGTTTTCCCGCGCGCAGGCACCGGTGCACTTCGGACACTTGATAATGGAGGCCGTGCCCGATCGGAGGCGCGTGAATGGTCTTCGAACGAATTCCATAAAGGAGGCGATCGCTCAGCGCGGGATAGCGTGCGGCGATGGCTCGAATCCAGCGACTGCTTTTCCCGTAGTTCACCAGCATTCGCCGGACACCAGCCCGGGACTTCGCAGGCTGTGTCCCCTGATCGATGTCACGGTTGGGATCGATGCGGACGGTCAGACTGGCCGGACAGACGACCGGTTCGTGAATTCTGAGCTGGCCGCGGCTTCCCACGATCACCGCATCCCGTCGCGTCCGCACCAGGACTGAGCAGATCAGCGACGCCATTCGTGCTCCGGGATAGCCCAGCGTGACGGCCGTCCATTCATCGACGCCCGTTTTCCCTACCGAGGCCAGCGCCATGATTCGATTCGGACGTCCTAGGATCATGGAGGCGAGGGAAAGCAAATAGATCCCCTTTTCCGACAGGGCACCTCCCTTTAAGCCGGCATTGAACACTCGTCCTTGCGGATCGAACGGCACGCGGCTCCCCAGATCGGCCATGACGTGACGGATTTCCCCAATGACTCCCGCGGCCAACAGCTCGCGCAACTTGACCATGGCGGGGACAAACCTGGTCCACATGGCTTCCATGAGAAAGATGTGACGGCCGCGCGCGCGATCGATGACCTCCTCCGCTTCTCGGGCATTGACGGTTAAGGGCTTTTCACAGAGCACAGCCTTGCCCGCATTAAGACAGAGGAGCATGTTGTCCTTATGCACCGAGGCAGGCGTGGCGATGTAGACGGCTTGCACAGATGGATCGTCGGCCAGCTCGGCATAGCTGCCATAGTGACGCGGGATCGCAAACTGATTTGCGAATGCGCGCGCTTTCTCGTCGCTCCGCGACCCGATCGCCACAAGCCTGGCATCCGGCACGTGGGCGAGATCCGCCGCGAACAGATGCGCGATGTAGCCGGTGCCGATGATGCCCCAGGTGACGGGCTGCCCTGTCGCTGATGGGGAGGCGGGGTTGACGCTCATAACACGCGACCTGGACGTGAAGACCCGACTGCGTGAGGGTCGGTCTCGATGCTACGCACGTGAGGCCTTGGCAAAAAGGCCGAAGCCCACGGCAGTCCACCCGACTTGCCGGATTCGCCGGAGGAGCGCGAACGCCATGCCGCTTTCCGGCGTCAGTCCCAGTAATGAGAAGATCGCGACCATGCCAGCTTCCTGAGTTCCGAGATTTCCCGGCACAAACGCCGTGAGCCTGGTCACAATCACGGACCACACTTGAATAACGAGCGCGGACAATGTGCCCTGAGGTAGTCCGAGGACACTCAGCAAGACCCACCCTTCCGCGACCCCGGCGGCCCAGCCCAAGAAAAACGCGAGACAGGACAGGCCGAAACGTTTTTTGTTGTCCATGTATTCTTTGATCAGACTGTCGGTCGAGGACAAGAAACCTTCGTGCCGATCGACGAACGCAGTCAGCACCCTGAACCGGCGGCTGACCCAAATGAGAGAACGGAACATCCCGATGCGCTGCCAGAGCAACAGGCCGACGACCGCAACCCCCATGACGGCGACACCCGCGAGCACGGACGCGGTGACGGGCGGCTCGACCGCGATATAGCTGAGGGAGACCGCCAGCCCTGTCCCCATGAATAAGAGTTCGGCGATGATGATCGTCGTCTTTGCCACGACCACGGAGGCCGTCCCGACATCCGAGTTCACCCCGATCGTGCGGAGAAGATGAAGTTTCGCGAACTCTCCGGCCTGCGAGATGGATGGCGTCACAAGCTGTACCGATTTGGCTGCCATGGTGCAGCGCATGATGTCATAGAGCCCGATGGGATGACGGTGGGACGGAAACGCGAACCACCAACCCAGGGTTTCGAAGGCAATCACCAATACATAGGGCAGGAAGACAAACGGCAACGCCCATCCGATCCGCCAGAGCAGACTTCCGATCGAGCTCGGCCCTATCCTCCACACGAGGAGCACGAACAAGAGCAGGCCACCCATGAGAAGCGCTCGTGTCAGATAGGAGCCATAGACGCGCCCTGCTTCCGGTCTCCGGCCACCCGACCGCTCCTCGATGGCACCGCTCCCTTGCCTCTGGATCTGTCCGTCAGACATGGCGCTCACTCTGCGCGAGACCGTTGCTCGAGCAGGGACTGGCCGGATAAGCCGTCATGATCGACGCCGAGCACCGCACAAATCGTCGGCACAATATCCAAGATGTGCGGCGTTTTTGTGGGAGGCTTGAGTCTCGACGCACCCGGCACGACAAGTGCCCACGCTCCTCCTTTGTGCTCTCCGGTCCGGCCGCTTCCCCAGCCAAGGCCGGGAATGGCTCCGAATCGAGGCGAGGACACTCCAGTCAGGTGCGGAGGAAGGCGGTCGCTCCATTTGACGATGAGATCGGGGAATCCATCGGCGAACGGTTTCCCGCCGACGATGTCTGCCCCCCGCTCGACCCGTCGAATAGCCGGCTCTCCATCCGGATCGGCGAAGGTTTGTAATCCTGCCGTGATTTCGTCTAGTATTCTGTCTGCGTCTCGAGGATCGACGATCCCGTCCCGTTCCCGCCCCTTCAGGTTCAAACGCACATATCCGCAATCCCCGCTGGGCGCAACAAACGCACGTGTCTTCCCCCAATCCACCCCGCGAAGCTCCAACCGAACTGCGAGTTCTCGCGTGAGCGCTTGCGGCAACATCCGGGCGATGGCCGTGCGCACACTCGTGGGGACCGCGGCTCGAATTCGCCAAATTGAATTACCGGCCGTCCGCTGGTCGAGACCCTGCACCGGGACGCTCGCCGTCCAGTACCGCCTGGAGCATTCCCGGCAGAAGATGAGTCCGGCTTGTATTTGCTTCCATGCTGCTGGGCGACATGACGATGATGTCAGCCTCCGCCGGAATTTCTTCGAGGATGCGGCCCATGGCTTCTTCAACGGCGATGTACGAGTCGGCAAGTGCGGTATCAAAACCCGCTTGCACTCGCTTGTCATAGACCTCCGGCGGCAACCGTTCCGGATCCAAAAACCAGTGGCCGGCGATGTGACCTGAACTCATGGTGATCCAGATCAGATCGAACGGCTCGCGCCGGATCACCTCAGCGACCGCGTCTGCGGCCCGACGCGGAGAATCAATCACCACCTTGCGCATTCGGGAGAGATCGGAGATCGACGGACGACCGTACACCTCTTCGACGCACGACGCCCGACCCAGACGGGACCGAAGGTCGCGTCCGAGGCTCTTCGGCAGACACCATTGGTCGATGGTCACGTTATGTCGGAACTGCCAGCCGCACAGCGCCATCCCCCGCATGGTCTTGGCGGGTCGGGACTCATAGGGATCGATGAGCAGCGAACGATAGCCGGCCCGGCCGATCTTGTCCCAGACAGGCTCAGGCGCCGGGAAACCGTCCTGCCGGCGGGCGCGTTGATCCGGCGCCGACCACATGAACGGAAAATACAGACAGTGGTCACCCACCGCCACTCCGCTGTACAGGGTGAAATAGGTAGCTCCCTCGAACGTGGCCGCTGGCGTTTCTAGGTCGTACCAGTGGCCACGAGCCCGAAGGTTCGAGATGGTGCGAAGGCGCTTCTGCTCCAGAAGTTGGGAAAACTGCGACGGGTTCACCGAGTCGAATTGCAAGATCACGATCATGACGCCCTCTCTGCGCGACGTGTCATCCCACCGGACATGAGCTTCCACCCATCATCGCCGACTGCCGAACAGCGGCAATCGTCGACATCACCGCGAGCCCATCGACAACCGAAGCCAAAGACCTGCTCGAACCGCCACGAACGGCCTGAGCAAATGCTTCAAGCTGACCAACCAGCGAAGTGACCAGCGGGTTTTCACGCCAGGGCGAGAGCTTTCCGATAATTCCGGCCACGATCCCGCCGCGCCTGAACATTCCCACCCTACGGCCGTCGCTCGTTCGCACCTGGACCAGCTCTCGATAGGGACTGTTGCACGAACAGATGACCGTTGCCTGTCCGCGTCCCAACTCCAGTTCGAATTCTGCATGCTCCTGTGTGAGAGCATGCGCTCGGACCGAGATCACCTCGCTCGCTGTCAGCCATCGAGCAAGATCGATAAGATGAGGACCAAGATCCAGGAGAGCATCGTCTCGCATGTCGAAGGGGTTCCACGCCTTTCTTCGGTAATGAAGTTCCAGTCGAACGTCCAGCATTTCGTCACGTCGGCACGTTGCTCCTGAGTCGCGCGAGATCCGGATCGAAACGCCGGTTGAAGCCGATCCAAGGTCTTGGGGCCAGACCGTGGAGAGCTTCGGCCTCGCTCAGATCAATCCCGGGAGGCTTTTCGAGGAGAATCGGCAGTTTCGCCCGGGAGGCTGCCGTGGCATCGGCTAGGTGGTAGCGGGTCGGAGTCGAAATAATGACCGCATCCATGCCGTCGGCCTGGATCAGCTCATGGATGGTCTGGTAGGCGGGCACCTCCGGCGCGATCTGCTTGCAACGGTGCGGATTGACGTCGGCAACGCCGGCCAGGGTGACCCCTGACGCCCGCCGGAAGGCCGGAAGGTAGCCGAACTCTGCCAGGCGACCGCACCCTACCAATCCGATCCGTACTGGTGGCTTCGAAGACGACCTATCCGTCTGATCTCCAGACATCATTCTCAATCCAGCTCCCTCCGCAGTCCCCATCGCTTCAGAATGGCTCTCAAAAGCAAGGCCGTTTACGACGTCGTTGATCCAGCCGGTTTCTGTTTTCGGCTCTCCAACACACGCTCGACATGACCGATGTAGCATGGAATGTGAACGTCTGCGGTCCATTTTTGACGGAGAGCAGCATTGCCTTGCCGGCCGAGTTTGTCCCTTAAGCCAGGATCCTCTCTCAACTGATCCATGGCGTGGAGCAGTTCCTGGTCGGTGTTGAAGACAAAACCGCCGCTGCTCTCCTCAATAATCTTCGGCATCGCACCTATATTTCTCACAATGGCAGGCGTGGCTCGTGCAAATGATTCAAGTATAATGATCCCGAACACTTCGTACCAGATGGAAGGCACGATGATGGCCACAGCCTGTTCATACAACTGGCGCAGCTGTTCACCTGATTGATGTCCGAGAAATTTGATATTTGGAGAGCCCGGCCGCCATAGTACGCAAGAACCTCTTCATAATCGCCAGTCCCAGCCGACCAAGAGGCGCGCTTTTTCATAGCGCCGAAATATTGGGATTATCGTTTGAAGCGCCTTTGAGTTTTTCCAGTCTTCCAACAAAGAGGAAGTATGGAGACTCGCGGGCTGCATAGATTTTTTGATCTGCTCATCGTGATACCACCGGGATGTGAAGTACGGCAGTTCGACCATCGGAACCTCTGCAAGCCGATCTCACGATGTTTGTCTGCATGCAAAATCGTGCTTGGAGCGATGAACATATCGACATGTGTTGCAGCGGCCTCGATCATCCAGATCGTGTATAGCGCCACAATTGCGGTGGGCGCCGGTGAGCGACGATGCAAGAGAAACAGGATTGCTCGGTGCAGGCCTCGCTGGTCGAATTTGAAGAGCATGTGGGTCGGGCAGACCAGCCAATATTCATGCAGCGTATAGAGCTTAGCGGCGCGTCCATATTCGGAGGACTTTCGGTCCGCCGACGAGCGAGATATTGTGATAGTGAATGACGTCGAAGCGGCTGCTCAAGGAGCGACTTTCAATCGAGAGGATTTAAGGAACGGTCGAGCCTGTCTGATGCGTGGTAAGGGGCGACAGAAATCCTCCGACCGAGCTCTTCAACGTGTGGACCCGTCACATTGGGGTGATCTTGGCAGGCTGCCGTCGGCTGCCTTGCATCACGTGAGGAACTGGTAAGGTATCCTGGCAATGCACGACCTCGACGTGATGGCCGCGTTGTGCCAGTTCGTTCGAGAGTTGCTGAATAAAAATGGCGTCGCCACCGAAATGGTAGGGAGGATAAAATGTGGTGACCATGCAAAAGCGCATCTGCGTGCCTATTCAAATACACGATTGCTACTGATGGGATAGCGAGGTTTCGTGCACGACGTACTTCGATCCCGCGGAGAGTGTCAGCAGGGAGCGTCTCATTGAGCATGCGGCTAACATGCAAATAGACGCGCATGTCGGAGGATTCCCATATACGCGAATTTCTGATCAGACAGATGAGCAAGAAAGCGCCGTTAGCCGAGGCGCATCACCTCTGCTCGCAGATTGACGATCTTGTTGTAAATTGCGCCGACAGCCCATCCGATGGTTCCTCCACACAACGTGCCATAGAAAAGACCCACAACACTGCCCCACCACGTCACCGAGTAGCCAATGAAGTAGTTGGAGAGTAATTTCAGATGCTGCACCGACGTGCGGACCATCCTGTATGAGTAACCAGGCCGTCATAACAAACAATCCGACACCTCCGATGATTGCGCACACTATAGCCAGCACATTCGTCTTGATCCTTGCGATAGCTTGACTGATTTCCTTTTCTCGCTCTGCTTGTTGTGCCATCGTGTCGCCTATTGGGTTCTAGAGCGCGATTACACCTTGTCTAACAAATGACGACGTTCCTCAGTTTCACCGCGCCACCGCACGAACATGGCGTAGGCCTCAATCCCCCAGTTTCTCATCCACGCCCCGAGGTAACCCGAGCCAAATCCTATCAATCCCGATTTCTACGCAACCGATCGTCGCACCGCTCCATGTCATTTCGAATCCGGGCAAATAATTCCTGAGCAAGGAGAGGGTCGGACCAACGTGCTCTCCCCCTTTGAGGAGGAGGATCGCCGTAGCGAGTAAGAGCCAGACAGCGCTGACCAACCCGACAGCCGCGCCCATTGCGAGTGGGTCCAATCTTGCGAAGACGGTTTCGATCACTCTCATCAAGTTCTGCGGCGATTCCCTCAAGCGGAACAGTGACCGGGATCGGAACTAGCCGATCGCCGTGGCTGAGCGTCGCTGTTTGTCCTTCCTCCAGGTATTCCTTCTCCGTATTGACGGCCCAGACGTCGTACCGTTCACCCGCGACATTCCGTGCGGCATACACGCCGGTCAGCATGGAGTGATCCTGATTGTTGTATCGGTGCAACCCGTTGCGGCCGATGGTTTGGAAATTCGAGAAGGTCTCGAGATATCGGCGGACCGTTTTGACGTGCTCTTGATACGACTGGTCATAGACTGGGTAGGCTTTTTCCATCCGGACGACGGTCCCGTCTTCGACTTCTCGCGGATCGATCAGGCCCAATCTGGCGCATTCCTGCGTTCCGAGGTGGATGAGGCGGTCGTCGGACCAGCTCCATTCCTCGTCTTTGTCCCAAAGGAAGTACTCCAACCCGAGCGAGGTCTTCGATGCGTCCGGCACCATGTGGGGACTCCAGTTCTTGTAATTCTGGATTCGCCCCATCTTGACGTCAGGCGAATGGATGTAGATCCAGTTGTCCGGAAATAGCGACTCGCGATTGACGACCAATACTACCGTGAGATAGTCCCGATAGCGAAGGCCTTGTGCGGCCCTGAGAACTGTTTCGGGCGGCAAGGGGTCCAAAGTCTGGATCAATTCACGGAGAGGCATGGTTGAAATAAAGTGTGCGCCGTCATAGTCCACTCGTTCTCCCGTCTCAGTCCTGGCAGTGACGCATTCTACCCGTCCATTGCTGGTGACGGATCTGCTCCACTTTCATCCCACGCAACGTGACCGTGCCCTGCTTGGCTAATGAGGCTTCGCACTGTTCCCACATCATCCCGGGACCGAAGCGGGGATAGTGGAACTGCTCGATCAGCGAGGTGATGGCGGTGCCGTCCTTTCCCTGTCGTGCTCCGAGAACGGCGTTGATCACTGCTTCTTTCAGCGAGAGATTCTTGATCCGTTGAGCAGCCCAATCGGCTGAGATCTCGTTGCATGGGATACCCCAGACCTTCTCGGTATAGGTCTTGAAAAAGATGCGATAGAGGCGGTACCCGAACCGGTTGGAGACCCACTCTTCAAACGTTTTTTCGTCGTGGTTTTGGATGAACCTTGCCCGAAGGTAACTGAGGCCGACGAGCAGCGATTCAACCGGCCCCAGTCCGACTAGCGCATTGATCGGCTTCAGCGGGTAGTGAAAAAAATGCTGGTTGTAGTAGATCCGTGACAGCCGCGGACGGAGGAGAAATTCCTCGCCCAACATTTCCTCCCATAATTCATTGATGAGCGGAACCTTTGAAAAGAACCGGTGGCCGCCGATGTCGAAGCGGTAGCCTTGGTAGTTTGCGGTTCTGCGAGAGCCCGCCGACTTGCGTACTGCTCTCGAGCACGGACGCGGTGACGCCTCGTTTCCTCAACTCATAGGCTGCCGTCAGGCCGGCCGGCCCAGCGCCTATGATAACGGCGGAGTGCTCGACTCATCAGCGTCGCTCCGATCGTCGTTTCTGCACGGTGTCGTGATACTTGGCTGATCGAGAGCTGGGATCTTATCCGGACGTCCCAGCGTAATTGACAAGGTGGCGAACGAGTCCGATCGGAAAAGCCGACTCCGCTGTAGAAGAAATAAAACCAGTGCCAGGGGAGTGACCAGAAGAACAAAGAGGAGACCTCGCTTCCGGAGAAAAAACCTGTACAGCGGAGCATTAAGCATCAGCAGCACTAACGCCATCGCACCTGAGCTACCGCTAACATCAGGATGATACCAGGGAGCGAGCAGCAAGAGCGCTCACAAGGACAAACGTCACGATCACGCTCGCACGTCCGGACATCCCGGTATTCAGATCGTTGATACATTTGCGCTCTCTGAGGATGATTTCCGTCCATGGCAACGCTCGCTGAAAAATGTCGGCTTTGAGCATGGAGACAACATCCCATCGTTTCAAGTGCTTGACTTGAAGAGACTTGCACAACTTGATTCTGTGCCCAGCTTTTCTGAGACGATACCCCAACTCGACGTCCTCCATAGACGGCCTGAACATAGCCTTCGTCAAAGCCTCCAATCGCTAGGAGGACGTCACGACGGATCGCCCCGCAGGCCCCCCAGAACGTGGACGCGTCCTCCACGCCCCTGTTGATGAACATAGTGGTGAAGCAGGTTTCGATACTGAGAGAGAAAATTGGACTCTGCCGGTTCATCGTCATAGGACCCAAAGAGAGCCGCGATACCCGGCTCGCGCTTGAACACCTTTACTACTTGTCCTATTGCTCCTGGCGGGATGGTGACATCGGCATCGACAAAAAGCAGAATCTCCCCTCGCGCCTGACTTGCTCCTAGATTTCGAGCTCGCGCCGGTCCACCAGGTGAAGGGGAATCGTGACACTTGAGCGCCAAAGTCTTTGGCGAGTTGCCACGATCCATCAGTATCTCCATCTGCAATGACGATGATCTCTTTCGGAGGCAGATGAGACGCTTTCACGCTTGCCAAGCATCGGCGGAACTTTTCCCCCCGTTATGCACTGGCACGATCACTGAGACGCTGAGGTCCGGCGGAGAGTGGTTCATTTTCTTTGCTCCAGTCCAACAAATAGGCACATGCACCTTTATAACAAGAGAACCTCGGGGAACGTGTCCCCACAGAAAGAGGTATGAGACCCCACACCGGATCCAACCTCTATAGAAGCGAGTGTCTAGTGAACACGCAGGTGAGTTATGTGCATCGGCTGGTAAGGAAACTCGCTTGGTAAATCAAGATCTTCCGAGTCATGCTACTAATGGTTGCTGAACATGATCCCGGCGAGTCGACAGACCAGGTGGGAGCCACATAAGGGCTGGGCCTCAGGCGGTGTCAACGAGGAGACACAAATAGGCCTTCCAGGGGAAAATCGACTCACCCGATATAGGTGTTGCGAATTTAGCTGACAGATCGAGAGGTTTTCCGTCCATATGACTGGGAATCGGTAGGCCTGCCAGCTGAAGCATAGTAGGGGCAATATCGTATATTGAGTATCCGTAGACTGCACGGCCGGCAGGCACTCCTAGGCCGTGTATCAGCAGGAAGCCATGAGGCGAATGACTACCGCTTCTTGCATCTTGCCGCCGAAGATGCAAGGTGCCTAGGCTGACGGATTGAACCGAATCCCAAGGGAAAGATTGGTCCCATAACACCGTTAGATCGGGGAGCTGGTAGAGGTAAGGTCCTTGGAACTCTTGATGCGCTAAGGTGACAAGCTTGACCACTTTACGGCCGCTGTTAGGATCGACTAGCTCATACAAAGCATCCGCGATATCACGGCATACCTGTTCATATTCCTCGCCAGGCTGCACGACGCCGTACTTGTCACGACCTGCAACATTGATTCGGATAGCACCCACAGAGTCGTTGTTGGGCACTGCAAAAGCCCGGCGACCTATCCAATTGCGTTTGCCTGCATACCATCTAAATATAAGCTCATCCTGCAAGCGTTGCGGCAGTGCCTCCTTAATGGCGTATTGCACTTTGCCGGGCAAGACCATCTTTAACAATCGCCAGGGATTCACACGCGCTTGTCGACTCTTCCGCGTAGTTAAACTACTCTTAGAAGCCTGACCATAGCCCAGTAAATCCAATATTTCATTTAGGTTCCAAGACGCATGATAAATGGGTCCCATTCCGTGTCCCGCCATTATAAGACACTGGATATTGTTTCCGGCCAGTGTGAGCATCTTTGCGATCTCATCGTCCAGCGCACGGTATATTACTTCGATGGCATCGTTGAGGTTATGAGGATCTAGGGGGTTATGACGGGGATGGCCCTGATCCATGTAATGCCAGAAGTGATGTCCTATACAATGCGGCGCCGAAAACCCGGCGAAGAAAATATCCCACTGTTCTTTCTCCATCAGCCAGCGGAACAACTCTCCATGCAATCGCACCCCGCTAGAGTTCGTCGTCGTAGGTCATGTAAGGCTTCCGGCTTCTCATCGACCGCATCGCAATCGCCGACGGGATGATGCCCGAATAATCCGTCGATTTCGGCAAGCAAAGACTCGGGTGATGAGGCACGTGCGGTCTTCGTTGCATGCGCGCCCCAGTTGGTGAGATGTAGCCCGTTGATCCGTCGGCTCAAAGGAAACTTGGGGAACATCTACGATGCTTATCCTCTTACCGGCTTCACTCAGATACTCCCAGAAGGGGACTCCATGTATAGCATCGTCAGGAACGTTTTTTAGATTTCCACTACTAGGGTCGTACTGGGCATAGAAGTACTTTTCTAACTTGCCAGGATTTGCTCCAGTACAAATCGAGGCCCAGACGGTATCAGGCAACTGCGCGGCGGTTGTCTTCAATTCTCCGTGAAGACCTTCCTTAAGCAAGCGTTGAAAAGTCGGAAGCTTCCCCTGCGCTGCCCACCTCTCGACGAGATTCCACTCCATAGCATCAAGCCCGATTAGGAGCTGACGTGCAATATTGTTTGCCATTCCTCCACCGAATCAAATAAGCCCCGAGTATTCATTTCCCACGCGCCTTCACGATTCTTGATGAATAGCATGACACAACGGAGATTACACGCAAAGGCCGGAATTAAACTGGACCGACTAAAGGCCGAAAAGGCAAACTCGGTCTGTCATGTAGAAGGGTTCAAGAACGGATTGGAAGGTGTTGCTGCCATTTGGTCGCCATGGCTTTGAGAATTTACCTGGCACGACACACTCGTCGAGCTCGTTCGCTTGAACCGAACGGGGCAGGTGGAGATGAAGACCTATGGCACGGGAATCTGTAACATCAGACTGTGCTCCTGAAGTCCGCACGAAAGTGCAACAACCCAGCGGGGTATGCTGGCGGGGCTAGCTTGCCACGCGAACTAGCACCTTTCCCATCGGTCCCCGTGCCAATCGAGCGAATCCTCTTTTCACCTCTTCGAACGGGACAACGCTGTCAACCTGAGGACGTTGTCCGATAGCATCGAGCCGATGGACAATTTCCTTCCACGCCGTCTGTGCCGCCTCCGGCGAATCGTCTCCAACTGATACACCGCCAATTCGGACGCGGCGAAACAACAGACTCGCCGTGTTAAAATCCGGCACCGTTCCCCCGCTCCTTCCAACCACGCTGATTACGCCGCCATAGCCGAGCAGTGCGATCACCTGATTGAACAGCGCACCTCCGACATTGTCGACAACGATGTCCACTCGCTTTGGCCTGATCGCGGCCTTGACGGCCTCTACCAAGTTCTTATCTTCCGGATCAAATACAAAATCAGCCCCGAGCGTTTTCAACTTGCTGCGCTTTTCTTCACTGCGTGACAAAGCCACCACAGTGAGCGCCATCGATTTGCCAAGCAACAGAGACGCCACGCCGACACCGCCTGATGCGCCGGTCACTAGGAGAACAGACCCTAAAGGTGGAGGTGCCGCTGGCTCGTGCCACTGGGTCAGGGCTTGCCAGGCCGTCAGGAAAACCAAAGGGGCACCCGCCATCTCTTCGGGTGTCCAGCCGGGAGGAATTCGGGTCACGCTTTCCATGGGAACGACAACTTTCTCGGCAAGAGTCCCCCACATGTCGATCCCCACGTTGCAGCGGAGGATACCCACAGTCTCGCCCACCTCTATGTTTTTCACGCCTGACCCGACCGCCAAAACGCTACCAACGCCATCTCGTCCGAGAATGTGTGGCAGCGGCGGCTTAACAGGGTACATTCCTTGAGCCAGGAAGGAATCGGCAGGGTTCAGTGCTGCCACCTTCACCTTGAGCAATACCTGTGACGGCCCCGGCTGAGGATCCGCCATCTCGCTCATCCTCAGCGCTTCGACGCCCGCCATCGAATCCATCAGCCATGCGCGCATATGACCTGCCTTGCTTTTCACGGCCACTCTGCGACGCTACCGTTCCTTGAATCTATGCCACGTGCGGCGAACAAGTCTGAGAGCTCGCGGACCATGTCGCCGCAGGGGCTAAAGTGCAAGTCGATCGAGCGATCGCCGAACTGCGCGGACGTAACAGGATCATATGATTGCATCAATCGGCCGGCGGGACGTCGAAGGCACTTACGGATGGTTGTCCCAGGGAATCATCCCCCGCGGTCGCGATGATCTCCAACCAACCTCTGAGCGTCATCGTGACTTTCCCAAGTGATAACGTGAGCAAGATTGACCAGAGCGCTACCGGTCCGCTTGTCTACCATACACAGAGAGTGGAAACCGTGCCCGTCAAGAGACCAGATTCCTCAGTTATCGCAATTAGTCAGACCTCAAGTGAACAAAGATCGTGAACCCTAAACTCCAATTGTTAGTCATATCAAGCATCCATTCCCATCTGTCTAGAATCTCCATTCGATCCTGCAAACTGATCAGACGAGAATGCGTCTTGTACGGAGTCCAGCAATTTTACGAGGGTTTCGATTTTACATGTCCGCGGCATTCTGTATGAGGACAGTGGCAAAGACCCGACGGCAATCCGTTGCGGCATTCGTCGCTGCAGAACTCCTTTCCTTCAGGAATCTGACACGTACATAAAGGCACCGCGCATTTTTTCATCTTCCACCTCTCGTCTTGGTTGCTCTGTGTGTCTATCTGCCGCTGGGGCTTGACATTCTTTCAGTACATCACAGCCCCGGCGCTGTTCCCTACTAGGAGATGGCCTAACAACCATGCCTAAGGAAATGGTTCATAGGCCTCTGGAGGCGATTGCCGTCCTACCAACTGTATGAATAAGCGAAGAAATCCCTTTGGGACCTTCCAAAAGAAGCTATTAATCAACGCAGTAGGAGGTTGGAGGGTTGCTCATTTGAACAAAGACTGCAATTGATAGGATCTGAAGTCTAACGAGTGTCTTCGCTGTAAGAACTGCCCATCTATGCACAAGTGCGAAGGGGCGTTCCTACGCCTTGTCTGAGCAGCACCCTGGTTAGTTCCTTCCTGATTTAACGATTCCCAGCAAAAAAAGCCCAGGCGGTTTCTCAATTCTGAATCCAAACTTTGGCATGACCATTGCTGAAGGTTGACTCCGGATCATTCAATGGAGGTGAGGTCATGACACCTTGGAGAGTCACTAGAGAGCGCAAGCAAATGCAGATGGCGCTCCTACTTTTAGTGGTTAGTGGAATTATTCGGCCAGCCAACCTGGACTCTTCTCATTTTGGAGCTGAGACGACGTTGGCAGTGCCACCAGGCGATCCGGCTCTGACAACGTAATGTCACCTCTCGGAGTTCCTCCTCAGGTCTACCGGACAGGGGCTTATCCAGCCGCCAAACTATGATTGGGCCAAAGACCGGACGTATAGCAACACCTGCCACGCTTCTTCGTCGGTCATTACAAGGGGAATGAACGAGGCCATATCTGTGCCGGGGCTCCCGTTCTTCAAGATCCAAAACAATTCTCCATCAGTTCGCACGGCTTGCCAGGACTTGTCCGTAAAGTTACGGGGCAGTTTGCCTCGAAGCCCTTCGATGTCCCCCAACCCCTTGCCATCTCTGCCATGACAGGTCATGCAGAAGGCCTTGCCCTGAAAAATCGCCTTACCCTTTTCAATGTTCTCCGTCGTAGCCGGCAGTGGATTCTGCCATGTTTTTACCTCTTCAATCTGGTCAGCAGGCACGCGAGGTCGTAACACCGCTTCGTCAGCCCCGAAAACCGTGACGGCCCATGACGACAGGATGCCTGCCATCAACAGGATCTGGACAGCAAGCAATCGCCTGTACGCCGTCATAATGCTTTTTCGTACGTGCTGAGCAGTTCGAGCCATTTGAAAAAGGAGACCAGTCCAGTACAGCCTGTAACCGGACCGGTTCTCCTGTTCGCGAATTACTTATCTGTATGTCCGGTGAATTTGTGCCCAAGTGACTGCGGAAATGTCACGGTGCCATCGGGAAACTCTTGGCCATGTTGCCAGAGATGATAAATCACGCCATCCGTACCGGACGCGGCTTCCGCCACTTTAGCGGCTTCTTCGGCGGGCATATCTAAGATCTGAACGCGACCGGTTGCGATCTCCACTTTATGATCATGGAAATGGCGATGCCACTGGATGGCTGGTAACTTCCGCGATAAATCCTTGGCAACGAAATATTCGATGGCGACCAATTTGGCCTTCGGGTCCGTGGAGTCAAACAGGAGGCATTGCAGAATCTTGTCCGAAATGCCCTTGCAGTAATGATGGAACGGCCCTCCAGGCTCTCCGTTCGGCATCATATGGGGCGCCTGCACATGAATGTCGAAGCCGTCAACCGGGGATTTCGGCTCACCACTTACGGCTGTTTGTGGCAAAACCCCGGCGCATACGATTGCTGCACACGCGACAACAGCGAGGAACTCTTTTTTCATCACAATAAACCTCCTGTGGTTGGTTTTGACGCCAAGTTGGAACGCACCTCTCTTCTAGCACTGTGAGAGCACAGTCCCCATGAAAGGATTCGACCCATTCGTCCCGGCATGATCGAGTTTGGCATTTTTGACCCCTTTCACCCAGCATCCACATAGACGATGGTCGCATTCGCAAATCAAAAAAGAGCCCACATAACCAGTCATGCCGGACGTTTTACAGGCAGAAGAATGCTCGTAACATATTGATATAATAGGAGTTTATCACCTGCTCCCCAAGAACCGTTTGTGGTAGGCTAATCAACAAAGGAGTGAGCGTGACGCTGAGAATTCCCACAAGAGTCGTCTTTCCATTCGGCTACCGGATCACGGTTCGACAATTGGCCGACTCCGAAATGAACCGCCGCGATCCTAATGCCGATGGCATCTGGGATGACGACACGAAAACCATCTATCTGCGCAAACGATTACCGGTGACCCGGCGACGTTACATCCTCGCCCATGAGTTGGGCCATGCCTGGCTCGACTGGCAACATCGGCATTTGGACAACGGAAAAGCCAAGACCTAGCAGGATGTTGAAAAAGGCCGTCAGCCTCGTTCTCGCCTCGCTCGGAGGATCAACGTAACAAACGGTCTCGCCTCTTCGCTTGCTGCGGCCTTGCTGAACGGTCTTTTTGAACATCCTGCCGCATGTGGCCTGTTATCCCTTCATCCTTCCGGCCAATTTCATGATGACCGCCCATTCGGATTCGGTCACTGGTTGAACGGAGAGCCGCGATCCCTTCCGCAGGAGTACCATTCCCTTCAACTGCGGTTCGCGCCTGAGCCGATCAAGTGACAAGCTAGTCGTAAAAGTCTCACGATATTTGAGATCGACCATATCCCATCTGGGGGCCTCGCGTGTGCTAGCCGGATCAAAGTGACGGCTTTTCCTATCAAATTGCGTCTCGTCTGGATACGCAACTTTGACCACCTCGGCTACCCCGACAATGGCTGGCGGGTCTGCATTACTGTGATAGAACAGCGCGCAATCGCCGACGGCCATCTCGCGCATGAAATTTCGAGCTTGATAATTCCGGACACCGTCCCAGCATGTTGTTTGCTTGGGTGCATGGGCAAGATCCTCGATGGAAAACGCGTTCGGTTCCGATTTCACTAGCCAATAGCGACGCGGGCGCGGCATCTGAGCTCCTTGCAGCCTTGGCGATTTTACCAACTGGCTGTATGCTGTTGGCCATTCCCCGATATGAGGTGTCTCAATGGAACTCACGCCATTCTTATTTGGTCTCTATAAACTCGTCAAGTATAGCCTCTATCCCCTGAACTGGGTCCTACTTCTCATGATGCTTACCACCCTATTGATCTTGTTGCCCTCACATCCCCGTCGGCTTCGGTGGGCCAGAATCAGCTCAGTCTGTGCACTCTTCCTGTTCTTGATTATTTCGAGCCCTCTTCTGGCCAGACCACTGTTCAGCAGTCTGGAGGCTTGGTATCCCTTGCCTACAGTACCAAAAGATACACACTACGATGCCATTGTTGTCCTGGGTGGAGGCGTACTCGAACAGGGCACATTGCGACCCCTCGCGGACCTGACCTCCTACTCCAAGAACCGAACTATTTGCGGGGTGGACTTGTACCAACAAGGCTACGCCGAAAAACTGGTGCTGACAGGCGGGAATGAACATCCTTTCAAGGATGCTCCGAAGAATGCGCCTGAAATGAAACGGTGGGCACAACGGCTCGGCATCCCAGATCACGCCATCGTCACCGAGGAAGCCTCACGAACGACCTATGAAAATGCCACTGAAACCAAACGACTGTTGGGTTCGGCTTCAATCCTGTTGGTCAGCTCGGCCAGCCATCTCCCTCGCGCTGCCGCCATGTTTACCAAACAAGGCTTTCAGGTCACACCGGTCCCTTGCGACTTTCAAATGCAGGACCGGCCTGAAGATAGCTGGCGACAGCTGGATCTCTTTGATTTTCTTCCCACTGACCGGGCGATCGAATACACGACAGGCGCTGTGACCGAATGGGCCGGAATGGCCATCTATTGGCTCATCGGCAAACTGTAGAAACATCTATGGTGCTGGCGTGGAGCGAGAGGCGGCCAATCGATAGATCCCGCCTTTGTGATCCACGATATACACCTCACCCGCCTCATCCTCGCCAAAGGAAGAAATCCGAAAGCCGGTTTTCATGAGGACGCGCGGCACTGCCGATGTTCTCCGATTCGCACTCGCGGAAATGGCGAAGAGCTCTCCACTGCAATAGTCGCCAAATAGATAGGTGCCGCGTAATGCCGCGATCACATGCCCGCGATACACATAGCCGCCCGTAATGGAACAGCGGCCATGCTCGTGTCCGTATTCGGCGATAGGAAAGATCAATCCATCAGGGCTACAGCCCTCCTCGGGGTTGTAACAATGCGTACCTTCCATGATGCGCCAGCCGTAATTGCCGCCGGCAACGACGAGATCTATTTCCTCCCACTTGTATTGACCGACATCGGCCAGCCAGAGCATGCCGGTCTCACGGTCGAACGAAAACCGCCAGGGATTCCTGATTCCGTAGGCAAAGATTTCCGGTCGTCCGTCCGCCTGCGACAAAGGGATTGCCTTCCGGTATGGCATAGGGCCGTTCGTGATCCACATCGATTCGGAGAATTTTCCCCAGCCATTCGTGAGGATTCTGCGCACGATTCTGCGGATCACCGCGCGAGCCGCCGTCGCCACGCCCGATGTAGAGATAGCCATCCGGCCCGAACGCCACCATCCCTCCATTGTGGTTGAGATGGGGCTGCGGCACCACCATGAGCCTGCGTTCTGTCGCCGCTGAGGCCTGAAGATTGAGGTCCTGGCGGCTGTATTCCGCCACCACCGTCGCGCCATCCTCGCGCCGGTTGTAATTCACGAACAGCCGGCCGTTGCGCCGATGGTCCGGGTGAAAGGCCAGACCTAAGAGTCCCTGCTCATCGCCCTTTGTCCACACGCGATCGCGTAAATCGAGAAACGGTGTGTCCTGAAGCACCCCGTGGTCGATGATCCGGATTGTCCCGGGCTGCTCGACGACAAAGAGCTGTCCGGATCCATCGCCTGCATGCGTCAAAAACAGTGGAGACTGCAACCCTTGTGTGACGACCGGAATGAGGTCGAACGCCGCTTCGGGGGGCCGAGCGACCTCGGCCATGCAGACAACCGTATTCATCCCGCATGCGGACAACGTCACCAGTGACGTGAACGCGATCTTGACGAGGGGT
Organism: uncultured Nitrospiraceae bacterium; assembly: GCA_963851455.1. Taxonomy (GTDB): domain Bacteria; phylum Nitrospirota; class Nitrospiria; order Nitrospirales; family Nitrospiraceae; genus Nitrospira_C. The sequence goes on from CAWKPI010000002.1 coordinate 165,666, forward strand.
ACCCTAGTCATCTTGCTTCTTCTGGAGAAAGGCGATGAGTGCTTGATAGGTCAGCTCACGCACCTTGGCCTTCGAAGCCGGCTGTTCTCTGCTATTGCAGTCCAGCCAGACCTGGTCGGTCACCTGTGGCCGGGCCTCATTACAGAGACTCCACATTTCGTGGAGAAAATCTTCCGGCAAGCCGACTTGCAGCCCCTCCGATTCGATCCGGTCGTCCAGAATGGCCAAGAGATCCGAAATCGCCTGATCCGATCGATAGGACGCCGGCGAAAACCCGAACGATTCGTGAGCCGCTGCTTCCTGCTCGGCCTGAATGACCAAATCATGCATGTATTCTTTCAAGAGGCCGACTACGTGGCCTGAGAGCCCCATATCCTTCACCTCGACCGCATTATGCGGATACGCCACGGGCGGAGCAACTAGGCTGAAACCAATGCCTGATCGGAAACGCATTTGACCAACCGGTCGGCGGTTTTCTATGATGCCGTGATGGGAACCTCTTCCGTTGAGCGGTTTGAGATCGCACTCAACACACCTGCCGGTCGCCTGAATACGGCGTTGGATGTGCCGACGGGATTCGTGCCCATCACGTCGATTGTTCCGGTCACGCGCCGCCTCGGCGAAGAGATGCTGAAACTCGAAGAGCTCCGCTCTCGTGACGCGGGCCATTCGATCTCATGCCGCATGGGATGCGCCGCTTGTTGCCGCATGCTCGTCCCGCTGTCTCCACCCGAAGCCTTTGCGCTTCGGGAATATATCGCGCAATTACCGGACGACCAGCAGGCCAGGCTGCGTCAAAAGGTCGCAGACTCCAAAGCCATCCTGGCATCGCACGACTTGCTGGATCGGCTGCAAGACGTGGCCGATGCCACTGTCGCGATACCGGATGATGAACTGGACCCGATCAATCGGGCCTATTATGCCTTGCGGCTTCCCTGCCCATTTCTTGACAATGAGATGTGTTCAATCTACGAGGCCAGACCGGCCGCCTGCCGCGAACTCCTCGTGACCTCGCCGGCCGCACTCTGTGATGATCTAGTCGAGAACCCTGTCATGCCCTTCCCGTGTCCGTTCGCATCGGCACGGTGTTGGGCTTGCTCTGGGGAGCCGTGACCAACAGCCCTCCTCGGCTGATCCCTCTCCCGCTCGCGCTGGACTGGGCCGAACAGCGCCAGGTCGAAGCGAGTCGAACGTGGGCCGGGTCCCATCTGATCGACCAGATGTTGGATAAGATGTGGCGGTTTCTCAGTCATGAATTTCAGGCACGCGGGCAATCGCCGAAGACCTGAACCTCAGTCATGTGCACCGCATTGAACGAAGGAGCGTGCCGATGCAGAAGCCTGTGATCGCGTGCCTCGACTTGGAAGGCGTGCTGGTTCCCGAAATCTGGATTAATGTCGCACGCAAGACCGGCATTGACGAACTGAAGATGACGACCCGGGAAATGCCGGACTACGATGCCCTCATGAAGCGCCGACTGGCGATTCTGGATCAGCACAAACTCACCATTGCCGATATTCAAGACGTGATTGCCAAAATGGGACCGTTGGAGGGCGCGAGCGACTTCGTGGCCTGGCTGCGCGAGCGTTGCCAAATGATTATTCTCTCAGACACGTTTTATCAGTTTGCCTTGCCATTAATGCGTCAATTGGGATTTCCGACCCTCTTATGTAATCAGTTGGAAATCGACGCGAAAGGCAGGATTGTGGCCCACCACATGCGAATGCAGAACCAGAAAAAATATTCGGTCGCCGCCTTCAAGTCCTTGAACTTTTTTACCATGGCCGCCGGCGATGCCTATAACGACACCGCCATGCTCGGCGAGGCCGATGCGGGGTTCTTCTTCCGCCCACCTGATCACCTGCCGAAGGAATTTCCGCAGTTTCCCGTGACACAGACGTATCAAGAGCTCCAAAAAGAATTTCAAAGAGCGGGCAATTTGAGGCCGTAGCTTCCATCGCTACGTCCAGCAGTCTCCAGACAAGACGAAGCCCTGCAGGGGCTCTCCCTGCAGGGCTTCGTCTTGTCCAGCGGAGAGTAGAGTTCTTCTACCCTCCGCTTTTTTTCTATCTACCTATGGGAAATAGCTACCATACTTAGGCACCGTATCACAGCCTGGGCCTCCGGAAGAGCCTTGGCACATGTGATAGAGCGCGCCTTGTGCACGTAGCCGGGCTTCCTTGTGCATGCGAAGCTTTCCGAAATTGACCGCTTCCTGAAGCAGTCGCGCCGCATCGCCCGACGCGCCGCTCAAGGCACCCTGGAGTTTGGCGGTAGCTGCGTCCATAACGCTGACATCCGCACCCCAACGCTTCGTCACATCCACCGTCGTGCGCTTGCCGTTCGTCGGCGCGCCGGTCAACATGACAACCGCCTCGTTCACTTCCGCCACATCTGCATACGCCACAAGCGGCATGGCACTCATGCCAAGAACAGCCGCTCCCAACGCGAGATACATCAGTTTTTTCATATGATCGATCTCCTTTTCTTCTTTCGCCTCGCTCCCTTCAAGGAACGAGGCGAAAGAGCCTCTCGTCTTGATCTCTTAGAAGTTCATCCAGAGCTGGACATAGGCCCACTCTTGATCGATGCTCGATGCCCAAGTTCTCCTGGATATATCCACCGGCGAACAGGTGGCCATAGGTCGCCTGGAAGGCCACCTTGCCGTCCATGAACATGTGGGTCCAGGTGAAGTCGATTTCGTCGCCGATGTGCGTCTTGGTGTTGTCCGACCTTGAGAAGACATACACGCCCTGCGGACCCGCGATACCAGTTGTCCTTCGCATTGGCCAGGTTCAGGTTGGTGTACCAAAATTCGATGTGGTCATCCTTGGTCGGCCGGGCTTGGAAGTTGACCGAGGGGCTCATCATGTTCTTCCAGGCTTGGACGTCCATGTAGCCCATGTGGATGTGGTTTGTCGGGAACATGTTTTCAAACGTGTTGGCAGTATTACAGCCTGTGCCTGAGCCAGCGCGATCGTACAGTTCGCCCGGCCATCGCCCGAGGCATAGTCGAAGTTGAACGGCCAACCGCGGCTTCCAGGCCGACTGGTAATGCGTGTAGCCGATCCAGTTTCTGGTCGCCCAGGCATTGATGTGCAGGTTCTTCTGGTTGCCATAGCCGTTCTGCCATTGCGTTCGCGCCACCGTTGTCGCCCATCTGACCGAACTGGTAGACCGTTTCGTTGATCGCATCGAAGTTGCCCTTGCGCATCTCGATCCGGTTTCCGACGTTGTGACGGGTCTGGTTCGAGTGCTTCGGCGTCCCGAGACCCTGGCTCCACGGTTGTCCGCTGAGTCGTACCGGTTGGAGTAGAGGAAATAGTAGGGTTCGATCAGGAATCCCGGCACCGACTTGATCTGGTTGTAGAAAATGAACATGTCGGCATCGTTGTTCGCGCGTGCCGTTATTGACTCCGCTGGCCGTCGCCAATGTTGTTCTGCACGCTGCCGACCGGCAGCAGCCTGCCCGAGATCGGTTTCTGAATTCCGGAACCAACCCAAGTAGATATCCCAGGCCTTGGTGCTGTACTGCAACATCACACCGTCATGGGAGTAAGCCCGTGTTGGCCCAGTCGAAGTGGCCGAACAGGGAGTGGTTGCCGAAGATCACATATTGCCGACCGGCCTTCACGCTCAGGCCTTGGACACCGGCAAAGTTCCGGATCAACATGTAGGCAGCCCGGACGCCCAAGCGACCGTTGTTGCCTCCGCCGTCGACTGCGCCACCGTTATGGTTCAAGGGATCGCCGCCGTTGCCGGCGTTGGCCGCGTTGCCCGTTGCCACCCCAGGTCGCCGAGTCGATGATTTCCATGTAGAAATTCACGTCCGGCGAGAGGTCATAGCCGAGACCCAGCCGGACCCACTGTTGGACGAAGAAGTCATTCGCCTTACCGACAGCGCCGTTCGGATTTGTCGTACTGTTGGCCGTTGCAGGCGCCGTTGCCTACAGGATTACCACTGCACCGGGACGTGCCTGCCCAGCCATTGCTCTGCCGAAGCAGACGTTGTTCCGCATTTCCGGCCGCACGCGGAGATCCGCGCGCATCCAGAAGTTCTTGATGATCGAAATTCTTGCCGATCTTCGGATCGTAGAGTTCGTACGCTTCCTTCTGCGGAATCGCGCGAGGGATGGCCGGGAGGTTCGTGATCTTTTCACCCTCCGGCAATTCAAATGCCGCTTGGGCCGGGGCCGCCGTGAACGACATACCCGCTGCCATCACGGCCGCGCTGAAGAAGGTGGCCAGACTGGCCCACCCTATCCGTCCTAGCAATGCTTCTCATAACATTCCTCCTGTGAATTGGATAACAGCCCTCACCGTTCTACTCCCGGTGTCGAGCTGCCGACTTGAGCATCCAACTGCGCTCGCACTGACAAACTTCTCTTCCTTCGTCTGCCTTGGGAAAGCCGTGTGCCCACGCTTTCCTGAATCCTGGACCCTCGATACAGACGTAGTGTCTATCAATGCATCCTTCTTTGACCAGCAATTTCTCACTTTTCTGTACGACCCGCTCGCACTCATCAACTGCTATGCCTGCGGTCGATCGGTTGAGAGTCGGTCACCCCCTTCCTGAATCATCGCACAGCACAAGTTTTTCTACGCTGGCTTGTCTGGCGATGCATTAGGCCTGGATACCCGTTCCCGATGATCCGCTCTGCTTGTCAGCCGGCGTCGTGGCCTGGTTGATTTCCTCTTCCGCTTCTTTCATCGAAGCCTGGAAATCCTGCTCGACCATCTTGACTTCCTGCTGGATCATGTTGAGCTCCGGCTCAACCGACTTCCGCAGGTCTTCCGCCGTTTCCTTAAAGCCTTTGACCGCTTTCCCGACTTGCCGGCCGACTTCGGGCAGCTGCTTGGGACCGAACAGCAAAAACGCGATGACCAAAATGATGAGAATTTCGCCGGCACCAAATCCGAACATCTTCGTTCAATGCTGAGTCCTGAGCGCTGAGGACTGAGCCTCCGACTCGTGTTCCTCATAGTCTCAGACCTCAACCCTCCAATTTCAGCCCGACCTTCTCATCCTTGCTTTGCGTGATGCTCTTGTGGAGCCGGCGCGTTGGCCGGCTGACCAGCCGCCTGTCCCTGCGCCACTTGCGACGGCTGTGGCGGCGGGCGTATCGGCAGGCGGGGGCGTCACATCGATGGCATCGGCTTCATGGACGCTCTTCTTGAATCCCTTGATGGCCTTGCCTAGCCCCTCGCCCAACTGGGGAATCTTGCCGGCGCCGAAAATGATCAAGACAATGATCAAGATCAGCAGCAGTTCCATCCATCCAAAAGAGCCGAACATGGTGCCAAATCCTCTTTCTTCGTTGCCGCCGGACAGCGATGCCGACGTTTGCTAACACGAAAGGTGGGGGACCTTCCTCAAATTGGGGGGAAGGCTATACAAGTACGCGAAATTAGTCAAGTCTAATTATACGTATTTATCTTTTGGCCCAACCGGGTCAGCGGGAGCGGATCGAGACGTGGAAGTAATCCACGGGAGCGGGTGGTGCGGTGAGTGCGATGTGAAACAATTGCGGATCGTAGCCGACCTCTTCAAGGTCTTTGGACGCCTGTCCCAACTCTTCTTCTGTGATGTACGCGATCGTATCCGGGACACCGGCCGGCTTGAGTCCCTGAACCAACGTGTGACATGCCTCTCGCTCTCCGACCGGCATGTCTGCACGGATCGGAAAATCGATCGTCGTCGCATAGGGACTCTGATAGGTCTCGTTCAACGCCTTGATGGTCTTGAGAATCAGCCGATCTTGTTCCGATGGTGCCATGTTCCTGCCTGCCATTGGGTGCGTCGCCAACAAGTCCATTAGCGTGAACACATTAGTCCCCAGACTTCTCCCGATGAACTCCCGCTGGCTCTCAATGGAAATGATTCCTGCCTCCATGTGCCTGGCGACCGCTTCCGCGAGGGCGAAATTGACCATGAAGCTCTGTTGCCCGCCGAACTGACCGGAGCAGGGTTTGTCCGGATCGTTCAAGACTTTGAGGTCTGCTGTGCCTGCGTCGAAACTGCTGAACCCTATCGCGTGAGGAGCGAGGAGACGCTTGGCTTCCTTCATGCTGGCATGCGCTCCGACATTCACCGGCACGACGACGTGATCATCGATTCGACGCAAGAACTCCGTAATTGTTTTCCGATAAGGGACGTCCTTCCATTCCACCGCCCGGTATTCCCGTTCCCACACCAGGTCGTCCAAGAAGGGCGGAAACTGCTTCAACTGGTCGACATCCTTGGCTTCGAAGGCTCGGATAAACCCGCCCCAATCCTGAATCTTGGCATGGAGGACGTCGCTCAGATTCGGTCGAAGGAACTCTTCTTCAATCTCCCCGCCCTGGCGCGACATGAGCTTAGTGGGCAAATCGTTCCACAATTCGTTGCAGAACATGCGGTCCACCGATCCATCGGGCAGGTCAGCAAGATGATCGACGGTCGATCGGAGCGATTGAATTCGATCCCGATGTCCGGCGAGCCCCGGATGGCTCATCGCCGTATCCAGCACGGCTTGCTCCCAATCCACCAGAATATAGCGGACACGCGGATAGATCAGTCCATTCCGATCCAGGGTTTTGAGGTGGCTCAAAAAACAGGCGGCCAAGTTGCCGTTGCCGGGGCCGAGTTCGACGACCGTCAACGCCGGCCGAGGTTCGGATGCCATGGCCGTGGTTTTTTCACGTGCCGTGACTTTCTCAACATAATCCGCGGCCAGGGCATGGGCGAGCCGATAGTCGGCGGACGCGAACGTCTGGTAGAAATTGCGGACCTGATCGCCGCGGAAGCGGTAGAAGAGCTGATTAATGTGTGCTTGCCACTGATCGACGGGTTTATAGTCACCGATCAGCTGGGGTAGCGCATCCGCATCCTGTAACATGATTCAGCAGGTTCCTTGATCATCACTCCGAAATAGGACGCGAATTCTAACAGATGGCCGGAAAGCGCCGCAACGGGCTCTCCTCCTCCTTGACAGCCCCTTTCGGGCGGTGTACGAACGCATATGCCCACCCCAGGTTATGCCAGGCTAGCCATGCTATTTTGTTTCGGCCTTAGAATTATGGAAGCTATGGCCGAAGACCTCCCTATCGTGAAGAACCCAAGCATCAACGAATTCCAGAACCGATCGGATGGGAACACCTACGATTTCAACGCGCCACCGGGAGGGATGTTTCGAACCATCACCATGGCGGAAGGCTTCGAGGAGGAGCTCGGATTTCAACGGACTCACGAAATCGTCCCGGTCAAACCGACCGAAAAATTTCGCTCCGATGTTCCCGGCATCTTCATCGTGTTCAGCCTGCACCAGCACTACCAGGCGTTTCAGGTGTTCGGCCGCTGTTTTCCCGAATCGGTCCGGGGCCTCGACCCTCAGCAGATGGTCGGACAAGATGCCATGTACATCGCGCTTGAGGATGAAACCGGTTACCTCAAGCTCTCCTCTCCGCAGGGTCGATGGAAACCTGGACGGTACAAAGTGGAGATCCATGCGGGCGAGCAGGTGAACGAAATGAGTCTGATGGGCACGATGCGGTTTACGGTGGTCGATGAAAAATAGGCAGCGTTTCTTTGCACCGGATTGTCCGGCATCATGACGGAACCTATCCTGCCGAATTACTTTCCCCAATACCGGCTCACCAACATTGTCCAGGACATCCTCACCCAGCTCGCGCTGCTGATCAGGCTGGAGCGGAAGATGCTTGGGATCATTGCCTCCTACGCCGTGGCCATCGGTATGTTCATGCTCTGCGTCCCGATCGCCGTGCAGGAACTCGTCAGTACGTTCTCCTTTGCCATCCAGCCCATGATGATCTTTACGCTCACGGTCGTGGTCGGATCCGCCCTCACCGGGGCCGCCGCGTTTCGAATATTACAAGGCCGAGCCGTCGAGACGCTCCAGCAGCGGATCTACACCCGGATCGCGATTGCCTTTACGGAAACCCTTCCACGTCTTCGTGAGGATTCGTTTCTCCCCCAACACGCGAACCGTTTTGCGGAGGCCGATCTTCTGACCCGGGCACTTGTGGCGATGATTTCGGATCTCTTCAATGTAGCCGTCGTCGGCACCATCGGGATGTCGCTACTGATCTTTTTCCACCCGTACTTCCTGCTCTACAACGTCATTCTGGTCGTCGGCTTCGTGTTTCTGTTGACCGTATTTGGAAAGGGCGGGTTTTTAATCACGCTCGAGATGTCGCGGCTCAACTATGACATCTATCATTGGATGCAGAATATCGCGGCCAATCTTCCTCATCTGCGGGCAGTGGGCAAGAGCCCGTACCTCATCCAGAAAACGGATGAACTGACAAAAGCCTATGCGCGCGTCCGTCAGCGGCGATCCGATCTGTTGACGGGACGGCAATACAAGGCCGCCGCCTTATGGCAGGTGGTCGGGCATGCGGGAATGATCGCGACTGCCGGCATGTTGGTCGCGCAGGGCCAGCTCACGGTTGGCCAGTTCGCCGCCGCGGAACTCCTCGCCGGCAACCTCTTGTTGAACATGGACACGCTGGCACGCCGCATGGTTCACATGTTCTTCGCGTTCGTCGCCTTTCGGGAGTTGAACGCGTTTTTCTCGCTGCCCCAGGATGTATCCGGCTCACGAACCGTCGTGCCTCTCGACCATTTCGGTCTGACCGGGATCAAGGTGACGGTCCGCAATCTGGCCTTTGCCTATCCCGATGCCGCTCCTCTCTTCGAACAGTTCAGCATGGATGTCGCGCCGGGCGAAAAGGTGGTGGTGCTCTGTCAATCCAACAGGCAGAAAACCGTTCTCGCCAAGGTCCTTGCGGGCCTGCTACCACCCTCCACGGGCGTCGTGCGCTACAACGACATGAACCTCGTCGAGATTAGCCTGGAATCGATCGACGCCTGCCGCAGTCTCATGCTGGATTCGCATCCGACCTTGCTCGAAGGCACGATCGAAGACAACCTCACGCTCGGGCGAAATTCGATCACCTATGAGGACGTGCAGTGGGCTCTGCAGTTCGTGGAGCTCGACGAAGAAATCGACCGGATGCCGGAGGGCCTGACGACGCACGTGACGGGACATGGAAATCAATTTACCCTCAGCCAGATTCTCCGTCTGCTGCTTGCGCGCGCTATCGTCACCAGGCCCCACGTGTTGATCGTAGACGGCACCTTGCACAGCATGGCACCCTCCGTCCGTGAAGTCATTTTGCGTCGGCTCTGCTCCAAGGATGAGCCCTGGTCGATCATTTTTGTTTCGAACGACCCAACCTTTACGACACACATCGATCGGCGGATCACGCTCGAGTGAGCGCGTCCGGTTTGAATCTCCCCAACGCCTTCTGTAGAATGCCGGCATGCATTCTCCTCATGGCTCGGGCCCCGGGCGTTCCAATTCCTCATGACCCATTCGTCACAGCCATGGATCTCAGTCGTCATTCCCATCAAGGATGAACGGGATAATCTCCGACCATTGACCGATCAACTGTTAAAGGTCTTGCAATCCCGGGAAGAATCGGACACCGCCTCCTTTGAAATCATTTATGTGGACGACGGAAGCAGCGACGGCAGCAGCGAACTCCTGGACCGTTTGGCCGCCGAGCACCCCCCCGTGACCGTGTGGCATTTCGATCGTAACTATGGACAATCGGCGGGGTTCGACGCCGGATTCAAGCGGTCGACCGGCGCTCTGATCGCCACGATGGACGGCGATCTCCAGAATGATCCAGCCGACATCGGCGTCCTACTTGCCCATGCCAAGGACTATGATCTCGTCTGCGGATGGCGGACCAATCGGCACGACAGCCTGATACGGAAAATTTCTTCCCGAGTGGCGAATGCGGTACGAAGTGCCGTGACCGGCGACCGTGTTCATGACACCGGCTGTTCGCTCAAGCTGTTTCGCAGACCGGTCGTCGATCGACTCCAGATGTTTACCGGCATGCACCGGTTCTTTCCTGCGCTTGCGTTAATGCATGGATTCACCGTGACGGAAGTGCCGGTTCGGCATCATCCGCGCACACATGGCGTGTCAAAATACGGGGTGGGCAATCGCTTATTCAAAGGTCTCTACGATCTCATCGCCGTGCGCTGGATGCAGACGCGCGTGTTGCGGTACACATTCCGCGAGAAACCGTGATGCGAATTCGACAGGTCGGGGCGAGCACACTTCTCATGACGAATGTCTTGGACCAAGTACAGCAAAGCCGACCACGTTTCTTGTGATCCCTGCATTTTCTTACTTGATCGTCGTTTTCGCACATCATGCATGACGAGTCGGCATGACAAGGACAGAAATTATATGGGTGGCCATCGGATTCTTGGGCCAAGGGCTGTTTTTCGGCCGGTGGGTCATTCAGTGGATTGCGTCGGAACGAAAGGCTGAGAGCCGGGTCCCTGTGGCATTCTGGTATATGAGTTTGGTAGGTGGATTGATCACGTTGGCTTATGCCATCTACCGGCGCGATCCGGTGTTTATCGCGGGGCAGGGAGTGGGAGCCGTCGTGTATATACGAAATCTCATGCTGATTTATCGGCAAGGGCCGCCGTCGACAACAGAAGCCGTTCCTCCGGCTGCGAATCCTCAATAACGTATGACGACACGCGCCATGGAACCGTCGTCGACTCCGATATCCAAGCATCTCCTGAACCTCGCTCTTCTGGCCGTCCTGGCTGGCCTGCTGTTCTTCCTCGCTTTGGGCTCGATGGGCCTGACCGACCGCGACGAAGGTCGCAATGCGGAAGCTGGTCGGGAGATGCTCGAAACCGGCGACTGGATAAGCCCCACGTTCAACTACGAACCTCGCTTTGCCAAGCCGGCCCTCGTCTATTGGTTGATGAGCCTGTCGTATACATGGTTCGGCGTCGACGAATTTTCCGCACGACTCCCGTCGGCGGTCTTTGGCCTTGCGTTGATCCTGCTTCAGTATCTCTTTCTCAGCCGATTTTACGGAGCGGTCGTCGGCTTGTTCGGCGCCCTCATGCTGCTGCTCAATATCGAAATCATCGGATTGAGCCGCATGGTCTTGACGGATAGTGTGCTGATCTTTCTGACGACGCTGTCGTTGTTTAGCTTTTGGTTGGGATTCCAGGGCCACGAGCGAGAGCGTTGGTGGCGCTGGGTGTTCTACGTCGGCATGGGGTTAGCGACGCTAGCCAAGGGACCGGTCGGATGTCTTGTTCCGTTTGGGACCATCGCGCTCTACTTGACCGCGACCAGACAATGGACGCGGTTCTGGCATCACGGTGCTCCGCTGGCGGGCAGTCTTCTTTTTGCCGCGATTGCTCTTCCCTGGTACGTCATGATGTGGACGCTCCATGGGACCGAGTATGCCGCCTCGGCACAGGCGAATACGGTCGGTCGTTTCCTCAATCCAATGGAAGGCCATAGCTTCACGATTTTCTTCTATGTTCCCGTTCTATTGCTTGGTTTCTTTCCCTGGAGTGGTTGGCTTCCATTTGCCTGGTACGAGGCTTATAAAAGCTGGAGCACGGCGAGGAGAAAGGGACTCTATCCTCCCGCCTCCACTCTGCATTCTTCACAGGAGTTGGAGTGGTTTGCGGCGGTGTGGGTCGTGTGGGTGCTCATATTCTTTACCCTCTCCTCAACTAGGCTCCCGCACTACATCGGCCCGCTGTTTCCCGCCGCAGCGCTTCTCACAGCAACTTTCTGGCACCGGGGACTTGTCAATCCTGAAACCAAAATCATGAGAGCAGCTATCCATACGATGGCGGGAATCGGCTATCTTCTGGCGATTGGTTTAGCGGCGTTGCCGTCGCTCTATCCCTCGTTTGCCGGAAAACTGACGAAAGAATTCCCTTTGGCGACAACCATCGATCTGGGAAGCGGACCGTACATCGCTTCGACCATACTCCTGATCGGGATGGCGCTCGTGAGTTATTTCGGCTTGGGTGACCGAAGACGGGCCGGAGCGTTCTGGGCCGCAGGTGGGTCCCTAGCCCTGCTGGCGTTGACGGTTATTCAGCTGATCATACCGGGTCTGAATCGGTATTTCATTTCTCCGCCTCAAATACTTTCTTATGCCGCTGGGGTAAATCTGGCGCCGACCGATCGATTGATCGTGTATGGTTCGACGAGGCCTTCGAATGTCTTTTATGCCAGGCGCAAGGTGACCTTTGTATCGGAAGGTGAAGAAGCGACGATTCAGCAGGCGCTTGCCCAGACCGGACAGACGATGGTGGTGATGCCTGAAACCTTTGAGTCAAAATTGCCGCCCGAAGCCAAGACGCTGCTTCCCATCCTCAAACAGCATGGGTATGTGCTGCTCGCTAATCGGCCGATGGTTGCCATACCTGAAAGGACGAGTCCCCCGCCGAGAACGATTCCAGGTCACTAACCAATTGGCAGAGCGCCCCTTAGTTCAATCATCGTATACAACGTGAGTAATACCGCGAGGCCGAAGGCCGCTTCATAAGGCCAAGGACGGTGAGACGTGGAGCTTGCCTCCGAAGCGCTGAAGTCATGGCGAATCCAATACGCCATGGAGGTGAGCAATATGATGATTGCCACCCAGGCTGACCCGGAAAACATGCCGATGCCAAGTCCAATCAACGCTAGCACGAGTGGTCGCGTCACATAGGAAGAAAGAAGGACCGGTTGCACCCTCATAAAGACCAGGACGGCTAGTGCAAGAAGAGCGAGGACTAACCCGGCGCTACTAAGGACTCTCGCTGTCCCATCATGAGCAAGAGGGTATCCAATCGTGGTCATGAGAACGAGACAAGCGGCTAACGGCAGGGTGACCGCGAACAAGGCCGACGTCAGCGACGTTCGCCAGTCCTTCCAAGGATGAGCCGACACGGCGCCAATGAGCACTCCCAGAATCGCGCCCGCCACCACATCGGTCAGATAATGAGACCCTCGTATCATGCGACTCACCGCAATCGCCATCGCCAACAACATAACCGGCCATCGAGCTTTGGGAAATTTCTCCGCCAACACCGTTGCCACGGCGAAGGAGGCCATGGAATGGCCGGATGGAAATGAATCCCACCCACTCCCTGCCAGAGGAGCAAAAGAATTGCCCGCATGCATAAACTTCGGGCGACCTCGGCCGATCACATGTTTCAACGCATTGTTGACCAGCCCACTCAGCGCATGTGCGAGAAGCGTTTCCCAGCCGGCACTTTTCCAGATCGAGCGTTTGAGGCCGTATCCCACCACCAACAAGAGTACACTGACGATGACGAGAGATTCTCCCCGGCCCAGCTGATCGCCAACATCACTGAGCCGGGCCAACCAGGGATTATGAAGATGATCGAGCTGAAAATCGTTCAGAGAACGCACGTAGCGGATGAGTGGGATATCGAACTTTAACAATTCGATAAACGTGAGGACAATGGCAGCGCAAGAACACAGGAGAGAGGCAAGGAGCGCAGGAGATACCGCAGTCGGGTTCGAGTTCTCGTCACGCGCTCCGCACACCGGGCCCTTCATGCTAGGGCACCCACTCCGCCAGAAACACGTTGAATTCGCCTGGCATTTTCGCCTGACGATCGGAGACCCAGACTACCCGTTTGCCGTCGGGCGAAAACATTGGGAAGCTGTTGAAGCGCCCCTCGAAGGTCAGCCGTTCAAGCCCTCCTCCATCGTCACCGACCAGATAGAGGTGAAAGCTCGGTCGACCGCCTTCTTCTCTGGTGTCAACGTTAGAGGAAAAAATGATCCGTTTGCCGTCAGCATGAAAAAAAGGAGAAAAGTTCGAAGCACCGTTTGACGTCACCTGACGCTTCCCGCTCCCGTCGGCATTCATCACGAAAATCTCGAGTTGGCCTGGCTCGACCAACCGCTGGCCGAGCAATTCCTTGTACCGGGCCACGTCCGTAGGATTGGTCGGATGGGAGGCGCGATAGACGATGCGCTTGCTGTCGGGTGAAAAAAAGGCCCCGCCGTCATAGCCGACCTCTTCTGTCAGCCGTCGCGGCCTCGTGCCATCGAGGTTCATCGCATAGAGATCGAGATCCCCGTCCTTCACGGAGGTCCAGACGATCGTCTTGCCGTCCGGTGAAACCGTGGCCTCTGCATCGTATCCGGGCGTGGAGGTCAGGCGCTGCATTTCCTGTCCGTCGATGCGAACCGCATAGAGGTCATAGTCATCGAGTGCCCAGCGGTAGGCACCATCCCGCTTCGGCTTTGGCGGACAGTTAGGTCCCGAGGCATAGGTCGAGGCATAGAGCACCCGCCGATCTCCGGGGAAAAAGTAGCCGCAGGTAGTGGCGCCGGTTCCCGTGCTCACCAGGCGAATGGTGTCGCTCTCCAGATCCATCACGTACATCTGGTAACAGCCAAGGCCCTCCTCGGCAGGCTTGAGCGTCGCTGCGAACGAATCCTTCATCCAATTGTTGGTGGACTGGAAAATGAGTTTCGTGCCGTCAAAGGAAAAATAGGCTTCGGCATTTTGTCGGCCAAACGTCAGTTGGCGCACATTCTTGAAGTGCCGTTCAACACTGGAAGACGAGGGCAAGACACGTTTCGTCGCAGGCCCTTCCGCCAAACCGGATGGAGTTGAGAGACCGACGGCGACGAACGCCGCCAACATGACGTTACCGAATGACTGCAGGTTCATCGAGAGACACCTCCATTTGATCATATTGAGTGTCCCATTCACCTCGCCCAACCGCCGTTCCATCTTTGAAGGCGACATAGCTGTTCCATCCATAGAAAAATAACAACCGCGCGACCGTCGTTGCGGCTTGCGGTGTGACGGCATAAGCAATCGTCACGACGCTTCCCGGCCGGTCTTGTCGATGACAACTCGCCAAGACCACGATACCAGGTCCATCGTACGCCGTACCTGCGAGCGTGAGCCCGTCATCACGAAGCCGCACTCGATCGCCGCAATGAATGTTCAGGAGCGATTGGAGCACCACGCGGGATTCCGGACTGCCCAATAGTAACATCGAACCTTCTTGCGGTAACAGGGTATCATCGTCCAGGGATACGATCGTCGCCCGTTCATCCGCGGGCTTCTGGTTCTCCTGAGCTGCGATCCGTTTGACGACGTCTCGAAAGGGATGAGGGTGTTCAGAAGAATCAGAAAATGCGAGAACGACTGATCGTCTCCGGTCGGTAACATAGTGGTTCAAGACCGGCGGTAACGCCCGGCGCGGCAGACGTCGCATGACCATTGAGTCGGGATCCAATTCGATCATCGTCGGTTTGGCCGGCAGGTGGAAGGTAAACCGATCCTGTGCAGCCGTCATCTGTGTCTGAACAACTTGTTCTCGCCCATCTTCCATCGTGATACGAAGCGGAAGGCGAGACCGAAACACCTTTCCCGTTTGGACGGTTGTACCCGTAAGCTGAAATCCACGAGGAGCATTGTCCGCAACTGAATGGGCCGTGACGTTCTTAAGGGCCAATTCCGGCGCCCCGCTTTCTTCAACCCACTGTGTGAAGAACCAGCGAAGATCTCTCCCTGCAGTTTCTGTAAACACTTGCTCCAAATCACGCCAGTCAGCATGACGACCTCGATACTGCGCCACCAGATTTTTGAGCGAACGCCAAAATGGTTCCTCCCCAATCTCCTGTCTGAGCAGATGAAAAACCATTGCGGCCTTTTGATACCCAATGGCATTGTCACGCTCGTCCTGCTTGTGCGTAAACTGCCCGACCGGATAGTCGCGGGCCGCAGGCACCTGCAGATTATAGCCGCGCAGCATCAATCGGCGTTGTTCACGAGCTTGCGCCTGGTCACCAATCAGTTCGTGCCAATAATAATTGGCCAGGTAGGTCGTAAGGCCTTCGACCCAATTGCCATGGTCCACACGGTTGAACACAGCATTGCCGATCCAGGAATGGACGATCTCATGACCTAACGCATAGGGCTGCACATAATGTCGCTTGATGACTCCGCTGCCCAGCAGCGTAAACGAGGGCATGCCCAATCCGCTGGCGAAGAAGTTTTCGACCACGCTGAAACTCTCGAACGGATACGGACCCAGCATGGGAATATAGGCCTCGAGGTAGCGAGCGGTCGCATCCAGATATTCATCGGCGAGATGCGCATCCTCGGGAAACAAATATGTGGCCAGCTGCACCGGTTGGCCCGAGCGAGCCGTCCATTCTCTCGTCTTGGAAACGAATCGATTGGCAACCACGGTTAATGCCTCGCTCGGCTGGGCTAGGTTCCATTCCATCAGCGTCAGGCCCGCTTGTGAACAGAGCTGGCTTGGACAGGGCCCAGACGTTCGAAGCTTCGCTTGCGTCACCGCCAACCATTCGGCAGGGAGCGCCAGGCGAAGATGATAGGTGCTGAGTGATTCTGGGACATCCGGATACCACTGACTTTCACTGCTCAGATAGACTCCTTCGGACCCGATATGGCCAGCCGTCTCACTGGGGGTGACAAATCGCAAGTGCCGGGGCTCCTTCGGGGGATCGTCGAGCACCCCATGATAATACGCCGTGAGGATCATTGTGCCATCCGTGACCGCCGCAGCGGGGACCGTGATGTGTTGAATCGAGGGCGAAGCCGTATCCTGTTCAACTTCGAACGGGATCTCATGGCTGGCCTCGTTTGATGAACCGGCTGAGACGGAAAACACCATGCGGTCGAGTTGAAGCGTGGGGGCCAGGGACAAGCGGATCGGACGCTGCGGATGCGTGTGAGCGATGGTCATACGGTCCACCGCCATAAGGGCATGGCGGTCCGGATCGAGCTGCACGAAAAGATCATGGTGCTGGATAGAAGGGCCGGAAGAGATCTGGCTGAAGGTCAGGCGCGGTAAAGAGGTGCAGACACCTATAAGCAGGATGGCAGCGGCAAACGCCGCTCCCTTGTCGACATACGCCATTTGAAGGGTTTTAACACTCGCGGCAGATGAGCACAAGCTGGATCATGGCCAGCAGCTTGTCGAGATCAATGGGCTTGGTGATCACTTCTTGAGGATGCAATGACCACGCGTCCTGCAACAGTTCTTCATCGTAGCTTCCCGTGACGATAATGATCGCACCGCTAAAATGTTTGTCGCGCAGGCGGCGTAACACCTCGACACCGTTCATGCCGGGCAACATAAGATCCAATAAGATGAGATCGGGAGAAGTCTGCTCGACCATGGAGATCGCCTCAGGACCTTCTTTGACGCCCAACGCTCGATAGCCTCGAAGACTGAGAAATTGCACGAGCAGATCGCGTACGAGCTGTTCGTCGTCCACCACGAGAACGGTGTCGCCTGTATCGGCAACGGCACCGGCCGAGGGGCCGCCGGTCCCCTCCTGTTTTCTGGCTGGCTGTTGCACGACACGATTGACTCCTTCGACCAACACGTCGAGCGAGAGTCCCTTCCGTACAAAGTCCGTCACGCGTAAGGCGCGCGCTTGGTTTTCTTGGATCTCGGTCGCGCCACCTCCGAGAATAATCACCGGTGCATGCGGGTCGATGGCACGTATTTCCTTTAGTGTGGTCAGTCCATCCATTCCCGGCATCCGAAGATCGAGAATGGTCACGCGCGGTGCATGTTGACGGAAGAGATTCAACCCTTCGAGGCCGCTGGTCGCCGTGTGCACCTCATACCCATGACGAGTGAGAACCGCATGTAACAAATGGCAGTTCATGCGATCGTCATCAATGACAAGAATCTTTACCAACGCAGACCTCAACAAATGATTACGTCAAAATCCTCGATGGAGCCTACCATGCGGCCGGTCACTTGAGAAGCAAAAGAGATGAACTGTCGTGCTGTGGAGCTACTCGACCGAAAGACCGAGCAGGGCGTTGACGAAGGCCTGTGGCTGGAAATCCTGAAGGTCATCGACCGCTTCGCCCACACCGATCAGCCGGACCGGTAATTTGAGTTCATCGGCAATCGCGACGACAATACCACCCCTTGCTGTTCCGTCCAGTTTCGTCAAGGCCAGGCCCGTGACCCCGATTGCCTGATGGAATTGGCGAGCCTGGGCCAGGGCGTTTTGCCCGAGCGTGGCATCCAGGACCAGCAAGACTTCGTGGGGCGCACCAGGGAGTTCCTGCCCGATCACCCGCGTGACCTTCCGTAGCTCATCCATGAGGTTGGACTTCGTATGGAGCCGCCCGGCCGTATCGATTAAGACGACGTCGACCTTTCGGGCCTTCGCCGCTGCCAGTCCGTCATACGCAACGGCAGCCGGATCGGCTCCATGACGCTGGCGAATCAAGCCGACGCCGACACGATCCGCCCACACTTGAAGCTGGTCAATCGCAGCGGCACGGAAGGTATCCGCAGCCACCAGCAAGGGAACCCGCCCTCCCTGCACCAGCCGCTGCGCGAGCTTCGCAATGCTGGTGGTTTTCCCGACACCGTTCACGCCGACGACGAGAACGACAAAGGGTTTAGGACCTTTGGCCAGCAGTTGTTCGAACGATGGCCCGGACGCCGGCCTCAGGACATCGAGCAACGTGCGCTGCAAGGTTTCCTGTACGTGAGTGGTTTTGGAAGCATCGGTGCCTTGGAGCGATTGCTTGAGCTGGTCGATGATGCGCTCGGCGACAGGGGCGCCGAGATCGGATGAGATAAGAGCCGCTTCAAATTCTTCCAGCAGAACGGGATCCGCTGTGCGACCCAGCAATCGATCCATCGAACCGCGGACGACCGTACGCGTCTTGTTCAGTCCGTCATTGAGCCGCTGCAGCCATCCCACGTGCGGATTCTCCTTCGCTCGATATGGCTCTACTGTCTTCTGGCCCGGTGTACCAGGCAAGGGATCTTACCGAGACGGCGTCGCACCACTCGTTCCCTTCGTTGCATGCGGAGCGCCTCGTCTTTGCTGCGCTCATGGTCATAGCCACAGAGGTGAAGGATCCCATGGACCAGCAATGCGACGATTTCTTCGTCCAGCGACCGTCTGGCCTTCCTTCGCTTGGCGCATGGCGGTCGGCAGAGAAATCACGACATCACCCAATGGCCGGGCGGACTGACGCGTCATCTGAGGCGTACGGGCCTCGCGTGCGGCGAACGCCAGCACGTCCGTGCTGCGGTCTTTCCCCCGGAACCGGAGGTTGAGCCCGCGCATTCGCCGATCGCCGATGAACGAGAGACATATATCGGCCGACGGCTCCCCCATTTTGCTGAGCATGACCTGCACCAGTCGCGAAAGGCGTTGGCGGTCAATCGTCATGGAGTGGATGTGGGACTGAAAGAAGACCGGCATTATTAATGCGGTTGGCCCCACGAACTCTTCGGCGGGGTAGACGGGGACTGGGGCGACCGTCTGTGGGCCGCGGACGAGGCAGAGTGCCCCGCCTGCGCAACCTGGCCTGTGGACTGTCCGGCGTTCTCATGTTGGTCGTAGGCCTTGATGATGTCTTGCACGAGCTTATGGCGTACCACGTCGCGTTCGTCAAAATAGACAAATCGAATGCCTTCCACGTGGCAGAGGATGTCGCGCACTTCGATCAAGCCGGAGACCCGATCAGGTGGCAGGTCTACCTGCGTGATGTCGCCGGTCACCACCGCCTTCGAATTGAAGCCAAGCCGGGTGAGGAACATCTTCATTTGTTCCGCCGTCGCGTTTTGTGCTTCGTCGAGAATCACGAACGAATCGTTTAACGTGCGGCCTCGCATGAAGGCCAGGGGCGCGATCTCGATGTCGCCACGCTCAATGGCGCGCGTGGCCCGCTCCATGTCCATCATGTCAAACAGCGCGTCATAGAGCGGACGCAGATACGGGTTGACCTTCGCGATCATGTCGCCGGGGAGGAATCCGAGTTTTTCTCCGGCCTCGACCGCGGGCCTCGCCAGAATGATGCGATTGACTTCCCGTTTCATCAGGGCGCTCACCGCCATCGCCATCGCCAGGTAGGTTTTACCGGTCCCGGCCGGACCGATGCCAATGACGATGTCGTGGGTCTCAATCGCGTCGATATAGGTCTTCTGCGTCGGCGTCTTGGGAACGACGAACCGCTTCTTGGTCACGATCGTCGTGGCATTGGACAGTAACTCTTTCAGCGGAGTTTCAGGACTCTGCCGGAGCGCTGTGAGCGCGTGGGTGACATCGTCGGGCTGGAGCAGCATCCCGTCGTTGGCCAGACCGGCCAATTCTGTCAGGACGCGCTCCGCATACCGTGTGGCTTCGGGATTTCCATCGAGGGTGAGTTCCTCGCCGCGCGCCGAGAGGCGCACGCCGAGATCTTCTTCGATCAGCTTGAGGTGCCGATCGTGGTGGCCGAACAGAATGGCAGTATTGGTGCCTTCTCGCAGTTTAAGTTTACGCACGCGGATGCCTGAGATCGCCTCCTGGGTATCAATAATTCCTGATGCTTGAATCTTATCAGAGAAGAAATGGAGAAGACAACCGTAAGACCTAAACTGCCTACGTCCGGCTTATGGCGTTCACAGAGAGATCGAACTCCTGCATGGCAAAACCTCCCTGTGGATCCTTGGCAACCACTTTTATCCGATAACTGCCTTTCGCTTCCGGTGTAATGCTCCAGTGAATACGGCCGGTATTCGCGTCAATAGACATCCCAGGGGGCGACACCTCCAATCCATAGGTAATAGGATCGCCGTCTGGATCAGAGGCTTGGACGAGGTACTCGAACAAATTGCCATTCGGTGAAAGAGAAGGTTTTGACACGATGGTCGGAGCGGAATTGGACAACGTAAATCGCTCCGTGACAGTGATAGTTCCATCGGGAATGCCGTCCGATGCTGTCACCTCTACCTGGATGGCATCCTTAGCAGTCAGGCCGGCGAGGTCAAGTGTATTCTCCTCCCCTTCCTTCAACACGGTCTCGTTTTTTCGCCACCGATACATGAGTGAAACCGGATCGTTGTCCGGATCGGCGACATCGACTTTGGCCAACAGCCGCCGACCCTGCGCTTGGTGATCGAAATCAATACCCACGTCGGAGATGATCGGGGCAGTATTCACGACAGACACAGGAATTGATTGCAACAGCGCCCCTTCGATCATTCCATCAAAGGGTGTCACCTCAACGATGACCTGATCTCCTCGCTTCAACAACTCAGGCGGAAGCGATTCCCGCGTTTGTCCGGTTATGACTTTGCCGTTCACCAACCAGCGATAGCGAAACTCGATGATGTTGAGGTCGGGATCCTGCGCCTCCACTCGAACAGTCAAAGGCCCGGAAAGGGTCAGCGGGCTCGGTAGGATAGACACAAGCTTGACGACCGGCGGATGATTGGTCGAGCTGGAGGTGCGGCCTGTCGGATCGTTGTCGCTACCTGACAAACAACCAGGGAGAATTAGTAAGATCGCAAAGAGTGCTAGCGCGTCGTTCACGTGTAACAGGGCACGAAACTTGTTGTTTCGTGCCCTGTCTTCTTGCGAATTAAACCGCCTCACAGGCGCTCCCCTTAGTTTCGCTCATTCACCCAGGAAATGTACTGACTCCAGAGCGAAGTAATCGGTTTCGGGGACACCTTACTCACGACCGAGTTGCTCGATTGATAGAAACCAGCCATCCCGGTGGGCTGGGTACCAATCTGAATCGCCACCGACGAAGCCACGCCCTCACCGAGGCTCGTTCTCCTGGCTGCCATACCACTGGCATCCACTCCCATGATGGGATCGGAGTAGCCGGTCCCAGTGAGGTAATACATGGAATAGAGGTAACTGTTTCCTGCGGCCACACAGATGTCTGTGCGCGGGACAAAGGTCGGGAAAAATACAGCGCCGCCGATCAACGTCGGATTCACAATCGACCGTTCGCCGCCAAGTCCGGTAGTGCTGGACCCCGATTGTAGTTCGATGAACCATCCATCCTTCGCCGTGATGGACAGGGACGTATTTCCCTGTATTTGGTCAATCAATCCGGCAAATGTCGTAACACCGGTCACATTCTGGACTTGCGTGCCCGACGCACAGGAAACGCAGATCTGGGCATTCGACACGTCCAGGAGGTTTTCAGTCCAACAACTGGTCACGCTGGTCTGCACACAACCACCGGAACGCAGCACGGAATCCTTGACACCAACCAAGTACTGGGCACGCAGGTCCGTCTTATCGCTCCGGCTGAAGAACCGGCCGCTTCCAAAGAACACCCACGTGTTTCCGGAATTGTCCAGGGTCACTGTCGAGCCCGCTGTTACCGGGCCCAGACGTTTTGTGGACCGCACGACAAATTCGACCATTTCCGTCGGAGAACGGTTGCCGCTTACATCGACTCCCCAGGTCACTGATGTGCAGGGAGCGGACGCACAGGCTCCCATGGTGAGGCGATAAAATTTCCCCCACCAATATCCAGGGTTTCCCGCACCGGCGGCATTCGGATCGATCGTTCGACCGACATAGACTGCATCCGAGCGGAAATCCAAATCCCGGTCGAATGTAATTGGATCGGCCATGAAACCCCCGTAGGTCTCTGACCCGACCGGTAATACTCTCACTTCCGGTGTCGCATTGGGCAGTACGAGCTGAAAGGCAAGTACATTGGCCCCGCCAAATGTCCCCGACGCCGCACGACCGTCATACCCGTGTTGCCCGGAACCGACGACCACAAAAAACCTCGCGTTCGTATGATCATTCTTGCCATCACCCGAGGGACTCATCCGAACGACGGTCGGATAGCTGGTCGTCAACCCGAGCTTGTCCGCCGTATAGGCGGAAAGGACCGTCGGGGTCACGTCGGGGTCCGTGATGTCGAGCACAACGTAGCCGCTCAAGAAATCCCGTGTATCGTTCAAATCGGTCGTGTCCCCATCGCCGTTGAAATCGGCTTTGACAGTCAACTTCGGACCGCCGTTGTTTTCACCGGCCGCGGCTGTACAGGCCTTGCAACTCCCTCCGTACCGAAGACCAAGAATCAGCACGGTTCCCCATCCACCGGGATGTTTGCACCCCAGCGCGGTCGGAGTCGTCCCACCTCCGCAGGCGGACTCCTCGGTAAAAATTCTCACCTCAGTGACTTTAGGCTTAAGATCGACATACGACACATGGGTATAGTCCAGTTGGGCCAGCCAACGGAGTTGCGGCAACAGATAAGTAGGGGATGAATCCCCACAGCTTCCTCTCCTAGCTCCGGGTTTCGTTGCATCATCTGCCGTTTCCCCCGTTGTATAGTAACCGTGTTCGACCTCACGTGTACCCGGGTCATCGCCGCGGTGGAAATAGCCACCGTTGAAGGCATGGATCATTCCATCGTTTGCACCGACATAGGTCATGAGCCGTCGATTCTTCCACCGCTGGGCGAACCCCCGATAGCCCTGATCGCCATACAAGATATCGAATCGCTCGCGTGGTGCACCGACAATGGTAGGCGTCGAGTTGATCACATCCCCGAGACGCCAGACATGAGTACCCCCATCAACCGTTTTCTGCCGGTTCCTCATGCTGGAAACTTGGTTGCCGAGGAAGAAACTGATGATGTTCGTGGAGGTAAACGTACCTGTGGCCGATAGCGCGAAGATAGGGCGCCAGGGTGGCAGGGGTTGTTCCGCCGGTATTGAAGGGCATCTGCTCGCCGCTATCGACTCGACCATTATTATCGAGATCCACCCACGTAAACAGATTCCTCGGCTTCGCCGAAATGTCTCGCAATGCCAGCTTTTTTCCAGCTTCCCACACGCCATTCATCTGGCGGAGGTCGACTCCGTACGTGTTGCAATCGAGGGAGGTCGTACTGTCCTTTTTCCCGTCTCCGTCACTAGTCGACATAGCGCAGAAACTTGGCATTGTTATCGGAATCCAGACAGGTCTCGACAATATTGTCTTCTGTATACACTAACTTGTGGTCACCATTGTCTTCCCTGAGATTGCCAAAACTATCCACCCAGAGTCCTTGCACATACCCGGTCCATCTGATCTCATTGAGACCTTCGAATTCTTCCGGATAGAAATAGGCTTGGTAAATCGTTCCGTCGCCGGTCGCAGAGGACGCGAGCACGGAGATCGCCGTTCCCGAAGCCGACCGTTTCAGGATGTCGGCTATGGCCTTGTTCACGGTCTTTTCGAGGTCGCCACCCTCATCGGCACTGAAGTAGGTGTCGGGAATGCAATCAGGGGGGCCATCATACTCGCCCGTACTTGCATTGAACCCGTGTTGGTCCCACTCCGGGTTGCTAGTACTTGTCCCACTCCCTAGGGGGGAGCCGACTGGATAGGTACAGGCTTGGCTACCGGTCAGATCAATGATGTTGTCTCTATTCTTATCGTCAAAGCCTCCGAATTTGGCAGCCGAAGCCAAGACACCGGCACCAGCCGCTCGACCCATGGCATTCACGGCATAAAACGTGACATTCTGGACTCCCGACACAGTACTCTGGTCACGAATATCGTGCGTCTTACCGTAATAGGTGACGTCGTCGAGCTGTGTTGTGGTGAGCCCCACATTCGACACAGCGGAATTCATCAGATTCGTAAACTGTGCCACATCCGGATTGTTTCCGTCGCCCTTCGGAATCCCGGGGCTGATCATCAGAATGAAGCTCTTGCAACAGGGAACCAGCTGACCGGTCACGGGAGTCTTGCAATTCCCAGTTGAGCTGTCCCTATCGCACACCCAAAAGGGATCGTACAGCGCACCCGTCGTCGCGACGAAATCCGCCGGGCTGTTGGAATAGCAGGCTCCTTGCTGATTGCGGTATAGACAGAGACCTTCATAGGTGGCTTCCGCGATAGGCGCAAAGGGCTTCACGGCCTGATTGCGAATTGTCGTGATCGAGGAGGCATTGAAGTCATCATCGAACCTGAATTGGAGATAACCTCCCTTGCCGCCGACGTTGTCGGCAAAGAGGATGCCCACGCGGAATAAGTCTTTGCGCATCTTCTGAAACAGGCCAAGAGAACGGGCTCGCTGGTAACAGATCAATGCACCCGCATAGTAGTCGTCACCCAGGGTACAATTCCGCTTATCGAGTGTGACAGAGCTGGCGAGGGACCCAGGGCCAGGGACATTCGGCTCCGTCGTCAGATCAACCGATAGCTGGAATTTGAGCGGGGCAGTCGGACCACTTCCATCGAACGGATCGATCGTATTGTTCACGTTGAGGTATAATGTCCCCTCTCCCAGCCCAAAGAATCGACCAGCGCTCGGAGTGGCCACAGCCGCCCCTGCTGCGTCGGCGGTCAACGAGCCATCGGTCGGGATCCTCCCTGTATAGCCTCCCTGGATCAGGTTCGGCGGTGTACTTGTATCGAATTGATCTGTCACCGGAGTCCACTTCACATAGCGCCAGCATGGTTTGCTCGTGGTACTGCAATCGTTCGATGCTGATCCGTCTTCACCGGTCTTATCTTCACCGCCCATGGTATTGGCCGTTCCATCGGTATTGGAGGAAGCGGAGAGGGTCTTTCCTCCGATAAGGGCCTGCATGGTCACTTCCTTCTTCCTCATCGCCAGCCAATTCAAGAAATTCCCATCCCAGAAATTCGTGGCACACTGAACGGAGACCGAGGGATTGCCGCTGCCGTCGACCTTTTTCGACCCGTACACAAAATGTGGTGAACCGGCGGCATAGCAGCGATAGGGATCGAAGAAGCCGTAATACTCCTTGTTCGGATTGAAGGGATCATGCGGGGAACTGGTGGTTGCCGTATTGACCGACGATCCGTCATCGCTTGACGAGACGAGGTCTCGCCCCCCGGCAGGATCCGGCATGTTGACATTGGAGGCATAACGGACGTTGCCCGAGAGCACTGTCACCGTGGTGTTCTTGGCCGAGATCGGATAGGCGCCGTAGGCGGCCGGCAGCTGCGCATTTCCCAAATCGACGATGAACAGAATATTAGTCGGACCGGTCTTGTTGAGAAACATGGGATAATTCGTGTAGTCAGCCATATTGATGGTTTGGGCGGAGGCCTCTGACATACTTCCTAGTCCTAGGAGAACGCTCATCATCCCTGCCACCAGCAGTCGGGCTCCGAACTGTATGTTGGAGTTCATGTTCATGGTACCCTCCCCCGCTGTTTCCTCTTAGAAAAGTGCGTCACGACTCGCTATCACGGTTGCTTTTGACAGCCATCCCCACTCAGAGAACAGGCATAAATCGCCGAGATCTTACTCTCCGTTCCTGTCGCCGTATTGGTTGCGACGCAACTAATTCGGAAGTACGCGTCGACACCATTGGAACCGGCGCCAACACCGGTACCCTCGTAGGCCGAAAACTGCTGTTGCCCCGTTCCGGCCCTCATCTTCACATACAGACGATCGATATCGCCGGCTACAGCGTACTGTCCTATACCGCCGGGCATCACAAGGTTGGGAGCCCCGGTCGCCGCATCTGTGTTGTTTTCTGGATTCCCGATCATTTCGTTTTCCAGCACGGTCTTGTTCGCGTAGGGGACCGGTCCAGGGGGTGAGCTATTGCTGAGCAATGCCGTCGGGACCTCACTTCCGTTTTCAGGAAGGAACACTTGCTGAATGATGTTGGCTCCGGTCCCCAGGCATGACTCCGCGGCGTTCGCCGAAGCCTCCATCGTCCGCTGCAGGCCCGCCATATTGTTCTCCACACCGGTCACCGTGATGGCAGCAATCCCGAGGACGGTCAGCATCAACAACACCATCATGACCGTGAGGAATGCCATGCCCCGCTCATCATTCAACCTCCGGAGCAAGAAGCGACCTTGATCTCTCACAGAACTCTCCTTTTACAAACCGACATTGCGGGTATCCACTGTCTTCACCACCACCCGGCGTCGGTGATTCGCATCGGCCGGAAGCGTATGATCGCTGGTCACCGTCACTGCCGCTGAACCCACGATGGAGTTATTACTCTCTCCAAACCCTTGATCATTTTTTGATTGTCTGGCCACCAAAGCGACCTGTACCAACTTAATCTTGTCCGGCGTCAACGGTGCAGCAGTCCAAGGTACATTGCTCAGAAAATCTGCTTGATCAAAGCTGTTAGAGTTGGGAGGCTGATCGTCGATGACATGATCAGGAATCCCGCTGTTAATGGCTGTGACGCAGCCATCGCACGCATAGGCCAGTTGGAGATCCTCAATGCCTTCCGCAATCGGGCCCTCGGCGTTGGGACCCGTCACGACACCAGCCACGCCTCTCGTCAGACAAGGCGCGTTGCCCCCGCAGAGATTGCCTGGATCGGGGGGACTCACGACTTGATACCGGATGCATTGCAGCAGATAAACCTGGTCGCCTTGCTGAAACCAGAGGGGAGGAGGAATTGACACGCTAATCGTGCTGGCAGCGGCATCAAGTCCGGTGACCTGGGCTGTGGCTGACCCGCCGATGGAAATATAGGATTGGTTGGCGACCAGGCCCGAACTCACCATATCAGCCACCGCTCCCGGTTCAAGGGTGATCTGTGTCACGCCTGACGTCGCTGTCGGAACCTTTAAGGTCCATCTGTTCGAGCCCGTGGTCCTCGTCGCCGGCACCAGCATTTGTACCGAGTCCGCTCCGCTATCGACACCAGTCGGGGTTTGATCATTTGGCACTATGGCACTACTGCAATTTCCTACCGGTACACCTGGATTTCCAAAGCCGGCCAGCTTGATATCCCTTGTGAGTAATTCCATTGCCATTCGCAGGTTTTGCTGGGTATCGACGACTTGCTCGTTGGCTCGTAATGCCTTGCTGGTTGTTGTCAGAATGGTAAATGCCGCCGCCACGACAATCAGCCCGAGGGCCATTCCTATCATCAGCTCAATGAGCGTGAACCCCACTTGTTCGGTTGAGCGGCGCGTGTCCGGCTGATGGTATTTCATGGCCAAGAATGCTTTCTTCGTCATTCCGGCGCGATCACTCTGTTGAGTGTCAGAGATCGCGGTCGCTTCGTTGTGGACCCACTGTTCATGGAGCCCAGCCAGGTGATGGTCACAGTGACTTTTCTTTGACCAAGCACCGTCGGTGCGATCGGGGTCAGGTCCACCGAGACCAGGCCTTGAACATTTTCGAGCTGGGTGCCGCCTACGACGCTTTGCCAGAGGAGACAGTCTCCCTTCGCCTGCGGTTGGGCCGTGGAACTGATACCGCTACAATTAGTGACACTCTTCGTATCAATGCCGTTGTAGCTCACCGCATTCCGTCGGTTGAAATAGATGCGTTCCATCATGTCCGACGCTACCGATGTGACGCGAGTCAATTCGTTCGCATCAACGTTCTTGACCAGCGCGATCGCTTGCATTCCGGACATCGCAAGAAGGCCTGTGCCCAGAATCACAGCGGACAGCATTCCCTCTAATAAGGAAAACCCTCGTTCGTTCTGGCATTGACTCAAGCTGTGTCTCCGCATCGTGTCGACCTTTGATGACGTTACGGGCAAGGGGTTGCGCTTGAATTCGGAGACCAGTTCACTTTGCCTGATGGAATAATCGCCACAGAGTACTGACGCTTATATGCGTCACAGATGCCGATCGTCTGCACGCCGGTGCCCGCGCTCGTCCGGAGGCCCAACGATGAAAAACTTACTGTGATCGGACTCCCAACAACTGATGACGCGCGTGGCGGGAGTGTTTTGTCACTAAATACTGGCGCTCCGGAAGAGACAGCAGAAATTTGTACCGCTCCTCCCACATTCTGTACGGTCACATCCACAGCTCGGTTTCGGTTCATTCCCGCCATTCGAGCCAGGGTCAACTGGGTAGCTACGTCTGATGTCGCTTGTCGAAGCTGAGATTGGGCATACCACAGCAAAAAATTAGGGACGGTCAACGCTACGGCGACCGTCAGAATGCCAGCCGCGACCATCACCTCGACCAATGTGAAGCCAGTATCTCGATTCACAGCACTCATTGAAGAAAATCCTCCGTCGCAGGCCATAGTGGACCCCAGAGGGGTAGAGCAAAGGACATGCCTTCATAAATCTTTTGAGGAGGTATGGAACTTGTTGAATTAATTTAAGAAATTAATTCGAATGGACAGGAAGCACCGCTTTTTTTTGCTCGCCAGATGACAATTTTCGGCTCTGTTCTCTTATATGAACAGTGGATGGCGCGCGTGTCTCGCGGGACCCGGTACGAGTGAGGGGGCAGTCGCAAGAGCGACGCCCCCTCATCTCATCGCGGGAATATCCGCTTAACAACCGGAACAGGGGCCGCCGCTGGTATCGCCACCTGTGGATCCGCCACCGGTATCGCCACCTGTGGATCCGCCACCGGTGTCCCCTCCAGTACTTCCGCCGCTAGTAGAGACACCAGATCCGCCCGGCTTGTGAAGATCTTGCTTCTCGACCGCGTTGGCCCGTCCCTGTGCCCCATGGTCGCCAGCAACGGAGTTCGCGCGATTCAACCCCGTGACTTCTCCTCCCTTGTTCGACTTGGCGGGCGCACAATGCGGATCACAGACCGACGCGGCTCCGCCTGCTCCCACAATGAGAAGAGAAATCGCAAATCCACTTACGACTGCGACAGTCAAACGACTAGCCATCACATGCCTCCTTTTCAGTCTTTCAGCCTGTTCTCTTGCTGAAAGATCGACGGAAACTAGAGGCACAGCCTACTTGTGTTAGGACAAGTGCCTTTACTGCTCATCTTCGAGCAGGAGTTATGCCAATGGAGGTTTCAAGAAATACAAGGGGCTACGAATGAGGGTGACGCCCTACACTGTTCCGTGGGTAGCAAGCTTTGCCTCAAATAGACGAAAATTTGTTACTTTCGGACGCTCTGTCTAGGTCTGTCTAAGCGTCCATGGTGACCCGATGCGAACTATTTCGTCGCCACAGCGCGCACTTGTCGGTAGGTGGTCAGACCTAGGAAGACTTTCTGTATCCCGTCTTGAAGCAGGGTAACCATGCCATTATCGATCGCCCTGGCCAGGAGGTCAGTAGTTCGCGCCCGTGATTGAGTGAGCTGCTTGATGTCTTCCGTTCCCACCAGCAGTTCATGCAGTGGCACCCGTCCTTTGAACCCGGTCCGGCGACAGACTTCACAACCGCGCCCACGATAGAGCATGAGCTGCTCGCTGTATTTCACGTCGAGTGGTTTCCAATGTTTCGTTCCATACCCTTCGACTAATTCCTCATACTCCTGGCGTGAAGGACGATAAGAATCCTTGCACTGCGAACAAATTCTTTTGCAGAGCCTGGTGGCCAGCACGCCCAGCATAGCATCGGCAAAGTTGAACGGATCGCAGCCGAGATCGAGCAGGCGAATGACTGTTTCGACTGCACTGTTGGTATGCAGTGTGCTCAAGACGAGATGCCCCGTGAGTGACGCTTCAATGGCGATATCTGCTGTTTCTTTGTCGCGCATTTCGCCGATCATGATGACGTCGGGATCGGCTCTCAGAAATGCTCGCATCGCCGCAGCAAAATTCAATCCGATCTTCTGATGAACCTGCACTTGGCGCAATCCCTCTTGCGTGATTTCAATAGGATCTTCGGCAGTCCAGATTTTTCGCTCATCGTTGTTGATGTGTTTCAGAATGGCATGGAGCGTCGTCGTCTTCCCCGATCCCGTGGGACCAACGCAGAGAATGATGCCGTGCGGTTTCTCCGCTAACGTCTTGATCGTTTGCAATACGTCGGGCGCGAATTCCATGGCTTCCAATGGCATCGGCTCCTTGGCTGTAAGGAGGCGTAACACGGCGTCTTCATTTCCTCCGGCGGTCGGCAATGTGGCAACGCGTAGTTCAATATCGCGCTGCGTGCCAAGTTTGAATCGAATCTTCCCGTCTTGCGGCTTGCGCCGTTCGGCAATATCGAGATTGGCCATGATCTTAATGCGCGAGACAAGCGCCCTACGATAGGCGGCCGGCACCTTCATGTAACTGAAACAGGTGCCGTCGACACGGAATCGAATGGCCGTATCTTTTTTGTCCGAGTAAGGCTCGATGTGAAGATCGGATGCGCCGAGACGATCGGCTTCGGTAATCAAGTGATTGGCCAAGCGTACGATGGCAGAATCATTTTCATCGATTGCACTAGACGACGCTTCCGGCACTTGCTCGACCGGAATGTCTTGAACGAGCTCGCTTAAAATCGTTCCGAGAGAAGATCCGGCTCCTTGCCCTTTAACTGCGGCGAGAAACTGTTCGATGTCGCAGCGAAGGCCGACGGCATACCGGATAGTCATTCCTGAAAAGCTGCGCCGCACATCCCATCCTTTTTCGAGATCGTGCGGGTCGTGTGTGAGTATATCGAGGAGCTGCCCGCGTCGTGCGATCGGCAGCCAGAGGTTTTTCTTGAGATAGTCGTAGTTGAGTGTTTTTAGTAAGTCGACATCGATCACCGTCCGCTCGTCATACGGGAGGTAAGGACATTGGTAATAGTCGCTGAGCGCTGCGCCAATAACGTCTTTCGGCACGTGGTAGCGGTCCAAAAGCAGGGCTTCAAGGTCGTGAGCGCCCTCTTTGGATTCATCCATCGCCTGGTCGAGATCGACTTGAGAAAGGATTCCACGATAGACGAGCAAATCCAGCACGTTCTGTTCGATCGAGGAACGAAGCTTGGTCTTCCGCCCAGGTTTTTTACCGACCGAGTCGGTAGAGGCGGCGCTACCTATCTCGCCCACTGATATGTTGAGACCCTCCATCTGTTCGAACTGAGAATCAGTATTTCACTTGCCACGAACCGGGCACACGATAGACGACGGGAAGTCCCCGAAAGAGTCCTTGCCCCAGATCCGCGTTGTACCAGACCTCCAGCTTAAGTCCCGGACTCCCGGAAACGACGGTACCAGCGGTCATGACGGCGCCATACATACGAGCATTGCTTTCAAGTGTGATCGTCCCTGCCGCCTGCAGTATGCCGTTCAGATGGATGCCGGAAAGCGTAACCGGAATTCTGCTACCCAGCGAGGTCAACCCTTCAGGTGATGGGCTCAATACCGGCACAGAGCGTCCTAATCCGCTTGGCTTCACCCGTACATGGCCCTGGACGACCAGCAATGCTTCCACATAGTCCGCATCAAGGACCAACGTACCTAAATTATCTGAACGCGGCGCCTCTCCATCCAGAGTATCAATGAACAACAGACCGTGGGACCGTCCAACTGTCGGCGATGCCAACACCTCAGCCGGCAGAAGCCCCGGATCGGAGTCCAACGCTCCCAACGGATGGAGTCGTCCCTCTCGATCGAGCCGATAGTACGTGCCGTAGCGCTGCGCCGTCTTCTTTAGAAGATTGTAGTCCCAATGGTCGAGCCGTACACCAGGCGTTGGATGTTGATTGATGTGCACGTTCGGAGGAAAGACAGGTGTTGCACTCGAAGGAGGAGAGAGAAGCGAGATAGTGCCGCCGATCCAATAGTCAGTCCAACGATCTTCGAATTGTCTCATGAGCTCATACGACTGGCCGGTCACCGGAGCGGCAGTGCTTTTTACAATCAGGTCCTCAACGTGGTTGATCACCATATCGGCCATTAGACGAGCATCGCCCCAATGCACCAAGACTGGTGACTCACCGCCAGGCCGCAGCGTGCCTAATCCCGCACCGGTTTGCACAGCGGCTCTCACCGCCGGAATGTTCAACGCGCCAAGTTGAACACGAATGGTCCTAGCCATCGGTCTTCGACCAACAGTCGACGCGGTGACTTCCAGAGTGCCGAGCATTCCCGGTTGTGATGGTCCATACACTTTCAGCTGTTGCAGGCGTCCAAGCTCAAGCAATGATCCACTGAACCCGCTGGGGGGACTATTAAGTAGGCCATCATCGGCGGAATGTGTCGCGTCAAGCACAATGTCGGGCCGATCGAACGTCCCAATAAATTGTGAGCGACCTGCCGCATCGAAAAACGAAGGACCGATGATGGGATCATTCTGACGCTTCGTGAGCAGCCCAGCAATTGATGGCGGAGTGCTTGTGGAATCGTGAAACCAACTCATGACTAGTTCTGTTGCTGCATCGGCCAACTCTAGCGCCGTGCGTTCCTCCCGCATCGCAGAAATTCCGGGCATGTCCTGGAGTACTAGATAAAATGCCGTCATGCTCAGCACTGACAGAATGAGAATCAACATAAGAGAGGCGATGAGTACATGGCCGTGGACTTCACATGGTGGATATGGAGCTCTCTGTAGGTGTCGCATGGTTACCTCATTGCACCATTACGTTCGAAGACTGATCTCTCGCTTCTCTCTCACCGCACGATTGAGAAACGAGATTTCAATGATAATGCGTCGTACCAGTGCCGGCTGTGTTGTCCTCATTCCCTGTTCGCTCCAATACGAAAATCTCACGCCTTCAATGTTGCCAATCAAGACGCTGGCGCCGCCGTCAATCTGGCGCAAGAGCCGCAACGATCCCCGTTCATCAGTACGGCTGTAGTAGCGGAGGCGATTCATAACGGACACCGACGCACCGGCTGGAATTGCATACACAATCGGCTCGACCAGGGTCAGTAGGTTCCGCTGGCCAGCTCGCGCCAGCGTATAGTGCTGGCATTGTTCATTCCAGCAGATCTGTACGAGTTTCCGATCCGGCCATCCCCGCCCATCGTCGACAGCAAGCGTCGTTTGACCGATCATCGCCGCCGAGGTCACATTGGTCATCAACCCGTGGATGTTCGCGGTAAATTCAACAGCATCGGACAGAATGACCGAGAGCGATCCAGAACCGGCGAGCCGAAGCTCCTGCTCAAAGAGCTCAAGTCCGAGACGAAGGTCTTGATGCTGCGTGATGCGATCCTGCTGCTGTGCAAACTCCTGTTGAAAGTAAGACAAGGACTGAAGCGTGGCGCCGAGCACGACCAGCCCGGCAACCATCGCCCCCATCAGTTCGAGTAAACTCGTACCTGACTCACCGTACAGGAGCGGAATCGCGTGTTTCTTGGTGTTCTCAGTCGCTGGCATCCGTAACCTTTGCTAAAGGCTCCCTGCAAAAACGGGATTGGCACGAACTGTGGCTAGCCGCACCTCATGCTCTCCATTGTCCGATCTATATGTGGCGCGCGCTTCAAAGACGGCGAACCCGGACTCCGAAAGCCTCCCCCCGTGATTCGGTGCGACGGTCCATGTGAGAACCACTCCATTCCGCTCCAACTGAGCCGAATAAATACCGTCTCCGGCAGCTCGATCGACGCCAACCCCATCGTCATGCATCACTATTTCTGGGATACCGTCATGATCGAGATCGTCCATGAGCAGCTGCTCCCATTGCACAGAGCGCTTCGCTTCGAGTCTGGACTCCGCCATTGACAGCGCACGACTGGCGAGCATGCCCTGGACGATGGCTTTCTCGGCGACATGAAAGGCTCCCATGGCGCCCATCAATCCGATGTACGTGAGTCCCATCGCCACCATCACTTCCGAAAAAGTCGCACCTTTAGTGGAATTGAGGCACGTGTGGAGGTTCACGAAACCACCACCCGCCCGGTCAGGCTGACGGTGACCGTCGTCCGACGATATGGCCCGTCATGAATGACGATAGTCGTTGCACTAGCGGAACGACCGCTGGGGTGAAAGAAGAGTTCGGGACCGGCCGTCGGCTCATCGAGTGCTATGCCTTTGTCGCCATAGCGATAGATTTCTAGGAGTCCGTCAGTATCGGCCCGGCGGAGGCTGATCGTTTTCTCCAAGAGATCGAACCGTACGAGAAGCCGCTCTCTCCTGGCCATTGCCAGCTGTCTGGCCATCCGCAGCGTTGAGGCAATTTCCGCCACAGCGCTGCGAACTTGAACGCGGGCCGTCATCCCTTGGTAACTCGGGATAGCCATCGCGGCCAAGATTCCAACAAGCGCCACAACAATCATGAGTTCCGCGAGACTTCTCCCTGATTGGGTCGAAAGGCTTCTCACCTCCTTGCCACTCTGATTGGCTATCCCGCATTGCTGGAACATGGAACTGCCAGCTTCCAAAACCCGTGCCGTTCTGTACCCCAAAGTGCAGCGCTGCTCATCCACAGGAAAGTTCGCGGGTTTGGCAGGATTTCTCTTTAGGAAGGATGCCCCGTGCTCATGCGACAGAGGAGGAGATTCGGATACAGGCAGAGGGAATAGAGATACAAGCAGATGGGGGAAAATCCTAGTAGGAAGAACCGAGTAATTCCTGATACCAATGGAGCAACGGTTGAGCGAAAAACATTGAGATGAGTGCACCGAGTACGAGAAAGGGTCCGAAGGGAATATACTCGTCGCGCTTCATGAACCGGAGCGCGATCAGGCTCACTCCGATTATCGATCCGGTCAACGATCCGATCATGATCGTGAGGAGCGCTGGCTTCCAACCCAAAAATGCACCGATCATCGCGAGCAATTTGATATCGCCGCCGCCCATCCCTTCCTTGCCAAAGAGATATGGACTGGCCCAGGCCAGAGCCCAGAGGATGCCTCCTCCGATGGCGACACCGAGCAACGCATTAATCAATCCGACAGGTAGGACCGTCGCTGCACCAAACAATCCTAATGCAATACCGGGTACAGTGACGACATTGGGGATGATCTTGTGAGTCAGATCAGTTCCCGTCACTACCAGCAAGGCCGAGAACAATATGGCGTAGAGTACAGTCGTCCAGGTGAAACCGAAGGTCCAGAGAATGGCGAGATACCCGGCGGCATTCGCCGTTTCCACAATCGGGTACTGTACCGAAATCGGTGCCTGACAGGTGCGGCAACGACCGAACAACCAAACGTAGCTCAACAACGGAATATTGTCGTAGAACTCGATGGCCTTCCTGCAGACAGGGCAGTGAGAGCCTGGCCAGACAATCGATTCACCGCGCGGCAGCCGGTAGATGCAGACGTTCAAGAAGCTCCCGATCAGGAAACCACACGTGGCTGCAAGAACAAAAGGAACCCAGTCAACCATGCAACCGCCATTCCTTAAATGATCCGTACGGGTTGATTGGTACGGGCAATAACTGAGTAAGTACTTCCACTAGGGCCATTGCGCATTGGTTTACATGCAGTCAGAGGAGTTCCTATAATTCCGTAAGTCAAAGTTCGTTCTCCGAAGGTCTAGGCTGGCTGGATTATAGCGCAATCATCCTCCCATCAAAGGAGAACAGATAAAATGGCACGAACCGCAAGAGCCAGATCGAAATCATCTCTCGCCGACCTCGTCCCTCCTCCCCGCAAGAAACGGCCAGAATCGTTGACCAGTCGCGAGCAGGAAATCCTTGAACTCATATGGGCCGGCTTCAAGAACAAAGAAATCGGCCAGCGGCTCAAGATCAGCGTCAAGACTGTCGAAGCACACCGGGCAAACATGATGAAGAAGATGCGCGTGTCCAACACGGCGCAGCTGCTGAAAACGGCCATTCAGGGAAGCATGATCAGGGTTCGGTAAGTCCTAGGTTGGTAGCTTCGCAACTTCGCTGCCGCACGCCTTCAAACAGCGTGACGGCCACGGCGGCCGACACGTTGAGCGATGCAACTTTCCCTTTCATCGGAATGCTCATGCGGCCGTCGCATGCCTTCAAGACACCGGGACGAATCCCTTCTCCCTCGCCTCCGAACACCAAAGCGATCGGCCCTGTCATATCAATACCGGTAACGTGAGTCGGCGATGAGGGTTCGACGCCGTAGACCCACACGCCGACTTCTTTCAGCTCCTCAATCAGACGAGAGATATTGCCAACTCGTGCGACCAACATATGGTCGAGCGCGCCGGCCGACACTTTGGCAACCACGGAGGTCAGTCCCGCTGCCCGACGTTCAGGAATGAAGACACCGTGGACGCCGGCTGCTTCGGCTGTCCTCAACACTGCTCCAAGGTTGTGAGGATCTTCAACTCCATCCAGAATGACGAGAAAGGGCGGCTCACCGCGTCGATGAGCCAGAGCGAGGATTTCTTCTGTGCTGCTATAGGACTTGGCAGCGACAAAGGCGATGACACCTTGATGTTTGCCGCCCGGCACCAACCGGTCAAATGCAGCGGGTGGCTCGATGTGGACCGGAATGCGCTTGGCTTTCGCCTGCAGAACGATTTCGGCGAATTGCCGGTCAGTCCGTTGAACGAGAAGACGTTGAAGTGGACGAGTATCGGCCCGCAGCGCTTCCCGAATCGCATGCAGCCCATAGAGCAGTTCCGGCTGGTTATCGCTTCCAGCGGCTGGTGCCATCGGGCTTGTCCTCGATTGTGATGCCTGTGCCGATTCGAGTTCTACTCTGATCTCATCGGCTCTTTGAAATCTCTTCGTCTCCTAGCTTCAGTTCGTTCAGCAATCTTCTGATTCGAATTCTTGCATTGGATCGTCCTTATCTGTCACTGGGCAAGCGTTAACTGTGAAGGCATAACTCACCGCTTGATCTTAAACGTTCCCTCAAGCTCGACAGCATCTTTAAAGGATTGAACTGCCACTGATCCGGTTCCAATTGAAATAAGCCTAAGCACGGCTCCTAGAGACCGAAATGCTTCACGAGCTTCGCTTCTCGCTTTCGGTTGAAACCCATCGTTGAAGCAGCTTGTTAACATCGCTCCTCGCAGTTCCTGTAATTCTGCAAGCGCCATAGGGGTATTGAGATCATCGTCCATAGCTTTCTGGCGATAAGCCATCTGGCTCGGTCAATAATCGATTACTAAGCTCGCTCGTCAATGGCTGTACCTGTTCGCCTTCTCATTCAGCCTCTATGAACAAATCATAGAACCCATCCAAAGCATTCTTCGCTTCTTGCAGACCTTGATCGGAAAAATCAAGTGGCCCGTGATAATGAGTCGATAGAAGAAAATACCGAAGATTTCTCCTGTCACCATCTTCAGACCATTCTGACTTTCTCAAAAATCTCTCGAATGGTGAAAAAATTTCCCAGCGACTTCGACATTTTCTCTTGATTGATCTGCACGAAACCATTGTGAACCCAATAACGGGCGAATTCTTTTCCGGTCGCGCCGCATGATTGCGCGATCTCATTCTCGTGGTGGGGGAAAATCAAATCCATGCCGCCGCCATGGATATCGAAGGTCTCGCCCAAATGCTTGATCGACATTGCGGAGCATTCGATGTGCCACCCGGGGCGGCCTGCACCCCATGGACTGGGCCAGGAAGGCTCGCCTGGCTTGCTGCTTTTCCACAGGGCAAAATCCATCGGATGCCGTTTGCGCTCATCAACATCCACGCGTGCCCCGGCTTGAAGATCTTCCAACTTGCGCTTCGAGAGGCGCCCGTACGCTGGATACTTGTCGACTTGAAAGTAGACGTCTCCGTCGATGGTATAGGCTAGCCCTTTTTTGATCAACGTGTCCGTGATCTCGATGATATCGGTCATGTGCTCGGTGGCCTTCGGCTCCTTCGTTGCCCGCACAATTCCCAAGCTTACCCATGTCTTCATAGTAGGCATCGATGTACTTGCTCGTAATCGCGTCGCAGGAGACACCCTGCTCATTCGCCCGCTTAATAATCTTGTCGTCCACGTCCGTGAAGTTCTTCACGAAGTCAACTTGGTAACCGCTGTATTCCAAATACCGGCGAAGCACGTCGAAGACGAGTGCGCTGCGAGCATGGCCGATGTGACAATAATCGTAGACGGTCACGCCGCAGACATACATCCTGACACGCTTCGGCTCAATCGATTTGAACGGTTCTTGTCTGCCAGTGAGCGTATTGAACAGTGTCAGCATGGCTTCCTACGACCCAGTCTTAGTGGCTCGTCTTGGCCAATGTGACCAAATAAAATACCCCGCGGCGACAGCGAGACAAAGCCCGATGACGATGTCGAACTGGTGAAAATAGTCGCGCAGATGTTCCCACTTTTCTCCCATCTTAACCCCGATGTACGCGAGGAGATAACACCAGGGCAACGCGCCGATGAAGGTAAACAGGACGAACCGCGGGAAGTTCATTTTGGCAATCCCTGCCGGCAGCGAAATGAACGTGCGCACGACCGGCAACATGCGGCTGAAGAACACGGTGGCTTCTCCATACCTCGCAAACCACCGATCAGCCGTGTCGAGATCTTTATGCGAAATCAGCATATACGGTCCGTAACGCTCCACGAACGGTCGCCCGCCCCAAACCCCTGCATAGTATGCGACGATCGATCCGACCACGTTGCCAATCGCGCCAGCCAAGGTGACGCCGAGCATGGTGAATTGTCCGGTTGTCACGAGATAACCGGAAAAAGGCATGATAATCTCGCTCGGCAAGGGAATGCAGGCGCTCTCGATCGCCATCGTCACGAGAATGCCGGTGTAGCCGAACGTGGAAATCGTATTGATCACAAACCGGCTGAGGATCGAGATGATCGCTTCGATGAAATCGCCCATGCTGCCTTATCGCCTCACGCTGCGCTTGCCGGTCTTCGAGGAGGTGCCTGGCTTTTGGCGTCCCCGGATGGTCGCCTCCCAGGTTCGCAATTGGTCCAGGACTCCATAGTTTGTGCTGTCGAGATGGATGGGCGTGAGCGAGACCGCGCCTTCTTCGATCGCTTCGTGGTCGGCATCTTTGCTGCGGCTCCAGGACACGCGAGTTCCCGCGATCCAATAATAGGTCCTACCGTGAGGATCGACCTTCTCAATGATCGGATTCTCGAATCGCCGCCGGCTCAAGCACGTCACGCGCACACCGGTAATGTCTCGCAGCGCACGATTGGGGACGTTGAGATTGATGAGCGTTTCTTCCGGCAATCCATGCTGAAGGATCAAGCGCGCGACGCGCAGCGCATAATGTGCGCCGGTGGCAAAGTGAAACTGCTCGCGCCCTTCCTGTGACACCGCCATAGAGGGTACGCCGAGAATCGTGCCTTCGACCGCGGCCGACACCGTCCCTGAATATAAGACATCGTCGCCGAGGTTCACACCCTTATTGATACCGGATACCAGAAGATGGGGCAGCTTGGGCAAGATATTGAGCAGGGCCAAGTTCACGCAATCGACGGGGGTGCCGTTGATGGCATAAACTCGCTTGCCTACTTCATGAACTCGAAGCGGTTTGTGCAGGGTAAGGGCATGGGC
This sequence comes from uncultured Nitrospiraceae bacterium, assembly GCA_963851455.1. Classification (GTDB taxonomy): domain Bacteria; phylum Nitrospirota; class Nitrospiria; order Nitrospirales; family Nitrospiraceae; genus Nitrospira_C. The sequence continues at coordinate 205,314 of CAWKPI010000002.1, forward strand.
CACTGCAGTGCGTTCTCGATCCGGTGCGACCACCCATACCTCACCCAAGGCAGCCAACGCCTTGGCAAGCAGAGTCAGGCCGGGAGAATGAATTCCATCGTCGTTGGTGACGAGAATGCGCAGATGTTTGCCAGGCATAAAAAAAGCTGCACTGGGGCAGCTTCCTTCTTCAGGGCTGAGGCCTGAGTTCAGGACTGAGCGGCAAAAGCTGCCTCCTCAGTCCTCTGCATTCAACTCAGTATTGTGGAATTTGGTCGGGGCGAGCCGATTTGAACGGCCGACCACTCGCACCCCAAGCGAGTACGCTACCGGGCTGCGCCACGCCCCGATGTTTGTGTCTTGTGCCGCAATGCCCGCATTGTCGCCTCGAACAGCACCCGATTGCAACCGCTTGCTATGGAGAAAATCGTAAATCATGAATGTGACTCGAGAATTTTCAAGATCGCTTGCAAATTTCCCCGCAACTTCTGGGCCAATTCCTTCGGCTTGATCCGCTGTGCCGCCACCCGACCACGGCGCGCCCAATACCGTTTCACTCCCTCAAGTGTATGCCCTTCCTCATACAGCATTCGTTTGATCTCGAGCACCGTCTCGACGTCTCGCTTCACGTAGAGACGCTGATTTCCTCGGCTTTTCTTGGGCTTGAGAAAAGGGAACTGCGATTCCCAGAATCGCAGGACATAGGCAGGGAGCTTCGTGACCTGGCTCACCTCGCCGATTTTGTAGAAGACTTTACTGCCGAGCCGGGGTTCGTTCCCCATGGACCGGTCCTCATGGAGGGAGTTGTACAGGTGAGCGATGCTAATTACGAATTGACGTACTTCTTGAATACTTGACTGGGACGGAACGTCACGACGCGGCGGGGCGTGATGCCGATTTCTTCGCCGGTTCGCGGGTTGCGGCCTTTCCTCGCGCCCTTACTTCTTACGACGAAGTTTCCGAAGCCGGCGATCTTGACGGAGTCTCCCTTTTGTAACACGGCCTTCAACATGTTGAGCACAAGCTCGACAATATCGGCAGCTTCGTTCTTAGAAATGCCGACTTGCTTATAGATTTCATTCGCGATATCTGCCTTTCTCATGCTCTACCCCCTTGCGCCACCCGAGCAGTCTCTTCAGAGATGCCCATCTGCCCCTGACACGAGAGACATTTTTTACCATAAGTTACGTGAGGTTAGATAGGGTGTCAAGAATTAATTGTAGGGGAATGAGCTGGGGCTTAGCGGTCAGAGGCCAGCAACTTGTACTCGATACTGTCGGCCAGGGCCTGCCAGCTGGCCTCCATGATGTTCTCGGAGACGCCGACTGTCCCCCATTTGTCTTTATGGTCGCCCGATTCGATCAAAACCCGCACTTTTGACTCGGTCCCCCGGTTAGCGGAAAGGACGCGAACCTTATAATCGAGTAATTTGACCTCCCGGAGCTGAGGATAGAACTTTTCTAGGGCCTTCCGAAGAGCATGGTCGAGCGCATTGACCGGGCCGGCACCTGCTGCCGCCGCATGTTCCACCGCCTCTCCAACCTTTACCATGACGGTCGCCTCAGACATCGACGCTCCATGGTCCTGCTTCTTTTCGACAATGACCCGAAAGCCCAACAATTTGAAAGAGGGTTTGTGAGTCCCCATCGCTTTTCGCATGAGGAGCTCAAAGGACCCCTCGGCCCCTTCAAACTGATAGCCTTCATTTTCACGCTCCTTGAGCGTGGCCATCAGTTCGTGAACCTTGGAATCGTCTTTGTCCAGCTTGATGCCGTAGGCCTCAACTTTTTCGAGCAACCCGCTGCGGCCCGCGTGATCCGACACCAGCATGCGCTGGCGATTCCCGACGAGCGAGGGCACGACGTGTTCATATGTCGCGGGATTTTTCAGCACCGCATGGATATGGACGCCGCCCTTGTGCGCGAAGGCGGAATCGCCGACATAGGGCTGGTGCTTGTTCGGCATCAGATTCGCGATCTCCGTCACGAAGCTCGACACCTCCTTCAAATGGGTCAGCCGTTCGCCTAAGGCAGGCCGGTTCATCTTCAGTTGAAGATTGGGAATGATCGAACAGAGATTGGCATTGCCGCAACGCTCGCCGATCCCATTAATCGTGCCCTGCACTTGCACGACGCCCATTTCGATCGCCACGAGCGAATTGGCCACGGCCATTTCGCAATCGTTGTGCGCATGGATACCGAGAGGCACCGGACATTCCTGCTGGACGATCTTACAGATTTCCTTGATCTCCCAGGGCATCGTGCCGCCGTTGGTATCACAGAGAATGACGCGTTCCGCGCCGGCTGCCACCGCCCGCCTCAACGTTTCGAGCGCATAGTCCGGATTGGTCTTGTAGCCGTCGAAAAAATGCTCGGCGTCATAGAACACGCGCCGGTGCTTCGAACGCAGATAAGCCACGGAATCGCCGATGATGTCGAGGTTCACGGCCAGCGCGATACCCAAGGCATCAGTCACGTGTAACGGCCAGCTCTTACCAAACAGGGTAATGATCTTCGTTTCTGCGTCGAGCAGCGCTTGGATGTTCGCGTCTTTCTGAACGGAATTGCTGGCTTTCCTCGTCGAGCCAAAAGCGACCACTGTGGCCTGCTTCAAGGGGGTTTCCTTGATCATCCGAAAAAACTCGATGTCTTTCGGATTGGCGCCCGGCCAGCCTCCTTCAATGAACTGGACGCCGAGTTCGTCCAGCCGTTGCGCAACCATGACCTTGTCGTCGGCTGAAAAACTGACATCTTCCGCCTGGGCTCCATCGCGCAACGTCGTATCGTAAATCTCCAACTGGATAGGCTTCGCCGCAGCCGGTGTGGCCGGCGCGGTGGAACGGGCGGACAGTTTCCGAGAGAAGCCGTTCGAACGGGGTGTTTTTTTCGCCATGTGAAAGAGGGTAACAGGACCGGGACGAGCCTGTCGAGGGCCAAATCAGGCGCGATTATTTGACCCGTACGTGGTCCAGCCCGAACGCGGCATGGAGAGCCCGCATGGCCAATTCCATGTACTTCTCATCGATGACGCAGGAAATTTTGATCTCGGATGTACTGATCATCATAATGTTCACGCTCTCCCGGGACAAGACTTCAAACATCTTCGCGGCCACGCCTGAATGGGAGCGCATGCCGACGCCCACCAAGGAGACCTTGGCAATGGCTTCCGTCACCGAGACCGATTTCGCGCCGATGTCTTTGGCCGTATCCTGAATGATCGGCATGGCCTTTTTGACGTCGACTCGAGGAATGGTGAACGAAAAATCGGTCAACGATTCATGGCTCACGTTTTGGATAATCATATCAACCAGGATGTTCGCCTTGGCGACGGGTCCCAACAGACGGGCAGCGATTCCAGGCTTGTCCGGCACGCCGACGACCGTGATCTTGGCCTGATTGCGGTCGCCCGTGATGCCGGAGACGGCAACGGCTTCCATGTCTGCATCTTCGCGTGTCACGAGCGTCCCCTTTCCTTCTTTGAAGCTGGAGTTGACCTCCAGCGGCACATTGAATTTCGCCGCGAATTCGACAGAGCGACTCTGCAGCACCTTGGCACCGAGGCTCGCCATTTCTAACATTTCTTCATAAGCAATCTTCTCGATCCGTCTCGCCGAGGGCACGACGTTGGGATCGGCGGTATAGACGCCATCGACATCCGTAAAGATCACGCAGCGATCGGCTTTCAACGCCCCGGCCAGCGCCACGGCGGTCAAATCGGATCCCCCGCGACCTAACGTCGTGACATCCGATTGCTCGTTGATGCCTTGAAAGCCGGCGACGACAGGAATAACGCCCTTGGCGAGCGCCTCTCGAATGCGCTCCGCGGTCACCCTCGTAATTCGTGCCTTCGTATGGGCATTGTCGGTCATGATTCCGACCTGGCGTCCAGTGAATGACCGCGCATCAAGCCCGCGTCCGCGCAGCTCCATGGAGAGCAATGCGATCGTCACCCGCTCGCCGGTCGACAACAACATGTCGAGCTCGCGTTCATCCGGGAGCGCGGCGACCTCATGTGCCAGCTTCAACAAGCGATCAGTTTCACCGCTCATAGCCGAGAGTACGACGACGACCTGATTCCCGTCTTTAATCGCTTGCTCGACCCGATCCGCCACACGATGGATGCGCTCGATCGAGCCAACAGAGGTCCCTCCGTACTTTTGGACAATCAGGGCCACAACCGTTACGATCCTTTGGCGAAGAGGCGCACCACAAACTTCGTGGCGTCACGAGGGGCTGTCGTCGAGGCCTTTGCATCCACTTCCGTAAACCGCCGGCCAGCGACGCGGGAGGATTTTGCAGAACTGTCACGGTAGACGTACGGCCACTGCGCTTCGGCCATTTTTTCCTGATGGACGCTGCCGGGGTCACTGATCGCAATCAGACGGGACGGACCCAGCTTGGTCAATCCATCAAGGAATGGTCCGACGAATTCTCGGTCGACCGCCTCGATCGCGCGCACCTTGGCCTTGACGTCGGGATCGTAGACAACTTCGTCCGGCAATTCCACATGCACGTAGGCAAAATCCTTCTTCTTCAACTCGTCCAACGCCACCGTCGCATGCATGCGAAGATCAGGCAATCGAGCAGGATCGACCGCCTCAAGCCCTGCCACGAGACCGAGCCCGCGATGGACGTCGCGTGAAGACAGGACAACACCGGGAACACCAAATCGCTCCGATAGACTTGGCCATGGAATCGCACGACCTTCACCCCAGAGCCACAAACAATTCGCGGGTTTGTTCCCCGCTTCACGACGTTCATCGTTCACGGGATGGTCCCGCAAAATCATCAACGAGGCATCCATCAGCTTGCGGAGTATCTCGGCTCCATCTCCGGAAGGAAGCGCGTCACCGATCGAACGTCCGACTAACGATTGCGGATCCGTGCAGATCGCCCGCGACTTTCCGTCAACCCAGACCATCAGATGCCGGTGGCCCGATCCAGGATAGAATTGGATCATCTCGGAGCCGAGCTGTTCGTTCACCGCATCGATCAACTCACGGGCTTCCTCGGTGGTGATCAGCCCTGCGGTCGCATCGTCCATCACAATATGGGGGCCGAGCTTCTTGAGATCAGCTGTGCCCGATTTGCCGCCGGCCGGCTGTTCACCCTTCAACGTCACCATCGTGCAGAGATAAACCACGTCATTCTCGCCGACGGTGATTCCCAAACTGGCCGCCTCCAACGGTCCTGGCCCCTGATAATATTTCTTTGGTTCGTAACCCAGAATCGAGGTGCCTGTGAGACCGCTTCCATGACGGCCATTGTCCAAGGCCACGGTAAGAAGGCCCAATTCACTCTGTTGAGCCAATTGATCGAGGTAAGGAGTCGAAGCCGCTTGGAGTGGAGTCTTGCCGGCTAATTCCTGCCGCGGATGATCCGCCATCCCTTCGGCGTGCAGAATCACATATTTCATCGAACACACGCTCGTATCATGAGCTTACACATCGAGAAGACGAGCCACATCCTCCCTAGTTGCTTGAACGGTTTTGGGTTTGACCGATACACTGATTGCGGTATCGGCATCCTTCAATCCATGGCCAGTTAACGTGCAGACAACGGTTTCCCCTTCCCGTAACCCTCCCTGCCGGCTGAGCTTCATCACACCAGCCACGGAAGCAGCTGAGGCCGGCTCGCAGAATACGCCTTCCGTACTCGCCACCGCTGCGTACGCCTGCAAAATTTCCTCGTCCGTCACCGCATCGATTGAGCCGGATGATTCCTTCATTGCCGTAATGGCGGCCTGCCAACTTGCGGGATTGCCGATACGGATCGCGGTAGCCACGGTTTGGGGGTTCTCGACCACATGACCCAGCACGATCGGCGCCGCGCCGGCAGCCTGATAGCCGATCATCCGTGGCAATCGTGTCGTTTGATTGGCTGCCCGATATTCTTGATAGCCCTTCCAATAGGCAGTGATGTTGCCGGCATTGCCGACGGGAAGCACGTGGACGGCGGGCGCATCGCCCAATTGATCACACACTTCCATCGCGGCAGTTTTCTGCCCTTCAATGCGAAACGGGTTAAGAGAATTCACCAGTTCAATATGGTACATCGCCGATAAGTCTTTCACGATGGACAAGGCTTGATCAAAGTTACCGTCGATCTGGATGACGGTGGCCTGATGCATCATGGCCTGTGAGAGTTTTCCCATGGCGATTTTACCGGCTGGAATCAACACATAGACGGCCAGCCCGGCCCGCGCGCCAAAGGCCGCAGCGGATGCCGACGTATTCCCGGTGGAGGCGCAAATCACGGCGCGAGCACCGGCTTCAACGGCCTTTGAAATCGCCATGGTCATCCCGCGGTCTTTGAACGAGCCGGTGGGATTGGCCCCTTCGAATTTCAAATAGAGATCGATGCCTGGCGCGATGGTCTTCGCCAGCCTGGACGCACGAATCAGCGGGGTATTGCCTTCGCCGAGCGTGATGACCGGCGTACGCTCGGTCACGGGAAGGAACTTCCGATACTCTTCGATGACGCCACGCCAGCGATTCATGATTTCACTCGTCCTTACCCTCGACGCGAATGAGCGTGGCCGGTTCGGACATAAAGGCCATGCGATTGATCTCTTTGAGTGCGGTTTGGACATCGCGTTCCCTCGCGACGTGGGTCTTGATGACAATCGGTACCGTCTGTCCCTCCCGCCGGCCTTTCTGCAACATCGACGAGATACTGATACTGCAGCGGCCTAATTCACCCGCGATCTGAGATAACACACCGGGACGATCGATGACCATAAACCGTAAATAGTACAAGGAGCGAATCTCTTCCATGGGACGCATGCGAAGCGGACGTCGTTCATCCGGCTGGAATGAGGCCGGAGGCACCCGTCCGGCTCCGCCCTTGAGCAGATTACGCGCGCCGGCGATGATATCGCTGACGACCGCGCTGCCTGCGGCGAGATCCCCGGCGCCACGCCCGCTCAAGACAACATCGCCCACCGCATCACCGACCAGTTGAATCGCGTTGTACACACCTTCGATTTTCGCCAGTGGAGAATCAGCGCCCAACATCGTGGGATGAACGCGCGCTTCGACCTCCCCTTCGACGAGCTTCGCGATGCCTAGTAGCTTGATCGTATACCCGAATTCCTGAGCATACGCGATATCGTGCTCCGTGATATGGGTGATACCTTCCGTGTACAGATCTTTGAAATTGATCGGAGTTCCGAAGGCCAAATTGGCCAGGATCGCTAACTTGTGAGCGCTATCGATGCCCGCCACGTCAAAAGTGGGATCTGCCTCCGCGTACCCGGCTTTCTGCGCCTCGACCAGCGTTTCCGCGAATCCTTTCCCTTCGTTGGACATACGAGAGAGGATATAATTCGACGTCCCGTTGATAATGCCGTAAATCGACTGGATGGCATTGGCCGCCAACCCTTCCTTCACAGCGTGGATGACGGGAATGCCGCCGCCGACACTCGCCTCGAATCCGATGTCGACACCCTGCCGTGAGGCAGCCGCAAAGATTTCTTCTCCATGGAGCGCCAGCAAGGCCTTGTTGGCCGTCACCACCGTTTTGCCCGCCGCGATCGCATCCAGGATGAGGCGCTTGGCAAAATCATGCCCTCCGACCAGTTCGACGACGATGTCTATCGCGGGATCGGCTAGAATCTGTTTGGCATCATTCACCAGCATGCCGGGCGGAAGGATGACGCCCCGATCGCGCAAGATATCCACGTCGGCGATGCGAACGAGTTCGATGGGCACACCAACACGGCGGCGGATGAGTGCCGCATTATCCAATAAAATTTTCACGACACCGGTGCCGACCGTGCCGAAGCCGATCACGCCGACGCCGACGCGCGAGATCATTTCTCTCCCCTTTCGAACTTTACCGTCTTTCTGATCCCGCGGACGGCTTGTCTCGTCCGGTGCTCATTCTCAACGAGAGCAAAGCGTACATATTCATCGCCGCCTTCCCCGAAGCCGATCCCGGGCGAAACAGCAACCTTTGCTTCCCGGAGCAATAACTTCGAAAATTCCAGCGAGCCCATATGCCGGTAGGGCAGCGGAATCCTGGCCCACACGAACATGGTAGCCAGCGGCTTGTTGACATTCCACCCGATGCGATTCAGCCCGTCGACCAGCACATCACGGCGCTTCTGATAGCGTTGAACCGTTTCCTTCACGCAATCCTGGGGACCGTTGAGCGCGATCACGCTCGCAATTTGTAATGGTTGAAAGATGCCGTAATCGAGATAGCTCTTGATCTTGGCCAGCGCTCCGACGACTTCGCTGTTACCCACGCAGAAGCCCACCCGCCAGCCCGGCATGTTGTACGCCTTCGACAGCGTATAAAACTCGACGCCGATGTCTTTTGCGCCAGGCACTTGAAGGAAACTGGGGGCCTTGTATCCGTCAAACACCAGGTCCGCATAGGCCAAATCGTGGATCACAATGACGTTGTGTTCCTTCGCAAACGCGACGATCTTCTTGAAAAATTCCAGGTCCACGATCGCCGTCGTGGGATTGTGCGGAAAATTGATGACGAGAATTCTGGGTCGCGGAAACGTTTGACGATAGACGCGTTGCAGATCGTCGAAAAAATCGCTGTCCTGACGCAGCTCAATCCCACGCACCTCTCCACCCGCAATAATAAAGCTGTACATGTGGATAGGATACGTCGGTGTCGGCGTCAACACCACGTCGCCCGGGCCGATCATGGCCAGGGATAAGTGAGCCAGGCCTTCTTTGGAACCGATGGTCACGATCGCTTCGGTTTCAGGATCGAGTTCGACGTCGTAGTTGCGTTTGTACCATGCGGCTATGGCATGGCGTAGCTTGGTAATCCCTCGCGAGGCCGAATAGCGGTGATTTTTCCCTTTTCGCGCCGCCTCAATCATTTTTTCGACAATATGATTCGGAGTCGGTTGGTCCGGATTCCCCATGCCGAAGTCAATGATATCCTCCCCGCGGTGCCGAGCCTCGAGCTTGAGGCTCTGGACCTGCGCGAAGACATAGGGAGGAAGCCGCTTGAGCCGATAAAAATTATCTGACAATCCCATGGCCGTTTTCTGGTACACCACTCACTCTAGGGAGAGAGAAGCCGCCTATCCGTTGGTGGTTGGTTGTATGGACGCCTATTTTAATTGCGGGGTGCCGCGGAGTCAAATTATCTTGTGATTCTGTGGGGTTCTGCGGCAGAGCAACTGGGTACTTCGCCTCGATCGCCGACCAAAACTATTCCTTTCGGTCCTTGCCCCTCCAAGCCGGTTTCTGTTACAACAGCGGCGACTGCTCCGTCTCATCGCTCAACTTCGATTCTTCTTCGTTCAGACCGGATCCTGGTGGAGGCGCTGTGCCCCGGCTCGGTGTCAATGTCGACCATGTGGCGACTCTGCGCCAAGCGCGCGGGGGGACAGATCCAGACCCCCTAGCCGCGGCGGTGCTTGTCGAGCTGGCAGGCGCAGACGGCGTCGTCGTCCACCTTCGAGAGGATCGCCGGCACATCCAGGACCGAGACCTGCAGCTACTCCGGGAGATGGTCCGGACGAAACTCGATCTTGAGATGGCCGCCGATGAGACGATGGCGAAAATCGCGCTGACCGTCAAACCCGATCTCGTGACCCTCGTGCCTGAAAAACGCCAGGAGCTGACGACGGAGGGCGGCCTCGATGTCCTGGCCCATAAAGATCGAGTGCAATCCATTATTGCGCTGCTGCACGACGGCGGCATTCCCGTTAGTGTGTTTATTGAGCCCGACCTGGCTCAGATTAAGGCTGCGCACAAGATTTCCGCGGACTTTGTTGAGCTACATACAGGGCGCTATGCCAACGCCAAGCGGTCGAAAGAAGCCGACACCGAATTCGAGGCGATCACTCAAAGCGCCAAGTTGGCCTATAAGCTCGGCATGGGCGTCAATGCCGGGCACGGCTTAAATTACCAGAATGTCAAGCGCTTGACCCATGTGCCGGAAATCGTGGAATACAATATCGGCCACAGCATCATCGCCCGTGCCGTTCTGGTCGGCCTCGATCAAGCCGTGCGGGAGATGAAAGCGTTGCTCGTCTGATCGGCCATGAACAGGCTTCCCCTTCCCCAACGGCGACTGCATCCAATCCGCCAGGATCGTGCGAGCCCCTAGATGAAGATCGTGACTGGAACCCAGATGCAGACGCTGGACCGCCGCACCATTACCGAGGCGCGGGTCCCTAGTTTAGTCTTGATGGAACGGGCGGGAGCAGGAGCCGCCAATTTCATTCAACACCGCTACGGGCCGTTGCGCGGCAAGACCGTCACGATTCTCTGCGGCAAGGGTAACAACGGTGGCGATGGTCTCGTCGTCGCCCGCCTCCTGCGCCAGTTTCAAGCCAGCGTTACGGTGTTTCTCCTCGCACCCGCCACCGATCTGAGCCGCGATGCAAGGGTGATGTATCGTCGCTGGCTCCGTGCAGGAGGAAAATCCGCGACCAAGCCGTTTCGATCCTCGCAACAGGCGGAGCCGACTTTCACATCAAGCGATCTCATCGTCGATGCGCTTTTTGGGACAGGTTTATCAGCTAATGTCACCGGTCCCTATCGCGAGGCGATCCAGCTGATGAACCAGGCTGGCAAGCCGATCATTGCGATCGACATGCCATCCGGCATCCATGCCGACAATGGCACACTGTTAGGGCAGGCGGTCAACGCCACTGCTACCGTCACGTTCGGTCTTCCCAAACTTGGTCTCTACGTCGGCGCCGGCATTGATCATGCCGGAACGATCCATGTGGTCGACATCGGCATTCCCTCTGCCTATACGGATGCGCTCGATAGCCGAACCATCGTCATCACGAAAGGGCTGGTCGCTGATGCGTTACCAGCACGCCCAACTTCTTCTCACAAGGGCACTTACGGCCATGCGGGAATTCTCGCCGGTTCAGTCGGCAAAACCGGAGCAGCAGCCCTTGCGGCACAGGCCGCCCTCCGTGTGGGAACCGGCTTGGTGACCGTTGCCGTCCCCAGCAGTGTCAACGACATCGTGGAAGCCAAACTGCTGGAAGCCATGACGCTGCCTCTCCCCGAAACCAAAGCCCGCACACTGGCCCGATCGGCTTTCGATCGTGTCTTGGCATTCATGCAAGCCAGGACGGCGATCGCGATCGGCCCTGGCCTGTCGACGCATCCGGAAACAGTGGAACTGGTGCAGTCGTTGATGAAACATCTCGATCGGCCGACGGTCCTTGACGCCGATGCCCTCAACGCCCTGGCGAGCCGCGCCTCGTTACTCACGGAATGCAAAATTCCTCCTATTCTCACGCCACATCCGGGTGAAATGGCACGTTTGGAAGTGGAGGCGACTTCTCAGAGCGTGAATGCCGATCGCATCGGCACCGCTAGACGCTTTGCCCGCGAACGGGGTGTGTACCTGGTATTGAAAGGGGCACGAACCGTGATCGCCCGTCCCGACGGACTTCTAGCCATCTGCCCGACGGGCAATCCCGGCATGGCTACTGCCGGTACGGGAGACGTCTTGACCGGGATGATCGTTGGCTTGCTTGCCCAAGGACTCCAGGCATGGGAAGCGGCCTGCGCCGCAACGTATCTTCATGGAGCAGCGGGCGACCTTGCCGCTCAACAGCTTGGACAGGCCGGTATGCTCGCCGGTGATCTGGTCGCCCACATCCCCTATGCGATCCAATCGATCAGCCGCTAAACGCAGTCGCCTGACAGGATCGGTTCGGACATCTCGCGGTGCTTCACCGCCATCAAGCCGCGTTTGGGAATTAAATCTTTCCTCTCCCCTCCACACGGATCGACTCGGTCATGCGATCGGAACCGCGCTGCAGGGAGGAGAAACGCTTGCGTTGTATGGTCCGTTGGGAGTGGGGAAAACCGCTCTCGTCCGCGGCATCGCAGCAGGCCTTGGCGCCGCATCGAGGGGCGTCAGCAGCCCCACGTTTGTGCTCATCCATGAGTATCGCGGCAGGCTACCGCTGGCTCACATCGATCTGTATCGGCTCAACTCCGTGCGCGAAATCGAGTCGATTGGATTGGAAGAATACCTTTCAGGTTCCACGGTCGCAGCAATCGAATGGGCCGATAAGGGGCGTACGATCCTGCCCCACGATCGCCTCGAAATTGAGTTGCGCCACCAATCGGTTCAGAGTAGAAGTATCAGGCTAATGGCCATCGGACCTCTGTCGGCTGCCTTACTGGCCAACACCAGAAGGAGCCATGCTCATCCATCAAAACTCCCCCTCTCCAGGCGACCGCTGTCGCCAAAGCCTAAGAGGAAAGCATCGTCATGATTCGCTTGATACTGGTCGGAACACTCCTCTTATTGAGTCTCGCGTTCTTCCTTCAAAACCAGGAGCAAGAAGTCACCCTCCGTTATTTCTTCGGGTTGTTAGAGGCCTCGACGCCCATTTATAAGCCGATCCTGGCGGGGTTTGCAGTCGGACTCCTGGTATCGGGCATCCTTTTGTTTCCTCCATGGGTGAAGGGGCGCATCGAAGTGCGTCGAAAAACTAAGGCCCTGCAGGAAGCCGAAGTGGACCTTGAACGACTTCGCCATGCATTGGAGAAAGTCACCGGACGAATGGCTCCCCCCGTGCCGGGCGACCTGCAAGCGCGAGAGCGAACCGATGAGTGAGCATGATGCCACGCCGCTGATGCGGCAATATCGTGAGATCAAGCGCGGCTATCCGGACGCTATTCTTTTTTTTCGCGTCGGCGATTTTTACGAAATGTTTTACGAAGATGCGCAGTCCGCCTCGAAGTTGCTGTCCATCGCCCTCACCTCCCGGGACAAATCCACCACGGATCCGGTTCCCCTTTGCGGAGTGCCCTACCACGCTGCCCAGGGCTATATCGCCAAACTGCTGAAGGCCGGACGCACCGTAGCCTTGTGCGAACAAGTGGAAGACCCGAAGCTGGCGAAGGGCCTCGTTCGTCGCGAAGTCGTCCGCCTCTATACGCCCGGTACCTTAGTCGACACAGAATTTCTGGATCCGGGAACATCCAATTTCCTCGCCGCTGTCAGCCGAATGGAGCGCACCACCGGTCATGGTCGGTCCGGCTGGGGGTTGGCCGGACTGGATGTGACCACCGGTGAATTCTGGGTAATGGAATGTGAAGGAGCGGGCGCAGACCAGCAACTCATTGACGAACTGGCTCGACTCGAACCACGTGAATTGCTCTACGCCGGAACGGCGGTGGCCGATACCCTACACCTCCATCAGCTACAAGGACCGAGACTCTGCGAACAGGGCCAGGCCCTCTTTGGTCAGCAGGAAGCGCAGAAACTACTGCAGAAGCATTTTGGCATCCAATCGCTCGACGCGTTTGGATGCCAAGGCCTGACGGCCGGTCTTGGAGCTGCCGGCGCGGTCTGGCGCTACTTTCGAGAGACGCAGCCGGGTGCTGCGCTCGATCACATTCGATGCCTCCAGCGTCGCTGGAGTACCGAGGTCATGCATCTGGACAGCGCCACAATCCGCAATCTTGAGCTGGTACGTCCGTTTGCCGCAAAGGACGACCGACTGAGTCGGCAACAACCCACCCTCCTCTCTGTGTTGGACCGTACGACCACGGCTATGGGAAGTCGGCTACTGCGCGACTGGCTGCTGAGGCCATTGATTGATCGGAAAGCCATTCAAGCCAGACTCGACGGCGTCTCCGAACTCAAAGAACAACTCCGACAACGCGTCGCGATACGGACGATCTTGAGGACCGTGCAGGATATGGCCCGTCTCAGCAGCCGCGTGACCCTCGGCGTTGCAGGGCCGCGCGAGCTGCTGGCATTGAAAGAGTCGTTGAGTGCCCTACCAGAATTGCACGACCAGCTAGAGCCGTTTCATTCAGCCCTCCTCGCCGGACGGCGGGATAGTTGGGATGATTGCCGTGATCTCTATGACCTCATCGAAAAGGCAATCGATCCCGATGCGCCGCTCTCCTCACGCGACGGAGGCCAGATTCGATCCGGCTACCATCCGGGCGTCGACGAACTACGCAAGGCGCGTGCAGAAGGCAAAGGCTGGATCGCCGCCCTGGAAGCTACAGAGCGGGAACGTACGGGCATCGACTCGCTGAAAATCCGTTACAACCAGGTATTCGGCTACTACATCGAGATCACCAAGGCCAATCTTTCGAAAGTCCCTCCTGACTACATGCGCAAGCAGACGCTGACCAATGCAGAACGGTTTATGACCACGGAGTTGAAGCAGTTGGAAGAACGGGTCACCGGTGCGGAAGGCAAATTATTGGCTTTGGAAGAGGACCTCTTCGTGCAGCTGCGTGAGCGGATCGCGAAAGACGTGCCCCGGCTGCAAGCCATGGCCCAATCGCTCGCGATCATCGACGTCTTGGCCAGCCTGGCCGAAACTGCCGCGTTGAATCGTTACGTCCAACCAACGATCGACGAATCCGGCTCGCTGCGCATTCATGAAGGTCGCCATCCCGTCGTCGAGCACATCGACAGTGATCTGACCTTCGTGCCCAACGATACGGTCCTGGACGAGGACCGGAACAGGCTGGTCATCCTGACCGGCCCGAATATGGCGGGAAAGAGCACGTACCTAAGGCAAGTCGCCCTCATCGTGCTGCTTGCGCAGATCGGCAGCTTCGTCCCGGCAACCGAGGCTCATATCGGGTTAGTGGACCGGATTTTTACCCGAGTGGGAGCCTCCGACAACCTTGCTGCGGGCCAGAGCACCTTCATGGTGGAGATGATCGAGAGTGCGCACATCCTGAACTGCGCAACTCAACGAAGTCTCATCTTGCTGGATGAGATCGGCCGGGGCACGAGCACATACGACGGTTTGAGCATCGCCTGGGCGATTGCGGAATATATCCATGATCGCCAACATCTGGGGGCACGGACGCTCTTCGCCACCCATTATCACGAGATGACCCAATTGGAATCGCTTCGTGAGGGAATTAGAAACTATCGGGTCGCGGTTCAGGAACGCGACGGGGATGTCGTCTTTCTTAGAAAAATCGTACCGGGAGGCGCAGATCGAAGCTACGGGATCCATGTGGCTAAGCTAGCCGGTCTGCCGGCTTCAGTGATTGATCGTGCACAGGAAGTCTTGATGAAGTTGGAACAGCCTGATGCCACCCCAGAAACCTCGCCGGCTCTTCGTGAGCAAGACGATTCCCGCACATCTCTTCCCCGACCTCATCCTCTCATCGACGAGGTCAGGCAGATCGACCTCTTCTCCATGACCCCGCTCGATGCGCTCAATCGTTTAGCAGACCTTCAGAAGCGAGCCATCGACTCATTGTAGGCGATCTTCCCAAATAAAAAGGCGGTAGCCCCTGAGGAGCTACCGCCTTTTCGTCGAACCGGAGCTACGGAATCACTTGCCGCCGGGCGAATTGTATTTCGCCGTCCAAGGAATCAGACCGCCCAAGGCCTTCTTGTCCGGAGTCAACACGTCGTACTGCATAGGCATCTGCTTTCCCATCCGGAGTCTTTGGTGACGTATTGAGCTGCTGTATCGCTGCATAGCAACCCGCATCTGTCACTGGTTCTTTCCCTGACAATCCTTCTGCCGAAGCGCGGAGATGCTCATCGTCTTACCCGGTGCACCCGCAATTTCCTGAAGCTTCTTGACAGAGGAAATCACACGGTGATTCTGTTCGGTTTCGGCCGCCGTGAATTCGATCAGGTCGGTCGTGCTGCCTGGAGGCACTTCCTTGGCAGCCGCCGGTCCTGCATGGGGACGACCCATTTTCTTCAGCTCTTCCCACGCGCCCTTGTCGGCATAGAACTTCAAGTTCTTGCCCGGATGAATCTTCTGCCAGAAGAGACCGCTCTCAGCATTGCCGCCAAATACAGCGATGTTGATCCAGACCGCTTCATCGTACGGGTCGAGGACAATCACGCGACCCTTGCAGGGTGGTCGGCTTGCTCATATCGCCCCATTCAAACCGTTCCTGGAATGATTCGATGGCCATGGCGGTGGAGGCAATGGAAACCACCAGCGCGACAGCGGCCGCGAGGGCCCAGCCTTTCATATGAAACTTCATAATCGCATCCTCCTTCAACAGCATGAAAGTATGAAATCTCGTCGAAAATCTATTTAGTCGCCCTTGAGAATCTTAAATCCGGTGATCGTCCGGCCATCCAGACTGACTTCCATGGCCACGAGTTCCTGGGAGGCCTTGATGATCTGGTCCATTAACGCCTTGTCCTTCACCGCGAGACGGACGGTCGTCGCGGCATGGTACCAACCGGCATAGGGATTGTTCTTGTCTGTGCCTCCGCTGAAACCCCACGCGCAGCAAACGAACAACGGATCCGGCGGCTTCACATCGAGGTCGGTGGACGAACGCCCGGCAGGCGTACCGGATGCAGGCTCACCGGTGTTCCAATACTGGATCCCGAACAGGAGCTCGCCATCTGGATTGTCTGCCCACTGTGACCAGACACGACCCTTGAGCGTCTTGGTCGCGGTCGCTTCACTCTTGAGCGGCTTTCCTCCAACAATCTGATCAGCTGGACCTGATGGACCACCAGGCGCATCCGCGGCGGCGGCAAACTCAGCCGTCAGCAAGCCGAGCACAGAGCACACTGCAACTCCGGCTAGAAGTAGGACCCTTTTCATACCCAATCCCTCCTTCATAAAAATAAACACCACAAATTTGATAAACGGCTCGTTTAAGGACGATGAAAAATAGAAACGCTTTTGATGATGCTGCATTCACGAGAGCAGGATTTTTAGCCACCTCCTTTGTTTGGCTCTCGCCTGCATCTTGTTGATTCAAAGACTCTTCTGGGAAAAACGCCGCCATCGTACTGAAATCATAAAATGGAGTCAAGGAATTGTTTGGCTTGTGGATATCTCAGCAGGGAAGATGAATTTATATTATAAAACAACTGCTTATAGAACCGAATGCATCAATAGGCAAGGACGGTTTTTCCGTCCGATTTTGTTCATCCATTAGAGAATTCTCATCTATAGGCATGGAGGGCGCGCGAAGAAAGAGGACCCAAGCCGGTGATAGCTAAATGATTCATCCCGAATAATTGTCGGCCGACGGCATTAACCTGTTCCTCAGTGATGTGATCGATATGCGCCACCATTTCTTCGAGCGACGTGCGTTTCCCGTAGACAAGTTCATCCTTCGCCAGCTTACTCATCCGGCTGTGAGAACTTTCGAGGCTGAGCATCAGATTGCCTTTCATTTGATTTTTTGCGCGATCGAGTTCTTTCCGCTCGATCCCCTGCTTGCTGATCCGCTTGATCTCTCGGCATACAAGGTCGACCACCCGCTCCACTTCTTTCGGCCTGGTTGCCGCATAGACGGTGACCGTACCGACGTCCGAATAGCCCGAAAGAAACGAATAGATGGAATAGGCCAACCCTCGCTTCTCGCGAATTTCCTGGAACAGGCGCGAACTCATGCTGCCGCCCAGCACGCTGTTGAGCGCATACACGGCATAGCGATCGCGATGGCCGGCCGCCACGCCTTTCAGCCCCAGACAGAGATGCACCTGCTCCAACTGCTTCCGTTTGATCAGCAGGCCACCACGGACTTCCGGAGGACGGCGCTCTCTCTTGGCGCTCTGCTTCAGCGGTTTCGTTTTCCCAAAATATCGCGCGACGAGCCGTTCCAATTTGTTCTGTTCGAAATTGCCGGCGATGGCGATCACGATTTGGCTGGGATCATAGTGGGTTTCGATGTAGCCCATCAGATCCGGTCGTTTGAGAGTTCGAATCGTGTCCTCGCGGCCCAGGATGGATCGGCCGAGGGGGTGGCGGCCCAATACCTGTCCCGTATGGAGTTCCTGCACGAGGTCTTCCGGATCGTCTTGGACCATTCGAATTTCTTCAAGCACGACCTGCTTTTCTTTTTCGACTTCTTTGGAATCGAAGCGTGAGTGATGGAAGAGATCGGCCAACAGTTCGAGCGCCTGTTGGAGTTGCTGATCGAGGACCTTGACGTAAAACGTCGTCGTTTCGCGTGTGGTGAACGCATTCATTTCGCCGCCAAGTCCATCGATTTCGCGCGAGATTTCGGTCGCGGAACGCGAGCGCGTGCCTTTAAAGAACATGTGCTCGATGAAATGGGCGTAGCCGGCTTGGGAGAGCTGCTCGTCCCGGGACCCGGTGTTGACCCAAATGCCCGCAGTTACCGACTTGAGCGTCGGAATCCGCTCGGTCACCACCCGCACGCCATTGTCCAGCACGAGCTTGCGGTACAAGATACTTACCCGGAAGTCTGATCTTTAGTCCCGGCACCTGTGGGAGCCGGCATCGTTTCCTTACGGCTGAGACGGATCTTGCCCTGGCGATCGATTTCCAGCACCTTCACCAGAATTTGATCGCCCTCCGCCACTTCGTCCGACACGGCTTTCACCCGATGATGAGCCAGCTGCGAAATGTGCACCAGTCCATCTGTCCCAGGTAGCACCTCAACGAATGCGCCGAAATCCATGATCTTCCGCACCGTGCCCAAGTAGGTCTTGCCCACCTCGACCTCTTCGACGATCCGGTTGACCATTTCCTTCGCCTTCTCCAGCGACGCGCCATCGACGGATGCGATCGTGACGATGCCCGTATCCTCGATGTTGATCTTTACACCACAATCGGCCTGGATGCCTCGGATGGTTTTCCCGCCAGGGCCGATGACCTCACGAATCTTGTCTTGCTTCACCTTCATCGTGAAAATGCGTGGCGCAAAGGCCGACATGTTTGTGCGCGGCGCTTCAAGCGCCTTTTGCATGCAGCTCAAAATATGCAACCGGCCGGCCTTCGCTTGCTCCAGCGCCTGATGCATAAGGGCTGGCGTGATGCCGCCGATCTTGATGTCCATCTGCAATGCTGTCACGCCTCGCTTCGTACCGCAAACCTTGAAATCCATGTCGCCGAGGTGATCCTCCAGTCCGAGGATGTCGGACAGGATCATGACACGATTCTGTTCCTTGATGAGCCCCATCGCGATTCCGGCCACCGGCTCTTTGATCGGCACAGCGGCATCCATCATGGCCAATGTGCCGCCGCAGACCGTCGCCATCGACGACGAGCCGTTGGATTCCAGAATATCGGACACGATGCGCAGCGTATAAGGGAATTGGTCCTTGCTGGGGATCACCGGTTTGAGGGCGCGTTCCGCCAGCGCGCCATGGCCGACTTCCCGACGGCCCGGCGACCGAAGAGGCCTGGCTTCGCCAACGCTGAATGGCGGGAAATTATAATGGAGCATGAACGTTCGGGTGTACTCGCCTTCCAACGCATCGATTCGCTGCTCATCATCCGTTGTCCCAAGCGTGACGACGGCCAAGCTTTGCGTTTCGCCGCGGGTAAACAGAGCCGAGCCATGCGTGCGAGGCAATACGCCGACTTCACACGTGATTGGACGGATATCAGCAGGTCCACGGCCGTCGGCCCGCGATCCCTTTTCGAGAATCATGTTGCGGACTTCCGTGTATTCCAAGCCATGGAAGATAACCTTGACATGGCGCTCGCGATTCGGGTCGTCCGGGTTCTTGAGCTTATCGATCGCCTCCTTGAGGATCAGATCCAGCCGTTCTTGGCGAGCAGACTTGTTGGGGATCATGATGGCATCCCTGATCCCTTGTGCCACAAGACCTTTCACCTGGGCAGTCAGATCCGGAGCGATCTGCTCCGTGACAACAGGTCGCTTGGGCTTGTTGCCCGAAAGCACACGAAGCTCGTTGATTTTCGCCACGATCTTCTTAATTTCCGCATGGGCGAGCTCGATTGCCGCCAACATCGTCGGTTCTGGCAACTCATTTGCGCCTGCCTCGACCATCATGACGGCATCGGCCGTGCCTGCGACGATCAGATCCAATTCGCTGCCCTTCAACGTTTCCAGGTCCGGATTCACGACGAACTCGCCATTGACGCGACCGATTTTGACTCCGGCAATCGGACCGAGAAACGGAATGTTGGATACGGCCAGCGCCGCGGAGGCAGCGGTAATGCCGATGACGTCCGAAGATCCCGTCCTGTCTGACGATAGCACCGATGCGATGACTTGCGTTTCGAAGTAGTACCCTTCGGGGAAAAGCGGACGCAGCGGACGATCGATCAGCCGGCTGGTCAATACTTCCTTTTCGGAGGGTCTCCCTTCCCGCTTGAAGTAGCCGCCGGGAATTTTCCCCGCGGCGTAGGCCTTTTCCTGGTAATCGACCGTCAGAGGAAGAAAGTCGATACCTGGTTTGGCGTTCTGTGATGCGACTGCTGTCGCCAGGACTACCGTGTCTCCATACGACGCCCAAATCGATCCGTCAGCCTGTTTGGCGACACGGCCGGTTTCCAGCCGCAGTGTGCGTCCCGCTATGTCGAGTTCAACTGAGTATGCCATCTATGGTCTCCTCTTGTTGTGCCCCACAGATGTCCACAAAGATGGGCTTGCGCCGACGCAAGCGCATGTCAGTGTTCACCTGTGCGACGGTTCTGCTGCGGCTGCCACGCTACGGCGACAGCCGCGCAGCTGACTATTTTCTAATGCCCAATCGATCGATGACCGCTCGGTACCGTGCGTCATCCACGTCACGGAGATAATCCAGCAATCGTCGGCGACGTCCGACGAGCTGCAGGAGACCACGCCGTGAGTGATGGTCTTTCTTATGGAGCTTGAAATGCTCTGTTAAATAGCTGATCCGGTTCGTCAACACGGCAATCTGAACCTCCGGGGACCCGGAGTCGCTATCATGTTGCCGATACTGCTTGATCAATGCCGTTTTCGCTTCCTTCAATAAGGCCATGGGTTCTCCTCTTCCTTCCTTTTCTCTTACGCCTGAGTTATTCCTGACTGACCAATACTTTTTCAATCGCAATCGTTTCATTTCCTTGCCGAGGCAGCCTTCCGATCGCTAACAACCGTCCACCGTCGTCGTGGATGCGAACGGGCATCCCCGGAGCGTTCTGTGCCTCATCTTCTGCCGGCTTCCGTTGAACGATCCCGCACAAGGGAACCGGCACACCATGACGGACGCGGCTTCCTGTCTGCTCATCCACAACCAGCGCCGGAAGATGCTGCAACACCTGATCGAGCGATAAGAGATCGTTCCCCAGACTGCTGAGCGCCTGGCGAGCGACAAGGTCGTCGATTGTCAATGCTCGATCCAGCGTGAGCGGCCCGACCCGACTTCGTTCCAGTGAACGCAAATGTCCACCGACGCCCAATGCCGCGCCGATATCAGCACAGAGCGTGCGTATATAGGTGCCCTTTGAACACATCACACGGATAGTGACATCGCACCCGTCGATCGCCAAAATCTCCAACTCATGAATAACCACCGTCCGAGCTTCTCGGGCAATCGTCTTTCCGGCCCGAGCGGACTTGTAGAGAGGCACACCGGCAACCTTCACCGCGGAATACATCGGCGGGACTTGCTCGATCGCCCCGCGAAACCGTTCGACGGCTTGATGGATAGCAGCCGGCGTCACCTGATCCGGTGCCTGGCGATCCAGCACGGTTCCCACGGCGTCCTGCGTATCCGTCGTCTCACCAAGCCGAAGGACAGCCCGATATTCTTTGTCCCATTCCACCAGGTATTCGGCGATGCGAGTCCCCTTCCCGATGAGGACTGGCAACACGCCCGTCGCGGCCGGATCCAATGTGCCGGCATGACCGACCTTCGTTCCACCCAAGAGGTGCCGGATCTTGGCGACCACATCGTGAGAGGTCCATCCGACCTCCTTATGGACGACCAGGACCCCATCCATCAGATCGCACCCGGGAACCGTTCCCATCATCTCATCACCGGTAGTCACCGCTTAGAGACGTCGTCGGCACTCCCCTGCGACGCCACATCGGTTTTATCGTGTAACTCATCCAACAACTGCAAGATACGATCGCCACGCTGCCCGCTGACATCTTTCACAAAGACGACTTCGGGCAAGTACCGAAGTGTCAACCGCCGGCCCAACTCGCTCCGGACGAACCCGCTGGCCTTACTCAAGCCGGCAAAGACGTCCTTCGTTTCCGCATCGGTTCCTAATGCGGTGACGAACACCCGTGCGATGCGAAGGTCGTTGGTCAATTCCACATCGGTCACGGTCACGGACCGGACGCGCGGATCTTTGATCTTCCGCATGAGGATGTCGGCCACTTCCATGCGGATTTGATCGGCAACGCGGTCGGCCCGGCTGTACCCCGTCTTGGCCATCGTCCATCTCCTTGGCCGCCCCGCACGCGGAGCCGCCGCTGTTACAACAACTCGACTCGAGACTGGACGATCTCAATTGCCGGATTACTGCGGATCAGGTTCAGCGCCTGGTCCAACACCTGATTCACATACCGGCCGTCGTTGGCGACGCAGGCGAATGCCAGCACCGCCTTTTGCCACAAATCCTGCCCATCGACTTCTGCCACGGACAGGTTGAATTTCTGCTGCAGCCGGTCTTTCATGCTCAACAAGACCTGCCGCTTGTCTTTCAACGATTGACTGTCCGCGATGAACAGTTCGACCGTACAGAGTCCGACGATGACGCTCACGATCCGCTTCGCTCAGACTTCACAGTTTCGCGGCAATCTTATCGATCGCGTACGCCTCGATCACGTCGCCGGCCTTAATGTCGCTGAAATTCTCGACGCCGATCCCGCACTCGTACCCTTGCTGCACTTCGCGGACATCATCTTTGAAGCGCCGGAGCGATCCCAATTTGCCCTGATACACGACAACATTGTCGCGGATCACCCGGACACCCGCACTGGCGCGCGTAATCGTGCCATCGATGACATAAGACCCCGCAATGGTGCCGGCCTTGGAAACCGTGAAGACTTGCCGCACTTCGGCGCGGCCCAGCACGCGTTCCTTGAGTGTCGGTTCCAGCAACCCTTCCATGGCGGCTTTGATGTCGTTCAGCGCGTCGTAGATGATGGTGTAGAGCCGGACGTCGACGTGTTCTTTTTCGGCAAGAGTGGAGGCTTTCGGCTCCGGCCTGATGTTGAATCCGATGATGATGGCATTCGAGGCCGCGGCGAGCAGGACGTCCGATTCCGTGATCCCTCCGACGCCATTGTGGATTACCCGAATTTTCACGACCTCCGTTGGAAGCTTTTCGATCGCCGCTGCCAAGGCCTCCGAGGAGCCTTGCACATCGGCCTTGATGACCAGCGACAATTCCTTGACCGATCCTTCCTGGATCTTGGCAAACAGATCATCGAGCGAGACCTTACCAGCACCAGCCAGTTCGGCCGCTCGATGCTTGCGTGCCCGGTCCTCCGCGATCTCTCGGGCGATGCGCTCGTCTTTGACCGCTTGAAAGACGTCACCAGCCGATGGTACGCCGGGCATGCCGATCACTTCGACAGGGACGGAAGGACCGGCCTCCTGTACTTTTACGCCGGTATGGCTGATCAAGGCGCGAACTTTTCCGCTGAAGGTGCCGACGACAAAGACATCGCCCACATGGAGCGTACCGCTCTGCACCAGGACAGTCGCCACCGGGCCACGACCCCGTTCCAGTTTCGCTTCGACGACAGCGCCTTTTGCCAATTGATGCGGATCCGCTTTCAACTCCAACACCTCCGCCTGTAACAGGATCATCTCGAGGAGCTGGTCGAGACCGGTTTTTTGTTTCGCCGACACTTCGACCATGATTGTGTCGCCGCCCCAGGCTTCGGAAATCAATCCGTGCTCGGAGAGGGCATTCCGCACGCGGTCCGGATTGGCGCCAGGCTTGTCGATCTTATTCATCGCCACAATCAACGGCACCCCGGCGGCTTTGGCGTGATGAATCGCTTCGACCGTTTGGGGCATGACGCCGTCGTCTGCCGCCACGACGAGAATCACGATATCCGTGACTTTGGCGCCACGGGCACGCATTGCCGTGAAGGCCTCATGGCCCGGCGTGTCGAGGAACGTCACCTGCTTGCCATGGACTGTGACGGTGTAGGCGCCGATGTGCTGTGTGATGCCGCCGGCTTCGCCTTCCGCCACCTTGGTTTCACGGATCGCGTCCAGCAACGATGTTTTCCCGTGGTCGACATGGCCCATGATGGTCACGACCGGCGGACGAGCCTCCGGTCGGGCTTCGCCCTCGACCTGTATGATATCTTCTAACAATTCTTCACCAGCCTTCTCCACTGAGACTTCGATCTTGACCCCGCTCTCCTCCGCAATCATTGAAGCCGCTTCGACATGCATCGGTTGGTTGAAGGTGAGCATTTGTCCCATATCCATCAACTTGCGCACGATGTCGGCCGGACGCTGCCCGATCGATTCGGCGAATTCTTTCACGGTCATGCCAGGCGTGAGCTTTACGCTCTTCTTGCGTGGCTTGGTGATCTCCGCCGGCGTGCTGTGATGGACATGCTTGCTGCGATCATCCCGGCGTTGTACGGGAATCGCACGAAGATCTTGCCAGCGCGCAGCATCTTCGCGCACGCGTACTTCGTCTTCTTCGCGAGGACGTCCCGGCTTGCGGACTTTCTTGAGTTTGTCTTTGAGGCCTTCAGCCTGGAGTTCTTCGAGCGCCTTCTTCTTGCCTGAGAGGACATCGACGCTTGGTGCAATGACGGGCTTGGGGGATACGGCGTGTTCCACCGTTCCGACCGGCGGCTGCACCAAGGTCCCACCGTGAGGATGCGCTTCTCCCTGATGGACGATCGGACTTTCAATGGCTGAATGCGTGGGGGACAACGCAGAGGCGGTCGTCTCCGTCGGATGTGCGGCAAGCGGTTCGAATCCGAGCGGCGCTGGTTCTTCGGATTGCGCCTCATCGGTCCGTTTTCGCTTGATCAGAATGCGGCGTTTATCTGGTTTGGATTCTTCTGTTGCGGCTGGATGGGCGCCCTTGACGCCGACTTGGTGGTGCGGACCTGCATCGGACTCTTTATGCCGGTCCGCGCGCCCCGAGTCGGTCTCGGCGCCTTTCGTGGTGGATTTGACCGCGGTCTTGTGTTTGGGACCAAGCTTCTCTAGAGCTTTTTGAACCGCATCCGGCTCCAAGGCGCTGCTGTGGGAAGCGA
Organism: uncultured Nitrospiraceae bacterium; assembly: GCA_963851455.1. Classification (GTDB taxonomy): domain Bacteria; phylum Nitrospirota; class Nitrospiria; order Nitrospirales; family Nitrospiraceae; genus Nitrospira_C. The sequence continues at coordinate 230,173 of CAWKPI010000002.1, forward strand.
CGGTAATGCCCAATCGCTTGAGTTCCGGAATCAGATCCCGGTTTTCCATCCCCAGTTGTTTGGCCAATTCATACACACGCATAGATTCACGACCTGTCCCGATCTAAACTGTTCGCTTACCCTTCCGATTCGGCTTGAGCCTTCTCCTTCTCCTGCTGACGAGCCTCTTCCTGTTGCCGTTGGGCTTCGGCTTCCTCGGCAAGCGCGGCCTTGATTTCCTTGTCCCGCTCCGCCTTTTCTTTTTCGTATTCGGTGGCGCTGATGATGTCGATCTTCCAGCCGGTCAGGCGGGCGGCAAGCCGCACGTTCTGGCCGTTCTTGCCGATGGCCAATGATAATTGTGAATCCGCGACGACGACCAACGCGGATTTCTTTTCTTCGTCCACCCCGACTTTTTCGATCGTCGCAGGATTCAACGCCTCCGCAATGAAAACGCGCGGATCGGACGTCCAGGTGATAATGTCGATTTTCTCACCCCGTAGTTCGCGCACCACTGCCTGCACACGCGAACCCTTGATGCCTACACAAGCCCCCACGGGATCGACGGCCTTTTCGCGCGAGGTGACGGCGATCTTAGTGCGGTCGCCCGGCTCCCGCACCACCGCCTTTATCTCGACGATTTTTTCCATCACTTCGGGAACTTCCAATTCGAACAGTTTCGAGACGAACTGTGGATGGCTGCGCGTGAGAATGACCTGAACGTCTTTCGGTGTCCGCCGCACCTCCAACAACATGGCTTTCACACGGTCTCCCCGACGGTAGGTTTCCCGAGGAATTTGTTCCTGGATGGGGAGAATCGCTTCGGTCTTGCCCAGATCCACAAGATAGTTGCGGCGCTCCATGCCAAGGATAATGCCGTTGACCAAATCGCCTTGCCTGGTCGAATATTCTTTTTGAACGGCTTCCCATTCCGCTTCGCGGACCTTTTGAAAGATGACCTGTTTTGCCGTTTGAGCCGCGATACGTCCCAGCTCGTCCATTTCGATCAGCGAGCCAATTTCATCGCCGATTTCCGCTTCGCTGTCGTAAGCCCTGGCTTCCTTGAGAGAGATCTCGGCTTTGGGATTGGTGACCGCATCGACGATGATTTTCTTCGAGACGACGGAAATCTCGCCGGTCTTCGGATCGATTTCGACTTGAATGTTCTCCGCCTGACCGAATCGTTTTTTCGCGGCGGTCTGCAACGCCGCTTCGATCGCCCCAATCACTTTTGTCTTGTCGATGCCTTTTTGGCGACCGATCTCGTCGATGACTGAAATCAATTCTCGATTCATGATTCGCTCTCCACTCTGAAGCCGATCCTTACCATTTCACTGCGCGCTTGGCCTCGACGATGACATGCTGTTCAAGGGTCACGGTCCGCGGTGGCGGAGGCTCATTCACGTCCAGCGTGACGGTTTTGTCCGCGACGTCGGTCAATGTTCCCACCAGACGCCACTGTCCGGCAAGGGGTTCCCTCAGCTTCAGGCTGACCCGCTTTCCGACCGCCCGGCGATAATCCTGAATCCGTTTGAAAGGCCGATCCAGACCCGGCGAGGACACTTCGAGCGTGTAGGCGTGGGGAAAAGGGTCGGCCACGTCTAACGCCGGACCGAGCGCCTTATGCGCGCGCTCGCAGTCATCCAACGTGACACCGTCCGACTTGTCGATGAATACTCGCACCACCGAACGGGGCCCCTGCCCCACGCAGACGACATCCACCAATTCCAGGCCTAACGTCCAAAGGATGGGCGACACCGCCTCGCTGATACGGTCGACGACCGGTCGGGACTCCTTCACCGACTCTCCTCGCCCCGTTTCTCTGGCTGTTTCGTTCACGAGATCAAACAAAAAAGTGGGCCTGAGCCCACTTTCACAGAGGCCGCACCATAGCATGTCATCCGGGTCAAAGCAAGGGGCGGGCTATGCAGTTCGTTCGAGAAATTGAGTGGCCAATCTCTGGGTGACGGAGCCCGGCTTGCCGTCCCCGATCGACTTCCCGTCGATCCGGACGACTCCCAGCACTTCCACGGTCGTACCCGTCAGAAAGACTTCGGCAGCACCGTAGAGATCTGCCTGAGAGCAGTACCGCTCCTGTACCTGAAGCCGCTCTCGTCGTGCCACCTGGAGCACCACGGCTCTCGTGACACCTGAGAGAATCCGGGGGCCTTCAGGCGCGGTGATGACCGCGCCATCGCGCACCACCATCACATTGCTCACAGCCCCTTCGGTAACCTGCCCGTCTTTGATCAGGATGGTCTCGAAGACCTGAGCCTGTTTCGCCTGTTGACGTGCGAGCACATTGGCCAACAGATTCACGCTCTTGATGTCGCAACGGCCCCAGCGGATGTCCTCGATCGTCATGGCTTCTACGCCGGCCGCACGGACCGATGGATTCATCGGATGAAACTCCCGGACCGTCATCACGACGGTCGGCAAAAGATTGGCAACATAGGCGTGGTCGCGAGGCGCGACCCCTCTCGTGACTTGCACATAGACTTTGGCCTCCGGGAAGGCAGCCCGTTGAATCGCTTCACGAATGTATTGCACCCACTGTTGACGAGAATAGGGTTGCCGGAGATCAAGGGCCTCAGCGCTGCGGTCTAAGCGGGCGAGATGTGCCTCCAGCTCGAACGGGCGACCGCCATAGGTGCGGATGACTTCATAGATACCATCGCCGAATTGGAACCCGCGGTCTTCGATTGACACCGTGGCGTCGGCCAGCGGGAGAAACCGTCCGTTGACAAACGCGATATCCGGCACAATCAGGCGCTCCCGCTCGAGGACGAGTTGGACGACACCGTCACTCGATAGACACGCCGGTCCTCAGCGGTGTACTTCCAACCCATGCGCTTTTCGAATAGGACTTGATAATTACCCGGCTTCATTGCTCGGAATTCGAACGTCCGCCGCCCGTTATCGACAGCATTATTGCCCGCTATGCGCAGATAATCGTCGGCCAGCAACGCCAATCCGGTGGGATCGTAGGTCGGAACCCAGAGTTCACCTCTCGTTCGGTCTTCCCACAAATGGATGTGAATCGGTTGATCAAGCGTGGCTTCAATCACCTTAGCCTCATCGTGCGGCAAGGCGTTTCCATCGGTCATGCTCATCCGTTGATCCTGAAATTCCTCAATCGCTGAAGCGCGCCTATGCTATGTTTTCCGACGAGGGCCGACGAAGATCTCGGCGCCTTCAACTCGAACGTCGTAGCTGCCGACACAATAGCCTCCTCCGTCCGTCCCTTGTCCGTTCCTAATATCGAACGCCAAATCATGCCAGGGGCAAGATACGACGAACCCTTTGACCCTGCCTTCGCTCAGGGGACCGCCTTCATGGGGACAAAGGTTATGGATGGCAAAAAATTTCCCGTCCACGTTGAAGAGTGCGATCGCGCGATTGTTCAACATGACCACTTTCGATTGTCCGGGCGGCACGTCATCAACCTTTGCTACCATGTGGAAACCTTCGAGTGCCACGGTTCTTCCTTCCTCTCAGCGCTTTTTTATGATGAAACGAGTATCTGACGCCCATCACTCACATGCGAAGTGTATATTTCAATTCCCCTCCGACCGCCAGTCCCTGCCGTTGTATAAAACCCGCTTGGGTCTGGATCAAATAACGTACGGCTTCCGACAATGAGCTGTGCCAGGGACACGTCTCCTGCCTGCAAGGTGGGATATTTTCCGCCAAAGAGACGATGTGGTGACTTTCGTCGACCCAAATCATGTCGACAGGGAATCGATATTCCTTCGTCGTCACACGATGGGGTCCGGTTGCTTCGAAGATATAGATCATTCCCCCATTCGAGGGCAATGCCTCTTGGAAGGCCAGTCCAAAGAGAAGCTTTTCAGGGGTATCGGCCACTTCCACCTCGATCTCGGTCCCGTTCGGGAAGGTGACGATAATGGTTTTGGCATCGTCCCGCTGCACGAGGAACATTGAGACACTCATCAACAAGACAGCGAGCAGGATCATCATGATGATCCGCTTCTTCTTGTGGTCTCGTACGCCCGGTTGTACGGTCGTCATGGGGAACGTTTCTCGCTCATTTCAACATAAGACAATCTGGGCCCAAAGGCCCATAATATCAGGTGATCTAGGCCTTCTGAACGGACCCCGTTCTGTTGACTTGGAAAAGAGCGGCAGACTAGAATGACGCCTTGTTGCGGCATGCACTATGTCGTGACGTTACAATCTTGTCAACCAGCTTTGTGTTCCATTGTAGTGAGAAGGAGGCGAGGGTCATGGCACTGCTGATTACCGATGAATGCATCTCCTGTGGGGCCTGCCTACCCGAGTGTCCCAATGAGGCGATCTTCGAAACCCGCAGCGATGCGGAAACGAAGGGAAACCACGTGGGCGACGGCCAGGGAGTTGGCGATAATATCTATGTCATCACGCACGATCGCTGCACTGAGTGCGTTGGCCATTTCGATGAACCGCAGTGCGCCGCCGTGTGTCCGGTCGATAACTGTTGCATTTCCGATCCCGCTTATCCGGAGACGACAGAAGTCCTTATGGACAAAGCGAAGAAGCTCAATCCGGACAAACATATCGATGAGGCAAAAGTCTGGAGCGGCGTCCGTAATTAATTCGACCGTCATCTGAATACCTGATCAAGGGCCCTGCTTCTTGTGAGAAGCAGGGCCCTTGATGTTTTTTGATCATTTTTTTCATGTCCCCACCAGTCTACATGAGTCTTTTATTAAGTCTTTTATAGCTTTCTTGTCACCCTCGCAGTAGAATCTCTTAGTAGTGACCTACACCATCCGGCTTCCGTTTCCCGTCAGATGGAGCCGATCTTGCCTCTCTCTCGCGTGGAGGTGTTGCCATGCGTCATCGATGGATACTCCTCGGAGCATTCTTCTGCTTGCTCGTTCTGCAGACAGAGACTCAAGCCAGTACGGGGGACATCGGAACTATCGTCGAGAAGTTTATCGTCCGCCAGTTCCCTGATGCAGCCAGCCACTATTGGGTGATCAACGAAACCCAGTGGGACGGGGATGAAATGATCGTAGACGTGCAGGCGATCGTGAAAGAGCGGCGCGATACAGAACCGACGCTCAGTCGCTTCTTGCTCTTAATCGTCGCGGGGGAGCTTAAAGCCAGCCAAAACGTCCCGCTTGAGCCGGGCGCAGACTGCCGAACCGAGGAAGCTTAGAAAAAACAACAACGCCCCCGCCGCTTCACGCGACGGAGGCGCTGGGATGTCCTACCGCTTAATAATCCTACTACTTGATCATGATCAGCTTGCCACCCAAGTGAGCTGGATGGAGGTGGCAGCGATACTTCAAGATGTTGCCCGATTGTGGCATAGAACAGGTCACTGGTCGGAATACCCACGTACTTGGTCTCGCCCGGCTTCAGGACGAGTTGAGCTTTCAATACGGTCGGAGCCGATTGCGATTCCTCAGCCTCAATGTAAAGCCATGTTCGGCCGTCGACATGTTGGTCACCTTGATGACGACGGGGCGGCCGGCGCGCACTTTGAAGTCGATGGCGGTCGTGGGCGGATACCAAGTCTTGAGGTTGCCGATCTCAATGGCGAACAGTTCGGCGTCCACATCCAATTCCTTGAACGGCTGACCCACCACCGATCCGGTCTCCAAGTCGCCGACTTCGACTCCGCCAGCCTGGTGCGCCAGCGCTGCCGATGCGCCTGCAATGACCATCACGAGGCCGAAGAAGACCCCTAACATCGTCTTGCCCATGACCTACCTCCTTAAAAAAGAAGAAGAGATGTGAAATTAGTTGGTAATAACTACCGCCACGATCAGGTAGCCTTGACCCTTCCGACGACTACGGAACCGATTTGCGTTGTGTAATCTCACGTTCATGCTCGTGTTGGGAGGCAACCTTATAGCATACGGGCGAAAACGGAAGCAAGAATGTTTCTGCCGTCAGAAAAGACAGGACGCACCCCAGCCTCCTCTCTGTTATCAACAAGGTAATCACAAGTTTTTCAATATCTTGTTAGTGACCGACCATCTCAGGCCGATCCTCTTTCATGTGAGAACCGATCAAGAGATCGTACGGGGCATAGTCATCCGTCAAGACGACTCCAGGCTCCCACGGTTGTGTCCGGCGCGTGTGTAGCAACGTGAGCGCTTCCGTCGGCAGGCGTTGCTCCTCGACCAACTGTGCAACTTTGGTCAGGAATTCCGTTTCGCTTTGACGTTCGATAGGTCGGCCGGCAAAAAAGAGCAGGTTTTCCGCTTTCGTGTTCGAAGGCCACGGTCCCTTGACGGCGTATGTGTCGATGACCGGAAAGGATTGCTTCATCGTCTGGACCACCGCCTTGGCTCTTAGAACATCGCCGGTGTTTCCCGAGGAAGCCAGATTGACGACGAGCACACCATTTGGTGTCAGGTGCGTTCGCAGCTCCGAAAAAAATTCTTCGGTTGTGAGGTGAAAGGGAACCATGTGGCGGGCAAAGGCATCCACCCAAATGAGATCATACATGTACGTTGTGCCGTTCAAGTACGCTCTGGCATCACGCACATACACATGATGCCGAGGGGGAGCACGATAGGAAAAAAATTCTTCGGCCATGCGAACGACGACGGGATCGAACTCCACCACATCGAGTTCAAGTTCGGGCCAATATCGAGCCAGCCATTTCGCAAAGGATCCTCCGCCGTGGCCCAGAATCAAACCACGCTTCGGTTCAGAGACTAAGGCGAGCGAGGAAACCATGAGCTGGCTATAGGGAAGAAACAGCGTGACTGGCTCGGCTTTCCACATGACCGCGTGGAAGGTACGGTCCAACACCAGATAGCGGAAAAGATCGTCGTCGCGAATCCTGACCTGTTGATAGGGACTGTCCTCCTGATAGATGGGTGCCTTGAGCATCTGAATGGGAAACCAGGCGCCGATTCCGAGTCCACCGATAAGCGCCGCGAGTATGGCGACCGTCAGTGGCCTCGCCGCAGTACCTTTGATAAGCCACCAGAACCCCAGCCCGACCTGTATCGCACCCAACCAGGCGACTAACGCTTGGCTGCCGATCCATGAGAGGAAAAAAAAGGCGGTCCCCCAGGTCCCGGCCAAACTTCCAATTGTTGAGAGCGCAATCATTCGTCCGGTATGGCGGCCCAGATAGTCGAGATCCGACACGGCAAGCCGCAGCATCGCCGGCAACACTCCGCTCAATCCGAACGCTGGCGGCGCCAGCAGAACGGCTGCCGCCAAGCAGGGTCCCCACCGAGGATCTTCGATGGCGCCGGAAACCTTGAACAAGATCGATTGACCGACCCATGCGATGAGAAACGTCCAGGCGCCCGAAAAAAGAAGGAGTCCCGCCAATACTTGCCCGCCAGGACGACGATCCGAAATCCAGCCGCCGAATGCGTAACCGCTGCTCATGGCCGCGAGGATGACCCCAATTAGCGCGCCCCAGACGAAGAGCGAATTCCCGAACACGGGGGCCAAGAGCCGACTGCCGAGTATTTCCAACGCCATGACGACCGCGCCGGTCGCGAACGCCGTCAGGAGAATAAACCAGCGGGGATAGTGCATCGAGATGTGAATGGGATTCATGCAGGAAGAGAAAAATACAACATCAGGGTTTGTCGGACCGACCCGCCACCTACATCATGTTGCGAAGGGCGCTCATAGTACCCAGGCCGCAAACGACCTGTCAACGCAAACTCAAGCGCGGCAGAGCTTCCAGGCCAGCATGTGAAACTTCGTTGCTCAACCTTGGAGCGGAGGGTATACTGCCGTCAGATTATTATAGCGCTCAAGGAGGCTGCTCGCTTATGCAGATCAGTGTGATCGGGACGGGCTACGTTGGACTGGTCACGGGAGCCTGTTTCGCCGAGTTCGGCGTGAACGTCCTCTGTATGGACAACGATGACAAGCGCATCGCCCGTCTGGAGAAAGGGGATGTCCCGTTTTACGAACCGGGAATTACGGAGCTTGTCGCCAAGGGCATCAGCCACGGCCGGTTGAATTTCACGGCTGAACTCACCAGAGCGGTCGATCACGGCGAAGTGATTTTTATCGCTGTCGGGACGCCGCCTAGGAAAGACGGCTCCGCCGATCTGTCGTTTGTCGAAGAAGTCGGCCGCGGGATCGCCGGCAAGATGGCTTCATATAAAGTGATCGTCACAAAATCGACGGTTCCGGTCGGGACCGGAGCGCTGTTGCATAAGGTTATTACCATCCACGCAGACTAAAAAGATCGCGTTCGACGTCGTCTCGAATCCGGAATTTCTCCGGGAAGGGTCCGCCATCGAAGACTTCATGCGGCCCAACCGCGTCGTGATCGGCTCGGACAGCGAGCGTGCCGTTGCCCTCATGAAAGATCTCTATCGGCCGCTATATCTCATTGAAACCCCGTTTGTGGTCACGGATGTCCCGACGGCGGAAATGGTCAAATATGCATCCAATGCGTTTCTCGCCACGAAGATCTCCTTCATCAACGAAATCGCCACACTCTGCGAACGCGTCGGGGCTGACGTCCAAACCGTGGCGAAAGGGATGGGCTTAGATCAGCGAATCGGTTCGAAATTTCTCCATGCCGGTCCGGGATTCGGGGGATCCTGCTTCCCAAAGGATTTGGCCGCGCTCGTTCAGATGGGCGAGAACGCCGGCTATCCCATGCAAATTGCCGCCGCCGCCGCGGCGGTCAATGCACAGCAACGTAGCCGCATGATTGCAAAAATTGCCAATGCCTTGGGTGGACTCAAGGGAGCAACGATCGGCATACTGGGCCTATCGTTCAAACCCAATACGAATGACCTTCGCGAAGCCCCCGCCCTCTCAATCGCGCAGGAACTCATGGAACAAGGGTCGATCGTTCAGGCCTACGATCCAGCCGCCCTCGAAGAAGCGTCCCGGAGCTCTCACTGGAATCATCCCCTGCCAGGATACGTACGAGACGGCAAGAGGTGCCGATGCGCTGGTGTTGATCACAGAATGGAATGAATTCAGAAACCTGGACTTCGCGAAACTGAAGTCAGTGATGCGACGCCCTATCCTGATCGACTTGCGAAACGTCTACGAATCCGGCCGCGTCACACAGTTCGGCTTTCGCCACGTATCGGTCGGGCGTCCGACCCAGGACTCTGACTAGAGCGTGGGCTTGGCTATGTGAGCCGAGGCACTTCCGTTTTCGCCGCCTCTTTCACTTTCGGCTTGTATCCCATCCGATCCAATACTTTCAGGACGCGCGTCTTCAAGCGGTCATCGGCTTCCGCCAATGCGGTGGCGAGCGGCTCGACGGCCGGCTTTCCGATCTTTCTGATGATCTCCGTCGCCGATTGCCGCAGCTCATCTTCCTCTGAGACAAGCAACGGCACGAGTGTCGGAACCGCCACTCCGCCGATCTTGATCAACGAATCGTAGGCCCGCTGCCTGACATCACCGACCTCGTCGGTCAGGGCATCGACCAAGGGACGCACGGCTCTGGGTTCCTTCAATTCTCCCAGGACTTCCGCCGCATATTTTCTGTTGAGCCAATGGGTATCTTTCAGATCGAGCAGCATGGCATCGGCCTTGGCCGCATTGGGATCTTTAGAGCGAATCCTGAAACTCTTGGCGATCCGCTTGCCGCCCTCTTCGACCACCCGGATTGTGGCGCCGTCCCCGACCTTGAGTTGCTTCAGGTCTTCGAGCGCCGCATCGTCCACGTCGAGGAGGACCGTCTTGCCATCGTAGGCAAGCAGTTCAACTTCGACCTGCTTGGCTTCAGGATTGACGGCCACCACCCGTTCTGTGACGAGGTTGAAACCGTCTTTCTTCACCCCCCCTTTGGGACCGATCTGAATCAGCTTCACCGGAGCTTCATCTGCCATAATATGTATCCTTTGCTCTGACGTGTAATTATAACTAACGTTTATATTGACAGCTCGTTCGAAGAATGCTGAAAAAGCCTCTCCAGCAAGGCCGCAGCAAGCGCAGAGGCGAGGCGTACCTTGGGCCGTACGTTGAGCCTCTAAGCGATGCGAGAACGACGCTGGAGGGTTTTTGCAGCATTCTTCTTACTGAGCCGCTTGTTTCCACCCTAGACTCGCCAGCACACCTTCCACCGTCTCCTGCACCATCGTATTCTCATCTTCAAGCAAGGGGAGCAACGGATCAATGGCCTGCTTGGCGCCGAGCCGCGCAAGCGATTCCGCCGCATTCCGGCGAACCAGCCAATCTTCGTCCCTCAGCGATTCGATCAGTGGCTCGATGCCGCGCACATCACCGATCTTTCCCAACGCCTCGGCCGCATGGCGTCGTACCATCCAATTATTCCCCAGCAACCCGTCGATCAATGCGTCCACCGCCCGGGTATCACCGATCTTCTTCAAGACGCGCGCCACATCCTCCCGCACCGTGCCGTCGGTCAACGCCTCGACCAGGCCAGGCACAGCCCGGGGATCGCCGATACGCTCAAGCGCCCAGACCGCAGCCGTGCGCACAGCCCCGTCTTTATCTTTAAGTGCCTTCACCAGCGGCTCGACGCCGCGAGGGTCCTTCAGCTTACCCAAGCCTGATGCGGCTTGTTCGCGAATGGCCCACTCATCGTCCTCGATCGCCTCGACCAATCGATCCACGACAGAGGGTCCCATTCTGACGACAGCCACCGTCGCCGCTTCACGAATCAAGACATCTTCGTCGGCCATCAATCCGATCAGCGGCCCGATCGCTTCTTCGCCCAATTGGCTGAGACTGGCAATCGCATGGTCGCGGAGCGCTTCATTGTCGTCCCGCAATGCGCCGATCAATTGTTCGATCCGATCTGACTGTCCTTCATCACTCATCGGCATGTCCTTCCTGACTCATTGCGTGGGCACTGTCTATTGCCTCCAGTTTATCGGCGATCAGCCCGGCGTTGTAGGCCACCAAGCCATCGCGATCCGTTCGCAGTCTGTCGAACAATTCCTTATGGGGACGCAGGACTTCGACATCCTTGATTTTGGCCAAGCGCCTCCATGGCATAGACACGCAGCGGCCGGATCGGAATGGCTTCGAGATAGAGCTGCGCGGGACGGGCATCGCCGATCAGCCCGAGTGCCTTGATCGCGAGTTCCTTCACGCCCGTGTCCTTGTCCCGTTCTAAACGTATCATCAAGGGTTCGACGGCGCGTACATCGGCAATCTTCCCAAGCAAATCCGCCGCCGCTTCCCGGACGAGCCAATCATCGTCCTCCAGGTATTCGATCAAAATTTCTACGCTCGGGCGGCCGATACCGAGCAGCTGGATGACCGTGGTCATCCGCGCTTCTTCCCGCTCGCTGGCTCCTTCCACCTCGCGCAACGCGTTGAACGAATCATCGATACGTTCCCGTATCGCGCCAAGCTTCTTCAGTGTTCCCACGACCATGTCACGCACAGCAGGCTGGGCCATCGCGTCGATACAGGCATCGATCGACCGCGGATCCAGCAAGTGATCCAGCATCGCCGCGGCAGTCACCTGGGCTTCCGGATCCGGGTGTTTCATCATTTCACAGAGGGGTATGACCGCGGTCGGGATGGCGCCGACCAGATGAGTGACCAACTGGCGCCTCTCTCCCTCTTCCGTCCTGGGCAGCAACGCCACCAAAGCCGATGCGGTGTCGGTATCGAGCACGCCCGCCATCTGCTCCAACGCCGTCGCGGCAGACTTCCTCACCGCTTCATCTCCATCTTCGAGCAAGCCGACCAATCCAACGCCCGCATGAGGATCTTTGATCCGCGCCAGCATCGCCGCGGCTTCACGTTTCAGATCGGCACTCCCTGAACGCAGCACCTCAACCAACGCCTGCACCGCTCTGGGCCCTCCGGCCAGACAGGCAGCCGTGGCGCGCATGCGCCGCCAGTCCTCTTCATGGACCAGTTCCGTCACGAGCGTCTCGATCGTTTCTTTCGACATAGAATCTCGAGCGCTATATACGTCCGGCGCGCCAACCAACTTGTGCCAGCGTATCCTTCACATGGAAACGTACATTCTCATCGGACGTCTGCGTCATAATTGTCAGTAATGGAGCGATCACCTTTGAGCCGAATCTCGCCAAGGCCACCGCGGCGTCGGCACGCGTCACCGTATGGTCCAATGCCTTCAGCAACCAGGGGATCGCGGCATCATCGCCGATGGCCCCCAAAGCCCGTACCGCCGCGCCTTTCGTCACCATTTCTTCGTCCCATGTATCGCCGCACCCTGCGACCTGCCGCGAGATTTCGGGTCGACCGGCACCTTCCAACACGTCGATCAATACCGTCACAGCGCGTGGATCACCGATCTGTCCCAAGGCCTCAACGGCGAGCGGGCGTAGTCCCGGTTCCTTCATGACGGTTACGAGAAATTCCACCGCCCTGGCATCGCGCGACCTGGCCCAGCGCACGCACCACATCTTCTCGAACAGCCTGGTCGTGATCATTAAACAGCGTCGACAGCAGCGGCTCGACCGCAGCGGGCGAGCGCATTTTTCCCAAGGCTTCGACCGCGTGTAGCCGCACGAGCCATTCGGAATGCTTCAGCGCCTCTAGAAGGAAGGGAAGCGCCTCATCACCCATCGCTGCCAACGCGATGGTGGCTTCTTCACGCACCGCCTTCACTTTGTCTTGCAGCAACGGAATCAACGGCTCAATGGCACTGGCATCTTTGATCCTTCCCAACGCCTTCGCCGCATGCATGCGGACAATCCAATCCCGATTCACAAGCGCAGCGATCAACGGAGCCAGGACCCGCTCGTCGGCAATCGATGCCAGAACGGAAGAAGCGGCTTCCTGCACCCCCGGTTGTGGATCAGAAAGACAGAGTCCAAGGACCGGAACAGAGGGCTCGCCGATGGTCGTCAACGCACCAATGGCCGCCTCCCGCACCGCTCGATCGGTATCCCGCAAGAGAGAAACCAAGGGCAGCACAGCCCGCGGGTCTCGAAAGGTACCCAAAGTCACCGCCGCTTCTTCACGAATGGCCCAATCCTCGTCTTTCAACGCGGCAATGTGCTCGGCGACGGTATCAACCATTGGGCCCTTCCTCAGAATTGATGAGGGTAACATAGCCATTTTCACAGGGTCAACGGAACGGGAGCCCACTCGCGACCCCAAGACATTACACTCTGTCGACAGTCGGAGCTGTATGATTGACTACCTATTCTCTGGTCGCTACGATCACCGTCCCATCCGTCTATAGCATTGCTCGATTTGTCCAGAGGAGGCCCTAGATGAAACTCCCAACCAAACCAATATCCCGATGGTGGCTAGAGAGTCTACCCGTGCTCGTGCTCATGCTTGCAGGCGGGACCAGACCGGCCGCAGCCTATGAAGTCTGGCTGACCGATCAATCGGACACCGGCAAGGAAAGTGGCGGGTTCTTATACATCTATGACGGTGCGCAACTGTCTGCGAATCCTTCAACAGCCAAGCCGACCCAGACTCTGGATTTTTCGGGCGACCTCGGCAAGTTTTGCGAAGAAGCGACCAAGAAACCGGTCCGCCGCCCGCACATGCTCTTCTTCAATGCCAAGCAGGACCACGCCCTGATCTCGTTCCTCAGCGGACATGTGTTATTTCTGGACGCAACGACGAAGAAACCGGACGCCTGCTTGTCGATGGGCAAGAATGTCCACGCGGCCTGGCCGACGCCGAACGAGAAAATGGCGCTCGCCGCCAACATTGCCGAGAAGAAGCTCATCCGGATCTGGACTGATTATGCAGCTCACAAGTTCAGCTTCGATCCCGAGAAAGACGTGATGAACTTGGGAGCCATGGAAAATGGAGAACGGCCGGACAACGCACCGATCTGCCCGATCACAGAATCATCCAGCACCTATGCGTTCATCACGCTTCGTGGAGGAGGGCTGATCGTGGCCGATGTCACGGCAACGCCAATGAAGGTCGTCGCCACGCTCGACAATAATCAGGTCCATCCGGCTGGTTGCGGAGGGATTGAAGCAAGCGGCACGATGTACATCAATTCCGGAGGCGGTTGGCCGATTGCCCCCTTGTCATATGATATCTACGCGCTGGACATGACCAATCTGCCGAAATCCGTCGCGGCAAAGCTCCTCTCGCAACGTGACAGCCAGTTTGCCGATTCGCATGGCATGGCGGCAGTCGGCCGGTACGTCTGGAGCGCTGATCGTGCCGGCAACAATATCGAAATCATCGATACGCTCAGCAATCTAAGCGTCAGCTCGGTCGATCTCGTCACGAGTGCAAACAATGACCCGGCGCCGGATCTGATGGACATCTCCCCGGACGGACAATACGTCTTCGTGGGCTTACGGGGTCCGACGCCGTTAACCGGCAATGATAAGAGCGTGAACAACGCCAAAGGGACAATCCCCGGAGTCGGCGTGATCCATGTCGATGCAGGCGGCAAGGTCGGCCACTACAAGGGGCAGGCGTCGATCACGAACATGAAGGATGGAAAAGAAACGGCGGATACGCACGGGATTGCGGTGCGGAAGTAACCGCCAGACATGATAAGAGATCGGCGATCTGCCTTACTTGGCGAGATCACCCGCGGGACCAAACCGTCCGGCTTCGCCTAAGGGCTTATCGACCCGTGCGTTGTCGACCAAACTGGAATTGACCGGCATATCTTCCGGTGGCAAGATCCAGCCCAGTTTTTCGAGTGTCTCCATCACCAGTTGCCGCAGCGCATCTTTTGCGCTGAGTCGAACCGATGCATAGGACAGCACCCGCTCGCCTTCCGCCGACAACTTCCGATGCTTTCGGGTCATAGAGAAACGCGATCAACGGCTCGATCGCCGTATCGCCGATCGCGGCCAGGGCGGCGCTCGCCTTTTCACGCAAGACCCCGTCCTTCAACAGCATGATCAAATCGGGAATGACGCGCGGATCGCGGAACTGGCCGAGCGCCGTGGCCGCCGCTTCCTTGATGAACGCATCTTCGCTCACGATACAGCCCGGCGTCGGCGTGCCATCCTGCCGGATACCCTTCCCCTTCAACGCATCCAGCACAGGGCGCAAGGCCCGCGGATCGCCGATCATGCCGAGCGACGCGATCGCATGGCGCTTCACCGCGCCGTCCTTCATCGCTTCGATCAAGGCATCGATGGCGCGCGGATCGCCGATCATTCCGAGGGCGATCGTCGCATCTTCGCGAACGGCCCGATCCGGATCTTTCAGCGCGGCAATCAGCACATCGACGACTTTGGCGTCCCGCACCCAGGTTCTGCCGATTTGATAGTCGGTCGTCATGCCGCCGAGCGCGCGGGCGGCGTGGCACCGCACCACAAAATCCTTGTCTTTGAAACACTCGATCAGCGGATCGACCGAAGGCTGGCCGATATAGATGAGCGCCGTCCCGGCCGTTTCGCGCACAATCTTCGAGGGGTCCCGGAACAGCTTGATCAGGACCGGAACCGCTTTCGGGTCGCCGATCTTGCCCAGCGCTTCTGCCGCAGCGCTCTTCACCGCGCCGTCCCGATCTCGACAGACGACGATGAGGGCATCGACGGCCTTCCTGTCACGAATTTCTCCGCACGTTTTTGCCGCATGTTCCCGGACCCGCCACCGCTCATCCTTCAACGCCGCGATCAGGCGATCAACGACTGCGGCTCCCATCGTGGCCGTGGCCTCGACGGCCTGATTGCGCACATCCATGATGGAATCGTTGAACAGTCCGATCAGCGCTTCTACCGCCTCGCCCCGCCGATCTTGGCCACCGCGCAGCCCGCATGGGCCCGCACGGACCAGTATTCGTCTCCACAGGCGCCGATCAAGCGCATCGAAGGTCTTGGGATCGGCGAGTTCGGCCAGGGCCTTCGCCGCCTCCTCGCGCGTCGCATCGTCGACATCCTCGAGTGCTTCCAACAGATCCTCTAGAGCCTGCGTCATGGTACCGTTCCTCTTTATTGATACTTGTAATCCCGTTGTCCGCCGTGGGGATAGGTCCGCTTGCAGCGCACGATTAAGGTCTGGGTCCCGCGTCCCTCCACACATTGATCGAGCGACTGGAGCAAACTCCAGCTTCCCTTCGAGATTCACCGAAAAGGGAAAATCGAACGTGAAACTGATGAATTTGTATTTGCCCGGCTTCAGTGCGAGCGCCCGCTTTCGGTCGTCTTATACGCATCCAACGAATCCGGGTCCGAGTCATAGATCGACGGGGTCACGCCAGGGACTTGCCACCAGGACGGAGGATCCAGAACGCGTCGCATCGATCGGTAATGGCATGCTCCTGTGGTGTAGGCAGCCGGCGGCCCGGCTTCGCGACTTTACAGGAAGACGCGAGACACCCGAAAAGCATCGCCGACACAGCCCATGAGCAATGGCCCCATCTCAATTTTGTTGTCGCTATCCATGACCGCACTTAGGGTACGTTGGAATTGGGCGCGGCCGCCACAAACGCGGACTGGAAAATTTCTTCGACCGGGCGGCTCTCCCATTCGGTATGGGTCTGCAACCCCAACGTCCGCATCACCGTCGCTCCGGTATCGAAAATGGAAACCGGCTGGTGAATCGCGTGCCCATGCTTGATGCCCACACCCGAAGCGATCCAGGGGACCATCGGCGTCGCGCTCCCTGTCTGTTCCCGACCCGCATCGATCCCTTCGGCGCTGAGGGACGTCACGAACACGGTCGTCCGATTGATCAGCCCCTGCTCTTTATAGATATCCAACACGGAATTTATCGCCTTATCCACCGTGCGCAGCGCCTCGCGATACTCCTTGGAGGTCCATCCTCGCGACGCACCGACCCGACCCGCCTCCGGAAGATGCACGACCAGGAAATGCGGCAGCGAGAGAATGGCATGCCCATAGCCATGGCCGCTCGTCGCTTTCTTGAAATATTGCTGGATGTAGGACACGATGCGGTCCGGGCTGCATTCGGGCTTCAGCGGGCCGCACATCTGATAGTCCGTATAGGGCTCCGGTCTCGCCAGCTGGTAGAGCGACTCGTCCATGAAGAAAATCGCGCTGTCCCGGCCCCCGCTCAAATCCAGATAGTCGAACACGCTCGGGCGCGCGTGGATAGCCGCGGCTGAATTCAAAGCTGTTCCAGGTGATGCCATGTTTTTCGACCGGCATTCCGGTAATGATCGACGCCATCGTCGGCAATCGCAACGCAGGCTTGACCCCTGTGGCAGACCAGGTAACCGAGCCATCCTTGATCAGCTTGCTCATCGTCGGCATCGTGCCGCCTTTGAGGGAATCTTGACCGAACCCTTCAAGAACAAAGAGGATCACATGCTCTGTCGGAGGAGCGGCAGGTGGACCATTCTTGACCGAAGGAGGAGACGGTTGCATCGAGGCCCCGGACAAGCCGACAAGCCCAATCAGGCAAATGCCAACTGTGATTGTCGAAACTCGCCAATATCCCGTCGTCATGGAGACTCCTCTCACCAACTCAGCCGCCAAGGGAATCGGTACCTTAGCATGCGAATTTTCAGGAAGGCAAGTTGACCATCATCCATCGGGAAGCGTCGGGAAGCGGCTGGCGAAAGGGGGTTGCGGATGCTATGCTAAGGTATCTTCGACCGGTGGCTGGTGCGTCAGTCTGCAACGAGAGGTTGACGACGATGCCTGATCCCGTTCATCACCGGATGGCCCCACGGACGTTCCCGGTTTACGGCCGCCTCCCCTTCTCATTACTGCTCTTCATCTCCATGATGCCGTACTCGTTCTTTCCCGCCTTCGCCGAGGTGCGTGTGGTGAGTTCACAAGGCGAATATCGATTGGGGGACCGGGACACCAAGGAAGATGCCATGCGTCTCGCCACGGAAGCCGCCAAACGCAATGCGCTGGAGCAAGTGGCCACGTATCTGGAAAGCGTGACGGTCGTTGAGGGCACCGACATTACGAAAGATGAAATCCGAACTTACACCGCCGGACTCGTCCTCGTACTCGATCAGCAAACTAACCTGACGCTCGAGGGAGACACCGTCGTGGTGACGGTGGATTTGATGGCGCAGGTCGATACGGAAGAAGTGGCCCACGCCATCGTCGCCCTCCGCGAAAACGAAGAAGCGCGGCATCAACTCGTCGCGTTGAAAACCGAGATCGACGACTTACACAAAGAACTGGAATCAGCGACTCAAGCGCTGGCCGGTGCCACAACGGCCGAGCAGGCCCAACAAGCCAGCCTGCAGCGGCAAGATATCTTGAATCGGGTCCAGTCGAACGCCATGGTGGCGCAGGCTTGGACGGACTGGGTCATCGTTGCGCCCGTGGTGTATCCCTATCCCTGGGTGGGGGTGGCACAGACCCAGGCGTTGCTGAACGCCGCGCATGGGCTCTATCCTGCCAGCCCGTACGTGCAGGCGGCACAACAGTCGATTGTCGCGAAGCAACCGCCGCTGCCTGCGCAACCGCCGATTCCGCCAACGACGACGCAATCGGTTCCGCACCAGCTTGGCGTTCGACAAGTACCCCTGACGTTGAATGAGATCTCACATACAACCCCGACCTCCCCCATGCACTTGGGCAATCAACCGGCTGGAGCCACTCAAGGGACACCGGCGCCGACAGGCTCACGAACCTTGACCGATATCCGCCAATTGAATCCCTTCTTATTGTCGCCGCCTGGCGGCATGCCCCACGCAGGACAACAGACTGTCCTTGGCTCCCGATCCGCCCAGTCACTCCAGCAATTTTTGCAGCCGCCTGCCACCGTTCCACCGTCCGGACAGCCGCCCGTCGCACGGCGACTGCCGCCGACTATCAATCAGATCCATCCACCGCTTCCCCACCAGGTGCCGCGTGTGCCTTATCATCTCGCCCCTCGTAGTTCTGGCGGTGGAGGACACTATGGTGGCGGAGGTCGTGGAGCCGGCGGCGGAGGCGGACGCAGTGGAGGAGGAGGGCATGGTGGTGGGAGAGGGAGATAAGCTTTGACGAACCGCGCTCATTGGACCATCGTCCTGGCCCTTGGTAACTGTGTGGCATGGTTGACCATTCCAACTTTTGCAGCAGACACAGGCGAGGTCCGCACTCATGCCGAACAATCGTTCGAACAATTGAAGCATACTGACCACAAGGGTCTCACGACATCCGACGCAGGACCACACCAGATCCTTGAAGACCGAAACAGCTATTCGTCAGATCACTATTTGATCGGCAAGGGGCAGGGCGATATGGCGAAAGGCCCGATCGTCTGCCAGCGCGTGTCGGAACTGTCAGCGCGAACGGATCTGGCCAAACAGATTCGCATTCTCGTGAAGGAACACATGATCGACCATATCCGCGAACGCTCGGGCAGGGACGCTGATCAGGATATCGAGGTCACTCGCGAGGAGATCGTTCAAGAGTATCTGCAGGGCGTGAAGATTATCGACCGCCGGATCGACGAGGAGAAAAAGATCTGTTCTGCCACGGCTGTCATGCCGAAGAGCCAAATCCAACCGAAATCGGCTCCGGACAATCCGGAACCAACATCTGCTGTCATTCGCTAATCTTCCTTCCATTGCAGTCTAGCTGGCATATCGGTTATGTAATCTCGCCATGCCGATTGAGAATAATTTCCAACACGACGAGCTGTCGCGGAAGAATCCTGGAGACCGATTGGCCACAGCCGAATTGACGACAGACCCGTCACCCGACTCGCCTGCTTGGAGTGACGCGATGGCTCAATGTGGCTCACAGCTCTCTCAGGCCGGCGTCCGGGCGATCGTGTTGCTACATGGCGCCATCCATGGCACCGATGTATTCGGCATGCAGCGCTTGGATGAAGTGGGCGGACTCAAACGCGGCTATTCACGCGGTGTATCCGGGTTGGATGCCCTGCTCGCGGCCATGCGTCAAGAAACCAATGGGATTCCGCTTTTGCCTGGTGGGTTGAGGCCGCCGCTCCGCAACGACGAGGCAACGACGAAGCTGCTCGACGAACAGATCGGCGACGCAGGCAATATTACCAACGCCTCCCTTGGCCTCTTTCAACAAGCGGTGAACAAGTCCGTCACAAAGCCGATCGTCTGTGTCCGAACCGTCTGGTCTTCTGAACATCATCACCTCGGACGCGCGACAGCGGCGGTTCGCTTGCTGAATGACCTTCGGACCTTATGTGAATCCCAAGAGCTTTCTCACGGAGATCGCATCCTCGTGCAGGCGCACGGACAGGCTGGTCTGGTGCTTGCGCTCGCGTCCAATTTACTCTGCCCCAGCCAGATCACCGGCAGGCCGAAGCTGCTCAAACTACTGACCTCCTATGGCGAGGAAAGCGATCAGCCCGATCTTGTTGCGGCAATCACCCGAGTCGAACCACTGCTGGCCACAGCATCACTCTTGAATGGAGCATCCTTGGACGTGGTCACCCTCGGCACCGCCGTGCGCTATGGCTGGGACCCTTCAGGCATCGGAAAGCTGTTACACATCGTGAATCACCGAAATCTCCGGACGGATGGGAAGACGTGGCTGGCGAAGATGGAGTTGCCGCAGATCACGATGGAGATGCCGATCGCTTGGGGAGGAGACTATGTGCAGGAATTGGCCGTCGCAGGCAGCGACAGCATGCCGACAACCGAACAGGCCAAAGCGGCCAACAAAGCCATCTGGGAAATGGTTGAGCCGTTCGATGGATTCGAACGCTGGCTGGAGTGTGCGAGGCGGGCAGTGCGCTTCCCTGGCGAAGGCCATTGTTTATTGGTCGACTATAAAGATTCGACCGGGTCCACGAACCCGCGCGACCACTATTATGGCCACGCGGCCTACACCCGCCGTGATGCGTTGTTGTTCAACACCTCTCAGATTGTCGATCGCTTCTATCATTCTTCGTAAGCGACTGTGTTAATCATGCCCCTTCTTCGGCACGCCTGACAACTCACTTGCTTTGACCGCGCGCTGAAGCATCGCGAACATTTTCTGGCTTCCACTGCCGTTTTTGGGAGTGTCTGAATTATTGACACGAATAGCTCTTATCCCGTCTGGCGGAAGACATTGATTTTGTTTGATGAGAACTTTCAGGTCGAGCGGACCAGCCTCAAACCCTCGGCCCAAAGATTGCTCATTCCGGCGGCATTTCGAAATACCACCACGAAAGGAGGATGTTCGTCATGGAGACATGATATGCCGTAGGGATAAATGTCTCCGGTCTTGCCACATTGTGCGGAGTTCCTGTGCCGAGCGTCAGAACGACATACTCACATTTCACATTGGGAATCATCCATCAACACGGAGGTCATCGAATGAGTGACGTTTCAATTGTGCGTCATGGCTGGCTCAAGGCAACCGTAGCGATCGGGCTTATACTCATGGTTGGTCAGACACTCGCTGAAGGGGCCACGGCCCGTGCGGCAAAGGACGCGAGCGAGCGCAGCAGGGCGGTGACAGCCGCCGCCCGTCATCTCCAAGGACAGGGCTTTACCGATCCGATGCTCGCCGCGGAAAACGTGGACAATAACCAATTAACTGTGGAAGTTGATAATAAGGGATGGGCGCGAATGAATAAAAATCAGAAGTTAGAATTCCTCGAGAGGATGAACGGGGCAGTGTTAGGCGCCAACGGTGGCGTGGCAATCGACATTCGCGTCTCCATGAACGGGATCAAGGTGGCAGACTCAACGTTTTCTGCAGGACAACAGGTCATCCGACTGCTAGAGTAATTGCAGATGTCGCGGCTCCCCTCTTCTCTGGAGGGGAGCCGATTCCATCTCATCTGTTACCCTTCGCGCAATTGCACCGCCAGAGGTTCCCATGAAAACACGCCGTCGATATAAGCGTGGCCATTCGGCGTCGTCGCGACCAATTCAATCGCCTCATAGATGCTGAGCGTCGTCCCGCTGCCGGCTGACACATAGACTTGCAGCGCCAGCGCGGCGCTGGGAGCGAGCGACTCGATGTTCTGATGGGTCTTCACCTGCTTCGGCATCGCCATCAGATTCACAAACTGCGCGGGCGGCGTTTGTCGAAACTCGCCGTCATAGGTGACCCAGAGCCGCGCCGTTGCTGCCACATGAGCATACCAATCGTCCGCCACGGCGTTGACTTCAACCCAATTGAACAACGTGTTCAGCCGCGACATGATCGAGACGGTCGTCGGCTCCAGTGACGCGGGAAGCGCGAGTAAGGTTGAATAGCCGACATGCACATAGCCGAGATTGTCCCAGGTGGACGGATTCGCGGCCGCCCGTGCATGGGCCGATTTATTGGGGAGCACATGCTCGACATAGTGGGGATTGGCGCTCAACCGCAGATAGTTCGTGTCTTCGAGATAGCGGATTTGATCGTGCTTGCAGAGCGTGTCGTCCCGATCGCCGAAGCCGATCGTATTAGGTGAAGACACACTGTCTGCGCCGGTAAAGATCAACTGGCTCCAGCCGATCGGCGCGATGTAGCTCGTGCTCACCGAGCCCGTCATCCGCTCCAACGCATCCACCCGTTCCTTGATATCATGGAAAATCGAATCCAGGCCTTCCTTGGTCCCCCGCACCCGTTCCACCATGAGATTCTTTTCGATCCGCCGTTGCTCTTCCAATTGCCGCACAAACAACGCCGTCTGCTTATCGAGTTCCACAGCATGGATCATGACAGTGTCCCTTTCTTATCGTTCAATCGGTTGATAAGAATGAAAATCGAAGGAGGTACCGCAAGAGGGGTGCCACGCTAACCCCGCGCCAACCTGAACTGGACATGGATTAGCTGAAGGAATGGACCAACGAGAGGCACAGGTTTGAACGGAAAGTAATCAAGAAACCGCCGGTTAAACGTTTCGTCGAATACCCCATCAGGATTAATCGCGCCTATTTAAATAGGCTCTTGTTCGTGAAAGGAGGCCGAGCGTGATGAACACTGGGCCGAGGAGCAGGAGTGTCGATGGTTCCGGAACAGAGGCTATCCGAGTGATTCGAACGGCAAAATCTCCGTCAGGATCAGAGTTATCACTATAGTAAATATCATGAGCGGCGACAAAGAGATGGCTGGCGCCAAAGGGAACTTGGAGAAACGTGTTCTTGATGCCAAAGTCTTCTGGAATATCTGTCGTCATACCACCAAACAACGTGTTCCAGGTCACGATGTCAGTTCCACCATCCAGCGCCCCAGGAACCCGGCTGAAGACATTAGGTGACAGCAGCGCATCGCTGTTACTGAAGACGCCGATCATCTCACTCACAACGTCCATGGACGAGACATCACCGCCGTAACCCGCGTGACCATCATACCAATCGCCCAGCATCTCGAGCTGTATGGTATCCCCTCCGCTGATGCCTATGTCACTAAGCACAATCGGTGTGGATCCGGCAACAGAGCCATTTCCCGACCAAGGATCATTATTGGTGAACAGATAGGTCTTGAGTGGATCAATCGAAATCGTGATGGCCATCGCCTCGCTGTGTGAAAAGAACAACGCAACGCTCAAAGAACATATTGAAAGAAGTTTCTTGGGCTGCACGGACTTTCCTCCGGTTCTGTTCTCTTACAGAGAGAGAACAATTCATAAGCCGATGTCGGCTTGAAGAACGAGCAAGAGATATACCGCCCAGCATCGTCTTGATAGGCATCAATCTCAACCTCAAGAGTGCGTAAAAATATGAGATTTACGACGTTTCGCCTTGTATGAGTCAGGTACTTTTTTTCTCCCTGCGGTTGTTGAGCCGCAGGGATCTAGGAAGGAATGCGGATCAATGACCGCATGTGTAGGCGACGTGCACTATTCATCCGTTGAGGGACTATCGGTTAGGCTGAAGTCAAAGGAGGGGTCATTGATTGTGAAGCAGGGACGGGGATCGCTATGTCACGTCATGCTTCTTGAACCAAGCCTGAAGCCGACGCCATCCATCCTCCGCCGGCTCCTTGCGGTAGCTCGCTCGATAGTCGGCATAGAAGGCGTGAGGAGCATCTGGATACACGATAATACTAGACGAACTATTAGCCGCCTTCAGTTCCGTCCGCATTTGCTCCACTGTCTCAAGCGGGATGCCTTGATCGTTTCCGCCATAAAGACCGAGCACCGGAGCTTTCAATCTCGCTGCAATGTCTATCGGGTGCTTGGGTTGAAGTTCGCTCGCCTTGCCGACGAGTCGTCCATACCAGGCAACGCCGGCCCTAAGTTGGGCACTGTGCTCGGCATACAGCCAGACAATACGCCCACCCCAGCAAAATCCAGTGATACCGAGCTTCTCGACATTTCCTTGCGCTGAAGCCTTGACCCATGCCACGGCTGCATCGAGATCGGCCATGACCTGCGCATCCGGCACTTTCGACACGACTTTGCGGATCTCCTCGATGTCGGACAACTTGGAGACATTGCCCTGCCGCGCATAGAGCTCTGGCGCGACAGCCATATAGCCCAGCTTGGCGAGTCGGCGACACACGTCTTTAATGTGTTCGTGGACGCCGAAGATTTCCTGGACGACCAGCGCAACCGGAAACAAACGTCCTTGTGACGGCATGGCACGATAGGCTGGAATGCCGCCGTCGCCGGCTGGAATCATGACTTCACCAGCCGTCAAACCTGACGCATCCGTGACGATCGTTTCGGCCCAGACGGGGCGCACAGCCAGAGCAAAACCCATCGCCAGCGTTGACATCATGAACCCACGCCGCGTTACTTCAGTCACCGGAATCGAGTCCTGAACATTTCCGTCATGTTGTCGGGTCGTCACTCATACCTTTCCCAGGATCACCGCATTGCCGTCGTCAGCCATTCTATTTCTTAAAGATCAGCCTTGGTTCAGTCATGTTCCCCATCGAAACGGATACCAACTCCCAGCCATTCATTCCAAACTCGTTCAAGGTCGTTTGCATGTTATGAGTATCTGGCAGCACTTCGACGATCCTATACTCGAACCGCTTGGGCTCCTGGGCCTTGAGGGCAACCGGCTGCCCGATGATCAGCATCACTGCCGACACCAACAGACTGATTCCCAGTGACATCAGCATCACGCGTCCTTGATTCATCGCCCCCCTCCTTTTGTCTTTAAGCATTTCGTCCTTCGAGATTGATACCTCTGTTCGTCTTTTCGGGATGCTCAAAAAGGTCATCCAACAAGTCGGCACAGGCTGGGCCCTCGAGGAGAACATAGCGGGGACCTTTTGGTCCATCCTAAGGATGCGCTACTCGCCAGTTTTTGCCGACACCGAAATCGACTTTCAGCGGCACCGAGAGGCCCAGCTGCGTGCCCACCCCTTCCATCTCCTGCTTCACGAGCTGCTTCGCGTCATCCAATTCCTTTTCCGGCACCTCGAAGATCAATTCGTCATGCACTTGGAGAATCATCTTCGTATGCGGCAGTTCTTCGTGCAGTGTCTTGTGGACATTGATCATGGCGACTTTGATCAGGTCTGCTGCTGAGCCCTGAATGGGGCTGTTCACCGCCATGCGTTCGCCGAATCCGCGTTGCACTGGATCGCTGCTCTGCAATTCAGGAATTGGCCGGCGGCGGCCCAGTATGGTCGTGGTATACCCTTTTTCTTTCCCTTCCGCGATGTTCCGCTCCATGAGCGCCCGAACCGCCGGGAACCGTTCAAAAAATGTCTCGATATACTTCTTGGCCTCGGCCTGCGGGACACCGATATTTTGCGACAGGCCGAACGGGCTGATGCCATAGACGATCCCGAAGACGACGGTCTTGGCGGCACGCCGCATGTCTTTCGTGATCTGGCTCGACGGCAGGCTGAAAATCTCCATTGCCGTCGCCATGTGAATGTCCTCGCCCTTGGCAAAGACGGAGAGGAGCCGAGGATCTTGCGAGAGGTGCGCGAGGATGCGCGGCTCGATCTGACTGTAGTCGGCACAGAGCAGTTCGTGTCCCTTCGGCGCGATGAAGGCTTCGCGAATGCGCAAGCCATAGTCGCCTTTGACCGGGATGTTTTGGAGGTTCGGCTCTGTGGAGGAGAGCCGTCCGGTCGCCGCCACGGTTTGATTGAGCGAAGTGTGCAGGCGCTTGGTCTCAGGCCTGATCAATTGGGGCAGCGCATCGACATAGGTCGACTTGAGTTTGCTGAGACTCCGGCAATTCAGGATCTCCGACGGCAACTCGTGTTGAGCAGCCAGTTGAGTGAGCGTGTCTTCATCCGTGGAATAGCCCGTCTTCGTCTTTCGGACCGGCTTGAGTCCAAGCTTCTCGAAGAGCACCGTCGCGAGTTGTTTCGGTGAATTGATGTTGAATTCGCCGCCCGCCAATCCGGCGATCCTCTCCGTGATGCGATCAAGCTCTCGTTCCAGTTCCTTACTCAGCGCATGCAGCCCGTCGACATCCAGCAAGAATCCGTTCCGCTCGATCTCGGCCAGCACCGGCACGAGCGGCATTTCGACATCGGTAAAGAGCTTCGTGCTGCCCTGCTGAGACAGGCGTTCGGTCAGCACCGGCCCGAGCCGGCCTAATGCAGCTGCAGCCTCCGCCGCTTCGCTCCGTGAGCCGGGATCCACTTCGAACAGCGATTGCGCTTCGGCTTTCGCCTGATTGCCGGTCCCGAGTCGTTCGCCCAACATTTCCAGCGCAACGGTCTCAAGTTGATGGTCCCGTCGGTTGGGATTCAGCAGGTAGTCCGCAATCATCGTGTCCATATAGGGACCGGCGAGAGTCAATCCGATGCGATGGAAGGCCAGCAACGTCGCTTTCAGATCGTGCACAACTTTAAGTCTGTTCGTATCGTGCAGGAGCATCGTGATGGGTCGCATAAAGGTGCGGACATCGAGCGGAATGAAAGCGGTTTTCCCATCTGTTGAAACAGCCAGGCCGAGCATGTCCGTTTCCATGCCTGGTGCGCCGGACAGTAGGCATTGGACTCCGAGAGGACTGCCTTCAGTCAAGCCGCTGACAAAGCGCTGCGCGGCGGCTTCGTCTTCGATGATCGTCGTGTTCTGCGCCTTGCTTTCAGGCTTCGGTGATGGCTGAAAGCTTTTCAGGAGGGTGGTGAATTCGAGCTCTCGCAGGAGATCGGTTAACTGATCCTGGTGTGGTGGTTTGACTTGATACAACTCGGGGTGAAACTCCAACGGGCTGTGCGTATCGATGGTGGCGAGTTTCTTGCTGAGGCGTGCATTGTCCGCCTGTTCCGTCAACAAGGCCTTGATCCGCACCGGTGTGACTTCCTCAACCCGCCTCAACAACTCCTCAATGGTGCCGAACTGCGCGATGAGTTTGATAGCCGTTTTCTCGCCGATGCCTTTCACCCCCGGAATATTGTCGGTGCTGTCCCCCATCAGGCCCATCACTTCCACGACGCGCGCTGGCTCGACCCCGTACCGCTCGCGGCATTCGGCCTCCCCGAACCACTTGTTTTTAACCGGATCGTAGATGCGGATGTGCGGGGCGAGAAGTTGGAACATGTCCTTGTCGCCCGTAACGATGACGACCTCGAAGCCGGCCCGCTCCGCCTGACACGCCAAGGTCCCGATCAGATCATCCGCCTCATAGCCCGCCTGTCTGAGGGCGGGAATGTTCAGCGCTTCGACAACGCGATGAATGTAGGGAATCTGCACACTCATGCCTTCCGGCATCGGCGGACGCTGCGCCTTGTACGCCTTGTATTCTTCATGGCGGAGCGTGGGACCCTTCTCGTCGAAGGCAACGGCGAGACCATGAGGCTGGTGCTCCCGGATAATCTTCATCAACGTGGTGGTAAACCCGTAGACCGCGTTGGTCTGAAGGCCCTTGGAGTTGTTCAGCGGAGGGAGAGCAAAAAAGGCGCGATAGATGTAGGCGCTCCCATCGATCAGGTACAAGGTCGGTAGACTGGAGGCTGTTGATGACGGCATAGCAGCTACAAGTCGGGCGCAAGGAGGAGAGGCGGTTTGTTGAACTTCTGACGCATGCCATTGATCACGCTCAACACCGTCGGCTGCCCGATCAGCTTGGCCTCGACCTTCCGCTTGCCGGGAAAATCAAGCATGGAGATGCCGATGAGCATGGTCAGGACGCCCTGGCCTGGCAAAAACAGCATCAAGAAACCGGCGAAGAGGAAAATTGCGCCGACGGCATTTTTCACAATATGGCCGAGGAGCCGCAGGACTGGATGATGATCCTCCATCCACGGTCGCGGGACACGGACATCAAAATAGTCTGCGGGCAGCCGGACCAGGATGAATGGAATCGCGATGAGTGTACCGACAAAAAAGACCATCGACAGCGCCGTCAGCCAAATTAACATCTCGGTGGAAACGTACTGTTGAACGGTCGACAGCAGCCAGTCCATGGGCTCGGCATCCTAACATGCGACCTAGTAGGCTGTCGAAAAACTATTCCCACTGCACTATTGAGCGACTGAATATCGCGGACCCGGATTGGAATTTTCCACAGGGTGTTCAAAAAGATCGTCCGGCAAGGCCGCAGCGAGCGAAAAGCCGAAGCGTATGTAGTTGGGACGTTGAGGTTTTGAGCGATGCGAGAACAAGGCTTGGTGAAAGGCGCATCTCGGTGCGCCGGGGATGGGCGGGTGAGAGGAGTGTCTTTTTCAACACCCTGTTGCGGGCACGCAAGACAACGAGGTGGCGCGAACGCTGGTTTACTGCGCTTCTCCTGGAAGCTATAATCCGCCTATGTCTGCCACCCTGTCTCGGATCTTGCCGCTACTCCTTTTTCTTTCTGCGGTATCTCTGGTCCAGGGTCCTTCTCTGGCCGCCGCTGACGACCTACAGATCGAGATCAGCAAGAAGGGGTTGGGCAAGGAAGTCGTCATCACGCAAGGGGTACGCGAGTGGTTTATGTTGGTGGAGGTCACGCCAGAGAATACGGTCATCGTCCGCCAGGAAAAAGACCGCGATCAGTATCTCGTCGACGAAAGCGAAACCCACGACCGGCCGTTGGCCCCGATTGAGGTCGACGCAGTGATCAATGATTACATCAACAGCGTGAAGGCGCGAGTCCCCAAAAAATAGCATGGCCCAGCCCAAACCCAAGTTCGTCCTCTTCGCCCACAACGCTACGTACGACAAGCTTCACCAAGTCGCGACGCTGGGCTTGACCGCCGCCGCGATGGGGAAAGATGTGATCGTGATTTTGCTATTTTGGACGATTAAGAAACTCGCGGAGGGGAAATTCGATGAGATCGACTTTCCCCCGGAGTATGCCGGTTCAGCCGAGGAAGTGACTAGACTCTTGAAAGCCAAGAACGTCCCGAAGATCTCGGAGATGCTCGAGGAGGCGAAGCTGGTTGGTAATATTCGGATCATCGCCTGCAGCGCGGGGCTGGAATACATGGGCGTCGATGGAGAGGTCGTCGCGAAGAAGGTCGATGAAGTGATGGGATTACCGGCGATTCTTGTCCTCACGGCAGATGCAGAAACGAAGCTCTTCATTTAGGTGCCCACATGGCTCAGCCCTACCTTGACCTCGTGACTCCAACCCTATCGCAATACTCAAACAGTTTACAGCGGCTGCAAAATGGCGAAACCGGTTGGCAAATATTCTGTCCGTATGGCACGAGCAGGTCGTTGAACGTGATCCAATAGGGTTTCGGAAGTTTTTTGCGCAGCGCCTTTTCAGTCTCCTCCGGAGTCTTGGTCTTGATATACCCCCAGCGGTTACTGATGCGGTGGACGTGAATGTCCACACAGATGCCAGGCTTTTTGTAGCCCACCGTCACCACCAGGTTGGCCGTCTTCCGCCCCACTCCTGACAATGTGAGCAGCTCGTCGATCGAATCCGGAACCGTCCCACCATAGACATCCAGCAATCGGCGGCAAATGGCATGGATGGATTTCGCTTTCGTGCGATAGAAGCCCACGGGATAGATCGCTCGCTCAATCTTTTCAAGAGGAAGTTTGAGCAGTCCGCCTGGGGTATGCGCCAGGGCGAACAGTCGCGTGCTGGCTTCACTGGTTGTTTTGTCTTTGGTTCGCAAACTCAACAGGCATGAGATCAGGATACGGAAGGGATCGCGTGCCGACAAGCGGGCCACGACACCGACGACCGGCTCCTGCCACTGACGGATCTCACGCTTGACGATCCTGATCGCCGCATGGATCTGAACCTGGCGCATGGAAGAGACCGACGGAACTGGCTGTGGAGGATGGCGACTCGAACAAACAGGCCCGAGGAAGACTCCCTACTCCGGCTTACGCTTCGACAACCATTTCTGACGACGACGCTGCGCTTCTCGCTGCTTGGCTTTCTTCCGGACGCTCGGCTTCTCATAATACCGTCGCCGCTTCAGTTCCCGGAAGAGCCCTTCCCCTGCGAGCTTTTTCTTCGCAACTTTGAGCGCTTTTTCAACGTTGTTATTGAAGACCTTGATTTCCATTCGTCTTGCTTCCGCACTTTCCCAGGCAATGCCTGCGCTGAATGTTCTCCTGCACCCGATCGACTCGGGGGCGGAGTGTAGCATAGGGCTTTCAGTTCCTCAAGGTTTTCAGATACTTGCTGAACTCGTGCTCGCAGGGCGCGCTTAAGTCGGTGATTTGGCTGAATTTTCAGGTTCTCCTTGACCGTATGGAGGCCGGCCTCCCCTGCCGCGATCGCCATGATGAGTCCGACCTTGAGATCGGATTGAACCCGCCGTTTTGCGCCGCTTGAACAGGCATGCAGGAGCGCCCCTGCCTCCGCCGATCGCTCAGCCATTTCGAGCGGGATTTCTGTGGCGACATGGAGGGCGGATGAAAGCGCCATCGGTCGGTTGGAATCGGTTTTTGGCAACATGGCCGCCTCCACGAACGTACGGTAGGCTTCGCCATCAGCTTGCAGCAGATCACTCAACCGCCAAGTAATTTCCTCCAGTCGATGCTCGGTGACAGGCTGCCGACTGATCCTGGATCCCATGATTCCCAACGCCGAGGCCAACGCTCCGGCCAGTGCAGCCACCGCACCCCCGGCCGGAATCGGTGTCGCCGCAGCGACCGCCTCGATGAATTGTGACAAGGCAAGCCGTCGTAGATCGTCTGATCGCTCCCGACCGTCCTTGGGCTGATGCGCTCCTGCCGGGGAAAGCGCCGCTTCTATGTTCGTTTCAAGAATTTGTGTGGGATCGAAATGATCCAGCCTCAGCACATCTATCGCTGGCTTCACTAAAGCTGCCTGCGGGACCAGCCCGACAATTTCGCTTCCGGCAATCGCCACTCCATGCAAAGCGGCTTGGGCCTGGACGGCCTCAAAGGCGACGTGAAGCGGGGTCACTTCGTAGTCGGTGAGATTCATGGCCACTTGAACCAGCCCACGACTCGCCAGCTCCACCCCGATGGCCTTGAGATGCGATACACCTCCGTTCGACTGACGAATAGTCTTGGCAATAGATTGGGCAAGTTCCAGATTTGTCGAAAGGAGGTTCACGTTAAATGCAATCAGCGGCGGCCGTGCCCCAATGACAACCGCGCCGGCGCTCTTGTGCAAATGCGAAGGACCGAAATCGGGCGTCCAGTCTGGATCGGACTCCATGCGGAACGCCAACCCCTCCAACCCGCCTCGGCGGACCGACTCGAGCGGGGCGTGGTCGGGATGCAACGCCGCACGCTCATACAAGAACACGGGAATATCGAGTTCCTGCCCGACCCGCTGTCCGAGACGCTTAGCCAATTGCACACAGTCCTGCATCGTCGTGCCTCGAATCGGGACGAACGGCACCACATCGGTGGCTCCCACGCGGGGATGCACGCCGCGGTGCTTCTGCAAATCGATGAGATCCGTCGCGACGCGAATCGTGCGGAAGACCGCTTCCAGCATGGGTTCCGGTTCCCCGACGAGGGTCAACACGGAGCGATGGTGATCATAGTCCATGGTGTAGTCCAACAGCCGCACGCCTGCCACCGAGGCGACCGCATCGATCAGCGCCTGTACGGTTGCCTGATTCCGGCCTTCGCTGAAGTTGGGCACACATTCAACGATACGATCCATACGACCGCTATTGCTCCAAAATACAAAAGCCGGAGGTCTGTATCGTCATCCCTCCGGCTTCCCTGTTGTGTCCGCCTTCGTTCGCGGTGCAGTGCTACTTGGTCTTCTTGACGAACGCTTTGTAGATCGGTCCCGACTTGGCCTGCTCTTCTTCCAGCCCTACCATCTGGTGACCGGTGGTTTCGCACCAGGCAGGCATATCTTTCTTGATGCCTTCGTCATCCGAGACCACTTCGAGCACCTGACCCAACGTCAATTCTTTGATCTTTTTGGACGTCATGATGATCGGCATCGGACAGAAATATCCCAGCGTATCGAGTTTCACATCGGCTTGTATCATGAACGACTCCTCGGTCCTAAATAAACAAATTCACACTGCCTTGTCTGGCTTCCGCCAGATACGTCGTCACGCCGGCGAATTGATCGATACCTTCGATCAATGTCTCTTTACTAATTCCCATCATGCCCATCGTGGTCGTGCAGGCGATGAAGCGCACCCCGAGGTCCATGGCGGTCTGCATCAGTTCCGGCACTCCCGGCATCCGGTTCTGCTTCATGACCTTCTGCATCATCTTGGTCCCCAGCCCGCCGAAATGGAATCGTGAGAGCGGCAAACTTTCGGCACCTCCCTTGTTCAACACACCGAACATGCGGCGAAGCCAATCCTTGGCCGAACTGGTCGCGCCTTTCCGCCGGATTGTGTTCAACCCCCAAAAGGTGAAGAACATCGTGACTTGCATCCCCATCGCTGCCGCACCGGTGGCAATAATGAACGCCGCCATGGCTCGGTCCAGATCCCCGCTCAACAAGACGATGGTCACCTTATCCGGTTTTGAGGCCTGCAGATCGGCCAACGCCACCGCCGGATCCATTTGTGTGGTCGTCGTCATAATGTCCTTTCTATGTGTGCAACACTTCAAAATTCAGCTGTTTCAGCAAGTTTTTGACTATAGTCCCCGCATCTTTTTCCTGTCAACACAACAGCCTTGACCCTGTTCCATGCGGCAGATATAGTCCGATCCAAATGAAACGGCCAATCCAGCTTTGCAGATGAACTCGGATCTGATTACCGACATTAAGCCATCCAAGAACGCGCCGCTGCTTGGGTTTTGGTACCCAGTTTGTCCGAGCGCGGATCTCCGCCCCGGCAGCCTCAAAGGCACGGTCATGCTGGGACTACCAATCCTGGTGTGTAAGACCTCGACCGGGGACGTCGCCGCCATGCGGGATATTTGCCCCCATCGCGGTATGCCGCTGTCGTTTGGACAGATGCGCGACGATTGCGTCGAGTGCGCCTACCACGGCTGGCGATTCGACCACAAAGGCCGATGCCAAGGCATTCCCTCGCTGGTCGAGGGCTCTCCGATCCAACCGGAGAAGATTGGCGTAACGACCTACCCCTGCCGCGAAAGAGACGGATATGTGTGGGTATTTGTTGCCGATCCGCAGCAGCCTCATCAGGCGATTCCAGACATCCCTCCGCTCCCGCTGCCTTCCTCTCCCTACCGGATGATTCAGATTTCGACCCTCTTGGACTGTACCATCGACGACGGCATTGTCGGCTTGTTGGACCCGGCACACGGTCCCTTCGTCCATCAAAGCTCCTGGTGGCGGACACCGGCCAGCATGCACGAAAAAACCAAGACATTTGAACCGACTCCAAGCGGCTTCCGCATGGTACCCCATGCCCCTTCCAAGAACAGCGGGCCGTATAAGATCCTGAACATGTTTTACGGCGGACCGCTCACGACGACGATCGACTTTGTGCTGCCGAACCAGCGATTTGAATTCGTCCAATGCGGCAGCATGTTCGTGTCGATGAGAACGATGGTCACCCCGATCGCCGAACAACAATGCCGGGTCGACTTCTGCGCCGCGTGGAACGCACTCGCCTGGCTCCCTTTCTCGAAAACGCTCTTTCGCGTTTTCGCCAAAAGCTTTCTGGACCAGGATAAGCTGGCGTTCGAACGCCAGGCGATCGGACTGCGCTACAAGCCGGCGCTGATGTTGATCGACGACGCAGACACACCAATCAAGTGGTACTACAAACTGAAAACCGCCCATCTGGCTTCGGTGCAAAGCGGACAGCCGCTCGACCATCCCCTCAAAGGCCGAGTCACGCTTCGATGGAAAACCTAGCCGCGGCTGTGTGAAGGCCTTGCTAGGCGCCCGATAGCAACAAGCTCATCGCACGGCGAATCTGCGCGCGAGAGCCGAGCAGCACTACGATGTCGCCACCATTCAGTTTTGTTTTGAGAGAGGGGTTCGACTCCGTGACCCCATTGCGCGTCCACGCAATGATCGAGGCTCCCGTGTGAGGACGAATCGAGAGATCGGCCAAGGTCTTCCCGACGGCGGGGGAATCGTCGTCGAGGCGGCAGGTCTCGACTTCCGCGTCGGTCAAGGTCCCGGCGCGCAGATGATGTGCGAGTTCGGGTAACTCGCTCCGCCGTAACAGCGCATAGCCTTCCCGCCTGATCTGTTCAGCTTTTCCCGTGATGAACTCCTGGGGCAAATTGTAGTTCCGCAGGACCAGCGTGAAAATTTCGATCGAGGTTTCGAACTCCTCCGGCACGACGTCATCCGCACCAAGATCGTGCAGTTCTTGCAGTTCACGCAAATACCGGGTCCGCACGACGACGCGGATCTTCGGATTGAGCCCTTTGGCCAACTGCACCGTACGCCGTGTAATGAAAGGATCGGAGATCGCGACGACCAGCACCTTGGCATCTTCGATCTTGACGTGCCGCAGTACGTTGGGATTCGTGGCATCGCCATAATAGATCGGTATGCCGTGGCGCGATTCACGCCGGACCGTGTCGCCGTCGAGGTCCAACGCGAGATGAGGAATTTCGGTCTCGCTCAGCACCCGGGCCAGATTCCTGCCGTTGAGTCCATAGCCGACGATGATGACATGGTCCTTGAGCCGGATGTTCGTTCCTTCCGTCCTGAGCACGTGCGCTTCCGTCCTGGTCGGAAGCCAATGCCGAAGCCGCTGCACCGCTTCGACGCGTCGGGCCATTGATGGAGACCATTGCATCAAAAACGGCGTGACGATCATCGATAACACCGAGACCGCAAGAAACACTTGATAGGGATCGCCGCGTAACAAGCCGCTCTCTTGCCCCTCTTGGGCCAGCAAGAAACTAAATTCTCCCACTTGAGCCAACGCCACTCCGACCATGATCGCGGAACGCGGAGGAATCTCGACCATCAGCGACGCGCCTACACCGGTGATGAATTTGACGAAAAGGATGGCCAACAGCAGGCCAGTGACCAGCACGGGATGGTCGAGCAACACACGCCAGTCCAACAGAATCCCGATCGAGACGAAAAAGAGGCTGTTGAAACTGTCACGAAACGGCAGCACCTCAGCCATCGCCTGATGGCTATATTCAGACTCGGAAATGACCAGCCCGGCGATGAACGCCCCCAGCGCCAGCGACAGGCCTCCTAAGGAGGTCAACCAGGCAATGCCGAGACAGAGCACGATGATTGTCAGCAGGAACAATTCGCGGCTTCTGCTACGGACGATGTGCTCGAGCAATCTGGGAACGGCATACCAGGCAGCGGCAATGACCAACCCCACCACCAGGATTGACTCGGCCAACGTATAGAGAATCGACAGACCCGATCCCTCTCCTCGGCTGGCCAGGATCGGTGTCAGCAGCATCATGGGCACGACCGCGAGATCCTGAAAAATCAAAATTCCAATCGTCGTACGCCCGTGAATCGAATCGCTGTCACCTTTATTGGCCAATGCCTTCAAAACGATCGCCGTGCTGCTGAGAGAGAATAAGAATCCCCAGAAAATCCCTTGTTGCCACGTCAGCCCGACCAGCATCGCGCCCAGCCATGTAACAAGCAACACGCCTCCAACTTGGATCGGCGCCGCCACGAACAAGAGCCGGCGCAAGGAGGCCAGCTGGACCAACGAGAATTCGATGCCGATCGTGAAAAGGAGGAGCACGACGCCGATCTCGGCCAAGATTTGAACCATGGCGATGTCCGCGATGAGATTCAATCCGTGCGGACCGATCAGTGCGCCGGCCACCAGGAACCCAGCGATCGACGGGAGCCGGAATTGATGGAAGACAAAGACAACGGCAATCGATACGGAAAAGATGACGAGGAGATTTCCTAGAACACCGTAATCAGTCATTGCAAGAATTCGGTATGCGACGCGCCATTCCAGGCAGCGAAACATGGACGCACACTTCCCGGTATGTGGGGGCATGGAGCGACGCGAGAACGATGCTTGGTGAAAGGGGCGTCGCAGGAAATCGATTGCAAAGCAATCGGTGGGTCGGGCGGGTGGAAAAGACTCGCCGAGGTTGGGTTGGTAAGAAAGTCACTTTTTCAGCATCCAGTAAGGCGGAGAATACTCCAGTGTGACGAAACGAACAAGTTCCAGTTGCTTGTCGCCCATGAAATGGTTAGGTACAGTGGCCTGTCTATGATTCAGGCGATCATCTTCGATTTCAACGGCGTGATCGCGGACGACGAGACGCCGCACGTCATGTGTTTTCAACAGGCGCTGGCCGAGGAGAACCTATTTCTGTGCACGGAGGAGTATTACGAGGCCTATCTCGGCATGGACGAGCGTACCTGCACGAGGATGCTTTTGACCGAACGCAACGGGGCTTGTGATGAAGTTCAGCTGGCCCGCATCGCGGCGCGGAAAGCGGAGCTCTTTCGCGCGCATACCCTCCACCACAAACCACAGTTGTTTCCGGGAGTCGTCGAATTTGTGAACGCAGCGAAAGCACGGTATCGACTCGCCATTGCTTCGGGAGGCCGGCGAGCGCAGATCGATGCGGCATTGGCCGGGACACCGATCGAACGCGACTTCGAGGTGATCGTCACAGCCGAGGACTGCCCGGTCGGAAAACCGGATCCGGCGATCTATCGCCTGACCTGCGAACGCCTCAATGCCCGTCGGTCACCCTCTGAAACGATCACACCGCCTGAATGTCTGGTCATCGAAGATTCGCTTGCTGGGATTCAATCCGCGAAAGCCGCTGGGATGAATGTCCTGGCAGTGGCCACGACCTATCATCTTGATAAACTGAGCGAAGCCGATGCTGCCTTTCAGACCTTACAGGGCATCACCCTGGAGGCGGCAATCAGCAGGCTGACTCGAATCGGCCATGAGAGCCGATCCACAGACCCAAGCCCTCGGTAGTAAGACCCCCCTCCAAAGATGAATAGACGGTTTCCTCGCTGCTGGCATAGCTTATCAACACTATCGGTAGGTACTATAAGAAAGGCGATTCACGATGCGTATGACGATTACTGTCACAGCTTCAGGGGAGGTGCTTTATGCGGCCGTTTACATGCTTCTCGATGGTCGCGGCAACGCTGGTCATGGCTGCAATCCCGGCCTTCGCGGATACGGAGACGGGGAAGTTCGATCCCGCACGAATGTGGGAATGTCCACAGGCGGACGGCTCGTCTATCTACACGAACAAGGAACGGGCCGGTTGTAAGTTGATGGCGCTAAGGGAATTGTCAGTCGTGCCGTCACTGGACAACATGCCGACGTATCGGTCGCCTTACGCTGCAACACCATCCTACGACATGCCGTACTCTATGGATCGCTCTCCCGCCGCCATGGGTACGCGAGGACAGACGGTTCCGGCATGGGCGCAGGATTGGCACTCGAGCATCGCGTGGTCCGGCGGGTCTGTGCAAGCCGAAGTTTGCTCTCTCTATGGCGAGTGGATCAATCTGGCTCAAAAAACGCGCGGCGGGTTTTTCTACGGAACGGACCCGTCCTACGGTGGAGACCTCACGGGGCGAAACCAGCGGGGGCCGAGCTTTTCATTCTATGACAACGCCCGGTACCACGCGTTGTCGAGAATCTTCGGAACGGGATTCGTTCCGGTCGGCTGCCAGTAAGCGGCATCGGAATCAGTCAAAAGCGAGGGCGTCGGCCATGCGGCCCGGCGCCCTCTTATTTTTTGTAGAAGTCTCGATACCACTGGACGAAACGGGGGATCCCCATCTCAATCGGCGTGCTGGGCTTGAATCCGACATCGCGCGAGAGATCCTCGATATCGGCATAAGTGGCCGGCACATCGCCTGGCTGCAGCGGCATCAGTTTTTTCTCCGCTTTCTTGCCGAGTGCCTGCTCCAACACCTCGATGAAATGCAACAGTTCCACCGGCTGATGATTGCCGATGTTATAGATCCGAGCCGGCGCTGAACTGGTCCCGGGGTCCGGCTTGTCACCCGACCATGAGGGATTGGATGTCGCGGGACGATCCAACGTACGAATGACTCCCTCGACGATGTCGTCGATGTACGTAAAGTCCCGGCGCATCTTGCCGTGATTGAATACCTCGATCGGCTGCCCTTCCAAGATCGCCTTTGTAAAAATAAACAAGGCCATATCAGGCCGTCCCCAAGGTCCGTACACCGTAAAAAATCGCAGGCCGGTGCAGGGAATCCGGTAGAGATGTGCGTAGCAATGGGCCATCAATTCGTTGGCCTTCTTACTCGCGGCATAGAGCGAAACGGGGTGATCCACGTTGTCATGAATCGAAAATGGCATCTGCGTATTGCCGCCATAGACGGAACTTGACGAGGCATAGACCAGGTGCTCGACCTTCGCCTGGCGGCAGCCCTCAAGTATGTTCATGAAGCCTTCAATGTTACTGTCGGTATAGGCGTGCGGATTGACGAGCGAGTAGCGCACCCCGGCCTGGGCGGCAAGATGCACGACGCGGCGGATGGGATATTCTGCGAACAACTCCTTCATGCCCTGGCGGTTCGCCAAATCCAATTTCACGAACTGGAAACCGTTCAAGGGAGTGAGCTGAGCGAGACGTGCTTCTTTGAGTCGCACATCGTAGTAGTTGTTGACGTTGTCGAGGCCGATGACCTGATCGCCGCGAGCGATCAAACGCTGGCTCACGTGAAACCCGATGAAGCCGGCCACACCGGTAACAAGTGTAAGGGAGTTCGTTGCGGTCATGTCTTCCTCATGAACAGATTCGTGGTTAGTCCCGGCCGCCCTGCTTCATAAATGGAGGCTCGCCATGCGCCGCTCGATAGAGGTTCAGGGGCGCGAGGGCCTCACTACTCGATCGTACCTCGATCCGTCCGTCACCTGTTTCCCGGTAAAGTTCGAGCGCCTGAGCGTAATGATACCCGCAGCCATGAGGTGCAAGAAGGGCTTTCAGTCTTTCCGGCGGCTCCCAGTGGGCGGTAAGTAACGCCGTTCGAGCGGGATTGCGCCGGCTGAACATGAACGAGAGATGATCGGGATACCAATCGGCACCTCCGGTGGCGTATGAGACGAACAATTTGGCTTGCGCCGTCGCACAGAGCTCGGCCAGATAGGCGTTGGTCAGATAGCCGTTTTCGCCGACATCCAACCATTTCCCAGGATGAGACAGTGCAGCATGCGCAGCATGGCTGCGAACTTCGAGCAACTGCTGTTGCGAGGCGAACAGCAACGGGATCGGACCATACTTATCGACCAACCGCTTGATGACATCGTCCTTCAACGCCGATCGTCCATCGTTCGTCGGCCCACTGTCGGCGTGAACCAGGACGTTATACCCACGATCGCTGATCAGATAGCAGTTACGCGGCATCTCCAAGTCACAGGGATCTTCCCCGTAGAAAGGCACCGAGACCACTGTGCCTCCTTCGAAGGGCCAGGTCTCCCCATGAGCCAACTCGACCACACGGCCGAATCCGAGCTCTCGAAGCAGCGAGAGATAATCGTAATACAGTTTCTTCCGGTTGCGTCGGCTGGGCACGATGATCGGCGTTTCCTTAGGCAGGTGCAGCAGCGTGCGCGGATCGACATGGTCGTCATGGTCATGCGTGAGGAAGACCGCTGTAGGTTTCGGAAGGAGCGATCCCCATAACGACGGCACGGAGGATTCAGCAAACCAGGGCAAGAGCCAGGGATCGAACAGGAAGACGTTGTCCTGTTGCCGGTATAACAAGGCCGCATGGCCGAGGTGGACGGTGTCGCGGTCCTGCATGACGTCGAACCAGCGCTGGCGCGTCGAAGCCTGCGACGAACTGCGCAAACATTCATACTGATGCAGCGATTCCATAAGCCGCGTCAGCAGCGGTTGCGCCTCGCGCGGCGAGGAGATCACAACCGTTTTGATCTCCTCCGTTTGATGGGTGCCATCCAACATGCCGAGGAGCTTTCCGACGATCGGCCCGAGCGGCCGCTGATCGAAGCCGATCGGAATGGCCTGCCGCTTGACGGAATGAAAGATGCGCAGGCCGCCGTTCATGACGGTTGAGGATTTGGTCGGATCGCTCGGAAATTCCCATTGGAAGCTGCCGTCCGGCTTGCGGCCGCATTGAATATGCCGGCGTAAGTAGGGACGGGAATTCACCAGCTCCGCATAGGCATCTTCCAGGCGCCGGCGGCGGTCAGGATCGTCGAGCGAAGCCCGCTTTGAAAACACGTCGCTGATCGCCGTATCGATCGAACTCGCGAGCAGCTGGTGAGCCTCTTGGAGGCTGGCCACGACTTCCGGAGCGACGCCGGCGACAAAGGGAAAGGGGCCGGGCGCTTCGGCGCTCTCCAATTGCACCCAGCACCAGGGAGCGAGGCTGAGATAGTGATGCTTGGGAAGGCTGTCCCAGATCTTCATGAGAGCTTACTGATCGTCGGTTCGTAGAGCGCTTGGATAACGTTGCCATCGGGATCGGAGAAATAAAACGAATAGCTGCCATCTCGATGCTGCTTCGGTTCTTTGGCGATCCTGCCTCCTAACGATTCGATTTTGGGTGCAATCTCATGATGCATCTGATCGACTGCCTGCGGGTTTTCGAGGATCACGCCGATATGATCCAACAGTTGACCGGTCGGAGGCCGATAGGCGGCGAGCTCCCCTTGAGAGATCTGATGCAACGCAAGATTATCCGTCCCGGAACTGAAATAGACATTGTCAGCATCCGGCTCCCACACCACCTTCATGCCGAGGAGTTGCTCATAAAACGCCCGCGAGCGCGCCAGATTCGTCACCCGCAATGCCACATGTCGGAGCCCGCGATGGAGCGTACGAGCCATTTATCCCCTCCTGGCCGTATAGTAGGTGGGCCTTTGGATCGCCGTCAATTTGAATTTCGCCGTATGGGACCCGGCTGCGGGTCGACTCGTCGTTGTGCTACGATTGCCGCTTATTCGTTCGAATAAAGGAGTCGCTCATGCAGATGCCTGTATTGTCGCTCGCCGTCATCGGCCTTGTCCTCTTCAGTCCCTTGGGTCTGTCGGCGGCAGATTCACCCCTTTCGGGAAAAGACGGAGCCCCGATGATCTTGATTCCATCCGGCTCCTTTCCTATGGGTGTCCCGCCTGGTGACCGCGACGGCGGGCGTGATGAATATCCTCGGCATGAGGTCCATCTCGACGACTATTACATCGACAAGTATGAAGTGACGAACGGCCGCTATAAAGAATTCGTCAAGGCGACCGGCCACCGTGTCCCCCAGAACCCGAAGAATCCTACCAGGAACCTCTGGCAAGGCGATGCGATCGCGGAATCGCTCACCGACCGTCCTGTCGTGAACGTAGATTGGGCGGACGCCAATGCCTACTGCACAGTGGGCCGGAAAACGTCTCCCGACGGAAGCGGAATGGGAGAAAGCCGCCAAGGGAAATAACGATTGGCGCTTTCCTTGGGGCAACGTCGAACCGACGGCCAAGCATCTCAACTACAATCAAAAATGGATCGGCGAAAAGACCTTGATGCCGGTGGGAAGTTACGAAGCAGGGCAAGAGCCCGTACGGGGTCTACGATATGGCGGGCAACGTCTGGGAATGGGTCAACGATTGGTACGACCCCAAGTACTACGAGAAGAGTCCCAACAAGAATCCCAAGGGCCCGGAGACCGGCACCGAGCGAGTACTGCGCGGATCGGGCTGGCAAAATGAAACCCCGACGGTTCGCATCTTCACACGCGTAGACAGCGACCCAGCGGTCCGGAATGAATCAACCGGATTCCGTTGCGCCCGCGATGCGAAATAATCGTTTGCGCTGAGCACCGTACGCTCGTCATGGTACAACCGTGTCATGAACGGATCGGACCAGACAGATCAGCTCAGGACCAAGACCAAACAGTTTGCCATCGGCATACTGAAGCTGTTCGGCCCGCTCCCCAAAACCCCAGAAACCTCGGCCATTCAAACGCCGCTCGTGAAAGCCGCGACCGCGCTGGCGGCGAACTGCCGCGCCCTCGCGCGAGCCTGGTCGGAAGACGATTTCCACCGCAACCGCAACCTCGCTTCTGGAGACGCCGACGATTGTGTGTTCTGGCTTGAACTGCTCGCTGCGGCCGGCACCGACCAGGATCAGCCCATTCAGGCGCTGCTGGAAGAGGCGGCAGACATCGTCGCGCTTCTCTCGATCTGCGGCGAGCCGGATAAGCCGGCAGCTCCGGTAACAGTTGAACCTATGCCTGAGCCCGTTCCCCAAGAACCCCCGCCGCCGCCCCTGCCGACCGATTTCCATGGATTGCGGGTGCTGTCGTTCGAAAGCCGGATGGCGACCGAGATGGCCCGACTGATTGAACGCAATGCTGGCGTCCCCCTGGTCGTGCCCGCTATTCGCGAGATTCCGATCCCTCTTCAAGACAACGGCGCGGTGTTTCGCTTCGGCGTGAAACTGATTCTGCATCAAGTCGACATTCTGATTTTGATGACCGGCGTGGGCACCAAGGCCCTCTTCGAGGTTCTCCAAACCCGCTATCCGCTGGCGGAGGTGATCGAAGCGCTGAAAAAAACGATCCTCGTCACGCGTGGTCCCAAACCGCTGGCGGCACTGAAGGCGATCGGCGTAGAGGCGAATATCACGGTGCCGGAACCCAACACTTGGCAGGATGTGATCGCCACACTCGATTACTACCGCCCCGTGCAAGGCTTGAAGATCGCTATTCAGGAATATGGGATATCGAATCCAGATATGAGTCAGGATCTAACAAAGCGAGGCGCAGAGGTGTTTTCCGTACCCATTTATCGCTGGGCGTTGCCGGAAGATACCGGCCCCTTAAAACATGCAATCGGAGAGATCCTTGACGGCCAGATCGACGCCATGCTCATCACCAACGCTGCGCAGATCGATCACGTCATGCAGTTGGTCGAAGAGGAAGGCAAAACGGAATTGTTCAGAGAGTCATGCAAGAAACTCGTCGTAGCCTCTATCGGTCCCACGGCCAGCGACCGTCTCAAGCACTACGACCTGGCCGTCGACTTCGAACCATCCCATGGCAAGATGGGCATCCTCGTCAAAGAGCTCAGCGAACAGGTCCACGCTCTCCGGCAAGCAAAGTCGCTTACACATCCGGAGAATTGAATAGG
Organism: uncultured Nitrospiraceae bacterium; assembly: GCA_963851455.1. GTDB lineage: Bacteria > Nitrospirota > Nitrospiria > Nitrospirales > Nitrospiraceae > Nitrospira_C. The sequence goes on from CAWKPI010000002.1 coordinate 273,141, forward strand.
GTCTGTCCGACTAGCCTACTGCGAACTCGTTTGCGCCGGCTTCGCTTCCGAGGCTTCTCCTGTGTCTTTCACGTCCCGCGCACAACGAAATCCAAGCCAATTCATTTTCGTGTTGGGTTCAGTCCCGTTCCGCTGAGCAGGCCGCACGGAGGGCGTACTATCAATCCATCCGCCGCCACGGAATGCCTTCTGGGTTCCGGTCTCAGGTCCCTTCGGATTCCGGTCCGGTGCCGTCTTGTAATAATGCGGGTCGTACCAGTCAGCCGTCCATTCTGCAACGTTGCCGGCCATTTGAAACACGCCATACGGGCTGACGGCGTTTTCGTACTTGTCGACAGAGATGATGGGCGGATAGAGCAACAGTCGCTCCGGCCGGTCGCGCACCGGTCCGGACAATCCCGTGCGGCCGAAGTTGGCACGGCTCAATCCCGCCGGCTGATTTCCCCAGGGATAAATTCTTCCGTCCTCGCCTCGCGCCGCCTTCTCCCACTCCGCCGAAGTCGGCAACCGCTTGCCGGCCCATTTGCAATAGGCATCCGCGTCGTACCAGGAGACGTGCATGACCGGATGGTTGACCATCGTTTCCTGGAAATTTCCGCCGTCGTATTGCCAGTCGATGAGGGGATCTCGGTTGGTGGCGAGTACGAACTTCAAGAACTGCACGGTTGTGGCTTCAAATTTATCGATTTCATAGGCATCAAGGTACACTTTCCGCTGGGGAAACTCAGGCTGGTAGGAGTTACGATCGACTTTCTTGTCGCTCCCCATAATGAACGTGCCTGCCGGGATGCGAACCATTTCATCGTGGGCCGGTAGTTTGACACGCTCAGCCGCAAGTTTTTTCCCTTCGGGGGTCCACTCTCTGGTCACATCGGCCACATCCAATGCAGACGTCAAACCACTCATGCCCATCAACCCTGCGACGACGATATGCTTACAATGCCGCCCTTCGCACGATTCACCCTCCTGTGTTACATCCCCTGCTCTTTCGGTTGCACGCTTGGCTTCTTATCAAATTCTTCAAGCGGTTGAAAGTTCACCGGCAGATTAAACAGATAGTCCGAAACGGCCCGAAGTTTCACGTGTTGATATTCGACGATCCAACTGCCGTCTTTTTTGGCCAGCTTCATGGGAAAATGAATGTCAGTCGCGACCCACTGGTAGTACTGTTCCACCCGTTCGCCCTGTTTTGTCGTCACCTCGTACAACATCGTCGGGTGGCCCTCACGGATTTCAGTGCCGATCTCCTGTCGCGACACTTCGCCTTCCAGCACTTCCGTGACCCGGAGATCCTGTTCTGCATCGTACGGAACCGTCTTGAAATGCTTCATCCGCGACAAGAGCATCCAGACAACCTGCTTATCCTTGCGCACGATGCTGACGTTGACCGGCCCCATCGAGTGATGTTCGATGCGCCACATCTGATCACGATAGTAGATAAAGGCCTTGTGGGTCTTCCCGTCGATCTTGGTGATCTGGTCCGCCGTAAATTCCAGCGCCAGCGCGGAACTGTTCAATGCCATCCAGACCGCGAGCCCACATATGATCAACATACATCGACGCATCGTCACATTTTAACACAACGCCAAATTTGGCTGGCGGGCAGGACGGAAACTCTCGCCACATGGTTGACTATCCGATCGCCAGCACCCCTGCGCCATTGATCGCACCCATCTTCAGCGTCTGCAAGGCATGATTCGCTTGCTCCAACGGGAACCGCTGCGTGCGCGGTTTGATCGGAATCGTCGCTGCTTCGCGCAGAAGGTCGATCCCATCTTGTTTCGTATTGGCGGTGACACTGCGAATCACCCGCTCGCCGAAGACCTCACGATCGTAATCGAGTGGAGGAATCGGGCTCATATGAATGCCTGCCAGAGCCAGTGTGCCGCCTCGCTCCAGGGCACGCAGTGCTGGAGGGACCAGTTCGCCGGCGGGCGCGAAGATGATCGACCCGTGTAAGGGCACGGGGGGAGAATCCGAGGCTCCGCCCACCCACGTGGCACCCATGTCACGGGCGAGCGCCTGATGTTGCGGCTTGAGCGAACAGACATAGACTTCGCAGCCCCAATGCCGTGCGATCTGAATCGCGATGTGGGCTGAGGCGCCGAATCCGTACAGGCCAAGGCGTTGGCCAGGCCGAATACCGCTCAGCCGCAACGCACGGTATCCGATGATCCCTGCGCAGAGCAGTGGTGCTGCCTCTTCATCGGCAAAGACCGCTGGGATCGGATAGGCGAACCGCGCCGGCGCCACCGCGTACTCCGCATAGCCTCCGTCAACTTGATAGCCGGTGAAGCGAGCGGCCACACATAAATTCTCTCTGCCGCTCCGGCAGAAGTCGCATTGCCCGCACGTGCCCTGTAACCACGCGATCCCAACCCGCTCTCCCACGGTCCGCTCCGTCACACCGGAGCCGACACGGCTGATCACCCCTACCGCTTGATGACCGGGAATGAGCGGGAGTTTGGGTCGTTCGAGCTCACCTTCAATAACATGCAGATCGGTTCTGCAGATGCCGCAGACTTTCAGTTTGACCAACACCTGTCCAGGACCCGGCTGAGGGATCGGTACATCCAGAATTTGCAGGGGACCGGCGTCCACAGGCCCCGTCCTCGAAAGAACCATGGCTTTCATGCTGGATGATTCCTTGTTATCAGAGCGAATGAGAGAAAGTGGCAGGGTCGATTTCAACGACAGGAGCGGTCAATAGTCTTATGTACCGGTGATCACGAGCTGTATCCTACGGCTTGGCCTTGATACATTCGACGTCGATCTTGATATAGACCTCGTCCCCCACGACGAGCCCGCCGCTATCCAACGCTTTGCTCCACACCATGCCGAAGTCCTTGCGATTCAACTTCCCTTCCGCGTTAAAACCGGCTCGCATGTTGCCCCAGGGGTCTTTGGCCACTCCGTTGAAGTTCCCCGTCAGCATGATGTCCTTGGTCACTCCATGTAACGTCAATTCTCCCACGGCTTGGTACCCCTCCGCCGTTTTCTTATAGCTCTTCATTTTGTACGCCATCGTCGGATATTTCTCCACGTCAAAAAAGTCCGGATTCCGCAAATGGGCGTCGCGCTTCTCATGATTCGTGTTCACGGACGCTGTTTTGATCGTGGCCTCGATGGCCTTCACTGTGCCGGATTCCGCATCCATGTCGATATAGCCTTGGTAATCGGTGAAATGTCCGGTTGTTTTCGACACCACCATGTGCACGACGCGAAATTCGATCATCGAATGCTCCGGATCGACGTCCCACCGAGCCAGTTCGGCATGAACGACAGGCGCCCACCACCATAGCAACGCAACACATGCCAGGGGGATACTCCCGCTCACAATCTGTTTCGACATGACCCCATCCCTTCATCGGAGGAAGGCGAGAGCGCTGCGTTCTTGTACTATTTTTTGGGAACCGGCGGTGCATCCGGCTTGCCATCCGATGAATTGCCGATGACCTGTATGTCGCGAGTTTTCGGCCGCATACCGGTTCTCATGCGGACATGCACGTCAACAACTTCATCGCTTACGTCATCCGGTAGAGGAGGAAACGGCTGCGCGTTCACCACCGCATAGATGCCGGCTTCGTCGATCTCCCGCGCACCGGACCCCTTCTCGATTTGGATCAACTGCGCGCGCCCGTTCGGATACAGTTTGAAACGGACTCGTACGGTTTCACTGGTGGGGCCACGCCGGACACCGCGCACTTGCTTCGCCCAACTGCGGCTGACCAGGAGGCTCACTTGCTGCCAATACGCTTTCCCTCGCCCTGGATCGGCAAGCGGCATGAGGTCCTCTTCGGCCAATTGGCCACCCGAAACCGGCGCCACATCCGGTTGCGCTTCATCCACGATGAGATCGCTGGGGGACGGTTCTTCAGGACGCACTATGGGTGGTTCGTTGGTATCGCTGGAGGATTCCTGTCGATCCAACGTCACGTAGACGATCCGCTTCATGAAGCGCTCGAATTTGTCCTGTCTGAAGCGGGCGAATGTTACTTGGATGCGCGCAGCCTTCTGATGCACCGAAGTGCGGCTCGTCGGCATCGGTTCGAGCGTGACTTCGGCTTTGAGCGTCGACGATTCGGCGTCTGGTTCGAGCGTCACCGTCTGTGGTTCGAAGAGAATCGATTCGCACTGCGCCACAATGGGAAGGGGTCCCTGGGCCACTCCGCCCAAGGTAATGGCCAGCGTGAGGGGTTTGCCGGTTTGCAGATCTCCGGCTGAATCCTGTTCATTGAGTTCAAAGCGAGCCCAGCGAGAGACCTGACCGTTTGCGGATGGAGCGGAAGAGACGGGCTGCGCGAGGGTCCAGAACGGCAGCGTGATAGCGAGCGCTCCTGCCATGACCATCACACTGTGGTGGAGCAGAGCCTTCATAACGGCATCCTACCTAGGCCGCCGACTGTTGCGCAACCGTATTTTCCCCAGCCGTTAGGCAAGTTGGTTCGACTGATATACAATGGTGACATGCGCGCGCTGATCAAGACTTCCGAACAACCGGGATTGACGGCCATGACGTGTCCGGATCCCACTCCGGGGCCGCACGATGCCGTGATCCGCGTGAAAGCGACCTCGCTCTGCGGCACCGACGCCCATATTTATAACTGGGACTCCTGGGCCCATAGCCGTATTCATCCGCCGCGGATTATCGGGCATGAAATGTGCGGTGAAGTCGTCGAAATCGGCTCCGCCGTCTCGCTGGTGAAGGTCGGCGATTATGTCGCCGCGGAATCGCACATTACGTGCGGAATCTGCTTCCAGTGCCGTACCGGTCAGGCGCACGTCTGCCGTAACTATCGTATTCTCGGCGTCGATCGTGACGGATCGTTTGCGGAATATGTCGTCCTGCCGGAAAACGTGCTCTGGCAGACCTCCGTGACTATTCCTCCGGAATTTGCATCGGTTCAAGAACCGCTCGGAAATGCCGTCGATGCGGCATTGGTCGACGACCTGACCGGCCACACGGTCCTGATTACCGGTTGCGGGCCGACAGGCCTGTTCGCCGCCGCCGTCGCTCGTACGTCCGGAGCCGCGACGATCATCGCGTCCGACATCAGCGAATACCGCTTAGGCCTCGCCAAGCAGGTCGGCGTCGATCATGTGTTAAATGCGAAGAGCGAAACGCCGGAGAAGGTCGCAGCCGCCATCCAGGACATCACTGCCGGGGAAGGGGTCGATGCTTCGCTGGAAATGTCCGGTAATCCTGCCGCGTTGCATCAAGCGTTCAACGCCGTCAAGAACGGCGGGCGTGTGACGCTCTTTGGCATCCCGACCGGCCCGATCACCTGCGATCTCGCGAACGAAATCATCTTCAAGGGCATCCGAGTCCACGGGATTACCGGCCGACGGCTGTTCAGTACCTGGTATAGGCTGGCCGGTCTCTTTAAGGCTGGACTCAACATCAAGCCGATCGTGACCCATACATTTCCCATGAGCGACTTTGCCAAGGGATTCGACCTGATCAAGTCGGGCCAATGCGGAAAAGTCGTCTTGTTCCCTTGAGGCAGGCTCAGGCCAAGGTTGAAGCTGCGAACACGGTCCCGGCTTTTTTCACCTCACTCTCTCAGCCTTAAACCTATTGGGTAGGCTTCATGGCATACGCCTCTCTCAAACACATTGTTGACCAACAGCTGGCCGATATCCGCACAAAAGGTCTCTATAAATCCGAGCGGCAGTTGCTGAGTCCCCAAGGTTCCGAAATCCGCGTCGCGCAGGGCCACGTCCTGAACCTCTGTGCCAACAATTACCTGGGCTTGGCCAATCACTCTCAGATCATATCGGCGGCCATGGAAGGATTGAAGGTCCATGGCTACGGAATGGCATCCGTGCGATTCATCTGCGGAACACAAGACCTTCACAAACAACTTGAACGGGCGATCAGCACATTTATGGGTACCGATGACACCATTCTGTATAGTTCCTGCTTCGATGCCAACGGAGGACTCTTCGAGGTGCTGTTAGACGAACGCGACGCCGTCATCAGCGACGCGCTCAACCATGCGAGCGTGATTGATGGGATCAGGCTCTGCAAGGCCAAGCGATTGCGCTATGCCCACTCGGACATGAGAGAGTTGGAGGCCCAACTCAATAGGGCGCGCGAGTGCCGCCTCCGTGTGATTGCCACGGACGGGGTGTTCTCGATGGACGGGGATCTGGCTAAGCTGGATCGCATCGTGGAACTCGCGGAACGATATGATGCCGGAGTCATGGTGGATGACAGTCATGCGACCGGTGTCCTCGGACAGAACGGTCGGGGAACACCCGATCATTTTGGCGTTGCCAACCACGTTGAGATGGTCACCAGCACATTGGGCAAGACACTCGGCGGGGCGACAGGAGGATTCACCACGGGGCGGGCAGAGATAATTGAACTGCTTCGCCAGCGTTCACGTCCCTATCTCTTCTCAAACGCGCTGCCTCCGACCGTTGCGGCTGGGGCATTGCAGGCGTTGGCACTTGTAGAACAAGGCGATGGGTTGCGAGCCACGCTGCGACAGAATGCCACCTTCTTTCGCGAGCGACTGACCACGCTGGGATTCCGTCTCATCGCCGGCGACCACCCGATCATTCCCGTGATGTTGGGCGAGGCCTCGTTGGCCACCTCCATGGCCGATCGGTTGTTGAAGGAAGGTGTGTATGTAGTCGGGTTTAGTTACCCCGTCGTGCCGGAAGGGCAGGCGAGAATCCGTGTGCAGATGTCGGCTGCCCATACGCGCGAGCAGCTCGAACGAGCGGTTGCCGCGTTTGAGAAAGTCGGCAGGGAATTACACGTCATTGCTGAGGAGTGAGCGATCGATCACGTTTAATCCCTGATCATTCTGGCCCGCGCTTGCAGATAGGCATTGCGGACGGCGGTATAGAGATCGAGCGTCGCTTCTTCGACGCCCTGGAATTTTTCCAGGTTACGCGAGCGTTCGTTCACAATCTCCCCCACGCGGGTCCCAATCTGCAAAATGGTCGTCGTATTGCGATTCTTGTGAGCGATGAGGGAGGGTATGCCCTCGACTTCAATAATGGGCGCGACCAGCCAGTTGATGGGATTGAGAAAGATATCGGTCACGTATCCAGTGAAATCTCGAACGGTAAATGGCGGAAGGAACGGCAGCACCAGATAGGGGCCGGCCTTCACTCCATAGAAGCCCAACGTCTGTCCAAAATCTTCTTCGGGCGTGACGAGATCAACTTCTTTCGCCAGATCCAAGAATCCCCCGTACCCGACGGTACTGTTAATCAGAAACCGTCCAACTTCAATACTGGCGCCTTTGACTTTCCCTTGAAAGACATTGTTTAAAAACCTTTGTGGAAATCGCAGATTGTAGAATATGTTGCTGATGCCGACCTGAACAAAATCGGGCATGATAAAATCGTAGCCCTGCGCGACCGGCTTCAGCACGAACCGATCCATCTGGCGATTGAATTCGAATATTTTTGTGTTCAGTGGTTCCCAGGGATCGTACTCATCGCCGCCGCCTTCATCGGTTTTCGCGAACGGGTCAAACGGTTCATCGGAGGTTTCGCCCGATGCCGGAGCTTGCGCGACGACGGTCGGAAGGTCTGTAAGCGAGACCTCTCTTGAATCCGCGACCTGGATCGGAGACGAAGGCGTGGGCTCGATCAGGCTCGTCGGGGGATGACCGCCAGCTCCTTGCGATGCCGGAGCCCCGGCGCAACCCACCAGCAGCGCGCTCAGGCTCAGGCCAGAGAGGAGCATTCGCGGCCGAGAGATTCTCACTCCCGCATTCCGTAGTTGATTGCCAAAGTCGAGACCGGCCTTAGGGGTGAGACAGGTGACTGCATCGCGCGCACTGTATCAAAAAGTTATCGCTGCCGCCAAATTATTTCTTGAATCTCAGGAACGGATGGCAGCGAAGGCGAATTCGGCTACACGCTGGAAGTAGGCAGCCCCTCCAACATGATAGGTATTGTTGTGATCGGCGCCTGGAACAAGAAAGAACGATTTGGGAGGCCTTGCCGCCTCGAATACCTGGCGGCCCATTTCGATCGGAATGATGTCGTCCTGATCGCCGTGGATAATAAGTTTTGGCAGCGATAATTGCGGCAATCGGTCGATCAGCCGAAACTCAGCACCGATCAACCAGTGCACCGGCAGGCCGCCGTAGTAGAACCTGGCGACGGCTTCAATAGAGGGGAACGGCGATTCCAATATCAATCCGGCCGCCGGCTTCTGCACAGCCAGCTCCGCCGCCACTGCCGCTCCCAGCGATCGCCCGAAGATTACGATGCGTTCAGGCCTGATCATCCGAACGCGCGTCAAGTAGTCATAGGCCCCGATCGCGTCCCTATATAGTCCCTGCTCGCTGGGCCATATCCCTTGGCTCTTCCCGTAGCCGCGATAGTCGAACAAGAAGACGGACAGCCTCATTTTGTAGAGGTAGCGTAAATTGTCGAGCCGGTTGATAACATTTCCAGCGTTCCCGTGACACCAGAGAATCACGGGACGATCCGCCGCCGCTTCCACATACCAACCGAAGAGCTTCGCCCCATCGGCCGCTTGGAACCAAACATCCTCCAGTGGAAGGCCGCTGACCGTGCGCCAGTCTTTATCCTGCCAGGGATCCGGATGATAGACGAAAAATTGGTCAAGGACGCTCATAAGTAGGGATGTCAACCAACTTATAGCCTCGGACGCTGCGAAACTGCAAATGGCAGCACTTCAAACGCTTCACTACTAATTATTACATGTATTTCCCGTTGCGACGATGCTTTTGCATTGCCAAGTTCGGCGAACTGCTTTATCTTCCCTCCTCGTGTGGACTTCGGTACCCACCCATCAGAAGGGGGAAGCCATGAGGCTTTGGCATTTTTTCATTCCGGTTCTCGTCGCCATAATGGTATCAGCCTGCACCTCGGTTGGTAACTTGGGCATCGTCACAAGGCCAACAGTTGATGGGGGAGCTTTGTTGAAGTCCGGGCGCAGCTTCCAAGAACTGGGTTTTGTCGAAGGGAGTGCCTGCCGGCATTTCATTCTCGCTATCATTCCTTTCGGTGATTCGGCCTTTTCGACCGCGGTGGAAGAAGCGCTCGGATCAAAAGGAGGCGATGCGCTTATCAATGTCACGGTCACGAGCAGTCTCTATGGCTTTATTCCTATCTACAATGTCTACAGTTTTACATGCACCACGGTGAAAGGCATCGCCGTCAAATTCCAAAGTGTGCAGCCGAAGGGACCCGAGAGCCTTGATCCAGTGCTTCCCTAGTCGTTCAGCCCTACCTGCCGTGTGAGGTCCTTCTGAGAACCTAGCAACATGTCGTGATCTTGGGTATACTCCGCGCCGACTCATCATGACTCCCAGGAGTGCACTCTTTGACTGCCACACGGTCTCCTAAGCCTACCTCAGATCCGACCACCTGCGATGTCCTGGTCGTAGGAGGCGGGCCGGCAGGCTCGACTATTTCGGCGTTGCTTGCGGAGCAGGGCTGGAACGTGCATGTCCTCGAAAAAGATTCCCACCCTCGTTTTCACATCGGCGAGTCCTTGCTCCCACAATCTATTCCGATGCTCAAAAGGTTGGGCGTGTTGTCGGAGGTGGAAAAAATCGGGATTGCCAAGTACGGCGCAGAGATGGTCTCTCACCGTTTCGGACGGTCGCAGATGTTTTATTTCGCCAAAGCCTTCGACGAATCCCAACCCTATGCCTTCGAGGTCAAACGATCCGAGTTCGATGCCATCCTGGCCAACAATGCCGTGGCAAAGGGTGTCCACTTTCACGAAGGAGTGAGAGCGCAGCGCGTCGAATTCCGCTCTGGGCAAACGTCGGTGGTCCACACGGAGGATCGAGAAGGGCAAGCTCGAACCTGGGAAGCACGGTTCATAGTGGATGCCAGCGGGCGGGATACGTTTTTGTCCGGACAATTGGGCGGCAAGCACCGGAGTACAAAACACGGCAGCGCCGCCATATTTGCGCACTTTGAGGGCGTTGTCAGGCTCTCAGGCATGGACGAAGGGAATATTACTGCCGGCTGGCTGAATGACGGCTGGTGCTGGTTGATTCCCTTCAAGGATGGAACGATGAGTGTCGGGGTGGTCTGCCACCCGGATTACATCAAATCACGAAATGTTCCGCTCGATCAGTTCCTCATGGACACACTGCGTCAATCGCCCCCTATTGCGAAACGGATGGAAAAGGCCAGACCTCTGACCAGCACCTATGCGGCGGCGAATTTTTCCTATCGACGGGAAACCATGTGCGGCGATGGCTACCTCATGATCGGCGATGCCTTTGCCTTCATCGATCCGGTTTTCTCCAGCGGAGTGCATCTCGCGCTGAACAGCGGGACAATCGGCGCAGGCGTGGTCGACGCCTATCTGCGCCGATCTTCAGACTATCCTGCTCGCCAGAAGCAATTCGAACGGGTTGTACGACATGGGATCGACACGTTCTCCTGGTTTATTCACAGATTCAATCAGCCAGCATTCCAAGCGCTGTTTGTGTCGACCCGCAGGCCTCCAAAGATAGAACGAGCGGTCCTCTCGTTGTTGGCCGGCGATGTCTTCTCACAATCGAAAGCGCGCTTCCCGCTTTTCCTGTTTAAGGTTGTCTACTACGCCGTTTTCGTGTTGAATTGGAAAGAAAACTGGGCCGTGGCCCGGCGGCGCAAGCAAGGGTCCCGCGCCATTGTCACCGAAGTGAGCGACTACGCCGTCAAAGCTTAAGCATCCGATACACGACTGACGAATGGGCATGCGACAACGCCACGTTTCACCTATCCCGACCGCCTCCCAGCGGGTCCTCGACCCAACAGGGCACGTGAAGATGGCCTACGTCGAGCCGGCCGGTGTATCTCGGTGGCTCGCCACGTCCGGGATGTATCCCCTTGCTGTCGTCTCCTTCGGCTCCGCAGTCCCTGATTCTTTTCCATGCCCCGTCGTGCATCTCGATCTCACTCAATTGGATGGCCCTCGCCAATGTGAAGTATGGAGCAGCGATCACCCTGTTCGTTTCTATCAGTGCGGGAGTTTTTCCGCTGCCATGGGCGAAGACCTGTTGTTCGGTTCGATCTCGCTGAACGAAGAGCCGGAGTCGGCGTTGGATCATACCACCGAACTTGCCTATCGCGACCTTCTTCACCAGCTGTGTGAATTGGGGTTTCCACATCTCTGGCGGACCTGGAACTACTTCCCTCGTATCAACGAAGAGCAGCATGGACTCGAACGCTACCGTCGGTTCTGCCTCGGTCGCTACGAAGCCTTAGCCGAGGCTTTACCAGGCTTCCCCTCCTCTTTGCCAGCCGGCACGGCGGTCGGGACAAGGAGTGGTGCACTTCAGATTTACTTCCTTGCCGGTGCACATCCCGCGACCCATCTCGGCAATCCACGACAGGTGGATGCCTACCACTATCCAAAGACCTACGGTCCTCGGAGTCCGTCGTTTGCACGTGCAACGCTGTGCCGATCGGACGGCGCGACGCAACTCTTCATTTCAGGAACGGCCAGCGTCGTCGGACACCAAAGTCAGCATAAAGGCCAAGTGGATCTGCAAGCGCGGGAAACGGTGACAAATTTGCGTGCGCTGATCGACCGTGCCGAATGCTTCCAGATTCGGTCTGATGCTGAGTCGAGGCCCCAATCAATCTTCAAAGTGTACGTCAGAAACCCGAAAGATTTGGAAGTCGTGCGCCGAGCCCTTCAAGATCCCCTCCTTCTCTCAAGCCGCCTGATCTTCCTCCAAGGCGATCTGTGCCGAAAAGAACTTCTCGTGGAGATTGAAGGATTTGTCACCACAGACTGATTCTCTCTCATGGCGAGAGCCTTGTCTTGAACGGGAGATGTCGCTGATGAATCGGACCCGACTGGCCGGACAAAATCCCAGCCTCCACAATGGGAAGAGCCATGAATTGGGTCCTGCAAAGCAGCTCTACTTCACGATTGATTGCGACTGGGTGCCCGGATCGCAGAAAGGGCTCGAGGCATTATTGGCTTGCTGCGACCGCTACGATATGAAGGCGACGGTATTCTTCGCAGGCCATTTTGCAAAGGCGTATCCGGAATTGGTTCGCGAATGTCACAGACGGGGGCACCAATTAGGGACCCATGGATGGGCGCATGGCGGGTTGGAGGAAGACGAAGATTTTCGCACCGCCGGATATGAGCAGCAGCGACAGTGGATCCGTCAAGCGACAGAGGCGGTTGAGCAGGCGGCGGGTGTTCGTCCCCTGATCTTCCGGGCGCCCAACCTCTGGATCGGTGAAACCACGTTGCGCGTCCTTGAAGAGGAAGGCTATCTCTACGACTCGTCAGTGCCGGCTAGGCGATTTGATTTTGGTTTCGGCCGTGTCCATTACCTCAAGTATTTCTCGGCTCCTTCTGAACCTTATCGCCCATCCGGAACAGATCTAAGCGAGGTCGGAGGAAGCTCCATCACGGAAATTCCCCCCTCGGCCTGTGTGTTTCCCATCAATATGGCGACACTCAGGGTGTTGGGGTTGCCGATCCTCGGAAAAATGATTGACTGGATCGGGCGGCATTCGAGGCACCTCGTGTTCTATTGTCATCCATCAGAGTTCATCCACGCGAAAGACCAGTTGTTTCCAAAAGCCATGTCGAAATGGAATCAAAGGGGCATGGGACCGAAAAACCTCTGTCTCATCGAAGCTCTGCTGGATTATCTTTTTGAAAGACACTTTGTTCCGACGCCCATCATGCCCAGCGCTGTGCCTCAACTTGACTTGAGCCGGCCAGTCGTACTAAGAGCAGGGAGCTTTTAGTTGAGTTCTATCTTCTTGAAGAGGAGGTCGGCAATGAATCGAGCAGGGTTGAGGGCGGTGACAGTAGGCCTGGTTTTGGTAGCGATGATTGGTTGCAGGGCTGGGGGACAAGTCTACGAAGTGAAAGACGCACCGGTTCAAACGGCGTCGGGGAAAGCCCTGACAGTCGAACAAGTCCAAAAAGCAATTCTGGACGCGGGCATCAAGCAAACATGGATTATGACGGTGGTAAAACCAGGAGAAATTCTCGGGGAATACAACGTGCAGAGTCATACTATTCATGTCACTATTCCCTACACGTCGAAAAATTACAGCATCCTCTATAAGGACAGCAGCAATCTCCGGTATGATCCGGAGAAGCGTACGATTCACGTGAACTATGCAAAATGGATCGAACGTCTCGACAATGAAATTAAGATGAGACTCAGCGCCGCGGGTATGTAAACCGTGCTCCTGCGCCTTCACGGCGCAGGAGATCAGGTCGAGCTTCAACGTGTTCGATTCAACAATTCCGGCCTCGGCTCGACCATCCGTTTATACATCATTGGTTGGCCACTTCGACCCATGAGCAACCGATAGAGTCCTTGGGGATAGAGCCCTCTAGCCAGCAGTTTCAGCCCGACCATGCTTGTAATCCTGGCGATATCCAACACCGGTCGAAAATGGCTGCCGCGAGGACCCAATCGAGGCACGACGCTGACAGGAACGTTCTGGCAGAACACATCCCGGCGAGCGGCTTCAATTAACACTTCACTCTCAAAGACGAAACTCTGTTTCGGACCATGTTTCAGGGTGAGCTCTCGCAGCAACGGAGCGGGGTATAAACGGAACCCCGATTGACTGTCTTCGATCGGCTGTCCGGCCGCCCATGAAATCCAAAAATCCGCAATACGATTCGCGACATATCGCCAAATGGAGGCTTTTCGCTGATTCCCCCGGCGGGCGCCGATGAGAAACGTATCAGGATCATTCAACGATGCCGCAATAAAGGACGGAATCTCCTCTGGCGCGTGCTGTCCATCCGCATCGAGCGTGATTACGCCGACCGCGCCATGCGCCAATGCGTGCTGAAACCCGCGCCAAAGGCTATCGGCCTTTCCTCTATTCTGCTCGTTTCGGAGAACAGTGATGTCGAGACCGGCCAGTACCTCCACCGTCTCATCGGTCGACCCATCATCCACAACAATCACCCTCGAGCACTGTTGACGAGCACGAGCGGCCACGTCATACACGGTCGCGCCTTCGTTATAAGCCGGAATGACGACCCAATAGCAATTGGAGGCGACTGGCGGCTGGTTCATGCCATGCCTCCGTCGATGCTGATCACCTGCCCCGTAATGTACCCAGCCGATTCAGAAACCAGGAATGCGACGAGGGCCGCCACTTCTTCCGGCGTTCCGACTCGCTTCATTGGCACCATCGCTTCGACCTGCTCAGGCTTAAACGACTGCCGTATTGCCGGCGACTCGATCAATCCGGGCGCGACAACGTTGACCGTCACGCCCCGAGAAGCCAGCTCGATGGCGAGCGACTTACTGGCTCCATGAAGGCCGGCCTTCGCAGCGGCGTAATTCGTCTGTCCACGATTGCCGATGACCGCGGTCAGCGATGAAATCGAAACGATTCTTCCCCATCTGGTTCCGATCATCGGAAGCAGCAGCGGCTGCGTGACGTGGAAGAACCCGTTCAGTGACACATCGATGACATGTTTCCATTGTTCTTCTGTCATTCCGGCCATCGGTGCATCGTCATGCAGGCCCGCATTGTTGACCACAACCTGGATCGGCCCATCCATAAGAAGGTTTTGAAGCGCCTGTGCCGTTGCAACCCCATCAACGATATCGAACGTGGTCACGGAGGCCGATCCGCCGTTCGCCATGATCTTCTCCGCCACTCGCTCAGCCGAATCGGGATGGCGATGGGCATGCACGATGACGGTATAACCGTCCGCTGCCAGTCGCTGGCAGATCACGGCGCCGATGGCTCCACTTCCTCCGGTCACGAGTGCACGTTTCTTGGTCATCACGACGCAACCTTCACAAAAATCGATGCGCGACCTTCGATGATCGCGCAAGCGCCGTGGGAAACCGTAAAGTGGTACAAGTAACTCTCATCCCCCTCGACCATTCGCCTCGCGTTCACTGTGAGGTCGCCCGCAAGGTTATCGAGCCGATCAATGGCGAAGGTCACTTCCCTCACGCTTCCCACTAACCCAATCCGGTTTTCTGTTCTGCGGTCTCGATCGAGCAGGCCGACATGGACGCCCATCGCTTGCGCGGCATATTCGAGACCAGCTGAGGCCGTCAGGTGTCCTCGAAAGCGCAGCGGATTAAACTGATTCCGATGCGTCGACGTACGGCAACTGATGGTCGTGTCATCCCAGGTTTCCACGGAATCGAGCAAACACATCGAGGCTCCGTGCGGCAGCAACCGGCCGATCTCTTCTTTCATCACACGCGTCAGGATTCGACCTCCACCACGAGCCGTTGGTCATCCGAGAGGTTCATGTTGATGGTGTGACGGCCTTTGATCGCGAGTGCACGAAGCATGGGCAACAACCGGGCCGCTGGATTGTCGAGTCTGAGCTGTTCAAGATTGTGGTCTGGCATCTCCGTCACATCGCCGCTCTGGGCTGAGACGAGTTTCACGACCGCGCTGGCAGGAACCCCGCCAGAAGAAGCAGTCAAGACCAACGCCGTTGCGAAGGCCGACGCAATCGGCCTGGCGCGATTGAGCGGCTCCGGCGCGGGCAGATCATACACGACAAATAGGACCGGACATTCTTCAATGGTCGCATAGGTGACGGCTTCCAGAAGTCCTGCCGCGCAGGAATCGTCGTAACAGGAGAGGGCCGTCGAAGACTGCTGGCAACTCGTTGCAATGCCCCAATACCCCGCAGCCGTATTGTGGACGGACTGATGAAATAACGTCGGCGAGATGACGCGCTCGGTCGTCGCCAAGGCACGACACAACTTGTCCAGCACCCCCATCTCGCCGCCGGAAGATGCAAACACCGTTGCAACGGTACGCGAATCGAGCCCGGACTGCACAATGGCTTCTTGAGCAACTTGAAGGGCCCACCGCACGGAGTCACTGCTGCGACGTCGTTCATTCGCAGGCAACAGGGCCGCATCAGGATCCGGCAGCGAGCTTGGAGAGAAGGGACATGTTCCCGCCAGCACCTCGCGTCCGTTCGCCCAGCCATCGAGACCGGCACTTAAGAGGCCCACGCCGAGGATGCCGACCCGCATCACAGCACTCCCAGGACAAGACTGCAATTATTGCCGCCGAATCCAAAGATATTGCTCAGGACACGTCGGATCGGCCGTGCTTCATTCTCGCGCAGAATATGGCTACGCAACGTGGAATCGACACGTTCGCAATTGAGTGTGCCAGGAACAAATCCGTGTTTCAGGCAGATGGCGGCGATTAAGGCCTCGGTGATCCCTGCGGCTCCCAGCGTATGTCCTGTCCAGCCTTTTGTCGAGCTGACAGCGGTCGTGGCACCGAAGATTCCATAGACTGCCTTGTCTTCCACTGCGTCGTTGACCATCGTGGCAGTCCCATGCAAATTAATGTAGTCGATGTCGGAAGGTCGGAGACCGGCGCGATCCAGCGACTGACGCATCGCTCGAATGGCGCCGGTGCCCTCAGGATGTGGATGAGACATGTGATAGCCATCCGTGCTCTCGCCATAGCCGAGGAGTGCGACGGCTCCCTTTCTTCCGACCCTCATGCTGGATTCCAAGAGAGCATAGCCTGCGGCTTCCCCTAACGAGAGCCCATCTCGATCTTCGTCACAGGGACGGCAGGGCTGCGCGGATAACAGCTGCAAGGAGGAGAACCCGCACAACGTCGTCAGGCACAAACTATCCACCCCACCGACAATCGCCGCATCGCATAGACCGGCTTGAAGATACCGTGCAGCCGAGGCAAAGACTTTAGCGCTGGATGAACAGGCCGTGGAAATGACCAGGGCCGGTCCGCGCAATCCCAAGCAGCTCCGCACGAAATGCCCCAATGAGAACATGTTGTGCGTGTAGCGATATCGCGACGTAAACCAGCGCGGAAGCGCGCCGGTTTGAGGATCGCGATCGCGATAGGCATGTTCCGTTTCCAGAATGCCTGAGGTGCTGGTACCCATGACGACGGCGATACGGTCAGCGCCATAGCGCTGCTTCGCCTCTGCTACCGCGACCATAAACCCATCTTGTTGCAGACCGAGCCAAGCCAGCCGGTTGTTCCGGCAATCGAATCGCTCCAATCCGTTTTCGAGCGAGAAATCTTCGAGGCCCTCGACTCGACCGATATAGGTCTTGAGCAGCGCGTCATCGAAATTGCACGGCTTCAAGCCGGAGCGACGCTCGCGCAATGCCTCCGACACCGCACCGACACCGCGACCGTTCGCCGTGACGAGTGTATAGGCGGACAGGATCACTGGCGTCATCGATCGTTCAGACGGCGGCATGCAGATCCTTCTTCGCCATGATGCCCGTGAACAGCAGAGAGCAGAATGATCCGATCGCCGCCGTCATGCCAATAGCGTGCAGCACTGGAATGGTCGAGCTGGCCAGCACGCCGAAGACGAGGATCGTGGTCATGCTGCAAACAAGTAAACCATATAGTGTCTTCGACCGCTCTTCCTCGTCCCCTTCCGGACGATTAAAAAAAAGGGCGTAGTCGAGTCCCAGCCCGATGACCAGCAAGAATGTGGCGACGTGAAACAATGACAGGGATTCACCCAAGACGTTCACCACGGCGGCAACGACCACTAATGCGCTCATCACGGGCAACAGAATCGGCCATAATGCCTTGATCGACTTCAACCCGATGGCCAATATCACTGTAATGGCCATCAAACCACACATGACGATCGTGAACGTCCGGTCACGGTAGGCCATCATCAATTGGTTGGACTCTTCTTTGAGGTCGACGTAGGCGACGGCGGGCAGGCTCCAGCCGGCGACGATGCCCGCCAGATGTTTCCGATCGCTGACTCCCCGCAGCGGAACCACTGCCGTCCAGCTCCCCTGTTGTTCAAACATCAAGGAGGCCATCTTTATCCCCAGCGGCGTTCCCTCAAACATCCTCCTATCGACCGCCGGTTGTGTGCGTGCGGTCTCGACCGCATCAAGAAAAGGCGCGAAGAGCCCTGGTGCGAAAGGCAAGTCCTCCAGTGCCGTTTCCACATTGCGTTGCAGTACATTCCGTTCCGGAAGGATTTTTTGTCGTTCCTGTTGCGTTCGGCGACTCGGAAGATAGATGGAGATGAGGTCATAGCCGCCGATGGCTCCCTCTGCCCGTAGTTGCTCCAACTTCGACATCACTGTTTCACCATATTGGAGCACATCTTCTTCCGTTTGTCCTTCGATCACAAGAAGATCGCGGACGTCTGGTGCATTCAATTCTTGTCGGAGCTGTTGATCCAGCTGCTTCCTGGCCTCCGACACCGGGCTCAGGCTCGCCAGATCCGTCTCCCACAGAGGCGTATGAGACCATAACAGCATCGCGCAGGCAAGGAGGACCGCAGCCGGAATCACCAGCTTCATCACTGTCCATCGTGGGAGCATCGCACTCAACCCAGGCGTGATCTCACGGGGTAGAAAACCGGTCGGGACGAAAGACGGGGAGAACCCATCTTGTGACACCGGCGGCGGCCAAGAGTCCCGCCACGGCAAACAATCCCAGTTGGGCGAGGGCAGGAAATCCGGCAAGCAGCAAAGAGGCAAATGCAATGGCGGTGGTGAGTACGCCGAGCCGCATCGTCGGCCAGATCGCTTGCATCACCGCGGAGGCTGAGCTTCGAGCGGTCAAATGGCTGAACAGGTGGATCGGATAATCGTCAACGACGCCCAATAATGTGATGCCGAACCCAAGCGTAATCCCGTGAATGAACCCGAACCAGCCCTGCACGGCCAGCATCCCAGCCAAGATGCCAGTTGAAAGCGGAATCAAACTGAGCAGGACCAACGTGGCCGATCGATAGCTGGCATAGAGAAACAGAAGCACCAGCGTAGCCGCGACGGTCGAGAGCCACCACGCTTCTGCTTCGATGGTCTGTTTGATCTCGACGGCGAAGACACCGGGACCACTCATCAGTAATCGGAGCGGAGCTGCCTGACCGATCAACGTGCCGAACTTCTTGCGGATATCCTGCTGAATCGCTGCCTGAGCATCAGCATCGAACCCTGCCACTTTCGTTTCCGCGAGGAGCAAGGCTTTGGAACGGTCCCTCGACATCCAGACCCCGAGATGTTTCGCCGGCCCTTCCTGGCCTGACCAGGCAGCCAGCATCGCCAGCCACTCTCCGGTAGGATCGCCGGGTATCGTCTCCTTGATCACGGGCGCCAAAGGAGAACGGAGGTCGTCGAGCCGCTGCTCAAGCGCACGGCGAATCGATTCAGTTGAGAAAGAGTCCGGGCCAATTTGCCGGCTTAACAGATATCTCGATCGAAATAAGATCTGCCGCTCCTGGGGGGGCAAGACCTGTGCGCCATTCTCGACCAGATCAAAATGTCCGCTGGCACGAAGCCGTTCATTCAATTCTTTGCTGACTTGTGCCAGCGCGTCCGGGTTTCCTCCCTCGATCGCCAGCAACATAAGCCGCCCGGCGATGCCGCTTCGAACTTGTGTCAGCAAGAGCCGTTGAGTGGCCGTGGTCCCTTCCGGCAATAGATCGCCTAATTCGCTATGAACCGCGACGCGCGTGACCACTAGCCACAGGCCGCAGGCCATCGAGAAGGCCCAGAGGATCGCGATGGCGTATTGCCGGCTCATCGAGCGGCTCCTCGCAGCAACGTCATCACGGATCGATCGCCATCCGGCGATCGGATCGCAATGGTCGCGACTCGCCCTTCCGAGCCGGTAAACAGAATGTAATCCACCACAGATTTCCCCGTGGTCTCTTTTGGGCGCAGCAAGAGCGTCCACTTGCTGCGGGTGCCGTCCACCGTGATCTCATACACCTTCTGCAACTGCGCAACGTCTCCCATAAAAGTCGCCCGGAATGCCTCGACGAAACTACGAAGGGCAGGATAGTCCTCGAGGGAGACCGTGCGTTTCATCCCTTTGCGCTCGCTCTCGAACGTCACCCGGTCTCCTTCGATAACATACCGTTCGCGGAACGGATGAGTTATGGATTTTTCCATTGTGGCCGGCGGCGTGAATCGCAGCAGGCCACGGACTTTCATAGGTTTGGTCAACAGAGAGGAATAGGTGGCTTCTTCAAACGCCAGAGAAGGTTCACGTTGATCATTTAGCAGTGCAACCAATGTCTCCACCGTCCACTCGGGACCGGCCGCATTGACAGATACCTGACCCAAGCCACCGACCAGGAGAAACACACAGACGAGGACGCTCACAGATTGCAGGAAATCCGGTTGCGCACGCGCGAAGGGCGCCGCAATGTTAATGAGGTGCTTGCCAAAAATCATAGAAGTTAAACCAATTGTCCGGGGCCTCACGGCTGTACTGTGCCAGCCGATCCGCATACCGTTGTGTCCATTGCCGCATGTCATCTTCCCATCGTGCCGAGGATAACTGAACGGTCTCTCCGAGTAATTCGAGTTGCACGTCATACCGGTTGCCTCCTCGGTACAGCCCAAAAAACAGCATCACCGGCGCGCGCACGGAATGGGCCAGCCTCATCGATCCGGTCGGGAACGACGCCTGGGCTCCGAGAAAATCGCACGAGATAGACTGATTTGGGGACATCAGCCGATCTCCCATGATCCCGACGACACCGCCGCGGTCCAGACATTCTCGAACCTGCAGCATCGTGTCTATTCCACCGACTTGGATGACGGTTCCGGCCACCGCGGGATTGAGCTCCTCAATCAGTCCACGAATCAACGGTGCGTTGTGCTCGTCCATCAGCACCTTGACTTCGATCTCCGCGCGGGAGAGCCCAACGGCTCTCACAACCTCGAAGCTGCCGAGATGGGATCCCAGCAGCAGACATCCTCGCCCACCGGCCAATGCGCGGTCGAGTGTGTCGATCCCGTGGATTCTGATGTCGAACTGATCAAATCTGCCCCGGAGAAAGTACACCCGGTCAAGGAGAGTCGAGGCAAACCAATAATAATGATGAAACAGCTCCCGCCAGCCGGGTGAGCGACATTGGGCGCGCAGGTAGTAGTGGCGCAGAGCCTGGTTCGCCTCCCTTGATCGGAAGAGATAATACAGACAGATCGGATAGAGCAGCGCCCGGGCGAAGGATCTCCCTAGCGATTGAGCCACCCAAACTATGAGGTGGATCATTCCGCGGTTGCCGCGTTCCTTTTGAGTTTTCCAGGCAACGGTCACGGCCGGCAAGCCTGGCTGCCGTCGAGAAGGCGAAACCGAATCGAACCGGAGGCGATGAGTCGATTTCCCACCCGGCAGGTAAAGGCGGCGGTTTCGGGATCCTCCGGCTCGATCCTGATCGTCAGCAGTTCTTCTGGCAACAATGGAGAAGAGAGTTTCACTGAAGGCAATCCGGTAACGACCAACCTCTGTCTGTACTGTTCCTTGAGAGTCTCGATCACTTCATCCAGCACGAGCACGCCGGGCACGACCGGATGGCCGGGAAAGTGGCCGGGCAATGCCGGGTGATCTTTGCTGATCGCCAGCGTCCGTTCATAGTTCATGTGGAGCCCCCTCCCCTATAATGCTCCGCGAGCTCGCGCAATGCTTCGCGCGGCAACTTTCCCGTTTCGTTGCGCGGGAGCCGCGGCACGAGGAGCAGCGGACGGGGCAGAAACACGGGATCGATACGTTTCTGCAGGCCCCTTCTGATGTCCTCCTCGGTTTTCCCCGGCGCCACCACAAAGGCCGTGAGTCTGGTGACAGGACCTTCATCGACGTCCGGCAGAAAAAAGACTCCATCATGGACACCATCAAGCTCCAGTAATGTCTGGTTGAGATCTCCGAGGGACACGCGATGCCCCGCAATGTTCACTTGATCCTCAGCCCGTCCCAACACACGAAATGTCCCCATGTCACTGACCGAAAGATGATCCGGAAATCGAACCGGACAAGGCAAGTAATCCGCCCGTATCGTCCAATCCAGACCTTTCTGCGCCAGCACAATTCCATCAAGTAATTGCCAGTCGTCCGTCTCGACGGTCCGTCTCGACGCGACGCTCCCTGCCTCGGCAAATCCGAATATCTCCTGCACCGGTGCCTGGAAATTTCTGTTCTGCTTGGCGCGCCAGATCTCGTGTCAACGGTGATGTGGCTGAAAGAATCATCCTCAAGCGGGGAAGCGTTACAGCCACGTTGAGACAGGCACGTAGATGCAATGGAGTGGTGACCAACACCGACATTCCCGGGATTTCATCTAAGGCGGTGCGGATGTCGTCGGGAAACAAAGGCCGGCCCGCATGCATGACCAGGCCGTGCTGGATGGGCAGCATGACGGAGGCTTCCAGCCCGAACATATGCTGATGGGGCACGGTGGCAACGACACCGTTGGGATTCTCTGCCTTCACCCCAAATCGTGAGGCGGTCGCACGAGCCACAGACACCAATGCCCCCCAGGTTTTCTGATTCGGAGTCGGCTGTCCCGTGCTGCCTGACGTGAAGGCGATGGCGACAACTTGACTGAGGGGAATGTGCGGAATCTTCCCAGGCCAGGGTGATGCGATGCCGGTCCGCGAGGGGAGCACGATGGACTCGATGCCTTCGACCGGTTCGTCTCGATTCGTCAGACAGTAACTCTTGTCGTAGTCTCCTGCGATGCGGCGCAACGTTTCCGGCGCTCGACTCTGCGGCAGCAGCGTGACTTGGCGCCGCAACATCGCTGCGGCAAGCCCGACGAGAAACTCATAGCGGCTGGACAGTAAATTCAGAATGTGAGGACGATCAGGAAGTGAGTCGGCGAGGCAGGCAACATCGGAAACAAATTCGCGTGCAGTTCGAGGTCCATCGATTTCCCAGGCAAGTATGCCGTCCTGATGGTAAGGGCCGATCAAGGGGGCATCTAACATGACACCACATGATTCACTTCGTACGGTTTTTCTCGATGGCTTTCGCTAAGGCCCGCAGGGAAGAAAAACTCGCTTTGATGTCTGGATCGCTCGATTTAAGTTGATAGCCGTACGTTTGAGAAATGGCCAGGGAGAGTTCTAACGCATCAATGGAGTCAAGACCGAGCCCTTCGTTGAACAACGCGGCTTCAGGCTCGATGGTGGACGGGATCGACTTTAACTTTGAGCGTCTGCACGATGAGTTTGGCAACTTCCTGTTCAAAGGATGACGCGTTCGAACTGATCATAGGTAGTTTTCAGCTTTGACTGCGCGATAGTCGCGCAAGAGTCCGTTGAATAATTCATGCGACGAGCAATCGGCAAACCCCACGGCTGTCAATGTTCCGAGAATTGTTTCGGAGGAGACACAGTACTCCGTGGTGTCCCACCAATATTCCATCAGCGTTTTCATATCCCGGTTTCCCGTCGACGCGGCAAAGACGATCCCCAGTACCGTTTTGATATAGAACCGCGACAAGGACAATACTAGCGACGACCGCGGTCGACAGATGTCCAGCAAGAGTACGATCCCGCCCGGCTTTAAAACACGTCGATATTCCAAAAATGCTGCCCTCAGGTCGGAAACATGCCGCAGCGCGTACCCCATGCTCAAAAAATCGAAGGTCGCATCGGGGAACGGAAGGCGTTCTCCCACGCCACGGATCAGCTGGTCACACGAGCCCTTCTGTGCCTCCCGCAACATGCCGATGCTGGGATCAAGCCCGATCACCGACCCGGAAGGACCGACGATGTCGCGGGCGCATTGCGTCATCAGGGCCGGTCCGCAGGCCACATCGAGCATCTGCATCCCGGGTTTGAGCCCCGCCTCAAGCAGTGCCTTTCGTCGGTGCCGAATGCCGGACCCGAAACCAGTCGCCTTGTCGATATTGCGATACTGATACGCCGTGCGGTTAAAGAGTTCGTTGAGAAAGCCCTGCCTGGCTTCGATCTCGGAATAGTATCGTGGAAGCGCAGGGTGTGGAGGGATCGAGACGAGCGGAACCTGCCTCGATTGACATTCGCTCTCTTGAAGGGCGTCTTGGTTCATAAATCGGCCCCTGGAAACCTCCGGTGTCTCACTTGTAGCAGGACTCTCTTGGACGGGCAAGAGGCCAGTCGTTCACAGTCAAAATGAAAGCCCAACTCCGAGTGCTACAATATGGGTACGAAGATCGAGCGAAGGCTGTAAATCTGCCGCTCCAATGATAACGGCTCGCAAAGTATTTGTATTCGCCGAAGAGAAACACTTGCTGCGTCAGATTCACGCGAAGTCCGGCAAAATATTGCGAGGCGAAGCTCGTATCCCGAGCTGTCCCGCTCTGTGTCATCGACCCTTTCGTGATGTCCGTTGCGACCAGCAATGACGACGACCATCCGGCTCCCACGCCGGCGTACGGTTGGAATTGTTCGCCCGGGTAGCGAACGACGAGACTGACCATGGTTGTCCAAGCCAATAGCGTCCCCCGTCCTGACTGATTGCCTGAAGAACCTATTGAGGTTGGTGCCGTGATCTCATGCCCCAATCCAAACATCTCCCCTTGGATGCCGAGGACATAGCCCGTGAACGAAGGGAACACACCCGCCTTGATTCCGCCACCGGCACCATTCTTTACAGTGGTAGATGGTAGCTCCTCGCCCCCGACATTCAGATTGCGATTCTGAGCCAAGGAGCCGAAGAGATAGAGCCCTCCGTAAATTTCCGGTCCCTTATCGGTCGAAGCGTCCTCCGACGATCCCGCCTCCTGCCCTTCTGCTACAGAGGCCGTTAGCATGGCAAGGGTTAAGGCCACTGACGCGATGAGGATGACAACCACCACGGCACCTTTCCTTGACTAGAAGTAGATCTGCAGCGTGGCCAACACATCATTATCATGGCTCCGGTGGTTATACTCCACACGGAAAGCCAGGTTCGTGGTGAGGGAGAAACGTTGTCCCACAGACCAGCGGAAGTCTTCGGATTTCTCACCTAGGGCATACCGCAGATAGGTCCCGGAGGCCATGAGCTTCCATCGCTCGGTAATATCGGTCAACATGCCGAAGGTCCCGCCGCCACCGATCCGATGATTCTCCTCATACGCTTTACTGGCATTCGCTTCAACTTCGGCCATCGCGTAAAAGATCTGCCTACCGAGCAAGTGCGATTCAACTGCTCCGCCAACGCCGCCGCTGAAATAGCCGTTGGTGCACAGCTGGCAACCACCATGCGCAATCGTGTTCATTCCGAGGTTGAGCTTCCAGGACGGTGCCTGAAAGAGCGAGTCTATCGGCGAGATGGAGATCATGTTCACAGGACTGAACCGTTCGAGACGCGCTTGAGATTGGTTGTGGTAATGTCGAACGGCGAAGGACAGCACTTCGATCTGCGCATTGGGCGTGTACCCGTAGTCAGGGTCCAGCAAGTCCTGGTAGGCGGCGCGCACATTAATTTCTTCGAATGCCCGGTCGTTTCGCCAGCCGGCTCCTAGCCCGATTCGGCTAGTCCCATGGCCCAGATCAGGTCGTTTCACGTAGGGTTCGATCGTCATCTCGGCAGGAGGCACCTTCAATTGGCTGCGGGCGGCTAAGATCGACTTGTTCTTCTCGCGAAATGGTTCACCCTCCTTTCCCGCACTACCACGCATCAGCAGATAGTCCGAGGCAGTTTCGAGGATGAAGGCTTGCCGAGCCGGCGCGAGACTCCGAAAGCGCTCGGACTTGAGGTGAGCCGGATCCCCGATCAGCCGATTCAACCACGCTTGTTCCTCGCCGGCCATCGCATCACGTTTGCGCCGGACCGATGTGCTTCTAGAGGGCCTCGATACCACTTCACCGACTATTCCCGAATGTCCCAGGACTCTGACGGTATCGACCGGGATCGTGTAGACCGGGAAGCGGTCGATCAGATGGATCGACGGTTCTGCCGCTTCGATGAGCGAGAGGATGTGGTACGAGCAATTCTCGTCGAAGAAGAAATAATCGAAGTAGGCATTGCCCAATTCCCACGCATGCATCAAGAGCCGCCGAACTTGCGCTTCAGTCAAATCCAGCCGGTACTCCCAGATATCCCGATTTTCGATATCGCGATATTCCTGCACCTTCAGATAATAGGGAATCGTCGAGAAGTATCCCGGATAGCTTCCAAAGATTCCTTTGATCGCGTATTCAGGTCCCGTATCTGGCGGGACCTGCGCGGCATAGTTGATCGTGTAATCCAGGATGCGGGTCTGCGGAGTTTGGCCTTTCGAGTCGATGCGTAAGAAGGTATGTCCAAACATCGATGAGGGGTTATTCATGAATCCCGTGGGAAAGATGACGCTGATGGCTTCCGCGTTAAACTCGCTGAACCAGCGGGTGAACCGTTCGCACCGTTGCGCCGGCAATCGGCGTTCGTCAAACAGCAGTTTGTCTTTCAACCAGTGGTAGCGCGCTACGAAGGCGCATTGGGCCGGCTGCTTGGAACGACCGACCAATTCATCGGAGAAAAATTGTCTGAGCGTAGCTGCCAGCTCGGCGTGCGGATCGGTCTTGCCATTGGAGGCCATGAAGAATCCCGGGTCATCTTGCATGCTGGTGAAGCCACCGAACACATTCCGACTGTAATGGAGCAGGACCTGCCATTCACGCTCGTCGGCAAGATGGGCCTCCGTTGCGCGTTCGATCAATTCGGTTAGATAGGAGGGGTCCCCTGGGGCGGCGGTTCCCCATGGAGCTGTACTTAGTTGGAGAACAGCGCCAAGACAGCAGAGAACAATGAAGCGGAAAAACTTGCGGGGTTCCAGCCTATGAGACCGGAACCCCACAGAAGGAAGCTTACTTGTTTAAAGAAACTTTGGCCAGTTTCGGCTGCGTGGCCACGGCGTCATTCAACGCCTTGACCATCGCCGTGGGTGACGATTCACCCGTCTTCACGAAGAACGCATACCGCTCCTGCGTCATCGCAAAAAACGCCGGTTGCTGGTCGGCTGGAATGCCCATGAGGGTTGCGAGCGAGCTGAGATGTTCGCCCTGACCCTGTGCCATATCTTGCGCAAGGTTGTCGAAATTGAGAGCGGCAAAGGCGTTCACCTTCTGTTCGGTCCAGAATTGACCGTCGTTGGTGCAGCCGGAGGTGCCGCTGCTGATGCCGAACGTCGTGCTCCAAAAGGTGCCGTTCGTTGTCGCTTCTAACACCTGGACGCCAATGGTCTTCTGGTGTGGGTAGTTTTGCCACGCCAGCTTACCGAGACCGCAGCCTGGGCCGGTGTCCGGATTGCCGGTTGCAGCTGCCATGGCGAAGCCGGCCTGTAGACCGAACAGCAACGCCACCGAAATAACGAGCACTCTCTTCATCATAAGTCCTCCTCCTTCGTGAAAGAGTTGTCCGTACCGCCCGTGCCTATGATTAATAGGCAGTACTTAGGCTGAGTATACCCAAATCGACCAAAGAAGTCTCAGAAAAAATTCTCCGGACCGAAAACACGGCTCAACTCTCGGTTTTTCGGATGCCGCTTTCTTTCATGACATTCCTAAAGCAAGATGCCTCGCACCCTGCAGCACACGGTGGAATGACACATGATCGACCAGTCGACAATCGCGATCGAGAATATTCACGCTGCCATCCACTTTGAACTCGCTGATATAGACCGGCGATTCGTCTTCGATCATTCGAAAACCACCGGCCTGCTCCACGATCGTCGCGGTCTTTGTCATCTGTCCCTCTTGTCGATATGTCAGCGCGGCGGAGCGATGGTCTTCCGACCAAACGACGCTGATCGTCGTCTTGCCAAGTTGAACTTCGTGGATATGCCCGTCGGAATTCTGCGTGACCTTGATCGGATTGTCGCCGGTCCAAAATTGGATCGCGTTGAACACAAAGGCATCGAGCAGCGCGGAGAACATGTAGACCGGAATCACGATCATCCCGAAGAAAACGATTTCTTTCATCCATTTTTCGTTCACTTCTCCGCTCCCCTTGATACCGCTGTTCCAGTGGTAGACGTTCCTTGTCATGTTGAACGGTCCATAGCACGCAGTGATCGCCGTCACACAAGTGACCAGTACGAGGCTAATCATGCATCTACGCGCCAGAGGTCTGCTCTTCATCATGGCTTTCCTTTCTTTTGTTTCTCCGAACGTCTCGAAGATGTCTTTCTTACAGCGATTCGATCGTTTAGACGGATCAGGGATGGAGTGGCCCTCCCGCCATTGATCGTCAAGAGGCCGATCCCGCGGGGCAGTGAAAATCGTTTAGGGCCGGCCGATCCAGGATTGAAGAGAACGGTTTTGCCATGTAGATCCAGCGTAGGCCTGTGGCTGTGTCCAAAGACGCAGACATCGGGTTGCTCCTGATCGAGCCAGGCCTGCGCCTCTTTAGTGATGCTGCCTTTTTCATACAATATGTGGCACAGGGCTATCTTGCATCCGCCTCGGCGAACGATGACTCGTCGGGGGAATCCGCTTTTCTCGTAATCATCGACATTGCCGGAAACGACCGTGACGGGAGCGAGTTGCTTCAGGCGCTGAATGACACTTCTGTCACTTCTGTCTCCAATATCTCCTGCATGAAGAATTTCAGTCACGCCTACAAAATGTTCTTCGACAGCCGGATCATAAAGCCCGTGCGTATCAGCAATCACTCCGATACGAAGCTTCCGAATCTTTGTTACGGTGTGACCACCGTCTGTACGCCGAGCGATTCTTGAACGGTCTTCCATTGGAAGCTAAATGGCTCCGGAGTGTTCTTGGGCAGCGCGGCCATCTCGATCTTGAGCAGTGCGGCCCGGCCTGCGCTCATCGGATGGGTGGAAAGCCATTCCACTCGTCCATCCTCCTTTTCTGACAGCCGCTGAAAGAACGTGATCATGCCGGAAGGATCGATCCTGGCCCGATGTAGCAATCGCAGGCCTGTCACGTCGGCTTCGGTTTCTTGCGCACGACCGAATTTCAATGTGAGCAACTCCACTCCAACCTGCTTCATCAAGCCGATCAACCCCTGTTGATCTCCGAGTATGATCGTCACGATCGCCATGAGGCCGATCTGTTTCACCATCCGATTCAAACCGTGGCGCTGTAAGACATGATTCAACTCGTGACTGAGCACGCCGGCCACCTCTTCTCCGCTTTCCGCTTTCTGTATCAGTCCGGTGAACACGACGATGTACCCGCCTGGCAAGGCGAATGCATTGACAATCTCGCTCTTCACCACCGAAATTTCGAACTTGTACGGATTGTGGGGTATCTGTTCTGTGAGCCGTTGCGCAATTTCGTTGACCGCAGCCACTGCCGGACCTTCTTTGAGCACGGTTTGCTGCATGACAAAGTCCCGATAGGCAGACTCGCCGACTTTCTGCTCCCATTCCACGGGAATGCGATCGACGGCGAATTCGACGAGCAGGTCCGAACCAAGCCACAAGAACAGCGCCAGCCCCACCACGGCACCCAACACGATGCTCCAGACCGTCCGTTGGCGGCTTCTCACTTGACGAACCTTGGTAGCCGTCTTCTCAAGGTCTCTAGTAAGTTCCGGTGGTGTTGATGCGCGAAAAGACCTGATGAGGTCAGGATCCTTCAGATAAAGCGTATACGCCTGCATCTCGGCTCTCCACTTCACCACCAATTGGTCGTGGTTGAGTCCGCCGGCGGAGACCGACAAGGCTGAGAAGGGCACGGTCAGTTCTGCGGCTTCCGAGGCGCTTTCATCAAACCGAACCGTCAACCCCATCGGAGATACCTCGACGCAACACGGTTGACCCGTGGCAGGAAACTTGTCGCCGAAGCACAGGGCGTTGGGTGTCCTGCTCATGACAGATGATACTCCGGGTGCTCAATATGGTTAGTTCTCACCTACCCAGACTCCTGACGCGCCGAGACGCGTCGGGCAAGACCGCAGGCGAGAACAAACCGGAGGCGTACTCTCCGGAATACATTGAGGCTGTGCTTCGAGCCGAGAACGAAGTTGGCGGCCATTTTTAGCAGCCGCTATTCCGATACGGGAATGAATTGGCGTATCCAGGCCCCAAAGCTTCCTGGATTTCTACTTTGGATGTAGACCACGCCGGGCCCATGGAATCGGCAGACGAACCCTTCACCGGATGTGAAACTCGCGACCCATCCTTTGGCTGCGCGCTCAATATTGTAGGAGGTCGTCGCCGACCAGGCGACCAAGTGACTGTTGTCCACGATGTATTCCTGATCTGGCTTCAATTCAATTTTATGAATGGCTCCGAAGCTGTTCAGGATCAATGCGCCCCTTCCGCTGATCTTGAGGATGAAAAACCCTTCCCCGCCGAGGAGTCCTCGACTCAGGCTCTGCATCTGGCTTTCGATTTTGACCGTCTCGGCACCGGCCAAAAATCCGTCCTTCTGCACCATGTATTCGTTGAGGCCGTCGAGTTCCATGATCACGATTTCGCCGGGCACAGTCGGCGCCAACAACACCTCCCCAGGCCCTCGGCTCGCACGCAATGTCTGGAAGAAAAATTTTTCGCCACTGAGGAGCTTGCGGGAGAGTGCGCCGAGAAAACCGCCTTCCAATTTGCTTTCGATATCAATGGTCGGCGATGCGGCGACCATCGCTCCAGACTCGGCCTTGATCGTCTCCCCTGCCATCAAGTCCACGCGTACCATCGGAAATGCCCCGGGGTACAAAATTTCGCTTCTCATCCTTTATTCGTTCCTTTCTTCCCCTTGGGCTGGTCGTTGACAGGACCCGCGCCTACCTCGCCACCCAACCATAGAGCCTGTGACTCGGTTCCGGTCCTTCTTCAAGGTAGCTCATGCGAAGCCGGCTCACATAGTCTTTCGGGACGGCATTCCTGGTCGCCGCGACATCCACGCTGAACACCCGCGCGGCATTCAAACCGAAAATCTTCGCCTTCACGTCGCGCGTGAGCGATTGATACTTGTGCTTCTCGATCACCTGATCCGGAATCTGGAACCGCCGAAAGGCTTCGATTTGCCATTGCGGCGTACCATACCATATCGAATCAGTCCCCCAGAGCACATGATCCGTACCGAACGTTTGGATCAGCTGGCCAAACAGATGGGCACAGACAAGCGGATGGGTGGTGACGAGCTGCCCGAACGTCGACCCAAGCTCCATATAAATGTTTTTGATCGCCGGCTCCGCCTGTTTCATCCGACAAAATTCGGTTGTCCAGGGAATTTCGCCGGTCTTGGCGAAGTGTTCATCGACCGATGCCGCGCTCTTTAGCCCCGAGTGATAGACGAGGAAGGCGATGTCCGGAAAATCCCTGGCGGCTTTGATGAGATCCTTGGGATGGTTGTACTCGGGCACCGGACCGAGTGGTAGTCCCTTGTGGACGCAGACCCGTTTCACGTTCAACTTTCCGGCCTGTTCCAGCATGGGATAGGCAATCTTCTCATCGTCCATCCACCATCCATGCTCGAAGCCCTTCGGACAGGAACCGGTATAACATTTCCACGCATCGACCTTCAGCTGCTCCGCTTGCATCGCCATGAAGTCCAGATCCGCCTTACCCAGCTGCGGCGTGGCAAGCCCATGAGCGAGCATCCGTTGTGATCCGGCCAGGCGATTGATCTCATCCCTGATATGTGCCATTTCGTTCGGCGGCACGACGGCCTCCTGCGGATAGGGTCCCGGCGGCGTGCTGATGAGGCCGATGGACGTTTCGCTGTCAAGAAAGACTTCTTTCACAAAATTCTGCCAGGACAGATCGTCCAGCGTCCCACGATCACCGGTTAACTGAGGATTGAGTCCCGACTCCTTCGCGCGGCGTCGCAACCCGAGCAACGCCTCCTTGGCGACGGCGCCTGTGCGGCGTCTCTCGGTATCCGCCGGATCGTAGGCGGAGCTGACGTAATGCGTTTGTACATCGAAGATAAAAAACGGAGCACCCTGTTGCTCGGCAAAGGCTGCAGGCTCGAACAACTCCATCTCGAAGACGTCGAAGAAGCGGCCAAATACGGAGTTCATCGCCAGCAAGGCCGCGGCCATGCCACCGGAGGTCTTGAGAAAATTCCGGCGCGTCATGCCGAGCCGTTGGGCAGCCCGGCCATTCAGTTCGGCCAGCACTTGCTCGACCCGCGCCTGATTTCTCGTTTGGGGCAGCGGAGGAAACTCTTCATTGGAGACACTCCGAGTGGGAATCGGTCCAGACGAGAGGACTCCTTGCACAGCCTTCCGTGTCCAATCAGGCGGTTCATGGCCATTCATGGCGACTCCTCCTCAGGGCATGTGGTCTGAGCGAGATTCTGTGGAAGTGTCGCAACGCCTGTCAAGCGACGGCGACACGTTTACTGATTTGGTTTGAAGGGCCTGTGACGAGATTGACCATCGCGCGGCACGGATCCGCCGCCTCCCGGATGAGGCTGCTGGCCGCCATACTCTTTTCTGAGTTGGCGCCGAAAGGCGCGCCGCTCATCCGGCGACATATTGCGCCATTGCTCCCGCAATTCCTGTCGACGAGCCGGCGGAAGCGAACGAAACCATTGGCGGGCGTTACGAATGGCCTCGCGCTGTTCAGGAGGCAATTGACGAAACCGGTCGAACCGTTCACGCAGACGCGCCTGTTCGTCCGGCTTCATCTGCTGCCATTGTTGGAACCGCTGGCGGGCCTGCGATCGCTGATCGCTATTCATATTGGACCATTGTCGAGCACCATTGAGAAGCCGTTGTTGCCGCTCCGGCGGTAGCTGGTCCCATCGATCGCCGAACTTGTTGAGCACCTGTTGCTCTTCCTGGGTCAGTTGCTGCCAAGGAATGGACTGGCCATCCGTCTGTGCATACACCACGCCTCCCATCGCCAACACGATCAGTATGGCTCGAATCAACATCATGGC
The DNA here is from genome assembly GCA_963851455.1 of uncultured Nitrospiraceae bacterium. GTDB lineage: Bacteria > Nitrospirota > Nitrospiria > Nitrospirales > Nitrospiraceae > Nitrospira_C. Next base: position 305,654 of record CAWKPI010000002.1, read on the forward strand.
TTCGTGCCTTCGTCGGGACGAACTAGAGAAGGTGACGGCTGTCGAGAAAGATTGTCGTCATTGCCTGTTTTCTGCCTCGGCTCATCGTGCCGGTCTCGCAGCGTCCGAGAGGGTTCCGTTTGATCCGACTCCAAGAGCATGGGATCGTCGAGTTGAAAGGGATCCACCCATTTCGGTTGGTCGTCTCCGGAAGACCATATCCCGAGAAATTCCAAGAACTCCGCATCGGGCGGATCTGCGGCTGTGGGCGGCGCGGCTTCCCCCACAACGACCCACAGGACAACCGCTGCCGACCATCCTGTAATCCATTTATCCCGTCGTGTCGGCATCGGCCAGCCAATGAAAAAATTCAAGATCATCCGCCAGCTCGACGTTTTCAGCCGAGAGCACCAGATCGATATCTTCAATCAGTGGAGTCGGGTGATGCTCCGACAACGGCTGTTTGGTCCACAAGGTGACCGTAAGCGCCACTATAGCAGCCATGGACAATCCGCCGGCCAAGACCATCCACGAACGACTGGACGGTTTCACTTCGAGGGCAGCCAGGCGCGCGCGCTGCAGCCGATGGATTATGGTGGGATCAAGTTCGGCCACGCTCTGATCGAGCAGCTGCTTGGCGCGGGCCGTTACTTGCTCATCGCTCGGTTGAGAGTCGGTACTCATCGCCGATGGTCTCCTAACACTTTTCGCAACGTCTGCACGGCACGAAAGTAATGCGTCTTCACGCTGCCCTCGGAGCAGCCCATTGCCCGGGCCGTCTGCGACACATCCAGCTCCTCCCAAGCCCGAAGCAAAAAGGCCTGCTGTTGCCGCATCGGGAGTGCTCGGAGGGCTTGCTCCAGCGCCATGGTGGCCTCTTTAAGCGCCACCTGCTCGTCGCTCGGCATTTGATGTTGGTCAGCCACCGCTTCGATCGGATCCTCATGATCGTCTTCATCCTGTCCTGGCCCGAACCACTGCCGCCACCGATTGCGGACTTTCGTGCGTCGATACCAATCGCGGATGCGACTTTGGAGAATAGTGTGGAACAAGGGTCCCCATTCGTCTTCCTCGCGCATCCCGTACCGCTTAACCAAATTGAGCATCGAGTCCTGGACGAGGTCCATGGCGTCATCGACATCGCCGGTTGCAATGTGTGCAATACGAAACGCCCGCCGTTCGATAGCAGCCAAGAAACGATCGAGGGCCCGAGTTTGATCCAGAGCGACAGTCCTCCTACAGTACTCGACGGTACCGAGCGATTCGAGGGTGATCATGCCTCATCCCGCTCTCGACACGACTCTCCCCCATCCTCATAGCCATGTAGACCGATTCGATGCCGGAGATTCTTGACCCGAATGGCTCGCAGGTCAAGCCCAATGTCCGGCAGCCAATTGGGCGATCTGTGGAACGGATTGCGCGTCCAACCATCACAATGCTTCATGGAGTGATCGTTCCCCCTAGCACTAAGCAACGTCTAACCGAGCAACGCGTTGACAGAGCACGCTTCGCGTGCGGCGAATGAGGCGGAAGGACTGTTCAGAGATCGGGGGTTACCGGGTTTGCGATGAAGTCACAGAACGCCGGGACTCAGAGGATGAGGTATAAGAAGCGGGAATCGACACCACCACATCGCGGGCGCGATCACCTTCTTGATCTTTTCCGTCTCGCCCAACGCTATAGATGAGGCCTTTGCGCTGATTGACCAACATCGGCAGGCCGGTAAAGGGATCATAATACGCCTGGCCCGCTTTGGCTAATCGCGTCGGGACATCGCCCTCCTGCGGACCACGCCTGAGCCACGCTTGCAAGCCCACGAGACGAAGCTGTGCATCAGTCTCGATCATTCGCATCACGTAGGGGTCCCATGATGGAAGCGGTTCGAGTCCGACGATGTGCTCGACCGGGTTGGCCAAGTAATCCATCAGACCTGTCCCAGGCGTCCGGACGAATGTAGAGAGTTTCGGCAAATTCGTGTACCGGCCCCCGGCCACCGCTTTGTTAGTAGCCTCGTAGTACTCCGCATACGCATTGGCTCGTCGCTGGACCGGTAGACGCATCGCCGCCGCCATGGAGGCATGCCAAGGACGGTCATGGGATTTGTCCTGTTTGAGCTCCGCCGGAACCGATTTCATCGCCCAGACGAAGTGGCTTTGCATTGGCCAACGCACGGAGAGTTCGACTTGATCGAGCGGGCGCACCATCTTACTCAGTCTGCTGAGGGACACGCCGTCGAGATCCGCCCGGCTGAGAAGCCCCGAGGCCAGAGACGCGTCGTCTTGTACCGCCGTCACCGCCAACATTTTCATCATCAAGGTCTTGGATTGGCCGAGCGCGGCACGCCAGGATTGGAAATCGGCTTCGAGCCGGTCGAGGCCGGTGGAAGGATCTTGGCTGAAACCTTCCAACAAGAACAGCCGGTGATCGAGCAACACATGGGCGCAGTTCGGGCTGAGCAGTTGTCCATATCCCCAGTCGTCGAAGGGCATCGTCAGCCACCGCTGGTAACGGGCCAGCGCAGTCGACTCCCGACTCACCAGCGATCGAATGGTCTCTCCCTGCCCCTTGATTTGCGCCGCAGGGTCGCCGCTTCGGAACCATCCCTTGAGCACATGGGCGGCAGCTCCGGCTGAACCGGAGCCGTCCTTGCCATCATCGCCGCTCATGCAGACCTGCGCTGCTGCCAGATCACGGTCATCTGCCTTTCGCTCGTATCCAGCTTGAACCGGATCTTGCCCGCTGGGCGCGTCAAATCCGAGGAGCAGAAGATACCCGTTCTTCTTCGGGTCAGAGACCACTCGAGACGGTGTGATCGTGAGAGTGTGATACAGCGAGTTCGGCGGCTCTTCCATCGCCATCCAAGCCAAGCCTAGTGCGCCGATTCCTGCTGCAGCTACGACCACCATGGTGATGGCGAGCATCAGGGCAAGGAAGGTGAGCGAACGAGTCGTCGAGAAACAGGAACCGATAAACGAGGAGAGGCCGATCCGGATTCGATGGACGCGAGCCATGAAACGCGGGCGCGGTTTGGACCAGGACGGACGTCCATGGCTGGTCACATACTCGTCGGGACTGCTAGGCGAAAAGAGCACATCCACTGCCGAGGCCGCAGCAGCATGGGCAGGCTCCGCACTTTCCCGTGCTGATACAACAGGTGAATCGCTCCAGGACTTTGTCTTTGGCGGTGTCGACGCCGGCGCATCGAAGGTGATGGCATCGCTCGCCTGCATCCAATCAGGACGTACCTCTTCGGGCGGAGGCACGATCTCTTCAGGGACGGCAGAAGCCGCCGCTTCGACGGGAGCCGACTTCCACTCCCGTATTGCTGCCGAGAGTGTTTCGGACAATGCCTCGAGCGCCGGAGCAGGGATGGGGGGAACGGGAGCTTGTTCGACTTCCCCTGGTGCTTGGATCCAAGGTTTCTTCTTCTGGGTGGGTCGGTGGACCTGTACCGCCACTTCGCCGGTGTTCCAATGTGATGGCGCGTTCGCCGGCGGAGCTGTCTCAGTCGGTTTGGACGGTGGTTCTTCTGCTGTCAGTTCCTCAACAGCTGATTTCTCAACCGGCACAGGCGCTGGGTTCGGCTGCTCGACCGAGGAATCGGTTTCCGATGGTTCCATGGGCACCGATTCCGTCTCGGGAATCGCTTGTTCTTCGATCACGGTCGAAAACGATGCAGGCATTGCAGGCATCGACGGAGCTGGCGATCCCTCCTCGGAGGATGGATAGCCGACAAAAGGAGCCAACTCAGGGGCCGGACTGTCCGCCGGCATCGGAGGAGCAGAAGCGATGTCCGAAACCATGGAGATCGGCGAAAGGCTCGCTGCTGAGTTAGAGTTTTCTTCTCTAATCGAGACTCCATCTCTTTCCAGCTCCCCAGGGCTCGGTGCCATCGTTCCCGCGGCGAACTTCCAGGCCTTGTCAAAGACCGAATTCCATGAAAATGAGCTCGCCCGAGGAGCTTCTACGGCCGTATCAGAGGCGGACTCCATCTCCGAAGGCTCTACGCCCGCCAAAGGTTCATCTCCGGCAGACGAACGTTCGAGATCGGTAGGTGGCGGGGATGAATCGAGGCTATCCATTGGACCCGGATCGGAGGCAAGAGACGAGGAAGAACTCAGTCCTTCTTCGCTAAGTGGCTCGGGAACCGACAGCGGCGTTTGTTGGGAAAACTCTGCTTCGGGAATTTGCATGGCCGCATCCGAGAGCTGCTCCCAGGGCATCGGAGAGGACAATGTCGCGGATGGGCCAATACTGGCAGGCTCCATCGATTCCGGCAAAATTGATGGCTCTGGCTCTGTAATTTGAATCGTAGAGGTTGGCGATTCTTCCGCGACAGGAGGTGCGGCGAGACCCTCTTGCTCCCGCAATGAAGCGAGGATTGACTCAAGGGCTAAATGCGGATCTGAGACAGGCGGTGCCTCGGGTTCGGAAATCTGGATCGACGCATCAGCCACTTGTTCCCACGGCATGGGAGAGGAAACCCCGTTCGCCAATCCTGTTTCTAATTCCGGCGGCCTTTCCGGGGCGACCTCGCTTGTCTGTTCATCCACATTCCGTTCACTCGGTGCCAGGGTCGCGGCGTTGTTTGGCGGGAGCTCATCGAGAAGCTGGGATAAACGGAATCCCTCTGATGATGTCTCTGATGTCTCTGTAGTCGGTGACAACACGGAAAGTCCATCGTCCTGCACCGGAGCAATCGGAGGAGCCTGAAATTCTTGACTCTCTAGGGCAAATCCATCGTCAGCCGTCTCATGCGGGATCGAGAGATCAGGAGAATCGACGGGCGATGGCGTCGTCGATGACGATCGAGAACCCGATGCCGAAGGGAATTCGTCAATCACTTCCCACGGCATGACCTCAGGTAGGGGATGTTCAGCGGCGACGGAGGCAGCGCTATCCTGAAGGCTCGCCTCATTGCCGGAAGGCGGCATCTGAATACCCGAAGGACGGACAAGAAATTCTCCGGTCTGCACGTCGAACAGTGGAGCGAGTTGGAAGGCGACGGGGCTTGCGGGAGCGAGTTCTCTGATTTTGGAGTAGAGTTGCGCGGCCTTTTGTGGGTTTTCTGAGTCGGGATCATCACGTAGAATCTCGATAGCTTTCCCCAGTTCACCCACCGCGGCCATTTCGTCACCCTTTTCCTGGTAGACATGCGCCAGGAGTTCGAGGAATGGGACGCAGCGCGGACCGGCAGCCAGATATTCCCGCAGGAGCGATTCGGCGAGCCAATAATCCTGTCGGCCAATGGCCTCGTTAGCGAGAGACTCAAAAGCCTGTCTTGCCGTGACGAGGCTTCCCAGCTTGAGATGAAGGGTGGCGAACAAGCGGCGGGCTTCAGTATTGTGAGGATCGATCGCGAGCAGTTCTTTGAGGGCAGCGGACGACCGGCCATACTTGCCGGTGTTCATGTGATTGATGGCTTCTTCCAGTAACGCGCTCTTCTTGCTGTATCCGACGACACCCCGCTTGTGCACCCGCGAAGGTGTCTTTTTATCGCCTTTTTGAGAGGTTCGCTTGTCCGTCCGCACGTTTTAACCTTAGCAGATCACCTTGAGCACAAACCGGCTCTCTTGGCTGATTTCAGCCCCATTTCGTCCCCGCGCCAATGATGACCGTATGTAAAGGGGGAAAACTGGTGACAGAAGTGCAATCCTGATGCCATCTTGACCCAAGTAAAATGCGTTATTTTTCTTTATTTATCACCAGTTAAAGCCAACATGGGGGTATAAACTCGGACGGGTTTCTTCAAAATTGCACAGCCATACCGAGAATGGGCAGAAGGTAGAAGCTATGGGCTTTCTTGGAGTACATGGTGGGTCCATGAGGGACCGGCGCGGAGCGATCGCCGTGATGGCCAGCTTTCACGGTCGGTTGTGTCGCTCCATGGCCTTGTGGTACGGTCTTTCAACGTTTTTTTCGACGGGCTAACGAGATGGCATTTTTGCTCGATCGTGTTCACACGCTTCTATGCGACTTTTACATATTCCTTCTCATCGACCGCATTGGGGACTTCGGGCCTGCCTAGTCAGTTTCCTCCTCATCGTAGCTCCTCTTCCCCTTTTTGCTGAACTGGGCGGTAATTCGTCCGGACGCGTGGCCTTGGACTTCAATGATGTTGATCTTTCGGTGTTTGTTCGCTTTATCAGCGAACTGACGGGGAAGAACTTCGTATTAGATGATACGGTCAAGAAACTAGGCGGAAAGATCACGGTCTTTTCACCGACGAAGGTGACGGCGGATCAGGCTTATAGTCTTTTTGTCTCGGCGTTGGAAGTCAGCCGGCTGGCCGTCGTGCCAAGAGGTCCTGTGCATCAGATCGTCCCGATGGGGGAACTCCCGCCCGAACGTGGTGTGTTTGTCTATAAGTTGAAAAATGCCAATGCGACAGACCTGGCGGCAGTATTGACCAACTTGGTGGCCCGCTCCCAGACTGTCGCGCAGACGTCGCCCGGAACCAGGCCGCCAATCAGGCCACTCACGGAGTTCGAAGCGCCCGTTCAAGTGTTCGCCGATAAGGCGAGCAATTCGATCATCATCAGCTCGACAAAAAACGCCTATACCAGATTACAGTCCGTTATCCGAGACCTCGATAGCCGCCGAAAACAAGTATTTGTCGAAGCGGTGATTTTAGAAGTTCAAGTCGATCGGCTGAGGCAAATCGGCACGGATCCTGTTCAGGTCCTGGGCGCGCCGAAGAGCGGTGATGTCCAAGGGATCTTCGGCTTCAATCGGGCCCCCGAAGACATCGCCACCGTGGCCCAGACGATCAGCGGCATCGCGGCAGGCACGACAACCGGCGGAGCGATCCCCATTCTCAACACCATCAACATCCGCGCCTTTTTGCAGCTGCTGCTGAGCTTGACCGACACCAATGTCCTTTCAACCCCGCAAGTTCTAGCGGCGGACAATCAGAAGGCCAAGATCGTCGTTGGGGAAAACCGGCCGTTCCCGACCGGTCAAGCTCAGGGCATTACAGGCGGTACGCTCGTCACCATCGAACGGAAAGACGTGGGTGTGACACTGGAACTGACCCCCCAGGTACTGGAAAACGACTTGATCCGCCTCGAGATCAAACAAGAAATCACCGCCATTGCCGAAGCTGTCGCGCAGACGATCGGAACGGGCTCAGCCACCGTCCCGGTCGGACCGACAACGACTAAGCGCTCGATGGAAACGACCACCATCGCCAAGGATGGACAAACCCTCGTGGTGGGCGGCCTCGTGCGGGATAATCTGACAATCAGCGAACGGAAGATTCCGTTCTTGGGAGACATTCCCCTGTTGGGCTGGCTATTCCGATTCCAAAGCCGTCAAACTGAAAAGCTCAACCTCCTTGTGTTTCTGACTCCATCTCTGGTCAAGGATGAAGTGGATATGGTCGACCTGGCCGCGCGCAAAGCAACCGAGCTGAATACCCTCCAGCGCGAGAACCGCATCGAAGAATCCACGAAAATGAAGCAGGAAGTTATTGAAAAACTCCAGCGACGAAGCACAAGCCCAGCTCCGCAACCCTCTCAGCCAATAGAACCGTCCGACATCTCTCCTCCAATCTCTAAGCCTGAATGATATTCTTCGAATGCCGGCCAACGGCTACACTAAGAGGATCTCTCTCCCAGATGACTGACGCTCAACCATCTATGCACCGCATTCCCGCCTACTCTTCGGGCTAATGACAGCCAGCATCTTCACGAATCTTGAAGGCCCGCCAACAAACCTTTTTCGCCCAGTAGGAATAAGCCTGCTCAACGTCCTCCCAGCGATTCAAAGTCTTCCATGCGTACTTGCCTCCGCCGCATCTGTCCACACCTGCGGCCATGAGTTCAAGAGGCATCCGAATGGAGCGCGTTCATCTCCCTCTCCTCATGTCACCGGTTTTTCGTGGTGCCCGCCGAACTCGAAGCGCATGGCCGACAGCAGTTTATTCTGGAAGTCCGCTTCGCCTCGCGAGCTGAATCGTTCATACAGCGCAGCGGTGAGGACATGCGCCGGCACCGCTTCGTCGATGGCGGCCTTGATCGTCCAACGGCCCTCTCCGGAATCCGAGACCCGGCCCGCAAATTTCGAGAGGGAAGGGTCCTTCACCAAGGCACTCGCGGTCAGGTCCAGCAACCATGAGGCGACGACACTACCGCGTCGCCAGACCTCCGTGATATCCGCGAGATTGAGGTCGTATTGATAGTGCTCAGGATCGCGCAACGGCGTCGTCTCTGCATCGATCTCGTGTTCGTGCTTGCCGATATTCGCACCGTGTAGAACGCCCAAGCCTTCGGCGTAGGCCGCCATGAGCCCATACTCAATCCCGTTGTGTACCATTTTGACAAAATGGCCGGCGCCGCTGGGGCCGCAGTGCAGATACCCTTGCTCAGCTGTGCCGCTAACCTTCGTGCGTCCCGGGGTGCGCGGGATAGTGCCCGAGCCGGGAGCCAATGTCGCGAAGATAGGATCGAGTTGTTTGACCACGGCATTCTCGCCGCCAATCATCATGCAGTACCCGCGTTCCAGTCCCCATACCCCGCCACTCGTGCCGACATCCACATAGTGAATGTTTTTTGGCGCCAGTTCCTTCGCACGCCGGATATCATCGATATAGTATGAATTGCCTCCGTCGATGACAATGTCTCCCGCTTCGAGCTGTGGCAGCAGATCAGCAATGGTCTTGTCAGTAACAGCCGCGGGGACCATCAACCAAATCGCCCGCGGCTTTTCCAGTTTCTTCACGAAGTCAGCGAGCGAGGAGGCACCGACGGCTTTCTCCCGAACCAAATCTTCGACCGCCTTGGGTGACATGTCGAAGGCCACGCACTGGTGACCGCCCTTCAGCAGCCGCCTCACCATATTGGCTCCCATGCGACCCAACCCGATCATTCCGAGTTGCATAAGATGTCCCTTCCTTCAAAGGTGATAGTTCGAAGTTTCATGTCAGCACGTTCAGATCAACGTCGCCTTCATGGCGTTTAACTGTCGGTGACCCAAAAAACGCCTCAATCAATACACACCCGTGCACATGGTTGCAAGCGAGCTTGAACGTGTCTCGATTGCCGGTGCAAGCCTCAGACCGGTGCTCCACAATCGACACAACAACCGATGAGTTTCCAAAGCCTCACCGTGGAGAGGACCACCCGGGGGGCGTTCGGTTTTTAATAATCTCCCAAAATGGAACCGCCGCAAAAGGAGACCACCATAGGCAGTCTCCAGGTAAGGACAATTTATCCCGTACTGGCGGACAAGTTATCCCATTAACCAACGTAACCTAGGAAATTCTGTGGTTCTTCTCGGTTTTTTGAGTACTACAAAGGGCATGAGCTTTGCCTTGCTGAGCGGGCGGGACAGCTACTTGCTCAGACGCGGATCGAGGGGAGGCAAAAAACATGGCCTTATCATCGACCGATCCAGTAATAGCGCGTTCGCTTTGGTTGCAGTTACGATCCACTCAGCGGAAAAGCCGTCGGTCCCAATGGCGCAGCGACTGGAAGCCGCTCTGGATTCTGCTCGTGCTCATGAGCATCCTTGCACTCGCCTTCCTCACGATGCCGTCTATTGATGTTATTGAAAGGGGTGAGCAAGCTGTCCAAACCGAAACGGTTAGTCAGCAGCCTCCCGTGCTCGGTTCATTGGCGGAACGGTAAAGGCCATGGATACCGTATAACCTTGAAAGGATGTTATGAGGTACACAACTGACCATGAAGGGGAACACCGTCGTGCCTTGCTACGGTTAGCGGCAAAAGGGAATGCTCAGGCACGCAAGGAATTGGCAGCGGAATACCATGCGCGTGTCTACTCGGCTGCTCAATTGGCCAGGTATACGCCAAATCTAGAGCAATCCAGCGTGTCAGCCGCGGTCCAGAGGACATTGGATAGCCTGTTGGATGTCGAAAATGATGCTGCGTAATGGCGAAGCGAACGTCGCCCTTCCGCCCGCGTCTCTTCATCAGTACGGCGCAGGAGCCAACCTAAGGAACTGATAGCACGTATTTACGCGACGACCCCCACCCACGAGTAAGCGACCCCAATCCCTCGATTATCTCACAAACTCGTGCGTGTCGCGCCTCAGATCCATACCAATTGGTCGAAGCCTAGGGGTGCCCCTAGGTGGACGACTTTGTCATGTAGGTTACATTCCCAAAATTTGCTCCACCTTTTTTGCCTTAAAACGGACGGGTGGTTTTATGGCAAAAGTCGGTCTCATTCGAGTGCTCTTAGCGGATGACCACGCGATGGTTCGGCAAGGCTTGCGGAGTGCATTACAAGCCTACCTCAACATTGAAGTGGTTGGTGAGGCGGGCGATGGTGACGAAGCGGTTGCGGTTGCCTCAAAGCTTCAGCCGACAATCGTCGTGATGGACATTAATATGTCGAAGATGGACGGAATCACGGCGACACGGTTAATTAAGCTACAGCATCCCCATATTGTAGTTATAGGACTCACTGCGGATCTGAAAGATTACCAGGTATACGCGATGCAAAAAGCCGGGGCTTTCGCAGTCCTAAGTAAGTATAAGGCAGTGAATGAATTGTATGGCGCAATACAGCGGGCAATCGCCTCAATTCAACCGATTCTTATTCTTGAAGACACTCCTGCCTCGGCGAAGTCTCATGCACAATTAGAAAATTCGGAGAATCTCAATCCGAAGGATATGTCGTCGGTTGAAGAATCGAAGGAAGCGACCGAAAGGAAATCGAGTTCCGAGAATTAAAGGTGTATTTGATTTCAGTTCCAGGACGACTCATCCAGCTCTCCGCAATTTCTCTTCTTTGACCAGTTTTATGGTAGGGATGACCTCTGCTTGCCTGTGGCATTCCTCGCACAAGTGGTCTTCCGTATGCACGATTGAGCGCCGACAGCGATCGTTCTTTCGATCACACACCTTACAGCCCGTACAGTGACAGCGATCAGACATGGCCGACCCTAATTCTTTATGACAGCACCGATTGCCTTGACCAACTCTTCGCGGTAGTACTCGAGCAATCGTCGTTCGTCGTCCGATAGAGGCTTACAGTCTGGCGAAGAAACGGCGGATAGCAGGTGTTCGCAGGCTCGAATGTACTTTTGGACTTCGGGACGAAAAGAAAGTGGAGGTTCTGACGAGAACATGGTTCCCGCCTCTCACCCTAGGTGGCAGTGGGTAGGTGACTCTATTCTGTGCTCGCATTCGGGCTATGTCAATGAGCTGCGAATGACTGGTAGGAGCCAGTTTGCACCTCTTAGATTTCATTCTGGCGTAGGCTGGTAAAAGTTCATTAAGAAGATGTGTCTGTTGAACTCTTGGACGCAACCTTGTAGGGTCATCACATGGCCGACGACAACACAAGTGCGGTCAATACCAAGTATGGAATACTTGCCCGTTTTATCACGGCGCTGTCCATCACCACCCTGGCAATTCTTTTCAAGCGCCTGGTGATCCGGAAACCTCGATCACTCCCTTACCGCAGACCCGAATCTAAGTGGCCTCGCCGTGCCTACCGTCCGCCTTCATAGGAGTCCTGCATCTACACCGCTTCCAGCGCCTTCAATAGATGGGGAGCATGCCGGACAGCAGACCGCTGTAGCAGCTACTTTTCTTGGAAGTGCTTTAGCGATTGATTCGCAAATGCTGGAGTGGCTTTTAGTGTCCCTTCTGGGGTGGATGACGGGTTTCGAACCCGCGACCTCCGGATCCACAATCCGGCGCTCTAACCAACTGAGCTACACCCACCATTCAAAGGAACTGAGATGGAAGAACTGCGGAGATTGATCTTAGCAAAGAGCGAAGAAGGCCCGCAACCGGCGTGAGGCGCTCAACTTCTGTTGTCGAAGGCGGTCTGCATTTCGGCGAGAACCATCGCAGCGGCGGCGGCCGGATCGGCAGCGGCTCTGATCGGACGGCCGACGACGAGATAATCTGCACCGGCAGCGATCGTTTGGGTCGGTGTCGTCACCCGCGCATGGTCGTCTACATCCTTGCCGGCCGGACGAACTCCAGGTGTGACGATCACAAATCGAGGACCGACCTTCGGCCGCAGCACACCGGGCTCTTCGCCGGACGCCACGACGCCGTCGCACCCCACCTCTGCCGCCAACAATGCACGCGCGGTCACCAGCTCTTGGACCGTGTGCTGAATACCCATTTCTCGCAAGTCATGGCTGTCGAAGTTGGTCAGCACCGTGACCGCCAGGAGCTTTAACGACGATTCGCCCCTACCCTTGACCGCTGCAGCCAGGGCCTTGCGATTGGCATGGATCGTCAGAAATTCTACTCCCATCGCGGCCACCCGTTCGGTGGCCCGGCGAACCGTTTCTTCGATATCCAGAAATTTGAGATCGAGAAAGACCCGCATGCCCCGCTTGATCAAACGTTGAACCATGTCAGGACCCGCCGCAGTGTAGAGTTCGAGTCCCACCTTCACAAAGGTGATCTGGTCTTGCACCTGATCCATCAGCCGTTCAGCTTCAACCGACGAGGGGACATCCAGGGCGAGAATCAACCGGTCACGCGCGATCACTTTCACCAATCAGTTCCTTCCATGCGGTCTTCTGTCTGCTGCATCGCCTTGACGATGCGCTGACCCATATGGTACAAACGCGCTCCCTTTGTACAGGAGTTTGCTATGCCAGTCATCCATAAATCTACGATCCGTCGAGCCCGGCAGTCCGTAAAGCGCCAGGCCCGTAACCGTGCGGCGCTCAGCGCGGTCAAGAGCTTGGTGAAAAAGGTTCAAACCGCCATCGCCGACAAGAAGGTCGACGAGGCGAAGACCTCCTTGCGTGTCGCGACATCGGCTCTCAGCAAGGCCGTGAGCAAGGGCGTGATGAAGCCGAACACAGCCTCTCGCCGCATTTCGAGGCTCACCCAGCACGTCAACTCCCTGGCCGCTTCACGCTAACCGTCCGAACATTCGATAAGGATCTCGTTCGCGGTGCCCCGGCCGGTGCGGGAGAAATCGGTGCGGTCTTTGGTGAGTCTGGTAGCGGGCGGTTGCAGAGATGCAGAATAAGGCGATCGAGCAGCATCGCGGGCTTGCCGGCGCTCCCTCCCTTCAATTTCCCATCGATGTCTAGGAATGCCTGCAATGCCTCTTGCAGATGCGTCTCTGAGAACTGCCCAATGAAGGTGCGAACTTTGTAGGGGTCCATCCGCAAAGTCCTGGCCGCTTCCCCTTCGCGTCCACCCTGCCGCATCAGCTCCTTGACCTTCCAAAGTCGGCGATATTGCCAAGCCAGTGAACCTAAAATTCTCAGCGGCGCTTCTCCAGCCTCGAGATTGCGGGCCACAATGGCCAGAGCCTTTCCGCGAAGCCTCGCGCCGATGGCTGCGGCTAAATCGAACACCGACGCGCCCGGCTCGGTGCCCCGCAAGGTCGCCACGTCGGCCGCCGTGACCGCACGGTCGCCAGACACATAGGAGGCCAGCTTTTCCATTTCACGCCGGACCGAGTAGAGCGAGCCTCCGCAGGCCTCCTTCAGCAGATACAGCGCTGCTTCCTCGATCCGGACACCGCTGCGACTGGCTTCCTGCTTGCACCAAGGCACGAGCTGTGAATCCTTGAGCGGGGCGCAATCTACGACCACGGAAGCCTGGATCAAGGCTTGCGTAAATTTGAGCCTGCCGTCGAGCTTCGCCGCGACAAACACCATTGTCGTAGACTCGTTCGGATCCTTGAGGTAGGGAAGCAAGGCTTCGCACTGTTTCGCCGGCAGCCTGTCTGCAGCCTTCACGATCACCAAACGCCGCGACGCGAACACGCCGAACTCCGACGCGCAGGACGCGATCTCCGCTCCTTCCGCTTCATCCCCATAGAACACGTCGCCATTGAAGTCATCGCCCTCCGCACCCAAAATCGTTTGCTTGATTTGAGCCAGAGCGGAATCTCTCAGGAGATCCTCTTCTCCGACCAGCGCGTAGAGAGGCGCGATCACATGCTCTGAAAGTTGCGTCGTCAGCTGGCCTAGAGAAAGAGCTTGCGGCATGGATGGATCTACTTGGCTTACGGTTTTTCCGGCTGACCCGGCGTGGTATTTGCCACGGGCTTTGACAATCTCCCGGATTCTAATTGAAACAGAAAGCGCGAAGCGAGATCTTCGGCAATATATTTTCCCGCCTGTTCCAGAGCCCGGTTTTGGAGCACGCGATTAAATTGCAGATCAGAGGTCACATAAAATTCCGAGCTCCCCTTCGCCAGGTGAGACCACGCAAGCCGCTTCGTTCTCGTCTCTTCCACTTTGACGGCGACGACGACTTCGGTCCGGCTTTCCAATGTCGTGGTTTGCGAAAAGCTGAGGGTTGGCACGATGACCGCGAGGATCTCGCCTGACAAGACGAGATCCGCTTCTTCTCCTTCTGACACGACCTGGGCCCCGCTGCCCGATGAAAATTCATGCCGAATATAATTGGTGAACCGCACTTCCAAATTGGGCTCGAAGGAGGCATTTCTCAATGTCCGAATGGCCACACGAGGCTGCGGAATGGAAGAGGCAGGTGCGGTCGATCCCCCTACAGTTGGACCGGCGCCTTCCACTCGGAACTGATACCCGCAGCCGGTCAACAACAGTCCCGCGAGGCATGACACACCAAGCCATCGGCCCTTTACCTTTATTGTCTGCTGATGCCCGGTCCTCAGCATTCAGTCCTCAGTCCTTCGTAGGATCACACCACAAAATTGATGAGCTTCTTCTCAACGTACACGACTTTTTTGGGCTCCTTCCCCTGAAGCCATTCGGCCGCTTCTGTCCTGGCCAAGCTTTCTACCTGGTCGCGCGTCGCATCGGCCATGACTTCGATCTTCCCGCGCAGCTTGCCGTTGATTTGGATCGGGATCGTCAGCCGGTCGCTCACTGTCAGCGCCAGATCGAAAATCGGCCAGGGTTGCTGCGAGACACTCGGACTGTGGCCCAAAAGCGCCCATAATTCTTCTGCGAGATGCGGTGCGAAGGGCGACAGCAACAGGACAAAAGGCTCGATCAAGTCCCGCGATCGTTGCTCGGCCTTAGTCATTTCGTTCGTGAAGACCATCATTTGCGAGATGGCCGTATTGAACCGGAGATGCTCGATATCTTCCGTCACCTTCTTGATGGTCTGATGAAGCATCCGCTGCTGTTCCAGACGTGGCGCCGATCGACACCACAGCGCTCGACAAGCGGCCTTCTTCGTTCACCATCAAGCGCCAGACCCGTTCGAGAAAGCGGGTGACGCCCTCAACCCCTCTCGTGCTCCAGGGCTTCATGGCTTCCAGCGGTCCCATGAACATTTCATAGAGCCGCACTGCGTCGGCGCCGAACTGATCGATCATCTCATCGGGATTGACGACGTTCCCGCGTGGACTTAGACATCTTCTGGTTGTCTTCACCCAGAACGATGCCTTGATGCACCAGCTTCTTGAACGGTTCCGGCGTACTGACCACCCCGATGTCAAACAACACCTTGTGCCAGAACCGCGAATAGAGCAGATGCAACACCGCATGTTCGCTGCCGCCGATGTACAGATCCACCGGCATCCAATACCGTTCTTTGGCCGGATCGACCAGCTGCTCGGAGTTCTTTGGATCGATGAAGCGCAGGTAATACCAGCAGGATCCGGCCCACTGCGGCATCGTATTCGTTTCACGCCGCGCCGGTTTGCCGCTGGCCGTTTCCGTCGTCGACGAGCCAGTCTGTCAAATTCGCCAGTGGACTTTCGCCAGTCCCCGACGGCTTGAAGTTGTTGGTCTCCGGCAAGGTCAACGGCAACTGTTCCTCCGGCAACGGCCGCGCTTCCCCCTCCACCCAGAGAATCGGAAAGGGCTCACCCCAGTAGCGTTGGCGGGCAAACAGCCAGTCCCGCAATTTGTAATTTACGGACTTGCGGCCTTTGCCGTTGGACTCCAGCCAGGCCGTGATCTTCGGAATCGCCTCAGCCGGGATCAGTCCGTCAATCGAGAAACGTCCATCGGGCGAAGTCGAGTTCACGACCTTGCCTTTTTCGGTTTCGACGAAGGCTTCTTTGTCAACGTCGCCTCCGGCAATCACCTCTCGAATCGGCAAGGAATAGGTTTTTGCAAAGGCCCAGTCCCGCGCGTCGTGCGCAGGCACAGCCATGATCGCTCCGGTCCCATAGCCCATCAGCACATAATCGGCGATCCAGATGGGCAGCCGTTCACCATTGACGGGATTCACGGCATAGCCACCGGTAAAGACACCGGTCTTCTCTTTTTCCAGTTCCTGGCGCTGCAGATCGCTCTTCCGTGCAGCGGCCTCACGATAGGCGGTGACGGCGTCTCGCTGTTCGGCGGTGGTGACGACTTCTACAAGGGGATGTTCCGGCGCCAGCACCATATACGTCGCACCGAAGAGCGTATCGGGCCTGGTGGTAAAGATCCTGATCGTGCCGTTGATTCCGGCAATCCCGAATTCGACTTCCGCGCCGATCGACCGGCCGATCCAGTTTTTCTGCATCTCCAGCGTGCTTGGCGGCCATTCCACCAGCGAGAGATCGTCCAAGAGGCGATCCGCATAGGCCGTAATTTTCAACACCCATTGCCGCATCGGCTTACGCACGACGTCGAACCCGCCCACTTCGCTCTTGCCGTCGACGATTTCTTCGTTCGCTAATACGGTTCCGAGCGCCGGACACCAGTTGACGGGGACCTCGGCCACATAGGCCAGACCCCGCTTGAACAGTTGCAAGAAAATCCATTGCGTCCACCGATAGTAGTCTGGGTCCGTCGTACTGAATTCGCGGTCCCAGTCGTAGGACAGCCCGACAGCTTTCATTTGTCGCTTAAATGTGGTGATGTTTTGCGCCGTGGTGATGGCGGGATGGATGCCGGTTTTGACGGCATACTGTTCTGCCGGCAGCCCGAAGGCATCCCATCCCATTGGATGGAGCACGTTAAAGCCCCGCATCCGTTTGTATCGCGAGACGATGTCGGTCGCCGTATACCCTTCGAGATGGCCGACGTGAAGTCCTGAACCGGAAGGATAGGGAAACATGTCGAGACAATAGAACTTTGGCTTGGCCGAGTCCTCCACCGCCCGGAACGGGCGGTGCTCTTCCCAATAGGCCTGCCACTTGGCTTCGATGGCATGATGGTCGTAGGTCTTGCTCATGGAGTCGGGGAATCGGTTCAGAAGAGGGAGAACTCTAACACAGACATCTCAGACGCAACAAGATTTGCAGGCTGTGCCAGCTATGCGCTTTGCTATACTGCGCGCCATGATGGGGTTCTACAGCCAGCACATCTTTCCTCGTGTCATGGACTGGGTAATGAGCGGCGAGGTGTTTCAGCGACTGCGAGCGGAGTTGCTGAAGGACGCCCGCGGCGAAGTCCTGGAAGTCGGCTTCGGGACAGGACTGAATTTGCCCCACTATCCCACCGACATTTCGCGCCTGTCGATGATCGATCCAGTCCGTCTACTTCCGCATAAGGTGAGAGAGCGGGCGGTGCGGGTCCCATTTCCAATTCATGTTGAAGAGGTCACGGCTGAATCGTTGCCATATCCTGATCGGCAGTTCGACTCGGTCATCAGCACATGGACGCTCTGTACCATTCCCGATGTCAAAAAAGCGTTGCGGGAGATCCGCCGCGTGCTCAAGCCCTCCGGTATCTTTTACTTTTTAGAGCATGGCCTCAGTGACAATGCCCGCATCGCTGCCTGGCAGGATCGACTCAATCCCATCCAGAACGTCATCGGCTGTGGGTGCAATTTGAATCGTCGAATCGATCAGTTGATCTCAGAGAGCGGATGCCACATTCTTCACCTTGATCGATTTCAGATGAACAATGTCCCGCGAATCGTCGGCGAAATGTACCAGGGCCGGGCTTCGCCATCAGCAGATCAATAAACGAGGAACGCCTTACCGTTTGCCGTTGACGAGCTGCGACAGCTGTTCGACCGACGTGAAACGGCTTGAATGGGTGGGAGGCAGCTGCGAACTGGATTTCGCACTATGGACAATCCCGGCGATGCCGAATTGCCTCGCGGCACCTAAGCAACTTTCATCGTCATCCACATACAGCGACCGTGTGGGGTTGAACTCGACCAGTTGTTGGCAGGTCGGCCAATATTCCGGCCGCATTTTCAGGTAACCCACTTCGAAGGCATCCACGATCCGGTCCACATACCGATCAAGGCCGGTCTTGGCCGATTTGACCGCCACGCCGGCCTGGTGGGCATTCGTCAGGACGATGATCCGTTTACCTCTGGCTCGCAGTTCGCGGAGAAAGGCTTCGGCCCCCGGCAGAAACCCAATCATGTAATCCAGTTCCTTGTGCATGGCCACGACATCGATGCCCACTCGCTTCGTCCAGTAATGCAGATCCGTCCAGGCCAGTTCGCCTTCGACTGACCGGTACATGCCCATGAGACGATCGCGCGCGGCTTCGAACGAGAGGCCCTGCATGGCCGCATAGCGGCGGGGCAGTTCTTCTTCGAAAAAGAAATTGTCGAAATGTCGGTCGAGCAGCGTCCCATCCATATCGAGGAGGACGTCGTCGATCCGGTCCCAATCGAGAGAGGGCTGCTGACGGAAGGCTGAAGGCTGAGCCATGAGGGAAAGTATACCGGAAGGTCTGAAGAGAAGACGAGCTGAGTTGTGTTTGAGAAAAATCTTATGTTACGGTCCTGCCATCGTGTTCACATCTGATTCAATGCCATCACCTACCGTTCTCAGCTCACAGTCCTCAGCGCTGGTCCCTTTGGTCGCCATCATCGGCCGGCCGAATGTGGGAAAATCGACGCTATTCAATCGGATTCTGGGAAAGAAAACGGCCATCGTCGACGACGTGCCGGGGGTGACCCGCGATCGAAATTATGCCGATGCCAATTACCGGAACCGGCCGTTTCGCTTAGTCGATACAGGAGGGCTTGAACCCTCCGCTTCGGATGGCATGTTGGCGTTGATCAAACGCCAATCGCAACTGGCGATCGCCGAAGCCGACATCCTGATCCTCCTCATGGATGGAAGGACTGGTTTGATGCCGCAGGACCAAGAAGTCGTCCGCTTGCTGCGCGGCACAACAAAACCTTTATTCATCGCCGTCAACAAGATCGATACACCGAAGGTCGAACCATTGGTCGCAGACTTCTATCAATTGGGGATCGATCAGCTCTATCCGATTTCGTCCGAACATGGGATGGGTGTCGCTGAATTGCTCGATGCCATCTATCCCCTGCTCCCTTCTTTTGACGAACAGCAGGAATCGCACAGCATGCCGCGCGTGGCGGTGGTAGGCAGGCCGAACGTGGGGAAGTCGACGCTCGTCAATACGGTGCTGGGAGAGGACCGAGTGGTTGTCAGCGACGTGCCCGGCACCACCAGAGACTCTATCGATTCGTTGGCTGTCTACGAAGGCCGACGGTATCTGTTCACGGACACGGCGGGCATTCGCCGCCGGGGCAAGATCGATCGGGGGATCGAAGGTTACAGCGTGGCCCGTTCGCTCCGGGCTATCGGTCGGTCCAATGTGGCTGTCCTGCTGCTCGATGCGGAGGAAGGAGTGACGGAACAGGACACGAAGATTGCCGGTGTCATCATCAGACAGGGTCGAGCCTGTCTCTTGATGGTCAATAAATGGGACCTCCGGGAAGGCGATACCCAGGCCAAACAGAACTACGAGAAGGACCTCAGGCGGCGCTTCCCTTTTTTGGCCTGGGCGCCGGTGCTGTTTGCCGCCGCCGTCAAACCCGAATCCCTTCGGCGCCTCTTTCCAACGATCGACGAAGTTTTTGCGTCGTTTTCAAAACGCATTCCTACCGGGCAACTCAATCAGTGGTTACAAGACATTCTGGCGACCCATCCGTTGCCCGTTCGGAAAGGCAAACCGACGAAGATCACCAAATCGGCCTTTATAACCCAAGTGGCGGTGCAACCCCCGGTCTTCGCACTCTTTGTTGGCCATCCTGACAACATTACATCCTCCTATCTTCGCTTCCTGGAAAACCAACTGCGTGAGGCCTATGGTTTTTCCGGTACCCCTATTCGCCTTCTCATCCGAAAGAAATAGCGGACAGTTCCGTCCGCCGATCAGCGACGTTTGTACGTTCATGGGTGCCTCATGCCGCTTGGCACTTCTATTCCTCAATGATTCGTGTGTGTGATTTCTATCGATCACGGGCGCAACACTTGCACAGTTTCCCGGCATTTTCCTGGAAAGAAAGCTGTGATCCCACAAGCGAGACAAAAATCGTCCGCCCAGCCAGTGCACAGACCCTCCAGGCCGCTAGGGACCATGGCTCAGGAAGAGACCCTTTCCACTTCTGTCATGCCTCTCGAAGCAGGTATGATGGTCCTCTCCTCATCCATGCATATCCTGCATATGAATGGTCAGGCCCGAGTGCTCATGGCCCACTTCGGTGCAGCATATGAACTCTGGCCTCATCTCTCGCCGGACTCCATGCCGGCCATCCTTACGGAGTTCTGTAGCCATGTATTGTCGGAACTCCGCCGACGAGCCGGCAGTCAGGAATGGACTGCGCTTGAAATGCAACGCGTCTTCCACATGGTCACCCCTGCGCTGTTGCTCCGTGGATTCGCTATGCCGGAAACCGATGGACGGGACCCTCGAATGATTCTCATCCTTCAACCCTGCCGTTCCGGATCACTGGAACCGGCGCGCCCAGCCCCCCAATTGTCGAGCGGATTCTGATCTCTGTACTTCGACGAGAGACAGCTGCCAGGTGGTGGCTTTCAGCTTGACTCCCTCACAACCATCGTGGTTAATTCCCTCAACGACCCCGGCCCCAGGCCGCAGTTCTCTGGCAACGACACCATCGAGGAAGCGCTGCTCAGCCCTCTTCACGACTTCACCATGAACCGTGCTACCCACGATACTTTCAGACTCCTGCCGATTCGTCTGGTCATCTTGACCAGCTGTCTCGCCGTCGGATCGGTTCCCGAATCACTATCGGCAGCGGAGCCGGTGACAACTGAGGTGCCCGCACCGGCACCGCCAGCTGACAACAAGCCGGCCAATGCCGAGCCGACTGAAGTCGATCCCAACATCACACTGCGAGGATCCGTCTGGCGCACCAAGGCCGGGATCGTGTTTTTAAAAACGCCGGTCGGACTACTGACCCTCAGCTCGAAAACGACGTTGAAAGACCTGAAAGCCTCGCATGAAGTCGCCTTCTGGGTGCACGAACGTCACTCGGTGGTTGAAATCCGCAGGCGAAGCGACGGATCGTTGGTGCACCGCTACCTCAGCGGACCGATGACACTCGGACCGGATTCGTCGAAAACGCTCCATGGCTGGACCACTGAAGGCGAACAGACCCTCCACTATGGAACACAGGAAGAGAAGTTGTCCGCGTATCATGAAGGGGACCAGCTGACAGTCGAAGTCGACGAATCGCAGACCATTATAGGAGTGCATGACCTTCAATTTGATTTACAGATCAGCCAGACGCCACCGTCAGGGTCCCCAGCCCATTTACGCTTGTCCGGTTCGGTGTCTAAAATGAAATCCAACTTTGTGTTCTTGAGAACGCCGGTTGGTGTCGTGATGGTCAATGCCAAGATCGGGCTACCGCCGGTCAAGGTTGGGCAAGCCATGACTTTGCACATCGAAAACGGTCAGGTGGCCGTCCAACTGACCAAACCCCCTAAACCAGCCCCGCAATAGAATATAGCCCCGGCTCCGCCGGCGACCTCGCTATTCTGAAGCCAGTTCGTCTTCTGGTTTGACAGGCCCCTCGTCGACTCCCTAGACTCCACACCTAATGCGTCCCCTCGCTGAACAGCCGAAAGAGCCGCCCACCCAGGAGCTTCCAGGTTTTGATCAGCTCTATCGAGACCATGTCGATTTAATCTATCGCTACGCGCACCGGCTCTGTGGAGAGGCGGAAGCGGCGAAGGACCTGGTACAGGAGACCTTTTTGAATGCCTACCGCGGGTTGAAAGATTTTCGCGGCGAAGCGCAGATCTCGACCTGGCTCTACACGATTGCCTCCCGGGCCTGCATGCGCATGCGGCGGAAACGCAAGGGAGAACCGGAGCGGGAACTTTCACTGGATGAATTCGTGCCGACCTCAGAAGGCGAGTTCCGCTTGCAGATTCCGATCGATGGGCTCACTCCTGAGCAAGCGCTTCAGAACAAGGAATTGCAGGAGGCACTCGACCAGGCTATCAACAACCTGCCGAAGAAGTATCGTATCACGCTCGTCCTGCGCGACATGGAGGGGTTGAGTGCGAAAGAAGTCGGTGCGATCATGGGAGTGAACGAGCGGGCGGTCAAATCACGTCTCCATCGTGCACGACTGTTCGTGAGGCGCGAATTGAGCGCGCGCGGGATCACGCAAGACGATCACCAGTCGGGATCGGGCCGGCACCCGGGAGGGTTGGGCTCATGACGAAGAAACCAGCTCGTAAGGAACGCACCCGGTCGTCGCCCCACCGTCATCAGCCTGGCGAAGGCCGTTGTCTGGATATCCTCAAGCGATTATCCGCGTACATCGACGACGAGCTTCCCTCTGATATTTGCGCCGAACTCCGCCGTCATCTGGGCGCCTGTCCCAACTGTGAAGTCTTCATCGCGTCGCTTCGCGAGACGGTACAGTTGTGTCGCCATCAGCAGACACCCTCACTGTCCGCGCAGGAACGGGCGATACTCAGACAGGAAATTCTTCAAGCGTCGAGGCCGGAGGTACGGCGGTGAAGCGGTCGGCTGCAAGTGGAGCCTTGCTCGGCTGGCTCATCGGTCTCATCGGGTCTTCGCTGGCAACTCCTCTTCCTCCGATCGCGCTCGAAGAAGGACGAGCCATTTACGAACGACATTGCGCGGACTGTCACGGTCCGGAAGGTCGCGGAGACGGAAAGCAGGCCATCTCATTGTCGCCACGTCCAGGCAATTTGGTTTCCGCCCAGACTTCCGCCAAGTCCGACCAGGACCTTCTCAAGATCATCGCCAACGGTCGGCCTCGCACGGCCATGACCGGTTGGAATGAACGGTTATCGGACAATGAGCAGCGCGCCGTCCTGGCCTACATTCGCTCGCTGGTCCGATTTACTCGCTCGGCTACACCTCCTCCACCAGGGCCATAAACGAAACGGCGAATCGGCGCTCCCAGGCCCTTTCGGATCGTAAAATCCCCGTGGTAGAGTACCGGGTTCGTCCCATTCTTTTTTGTGAAGGAGTGAAAGCGTGATGATCAGTGTGGTTTCTTTCTCGCGGCATGGTGTGGGATTCCTGATACTCGCGACGAGTCTGGCTTTCGCCATTTCAACCGCCTCTGCGGCCCCGGCCCAGAAAAAGACGAAGGGCCCTGCGCCCAGCGCCTCAATTGCCTTGCAGTACGCCGAAGCCATCTCTAAAGGCGACGTCGTCCAGACCGCCAGGCTCGATTTCGCCTGCCAATACCGGCTGGTTGCTGCCACGCGATCAGGACTGGCCTCCTTTCCCGATAAGTCGGACGCGTCCTACGAGACCTGTTGGCAAGGGATCAAGGCGTCCCATGAGGCAGCTTTGACGAGAGTCGATGTCGGGATGGACGTGCTCTGGCCAAGCAATGGCGCATTGCCGTTCTTTCGCGAAGACCTTTCTCGCTACCCCGCTTCCGCCTTCGTGATGGATTTGATCGGCCTCTCGCCTCCCGGCAGCGGGCTCCACCTCAAGATGGTGTCTACCAAGACATTGCCGAATGCGTCGTTCCGTCCGCATCCTCATTCGTCGCTCGTATCCGTCCCGACGACGTTGGTCACGATCACTGTCGCCTATCAAGATCCGTTGACGGCGCCCATTACTAAAGCACCGGGCAGTTACAAGTGGACGAACACGGTCAAACCGGCGAGACGGGCGATGAAAAGCGTCAACACGCAATGGGTCGTCCTATCCGGACTGAAGAAGCACGGGTTCCCTGGAGATTCGGCTGTCGTGAATCTCCTCGTGAACGATGGGTCCCCGATCGACGGTGTCCAGCAAGAAATTGTCCCCTTTGTGACGGACTCGAGCAAAGCCGTTCCTGACTCGGTTCTCTGGTGGGGGCCGGAAGATGCTCCCGGACTGCTGGTCGCCGCAGCCGCGCGCGCGGCTGCGTTTCCCGCTTTGCGCGATCGCGTTGCCCTCTTGAACCGCGTCCTGATCATCGATCCGAATCAAGCCGACGCCCTCACGGTCCTCACGAGAGACCTCTACGCGGTCATCCTCCGTGATGCGATGTCCGCTCACAAATTGACCGTCAAGGATCCTGCACTGGCGATGGCCGTCAACGAGCAATATTGGAACGTGTATGCACAAGGCGAGCGGTTTGACCTTTCACTGAACATGGAGATGGGAGGGTTGGACAAGCCGACGACCGCCGACTACCTCTATCGACTGCTCCCGGCTCTGCGCACGCTGGCACAGGTTCGGCCCGAACAACTCGACAATCGCTTCCGATGGGGCGCGGCGCTACGATGGAATCTCGATCAAGACCTCTCAATCCAGGTGCATGAGCAACTCGTGAAAGACGTGCCTGCCGAGCGCAAGACGGCAAAAGCCGAAGCGCTGCTGCAACTCGCCTGGTCGAGAATCAATAAGGTCGCGTGGAACCGCAATCTCGACGATAAAGACGTCCGGGCCGCCTATCAGGATGCCGATCAGGCGCTCGCGCTTGCCGAAATCCCGCTCGACAAATTCATCGCCGAATACACCAAGGCGTATAGCCTTCTCTTTGCACCGGATCGGGACAATCGTGTAATCCTGGAACGGCTCACTGAAGCGAAGCGATGGTTTGCGGAGATCCCGGGGACAAATCAGGCGGTGTGGGATTTCTTCATCGGAGCGGATTCGCTGAAATCCGTCCTCGATGCCGATCCGATCTTTCAACCGCTCCTGGCCTCAGGAGACTCCCAAAAAGGATGACGAGCGCCGCTCAGCCATGATGAGGTTGAGCCGAAATCCAGCGGATCTCAGCTTTCCGTCCGTTGAGCACGCTTCACCGGAAGGCTTGCTCGCTATCGGTGGTGATCTTAGGCCGGAACGGCTGCTCGAAGCGTACCGTCACGGTATCTTTCCCTGGTACAACGACGATCAGCCGATCTTATGGTGGTCTCCCGATCCACGCACGGTGCTCTTCCCCGAAAAGCTCCACATCTCACGCAGTTTGAAGCGAAGCCTTCGGCCCGGGCTCTTCACAACCACGCTTGATACCTGCTTTCCTGATGTCGTGCAGCACTGCTCGGCGCCAAGGCCGCAATATCCGGAAGGCGGAACCTGGATCACGCCCGAGATGGCTGAGGCCTATGCCGCTCTGCACGAACTGGGCTACGCCCATTCAGTGGAAACCTGGCAGAAAGACCAGTTAGTCGGCGGCGTCTACGGCGTGGCGATCGGCGGCGCATTCTTCGCCGAATCGATGTTCACGAAGGTGGATGATGCTTCAAAGGTGGCGTTGGTCTCGCTCGTGCGGCAGTTGCACACATGGGGCTTCCGCCTCATCGACTGCCAACAATCTTCTCCTCATGTCATGCGCCTCGGTGCGGAAGAAATTCCACGCGCTGAGTTCGTCACACACGTCGCCGCAGCAGTGAAGCTGCCCAACCGGCTCGGCCGTTGGCAGTTCAATTGTCTATAGAGGCGGCTGTGAAGAGCTCGTGCACCCTTTGTTCAGCCAAGAGGCCCCATATTTGCCAACTCCGCGAAATAATGCGCGAAGGCTTTCATTCCGCCGGAGGCTTGGCCCCAATCGAAGTATTCATTCGGCGCATGGTAGCCATGTTCGGGCAGACTCAGGCCGAGAAACAGAATCGGGACCTTCCAGGCCTTCTGCATCGTCACGACCGCGCCGATCGATCCGCCTTCCCGAATAAAGGCCGGTTCCTTGCCGAACCCCGCCTTCGCCGCTCGCTTCACACACTCGACGTAGGGCCCGTCAAAACTTCCCTTGAATGGATGGAGCATGCCTTCTCGTTCCACTTTCACGTCCGGATTCAATTTGGCCACGTACTGTTTGAGCAGCGCGAAAGCTTTCTCCGGCGTCTGGTTCGGGACGAGCCGCATGCTGACCTTCAATTCGCCGTGACTCGGCACTACAGTTTTCACGCCGGGGCCGTGATATCCGCCGGTCAGCCCATGGATCTCAAAGGTTGGAGCGGCCCAGATACGGCGCATCACTTCAGCCGGATCGTTCGTCCGGAGGGAGTGAAATCCATAGGCCTCTTTGAAGCGCTTGACCTGAAAGCCGGACTTGAGAAAGCTTCTGATCTCTTCTTTCGTCGGCTTTACGACGTCTTTATAGAAGCCGGGAATTTTCACCTCGCCGGTTTTGGCGTTGACGCAGGCCTGCGCGACTTCCATCAATTCGGCTAACGGATTCCTCGCCGCCCCACCGGTCACGCCGGAATGGGCATCCTTACTGCCGGTTCGCAAGGTCAGTCTCGCTCCAAGCAAACCCCGTAATCCATACGGCATGGCCGGCCTTCCCTTTGCGATCCAGATTGTATCGGAGACGACGACCGAATCGGGCGGGGGAATGCCCTCTCGATGCTTAAGGCCGGCAGCAAAATGGGGGCTGCCGATTTCTTCTTCAAGCTCCCAAAGAAACCGAATATTGATCGGCAAGCCTTGATCGATCGCAAACCGTGCGCCGAATAACGCGGACAGCGCCGGGCCTTTGTCGTCGGTCGCGCCACGGCCACGATAGATCCCGCCTTCGTTCTTGAAAGCAAACGGATCCTGATGCCATTCCGGTTCTTGCGCCGGCTGGACATCCATATGGTTATAGATGGTCACCGTCGGATGGTGCGCGCCCGTCGTCCAGCCACCCGACACAATGGGATAGCCGCCGGTCTCGACGATCTGTGCTTCGGCGCCCGCATCGGTCAATACCTGCTTCGCGATGGTCGCCATGCGCCGCATGTCGTTCGCTTTCGCCGGATCCATGCTAATCGATGGAATTTCGACCATCTGGCCGAGGAGATCTTCAAATCGTGCGCGACTATGTTCGACGTACGCTTCGAGTTGCTGATTCACCGCCATGTCTGATCCTCCTCATTTGGCGTGGCGGATTATAGCGGCTGTGCCTGCTCGACGAAAGAGAGACATCCGATGGCATGAAAACTCCTGAGAAATGGTAGAATGGGCTCCCCATGTCAGCACGAGTCCTTCGTTTGGTACAGCTGAACGTGCTCTCGATCGGTCTCGCGCTCACCCTGCTCTCCAATACCGTAGCGGCCGATCCCCTTGCCATCCGCGACATTTTGGACGAACCGCGCATTTACCATCTGAAACAGGTCGTGCTCCAGGGAACGGTGCGAAGCGTGCAGCCGCTCGACCCGTACAAGCTGCCGGCCGGTACGACCTGTTATGGCGCCTACCTGTTCTATTTGGAGGACGAGACGGCTTCGATCAACGTGGCGGTGTTCGGGCTCTGCGGTGTGCCGACCGTCAAGGATCCGGACGTCGAGGACGGAGCACGCATCGAACTTCGCGCAACCATTCAGGCTCCAAGCCACGGCGGCTACTACTTGAGCTTTGAGGGACTCAAAGTCGCAGGAGAACGAGAAGGCATCATCCAAGCTGTCGCCGATCGCATTACACCACTTACCGACTAGCCAATGGTCGCTCCGTCCTCTCAACCGTATGGGTCTCGATTCCTGCTTATCTTGTTGACCGGTCTGCTCGCCGGCTGCGCAAGCAGTCAGGGTCTTCACCCTGATCGGCTACAAGCCATTCTCCAGCAGGAAGAATCGCGTTTTGCCGGTACGCCTTCATTGGCTGAACCTCCCGCCCGACCGAACGCGCCGACGCTCGGTTTGTATCTGAAACCGACGGGATTTTTACATCGGGAGTTCGAATGGACCACTCGCGACCGGGACACCGTTCTTGCGTGGTCCAAGAGACTTCAGCTTTTCGGAGGCAGGAGTGTGGGTTTTCTGTCGATCTCGTCGTTGAAGGGCGATACGTTGACGGAACTGAGAACCTCGGCGGCGCGCTATGGGGTGGATTGGCTTCTGATATTTGACGGCGCCGCCGCCGTCGATCATTACAACAATTACAAAGCGCCCTTACTGTACTGGACCATCCTCGGCGCCTATTTCGCTGACGGCACCCACAGCGATGCGCTGTGCCTCATGAAGGCAACATTGTGGGACGTCAAAACGGGAGCGCGACTGTTCGAACAACAGGCTGAAGGGATGACCAAAAAAGTCGGCCCTGCCGCCTTGGTCGATGACGGGGACGAGATAGAACGGGCCAGGAACGTGGCAATGGAAACCCTGCTGCAACGGCTGACCGATCAGTTCGCCGCCTTGGCAGGGACGCGACGATGAGTCGGCGACGCGTATTGATCTACGTCGCTCTCAGGAGCTGGTTGCTTGTTTTTCCGCTGATCATGCCGACCGCCCTCTCTGCCGCAGAAACCCCGACATCTGAAAGCTCTGCGGCAGCACCGTCACAGAATGAGTGGGCCAACTGGCACTACAGCGCCTATGTGGACCTCGCGTATCTGCTTGACTTCAATTTCCCCGAAAATCACCGCTGGCGCAGCCGGACCACCAGCAGTCGATTCAACGAATTCGCCCCCAACATGGGATTCATTAACGTCCGAAAAGATGCCACGACCGATTCACGGTGGGGCATGGAATTGGGCGTGCAAGGCGGCTATGACTCGAAGGACTTTGCCTTCTTGCCGAACGAACCGAAAGTTGATGGAGCCGACACTCTCCGCCACGTGCAACGAGCCAATGTGTCGTATCTGGCTCCCATCGGAAACGGCCTGACGATTCAAGCCGGACTCTTCAACAGTTTGGTCGGCTATGAATCGTTGTATGCGAAGGACAACGCGAATTATACCCGCTCATGGATTGCGGACAACACGCCTTATATGATGTTCGGCATCAATGCGAAATATCCGGTGAACGATCAAATCACGGTCGCAGGGTTCATCATCAACAGCTACTACCATCTTTCCCATCCGAATGACCAGCCGAGTTATGGAGCACAGGTAGCCTACAAACCTACCGGCAGGTTGACCTTGACGGAAACGCTCTATGCCGGTCCTGACCAGAGCAAAACGTCGTTCGAATTTTGGCGGTTCTATCTGAACAGCATCGTGGAATGGAAAACAAACGATCTCGTGCTGGCTCTCAGTTATGACATCGGTACCGAGTCCATCGCGAATCAGCCTGGAGCACCGCGCACTTTCGTGATGGGAGGCAATTTCGTCGGCCGATGGCAGATCCACGGCCCCTGGGCTGTCGCGTTGCGACCAGAGTTCTACTGGGATCGAAATGGACGATGGACAGGAAACGAACAGTTCGTGAAGGCCGTCACGACGACACTCGAATATGCAGTGCCCTTCGGCTGGACCAATACACGAATGAGACTGGAATATCGGTGGGACGAATCCACCGGCGCAGGGGGCGGTTTTTACAAAGGAGGCGATGTGACGCCCGGCGTACCGGGCCTGACCGCTTCTCAGCACCTGCTTATCCTGGCTCTGCTCTGGACTTTCGATTCGCCATGAAGATGGCGGTTTCCACAATTTATTCTGTCCTGAGCCGATATCCCACGCCAAGTTCAGTGACCAAATATTTGGGATTGGCAGGAGTGGTTTCAAGTTTGTTTCGCAGTTGCCTCATATACACGCGCAGATAGTGTCCTTCTTCGACGTGCAACGGTCCCCACACTTCCTTCAGCAGCTGGCGATGCGTCACAACTTTGCCGGCATGCCGCACCAATGTGGTGAGCAACTTGTACTCGATCGGCGTGAGGTGGCTTTCCTTCTCCGACACGAAGACTTGCCGGCGAGTGAGATCGATTCGCACATCGCCAAACGTAAAGGTAGAGTCCGGGCCTTTTTCTTGACGGGCGGCATGCCGAAGCGCGGTGCGTACACGGGCGAGAAGCTCCTTGACTCCGAACGGCTTGGTCACGTAATCGTCTGCACCGAGGTCGAGCGCGGCGACCTTTTGCTGTTCCTGCTCTCGCGCCGATAGCACGATGATCGGCGTCGCAGTCCACTCTCGCACTTGGCGAATGACCTCGGTGCCATCCAGATCCGGAAGACCGAGGTCCAAGAGAATCAGATCGGGATTCCTCGTTTTGGCTTCGATCAGACCTGCTTGTCCAGTTGTGGCCTCATAGATCCGGAACCCGTGCGCCGGAAGAGTCGTCCGCAGGAAGCGGCGGATTTCCGATTCATCTTCTATGAGGAGTATCGTCGCTTCCTGCGACATAAAAGTTCTTCGATCACCTAGGATGATGATGCGTGTCGCCTCTCGGCTTGTTCGGTTGTCATTGGAGGCTGCTCCGCCGGCAGCGGAATCGCAAATCGAAACACGGCACCGCCCCCCGTGCGATTTTCCGCCCAAATACGTCCGCCATGAGCTTCGAGGATGCCACGACAGATCGTTAATCCAAGACCGACTCCTCCTTCTCGCGCAGGCTTGGCACGGTAAAATTTGTCGAAGATGCGCACTTCCTCGCCGACGGGAATTCCCTGCCCTCGATCGGCGATTTCAACGACCACTTCGTGATCACCGGCCGATGCGGAGAGATCAATAGCGCTTCCCGCCGGGGCATACTTCGCCGCATTTTCGAGCAGGTTGATCACGACCTGTTCCAAGAGCACTCCGTCGATTTGCACCATCGGCAGATCCGGAGGAAATGTTGTATGAACGGTATGATTCCGCAACCGCTCTTCCAACCTCGCCAGAGCCGCTCCGACAATCTCGTCCAGCGGATGCCACTCCTTATTGAGATGCACGGCCCCCGCTTCGATCCGCATCATGTCGAGCAAGTTCTTCAAGAGCCGATCTAGGCGATCCGCCTCCCGGTAAATGGATCGACAGAGTTCGAGACGATCTGTCGCATTCAGTTGGCTCCGCTCGTCCAACAAACTGCTTGCGGCTCCTGTGATGGTGGCCAGTGGAGTTCGCAAGTCGTGAGAGACCGAACTCAGAATGGCATTGCGCATACGTTCCGTTTCCACTCGCACGTGAGCCTGCTGTGCCTCCTCCGAGAGACGAGTTCGTTCGATCGCCAAGGCGACTTGGTTCACGAGCGATTCGAGCAAATGAAGTTGATCGGGATCCAGTAACAGCCCGGTGTCTTTCGGCCGGACCGCCACGACTCCAATCGCTCCCGTTGACCCGACTAAAGGAAGATACAGCGCACTGGCTCCGGGCAGCGTATCGGTGCCCAGTCCTGCCCGCTCGGTGTGATCGAATACCCACTGAGCCACACCTGACTCCTTTGGGATCGAGTTCAAAGTAGAGTTGCTCGGCTCGCTGCAGTCGAACCCGTTTTTCGGCGTCTGCGAGAAAGATAGCGACCTGGCCGTCAAAGACTTCACGAAGATGTTTTGCCGCAACCTGAGTCAGCATGCCGGTGCCTCGATGCGTCGCAAGGTCTCTGCTCATCGTATACAGCACTCCTGTGCGTCTTTCTCTATAACGGGCCAACTCGGCTTGTTCGCGGATTCGCACGGCAAGATTACTGATCACCAGCGCCACCACCAGCATCACGGCGAAGGTCAAGAGATATTGGATATCGGAGACGGCGAACGAAAAGTAGGGCGGAACGAAGAAGAAGTCGAAGGTGGCCACGCTTAAGACCGATGCCAGTACCGAAGGGCCTCGCCCCAACCGGATCGCGATGAAGATCACCGCGATGAGGTACATCATGATCAGATTCGCGGGGCCGAAATAAGGAAACATTGCCCAGGCAACGGCAGTGGCCACCGACACTCCGGCCGCGGCATAGGCATATTCCGATAGCTTGCTGCTTCTCTTGAGGCTGCGGCGCATGAGTGGCTGTCCTTCGCCCGCCTCGCCCGTGATAACGTAGATATCGATGTCCCCGCTTTGATGGACCAGCTCCGACACCACGGAGCCGAACATCCATTCTTTCCAAAGCGACCGTACCGGTTTTCCGACGATGATCTTGGTAGCGTTTCGGCTGCGCGCATAACTCAGCAGCTCTTGTGCGATGCGTTCTCCCGTTAACGTGACGGTCTCCGCGCCCAGCTGCTCGGCAAGCCGTAACGTTTGCACGAGCCGGTCGCGTTCGACCTGCGGCAATCGGAGATGTCGGGGGATCTGTACGTACACTGCAATCCATTTGGCATGAAGATCCGCGGCCATCTGTCGCGCTGCACGGATCAGACGCGGCCCACGCGGCTTCATATTCACGCAGACCATGATGGTTTCCGCCGCAGGCCAGGTGCGTATCACCGCGTGGTCGCGCCGGTACACCTCCATCTGTTGATCCACCCGCTCAGCTGTACGGCGCAGAGCGAGTTCCCGGAGCGCGATCAAATTGCCTTTGGTGAAGAAGTTTTGAATGGCGTGCTGAATTTGCTCCGGGACGTAGACCTTCCCGTCTTTCAACCGTTGGAGCAAATCGTCAGGAGGCAAGTCGATCAGTTCCACGTCGTCCGCCCGCTCGATCACGGAATCAGGCACGGTTTCCCGGACACGGACGCCGGTGATCTGCGCCACAACATCGTTCAAGCTTTCCAGGTGTTGTACGTTGACCGTGGCATAGACCGTAATGCCGGCCTTTAACAATTCCTGCACATCCTGCCAGCGCTTAGCGTGGCGTAGACCCGGCGCGTTCGTGTGGGCCAGTTCGTCGATGAGGATCACGGTGGGACGGCGGGTCAGGGCCGCGTCGAGGTCGAACTCCTGGAGAGCGGTACCGCGATAGTCCACTGTACGACGAGGCAATACCTCGAGGCCCTTCACCAAAGCCTCGGTCTCCGCCCGACCATGTGTTTCCACAACGCCGATCACGACATCCACGCCATCGTGTCGCTGTTCGTGCGCCGCTTCCAGCATGGCATAGGTTTTACCCACGCCCGGATTGGCCCCGAAGAAGACTTTCAGTTTGCCCTCCAACTGCCGGGCTTCTTCTGCCTTCACCTGCTTCAGCAACGCATCGGGATTTGGACGTTTCTGGCTCATAAGAGTTCCGATCGCCGGACTACGCCGAGTGGTCACACACTCTAATGGGGCAATAAAGCTTAGAAAACGCCTGAAAATGCGTCAAGGGAGGTCGCTCTCGCGCCAGGTATTTTTATGGAAACTTTACGGCCTGGCGATGTCTTCTTACCACATTTTGACGTTTTCCGCGTTATCTTGTGCCTACATAAAGGGAGGGCTGGCATGGAAAACATGGACCTGGGATCTCTGATAGTGGGAGCGATATGCAGCATAGGGATGATCCAGCTCATCATGTGGATTGTCGTGGTGATCAAGCATCATGGGTACGACTACCTTCAACCCGACCTGGTTCAGGCTGCCACTCAGCCGAGCGCAGCCGACAGTTCACAAAGAAGCCATTCTTCAGCCGTGGGAAAATGAAACGTCTCAGCCGGACCGTCACGAGACGCGTCGAGGAGTTCTCGAAGCCGGCGTATTTATTTAAGTCCAGACCACAAGCCTTTCAGAGAATTCACCGCTTATCAGCGGGACATTGCGCGGGGCGATGCACCTCGCTGCCGGGCCGTATCCATCTCCATAACAACCAGATCAGGAGTGCCATAGCCCAGAGCATGATCAGAAAACCGATGAGGAATACCCACACGATATCTCCGTTCCTAAGCGACGCGACGGAGGCGAGGCCGGTTAGAAAAATGTAGCCGGTCGAACCAACCGGCCAGATCGATCAGCCCATCCCCGATAACTTGACGGACCTCTATCGCCGGGACCACCGCCTCAGTGAGACAAGGCATCGAGCGAGAGATTCAACTGCAGGACATTGACTCGCCGCTCTCCCAGCAGTCCGAACTGGCGTCCTTCTGTGTGCTGTGTCACCAGTGTGTGCACAGCGTTCTCCTCCAGGCCTCGCGCACGGGCCACTCGCTTCACTTGGTACAGGGCAGCAGCCGGGCTAATGTGGGGGTCTAACCCGCTCCCGGAGGCGGTGACCAAATCGACAGGTATGGGCGAGTCGCTGCCGGGATCTGCCGATCGCAACGCAGCAACTCTCGCTTTGACCGCCTCAATCAAGGCCGGGTTGGTAGGCCCGAGGTTCGATCCGCTCGAGGCAGCGGCATTGTAGGGGAACGGCGAGGTCGCCGACGGACGGCCCCAAAAATATTCCGGTTTATCAAAATACTGTCCAATCAACTTGGACCCAACCACTTTACCGTTGTGAACGATCAGGCTGCCGTTCGCCTGCTCGGGAAAGAAGAGTTGAGCCAGCCCCGTGACCGAGAGGGGATAGACCAGCCCGGTGAGAACCGTCAAGATCATCAACATTGTCAGCGCAGGTCTTATTTGCTCTTTCATATGTCTCTCCTGCCATTTACGACCCAAGGATGATCAAAAAGGCCGATTGGCAAGGCCGCAGGCGAAGCCAGAACCGCAGGCGTACTCTCTGGGGTACGTTGAGGATTCTGGCAAGCCGAGAACGACGCCAGCGGCCTTTTTCATCATCCTGCCTCAGATCAAATGCAAGGCGACCAGAAGCATATCAATCAGTTTGATACCGATAAACGGCACCACGACACCACCCAATCCGTAGATCAGCAGATGCCGGCGTAACAGCGGACCGGCGCCGATCGGGCGATACGTGATTCCTCTCAGGGCGAGCGGAATGAGCGCGACAATGATCAGCGCGTTAAAAATGACGGCCGACAAAACGGCACTGTCCGGCGTCGCCAGTCGCATGATATTGAGCGCATTCAGCGCCGGATACGTCGTGGCAAACGCGGCCGGAATGATCGCGAAATATTTCGCCACATCGTTGGCGATGCTGAAGGTGGTCAGCGCGCCGCGCGTCATCAAGAGCTGCTTGCCGATTTCCACGATTTCGATGAGCTTGGTCGGGTTGGAATCCAGATCGACCAGATTGCCGGCTTCTTTGGCGGCCTGCGTGCCGGTGTTCATGGCCACGGCGACATCAGCCTGAGCCAATGCCGGCGCATCGTTCGTGCCATCCCCCGTCATCGCGACGAGCCGGCCGCCGGCCTGCATGTCGCGAATGAGCTTGAGCTTGGCTTCCGGCGTGGCCTGCGCCAGGAAATCGTCCACGCCGGCCTCAGCCGCTACCGCCGCCGCAGTCTGCGGGTTGTCGCCGGTGATCATCACGGTCTTGATGCCCATGCGTCGCAATTCGCCAAATCGTTCTTTGATCCCGCCCTTGACGATATCTTTGAGAGCAATGACGCCCAGCACTTTTGGCCCTTCCGCCACGACCAGCGGTGTGCCTCCCTGCTTGCAATGGTCTCCACGTTCGACCGGACAGCATGAGAGAATTGCCCCTGGCGCGCCATCACGTAGGCTTCGATGGCGTCGGCCGACCCCTTTCGTGATTTCCCGACCGTTCAAGATTGACGCCGCTCATGCGGGTCTGCGCCGTAAAAGGGATGAACGTGGCACCCAGCTCGTGAATGTCGCGCGCACGTAATCCATACTTTTCTTTGGCCAGGACCACGATGCTGCGGCCTTCCGGCGTTTCATCCGCCAACGACGACAGCTGGCCGCATCGGCTAGTGCCTGATCGGCTCACCCCTTCGGCCGGAAGAAACATCGTCGCCTGGCGGTTGCCCAATGTGATCGTGCCGGTCTTGTCGAGCAGCAGCACATCCACATCGCCTGCCGCTTCCACGGCTTTCCCGGACATCGCGATGACATTGGCTTGCACCATTCGATCCATGCCCGCAATGCCGATGGCGGAGAGCAATGCTCCGATCGTCGTCGGGATCAGGCAGACCAACAGCGCGACTAAGACCGTGACGGTGACCGGCGTCCCTTGCCCCATCGCCTGCACGCTGTACAGAGAGAAGGGCAACAACGTGACCGTCGCCAAGAGAAAGATGACCGTGAGTGCGGCCAGCAGAATATTGAGCGCGATCTCATTCGGCGTCTTCTGGCGCTTGGCGCCTTCCACCATGGCAATCATCCGGTCCAGAAAACTCTCGCCCGGGTTGGCCGTGACGCGAATGACGAGCCAGTCAGACAGGACCTTCGTGCCGCCTGTCACGGCGCTGCGATCGCCGCCGCTTTCCCGAATGACGGGGGCGCTTTCGCCGGTGATGGCGCTTTCGTTGACCGACGCCACTCCCTCGACGACCTCGCCGTCGGCGGGAATATAATCGTTGGCCTCCACGAGGACCACATCCCCCTTCTTCGAGCTCGTTCGCCGGAACGACGCTGAACGTGTCGCGTCGCTGAACTGACGATTCCAGACCGCATGGTGCTCGGACTGCCCGGCTCTACTGTGCCGAGTTTCTTGGCGGTCAGTTCCGCCGGGCGCGGCGAAGCGAATCCGCCTGCGCTTTCCCCGCCCTTCCGCCATGGCTTCGGCAAAGTTCGCGAACAGCACGGTGAACCAGAGCCACAGCGAGATGGCGAGAATGAACCGGCCGGCGCTTCGCCCTGTCCCGAACAGCGCCTGCACGAACAGGAGGGTGGTCAGCAATGCTGCCGACCGCAGACCACAAACATGACCGGATTCTTGAATCTGGTGACGCGGATCCAGCTTCCGACAGGCATCCAACATCGCCTGTCGCATGATCTGCGGCTCGAAGAGAGAGTGCGTCTTATGGGTTCCCACTTGCGTCGTCATCTCGAAATCCTCCATGCTCCGCGCCGTCATCGGCCCATCACATCAAGAAATGTTCGATGATCGGTCCCAGGGCCAGTGCCGGCACAAAGGTGAGCGCTCCCACCATGAACGACGACACCGATCAGCAGCGCGACAAAGAGCGGCGTGTGGGTCGGCAACGTGCCCGGTCCCGCCGGCACGATCTTTTTCCTCGCCAACGACTCCGGCAAGCGCCAGCGTCGGGATCGCCAGCCAGAAGCGGGAGATCAGCATCGCGATTCCGCCGGTGAGGTTGTAGAAGGGAGTATTGACATTGAGACCCGCGAACGCGCTGCCGTTGTTGTTGCCCTGAGAGGAATAGGCGTACAGAATCTCACTGAACCCATGGGCGCCAGGATTGAGACTCGAGCGAGGTGCCGACGTCTGTCACGACGGCGACCGCCGTGAAACCCAACACGATGATGGGCATGATCAGAATCAGCAAGGAGGCCATCTTCATTTCATAGGGCTCAATTTTCTTGCCCAGATATTCCGGTGTCCTCCCAACCATCAGTCCGGCAACAAACACGGCAATGATGGCGAAGACGATCATGCCGTAGAGTCCGGAGCCGACTCCGCCGAACACCACCTCCCCGAACTGCATCAGGAAGAGCGGCACCAGTCCGCCCAACGGAGTATACGAATCGTGCATCGAATTGACGGAGCCGTTTGAGGCGGCGGTCGTCGCAGCAGACCACAGGACGGAATTGGCGATCCCGAATCGCGTTTCTTTGCCTTCCATGTTCCCGCCGGATTGTTCTCCGCTGGAATGCCTGATCAATCCGCAGCGCGGTGAAAGCCGGATTCCCGCTTTGCTCGGCCCACAGCCCCAGCGGAATGAAAGAGATCAGAGAACGTCATCGCAGCAAGGAGCGCCCAACCCTGGCGCGTGTCTCCGACCATCATTCCGAACGTGTAGCAGAGCGCGGCCGGAATCAGGAGGATGGCCAAGAGCTCAAGAAAATTGGAGAGTGGCGTCGCATTCTCAAACGGATGCGCGGAGTTCACATTGAAGAAGCCCCCACCATTGGTGCCGAGCTGCTTGATCGCGATCTGAGAGGCCGCCGGTCCGACCGCGAGTACCTGTTCGGCTGCCGTCGCGGGCTCTGTTTTCGGCTGGCCCTGTTCATCCAGCACCGGCTGGCCGTTCGCATCCATCAAGGGTTTGGCGTAACTGGCGGTTTGCAGCAACGTGGCGGTCTGGTAGGCATCGAAGGTCTGAACGACGCCTTGGGACACGAAGAGCAGGGACAAGAGCAGGGAGCGGCAGGAGAATATACAAGTGTGCTTCGGTCAAGTCGGTCCAGAAGTTGCCGATGGTCTGCGCGTTGCGTCGCGCCAAGCCCCTGATCAACGCTACCAGAATCGCCATGCCGGTTGCAGCGGACACAAAATTTTGCACGGTGAGTCCCAGCATTTGAGTCAGATAGCTCAGCGTCGTTTCCCCTCCATAGGCCTGCCAGTTGGTGTTGGTCGCGAAACTCGCAGCCGTGTTGAACGCCAGGTCGGGAGCGACACCGCCAAGACCCTGCTGTGTTGAGCGGAAGCAACCCTTGGACGCGCTGCAGTCGCATAGAGCGCGAACAGGCCTGCCGCGTTAAACAACAGCATGGCAATCCCATACGTCTTCCAATCCATTTCATCAGTGTGACGAACTGCGCAGAGCCGATAGATAAGCCGTTCGACGGGAGAGAAGATCCGGTCCACCCCGCATGGCCGACCTTCATACACCCGGGCCATATACCAACCCAGCGGTTTCGCCAGCCCTAACAACACGACGAAATAGAATACGATTTGAGCCATCCCATTCATCGTCATCAGAATTTCTCCGGCTTAAGCAACGCAACCAGGAGATAGACCAGCAAACCCAATGAGAGGATTCCGCCGACCACATACATCGAGTTCATGAGAGTTCCTCTAGAGTCGGTCCAATGCAAAGATCAGCCACGCTGACAAGCAGAAAAAATCCGATTGCCAGGCTGAGCAAGAGAACATCCATCCATCAGGTCTCCTCGTTTGCGGCTATCGAACGCTACCAAATGCCGCGTAAAAAAGGTGTCAAAATTGCTGCCATCCAGCGGATTTCGGCAGGGCTGATATCAGTATGTGACTCTACGCCAGCAAAGGAGCGTTGCACGCGGGTGAAGAATCCTATGTTTCTACGACCAACCATGTCCTGCTGGCTCATGGTGAATCGAGAGTCCAGATCAGGGCAAAAATTAGCATGTGCTGTGCCGGCGTCAGTCCGATCACTCCCGGCGCGATCTCGTTGCCCTTGAAGAAGCCGCCTCCTGAGCCGGTGGACTCATCGTAGCGATATTCCAGTCTTCCAATCATGTTCGTCCACTTGTAAGGAAACTTGTATTCGGCCGTTGTAGTGACCGCTCTAACAAACTGTTCTGCCCCTGTTTGAAAGCCGTTCGGATCCCAATAGACTTCTGGTCTGAGCGCGACACTCCAAGGACCGGAAATGTGCCACCGCATCGGAAATGCCGCTCCCATATAGACGAAACGTGGATTTCCCGGCATTGCCATCTCCTGCGTCCCCACTTGATACTCGCCAACGAGGGTCACGTCATCGTTGACCTTCCATTCCACGATGCTGTCGGAGAACAATCGCCAAAACTCCAAGGAGGTGTCCGACTGGTCAGGGCCATAATAGACTGTTTCCTTGAACAGCAAGGAACGTTGGGTTTATAGGCGACTTGGGCACCATAACTCGGAAGACTATTCGCGTTTTGAAGATGAAAATATTCATTGATGATGAAGAAGACCCCACTCCACTTGTCGTTGAAGTCATATTGAGCATTCGCCCCGAACATCAAGTAAGGGGAATAATCGGCAATCCAGGCGCGCGTATAGTTGAAGTTGTCCTTGGCATACAGGGATTCATACCCGATGAAACTGTTGAAAAGGCCAGCTTGAAAAGTCAGGCCATTGCCAACCGGCGCGAGATACGACAGGTTCGCTCGGCCGAAGTGCCGCAAGGCATCCGATCCCGCCACGTGGGGCAAATTTGTTCCAAACCCAAAGTTGAGGGCATCTTGGCCGCCGTGGCCCATGAGTTCCATGCCCCAGCGCGAATCGATCGTGGCATCCTTTCGGACGTACACACCACCCATATTGAGGTCGAGCTCGTTGACCCTTGGCGTCGTACTCCGATTGCGAAAGAGATGATTTTCAGGAAAATTGAAGTTGAGCGAATACCCAAAATCCACAAACCCCCCATAGTGCCAATTCGGGCAGCTGCGGTTTGCCCTCCAGAGATCGGCTGGTTACATTTTGAGACTGCTGCTCCTGATTGCTCGGCTTATGGCTCCTCAGCAAGGACCGGCGTGGTCACCATTGAAACCACAAACATTACAATTCTTGTTATCCACCAAATCGCCTGCACCATCTATTCAGGACCTTCCTTTCCCTACGGCTGGGTTACTTACGCCGCCCTGGAATCTCCCCGTACGGGACCTGCACGGGTCTTTCGGACTTCTGTGAACCAGTCCTCTGGCATTGACGATCCGAGCGAACGATGTCGAGCACCATCAGCCAAACAAGTCCCACCAGTCCTCCTACCAGGCCCAATATCACTAGTGTCATGGCTGCTTCCTCCTCATAGATGTCGGACGTACTTTATCCAACGCCGCATCAAAGCCGGATCAAACCGGCAGCATGGGGTATCAAAATTCCGTAAAAAAGGATGTGTCTAAGAGTGGGCAGATGGTCGGTGCTGGCGAGAAATCGTCGCTAGGAGGTTTAGAATAGGAACATCGGATGTTGCTTTTCCTCTTGCCATTACCTAGCCTAGCAGGGCTGAATGGAGCCAACCATGTCCGTTTCAGTCAATACGAGCGATAAGACGGTCCGGCACTTCCGACAGATTCTGCTGTGGCCTGTGCAATTGATGCCCATCCGCAAGGCGCACCGATTCAGAAACATTGGGAGCGGCTGCAGAACATTTGAGCCGGACAATCCCATGGAAGGAGTTAGCGGACGAGTTCACGGGCGATCCTCATCTGTTTCAGGAACGGCATTACAGCGAGTTCGTCACCTTCCTACCCTATCATCCAGCGTTTTCTCTACGGAGAAGGGAAAGGTAGTGGCATCGGCCATTCGTCAGGAGTCGTCCATCCGTGTGTTTCGCCGCAGCGATGTCGCCAAAGTACGGATCACCTACCCCGACCCACACGCCGCACCGGTTACCTTCCAAGTGGCGCATGTGGATTTGTATTTTTTCTATGACATCGACGTGGCGATCCTGGTTGTAGAGGTTTACGCGGACGATCTGCCGTTGTCGCAGGCGCAGAACGCCCTGTTCCGTTTCGGCCGCTGTTATCCCACGTATTGGGAGCCGGACGGGCATGGAGGCCACTGCCCCAAACAAGTGGAATGGCTGTCCGCCGAGGACAAGGTGCTGGCCGTATCCGACTATGAGAACCGTGAGAAGTATCTCTCCTTCGCCTGCCGGTATCGAGCGCCCAGTCTCGCCTCTCATTGGGAATTTTTGCTCGAACCGCTCGTACTTCACCATTCCGGGAAGAAGGGCCTTCTCCGATATCGGCAGATCGAATACCACCTCATGCCGTTGATGGCCTACCTCGTGGTGGATAATCCGGGAGCATTGACCCGCGAAGAGTTCGTGCGGCTTGGGGCTAGCGACCGCGCCGGGCGCGCCCGAATCGCTCCCCTATTCCGAGCAGTTACTTGCAGGACTTTGAAGAACGCTATTGCTACGACCGTTACTGGAACGGAGAAGGACAGGAGCGGCCTGGGACTCGTTTCATGTGTACCGGACGCGTCTTTACAATGGTGGGGGATTGCGGCGAGCGGGTATTCGTGGACCGCAAAACTGACCTCGAGCAGTTCCGGCACGAATATTTTCTCTTTGTTCCTGATCCCTCATTTTCACAAGGCAGCCCTGCTGATGCTGCCGATCGTCTCGTGGATGCGACGAATAACTTGGATATTACTAAGCGGGAGTCCGTGCGACAGTTCCGAGCCGTCATTCGTCAGACGTTAGGCGTCTTTTTGCGCTTCAGCCACCGCTATTGGTCGCATCAGGTCTCGGATCACGGGCAAGTGAAGGAACTTTATCGAATGATCAGCGACCATCTGGGCACGCGATCGCCTCTATGCAGAGCT
Organism: uncultured Nitrospiraceae bacterium; assembly: GCA_963851455.1. Classification (GTDB taxonomy): domain Bacteria; phylum Nitrospirota; class Nitrospiria; order Nitrospirales; family Nitrospiraceae; genus Nitrospira_C. The sequence continues at coordinate 347,235 of CAWKPI010000002.1, forward strand.
CGAGGTCGGAGCTCGAAGACATGAGTCAGTATCTCGACAGCGAGGCGCTGCGCCGGCAGGGTGAGACGATGGTGCGCCTCACCGTGGTGGCCACGATGGGCTTGATCGGAGTGGCGTCGACTGGCTTTTGGGGGATGAACTTGTTTGCTGGTCGACCGAGAGCCGCCCCTGACACGGTTCTTCTATTTCTTGACTCATCATGATTCTGGCCATCGGCCTTACCTTCTACACGATGTTGAAATCCAGGCGGCTCTCCGACTTCCTGGAAACACTTGCCGATGAGCAGCAGTCATCAGCGAGCAAGCTCGCGGCGTTAGCGAATGTCTGGAAGAAGGAAGCGGGATCGGGAAAGATCCGGATCCCTGACATGCGGCAGAGCCTCTCACTTGCGACGAGAGTTTCTCATCTGCGCCAACACACACCACATCCGACGCGTGCCGGATTTTTGATCGGTGACCGGCTCGCCGCTGAAGAAGCTGACCTGCCAGGCCACGATGTCGTCGGTCGGATGTGGCGTAGCCGTCCAATAGATTTCCGACTTGATGTTGGAGAAGGGATGTCCGGCCGGCAAGGCCGGGTCATGCTGCGACAGGATCGATCAAGGTCTTGAGCTCGTCCACCGAAGGCCCGCGCCATCCTTTCTGTCCGCCGACTTCCTTGGTCGAGACAGCGTTCGATTGGAGCGGCTCCAAACGTCATGACTCCCGATCCGGTTCCTGCTCCCAAATCAATCCGGTCTGATTATCCTTCACGGCAGCGCCATTCATCACCAGCGTAAATCTCGATGAACCGGAGGAATCAGGCGGCCACAAAGCTGAACCGGCTGAGCCATTAATAGACCCGGCACAGATGATCATAAGACCGCCTGGGGGTGTACTCCACATCGTCAACCCTCTCGTAGGGAGAGCTGTCTCAAGAAATTTCGAAGGCCGCGCAAGCAGGAAGGCGAGTATCGCTCTAATGGAAGGAAAACGGGACAGGCGCGAAGGTCAGCACAAAAACCGCCAGTGCGATCCAGCCGACAAGCATTCTCCCTCGCCCTAAAGGAACATGCGGATCCACGACGGGAGGATGACCCAGGCCCCAGATGCCGGCCATGAAGGCCCATACAAACCAGCCTGGCCAGCCGACAAATCCCAAGACGATCAGGAGGGGCAGCACAGCAAAGGCCAGAGTGCGCTGGCGAGTTCCCCACAACGCATAGGCCACATGCCCACCGTCAAGTTGGCCGATCGGAAGCAGATTCAATGACGTGACGAAGAGACCGAACCAGGCCGCAAATGCGACCGGATGGAGCAACACATCAGCCTCGGGCGGCAAGGATCCCATAATCAGCCAGGCCATGAATTTCAACAGCAACGGCTCGCCAAGCTGCAACCCATATGTCGCCGTCCGATCGACGACAGTCGAAAGGGAAAGCCCGACAATCAGCGCCACAATAGCGACTATGAATCCTGCCAGCGGGCCGGCTACACCGATGTCGAACAATGCCCGGCGATTCAAGATCGGACCGCGCATGCGGATGATCGCGCCGAAGGTCCCGATAAAATGAGGCGGCCCTGGAATAAACAAGGGCAGTGACGCCGGCACTCGATGAATCTTGGATAGCACGAAATGGCCAAGTTCATGCGTCACGAGGATAAACAAGAGGGTGCCCGCAAAGGGAATCCCGTTCCAGAGCATGTCCGGATGTTCCCACAGAAAGTTTCCGGGTCCACGAATGGTTCCGCTATAGGCCTGGTAGGCCCCGGCCCAGAGGGTCGTGAACACGGTCAGAAAGAACAGGACGAGCGGTAACGTCCACCGGGAAAACACTGATTCTTGCTCATCTTCTTCGGCCGAAGAATCGGGCTGGTTCTCCAAGGGATCACGTTCGCCGTAGGGCCGGCCTCGGTTGTCGCGAACGGATTGCTCCTCATCGCGGATGGTATTGTCCATGAAGCCCCATTACTGCGTCGCGTAAAACGGGTTGTGGTCAAGCTCTTCGCGCACCGTGGTGCCCGGACCATGCCCCGGGAGGAGCAGGCAATCCTGCGGCAGAGTCAACACGTGCCGGCGGACCGATTCGAGATGAGTATGATAGAGCTGAGCCGGATTGGATCGTCCGATCGAGCCGGCAAAGAGCGTATCGCCCACGAACGAAACCGGACCCCACGGCATCTCGACACGATAGCAAATTCCGCCGGGCGTATGACCGGGCGTGGCGAGGCAACGGATTGACAACCGGCCGACAGCAATGGACCGTCCATGGTCTGGGGGAGCAAGCTGTTTCTCCGAAGGCTTCCAATGAAGCAGGGTGAGGTCTTCTGCTCCGAGGTAGACCGGCACAGGCCACCGGGTGACGAGTTGTTGAATCCCCTCCGCGTGGTCCGCATGACCGTGGGTGAGACAGATGCCGACCAAACGGAGCCTTCGGCTCTCCAGTATTTCGATCATCATCTCGGCATTGTAGGCCGTATCAACGAGGACGGCTTCGCCGCCATCATGGACGATGTAGCCTTTCACCGCGTAACCGCTGATTTCGCCCTGTACGGTTTCGATGCCCGGCATCATTGGTAGCGGCTGAGGGAGCCACTTTTCCAACACAATCTGTTCCAGGGACGTGAGGCGGAGCCCGAGCACGTTGGCGATCGCACGGAGTTCTGCACGATCGTGCAGCTGATCGCCTCGTTCAAGCGCTGTGATGTCTGCTCCGGGCAGGCCGGTCAGCCGGGCCACGTCGCCGACGGATAGTTTCAGTCCCGTGCGGGCCTTTTTGATGATGTCGCACAGATCGTCTTCAAGCGGCATGAATACGTTTCACCTCTCAGTGGACATAACTTGGCTTATTACCAATGCAGGGGGATGGCAAGGCCAGCGCTGACTTCGCTGAAGTGGCGGGGTCCCGCCCGGCGTCCAGAGAAGGAAAGCTGGTACTGACCACCGCCCCGTGGTCGCCAGACCGCGGCGACGGGAATACCAGAAGGTTTCCACTATGGAGCGCCGAGGATGGGGTGCCACGAGAAGCGAGGAAGCGATGCGCGTTGCCATGCCCCTTCCCTCACCCCTCAGGAGCCAACTTAATTTCTTTCACCTCCCCAAAACCTGACAACAATTTGGGCAAGGTCTCACCCGGTCCGACCGCCACGATCGTAAGGCGATCCAAATGGAAGTGTTTTTTGGCCGCCGCTAAAATGTCTTCCTTCGACAAGGCGATCACGCGGGCGCGCAATTGTTGAAGAAAGTCCTTGGGAAGGCCGTCATATTCCAATTCGACGAAGCGCCCCACGATCGCGGAGGGACTTGCGAAAGAGAAGACAAACGAATTCACGTAGGCCTCTTTGGCTTCCGCCAGTTCTGCATCCGTCACCAACTCGGTCCGCATTCGCTCCATGTTGGCGACAAACCGATTGATGACTTCCTGAGTGGAGGGCAGCTTGGTTTCCGCCCGCATCAACCAGACTCCTTGATCATGCACGCCGGTATTCAACCGGCTGCCGACGGAATAGGCTAAGCCCCGTTTCGTGCGGACGTCATTGAAGAGGCGGCTGCGAAAGGAACTGCCGCCGAGAATGTCATTGGCGATCGCAAAGGAGACATAATCCGGGTCCTGCTCCTTGATGCTCAGATGACCCACTCGTAAATGGGTTTGCGATGTGTCTTTGTTGACGAAGCGCACGATCGAACGTCCCGCCGTCTCGGGTGCATCGGCAATTTTTAGCTCCGGCACCTCGCCTTTCTTCCAGTCACCGAACGTGGCGCGCAACAATGCCAGCATCTCGTCTGTCTTGAAATCTCCCGTCACTCCGAGAATGATCCCATTGGGGTGAACCGTCCGCTGATGGAACGCGACCATATCGTCGCGAGTGATCCGCTGGACCGATTCGATCGTGCTTTCGCGGGCGCTAGGATGTTCCGGCCCATAGAGTTGTTTCATGAATTCACGACTGACGATCGAACCAGGATTGTCCTGGCGGCGCCGGATCCCCTCGATCGCCTGCAGTTTGGCAAGCTCGACACGCGCCGGCTCGAATGCCGGCTGCCGCAGCAGCCCGGCGAAGATCCGCATCCCGCGCGCAAGATCTTTGCTCAGCACGTCTAGGGAGGCAGACCCGGACTGCCGCCCCATCGACATGTTGATATCGATGGCGAACTGTTCGAGCTCCTCGTCGATCTGTGCGGCCGTCAACCCGCCACCTCCCCCCGTCCGCATGACCGACCCGGTCAATCCTGCCAGCCCAATCTTGTCTTGCGGTTCAAGCCAGCCTCCCGTGCGCATGGTCGCCGACAGGCTGACCAACGGCAGTTCGTGGTCTTCGAGCAAATAGACGACCATCCCGTCCTCCAGGACGAGACGGGCCGGCTCCGGTGGGGAAAATTCCACCGGGTTAAACTTCATCGTTCTGGGATCGCCCAGCGCGACATCACCGGCGAATGCCCCCGTAGCAAAGAGGAGCGACATGGCGAGGACGAGTATCATTCAGGGTTCTTCTTCCTCGCTTCATCGCACCACCTCACGTGGAACCGACGTGACAAGCTGCTTCCCCGCGGTTTTTTTGACCAATGTCGCAACCGTCCGATTCGATTTCGTGAAATATTGCGCTGCCACGCGCTGGATATCGGCCGGCGAGACCGCAGCAATCTTGTCACGCGCTTTCAGCACATAGCGCCAATCCCCTGCCACCGTCTGGTAGAGTGCCAGCTGCGAGGCCAGCCCGCTGTTGGACCGCAACGCGCGGACCATATCGGCATCCAGGTTGTTCACGATACGTTCAAGTTCCTTGGGCGAGACCGGTTCAGTCTTGAGCCGTTCGAGCTCGGCAAGAATCGCCGCCTCCACTTCTGCCGTCGTGTGAGGCGCCAGCGGTGTCGCGCTGAGCACGAACAAATTTGCGGAGCGAACCCCGGGATAGTTCGCATCGGAATTCACTGACGCCGCCAGCCGGCTCTCCCGCACGAGCTTGCTGTACAGCCGCGAAGTCGGTCCATCCGTCAACAATTCGTCGATCACATCGAACACATAATCGTCGGGATGGCCCAGCCCCGGCTTGTGAAACCCGATCGCCAGTGACGGTTCGGCATCGAACTCCACCTCGACGCGCCGCTCGCCCCGTTGAGGCGGTTCCACGGTCACAATCTGCGGTGGGGGCGGCGCTGCGGGGATTTTCCCAAACGTATTTTCGATCAGCGCGATGACCTCTTTCGGATTGATATCACCGACGATGCCGATGGTCGCCCTGCCCGGGCCATAATAGGTTTTGAAAAAGGCTTCGGTCGCCGCCGGCGTCAGCGACAGGATATCCGATTCCCAACCGATCGTCGGAATGCCGTACTGATGGGCGCGGAATGCCGCCGAGGTAAACGTTTCGAAGAGCAATCCGTTGGGACTGTCGTCGTTCCGCAAGCGGCGCTCCTCCATCACGACGCCCCGTTCCTTGTAGAACTCGCGAAGCACGGGATTGGCCATCCGGTCGGATTCGATCGCGGCCCAGAGGGGTAGACGATTGGAGGGCAGGCTGATTACATAACGCGTGAGGTCTTTGCCCGTCGACGCATTCAAACCGACACCCCCGTGGCGCTGGTACAGTAACGCCATTTCATTACCAGCCACATACGGAACAGCCTGATCTTGCAGTTCTTTGAATCGTTTCTGTAGCGTGTCGATCGCCGCTTTCTCGTTCGCATCGATCGGTGTGTCCGCGCTGCGCTTGGCAAAGTCTCGCTGGCGTTGTTCGAGCTCGGTCCCGACACGATGCAATTCGTCAAGGATCGGTTTTTCTTTCTCGTAATCTTTCGTTCCGACCGTTCTCGTGCCTTTGAACGCCATGTGCTCATATAAGTGGGCCAGCCCGGTTTGTCCCACCTGCTCGTTCACACCTCCGACGCCGAACGTCATGTTGATCGAGACCACCGGCGCCTGATGCCGCTCGACCATCAGCACCGTCATGCCGTTCGCCAATTTATGCTCGATGACGCGATCGGCCAGGCCGGAGGGAGCGGCAAACACCAGGCTGAGGTCGAGGCTAACGGCAAGCGCGAACAGCAGAGCTGTGACACGTGAAGCGTGAGGCACAGATAGACGGCTCATGTTCCCGAGATGCGCGACACCAGAGATGAACGTCGATGTTGTTCTCATTCAAAAATCTCCATCAGTTCTTCCGGTCGTTCGATAAACCACTCCGGCTGGCAGGCGGCCATCCTCTCGCGGTTGCCCATGCCATACCCCACCGCGCAGACGCGAATGCCGGCATTGTGCCCGCCGTTGATGTCGTTCGTACTGTCCCCCACCAGCACAGTCCGTTCTTTGGACACGTTCAGGCGTTCTATCACATGCAACAACATGCCAGGCTCGGGTTTCAATCCAAATCCGTTGTCCCCGCCGACGACGCATTGGAAGTGCTGCGAGCCCAACCCTTTGAGAATGACATGGGTGTATTCAATCGACTTGTTGGTCGCCACGGCCTTCTGTTTTTCCCCGAAATGCACAAGGGCCTTCTCCACGCCTGGATAAAACTTGGTCCGATCCAAGCAATGGGTCAGATAATGCCTCCGAAACACGCGCAGGGCGTCTTCGAAGCTGACCTGGCTCTGTTCCCCCACCGACAGGCGGAGCAGTTTCTTGACCCCATCGCCGACAAACCCAAAAATCTCTTCGAGGGCGCGTTGCGGTAACCCCAATTCGGCAAGCGTCAAATTGACCGAGTCGGCGATGTCCCACTTCGATTCGATGAGGGTGCCATCCAAATCGAAGATCAGCAGATCGACCGGCGTTTTTCCCATGAGAGCCTCTACTTGGCCTTCCGTAATTCGTCTTGCAGCACAACCAGACTTTCTCGTTTGGCAGGCTCGGTTTCCTTCACCAACGCTTCCCGCACGAAGTTGATCATCCGCTTTTGACCGACATGCGGAGGCACCACCGGCTCGATGATCCTCCATCGATTCCGTACGGATTTGACGCGTACACGGATTTCCTCGACTGAGGATTCAGGAACGAACCCGGCCGTTTCAAGATAGACATAACCGATCACTTCAAAGGTGACGGGGATGACGACTTCTAACCGATCCACGACTTCCCATTGCTTATAGTGCTCTGCGACGGAAAAACTTCGAATCACCACGATTCGGCCCCATACCGGTTCCTCCTGCCAATCCCTGTAGGGGGCCAATGCCTCAAAAGACAGTGAATCGAGCTTAGCCCCTTTTTGATCGAGTTCAAAATACTTCTTTACAATCTCAGTGGGAGAATGGCTTAACCCTCCTGTCTGGGCGATGACTTCAGACAGACTCATGCACAGTAGGCCGGACGTGAGAAAGGCCGCTCGGAGGAGTGTGAAGAAACCGATGACTACCAACCTATATGCCAGCAAAATCGTCACGTGTGGTCTTGAGATAGGATGGACACAGTGCATTCTATCAAAGCCCGTGGTCGTTTTCATGCCGGTCAATACGGTCGTCTGCTCAACATTGACCTGTTTCGAAACCACATGCTAGGGTTTCTTCGCGCTGTACATCGAAGATACGCCTTTCATGTGCGGATCGCCATGCCGCGTCGCTTGACGATCGGACTTCTTGTTCTCTGTTTCTTGTGTACGGCGTTTCCGTCCGGACCTCCTTACGAGAGAGTATGGGCGCACGCCGTTGAACTGGCCGAGGCAGAGAGCCAGGTCTGGTCACCGGCGCCGCAAAAAGTCTATGACCTGCTGGCGGAGCTTCAGCGTCGGGACGGGAAACCGCTACCGGGTTATGTCGGAGGACTGGACTTTAAGAATCGCGAACGACGGTTGCCGCACGGCCGCTATCGCGAATATGACGTCAACCGGAAGATCCCAGGCCGATCTCGCGGCGCAGAACGCCTCGTCATCGAGCAGAACACCGGCAAGGCCTATTACACAAGTGACCATTACCGCAGTTTCGTCCCATTGAATTGATGTCTCATGGCTGCTCGATCACCACAGCTTTCACTGGCCACCCACGTCCAGTCCACCAAAGCGCCCTGGACATCGCTGTTAGTATTGAAGGCCGGACAACGTGCCGAGTCGCTGGTCGAGATTCCTGGCGGGTTCGTCCTTAAAGTGTTAAGGGGCGGAAAGTGCCGGACCCCAGCAGGACTTTTTACCGAATTTGCGAAGGTATTGAATTTTCCCGACTACTTCGGTCAGAACTGGGACGCGCTCGAAGAATGTTTGGCCGACCTCGATTGGTTGCCAGCCAAGGGGTATGTCCTCCTTCTCACCGCTGCGGAAATGATCCTACCTGACGACGAAGAAGACTATGCCACGTTTCTCGAGGTCCTAAGCGATGCCGGAGAGGCCTGGGGATCTGGCATGGAAACGAAGCGACCGAAACCCTTTCACGTTGTGCTGGCCGTCGCCGAGGGAGATAAGTCCAAGCGCGCCCATTGGGGCATAGAGCAAATTGCAGCCCAATCGTCCAAGGAGTCGGATACGCGAGGAGGGTCTTCTAGCCACCGGAAAGCAAAAAAGGGCGCATGAGCGCGCCATGGCCAGTGGATACGCTCGTCTTATTGGCGCATTTTCTTGGTGAGATTAAGGAGCCCGCTCCACCGGAAGAGCGCCAACGTCGAAGCCGCCGTGAGCAGACCCTTCGTGCGTCCCTGCGCCTGCCAGTGATTTCGGATCTGATCCCGGTGCAGGATACAAATGCCGTGCGTCTCTCTCGCATCATCTAAAGGAGCTTTTTCGCCGACAAATTCGGCTTTCCCTTCTTTCCGGCACCAGGAACAGACAATTTTCATTCGTGATCACCGTCGGACTGTGGATAACCGTTCATGATGATGAATCTCCGTCTACGTCTTACGCAATTGTCACGCCGCCCGCCAAAATATATGGGAAGCTCACTATTTGCTGCGGGTTCGACCGTCGTGCTCTTGAAGGTTTCATGAAAGTGTATCCAAATCAACCAGATGACGTATCTATTATGACACTTTTTGACCTCACTTGAGGCAATTCGCGGCAACTTTTTCTTCATATCCGCTTTCTTGACCGCTTCACTTTCAGCGTGATAGGGTGCGCCCCCATTATGAAAATCTCACGCTCTATCAAGCTCTTTGCTGAGGCACAACAACTCATTCCAGGAGGAGTCAATAGCCCTGTTCGCGCCTTCCGATCCGTGGGCGGTCAACCTCGGTTCATCAAACGAGCCAAAGGTGCCCGTCTATACGACCTGGACGGAAACACCTACATCGACTACGTGCTCTCCTGGGGTCCGATGATCTTGGGCCATGCCCCAGCGCCCGTTATCAATGCCATCAAGAAGGCCGCCGGGCAAGGAACGAGTTACGGAGCGCCGACTGAGTTGGAAGTCGAACTGGCCCGCCAGATCCGTCACGCATTCCCCTCAATGGAAAAGATCCGGCTCGTCAGCTCCGGGACCGAGGCGGTGATGAGTGCAATTCGGGTTGCACGGGGCTTCACCAGACGAGACAGTATTTTGAAGTTTGAAGGTTGTTACCATGGACACAGCGATTACCTGCTCGCGAAAGCTGGTTCAGGGCTCGCTACGCTCGGCATTCCCGATTCCCTCGGCGTCCCGGCAGACTTTGCTAAACACACGCTCACCGCTCCCTATAATGATATTCGCACTGTCCAGCGAATCGTCAAAGAACGAGGGAGTCAGCTGGCCTGCATCATCCTGGAGCCGATTGCCGGCAATATGGGAGTGGTGCCTCCCGCGCCTGATTTCTTGCAGGCGCTCCGCCAGCTGACCATTGAACACGACATCCTCCTGATTTTCGACGAAGTCATTTCGGGTTTTCGCGTGAGCTACGGAGGCGCGCAGGATCTCTACCGCATCAAACCGGATCTCACCGTTTTAGGAAAGATCATCGGCGGAGGATTGCCGGTCGGTGCCTACGGCGGTCGGAAGGAAATCATGGACCTCATCGCACCTTCAGGCCCTGTCTATCAGGCAGGAACGCTGTCCGGAAATCCTCTGGCCGTGACAGCAGGGCTGGCGACACTCAAGCAATTGCGAGCTAAGGGGGTCTATCAGAAACTTGAGGAGCTTTCAGCCGCGCTGGCAAAAGGCGTCGGAGAGGCAGCGAAAAAAGCAGGCATTCCGATCACGCAAACCAGAGTGGGTTCGATGCTGACGTCTTTCTTTACAGCAGGGCCTATCGTGGACTGGAACAGCGCGAAACTTTCGGACACCAAACGTTACGGCCAGTTTTTCCATAAGATGCTCGATCAGGGCGTCTATTTGGCTCCCTCTCAGTTTGAAGCAGCGTTTCTCTCGACAGCTCACACTTCTGCGGACATCGAGAAAACCATCCGCGCCGCCCACGCAGCATTCAAGAGCTTATAGCTCCAGAGAGGCGCGTCCAAGGATTTATTAGCTGTATTAGATCAGATACGGGGTGGGCAGATTTGATATCATCTCAGGCCGATCAAAACAGTTGTCCAGCAAGGCCGCAGCTAGCGAAGAGACGAGGCGTACATTTTCTTGTACGTTGAGCCTCTGAGCGAAGCGAGAACGAAGCTGGCAGCTGTTTTCAACAGCCTATCTACTCGTCGTCCTCGTCGTCCGCTTCTAACGCCTCCTGCCTCTTCTGCTCTTCCATGGCATTGTGCAGGAGCATGCGGATAAACATCGAATAGAGCGAGCCTTTTTCCAACGTGCCTCCCGGCGGAATGGCGATCTTGCCTTCCTTGATCATCTTGTCCATCCACACCTTCTGATCAGGGGCGATGAGAATCGGGATCTCGACTAATCCGACGCGGCCAAACATTTCCATGGTCACAACCTCCGTGAACTTCGACTGCGGAGCTATTCCAGCATGCGGTTTTCTCGAATGTCAACGTCGAACGCAGTGGCACGAAGCATGCGTCACGCATGGCCTATGATGCGATGTGTTCTAGGAAGCCTCGTCTCCGCTCTTGTTTCGACAACCATCGCCTTGACGACGCCGGTTTATTCACAACAATCGACAGCGCCACCCTCCTCGTTGCCTACGACGCCACTCTCACCAAACACCAGCACTCAAGATGGAATTGCCTCTTGCGAGCTCTGTCGAAACCTTGAAGGACGACCGGGCAGCGACCTTAAGCCTCACCGTCGCCATATGGATAAGAATTTGCACGCCCACAAGAAGGCGAAGGGCCTCTCAAAATCGTCGAAGCGGATTCTCAGGAGTCAACTGCCGCATCGCAAGTTGGAGGAAGGGGAAAATCAGCGAGAGGAGTAGGACGGCCTGAAATAGACGGGCGTTATTTCTTATTCTTGTCTTTCGGCCCTTCTGAAAACAACAGCCAACCGAGCACGATGAATCCGATGGCGACGCCGGTGATGGCGAGCCACGTTCCGAGTTTATCCATTTAGTCCTCTCGTAATGATGCGGACTGTAGCGCGGCAACGGTCGCTTTGTCGAGGCGCTTCACCTTGCCGTTGCCGTCCGTCACCGCCAGCCTCGCCGATCCCTCAACCACCACACGGCGACTTTCGCGTTCACGCACCACATGGGAAAACGTAATTGATGCCGGACTCATTTCGGGAATGATCGTTTCAATTTCCAAGATTTCGCCGTAGCGAGCTGGGGCCCGATACTCCAACTCCGCATGCACCACGACGAACACTCTGCCTTGCTTGATCAATTCGGCGACGGAGAGGCCACGCGCTTCAAGGTACTGCGTTCTCGCCCGCTCGAAATATTTGAGGTAGTTGGCATAATACACCACGCCCCCACAGTCCGTGTCTTCGTAGTAAATCCTGACTTCCATGCGGATCAATATATTGTGAGTGCTCGTCTCTTGCTCATAACTCGGGACAACATTTTGTGTTGCGTCTATGGTTCATGCTCTATGACACTCCCTGCGAAGAGCATAGACCAGTCGTCACATGTCGCCGGAAACCTCAAATTCAGCTACGACCGGCTCTGACAGATAGCGTGCCAACATGCGACCAACCTTGTCATGGCCTACTGAATTCAGGTGACTATCGATGACGTAAAAATCATCGGCGTCAAGTTTAAGATCTACAAATTCTAAGTTGCTGATAGTGCGGTCTTTCCCGATCGGGAAGTTCTCAAAGCCATCTTCTTCTACACAGAAGACGACGACTCTTTTCTTGCTCAAAAGCGGGGCAAATTTTTTCAACACAGGTATCAGGTTTTGGTAATGGGGAGCAAACTGATTGCGGCTCGGCGCTTTGAAGAACATATCCCTCAGAGTTCTAATTGGCTTCTCAATGGCATATGAGAGTGCCCGCTTGATCGATTCAGGAATGGTTCGATCGCTCGAACTTCTCTCCCTGTTGAACATCTCCTGGAAAAGCGCTTTGGCTTGAAGGAACCTCTCCTCTTGATCCAGGGCGGCATTCTCCATGAGGTCGTTTCCAGCATATTGAATGAGAATTGTATCGACCTTGTCGATTAATACCGACTGTTGCAAACGCAACAACTCTCTCACTGTTCCATAGCTTGATACACCCAGGTTATAGACGGGTCTTTTCAGCTCATCCTGAAGAATGTTCGCGAAGGTTTCGCGATCGTTGACCCCCCATCCCATGGCATAAGAATCTCCAAGGACAGCAATGCCGATCTCGGATCTTTTTTCTGGCATGCTGTTTCTAAGACGACCGCTCTCGTCAAAGTTTAAGGTCGTATCGAATTCAGCATTCGTAAATCGACAACTCCCAATTCGTGGTACATAAATTAATCGTTCGTCGAGTTCGATGCAGTCCTTCTGCGTTTGCCAAATTTTTCTATACCCCCGGTCATTATAGAAATCCATTTGGAAATCCCGCAGCAGCTTCTGCCGTAGCACAATGCCCTCGGTGAGCAACAAAGAGCTGAGAAGATAGATGCCGGGAAACAGCGACAGGTATAGAGTGCACGCGATCAGGAGATACCCACATCCTTTTATGATCAGAGATTTGGTCCTGCTCATAAGGTTGGCGGCAAACGGCGGAGAGGAAGTCGTCGTAACCTCATGGACGGCCTGTCCGTCCACGTGGTGCTCGCAGGAACATCGCGCTACAGGTTGAGAACAGGAAATTTCGGTAACGAGCTGTCTTGAACTCCGGTCAGTTTGACCACCACATCGTACAGTTGCTGGACCCGTTCGCTTTTGACCGTGTCGAAGCCGTGGCCCAACACGGCATGATTGGCGGCATCGAGCAATGGTTTCATCCCCGGCCATTCCCGGAGGAACGTTTGGCCCATCGGATCGCCCAAGCCGGCCAGCACACGGAACTGCGCCTGCAACGGCAGTTTGTATTTTCCGTCGATGTCCTCCAAATAACACTTCAGGCAGATTTCTTGGAGGGCTTGCGGAAGTTGGTCCGGCTGTACATCCCAGCTCTTGATTCCGTACTGCTTGAAGAGCTGACGCTGTGCGAAGGCTTCGAGTGCCCGGACTAATGACTGCATGGCTGCCTCGACATCATTGGCCACGCGGAGTCTCCGGCTTGCATGAGCCAACAGGTCGAATGCAAGAAACTCTTTCGCTTCCGCCGGATCGAGAATGAGTTTTTCCAAGAACGCCGCGTTGGCTTTGATCGACGGCAAAACCAGCTTGAGTCCAGGCGGCCCGCCGAACAGCGTGGCCATCTCCATAGCTTTCACGGACGTTTTCAATTTCTCCCAAGCCTGGCGGTAGTGGAACCGTTCCCAAAGATCGTAGCCATCTGCGAGATCTCCGAAGGCGCGATAGAGCGGTTTCTGTCCGCCGCTGACGCGAGCTTCGATGTGACGAAAGACCGATCGGGCCGCGACATACGCGCCCCGGTTAAACAGATCATACCCGTCTCGACGCGCGACCTCAGCTGCTTCATCCCAGGGATTGACCGATACCCAGAGACGCTCACCGCGTGGGAGGACAACCACGTCGCCTTCCCGACCCTCCCCGGACGCCACGAGGGACACGATTCGAGACGTAAAGGGCAGCGCGACCAGCGTAAGCGCGCTCGCCATCGCAGAGGTGGCGCCGGTCACATCGACGACCAATGATCCCGGCTCAATCTCCCAAGTGCGAAGCATCGCGGGAAGAGACCGAGCCATCGTCTGGTAGCAGGATGGAAAATGGCCGATGTCTGGCAGCAGAACCCAATCCCACCGGCGCGGCATCTGGCTGATCTTAGGCTGGACGTCGGTCTCAACAAGCGGCTTTGCCGATTCAGGCAACACGAAACACAACGATTCAGGGGACAGACGATTGATCGAGTAAATTGCCGGCGAAAGATCGTCCGTCAGAGCGACAACAAGCGCGGCAACTGGTTGGTCTTGAGCCATCGCGCCGCGGACTATAGCATCGACCTTCTGGTCGATCAATTCACAGTTCGTTATGCGTCCTTCTGCTTGACGGTCATAACGAAGGCGCTTAGACTTCCGCTGACATTCCATTGCATTCACCGCTTTACACCTGATTCCAAGAGGTTCCCGGATGGTCTGGTGGTATTGGATGGTGCTGGGCTTGGCCCTCCTTGGCGCAGAAATGACCACGCCGGGCGGCTTCTATATTCTCTTCTTCGGCCTGTCCGCCCTCCTCGTCGGCACCTTGGCCGGACTCAACCTGGTGCAGACCGATTGGCTGCAGTGGCTCTTGTTTTCCGTCATTGCGATTGTCTCACTGCTCCTGTTCAGAGGCCCTCTGCTGGCGAAGATCAGCAATGAACAAAAGGGACAGCCGGATATTGATTCGATGGTCGGTGAAACCGCCATCCCCGTGGAACCCCTCGCAGTCGGCGCCACAGGCAAGGTGGAACTACGCGGCACGACCTGGACGGCGAAAAATGTCGGCACCAGTCGTCTTCACAAAGGCCAGCGAGGAAAAGTCACCAGGGTCGAGGGTTTGACGCTCATGATCACAAGCGAATAATCGTTCCCTCTCTGACAACCGATGATGGAGGAGGTTGGCATGTCTGCAGGAACCCTCGTGGTGCTCATACTGGCCCTGCTGGTCTTGTATGTCATCGCCAAGACCGCAGTCGTTGTGCCGCAACAGAGCGCATATGTCGTCGAACGGCTGGGCAAATACTCGGCGACCTTGGATGCCGGATTCCACATCCTGCTTCCGTTCATCGACACCATCCGGTACCGGCATTCGCTCAAGGAAACGGCCATCGATATCCCCGAACAAGTCTGTATCACGCGCGACAACGTGCAGGTGTCGGTGGACGGCCTTCTGTATCTCAAGGTATTGAATCCCCAGCGGGCATCCTATGGCATCAGCGACTACCATTTTGCTCTGGTTCAGCTGGCGCAGACGACGTTGCGCAGCGAGATCGGAAAAATCGAGCTGGACCGCACGTTCGAAGAGCGGACCAACATCAACATCCAAGTCGTGAACGAATTGGACAAGGCCTCCGACCCCTGGGGTGTGAAGGTCCTGCGCTACGAGATCAAGAACATCACCCCTCCAAAGGGCGTACTCGACGCGATGGAAAAGCAGATGCGAGCGGAGCGGGAGAAGCGCGCGGTGATTCTCACCTCCGAAGGCGAGCGTGACGCGGCGATCAATCAGGCCGAGGGCGAGAAACAGCAGGTGATCAAGGCCTCGGAAGCCAAGAAGCAACAGCAGATCAACGAAGCAGAGGGGGCCGCATCAGCCATCCTCGCCATTGCGAAAGCCACGGCCGAAGGACTCCGCAAGGTCGCCGAGACTATTCAAGTCCCCGGAGGTCAGGAAGCGGTGCAGCTGCGGGTCGCCGAGCAGTACATCACCAAATTTGGCGAGCTGGCCAAGACCAACAACACCCTCATTCTGCCGGCAAGCGTCTCTGACGTCGGATCCATGATCGCCGTCGCGATGAACGCTATTAGACAGACGACGCCATCAGCTCCGGCAAAGTCCTGATTCGACAGCGGCAGGTTTGACAGGATGTGACCCCTCGCCTAGAATTGATTCCATGAAAGAACGTCGTCCTTCAAGCTTTTACCGAGAGCGCGACAGTCAAGCAGCAATTCGTCCGCGAACATGCCGACCGAATTGTGCAAGTCGCGAAGCTGATTGCCACGACCTTCCGCGAAGGCCACAAGGTATTGCTGTTCGGAAACGGAGGCAGTGCAACCGACGCTGCCCATATCGCAGCGGAATTCGTCGGCCGATATAAACGCGAGCGCGCTCCATTGCCTGCCATTGCCCTCGCCACCGACATTGCCGCGATCACTTGCATCGCCAACGATTACGGGTATGACGAACTCTTCGCCCGCCAAGTGCGGGCCCATGGCCAGAAAGGCGACCTCGCCATCGCAATCAGTACCAGCGGCAATTCGCCGAACGTCCTCAAGGGCGTGGAAGCGGCGAAGGCCTGCGGACTCACCACCGTGGCTTGGACCGGCGGGACCGGCGGCAAGCTCGCCGCGCTGGTGGACTTTCCCTTCGTCGTGCCGTCGACGGTGACGGCGCGGATTCAGGAAAGTCATATTACGCTCGGGCACGTCCTGTGTGAATTGACTGAGGAACAGCTTCTTGGCAAAGCCTCCTGACCGGACACGTCCCTCCGCCAGCACCCGCAATCTGATCCCTCCGATCAACGTGACGGATCTCAAGACCTATCCGCTTAAAAAGCGCCACAGCAAGGTACGCGTCTCGGACTTCGCCAAGCCTTGGCGACGCGGTGGGAGCTTCAGCCGATTTTATCGTGCTCTCCCGGACATACTCGCCGTGAAAACGCTCCGAGCCGTCGCGAACGCCATCGCCCACGCTCATCGCAAAGGACGTCCTGTGATCGTCGGCATCGGTGCCCATGTTATCAAGGTTGGCCTCTCGCCGGTCATTGTCAGTCTCATGGAGCAGGGCATTGTGACGGCGGTTGCGATGAACGGCGCCGGCATCATTCATGACTTCGAATTCGCGCTCATGGGCCATACGTCGGAGGAAGTCGACGCTGAGATCGACGAGGGGCGCTTCGGAATGGCGGAAGAAACAGGCCGTATCCTTAACGAGGCGATCATTCTCGGCTACCGGAACCGGCAGGGAATGGGCGAAGCCGTCGGCCATTACATCAAACACTCCAAGGGACAGTTTCCCAACCGCCGGACGAGCATTCTGGCGGCCGGCGCCGAACTCGGCATTCCCGTGACGGTTCATGTCGCGATCGGAACCGACATCATTCACATGCATCCTGCCGCGGACGGTGCGGCGATCGGCGCGACCTCGCTGTTGGACTTCCGACGCCTGGCGGCGGTCGTGGCCGGGATGGAAGGTGGCGTCTATCTGAATATCGGTTCTGCGGTGGTATTGCCGGAAGTGTTTCTGAAAACCGTGTCGCTTGCACGGAACCTGGGTCATGAGCTTTCCCACATCACGACCGTCAACATGGATTTCCTCGCGCACTATCGTCCGCTGACCAACGTCGTCCGGCGGCCGACGCAAAATGGCGGGAAGGGTTATTCGTTGATCGGCCATCATGAAATTATGTTACCCTTGCTCGTCGCCGCGGTCGCCGAAGAGCTGGGATAACATCACGATGGCCCTACGCACGAAGGCTCCCCTGAACTCGCAACAACTCACCGCAATTTGGCACGATCTCAATGCACGGCATTTTAATGGAGCGCTCCCGCCGATCGATCTCGTCTGGAGCAGGCGGCTAACCTCTTCGGTCGGCATGTTCGTGAGCCGCGCCGGCCCTCGTTCGTCCTGGGCAGCGAACGTCTTTCGCAAATCCGCACAGCGTGAGATCCGCCTGTCCCTTCCCCTCCTCAAGCCTTGTTGGCCCGTTCGGAGTATGGCCGGAACGAGATCGTCAGCACGCTGGCGCACGAGATGATCCATCAGTGGCAATACGACATCCTGAAGCGGCGGCCGAATCATGGGGCTGAATTTCTGCGGAAGATGGCCGAGATGAATCGGGACGGCGCATTGGCGGTCACGATCTACCATTCGCTCCAACAGGAAGTGTTTGCCCTCGCCCGATTTGCTTGGCGCTGCCGGCAATGCGGCCGTGTGTACCGACGCCAGCGGCGGACGATTCAGCCACGCCGCCACCATTGCGGCATTTGCCGGGGGGCGTTGCAGGAATTAGGATCGGTGGCTAGACTTCCATCAGATCGTTCGACAGTTCCTCACCAGCCCTTGAAGCATGAGCAGTTGTCTTTTACCTTCTGACAGGTTGTTGAAACACTCCGCCAGCCTCGTGCTCGCACGCTCACGTGCTCGAACGTTCCCGAACAGATTGTCGACAACCTGTGACGCTCATCCAGGAGAGTGACCATGCGTTGGTCCCGCCAGATCCTCTTTGGGGACGTCGACGCCATGTTCGCCTCGGCCGCTGCGGTGAACGATCCGAACCTCGCCGGAAAACCGGTCGCCGTCGGCGGCCCGCCGCCACGAGGCATCATCGCCGCGGCAAGCTATGCCGTGCGGCCGTTCGGCGTGCATTCGGCGATGCCGACGGCGGAAGCCCTCCGGCTGTGTCCCCAATTATTCTGATTCCACCAGATCGGCCACTGTATCGCAGGCTTCACCATCAGATGCGGGCCGTCACCGACCGATTATTCCCGCTGACCGAATGGAGCAGCATCGATGAGTTTTATGCAGACACGACAGATCTCCAGACCCGCTATCCCGACCCGGCTGCGCTGGCACAACTCGTGAAAGATTCGATCTTCGATGCGACCGGACTGCGTTGCACCGTCGCGGTGGCGACAGGAAAAACCGTCGCGAAAATTGCGGCGGATACTCATAAACCGAATGGCCTCACGGTCGTCGAGCCGAACGGCGAAGCGGCGTTTCTCTGTCCTCGCCCTCTGCGAGCGTTGCCCGGAATCGGACCGAAAACCGCCGCGCGCCTGGAACCGCTTGGGATCAAGACAATCGGCGACCTGTTGGATCCACAGCTGGGATCAGACGCTTCAGACGCCTCTTCGGCTCTCGCCTTCACTGGGTCCGAGAGCTCGCCCAGGGACGAGACCACGAGCCGGTCGTGGCCGACCGAGAATCCAAGAGCGCTCAGCCATGAGACGACATTCGAGCATGACACGCAGATCGATCTTCCTTGAACACGTTTTGAGGGGATTCCTGCGGACTTGGCTCACGATCTTCGGCAGGAAGGATTGGCGGCCGGGTGATGCACGGTGAAACTCAAAAACGCCCGGTTCGCCATCACGACCAAGCAGCGCCGGTTTTCCCATCCGCTCGAACTACGATCCAGACATGTGGCCGACCGTCAACAGGCCTTGCATGAACTCATGAAGCCGGGATCCGAATACCGTCTCGCCGGTCTGGCACTCTCTTCGCTGATGCCAGTTCCCGCCAGCCTCTACGATCAGCGTCGGAGGAAGGCGATTGAAGCGATGGATGCCATTACCGCCAGACATGGCGCCGTGATCGGTTTGGGTGGGATTCCCGACGATGAGAGCGACTAACACGTCGCCGTTCGGACGGGCGGTGCATCGCGAACAAGTGGCGTAGGGCATTCTCTTTCTATCCGAACGGACAGTCGGTATGATGGATGAGATGTCCGACAAAGTCCTGACCAGCGCACAATTGGTTCCGCTCCTCGACCGCGCACGAACGCAAAAGAAACGGATCGTCTTCACAAACGGCTGTTTCGATCTCATGCACGTGGGTCACACGCGCTATCTTCAGGCCGCCAAGGCACTAGGCGATATCTTGGTCGTCGGCGTCAACAGCGATAGCTCCGTGCGAAGTTTGAACAAATCGCCTGATCGGCCGATTGTCTGCGAATCCCAGCGAGCGGAAGTACTCGCGGCCCTCTGTTGCGTCGATTACGTCGTGATGTTCAGCGAGCCGGACCCACTGAGCCTGATTACGACGCTGCAACCGGATGTGCTGGTCAAAGGTGGCGATTGGGCGGTCGAGCGCATCGTCGGCCGCGACGTCGTCGAACGACGAGGCGGAACCGTCAGGACAATTCCGTTGGTCCCCGGCATGTCGACCACCGCGCTCATCCAACGGATCCGGTCACCACAACAGTAACCCCGTGTCAAACACCCCGCCCGGCTCCTCAACGATTACCTGCTGTGCGCCGATTGCCGCCGCGCTGGCCCGCAAAGCAGGACGGCCTTGCCTCACGGGGTTGCATGGATCGACAGCTGGATTCGCACTGACGCAACTGTTGCATCCGCAGTCTATCGGACTCAGCTCGCAACCTTGGCTGATCGTCACGAAATCCGATGAAGCCGCCGAGCGACTGTTCGACGATCTCATCTTTTTTCATCGCCTCATGGGCCTTCCGATTACGTCGCTGGCCCTGTTTCCACGATGGGAAACGTTTCCTTACGAGTCGACGGCGCCCCATGTAGGCCTGATCGCCCGCCGCATGAATGCGCTGCATCAGATCCGAACAATCCCGGCGACGAAAGTCGTCACCTCGATCGCGGCCCTGATGCAACGGCTCATGCCGGTCGAGACCTTCATGAAGACCCTTTTGCAGTTCAAGGTCGACGGCCCGGATTGAGCGAGAGGTCCTGACGGCGGGACTCTTACGACTGGGATATCGACGAGTCTCGGTCGTCGAAATCCCCGGCGAGTTCAGCATTCGAGGCGGCATCGTGGATATTTTTTCGACCGCCTATCCCGACCCGCTGCGTGTCGAATTTCTCGGTGAGACCGTCGAATCGCTCCGCCTGTTCGATCCCGCCACACAGAAATCCACCGCCAAGCTGGACCGCGCAGTCGTCCTTCCGGCGCGGGAATATCTGCGATCCGAAGACTGCGCCGGATGCCCTTGCGCCGATTCCGCCGGATGCGGAGTGGCGCGCGCCGGATCTCTATCCGCAAATGGAAACCCTCTTCGACTACTTTGCCGAGCAGCCTATCTCGCGTCCTCGACCAGCCAGCCGCGTTGACAGGAACTTGCGGGGAGCTGTGGACCAAGATCGACGACGGCTATCTCCGCCACGGCGACCGGGAGACAGCCTCCCTACCCGTCACCCGAGCGACTGTTTCTGACCTGGCAGGAACTCATGGATCGCACGGCCGGATGGCCCACGCTCGCCCTCGAGCCGCTTGGCCGAGCCCGACGCCTCATGGAATCCGGTCGCACTCGTTTCCCGCCCAGACTCCCGCCAGCGCCGGCCTCGGCGCACGCGGCACCCCTTCAGCCAGACCCTGTCCATCCTCGATCGCCTGCGCGAGGAATGCCGCGTGGTGCTCGTCGCGAGAAGCCGCGGCCAAGTGGATCGCCTGCTGGCGCTCTTACGCGAACACGACGTGCCGGCCACGGAATGGACGACGGCGCTGGGCCGACGTCGACAGCGACACAACGCGCCGTTTTACGTCTTGCACGGCGATCTGTCCGCCGGATTCCTGTCTCCGGAACTTGCGCCTGGCGCGTGCTGACGGAAGAAGAACTCTTTGCCAAGGGCAGCGCGCCATAAGCCGCAGACGAAGAGTAAGGCCGCGACGTTCCTCTCCTCGTTGGAGGATCTCAACGTGGGCGACTATGTCGTCCACGTCCAACATGGCATCGCCAAGTATCAAGGCCTCAAACGCCTCTCGGTGCAGGACTTCGACAGCGATTATTTGATCCTGGAATTTGCCGGCGGCGACAAACTGTACGTCCCGCTCGACCGGCTCAACCAGGTTCAGCGATACAGCGGCGCCGAAGGCCATGTGCCGCGGCTTGATCGACTGGGCGGCACCAGTTGGGCCAAAACGACCGCGCGGGTGAAGAAAGACATCGAGGAGATGGCCCATGAGCTGGTCGACCTCTATGCGAACCGCGAGCTGGTCAAGCGACACTGCCTATGGATTCGACAGCACGCTGTACCACGAGTTCGAGGCGGCGTTCGAATACGAAGAAACGCCGGATCAACTCAAAGCGATCGAGGACATCACCCACGACATGGAGTCCAGTAAACCGATGGACCGACTGGTCTGCGGCGACGTCGGCTACGGCAAAACGGAAGTGGCGATGCGGGCGGCCTTCAAGGCGGTGGAAGACAACCGGCAGGTGGCCGTTCTGGTGCCAACCACCCTGTTGGCCCATCAACATTACGACAATTTCGCCGAACGGTTCGCGCCGTTCCCGACTCGCGTGGCCCTCCTCTCACGATTCCAATCGCCGAAAGAAGCCAAGGCCATTCTGAAAGATCTGGCGGCAGGAACCATCGATGTGGTCATCGGGACGCATCGGCTCCTCCAGAAAGACGTGGTCTTCCGCAATCTCGGGCTGGTGATCATCGATGAGGAACAGTGGTTCGGCGTCAAACACAAGGAACGACTGAAGCAACTGCGCACGCAGGTCGACGTCTTGACGCTCACGGCCACACCGATTCCTCGCACGTTGCAGATGGCCATGGCGAGCGTGCGAGATCTCTCGATCATCGACACGCCGCCGGCCGGCCGTTTGTCCATTCGCACGCAGGTCGTCCGATCCAGCGACAAATTCATTCGGGAAGCGATCTTGCGCGAACTGGGACGGGGCGGCCAGGTCTATTTTGTCCACAACCGCGTGGAAACGATGGAGCGGACCGGCGCCTGGCTGCAACAGATTGGTGCCGGAAGCGCGCATCGTGATGGCCCATGGACAGATGGATGCCAAACTGCTCGAAGCCGTCATGCTGAAGTTCTTCCATCGCGAGGCCGATGTGCTGGTCGCCTCGGCCATCATTCAGTCAGGGATCGACGTGCCCAATGCCAACACGATCATCGTGAATCGCGCCGACACGTTCGGCCTGGCGCAGCTCTATCAATTGCGCGGGCGCGTCGGCCGTAGCGGCGACCAGGCCTATGCCTATTTCCTGGTGCCGGATGAAGGCCGGCTGACGGAGGACGCCCAGAAACGCCTGACGGCTATTCAGCAATTTACGGAGCTGGGATCGGGGTTCCGCATCGCCGCGGCCGATTTGGAAATCCGGGGCGCGGGCAACTTGCTCGGCAAACAACAGTCCGGACACATCGCCGCCATCGGACTGGATCTCTACATGCAAATGGTCGAGCAGGCGGTGCAACGGCTCAAGGGCCAGGTCGTGGAAGAGGAACCGGATCCCGCGTTGCGCCTGAACGTGTCCGCATTCATTCCGGAAGACTATGTGGCCGATCCCCATCAGCGCCTGTCGTTCTACAAGCGGCTCTCGTCCTCGACTCAAGTGGGTGATCTCGCCCTCCTCCACGGCGAACTACAAGACCGCTATGGGCAACCTCCGGATCCCGTCGAACGGTTGTTTGAAGTGATGCAGGTTCGCATGCAGGCGAAAGCCCTCCGAGTGGCTTCGATCGAGCTCAAAACAGGATCGGTGGTCGTCACGCTCGATGCAAAGAGTCCTGTCGTCCGCGACGGCGATTCACCGTCTGATGGATCAGTACAAGAAGCGGCTACGATTTCTTTCGCCTCTCTCGTTCGAACTTCAAATGCCGCATCAGGACTGGCCTTCCATCTTTCCGGAACTCACCGCAACCTTGCAAAGCCTCGGTGTCTGTGATACCAACAGCACAGCAAAACCGTCATCGCTCGATTAAGCACGGAGGATTCACGCGCGCATGCATCGACCGCTTTCCGTTACTCGTTTAGCCATTCGCTTCTGCTGCCTCATGACCGTCACGATCGGTACGTTCCTGCTTCTGAGCGGCTGCACTCCGCCTCCGTCGGAGGAACGAGTCGTGGCCTTCGTCAACGGCAAACCGATCACGCAAACCGAGTTCGACAACGAATGGAACGACCTGCCCGAAGCCACCAAGGCCCGATACGAGAAAGAAGGCGGGAAGCAGGTGTTTCTTGAAGGAACTCGTTGATCATGAACTGATCATGCAGGAAGCCCGCAAGCAAGGGCTCGACCAGAGCGACGCAATTCGAGACCGCGTCCGCCGATACAAGGAAAAACTTCTGAAAGAAGAGCTCCTCAAAGACCGGATGAAAGCCACCGCCGAACCAACGAAAGAAGAGTTGGACCGTTATTACGAGCAGCACGCGAGCGAGCTTTTGACGCCGCTCAAAGTGCGGGTCGCGCAAATGTTGTTGCCGAATTTTCCCGCCGCCAAAGATTTAGAAACTCAGGTCAATCGCGGGGGTGATTTCGGAAAGTTTGCGCAACGCTATTCGATCGACACCAAGACCAAGGCCAAGGGTGGTGATTTCGGACCCTATCGGAAAGGCCTGGTCATCCCGGAAGTCGACGAGGCGATCCGGACCCTCAAGCCCGGCATGGTCAGCGCGCCGATCAAGACCGATGCCGGCTACTATCTCGTCATGATCACCGCGCTCGAGCCGGAAATCATCCAGGCCGACCTCGCGAAGCGGGAACGGCTGCGCCAAGAACTTCTGTACCTCAAGCGCAAACAGCACTACGACGACGCGATCGCGGAAATCAAGGCCAAGGCTGTCGTCAGGCTCGGCGACGGTTCCCGGTATACGAGCGGCGATCTCACCAAGCGGTAGCCCCTTCGCTTCCTCATTCCCCGTGGAATCTTGTACAATCACCGGATGCGTCGCGCGATAGGCCCAACTCCTTCGCGTCGACAGACCATGATCACCTCATCTCGCACATCCACTCGAGTCTTACTCTGGGCACCGATCCTGCTGGCCTTGGCATGTTTCGGAGCGGTTCGTCCTCCTCTTTCTGCGGCCAAGGTCGAAGACCGCATTGTGGCCATCGTCAATTCAGATCTGATCATGTGGTCCGAGGTGAAGCGGGAACTGGCACCGGAGCGCGAGCGGATCGAGAAGCAGTATCGGGGCGAAGAATTAGCGCGACGGTTGAAAATGGCAGAAGCGATGGCCCTGACGACCATGATTGAGCGCCGCTTGCAGCTCCAGGAAGCTAAGGTCCGCAATATCGACGTTGGAGACCAGGAGGTCAAGCAGGCCGTCAAGCAATTGATCCAGCAAGGCGAAAAGATCGATGACAAGGACCCGGCCAGCACGAAGAGCGTCCGGGATCAGCTGACGTTGCTCAGGGTCGTCGATCGGGAAGTGCGCAGCGGCGTGATGGTGGCCGACCCTGAGATGAAGCGGTACTACCAGGAACACCGCGACCGGTTTGCGCTTCCAGAAGAATATACGCTCAGCCAAATTCTGATCAAACCTCGATCGCCCGATGATATGGCGGATGCAAAAAACAAAGCACGGGAGATCATGGCGCTGCTCAAGCAAGGAGAGTCCTTTGAGGATCTCGCGCTTCGCTACTCCGACGGACCCAACGCATCACGCGGCGGACGGCTTGGTCTTGTACGGCAAGGAGAACTGCTGCCAGCGATCGAACGGGGTGTATCGAATCTGCCTTCGGGCGGAATTTCGGACGTGATCGAGAGTCCGGAAGGGTTGCATATCGTCCGGCTTGAGGACAAGAAACCGAAACAATTCCGGCCCTATGAAGAAGTGAAGCAGGAAATCCAGGCGCTGGTCTTCCAGCAAAAGAGCGAAGACATGTTCCAGGCCTGGCTGGCAGACTTGAAGAACAAGGCCTACATCGAAATTAAGTTCGACAACGCTCTCTCAGGGCATTCCACAAGCCGCTCCCGCCCCTCCCCTGTCACAGACGAGTAAACCATGAACGCCCGACTTCCGGTTAAGCCGAGTCCTTCCTGAAGTCGGCGCAGAGTTGATACACGTTCGCTGGGTTTCACCTTATCGACCTTTGTCGCCACGACCAGCGGGTCGCAACCGATTGATTGAAGCCAATCGATGGTCTGGCCGTCATGCGGACTCAAGACCCGGCTTTCCACCAACATGACCACCGCGCAAAGCTGTTCGCGCCCCCCCAGATACGACTCGATCAAGGGGGCCCATTGCGCCCGTTCTGTTTTCGACACCTTGGCATAGCCGTAACCCGGAAGATCGGCGAGCACGAAGTGCGACAAGAGGGGATCGTCAGTGGCGACGGCGAACACGTTGACTGCGCGGGTCTTTCCCGGGGTGCGGCTCACTTTGGCAAGCCCCTTCCGTTGCAGGAGGGAGTTGATGAGCGAGGATTTGCCGACGTTGGAGCGCCCCACGAACGCGATCTCCGGTGTCATGCCGGTCGGAAATTGTTCTTGGGTCATGCAACTTCTGATAAACTCGGCCTTCAGAATTTTCACGAGACTCCGGGGACGAGAGCGGCAGGGCGAGCGCCCATCGCCTCGTGCCTTCTCTTACGCAGTCATCGATGCGGAAGTCAACCAAACAACGTCGCACCCGACTGTTCCCGATCGTATTCTTCTGCGTGGCCATTCCGCTCGCCGCACTGCTGTTCCTCTGGCTCCTGACGCTTCCCGATGTGGCGTCGCTGCGATCCACCCATCCGACGATGACGGCCTTGATCGAAGCTCGCGAAGCCGAGGCCGGAGCAAAAGGACTCGCGATCGGGCGGCATTGGATATGGGTCCCCCTTTCCCGCATCTCTCCGCACCTGCGCCGCGCCGTCGTCGCGGCGGAAGATGCGTCGTTTTTCACGCACGAGGGATTCGATTGGGAAGGCATGAAGGACGCCGCCCTCTATGACCTCGAAAAAGGCGAACTCAAACGCGGCGGCAGCACGATCACTCAGCAACTGGCGAAGAATCTCTATCTCTCCTCTGAACGGTCGATCTTCAGGAAGGCCCGTGAAGCGTTGATCACCCGTTCGCTCGAACACCATCTTTCTAAAGAACGGATCCTCGAGCTCTATCTCAACGTCGCCGAATGGGGTACCGGTGTCTACGGGGCCGAGGCGGCCTCGCGGCACCACTTCAGGAAACCCGCGCATGACTTAACCGAAGAGGAAGCCGCATGGCTGGCCGCCATGCTGCCTTCCCCTCGCCGCTACGACCCCATGCGCAGAACAAAGGCACTCACGAGCCGGTACGAGCGTGTCCTCCACCGGATGAACCAGGCCGCTCGTCATCAGCCGCGGATTGAGTAACGTCGGAATTCCCACGATGGGCTGCCGCTTCGCGTTACTGTCTTCGGCTCTCGGCGTCCTGCTGCTCTCCAATGGCGCCGCAGCGGAAGTGCTCGAGCTGGAGCCTTCCGTTCTCACGACGGACGAACTGGTGATCAGCACGACGCGCACGCCAGAACGGATCCGAGAGAGCGCGGCCGCCGTGACCGTGCTCACCAAGGAACAGATCCAACGGTCTCCCTACCCCGGCGGACATCAACTTGATGATCTGCTTCGATCGGTTCCCGGGGTGCAGCCTGCTACGCTCAGTAGCCGGTACAATCACCCGACGGCACAATCCGTGACGTTGAACGGGCTGGGCACTCGCCGGGCGTTGGTGTTGCTGGATGGCGTGCCGCTGAACGATGGATTCGGAGGATGGATCAACTGGGGCATGATCCCGAACGAAATCGATCGCGTAGAAATCGTCTCTGGCGGAGCTTCGAATCTGTATGGCACCTGGGCCATGGGAGGCGTGATCCATGTCATCACGCAAACTCCTGCAACGGGCACTGGGGTCACATTGAACAGCCAGGCTGGCACATTGAGTACCTACCAACAGGCTTTGAACGCCCGATACGGGGCCGATCGAATCCGTCTCTCGCTCGGCTACCGGTGGTTTCACACGAACGGCGTCATTCCCGTCCCGGCGTATCAGCGAGGACCCGTGGATCGAACGAACGATTCGCGGCACGAGTTGTTCAACGGCAGCCTGGCCTGGATGCCAACGAGTGCCACGACGATCGACCTCTCGGGCAGTCTGTTCCGGGAGGATCGAACATTCGGAACCACCCTCAGCGTGGCCTCAAGGACAATCGGTAACGTGGCGCTCGGACTGCGCAGCGATCAAGGGCGGTCCGGTCTGTGGGAAGGTAAGCTATTCGGGCAGTGGCAGACGTTTCGAAACCTGACCTCGCAGATCATTCCCGCCCCGCTCGTCCGCCTCGGTGAATTTCAAAACAGCATTCAAACGATCCCCAGCAACGACTTCGGCGGTTTGTTGCAATGGACCGGCAGATTATTTGATCGCGATCGCCTGGTTCTGGGAACCGATGCCCGCACGATTATCGCCCAATCGACCGACGATCTGTTCTCGCAAACAGCGTTCCTCGGACAAAACCTCGCACGGGGCCAGCAGCTCGGAGGGGGCCTCTTCGGCGAATGGATCCTGCCACTCGCCGATCGCTGGACCGTCACCCCAGGCCTGCGCGCCGATTGGTGGAAGAACTTCAACGCACGCATCGAATCGCCGACCACCACGACCGTTCCCCGCGACAACGCGGTCAGCGTCGTCAATCCGAAGTTGTCTTCCGCCTATCAGCTCAGCGAGACGCTGCGGACGGGCGCCTCCGTCTACCAAGCGTTTCGGGCGCCGACCTTGAACGAACTCTACCGGGGATTCGGCTTCGGCGGCTTTTCGTTTCTTCCCAACGATCGGCTCCGCCCGGAACGCTTGACAGGAGCAGACGTCAAAGTGGAAGGGGAACTCTTGGCCGACCGGACGCTTCACTGGCGCCTGTCGGCCCATCGCGATGAAGTCAAGGATCAAATATTGTTTGTCTCGCAGGGCCAGTTCGCTGCGCAGCGCCAAAACGTGGGCAGGACCTTGTCGACCGGCGGAGTAGCGGATTTGTCCTATCAGATCTCCCCACTGCTGACGGTCAACTTGGGCTATGCCTATGTCGATGCCAGGATCACAAATGTTCCAGGCAGCCCCGATCGGGAAGGGAAACGCATCCCCAACGTCTCGAGAATCCAAGCGACGACGGGTATGACGGCGGGACGTCCCGACTGGCTGGAAGTGACGATATTGGCACGCTATCTCTCGCGCCAGTACGTCGACGACGCGAACACCCAGCCCGTCGCCGACTTCTTCGTGATAGATGCAGCTCTTCGACACGAGATTCGCCGAGGGATTCAGCTGATGCTGAATGGCGAGAATCTTACCGACCGGCACTACATCGCCACACAAACCGGCTCCGTCAAGACGCTTGGCAGTCCCTTGCTGATCATGGGTGGTATCCGCGCGGACTTTTGAATCTTCAATCCGGATTCGCGGCGTCTCCGACTGCATGGAAGTCCCGTTCGCCGAAGATGGCCGACTCATGCGTGTAATGCTTGAACTCGAGAAGATTCTGGGAAGGGTCCTGGAGGAAAAAAGTGTAGTGCTCGATTCTTGTTCCCGGGAAACGCACTCTCGGCTGTTGAAAAAATGTCAGCTCTTTCGTCTTCGCCCGGTCCGCCAATTCCTGCCACTGAGATTTCAACAGAAACACCAGGCCGAAATGGCGAGGGTAGATGCCTTTCTGCGTATCTGGAGAATCAGCCACAACATGCGCCACGAGCTGATGGCCGGCCAGCCCAAATGTGACGGCATGGCCGGATTCACGCCCCAATGTGCAGCCAAGCCCCTCGATATAGAATCGTTTGGCCGCCTCGACATCGTGGATCGGAAAGGCCAGATGAAACAAGATATCGCTCATGTCCAACGACCTCGGACTGTGGGTTTCCCTCCTCCGTCCCACCACCCGGCTGCCATGTGAGCCGTCACATGGGCAATCGTGAAGCGCCCATCCGGTGTCATCACCAATGTACCAGCCGCGCCGCCGATTCGCGAGACCAACTGGCGCAGGACCATCTTCGCCGCCATGTGGGGACTGTTTCCTCCGGCGAGACGGTCGCAAATCGTCTTCGCCACAGCCAGGCGCATGATTGCCTCGCCAAGCCCCGTCATCGACACGGCACCGCTGCGGTTGTCCGCATAGATTCCGCATCCGATCAGCGGCGTATCGCCGACGCGGCCGGGCAGCATGACATCGATTCCACCCGTGGAAGCTCCTGACGCAACCGTTCCCGATCGGTCCAAGGCAACTGCTCCGACTGTCCCGTGCCCAGCTCTGTTCACTTTTCGCTGAGAAAGCATGCGCTCGTACGAAACCCGGCGGGATGGGCGGACGGTTCGTTGCCTCTCCAGCTTGAAATGGCTTGCAAACCTGCTCGCCATTGGGCCGGCCAACAACACATGATCGGTTTCTTCCATGACGAGCCTGGCGGCGGTAATCGGATGGACGACGCCTTCGATCGAGGCCACAGCGCCAGCCCGAAGCGTGGCACCTTCCATAATAGAGGCATCCATCCGCTGTACGCCGTCCAGTTGCCGCTTGGCGCCTCGCCCTGCGTTGAAGAGTCCTGACGCTTCAAGAAAGCCGATGGTGCTCTCGACCGCGAGGACCGACGGACCGCCCTGCTGAAGAATCGCATAGCCTGTGGCAAGCGCGTCGGCGAGGGAGGCAGCCTGGCGTTGAGTCATCGCGCGTCGGCCGGCGCCGCCGTGAGCAAGGATAAGAGGGCGAGAACGGGTCAATTGAGGAGGAGATCCCTGGCCTGCTGGTAGGCCGGGTCTTTCATGCGGTCCAGATCGGAACGCACAAATCCCAAGCCGGTCACGCAGAGTTCGAAGTTTTCGGAGAGTTTGGCAAAGAGCGGCCGTTCGTCCTGAGAAGGATCATCCGCCATTTGCGCGACAATGCCATAGGACCGTTTGCCTGTCTTGACGTAATCCACGAGAAAATCCTTGTGATACACCAACCCGGCTGTTTTGAGACGCCGCAGATACTCTGGAAACAGCCCGGCCATAAAGAGCGTGAAGTCGCCGATGTGTTGATGGACGTGCCGTTCCCGATCCAACGATTGGGCCTCGAGCAGTACTTCCGATTCGAACAACAAATCCATGACTGACTCTACCGGTTGGCCTTGCCGGTTTTTGATTTTGAACAGATGGTCGGTGCGCGTAAAGTCGACGAGGAGATTTGAGACGTAGCTGGTCACATTGAGATCAGGCCAGCCGAGATGTTCGGTGAAGCTCTTCTCGGTCAAGGCACCGAAGAGTTGTCGCAGCGGATGTCGAGCCGGGATTTGCGTTCCCATCTCTTCCTCGCACTGGATTCGCAGCAGTCAGCTCCTATTATAGCAGACTCTTTTCACGCGCCCGCCTGAAACCCGGTTCGACTGTCCAACAGGAAGGTGACCGGGCCGTCGTTGAGCAGCTGGACCTTCATGTGGGCCGCAAATATCCCGGTCTCCACCGGTATCGCCTGCTCCTTCAATCTCGTCGCGACTTGCTCATACCATCGCTTGGCCTCATCGGGCGGCGCCGCCTCGTCAAAACTGGGCCGGCGGCCGTTTCTCATGTTGCCCAGAAGGGTGAACTGAGACACCAAGAGGATGGAGCCTCCAATATCAGCCAGCGATCGGTTCATCTTCCCCGCGTCATCGGAGAAGATTCGTAAGGTAGAGAGTTTCTCCACCATGAATCGGCAATCCGACTCTCCATCTCCTTTGGCCACGCCGAGCAGGACCAACAACCCCTCGCCGATAGCCCCGACCACGCAACCGTCCACTTCGACGGACGCCTGCGTCACCCGCTGGATCACCGCTTTCATCAATCTTGTTCCGTCCGGCCAAGTTGTGAAAGCGAACCCTCCAGCGCAAGCAACTTCCGTTTTGCCGGCAGTCCACAAGAAAATCCCCCGATTGAAGCCTTCTGCGTCACAATTCGATGGCAAGGAACGACGATCGGGAGCGGATTGGCGCCGACCGCCCCGCCGACCGCCCTAGCGTATTGTACTCCGCCGACGCGGGAGGCCAGACCTCGGTAGGACCATAGTCGGCCATAGGGGATTGCCCGTAGCGTGTTCCACACCCGTCGTTGAAAGTGCGTTCCTTGCGAGAAGTCGAGGGGAAGAGCAAACGACGTGCGGGTTCCATCCAAATACTCGAGCAGTTGCTGTCGCGCTGCACGCAGGCGCGAAGACGAGGCTTCTTCGAACGATCCGGCCACATAGGCTCGCAAGCCGGCCGCTACCGCCGCCTTCGAGGCCTGTGGGAGCACGATCGCGGCAATCCCTTTTTCTGATTCTGCGACCCCCATCCAGCCCCAACGCGACTTGAAGATCATTGCGCGACGCATGCCATCTCCTACCGGCCGACGAGACGGCCGAATTTTTTCCTGACCATGCCCCAGACCAGATCCAACTCTTCTGAGCCCAGCAGTGCATGGACGCCGAGGTAACCGCTCACGCTGAGGCCGATGGCCACTGCCAGCATCACCGACTTGGCCATCCATTCGTCCGGATGGGTCCAGACTTGCGCGCCAGCCACCCAGAGGCAGGCCACCACTAAGGGGACGCAGGCGACCACAACGCGCCAAGCCGAACGTCCGACCGATCCCCATTCCACGCCGCCGAGTCGGCGATTGAGAACCGCCACGAGGATGCCGCCGTTCACCATCCCTGCGAGCGCGGTCGCCAGGGCCAATCCGGACGCACCCAACGACGACATGAGCAGCAGCGAGAAGACGATGTTGGCGGTGACGGCAATCGCGGCCGAAATGGCAGGCGTCTTCGTGTCTTGCAGCGAATAAAACGCTGCGACGATGATGCGTACCCCGCCGAAGGCCCAGAGACCGACCGCATAGCACAGGACAGCCATAGCCGTCTCGGCCGTATCCTGCGCCGAAAAGTTGCCGTGTTCAAAGAACAAATGCACGATGGGGGTACGCAGGACAATTAACCCCAGCATGGCCGGCAACATGATAAAGATGATCATGCGCAACCCGAACCCCAGCGTCGTCCGGAGTTCCTCCAACGCCCCGCGGGCCGCTTGTGCCGAGAGCGTCGGCAAAATGGCCATGGCCAACGCGACACCGAAGATGCCCAATGGAAACTGAATCAGCCGCATGCCGTAAAATAAATAGGTCGGCGCTCCCGCGATAAAAGAGGCCAAGATCGTGCTGACCGTCAGGTTGATCTGCGTCACCGACATGCCGAGTAACGACGGCACCATCAACTGGCCGATCCGCTTCACCCCGGGATGGCCCGGTTCAAACCGGAATCCGAATAATAATCCTCTGCATCTTAAGGCTCGGCAGCTGCATAGCAAACTGCGCGGCGCCGCCAGCCACCACGCCGATCGCCACACCGACAATCGGCTCCTCCAAATGTGGCGACAGAAACAGCGCGCACCCGATAATAAAGATGTTCAGAAAGAGCGCTGCATAAGCCGGCACGGCAAACGCCCGAACGGAATTTAAAATGCCCATGGCCATTGCGGCCAGGCTGATGAACAAGAGATAGGGAAACATGACACGGGCGAGCACCGTCGTGAGCGCCAGCTTTTCCGGAGATGTCTGAAAGCCGGGCGCGAGCCCTTGGACCAGCCAGGGCGCGGCAAGAATGCCCAGAAGCGTCATCAGCGTCACAATCGTGAGCAGCGTCGTAAAAGCCGCGCTGGCCAATTCCCAGGCTTCCCGTTTGGACCTGAGCGTGTAGTACTCCGTAAAGACGGGAATAAAGGCGGCGGACATCGACCCTTCCGCGAAGAGTTCGCGTAGCAAACTGGGAATGCGGAATGCGACGAAGAAGGCATCCGCTGCCGGCGTGGCACCGAACAGGCGCGCGAGGACCATATCGCGGATGAAGCCGAGAATGCGGCTGGAAAACGTGGCGATACCGATCACCCCAGCCGCTTTCACAAGGGAATGGTTCTCGTTTTGCGATTGCTCAGAAATCGTGGTGGTGGTCTCGGACATGAATTCGGATTCTAGCGGAACGACGACAGGCCGTCTATCGAACAACGCGTTACGGTTCTTGCACGAGCCGATCCGGCAATTCGTCGGGATTGTCTCCCGGTGTGGCGGGACACACCTGAGTCAAGATCGCTCCGCACCGTTCGATGCCCGCGCAGAACCCTCCCACAATGTCGTTTGCTTTCAGCTTCGTGATCACGACTCCCACTACTTCGTTCCATTCTGCAGGCGAAATCCTCGTACGGACTCCCTGGTCCGGCAATACGTACACGTAACGCTCCAAGAGCGAGACCATCAACAGGACACCAGTGCGTTCGCGCGTCTGCGAAATTCCATGTTGCGCGAAGGCCAGCTCGGCCCTGAGTTGTACTTTGTGGCGCAGGCGATCAGTCGAGGTGACCGCGCGAATCACAGGAGCACGCGTTCCCAGCCAGCTGCCGATGATATACGCCAGGAGGGTGGCCATGACGAGCCATGCCGCATTGGCGGCATGCCACCCCCAGGGTAACCACATCGCCTCCCCCATCAAGAGACCCGTCAACACGAGCAAGGCCA
Organism: uncultured Nitrospiraceae bacterium; assembly: GCA_963851455.1. Taxonomy (GTDB): domain Bacteria; phylum Nitrospirota; class Nitrospiria; order Nitrospirales; family Nitrospiraceae; genus Nitrospira_C. The sequence continues at coordinate 381,113 of CAWKPI010000002.1, forward strand.
GCGCCAGTCCGGTCCGATGTTGCGCGTCGCGGTATAGTCCCGACCGTGCGACCAGCATCGGGACGATCTCTGCACTCGTCCGGCGTTCGGCGGCACGTACGGCTTCGCTAATACGGGCTTTCTCTTGATCGGTCAATTCGATCGCCTTACCAATCGCCACTGGCTCCTCCTCCGCCAAAATCGCCGCCCCCACCGCCGAAGCCACCGCTATCAAATGAACCTCCGCTCCATCCCCCACCGCGACTGCTATACCAGGTCCAATCGTCGGGCCCGGTGCCGCGCCGTCGACCGCTGCTGGCGCGCAGGACCATCCAGAGCAGGAGGGCCGTGAACCCGGCTGCCACAAGTCCAAGCGGAATACTTGCAAGCTGGGCCACCATGAATGTAAGGACAGCGCCCAACAACGCGCGCGCGCGCCGGAGACCTTGGCTCAAGACGATTCCGGCTAAAAACCCGACGATGATGCCGATGACGACATACTGTAAGGCACTCGTCTCTTGGCCTGGCCTGGTACGATCGGCGGGGGACTCCTTCGCCTGATACGTCCCTTCGATCGTTTGTAGAATCGCTTGCGTTCCAGCCTGTACCCCGGCTGGTATGTCGCCGGCCTTGAAGTGTGGCACGATCTCGTTCCGAATGATGTGGGCCGACCGGAGATCGGTCAGAGTCCCTTCAAGGCCGTATCCCACTTCGATGCGTAGTTTCCGTTCTTTGAGGGCAATGAGAAGGAGGACGCCGTTATCGGTGCCCTTCTGTCCAAGTTTCCACGTGGTGGCGACACGGTGCGAGTACTCTTCGAGCGGCTCTCCCTCCAGCGACGGAAGAATCAGGACGGCCACCTGATTGCCGGTTTTTTCCTCGTGAGCCTTGAGTTGTGCAGTGAGTTGATCAGCGTCTTGAGCAGGCAGGACGTGGGCTAAATCCACGATGCGCCCGGTCAGCGCCGGGACGTCCAATGCCAAGCCTACCAGTGGACTAAAAAGAATCCCCAGAAAGACGATGAGCCGCGCCGGCTCTCGCCAGACACGGCTCATGTGAATGATCTCCATCGTTCCACTTGGTTCAGTTGAACTTCACCTCCGGCGGCTTCGCCACCGCCTTTTCATCCGCTACGGTGAAGTTCGGTTTTTCTTCCAAATGGAGAAGAAGCTTGGCCGTCAAGTTGGTGGGAAAGTATCGGATCATCTTATTGTACTCGGCCACACGGTCGATATAGCGCTTGCGGGCGACCGTGATGCGATTCTCTGTCCCCTCCAGTTGGCTCTGGAGATCGCGGAAGTTTTGATCGGCTTTCAGATTCGGATAGTTCTCCGCAATAGCGATGAGACGACCCAAGGCTGAAGTCAGACCGGCCTGAGCCTTTTGGAATTGTTCAAACGCCGCCGGGTCCTTCAACATCTCCGGCGTCACCTGAATGCCGGTGGCTTGCGCGCGAGCTTGTACGACCCCTTCCAATGTCTCTTTTTCGTGAGCGGCATAGCCCTTCACCGTCGCCACGAGGTTGGGAATGAGATCGGCCCGGCGCTGATATTGATTGACGACCTCGCTCCAGGCGGCCTTAGTGTCTTCGTCCAGTCCTTGCAGGTCGTTATAGCCGCAACCCCACATGGTTGCGCCCATCAGCAAACCGATGAGTATCGTGCGAACCCTGCCCATAACGCTCCTCCCTTGTAATGAAGGTGCAAACGGGATCATGCTATCATGCTGATATGTTCGAAGATAGCGTCGCCACCGATGTCGTTGGAAGCGTCCTCACATAAGGCGGGAGGATTTCAGCTCAAACACCGCTCCCTGGGTATTTACCAGGGCAGCGCAATCGAGCTGGCATTCTGGCACCCCTCGTCGGGCATGCCGGAATACGGCCTGTGCCGCTTTACGACGAAAGAGAAGGCGCAAGCCCTGGTGGACTTTCTGACGTCCACAGCCTGCGCCGAGCCATTGAATCCTCAGGATTTGACGATCGAGCCCTATGATCTCGCCGAGCACGAACGACTGACGACAGAGTTTCCCCTCTCTTCCGCCTGGGAACAGCCAATGTAACGTAAGGTGGCACGGAAGCTGTTGATTCTATCCTGTCGCCATGGGTGGCTCCGGTCGAACAGTCTGTTTGGCGGTGCTCCCTCCACGGGCGCAGTAGGAGCGATACGGGTGCCATTTCCCGAGAGCGTCAACGAGCAAGCCTTGAGGGAACGAAGCGAGCTTGGAAAGACTATTTTTAGGTTTTGACTGGAACGGCAGCGCTCGCTGCCTTCTGGAGGTGATCGGCGGTTTGGGCTTGAATGAATGCGAGCAGCCGTTTGTTTTCCTGGGCCGCGCGCAGGAACTTGAAGGCGATTCCGCGTGGGCCAATCGATCGTACCATCGCCGCGACCTCCAGCGGCTGATCCCTTGTACCGGTGGAAATCTCCAAATAAAAGATGTCATCGACGCGCACCTGCGTTTCGCTCTTGATGATGCAGCCGCCCATCGAGAGATCCAGCACGGTTCCCTCGCCGCGGACCTTGCCTCCCGAGAACGAGAGATAGAGCCGGACGGGAATTCTGAGGTGCTCACGCCGGTCAATCGGGTGGCGGGGATGATCTAGGCCGATGCGCGAGGCCAGGAAACGACAGCTGCAATGCTGGCAGGAGAAGGGTGCCAGCATGAAGAGCGCCGCCATCCGTTCGCTGGCCGACAGGGGCCGCGACCGCAGCACCTGTTCGTGACGGCATTGAGGACAATTCAGCAGACGACCCATTTAATGACTCTCAATGACTCCGGTGTCTAGGACGGCCAACGAATCCTCTACCAGAGCCATTTTCTATCGATAGTGTATGTCCGCCGATCTGTCAAGAAACGCAGGGATTTGAGCCGGCGTGTGCGATGCCGGAGCGCGTGGGCAACCTTCTCACATTAATGAGATTCGTCGTGGGGACCGGCCAGCATTTCCGGCGTTGGACTCGGTTCGACGATCGTCGCGCGAAGAAATTCCCGATTGAGCATGGCGATGAATCGGACGCTGATGGACTTGGGACAGACCGCTTCACATTCATATTGATTTCCACAAGACCCGAACCCTTCGCGGTCCATCGCTGCGACCATGGCTTTGGCCCGTTTGGCCCGCTCCGGCTCGCCCTGCGGAAGCGAAGCCAGGTGCGACACCTTGGCGGCGACGAACAGCATCGCCGACGCATTTTTGCAGGCTGCCACGCACGCGCCGCAACCGATGCAGGACGCGGCATCCATCGCGGTCTCAGCCTGATCCTTCCCGATCAGCAGCACGTTGCCGTCGACCGCCCCGCCGGTGTGGACCGAGATGTAGCCGCCCGCTTGCATCACCCTATCCAGTGCACGCCGGTCGACGACGAGGTCCTTAATGATTGGGAAGGCCTTGGCACGCCACGGCTCGATCGTGATCGTTGCACCGTCGGGGAAGCGACGCATATACAGTTGGCAGGTGGCGATTCCTCGATCCGGTCCATGCGGTATCCCGTCGATCACGAGCGAGCAGCTCCCGCAAATGCCTTCTCGGCAGTCGTACTCGAAGGCCACCGGCTCTTCGGCTTTGAGCGTCAGCTGCTGGTTGACGACGTCCAGCATTTCGAGAAAGGACATGGAGGGACTGATGTCCTGGGCCTGATAGGTCACCAGCCGGCCCTTGTCGGCCGGTCCCTGCTGCCGCCATATCTTCAGCGTAAACTTCACGATAGGCTCTCTCTCATTGGTAGCTGCGCATCGACGGCTTCACGAACTCAAAGACCAGCGGTTCCTTGTGGAGCACCGGCGGTCCGTTCGGAACGTATTCCCATGCCGCCACATAGACAAAGTTCCGGTCGTCGCGCAGCGGCTCGCCGTCCGGCGTCTGATGTTCTTCGCGGAAATGTGCACCGCATGACTCTTCCCGATGGAGCGCGTCATGGCAGAGGAGTTCGGCGAACTCTAGAAAATCCGCGACCCGTCCGGCATATTCCAATTCCTGGTTGAGCGTGTCTCCCGTTCCCAGTACCGCCACATCCCGCCAGAACTCATAGCGTAAAGGAGGAATCGTCTGGAGGGCGTGCTTGAGGCCTGCACGGTTTCTCGCCATACCGCAGGCATTCCACATGATGCGTCCCAGTGCTCGATGGAAGGAGGCGGCCGTTCTTTTTCCCGTCCCGCCAAGGAGTCGCGAGGTTCTCGCGGCCACCCGCTCCCTCGCCGCCCGCACATCTGCATGGTCGTGGGAAATCGGTATGCTCTTGGTCGTCGCCAGGTAATGGCCGATCGTGTAGGGAAGAATGAAATAGCCATCGGCCAGCCCTTGCATCAACGAGCTGGCACCGAGCCGATTCGCGCCGTGGTCGGCGAAGTTGGCTTCTCCGATCACGAAAAGTCCTGGTATCGTACTCATCAAGTTGTAATCGACCCAGAGGCCGCCCATCGTATAGTGCGGCGCGGGATAGATGCGCATCGGCGTCTTGTAGGCATCTTCGCCGGTGATGCGCTGGTACATGTCGAAGAGATTGCCGTATCGTTCCTGGATGACCTCGAGACCCTGCTGGGCGATGGCATCCGAGAGATCCAAATAGACGCCATGCCCGCCAGGACCGACGCCGCAACCTTCGTCACAGATTTGCTTGACTGCACGGGAGGCCACATCGCGGGGGGCCAGGTTGCCGAATCGGGGGTAACGCCGTTCAAGAAAATAGTCCCGCTCCGCCGAAGGAATCTGATCGGGTGACCGGGTATCTCCGGGTTCCTTCGGGACCCACAGGCGCCCGTCATTGCGAAGTGACTCGGACATGAGCGTCAGCTTGGCTTGGTAGGCCTCGCTCGGCGGAATCGCCGTCGGATGGATCTGCGTAAAGCAGGGATTGGCGAAGGCCGCTCCTTGTTTCCAGGCCCTGTAGGTCGCGGTCACGTTGCTACCACTGGCGTTCGTCGAAAGGAAGAAGATGTTGCTGTACCCACCGGTAGCCAACACCACGGCCTGGGCTGTATGCGATCGAATCGCTCCGGTGACCAGATCTCGCACGACGATCCCGCGGGCGTGACCGTCGATGACGATCAGATCCAGCATCTCCGTGCGAGGATGCATCGTGACCTGTCCGCGCTCAATCTGCCACATAAGGCCGAATAGGCGCCGAGCAGAAGTTGTTGGCCCGTCTGTCCGCGACAATAGAAGGTGCGCGATACCTGCACGCCGCCGAACGACCGGTTGGCCAGCTGCCCGCCGTACTCGCGCGCGAACGGCACGCCGAGCGCGACACATTGATCGATGATCTGCATGCTGACCTGCGCCAGACGGTAGACATTCGCTTCGCGGGAACGGAAGTCGCCGCCTTTGATCGTGTCGTAGAACAGCCGTTCGACGCTGTCTCCGTCGTCCTGGTAATTCTTCGCCGCATTGATGCCGCCCTGTGCAGCAACGCTGTGAGCCCGGCGGGGGCTGTCCTGAAAGCAGAAACAATCCACCTGGTACCCGAGCTGCCCTAAAGTGGAGGCCGCGCTGGCACCGGCCAGCCCGGACCCGACGACGATGATGCTGATTGGCCGCTTGTTATTGGGACTCACCAGTTTTTCGCTGAACCGATGGCGGTCCCATCTGGTTTCGAGCGGTCCCGACGGCACTTTGGAATCGAGCAGGATCATGTGTGCACCACTCCGAACGCGACGGCTAAGACGATCGCGGTATTCCCCACCACCACCAGCAGTGCCACCAACGGGCCTGCGCCTCGGAAGAGACGATCGAGGATCGGATGCTCCATCCCTAATGTTTGCAGACTGCTCGACAATGCGTGGCTGAGATGCAATCCCAAGACCACTTGCCCGGCCAGATAGATCACCACGAATAGCGGGTTTTGAAACGCATGAACCACCTTGCCGAACACGTCGCGGTGTCCCAGGATATCCAAACGATCGGGAAAGGAGGGATCCACCCATCCGGCGGTCAGATGCAGCAGATGAAACACGATGAACAGGATCAGCAGGCTGCCGGTGAGTGCCATGGTGCGGGAAGCCAATGAGGCCTGACGGTACTCGTGCACCGCATAGGCGACGGGACGGGCCCGGCGATTGTGGATGGCCAGCCGGTACGCGAGGCCGATGTGCAGACCGACGATCGCGAGCAGTCCCAGCCGCGCCGTCCAGAGCAGCATCGGCATCTCGCGCAAAAATGCCGCGTACGTGTTGAGCGCCTCCGGTCCTTGGAAGACCTGGAGGTTCCCGAGCATATGGAAGACGACGAATCCGGCAAGCCCCAGCCCCGAGAGAGCCACCAGGACTTTGCTGCCGAGTGACGTGAGGATGTAACCAAACAATCGGATCATACTGTCGCGCTTTCCTTGTACTCCGCTCTGACACGGACCTCAAGAGGGCCCGTGCAGGCACCCGGATTCTTTTGAACGATCGATAGTCTCACGCGGCAGAGCGATCGCTGCGCGACCCGCTAGATAGCCTGTCGCCCAAGCCCACTGGAAATTAAAGCCGCCGATGCGCCCGTCGCAGTCGAGAATCTCCCCCACAAGATACAAGCCTGGCACTAACTTAGATTCCATCGTCCGAAAGTTCACCTCATCGAGGGGTACCCCGCCCGCTGTGACCTCCGCATAATTCCATCCACGTTCGGTTTTGATGGGCAGCGGAAACGTGGTAAGTGCGGCAACCAGACGGTCTCGATCCTCGCGCGGGACTTGCGCGATGGCCCTCTGTGGATCGCAGGCGATGTGCAGGCACAGTGCCTCGCCGAATCGTTCCGGAGCCACGAGCGCCAACGTGTTCATCAGTGATTTCCGCGGATGGCGGCGGGTTTCGTCCGTGAACCACTGCCGGACCTGTTCCCTGTTTCGGTGCGGCAGAAAGTTCGCGTAGACCTCTGCCTTTTCTCCATGTTCCCGGGCCAACGTCCAAAACCGGCTTGCGTCCATGACGACCGGCCCGCTCATGCCGAAGTGGGTCCAGAGCAAACTCCCCTTTCGGACATCTACCGACTTTCCCGCAACCACCGTCTTCAGTTCCACTTCATGCGAAAGGCCGGAAAGAGTTCGATGAAACATCGTGTCTTCCAGCACCAGCGGAACCAATGCCGGAACGGTGGCGGTCACGGAATGACCCAGTCGTCGAGCGAGCGAATAGCCGGATCCATCGCTCCCCGATTTAGGGAGCGACCGCCCTCCGGTTGCAAGCACAACCTTCGTGGTCCGCAGCTTGCCGTGAGTGTGGTGCACAATAAACTGGGAGCCTGATGCGGCAAGCCGGTCAATCGCCGTCACCTGATGGTCGGGATACATCTCTATGCCAGATGCGCGACAGCGGTGGATGAGCGCATCGAGAACCGTCCGCGCCTTATCGGTCGTTGGAAAGAGTTTCCCTGTCTCTTCTCTTTTCAGTGTAACACCCATCGAAGCAAACCAGTCGATCGTCTGTTCGACGGAAAACGCCGCCAGCACGTTTTTGATGATGCGTCGATTTCCGAAGAAGTCGGTGGCAGTCACGACCTCGTGTGTCACGTTGCACCGACCGCCGCCTGAAATGAGGATCTTGGCGCCGGGCGTTTTTGCGCTGTCGAGCAAGGTTATCCGATGCTCGCCACCACATTGCCCAGCGGAAAACATCGCGGCGGCAAGGCCGGCCGCCCCCGCTCCGATAATCACAATATCCGCCGAGTCCATGTTGCCCGTCGCGTTCCGGATGTCTTTTTCTCGTCCGAGCGCACTATGCCTGTCTCATGACGACCGGCAGCTACCGTATCTCTTGTCAGACGACGATGCGAGAACAAGCTTGGTGAAGGTCGTCCCCGCGCACAGGGGGCGGGCGGGTGAGAAAGTATGCTTTTTCAACATCCTGCTATCGAACTACCAGCACGGAACAGGTCGCATGCTGCACGACTCTGGTGGATACACTGCCGAGGAGAAAGCGCCCGATCGCGCCCAAACCTTTCGCACCGGTCACAATGAGGTCGGCCTTGCGTTCCTGCGCGATATTCAATATCTCGTCCGCCGGATTGCCCAATCTGGGCACCTGGTCTATGAGGTAGCCGGCTCGCGAGAGTTTGTTCGCGCACTCCTCCACCATGGCCTTTCCCGCCTCGCGGAGCTCGGGATATTTCAAGAACGGCATGACGTGCGCGACTGTGACCGTGAGAGGTTCCTGATCCGACACATCTTCCCAGGGCCTTATCGATCGCAACAAGAACTGCACGGCCTTTTTCGACGCCGCGGATCCATCGATCGCCAGTACCACTTGCCGAATAGGTCTCGGCGCTTCCCTGACCACCAGCACGGAGCAAGCCACATGATGGATCACATGGCTGGACACACTCCCGAGCATGAATCGATCAAGCGCGTCTAATCCACGCGAACCGACCGCCACGAGTTGCACGCCTCGCTTGGCGGCTTTGATAATCGTCGCTGCCACTGGTCCGCGCTCGATCACGACGCGCCCGCTCAGATGCAGCGACTTCATCATATCCGTTGCCTCTTGTTTCGCCTTCTTCGCATGCGCTTCCATCCGGGCGATTTCAGCTTTGAGATAGCGCTCAGTGCCCACGACGACCGGTTGCATGATGAAGGGGGCGCGTAGGGCAGCGATGTCTGCGATGTGCAGCACCTTCACCGTCGGCGCCTGCGCCAACGGCAACTGCGCTATCCATCCCAACGTCCACTTCCCGAATTTCGACCCATCGGTTGCGACGAGAACATTCATGGCGTGCATCCCTTCTTATCCATTGCTATTTGAGCAGGCCACCGGCTCAAACCGTTGTCTGAACGCGTCGGACGATAGGCCGCTCATCGCGGCGTAACGGCTCACTGCGATGGGATTGTTCATGTCATGTTCGTCGAGGCGAATCATGTATTGTCGGGCGATCTGGTACGACTGCGATTGGGTGTCCACCATGCGAACCTTCGCCCGTCCGGTGGCCGGATCCAACATGTGTTTGAACGGAACCGGCGTGAATCGACCGTTTTGAATCGACACCATCGCCGCGCTTCCGCCGTCGAGTAAATATTGCGCAGCGCAATAGCCAAGATCGCGCGTGTACTCGATATCGTAGGGAATCGGGTCTGCACAGCGTAATTCGTATCCGACGTTCTTGGACACGATCGTGGCAGAAAGCCCCAAGTGTTTCAGCCCCTTCGTCACTTCCCGCCTGAGCAGATCGCCGATGTCCACCTCGGAGAGACGCAAGTTTCCATGTTCATCCCGCTCGACATGGTCCAGTCCGCCCAGATCCCCCTGATCGAGGATCTCCACCAAGCCTTCCGCCAGGACGACGACCCCGTCGGTCCGCCCGCCATCAAGCCGCTTGATCACGGTCCCGATCAACAGATCGACAAGACGTTGCAACTTCACCGGCCGCTTGTGAAATTCTTCTGGAATCACCGTCAACGTCGCCCCGGCGGCTTTCCCGATTCCTAGCGCCAGATGGCCAGCCTTGCGTCCCATCGTCACGACAAGGTACCAACGCGAGGTGGTGCGCGCATCCACCATGAGATTTTTCACGATCTCCACCCCGAAATGGCGGGCCGTTTGAAAACCGAATGTCGGAATCCCTTGGGGCAGGTCGAGATCGTTATCGATCGTCTTGGGCACATGGACGACCTGGAGACGGCCAGCCGATCGCTCTTCTAATTTGAGCGCCGAATAGGCAGTATCATCACCGCCGATCGTGACCAGGCGCGTAATGCCAAGTTTTGTCAGCGTAGACAGCACGCGATCGAGATGCTCGGCCTTCTTGGTGGGATTCGCCCGCGACGTGCCTACATGGGAGCCCCCGGCGAAGTGAATACGGCTGACTTCCTCGATCGACAGAGGTCGCACATGCCCCGTGCTCCCCTCCATCAACCATTTGAATCCATCAAGAATGCCGACCACATCGCAGCCGCCCAGAATGCTGCGGATGGTGACGGCGCTGAGGACGCTGTTAATGCCGGGCGCCGGCCCGCCGCCGACGAGCATGCTGACGGTCGTGCGTGAAGAACTCGCCATATTTATCCTCCTGAAAATCTAACTCGCGTTTCTCAAATAGACAGACCAATAGACCAGGGCCACCAACACTGTCCCACCGAACATGTTCCCGATCGTCACCAGAAGGAGGTTGTTGACCACGCCATCCAGTGCGATCGGCGCAGTGCCGCCCAACGTGAGCATCATTCCGAGGGGAAGAAAATACATGTTGGCGACGGAATGTTCCAGGCCACAGGCGACGAAGGCGCTGATGGGAAACACAATCGCAAGAATCTTATCGGTCACGCCCCGTGCCGCCATGCAGAGCCAGAGGGCCAAACAGACCAATACGTTGCAGAGCACGCCGCGCGCCAAGGTTGAAAGCGGATCGAGGGAGATCTTGGATCTGGCAATCCGCACCATCGTCTCTCCGACCGCACCATCACTCAAGGTTTGGACACCAGCCAGCCAGACCAAAAACGCCGTCCCAATGGCACCAATCAAGTTCCCCACATAGACCCATCCCCAGTTGCGGATCACTTCTCGAGTGGTCACATGTCCGGACGCCCAGGCCATCGCAATGAGATTGTTTCCCGTAAAGAGTTCTGCGCCACCGACGATCACCAGAATGAGGCCCAAGCTGAACGTGATCCCGCCGGCCAATCGCATGAGACCAAAGTTCGGCGGTGGAGCGGCCGCCCCGGCCGTGATGGTCACGGTGAAAAAGAGCGCCCCCAGCGCAATGAATGCACCAGCCAACAGAGCCAGCACGAACATCGTCGGAACCGGGAGTCTGGCTTTGGTCACGCCGACATCGCGCACCCGCGCGGCAATCTGCGCCGGGGCGTAGGCATCGAGCATGCTGTTGATCGCGGCCTGTTCCATCGATGCTAGAGAATCAACTGCTGCCGCATATGGCGAAGCTCCGCCTCGTCTTCAGAATCGAGTTCTTCCCGTTGCACCGGCTCGACCCGCACGGCAGACACTTTATACTCGGGGCACTTGGAGCTTTCATCCGCACTGGAGGAAAGCAGCTCATTCACGGTCGAAGCAGGGAAATGAAAACTGGTGAATAAATGCCCGGGCAACACTCGTTCACTCCTCATCGCAGGAAGGAGCGCCTGGCCACGGGGACTGACCAGCCGAACGATCGTTCCGTCCTGCAGATGCAACCGCTCCATGTCAGCCGGATGCATCTCCAGCACATCCGTATCGACGATCTCCATGATGTCCGTCCGTCTGGTTTGGGCTCCACAATTATAGTGTTGCAAAACACGACCCGTAGTCAGAATGAACGGATACTCGTCGCTCGCCGTTTCACCAGGCGGCAGATAGTCCAGGGCGACAAAGCGGGCTTTGCCTTTGGGAAACGTCTCATGGTGCATTAACGACGTGCCGTCATGCGACGGGTGTCGGCACCGGCCATTGCAAACCGGCGTGCTGATCCAACCGGTCGTAAGACACCCCGCCAAGCATGGGCGTCAGCTTCGCGATCTCCTCCATGATTTCCGAGGGATGGCGATATGGCATCGGATAGCCCATCCGTTGTGACACTTCACAGACCACCTGCCAATCCGGAAGAATTCCATCAGGCGGATCCACGGCTTTTCTGATCCGTTGAATACGCCGCTCAAGATTCGTAAAGGTGCCATCCTTTTCGAGAAAGGACGCACCCGGCAGCACCAGGTGGGCAAACTTGGCGGTCTCGCTCATAAAGAGATCCTGCACGACAAGAAATTCCACCTCCCTCAGCGCTTCATGAACTTTCTTGAGATTCGGATCGGTCTGTGCCACGTCATAGCCGATGATCCAGAGCGCTTTCAAGCCGGCCATCGAGCGCCGCATCCCACATGTCTGGCGTTTTCATCCCGCGTTTCGTCGGCAGAGGACGGCCGGTGATCTGTTGATGTAGCGTGGCCAGGCCGGGATCATCCAAGGACTGATACCCGGAGAAGTAGGTGGGAAGACAACCGACGTCTGATGCGCCCTGGACGTTGTTCTGGCCGCGCAGCGGATTGATGCCGGTGCCCGGCCTGCCGATGTTGCCCGTGGCGAGCGCGAGATTCACCAGCGCCATGACGCCGTGACTCCCCCAGCGGTGTTCCGTCACGCCGAGACCATGCACGCAGAGTGACGCGCCGCTGGTGGCATAGCAGCCGGGCCGCTTCCCGAATGAGATGGGCCGGCACACCGGTGATCTGCTTCGGTCATTTCCGGCGTGCAATCCGCCACTGTCTGGATCCATTCATCGAAGCCTTCCGTTCGCTTGCTCGATAAACATGCTGGTCGATGAGTCCCTCTGTCGCGATCACGTGGCCCATAGCCATTCAGTAAAGCCACATTGGTGCCCGGTCGAAGCTGCAGATGCAGATCGGCCAAACGAGCCAGTTCGGTTCGACGAGGGTCGATCACGATAAGCGGAACGCCGCGCCGGTGTGCCTGCTTGATCCTGGCCCCGACGACCGGATGCGATTCGGTCGGATTCGCGCCCACCACCAAGATGAGCTTGGCGAGATCGATGTCCTGGATCGAGTTGGTGGCGGCCGAAGCGCCTAACGTTTCCATCATGCCGGTCACCGTCGCGCTGTGGCAGACGCGGGCGCAGTTGTCGATATGGTTGGTCCCGATCACGCAGCGCATGAACTTGCCGAACAGATAATTCTCCTCGTTCGTGCCCCGGCTGGATGAGATGGTCGCCAGCGCGTCCGGACCGTATTGCGTCCTTGATGCGAGTGAATTCCTGCGCGATGCGGTCCAACGCCGCATCCCAAGAAATTTCTTTCCAGCCGCTCCCCTCTCGCCATAGCGGGGTTCGCAGTCGATCCTCGGCGTTGATGTAGGTCCAGCCGAACCGGCCCTTCATGCAGGCATGCCCCAAGTTGGATGGCCCATCATCGGCCGGAACCATCTGAACGACCCGTCCTTCGCGCACACCGGCGTCGAACGCACAGCCGACGCCGCAATAGGCGCAGGTCGTCCGCACAATCCGTAGTCGGATTCCCCAGTTCGAGCACGGTTTTTTCCGTGAGCGCGCCGGTCGGACATTCCTTCACGCAGGCCCCGCAGGATACGCAGTTGGACGTGGCAAAGGCTGTTGCCGGGTTCGTGAACGCCCCGGCACCTGCAACCGGCCTCGTCGAAAATCCTCGCCCGATCATCGTCAGCGCATACGTCCCTTGAATTTCATCGCAGGCCCGCACGCAGCGCGCACAGGAGATGCAGACTGCGTTGTCGAATTGGAAGAACGGATTCGAGTCGTCGCGCACATCGACGCGCTTCTGACGCATCCCATCAGGATATCGGATCCTATTGACGCCGCACGCGAGTGCGAGTTCACGCAATGGCCCCGATGACTCGTCATGTCAGGTTGTTCCGATACATAGAGTTCGACGAGATTATGGCGATGGCGACGCAGCTCGTTCGCTGGCCGTTCGGACGACCATGTGGGTCGAACCGGCGTCGTGCAGGAGGCCGGAGTGCCGGATTGCCCTTCGATTTCACAAATGCACAGTCGGCAAGAGCCAAAGGGAGCCAGATGCTGCGAGACGCAGAGGCTGGGTATCGCGATCCCGGCCTTCTGTGCGGCCGTATAAATGGTATCGTCCGCCTCGGCGTTGACGGTTCGACCGTCGATCGTGATCTGCATGGTCATCACGGTTTCCGCATCAGCTTGCCCGAAAATTCCTGTCCGGAAATGTTCGATCGCCGTCAGCACCGGATAGGGAGCACGGCCGCCGAGCGCACAGAGACTGGTTGCTTTCATCGTCTCTCCCAAATCTGCCAGCAACGCCAAACTGTCTGCTTGGGCGCGGCCGCTTTGGATGAACTCCAAGAGTTCGCGCCCACGGACCGAGCCAATCCGGCAAGGTGTGCATTTCCCACAGGATTCGTCCGCCGTAAAGGCCATAAAGTGCCGGGCGAGGTCCACCATATCGGTCTGTCGTCATAGACGACGATGCCTCCGTGACCCAGAATAGCGCCGGCCTCGGCAAATGCGTCGTAACAGATCGGAATATCGAGTTTAGATTCCGGAAACAGACTCCCCAATGGTCCCCCGACCTGCACAGCCTTGAACGTCGCCCCGGCCGCCATACCCTTGCCGAATTCATCGAGCGCCTGGCGCAGCGTCATGCCGAACGGAATTTCAACCAGCCCCGGCTGCTTCACCCGTCCGCCGATTTGCAGCGCGATCGTGCCGCGCGACCCCTCGGTGCCGAGCGTGGCATGCCACGCCCCGCCACGCGCAAGAATGTTGGGCAGGGTCGCAAAGGTCAGCACGTTGCTGACGATCGTCGGCCGGTGATAAAGGCCAGATACAGCGGGGTACGGCGGCTTGGCGCGCACGACCCCGCGTCGCCCTTCCAGCGATTCCAGCAAAGCCGTTTCCTCCCCGCACACATAGGCGCCGGCACCAAGCACCACCTCGATCGAGAATGTTCGGCCATCCAATTCCAGCAGTTCCGCTTCATCGGCCTTCTTGATCGCCGTCCGGATCGCCCAAGCCGCTGCCGGATATTCCTGGCGGCAATAGATGTATCCGTTCTTGGCCCCGATCGCATGGGCACAGATCAGCATGCCTTCGATGAGACGGAACGGATCGCCCTCCATGACCATCCGGTCGCAATAGGTGCCGGCGTCCCCTTCGTCGGCATTGGCGACCACATATTTCTCGTCTGCGTCGGTTTGCCTTGCCGCCTCCCATTTTTTCCACACGGGAAAGGCCGCGCCTCCACGGCCCCGCAACCGCGAGACCTTCAATTCCTGGATGATCGCCTCCGGCGCCATGGCCAGTGCCGCCTCTAAGCCCTTGAAGCCGCCCCGCGACTGATACTCGTCAAGCGCCAGCGGCTCAGTGATGCCCAAGTTCGCAAACGTGACGCGCGTTTGTTTCGCCAGGTAGGGAATCGCATCGACCGGGACTCCTCCTTGTCCTGCAATTACGTTGGGAAGATCCGCAACGGTCACGTTGGTCCATGCCACGCGCCCCACGGGCCCATCCCGTTCGATCATCGGCTCGAGGTAGAACGCTGCGCGCGAGGAGGTCCGCACGACCTGGACGTCGGTCCGTTCTCCCAGCCGCTTGGCCAGAACGTCCGCACCTGCGGCCCTCGATGAGGTATCGTTGGATAAGTACAGTCTCGCGATCGTCATCGGTAACGTTCCAGCAATGCGGGAACCTGGGCCGGTTGCACTCTTCCATAGATGTCCTCATCCACCACGAGTGTCGGAGACAGGGCGCAGTTTCCCATGCAATACACTTTCTCGAGCGTGAACGCGTTGCCTTTCGTTTCGCCGATTTTCAGACGGACATAGCCTTCGACTGCACGGAAGACAGCCGGGCAATGGTTGGCCATGCAGGATTCACCCATGCAGACACGAATCACGTGACGGCCCGGAGGAGCGGTTCGGAGATCCGGATAATAGGAAAGGACCCCGGCTACGTCGGCTTCCGTCACGCCCAGCGCGTGAGCCATCTGCGGAAGATCTTCCACCGGCACATAACCCTTGGCTTGTTGGATCGTAAGGAGAGCTTGAAGCATGTTTGCCTCCGCTCGACGGTGCGGGCGGCAGGCCATGAATCCGGGCGGCGTCAGAGAATGTCGGCTCGTCACTCGGGCGCCTCGTCTAATCCCACATGCGCGCGAAGGATGTTGTACCGGTAGGCGGGCTTGCCCATGCGGGCGAAACCGGGATCGTGTCGTTCCATTTCATCGATCAAGGCACTCACCTTGTCGCGCATCGCCGGCGATACCGCCGCATGCCTCGGCGTGTGTCCGCCCAGTAACGGATGCGGCTGATCCGACCATTCCAAATAGGCCTTCTCCAGAAACTGGTTGAGCAGCGCCCGGTCTTCTTCCTCCGTGACGACCACCGTGAGCGGCTCATCGGACATCAATTCACTCACCGAGAACTGCCGAACCGGCGGCGTCAAGGTTTCGCCGCGAAAATGCAACGAAAATCCGAACGAGGCGGCGAGCCGGTGTTTAATCGCGTCAAGCCGCTCAGCGCTGTCACATTCCACGATGAGCTGTGAGGATGTCAGCGTCAGCCTCGCCACGATCGACACCTTGGCGGTGGCTTCACGCTGAATCCAGATCCGGGCCGGAGGGAGCTTCTCCGCCGTCTCTTCAACCGGAGGCAACGGCTTCTCGGGTTCAAACTCGCTCATCCCCGCTAACCCTTCGGCAAAGAGTCGATAGGCATGCTGATCGTACAGCGCGACGGCGTAGAGATAGGGTTGCCCGTTCGCTTTTCGATAGCGAATGTGGACGACCGCATCGACCAGGGCCGTAAACCGCATCTCCGCAAAATTCCATAGCATGATGTGGCCGAAACGTTTGGCGAATTCCTGCCATTCGCCCAATACCAACGAACCGGAAGACATTTCCATGCTGCGTTCCCATTCGCGCGTCGCCTCATAAAGCACCCCGGCATCGTCGGCTGAGAGCACAATGCCGCTACCGGCCAACCAGCCCTTTCCTGATTCGTATGCTTCGGGATCGCGAATCACTCTTGTCAACACCACCTGGCCGGCGGCAAATTCCTTGGCGAAGTCGCCGCCCGGCACCACGAACGTCGTTCCGTCGCCGATTGAACGCAACACCAGATCATCACCCGGCTTCGGTGTGGCCGTCAGCTCCAGCAGATCGAGATAAGAATGCTTGAGCGGATCGAGCCAGACCCGTTCTTCATTCGGAATGTGTTCGGTGATCACGTCTCGCAACTGCTCAATGAGCGTCAGTTGCCCGTCTTCGGGGTAAAAATCGCACAAAAGGGAGAGGGTGGCGAGATCGGATTCTTGAGAGAGCGGCGCAACGATTCGTGCCGCCCCGCTTTCCAGATACGGTTTGAGCGCCCGCGCAAGCGCCAGTTGCCGCTGCAACGCAAATTCCGGCTTGAGTGACAGCCCTTCGAGCCGCGCGAGAACCGCCTCGAGGGACGGCGGCCGCGGGTTCCAGAAGCCGGCGGCTTGCTCACCGGCGAGCTTCATGAATTTCTTCCATGACGGCTTCTTCCGCGTCGAGCCAATCACGAAGTGAGTTACCCTCTTTGCGACCGCGCTGTTCCCAGAGCTCATACGCTTTGCGTGAAATCTGTTCCCACATCCCCTCCGGCACTTCGATCGGCCTTGCCGATGCGCCCCGAGACGAGGATGATCCCCCTTTTCCACCTTTTGCTTTTTTAATGACCACACCCATCACAGACTCCTCGGTTAGGGGTTCATGCTGTGCATCGATCCTGACACCACGCGATGATGGCCCGGCTTGAACTTCGGACTGCGGACCGTCAAGACGGCACACTGTCGCACGCCGTAACAGCGCTTCGGCCACACTTCCGGCCATCACATGCGACAAGCCACGGCGGCCATGCGTCCCCATCACGACCAGATCGCTTCGCAACGAGCGCACATCGTCCAGGATGGTATCCACTGGCACTCCACCACGCAAGTGACTTTTAACGGTGATCCCTGTTGCCGACAATGCGGATGACAATTCCTCAAGCCGCTTCGTCAATTTCTGACGCTGGTGCGTCCGTTCTTCCGCATGGCCGAGCGTAAAATCCAATCCATACGATACTGGTTCAAGCACATGAAGCAGTTCGATGGACGCCTTGGCCTGCTTGCGCCACCAAAGCGGCATATTCCAGCGCATCCAATGAACAATCGGAAAAATCGATCGGCACGAGAATGCGCTCGAGACAGACGCCGCGTTCAAGAGAAGGCGCGCCCTTCTCCATATGTACAGCCAGTACCGGACAGGGAGCCGTACGAATGACCCGTTCCGCCGTACTGCCCAGTAAGACATGTGCCAAGCCGGTCTTGCCCCTGGTGCCGACGATGATCAGATCGGAATCCTCGGCTTGCGCCGCAGCATTGATCTCTTCGCTGGGAATTCCAGTAGCAATCCTCGTGGCCACGGTAATGCCTCTGCGTGAGGCACGCTGCTTGAAGTCCGCGAGTTGTTCGGTGGCTTCGTTCATCCGATGGGTCAGGTACTCGTGATTAACGGGATAGTCCGGATTCAAGCCGGGCGGGAACTCGAGCACGGTCATCGCGGTCAGA
This sequence comes from uncultured Nitrospiraceae bacterium, assembly GCA_963851455.1. Classification (GTDB taxonomy): domain Bacteria; phylum Nitrospirota; class Nitrospiria; order Nitrospirales; family Nitrospiraceae; genus Nitrospira_C. The sequence continues at coordinate 399,078 of CAWKPI010000002.1, forward strand.
TGGGCGTGCCAGGATGCGGCCAAAGAGCAGGCATACTCCTCGGCACGTCCGGCCCAGTCTGAAAAATCCGTCGCGAGCAGCAGTTTATTGATCGAGGTTGTCATATCAGTCATCCTGCTAGACGGCCTCGGCGCTGAGGAGCAACAGCTCCCCCTTCATATCCGGATGAATCGAGCATCGGAAGGTGTGGCGCCCTGGTCGCTCCATATCGAACCGAATCACCGCATCACGTTTGGGATCCAGCATGACTCCACCCACTCCCCTGCCATACACGATCACACCGTCCTTTTCGATCCTGGTGGGAATGCCTTCGAACATCGTCGAACCGAAGTCGTGCCGCTCGGCATCTGCGTTTATGATCTTGATCGTCGTGGGCAAGCCTAACCGCAATGGACCCTGCTTAGTGACGAAGGTGAAATCCTTGATCATGACCTCGACGACTTGCTCCGATTGCGACGCCACAGGGGCGCTTCCCAACACCCCGACCACCCCAACCACCCCGACCACCGCGATCACGATCCCTCCGGTCCATCCCCAACGACGTGTCATGAACGCCTCCTTGTTATAAGACAATATCGGTTCGCACTTTTTTCGCCGGCAGGGGGGTCGTCAATATCGCGCAGGCCGCGGTCCGCACGACTTTCTCCGCCGTGGCTCCGAAAAAGATCTTGTCCATGTTCTCAGAGCGGCCCCCGTAGCTTCCCAGCACGATCAAGTCAACCCGTTCCTGTCGCGCAAACTTCGCGATCTCCACGAACGGCGTCCCTTCAACGACAACCCGTTCGACCGGGATCCCTTGCGTCGATTGCGATGCCAACAGTTGCCTGGTTTTCAACCGTGCCTGATGGTGCAACCGGCGCCTTTGTTTCGTCTCATCGGAGGGCACAGCCAATAAACCCAAGCGATTGAAGGCCGCGACGGCGCTTGTATCGATCACATGCAAGATAATCAAGTCAGACTGGAACGCCTTCGCGATCTGGAGTGCCACGCGAAACGCTTCATTGGAACAGAACGAGAAATCGATGGGAACGAGAATTTTACGAAACAATTCGATCGCCATCAATTCCTCTGAACACTGATCTACTTCATCAGCAAGGGTAATGCCTATCGCTCGAGACCAGAAGCAGCCGTTTTCGTTAGTCCTCACGCTTAGATCGACAGCATGAGTGGAACTCCGCTACAGCGGTGTTTTTCCTGCTGTAGCAGAAGGCAACAGAACGTGTGCCGCTGAGCGATGAAACGTGAAGGAAATTAAGATCTACCACGGCACTGGATTTGCTCAATGTGGCCTACAAGTAGGAGACATCGAATGACGAGGGCACAGTGGTTGCTACTTGGAGCCGTAGGACTTGGTCTCGCGATCGCGATCTATCTGCTCTTCTTTTGTCCCGTTGAATGCCGATAAGGTCTCGATGCGAGCAGCGAGCACATGACGATAGCTGCAGGATTGATGACGGACACCGACCAGCAAGAGGCCGGACGGTGTGTCTATTTCGCCGTCGGAGTGCAGCGCGCGGTCTCTATATGATGACGCACCTGCTGTTGTCGAGATGACAGACATTCGCCCGTCGATGGAGAGATAAAAGAGGTGCCGCCATGAAAATCCTGCTCGCGGTTGATGGGTCTGATCATTCCTATGAAGCCGTTCGCGCGTTGAAGTATTTGAGGAGGGCAGATCAGTTGATTCTGCTTCATGTGTTGAACGTGGCACGGCCAGCCTACCCCATGATGATGCCCGAGGTGGCCGATGAACTGTACCGCATGACTGAACACAGCATGCGGGAAGACGGCGAACGCCTCCTCGATCGCGTGCGGTCATTGCTGCCACCGCATACCGGTCCCTCTACAACGCGGCTGGAGTTGGGGGAGCCGGCCGACACGATTGTCGAATTGGCGAAGCATGAACAAGTCGACCTCATCGTCATGGGAGCGCGCGGGGTCGGGCCGATCAAAGAGCGGCTGCTTGGAAGCGTCGCGCACCGCGTGCTGACCTCTTCCTCCTGCGCGAAATTGATCGTGAAGACTCCCTTGCGAGCCTTCTCTCGCCTGCTCCTTCCTCTCGCAGGCAAATCGGACGCGGACCATGCCCTGCAGTTTCTCAAACTCAACCCTTTTGCCGCACCGGTCGAGATCAGGCTGCTGACTGTCCTGCCTCACACGATTCCGCCTTGGCCGGCTGGATCGGTCGCGTTTGAATTGGAAGCGACTGCACTCCGGAGCGCGCGTGAGTTTGTCGACGGAGTCGGCGGACAACTGCGTTCGCTCGGCTATCAGACGACCGGCGATGCCGTGCTCGGCTCGCCCGTCCAAGCGATCATCGATCAATACCAGAAGACGAATTCGGACTTGATTCTGATGGGTTCTCACAGGAGCCGAGGATTGACGCGTCTCGTGTTGGGAAGCGTGTCACACGCATTGTTGCACCACAGCCCTTGTCCCCTATTGATTTTTAACTAGGAGGCCGATGGTTATGAACGTTCGCATCGACAGCCGGAACGTCACAATGACCCCTCGCTGGAAGGAAGAAATCGAGACGAGAGTTGCCGCCATCGCGAATGGATACTCTGACCTCATGCATGGACGTGTCACCCTGACGAAGAACCGTCACCATAAGAAACAGGCCAATGTCGCGGAAGCCTTGGTCGTGTTGACCTTTCCCCGGCGGCATACGATCACTGCCCGCAAACATAACAAGACGTTCGAAGAGGCGATCCGATCGGCGTTCGCCGCCATCGAGATCGAAGTGCGAAAGTACCGCGATAAACGGGGCTCACATGATGTGGGGGAGCCTCATGCCAATGTATGACTACAAGTGTCTCGACTGTGGGAAGGAATCGTTGCTGGTGCTGACTTTGCGAGAGCACGAAACAGGGAAGGTCGCCTGTCCTGCTTGTCAGAGCACCAACGTGAAGCAGTTGTATACGTCCTTCATCGCCCACACCACTAAAAAGAGTTGAGGGCAAGGCATGCGCTTCTTCTGGCTGGTCATATCTCTTGTGGCCATGACCCTCATGACGTCCATCGCGCTTCGGGCGCAAGACTATCCTCCCGACATGTCGCGCGGGAAGGCCGTATATGAGCGCCATTGTGTCTCCTGCCATGGTGCCGGCGGATGGGGCGACGGTCCGAGCGCCGTATTGCTGAGAATTCCACCGGCCAACTTCCATCGTTTCAGTTCGTTTCTCAAATCGGATGAAGAATTGCTCCGGACGATTGAACACGGTGTCGTCTACAGTCCGATGCATGCCTGGCGCGGACAGCTGACGGACGGCGAAATGCAAGACGTGGTTGCCTATATCCGCCTGCTGTCACAGCAGAGCCGCTAGTGGCAGGACATTGCCACGGAACCATTATATGGAGAAACGGTATGCATAAGCTTTTCATGGGAAGATCGAGCCTGCTCACGGTCTGGGCGGTCGCCTGGATGGTCATCGCGAGTCCCTTCGTGTATGCAGGACTGCCCAGCCTGGACAAATCCTGCCTCAGTCCACACAAGCAGAAATCCATCGCTGAGAAAACGTTGAGAGCAATCGTTCAGTCGCACGGCCAATGGCTGGAGCAGCGATACAACCAAAACTATCACCGTGCCGATCTCTGCCTGGCGGATCTTCGCAAGGCTGCACTCAATGGAGCGAACTTGGAGCGAGCGAACTTGGAGGGAGCCAATCTAAGGCACGCCAATCTGTATCAAATCACGTTGGCGCATGCACATTTGGCAGGAGCAGATTTTACTAAAGCAGGCCTCGAGGACGGCAATCTGTCCGGAGCCGATATGCGGCAGGCCCGATTGTCGCAGGCAAATCTGTTTCGCGTCATCGGGGATGAGGCGGCCCTCTTCAATGGTGTCTTGGTCGGAACTCAATTGCACGAATCAAGCTTCGAACGGACCCATTTCGAAGGCGCCGATCTCACCTCAGCCGATTTCACAAATGCTAGCGTGGTCGACAGTTATTTCTATGGAGCGAATCTACATCAAGCGACGCTCACTGAAGCGGACTTCATGGGAACCGACCTCCGTCAAACGAATCTCACGAAGGCGAACCTGACGAAGACTAATCTTCAAGGGGCCTTGCTCGACGGCGCACGCCTGCACGGGGCTCGTCTCGTGGAAGCGGATCTTGAAGGGGCATATTTCGACGAGGCCGATCTGACGGAAGCCCATCTTCGCGGGGCACTGCTTCGGGGAGCGGATCTCCGCTTCACGAATTTGCAATCCGCAGGCTTTCAACAGGCCGATCTGGAAGGTGTCAACTTCGAAGGCGCACGCTTCGTGAAGACGAATGCACAGTCTGCCAATATGACCATGGCCATTCTGTACCATGCGGTGCTCGATGACGCCGATTTCCGTGACGCCCGGCTGCACAACGCCGTTCTGATTGGGGCGCGAGGCAGGGGGACCGTTTTTGACAAAGCAGACCTGAGCGATATCTACGCACCGAAGGCATGGTTGCAGCGCGCATCCTTCAATGAAGCCAAACTGGAGTTGGCCAATCTCGTGGCGGCGGACCTCAGCAAATCCACCTTCAGCCACGCGAACCTCACTCATGCCAATTTACAGGAGACGAATCTCCAAGAGGCATCATTCGCTGGAGCGGATCTCACGGGCGCCAGGCTGGATGCAGCCGATCTCCGGCACACCAGCTTCCAGGGAACGAATCTTTCAGGTGCGCTCGGTCTGACTCAGGCGCAGCTCGACAGTGCCTGCATTGACGATCTCACCACGTTACCTCCAAACCTCAACCGTCCGGCGCCCTGCACACCGTCTAAGAAGATGCCGGGACGGTAGAGACGTTGAAAGATACTAACCATCACTCCGGTTCTGACTGCCATTCCCGCATCAACAAGGCACGTGTCCTGCCATTCAACGCGGGCGGGTTCCCCGCTCAGCCTCAGCATAGAAATGCTTCTTCACCAACTCAGCCGTCAGCACATACGCGAGAAGGATAAGGGCCAATGCCAGGAAGAACAGCGGAGGGACCGGCTCGAATCCCAACACCGTCCCAACTGACGTCAGGGGCAACAGCAGTGTCACCACCCCGACACCCAACGTGGTGACGAGCAAGGCGGTCGATGGCCGGCTGGTGACGAAAGGCCTGCGGGTGCGGATGACCAGGACGATGAGCGAGGCGGAGATGACGGATTCCATAAACCAGCCGGTTCTGAACTGACCGGTCGTCGCGCGCAAGACGAGCCATAAGACACCGAATGTCAGAAAGTCGAACAACGAACTCACCAGGCCGAACGTGAGCATGAAACGGCGAATAAAGGGAATATCCCATCGGCGTGGACGCTCGATCAGTTCTTCATCCACGCGATCGGTGGCGATCGTCATCTCCGGAATATCCGTCAATAGATTTGTGAGGAGGATTTGTTTCGGCAGCAAGGGCAGAAACGGCAGGAAGAGTGACGCGCCGGCCATGCTGAACATGTTCCCGAAATTCGCACTCGTCGCCATAAACACATACTTCAAAGTGTTGGCAAACGTGACACGCCCTTCGCGGACTCCCTTCACCAGCACTCCCAGATCGTGTTCCAGCAACACGAGATCCGCGGCTTCCTTGGCAATGTCCACGGCACTGTCGACGGAGATGCCGACATCCGCCGCGTGCAACGCCGGCGCATCGTTGATGCCGTCGCCGATGTATCCCACGACGTGGCCCGCCACTTTCAACGAGCGGACAATCCGTTCTTTTTGATTCGGCTCGATCTCGGCGAAAATGTCCACGCTGCCGACCTGACCGAGCAACGCTTGGTCGCTCATGCCGCTCAGCTCCGCTCCGGTCATCACATGGGGATTGTTCAGCCCCACTTGCCGGCCGACGTATTCCGCGACCAGTGCATGATCGCCAGTAATCACTTTCAGCGACACGCCCAGCCGGTGCAGCTCGGCAACCGTCTCGCCGATGCCAGGCTTGGGCGGATCGGCGAACACCAGCAGGCCCAGGAAGGTCATACCGGTCTCCTGTTCCCTTGAAACCTGTTCGATAATCCCCATATCCCGGCTAGCCAGCCCGATGGTGCGGAACCCCTGCCGGTTCCATCCCTGGACCTGATCGAGAATGGCGGTCCGCACCTTTTCGATCGGTACAATGGACCCGTCGGCCTCTTCTGCGTGAACACAGACGTCGATCACGCGGGGAACCGCCCCTTTTGTGATCAAGAGATGCGTCTTGGGAGTGGCGACCAGCACCGAGAGCCTCTTGCGCACGAAGTCGTAGGGTTCTTCTTCCAGCTTGCGATAGGCGGACAGGTCGAACCGGTGCTGGGTCCGCAGCGCATCGTCGAGCGGGTTCGGAAACCCGGTTTCAAATGCGGCGTTGAGCGTCGCAAGGAGCAGCACCGACTCGCTCGGCCCGCCCGTCAGATTGAATGCGCCATGGAGCCGCATCTTGCCTTCGGTGAGCGTGCCGGTTTTGTCTGAGCAGAGCACGTTCATGCTTCCGAAATTTTCCATCGATTCCAATCGCTTGACGACGACCTTCTCCTCCGCCATGCGCTTGGCCCCGTGAGCCAGATTGACGCTGATGATGGCGGGCAATAGCTGCGGCGTCAGTCCGACGGCCAGCGCCATGGCAAAAAGAAACGTTTCGAGCACTGGTCGTTCGAGATAGACGTTCACGGCAAAGATGCCGAGCACGAGGAGCAGGGTGACCTCGAGCAACAGATACCCGAAGCGTCGGACGCCCCGTTCAAATTCCGTCTCCGGCGCCCGCACGCGCAGGCGATGAGCAATGCGGCCGAACTCCGTGTCCTTTCCCACTCCGACGACGACGGCGCTGGCGCGCCCGCTGACGATATGTGTTCCGAGAAACAGGCTGTTCGTCCGATCCTGTAACGGTGTCTCGATGGCGAGCGTCCCGGGAGTTTTCTCAACGGGATAGGCTTCTCCGGTTAACACGGCTTCATCGACAAAGAGATCCCTGGCCTCGACCAACCGGGCGTCGCCGGGCAACGTCGACCCCGCCGACAGCTCTACAATGTCCCCTGGAACGACCAGCTCCAGGGGTGTCTCGATCGTGCGACCGTCTCGCCGGACCTGGGTCGTCACGTGGACCAGCGCCAATAACTTGGCGACCACATGTGCGGCCCCGTATTCCTGCCAGAACCCCAATAGGGCGCTGACGAAGATGATGGTGAGGATGATGACGGCGTCTGTCCGATCGGAAAGAAAGAATGAGATCCCTGCCGCGCTCAGCAAAATGAGCATGATCGGATTGCGGAGTTGCCCGAGAAAGAACCGCAGCGGTTGGAGGTCTGTGCGTGGTTTCAGACGTGTTGCGCTCAACGAGTCGTTGCGCCGTGCGGCTTCCTCACCGCTCAATCCCTCCGCCGAGGATTGCAGACGCTCAAGTAGCGTATCGAGGCTTTCGCTCCAGAATGCGAGTGGCAAAGAAACCTCAGCTCGGCATCAGTACCTAAGTGCCCCTTCCTTCGGCGGCATGGTAAACCATCTCGCTGGAATCGGCACTATCTGTCATAGGCGTCGGTCCTATGCAATACTACCCGCAGGAGGAAAATTCATATTCCATGACACGGCAGGCGCAATTCCCGAACGAGCAATCGGCCGCCGGCGAGTTCAGGCGTCAGGCGGATGTATTTCGCGAGTGGGTAACGGCCGACGGCAGCTCCGGCTATCCGGCCGTCCCCGGCCGATATCACCTGTATGTCTCATGGGCCTGTCCCTGGGCACACCGCACGATTATTGTGCGGAGACTGAAGAAGCTCGAAGGGATGATCGGCATGACGGTCGTCGATCCCATTCGCGACGAGCGGGGCTGGGCCTTTCGCGAAGGCCCCGGGCACACACTTGACCCGATCAACGGATTTCATTTTCTGAGCCAGGCGTATACAGCGACCGATCCCTCCTATCGGGGGCGCGTCACCGTGCCGGTGCTCTGGGATACCGTTACCAAACGGATTGTGACCAACTCCGACGACGATCTGATGCGCATCTTGAACAGCGAGTTCGATCAGTTCACCACGAGCACGATCGACCTGTATCCGATTGCGCTCCGTCAGGAAATCGACCGGCTCAACGAGTTCATCTATGAAAACGTAAACAATGGAGTCTACCGGGCAGGATTTGCCACCTCGCAGCGGGTCTACGAGAGGGCCGTGCGACGACTCTTTGACGCGCTTGACCAGTTGGAAAACCGGCTTCGCGATCACCGATACCTATTCGGCGAGCGATTCGTCGAAACCGACTGGCGTCTGTTTGTCACGCTCATCCGGTTCGACGCGGTCTATCAAGGTCATTTTAAGTGCAATATCCGGCGCATTATCGATTATCCCAACCTGTTCGGCTACCTTAAAGATCTCTATCAAATCGACGGCATCGCCGAGACGGTGAACATTGACCATATCAAGCGCCACTATTACATCACACACGACGACATCAACCCCACCCGCATCGTTCCTGTTGGTCCGGTGCTGGACCTCATGACTCCCCACGGCCGCGGCGATTAACCTGACGGCCAAACGGCTCTACCGCAACTCATTAGGTAGTCGATCTATTGGCAAAACGTTTCTAATCTGTGGTATAAGAGGACCCGTGTGGCCGGTCCTGGTCCGACTTCGTTGTAGGAGAACGCCTACAGGATGCGTGCTGCGCTCCGGTCTAATCTTTTTTTTTCTGCCTGCGCTTCTGGGCTGCTTGGCTTTTTCCCTCCCCAATCATGTGCTCGGTGCTGAAATCTCCAAACCAGGCGTCGCCACCTTTTCCGCGTGGGACAATCGCTTTGAGGGACCTGATACCATCCCTGGCGGACAAACCACTATTCGTCTGCGGAATCGCGGGCAGGAACCGCATCAACTTCAGTTGCTGAAATTGGACGAAGGCAAATCTCCGGCCGATTTGGCTGCGTCGCTTCGAGCAGGCGGCGGAGCGGTTCCCCAATGGGCCAAACACATGGGAGGACCGAACGGGATCGGAGCAGGCGATACCTCGGAAGCTACAATGTATTTGGACCCTGGTTCCTATGTCATTATTTGCGGCATCCCAACGAAAAATCATCAAACTCATGCCGCCCTGGGCATGCAGAAGGCGTTGCGCGTGGCCAAAAGCACCCCTACTTCCCCCGAGTTTTACGGCAACTTCCACATGGCCATGTTCGATTATGAATTCGTGCGTTGTCCAGCCCCTCAAGAAAGGCCGGCACACTTTTTATGTGATTAATCGGGGGAGTCAAACCCATCAGGCCAGTCTCGTCCGCCTGAATCCCGGCGCGTCAGCTGAGGACGTGCTCGCGGCGTTCGCAGCGGACGCACCGCTTTCCATTCCGGGGAAATTGATCGGAGGAATCAGCGGGCTCGAGCCTGGAGGTGACGGTACGTTCACTGCTGAATTCACTCCGGGTCGCTACGCCATCATCTGTCTATTTTCCGATCCCACCGCCCGCGATTCGCATGCCGCCAAAGGCATGGTCATGAACTTCACCATCGAATGACCGACTGATCGTAGCGAATCAGGACAATCTGTCCTCGCCATTGTCCCTTTCTGCTACGAACCGGGTTGAAGACCATACGAGGCCATCACTCGTAAAATTCCTAAGTCGGCTGCTCGATTGAAAATTTGTTTCGCACGTTTGTCACCGCCTGATGGCACCTTCTTTGCCTGTCCATCCATCTACCCATCACATCACATCAGCCATGGAGGGACGCTATGACGCATCAACGACTCCAGAGCTACCTCGACACCCATAAGATTCCGTACCAGGTCGTGAACCATTCCATTGCATATACAGCCCGGGAGGCGGCGGATAGCCTCCATATCCCCGCCGATACGTTTGCGAAAGTCGTCGTGGTCAAAGCCGATAGTCGTTATTTGATGGCCGTCCTTCCCTCCACCTGGAAGGTGGATCTCAAACGCTTGGAACACGTGCTGAAGTGCCAACACGTTAGACTCGCGACGGAAGACGAACTGGCCATCTTATTTCCCGATTGCGAAATCGGCTCGATGCCTCCGTTCGGCAATCTCTATGGCACGCCTGTCTATGTCGATGCGACGCTCGCGCGGGACGAGGAAATCGCCTTCGACGCCGGCAGCCATGTAGGAGCAATTCGGATGCGCTACAAAGACTTTGCTGAGTTGGTTCGTCCGCAAGTGGCAGAGTTCCACCACGAGCCAACGAAGCTGGAATGTTAGGGGTACGCTAGGGAAGGACGATCGACTGCTCCGAATAGCCGATCCCTTTCAGGGTGGCTTCCAAGGCATCAACCATAAGCGGGGGACCGCAGAGAAAGATCACGGTGTCAGGGCCAGGCGGCGGAAGATGCCGGCGTAAAATATCTTCGGTGATGCGCCCGGTACCTTGCGACCAGCCTGCAGGCGGCTGCTCCAACACATGATAACAATGGAAGTGTCGCGTGTTCGCGCACATCCCCGTCCCACTCCTCTCGAAAAATGATGTCGGCCTCGGTCTTGTTGGCAAAGACCAGAAACAACTCGACGTCAAGACTCTTCGCGAGGATCCAGCGGATGATGGAAATCATCGGGGTGATGCCCGTACCACCCGCCACAAACCCCACCTTCTTCGCCATGCCATCAACCCAATGGCCGCCAGGTATTCGGTCCGCTCATCAGCACGGTATCTCCGACCTCTCTGTCATGAACATACTTCGAAATCAGGCCGGATTCGTACCGCTTGATGGTCAGGTCGAAATAGCCCGTCGTGCCTGGTACCGATGACGGCGTGTAGGGTCGCTTGACAGTTTTCCCGTCGATCGTCGCATGGACATAGAGATGATCCCCGGGTAGCATGTCCAGCGTGGCTTCGTCAGGCAGCGCAAAACAAAACGTCTTCGTGTCGTGGGTGTCTCGATGAATCGCGGTGAGCTCGTATGGCGTCGGAGTCTTGGTCTTGATACGTGTGACCGTGTTCATGCGCTCATCTTACGAGCCTGGCAGAGCTGTCGCAACCGAGATTCTATGAGGATCCTTTAAGGACGGGAACGAATCCCTTCGACGCGGATGGACCACTTCGGTCTCATGCGGCCGAAGTCGGTTCGAACGTGAGCCTTCAAAGCCCGCTTGGAATCCAACACATAGATACCATCCTGCTCCCGCACAAAAACCACCCAATGCCAAAAGGCTCGACCCCCTTCACGATGCCACTTGATCGCTAATAGTGCCAGATCGGGCAATGCCGACCACGATTCGAAGGGAATCTCCTTCCTCGAGTATGGAAGCGATAGTGTTTCAGCAATCGACGAACCGGTTGCGTCTGGGACCACAACCGTCTGTCGTCTGCAAAAATGCCGAGTCGGTTCGCCGTGCGCTGAGCCTGCCTGTAGGGCACACCGGCCAGTGCAGCGACGCTGGCAATGCCGCATCCTGTCCGCTCAAGTTGTACCACCGGCTTCATTGCCACGTGACTTTCATTTTTGTCCGCCCGAATCTTTCCGCGAAAAGATTTGGAAATGTTGACTGTCGATAAAATCCGAGTCGGAGGTAATCCGATAGCCAGCCGATTCCATCTCACGTCGGACTTCTTCCTTCGCTGTCCCATGGCCAAGCAGACCGGAAAAGACACCGTGGGGATGAAAGTCTAAAATCGCCACCTGTCCATTGGGCTTGAGATACCGCGTTAATGACCGGAAATAGGTTATGCGATCGTTCATGTGGTGGTAGGTATCGCAGGTAAACACGAGAGCAACAGGCTCAGGCAATTTCGCGTCGGTTGGTTCCGCGTGGATCGCCACCACATTGGTGAGACCTCGAGCGTGCATTTCCTTCTTGATAATACTTAACCCCGTCTCGTCAATTTCTACCGCATACACGATCCCTTGTGATCCGACCGCTTCTGCCAAATACCACGTGAAATATCCTCCGCCAGCGCCCAAATCTGCCACTCGCGAACCTGGTGTGATGGCAAGTTTCTCGATGACCTCCTTCGGTTTCTGCCACGCATCCCGAGAAGGATCGTTCATGTGCTGATACGCCAGCTCGGCACAACCAGCGAACCACAGACTACCGATGAACAACGCACCTAAGTTTCTATTCAACGTTGTCTTCTTCATCCTTCTTTAACCTTTCGCGAAGTACATTCTTGCTGTTAGACGACGCGATTGGAAAATCTGATGAGAATAAAATGCCGCGACAACTGTTGCCCGATTGCGCTTGTGTCATTGTTTCACTCGTGTTAGGGTGTTGCTTGATCGCATAGGACCTCCTGAGTCTTGTTCTGCTTTTGCTGAGCACACCCGGACGGCCTTCAGCAAATCGCGCACACATTACCAGCCCGACAGAGTCGCAACTCTGTCATGAACTTAAAACCTAAAAAGAGGTGTTTCCTTGTTTCATGCATTTTACTCAACCATTCGGACGTTCCTTCAAGACGCGGCGGGCAGTTTCTATCACATCGTCGTCGTCGCCTTAAGCGCAGGCATTGCTCTCCTCCTCCCGTCAGGTGCCAAGCATTTCTTGGCACTCTGGTCGCGGGTTGAACATGACAAGCTCTCGCTCATCATCGTTGAAATGATTGTCGCCGTCCTGCTTATCGGCTGCTTCAGCTATATCCGTCGCAGTGGGCGGAACCGTGTTCTTGCCACAGCAGCTACAGGGGCGGGACTCGTGTCCTTTTTCCCAAAACGCGCGCGACGAGCCCAGCAGCACATCCAACGACTCAAGGAAGAACAGGGCACGGGCCGCACCATCATGGTCATCGGTTCCAGCGGCTACAGCACCTTCGTCGATCAAGTCGGCGATCTGTCGTCCGTCCTCGACAAATGCCTCGGCGCGAAAATCCTTCTTGTGAACCCCTACAGTCAAGAGGCGACGGCGCGAATCGAAGCGATCGGTCACCCCGAATTCTCGCTGACGGCCTTTCGAGAGGAAGTGCGGCAAAGCATCGCCTTGCTCAAGCGGCTCAAAGCCATGGGGAAAGCCGTCAAACTGAAACTGTACGCGGACTCACCCTTGGTGAAAATGCTCATCCTGGGCGATTATCTCTGGCTGCAGCATTACCATGCCGGTCTCGACATCCGAAGCATGCCGGAATACGTGCTGCGACACAACCGCCAAGATCACGGGTTCTATACGCTCTATGCCCATTACTTCGAGCAGCGATGGGAAAACACCGACTTTCCCGAGTACGATCTCGACACCGACGAGTTGGTCTATCGTAACCGCGCCGGAAGCGAAACCCGCAGGGAACGGTTTGAGAATGGGGCGGTCGAAGAAGCCGAAACCTATGCTGAGGCGATGAGATAACCCACCGCTTCATCTTTCGCCGTCACGATGATTTATTTCTCGAGGCGTGGTACGAATCAGTGGGTCCAGATCTGCGCCGGGGTGGCCTCGAATGGATACACATGGATCATCCACCCCCCTGCTTGCGGAACAAAACGCCCGCCCGGCTTGCCGGCACTCCGATTCGCTGGCAATGGTTCCCTTGAACCCGAATTGCCTGCGGGTCATGCGGCGTCCACTGCCATCCGACTCCAGACAAATATTAATATGGGCATGCCATTGGGTGACGCTCAACGGAATGCGCTCGTTCAGCTGGTCCTCGGTCATGTCTCTCGGCGCGGTATACATCGCCCCTTCGAGTTCGTAACCATCCTCAGTTTTCTTATATAAGAGCGAAGTCGGTTCGGCCGGATCGAAGCGCACCTGGGCGAGGAATCGGCGTTGTCTATTGGCGAAGTGATAATGCCGCGGTTTTCTCTCCGGGTGCATCGGAACGTACCCATCATCCATGGCCACGCGATAGTCCTTGTACCTCGCCAAGGCCTGGCGCAGTGTTTGGACAATGTGATCGGCACGCTTCGAGTCACCGGCAGTCGCAGGCCGCAGCGCCGTCCATTTCATATGGGGTCCCGCATGTCGTAGATGGGGAATCATCGCCTCGACCGCACCGCCGCTGTGCTCGTGATCCATGGCGTCGAGACGCACCTCTGCCGAACGCGCACCATCTATAATCGAAAGCCCGCTCCAGAAGGTCATTACAAGCACACTGAGAAAGAGCCTGAGATAGGGGATTGAATGTGGAAACCCTTGGCTATCCATCTCACCTCTTCCGCATTAGTAGAGAACGATCAACTTGCCGGACGGTTGACTGGACTACAGATCAGGGTTGGGCGGCGATGGCGTCCAATGTATCAATATGAGGAAGGTGATGTAATGAGTGACCACAAGAGCCGGGACCCAGAACGCGGGAATCCAATAGGCAGGTCCCATGTAGGGCGACGCGGCATACACTGTCGCCAGCGTGATGGCCGTAAGGAGATCTAGCGATCCTTCCACATTGAACGCCCATACGAGAAGCCGGCCACTCCAATGCCCGATGAGGACTGCTGGAATTGAGAGCAGCGCCAGCATTGCCGCGATCAGATCCCCTAAGGCCGCCGGATATGCGAACTGCGAAGGGAGGCCGGCATAGATCGCGCCCGGTGCCAGAAACATCAGTCCGAGATGGCGAAACGAATGCAACAGCAGTATTGGCAACAGGACGGCTTGAGGTCGAATGTCATGAAGTTTTGGCAGAAGGTAGATTCGTGCGGCAACCCAGAACACGAAGGTACTCAAGACCAAATTGATCGTGAGAATATTCATGAACTTAGATTTATTATCTCTCCTTGCCTGGTCCTTTTCCTAGTACTCTTCTCGTTGCAAGGTTGATATTGGTTGATAGTGGAAGAGTGGTTCGTCGATAGAGAGGGAGTATGGCGAGCAATCTGTTACAAGGCATGAGAGTGGCAATATTGGCAACCGATGATTTTGAACAATCCGAATTGACAGAGCCGAAGAAAGCGCTCGATCAGGCAGGTGCGAAGACATTTATCGTCTCTCCCAAATCGGGCGAGATTCAAGGGATGAAGCATGACGAGAAGGCGGATCGTTTTCCCGTCGATCTGTTGTTAGCCGAAGCAGATCCAGAACAGTTCGATGCCGCCCTACTGCCTGGCGGTGCGCTTAGTGCGGATAGCCTTCGCGCCGTACCTGAGGCAAAGACTTTCATTGGTGCCATTGACCGGAGCGGAAAACCCATTGCCGTCATCTGCCACGGGCCGTGGTTGCTCGTTTCCGCAGGACTGGTCCTTGGACGGACGATGACCAGTTATCATACGATTCAAGACGATCTCAGAAATGCCGGCGCCGACTGGCGAGACGTCGAAGTGCTACGAGACGGCAACTGGGTCAGCAGCCGGAAGCCTGACGACCTTCCGGCCTTCAATCGGGAAATGCTTGCACTCTTCGCTGAACACCAGGCTGGACGGACAGCCCGCGCCGCATAAGGATAAATCAGCCACGACCTACCGGCCGAAAGGCCGATCAGTTGGAGATGGTTTCCTGGCGAACATCGTAAGTGTAAGATCTCACTCAGTCGCTTCCGATGAGCAAACCAGTGTCTGCATCAATGACGGCGAACATACTTCGTGAATGACCGCCGATTGTCGTAAAGTCCCCGCCCACAAAGACCTTCCCATGGGACACCACGATCGTACGAACACCGCCATCGGCGTTGGGATTCCAGGACGTCAACAGCTTGGTGGTCTTGTCCACTGCGGCGAGCCGGCCACGTGGCTGTCCTCCGATCGTGGTAAACAATCCACCGATGTACAGACGCTGCCCGTCGTCAAAGAAGGTGGAGACGGCATTGTTGGTCGGAAGATTCCAACTTAGAGCGAGGCCCGACTCTGTATCGAGAGCTGCGAGATTGTTTCGTGCCTGCCCTCCAATTTCCCTAAAAATCCCTCCGGCATAGACGACGTTACCGGAGAGATTGACCGCGGACACCACGTCTCCATCGATGCCGCGCACCGCGGGATTCCATGGCGTGGCGACTCCGCTGCCCATATCGAACGCAGCCAGGTTGAGCCGGACGACTTCCTGTCCGACGACGCCCACTTGGTCGAAACTACCTCCGGCGTAAACTACCGAACCGGCGAGGCCTAACGCCATCACTTCGCCGAACACATTGGGGTTCCACGGAGTCGCCAGGCCGGTTACAGTGTCCACCGCCGCCAGATTCCTGCGCCCTTCACCCCTCAACCCCGTGCCGGGAATGATCACGGCATTGACCAAGTCAAACACACCGCCGACATAGATGACGGCGCCGGACGATGCGAACGCATTCACCAGGTTGGCTGATCCCAATCGTGGATTCCAAGGTGTGAGCACTGCCGTGATCCGGTCAACGGCGGCCAGGCGCCAGCGCTCTTCACCATTCATGTTGAGAAAATTTCCACCGATGTAAAGAGTCTGATCCTGGAGTAAGAGCGCAGTCACCGGCCCATCGGGGCTCGGATTCCATGCGGCATCCACGGTCCCATTCGCTTTGATATGCGCCAGATAGGGTCGATCTATTGAATCGACCCGAGTAAATCGTCCGCCCACATACACCCCGTCTGCCCCGTCCGAGACCATCGCGAATACAGGGCCATTCACTTGAGGAAAAGAAACCGAGGCCTCATTCCCAGCGCCTGACGACGCGGTCGCCGGTGCAGCATTGTCATTACTGCTGCAAGTCGCAAAAAAGAAAATGATTCCTGTGAGAGAGAGAAAGAGGGCATAAGTCGATAGCCGCTCGCCCTTGTGCATAGGAACGACCCCGCAGCAGTGATATCAGGAGAAACTCCGTGTCCCCTCAGGATAGAGAAATCGAATGCTTGAACCTACGAGGAATCTCACCAGCGGCGTGTAAGATATTCACAGGCTTCGGATGCATGGTGCGGGGATCCAACTGGGGACCCTCCCAGTACTCATGAGAACCCTAGTTCCGTACAGTGGGGCGCCATGATGCGGATGGAGGTGAAAAACTTCATGCGGATGTGCGAGCGGCTGATTAGCCTAGCCATCCAGACTGGCGAATGTCCCCAGAGGAGTGCGACGTGATCTCCTTTTACGCTCAGGAACTCCACGACAAGACCAATCCCCTATGCACAAAACACGATCACGCGTGCGATTCCTCAGTGACTTCAAACTGATCTGCTTACAATCTCCTCATACCAGCTAACTCACTATCTCAGTTCTTGCTTTTCCCGGTTTCCCTCGCGCATGGAATCTGAAATGATCCCTCTGTCAGCAGCTGCTTATCGTCCAGCAACTTCATGATGAGCTTGGCGGCTAGAAAGAGATCGTTCTGTTCCTCTTGGGCAATCCAAAACTTCGTCTTAATTTGCGTCACGCGTTCGGCCAATTGCTCATCTTCCGATTCCCCCGCATACATCAGATGGCGGAGTGAGACATGGCGAACTTCGCAGCCGCATTGATTCGGATCGTTTACCGGGAGCCGGCCCCGCACCTCCTGATCTTGTTTCTCAACCGAGATTCCCATTCTCGCCAAAAGGGTTCGTCGCGATTCCATCAACATGGCATCCATCGCATCCAGCGCATTCGTGTCGACGAAATAGTCAATGGATGCACGACTGGATCTTTCCGCATTGAGTTCAGGATGCTCGCTCGCAGGCGTGGCATCAACGACGATAATCAGACATCCCTTGGGAAACAGACGATCGAGCGAGGTGCCCAGAATGTTCCGATTCATGTATTCGAGGATAGCCTGAATGCCGAGATTGTCGATGGGACCGCCGTCGTAGAGATGAATAAACTGGGGCGGTTCCACGTATTTTTGCAAGGTCACGTCTTGGAATGCACCCGGAAACGCGGAGGATGCATTCACGGCGTTGGCCACATGATAGGTGGCGAGGACAGAATGGAGTGCGGCAAAGCGGTCGTCCGTGAAAGTAAACCGGGTGTGATCGTTATGAACAGTCGAATTGAGCAGGATCTTGGGATGGGGCCGAAGCTCGGCAAAGGTGGCCTTATGGTAGAGATTGTTGTTGAAGACCTGCACCATAATATCCGAGCGTGTGAAGTCGGAGAGCCAATAGCGAAAGATGTTCTGAGGCAGAAACCACCGGCGAATCCAACTGCTCTGAAAATCGTAGCCCAACGCCTTGCGAAGCGCAGGCTCCGTAAACGCCCCTGCCTTGTCCCCGAGTCCGTAATACACGGTGGGGAGCGTTCCACCGGATACGCCTGAAATCACATCAACTTGTTCCAGCAGATTCCGCCGTTGAAGTTCGAGCATAACGGCCGCGCCGAAGTTGGCGGCTCGACTGCCGCCGCCTGAGATGGCCAGTGCGACAAAGCGACCGTCCTTCGCTTCGAGATCAGTCAACCTCCAGGAGCCGGCGGTGTCGGGCACCGGCGTGGCGTCCGGCCAACGTTCATTCCATCCAGGCCGCCAGTGGCCAGGCAGAATATGGCAGCCCCCGATCACTAGCAGCAAACACACCGCTCCTATAGTAGAAGGTGGTCTTGCGGCACGGCGGCGTGGAATTGAGTCATGCGGAATGAAATCTTTGCTCATCGCGGATGATTGTAAGAGCTGGAGGAACAGCGCGCAAGGGACTCGTGCCCTTCCCTTCGCACGTCGACCATTGCATAGCAAAGGTTGAGTGGTCAGGCAGGATTTCACACTTCCTAGAATATCCGTTCAACGGCCGCTCAACGGCTCGAGAACTTGGCGAACACGCCCGCCGCAGCCTCGCGCACGGCGGTATCGTTGTCCTTCTCCGCGACACGTGTCATGACGGGGGCGATAGACGGAGCATCATCGGTGCCGGCCTAAATTGGCGGTCAGAAGTCTCTTGTCCAGCTTGCACAAGAGGGGCGGGACTCAACCAGCAGATGACCAGAACCAGAACAAGTTGCCATCTCATCTTGGCACCGTCGAGCAAGAAAAGGAGAGAGTTGATGCTAAGAAAGGATGGAGACAGAGTCAACCGGCCAGCAACTGCTGCAGCTGATCGAGAAAGGCGCGTTGCCCGGAAAGGAGTTTCTTACGTGCGGTGGCAAGATCACACCACAAGGCCCGATCGACTTCCGGAAATTCCTCCATTTTGCCCGACTTGGGCGGCCATTCCACTGAAAAGGTGTTGCTCCGAAGCGAGGCGGGATCAATTTCCCCTTCTACTGCCCATGCAGCGATCACTTTCCCGCTCGGCTGCTTGCGAGGTGTTAGCGCGAGACAGTCCCCGATTACCTGCGAACCAGTCTCCTCATAAAATTCCCGCTTGGCAACCGCAAGCGGATCTTCGCCCTCGGTATATTCACCTTTGGGAATCGACCAGGCCCCCTCATCCTTTTTCGCCCAAAACGGTCCGCCCGGATGGACGAGAAACACTTCGATTTCTCCATCTCGTTTGCGGTAGAGCAAAATCCCCGCGCTTAATTTCTTCGCCATCAGCGCTTCTTACCCCTCCCACCCTCATAAAGAGGCTGCCTTGGGGCTTCGCGAACTTATCGGAGGCATCCATCGAGGCTGAGCCGGGAAGGAAAGCTGGAACTGACCGAAGCATCACGGTTGTGCACAACCGTAGCTGAGAGAATTCCAGAAGGTTTCCGCCCGGTGAAGCCCGAGAGGATCGCTCCGAGAGGTATGTGAGCGAAGCCTAAGGCAGCCTTACGCCAACTTCATCGAGATGTTTCAGCAGCTCGGCCGGATCTTGATACACCCGATAGGCACCGGACCGCTCCAGTTCCTCGCGCCCATAGCCGCCGGAGAGCAAGCCGACCGACAAGGCAAAAGCACGTCGCGCCGCCAGGAGATCCCACACACTGTCACCGACGATCACACAACGGCTCATCGGCATCTTGAGACGCCGACCGGCTTCCAGAAACAGATCGGGATCCGGCTTCGCGAAACGCACATCATCGCGCGTCACGACCGGCACGCCGTCGTGCAATTTAAGCAGCTTCAAGGCATGTTTCGCATTGTGAAGACGCCCACTGGTCGCGATGGCATGAGGCAGGCGGTGGTTCGCCAACGTGTCCAGAAGTTCTTGGGCGCCCGGCAGTACGCGGAGAGACGGCGCTTGTTTGGCAAACGCTTCCGAATGAACTCGCTGAATCCGTTCCGCATCCTTCTTGGAGACGGGTCGGCCGGTTTCACGCAGCAGGGCATTGAGCATTAGCCCGCCGCTCATGCCGATCTGACGATGAATGCGCCAGACCGGTAACTCGATGCCGGCCGCCTGTGTCGCCTCACGCCAAGCCAGGACGTGCTGATAGACGCTATCGACAAGCGTCCCATCGAGATCGAAGAGCAAAGCCAGGGAATCCGGATTGGAGCGGTCTGCCACGTCGATCAGCTTTCCAACTTTGCATCCATCGTGATCGTCGCGTTGAGCAGCCTGGAGATGGGACAGCCGGTTTTAGCCGCCTGCGTCGCCTTATCCCATGCTGCTACGTCCGCCTTGGGCACTTTGCCTTTGACATTGAGCAGAATATTCGTCACGGTCCATTCTGCTTCAAGCTTGTCGAACGTCACGGTGGCTGTGGTCTCCAGTTTTTCCGGTGTGAGACCGGCATTACCCAATTGCGCCGAAAGCGCCATGGTGAAGCAGCCGGCATGGGCGGCGGCAATCAACTCTTCGGGGTTCGTGCCTTTGCCATTCTCAAACCGCGTCGTAAATGAGTATGGCGTTTGCGACAAGACGCCGCTGTCAGTCGTCACCGTGCCCTTGCCGGACTTTAAATCCCCTTGCCACATCGCTGAACCTTTCCGTTGCATGATCCCCTCCCTCATATGATCTGGTGATGATCAGGTTATCGCTGCCGCGCGAGCCTACCATTTTTATACAAAACAAACGGCTGGAGACATCGCCGCTGTATTATGGACGAGGCACGTCCGGACGTGGGTCTCTGGTAAACCCTAGCCGATTCGGCATATTGACCGATGCCAGCGTCTGAGCATCGAGGACTGTCTGTTCCGCGATGATTCCGTTCTGATGTAGAAGCCAGGCAATCACGGCATAGATCTCGTCCGACGAGAGCGACTGGGGCGCATCGAAAGGCATAGCACGATTGATGTAGTCGTATAAGGTCGTGGCATAGGGCCAGTAACTCCCGATGGTTTTGACGGGCTTGGGAGTCTTCAACGTATTGTGTCCTCCTACCAACACATCATACGGTCCCTCGGTACCGGTCGGACCGTGGCACTTGGCGCACTTCGCAGCATAGACGGCCGCTCCCTGCCTTACGGTTCCCCTTCCCGGCGGCAATCCTTCTCCGTTCGGCGAGGCGTCGATGTTCCAGGCGCGGATGTCTTCTTCCGTCGCCGGCCGTCCGAGTCCGTAACCGGTCGCGCGCTCCTCAGACGAGCAGCCGGACGGCACGAGCCAGACGACGATGACCGTCACATACAAGATCACAATGACCAGCAGGCTGTTCAAAAAGGCCGTCCAGCAAGGCCGCAGCAAGCGAAGAGGCGAGGCGTACTTTGTTTCGTACGTCGAGCCTCTGAGCGCCGTGAGAACGCTGCTGGCGGACTTTTTCAACAACCTGCTAGGCATAGACGTTCCTGACAAGGCCATCGGGCCCGATCTTCCAGCTTTGAATACCATTGTAGTGGTAGCTCGAATGAATCCCGCGGACCTCGATGAGTGCGTCGCGAGATGGTTGTTTGTATCCCGTTTCGTCGGTACACCGGCTCTGAATGATCGTCTCCCGGCCGTCCCACCTCCAGGGCAGGCAAAAGCGCGTGTGGCATTTGGGGAGGATTGGTTCTTGGAGCCGCGCAGCTTGCCATGTTTGGCCGGCATCAACACTCACTTCCACGGTCGAGATGCGTCCTCTTCCGCTCCAGGCGAGTCCTTGAATTTCACGAAATCCTGGATGGATCTGTTGTCGTCCCGACGGGCTGGTAATGACCGACTTGGCTTCCATGACAAGGCTGAACTGATAGGCGGTGCCGTCCGGCATCAAGTCGGTGTACTTCGACGTCTCCCATCGCGTCATGATTGGCGCCGTCCCCACTTTCAGCCGCCGCAGCCACTTCACATTGATGTTACCCTCGAGGCCCGGCAAGAACAGCCGCAGCGGGTACCCCTGCTCGGGCCGCAATGCTTCTCCATTCTGCCCGTAGCACACCATCGCTTCATTCAACACTTCATCGGTTAACGGCACGCTACGATCCAACCCGGCAGCGTCACCGCCCTCGGCGAGCATCCAAGACGCCTTTGGCTGCATCCCGACCGCTTCCAACAGCGTCGAGAGCTTGACGCCTGTCCACTCGCTCGTGCTCGTCAGGCCGTGAATCTCCTGCGCAGTGAGATCCTTCGAGTCACTCCAGCCATCCCGGCTGTTGCCGGCACATTCGAGAAATGCCAGGCGTGAAATGGAGGGAAGGTGGGTCAGCTCCTCAACGGTAAAGATCAGTGGCTTGTCGACGAGACCGTGCACGAGCAAGCGATGGCGCGTCGGATCGATCGCCGGCACGCCGTTATGGTGGCGCTCGAAGTGCAGTGATGACGGTGTGATAAAGCCGTGCAGATCTTGAAGAGGTGTCAGTGAATGGGAGCCGCCGCCCGAGCGGGTTATCGTCTCGAATGACGCCCGTTGGCCGTAGGGTCTGGCTCCCGATCCCGGCACACGCATTGGATCAACGCCCTGATCGGGTTCGGCTGCCTTCGCCGCTCCAAGTAGAAGCGATGTTGTGCCCAATGCCATGAGCGATGCGCTGCCGGCGAGGAAGGCGCGCCGATCGACATTGTGAGGATCGATTGGGTCACGCCCCGATTCTTCATTGCCTGGACCGACAGGGGATTGCTTCGTTCGATGGCTCATGCGCTCCTCTCAGGACAACGGACGCTCAAACACGAGAACCCGCATTCAATCCCGAGTTTCAGTCCTCATCAGTGAAAGCCTATCCCATCAATAGCGACCAGTATAATAAGCAGGATCCCCGAATGCTACGGGAACAAACGGTTTGGCCTCTGGCCTCCACTCGCGCGGGGGCAGCGCGTCCCTATGCAGCGGATGGTGGTGAATCCGACATTTTTTGTGCCGAGAGCGGCATGGCTATAGACTCGAGTGACCGCCTCTCGGCCTCGATCCCCCACACCAGTTCCACGAGGGCTCCCACGAGCATCATGCCCGCTCCCAGCAAATAGCCGTAGAAAATGCTCGCCGCAGAAGTTTCAATCATTTTGGCATACAGCCATGGAGCCAGGACCCCCGCTCCTTGAGCCACAATGAAAAAGAACGCGATGGCCATGGCGCGGATCTCCATGGGAAAGATTTCACTCACGGTGAGATAGGCGGCGCTGGCCCCGGCCGAGGCGAAGAAGAAGACAGCCGACCACAATATCATGTGAGTGGTCAGGGTAAACGAGCCCTGCCAGAAGAAGAAACCGGTGAGTGCTAACAAGACGCCGGCCATCGCATAAGTGAAGCTGATCATCGGTTTCCGGCCGATCGTGTCGAAGAACCGGCCGAGCAGGAGCGGCCCCAGAAAATTGCCGAGGGCGAAGGGGAGAATATAGAGTCCGATGCGGCTGCTGGGTACGGCGTAATACTTCGTGAGAATCAACGGATAGGTAAAGGACACCGCGTTGTACATAAACGCTTGTGTCACCATCAATGAAATCCCCAACATCGTTCGCTGCGGATAGGATTTGAACAATTCACGCGCGACTGTCGCCACGGTCGCGCCGGGCCGGGGATGCAGCGCGATCGAACCCTGCGGAGCCGGCAAGCTTTCGACTCCTTGATCGAGCAGGACCTCCCGTTCGATATGGGCCACGACGGCTTCCGCCTCCTGCATGCGGCTATGGGTCATGAGCCAGCGGGGGCTTTCGGGAACGAGCCGCCGAATCAGCGCAATGGCGATACCGAGGACCGCACCAAGCAAGAAACACAGTCGCCAGCCAAGATGTTCCGGGAAGATCGCCGGATTCAACAGCAGAAGAGTCATCAGCGCGCCCGCCGCAGAGCCGAGCCACCACGTTCCATTAATCGCCAGGTCGGTGTGCCCGCGGCGGCGCGCGGGAATCAGTTCGTCGATCGCCGAGTTAATCGCGGCATACTCGCCGCCGATGCCGGCGCCGGTCAAAAAGCGGAAGACCATGAAGCTGGCGAGATTCCAGGAGAACGCCGTGCACACCGTCGCCGTGAGATAGAGCAGCAGCGTGATCATGAACCATTTTTTTCGTCCCTGCCGGTCGGTGAGATAGGAAAAGACCAGCGCGCCGAGCACCGATCCCGCCAAGTATGCCGAAGCCGTGAGGCCGACTTCAGACTCCCTCAAATGCAACGTCGAAGGATGGGTGAGCATGGGACCCAGCGAGGCCACGATGGATACTTCGAGTCCATCGAGCAGCCAGGTAACGCCCAGCGCGGTCACCACCAGCCAGTGCCAGCGAGACCAAGGCAGACGGTCCATGCGTTGCGGAATGTTGGTAATGACGGAGGCATGGAGTTCAGCCGGCATGGTTCCTCGTCCCATGCACCGCTACCACCCCAGTTGCCAGCGATGTCCGTTTCGCTCAACCAATGCGTCGGCCTCTTTGGGACCCCAGGAAGCGGCCGTGTGCATATGCACTTCGTGCTGGCTGCTCAGAATCGGATCGTAGAGCCGCCAGGCGGTTTCAGTGAACTCGGCCGTCACGAACAGCGTTTGGTCGCCGGTCATCACGTCTCCCAACAACGTCTCATACGCTTCCGGAAGCTCTCCGCCGAACGCCTGGCGGTAGTCAAACTGCAGCGCCCGGCTGCTGAAGCTGAGCGGCCGGCCCGGCGTCTTGACGGAAAATCCAAGCGCAAATCCTTCGCTGGGCTGCAACGTAATCAGCAAAATATTGGGATCCACGCTGCCCGGTTCGAGCGACCGAAATACCTGGATGGGCGCCGGGCGAAAGGTCACCGCGATCTGCGTGATCTTGCGGGGCAAGCGCTTGCCCGTCCTCAGATAAAAGGGGACGCCTCGCCACCGCCAATTGTGAATATCTGCCTTCATCGCCACGAAGGTTTCGGTCTTCGAATCCGGACGGACACCAGGTTCTTCCAGGTAGCCAGGAATTTTCTGTCCCGCCACATCCCAGGCGGCATATTGGCCGAACACCACATCTTTCGGATCGATCGGCGCGACAGCATGCAGCACTTTCAATTTTTCCGCTCGAATGGACGGCGCATCGAAGGAGGCGGGCACTTCCATCGCGACCACCGTCATCAATTGCGTCAGGTGATTCTGGACCATGTCGCGAACAGCGCCGGCCGCTTCGTAATAGGCGCCCCGGTGTTCGACGCCGAGATCTTCGGCAACTGTAATTTGGACGTTCTCCACCGAGTCGCGATTCCAGAGGGATTCGAAAATCGGATTGGCGAAGCGAAAAGCCAGAAGATTTTGCACCGTCTCTTTGCCTAGATAATGATCGATGCGATAGATCTGGGATTCGTCGAGGTAGCGATGTAAGAGCGTATTCAAGGCGCGAGCGGATCGGAAGTCATGACCGAACGGCTTCTCGAAGACCACGCGCACCCAGCCATGACTCTTGAGCAGCCCCGCCCGATCGAGATGTTCTACGGCTGTCGGCACTGTCTCGGGCGGCAGCGCCAGGTAAAACACGCGGTTCTCCGGCAGATTACGGGCGACTTCCAGCCGGCGGAGGAATGTGGCGAGGGCTTTGTAATCGTCTGGACCCCCTTCGTGGACCGTCTGATAATGCAGATGCTCTTCGCACCATCGCCACAAGGCGCTCGCGTCACGGAATCCGGAATTGCGCAGACCTTCGTAGGCCCAGAGGCGAAAGGCATCCTCACTCATTTCGGGCAAGGCTGCTCCTACGACCAGCGTGTTCTGTTTTTCCAATTCCCCATACGTTCGCAAATGAAACAGCGCCGGCAGGAGCTTGCGCCTGGTGAGATCGCCAGTGGCTCCGAGAATGATAAAGAGATGGGGCTCGACGGGAAGTTCCGTCATCGTGATGTCTTTCTCCTGTAGCTTATCTTGACCCTACGATCCACAGGCGCGAGTCGTCAACTCACGGAACCCCTGAACGAGAACCGGCCCGCTGGCCTGTCCGGTGATGGGGCAATGCTTCCACCATACACAACTACTTGCATTGTGACCAGATGAGAACGATTCTCTCGTGAGAGTACTGGAAGATCAGGACCCCAGCAAGGTGACATGGATCGTCCGTTCGCGCGGACCATCCAATTCAACGAGCATTACCGATTGCCACGTTCCGAGGACCAATTTCCCGGCGGATATGGGGATGGAAAGGGAAGGACCCAGAATGGAAGAGGCCATATGCGACCAGGCATGCGAAGGGTCATGGGCATGGCGGAACCGAATAGGAGGAATCATCTGCTCGACGACCTGAAGTAAGTCCTTCTCCGTTCCTTCCCCGATCTCTCCGGTCGTCAACGCGGCGGTCGTATGGGTGATAAAGAGGGAGCAGAGGCCTTCCTGCACCTTCGCCTGACGAATCAGTGATTCAATGCGATCCGTGAGATCCACCACCTCTTTGAGACTGCCGGTGCTGATGCGGAGGACTTCCGCCATGCCATCCTCGACTCTCTCGTCATACCCATCCGTAACACCAGATCATAGACAAGATTGGCAGTCGGACGGAAGCCCCGGCAACAATGCCGGCGGTCGGGAGGGTTTCCTCTCACTCCTCATTTAGGGATCTTCCGAGTAGTTCGCTCGCGACGTGCGTCCATCATGGATTTTCCAACACGCACAGTTACATCCCCGCAATACAAGGAGGTCCCCACCATGGAGACGGCAAGACCACTCAATCAACCTCGCAGTTGGGACAATCCATCGTATGGTGCCGCCGTATGGTGCAGCGAAGCCGGCTGTGGAAGAGAACGAGCACGAGCAACAGCCCGTTGAAATTAAAATCGGCAAGATGATTTTTTGTGACCGTCGCGCTGGGATTATGGTTCTTCTACTGGTTTAACGGTATTCAATGTCCTTGCTGAAACCCCGTCGCGTGAAGCGTTATTGGTGACGCGTTTCTTCCGTCCCACCTTGAGGGACACGCACTCAGCTGCCTGCACGAGCATGGCGTCCCGATCGAACCGGCAATATGCCGGGAGTCGTGTGGATCAAGAGCTATATCTCGGAATCGGAGGGCAAGACGTATTGCGAATATGAAGCGCCAAATCCTGAGATGCTGCTTGAACATGACCGCCGGCTCGGCATTTCAGCCGACCGCGGGGCCCCCATTAGCGCGGAGGTGAACCCCGCGATGTTTAGGTAAGCTGCGGCTCATCAAAACCCTACCGACATACCTACCGTTCCCAGCAACGCGGCACGATCACTCGGCCCGTAGAATTCCGTGCCCAGACCGCCGTCGAGCACGATCCGTGAAGTGAGCTGATGGCGGAGGCCGAGTTCGACGCCGGTGTTGTTGCGCTGACCGCGGAGGTCCGATTGCCGAGTATACAAGCTGAACAATGAGCGTATCGACAAAGCTGGTGGGATACCCGAGCGGATAGCTGATGGCGGCGACGCCACGATACGTGCCCGGCCGTTCCTGTCCCTGCGGCGAGCCGAGGATCGTATAGCCCGCGTTGAGATGCGCCCGCAGTCGTCCGAATGAACGTGTCATGATGCCGGTCATTTGGGTATCGACCCCTCTTGAGTTGACGCCGGTCGGAAGCTCTGCCTCGACGCGTATCGCATAGGCAGGAAGGTTGATGGTTTCGGTATTGAAATTATAGAGCACGCCCAGGTGAAGGTCGCCTGACTTGTTAGCTCCGACGATGGTCTTCGGTTCGGTCATCATATCTCCCTGGATTTCGATTTGCGTGTTCGCGAAGGCTCCATAGATGATCTGCGGTTGAAATGTTACGCGTGTGCGGCCTTCACGACGATCGTTGAAGCGCACGCCACCCTCCACACCGATCTCCCCTTGTGCAATCGCATAGGCATCTTCCATTCCGATCGGCCGATTGGGATCCAGGTTATCGTGATCCAAGGCCAGAACGGCATCCGATGACAGCGCCGTCAGGACCGCGAAGGTCAAGAGGATCTTGACGACCCTCCCGTTCAATGGTGATGCTCCTCGTCGTGTCTCATCTTGACGATTCTCGGATTGGTTGAATCGGCGCTCGCCAGATAGTAGGCATCCACGATGCGATAAATTTCCCTCCGCTTTGCCTCCCACGTCGGAAGTTGGTCACTGGCGAGAATGTCGCTGATGTTGTCGTGCAGCATGTGGAGATTATCGAAAATGTTGGCGACCTCCGGATAGCGCGCCGCGAACACCGGACTCAGGTCGGCAGTGAGCGGCATGAAGGTCCAGTGCACGGGCGGCCGGTCGAGATAGCCGCGATACGTGAAGAGTATTGGACGCACAGCTTGCTTCTTCGCGTCCAAATCTTGAGCGGCCTGCAAGGGATCATACACAGCGACTTGCAGATAATGGTACGACCAGATCGTCGCATTGAAGAGCGGAAATCTGCGGCGGAAGGTTTTGGAATAGGGAAACTGGTCGAGACGTTGATGATCAAGCCGCTTGGTCGTGATCGCATAGGCACTGGCCTGATAATAGGCCAAGGCCTTTCGGATTTCGCCATCCTTGTCCGCCTCATTGGAGGCCATAATGTCGTAGGTCGCGCGGTGCAGGGCATGCGCTTCGTCGAACGTGTTTTGCGCGCGCCAGGCAAGCTTCATATAGGTGGGCGCAATGGCTTCTTCGTTTGGATTGAGGCGAGGTTTGGTGGCGATGAAGGCGAGTGTTTCCTTACGTGCCCCCTCCTCGATGGCCGGCACGTCCTTGCCGCCGGTGAGGAGCAGATTCTCGTACAGATTGGAGTGACCGAAGTCGACGCCGTTAAACTCACTGTCGAGTTCGGCCAAGTCTTCCCGAAGAGAAAAATTCCAGAGCGCCCGGTAGTAGAACCTTTTGTCGCGTGGTTCAAATTGACTGCAGGAAGCCAGCGCACCCAAACACAGCAACACCAGAGCCAATACCATTTCACGTTGAATTTTCAATGGCATAGCCATCCTACTCATTCAGTTCCCTTGCCTGCTGATGAATGGGGAGGGCGATCTTAACCGAGGCAGGATAGCCACCTGTGCCCTTTTTTCGACATGCCTCGTAGGAAAAATTCTGACTAGGGACCTACCTAGTTATTGAGATTGTCGTAAAAGACTATGAAGTCGGCTCAGCCACTCTTGATGAAGGAGACCCACCATGCAAACGCTTGAGAGCGCCAGGCGCGTCACTACACCATTTCCATCCGCAAACATATTAGAACATCCTGCTTCTTTCTTGTCGACTCCATCGAAAATCGGTTCTCGGTGGCGTGTATTGATTGTGAATGCTCATGCGTCGATTCGTGAAATGATACGAATTGTTCTCGAGACCCATGCCGATCTCATAGAGGTCGTCGGCGAAGCATCGGATGGAGAAGCAGCCGTTGCACAGGCGGAATTATACCCTATCGATCTCGTGCTGATGGATATCCATCTGTCACAGACGAATAGCACCGACGCCACCAAACAGATGAGAAAGTTGCTTCCGCAAATGGTCATTGTGGGCATTGCCTCCGAATATTCGCCGCTGTTGTATAACGCCATGATCGCGGCAGGAGCAGTCGCGTTCGTGCGCACGGAGGATGCGGCGGATCTGCTCTTTAAAACGATCGTGTTTGCGATGTGCGCCTATCATCCTGCCCATGTTCAGGGCATTCCGGTGCACGCAGCGGCGGTGTGAGAACCGCATTGACCACCCGCAGGGGTACGGGTTATGGAGCGCTGAGACAGCGCTCGGCTAATTCGAAAACGGTAGAACGTACACTCCTCAGACGAGCAGCGTGATCCTCACCAGCGTGTTGGCGCTAATTTGTCCCGTACCGGGCAAGCCTTTGGCGCGTACCGGACCGAAAACAGACAAACCGCCAGGATCCTGAATGATTGTCAGGGCTGACTACAGCTGGACCGCAAGGATCAGGCTGATCAAGCGGGCACCACTCCACATCTTTTACTGTCCTTGATCCCCCAAATCCCGCAAGACATCCAGCCAATCGGCTCGCTGATGGTCGGTCAGCCCTTCAATAGAACCAATGAGAGTCGATCGGATCGGCTTAATACCGGAGAATCCCAAAATGTTGCGTTGAAGGTTCTTAAGGCTGTGGGCAAAAAAGAACCAGCGATAGATGAGGGCCGGCATGCCCATGCTCACGATGATGCGGGCGGACTTGCCCGTGAGTAGTTTTCTCGGCATCTTTCCGGATGTTTGATAGTCGAACGCAAAACCGGGGCGGAACACCTGTTCAAGAAACGCCTTCAAGAGCGCCGGCATTGATCCAAGCCAGAGCGGATAGATGATCACCAGATGGTTCGCCCATTTGATCATCTCTTGGGCTTGTCGAATTGCATCCGGCGGCACGCCCTTTTCAAAGTCCTCCTTCGTTCTGAGGAGAGGAAAGTCGAGATGAGCGACTTCGATCCGTTGCACTTCATGGCCGCCATCTTGAGCCCCCTTCGCATACTCGTCGGCGAGTGCGTGGCCGTAGTGACGAACCTGCGCATCGGGATGACCTTGGATGATGACGATGTGCTTTGCCATAGAGTCTCGATGTGTTTCCCCCTCGATACAACAAGACGGGCCGTGCGCCTCAGAACGCGCGACCCGTCCGTTTCAGTCATGCTCATCCGACGAATGAATCAGCCTCCGCCCACTTCTCCTTTCGTTTCAACCACCAGAAATTCTCCCCTCATGTGAGTATGGATATCACACCAGAAGGGAACCTGCGTCGTTTCGCTGATGCCTGTCGCGGGATCTGAACGGGATTCCTTCTTGAAGGACAAGGTCATAGTCTGTCCCGGCTCCAGGTGATAGGCTGTATATCCCTTGCCCTTGCCCTTCTCACCTCGGATCTCCACGCCGGCGCCTTCCTTCTTCACGACCCCCTCCTTGAACATCGGAGAGGTGATCCCGTGTGTCGTCACGCCTTCGTTTCGCACCACGACCTTCGTCAACGCACCGGGTGTCGTATGCCCCTTCACATTATATCCACGGTCGGTAATGGTGATCTCGACTTTCATCTCATCCTCGGCTTGAACAGTCGAGGACACCACGACCCCCAGACCCGCCAGCACAACCGCACCCACCGCCATTGGAACGATCGCCCATGCATTCACCAAACGTCTCATAGCACCCCTCCTATGGTTAGATATCGGAACGTCCCCCTCCGGCGGGGGCTGCTCATAGTCCGGCCACCATTCGCTTCGCATCCGTCGATATGAGTGAGTTGCAACGCTGATGCCTTTGCATCACCAGATGAGCGCAGAGCCTTCAATACACCCGGCTCGAAACTCACCAAGACAGCCACCAGATTAGGGAAATGCATGCTCCATCATGGACCAATGAGTCACCTGACCGGCCTCCCTCTCCCGCTGTATTCGCTGTATGTTGTTCTGATCTGCTACAGCACTCATAAGCCTGCTGTAGCGTGCTGCCACGGCACTGTGTGTCGCGCGACTCATGAATTTGCTTCCTGTTCTTCTCTTCTCTCGAATCGTCAATGGGCTGAAAAGGGCAATTGATATGTTGAAAGAGGCGACAGCCGGTAGGGCTCCTTGTCCCCTAACGCCACAATCTTCTTTCTCGACTCCTGAGCCTGAAATCCGCCAGTCACCTAACCCATGGCATTTTCGAGCAGATCCTCTGGACATCCCTGCCTGGGATTCTGGCATTGTCGATGCACAACATCCGGAGTAAGGAGTGTCACTTGTCGGGCGTCTCAGCAACTCCTAGGGTAGTTTTATGCGCAGCTTCTTGCTTCCCGAAGACGCAGGCCGGACCAAGGTAGCGGATGAGTACAAGGATGGCGTACTTTACCGAAGTCGAAGAAAGCCAAGACGAGGGCGATTGAGGTGAAGGCGGCCTGATGGTCGAGCGGAAGGAGGGCGTCATGTTCCGACATCCGTACTATCTGGACATCCCGTGGAATCTCCATTGGCAGGCCGGCTCACACAGACATCACTCTCACTTGTGGTGGTTGATCGCCTCCTTGACACTAATGGCCATTTTCCTGATCGGTGTCGGCGTCTCGGGAGGGACGATGTAATCCGAACAGATCCCTATCCAACCTTATCGTGAGGCGATTTCATGGTCTTTCGTGATCGGGCCGAAGCCGGACGTGTATTGGCAAGCAAGCTTACATCTTATCGAGACGATCCGAGTGCGCTTCTTCTTGCCTTGCCTCGGGGCGGAGTTGCGGTTGGATACGAACTGAGCCTGGCGTTGCACCTGCCCCTGGACCTGTTCATCACGAGAAAAATCAGGACGCCGGAAAATCCCGAATATGCCATCGGCGCCTTGAGCGAGACGGGCGCGATCTACCTCAATCCCGACGCCATCGAAGCTTTCCATCTTTCACACGACGAGCTGGAGGGGTTCATCGCCGATGAGCGACGTGAAATTACCCGCCGCCAAGCGCTCTATCGAAACGGCCTCCCCCTGCCAACGTTGACGGACCGGACGGTGATTCTTGTGGACGATGGAATTGCGACCGGCGCCACCTTCTTGGCGACGATCGAGGCCGTCATGGAATTGTCTCCTCGACGCGTCGTCGCCGCAATTCCTGTCGCGCCGGTCGAGAGTGTTGCGCGCGTGCGAAGCACGGTCGATGAATTGATCGTGCTCGCCACACCGGAGCCCTTCATTGCAGTCGGCAATTATTACCAGAACTTCGCGCAAGTCGATGATGCACAGGTGCTCGCCTATCTTCGTGCTGCACAACAGAGGCAACGTGAGCGCGCGCAGGTGTTTCGGACGACATAAGAGGACTGGGGGAGCGTTCCATGAACGTTCGTGATCGTATGACTCGAGACCGCCGATGCTGGGCGCTGCCACACTATGGTCTGCTGTACAGAGTCTCGGCCCGTCAGATCAGGGCGGAGATATCAGAGGTGAGACAATGAAGGCGGTCATCGGAGTCGATTGGTCGGAAGAGGCTTTTGCCGCGGTCGAGCAACTCGGCCTGCTCTATCGGCCGACCGAGGTGACGCTGGTGCATGGCGTCGACCTCGGGTTCTTTGAGTATCCTATCGTCGCCGAAGCGGCAAACCTGCAAGGTTACGACATCTTCCGAAAGGCCATGTTCGATGCCGGCTGCGAGTCCCTGGAGCGAGCCGCGACGATGCTTCCCAGTGATGCGCCAAAACCACGCCAGCTCTGCGAATATCGTAAACCAGCTCGCTTTTTGCTCGACGCCGCCGCCTCGATGACAGCTGACCTCATCGTCGTCGGCACACACGACCATTCCCGGATGGCGGAACTTGTCTTGAAGAGCGTCTCCCATCAAGTCCTCCTCCACGCGACGCAGCCGACACTGATCGTCAAAGGCAAGAGCAAGCCGGTCCGGAGACTCCTGATCTCCGTAGAAGGCCGGGAAGATGGTCAGCATATTTGCGACTGGCTAACCCGCCACCCCTTTCGTACGCCGGTCGAGGCGACGGTGCTGACCGCCGTCCCGGTGATCCAGATGCTTGAGTCCTCTTCTTCTCTGGTAGGTGGTGTGGGGTTTGAGGCCTGGTCGGATGAACTGGTCAGGCAGGCCGAAAACAACGTCAAAGCCTGCGCGGAGTCGCTGCCGCAGTCGGTGTTCACGTCATCGAGCCGTGTATTGAAAGGCGAGCCGGCTCCCGTGGTGACAGAAGCCGCCAAAGATTTTGATCTCGTGGTCGTCGGCTCTCACGGACGAAAAGGGCTCGATCGTTTTCTCCTTGGGAGCGTCTCGCATGCGATCGTGCACCGAGCCCCCTGCTCGGTACTCGTCATTCGGTAGCCCAACCCTCAGAACAACGGGTGGTGAGGAGCGCTGGTTGGTGGAACCGCAGGAAACGCTCCCCCCACATTACCTAGAAATTTCCACGCTTCCTTGTCTTTGACGAGGAAATGCACCTCGCCTACCCAGCTATCGATCGTGATCGGTTTTCCTGACTCTTTTTCTGTTCCGTACAGCCCGCCTGTGCAGGTCGCATAGGCTTTCCTTACAGAACCGGTTTGGACCACTTTGAGTTCGGTGAATACATGCTTCGATCTCACCTGCCCATAGTGGCTGAACACCTCGGCCCACACGCGCCGAACATCCGATAGCTTCAGGCCATGATAGTTGTATCCTTTCTCATAGAACAACATGAGCGCATCGAGATCGGCGCGTTGCACGGCGGCTTCGGCCCGATCGAATGCCCCCACGAGTTCCTTCACAACCTCCTGGTCAGCCTCTGCAACTGCCCCAGGCGCAATCTCAACAGCCGCCGCTGAAGGAGTCGGATGATGGCCCTGGCTGAAAAACAGCATTCCCACCAGCATGACAGCGACTCCAAATGGGTCTTTTCTATTCATGATCATCCAGGCAAACGATGGATGTGACGCATCCTCCCCACTGGATACTCACACTGCCGCAAAACGCTACCTTGACGCGTTCTGGGGCCTAGGTTCAACATGGAACATCAAACACTCATCCTGCCCTCCTAACGGAGAAAGGAATCGAACATGCAACCTGTCGTCGTCGGCGCCATCATCCTCATCGTTGCGACCACGTCGGTAGTGTCCGCTCAGACCATGCGCGGGAATCCCAAGACCGGGCAAGCCATCTATGAACAACATTGTCTCCGTTGTCATGGGAGCAACTTGGACGGGAAGGGCCCGGAGAGCCAAGATCTCATCGTCCGGCCCACCAACCTTCAATCGCAGGCCTCCCGAGCGAAAACGGATTGGGAGTTGCTCGTCACGATCACCAACGGCGCGCTGTTTACCCCGATGCACAGCTTCCGCGGCAAACTCTCCGATGAGCAGACGCTCGACGTGCTCTCGTACATCAGAATGATGGCCCCGTTCGACACGGTGAGTTAGTGCATTCTGTTGAGCCCGCTGACAGCCCTGGGCGGGAACCCGGATGCGAGAGCTCGGCGCGACTTTACGGCAAGGCTTTTAACCAGGCTCGGATGTCGGCCATCTGCTGCTCGGTGACGACACCCTTCAAAGGCGGCATGACATGTCGTCCCTCGTAGACGATCTTCCAGAATGCCTGATCGTTCGACAGGACGGGATTGCCCGCCAGTCGAGGACCGACGCCACCCACCGCCCGCGGGCCATGGCAGACAACGCAACTGGCCTTGTACAATCCTTCGCCTCGTGTGCTATCCCCTGTTGAAGGCTTCGGGCTCATATCACGGGTGCTGCTTTTCGTGATGCCTTGCAAACCGGCATCGCCGGCCTGCGCGAGGTTGTTGGTGAAGTCCGCGGCGGATTCAACACAAAACGCGAGGAGAGCGAAAGCGATGAACATATGCTTCATGGACAGGGTTCCCTTAATGCGTACCCTCCGGCTATTTCCAGCACCACATACCGGTACAGCCAGCCATCAAGATCAGCGGGATCCAGAGCCACCATTGAGCACACCCTCGAACACGGTTCAGCATCATGATCCAGGTGCAGAGACTTAAGCTGCGGCAGCGCTATGGCTGATGTGAGTCGCAGCAGACGCGATAGCGGTCTTCCGGAATCTCTTTCATTTTCTGAAAGATGTCCTCACACTCTTCCGGTGTTGTGACCTGATCTATGGATGGATACAGCACCCGTTCTTCTTTGAGGTTGTGGGAGCCGAGCAGCTTCAACAACGCCTGCTCTTCTTGATCGCTCTCCGGATTCTGCTCGACTACTTTGTGGTGAATAGACTCCAGCTGCTCCCCGATCTGTCGATGTTCGTTTCGCATGACAAAGGTCGGCCCACCATCACACATGCCGGTTTTCTCTTCCCAGAGAGGGAACAGGAGGTCCTCTTCCCACACAATATGCCGCTGCAGACCCAACTTAAATTCCTTGAATGCCTCCTGTGCTTTCGCGACGTCATGCCGTTTCAATGTTTGAAATGATTGAAACAAGGCGTCGAGTCGATCGTGGTCCTTCTCGAAAAATACGCTGATGGTGTTCTGCGCGCTCATGACGCCCTCCACGATGATGTTATGAATGCTCCATGACTTTGTACTTGAGATGACAGGCTACGCAGGCCTTCAGGACGTTATTAAAGCGTGGCAAGATCTGCTTGATGTCTTTTGTAGGAATAATGCGCGCCAACTCCTCAGCCGCTTCATGATGTGCCGTAGCCAAGTCATGATAGGCAGGCGGGAAATTCCCCGGTTGCTGAGTGGCCATTGCCTGCCGATGTATAAAAAAGCCCAGATGCAATTCGGTAAGACCTTTCGCCAACTCGTAGTCCTCTTCAACCAACGCGTTCATGATTACCTGTATCGTTTCCAAGTGTTGCAACATCACTGCGCGATGTTCTTTTCCGCCTGCTGATGAGAGAGGAATGGGATGTCTGGTATCGGATATGAGGTTGTGATTGGAGCGCTTTTCACCGTGGCGATGTTCCAGCTCTGGGCAACCGGCTAATACCACCGCACAAATAACCGTCCCTGCAAAGAGACCTCGAATTGACAAACACGGCCGTAGCGTCTCGCATTCCCTCGAGCACGTGGGCTGAGGGATCGTCGAACAAGGTGTCATCGGCCACGACCCCAAAGCCGGACTAAAGATCAGTCCTCGTTCCCGAATGGGTCCGTCATCGGTGAATGCCGCAACTGGAGCGCCGCGCCGTTCGGCCCCTAAATCGGCGAGTCCCGCACTTGATATCCCTCGAGAAAGGCGGCGGTCCCAAGAATCCGGCTGGCGGTCTTGGCGCCCTGTCCCCCGCAACCATGAAAGCGGACCGTTCGCATCGGCTATTTCCTCAGCGCCGCACGAGCCTCCTCTGCCTGTGCGCAAGCCATACACATGGCCGCCGCAGGGAGTGCCTCCAGCCTGGACTGGGGGATGGCCTTGTTGCATTGCTCACATCGGCCGTACTGTTCTGACCCCAGCTTAAAGAGCGCCCGGTCGATCGCCTCGATCTCGGCCTTCGCTCGCCCATCTAGACGATCAAGCAGCCGAACCATGGTCTCCTCCTGCCCCCGCTCCTCCACTTCGCTTTCAATATCGCTTTCGAGCCAAAGCAGTTCCTCTTCCGTCTGGGCAGCCTGACGAAACAAGTCGCGCCGTTGAGCCAAGAGCTTCTTGCGAATATCTTCACGTGGAAGCATGTCGTACACCCCTCCCGTAGCCCATCAGGTACAGCACTTCTCCATTTTTTCTTTCATGGCTTCCTTGCCCGCTTTTACCGCAGCCTCGACATCGGCCCGTTTTTCCGTCACAAAGTGTTTCCCCCGTTCAATGACATCGTCGAGCGCAGCCCGCGCTTCCTTGGCCTTCTCGATCAGCTCTTCCTCCGCCTTCCTGGCATACCCCTTCAACTCGCGTCGTGTTTCCTCTCCTGACTTTGGGGCGAAAAGAATGCCGGCGATCGCACCAGCGATGGCTCCGCCAAGAAAGGCGAATAATACCGTTTGTGCTGAACATGTGGCTTTTTGATTGTCCATGGCTATCCCTCCCATGATGAAGTGGTTTCTGTTCCTATTTATAGAAAAGCGAGGTTCATGCCATAGGCGCATGATAGAAAGCCCAACAATTTGCTGCGATTTGAAAGGGTATTCTTAAAATGCTTCAGGGAGCGAATGATAGCCATGGGGCATTCCAGGCCTGACGGGGTGAGCGGTCTGACGCAAAAGGCAACAGTGGCGCGTGCAATTTACGGATGAAGGTCTTGACCGGCGCAGCATCCATTGCCTCCGGAACCCATGTCATCCCTGCCATGCCGAGGCCCCATCCCGCCATGGCCGCCGGAAAAGCTGCGTTCGTATTGGATGATCGCCCAGATCTCTTCGTCCTTCAGTTGGTCGCCGAATCCGATCATGGAGGTCCCCGGCGAACCATACTTGATCACCCAGAAGATCTCCCCTTCCGTACGATGACGCCAAAATCCATGCTGGTGAAAATTCTGAGGGGCAGGATTCAACGATGCGGAGACCGGACCATCGCCTGCACCGCTCTGTCCGTGACAATTGACGCAGGTTCCCTTGCCCTCGTAGAGCGCTTTCCCCTTGGCAAGCATCTCAGGCGAGTCTGAGAACGGGCTGGTAAGAGCTCTGGCTTCCGCCAGCTTGTCGGCCGGTACCCGCGGCTGCATCATGTGTTGCTCCGCAGCTCCGGACAACGACACCACTACTCCACTGATGAACCAGCACAGGACTAGCACAACCGTATCGCGCATGGAGACCTCTCTCCTTCATGATTAAAAGGCGATACTCTTCTCCCGCTCGACTACGGCTTTGATGTAATCCGGCATACCCCTGATGGACGCACCGGCGACAAGGTCCGTACCGCTGATCTGTCTCGCCACCGCACAGGCGCCACAGACCCAAATCGGCACGCCGGCCGCCTGCACGGCAGCGAGCAAATCTTTCAATGGAGTCAAATTCACACCATGAACATGATCTGCCGCGCCCTTGCGGCCGAGCGTTACAGCCTCGTTCCATAACCACAAAACAACATCGTGCCCCTCTTCTTTGGCTGTCTTCGCCGCCATGAACGGCAACGTCGCCATAGTGGGATCGTCCGTGCCGTGGCTGCCGGAAATGATGATCGTTGCCATGATCGACTCCTCTATGAAGCGATTGGTCGTCCGCGATCAGGCCCCAGGTTTGCGAGCGCCAACATTGAGAACCTATTTTGCGAGCGACCGGATGTAGGCGATCAACTGCCAGACTTGATCATCGGGCAAGCCGGCGAAGGACATCATGCCCGTTCCGGTCGAACCATTCTTGATGATCCAGAAGAGCTGACCATCCGGAAGCTCCCTCATCATCGGGCCACACGTAAAATTTCTCGGCGGCGGCACTAATGCCGCGCCCATGAATCCCTTCCCGTCACCCCGTTCTCCGTGGCACATCGCACAGGCCACCGGCTGCGCGGTCTTCAGGAACAGCGTTTTCCCCGTCTGAATCGTCTCGGCTGAAGCCGGAAGCGGATTCGTCTTGGCCAGGAATTCGTCGGGGGCCTTCGCTGTCTTTCGCGGTTGCACGCAGGCTCCGCCCTCTCCACTGCCTGGAACAGCTGCCATGTCCGATACCCCCTTGAAAGTCACTTTCAAGTAGGCCATCACATCGGCGACACCCTGCTGACCGATCGTCAGATTCCAATAGGGCATGCTCGGCGACTTTCCCATCGCCGCCCCGCCATGATTGATGACGTTATAGAGATAGTCGATCGGCAATTTCTCGAACAGGATGTTGGCATGAATGGCCGGTTTCGGTTGCAACCCCGAGGCGGCGGGCCCATCGCCCTTGCCGGTGAATCCGTGGCACTGCGCGCAGTATTCTTTGTAGATGACCTTCCCACGATCGGCGCTGGCATTGACAAACTCCTGACTCGTCCAGGGCTCGTAGTACTTGAAATCATTCACCCCCTGCGCGGCAAGGTATCCGATCACCGCCCGCAATTGCGGGTCTGTCGCGTCAGCGAGAAATTCCCCGGTATGGATGATGAAGTCCTGCGGATTCTGCCCGAAGCGGTACAGCCAGTCCATGTTGTAGCGTTGACCGGCATTCTGGAGTGCGGTGCTCTGGGGACCGCCGATGAGCTTGCCGTTTTCTTCGATCGTATGGCAGCCGAGACAGGCATGCGCCTTATAGGCCATGCCGCCGAAGGTCACCTCGAACTTGCTCACCTTCGAGACGTCGAATGCGCCGACTTTCACGCGCGGATCTTTATTGTTTTTCTCGAAGTAGTCGGCGATGGCATTCGCCTCAGCCTCCGTAACGACCGGATGCTTGACCGGCCCTTCGCTGAGATCCCACCGGTAGCCTTTCGCATACATCGGCGCTTCCTTGCCGGTCAGCCAGCGGATCAACCAGGGACGCTGGTACTTGCTACCGGCCCAGATGAGATCGGGCCCGCGCAGATTGAATCGGGAGTCGGCTTGCCCTTCCAGGCGATGACATTGGACGCAGATCTGTTGGATCAATTCTTTTGTCTGGGACTGATCGCTTCCGAACAAGAGGCGGGGAAAAGACATTAGCCCGGCGAGGATGATCACCGCACTTCCAACAGCCATCGCCCTTCTCACGTTCATGTCGCCACTCTCGCCGTGGTCCTTCATGGCTGATTCGTCACGGGATTGTTGTGTGGGTTTAACTTGATTGTGACACCCGGCGCCATTGTCAGCGATTGATGGACCGTGCAGCCATGCGCGACTTTCAGGAGTCTGTCTTTCAATTCCGGTGTGAGGCGATGAGGCAGATGAATGGCGAGATCGACGTGGCCCACGCGATGCGGATTCTCGGCCATGGTCCAGTCCGCTTCCACACTCAATCCCTCCCGGGGTATTTCATGCCGTGCGCAGAATTGCCCGACAAAATACCCGACACAACTCGCAACAGCCCCGACGAACAGTTCGACCGGACTGAGACCGGCGTCCTGGCCGCCGTCAGCGACCGGTTGATCGGTCACAATTCGATGTTTTCCACTGACGATGTCATAGCGCGTACCGCCATGATACGAGACTGAGAGCTTCATGATCCCCCTTCTATGCATTTGGACGCCAAGGCACGGCGGATGCTAATAGGGTAAATCATCCGGCTTCCCGCCCTTCGGCCAGTCAAACTGTTTCCCGGAAACATCGGGGCGCGGCTGGCTGTTGATATACGCCGCGACGTCGAAGGCCTCCTCGTCGGTGACTGTCCAGCCCCACCCCCGAGGCATGTTGCCCTTGATGAAGGACGCCGCGACGCTGACCCTAGCCATCTCGGCCGCAATGCTGTAGGAGTTCGGTCCCCACAGCGGCGGTGCGGCCATGGTCCCCTGTCCATCTGTTCCGTGACAAAACGAACATTTCTTGGCGAACACGGCCTTTCCGATTGCCGGATCAGGCGGCCGGATCGGACGGATCCGCGGGATGCCGCGCCAAGCAACCTTGCTTCCGCGCGGCACATGTTGTGAGAGCCACTCGATATAGGAAACCACGGCCTGTAATTTCGAACTGTCCGGAGGGAGCGCCTTTCCATTCAGGCTGCGCTCGAAACATTCGTTGATACGGTCGGCCAGCGTCATGGTGCGGTCCACTCTGGCACGATACTCCGGATATTGGACGCTCAGGCCGACAAACGATGCCGCATTGGGATTCAGGCCTCCGTCGAGATGGCAATTGGTGCAATTCAATTTATTTCCGACATAACGCTTGGCGTACTGCTGTGTGCGTACGACGATTTCATAGCCCATTCGGATCTGTTCGCCACGCTGGCCTGCAGGAATTGTCTCCGGAGAGGGTGGTGTGAACACGGCATCGATTTCGGCACGATCGTCTGGATTCTCAACCGGAGTCTCGAACTGCGCGGTCTCTACCTGCTGTGCCGGAGCCCACCAGAGTCCGGCGGCGAGGAGACAACGGCAGAGCACTCGTTTCATGTTCTTACCTTCTCGACCACAGGCCTACATATGGTCATGTTCCTGCCACCGGTCTATGGTTTTCGCGACGTCCCGGCGGGACAAGTGTTGATGCCGAAGAGCATCCACAGCGGACAGTACCCGATCGCACCGGTCACGAGGGCAATCGTGCCGAAGACCAACGCTGCCGCCGTGTAGACCACCGGCAAGCCGGCAAACGCGCCCAACCCTAACAACCCGATCCCGAGAAGGATCCGAATCGGCCGTTCAGTTCCGCCGACATTACACGTCATGGGGGCACCTCTCTGGTGTTGAAACATTGTGCTGCGCACTTCTTCGTTACGGCTTCGGAAGAGCAGCCGCTCCTCCGCCCAAAGTGCGGACGTACGCGATTACGTCGTGAATCTCTTCGTCGGACAGTGTGTATTTCCAGGCACCCATCGCGGTGTTCTTGCGTCCATCATGAATCGCTTTGAAGAGCCCAGCGTCCAATTTCTCCTGCACGCCCGCACTGGTCAGATCTGCCGCAGGAGGATGGAGCCTCATGGTCTCTGAGCCTGTTCCGTCCAGGCCATGGCAGGCCTTGCAGACCTCCATGTAGATACTTTTCCCTTTCGCCAGTTCCGCGCCTCCTGATGAGTGAACCGGCGCCATTAGGAAAAGGCCGAGCGCAACACCTGCGATGGAAGCCTTGACGTAAAACATTTGGTTCTCATTACGAGATGAAGTACTCTTCTGCATATCTGCGAGCAGTGTGCCGCATACTTGTTTTGGTCAAACAATAGGAAACCGCCGAGTTAACAAGTGGTTAGACGAGGTAAGGAGAGAGGAGCCTTCTTGCTTGGCGAGAAACGCGCCAGTCGTTACCTCGGAGCTGGCGCAAGATGCTACAGAGTGGGAAGCTAGAGGGCTCTTTGATTCGAAGATAATAGTCGTTGCTCGAGGCAATCCATTTCATTTTTCTTCGATGAGATTGCGGATATAAGCCAACACATCACGAGTATCTTTTTTCGACAGGCGGGCTTTCCAGGCGGGCATGTTGGGTTTCCCCTCATGAATGGTTTTCAGCAGCTCGGCATCGGATTCGCTTTTCATCTCCGGTGTCGTGAGGTCAGCCGGACTCGGTCCCAACAAGCGGTAGCCGTCTCCTCGGCCTGCGGTTCCATGGCAACCGATGCAGTACTTGGTGAAAATCTTCTTTCCCCTATCCACATTGCCCTGCCCGCCATCGGTCGCTTCTGCCCAGCCCCGCGCACCGCAGGCCAAGATGATCACAACGATGCACATTCTCGCCAAAGTCCAGGCCATCGCTTGAGCAGTTGTCGTCCCCTTCACGATGTGCTCGTCAGTTGGCGAACCAATTGGGTCGATGCCCAAAGCAGGAAGAGGCTATAGACGGAACCGAAGAACCAAGGAAAGCTCACGGCGCGATGCGCCCACCACTGCCGATGCTGGCGGAAGGCCCAGTTAGGCATGAACACCGGCGGCTCGTTTCGCGGATCTTGAATCGGTCGTCTCGTTTCATGAAGCAGATAGAGACCGGTGATCAGCTTCGGTTCTTTCCAAACCGGCCCCTGTTCGATTCCTCTCAACTGCCACTCCCAGAGCGCGTTCTGACCGGCGAACCGGCCGAGGACGATGGCCATCTGAAGACAGAGAAGCAGTCCGAATATGCTCAGCAGAACGACCAAGATTGTGTGGGGGAGGGCCAGCGACTCGCGCGACACGAGCAGTCCGATCACGGCGACAAAGATGGAGTTCGCAGTCAAATAGTCAGATAGCATCGTATGGTAATCACGTACGCCGGCTGTCCAGAGAGTCAGCAGATGATCGTAGGTTTGCCGAAGAACAGACTCTTCACGGGTCGTCATCGTGTCGTCATCCATAAGAGGTCCTCATCGGTTTACCACTTCCACGCTTGAATCCAATCGCCGACGTAATGGGAGACCGTCACGACGCACAGCGCGATCACCAGGTGTTCGCCAATCACTTTCCAGGGCGCAATCCGTTGCGCCCGCGCGAGAACAAAACTGAGGAGCGCTAACAGCGAAAGGCCCCACAGGACGCTAACCAGGACTGCAGTGGGAAGTGGCGCCAGAAGTACCGGCACGACGAAGCTCAAGGCGATAAAAAGTTTGCCGACGAACGTTGCAACGGTAGACTCCCAGATGTGGATCGTCGATCCGCCATTCTTCGATTCTTCTGAGAGATGGATCCCCATTGCATCCGACAGAGCATCGGCGACAGCGATGGTGACGATTCCACTCAGCACGACGGTTCGTGAATGCGTGCCCGCATGGAGTCCGACCATCAGCCCTAAAGTTGTAATGACGCCGGAGGTCAGGCCGAAGCTGAGGCCGGTTTTGAAGGACGACTTCATCACATCCGTCCCTTTCAGCAATGACCTGGTGAGCCTGCCCTCATGCACGAGGTCACCCAGTCCGCTACCTGGTCCAACAAGGTGGCCACGGCCCGATTGGCCGCGAGCACCCCGCCGTACGCATCGTCGGTTGGTGCATTTTCAACGGCCTCAAACCGGCGAGTCCCGACGACAACTTGATCCCGGAGCTCAACGAGTTGCAGACGGAAGCCCACGCGGACTTGGCTCGGACGCTGCAAGAATTCCTGCTGGAGCACCAATCCTTGCGTATCGAGACGATGATCGGCGCGGACCGAGCTCGGCATGGGGACCACAACCCGCCAAAGGCCGCTTTTCTCCAAGGACTGCACCAACAACGTCCCGATCATACGGACCGGAGTTTCGGCCCATTGATTGGTCGCATAGTAACCGATTTCGTGCGCCCGGGTGAGATAGACCATACGTGGCGTGTCGAACCCCGCCTCAGCCTGCGGTGCACTGAGGAGCAATACCCCTTGCGCCTCATGCTTGTTCGCGGATGGCTGCGTACTCCACGCCCCTTTCTCAGGGCTTAACAGATAAGTATGGAGCGGCCCTTCTGTCGTCCGTGGCATGACGCATCCGGCCAACACGAGGCTCACGACACTCATCCTGACTATTCGGCTCGGCATGAACTCCTCCGTCATTCGCCAGGCCCCCTCGGTCGAGGCGTCCGCCCAAGCACCAGAGCGTTCGGCTCCCGTTCAAGATCCTGTGCGAGGCGATTCAATGTCCCCGTCAACTGCCGCAGTTCGGTGACAAGCAGGCCCGTCTCCACCAATGTGTTGCGCGAAAACTCTTGGAGATCGGGCTTCGTCTCCTGCACGAGAGCATTCACCGCCTTGCCGGTTCTCGCCAACTCTTCCGTCATCACCTGAAAAGCCGCGGCACTCTTGTTCACGCGCTCCAGCAGCATCGGCATCTGTTTGTTCAT
Organism: uncultured Nitrospiraceae bacterium; assembly: GCA_963851455.1. Taxonomy (GTDB): domain Bacteria; phylum Nitrospirota; class Nitrospiria; order Nitrospirales; family Nitrospiraceae; genus Nitrospira_C. The sequence goes on from CAWKPI010000002.1 coordinate 443,489, forward strand.
CATCTCGGTCATCTTGGCAAGATTCTCAGCCGACTGCGAGGCGCTCAGAAGCCCCTTATCGACCTGCTTGTGACGTGCCGCCAGTGTTTGCGTCACTTCTGAGAGATCCTTCAGGATCCGTCGGAGCGCCGCCCGGTTGTCTTCATCGACGACGGCTGTCGCCTGCTGGCTGAGCTGGTTCAAGTTGATCAGCAGCTTGGTCAATCCCTGATCCTCGAGCAGGCGGGAGACCGCCGTATCGAGTCGGAAAAACAACGATGGCCCGGTCTTGATGACCGGGTATTCCTGGTCCGCAGTAGCCTCCAGAATTGGCGCATCCCGGCTGCCTCCGGTCAGATCGAGCGTGGCCAGTCCAGTCAATCCCTGCGTTTCGAGCACCGCCACGGTATCCGTTTTGATCGGCGTACCATGCAGGATGTCGAGGGTCAGCCGGACCTCTTCCGGATTCTCCGGACTTAACACGATATCCTTCACGCGTCCGACGTCGACTCCGCGGTATTTCACCGCAGAGTTGACACTCAAGCCGGTGACAGATTCGCACATGTAGGCATAGTACCGGTCATAGACACCGCGGTAATCGGATTTCCCAAGCCAGAGAACGACGCCAAGCACGGCCGCAGCCAGCAGCACGACAAATGCCCCGACGACGACGTAATTGACTTTGGGTTCCATCGTGCTCTATCCGTGCTCGAGTCTTCTGCCGCCCTGCCCCGCGGTCCATGGAAGTACTCGTGAATCAGGGGATCATTCGAGCCCGACAACTCTCGCATCGTGCCGATGCCAAAGACCGTTCCGTTGCCCAATACCGCCACACGGTCTGCAATCCGCCACAGGGAATCGAGATCATGAGTGACCATGACCACCGTGAGTCCCAGCAGCGCTTTGAGCTGCTGGACCAGCTCGTCGAACCCCGCCGCAATGATCGGGTCCAACCCGGCGGTCGGTTCATCCAGAAACAACAGTTCCGGGTCCATCACGATGGCCCGCGCAAGCGCAGCCCGCCTCCGCATGCCGCCGCTGAGTTCGTTGGGATATTTTGCAGCGCTGTCTCGTCGGCAACCCCACCGAAGCTATTTTCAGCGCGACAATGTCATGAATTACCTCGGGGTTCAGCCTGGTGTGCTCCTTCAGCGGCGCCGCCACATTCTCTGCGAGCGTGAGCGAGCTGAACAATGCGCCTTGTTGAAACATCACACCGAACCGTCGATGGACCTCTAGAAGATGTCCCTCACGCAGCTGCCGGCTATCCACCCCGAAGAGTCGAATAGCTCCCGAAGTCGGTTCCTGCAGTCCGATAATTTCCCGCATCAGGGTAGACTTGCCGCACCCGTTTCCGCCGGCAATGGCGAACACCTCACCTCGGTGCACCGTCAGACTCACATCCTTGTGCACGACGGCATCACCAAACCGGGTAGAGACATGACTCACTTCGATGATCGTCTCTGACGAGCCGGCATTATCCTGCTAGCTGCGCGTCATGGCCTAGCAACATCTCATAAATCCCACCAACTGAGCAGAATGCTGCACCACGCATCGAACACAATGACCAAGAAGATACTTTCCACCACACTGGTGGTCGTGTGCCGCCCCACGTCGTCCACGCCCCCTCGAATCTGAAACCCCTGGTATAACACCCACCAGCGCGATGATGATCGCAAAGAATGGCGCCTTGCCGAGTCCGATCAGAAAGTGCCGCAACGCGACGGCCTCTTCGAAGCGGGCGACGAACTCCGTGAAACTGACATTGAGTTGATTCGAGGCGATCAACATCCCGCCGAACACGCCTAGTCCGTCCGCATACACCGTGAGCAATGGCAACGCAAGGATCAGCGCAAAGACCCGAGGCAACACGAGCAACTGGATCGGCGAGAGGCCCAACGTTTGAACCGCGTCCAGTTCCTCCGTGACTTTCATCGTCCCGATCTCCGCCGCATAGGCCGACCCGGAGCGACCGGCAATCAGAATGGCCACGATCAGCGGAGAGATCTCGCGCAAAACGAGATCCCGACCAAATCCACCACGAAAATATTGGTGCCGAACTTCCGCAACTGCTCCGCCCCCTGATAGGAAATCACCACCCCGATCAGAAAGACGAGTAATCCCGTGATGGGCAGCGCATGGAATCCGTCCAGTTCGAGACTTCTGAGCAGTGCCCGCCAACGATATGCGTGACGGCCTCTTCAGCGACTGCCAGACACCGACCGTGTTCTCGCCGATAAATTCCAGCGCCCTCACGGCCTGCTGGGCCCGTTCCATCAGCGCATCGATTCAGCTGCCTAACCCCCCGGCCTCGTCCGCCGGACGCCTCGATGCCGATCCCAATTGGCAGACACCATCTGAAGCAGCTCCGCGAATTCCGCACGCAATCCTTCGATCGACACCTGCCGCCCTGCTTGGCGAAGTTGCATCACGATTCGGTATAAGCACCACGGCTCCGCCCGTATCCATGGCGGTGATATGCGCTGGCGTTGCAGGTCAACTCAGCGCGACCGGGGCCACCGCAGCTGCTGCCAACGCACGTCAAGATCCGGTAGGTGCTGGATAGTCCACGCTCCACAATCACAGTCGGACGATCGTGACGCCACCTTGTCCGATACTCGCCGCATACACGGCCTCAGCTACTTGTCCATGATGGCTTTGAGGTTCGCCGCCGCTGATCACCTCTTGATCGAGCAACTTCTTCGCTCCTTCGAGAAGCGAGGCCTTTCGTTCCGCCAACAGCCGTTTCACGCGCTCATATTGCTCATCGATGATACGGCGCACTTCGCAGTCGATTTCGCGGGCGGTCTCCTCCGAGTAGTCGCCTTTCTCCTGAGGCGCCTGGATCTGCATCATGAATGGGCTGGCGTTCACGATCGAGCGTGATGGTGCCCAGCTTCTCGCTCATCCCGTAGGACTTGACCATGCTCTTGGCAATGTCTGTCGCCTTGACCAGGTCGTTCTGCGCTCCGGTGGAGGCCTCGCCGAAAATCAATTCTTCCGCAATCCGCCCTCCGAGAAAGACGGCAATCTTGTTCTCCAATTCCGTCTTGGTCATCAGGAAACGATCCTCCGTCGGGAGCTGAAGGGTATAGCCCAACGCGGCAATCCCGCGGGGAATGATCGAGATCTTCTGGATCGGGTCTGCTCCAGGAAACGACAGTGCCACCAATGCGTGGCCTACTTCATGGTGGGCGACCCGCTCCTTCTCCATCTTGTTGAGCACCCGATTCTTCTTCTCCAACCCGGCGACAACCCGCTCCACCGCTTCCTGCAATTCCGGGAGGCCCACCTGCTCCTTGTCCCGACGCACGGCCAAGAGCGTCGCTTCATTGATGATATTGGCGAGATCGGCGCCGGAGAAACCGGGGGTCATCCCGGCGATCACCTCGAGGTCCGCATCGGGCCCCAGGGTCACCTGCTTCGCATGGACGCGCAAGATGGCCAGGCGGCCGATCTTATCCGGGCGATCGACCAACACCTGACGATCGAACCGGCCCGCCCGCAACAGTGCGGGATCCAGGATTTCAGGCCGATTGGTCGCCGCCATCAGAATGACGCCGATGCGGGGATCGAAGCCGTCCATCTCGACCAGCAACTGGTTCAGCGTCTGCTCACGCTCTTCATGCGCCATGGGTCCCATCCCGCGGGCTTTCCCGAGCGCATCCAGTTCGTCGATGAAGATGATGCAGGGCGCTTTGACCTTCGCCTGCTCGAAGAGGTCCCGCACGCGGGCGGCCCCGACTCCGACGAACATTTCCACGAACTCGGACCCGCTGATGCTGAAAAATGTCACCCCGGCCTCTCCTGCCACGGCGCGGGCCAGGAGCGTCTTGCCGGTTCCAGGCGGGCCGACGAGTAAGATCCCTTTCGGAATTTTTCCTCCGAGCCGCGTGAACTTTTCCGGCGTCTTCAGAAACTCGATCACTTCGCGCAGTTCTTCCTTCGCCTCGTCCACGCCGGCCACATCGGCGAAGGTGACCTTTGTGTCCTTCTCGGCATAGATCTTCGCCTTCGACTGCCCCACCGTCATGAATCCGCTTTGGCCCTGCCCAAAACGGCGGAATGATAAAGAACCAAATGCCGACGAAGACCAGCGCCGGAAGGACCCAGGAGAGGAGATCGCGCAAGAACGTACTTTCAATCACGCCGCTAAACTTGACGTCATGCGCGTTGAGCTCCTTGACCAGATCGGGATCTTCAACCCGAACGGTCGTAAACAACTTCTGCTCTTTGGCTTCTTCTTCCGGCTTCAGCTTCCCGGTCAGCCTCTGATGGTGACCGTGACTTCCGCCACTTTGCCGGCCGCGACGAGTGTCTTGAATTCGCTGTACGGAAGCTCTTCAAGCTTCTGCAGGCCACGATGAAATCATGCACGAGAATGACGGCACAAATCGCGAGAAAGACATACCAGATCGAAAAGGAGATTTTTTTATTCATAGGCATCCCAACCCGAATGTGGCGGTTCCGCGTTTCACGCTGTGATCACCCGCCTGGCCCACCATTCATGCGGGCTGAGGAACCATCCGGTGTATCGCACGATCTCGATCGAGCGATCCCGGCCGACCGGGCCATGGGAGGGGCTCAGGAGGATCTGCTCGTAAAAGGATATCAGCCATGGCGGTGGAGCGCGCTCGCTTCAGGCTGAGCAAGTAGCTCGTCAGATCGTTCAATTGTTCGTCGGTCAATGGAAATTTCGGCATGAAGGAACCTGGCGATACTGATTGGGGGTCCTTAAGATGTTTCAGATGCCATTCCCGATCAGGTCTCTCGTCTCCGACGAAGGACAAATCCGGCGCGACCGCTCCTCCGGCGCCATGAATCCGGTGACAGCCCGCACATCCAAACTGGGCATAAATCGCATTGCCGCTCGCCACTGCCGGATCAATTCGGGGAACTGCATAGAGATTCTTGATCGAGAGCCCTAACAGTGAGAACACCACAACGAGAAACACGACGCCCGAACCCAGTGCAACGGGCCGTCTGATAGGGTTCCGTGCAGGGTTCCGGTCAATGAAGGGCCAAGACAGCAGAACGAAGATGACCAGCATCGGGAAAATCCATGTCGCGAACGGCTCAAGCGGACCATGCACGTATTTCAGCAACTCATAGTAGAAAAGGAAGTACCATTCAGGCACCGGGACAAAACTGGTGTCGGAGGGATCGGCTTTATCTGTCAGCGGAAAAGGAACGAGAGCGCCGCCTCGCAATGACCACAAACACGCCGAAGATCACGACCGCATCCATGTAGACCTGACGGGGATAAAATGTCTCGCGACCTAAGGAGGCCCGTTCGTCGGTCCATGGCCCGGCCGGGCCAACGCGGCGCAGGATAAAGAGATGCACACGATCAGGCGACCAGAATACCGGGAGAAAAAGCACATGAATCGCAAAGAACCGTGACAGGGTGAACGCACCAAGAGTCTCGCCGCCCCGCATGACCCTCATCATGAAGTCGCCGATCAGCGGGACCGTCCCCACCATATTGAGTCCGATCTGCGTCGCCCAATACGCGGTCTGATCCCAGGGCAGAAGATAGCCCGTAAAGGCGAATGTCATCACCAGCAGGAACAGTAGGACACCGACCATCCACATCACTTCCCGGGGCGGTTTGTAGGCTCCGTAGAGGAAGGTTTGCAGCATGTGCAGCCCGATCGCCACCACCATGGCTGAAGCGCCCCAATGGTGAAGGCCACGGACGAAGGCGCCGAATGTTACTTCGTCTCGATGAAGCGAATGCTGTCGTAAGCATGGTCGGGTGTCGGGGCATAGTACAGGGCGAGAAACATTCCCGTAATGGCTTGAAGGAGAAACAAGAACAGCGTGACTGAACCAAATACATAAATCCAGCTGGCCCCTCCGGGAATGGGTTCGTCCAGGAGCGTCCGTTCGACCGGCCTGAGATTGAGCCGCCTATCGAGCCATTCATAGAGTCGTGAAGCCACATCGCACCTAATCGCAAGGGTGATCAACGCCTCTCGCCACTCACTCCTCCTACAATTCGACCGTTGCCCAGTACCGGGCTTGAATTCCTTGAAGACGACGAGGAGGCGGCCGTTCTCGATCTTGGAGGGCAAGGGGTCCAGAGGGCGTGGCGCAGGTCCGGCCAACACTTGCCCCTCGATATCGAACACGCTTCCATGGCAGGGACATTTGAATTTCTTCTCTTCGCCATCCCAGCGATATCCGCAGCCCAGATGGGTGCACATCGGAGAAAAAACCTTGACCTGCCCGTCCGGTTGCTTCACCGCCCAGATCGCCTTCTGGGATCGGCTTTTCAAATATCCGTCCTGAATCATCGTGACATGTTCAAGTTGTTTCGGATTGCCAATGGGCACATCCTCCACACTGCCGATATCGACCCACGGCCGCGCCCGCCGTTTCAAGGCCGGAGAAATCACATAGCCCAGCAGCGGAATCGCAAGTGCCACGCTGATGAGACTGGCTAATCCGGCCATCACCCATCGGAAAAAGCTGCGTCGCGAGCCAACTGGTGTCTGAAGTCCTGACCAGCCACTGGCGAGCGGGTCGTATTCGGGACTCATGTCTTCTGCTCCAGCTTCGTGATGCCCATGGCCTTCAGAGTCGCCTTTTTTTAAAAAATGGCTTGCGGACACCCCCACGCTTCATCGTGTTCAGGATGTATCAAGGTTGCGGGCCGCGGCAAATCATCTTCTATCAGTCGGCGGAGAGAAACAAGAGGGCGTTCTCCCCCCGCCATTTTGCGTTGCAATGGAAGAATTTTCAAGCGCGTTGCCGCGCAAGATATGCTCGGCATAATTCACAAGCTCTAATCAGAGCTGGCAGGCGACTGATGATCCATACAGGGTATGAGGGTATGGCCTCGCAGATGTAACCATCATGAACCGGCTAAGAGCGCGCCAACACTACCGCTGTCACGAGCACTCCGAGCGCGACAAGCAGTGCGAATCGAGGAAGCTGTTGAGAGGTTTGTAGGAGGACTAGTTGACTCATAGGTCCTTGTACTCTCGGACAGGTCCTTGATCTGACCGACGCGAGAACTGGACAGGAAACTGTGCGCAAAGGTCAGTATAAAAAGGACTCCAACGAGCCCGATCTTGATCTGCAATACTTTCGGCCAGTGAGCCAGATCCGCGAGAGAAACTCCACGTTGGTGGACAAGCACGAGCCCCGTCATCACGAGCACCACCATGGCAGTCCAGACGACCGGGCGAAAGCGCTGTGCTGCGGCGCGAAAGACCGCCGGGAACATGGGATTCACATTCCCGTTTCTCACGAGCGGAGCAAAAACCACCGAAAGAAACAGCATGCCGCCGATCCACATGACGGCGGCAAGGAGATGGAGCGATACGGTCGCAACCCAGAAATAGTCCATACTCATCAGAAGAGAAATGATAGGCGAGCTTTGACGGACCGCGGCATGATGACGGCCGGCGGTGTTTCCGATGGGAAACGGAGCCGAGGACACCATTCGATCTCAGCCAATTCTGCGGCGACGATGAATCGGTCGGGTGCCACTACTTCGGTGCCTTCCTGTTCCATCCTCATGCAGGGTCTACAGATGAACTGACAGGGCACAGGACAGCGATGTTCTTCGCACCCGACGAGCGTATTGAACAGCGCGGACTTCTCCCGGCAGTACCGAATCGGATCATCGGTCTCAAGGCTGTCCCGATAACAGGCCAGCCGTCTGCCAGAGCTTGGCCAAGCTCGAGACCGGCTTGGCATCCATGCTGGCCCAGGCACCGGGGAGACGGATCGCTTCGCCAACCAGCCGGACCGCCGCTTCGATTCCGGCCGGCAACGAGGAAAAGATCGCGATCGCCATTTTCTTGTCATTGACCCATTCCATCGTGAAGCTCGGCGCCTGTCGAGCCAGACTCAGCGCGCTCGAACTTTCTTCATCGGGCCGACAAGGAATGTGGATCACGAGATGCATCGCGACATTCACATAGAGAGTATGCGCAAGGACAAGGCGACGCGTTAGAAACTCGATCCCGACGTAGGGCGCCCGACCTGGCCATAGCTGTTGCTCCGGTCCTTTAGATTCGGTCCGGCGCCATTATGTAATAGTCACGTCATACAATCCAAGACCCTTGAACGACGTTGCCAATCTGTTGGTTGACGCCACACGGAACTGACGGCTCTCGATATTGGTCGACGGAAATGGGCGGTGGATAGAGTAACAACCGTTCTGGAACGATCCCGGGACAGGACCTGACAGTCCGACCATGCCAAAATTCGCCCGGCTCAGTCCGGCGATTTGATTGCCCCATGGATTGACTCGCCCATCTTCGCCGCGAGCAGCCTTCTCCCACTCCGCCTCAGTGGGCAGCCGCTTGCCGGCCCAACGGCAATAGGCATCGGCATCGTACCAGCTCACGTGCATAACGGGATGGTGCGCCATCGTGTCCTGAAAATTGCCCCCGTCGTAGCGCCAACAAGTTGCGGCAAGCGGCCCGTTTCCAACACGAATTTCAAATAGTGCAATGCCGTCACCTCGTACTTATCGATCTCGTAGCTGTCGAGAACCACGGACCGTTGCGGCATCTCCGCCTTATATGCGTTGAGATCCACCTTTTTGTCGGCTACCCATCAGAAAGGGACCAGCCGGCACCTGTACCACTACCACTTTGGGCTGCCACTCGGCGATGCGCTGCATGCGCAAGCCTCTTGCCATCTCCGGCGTCCATTCGACCACGATATCCTGCGTATCGAGACCCCAGGCCACTCTGGCCAACGTCAACAGTGCGACGGCGATCAGCAATACGTTGACCACCGACTCCCATTTTCGCCATCTGTGCATCTCATTGCGTTCCACGATCCGGCTCCCTTTCTTTCAGTCATTCTCTCGTTGTCGGCACTTCAAAAGCAGATGGGGGAGCTCCATGTTCCAGGCAGCTCCCCCATCAGGCACTACACCATCTCCAACCCGCCTACTTCATAGCGGTCGGAATGGCCTGTGGCTCGGGCTGCGCATCCGCTCGCTTGGCGCCCATGCTGGCTGCGCCCAACGGTTGGATCCGTGAATCGCCCGCGGGCAATACACGGAGGTAGCCCCATTGTCCTGACTGCGCGTAGGGCAGCCGGTTGTTTGACCATACGAAGTCTCCTGCCTGACGGTACGGTCCACCCGCCCCGCCGCGAATGAAGACATCCAGGACTTCTGAGCCGGCATACTCCACTACGCTGATCATATCGGCACCCGGCATATAGGGTTCGATCGGCCACTCATGGCCTTCGACTCCGAACATCCCGTTTTGCTCGCTGTTGGCCCCGATCACGTGGATGCGGATCGGATCACCGGCATGCGCCTCGATCAGAGGCGTGGCCGGATCCTCAGGCTTGTCCACGACGCAGGGCTGGAAAATCTTGCCCAGCGAGCAGCCTTGCTCTTCACGATACTTGTACGGTTCGGCGCGGTAGTTGACCGAGGTCACACCGGCCACGTTCTGCACATAGGGCATGAACGACGTTCCGATGATGTTGTCCTCGTCCTGGAAGAACAGCGCCACATCGCGATAGTTCCGCTTGCCGACGTTCTCCGGCAAACTGGCATCGACGATGACGTCCGCTCTCCAGGCATTCTTTTGCGAGAGATCCGCGCCGGTGACCGGGTCACGGTACTGCGATCCCTTCGGGCCGACGATGATCGCGCCATACAACCCGTTACGAGGATTGACCACGATGTTGCCGCCGTCCCACACCAACGACGTCGTCTCCTTGTTCGCCGGATGGGCGTAGTAGGTGTAGTTTCGGCTTTCGCCCGGTGCGATGGTCTGATCGCCGCCATTGTTGCCGACGTTCAGGCCCTGACTGTCTTTTGGATTGAAGGCTAACCCAGGTGCAAAGAACGACGCCCGGCTGGCCTTCATCTTGTTCTTCAGACTCACCTTGATGCAGTCGCCGAGGTTGGCGCGCAGCGTCAGCGGATTCGGCATGACATTGCCCGCCACCGTCGTCGCTTCCTCTTCAAGCGCGAAGATCTTGCCTTCCGGAACGGTCAGCTCGATCTTGCGTTCGAAATCGACTTCGATCACATCCGGCGCCTTCGGATGAAGCTTCAGCGGGCGATCCAACGCCACCACGTTGAAGTTCTTCACCGGCGCATCGGCCGGACAGACGCCGCTGGGCGTCGCTGGAATCCCGAGTGGATTGGTTCCCTTCGGCAGCGGCTTCAGGTCCGTCGTTTCCTTGTCGAGCACGCGCACGATACCCCATCCACCTTCGGCGAAGTGCGAGGTTCGGCCGTTGAAGTGGATGTAGTCGCCCGGCATGCCCTGGAACCCGCCCGCTTTCGTCACGAGGTCATACCGCTCGGCAATCCCGACGTGAATCGAGTTCTTCCGATTGGCATCCGCCGCATACCGTTCCGTGAGGAAGGTATGGCCGGCGATCGTCCACACGTGCGATTCGTTCATCAACTGATGCAGCAGACGGAAAACCATCGTGTCACCGGTATACGCACGTAACAACGGCGTATCGGGATCACCATGGATCGCACTGCTGAACAGCTTCGACGTATCCGGATTGTTCGACAGGCGTTGCGCAAACGGTTCCGCGCGGAAGTTAAATCCGCTGCCGGTCGTGTGCGTCCCGCCGTTGAGGTATTGATTCGGTGCATTCAAAATCTTGTCCGGCATCTGGAACGATACCGTCTTACCCGCTTCCAGCGCCACTTCAACCGGCTGCCCCGGAGGATTGCCGGCCTGGATGACGTTGACTGTGTGCGGAACCGTGTCGTGGATCGACACCATCAGCTCACGGAAGCTGCCGCTGACGCCGGCGCCGATCGGCTCATTCGAATGAATGTCCGCGATCGGGCCGCTGTATACGAGCTTGCCGTCCTTCGGATTATGATAGGTGGATCCAAATGGCTCCACAATCGTCACGCCGAACCCGCCGTGCGGCCAGGTCGTCGCGCCGAATGCATGGTCGTGCCAGAACACGGTCCCCATATCCACGTCCACCCACCACCGATAGCGAACAAATTCCGGCGATGCGAGATCGTTGGCCGGATGGTTGTGCTTCAGCGGCGTGAAGAACGTGACCTGATCGCCCTTGATATCCTTGATGCGGGCGACTTCGGCACAGCTCTTATCCCGCGGCAGTGATGCTGCGGGATCGTTGCCCTTCTCTAAACAATCCATGCCCACCATCAATTCGGTGTTCACATGGAATGGTGACGCGCCGGGTGCCATTTGGATCTTAATTGAAGTGGCCCCTGCCTTTGCGCCACCGACGATCTTGGCGACCATCGGCGCAGGCAACCCGTGCTTCTTGGGCTTGCCCCACATCGTGAACGGGCGCACCGACATTTCATATTCGAATCCGGAGATCACACCGTCCGAATTCCCCGTGTCGAACTGGAAGAAGTGGGGATGGATGTTGATCTTGGACGACTGGAAATTCGTGTAGTCATCATCGTCCCATTCGCTGGTGAGGACCAAATCGACGCAGTCATACACATTGGCACGGATGACCGCGGGGAGCTTCAGATCGTCGTTGGCTCTGGTCAAGCGCTCCTCTTCATGGAGTACATAGATCAAACCGTCCTTGTCGACGATCGGTGGCTCTTTGCCCTGCTGCTTGGCCAGGGTGATCGGCATCCGCACGAAGTGGATGTTGTAAAACTTCTGATTGGCGTTATCCGGACAGAGACTCCAACGGCCCTGCTCGCCCGGCTTCGCCGGTTCAGAGGTCCGTTCACCTTTGCTATCCTGATGGATGGGTTCCAGCCAGGGCGCACCGTTGTGGTTCGCCGAGAACGGCACTCGCTTGCCGAAATGCGGCTTGAACAACGGCCAGGACATTCTTCCTGTGGTGGGATCGAAGAGAATCGCCGGTCTGGTGCTGTCGTCCCACTTGGCCGCCCATGGATACTTGGGATTCTGAGCGGTGCTTTCACGTTCTCCGACCGCCACATTGCCGTTCCATTTCCAATCCCACACGGTCGCATCGTAGGCCATGATCTGGGCCTTCTCGTCTATCTGCGTGGCCGGGCTTGCCCTGCCGCTGGAACCCACATTTCCACCCAATCCTTGATGTTCACGACCACCGGGTCAGATTTCCAGTTGGTCTTCTGGCTCTTGTCGACGATCTTGAACGTCTTGCCGAACCAATCGAGGGTGGTCCCGATCAGCTTGTCTGACGAGACACCGAGCTTCATCCGGCCCTGACGATCCGGCAACTCCCGCAAGTCCGGCATCGTGTCCGTGTGGCCAGCGCCGACTTGCAACGTGTTATAGAAGCGGGCATACCCCCACATCCCCGCCACATAGTGGTGCGCGACGTGGCAGTGAAAGAGGAATTCGCCAGCCAGATGCTGACAGCCGCCGCCGCCACATTCCGGCTCGAGGTCAAGCGCTTCAGACGGGCCGATGACTTCCACATCCACGCGATCGGACTTGGTTCGGACGATCGGATACTTCACTGGTCCATCCTTACCCATTGCCCAGAGATTATTCGGCTCAGTGCCCGGGCTCCGTTGCCAGCGGATCGACCCGCTGTGCGGGTGGTGGGAGTGGAACACTTCCGATCCACCATGGACCAACCGCCACTTCACCGGATCACCGAGATATCCGCGAGGAATCGTCGTCGGCACATCGCCGAAGGTATAGGCGCTGTACGCCAACGACTCGTCCTCGAAACCGAAATATTCGTGCTGCAAGTGCATCTGATCGATACCGAACGGCTCACTACGATAATTCAACGCACGGCCACCCGGACGATAGGCGTCCGTCAACGGATCGCGCTGTGGCAGGAAGTCGCCCTTCTTATTCAACGGACGGAACGCTTCATCGCCGATCTCGTGATAGAACAGGACGAACTCGCGGAAATCCGGGCCAGTCCCGTTATCGATATTGACCTGCCAGCCGGTTTTCACTTCCCGATCCGGACCGGTTCCCAAGGCGTCGACATACTTCGAGCCCTTCGGTTCCACCACGAAAGCGCCGAATAGGCCCATGACCGTCAATTCACGATCATGGCTGTAGGAGTGGAACTGCCGCACACCTTCCTGCATGTGTGGGTGGATGTACCATTCGAATTCCTGTGTCTTGCCCGGCGCCACGATCGACTCGGGATTGGTCGTCGTCGCCGGCTTGCCCGTTGCACTGATGATCATGCTGGAGGCTTGAATGAACAGGCTGCCGTCCTCGCTTTCCATCTGGTTGCGGAGCGTCATCTTGACGCAGTCGCCCTGATTGGCCCGGAGCACCAGCGGTTGGATAGCATCGCCCTGGAGACCGGTCGAGACCGCGCCCGGATCGAAGCCTTCCTTATCCCGCGCTTCCTTGTTCTTGGCCTCCTCGGCACGCGCTTTGGCGACATCTTCCGTCAGCACATACATATAGCCCGGATAGAAGTCGAGCCACCGGTTCAACGTGATTTCGACATTGATCATCGATACGTCATAGGACTTCGTGGGCACGCCCGCCGGACACTTGCCCCCCGACGTCATGACTGGCTCGCCCTTGCTCGCATCCGTCATGAGCAGAAAGCTGCTGCCGTCCTGGCCCATGTACTGGTGCATCATCGACATCTGGTTGAAGCCACCGGATGTCTGCTGGGCTTTCGCATCCTGCTGCGCCTGCTGTTCGAGCTTCTCCATCAGGCGATGATGCTGCATCTCCATTTTCTCGGCATTGCCGGCACGCCCTTCGATGGCGTTCTCCACCACCGTCTGGCCCTTGAGTTGCTGTGTCCAGCCCGGCAAGGCAACCGGAGTCGCATGACTCTCATGCGAGGAGTCTCCCGGACTGGCTGCAAACAGCCATGGTGTGGCCACCAAGCTGCCTGCCAGCAATACGCTGTGCAGCATCAGCGACACATTCTTTCGTCGCCTACGCTGTTGTTGTAGAAAAGACCTCATACACGGCCTCCCTCTTCTTTGTATCCGCCCTGTTCGGCGGTTGGTTGAACGTTCGTTGCTCGTAGGTGGTGAAGCATCTCTCGGCCTGTGAAAAAGAGCTGGTGAAGGGTCCCTTCTTGCGAAGGAGCGGGTCATTCGGAGGCCGGTCCTAATCACCCACACCTTCACCAGCGGTCTCTTCGTAGCGCAACAGACATGCCCCGCGGTGAAGCCTGACTCAATGCCAAGGTATTTCTCCGGTTGCAACAGCACTTAGCGCGATTGAGACCATCTCGTGGTGCCCATCCCGCGAGGGCGCTTTTTCTACAGATTTAGACAGCACGAAATGAGCGCGTTTCTGCGGCGAATGATTTCAACGGGATGAGCTGTCTATTCCTTTAGACACTGCAATTGAGGGAATGGGGCGGGAGGGGGCAGATCATATTGCTCTTCTGAACGGACCCCATGGTGCTAACGGTGGACTTCGAGCCTCTGCTTACCACTCCTCGCAATCGAGAGGTTGTATGCACGAAGCTTGTTATACAGGCTGGCCCGGCTGATCTTGAGGAGCTTGGCCGCCTTCACCCGGTTACCGTTCGTTTTCTTAAGTACGTCAAGGATACGTGTTCGCTCTGCTTGAGACACGGCGTTTCGAGCGGCCGATCGAAGATCGTCCGGTTCCTCCTTCGACCCCATCGCCACGATATCCTTGCATGTGAGATCCGGCCCCGCCGTCGTGACGACCGCTCGTTCGATATAGTGCTGTAATTCTCGGACGTTGCCGGGCCATGATGCTTCCGTCAGCGCATGCAGGACATCCGCGGACACCACGCGCGCCGTCTGTCGATGTTTGCTGCAGGATTGTCTGATGAAGCGATCGATCAAAAGAGGAATATCGTCTTTGCGGTCACGCAACGGCGGCAGGTAGAGCGGCAGAACAGCCAAGCGGTAGTAGAGATCCTGCCTGAACTGCTTGGCCTTGACCAATTCGGTCAAATCTTTGTTTGTGGCCGAAATGACTCGTGCATCGATCTTGATCGGTTGGTTACCTCCGACGCGCTTGATTTCACCTTCTTGGAGAACCCGCAGCAACTTCGCTTGGAAGGTCGGGGTCGTGTCGGCAATCTCATCGAGAAAAATCGTCCCGCCGTCCGCCTCTTCGAACAGCCCTCGCTTGTTGGCCACGGCTCCGGTAAAGGCCCCTTTCACATGCCCGAACAATTCGCTCTCGAGGAGTGTTTCCGGCAGTGATCCGCAATCGACAACGACAAAGGGCTTCTCGCGCCGATAACTCGACCGGTGAATCGTTTTCGCCACCAGTTCCTTTCCGGTCCCGCTCTCGCCTTGTATCAGGACGGTCGCCGAACTGTCGGCGACCAGACTGATCATGTCGAAGAGCTGCTGCATCGCGGCACTGCGCCCGATGAGATCGCCAAAATGTTCCCGCACTACCGGCGGAGAGGTTTCTTCGGGAACGAGCGTCATGGGGAAGGACTCGGTCGTGCCGGCCCCTTGAACAGCACCAGCATCGACACCACTTGGCCGTCCTTGCCTTCGAGTGGAAACGCCTGCTGCATCCCGCAGGCCGTGTCATCCCCTTCGCTTGAGCAGGAGACGCATTCGACGTTGGGTGCGTCGAAGACTTTGATCGCGGGGCAGGTCTCGCAGGGGTCGGTCCGGTGGACGAAGGCTTCATAGCATTTGGACCGGTGACGGAGCTCCTGCCTGCTGTTCCTGTCCAGGCGGCCTCGTTGGCATAGATCAAGTTGAAGTCGCGGTCCATCACCGCGACACGTTCGGATAAGCCTGCGGCCAGTTGTTTGATCGCTTCAAGTCTGCGGTCAGGATAGGGTCATTGAATGGAGAAGTTTGCGCTGAGTGAGATCCGGCCATCTCTGTCTCCTTCGCTCGTCGGTGTCAATGCATCGTTCGCTTGGAATCGGTCAACAATTCTTCCACTTTTAGCTTGAGATCCGAGATGCGGACCGGCTTATCAAAATAGGCGCTCGCCCCCGCCCGCAACACTTCGGCTCGCAATCCGGCGTCGCCGAAAGCCGTGATGACGATGATGGGACAATGAGGGGCCACCGTCCGCAATCGGCTAACGTAATCCGCTCCGCCGGCCGGCATCCGGAGATCGGTCAGGATGAGATCGGGCACTGACTGCAAGACGGCAAGAAACGCTTCATCGCCGTCCTTGGCTTCACGCAGCTGATATCCCGCGCCCCAGAACTCATCACAGAGCAGACTGCGCATTTCTCGATCATCTTCGACGACGAGTACCACAGCGGTCCTTTGTATGCTCACAGTCAGCATCCTGGTTGAACCTACAGCATCATCTACTGTAATGGTGGCAAGGGACATGCCGCTCGTGAAGAATGGAGCAGGGATCAATTTCCCAGGAAATCCAGAGTGGAGGCTGTCTTGGAGGGGAAAATCTGGCGAGAAAGACCACAACAGACGTCAAACACACTGTCGCAAGATGCCCCAGCCGACCGGCTTCCTTTCCGACCTGCCGATTCCTTTGTAGCGGTCGACTCCCGGGAATGGGAGGTGCATGACGAATGGGCAACGGATCCTTCTCGTAGCAGCGGGTCTTCGTTTTTGCCATCAGTCCTTCAACAAGCTCGTGCTGTATTAGAGGGACGAGAGTCAGAGTTCTTCATGACATCGCCACAGATCCAAATAGTCGAGCAGCCTGTCACGGTGACGGGTGAGAATATCGCGCTGGATGGTTTTCTCGATATTCCACCTTCGGCGACCGGTATCGTCCTCTTCGCGCATGGCAGCGGGAGCGGACGGTTCAGTCCGCGCAACCGCTTCGTAGCCCACCACCTCCAACAGGGAGGGATCGCCACGTTACTGATCGATCTGTTACTGACGGATGAGGCGGAGGACCGCCGCAACGTCTTCGACATTGATCTGCTGGCTGACCGTGTGCTGATGGCCAGTGCCTGGCTGCGCGAAGGCGCTCGAACGAAGCAGTTACCACTCGGCTACTTCGGTGCCAGCACAGGAGCCGGTGCCGCGCTGCAAGCGGCTGCACGAGCCCCGTTCCCTGTCGGTGCCATCGTCTCCCGTGGCGGGCGGCCGGACCTCGCAGAACGCTATCTGCCACAGGTGACCGCACCAACCTTGCTCCTAATTGGCAGCTACGATGAGCCTGTCATCGAGATGAATCACGCTGCCTACCGGCTGCTCCGCTGTCCGAAGCAACTCACTATTATTCCCGGTGCCACACACCTTTTTGAAGAGCCGGGCACGCTTGAGCAGGTGGCAGAGCAGGCCTTGAGATGGTTTCAACAGCATTTCGCCCCTAAGGGAAAAGATTAGAGAAACCGTGCTCGGACGAAGTCGCAAATCCGTTTCGCTGCTTCATCGGCCGAAACAATAGTCGTGTCGATTCGCAATTCCGGATTCATCGGCACCTCATAGGGAGTCTGCAATCCGGGAACGGTGACCGATTCGCCGCGCAAACCTTTCTGATAGGTCCCCTTCCGATCCCGCTCCATGCAGACCTCCAGCGGGCAATCCACGGCTACTTCGATAAACCGGGGGATCACGCCGCGCGCATAATCCCGATAGGTCTGCCGGCTGGCCGTCGCATCGAACAACACAGTCACGCCGTGCGCGACAAGACGCTGCCCGGTGAAGGCAAGGGCTCGATAGAACAGATCACGCTCCTCCGGTGAATAGGTCGCTTTGGGGGTGAGAGTTCGCCTGACCTCATCCGATTCCAATACGTCTACGGTCAATCCAAGAGCCTCAAGTTGAGGCTTCAATGCCGAGACGATCGTGCTCTTGCCCGAGGCCGGCAATCCGGTGATCCAGATAGCAAAA
The DNA here is from genome assembly GCA_963851455.1 of uncultured Nitrospiraceae bacterium. Classification (GTDB taxonomy): domain Bacteria; phylum Nitrospirota; class Nitrospiria; order Nitrospirales; family Nitrospiraceae; genus Nitrospira_C. The sequence continues at coordinate 461,142 of CAWKPI010000002.1, forward strand.
GCTTGAGGTCGATTCATACAGGCCACTGGCTGCTATCAGCTGATGGCTCGATCACAGACCACAATACATATTTACACGATCAGGATCGAAGCGGGGTGCGTCGAGCACATTCTCCATAAATCGGAAAATACTTCGACGCACGTCCATGGGCAACTTGGGATACCAGACCGGGCTCGCGATGACCAACCCTCGAAACGCAAAGAAGGGCGCTGCCGCTGTCGTCACGTCTTCATCTCCACTCTGCTCCAGATAGGTATCCCAGAATAGCCGAAAAAGGATCTCGAAAGGACCATGGAGGCGGCGCCAGCGGCACAGAGAGAAAAACAGATAGTTGATCGTCATCGAGGTCACATCGTCGGCCGGCTCTCCCCACTCGCCCCGCGACCGATCCAGCACGGAAAAATCGGTCCCCCTCCGAAAGAGGACATTCCAAGGATGAAAGTCGCCGTGGACTTGAGAGAGTCTATCCGTCTCTCCGCGCAGCCGCCAACGCCATCGATTGCAGGCTTCCTCGATAGTGCGCAAGAGCTCCTCCGTGATGAACCCGAACCGCGCCGGGTAACTGTCCGTTAAGCCCATAATGCATTCGCCATGGCCGATCAGTTCACGCAGGCGTCGGCGATAGAGATTGGGATCGCGGCGCTTCCGTCGATGGATCGTCGCTAAATAGGTTGCCAGCGCTTTGGTTCGTCGACGATCAACCGATTTCAACGAGCCACCTTGCAGCAAACGACGCAGATCTTCGTGATAGCTGGCCCCTTCCGTCCACTCAGTCAACACGAAAAACTCGCGGGCCCGAGCAACGGAGAACAATTCCTGGCTTGATGTGAAGGCCCCGACATCGAGCGCCTTCACATGGTGAGGCAGGCGACCGTACGACTCGTAATCCCACAAGATCGCCTGCGCCCGATCCGCCATATGTTCGTGACCGAATGGCCCTGGACTCATCGTTTCGAGTACGGCCGACCGGCGTGATCGTCCGACCTGAAATGTCACTTTGACCGGCGATCCATATCCGTATTGCTTGTAGGTGCCCTTCGAACTCTCTTTGCCGATCGGCCCGTATGACAGCAGAGCCGTCCCTGAACCAAATCGGTTTTGGAGATACTGTTCAAGGGTTTCCTTCTTGAGGGCAGGCATCGCTCGCTTCAGACGCAAACCATGTTCCAATCAGCAGGCCAGAGGTAAGAGGCAACGAATTGAGAAATAGAACGTGTCAGATGGCGCATTCAGCTTCAGTGGCCCGAGAGGCACTGAGGAAAAATGCGTCACCTCCGGTCATTACAAGGTGTGCAGAACGGGGCAAGTGGAAGGGAACATCAACCCTAGCCTTTTGCCCCGAACTGCTTCAAAGAGGCATGTCCCTTGCTGATCTCAACCAACAAGGTGAGGCCATAATAACTACCTAACGCCGCCACGTGACGGAAACGAGACGGGAGAACGCTTGGACGATGGTGTCTCTCAAAGCCGACGATGCCTTGCTCATTGCCGACGTGCAGAACGATTTTCTTCCCGGAGGAGCACTGGGCATCAGCGGAGGTGATGCAATTATTCCCATCCTCCTGAACTACATTCACCGCTTCCAGTCGAAAGGGCTGCCAATTTTTTTGACGCGCGATTGGCATCCGCCCAACCACTGCTCCTTCAAGAAGCAGGGAGGCCCCTGGCCGGTTCATTGCGTCGCAGGATCGCCCGGCTCCCTGCCGCCCCCAGCTTTCGAAGCGCCTCTCTCCGCCGTCATCATTTATAAGGCCATCGATGCGAACGAGGAGGCCTACTCGGCCTTTCAGCACACCTCTCTGCAACGCCACTTACAAGCACTTGCCGTCCGCCGCCTCTTCATCGGAGGATTGGCGACCGACTATTGCGTGTTGAACACGATCAAAGATGCCCGCGCATTGGGCTACGACGTTTGCCTGCTGACGGACGGGATCAAGGCCGTAAACGTGCGTCTTGACGATGGCCGGAAAGCCGAGTTGGAGATGATTCAACTCGGCGCCGTGCCGATGCGTGTGGAGGCGCTGGCCACATGAATCCATCGAACAGCGCCCTCCTCACCGATCTGTACCAGCTCACAATGGTCCAGACCTATCTTGAACAGCGAATGGATGAGCCGGCCGTCTTTGAATTCTTCGTGCGGAGGCTCCCGCCGCACCGCAATTTTCTGCTGGCCGCCGGCCTTGAACAGGTGCTGGCATGGCTTTCACAGCTGCAAGTCACCACCGAGGAATTGGCATGGCTCGAACGGACCGGCCGGTTTTCTCCTGCCCTCCTCCAGTATCTGGAAACGCTTCGGTTTACCGGCGACGTCGATGCCTTGCCGGAGGGCACGCTGTTCTTTCCGAACGAACCGGTCCTTCGAGTCGTGGCTCCCATCCCCATGGCTCAACTCGTCGAAACGCCGCATCATGAATCTGTTGAATTTCCAGACGATGATTGCGTCGAAAGCGGCCCGCTCCGCGTTGGCGGCCCGAGGAAAACCGGTGATTGATTTCGGGTTACGCCGCGCGCATGGTGCGGAAGCCGGGCTGCTGGCTGCGCGGGCGAGCTACCTTGCCGGGTTCGCTGGAACGGCCACCGTACTGGCCGGCATGCAATACGGTATCCCCATCTACGGCACGATGGCGCATTCGTTCGTCCAAGCGCACACTGATGAAGCCGCCGCGTTCGAACATTTCGCACAGGCTCAACCGGACAATGCAGTGCTGCTTATCGACACCTACGACACGGAGACCGCGGCACGAAAGGTCGTGGCCTTAGCTCCGCTGCTCAAAGCAAACGGCATACCGGTCAAAGGCGTGCGATTGGACAGCGGCGATCTCGCCGACCATGCGCGAAAGGTGCGGGACATCCTCGATGACGGCGGATTGCGTGATGCCCAAATCGTGGCCAGTGGCAATCTCGACGAGTACAGATTGAGAACTCTCGTGCAGAGCAGCGCACCGATCGACAGTTTCGCCGTCGGCACCGCCATGACCACCTCATCGGATGCACCTTCATTGGACTGCGCCTACAAACTCCAAGAATACGCCGGTCGTCCCTGTCGCAAGCGATCGGAGGGCAAGGCCACCTGGCCCGGTCGTAAACAGGTGTACCGGAACTACACGGACAACGGATATCTCGATCACGACGTGGTAACGACTCTCAACGATCGGCAAGAAGGCGATCCGCTCCTGCATCCGGCGATGAAGAAAGGACGGCGCCTCGTTCCCTCGCCTGCGTTGGAGGGCATTCGGAAGCAGGTGGCCACACAATTGTCAAAGCTTCCCGATTCGATGTTGCAACTCGAGGAATGCACGGCGTATGACGTGCGAATTTCCCAGGCGCTTCGTAATCTCGCGGACTCCGTGGACGGTCATACCTAGCAAGTTGTCGAAAACGCTCGCTCATACCAACCTGCAGGAAGCAATCTTCAGAGGCATCATTTCGAGCCGACTCGCACGCGGCCCGGAGCGCTAATCTCCGCTAGGCTCACACTCCATCTTGACTCCTGGATACTAGAGATACTAATCTAGTTTCCATAGTATATGACTATGAGACCTACACGAGCACGCCGGAAGCAGTCGGCAACTCAATCGGCTGCCGGGGATGCCGTCCGTCAGCGGATCATCACAGAATCCCGGCGGCACTTCTTTGCCCATGGGTTTCGCAGCGTCACGATGGACGATCTGGCGCAGGAATTGGCGATGAGTAAAAAGACGCTATACGCTTGCTTCCCAAGCAAGACAGCCCTGCTCGAAGCGGTGATCCACAACAAGTTCCGCAGCATCAATACGGATCTCGCGAGTATTACCTCGGATGCCTCATCCGATTGTCTGGATGCGCTCCATCGACTGCTTGCCTGCGTTCAGGGACACATGGAAGAAATTCGCCCGCCGTTTGTGCGCGACATCCGGCGGGAAGCACCGGATCTTTTCGAGGTGGTTGAGAGCCGGCGCCGTGACATCATCCAGCGCCATTTCGGCAAGGTCTTCCTCGAAGGCCGCAAAGCGGGACTCATTCGCCAGGACATTCCTCCCAAACTGGCCATCGAAATCCTGCTGGGCGCAGTCCAGGCCATCATGAATCCGCCAAAAATGGAAGAACTCGGTCTGACGCCGAAGAGTGGATTTTCCGCCATCATCCGAGTGGTGCTTGAAGGGTTGACGACGGAGAAAGCCAGATTGCGCTGATCCGTTTTTCAGCATGAGCTGACGCTATGAATCGAATGGTTCTCATCATGCTCGGCGTGCTCGCCCTGATGGCAGGCGGATATCTGTATGTTCGCACGGCAGCAAATCAGGCCCCCGACAGCTCGCTTCGGATTTCCGGGAACATTGAGGCTCACGAAAGTGTGGTGAGCTTTAAAGTGCAAGGCCGGGTCATGGAACTTCCGGTTCAGGAGGGGCAATATGTCAAACAAGGAGACCTGTTAGCGCGCCTGGACGACGATGACTATCGGCAGCAGGTGAGTGTGGACGAGGCTACAGTCGGCATGCGTAAAGCGGAGTTGGAGCTGTCCGTGGCGGGGAGCCGCGTTCAGGAGATTCAAGTGGCGAAGCAGACGCTCATCGACGCCCGAGCGGATCTCGAACTCAAGCGAGCGGAGTTCCGCCGGCGCCAGGAGCTCCTGGCCGAACAAGGCGTCTCGGATGAAGATATCGACCGCGCGGCATCGCAATTGAAACGCGCGCAAGCAACTTACGAACGGGCCAAGCAGACGCACGATCAAGTTGTCGAGGGCACACGCAAGGAGGAAATCGCCGTCCGCCGCGCCAATCTTCAGTCAGCCCGTGAAGCCCTCCAGATGTCTCGCCTGAAGCTAAACTACACCGTCCTCTCCGCTCCCGTTTCCGGAGTCGTATTAGTCCGGCAGGCGGAGCTTGGCGAGGTCGTGTCTGCCGGGACGCCGGTGGTGACGATTGCCGACGTCGAACACCTCTGGATGCGAGGCTACCTCAATGAGACGGATTTGGGGCGCGTCAAGTGGGGTCAGTCGGCCACCATTCACACCGACACGTTTTCTGACAAGACCTATCAAGGCCGCGTGTCGTTCATTTCTTCTCAGGCCGAATTCACCCCGAAGAGCGTGGAAACGCATAAGGAACGTGTGACCCTCGTGTACCGCATCAAGATCGACCTGGACAATCCGAACCATGAATTGAAGCCGGGAATGCCTGCAGACGCCGTGATTGACGTGCCGCCGCAGTAACGAGCCATGCCTGCTGCCATTGAAACATCGGACCTGACGAAGCGCTTTCCCGGCGTCCTGGCGGTGGACCGTCTGCAATTCGAAGTACATCCCGGCGAGATCTTCGGCTTGGTTGGACCAGACGGTGCCGGAAAGACGACCACCGTCCGCATGTTGGCCGGCGTGCTCACGGCCGATTCCGGCTCGGCGACGGTTGCCGGATTCGACATCGTGCGGAACCCGGAAGCGGCCAAGGCCCACATCAGTTATATGCCCCAGCGGTTCGGCCTCTATGAAGACCTGACTGTCGAGGAAAACATCCGCTTCTACGCCGACGTCTTCGGCGTCAGGCGTGCGGACCGTGAACAGCGAAGCCGACAACTCCTCGATGCGGCCGGCATGGCGCAATTTACAACCAGGCTGGCAGGTAAACTCTCGGGCGGGATGAAACAAAAACTCGGGCTCGTCTGCGCGCTCATCCATCGCCCGCGGGTGATCCTGCTCGATGAACCCACGAACGGCGTCGACCCCGTTTCGCGCCGCGATTTCTGGCGCATTCTGTACTCGCTGCTTGAAGAAGGAATTGCAATTCTCATGTCCACGGCGTACCTCGACGAGGCTGAACGCTGTCATCGGATTGCGCTGTTGCATCAGGGGCGCATCCTGTTCTGTGAAACACCGGCCAAACTGAAAACACACCTCAAGGGCGCGGTTCTGTCTGTCATTGCTTCGCAACCACGGCGCGTCCGAGCCGCACTGGCGGGGACCGACGGCGTGCTCAACGCGTTGCTCGTCGGGGACGGCGTGCACCTCGTGGTGGACGATGCCGCGCGCCGTATCCCGGAACTGACGGCGAAGCTCCAGGCTGAGGGACTGTCGTTCGACCGTTTGGAAGAAGTCGCCCCCACGATCGAAGACCTTTTCGTCGCCGCCACGTCACGAACCGACGGAGAATCCACATGACGGACGACGATGCGCCGGTGAGCGCCCGAGACCTCGTCAAACGCTTCGGCGACTTCGTCGCAGTCGACCGGATCAGCCTGGAGGCGCATCGGGGCGAAGTGGTGGGCTTCCTGGGTCCGAACGGCGCCGGTAAGTCGACGACCATCCGCATGTTATGCGGATTGCTTCGACCGACAGCAGGACAGGCCATCGTCGCCGGCTATGATGTCGCACGGGAACCGGAGCACGTCCGCCAGCGGATCGGGTACATGTCGCAAAAGTTTTCGCTCTACAACGATCTGCGCGTCATCGAAAATATACGGTTCTTCGCCAGTCTGTACGACGTGCCTCCGTCGACGCTGAAGGAACGCGAGGCCTGGGTGCTCGACATGGCCGGCTTGAGCGGGCGGGAGTCAACCTTGACCGGCACGTTGCCCAGCGGGTGGAAGCAACGGCTCGCCTTGGGCTGCGCGGTACTCCACCGGCCGCCTATTTTATTCCTGGATGAACCCACATCCGGCGTGGATCCCATTTCGCGACGCCAGTTCTGGGAACTGATCCACTCGATGGCCGCAGACGGCGTGACGGTGCTGGTCACGACTCACTATATGGATGAAGCGGAGTATTGCAACCGCTTAGTCTTGATCTTTCAGGGCCGCATCGTCGCCTCTGGATCGCCGACAGAATTGAAACAGCGGGCTATGAGCGGTGAATTGCTATTGGTGGAGTGCGAGCCGCTGGGCGTTGCGCTCGATCTGCTTCAGCAAACGCCCGACGTGTCGGATGTCGCCGTGTTCGGTAACGCCCTCCACGTGGTCGTGCCGGACGCCAAGGTCGCCATTCCCCGGATTCGCACCGCTCTGTCACAACATGGGGCCAGGGTGACGAAGATGGAACCAATCCGTCCAAGTCTGGAAGACGTCTTCGTCTCGTTGACGGCCGCGCAGGAAAAGGCCGGAAAGGCCTAGGACACATGCGCTGGCATCGACTTGCCGCCATCGTGCGCAAGGAAATCATCCAGATCAGCCGGGACCTGCCGAGCCTGCTGATCATCGTGGCGATGCCGCTGTTGCTCATGCTGGCCTTCGGCTACGGCGTGCGGTTCGACATCCAGCACATTCCCGTCTACGTGTACGATCGCGAGGGCAGCCAGCAAAGCCAGGACCTCCTGAAGCATTTTCAAGCCTCAGAGTATTTCAATGTCGTGAAGGCGGTCGATACATATCCGGCGCTGATTCAGGCGCTCGACGCCGGCGATTGCCGGCTCGCGATCGTGATCCCGGCGGATTTTTCCGAACGGTTGAAGACGGGCGGCGCCGTGAGTGTCCAGGCTCTGATCGATGCCACGGATAACAACACGGCCAATGTCAGCATCAGTTACAGCGAAGCCGTGGTCCAGAACTATAACCGGGAGATTCAGCTCGAATGGCTGCGCAGACATGGACAGGCCGCGCTTCAGCCTCCTTTGGCGGTCGACACCCGGACCTGGTTCAACGAAGACCTTGAAAGTACCGCCAACATCGTGCCGGGCGTCGTGGCCATCATTATGGCGGTGATCGGCTCCTTTCTCACATCGTTGACCATCGCACGGGAATGGGAACGGGGCACCATGGAACAGCTCGTGTCCACTCCCGTCACTCCGCTCGAGCTCATGATCGGCAAGCTCGTGCCCTATTTTGTGATCGGGCTGCTCGATACGGCGCTCTGCGCCGGCATGGCGATCTGGTGGTTTGATGTTCCGTTTCGCGGGCAATGGAGCGTCTTCTTCGTGAGTTGCACACTCTTTCTGGTCGTCGTCCTATCGTTGGGGTATTTCGTGTCGGTTGTCGCCAAGTCCCAACTCGCCGCCAGCCAGGCAGCCCTGATTTCCACGTTCTTGCCAGCCTTTCTGCTCTCCGGCTTCATTTATCCCATCGATCAAATGCCGGCCGCGATTCAGGTGATTACCCATCTCATTCCGGCGCGCTATTTCATGACCATCATCCGCGACGTCTTTCTCAAAGGGACTTCCCTCCCGTTGCTCATGAGCGATCTGTTAGCGCTGGCCATCTTCGCGTTGCTCCTCACCATCCTGGCCACCCGTGCCTTTCAGAAAAAACTGAGCTGAGGACGCCGTCATGTTGGGACGTATTCGGGGCATGCTGATCAAGGAATTCATCCAGGTCTTCCGGGACAAACGCACGCGATTTTTGTTGTTCGGCCCGCCGGTGATTCAGATGCTCGTCTTCGGGTACGCGGCGACCTTAGAGATCCGCCACATCCCGACCGCGGTACTGGATTTCGACAACAGCCAGGTCAGCCGGGACCTGCTCTCGCGCTTTACGTCAAGCCCTTACTTCGATGTGCGGACTCGCCTGCACGACCGCCGGCAGATCGGCGAATTAATCGATCGCGGGACGGTCACGGTCGCGCTTCAGATCAATGCGGGATTTGCGCAGGATCTCAGAAAAGGCCAAACGGCCCATCTCCAAGTGATTGTGGACAGCAGCAACTCCAATACAGCCCTGATCGCGGTTGGCTACGTCAATCAAATTGCCGGCCGGTTTTCGCAAGACTACCAGAAGGAACGCGTATTGGAGACTGCTCCGCTGGTACAGTCGCAGCTTCCCTCGATCGTGCTGGATCGGCGCCCCTGGTTCAACACAGACCTCGACAGCCAATGGTTCTTTGTGCCGGGCGTGATCGGCAATCTGATCCTGGTGATGGTAGTCAGTTTGACCGCGTTTGCCGTGGTACGGGAACGGGAGATCGGCACACTCGAACAAATTATGGTGACGCCAATCGGGCGGCTCGAATTCATCCTGGGGAAGACGGTGCCGTTTTTTCTGATCGGTCTGCTCGATACGATCCTCATCTCCTTGATCGGCACCCTGTGGTTCGGTGTGCCGTTCCGCGGGAGCATCGGGGTCCTGGCGATCGGAGCTATGCTGTTCATCCTGTGCATGCTGGGCGTTGGTCTTTTCATCTCGACCATTTCGAAGACTCAGCAACAAGCGATGGTCTCAGGGTTCTTCTTCAACATGCCTGCCATCACCTTTTCTGGCTTTGGCACGCCGATCAGCAGTATGCCTGAGTTCATGCAATGGCTAACTTACCTGAACCCGTTGCGTTATTTTCTCGATGTGCTGCGGGGCGTCTATTTGAAGGGGGTGGGGCTGGAAGTACTCTGGCCTCACATGGCGGCCATGGGTGTCTTTGGCTTTGTTTTGCTCACCATCAGCGTGGCCCGTTTCCAAAAGTCACTAGACTGACTCCTCAGAGAGCGGGACGATCCGCGGAGAACACACGTGCTCGACCCTATCGGGTCTTGCTGAACTCCGGCTGATGTCCCGACGGCGGCGTCCCTCAGGACCAATATTTGGAGGCCTTCATATAGCCGAACAGCAAGTCGCGCCGAGCCAGAATCCCTACCAACTTCTTGTTCCGGACAACAGGGACGCGAGTCATGTAGCGGTCCTGGAAAAGATCAGCCACCTGCGCCAGCGTTTGATCTTCCGTCACCGAGACCGGATGCGCCGACATGATTTCGGTCGCCAGAATCTTCCGCAGATCACGCCCCTCGATCATCGCCTGCAAGAGATCGTATTCACTGACGATCCCGACGAGTGTCCCGTCCGACTCGACGACGGGCAAACTGCCGAAGTTGCGGCGTGTCATCATGCTGGCAATCGTCAAACCATCGGTTCGTGGAGTACAGCTCGTGACCGCGTCCTGCATCAATTGTCCCACCGTGAGCGTCTTTGGATCACTACCTGCCATGAAAAATTCAGTTTGTCGCATCGTGTGCCCCTCACTTTCTCTTGGAGGAATTGCCGGCCAGGTATGTTCGTAGCACATCGCGCCGGGCAATGATGCCCACCAGTTTGTCATTGGCGTCCACGACGGGCACGCGGACGAGGTCGCTGGCGCGCAGCACATGTATGAGCGTGCCGAGCGTCGTTTCCAGCCGCACCGAATAGGGATTGCCGGTCATGATGTCGCCCGCCGTAATCAGACTCCAACTTGTGCCCGTCGTCGATCGCTGCCAGCAGGTCGTGCTCGCTGACGATACCTGCCAGCCTTCGTCCGCCATTGACGACGGGCACCGCCCCGAATCCTTCGATCATGAGCGATGCAATGACGTCGCCCTTCGTGTTGAGTCGGGCGACCTGGACTTGTTTCTCCATCACATCCTTGACCATCATGGAGGCAACGTCCTTAGTCGGCTTTTCCGCACGTGTTTTCTTCGTTGGCATCTCTCCTCCCCTTGAGCGCCACCGTGACATTGGCGCTCACACGATCGCTATTGATTCGGCACCTCCACCGTTGGGCCGATATCTTCCGCCCACCGCAGATGAACAGTTTTTTGTTTTCCTCCAACGACCTTGATGCCCTTCAGCGCCTGGTTGTACTCGCCATATGTGGCCGAAATGTCATACGTTCCAGTAGGGAGATCGACAAACAACCAGGGCCCCTCCACCTGCTCCCGTGAGATGGTGATCGCCGCTGCTCCCTTCGCAGGCTGAATCGTCACGTCGACCCCGGCCAAGTACGGTTTTCCTCCCGCGGTGAATACCAGCTTTAACGAGAACGGCGGGTACACTGCTTGACGTTCTTCGATTCCCACACCGACGCTGAAATAGCGAACTGCACCCGTCCGATAGAGAGGGAGGTAGTCTTTGACAACCTGCCCACTGCTTTGATGTTCCAATTCCAGAAATTCACCGGATTCTCCGATGCGGGCTATGGAGCCGCCCTCCGCTCGCGTCAGCCCCTCACCAACGCAGAACCATAATGCCAAAGCCAAGACAATCCGTTTAGACATAACATACCCCTCTTGGAGACCAGACTTCGCAATGAGAGTGCCAGCCATGGCATCGGCACAAACCTCCGAATTCGACGTCAATCCTGGCTTCGCCACCCAACCTGCTATAGAGGACTGACGCCAATCACCCCAGTGGCTTTTCCTCCTCTGCTGCAAAACGCTGCATCAGAAGATCGAGGACCCGGCTCTTCTTCTCTCCAACCCTCTGGAATAGGGCCATTTTTTCCTCATACAACGGTCAGCTCCAGGCATATCGAATGCAACCGATGCTATGGATGGAAAGGGAAGCTGTCGTCTAGAGGGAGGCGCATGATGCGAATTCTCTGTGCAGTGGACGGGTCGGAATATTCCCAATGGGGAGTTCAAACGCTTGAGGCGCTCGCAGCAAGAGAGCCGGAGCATGTGGTACTGCTGCATGTGATCAATGAGCCATCGCTCCGGGCAGCCAAGGGAAAGCCGCTTCCCGCAGAGAAGCGGGCGCTGGTGGCGATGGAAAAGGCCGGCCAACTCATACTGCGCGAAGCGGAACGATTGGCCAAGGCTGCGCTTGGGCAGGCCGCGACCGGCCCGAGCACGGCATTCCATCAGGTGTTGGCCTACGGCCCCATCGCGTCTACCATCGCGCAACAGGCCCGCCGGTGGAGAGCCGATCTCATTCTCATGGGATCCCGAGGGTTGAGCGACATCAAGGGTTTCTTGCTGGGCAGCGTCTCCCGGCGTGTCGCGTCAATGGCTCCTTGCTCGGTTCTCGTCGTCAAAGAACCTTGTTCCGCTCTCCGACGTGTCACGCTCGCAGTCGACGATTCCAAACACTCACGTGCTGCCGCGAAATTTCTCCGCTCCCAGATCCTTCCCGACTCGGCGACGGTGACCATCCTGTCCTCGGCGGAAAGCCCGGTCACGGACTTGGCCGCCCGTTACTTATCGGCCTCACAACTCTCCGACCTCATACAACCGGTGATGGAGCGAACAACCAAGCTGGTCAATTCCCTGCGTGACGACTTCATTAAAGAAGGCCTGACTGCGACAACTGCCGTGCAGATGGACCATGTCATCGACACCATCGTCAAGCATGTAGAGGCAGATCATGCAGACTTGCTTGGTCGTCGGCTCACGCGCTTTGACGAAGAGCGAACGGCTTCATCTCGGGAGCGTGTCTGAAAGTCTGCTGAGACATGCCCCTTGTTCCGTATTGATCGTGCGGGGTGCGCGTGCCTGACTTCAGATATCACGACATCAACCGGCTCTCGACGGAGGACGTGCTGAAGCGGCTCGAAACAGCCGGCGGCGGCCTCACGAGCGAGGAAGCCCTTCACCGCTACAGGGAGTTCGGTCCGAACGTTTTGGCCGAGCCCGATCGATACTCCGTACTGCGCGGACTTACTCGCCAGTTCACCCACTTCCTCGCCATCTTGCTGTGGGTCGCCGCCGGTCTCGCCTTTGCCGCCGACTTCATGAAGCCGGGCGAGGGCATGGCCACCCTGGGCTGGGCCATCCTGGGCGTCATCGTCATCAATGCGGTTTTTGCCTTTCTGCAGGAATACAAAGCGGAACGAGCTGTCCAAGCGCTCCACCGTTTGTTGCCGGACAACGCCTGGGTGACACGCAGCGGGCAATCCGTCGAAGTCCTGCGGAGCGAACTTGTGCCCGGCGACGTGCTGCATCTTAGAAGAGGGAGGACGGGTCCCGGCCGACGCGCGTCTCATCGAGGCCAACGGGATTCGGGTTGACACCGCTGCGTTGACCGGAGAATCGCAACCGAAACGACGCACAGCCGAGCCCGTGGAGGATGGACACTGGCTCGATCTCCCGAACCTCGTGTTCGCCGGTACCACGATCTTGTCCGGACATGGCCGTGCCGTCGTTTTCGCGACAGGTATGCGCACGGAGTTCGGCAAGATCGCCAACCTCACCACCACCGTGGAAGCGAGCCTCAGTCCGCTCCAGAAAGAGATCGTCAAGGTCACCCGCATCGTCGCCGCGATTTCACTGGCCATGGGCGCGACATTTTTCGCCATTGGGATGTTGACCGGGGTTGAGCTTCTGGATCAGCGCTATTTTCGGCATCGGCATCATCGTCGCCAACGTGCCCGAGGGACTCCTTCCGACCGTGACCCTGTCTCTCGCAATGGCAAGTCAGCGCATGGCGAAACGCAACGCCTTGATTAAACACTTGGCCTCCGTCGAAACGCTCGGCTGTACAACCGTGATTTGCACGGACAAGACCGGGACCCTGACGGAAAATCACATGAAGGTTGATCGGTTCTACGTCGACAGGCTCGTGGTTGAAGCACGGGAAGGCTGCTTTTTCACCAGAGGGCGCATCGTCAACAACGCCGATGCTGAACGGTGGCAATTCTTCTTGGATGTCCTCCTCCATTGCCACAATGCCAAGCGTGTCCGACAGTCCGACGGTCGATATCGTCGTGACAGGGGATCCGACAGAAGTCGCCTTGTTAGAATTCGCCATCGAGCATGGATTGGCCCACCGGCCTCCTTTGCGCCGCATGGGAGAACTCGCCATTCGACGCCGATCGGAAACGGATGAGCACCCTGCACTGGTCGGAAGGCCGGCTCATCGCCTTCACGAAAGGCGCGCCGGAGTCCGTCATAGCCCTTTGCACCCAAATCCAAATTCAAGGGGATGCCGTGCCGATGACCTCCGATGAGCGCGCCCGCATCCTGAGCCAAAGCCGGTCCTTCGCCGAGCAGGCCTATCGTGTCCTCGCCGTGGCTATGCGGGAGGTCGCTCACCAGCCGGAGCATATCGAGGTGGAGACCATTGAAGCGGACCTGACCTTCCTTGGTCTCATCGCGATGATGGATCCGCCGCACCGGGAAGTCCCTGAGGCCGTGGCTAAGTGCCGGCAGGCCGGTGTGCGCGTGATCATGATCACGGGAGACCATCCGCTCACCGCGCTGGCCATCGCACGCAAGATCGGCCTCGTACCGGATCGTGCCGCACAGCCGTCCGGCTTTGTCCCGGTAATTGAGGGTTCGCAATTCGATCGCATGAGCGAGGAGCAGCTTCGCCAATTGCTGACCCCCTCTCGCTCTGGTGAACCGGAGCCCGTATTTGCTCGAATGGCTCCGCGTCATAAAATGCGGATCGTCTCCACCTTGAAAGAGATGGGCGAAGTCGTGGCGGTGACCGGCGACGGCGTGAACGACGCGCCGGCGCTCAAGAAGGCCGACATCGGCGTGGCGATGGGAGTCGCCGGTACGGACGTGGCCAAAGAAATCGCCGATATCATCCTGCTCGACGATAACTTCGCGACGATCGTCAGTGCGATCGAAGAAGGACGGACGGTGTACGACAACATTAGAAAGTTCAGTACCTATATTCTTGCGAGCAATGTCCCGGAAGTTGTGCCGTATCTGGGCTATGGATTCTTTGGCCTGCCCCTGGCCCTCACCATTCCTCAAGTACTGGCTGTCGATCTCGGAACCGACATGATCCCGGCCCTTGGTCTTGGTATTGAGCTACCTCATGGCGAGGTCATGGATCTTCCACCGCGCCCGCGGAGCGAGCGGCTGCTGAATCTCCCTCTCTTGTTGAGGACCTATCTCTTCCTCGGCCTCGTTGAGGCCGCGGTGGCCATGGGGGGATTCTTCCTGTATCTCTTCGCCAACGGCTGGACCTGGGGAACGCCGCTCACATGGTCGTCTACCTTATATAAGGAAGCCACCACCGTAACGTTCGCCGGAATCGTGCTGGCTCAGGTCGCGAACGTCTTCGCCTGCCGCTCGGATCATCTCTCGGTCACGAAGCTCGGGTGGCTTAACAACCCGCTCATTCTGTGGGGCATCGCCACGGAACTTGCCATCCTGGCGTTGCTCACCTATACGCCGACAGGGAACAACATCTTCGGCACGAGCCCTTTGCCCGCTTGGATCTTCGGTCCGCTGGTTCTCGGCGCGCTCGTGTTCTTCGTGGCGGAAGAGGGTCGTAAAATGATCTCGAAACGTCTCAAACACGGCTCTCTTATCAGACTTTCTCACGGGGCAGGTTCAGCATGACGACCGATCCTCAAGATTCAACAAGACACGTGCCGGTGACCGACATTATTCCGAGTCACTCCGATCAACCTCTCATTCCCCGCCTCTGCGGAAGGCAGCCGTGCCCTGACAATTCCTGCCGAGACGCACCGGCCTTACTGGAGCAAGCCGCGATGGGGTTGGCTCTTCGGGAGTGGAGGCCTGCTGCTCCTGATCGGAATCGGAACCTGGTACTGGTGGACCTCCGGAACTCCCCCGGTTCAATACAAGACCGTGGCGGTCGATCGGGGCCCGATCACCGCCATCGTGACCGCAACCGGCACCGTCAATCCGGTGATTTCCGTCCAGGTCGGCAGCCAGGTGTCAGGCAAAATCGCCAAGCTCTTTGCGGATTTCAATTCCGTCGTGACACAAGGACAGATTTTGGCGCAGATCGATCAGCAACCGTTCCAAGCCCGAGTGAGCCAGGCCCGTGCCGCTGTGAAAAGCGCCAAGGGGAATCTGGCCAAGGCCAAGAACATGGCGGCTCAGCGGAAGCGAGAACGCGATCGCATGGCGGTACTGCGTCCCCAGGCCTTCGTGTCGCAAGCCGATCTCGACCTTGCCGAGACCAATTACCGCGATGCCGAGGCCAACGTCGAGGTGACGCAGGCCCAGCTGGACCAGGCGGAGGCCACATTGGCTTCTGCCGAGTTGGATTTTGGCTATACCACGCATCTATTCGCCGGTGAACGGCATCGTGGTGTCCCGCAACGTGGATGTCGGCCAAACCGTCGCCGCCACTTTTCAAACGCCAACCCTCTTCGTCATCGCCCAGGACCTGACGCAGATGCAGGTCGACGCCAACGTCAGCGAAGCCGACATCGGCGGCGTGGCCGAAGGCAAGAGCGCCAACTTCCGCGTGGACGCCTACCCCAAACAGTTCTTCGAAGGCACAGTCACGCAGGTGCGGAATGCGCCGATCAGCATCCAGAACGTGGTCACCTATGACGTCGTCATCACGGTGGACAATCGGGAACTCAAGCTCAAACCTGGCATGACGGCCAACGTCACGATCGTGACGGCCAAGAAAGAGAATCCGCTGCGCGTGCCGAACGGAGCCTTGCGGTTCCGGATGCCGAATGTCCCGGTGGACAAGAAATCGACGCGGTGTGGGTACTGGATCAGGAGAACCAGCCGCATCAGGCGAACGTCACTACCGGCATCGCCGACTCTCTGTTTACCGAAATCGCCGAAGGACCCTTGAAGGAAGGCGACCGCGTGATCATGGGCATTGAGACGCCTGAAGAACAGGCCCAGAAGAAATTGCCGCCGGGCTTCGATATCGGGCCCGAGGATGAGATGAACGAACATGAGCTATCAGCGATCAGCTTTCAGCTCTCAGCTTCGGATCGAAGGTACACTGAGAGCTGAAGGCTGATAGCTGACGGCTGAAAACTGCTCACCATGTCTTTTCTCTGGCTCACCATTTTTCCGCCCTGCGCATCCTCCGCCGGAATCCGTTGCGGGCCGGGCTGACCATGCTCGGCATCATCATCGGCATCGGCGCCGTCGTCGCGATGGTCAGCCTGGGCCAGGGCGCGACGGCGTCGGTCCAGGCCGAAATCTCAAGCCTGGGCACCAACGTCCTGATCATCGTCCCGGGAGCCACCACGGTCGGCGGGCGTGCGAGGCGGGCTCGGCTCGATTTCGACCCTGACGGTCGATGATGCGGAGGACATCGAGAAGAAAGTCGCGAGCGTCACGATGGTGATGTATGGCTACGCGCTCGGTTCTTCAGGTGATTCGGGAGAACAAGAACTGGAGCACGGTCGTCCTGGGAACGACCCCCGAGTTCACCGACATCCGCAGCTGGCCGATCGCGCAGGGCAACTTTTTCACGCAGTCGGACATGGATTCAGCCGCGAAAGTCGCCGTGCTGGGGAAAACCGCCGCCCAGAATCTGTTCGAGCCCGGCGAGGAGGTCGTCGGCAGTGAGATCCGCATCAGGAACGTTCCGCTCCGTGTGATCGGCGTTCTGGCGCCCAAAGGGCAGTCGATCACGGGCCAGGACCAGGACGATCTCGTCGTCCTCCCGTTTTCCACCGCCGAACGCAAAGTCCTGGGCACGAAATTTCTCGGAACCGTCGGGATCATCCTGGTGGCGACTCAGACGCGGCATGATATCCCCGCCGTCGTGGACGACATCAAGGATCTCTTGCGAGCCAGACATCACCTCCATCCATCCGAAGAAGACGATTTCACGATCCGCACGATGGAGGATATCGCCAAGACCATCGCCGGCACGAGCCGGACGATGATGCTCATGCTGATGAGCATCGCGTCGATTTCGTTGATCGTCGGCGGCATCGGCATCATGAACATCCTGCTCGTGTCCGTCACCGAACGGACCAGGGAAATCGGCTTGCGCATGGCCGTCGGCGCGAAGCGCCGGCATATCCTGCTTCAATTTCTGATCGAAGCGATCATCATGACCGCGATCGGCGGAGTGCTCGGCGTCGCGGCAGGGATCGGAGTCGCGCGGCTGCTGACGACCATGGTCGGCTGGCCGACCATTATCTCGTCTGCAAGCCGTGGTCATGGCCGTTTCTATTTTCCCTGGTCGTCGGCATTGTTCTTCGGCCTCTATCCCGCCAACAAAGCGTCGAAGCTGAATCCCATCGAGGCGCTGCACTATGAATAGCTCTGACACGACCTCTTGAACCGACTCGAGCCGGCGTTTCTCTTTCTCATCAGCTCCAATGGTTATCGGGATGTTCGGGCCGAAGAATCTGACGATGAATATGCGAGAAATTTCCAGGCTTCCATCGCCAAGAGAGGCGATACCCCGACGCCAATCGCGAGCAACCAATGCTCCGGATCGAAGGAATTCGCTTTAAAGACGGGATGAAGAAATGGCATCAGCACAATGGCGACCTGAAGGAGTGCGGAGACGGCAATGGCACAGATGAGCGGTTTATTCGTCCAAAGGCCGATGGAAAATATCGAGCGTCGGTCGCTTCGACAATTCAGTGCATGTGTCAATTGAGCCAACACCATAATAGTAAACGTCAACGTACGCGCCCGCTCCACGCTTAGATCCATTCCGTAGAGACAGTAGACGAATGCGAGTGTCGCGATAAGAGCAAGGAATGCCCCCTGGCTAAACATGAGCACAAACCGCTCTTTCGTGAGGAACCGTTCGTTCGGCGGTCGAGGAGGGCGTCGCATGAGATCAGCGTCCTTTGGATCCACCGCCAAAGCCAAGGCCGGCAACCCGTCCGTTACCAAATTGATCCAGAGAATCTGAACCGGTAACAGCGGCAGAGGAAACGCGAAGAGCGTCGCCAGCAACATGAGGAGTATTTCGCTGATGTTGCAGGACAACAAATAGTGCACGGCCTTACGAATGTTCTCGTAGACTCCCCGCCCCTCTTCTACCGCTGCCGCAATCGAGGCAAAGTTATCGTCCGTGATGACCATATCTGCGGCTTCCTTCGTCACATCCGTCCCGCTAATTCCCATCGCGACTCCGATATCCGCAGCCTTCATGGCTGGCGCATCGTTCACACCATCACCGGTCATCGCCACGATCGCCCCATGCTGCTTCCAGGCATGGACGACGCGAAGCTTGTGCTCCGCTGAAACCCGGGCATAGACCCCTGTACTCTGGACTCGACCGCTCAGATCATCATCTGAGAGCCGGCTCAGCTCTGCCCCGGAGATCGCCTGCATTCCCGGCTCCATGATTCCCAGCTCATTCGCAATGGCAGCCGCCGTGTCTTTATGATCTCCCGTGATCATCACGGTGCGAATACCGGCAGTGCGACATGCAGCCACGGCCACTCTTGCTTCTGGCCTGATAGGATCTTTCATGCCGACCAATCCGACAAATGTCAGCTCTCGCTCCAAAGCGGTCGCAGCGTACGACTCCGGAACACGATCCAGTGGCCGCATGGCCACACCGAGGACTCGCAATGCTTGCGAGGCGAATTGTTGATTGACCGACAGGATCTGCCGGCGCATCTCATCCGTCAGGGGTTCCATCCTTCCATCGAGCGTCATCCAGGCCATGCAGTCGCGTAGAAGCACGTCGGCCGCTCCTTTGACAAAGGCCACAGGACCGGTATTGGTCTGACGGACCACCGTCATCTTTTTGCGCTCTGAATCAAACGGGACTTCGCCAGTTAGAGGATTCTCGCGTTCGAGATCGCTCTTCAAAAGACCCATCTTGCGCGCGGCCACCAGAAGAGCCCCTTCGGTTGGATCTCCAATCACGTGCCAGACAGAATTCTCCAGACGCAGTTCGGCACCGTTGCACAGGACCACCGCCCGCAACAACTCCGTGAGTCCAGAGTGCGCACCCGAAGTCGTCGGTTCTCCGTGCAAACGAATCTCGCCCAGCGGTGCATAACCTTCGCCCGAGACCGCCAATGTCTCACCACCTTGGTACAGAGTGGTCACCGTCATCTCGTTCTTCGTCAGTGTACCGGTCTTGTCCGAGCAAATGACCGTCGTGGAGCCGAGCGTCTCAACGGCTGGGAGTCGACGAATCAGAGCATGACGTTTCACCATCTGGGTGACACCTAGGGCCAAGGTGATCGTCACGACCGCCGGTAACCCTTCGGGAATCGCGGCGACAGCCAGACTCACAGCGGTCAGAAACATCGTGACCAGCGGAATCCCGCGTAGCGTGCCGAGCAAAAACACGACTGTCACAATGCCTAGTGACAGCCAGAGCAGCATGTGCCCGAATTGTTCGAGACGGCGCTGGAGAGGCGTTTCTTCCTGTTCGGCATGCGTTTCTCGCTGTATCAGCGCCGCGATTTTCCCCAGTTCTGTCTGCAGGCTGGTTCCCGTCACCAGCCCACGGCCCTTCCCAGAAACTACAATCGTCCCCATGAAAAGCATGTTGTGCTGATCACCCAGTGGTACGTTTTCCTCTTGGATCACCTCTACCGCTTTTGAGACCGGCGTCGATTCGCCGGTAAGAGAAGCCTCTTGTGTCTGCAGACCTGTGGCATACACCAACCGGCAGTCGGCAGGAATTCGATCGCCTGCCTCTATTTGAATCAGATCACCCGGCACCAATTCCCGAGCTGGAATCGACTCAAGGGCACCGCCTCTGATCACACGAGCGGTTGCAATGGAGAGTCTTCGCAGTGCAGCTAACGACTGCTCGGCTCGGAACTCCTGCACGAACCCAAGGATGGCGTTCAGTGCAACGATCGCGAGAATGGCTCCTGCATCGATCCAATCCTCTAGCAGGCCTGACACGGCCGCCGCCCCGATAAGGACCCAGATGATGAGGCTGGAAAATTGACGCAAGAAAATTTTCAGCGGTGAAGGCGGAGCTGGTTCAGGCAGTTCGTTCGGGCCTACAGTCGCCAAACGCTGGCGCGCTTCTCCAGTGGTGAGTCCGGTATCACTATCGGATTGGAGCTCTTGTTTAAGCTGTTCCTCGCTCAGTGTATGCCACGTCTTTGTCATAGTTATGTTGTGTGCCTGCGTTCGCCAGTCAGTGCGATCCGGCCAGTCGCGCAAACGGGCTCCGAGTGGGCCTACTGCATCGTTCCATGCGATCGCATTGCACGGTGTTCTTGTGCCAACGCCTCGGCTTCCTCTGCTGCTTTCGCGAAACACTGAGCAATGGCCCGATAATGGGCGGCATGTTGCTTCGGCTCCGTTTTTCTATGCGGCTCCGAATGCCTCTCGTAGTACTCGGCCGTAAACTCCCGTGGGGTTCGCAAGATTATTCCCTTGCTGCCCGAATGGAACGTCATGGGCTCATCTATCGGTCCCGTGCCGAGGCTGTCGCTCCTTCCACCATCGCCACATCACGTAGACAGGGGGAATGACAAAGAGCGTGAGCATCATCGCGGAAAAGACTCCTCCAACCTGCGGGGCCGCGATTCGTTTCATCACATCGGCGCCGGTCCCAGTGGCCCACATCACCGGGATCAATCCGATCACGTCGACGAGCCCGATCATCATCATGGGCCGAATCCGTTCCACTGCGCCGACCTGGACGGTCTCGATCATATCCTGGAGTGTCGTGAGCCCGCCCGCCGCTTTGCGTCGGGCGCAGGCCTCATCCAGATAGGCCAACATGACGGCACTGGTTTCCGCCGCCGTTCCGACGACCGTGATGAGTCCCACCCATACGGCGATGCTCATGTTGTAGCCCAGGATCGACAGGTACCAGATGGCGCCCACCAGCGAGAGCGGCACGCCCACCATCACCATGCAGGTTTCCGCAACGGAGTGGAACGTGAAATAGAAGGTGACGAAAATGATGATGAGCGTCAGCGGCACGACCAGTTTCAGGCGCTCCTTCACCCGCTCCATGAACTCATACTGGCCGGACCAGACGATCGTGTAGCCCGGCGGCAGGGTCACCTTCTCTCGGACCACTCGCTTGAGATCCTCCACATAGCCGCCGACATCCCGCCCCGTCATATCCAGGAAGACATAGCCCGCGAGCATGCCGTTTTCGTCCCGGATCATGGGCGGACCATTGACGAATCGCAGCGTCGCGAGTTGCGCGAGCGGGACTTGCGCGCCGGTCGGCGTCTCCACGAGCACCCGCTTCAGCTTTTCAGGATCATCCCGCAACTCACGCAGATAGCGGACGTTGATCGGATAGCGCTCCCGTCCTTCGATGGTCGTGGCGATGTTTTCGCCCCCGATCGCGGATTCGATGATCCTGCCGACATCCATCACCTTCAGCCCATAGCGTGCGATCTCGTCGCGATTGATGTCGAAGTCCAGGAAGTAGCCGCCGGACACCCGCTCGGCATAGACGCTGCGTGTCCCTGGCACCTCTTTGAGCACCATCTCCAGATGTTCGCCGATCTGTCTCGATCTGCTTCAGATCGGGCCCGAAGATCTTGATCCCCACCGGCGTGCGAATCCCGGTCGTCAGCATGTCGATCCGGGCCTTGATCGGCATGGTCCAGGCATTGGTCACACCAGGAAACTGGAGCGCGCGGTCCATCTCATCGACCAGTCCCTCATAGCTCAATCCCGGTCGCCACTGGTCCTTCGCTTTCAGCTCGACGACCACTTCCATCATGCTGAAGGGCGCGGGGTCGGTGGAGGTTTCGGCCCGTCCGGCCTTGCCGAAGACATGCTCCACCTCCGGAAAGGATCGCAGCTTCTGGTCCATGATCTGCAGCAACCGGCTGGCCTCCGTGACCGAGAAGCCCGGCAAGGTCGTGGGCATGTACAGGATCGTGCCTTCGTACAGCGGCGGCATGAACTCCGACCCCATCTGCTGGTAGAGCGGCACGATGCTAGCCATCAGTCACGACGGCCACCGATCACGACGGCTTTCCGATAGTGCAGGGCGCGCACGCAGCAGCGGCGCATAGAGCCGTTGCAGCGAGCGGGTGACAGGATGCGTCTGTTCCGGAAAGATCTTGCCTCGAATGAAGGTCGGCAGACAGGCCGGGACCAGCGTGATTGCCAGCACCGCGCACATGGCGATGGCCAGGTTGTTGGTCCAGGCCAGCGGCTTGAACATGCGGCCTTCCTGCGCTTCGAGCGCAAAGACCGGCATGAACGAAATGGCGATGACCAGCACGGAGGCAAAAATCGGCGGGCCGACTTCCTTGGCCGAATCGATCAGGACCTGGAGCCGATCGCCGATCTTTCCATCCCGCTCCCATTCCTCCAGGCGCTTATGGGCGTTGTCCACCATGACGATGGCGGCATCCACCATGTCGCCGATGGCGACGATGATGCCGCCCGAGCGACATGATGTTCATGCCGATGCCCATCAGGTACATCGGAATGAAGGCGATCAGGACCGCCAGCGGTAGCGTGAGGATAGGCACAATCGCGGAGCGGACATGCAGCAGGAACCCGACGATCAGCACGCCGGTGACGATCAGTTCTTCCATGAGACTCTCGTTGGCCGTGGCGATCGATTCGTGGATCAGATCACTGCGGTCATAGCCGTGACGACCTTGACGCCTTTCGGCATGGAAGGTTCGATCTCTTTGAGCTTGGCTTTGACCCGTTCGATCACCGTCGAGCGCATTCTCGCCGAACCGCATGATGACGATGCCGCCCACAACCTCGCCTTGGCCGTCTGAGTTCGACCAGTCCTCGTCGCATGTCCGGTCCCAGCCGGACCGTCGCGACATCGCGCAACAGAATCGGCGTGCCGTTCTCGTTGACGGCCACCGCGATCTTCTCAATGTCGCTCGACATTCTTGATGTAGCCGCGCCCGCGGACCATGTATTCAATCCCGGAGAACTCCACGACACGGCCGCCCACGTCGTTATTGCTCATGCGGATCGTTTCCATGATGGAGGGAACGAGAGGCGATAGGCCAGCACCTTGGTCGGATCCAGATTGACCTGATACTGCCGGACGAAGCCACCGACACTGGCCACCTCCGCCACGCCTTCCACGCTCGCAGCCAATACTGGAGATACCAGTCCTGGAAACTGCGCAAGGAGGCGAGATCCTGCTGGCCCGGACTCGTCCACGAGGGCATATTGGAACACCCAACCGACGCCCGTCGCGTCAGGGCCCAGCTGAGGCATGACGCCTTCCGGCATCCGGCCGGAAAGCTGGTTCAACCGCTCCAGGATGCGCGAGCGCGCCCAGTAAATGTCTGTCCCGTCTTTAAACAGGATGTAGACATAGGAATAGCCGAAGTCGGAAAACCCCCTGACCACGGTCACGTTCGGCGCCGACAGCAAGGCGGTGACGATCGGATAGGTGATTTGATCTTCAACGAGATCGGGCGAGCGTCCCGGCCAGGTAGTGTAGACGATGACTTGCGTGTCGGAGATATCCGGCAGCGCATCGATCGGCGTGTGCCACATTGCCCAAAGGCCGACCGCTGAAAATGAAAAGACCAGCAGAAAGACGATGAACCGATTTCTCGCGCTGAATTCAATGATTCGTTCAACCATGGACCGTCAATCTCTTGACTTCATGCCAGACATGCCGCCCATCCCTTCGACCACCGACTTGAGCCGGCTTTCACTGTCGATCAGAAAATTGGCCGACGTCACGATGTGCTCACCCTCTTTCAGCCCCTCCAATACCTCAGACCATTCTCCAGTCTTCACGCCCGTCTTGATGAGCCGCGCTTCCAGCTTGCCCCGCCGTGATGTAGAAACACCACTTGCTTCTGACCGGATTCGATGACCGCTTCTTGCGGAATCGCGAGTCGCGTGCCCAGGTTAACCCGCAGTTCCACGTTGGCATACATATCCGGCTTGAGCTTTTCATCATGATTATCGAGTTCGAACCGAACCTTGGCGGTGCGGGTCTTCGGGTCTAAGGTGGGATAGATGAAGCCCACGTGTCCGGTCAGGACCGTGCTCGGATCATAGGAAAGGGTGACGGCCGCCTTCTGTCCCGCTTTGACGAACGACAGCTCGTACTCGTAGATGTCCGCCAAGATCCAGACATGGGAGAGATCCGCGATGGTATAGAGTTCCTCCCCAGGATCCACATGCGCCCCCGCTAGGGCCTCCTTCTTGATGACCGTGCCGGTGATGGGCGAATGGATCGGGAGCGCTTTCAGCACCTTACCGGTCTGCTCCAACTCTCGAATATGGTCCTCGGTGATGTCCCATAACTGGAACCGACGCTTGGAGGCCTCAAGCAAATCCTTGGAGCCCTGCGCCACCTCGGGAAACTCACTGCTCCCCATCTGTTTCTGCCCCCGCACGGCGAGGAGGTATTCTTCCTGACTCGCGACCAGATCCGGGCTGTAGATCGTAAAGAGCCGTTGCCCTTTCTTCACATGATCCCCGAGGGCACTGACGAAGAGTTCTTCGATCCAGCCATGAAATTTTATGGTGACCTTCGCCAGTCTCCGTTCGTCGACTGCGACGCGCCCCACCGTCCGAATCAGTTTCTCCAATGGCCGTCTCGTCACGGATTGATACTTCACCCCGATGGTTTGGAGCCGCTCAGGCGAGATGGTGATTGTCCCGGATGACCCGCCAGACTCAACCGGCAGGTCCGATTCACCTGGCTTTTCTGATAGCGGGACCGCCTTGGCGTCTTCCTTGACCACGCCTGACTTCTCCATCCCTGGCATGTCCATCATCTGGTCCTCTTTGGAATCCGCCGGTGGAAGCACTACCGGCCTCGACATCAGCCAGGCGAATGTGGCAGCGCCGATGATGAGGACCGCGGCCATACCGGTGAGAAACTGACGACTCATCATCCCGGTTTCCTTTCCGACAGTGGGCCAGCCTAATGGTCCACCGGTCGCCGCTTCGAGCCGGGCAAGCGCTTTCTCGTGACTCACCATCTCCCCATGCAGCTCGAGCTGACTATCTTGCAGGGTCAAGAGACTATTCAGCAGCGTCAAAAAGTCCACCCTCCCCACCGCGTACCCGGCTTGCGCCGCCTGCAGTCCAAGTGTGGCCTGGGGAATGATGGCATCGCGCAGAATCGTGATCAACCGCTCGGCGCGCTGCGCTTGCACAAAGCCATCCTTTACTTGGAACAAAAGATCTTGACGGGTCGCAGCAAAATCCTCACGCGCTCCCTCCAGGCTCGCCACCGCTTCTCGCACGCCTTGTTTCTGTTTGGTTTCATAAAACAGCGGGATCTTGATCCCCACCATCACCTGGTAACCGTTGTCGTTGATCCGGTCGTTTCGAAGTCCCAAGGCCGTGACATCGAAATCCGGGTAGTACTGCCGTTTAGCCAGCGAGACGGACCGTTCAGAGCGATCGATGCTCTTTGCTGTGGCCAGCAATGCTGGGGAAAATTCGTCTGCGCGGCGGCTGAGTTCCTGTAATGGGATCGTCAAGATCGTGGTTTGGACTTCTTCCGGTGTCCCTAGTGGTCCAGCCGGAGGACGATTTAAAAGACGATTGATCGCGGCGTGAAGGCTCTCTTTTTGTTGGTCCAACACCGCCAGCCGGTCGAGCACACGTGAAATCTCGACTTGGGCTCGGAAGACATCCTGCTGGGCGGCTTGGCCGACACTGTACCGCGATTTGGCGGTTTTCTCGAACTGCATCAAGAGGATTTTGTTCTTCTCGACGATTTCGATGCTCTTATGCACAAAATGCAAGTTGAAATACCCCTCTTTCAACGACGCAATGAGCCTCAGGCGGGTGGCGTTGAATTCCTGCTCGAGCCGATCGACCTCACTTTGCGCCACCTCACCCTTCAATCTGAGCTTCCCGGGAAAGGGAATCTCCTGACCGAATCCATACATTGCGCCCTGGAGCGGATCGGTCATCGGCATGCGCTGATACCCCAATTGAAGTCTCGGATCAGGGAGCGTTTGGACTTGAGGCACGACAGCCTTGGCAGCCTCCCATCGTTCTCGTGCCGCCTTAATTTCCGGGCTCCGCGCGACCAGTTCCTCGACGAGGCTCTGCAGATTAGTCCGGTCATTACTGGGTTCCGTGTGGGCAGCGCTATCCTGGCGTGTGACACCACCAGTCTCTTGTGCGCCGCTGGCACACAGCGGGGCTAGGCCCAAGACGTAGAGCGTGAGGGCGGAGAAGACCCACGTCGGAATACGAACGAGTGATCGTTTCACGGCAGCACCTCCCATGAGCATGAAAGAAAGAAAAGGGACATCGCCTGCTCAACTCCAGCAGTCGAGCAGCGAGCGAAAGAACTGAGGGTGTGGAATCAGATTCGCAGGACCGACGAAGAGGCTATGGAGATGGGGACAAGGGAATACGCGCTGCTCCAGGCCCACAGCATCAGGCTAGAGAAAACAGCGAACATCGCGAGAGGAGCAAGCGAGACCGGCGTATCATCCACCAGGACAAGGGCGACATGCTTTACCTGGCGTTCTGAAGAAGAGGCGATGGATGGCGGACACATGATCGTGCCATCCATAGGGCAAGAGACACCTTCTTCCATCAAGGCAGCGATATCTTGTGCCACCGAGACATCAGGCAGGACGCACATCGTCCCAATCACCTGGCAAAAGGCAAAAAAGATCACCAACACGATGGGCTGCATATCAACGCGCTTTAAGAGCATCAGCAATGCCAGTACAAATTGAGGGGCGAATCGTGTCATAAGTTCATGTAATTGTGCAAACTTTCCTAATGAGAGGGCAATGCCACAAGTGCACAATGTCTTATTGATTAGGGCATTTCGGGTCAGGTTCTCAGTGCAATCTGTCGCAAACGGCGACACGACCCAAAGAAAGAAGATCTCTCACCTCATCCACCTCAGACCCACTCCGGCGCAAACTTGGCTTCGGCTTTCTCTGCAAAGTGATGGTACAACGCCGGTAACACCACTAGCGTCAGCGCCGTCGAACTGAACACACCACCGATCACCACTGTGGCAAGCGGCCGCTGCACTTCCGCGCCGATACCCTGCGCGAGGGCAAGCGGCAGGAGGCCGAGCAACGTCGTCATCATCGTCATGACGACAGGGCGCAGTCGCAGACTGCAGCCGGTCACGATGGCGTCTTCCCTCGGCATTCCTTCCTGCCGTAGTTGATTGATGTAGGACACGAGAACAATACCGTTCCCGACTGCTAGCCCGAACAGTTCAATGAAGCCGATGGAGGCAGGTACGCTCAAATATTGCCCGCTCAGCCAGAGTGACACGACCCCGCCGATTAAGGCAAAGGGCAGGTTGAGGATGATCAAGGTCGCGTATCGCAATGAATGGAATGCCCAGAAGAGGAGAAAGAAGACCAGCCCCAGCGTGATCGGCACCACGATCAAGAGTCGTGCGTTAGCGCGTTCCATGTTCTCGAAGGCCCCGCCCCACGCGATGGTGTATCCTTCCGGCAACCGAATCTGCGACGCCAGCTTCTTCCGTGCTTCATCTACGACGCCGCCGATGTCGCGACCCACCACATTGAAGCCGATGTAAATACGGCGCTTCACGTCCTCGCGGCTGATACGAAGAGGGCCTTCCCGCATTTCAATGAGCGCCA
Source organism: uncultured Nitrospiraceae bacterium (assembly GCA_963851455.1). Lineage (GTDB taxonomy): Bacteria > Nitrospirota > Nitrospiria > Nitrospirales > Nitrospiraceae > Nitrospira_C. The sequence goes on from CAWKPI010000002.1 coordinate 488,947, forward strand.
GATCGTGCATGGGAATCAGCGCGCCGGACGCCGATTTGACGCGAATTTCTCCGATAGCCCCCACGCTGTTTCGGGCCGGCTCCGGGAAACGTAGGACGAGCTGAAATCTCCGCTCGCCTTCATAGACGAATGTCGCAGACTTCCCGCCGATGGCCGTGACGATGAGCTCCTGCACATCGGCTACATTGATGCCATAGCGGGCAATCTTTTGCCGGTCGATGTCGATCGTGAGATACGGCTGACCGGCGATTTGTTCCACCTTGATGTCCTTCACGCCCTGAATGTCCTGCATGGCGGTCGCGATTTCTTCCGCCTTGTCGTGCAGCACATCGAGGTCGGGTCCAAACAGTTTGATCGCGCATTCCGTGCGGATACCTGAAATCAGTTCGTCCACCCGTTCTTGGATCGGCTGGCTCATGAGGACCGAGATCCCCGGGATTTCCGCCAGCTTCCGCCTGATGGCATCTGTCAGCTGCGATTGTGTCTGTGCGGTCTTCCACGTACTCCGCTCGTGCAAGGACACGATGGGGTCACTCTCATTGGGTTCCTCCGGTCCGAACGCGATGTCGGGGCGCCCGATTTTGCTCACGGCCATGCGGACCTCCGGAAATTCCAGCATCGCCTTATGGGTTTGTTTCTCCATCTCAATAGACTCAGCCAGGGAAACACTGGGGAGCCGGACGATTTGCGGCGTCAAGGCGCCTTCTTCAAGAATCGGGATAAATTCCCGCCCGACGCGCGGCACGAGAAGAACGCTGATCAGGACCAGCGCCGTCGAGCCGATGAGCACGAGGCTACGATGCCGCAGCGTCCAGCGCAGCATCGGCAGATAGCGCTGCTTCATCCATAGCGTCAGGCGCGTTTCTTCCGGATGATCTCCTCGTAACAGCAGAGACGCCAGAACCGGCGAGAGGGTCAGCGTGACGACCACCGATGCCAGGAGCGCGATGACCAAGGTATAGGCCAGCGGCGCGAACATTTTTCCTTCCATCCCATGGAGCGTCATGAGGGGCAGGAAGACCACGCTGATGATCAGAACGCCGAACAGGATCGGACGCCCCACTTCTTTCGTCGCCTGAAGAATGACGTCGAGACTCGTGCGTTGGCTTGCGCGGTCACGATCCGCGAGATGTCGATAGACATTTTCCACGACGACCAACGATCCATCGGCGATCTCGCCGATCGCGATGGCCAGGCCGCCAAGCGTCATGAGGTTGGCCGAGAGCCCCAGCCGCTCCATCACGATGAAAGCGATCAAAGGGGTCACAATCAATGTCACGGTGACGATGATCGCGCTACGCACATGACCCAGAAAGAAGAAGAAGACGAGCACCACCAACACGACACCCTCGATCAACGCGTCCCGCACGGTATGGACGGCGGCCCTGACCAGCTCGATGCGATCATAGAAAGGCACGAGCTTCGTGTCTGCAGGGAGGACATGCATCTGCTGCAACTCCCCCACCTTGGCCTAGACCGCTTCCACTACCCGGCGCGCATTTCCGCCGCGGAGCATGAGGATGGTCCCCGTCACAACTTCGCGCTCCCCATTGAGCACCGCGGCACCATGCCGAACCGCATGGCTGATACGGACTTCCGCCACGTCGCGCACGAAGATGGGCGTGCCGCCCGACTCCTTCACGATGATGGACTCGATATCGTTCACCGTCTTGACTAGGCCGAGACCGCGGACGATCGACCGTTCCGCGTGGCGTTCGAGAACATTTCCGCCCGCGTTCGCATTGTTTTTCGCGACGGCGTCGTAGATCTCGTGTAGCGTGAGCTCGTACTTCCTCAGCTTCGCGGGATCCACCAGAACCTGGTATTGCTTCACGAATCCGCCCAGCGCGTTCACGTCAATCACGCCCGGGACTCCCTTGAACAGTGGCCGCAGCACCCAATCTTGAAGGGTCCGCTGGTCGGTCAGCTCCGCCTCCACGACGCCGGGATCGGGATCCTTCGCATGCGGCCCTTCCAGGTAGTACTGGTAGACTTCACCTAGTCCTGTGCTCACCGGCGCCAACACCGGCTCCACCCCTTCCGGCAGTCGTTCTTTCGACGCCATCATCCGCTCAAGTACCAACTGGCGGGCGAAGTAAATATCGACGTCGTCCTGAAACACGACCGTCACCTGAGAGAGCGCGAATTTGGAGAGAGACCGGATCTCCGCCAGTCCGGGCAGTCCCGTCATCTGAAGCTCAAGCGGATAGGTGACGAACCGCTCGACTTCAACCGGAGACCACCCTGGTGCCTCCGTCAGGACCTGTACTTGAATATTCGTGACGTCGGGATAGGCATCAATGGGGATCGATTGGAAGGCCACGATACCTGCGATGGACAATAGGCAGGCAAGGCCAAGAACCAGGATCCGCTGACGGAGGGAAAATTCCAGAACGGAGGCGATCATGAGGCCGGTTCGATCTTGTGCCGCTCCATCTCTGACTTGAGCGTAAACGAGCCCTTCGTTACGACCGACTCGCCGGACCGGACACCGTCGATTACGGCGACGACGTCACCATATTCGCTGCCGAGCCGGACGGTTCGGACTTCGAATTCGGTCGGGGCGCGCACTACGAAGACCATCTTGCCGACAGGCCCGTTCTGAACCGCCGACAGCGGGACAGTCAGCATCTCAGGGTTCGGGGCGGCGTAGACACGGACCAGGGCGAACATCTCGGGTTTCAGACGCTTCTCAGGATTTGGAGCCGTGATTCTGACACGGAGTGTCCGCGTGGCTGGATCGAGCACATCTCCAACGTAGGTGATGGTGCCGCTGAACAGCGCGTGAGGGTAGGCGGCGGCCACCATCTCGACCGTCTGATCTTTGTGGATATATTCCACGTCTTTTTCCGGCACGCTGGCGATGACCCACACGTTGGAAAGATCGGCGACCGTGAAAAATCGCTGGTTGGTTTCGACGACCTCTCCCCGCGTAATGTTGCGCATGATGACGCGTCCGTCGAATGGCGCGCGCAGCGGCACATCGGCCTTGATCGTATGCTCGCGGTCCAGCCGCTCTATTTCCTGTCGTGGCACGCCGAGAAGCTCCAGACGGTTTTGCGTTTCATGCATTTCGGCGCGCGCCGTCCGCATTTCCGCATCGCGGCGCTGCAACTCGGCCAGACTCACCGCACGGTGCTCGTAGAGATCCTTTGCTCGCTGGTATGCGAGATCCGCTTCGTATAGCCGGGCGGTGGCTTTCAGGTAGGCACCTTCAGCCAATCCCAAGTCGGTGCTGTGAAGCAGTGCCAGGAGATCGCCCTTTTTCACATCCGCCCCGACATCTACGTGCACCTTCACGACGCGGCCACGAATGAGTGTCGTGACCTCGGCCAGTTCGTTTTCGTTGGGTTGAATGGTCGCAGGAAACTCCCGGGACAGCCGAACCTGCCCGCGCCCGACCGGTATGACCTCAATCGACGTCCGAGAAATTTCTTCAGGTGTTAGACGCAAGAGCCCGGAGGGCTGCCGGACCTGTGGTGGGGTAGCAGAAGAACTGTCTTGCGGATTGTTTCCACAGCCCGCGAAGCAGGCCGCAAGGGCGAAGATCACCACCGCGACACTCGTCGGACGTCCAACTGCCCAGACGGTCGACCCCTTCAACGAATCACCGGCCACGAAACAATGCTCCTCAACGTCTCCGATCCATGATCACGCACATCACGCAAGAAAGGCGTCCTGCCCGTACGTCCAGCACGAGACATGCCTTACAAAGCAGGCTAAAATCCAAGGAAACAGCGACTTTCAGTGGCTATTTGCCCCGCTCCTCCTCAAACACCGTGGTGAAATGCGACAGCAGATTTCCTCAACCCTCCTTCTTCTAGCTGGCTCTTCACGCGCAATGTCTATCATTTCACGTGGGTTTCCGCATATGGGAGAAAGAACCTTGCTGGCCTCTCTCTTGCTGAGAACTCTATCAAACAGCGCCTATGCGCATAACAAGGAGGAAGTTTTATGTCCGTCGCGAAGATTATCGAGATCAGTTGCGAGTCTCCCAAAAGTTTTGAGGATGCCATTCAGAGTGGCATCGCCAGGGCTTCCAAGACCGTTCACAACATCAAAGGCGCCTGGGTCAAAGAACAGCAAGTGGTGATTGAGAATAGCAAGATCATGATGTACCGTGTGGACCTGAAGGTCACATTCATCTTGGACTGAAAAAGATTCTCGTGCTACGGACTTTGAGAGGCGAAATCTGTGGAGCATTCCGGCGATCGAGAGACGAGGTCTGCCAACAGAACGTGTCAGCGCAGGGATACTCTTCACATGGCTTGCGACGCCGATTGTTCTTTCCCTTTGTACTGAACATCGCGCTTGTAAGCTCTGCAGCGTTCGGCTCCCCTCAGTCGTCGGAGTCTCCAACAGAAGTCGTCCGCGCGACGCTCACGGCTGTCTTTCACATTCTCGAAGACTCCAATCTGAAAGATCCGGCGAAGCTCATGCCTCGCCGGCGCAAGCTAGAGGAGGTGATCGCTGAGCGGTTTGACTATGAAGAGATGTCAAAACGGGCCCTTGCCGCCAACTGGACCTCTTTGACCGCAGAACAGCGCAAGGAGTTTGTGGACTTATTCAAGTCCTTTCTGTCCGATCGTTATGCGGGAAAAATTGAGGGCTATTCAGGAGAGAAGGTCGAGTATCTCAGCGAACGGCTCGAGGGCCTGTATGCTGAGGTTCGCACGAAGCTTGTATCGAGTAAGGTCGAGATCCCCATGGACTATCGTCTGATCAACAAAGGCGGTCGATGGTACGCCTACGATATCATCGCTGATGGCGTCAGCCTTGTGAAGAATTACCGGAGCCAGTTTGACAAAATCATCCGCTCGGGATCCTATGAGGAACTGACCAGACGATTGCGCAATCGGACGATTGGCGAAGCCAAGAAGGAGAAAGGGTGAGGCGTTTATCAGTCGCACTGCTGCATCCGGGGGAATATTTTGCCAATTGACTTGTCGTCAATCACGGTTACCTTTAAGGTGAGCGGAGGCCTCGGTGAGAGGAACACTCCGGATAGAGAGGTCGAGCGCAGGGGCGGTGAGCAGGCCCGCCGGAACGAGCGGGAAGCCTAAACCCCCTCCAAGACCTGATCATTCAAGCGAAGCTCTCTAGACCCGCCTCCGCTCGATTTTTGTGTTTCCCCATCTCTTCAATCCAACTAATGGGTGTGATTTTCTTGAGACCTATTCGTTGTGGGTGGCGTGTTGCCTTTTAGCGACATATAAAAAACGGCCCGCTCTTGTGGAACCGAGGGCTGGACAGGGCAGAATCGGATTCGGCAATCCTTCAATCGCTTGAGGCTGATTACCCCCGCGCCTCAATCTTTATCTGGGCTCGCATCTACGGCCATGCCTAGTGGCACCGACAATCGATGGCTCGTCTCTTGAACTCAACCCCGCTACTCCAGCAGCGCCCATACCCTCTGCTCTTGGCTGGCGCGATTTTCCACTGAGTCTCTCCTTGCACTGCTGATTTCTACCACAGCTGATCCACCCTTGCTGCCCATCGAGCGGTTGGACCCTTGGATTCAAAGAGAATTGTATGGTTCTAAGCCGAAGACACATGGTCTCTACCTTGCAGAACCCCTGCTCAAATCAGGCAGCGCAACCCATAGGAGACCTTTCCCATGAATGGGCGACTCTTTGCAGTCTGTTGTATCCTGCTTGTCACGGCTTGCCTTTGGGCTTCGGTGCCATCAGCCGCGCACGCAAAAACTCAGTTGATGTCAGGCGGAATTCAGGACGTCGATCCCCAAACGCTCAAGGAGCTGCTCTCAACATTCGAGCAAGCAGAGCAGGCTATGCGGGCGCACGATATTGACGGGATTATGGCGCTGTATTCGGACGACTACCTCTATCACGGACTCAAGAAGGCGGACATTCAGAAGATCTGGAAACAGCTCTTCGATTACTACAAGGAGCTGGAGAGTTTTCACACCTTCTCGGTCGTTCGCACGGTCGGACCAGGCAGCAGACTCGTCGCTGAAATGACTTGCAGCGGAGTAGTGTGGGGCACCTCCAAGGATACAACACTGCGCACTCCGATCGACAGCTGGTACGAGGAAATCCATTACTTGAAGAAAGAGAATGGCCGTTGGCGGATCGTCGGTAACGCGGGCGAAGCTCAACCGGTGTTGCAATTTGGAATCGCTCCTCATCCGCTTTTTTAGCAGGATGAGGCGGGCCCGAACAACCGACCATTGCTTCATCGTTTTGCGCTTTGCTCAGCCTCCCACTTCTCCACAGTGCCCGATCAACGTGAGCATTGAAAGGGATCTCTTCCCACCGTGTACGGCATGTGATGCGAGGGTGTGATGAAAACAGCTAGACGCTCGTCGGCAGAAGGATCGTAAACGTGGTTCCCTCGCCTTCCTCAGTGTCCACCGCAATCGAGCCATGATGTTCTTCGATGATCCCTTTGACCACGGTTAAGCCCAGACCGGTTCCTTTCCCGAACTCTTTGGTCGTAAAGAAGGGATCGAAGATCTTGCTTACAACCTCTTTGGGGATGCCGTGGCCTGTATCGGACACCGTGAGCTTCACCATGTCTCTCTCCTGACCGAGTTCGATTCGTAAGGTCCCTCCTTCCGGCATCGCATGGACCGCGTTCATAATGAGATTGATTAACACCTGGTTCATCTGATCGCTGTCGGCTTGAACGTTGGGACAATCGGGATCCATGTGCGTGGACACCTGCACGCGGTGATTGGACAGTCGCTCGTGGAACATCTCCAGACTATTCTCAATCACCTCTTGCAAAACCAGCGGGCCCGGCTGAGGCGGTTTCCTTCTCGCAAACGACAACAGTTGATTCATGACTCTGGTGATCCGCTCCACCTGTGCGATGATCGTTTGGAGCCCTTTTTTTACCGGCTCATCTTTGACACGATCCAAGAGATACTCGGCGCGACCGAGAATGACGTTCATGGGTGTGCCGATCTCGTGCGCCATGCCGGACGCCAGGGTCCCGAGTTCGGCGACTCGCTCCGTTCGTCGGAGCTGCTCCTCTAGGCGCGTGCGTTCAGTGATGTCGCGGAGGATGACCGTAAAGAACTTAGTCCCTTCGACCGTGACGTGCGAAATGGCGGCTTCAATCGGAAATTCTTCGCCATCGGCCCGCAGCCCGGTCACCAGGCCGAGTTGCCCCATCTTTCGGCTTGTCACACCGGACTGTCCGAATCCCTTCACATGGTTCCGGTGAGCGTCGCGGAAACGAGCCGGGAGGAACTTGTCGAGCGGCTGACCGATGGCGTCTTCAAATGAGCATTGGAACATACGCTCCGCCGCGTCATTGAACACGACCACCTTCTGCTCATGATCGACGGTAATGATGGCATCCATGGCGGAATCGATAATGCCCTCGAGCCGGAGCCTGCTGATCAGGTATTGCTCCTCGGCCCGTTGCCGACCAGCCACTGCGCCCATGACGGCGGTTTCCGCATAGGCTCGAGCCTCTATCGCCGCCTCCATTAACCCTTCCGCATGGGAGCGTTCGACACGCTCTGACATCAGGTCCTGCAGAGCTTTGGACCTATTCGTCTCCACTGTTAGCAGCTCAGATTGAGTTCGTTTGAGCTGGAACAGGCCCCACGCTACCAGCCAGAGAACGAGCATCCCCAAAGCCCGATTCAGCACAGCATATTGAATAAGCAGGCTAGCAGGCCTCACAAGCAACTCGGCCCAGAGCAGCACGGTCGCAGCCACGCAGAAGTACAAGGGATCGCGCTCACGTGAGGAGAGAAAGGTCATGAGGAGCGGGATGATGTAGAGGACGGAGACAGCGACCCCAACTGGGGCCAGCAGATCAAAGATAAAGATGCCGATGCTCAGAACGGGGATCGCCCAGGGCACAACTCGCATCACCATACCGTTGGCGACCTTCATAGATCGATCTCGGCCGAATAGGATCAGAAGAAGTCGGTCAATCCTCAGGCTGAGGCTTGCCTTCGATCTCGGCGAGCTTACGGTACAGGGTTTTGCGATCGATGCCAAGGGCCTGGGCGGCTTGGTACTTGTTGCCGCCGGTTTTGTCGAGGATTTTCTTGATGTATTCCTTTTCGATCTCGTGAAGCGGTAAAGTCTTTTCTACGGCCTCGTCCAGGACACGCCGATCGCCGCGCGCGCCCTGTACGGCGGGTGGCAAATCGTCGGGAGTCACTTTTTCTCCCCGGCTGAGCGTCACGGCCCGCTCGATGACATTCTCCAATTCACGAACATTCCCAGGCCAGGTGTAGTCCATCAACATGGCCAGCGAGGCCTCGCTGACCCCCTTCACCTCTTTGCCGCGCACCTCCCCGCACCTCTTGAGAAAGCCCTCGACCAGCAAGACAATATCCTCGCGGCGATCTCGGAGCGGCGGCAGCTTCAGTTCAATGACGTTGAGCCGATAGTAGAGATCGTCTCGGAACCGCTTCGCCTTGGCTTCTTCGGCAAGATTGAGATTTGTGGCTGCGATGATCCGTACATCGACAGAGATCGGCTTTGTGGCTCCCACACGTCGGATTTCTTTCTCCTGGATGGCTCGAAGCAACTTGGCCTGCAGCATGATCGGCAACTCGCTGATCTCGTCGAGAAAGAGTGTTCCCTTTTGCGCCTCCTCGAACAAACCACGCTTGTCCATCCTGGCGTCGGTGAACGATCCCCGCATGTGTCCGAAGAGTTCGCTTTCCAAGAGCTGCTCGGGAATCGCCGCACAATTGACTGGGACAAAGGGAGCCTCTTTGCGATCGCTATTATAATGAATGGCTTTGGCGACCAATTCTTTGCCTGTGCCGCTCTCGCCGGTGATCAAGATATTCGTCGGACTGTCCGCCACCCGCTTGATCAAGTCGAAGACCGCCTGCATCGGCTTGCTCTTGCCGAGGATGTGATGAAAACTGTATTCCTTGTGAACTTCTTTCCGCAACCGACTGACTTCCCGGCGCAGCCCCGCTTCGCGGAGCACCCGCTCCACGACTCGAATCAATTCATCTTTCTTGACCGGTTTGGTGAGGTAATCACTCGCTCCATACTTCATCGCTTCGACCGCCGTCTCAACGGAACCGAACGCGGTCATGAGAATGACGTTGATATCGGGAACGGTTTTTTTGATCTCTGTTAGTAGTTCAATTCCCTGCATCCCCTTCATGCGCAGATCGCTCAACACGACCGCATAGTCGCCTTCGCCGAGAAGCCTCAGTGCCTCCTGTCCGCTACTGGCCGTGGTGACCTGATGCCCACGATCCTTGAGCATATCGTGGACCATCTCACGCATGTCGGCATCGTCATCGACAACGAGAATTGCGCCAGAGTCTTCAGTCATTGTCCTGTCCCTTCTGCAGTTAGATCGTTCCAAGGCTAGCCCTCCCTTCATGACTAGGTCAAGGCGCGCCTGTCCCAAAATGCAACAGCCCCTCGGTTCGGCTGTCCAAAATCTCCCCAATTTGATGCGACAAATTTAGAATATCGGCTGTACGATCAAGAGCTTAGCAAGGGCAGGACCAGCATACTTGTTCATGGAAGTGTCGACATTGACACGCTACGTTGCATTATCGTTCAAGTTCAGTTCAGTTTGTCACGAATCGGTGCCGCAATGCTTCGTGATAGATATTAGAGAGTTTTAACAGCGAGTTAACTCCCCGTTAATCTTTCGCTGTTACATTCCGCCTCGCAACCAAACACACATCAGCAGCAGGAGGTGGAGTACATGACTTGTCAAAAATGTAAAGGCTTAATGGTTGAAGAATGGCGGCCTGACTACTTGCCGGAGTCGGCTGTGATGCGATGCATTAACTGCGGCTTGGTACTCGATCCGCTGATTGAACGGAATCGGCTCACACGGACCCGATCCACACAGACACTCCATGCAGCTTGAAGGCTGTTGGAATCAATCCGGCCGGGCGATGGACTCTGCACGGCCGGAGAGGAGAGGTGTGGAGAGTGATGAACCATTACAGTGCGAACTCAGCCCAAAGAAAGGTATGATCAGACGGATCCTTTGCGCGGCGAGGTTCTAGATCGACATCCGCCTGAAGACATTTCTCGGCCAGTGGAGCCGTGGCCAATATGTGGTCGATACGCCAGCCCTTGTTGCTCTCCAGTGAACCCGGCGCCCGATAATCCCAAAACGTATACTGCTGTCGATCGGGGTACAGCTTCACAAACACATCCCGGAATCCCCAGGCCACCGTCGCTTCATATGCCTTCCGTGCATCTTCGTGATAGCAGACATGCGTGAGATGTTTCTCTGGGCTATGCACGTCCATTGGTCTGGGTGCCACGTTCATATCCCCGCACCAAATCGCCGGCTTGTCCGGTGACAGGTATTTCTCGAAGTATTTTCGCAGCCGTTTGTACCACTCCAGCTTGTACGCATACTTGGGCGAATCGATCTCGAATCCCTGTGGGATATAAGTATTGATGATAGGGATGCCGTCGATCACGACGTGCAAGAGCCTCGGCTCGTCCGGTTCTCCTCCATCGTCCAACCCTGCCCGCACTGACTCCGGTTTCTTTCGGCTCAGAACCGCTACGCCGTTGTAAGACTTCATTCCCCGGAACGTAATCTCATAGCCGGAGACGGTGAGCGCCATGAGGGGGAACTCGCTGTCCTGGACTTTCGTTTCTTGCAGGCACAGCACATCGGGTTTCTGCCTGTCCAGCCAGTCGAGGACGATCGGAAGCCGCTTGCGGAGTGAGTTGGCGTTATAGGTGGCGATTTTCATGGTTTCGAAGCCATAAATCGGCGCGATGCTAACAGATGGGGAATGCTGGAACAAGTGAGAGAGCAAGAATGAACAAGGCCCGAGAAGAGCAGGCTCTATCTCGGGCCTCGAATGTCTTTACGGTGTGACTGGAGCCGGTGGCGTTGCAGGAACGGCCGAACTGATTCCTTCATGTCTTGTGCAGTCGAGCTTGCGGCGTCCTTGAGGTCTGCGGTTTTGCCCTTCATTTCAAGGCGAAGGAATCGGCACCGACGCGAGATACCGGCGCAGGATCGCCTGTTCGATACGCGACCGGCCGCGGTCGGGAGCGGGAAAACGCAACACGAGCAAAATGCGACCCAATTCTGACAGTTGAATGGTCACCCGCGGTTCCGGCGAGGGCGCTTCGAGCAGGTTCTGCTGTTCCAACAGCTTCATGTGGCGGCTGGCTTCCGCCATAAACGGCGCACACTCGGCCTTTCCCGCCTCGAGCAGCCGCCGCTCGGCCTCCTTCCACTCGTCTTGGGCGCTGAGTGGCACGGTGAGCGTATACAGGCCGTATTCCTGGTTCGGGTTCTCTTTGACCAGTGCGCTGGTAAACAGCAAACTGTTGGGAAACACCGTCACGCGGCCGGTATAGAGATGCGACGACTGTCCCGGCCCGATTTCCAACAGCTTGGTGGTAAAAATATCGTGATCCAGCACGACGCCGCGATGCCCGGCTATCTGAATCCGATCTCCCACTGAATAGACTTTGCCGCCGACGCGCAACGCCGCGCCGCTCCAACACAGGATGAGCTCTTTCGTGGCCAACACGAAGGCCGCCGCCAACGCGACCAAAGACACGGCGAAAGCTTGCAGTTCATGCGCCCAAATCACGACCAGCCCGACGAGAAACACGAACACCATCGTATTGCGCACCGACACCACCCACCGGCGCTTGGCTTCCATGGTCAGGGCGGCGTTCCTGGAGATCGACCGGACAATGAGCGTACGGGCGATGACTACGGACAGCAGCAACAAGAGCGACTTGAGGCTGTCGAGCACGATCGAGCTATCGAACTGAGGGAGCCACATCTGCATGGGTTAGACCGTACGAGGTGACGCGGCCTTTAATTGGCGTGCAATGTGTCGCGGGTGCCGGGCACGCATTCATCCCTCTTCCATTGTTTGAGGATTCTCTGTTCGTTGAAGGTCAACGTATAGCGAAAGCAATAGAGGGTGGGTTTAGGGCCATCCTGCGCGCCCTTCCCGATCAACGATGCCGCATCATTCGCCGCATTGGTAATACCGGACAGATCCATCGGATTCAAATCCTTGTCACTTAGCGGCACGCGATAGGTCCAGATCGTGTCGCCGCCGAGCGCGGGCGTCTTGGCCGTATGGGGTGGCCCCATTCTCTCCGAAACCTCATCCTGCGTGAGGTGATCGACCCCTTTCTTGAAATACTTATCCCTCCAGGGACCGCCGCAGGCCGCCAGCAGTCCCGCGATGATGATGGTGAGCGATAGAGAGTGAACGCGAAACGTCCAGCCGGCAGGCGTCATATCTTGGGTCGATCGTGAAGTTGCTGCATGCGTTTGATCGAGCAATAGAGGGCATAGCCTTGTGCCAGCATTCCGGTCACCAATAATCCCAGAGCCGTCTGCAGCCACTGCGAGCCCTGTTCATCCAGGCCATAAATGCCCAACGTGAAGCCGAGCGCAATTGCCACGATGCCGACGAAGCGGGCTACCATCGCGTTCATGCGCCAATTCATCGGCTGCGGTTGATTCACGTCCGGCATATCGATACGCTACAACGGAAGGCGGGATTGGTTCAACTCCGCTTGGCGCGGATTTCGCGAGCCCGCAGATCCAGGGCGACCGCCTCATTGTTGCGACCGAGCTTTCGCAAGACGTTGGCCAGGTCCTCAAGCGTTTTTGCCACTTCTGGGTGGGACGCGCCGAGGGCCTTTTGCCTGATCGCCAATGCTCGGCGATAGTAGGGCTCCGCTTTTTCCGGTTGCCCCTGAGCGACCCACAATTGTCCCAGGTTGGCGGCACTCAGAGCCACATCCGGATGGTCGGGCCCTAAAAGGTTCTCTTTGATCGCCAGCGCCCGCGTCAGCAGCGGCTCGGCCTCCGCATACTGTCCGTACAAGCGATGGAGCACACCGAGATTATTGAGCGTGGCCGCGACATCCGCATGGTTCTCGCCATGAACGGCTTGATAGATCTTCAATGCCTGCAGATACACCGGTTCCGCCTCGACATGCTTGCCCTGCCCTGCATAGACTTGCGCCAGTTGGGAAAGGCTGATAGCGACGCGACGGTCTTGGCGACCGAATCCTTCGGCCTTCTGTACCGCTATTGTGAAGAAGCGCTCGGCTTCTGCATAGTTGCCTTGCTGCACGGCTTGCTGCCCCGACGCCATGGCCGATTCCCAGGTCTGTTGTTGACAGGCGAGAAGAAGTGAGAGCAGCAGACACCCGATCAGGGTGAACTCATGTTGTTTAGATATACCGGGCGAGCTTGCGATTTTCGTCTCCATTCACATAGAAGGATACCGACGGAAGAATACACGATGATCGAACCCGGTCGCTATCGCCACTATAAAGGGAAAGATTACGAGGTCATCGGAGTGGCGAAGCACTCGGAGACGGAAGAGCCATTCGTCGTGTACCGTGCGTTGTACGGCGAGAGGGGCCTCTGGGTCAGGCCAGCCGCCATGTTTCTGGACACGGTTATTGTGGATGGCCTCTCGCGTCCTCGCTTCCAGCGGCTCCATGATTAACAAAGCTGTTCACAACCACGCCCATTGCGAAAAGGTCGCTGCCTGTCCCACCCGTTGCCCGCGAGAATCGAGCACATTCCAAATCATCGCATTCTCCACGAGAAACCTCCGGCCGGTTCCCGAAATCCTTACTCCTCGATAGGTATCGATATAGCCACGTACCCGCGCCTGCTCCAACATCCATTCCCGCTCTGCTCGATTCACCGGTTCGGCCGTTAAGCGGGACGGGGTCGTTACCAGTTGTTTCCAGGTCATCTCCCATAGATCCAGAGCCGTCCGATTCCCATAATTCAGGATTGGATCGGCGTCTGCGTCATGCGAAACCACGACGAGCGGTGACTCGAACAAGGCACGAGATTGGAATTCCGGTCCCGCGATCCGCTCGATCAGTTCACGGCCAATCCAATGTCGATAGCTGTTCAACAGCCATTGACTCCATTCCACGACCCAGGGGTCCATCCACACAGTTTCAGTCAAGGCACATCCTTTCATCTCTCGGCAGGCTGGTGGTAACACGTCCTTGTCAGGAGGGCAAGACGAGCGGCTCTTGTCAATCCCATAGGGAGTCTCTGTATAATGGGCGCTCCCCGTGAGATACGAAACAGGAGCACTATGGCAGGCAAGACTCTCTTCGACAAGATCTGGGACTCGCATGTCGTTCGCGCAGAGCCGGATGGGACGACCTTACTTTATATCGATCGTCAATTGGTCCATGAAGTCACCTCGCCGCAGGCCTTCGAAGGATTGAAACTCACCGGACGCCGTCCTCGACGACCAGGCGCAACGTTGGCGGTTCCCGACCACAATGTGCCGACGACGGACCGCCGCCTCGGCATCGCGGATCCAGGTCAGCGCAATACAGATCCAAACGCTGGAAGACAATTGCCGTGACTTCGGCATTACGCTATTCAACATGAACGATATCCGTCAAGGCATCGTGCACGTCATCGGCCCGGAGCAGGGCTTTACCCTTCCGGGCACGACCATCGTCTGCGGCGACTCCCATACCTCCACCCACGGCGCCTTCGGCGCGCTGGCCTTCGGCATCGGCACCAGCGAAGTCGAGCATGTGCTGGCGACTCAATGCTTGGTGCAAAAGCGACCCAAGACGATGGAGATTCGAGTCGACGGCGTGCTGTCGGATCGCTGCTCGGCGAAGGACGTCATCCTCGCCATCATCGGCAAGATCGGCACGGCCGGAGGCACCGGCTACGTCATCGAATATACCGGCTCTGCGATTCGCGCGCTCAGCATGGAAGGCCGCATGACCCTCTGCAACATGTCGATCGAAGGCGGCGCGCGGGCCGGCATGGTCGCACCGGATGAGCAGACGATCGCCTATATTAAGGGGCGGCCGCTCGCGCCGACTGGCGCCTTGTTCGATCAGGCCGTGCAGGCCTGGCAGCAACTGAAGACTGATCGCGAGGCCACGTACGACGCCACGGTGGTCTTGAAGGCGGAAGACATCGCGCCGCAGGTGAGTTGGGGGACGAGCCCCGGCATGGTGACCGGCGTCGACGCTCGAGTGCCGGACCCGAAGAAGATGTCGGATGAGAAGACACGCCAGGCGACCGAACGAGCGCTTGAATACATGGGCCTCACCGCTAACATGCCGATCACCGACATCCACATTGACCGAGTCTTCATCGGCTCCTGCACGAACTCACGCATTGAAGATTTACGGCTTGCCGCCAGTTTCGCAAAGGGAAAGCATGTCGCCAAAACGGTACGCGCGATGGTGGTCCCCGGGTCCGGCCTGATCAAACAGCAGGCCGAAGAAGAAGGGCTCGACCGTGTCTTCACTGAAGCGGGCTTCGAATGGCGGGAACCGGGCTGCAGTATGTGTCTGGCGATGAACGCCGACGTACTCCAGCCTGGTGAACGTTGCGCTTCAACCAGTAATCGCAATTTCGAAGGACGCCAGGGAGCGGGAGGCAGGACCCATCTTGTGTCTCCAGCCATGGCTGTCGCTGCGGCCGTCGAAGGACATTTTGTGGACATCAGAAATTGGGGATGACTGATCCATGTTAACAATTCACGGTTCAATGTTCCGCCATCATTCAACATCCACTGCTCATCCTTAACCATTATGCAAGCTTTTACTCAACTCACCGGTGTAGTCGCTGCATTGGATCGCGTCAACGTCGATACGGATCAGATCATTCCCAAGCAGTTTCTCAAGACAATCAAACGAACCGGGCTTCGCGAGGGCTTGTTCTTTGATTGGCGAAAGCAAAAGGACGGCTCTCCCGATCCATCTTTCTTTCTGAACCAAGCACGTTACCAGGGCGCCACGATTCTCTTGACCCGCGACAACTTCGGCTGCGGTTCCTCACGCGAGCATGCTCCTTGGGCTTTGCTCGATCAAGGTTTCCGCTGCGTGATGGCTTCGAGCTTCGCCGACATCTTCTACAACAACTGCTTCCAGAACGGCATTCTGCCTGTCGTCCTCCAAGCGGAAGAAGTCCGGATTATGATGAGGGACGTCTTGGCAACACCGGGCTATCAACTGACAGTGGATCTCGCCGAACAAACCGTGACGACGCCCTGACGGAACCAGATATCGTTTTACGATCGATCCGTTCAGGAAAGATTGCCTGTATCGAGGACTGGATTCGATCGGCCTCACCTTGCAACATGAGTCAGCGATCGCAGACTATGAGGCTCGGGGAAGGGCCGAGGCCCCGTGGTTGTTCACTGATCTTCGCGCCTAAGTCGAGGAGGGCTGAATGAATTGGACGGCGATCTTCTTCCCTGTGTGGATATTAAGACCCCGATTCCTGTTAGTACTTGTCTTTTTGGTCGTAGGAGCGCTCTTGATCGCCTTCAACTACAGCTATTCTGACGGCAACCGTGCCGGCTACATCCAGAAGTTTTCCAGGAAGGGATGGGTCTGCAAGACCCACGAGGGAGAACTCGCGATGACCACGGTGCCGGGCACCGCGCCGGTTCTGTGGGAATTTACCGTGTGGGATGACCAGGTGGCGGCTCAGCTGTCACAGGTGATGGGCAAACGCGTCGTCCTCCACTACAAAGAATTCCGTTACCTGCCGACGGCCTGCTTCGGCGAGACGACCTACTTTGTGGATCGCGTCGAAACGCAGGAGTAGCGAGGCACTAGAGGGTGCCGTGAGAACCTTTTGACCCCTTTGAAGAAGGTTTCGCGCAGGAAGCCCCCAGCTTCCTGTTACAGCCAGCGTTTGTTCTTGAACAGCACCAGCATGATGATCCCGACCGCCAACATGACCACCAACACCACTGGATAGCCCCACTCTGATTTTAATTCCGGCATATGTTCGAAATTCATTCCGTAAATGCTCGCGATGAAACTCAACGGCATGAAAATAGTCGTAATGACGGTCAGCACGCGCATGACGGCATTGAGCCTGTAGCTCACGCTTGAAAGATAGATATCCAGGCAAGCCGAGACCATCTCGCGCAATGTTTCGATCGTATCCACGATTTGCACGACATGGTCGTACACGTCACGGAAAAACACTTTGGTCGGTTGTTGGAGAAACGGACAATCCGAGCGCGATAAGTTGTTCATCACATCGCGCAAGGGCCAGACGGCTCGACGGAGAAAGAGCAGCTGGCGCTTCAGCGCATGGATATCTTTCAGCGTTTCCGGTTGGGGATCGGCCACCACCGTCTGTTGCAAGGCCTCGATCTTTTCGCCCAACATCTCCAAAACGGCAAAGTATTGATCGACGATCGCATCGACGAGGGCATAGAGGAGATAGTCAGCACCCGACTGACGTAGGCGGCCCTTTCCGCCTCGCAACCGCTCGCGAACCGGTTGGAAGACATCCGTCCCGTTCTCCTGAAACGAGAGGACATAATTCTTTCCGAGCACGAGGCTGACTTGTTCGACGGCGATTTCCTGTCGATCCGTCAGTGACAACATTTTCATGACAAGGAACACATAGACCTCATAGTCGTCGAGTTTCGGACGCTGATCGGTGTTGGCCACGTCTTCCAGCAAAAGGGGATGCAGGGAGAACTGCTTGCCGATCGCTTCCACGACCTCCACCTTGTGGACACCGCCGACGTTGATCCACAAGACTGACTCATCCACCGGCGCCACCAGGCGATCCGGCTGTTCCAGTTGCTGTTCTTCGCAGCCCGTTCTGGAGTAGTGAAACGTCGTGATCGTGACTTTTTCGGCCTTCCGCTCGCCGATGTGAACGAGCGTGCCGGGCGGGAGCCCGCTCTTCTTGGATCGTTTCTGAACCAGCTTCATGAGAGACCTCGCCTGCGAGCTTGTACGCAGGTTCGCCGGAGGGGTCAAGGGGAAATCACGACCTCCAGCAATTGTGACTTTTCCGATCACAGCAGACCTGGTACTCTGACCATGTACCATGACGAGGATATGACACCATGGAACGGGAACTCGCTGAATTGACCAGAACGATTAGACAAGCCGGCGCGCGAGCGCTGGACTTGGCAAAACAAGGGTTCGAGGTTCACACGAAGAAGGATCGCTCACCGGTCACGACAGCGGACCTTGAAGTCAATCGCATCCTCCATGAGATGTGGCGGACTCAATTCCCTGGCGATGGCTGGCTTTCCGAGGAATCGCCCGATGATCACGCGCGGCTCAACAAAGCGCGTGTATGGGTGGTGGACCCGATCGACGGCACGAAGGCCTATGTGAGTGGCATACCGGAATTTTGCATCTCGGTCGGACTGATCGAGGAGGGCACACCCATTTTGGCAGCGATTTTTAATCCCTCGACCGACGAACTCTTCACGGCCCTTCGAGGCCACGGTCTTTATTTGAACGGCAAGCCCCTTTCTCCGGCCCCACTCGTCGATTCTATTTCCCATATCATGGTCAGCCCCTGGGAATTCCGCAACGGCCGGTGGGACGGTCTCGAGAGCCACATCCTATGCCGGCCTATGTATTCCATCGCCCATTCGCTGGCATTGGTCGCGGCGGGAAGAATACAAGCGACGCTCACCATCGAACCTGAGAATGAATGGGATCTGGCCGCCGGAGTCCTGTTGCTCCAGGAAAGCGGTGGAACGATTGCCGATGCTGAAGGCCGCGCATTTATCTTTAACCAACCGACGCCACGGTTTCGTGGTGTCATCGCTGTCGCCGCGACAGCACGTGAGGATTTGCGTCCACTCTTGCAATCCCATGCCGATCGGGTTCGAAAGACCAAGGTCGGATCATGAAAACCTCTCTGACCCTCGCCCTCCTGGGAACCGGGCTATTGGGCCGTGCGATCGCGGAACGATTGCAGGCGGTCGGACATACGGTGATTGCCTACAATCGGACCGCAGCGAAAGCGCTTCCCCTCCAAGCCCAGGGAATTACGGTCGTGGGAACATCTGAGCTGGCGGTAACCCAGGCACAATGTGTGATCCTCCTGTTAACGGATGCGGCGGCCATTCGATCCGTCCTATTCTCATCGGCCTGCGCCGCAGCACTCAAAGGTAAAACAATCGTTCAAATGGGAACGATCGGATCAAAGGAAAGCCTTGGCATTCAGCGTGAGGTCGAACAATACGGAGGGACCTATTGCGAAGCGCCGGTGCTTGGCAGCTTGGCCGAAGCCAAGGTCGGGACCCTTTTCGTCATGGTGGGCGCAACAGCGAAACTCTTCACTCAGCTCACTCCCTTGTTCAGTTCACTCGGTCGCGAGCCTCGGCTCATCGGACCGGTCGGCAGAGCCGCGGCTCTCAAGCTGGCACTCAATCATTTGATCGCCGCCGAAACCTCCGCCTTCGCGTTGAGCCTGGGACTCATTCAGAGGTCCGGAGTTTCCGTCGATACCTTCATGGCCATTCTGCGTGAAAGTGCCTTGTTCGCCCCGACGTTTGACAAGAAGCTACCGCGCCTGCTTAAACGCGACTACCATCAACCGAATTTTTCCACCCGCCATCTACTCAAAGACGTCTTGCTCTGTTTAAACGAGGCAGCCGGTTGCGGGTTGGCGACGAACACGTTGGAAGGGTTGCGGTCGATTCTCGAAGGCACGATTGCACAGGGGCTCGGCGAGCTCGATTACTCCGCGCTCTACGAACGAATCAGTCCTGAGGCAAAGGCGTAGAAGGCCTAAGGAGCCGGCGGAGTCTCGCTGCCACCAGCCTGCAGCGATTTTCTGGTGAGACGAAACGTGCCACCCTTTTGCGTAGGGGCTTGGTCAGCTTCAATTCTCGTGTACCACCATCGACCTTCTCCCTCCGAGAAATCCGGCGCGAACTGCACGCTAAATCCACCCTCGCGGTCGTTTTCCTTCTGATACCACATGCCCTGCCAGGTGTGATCGGAGAGGGATCGCGTTTCGAACCGACCCTCCTTCCAAGGATAGGCACCGTTCCCCTGCTCATCAAGCGTCAAGCGTGACCACAGCGCCATCCTCATAGTCCCACTCACCAGCCAGCACGCGTCGATCTTCCGCAACGCCGGAAGGAGCGGGAATCGTCGGCGGGACCACCTCATCGTGCTGAAGAATCGGTGAGGTGCAAGCGGCGTTCGACAAAAGCATAACTGACACAACACCAACTTTTATTTTCCAGTCCGTATAAGCCATAGCAATGTCATACCACGGGCCTCTTGCCCGGACAAGATGGAAACCCCTTGTTTATGAAAGTCGTACGATGCGTCGGCAGGCTTCGTCTAGATCATCATCGGTCTTGGCGAAACTGAACCGGAGGAACCGCGCTCCTTCAGGTCCGGAGAAAAACGCCTCGCCTGGAACGCCAGCTACTCCGACGGTTGCGAGGAGGTGCATGGCACGATCTTTACCGGTCTTTCCCGGCAACCTGGTCGCATCCGCCAATACGTAGTAGGCGCCTTGAGGAACCGACGGCGCCAGACCCGCCTGGGCTAACGCCGCGCAAATCTGATCCCGTTTCGCTTGATAGTCCTTCGCCAATTGCCGATAAAAGCCGGCCGGCAGTTGATGAATTCCGGCAGCCACTCCTGCTTGTAACGGCGTGGGGGCACAGACATATAACAAGTCGTTCATCGCTCCGATGAGGTGAGCCCAGCGCTGCGCTGCCACGCTGTAACCTATGCGCCATCCCGTAATGCTGAATGTTTTGGAATAGCCGCCGATGGTAATCGTCCGCTCCGCCATGCCGGGAAACGACGACATGCTCAGGTGCTGACGACCATCGTAGAGAAAGTATTCGTAGATTTCGTCCGTGAAGACAAAGAGGTCATGTCTCGTGGCAATCCGGGCCACTGCCTCCAATTCTTCTCTGGTAAAGACCTTCCCAGATGGATTGCCTGGCGAATTCACAATGATAGCTTTGGTGTGTGAAGTCATGGCTGCCTCAACCGCCTCGGAGGAAAACGTCCAATCCGGAGCCCGCATTTTTACCGTTACCGGAACCGCTTCAACGGCGAGCAGCGCGCTGATGTGATATTGATAATAAGGTTCGAACAGGATCACCTCGTCGCCGGGGTTCAGCAATGCGAGACATGCTGCGTGAAACGAACCGGTGGCTCCGGCGCTGACCGTAATCTCTGTCTCCGGATCGGCCCTGATCTCGTTGTCACGCCATAACTTCACCGCCAGCGCTTGTCGCAGTTCCGATAATCCGTCGAACCGAGAATACATATTCTGCCCGTCATACATCGCCTGTGCCGCCGCCTTTAGAACGACGGCTGGAACCGGGGTATCGCAGACCCCTTGTGCCATGTTGAGACCTTTCGCCTCCACGCAAGCCTGGGTCATGGCACGTATGTCCGAGTGCCCCAACTGGGCCATCCGCTCGTTCGGCCGCCTCGTACTCAATCCCGATCTCCTTGTTGCCCCTTTGTCGCAGAGCCATTCGAAGAACGTCAAGTGGTCTCTGGGGCGCTTCTCTCAGTACTGGTTTCCTTTACGAATAACTTACGTATTTCTATACAGCCTCGCCCCCCTCATGATACAGTCGAATCTCAATGATCCGATTGATACTTCCTTGGCGGGACCTCACTCGGGTAATGCAATTATTACATCCATTTCTAAACTTATGTCAGGACCTGGTGTATTTACCAAATTAAGGACGTTACGGTGAGGACCAAACAATCATCACAGAATCAGGCGCCCCGTGGATCTTGAGCGTCGCGGTCGTCGGCTCGCGATGAACCGGCGTCTGTTTTTCTTCGGGGATGGAGAATTCGAAGGCGAAGCGACCGTTCTTGATATTTCCACCAACGGCTGCAGGGCCACATCGTCTACTGAGATCAAGGCCGGCCTATCCTTAAAAGTGTCCATCTTTCTTCAAGACCAACAGTGGCCCGTGCGGATCGATGAGGCGGTGGTCCGGTGGGTGGAGGGGCAATCGTTCGGCCTGGAATTTGTCGGCATCAGGCCGGCTCAACGCGAGCGGCTACGGGCGATCGTCATGAAGGCGAAAGGGTAGCCCTCGCCTCACTCCCACCACTAAGCCGCCATAGAGCGGCCGCGATAAGGAGTCGAACGGGGAGCCTGGAATTTTTGGTAGTACCTGAGCACCTTCCTGACATACGCGCGAGTTTCACGAATCCGTGGCACCTTGTGCTCCTTCACACGATGCACTCCTGCATTGTAGGCCGCCAATGCAAGCGGGAGATCGCCCCGATAGAGATTGAGGAGATGACGAAGCTGTTTGGCGCCTCCTCGGATGTTCTGAATCGAATCGTGCATGTCAACGACGCGCAACGTTGCGGCTGTATCTGGTGTCAGCTGCATGAGCCCTACCGCACCCTTCCGTGAGACCACGTGCTGACGAAAATCCGACTCGGCCTTGATCACGGCACGAAGCAAAGCCGGGTCGAGACGGTAACGCCTGGCATAAAACGCGATCGCAAGACGGATTTCCTGTTTCGAATAATGACGACGGTTCTCGAAGTCGGATTTGGTCGTGGTCGGACTCAGAGCCAGCATCAGCATCGCCGCCATGACGATGCAGCAGCCACGAACCACGCTTCGACACATGTGAATGTGCGAACAAGTCATTCTTCCTTAGAAGCTCAACATCCATGCCACAGATGAGACAATACAAGTCGCTGAATATCCACGGAAAACGGCAGGAGAGATGCCGCGGTAGGATGTACAAATGCTGACAGGCTGACTCCTTTTTAACCCAGTTCATTATCTATGACTTTCCCCATAACGATTCCAGACGCTGTGCGCGGCCGCACGTGAACTTGTAATACTTATAGCGGATGGGATTCTTCTTGTAGAAATCTTGGTGATACTCTTCAGCTTGGAAGAAGTCCGATGCCGCGGTTACCTGCGTGACAATCGGCGTAGAAAACCGCTTAGACTGTTCAATCGCCCGCTTTGATTCTTCCGCTAAACGCTTTTCATCCTCACTCTGATAAAAGATGGCTGCTCGATACTGGCTCCCATGATCGCAAAACTGAGCATTCGGCGTCACAGGATCGACGTTGCGCCAAAATGCTTCGAGCAGCTGAGTATAGGTCACCTTGGCAGGGTCGTAGCGCACTTCGACGGACTCGGCATGGCCGGTCTGTCCAGCCGAGACCTCTTCATATGTGGGATTCTTGACAGTCCCACCCATATACCCCGAGACCGTTTCGATGACGCCGTCCACTTTCTCAAAGGCCTCCTCCATGCACCAGAAGCAGCCGCCAGCGAAGTACGCCTTGGCGGTTGAGCCAGAATCGGCTGCATGGCCCATGGACAAGTCGAAGTTCTGTCCATCAACAATTGTCAGGGCTCCGAACAGGAGCACGACGCGCCATTGCAAGGCAGTCATGATCGGATCTCCTTTTAGTCGGTCGAATATCGTTGTTCCATCTTACACTGGAGCTACGACCGTCGCTTGGGTTTGGATTTTGCGGATACAGGAAAGCTGAGGCATCGTGGTCCGAACCCGTCGATGTCCTAATGTAACGTCCTTACAAGCGTCCCCAGGGTTGAGGGGCTTGCAGGTGTTGTGGGTCATCCTGCTCGAAACGCTTGAGGATGACGTTGATCGCGTCTTCCGGCCTCTGAACGCTGGAGACGAGCTTGCCGCCTAACTTCCGGAAGAATTGTTCTTCACCTGGGGTCGCGCCGAGCAGCACCACTTCTTTCCCAGCTTTGAGTGCCAACGCGACCTCCGACACAGTTCCCGATCCGCCCAATCCGCAAGCCACGATCACCTGGCTCGAGAGCACGCAGATATTGTTTCTGGCGCTGCCCATTTCAGTGATAATTGCCACATCCACATATTTGGAGATCTTGTCCCTTGTCGTCGGCAACACGCCGATCGTCAGACTCCGCGGCACCTTCTTGGCACCCTGATTGGCGGCATGCATCACGCCCACATCGCGGCCGCCGGTGAGCAGCACCCACTCACGCCGGGCGATGAGTTCACCAAGCGCTCGCGCATTCTCCACATCCTTCCTTCTCGCCTTCGCAGGCCCCATCACACCAACCACATATCGCACGGTCAATGCCTCCTATCCGGAAAGTTAGGCGATTGTAGCTGGTTCAATCCCGAATCTGTCAAAAACGAAACATATGGACAAACGGTAACGTCAGAAATGGGATGCGGTCAGGGTGACGTCGGCATGGGCCCAGGCTTTCTCAAACCGCCCTAAGATCTCGGCAGCCTCGGAGTCCTTGCGCTGGGCCTTCAGGCTTTGAACCAAACCGAATAAGCCCCACCCGTTTTCGGGATACCATTTCAAATCGGCTCGATATTCGGTCTCGGCTTCGGCTGCACGACTGGCCAGTAACAAGACAGGTCCGAGATAGTGACGGACCGCGAGCGGCCAGTGCGGCGGCTCCGCACCCTGCAACGAGTCTTCGATCTTAATGGCTTCCTTCAACGCCTTGATGGCCTCGTCATGGTGTTGACGCTGTGCGGCGATTTGCCCGGCGAGCAGCCGTTCGGCAATCTTCAGCAGCTCCCGCTCGAGCTTGTCTTGCTGATTTTTACTCCGTCTGAATTGCTTCGTGAGGGTCACAAGCGCCTGTCGCTCGCCGTCCGCTCCCGGCAATCGCCCAGTCGCGACTAAGGCCAACCCTCTTCCTAACCGCCAGATGCCCTCAACCAGATGCAGGCCCTTCGGCGGCGGTGATGCACGCAGCAGATCTTCCCAGCGGCCGAATCGGATCCACGTAAAGAGTTTCGTCGTGAGATATTCTTCTTTGCCATGATTCTTCCGGGCTTCTTCCTCCGTGATTGTGGCTAAGAGCGAAGTGGCTGCCTTCAGGGCCTCGGCGCTTCGTCCTTCCATCATCAGGGAGGCCCACAAGAAATGAAGATTGTGGCTGTAGTAGCCATCGGCATAATCGCCATTCAAATGGGCACCATCTAAGTATTGCTCATCGGCATGCGCCGCCTCGGCATTGCGCAAAGCCGATTCGTGGTACTTGCCGACGCGCGCGTAGATATGCGCCGGCATATGGACGAGATGGCCGGCGCCCGGCATGAGACTTGGTAAGCGATCTGCACAGGCGAGCGCACGCTCCGGTTGGCGTGAGGCCTCCACCGCATGAATATAGTAGTGGCAAGCGCCGGGATGATCGGGGTGCTGCTCGATCACGGCCTCGAGCGTCGAAATGATTTCCTCCGTGCCAGGTTTGGGTTTTCCCTCCGCCGTCCAGAAATCCCACGGCCGGAGATCCATCATGGCCTCGGCAAAGAGGACGCCCGCGTCCGGATCGTCGGGATAATTCCGCCAGACCGTCCGCATGGCATCCGCATAGGCCTTGTCTCTCACGGCACGCGTCGCACGTTTTGTCGACAGATACCGTTTTGTCAACGCATCGATGTAAGCCTGTTCGGCGGCATTGGTCGCGGCGAGACGGGATCGCGCCTGCTTAATCGCCTCTATGGCGCGACGCTCGTCTTCTTTGTTCATAGCCGCATTGATATTCGGCCCCAGCGCCAACGCGACGCCCCAGTAAGGCATCGCCGCTTGGGGATCTTGCTTTGCCGCTTCCTCAAACGAGCGAATCGCTTCTTCATGATTGAAGGCGTAAACCAGCCGTAAGCCTTGATCAAAATAGCGTTGCGCAAGTTCTGACGTGCTGCTGATGGGATGGTGAAGCGTCCCAAGGTTGTCAAAGAGTGGCGTCGCGGCCTCAGTTGATCTGCTCGAGATCAGGACTGCAAGCAGGACGACGCCGGTCACACAAACGCCTCTCGTTCCTCTGAGGTCCTTCATGGCCACAGTTATCCTGTTACCGCCATGCCGATGACATGGCGCGCACCCCGAATGGATCTTTGCTCAAAATCTGGTGACGCTCGAGAAGTAAAAGTCCCGGAGCACCATCGCCGGCACCATCATTTTACCCGTTTCAGAGGTGACCGCTTCAGCCGGTTCGGTGAAAGCCTCCAGTTGTTTAAAGACCCGCAAGGGACTTTCGTGAAAGCGGAAGTTTCGCACGGCCGATGCGATCTGACCGTCTTCGACGAGAAAGGTGCCGTCTCTCGTCATCCCCGTCAAGGTCAGGTCCGTCTGGATTGACCGTTCGGATGTACCAAAAATTTGTGACGAGGATGGCGCGCTCGCACTGCTTGATCAACTCCTGCGTTTTAAACGCGGCCGGACCGGAAGCGGACAGGCAGGGGGCGTCCAAAGTAGCGATGCGTTTGATTCCCTGCTTCTTGGCGGTGAACCGATCGTACGCCAACTGTTTCAACACTCCCTTCTCGATCCATATCGCGTCTTCGCTTGGCAAGCCTTCCTGGGTAAAGCCGGTCCCAAGCAGGTCGGGATGGCCGGGGAGATTTTTGAGCGTCAGCCGTTCATCGACGATCTGTCGTCCGAGCTGGCCGGAGAACGGACTGGTTCCCTTCTCGTAGGATTTGGCGTCCAATGTCCATAGAATCCAACTCCATAGTCCAGCCACGGCAGCTGGCTCCAAAATGACGCGGTAGTGGCCGGCGGGCAGTTCTTGGACGTCGCGGCCGCGCTTGGCTTTGTTGATCGCCGACAACGTACGGTCCTGAATTTTCAAGTGATCGATGGATCGATGAGCGGCCGCACTCCAGCCGGTGGCATCCTCGGCCTGGACCGTGAGACTGAATCGGGCCTCACTCCGTTCTTCCTGCGCGAAGAGCCCGTTACTTGCCGCCACTCCCACCGAGGCGACGGAGGACGATACAATTCCGGCGGCCTGAAGATTTTCGATTCGGCATTGTCCGATCGCCTCGTTCGCATACTCAAGCCGACGAGAAGGGCCCGCCAAGGCGCTCTCGGGCCGACTGGTCTGGCGCGTGGGAAACACTTGGGGATCGGGGGGCGGCAAATACTCCGGGTCTTCAGGAGACACCTGTGCGATGCGTTCGGCACGGGTCAGTGTCTCCTGCACTGATCCTGCCGTGAAGTCAGTGGTGCTTGCTGATCCGCGACAGCCATCGAATGCAACCGACACCGTCAACGTCCCGCGTCTGGTGTCGACGTTTTGGACGACGTGGTTGTTCGCAAACCGCGTGGTGCCTCCATGCTGATCCTGAATCATAACGATCGTCTCGTCTCCGACAGATCGTTTCAGGACCAGGTCGGCCAGAAACCGAAATTCATCCCGGCTCGTCAACTTGGGCCAGGTTTTTGGATTCGCGTTGCTCACGATCTCTTCAGCCCTTTGATCACCGCGACACGTCGGAACCGAGCGTGGGAGGCGGCATGCGTCATCCAGCCGGACTGGCCCGGCTGGCCCTTGCCGCATGTGATAAATCCATAACGTTGGCGGTGCCTTCGGTCGGCCACTGCGTCGCAACTGTTCCAGAACTCAGGCGTGATGCCATGGTAAATCACGTCACGCAGCATCTGGGTGCGCTTTCCGTTTTCGATGAGCCAGAAGGCGTCGCCGCCGAATTGGAAATTGTAGCGGCGCTGGTCAATGCTATAGGACCCATGGCCTTCGATGTAGATGCCCCGTTTCACATCGGCAAGCAGATCATCAAGTGAGGCCGTTCCTGGCTCCAACCCGATGTTGGCGATGCGCACGATCGGCACGCTGCCCCAGCTATCCGCCCGGTTCGACCCCGTTGATCTGGCATCGCCGATCTTCGATGCGACTTCGCGATTGGTGCAGTAGCCCACGAACACTCCTTCGCGGACGATATCCCACTTCTGGCAGCTCACTCCATCATCGTCATAGCCTGTCGCCGCGAGAGTGTCCAGTTCTGTATTGTCTGCGACGAGGTTTACGCACGAAGAGCCGTAACGGAAGATGCCGCGTTTTTCGGTCGTGAGAAAGCTGGTGCCGGCATAATTGGCTTCATAACCGAGCGCCCGGTCCAGCTCACTCGGATGGCCGCAGGACTCATGCATGGTCAGTGAAAGGTGTTCCGGATCGAGTACCAGATCGTACGTGCCAGGCCGCACGGGCGGAGCCTTCACCTTTTCGACCGCCTGCGAGGCAATGCGCGGCGCTTGGGCCAGGAAGTTGGCCGCTTCGATCAGTTCGTATCCGGTGCGCAGATGCGGCGTCGCGAAACTTCGCGAGGCGAAGCGGCCATCGTGGCGGGCCGTTGCAGTGAACTCGCCCTGGACGGCCAGCAAATCGAAGTCGAGTCTCGTGCCCTCTGTCGAGACGAACAGTTTCCGGTCACGGCGAGCCCAGAGCATTGCGCTGCTCCGCACGACTTCCGGCTGCCGCTGCACGTAGTCCATCACTTCGCGCAAGAGCGTCGTCTTCTGTTCGAGCGGCACGGCGAAGGGATCAAGACGGCTGACGGTCACCACACGGTCGCGATGGACCGGCTCATCGACCAACCGGACTTTCTCGCTCGCGAGCGAGGCTGATCCCCTCGCGATGTCGACGGCCAGCTCAGCAACGCGGGGAACTTCTTCAAGGGAAAGAATTGAACTGGCGGCGAACCCCCACCCGCCGTGATAGAGCACCCGGACGCCGAAACCGGTGTCATCCACATCACGGATCGAGGCGATCCGACGATCTTCGCCGTTGACCGATTGGCTCGTGCTCCGCACCAGGCGGATGTCACCATATTCAGCGCCGGACGCCGCCACACGCTTGAGCGCCAGTTCCGCTAGTTCATCCCAATTGGAATGGGGCATCGTGCCTTCATCCTGCCAAACTCACGGCAGGCGTTCAACTTGGAATTGATGGAGAGCCATCGTACGATGCCGGCATGTTGCCCGTCCATCGGACTGCACGCCAGCGTATCATCGAACTTTTGACCGACACTCGCCTCTCGTCCCGCCAATTGGCCCAGATGGTTGGCTTACCCGAACGACAAGTGGAAGAGCACCTGACTCATGTCGCCAAGACGATTGCGCGGGATCGGACCAGGCGCTTTATTCTGGAGCCTGCCATGTGTCCGAACTGCGACTTCGTCTTCCGCGAACGGACCAAGCTCACGCGACCAAGCCGCTGCCCACGCTGTCGAAGTGAAGGCATCAGCGCTCCCCGTTATGGAATTGAAGGTATTCCTACGTAGGTTCCGAAAGCCAAGCCGATTTTCATCAATCCGTTGGGAGTTCGCCTCTCCTCGATTAGAGTAGAGGCACTCTATCTGCTTTCCATCACGATGAACCTGCAACCAGATACCTCAAACCTGTGGCTCAGCCTGCGTCACGATGCGGTGGCCTCCATTGTGGTGTTTTTAGTCGCCTTGCCTCTCTGTATCGGCATTACCATCGCTTCGGGCGCTCCTGCAGGATCGGGGATCGTTACCGGCATCATCGCGGGGATTCTCGTAGGATGGCTGTCCGGCTGTCCGTTGCAAGTCAGCGGACCGGCTGCCGGTCTGACCGTAATCGTGTTTGAGATTATCCGAGAACAGGGACTTGAAGCGTTCGGCATCATCGTCATCGCCGCCGGCCTCATCCAGATTCTGTGGTCCTGGTTGCAATTGGGCCAATGGTTCCGCGCCGTCTCACCGGCCGTGATCCACGGCATGCTGGCCGGCATCGGCGCCTTAATTTTCGCCAGCCAGTTTCACATCATGATCGACGACATGCCGAAAGGCTCCGGGTTAGAAAATATCCTCTCACTCCCGGCTGCGGCATGGAAAGGGCTGATAGACGACGACAGCACACCGATCAATCATCATCTGGCGGCGAGGATCGGCGTACTCACGATCGGAACGATGGTGCTGTGGAACCTGGTGATTCCCAAACGGTTCCATGTCGTACCCGCCGTCCTGATGGGCGTCTCCGCAGCAACCGCTGTATCCGTCTTCCTTGAGATCCCGATTCAACGCATTGCCGTCCAGGACGACCTGCTTGCGATCATTCACTTTCCCGCCCCGCAGGCGCTGTTCCATCTGCTCGATACCTCTATTCTTGCCGAGGCACTCGGCCTCGCCTTCATCGCCAGCGTCGAAACGCTGCTCTCCGCCTCGGCGGTGGACCAACTCCATAGAGGGCCCAGAACCCGTTATAACCGTGAACTCTTCGCACAAGGCGTAGGAAACATGCTGTGTGGATTCATGGGCTCGCTGCCAATGACCGGCGTCATCGTCCGCAGCTCCGCCAACGTCGAAGCAGGTGCGCGCACCAGGGCTTCGGTCGTCTTTCATGGAATATGGCTGTTGCTATTCGTTTCCTTTCTGCCCTCTGTGCTCCGGCTTATCCCAACGGCAAGCCTTGGCGCGGTATTGGTTTTTACCGGCTACAAGCTGATGAACTTCGGCGTGATTCCGGAACTGAAGAAACATGGGCGTGGAGAAGTCGTCATCTTTTTTGCGACGATGGGCACGATTGTCTTCGTCAACCTGCTGTCCGGAGTCGTGTTCGGCCTGGCGCTGG
Organism: uncultured Nitrospiraceae bacterium; assembly: GCA_963851455.1. Classification (GTDB taxonomy): domain Bacteria; phylum Nitrospirota; class Nitrospiria; order Nitrospirales; family Nitrospiraceae; genus Nitrospira_C. Next base: position 519,066 of record CAWKPI010000002.1, read on the forward strand.
CGCTGGCCAAGCTTCTTCATACGACCCAGAACCTGGAAGCGTTTTTTGCGCACGATCCCATGACGGGAAAACTGACTCTTCATCTTCAGGGCATCGCCACCTTCGTGAGTCTGCCGCGATTGGCTTCGACGCTCGAAACGGTCCCCCCCTCTGCAGAAGTCCAGGTCAACTTCATGTCTCTACGACACATCGATCATGCTTGTCTGAATATGCTCGAGAGCTGGCAGCAACAACACGAGGCGAACCAAGGGAAGGTGATGCTAAACTGGGACAAACTCCGCGGCGTGACCTATGCCAGCCGACAGACACTGAGACAGACATCCTGGTGGCAGAAATGGTTAGAGTAGTGTAAAGAGGAGAGGGATGGCACATTGGACGAAGATCGGCTTCATCATCCTGTTCCTCCTTATCACGGCCTGCAGCGGCGACAAGGCCAAGGAACTGCTCGAGACTGCCGAGTTGGAAGAACGGCAAATGAACCTGCCTCATGCCAGGCAGCTGTACGAAGACGTCATTCGCCTCTACCCCACGAGCAAAGAAGCCGACACGGCCCGCGCTCGCCTCACTAAGCTCGATCACGGATAGACGCTCGTGGTTTCGGAAACCACGGTACAAATGCGTTGGTCGTCCGCTGGTACTCACGATAGTCTTCTCCCTTACTCGTGAGCGCCTGTTGTTCAGCCAAGGGAATCCCCGTCACTCTCAGAAGTGCCCATCCCATCGCGACGGGACCGATCAATGTCAACGGCCAGCCCGGCGCGCCGATGGCCATCACCACATAGGCCCACCAATGCAGCCATTCGAAAAAATAATTTGGATGACGGGAATAATACCAGAGGCCCTCGCGGCAGACACGATCGTGATTCCAAGATTTCCCGCGAAACCGTGAGAGCTGCCAGTCCGCTGTCGCTTCACCGGACACTGCGACAATCCACAGTAAGAACCCGGTAAGTTCCCAAAGGCCGAATGGTGGTCTGGGATTTTGTATGATGACCAGGAACGGCAGTGAGAAAGCCGCAACAGCCACCGCTTGTAGTTGGAAATAGCCGAACATCTTGAGCCGCTCCGAAACGCCCCATTGCTGGCGAAATCGTTGATACCGTGCGTCTTCCGCCTTGCCGATCACCCGGTTGAAGAGGATGAAGAATCCCAACCGGCCGGCATAGACGCAGACCATCAAGGCTATAAGCAGTTTCCGCTCGGTTTCGCCTGATGCTTGCAGGGCGTAGAACAGCACCGCTGCGATCAACCCAATACAAAATCCCACGTCGGCGATTGAGGCATTGCGCACAAAGAGGTGCAGCCCCCACAGTGCGACCATCGTGACCGTCATGGCGACGTAGACCATGACGACGAGCGAAAGCGGATCAGCCATCATGACGCCTCGAAATCCCAGAGATCGTCTCCGTGATTCGTTCGCTCGGTGAGCCAGGACCGCAACCCGGGAATACGGAAGGAGAGAAATCGCTGAATCTTGTTACAGGTGAGAGAGAGGTCCGTCGGTCTCGGGGCGCCCGCATGATTGCGTGCAGACCCCTTGACCAATCGGCCTCGCAGTTCAGCATACCAAGGCAGTAATAGTTCGCCGATTTCCCAGCGCGACAGGCGCTCGCTGCCGCCGAGATGATAAAGGCCGGGCTGATCATGATGGACCAGTTCCCACAGCGCTCGGGCAATGACACCGGCCGGGAGCGGGCAGCGGAATTCGTCGGCATAAAGTGTCACATCGTTCCCGGCCCTGGCTGCCCGGCACATGTCTTCAACAAAACTCCGATCGCCCCCCAAAGAAGTTCCAGCCGTGAGGACAATCCGCACAACCGTGTGTGCGGGGTTTTGTAACACCACGCGCTCAGCCTCAAGCTTGGTTCGGCCATACACATTGATTGGATGCGGATCGTCTGACTCGCGATACCAGCCCCTCGCACCGTCGAAGACCTCACCGCTGGACAGCAACATAAACGGGATGTCTCGAGCCAACTGCGAAAGTGTCGCCGTCGCATCGACATTGATGGCTCTCGCTCTATCCGGATCTTGCTCGCAGTCCCTCGTTCGGCTTAACGCCGCGCAGTGAATGACGAGCTGTGGCTTGTGCCGCTGGAATGCTGATGCGACGGCTGAACGGTCGGTGAGATCGAGCTGCGCACGTGTGAGCCCCTGCACGTCCCAACCAGGCGCCCAACATGGGGCCGACTTGACCAGGTACTGTCCGATCAACCCCGCCGCTCCGGTGATGATCGCACGGGGTGCCATGCTCGCCTTGTTATTGACGGGTCAACTTGCGATAGCGAATTCGATGCGGCTGTTCGGCTTCTTTGCCCAGCCGTTTCTTGCGGTCTGCTTCGTAATCGCTGTAGTTCCCCTCGAACCAGACGACTTTGCTGTCGCCCTCGAACGCCAGGATGTGCGTGGCGATGCGATCGAGAAACCAGCGGTCGTGGCTGCTGATCACGGCGCAGCCGGCGAAGTTCTCAAGACCCTCTTCCAAGGCTCTCAAGGTGTTCACATCGAGATCGTTCGTCGGCTCGTCGAGGATGATGAGGTTCGCGCCTTCTTTCAGCATGCGCGCAAGATGGACACGGTTACGCTCGCCGCCCGACAGATCTTTCACCTTTTTTTGTTGATCGGCTCCGGCGAAATTGAAACGGGCGCAGTAGCCGCGTGCATTCACCTCGACCTTGCCCAGCTTCACGGTCTCGTGCCCTTCGGAAATCACTTCGTACACGGTCTTGTTGCCGTCTAAGCTTCGATCCTGATCGACATAACCCAGCTTTACCGTCTCGCCGATCTTGATCGAGCCAGCATCGGGCTTGTCTTTTCCGATGATCATTTTGAAGAGCGTCGTCTTCCCTGCGCCATTTGGCCCAATCACACCCACGATCCCACCTTTAGGCAGGCTGAAGCTAATGTTCTCGTAGAGCAGTTTGTCGCCGAAGCCCTTCGTGACCCCCTTGGCCTCCACGACGACCTCCCCGAGACGCGGACCGGGGGGAATGTAGATTTCTAAATCGTCCGTGCGCTGGTCCTGTTTCTGGTTCACCAGTTCTTCATACCGGTTCAGCCGGGCTTTGCCTTTCGACTGGCGGGCCTTGGGCGACATGCGAATCCATTCCAATTCGTGCTCGAGTGTCTTCTTGCGCTTCGATTCCGCCTTTTCCTCTTGTGCCAGCCGTTCCTGTTTCTGCTCCAGCCATGAGGAATAGTTGCCTTGGAACGGAATGCCGTGGCCGCGGTCGAGTTCCAAAATCCAGCCTGCCACGTTGTCGAGGAAATAGCGGTCGTGCGTGACGGCGATGACGGTGCCCTTGTACTGCTGGAGGTGCTGTTCCAGCCACTGCACGGATTCGGCATCGAGATGGTTCGTCGGCTCGTCCAGCAACAGAATGTCCGGCTCTTGAATCATGAGACGGCAGAGAGCCACCCGCCGCTTTTCCCCGCCCGAAAGCGTATCGACTTTTTGATCGGAGGGCGGGCAACGGAGAGCATCCATGGCGATATCGAGGTGATGCTCCAATTCCCAGCCATTGGCCGCTTCGATCTTTTCTTGGAGCTGCGCCTGCTTATCCAGGAGCTTTTCCATCTCATCCGGCGAGGATTCCCCGATCTTGTTGCTGACATGTTCATATTCCTTGAGCAGGGCAACGAGTTCTTTCTTGCCTTCCTCGACGACTTCCTTGACCGTCTTGCTGGGATCGAGCTGCGGCTCCTGTTCGAGCAAACCGACGCTGTAGCCTTTGGATCGTGAAATCTCACCGGTATAGTTCTGGTCCACACCCGCAATGATTTTGAGGAGGCTGCTCTTACCCGAACCATTCAGACCGAGCACGCCGATCTTCGCGCCGTAATAAAAGCCGAGGTAGATCTCCCGCAGCACCTGTTTCTTGGGCGGATAGACCTTCCCGACATTGACGAGGGAAAAAATGACTTGTTTATCATTCGTGGCCATGAGATCCGTGACTCCTTCTTTGTTTCATGAGTCTGGCAAAGGCGTCACCTTACCAGAGGCCTGCGTTCATGCACAATCCTTCGGGTGTCAGCCCTTACAGGTGGATCAATGACCGGCAACTGCCCGTTGTGGTAGATGAGGGGACCGCTCATCGGACCTGACCGATCGGAGGAACACCATGCTCACCAAGTCGAAACGCGTCAAAATCTGGTATCAAAGTTTTGTCGACCCCGATCAGCAAGCTGCATACTGCAGGGCACTCGCGCAAGCGCTCAAGGGAATGGCGGGACACGGCGTGGCGTTCGACGTTCACGGCATCGTGCCCCCGGACCTCGAACTGCATCGATTGACCGAGTTCCGTTGTGCGCGACAGGTGATCCGCCATGCCGTCGAGGCTCAGCAGCAAGGCTATGACGCCTTCGCGATCGGGCATTTCCAAGATGGCGGATTGTATGAAGCGCGAGCCACGGTGGACATCCCGGTACTGGGTCTGGGCGAAGCGGCCATGCTCTATGCCTGCACGCTCGGACAGAAGATCGGGCTGGTCACGATCAATCCCCTGTTCATCCCGATGCACGAGGAACAGATTCAGCGCTATGGACTGGCAAACCGTGTGGTGGCCGTAAAGGCGATTGAAACTGATCCCGCGCTGCTGGTTCGCGCCTTTACCGACAAAGATACATTCGAGAAGATCTTGCGGCAGTTCCGCAAGGAGGTGGAGCCGTTAGTAAATGCAGGAATCGAGGTGATCATTCCGGCCGGCGGCCTACCGGCCCTTTTGTTTTCGAGGCTGAAGAATTTTACGGTCGGCAAGGCCCTTGTTCTGAACTGCATCGCAGTCCTGGCCAAGATGACGGAAACGGCAGTGGCGTTAAATCGGCTCGATGGAACCGGAGCCAGCCGGGCTGCTAACCTTTCAGCAGCCTTCCGCCAAGGCTTTGCGCGAATTTATTGAAAGTTGACCAGTGCTATTAGATGCCCAGCTCTTCGGACAGCCGCAGTTCCGATTCGTCGACGATCTCTTCAAGACAGCTGAAACAGGGAAAGGGGAAGCGGTCGACGGGAAGTGCGCACACTTCGCCGACCGACGTGTTCGGTTCGAGCGCCGGGCTGCCACATTCTTTGTGAATCACGGTCAACATGAGATCTCTTACGGCCCCACCACGAGCCGGCGAAACAATTCGAGATGCTCAGAGCCGCTCAATCGATGGTCGCCGGGAACCAGGTTGAGTTCGATGGGAAATCCTGGCGCCCTCGCCAAGAGTTGCTCAACGAACTGTCGGCTCCCCTCCGGGAGGATGACGCTGTCTTCCAATCCATGCAGGATCGTCGTCTTCACTGGTCTCAGCCGATCGAAGCTCTTCTTCCAGTACGCTTCGCTTTCTTCGACCCATTTCCAGGACAGCGGCCAGTCTTTGTGGATCGGATCGTCGTCCCAAGGCATCCAGCCTGCGCGATGCCAGTGATCGCGACGTTCAGACGAGATCGCGTTCGCCCGTACGCCCATCATGTTGAAGGCCGGCGCGATGAGAATCAAGCGGTCGACCTGTTCGAATTCTTGCGCCATCAACCAGGCGATCCAACCACCAAGAGAGTTGCCGACGAGGGTGAGTCCTCCCAGTCTGCCTACTAGCATCGAGATCACGGCCCGCGCATCAGCCATCCAATCTGACAGCGTGTAGTCCATGAATTTGCCTTCCGACTCGCCGAAGCCTCTCACGTCGTAACAACAGAAGCCCCACCCCTTCTCGTGACACCATTGAGCCAGCGTCTTGCTCTTATTCCCCCAGCGTTTCGAAAGAAACCCGGTGATAAAGAGGATATGTCGGCCGGTCCCGTGGGCGCGATCACCCCGTATCAGCTTGCCGTCCGCACCTTTCAGTTCGAATGGTTGCAGGCTCATGTTTTGGTCAACACCTTGGTCACGAAGCTGCTCAACTGTCGGAGCACCGCCTCAGGAATTTCGTGACCTCCGCGAAAGCTGTGCCACTCGACCGATAATCCAGCGTGGGTCAGCTCATCGCGGAGCCGTTCGGCCATGACGTAAGGCAGAATCGGATCTTGTATGCCATGACTCTGAAAGACTGGCAGACCGGCCCGCTTGCCGACGGAGGGCCGCCAATCCTGTTTGGCCAGGAGAGACCCCGAGAGCTGGATCAATCCCGCGAACGGAACTGCGGAGCGCATGACGAGATCACAGGAGAGCATGGCACCTTGAGAGAATCCACCAATCAGCGTCCTTTTGTAATCGATCGGCATGACGCGGGGAAGCGTCGTGAGAAAGGTCTCCAGGACTTCCCGTGCTTGTGGAAAACCCCGTGGCACTTCGGCGGAAAGATCACGTGTGCGTCCCGCCGCGCGATCGGCTTCGAGCCGAGCCATATCGATCATCCACCAGGCACGCGAATCACCGAAGCTCATATTCAGGGACAACGGTCCTTCCGGAAAGATCCATCGCGTACCCGCCGGTGCGCGCATGGCGTCGGCGAGGGGAACGAGGTCATCCCCCGGTGCGCCGAATCCGTGCAGGAGGATAATGGCGGCACCATTGCCTCCACCCGTTCCATCCGTGCCGCCCGCAAGCCTGGTCTTCAAGCCGCCCAGTATGATGTCTCGCATGGGTGGTTTATTGATGGGAGTAGAGATATTGCAGCAGTGCCACCAGACCGTAGAGAGAGGACTCAATCACCGGTTGCTGGTAGAGCGGGACGAACGCGCCTTGTTCGTTGGCTTCCACCTCGTCGATGATGAACTGAATTTGCTTCATACGGACATCACGATCCTGGCCGGTTCCCAAGGCTTGGACCATCTGCCGACTCAACCCGGCGAGCATGGCGGCTTTTGCCTTGCTCGCAGCCTGGTACAGCAGATACGCGGCTAGCAATGCCAGCAGCACGTTCAACGCCCATGACAGCAGCAAGAGGGCCGGGTAATTCCAGATGTCGAAGTAATCGTTCCGGCCGGCGATCAGGATCAACAGGGCAATAAAGGGATACCGGATCAGGCGATTCACTACTTCCGTCCGCTGGCCGATTAGATCCACGACGGCCAAATACTTCAGCTTCTCGAATTCGGCTGTCTGAGTCTCACTCAAGCCATAATCGACAAGATATTGCTCTTGCACCTGTTGTGACCAGCCGCCCGTCGAAGCCGTCACCCAGCCGATCCAGCGGCGGCATAACATCACGGCATCAAACACTGCAAGATTGAGAAACACGACCAGGACCGTGCTGCTGAGCGTCATGATCCAATCCACCCTGCAGCTCAGTAGACCCCGGCACGGATGGATATATTCCTCGTCCAGCACATAGTAGCCCAATGCCCACACCATCCCGATATAAAGGATAAACAACAGGACGGTCCGCATGATCCACTGTGCCGGCTTGCTGGCCTCGCGGTACCACGACCAGGCCTGATCCACCGTCGTCGCCGTCATCGTCGCGGCCGGATGGAAGACCCGCTTCAGGTTGGTCCAGAAGCTTCCGGGTGAAAACCGTTGAAAGCCGGACTCATCTTGGAAGAGGAAATCATCCGTAATGAGGTCGCCGTTCTTGGCAAGATCGCGCGCTCCTTTTGCGAGGAACACCAGGCAGAGCACCACCACGAAGAGACGAATCAACTCGCTTGGCCAGACACTGACTCCGGCAGTCCAGGAAAATGGCTCGCCTTCATCGTGACCGGAAAGCAATGCAGGCGCGCCACCTAACACTACGAAGACCGAGAAGGAGACTAAGAGGAGAAGCCCAATGACGCCCAACAATCGAGTATTCTGCGATACCCAGAGCCAGAGACCCTGATTGCTCCAAGCGATGATGGTCCCGACCAAAAGCGCGAGAAACAAAGTGACCGCGACGGCGCTATTATCGAAGCCGACACCTAGTTTGAGCTGCCCTTGTTCATCAGTGTGCGCAAGATCTGCTCTGAGAGGATGGATCGTTCGCACCCCTTCCTTGTCCACGACACTCAAGTCCACGGCGCCATCTCGCCCGACTTCGAATAGCCGCGGATGAGCACCCGCATCATAGAGCCGATCTTCCGGCGTCAGCGAGACATGGTATTCGGTCGTGCAAGGCCCGACTTGGGACTGATGACCATGTGGCTGACAGAGAACGTGTTCAACAGCCTGCAGAACGGCGAAATAGGTCGACGTTTGATAGCTGCTGCGGAATGGCGGGACGTCACGCTGAAGACCTCCATCCAACTGCAACCCGAACGGCGAGGCGATGACCATGTTGCGCGTCGACTTATATTCGCTCGCGTGAAGATGGCGTGCATCGAGGTCGATGGTGAAAAAAATCGCGTGCGGGAACGAGGGACGGAGCGCTTTAATAATGAGCAGCGCGTCATAGGGATCGGTGCCAAGAATACCGATGGCCCTCGCGCCCTCCCCTTCGTCATGAATGCGCGCGACCAGGGCACGCACGTAATCGACCTGGCTGGTACCTTCAGGGCGGTCCCGCGTCGGATCTTTGCTATCCCCCGCGGTCGCTTTCGTGGCCCGAGCGGCTCTCGCCGCGTCGTCGCCCGGTATTTCTCCGTCCAAGCCGCCGAGATAGCTATAGCGAAAGACGTTGAGCGTGAGCGATTCATAGTCCGCTGGACGCTGGATCTGCAGATCGATCGCCTGGGACACGGTCTGACACCACTGTTTGATGTCGGCCGGCACCTGGATCGTCTTGAGATCGGCCTCTGTGAATGTCGCCACCTTCGCGCAGGCGGCGGCGCGAAACTCGATGGGCAAGGCTCGTCCATAGAAGGAATCCCATTCACCGATAAGAATGACGGCATCCCAACCGAGACGGACCTGCCGCCGTTCCAATTCAGCGATCAGCGCTTCGAACCGTTGATTGTCAGATCCAATGTCGTAGACGAGCCGTACGTTCGCATCGGCCAGCCGGCGATAAAACTCTCGTTCGCAATCTTCGTAGGTCACGCACGCGGCGCCTTTGCCGGACTCGGCCTTGAGCCCATACCCCAAGAGCCCTTTCATCGCGCTGGCCCAGGGCGAATAGAGCTCGATTGTGCCGTCGGCATTCGGCCAGACACCGACGCCTTGATGCGGTTCGCCGTACAACCTCCCGGCCTCATCCAACAGCGTACGGTAGGCCGACGAACTGCGGGGACCGACGATCTTGAACGTCACCGCCTTCTGCGACGAGGGATTCAATCGCACCAGCGTGGGCGTACCGTCGGTGAGCAGGCAGTCACCCTTGCTGGTTTCCTGGCAGACCAACCCTTGAGCAAACGAGGTCAACGTGGTGAAGAATCCGCGATTGAGCGCTTCATCGGGCAACCAGACGACCAGCACGCTGTCCGCACGCGATGCTGGTGCTCCACAGACACGCGTCTTTCTGAGCCGATACCATTCGTAGGGCAGGCCCTGAACATGGCTCTGCGCTTCCCATTCCACAAAGGAGAGATGGCTCTCGTCTTCGGGCACGTAACAGGCTGCGCCGAGCGCCGTGCCGACGGCGTACCGGTCGCGGAGTCGCGATTCAGTGCTCTCGACGTAGGGACCGCCGCTCGTGGTCACGAGGAGAACGGTAAGGTGCTGCCCCGTTTTGACGCGCTCAAGGATGGCATGCCGGAGGATCTTGAGCCGTTGAGACAAGGCCGGCGCCTCAGCGGACGCAGTCTTGGGTGAGCCCTTTTCCCGTATGGCCCGTTCCACCGCCGCCACCGGATCCTCCCACAGACGCGCACGGACCAATTGCTCGCCTGTGAGCTGTTTCATCTCAAGACCGCTGCCGACGGGTCGCGAACTGCGCAGCGGCTCTTTCACCAGCAGTACACCGGCAATGGCTATCGCGAGCGTGAGTGCGCCCGCCACAGCAAGTTTCGAATCGCTACGAGGTTTCGCCAAAGATCCTCCTAGGGCAAAAGTCCGACCACTGTACAACAGACAGAGAGGGGGACTGCAACAAGGAGTTGCTGTGGCATATCAAACTGGAGCTAATGAGTTACGACGCGCAAAATACCGTCGCCGTTTGAGACGTAGACGTAGCCATCGGAAGCGAGCATGAAGCTCAACAGGCCTCCAACTCCGCCGTTATAGGCAACGCTGGCAGTGCCTGGGAGATCAGGATTCGTCCCGTTTGGAATCACGAGACGGATCGTGCCGTCGTTCCACGCCGCCATGAGCAGGTTGTTGCGATAGGCGGGCGGATACACCGATGAATTTCCCGGAATCGCAATGATCCCCGTGGGAGCAATGACCGGATTAAAGGCCAGAATCGGATCGATGTAGTTTGGATTGCCGGCGATGCCACCGACAATAGGCCAGCCATAGTTGCCACCAGCGACGACTCGATTGATCTCGTCATTATCGGCCGGCCCATTCTCCGATTCCCACAAAACATTGGTTTGCGGATGGAAGGTAAACCCGTAGCTGTTGCGGTGACCGTAGCTGAATACTTTATCCGTATTGGCATTGCCACTACCAAAAAATGGATTGTCCGAAGGTGCCGACCCGTCGGCATTCAGCCGCAGGATTTTTCCTGCCATTGAGGTAAGGTCTTGGGCGTTCGGTGCAAATGCTGTATCGCCGATAACCACGTACAGTTTGCTGTCAGGCCCAAATTGAATGATCCCACCATTGTGGATGCCACTAACTGGCAGGTTGTCTAGGATGATCGTTTCTACACAATCACCTTCGGATTTGGATAACTTGGACACGCGATTCATCGTCGCCCCTGAAACGGTGTAATACACGTAGACGAACCCGTTAGAAGCGAAGTTCGGGTCCAGTGTGAGTCCAAGCAGGCCCTGCTCTCCAGAAATTTCGACCGAGATCTGACAGAACGGCGTGGAGTCGAGTTGCCATCCGGGATTGATGATGCGGATCGCTCCCGTCAGTCGTTCGTTGTAGAAAATGCGCCCGTCCGGAGCGAGCGAAAGCCCGACAGGAAAACTGAGGCCACTGAGTACAGATTGCAGTTGGAGCTCGCCGGTCGGAGGTTGTTGTACTGTGAAATTGTATGTGATTGACGCTTCGGCATTGGGCAATGGGCTATTGCCCGCGTCCACCAAGACGAGACCGACTTGATGAGGTCCGGCTGCGAGGGCAAATAGATCGAAGGAACTCGTCGATGTCCAATGAACGAAATGCGTGTGGACGCCGTTGAGCAGTACGCCATTGTCAGAATCGATACCGGAACCATTGTAGAAATCGTTGAGCGGGCCACCGTCGATCGAGAACCGCAGGTGTGGAGTTCCTGGCAGACCAATCGTGAAGTTGCTCACGTCAAACGTAACCCTAACAGGGCTCGAGAGAAATGACGTACCACTGGTTACCGTCACTGAGGCTGCTCCGGATGGAGCTTGGATCGAGAGATTCAGCGGAGCCGGATTAGCCTCTGCATTTTGGAGCTCCTGGTCCACACCGTCAGCGAGGACGAGGCGAATCTGGTGCGAGCCAGCGGAGAGGCCCGTAATTTGGAACGAGCTATTGCTTTGTCTTGTCATGTTTGAGACTGGAACACCGGTCTCATCGAGGACTTGATTGGTGGTCCCGTTGAAGAAATGTGCTACGGCATCTCCATCAAGATAGATATGGAGATGGGGGCTGTTCTGGCTGCCGATGGTAAAATTCTGCACCGCGAACGACACGGACAGGGGCCCCGACGGAAAAGAGGAACCTGGTAACGGACTTGTGATCGTGACGATTGGAGGAGAAACGGATGGATTGTTGATCGTGACGATTACAGGTGGAGGGTTGGCTTCAAAGTTCGTGAATTCGTTGTCCGCAGCCGTGGCTAACTTTGCGCTCACTTGATGTTGACCGACAGACAATCCGTTGAGCCGGAAAGAAGAGACGCTCTGCCAGACAACATCGACGGTGGTGTTTCCGTTGTCCTCCTTCACTCCATTGGTCGTGCCGTTGAAGAAATGACGGGCGGGTCCTCCGTCTACCCTGATGTGTAGGTGCCGTTGCCCCTGCCCACCGATAGAAAAATTTTGAACGGAAAACTCTACGATCACCGCTCCGCTCGCCGGCGCCGGGGTCGAAACCGTCAACGTGGCGGGTGGAGGCTCCACTCCTGGTGGAACAGATGGGTCTGCGGTACCCAATGATATCGAGGCCGAGGGGGGCTGCTTGTCTGAGGTCGCCGTTCCACCGCTCATGGTGACGAATCCAAGATCGATTGATGCAGACGTCAGTATCGTGAAGACGTTTGTGGATGGAGAACCGAAATACAGAGGAAACGTCTGGCCTGCGCTGAAGAAAAATATCTTGATTGGAACCCCAATAGGAATGTTCGCCAGTGTAAATGAGAAGGGGGGAGGTCCGGGCAATGAGGCGGTATCCGTTTGCGCAAGGACGGCGTTGGTGGTGGCGTTGAGGACCTTGATCACGGTTCCGGAGACCGTGCCGGTTAATGTGATAGATCCTCCCGCAGCTGGAGTAGACGACGACGTGCCACCTCCCGAACTGCCGCTGCATGCGACAAGGCAAACCATGAGCACTGAAAGGCAGGCATAGGTCAGAAGAGGTGTCGGAAATCGTAAAGGCCCGCGTATGCTCATGGTCCGTCGAGGGCGCACAAGGAAATGCATTCAGAAGGGAGCTATTCTACGCAAAGATACGCTAGTTGAAATACACTAAGATGGGGGTATCCACCCCTACTTTGGAGGGAGTCGCTTCTGGGTCTACGAGGAGCAGCTCACACTTAAGTGCTTGCCCCAGTTGGGTGGTGGGGCGGCATAGCCGTCCATGCCAGCTTGGTCACTGTAAGGATCTTGAAGCAGGGTGAGCAAACGATCGATCTCGGTAAAGTCCTTCTGTTGGGCCTTTTCGATGGCGATCTGTGCCAGGTAGTTACGGAGCACGTACTTGGGATTCATGCGGCTCATGCGGGTACGGCGATCATCGTCTCGACTATTTTCGCTGCGCAAACGATCACGATAGCGCACGGCCCATTCATCGAACCGGTCCCGATTCAAGAAGTGCTCGCGCAGTTTCTCGTTGCGTCGCGCCCTCTGCCGATGAGAACGTGCCCAATTCGCGAAAGAGGATCGTATAATCGGCGTGGCTTCCTTGGAGCAAGCCCAAGAGGTCACGGATGAGTTCATCATCTCCTGCTCGCTGTTCCTGCAACCCCGACTTCGCGCGCATCAGTTTCAGATATTCCCGTTCAAAGGTCGGCATGTAGGTATCGAGGCCGGCTTTCAAGGATTCCTTTTCCGACAAAGGGAGCATCGCTTGCGCGAGACAACTGAGATTCCACAGACCGATATAGGGCTGCTGATTGAAGGCGTAGCGGCCGTTGTGATCAGAGTGGTTGCAGATGAACCCGGCGTCGTAATCGTCCATGAAGCCGAAGGGGCCATAGTCCAGCGTGATGCCAAGGATTGACATGTTGTCCGTATTCATCACGCCATGGGCCCAACCGACTGCTTGCCACTGGGCGATGAGCTTGGCTGTGCGCTCGACCACTTCGGTAAAGAAGCGAGCGTACTTATCGCTTGCTTCTCTGAGATGAGCAAAAAACTGGTCGATGACGTAGTCCGCCAAGACTTTCAGGTGTTCATGCTGCTGGCGGTAATAGAAGATTTCGAACGTGCCAAAGCGAACATGCGTGGGTGCCATGCGCAGCAGCGTTGCAGCGGTTTCGATTTGTTCACGATAGACCCTATCGTCGCTCCCGACGATACAAAGCGCCCTTGTCGTTGGAATGCCGAGCCGATGCATGGCTTCGGAGCAGAGATACTCTCTGATGGTTGAACGCAAGACCGCACGGCCGTCCCCGTCCCGTGAGAATGGCGTCATGCCCGCCCCCTTCAAATGCAGGTCCCATCGTTCACCCCGATCGTTCTTCACTTCACCCAGTAGGATTGCGCGGCCATCGCCCAACTGTGGCACATAGACGCCGAATTGATGGCCTGAATACAGCATGGCCAGCGGCTCCATGCCCGGAGCAAGCATACTGCCGCCGAAGAGACCGGCGAAGTCTGGTCTGGCAGTTTGTTCCGGATCGAGATCGATCAGATCGGCGGCCGCGCGATTGGCGTGCACCAGGTACGGCGGAGAACCGAACGGCGTCGGGTTCAGCTTGGCATAGAACGCATCGGGAAGGCGCGCGTAGCTGTTATCGAAGGAGAGGGCGTCCAGTGCACGTATGCTCATGCAGTGAGGATGACAGGACTAGCGAGCTGCTTTCAAGCGAGGAGAAGGCGCTTCATCGAGAAGGGACGTAAATTCCTCACTCTCAAAGTCGTAGACCCAGATGTCGCCGGTCAAGATGGAATAGACCCAGCCGTGGAGATCGACACGGCCTTTTCGCAGCTGAAGCGCGACAGAGGGATGTGTGCGGAGATGGTCGAGTTGCGAGCGGACGTTTTCCTGCGTCGTCTTGATCAAGCGATCGTTGCCTTCGAGATCGACATAGTGCTCGCGCATGAGTCGCCGGGTCGTTTCTGCTTGTCCGACCCATTCCTTGACCGCCGGCAAGTCATGCACCTCCTCAGGATGCAATAGGGCTTTCATGACTCCGCAATCGGTATGGCCACAAACAATGATGTGCGGAACTTTGAGCACGGCCATCGCGTACTCGATCGTCGCCGTACTCCCGCCTTGCATCGAACCGTACGGCGGTATCATGTTGCCGGCGTTCCGAAGAATAAAGAGCTCGCCAGGCTCGGTCTGAGTAAGCAACGTGGGATCGACGCGGGAATCCGAACAGGTAATAAACAGCGCGTGCGGTTCCTGCTTTTGGGACAGGCGTGTAAAGAGGTCTTTCTTTTTGCCGAAGACTTCGCTGCGGAACTTCGAGAAGCCTTTGAGGAGTTTTTCCATCTCTCGACCCCAATCCTACCGGCAACCGTTCGGAAGCTCACGATCGACCGTGAAGACGAAGACCCGTTCGCCCAGTTGCACGTCGATATCGGTAAAGAGCCCGAGGATCTTGGCCCCGGTAATCTCGCTGACTTGCTCGCAAAGCTTGTCGCGACCCTGTGCAATCAGATTCTGCCGTAGACGCTTCACCATGTCGACACCTTCCGCGGTTTTTGCCAATTGCCGTTCAGCGGGCGTTAGCACCCCTTTGAGCCGCACCACGACCAGATCCCGGACGATGAAGGCGCGGACATCGTCCGGTCCTCTTCCCATGAATTCCTGTTCGAACTTGATGATGGCGTTGCGTATTGAGCTTTCCATGACCTCCCTGCCCTGGCGCGCAGGATTATAGGATCGCGTTGGAGCATGAACAAGCGAAACGTAAGCCATTGGTCCCAATGCTGATATTCTCGCATAGGGCTTTCGGGCCACAGATGGCCGGCTGAGAGGATCAGTTTCATCACTCGGTGCTTGACGGTAGTCAGGTCGCCGTATTATTGATGGACCCGCCATTGAATAGACGGCGCTGCTGCTTGCCCCGACTCATTGCTCGAGGACGAATAGGACGCCGGGTTCCGTTATAACAGGCCGTAGGGTGACCGGCAGTTCGGATTGAGAGGCCGGTCGCAGTACAAGCCAACCGGAGATGCGTCGATAGCTGATCGAGCACCACCGGTTGGCTTTCGTGTTTTAAGGGGGCTGCGAGGTGCAGATGTCGATCGCGCTGCTCATTCCAGTGCTTCCGCTAGTGGCAGCACTGATTGTTCTGGTCGGTGCCGATCATTCTCGCCACATCCGTGCGAAGATCGCGGCCTGGCCGATCGGCGCGGCATTTTGTGGCGCCATCGTCCAGCTGTATATCGTCGCCACCCAAGGACCCATCACCATTCGTCTGTACGATCCTTCGTCGCTGGCTTCAATTGCCTTTCCTCTGGGCTTCTACATCGACCGATTAAGCGCCGTCATGATGGTGCTGATCTCCGGGGTCGGCACCATCATCTACACCTATTCCGTCGGATACATGTATCAGGATCCGCACGAACGCCGGTATCTCACCTTGATCGGCGTCACGACCTCTGTGTTGCTCTGTATGGTCTCCAGCGGCAATCTCATGATGCTGTTCATCTTCTGGCAAGCTCTTGAGTTACCTGCTCTATGTGTTGGCCCACAACCATTCCCATGCGGCGACGCTGGAAGGCGCGTTCAGAACCTTTACGCTCTTGCGGGTCGGCGACGTGGCCTTTCTCTCCGGGATCGTCCTCGCCCATTCGCTGTACGGCACGTTGGAATTTCAGGACCTGTTCGCCAAGGCGGCTGAAATCTCCGTGACGCTCTCGCCTCTTCCTGGGATCGAGATCAGCGGGCCGACGGCGGTCACCCTGCTGCTGTTCATCGGAGGCATGAGCAAGTCTGCGCAGTTTCCCCTCCACATCTGGCTGCCGCGCTATCTCTATGCCCCGACACCGGTCACGGCGCTGTTGCACGCGGGGATCATCAATGCCGGCGGATTCTTGATCAATCGCCTGGCCCCGCTCTTTGGTTTGAGCTCAACGACGCTGCATGTGGCGTTCGTGATCGGCACCCTCACCGCCGTCCTCGGCGCCACCATGATGCTGGCGCAGAACGACATCAAGAACATGCTCGGCTTCTCGACGATCGGCCAGATGGGCTACATGATCATGGAGTGTGGCTTGGGTGCTTTCTCGCTGGCCGTCTTCCATCTGATCGCGCACGGGCTCTTCAAGGCGACGGTGTTCTTGAATTGCGGCAACGTCATCGGCCGGGCGCGCCTGGAGCCGCATTTCCCCCATCCCAAGCATGAGAGCGAAGAAGAAGGCTACTCGAGTTTGACCTGGGTCACGGGGTTCGTCACGACGCTGCTGATTCCCCTGCTCATTCTCTTCTCACGCACGGCGCATTGCAGATTCCGCTTCTGGAATCGCAAGGCACCGTGATCTTCTTGTTTTTCATCTGGGTCACGTCGTCCCAGGCCATCTTGACCTGACGCGCTTGCGTCAGATCGAGTCCTGGAAAGTGTCGGCGGCCATGTTGCTCACGCTGTTGTTCGTCGTGTTCGTATATCTGTTTGCAGTGGAGTCGTTCACCGCTTTCCTCTACCCCGACCCAAACGACGTGGCATCGTACTTCAAGGCAGCCGAGCTGCCGGGCCGGCTCTTCGACATGATGATTGGGGCAGCCACGCTCACGACGATCCTCGGCTGGTGCTACGTCTACCTGAATGCGCATGGCCGATCGCTGCCGGCACCGGCTTGGATCAACGGCATCAGGATTCGGTTGTATGTGCTCTTCCTCAACCGTCTGTATGTGGATGAGTGCTTCCATCGCCTGGGCCTCGTTCTCCGGTTTGCGCTCCATCGGTTCGAGCGTCGCGCAGAGGAACGACCGTCATGACCGACGCGCTTGACGAACGTTCAGAGACCGTATTAATGGTTAGCCTGCCGTTGAAGCGCACGACGGGGCCCGGCACCGCCGTGAGCCGCCAAAACAAGGAATCGTGCTGTGAGATTGACGAGGTGGGCGTGACGCTCGTCCTGCTGGTTCCGGCATTCCTGCTCGCCGCGGCCGCCATCGTGCTGGTCGGCCCCGACCGCACGCGACATGCGCGAGCCAAGATCGCCGCCTACCCCGTCGGCATCGCCTGCCTGGGGGCCGTGGGGACGCTCTATCAGGTCGCGACCACCGGCCCGATTGAGATTCGGTTCTACAACCTGTCCTCGGTCGCCGCCTTCGCCATCCCGATCGGGTTCTACGTCGACCGGCTGAGCGCCATCATGATGACGTTGATCACCGGCGTCAGCGTCATCATCTACAACTACTCGGTCAGGCTATATGTTCCAGGACCGTCACGCTCGGCGCTATCTGGCGATGATTTGCCTGACGGATTTCGTGCTGATCTGCATGGTGTCCAGCTCCAATCTGATGATGCTCTTTCTCTTCTGGCAGGTCCTCAGCTATCTGCTCTATGTCCTCGCGCATAACCACGCCCATGCCGGGACCTTGGCCGGCGCGTTCAAAACCTTTACGCTGTTGCGCGTTGCGGACACGGCGTTTCTCGCCGGAATCGCGCTCGCGTATCAACTCTACGGCACGCTCGAGTTCCAGGAGCTCTTTGTGCGGGCCGCCGAGACTCCGATCGCCCTGTCGCTCTGGCCGGGAATGGAGATGAGTGGTGCCACGGCCGTGACGTTGCTCTTCTTCGTCGGCGCGATGGGGAAATCGGCCCAGTTTCCGATCCATCTCTGGCTGCCGGGATCGCTCTTCGCCCCGACACCGGTCCACGCCTTGCTGCACGCGGGGATCATCAATGCCGGCGGATTCTTGATCAATCGCCTGGCCCCGCTTGTTCGGCCTCAGCTCGACGACCCTGCACGTCGCGTTCGTGATCGGCACCCTCACCGCGATCCTGGGCGCGACGATGATGCTGGCGCAGAATGACATCAAGAAGACACTGGGGTTTTCCACGATCGGGCAGATGGGCTACATGATCATGGAATGCGGCCTCGGCGCCTTTTCCTTGGCGGTGTTCCATCTGATCGCGCACGGGCTCTTCAAGGCGACGGTGTTCCTAAACTGCGGCAACGTCATTCACAAGGCCAGGCAGGAACCGCATTTCCCTCACGTCGACCATCAGGCCGACGAAGAGGGCTTGTCCCGGCTGACCTGGTTCACGGGATTCGTTACCACCCTCTTTATTCCCTTGCTGATTCTATTGGTCACACACGGAGTCCTGCGCATTCCCTTGCTCGAATCGCAGGGGACGGTGATTTTCCTGTTCTTCATCTGGATTACCTCATCGCAGGCCATCCTCACTCTGACGCGCTTGCGACAGGTCGCCTCCTGGAAAGTCTCGGCCGCGATGCTCACGATCCTGCTGTTCATCGTGTTCGTCTATTTGTTGCCGTCGGAAGTCCTTCACCGCAGTTTCTCTATCCGAACCCGGACGAGGTCGCGTCGTATTTCAAGGCGGCGGCTCTGCCCGATTGGCTCTTCGACCTGATCATCATCGTGGCCACGGTGCTCACGATCGTCAGCTGGTCTTACCTGTACCTGACGGCCCACGGCCGGACCGTGCGGATGCCGGCCTGGGTTGAAGGATCTGCGGATCCGCCTATATCTGCCGTTCATGAATCGACTCTATGCCGACGAGATGTACCAGCTGCTGGGCAACGGCATCATGCGGCTGGTCCATCAACTCGACAAGCGTGGAACGGGGTTGGTCACGATGAGGACTAGCACCCTCATCGCATGGCTGCTGGCCGGCGCCCCTTTGGTGGGAGCCGTTGGAAGTCTCCTCTTTTGGTCGAACCCGGATCGGCTCAAACTGTCTTCCATCGCTTGGTCCATCGTCAGTCTCGGGTTGGTTGCAGGGTTGTCCGGTCTTGTCGGGATGCTCCCAGAAGGATTCTTGCCGCTCTATTTGCTGCCGCTGACCGCGATGATCTCGCTATTGGGACAACCGGCTCACGCCGACCATCGCCTGTCGTGCGTCATGACCTTGTTGTTGCTTGGAATGGGCCTGTGCGTACTCACCAACCAGCCGGTGGTCGCTTCCTTGGCCTTGCTGCTGCTCTTCTGCGTCATCGCCGGCTTGCTCTACCGCCATCATAGTGCGCTCTGGCCTATGTCCTGGTTGGGCATCGGCACGTACGGGCTCGGGGCCCTCTGCGCTGGTCTCTCGCTCGCAGCGCCTGCGCCCCTTTCCTCCGTCGCGTCGTTGGTAGCCTCCGCAGTGCTGCTGCCGCTCATGCCATTCCACGACGGCCATCTGACGGCTGTGACGCGCTTGCCCGGCAACTTGCCCTCGTTCGTCGTACTCCTACTCCCGCTCCTCGGCCTTCACGGGATCGCGACTGCGTTGCCGACCATTCCGGACACGGTGGCCTGGACCCTCAGCCTCTTTGCGTTGGTGGGCGCGTTCTACGGGGCGGTCAAGGCGCTGGCACAAACGCGCGTGCGGTTGTTGTTGGCCTACGGGAGCCTCTCGTTCTTTTCGATGCTCTGGTGGTTCGCCGCTGCCACCAGATCGGCAACACCTCGCTCCGCGCTCTTGGTCGGCACGGTCGGCCTGGCCACGAGCGGACTCCTGATCGCGTGGCAGGTCGTTCGGACCCGCTACGGAGACGATGTCGATCCGCAAGCCGTCAGCGGGTTGGCGTCCGGCATGCCCCAATATGCCGTGCTCCTCTCGCTCCTTGCCTTGGCGGCGATGGGCCTCCCGCCCTTCGGGGTCTTCGCCGGGTTTATGGGATTGTTGTTGAGCGCGCCCTTTCCTTCTTCAGGGGGTTTGGTCATCACCCTCCTCGCTTGGCTGGCGGCATCGTGGTACATCATGCAGATGGTGCAACGGCTGCTCTTCGGTGTGCGGCGAGCCGAGTTGCGCTACGCGGATCTCTTGCAATCGGAATTCGCCTCGCTGGTGATTCTCGTTGTCGCGCTATTGGCAATGGGGGTGCTACCGGCCACGTTCTTCGGCTCTGACACGATGAGGACGGCAACACACACCGTGATGGAATCGTTTGCATGGAACAAGTGAAGACCCGGCCCGACATTGAAACTCGACGGATGGAGCTGCGTGGGATCGTTCACCTCGCGGGTGAAGTCATCGCGCAGTATTGGCCGATGCGGACGTTCGTGCACCACAATCCGCTCCATAGCCTTGAGTACCTTCCGTTTGAAGAGACCGTCCGCCGCGGCAAACAGTTCATGGGAGGCAACGGATACCTGCCCAGCCATCAGTATCGCGCATATGTCAAGTCGGGCCGCATTCGACTCGAGGATCTCGATGCTGCCTTGAAACCGCTCGTCCGTGACACGCAGGTGATCGTGGGATCGCGCAAGCTCACGCATGGCGAGGTCTTGCGAGCCTGTCTGACCGAGGGGCTCTGCGACCCGGGTGTCGAGCCGCTCGAGGTTGAGCTCCCCGATCCTTCCAAAGAACTCATCGACCAACTCACGGCCAAGCTGACGGGCGTCCTCAGAACGCGAGACTTGCGCGAGCGGATCGGCAACATTGTGGAAAGCGATCAGGCGGCTCTTGGACGCTGGATTACCCTTTCGCACTGGTGTGACGACACGCTGGGCACGGAGATTGTCCAGCAGATCAACGATCAAATGATCAAGTGGTGTGAGGCCTTCCTGGACGAAGGGCATGCGGCCTGGCCCATGCCGGAGAGGGATAAAGGGTCTGTACGGCGCTTGGAAAGCGATCGCCTCTCACGAATGGTCGCCTTGCGGGATTGCGGACAGCCGCAGAAAGATCTGCGCAGCTTCCGGACCATCCCGAAGATGCGCTCCTTGACAGTCTCGACGCGCTCGGCATTCCGACGGATCTTCGACAGGATTATCTCTCTCTGCAATTGACTGCACTGCCGGGCTGGGCCGGTTTCATCAAGTGGCGGGAGGAAGAGCGGGACTACCCTTGGCAGCAGACCTACCCAGCCGGTCTCGTGAAATTCCTCGCCATCCGTCTTTGGTATGCACGCGAACTGGTTCACAAGGCCTGCCGAGAAGAGCTCGGCATCGACAGCCGCTACGACGACGTCATCGCCTACATGCGGAGTTCTCCGGAAGAATATTATCTGAGACGGCAGCGCGTCGCCGGCCGCTTGCCGGCCCTCTATGCCGAGGAAGTCGATCGGCTTGCGTCACCAAAAACGCAACGGCTGGAGCAACGTGCTCGAACGGTACAGGACGGAAGTTGTCCCACGCCAGCAAGCGGCAGCCAGGCGTGATATGGCCAAGAGATTGTTGGCGTTGGCGGAATCGTTCGGCATCGATCCCGCTCGTCCTCGCCGACGCGCCTTCCAACGATCTCAGGCAACTCATCGAGTGGATGGAAGCGTTCCCCGAGTCCGATCATGGACCGGTATGGCTCAAGGCGCTTGAAGCAGGCTATCAGGAGGGCCTACTTGGAGAAATCAGCACGTCGTATCAGCGTCTCACCGCAGGCAGCGATCCATCGTCTATGACCCGTCCCTATTCGCAATCGGTCTACTGCATCGACGTGCGATCCGAGCCATTCCGCCGGCATCTCGAGTCCACCGGACCCAACGAAACCTATGGCTTCGCCGGCTTCTTCGCCGCCTTCATTCGCTATCGGGCCTGGGGCAAGGAACATGACACCGAACAGTTCCCCGTCATCATGCGCGCCAAGAACGAGGTGCGGGAAATTCCCCGGAGCTATCTGGACCATAGGGTGTCGAAACACAAGGCCCGCGCCAGATGGGTGCAGGCGGGCCATACGCTGTTGCACGATTTAAAAGAAAACGTCGTGACGCCTTACGTCATGGTGGAATCGGTGGGATGGTTCTACAGCTTCCCCATCTTCGGGAAAACGTTGGTGCCGTCGCTCTATCGGCGTTGGACCGCGTGGTTGCGGCGCTTGTTCGTCCCGTCCATTGCGACGACGCTCACCGTCGATAAGCTGGCGCCGGCCGAGACCGCGGAGATGCTGGCAGCCGAGCAGCAGGCTCTCGTCAGAAAGGCATTGCAGGAGGAGACCGGACTGCGCAGCTCCCACATCACGCCGACGCTTGTCGAGGCCTTGCGACAGCGCGCCTTGGGCGGGTCGGGTGATCCGGAACCCTCGTTGATTGAAGCCGCGACTCAGGCGGGACTGTCGATCGAGACGTTGAACAGATTTATCGAGACGTTGCGCAGACAACACGATCTCAACGCTCGCTCAGCGTCTCGGCAGAAGGAGCGAATCACGCGCACCGGGTTCACCCTGGAAGAGCAGGTGCTCACGGTGGACACGGCTCTGCGCATGATGGGGCTGACGAAGAATTTCGCACGGCTCGTCCTGTTCTGCGCCCACGGCAGCACGTCGGACAACAATCCCTACGAATCGGCGCTCGATTGCGGCGCCTGCGGCGGCAATGAAGGGAAGCCCAACGCCCGCGTTCTCGCGATGATGGCAAACAATCAGAAAGTACGTGAACGGCTGGCCAAGACTCGAGATCGACATTCCCTCCGACACGCACTTTCTCGCCGGCCAGATGGACACGACGACCGACGAAGTCCAGCTGTTCGACTTGGAAGATGTGCCGCCGACGCATCGTGCGGACCTGGCACGGTTACAAGAAGATCTGAAAGAGGCCTCAGCACTGACGAGCCAAGAACGCTGCACGCGCCTTCCCGACATCCAGCAAGCTCCCGAAGAGACCAAAGCCGAAGCGCTATGTCCGGCGGCGGAGTTCGGACTGGAGCCAGGTCAGGCCGGAGTGGGGCCTTTCAAGCAACACGGCATTCTTGATCGGGCGGCGGGAGCTGACGAAGGGGCTCGAACCTGGGCGGGCGGGTCTTTCTGCATTCCTACGACTATCGGGAAGATCCCACCAATCGCCTGCTCGAAGTCCTGTTGACCGGCCCGCAAGTCGTGGCGACAGTGGATCAACATGGAACATTATTTTTCACGGTGGACAACGAGGTGTACGGCAGCGGAAGCAAGATCTACCATAACGTGGTGGGGCGGCATCGGCATCATGTCTGGACCCTGGAGCGATCTCCGGCTTGGCTTGGCCAGGCAAACCGTCATGAACGGCGACGTGCCATACCATGAACCGATGCGCCTGCTGACCATCATTGAGGCGCCGCGCGAGCGGATCGACAAGCTGATCGCGCGGCATGAAGTCTTGCAGCATTATTATCATAACGAATGGGTGCACCTCGTCGCGCTCGACCCCGAAGACCGGCTATGGTATCGGTATCGACCGACGGGCGAATGGAGTTCGACATCGACGAGAATCGATCATAACTAGTCGAGGATTCACACGGGACAGAGCTGAGGAAAGGAGTTCACTGTGGGCGCGTTGACATTGCATCCGATGAAAGAAATTCGCGTGATCGTGGCGGGAGAACACCGGGCGTTTGTGACAGAGTTGCTGGACCGGGTCAATGCGACCGGCTACACGATCATCGGCAACGTGTCCGGCAAAGGCCACCACGGCGTGCGCGAAGCCCATTTCATGTTCAGCGAGCAGGAAAGCCTTGAGATGATCATGACGGTCGTCCCGGAGGAGAAAGTCGAGCCGATCCTGGCCGGGCTTCGGCCGCTGTTTGAACGGCACTCCGGCGTCATGTTCGTCGCGGACGTGGCCGTGAGCCGGCAGGAATATTTCGGCAAGAAGGGAAAAGGAGCCTGAGCAGCAATGGCCGGCAATGCGCCGCCCTTGTCTTCACGACCGGAAGTTGTCTAGAATGAGCGCCTTGTCCCAGGCTCGAAAGGTGATGGAGTGAAGGGTCTACGTTTTGAACGGATCGGCAAAGGCCGTCACTACAATGTGGTATTCCACCTCGGCAGCACCTATGTGCCTGTCAGCGACGAGACCGTTGAAGAACTCAAGGCTCAGAGCCTGCTTCCCGCCGAACGCTTCCTCGACTTCCTCATCGACCGCGTCGGTTACTCCTCTTACCTCAAGGATCAGATCCGCACAGAATTGAAAACTTCGGGCGATCCGGTGACGCAGATTACCGTCCTCCAAGGCGCCATCCGCGAACTGTAATCGGCTGCTGAAAATTCCCTCCGGCTACGTTCTCGGTCGTCCATCCACCTCAACGTACGAAAAAAGTACGCTTCGGTGGCCGAACTCCCTGCGGCCTTGTCGGAGAAAATTTTGAGCAGCCGTGCCTCGCATTCTCGTTCGCTGCGGCCTATGAGTGCATCCCCTTCCCAACCTCCATCAAGGGATGGTTGGACCAACTGCGACTTGCGAAGGGGTGCATGGTCCTGTCATTGCGGTCGCCGCAGGCGATGGCGAGCACTGTCTGAAGTTCCGTTCGGACGAAGTCATGGATGGAACGAGTTGCGCAGCCGAGCACTGACAGGACCATGCGGCCGAACCCCTCGCAGGAGCAGGCAGCCCAACCATCCTTCTCTCATGTGTCCCAAGTCCCGCCTTCTTTATAGAGCTTGTTCATGATGTCGTTTTTTTTCTGCGGGTCCTGCTCGTACTTGATAGCCTTGGTATAGTTCTCAATCGCTAACTGCACCTTACCGCGGCTCGCATAGCACTTGGCCACACCCAGATAGGCCCGTGCATCCTCAGGATCGGCCCGCAGAGCGTGATTGAAGCACTCCATCGCCTCTTCGCGGTGTCCCCGGTCGAACAGCATCCAGCCGAGCGCCGAGTGAGCCGGCGCAAAATTTCGATCGGCCTCGACCGCCGCCCGGTATTCTTTCATCGCTAAATCTGGACGGTTCTTATTTTCATACAACCCACCGAGGGCGAAACGCACTTCAGCGTCGCGGGGATTCAGGCGCAGGGCCTCTTGGTATTCCAACAGCGCGGCCTGCATTTTCCCTTGTTCGGCTAGCGCGCAGGCCAGGTTGGCATGGGCTACCGCATCGCTCGGATTCAGCTTGATGACTTCTCGATATTGTGGGATCGCCATCTCCAGTCTGCCCTGCTCCTGATAGGCAACGCCCAGATTGGTTCGGGCGGGCGCATAGGCCGGATTGAGCCGGACAGCTTCACGGTACTCTTTGATGGCCATCTCGACATGGTCAGCCCGTTCGTGAATCTGCGCCAAAAAATAGTGAGGGAAGGCCGACTGCGGCGCGAGTTTGGCCGCTTCTTTGTACGACTGCATCGATTGCTCAGACTGGCCTGATTGCGACAGAAAGAGTCCCATGACCAGATGCGCCGCAGCATGATCCGCATGGCCTGCCACAAGTCCTTCAAGCCAACTCTTGACCTGGGCAATATCGCCCGGTTCCTGAAGCGACATCGCATGGCTCGTCCAAGCTTCGGCAAATTGGCCTTTGATCAGCTGGACGACGTTCAGGACAAAATGCGGCCGTGGGTCGCGCGTGCCAGTCGAAGCCGGGTGGCGCGCCCAGGTGAGGGCCTCCTGCGCAGCGCGGTCCCAGTCCCCGCTCAACAGCGCCGCTTCACAGGTGGTTTGGTGCTCGCTCATGGGGCCGACCGGACTATCTGGTGAGGGTGTCTTCGATGTCCGGCGAGGTGGCCTGCACATGCAGGCCGAGGGCAGGATAGCGCTCGGTGAGTTTCTGTTTCATGAGCCAGGCAATAGTCCGGTACGACCAATGGCCCTTCACGCCGGAGCGGAGTTTGGCGATGTATTCGGCTTCGGCGAAGTCCATTTTGAACAGACAGCGCACCTTGAAGCCGAACGGAATCGCGTAGAGGGCCGCTTCCGCGCTGACTTTTTTCAATTGATCGATGTCGGTCCGGACAGCGTCCATCGCTTGCCGATATTCACCGTCGAGTCCGGCCTGCATCAACGGTGGCGGCACATCATAGCCATGCACAGTCGTAAAATTCTGCTGGATCTGCTGGCAGCGTCGATGCCGGTGCATGTCGCGCCAGCCGCCGATATCCATGAGCACATCGAAGATGAAGGCGTACCCACTCCGAAACTCTTTCGGCAGTTCGTCATACGGACCCCGGTTGCTGAGTGCGACAGCGATAGCGTCCTGCTTTTGTTTTTCCGACCAGTCACGCACGACGGCCAGGAGCTTACGGTAGGGCGCCTGCGACACACGGTACAGCAGCGTCGCGACGGTTTCATCGAGTGGATCATGTGGTTCGATGAGTTCGACCGGCTCTTGCGCGCCCCAGGTCGTCGGATTATCGATATTGGTACCACGGAGTGCTTCCTTGGCGTAACGGGCCAAGTCTGTGTACACCGTCGCCTGATATTCGTTTGCTTTGGCATGACGGGCGAGCGTCGGCGCCATCGGTTCACTGAGACCTGCAGCTTGGCCGGAAAGTTCACCCCAGACGTTCATCGGCGGCCGCTGGCAGGCATCCCGCAAGTCTTCGCCGATCATGCGCAACTCCGGCAATTGAGACGAGAGGAGTCTGGTGATTTGTTTCTCCAACGTTCTGACGCTCACCACCTGACCGACATTGGTCCGGCAGGCCAGAGGCAACAGATACCGTGTCACATCGAAGGCGCGGGCTGCGATCGTGCGCTGATAGTCGGCGGGCTTCATCGACTCCGGACGCGGCTCCCGCTCGGAAAGAAAAGTCACGAGCGGGCCATGAAGGAGCCGATAGATTTCGCCGAGGCTGCGGAGAATGCCTTGGTAGGTTCCTTCCGTTTCGCTGCCGTGAATGGTGTCCGGCACATACCAGCCTCCGGAGGCAAAATTCTGGTACCGGCTCGATTTCGCTTGGCCGTCCCAAACCGGTTCGTCTTCTAACCGAATAGCGGCAAGTTCGGTGATCTCTTCGAAACAAATGATGACATGACCGAGATCGGCAATTGACGCATGGCCGTAGTCAAAGTAGAACTGTTCCCAGAATTTTTCCGATGAATGGCCGTGTACCCACTTGATGCTATTTTCGATGGAGTCCGGCGAGCGGCTGTAGCGGGCAAGGGCGTAGGCGGACTTCTCCGGCGGCATCGGCGCCACGGCGATCACGCGACGAAGTGGTCGATCACTGCTCATGAATGTGCTCCTCGATGATTATAACCGGAGGATGCGAACTATAGCGCCAGTTACCGCGTGGCGCAAGAAGAGAGGCGCGTTGACTTGCCCGCAAGCACGTCGCTATAGTCCGCGCGAACTATAAGGCATGATCACTCGGGGCATGATTAAAGGCATTAAAGGCGTCAAAGATATTCTCCCGGAAGACACGCCGCGCTGGCAATTCATCGAGGAGACCGCGCGACGGTGGGCGGACCGATATGGGTTCGTCGAAATCCGCATTCCCATCTTCGAGGTGACAGCGCTGTTCGCTCGCAGTATCGGCGCAACCACGGACATCGTCGAGAAAGAAATGTACACGTTTCCCGATCGGGACGGCACCTCGCTCACGCTGAGACCGGAAGGAACAGCCGGAACCGTCCGTGCCTTCGTCGAGCACAATCGTGCCGCCGATCCTCTCCCGCAAAAGTATTTCTACATCGGGCCGATGTTCCGCCACGAACGTCCCCAGGCAGGCCGGCTGAGACAATTTCATCAGTTCGGCGTGGAGTACTTCGGGACACAAGATGCCAAGGCCGATGTGGATGTCATGGCGCTCCTCTGGCGCTTCCTGTCCGATCTGGCCCTCCCGGACCTTACCCTGGAAATTAACAGCCTGGGCAGTAGTGCGGACCGAGCGACCTACCTGCCGGTGCTCGTGTCATTTTTGAAAAGTCGCCAGGACAAACTCTGCGACAATTGCCGGAGACGAATTGAGACCAATCCGCTTCGCGTGCTCGACTGCAAGGTACCGGAATGTCGAGCCGCCACTGAAGATGCGCCACAGCTGACAGCGTATTTATCCCCGGAGGCCAAAGGCCATTTCGATCAGGTGTTGTCGGGTCTAGCGGCATTGGGGATCCCCTCTCGACTGAACCCCAGGCTTGTGCGCGGGCTCGACTACTACTGCCTTACCGCCTTTGAGATCACGTCGTCTCACCTTGGTGCGCAAAATGCCGTAGGAGCAGGAGGGCGGTACGACGGATTGGTCGAGTTACTGGGAGGACCGGCGACGCCTGCTGTGGGATTTGCTGCCGGCTTGGAACGCATTGCTATGATGCTACCAGAACAAAAACTGCCGCCGGCTACGCCCTCTGTGTATGTGGCCTCATTTGGTTCAGAAGGAGGGCCGGCTGGTGTTCGGCTCCTTGATGCTCTTCGTCGAGCTGGCGTCTCTGCTCAGTCCGACTATCGCGCCAACACGCTCAAGGCCCATCTCCGTCAGGCGGATCGGGCCCACTGTCGCTTCGCAGTGTTCCTAGGAGATGACGAAGTCAGATCCGGATCTGCCGTTGTTCGGAACATGGAGACGAAGGCTCAAGAGGCTGTTCCACTGTCCGATCTTCCGCGCTATTTTCTGACTGTAATAACGGGCTCCTGAGGCTGATTTTTTCGGTTGACTTCCCGTGCGAAACCTCGTACGCTCCGCCTCGGAATATTTTTATAACCATTTGATTATTAAAAGAACTTTGTTTATATTGTTCATGGGTTTTATATGCCTACTCGTAAACTCGGTCTCTTGTTATCCACAGCCCCTTCTCATTCCAGTGTCGACATTGTCGCGAAGCTCGCAGATGCTGCAGTTCGGCAAGGCATTGAAGTCTACTTATATCTCATCGATGAAGGGGTGAAGAGTTTGAAAGATGCCCGCTTCCGCGCTCTGATCGAGGGTGGAATGAAGATGTCTGTCTGTGCCTATGGTTGTCAGCAACATGGTGTCCCGACCCAGGAAGTCGACTCCCGTGTTTCCCTCTCCGGTCTCGTGGTTCTTTCAGGAATTATCGATGGCTGTGATCGCTTTCTCGCGTTCACGTAACCGAACTTACTCTAAGGTTCCACTGTATGCCTAAACGTGTTGCTGTTGTGATAGGCGAAGATCCCACCAAGACTCATCGTCCTGTCGAAGCATTACGTATCGCGTTAGGACTCTGTGCAGGTGATCATCACACGACTGTCGTTCTTCTCGGAAAGGCGCCTCTTCTCCTGACCGATGAAACGGATGATGTGGTCGATGTCGAGATTCTTGAAAAATATCGGCCTTCTTTTACACAGTTAGCGGTGCCCTTCGTCATGGAATCTGACTCACAGGTTGGCGTCCATCTTCATGAATTCTCTGTCGTTCGTAAAACACCGGGTGAGATCCGTGAGCTTCTTCAATCTGCCGATCGCACGTTGGTGTTTACATGAAGAAAATGCTCTACTTACTCCGTAAGCCTGTTGATCGTATCGATCCATCATTATTTCTTCCTTCTGAGTCGCAGGGAGATGTGGTCCTTCTCCATCAAGATGCGATAGTTCCGTTTCCCTACGAAGGAGGAACGGTGTTCTCTGTTTCAAGTGCTGAGAGTCAGAACGGTCTTTCTTACGATGATCTGGTGAAAAAGATTTTCCAAAGTGATCGCACGATTGTGATTTAATACCAGGCCTCTTCTCCGAGTTTGTGTAGTAAAGAGACAAACAGCCGTCGTCGTAGGAATAGGAGTAGGAACGGTGGATTATGGGGATTTTGGATAAGAGATTGATGAAACAGATACTCTTCTGGATCGCTCTCTGTGGATGAAGTTGGGGATTGACTCGGAGTTGAGATACAGTGCACTGTTCACAACCTCGGGATGTATGGTTCGTGGTGGTGTTCGGTCTCCCATACACGTCCCCTTATGATCATGAAACTGGGCCGACAAGCAGCGTTATCCACAGGTGTGAATAAGTCTGTGTATTAAGGAAAGTGTGGGGTTATGACTCTCACGACAGTCTGGCAAGAAGCCCTTGCGTATATTCAGGGTAAGGTGCCAAAACAGGTTTACGATACGTGGTTTATGCCGGTCCGATTGGAACGGATTGAGGACCGGACTGCCCAGATAGGGGTCCCGAATAAGTTCTTTGGCGACTGGCTTAGTCAGCATTACGGACCCCTGCTTCAGGAGGCAGTAGCAACGGCCCGCGGAGGGGGGGAAACGGCTGTGTCATTTGTGGTATTCAATCGAACCCCTGTGACACCAAGCGACCCCTCCGTCATTGCCCAGGCAGTGCGGACAGCCGGTCCAACCAAGTCAAAGAGGGGTATCCAACTCAACCCCAAATATACCTTCAAGAATTTTGTCGTCGGCGCCGGCAATCAGTTTGCCCATGCTGCCTGTATGGCGGTGGCGGAACAACCGGCCAAAGCCTATAACCCGTTGTTCATTTATGGTGGCGTGGGACTTGGCAAGACGCACCTCTTAAATGCGATCGCCAATCATGTGGCGGAGCGTACCGACCTGCGCATCGCCTATCTCACCACCGAGCAGTTTACAAATGAGGTCATCAACTCGATTCGCTACGACAAGATGATGGACCTCCGTAAACGATACCGGCACATCGACATGTTGATGATCGACGATATTCAGTTCTTGGCAGGAAAAGAACGGACACAGGAGGAATTCTTCCACACATTTAATGCCCTCTATGAAGCACACAAACAGATCGTCCTTTCGAGCGATCGGTTCCCAAAGGACATGCCGGACATCGAGGAACGGTTGCGGTCCCGATTCGAATGGGGACTCATCGCCGACCTGCAGCCGCCTGATGTGGAAACCCGAATCGCCATCTTGCGCAAGAAGTCGGAGGACGAGGGCGTGACGCTCCCCGAAGACGTCATCCAATTTCTGTCCACGACGATGAAGAGCAATATTCGCGAACTGGAAGGCTCATTGGTGCGTCTGGGCGCCTATGCGTCCTTGACCGGGCAAACCATTACGCTGGACATGGCGAAGAATGTGTTGCGCGATCTGATCGGCGACAAGAAGAAGATTGTGGCGATGGAAGACATTCAGGAAGTCGTCGGGGCCTGGTTTCACGTGAAGATCGCCGACCTCAAATCGAGGCGCCGAAGCAAGACACTCGTGCATCCCAGGCAGATCGCCATGTACCTCTGTCGGGAGTTGACCGACGCGTCGTTTCCGGAAATCGGTCGCTTATTCGGTGGCAAGGACCACACGACGATCATGCATGCCTGCCGGCAGATCACCAAGGCCAAAGAGAGCGACAGCACATTCAATCAGACGCTGGAAGACTTGAAAGAAAAGATCATCCGGAGCTGACCATCGGTTCGGGAGAAGGGCGATTATGAAAATCCGTATCGGGCGAGATGAGCTGTTGACCGGACTCCAACGTGTGCAGGGCGTTGTGGAAAAGCGGAACACAATGCCGATCCTGTCGAACATTTTGCTCGAGGCGAAACAGGAAGGCGCGGAAATCGTCGCCACCGATCTGGAAATCGGCATGCGGGGACTCTACAAAGCGACCGTCCAGAAGCCTGGCGGGATCACGGTGTCCGCTCGGAAACTGTACGAGATCATCAAGGAGTTGCCGAGCGGCGACATCGACCTGGTTTCCGGCGAGAATAATTGGACAACCATCCAAGCGGGCAAGAGCCAATTCAAAGTGGTCGGTCTTCCCAGCACAGATTATCCGGCACTGCCGTCGATCGAGCGGGAAGGGCTGACGCCGCTTGCCGGCGCCGGCCTGTTGGAATTGATCCGCAAGACGCTCTTTGCGGCCGGCGACAATGATGCGCGGTACATTCTGAACGGTCTGCTCGTCACACTGATCACCAGTGAAAAGAAAACGACCCTCCGGCTGGTCGGAACCGATGGCCATCGGTTGGCTGTGGCTGAACAGGACTTGGGCAAGGCTGGAGCCAAGGGGGCGCCGCAAGAAATCAAGGCGATCATTCCAAAGAAGGCGGCGCATGAGATGCAGCGGCTGCTCGAAGAAAGCGGCGACGGCGAACCTCTTATTGGGTTTACCAAAAACTTGATGATCTTCAGGAAGAGCGGCTTGCTCCTGACCTCCCGCCTGATGGAAGGGAACTATCCCAACTATCAACAGGTCATTCCCAAAGAGAGCAACAAGAAAATCGTCGTGAACCGCCTTGAGCTCGAAAGCGCCTTGCGGCGCGTGTCCGTCCTGTCGAAAGACAAGGCTAATGCCGTGAAACTCTCGATCGCTCCGGGTCGTTTGACGCTCTTCTCGAGCAATCCGGATTATGGAGAAGCGACCGAAGAGATGCCTGCGCAGTATGAGGGCGAAGCGTTGAACACGGGATTCAACGCCCGGTATCTGCTGGATGTGTTCGGCGTGATGGACGGCGAAAAGGTTTCGTTACAGATGGACAGCCCGCTGAGTCCCTGCTTGATTCAGGAGGCGGAAACTCCCGGATTCAAGTGTGTCGTGATGCCCATCAAAATCTAGGGAACTGAATGGCCACTGACAATTCGACCACCAAACCCAAGTCCGACAGTTACAGTGCGGATCAAATCAAAGTTCTCGAAGGGCTCGATGCGGTGCGGAAGCGGCCGGCAATGTACATCGGCAGCACCAGCGTCGACGGCTTGCATCATCTCGTGTACGAAGTCGTCGACAACAGTGTTGACGAGCACATGGCCGGCTTCGGCGAGACGATCGAGGTCATGATCCATATCGACGGCAGTGTGACGGTCATCGACAACGGGCGCGGCATCCCAACCGGGATGCATCCCACACAAAAGAAATCGGCTGCCGAGGTGGCGTTGACCGTCTTGCATGCAGGCGGAAAGTTCGAGCAGGGAGCCTATACCGTCTCGGGCGGGCTGCACGGAGTCGGCATTTCCGTGGTCAACGCGCTGTCCGAATGGCTCGAGTTGGAGATCTGGCAGGACGGGCAGGTTTTCGAGCAGCGCTACGAGCGTGGTAAGCCCGAGGCTCCCCTCAAGGACACCGGCATCACGAAGCGCCGCGGCACCAAAGTCCGCTTCAAGCCGGACGGGCAAATCTTCGAAACCCTCGATTTCAGCTTCGATGTGTTGGCTCAGCGGCTTCGCGAGTTGGCCTTCCTGAATAAAGGTCTGTCGATTACGTTGAAGGACGAGCGGAAAGAACCGGCCAAAGAGCAGGTGTTTCTCTACAAGGGCGGCATCGTTTCCTTCGTCGAGCATCTGAACGAAGCGAAGACGCCGCTCCATAAACCCATTTATGTGAAGGTTGAAAAGGCGGAAATGATTCTCGAGGTGGCGCTCCAATACAACGACAGTTATGCCGAGAATCTGTTCTCCTTCGCGAACAACATTAACACCAGAGAGGGCGGCACGCATCTCGTGGGCTTCAAGGCTGCTCTCACACGTACGATCAACAACTACGCGAATGCGAACGATCTGCTGAAAAAAGAGACCGAATCGCTCACGGGCGATGATGTCCGAGAAGGACTCACTGCCGTTGTCAGCGTAAAGGTCCGCAATCCACAGTTTGAAGGACAGACGAAGGCGAAGCTGGGCAACAGCGAAGTCAAAGGCGTTGTCGAGACGGCGGTCAATGACAAGCTCGGGGCCTATTTCGAAGAAAACCCACCGGTCGCACGCAAAATCATCGGCAAGGCGATCGACGCAGCCCGTGCCCGCGAAGCGGCGCGCAAGGCCAAAGATTTGATCAGGCGCAAAAGCGCATTGGACGGAGGCTCGTTGCCCGGTAAGCTGGCCGATTGTTCAGAAAAGGATCCGGCGCTCAGCGAGCTCTACATCGTCGAGGGCGATTCGGCTGGCGGATCTGCGAAGCAGGGTCGCGACCGGAAATTCCAGGCTATCCTGCCGCTGAAGGGTAAAATCCTCAACGTCGAGAAAGCACGCTTCGACAAGATGCTGACGAGCGACGAAATCCGGACGCTGATTATGGCGCTCGGGACCGGCATCGGCCGCAAGCGCGAAGAAAGCGACAAGGCCGACAAAGATACCTTCGACATCGCGAAAGCACGCTACCACAAGATCATCCTCATGACCGACGCGGACGTCGACGGCAGCCACATTCGCACGTTGCTTCTGACGTTCTTTTTCCGGCAGATGCCGGAACTGCTCGAGCGCGGCTATATCTATATCGCCCAACCTCCCCTCTTTAAAGTCAAGAAGGGTAAGACCGAGCGCTATCTCAAGGACGAAGGCGCGTTGAACGAGCATCTGGCAGATCTCGCCGTGGAGGATGTACACCTGTATCTGGAGGGGGCCCAAGATTTCGTGACGGGGCGGCGGCTCCTTCCTATCCTCAAGAAGATGATCTCATTCGAAGCGCTTTTGGCGCGGCTCAACAAGAAGCCTCATGAAGCGGCCATGCTCCGAGTATTTGTCGACGAGCCGGGACTCGACCGCGATTTGCTCAAGGATCAGACCGCGCTGAGAAAAGCCGTGGCTAACGTGAAAAAAACCCTTGGCCTCGTGTTCCCCAAGCTCGAACCCACCCTCGAGATTCTGTCCGACGAAGAACATCAATCAAACAAAGTATTGTGTCGAATGCAGGCGAGCGGATCCACCTATGGCTTGGACGTCACGCACGATCTGGTCGGCTCCGCGGATTTCCGAGAGCTGCAAAAGCTTGCTCCTTCGGCGATCGGCCTGGGCCGGGCGCCCTTTAAACTCAAAGCCAAGGGACAGGAGCAGGAACTGCGATCGACGGCGGATCTCGTGAAGACGATCTTGGATCTCGGTAAGCAGGGCCTCGGCATTCAGCGCTATAAAGGTCTGGGCGAAATGAATCCAAGTCAGTTGTGGGAAACCACTATGAACCCCGAAGCCCGCACGCTCTTGCGCGTGAAGCTGGAAGACGTGACCGGCGTGGACGAGATCTTTACCATCCTCATGGGCGACGAAGTCGAGCCGCGCAGGAATTTCATCCAGACACATGCCTTGGAAGTGCGGAATTTGGATGTGTGATAGGTCCGAAAGCTAACCGACGATACAAGAGCCAAACGATCGGCCTTGAGGGATGCTCAAAATGGTCATCCGGCAAGGCCGCAGCGAGCGAAGGGGCGAGTCGTACATTGTCTGGTACGTCGAGCCCCTGAGCCAGCGAGAACGAAGCCGGTGATCATTTTCAGCATCCCTGGAGAAGAAAATGCCTCCTGATGAACGCTTAGGCCACATCGCCATCGAAGACGAGATGAAGTCCTCGTACCTCGATTACGCCATGAGCGTCATCGTGGGGCGAGCCCTGCCGGACGTACGGGATGGCCTCAAGCCGGTGCATCGTCGCATTCTCTACGGCATGAACGAGATGGGTCTGGTGCAC
This sequence comes from uncultured Nitrospiraceae bacterium, assembly GCA_963851455.1. Classification (GTDB taxonomy): domain Bacteria; phylum Nitrospirota; class Nitrospiria; order Nitrospirales; family Nitrospiraceae; genus Nitrospira_C. The sequence continues at coordinate 554,367 of CAWKPI010000002.1, forward strand.
AACCGTGCTTACCGCAAGTCCGCCAAAATCGTCGGCGAGATTATGGGTAATTACCACCCGCACGGCGATTCGGCGATCTACGATACGTTGGTCCGCATGGCGCAGGATTTCAACATGCGCTATCCGCTGGTGGACGGCCAGGGGAATTACGGTTCGATGGATGGCGATTCTCCCGCGGCCATGCGTTACACCGAAGCGCGCATGACGAAGCTGGCGGAAGAAATACTGGCCGACATCGATAAGGAAACCGTCGACTTCGGGCCGAACTATGACGAGTCGCGGGTTGAACCGCTCGTTCTTCCGACGAAGATTCCGAACCTGTTGATCAACGGGGCAGGCGGTATCGCCGTGGGTTATGCGACCAATATCCCCACGCACAATATCACTGAGGTGATCGACGGCCTCCTTCTCCTGCTAGAGAATCCGGATGTCACGATCGCACAGCTGATGAAGAAGATCCCCGGGCCCGACTTTCCGACGGCTGGTTTCATTTACGGCATGAGCGGTATCAAAGAAGCCTATGAAACCGGACGAGGCCTCCTGAAGCTGAGAGCCAAAGTCGTGGTCGAAACCGACGAACGGACGGAACGGGAGCGTCTCATCGTTACGGAGGTTCCCTACCAGGTCAACAAAGCGAAACTGATCGAAAAGATTGCGGAGCTGATCCAGGACGATCGGATCAAGGGCATCTCAGACCTCCGCGACGAATCGTCAGACCGCGAAGGTGTACGGGTCGTCATCGAACTCAAGCGGGGGGAAATCCCCCTCGTTGTGCTGAACAATTTATACAAGCACACACAGCTTGAGACGACGTTCGGCGTCATCATGCTCGCGCTGGTCAATAACCGGCCGGAGGTCCTGAATCTCAAACAGATCCTGCATTATTTTGTCGAGCATCGCCGCGAAGTCGTCGTTCGCCGGACCACCTTCGAGCTGCGCAAGGCGGAAGAACGGGCCCATATCCTCGAGGGCCTCAAGATCGCGCTGGACAATCTCGATGCGGTCATCACACTGATCCGACGTTCACAATCACCCGATGAAGCCAGGGTTGGCTTGATGCGCCAGTTCGCTCTCACCGAGATCCAGGCAAACGCGATTCTCGACATGCGTCTTCAACGGCTCACGCAGCTCGAGCGGGCGAAACTGGTCGAGGAATATCAGGAAGTCCTGAAGCAGATCGAATATCTGAAGTCTGTCCTGGCAAGCGAAGCGCTTGTCCGGTCCATCATCAAGGATGAGTTGACCGGCATCCGTGAAGAGTACAAAGACGATCGCCGGACGCAGATCGTCAAGGAAGAGGCCGAGATCAGTCTCGAGGACTTGATCGTCGAAGGAAGAAGCCGTCGTCACGATTTCCCACTCCGGCTACATCAAGCGCAACGCCGCTTCGCTCTATCGCGCGCAGCGCCGGGGCGGTAAAGGCAAGATCGGGATGGGCATCAAGGACGAGGATTTCGTCGAAACCCTGTTCACCGCCTCGACGCACGACACGTTGCTGTTCTTTAGCGATGCTGGGAAAGTCTATTGGCTCAAAGTGCATGAGATTCCGGAAGCCAGCCGGGCGGCGAAGGGCAAAGCGTTAGTGAACTTGCTGGCGTTGACCGGCAGCGAAAAGGTCACGGCGACGTTGCCGGTGAAGGAATACCGCGCGGACCGCTTCGTGATCATGGCCACCAAGAAAGGTCTCATCAAGAAAACCGAGCTCGCCGCCTACAGTAATCCTCGCCAGGGCGGCATCATTGCACTGGGACTCGAAGACGGCGACAAGCTCATCGGTGTGCAGCTCACGGACGGCCAGCGCGAGATTCTCCTCGGGACCAAACAAGGCATTACGATTCGATTCAACGAAGAAGACGTCAGGCCGATGGGTCGGACAGCCTACGGAGTGAAAGGGATTACGCTCGAGGAAGGCAACGAAGTGATCGGAATGGAAACCATCACGCCGGATTCGACGACGTCCATCCTGACGGTCACGGAATGCGGCTATGGCAAGCGGACGCCGGTCGGCGAATACCGTATTCAGGGCCGGGGCGGTAAGGGCATCATCAGCGTGAAGACCACCGAACGGAACGGTTTGGCCGTCGGGTTTCTCCAAGTCAGAGACAGCGATGAAATTATGCTGATGGCGGCGCAAGGCAAAGTGCTTCGCTGCAAGGTGGGCGACATCCGCGAGATCGGCCGCAATACGCAGGGCGTCAGAATTCTCGATCTCGAGGGAGACGAGGATCGCGTGGTCGCCGTCGCTCGCCTGGCCGACAGTGTCGAGCGGGAAGAGCCTGGTGCCGACGAAGGTGTTGCCGGTCAGTAGCGCTCGCTCGCCATTTCCCGCTCATCTCTCATGAATGACGCCACAACTCAGGCGCAGGTTCCTTCCCGCCAGAAAAAGCCGCTCGACACGGTTGTCAAGTTGGCGCTGATGGTCTTCTTCGGATCGTTTGGACTCATTTGGGGCGGGATGTACCTGAGCAGGCCGGACCGATCGATACCCCCTTACAGTATCGGCTCACAAGAAGGCACGGCGGTGTCCGTCCATGTGCCGGCTTGGACCAGCGACACGGAAATCGAAACGCTGATCGAACGCTTTCGCAAGGTCGGCCGCGAGACGAGAAACTTTGGGCCGATGAAAGTCAGGCCGACGACCCCCGACGATCCTGCTGGGCGGTATCGCCGGATCACGATTTATATCTTTACCCACGACGACTGGGCGGAAGCAGCGATCCTTCACAAGTATCTGGCCGGAGAAGACAAAGATGTCCTCAACGGGTTCAGGCGGGCCCTACGAGGTTTCTATCAATTGACGGAATCGGAGGAAGAGGGACGGATCGGTCCGCTCGTAGACGGTCCGGACTCTGCGGCAACGGCCGCCTATTCCAGACGATTGTTTAAAGAGAGCGTGGCTCAGAAGCCTTAACGGCGAGAGCGCGAGAACGCTTCGGCCATCATCTGAGTCAATCGATTCCTGAGCTCGGGATCTTGAACGGCAGCGGCATGCGCGGTGGCTTCAACCAGGGCTGCCTCACTCACCGACGGCGTCTGGAGCACGTGCGTCGGCGCCGCAGTGTCTTGAGTAAGGGCGGGGATTTCACCGACGCGCAATGCGATATCCGTAATCACATCGGCGCCCGCTTGTTTGTTGAGTTTGGCCAGCAGCGTCGGCTTCAGAAACGTCAGTTGTTGCAGCCAAACCGAATTACGGACGAGCAGGTATAGTTTCTTAAATCGGACCTGAGCAGGCCAGGTGTGTGATGCGATCGGCTCCCCGATGATCTCTCGCCACTGTTGCTGAAGGCGGAGTTCGAAGAGATGCGATTGAAGCCCAAGGCGTTTCGCCAATCCGGAAAGGATTGCGCTAAACGAATCGAGTGAACCGTGCGTGCGCATGGCGGGATCTTAGGCTGGCGACAGCCACGGGTCAAGAGTACGTGAGGCCGGTGGAATCATGACGAAGGACAAAGATACATCGGGAAAAATTGTGGCGACCAACCGAAAGGCCTTCCACGACTATTTTATTGAGGACAAATTCGAAGCCGGCATCGTCTTGCAAGGAACGGAGGTCAAATCCTTGCGCGACGGGCGAGTGAATCTGCAAGATAGCTATGCCTCGGTCCGCGACGCCGAAGTCTTTCTCCATAACTGCCACATCAGTCCTTACAGCCACGGCAACATTATGAATCACGATCCGACGAGAGTTCGAAAGCTGCTGTTGCATAAGACAGAGATCAACAAACTCATGGGTAAGACGCAGCAAAAGGGCCTGACGCTGATTCCTCTCCGCATCTACTTCTCGAAGCGTGGCCATGCGAAAGTGGAGCTCGGCCTCGCCAAGGGCAAGAAACTCTACGACCGGCGCGAGTCCATCAAAGCCCGCGAAGCCGGCCGTGAAGTCGAACGGGCAATTAAAGATCGAAAATAAGGGTATGGGACCGCTGCCCATTGGAGTTCTACCCCTCTTAACTCTCTGATGAGACATCGCTTTATACCGCCTAGCGGGCTTCTGGCACTTCCCACTTGACTTTAGTTCTAACTAGAACTATCTTGCGGGTGCTCGCAGTGAACTTAGATGTAAGGGGGTGGGCTATGAAGGCGTTCTTTCAGACGGACGATGGGTGGACCGGGTTGATCTTGCGGCTGACGCTCGGTTTGGTGATGTTTCCGCACGGCGCGCAAAAGCTGCTTGGGTGGTTCGGCGGATTCGGCTTCGACGGGACGATGGGATACTTCACGCAAAAGATGGGGGTACCCTGGCTGATCGCTCTGCTGATCATCATCGGCGAGTCATTCGGGAGCGTCGTACTGTTGGCTGGGTTTCTCACCAGGTTCACCGCTGCAAGTTTGGCCGTTATCATGTTGGGGGCCATCGCCTTGGTGCATCTGCCGAACGGATTCTTCATGAACTGGTTCGGCCAGCAGCAGGGTGAAGGGTACGAATATCATCTCTTGGTGATCGGCATTGCGGCAGCGCTCCTGGTGACCGGTGGGGGCAAGTGGTCTGCCGATCGGACCGTGATGGAACGACTCTCGTGATGAGGATGGTGTAAAGGAGGCAATTATGACCACAGAGACAATAGTGAAGAAAGAAGTGCTCGGCGTCTATCAACCCGGATCGACCCACATGGTGGGTGATGGATTCCCTGTGCGCAATCTCTTTCCAAGCAACGAGCTGGATCGCGAAGTCGATCCGTTCCTGATGCTTGATTACGCAGGGCCACAATTCTTTTCGTCGACAGAGCATCCACGAGGTGTTGGCGAGCATCCCCATCGGGGGTTTGAAACCGTGACAATTGTGTATGAAGGTATCGTGGCCCATCGAGACTCGGCTGGCAATGCCGGTGTGATAGGACCAGGGGACGTACAATGGATGACGGCGGCCTCAGGGGTCGTGCACGAAGAGTTGCACGAAAGGAATTGGGCGAAGAAGGGCGGGACGCTCCACGCGATTCAGTTATGGGTGAACTTGCCACAAGCCCAAAAAATGTCCGCCCCGGGCTATCAGACAATTCTTAATGCCGATATCCCTGTCATCGCTCTTGACGGAGAGGCCGGGCGCCTCCGCGTGATCGCCGGATCATTTCATGGGCAACAGGGACCGGCCCATACCTTTACACCAATTGAGCTGTACGATCTGCAACTGTCAGCTGGCCACCATCTGGAGCTGAGTGTACCTGATGGACACAATGCGTCCGTCTTCGTGCTGCAAGGCCGAGCGTCTGTCAATGGGTCCCAGGTGGCCGGAGAAGCCGAATTGATCGTGTGCAAACGCAATGGCTCACAGGTGAGGATCGAGGCCAAGGAAAACAGTCGGCTTTTGATCATGAGCGGCAGGCCGATCGAGGAACCGATCGCCCGCTACGGTCCATTCGTCATGAACACGAAGGCTGAATTGATTCAGGCCGTCCAGGATTATCAGGCAGGGAAGATGGGCCATTTGTCATGAGCGATCACGCTATCGAGATCGACATCTATTCGGATGTCGTTTGCCCGTGGTGTTACGTCGGGAAGCGACGGCTGGAACGGGCACTGGCTCAACTCGATGGTGCTCCAATACGCATGACCTGGCGGCCGTTCCAGCTGAACCCGACAATGCCTAAAGAGGGGATGGAGCGCATATCCTATCTTGAAGCGAAATTCGGCAGTCTGGACACATTCCGTCGCCTCGAAGAGCATCTCTTAACGGCGGGAGCGGCGGAGCAGATTCCCTTCGCGTTTGACAAAATCGTGCGGACACCAAACACCTTCTTGGCGCATCGACTCATTTGGTATGCCGAACGGCAGGGTTGTCAGGATGTGCTGGTGGAGTCGCTCTTCAAAGGTTATTTCGAAGAAGGCGCTGATATCGGATCAGTCTCGGTGCTGACCCGGCTCGCCGAGCCGGCTGGCCTGGACGCAGAGCTTTTCCTGCGGAGCGAGGAGGGAGTCGTAGAGGTGAAAGCCGAAGAAGCGGCAGGCCACCGGCTTGGCATTCGCGGGGTCCCCTATTTCCTGTTGAACAATACCTATGGGATCTCTGGAGCCCAGCCGGTCGAGGTCTTTGTTGCGGCCATCGAGAAAGTCCGAGCGCAGCAAGCTGAAGGCTTAGCGAGCAAGAGGTGACCCATGGCCGTTCAGGTGTACGGATGCAACCATGTGGTGATTGAAGTGACGGACGCCAAGAAGGCGGTGAAGTTCTATTCTGATGTGTTCGGGCTGAAAATGTTATGGGGCGGCGAAGGGGCCGCCTGGTGCAAGTTGGGCGAACACCAATTCATGGCGATTTTCGAGGTAGAGAGGCTGCAGGTGGATCGAGTGAAGCATTTCGGCTTGATGGTCCGGGATGCGAAGCAAATCAGCGAAGTCCGGCGCAAGCTGAGAAAAAAGTACAAGCTGCAACTCCATCCTGGCTTCCGTTGCGACTTTCGCGATCCATGGGGCAACCGCATTCAAGTCGGCGACTTGTCCGATGAGTCGCTGGTCTGGCTGCTTCCCTATCAGGAAGTTCAGAAAGCGGGAATCACACTCAAGTCGTTGGACGAGGGAAAGCAGGGCCACCGGAGCAGACAACACTGAAACATGGCAAATCAAGACTATACGACGGCACAGCTGGATCAGCTCTCTCGGACTCTCCTTCGCCTGCACAAGACGCTGCTGGATGGTGAACGGGTCGCGTATGAACGGGTGCACGGACGCATTACCTCCAATGGAGAGTTTCTTCACCTGCTGTTAGGGCATGCCTGGTTCGCATGGTTGCGTGAGCTTTCGCAGTCGATGGCCCAGCTGGACGAACTGGCCGAAGACAAGGACGGTGTAGCATGCGACGCCATCAACGATCTGGTCGCATCGATACGGACCCTGCTGACGCCGTCTGAAGCGGGAGAGGGATTTGGCCGGCGCTATTATGACGCGCTGCAGCGCGATCCCGATGTCGTACTGGCACATGCGTCAGCTAGAGAATTGCTCCAGGAGATGGGTCCGAAAGGAAGGTAAATATGAAAGCGCACTATCTCGGCCACGTCGTCTTTTATGTCAAAGACCTTGAAACATCGCTCGCGTTCTATCGTGATCTATTGGGGTTCAGGGAAGTCGGGCGGATCTTCAATGGTGCTGCCGCAGCATTAACTTCTGGACGAACGCATCACGAGTTGCTCCTCATCCAAGTCGGTGATGCGCCGGGGCCTCCGACCGGAAGGCACCGCGGGCTCTATCACATCGGTATCAAGGTCGGCGATAGCCTCGATGAATTGCGCGCGGCAAAGAAGGAAGTAGAACGAGCCGGCGTCACGATCGATGGCATGAGCGACCATACCGTGAGCCAGAGTCTGTATCTTCACGATCCCGACGGCAATGAAGTCGAGCTGTATGTGGATGCGAATGAGTCACTGTGGAAGAATGATCCGACGGCAGTCCTGTCACCGATCAAGCCGCTCCACTTGTAGGGGAAACTAGGGGAAGAACTCCTGCCCCGTCCCGCCCTCGTTCACAATCGGAGAGTGTCGCGTTTCGCCACAACCTTCTGGATGCTTCGTTCACGAAGAGAGCGAAATATCGTGCTTTTGATGTGGCAAGGGTTTCGCACAATGCGAGTCGGAAAGCGTAACGCATATGGAGAGGGCGTAAGAGACATCAGTCTTACAGGCGATCAGAGGGTTTGATTCGAAATGATCTTCCGGAGGCCGGAGTCGCAGTCAATGGGTCCGGGAAACTTCAATCATTTATGACCAAGGAGGGGAATGTGAACAGTCCAATTCAACGGCAGCCGGAATCGGTTACTCATATGAAAGGAAGAATGATGATGCACAAGATAACGGTTCTTGGTGCGATGGTTCTGAGTCTGTTGATGCTGGCCCCCTACGGGTTTGCCGACGAAGGGGGGAAACAGGGGGTTCAAGCGACGCGCATGAAGGTTGATGGAACCGTCTCGAAGGTGCAATCAGATCAGGTGACAGTAAAAACCTCCTGGGGGCATATGGTCATCTCCTCTGCCACCGCGCCCAAAGAACTGAAAGTCGGCGAGGAAGTGGAAATGCAGGTCAATGAAAACAATGCGGTGATCGATGTTCACCGGAAAGGAGAAAAGGGCCATTCTCATCGGTACGTGTCGGGCAACCTGAGCTATGCCTCGGCAGACAAGAAAGAGATCAAGCTTTGGACACCGGAAGGAGAGAAGACGTTTGACGTGCAAACCGGCCGATCGAAGATGTCGTCTTTCGAGGAGGGGGCACCCGTGACGATCGAATTGAACGAAGCGGGGAAGATGATCGACATCCATCACTTCACCGTCGAGATGAGCTTTGACGAACACCCCCGTACGACGCCTGGCCATGTGATTCAGGTGAATGGAACGGTCACCAAGATCCATTCCGGCTTGATCTATGTGAAGACGCCGGCCGGACAATACACCATCAGCGCGAAGACCGCTCCTTCCGATGCGGCGGTCGGCGATGAGGTGTCACTCTGGATCAACGAAGAGGGCATGGTTATCGACCATCACGGAAAAGAAAAGCATATGATAGGAACTCACCGTCTGATTTTTGGCAAGTTGATCCGTACCGGGCCCAACAAGAATCAGGTCAAGCTCTCCACTCCGGAAGGAGAGAAAGTGTTCCCGCTGGAGCGGATGGAGGTGAAGACGAAGCCCATCAAGGACGGCGCCAATATCGTGGTGGAGCTGAACGAGGAAGGCACGGTGATCGATGTGAGGAAGGCCCAATAAGTATGGGGAAGGAGCTGGTCGTCTTGGGACGGCCAGTTCCCTCGGCGTCCCGTCATCTGCTCCTGAGACTCGGGTTGTCCTGCCGAACCTGGAGGGCACCATGCCGGTAACCTTAATCAACGTGTTTTCCGTCCCGAAAGCGAAGGAAGAAGAATTCGTGAAGTGGTGGCATGACGTAAAGGGCGATATCACCAAGCAACAGGGGTTCATCAGCGGCAAGTTCCACAAGAGCATCAAGCCGGACAGCAAGTTTAACTACATTAACGTCGCGATCTGGGAAAATGAGGATGTGTACTGGAAAGCGTACGAGAAGAGCGTCACGCCGATGAAGGCGAAGTTGCAGCAGTTGGAGGTTGAGATGACTCCGGCTCTCTATCATGTCGCCTTCGAGTACTGATTCGCCGTGAATCCCTATCGGACACGTGCCAGAACCATTTTCATGATCGACCTTTCTCTCGCCACAGGCTTCTCGATTCACGAGGTGCCTCGATAAATCACCACGTCTCTGCGCCTGCCGTTTAAAGGCCTGCGCGACAGAGGGTTGGCCATGAACGGTGCGCTGAACGAGCACGGGTAGACGGTCACGTTGACCGAACGACGGATGGTCACGGAGGGGACGCCCGGCACGGTGAAAGGGTTGCGGACCCTGCCCCAACGAGGCTCTCATCGACGATTCCGACGTTCGAACTGAAACGTTCGCAGGCAACTAACCCAGGAGGCGCCTATGCCGTCGTTCATGCGTCCCTATGCCACCCATACCTATGCCATGTTGCGAATCGTCACCGGATTCTTGTTCCTCTGGCACGGCACCCAGAAACTCCTCAGTGTGCCGATGCCCCCGCCCCCGCAAATTCCTTCGTTCGTGATCGCCATTGCCGGACCCATCGAATTAATCGGCGGTACGCTCGTGATGATCGGACTCTTCACCGGCTGGGCGGCGTTCCTCTGTAGCGGGCTCATGGCCTTTGCCTATTGGATGGCCCATGGCACGCAGGCACTGTTGCCTATTCAGAACATGGGGGAACTGGCCGCGCTGTTCTGCTTTGTGTTCTTGTACATCGCGTCCCAGGGCTCGGGCATCTGGAGCGTAGACGCAACTCGAGGGAAGGCTTAGGTGGCGAGGGTGTCCATACAATGGCCAAGCGAGGAGAAGGTGGTCAATGCTGGCGCTCTGTCCGCGCCAGGCAGGGCGCATAACATGTCTGATAATTGATAGAGGAGGAATCCATGCATTTGATTTTGCGATACATCGCATTGTCGACGCTGATCGGCACACTTCTCATCGTCCCGACTGTCGTCAGCGCGGCAACTGAGACAGAGGATCTTCCGCGAGGACATTCGAAGTTCACCACGATTGTCACGAAGAAAGCGGGTGCGCTGACGGCGCGACGCATCAGCTCAATGAGAACATGGCTCGGCGTCACGGGCAGGAGCCGTTCAAAGCGGGGGATGAAGTGATTGTGGTGTTGGATGAAAACAACTACATCGTCGATATGCACCTCAAAGGGAAGGAAGGAACACATGAACGGGTGACCGGCAAGCTCATCCACGTCGGCATGACCAAGAAAGAGATCAAGCTTCAAACCCCTGATGGTGAGAAAGTCTTTCCCCTAACGGAGCAAGGGCAGAAGACCAAAGGCATCCCGGATGGCGCCTTTGTGACGGTGGAGCTGAATGAAGTGGGTGCGGTGATCGATATTCACCGAGCCGACACGGGCAATGAAAAGCACTAAAGACCCGGTAAGAGAGCCAAGGTATGTACCTGGGCGCACTCTGTTCAGAGGTCCGGTGCGGAGCGGGAGGTTAAGATGAAGATGCGAAGCTGGAAACGTGACCTGTCAGACGGTAGCGAGACTTCAACGTCCATCTGAAACCGCATCTGCCACAGGAGCGGCGGAGCCTCTTGAGCCGTCATGGGCTGATAGGCGATACTAAGCAGCTATGGATAGGCACTCCGCATCTCCCTGTGAGACTCTCGCGGAGCGACACCAAGCCCTGCTGGAGGTTGCACAGGCGATCTCTGTGCATCGGGACTTGGACGACCTATTCAGCGATCTCGCCCAACGCCTCCCTCGAGTGGTGCACGTCAATTTCGTTGGTCTGTCTCTACACGACCCTGAGCACAACATGATGCGGCTGCGCACCATTCAGGCCAATGTCCCATCGGATCTTGTGGGTGGCCACGTCGAGCCGATCGATGAAACACCGGCTGGTTTGGTGTGGCAAACACAGCTACCGGTGCTGGTTCCGAACCTTGCGGAAGAGCAGCGATGGCCGAAGGTTACCGGACGTATGAAGGAGGACGGCACCCAGTCGTTCTGCCTTGTTCCCCTCACGACGGCCGTGCGGAGACTCGGCGCCATGGGGTTTTCCAGCTTAGAGAAAGAAGCTTACTCCGAAACAGACGTCGAATTTCTTTGCCAGATTGCCAACCAAATTGCAGCCACGGTGGACAATGTGCTTCATCATCAAGACTTGATCCATGACCGGGACCGCTTACGGCTTCTTCTTGAGGTGACGGAGTCCATTGCGTCGCACCGCGACCTCGAAGAGCTTTTTCGTGATCTCGCTCACCGGCTTCCTAAAGTCGTTCCGTTCGATTACATCAACGCCGTCTTGCACGAACCCGCGCTCGACGTGATGCGTCTGTGGCTCTTGGTAACCTCAATACCCAGCACGATCATCCCTGGTCTGGAGATACCTGTTGATGAATCTCCGGGAGGGTGGGTGTGGAAAACTCAACAGCCACTGACCGTGAACGATGTTGCGCAAGAGCGCCGCTTTCCGAAAGTGATGGCCTTGCTCCGCGAGAATGGCATCCAGTCGTTCTGCGTGGTGCCGCTCACGACCGCGCAACGCCGACTCGGTGCCATGGGATTTGGGAGTTTGCAGCCGAGAATCTATCAGGAGTCCGAGCTCGCCTTTATGAGACAGGTCGCGAAACAAGTGGCGGTCGCGGTGGATAACGCTCTAGCGTATGACAACATTGCTCAGCTGCGTGACAAGCTCGCGAAGGAAAAACTGTATCTCGAAGAAGAAATCCAGACGGACTATAACTTCGAAGAGATTGTCGGTGACAGTCAGGCGCTCAAGCGGGTCCTCAAAGCGGTCCAAACCGTCGCGGTAACCGACTCCACCGTCCTGATTCTCGGCGAAACCGGCAGCGGGAAGGAACTGGTTGCACGCGCCCTCCACAACCTCAGTGATCGGCGCGAACGGACTTTCGTAAAGCTCAATTGTGCTGCGATCCCCACCGGCCTGCTCGAGAGCGAACTCTTTGGGCACGAAAAGGGTGCCTTCACCGGTGCCATCGCCACCAAGATTGGTCGGTTCGAACTGGCCGACAGCGGCACGCTGTTTCTCGACGAGGTCGGCGAAATTCCTCCGGAGCTTCAAGTGAAGTTGCTTCGGGTGCTCCAAGAGCAGGAGTTTGAACGGTTGGGGAGCACACGAACGATCCGCGTCAGCGTGCGCATTGTGGCTGCGACCAATCGCGATCTCCGTCATATGGTGGAAGAACAGAAGTTTCGCAGCGACCTGTACTATCGCCTGAACGTGTTTCCCATCACCGTTCCGCCACTGCGTGAGCGTGCAGAAGATATTCCCATGCTGGTCCGCCACTTCGCCCAGAAGTTTGCCCAACGAATGAAGAAACGCATCGAGACCATTCCTTCCGAGTCTATGAGGGCGCTGCAGAATTATGCTTGGCCGGGCAACGTGCGCGAGCTGGAGAATTTGGTGGAGCGTGCGGTCATTCTCTCCTCGAACTCGGACCTGTTTGTGCCGATCGCGGAACTGAAACGGCCCTCATCGACACCGAACGGGTCGGTCGTCACGCTAGAAGACGCCGAGCGAGAGCACATACTCAAAGCCCTGCGCGACGCGCAGTGGACCATCGGTGGGCCGGCCGGCGCCGCTGCGAAGCTTGGCATGAAGCGGACCACCCTGCAATCCAAGATGCAAAAGCTAGGAATCACACGTCCTTCCTGATCCGTCCTCAAAGACCTTCAGTGTTTTAAGCATCGTTCTGATGGCACGACGTCACCGTATGTCGATCTCGCGCCGAATCTTCGGCAACTGACGGGATATCGGCAGCCGTTCATCATCACTACTACACCGTCACTTCCGCTCAGATGTGTGTACATCCGCGGAATATCCATTGATTAAGGGGTTCTTGACGTTTCTCTGGTTCATGGGTTGCGGGGAACGGCCCTTGCCATTGCCAATCATCGTTGACGCGCAACGCTGACCGAACTTACGAGGATCGACATGGACGCAGCCATTCAGTTTCTGACTCAACATGGAGCCGCAGTCCTGTTCATTGCCGTCCTGGCCGAACAGATCGGGCTGCCGATTCCGGCCGTTCCGTTTTTGATCGCCGCCGGCGCGCTGGCGGGGACCGGCCAAATGGGGCTCGGCGTGGTGATTGTCGCCGCGGTTGCCGCCGCGCTGATCGGCGATCAGATCTGGTTTGAACTAGGCCGCCGGCGCGGCCAACCAGTTTTGAAGTGGCTCTGCCGGATCTCGCTCGAACCGATGTCATGCGTACGCCGCACTGAAGAATTTTTTACCCGTCACGGGATGCGATCGCTCGTGGTCGCGAAGTTTATTCCGGGCTTGAGCACGATTGCGCCACCGCTAGCCGGCATCGTGGGCATTCGGCTCTCTCAGTACCTTTTTTACAATGGCGTCGGAACCGTTCTCTGGGCGGGATCCGGCATCGGGCTCGGATATATTTTCAGCGATCAACTCGAGCAGGCCGTCTCCATGTTTAGTCATCTCGGTCCGACCATAGTCCTGGGTCTGTTGGGCATCGTGGGCACCTATTTGGCCTACAAGGTTCTGCGCCGGTATCGTGGCATGCGTCTGGTGCCGCGGCTAACCGCCCGACAGCTGTTCGAGAAGATTACAGCGGGAGAAGAACCGGTCATCATCGACCTGCGCGGTTCTGACGGCCTACACGAACCGCCTATTCCCGGGTCATTGTCGCGATCACTCGAGGAAGTGATTGCGAAGCATCATGAACTTCCCACCGACCGCGATGTGATTGTGTATTGTGCTTGCCCGCAAGACGCTGCAAGTGTCCATGCTGCATGGAAGCTGCGTGAAAAAGGCCTCGTGCGCGTGTGGGCCTTGACCGGAGGCATTGAAGCTTGGCGGGCTTTGGATGTTCAAACACATGTGACAGCACGAGTGCCCGAAGAGTCCATCGTCACGGTGTGAGCTAACACAGAGCTAACACGTCTAAGTAGCCGAGCGCGTTTCATAGCGGAACGCCCAGGCACAGTCCATTTGAAATAGCTGTCTATATTGCTCCGAAGAACCTCGGAACAACGGAAAGGAGACTACCATCATGAGTTCACTCAGCAAAAAAATCGCGATTGTGACCGGATCATCGGACGGAATCGGGCGTGCGATTGCGGAACGGCTGGCACAGGAGGGCGCCACAGTGGTTGTGAACTACGGCAAGAGTGCCGACAAGGCCAAGGAAGTCGTCGCCGGCATTGAGGCCAGAGGCGGCAAGGCCGTTGCGATCCAAGCCGATATGAGCAAGGTCGCCGACGTCGGCCGGTTGGTCAAGGACACAGTAAAGAATTTCGGCCGGCTGGACATCCTGGTGAACAACGCCGGCATGTTCATGTATAAGCCTCTGGCTGAGACGACCGAGGAAGAATTCGACCGCATGTTTGCCCTCAATACCAAGGGCCCCTACTTTGCGCTCCAGGAAGCGGCGAAGGTCATCAAGGACGGCGGGCGTATCGTGAACATTTCCACGGACGGCACCCATATCGGGTTTGGCGGCGCTACGGCGTACCTCGGGAGCAAGGGGGCGCTCGAACAGTTCACGAAAGGCTTGGCCCATGAGCTGGCACCCAAGGAGGTTACTGTGAACACGGTCTCTCCGGGATACACGGTTACGGCCATGCTTCCCGCCGATTCCGCCTTCCGCCAGATCGGCGAACAGGCCTCGCCGCTCAAACGACTCGGCACGCCGAAGGACATCGCGGATGTCGTTGCCTTTGTCGTAAGCGAAGAGGCGCGTTGGCTGACCGGCCAAAATCTCCATGCCGGTGGCGGCGTGGTGATGTAAAGGATCGCCGAGGAGACGCCCCATGGTCGTCGAGCGCTCCACGCCGATGGTTCGGCTGGTGCCGGGATATCGGCAGAACGTTAACGTCAGGTGGGGCATGATTCCACGGACAAGGCAGAGGTCTTCGACGGTATTTCAATGGGATATGAATTCAGAATGACTACCGATTTGCTGGAATGTCCCTTGCCATTCTCCTTTACCAAGGTAGAGAATCCATGCTGAAGATTACGACTGTTACGGATGCACAATCGACAACCCTCCGGCTTGAAGGGCGTTTGGCGGGGCCCTGGGTGGAGGAACTGCAACGGTGTTGGGTGTCTACCGTCAGTGCGAAGACGAGACACCCTCTTTCTGTGGACCTGTCGGCCGTGACCTATGTGGATGCGGAAGGGAAGGATCTCTTGAAGCAGATTTATCATGAAGGAGCCAAGCTTGTGTCTTCCGGTTGTCTGACGAATTGCATTGTGGAAGAGATCACGCAGGGTTTCAGAAGTGGCAAGGGTATCAAGTGTCCGGGTACTTCATAAAAGGGTGAGCGATGAAAACCATGATGACACGGAAGCGAATTAATGGACTCGCGTCCAGCATGCTCGGTTCCCTCCTGGCCGTCAGCCTGACGGGACTACCTGGCTGTAAGCAGGAGGCGGCTTCCACGCCGGCGCATCCCGCTCCGGAGGTGCAGGTGGTGACCGTGTCGCCCCAAACGATCTCGGACGAACCGGAGTTCATCGGGCAGACGGAATCTTCCCGACCAGTGGAAATCCGGCCACAAGTAACTGGAATCCTCAAGGAGCGCTATTTCTCGGAGGGCCGGGATGTCAAAAAAGGAGAGCGCCTCTACCAAATCGATCCAGTGCCGTTTCAGGCCGCCTATCAGAGCGCCAAGGCAAAGGTCGCACAGGCGCAGGCGCGATTAGTCCAGGCGAAGCAAAATCTCGACCGCGTCAAGCCGCTCCTTGCGGAACAGGCGGTGAGTCAGAAAGATGTGGACGATGCGATCGCGGAAGACCTCTCGGCCAAAGCCGCTCTGGAAGGAGCGAATGCCGATGTCGTGAAGGCCAAGTTTGACCTGGATAATACGCTCATCGTCGCGCCGATCGCCGGCCGTATTGAACGGAGCCGCGTCTTTGAAGGGCGGCTTCTCTCCGCGCAGACCGACCTGTTGACCATCATCCATCAATTGGATCCCATGTACGTCTATGCGAGCGCGCCGGAGACCTTCGTCCTCAAACGCTTTCGGGATCGCGCGGAAAAGCGCATTCAAGGCGCAACACTCTACGAACTACGCGGGGCGATCACATTTGCCGATGGCAGCACGTATCCGCACCAGGGAGTTTTGGACATGCTCGATGTCGGGGTCCGCACCGCTACAGGAACGAAGGATTTTCGTGTCACGTTCTCGAACCCGGAAAAGGCGCTGTCCCCGGGGCAATTCGTCAAACTTCGGGTTATCGGAGCTGTGAGGACCGATGCCATTCTGGTTCCTCAGAAGGCCATCCAGGGAGGCCCAAAGGGCAGTGTGGTCTTTGTGATTGGAGAAGGCGACAAGGTGGAATTGCGCGATGTCCAGGCGACAGCCTGGCAGGGTAGTCAGTGGGTTGTCCAGGAAGGGCTCCGTGCAGGAGACCGGGTCATCGTGGACGGATTCCAAAGGATCGGACCGGGAATGCCTGTGAAGCCGGTTCCAGGCAGCCGGTCCTGAGGTGTCCCCGGCGCCGCCGGCAAATCCAACCAAGACAGAAAGCGCCCTATGAGCTCGCGGTTCTTTATTGAAAGACCCATCTTCGCCTCGGTCTTGTCCATCGTGATTGTGGTCGTCGGGCTCGTGGCAGTAATGGCCTTGCCCATCGCTCAGTTTCCCGAGATCACCCCGCCGGTCGTGCAGATTGATGCCGACTATCCGGGGGCGAGCGCCGCAATCGTCGCGGATGCCGTGGCGCGCCCTATCGAGGTCCAACTTCCCGGCATCGATAATCTTCTCTATTACGACTCGACCAGTACCAACGATGGACACATGACGATCCGGCTCACCTTCGAGATTGGGACGAATGTCGATATCGCGCAGGTGCAGACCCAGAATCGGGAAAAGCTCGCGGAACCACGGCTACCTCCGGACGTGATCCGGCAAGGCGTTGTCATCAATAAACAGTCGCCCGATCTTCTCGCCGTGCTCACGCTGGAATCCAAAGACCCCAGGCATGACACGCTCTTTCTCGCCAACTATGCCATCTTACAGATCGTCGATAATCTTAAACGACTGCCCGGTGTCGGGGATGCCACGGTCTTCGGTGCGCAGAACTACAGCATGCGGCTGATCCTGGATCCCGTCCGCATGGCGCAGCTCAACCTCATGCCTGGCGATATTGCGAATGTGGTCCGCGAACAGAATCGGGATTTTCCGGCCGGGATGATCGGACGGGAGCCAGCGCCCAAAGGCACCGAGCTGACGATCCCGTTTATTACCCGTGGCCGGTTGACCGATGTCAAGGACTTCGAGGAGCTCATTGTCAGAGCTCTCCCGGACGGGTCAATCGTCCGCCTCAAAGATGTGGCAAAAATCGAACTGGGCGCCCAATCCTACGACCTCGAGGGACGCTTCAAAGGCAAACCAACGACCTTCCTGTTGACGTTTCTATCACCTGGCGCGAACGCTCTCGACGCTGTGAAACGCATCCGCCAGCAAATGGAAGAGCTGTCCAAGAGCTTTCCCCCTGGTGTCAGATATGACATTCCTTATAACCCCACACGCTTCATCGAAGTCTCGATCAAAGAGGTCATCCACACGCTAGTCATTGCAATGATCCTCGTCATTCTCGTCGTCTACCTCTTTCTTCAAAGTTGGCGCGCGACCATTATCCCGGCCGTCGCTGTGCCGGTCTCCCTGATGGGTACCTTTGCGGGCATGGAAGCCTTGGGCTTTTCGATCAATACCCTCACGTTGTTCGGCATGGTGCTGGCCATCGGCATCGTGGTGGACGACGCCATCGTCGTGGTGGAAAACGTCGAGCGCCACATGGAGGCCGGAGAAGCGCCTAGGGAGGCCGCAATCAACGCGATGACGGAAGTCAGCGGACCGATCATCGCCATCGTCTTGGTCCTTTGCGCGGTGTTTGTGCCGGTGGGTTTCTTGGGCGGCATTACCGGCCAGCTCTACAAGCAATTCGCGATCACCATCGCGACCGCTGTGACCATCTCCGGATTTGTAGCCTTGACGCTGAGTCCTGCGCTGTGTGCCCTGGTGTTAAGACCACGCCAAGAAGTCCGGAAAGGTGTCGGGGGACTCTTCGATCGGGGGTTTGCCATTTTCAATAGCGGATTTGATTGGATGCGGGCCAAATACGTGGTGGTAGCCGAGACCATCGTGAGGCGGTCGGTGTTGGCGGTGGCGGTCTTCGGCGGTATTCTGCTGCTTTCCGCCTTGCTTCTTCGGATTCTCCCGGCCAGCTTCTTGCCGGATGAAGATCAGGGCTACTTCCTCACCATGGTGCAGCTTCCCGACGGGGCGTCACTGCAACGGACCGACGCGGTGCTCAGCAAGATTGAACAGTACTTTCTGGCCAATCCCATTATTCATAGCACCGATGCGCTCGCCGGCCAAAACTTCGTCTTCAGCACCCGGGGATCAAACAGCGCGACGATGTTCATACCGCTGCGTGGATTGGGATCAACGGAAGCGTCCGGACCAGCACGCCAAGGCGCTCATCGGGGACGCGTTCAAAGAATTCGCGAAAATCCCCGAGGCGCTGATTCTCGCCTTCAATGCGCCCTCCATCAGAGGTCTGGGGGCGACCGGCGGGTTTTCCGCCCAGGTGCAGGATCCGAGCAGGAGGAGATTTTCAAAAATTTTCTGCAACCACGCAGGAGTTTCTTGCCAAGGTCAGGCAAGACCCGGCGATTGGTGCGGTGGGTACCAACTTTCGCGTCACTTCGCCGAGATTATATGCCAACGTGGATCGGGAAAGAGCCAAGGCCCTGGGGATTCCCATCTCCGATATTTTTGACACGCATGCAGGCGTTCTTCGGTAATCTCTATATCAACGACTTCGTCAAATTCGGCCGGGTCTACCGAGTGCAGACCGAGGCGAAGGCAGAGTACCGTTCCACTCCTCAGGATATCTCCAAGGTCTACGTGCGCGCCACCAGCGGGCAGACATCCGCTATGGTCCCCTTGGACACGGTAATCTCCACGGAATACACCAGCGGACCGGACCCGGTGACGCACTTCAACGGGTTAAATACCGCGCTTGTGTTGGGAGGAGCGGCACCGGGGTTCACCTCGGGCCAAGCATTGGATGCATTGGATCGCGCTTCGCGAGAGGTTTTAGTCCCCAAGGGCTATGCGCTAGATTTGAGCGGTATTTCGTACCAAGAACGCCAAGTGGGTAACCGATCGGTTCAGGCCTTTGGGTTCGGCCTCCTCATGGTGTTCCTCGTCCTGGCGGCCCAGTATGAAAGTTGGGGTGTGCCGTTTGCCGTAATTCTCGCTGTGCCGTTCGGTGTGTTTGGCGCCCTCTCAGCGGTATGGCTTCGAGGCATGAGCAACGATATCTACTTTCAGATCGGATTGGTCACCCTCATCGGTCTTGCCGCCAAAAATGCTATTCTGATCGTCGAATTTGCCAATCATCGCCATGAGGCCGGCATGTCGCCGAAGGAGGCGGCCATCGAAGCCGCCAAGCTTCGCTTCCGCCCGATCATCATGACGTCAATGGCATTCATCCTTGGTGTGGTGCCGCTGGTCGTCGCCACCGGTGCCGGGGCTGCCAGCCGACAATCCATTGGGACCGGCGTGTTCGGCGGGATGCTTGCCGCGACGTTCCTAGCCATTTTCTTCGTGCCGCTCTTTTTCGTGCTGGTTCGAAAACTGAGTCGGCGCGCTATCGGTCAAATGGCTCCGCGTCCTCGCACAAGCGCGGTTCCATCCGGGATCGAAGGAGGAAAGTGACATGCGCAGCCTTATTCTCGCAGTCGTTTCGATGGTCTTGCTCGCTTGTGCTATGGGACCGGACTATTCTCGTCCCGACATCCCCACCTCCGATTCGTTTCGCATGGCCGAAGAACAGAAAGATTTGCCCTCACTCGCCAATACGCCGTGGTGGGAACTCTACCGAGACGAAGAACTCCAGCGATTGATCCGCGTCGCCCTCGAAGAAAACAAAGATCTCAAACGTGCTGTCGCGACAGTTGATGAGTTCGCCGCCCGGGTGCTCGTGGCGAAAACCGACTTTGCCCCTCAGATGAACGCGACGGTCAACGCGCCGGCCTTCGGCAATACGAAGAATATTGCCTTCCCCGGGTTCCCCAACCCATTCAATTGGTATGTGCAGGGGAATCTCGCCTGGGAAATGGATATCTGGGGACGTATCCGCCGCTCCAATGAGGCGGCTCTCGGTGACTTATTGGCTCGCGAAGAGAACCGACGAGCCCTTATTTTGCAAATCGTGGGCGGGGTGGCCCAGGCCTATTTCGATCTTCGGCAGTTCGATATGCAGTTAGAGATCGCCAAGCGCACCTTGTTGGCATGGGAGGAGTCGGTGAGAATCGGCCAAGCCCGGCTCCGGCAGGGGATGATCAACAGGTTGGATGTCGATCAATTCGAGGCGGAGCGGGAGAATGCCGCTGCGCGTATTGCAGAGCTGAAGCGTCAGATGATCCAAAAAGAAAACGAGCTCAGCGTGCTGCTGGGGAAAAATCCCAGTCAAATCTCCAGAGGTCGGTCGCTCACCGAACAGATGATGCCACCCGTGGTGCCGGCTGGCCTTCCCTCCGAACTACTCCAACGGCGACCCGATGTGATCCAGGCGGAGCAGGGCCTCGCGGCAGCGACTGCCAGGATCGGTGTGGCCAAGGCAGACCGGTTTCCCAAGCTCAGCATCACCGGCATTCTGGGTATAGCCAGTCCAGAGTTGACTCACCTGGTGGCCCACGAGACCTTTTTCGGTGTTGCGGGTCCAAGCTTAGCCGGACCACTGTTCAATGCGCAGGTTTTGGGCTTCCAACAGGAAGCGGCTGAAGCTCAATCCAGGCAGGCCTTGGCACAATATGAACAAACGGTCCTCGTCGCGTTCAGGGAAGTTGAAGACGCCCTGGTCGGGGTCAGCACGGCCCGTGAGCAGGCTGACGCTCAGGAAAGGCAGGTCGAAGCCCTGCGGTCGGCCTTGCGTCTCGCCAATCTGCGATACAAAGGTGGTCTGGCGAACTATTTGGATGTCCTCATTGCCCAGCGGAGCCTCTTCGACGCGGAACTATCACTCGCCGCCACACGGCGGCTTCATTTGGTCTCGGTCGTGCAACTCTATAAGGCTCTCGGAGGCGGATGGTCGCCTGAGGTGGACCAGAGCAAAGAGAAGAAAGAAGGCTGAACGCATGGAGAAGCCGGCCGGGGCCGCACATCCCATTCACGACGTGATCGCCCGGCGCTGGAGTCCGCGCGCGTTCGATGAACGGCCGGTCGAACAGGCGACGCTGAAGAGCTTGTTCGAAGCCGCTCGTTGGGCGCCGTCCTCCAACAACGAACAGCCTTGGCGGTTCATTGTTGCGTCTAAAGAAACTTCTACAGACTATGACCGCCTCTTTGCCTGCCTCGTTGAAGGCAACCGGAAATGGGTATTCCGGGCGCCGGTGCTGATCCTGTCCGTCGCAAGCTTACTTTTTGAAGACGATGGAAAACCGAACCGGCACGCTTTGCACGACACGGGCATGGCGGCCGAAAACTTTGTATTGCAAGCCACGGCATTGGGACTGCAAGCCCATCAGATGGCAGGGTTCGATACGCAGAAAGCTCGCGAGACCTGTCTTATTCCGACCGGCTTCGACCCTGTCGCGATGATCGCCCTCGGGTATCCAGGCGACCCCGCGGTGCTCCCGGACTATCTTCGCGAACGAGAGATAAAGCCTCGGGAACGGCAGCCGATCGGCGACTTCGTGTTTTCAATCAAATGGGGTCAAATGTCGCCTCTTGTCCGGTGAGCGGGTGGTGCAATTCTCGTCTGCAATCAAACATCTTCAACGCGTCGATCCGGTCATGCGGAGGCTCATTCGTGAGGTCGGACCCTGCACGTTGAAGGCGCGGCTAGGCCGTTCGCCGTTTGAATCCTTGGCACGCGCGATTGCCTATCAACAGTTGCACGATAAGGCAGCTGCCAGCATCTTGAAGCGCTTCATTGCACTGTTCCCCGGCCGGCGGTTTCCCCGTCCGGTTGAGATCCTTGCCACGAATGGACGAGCCATGAGGCGGACAGGATTTTCCCGGGCGAAGGTCGCGGCCTTGCGAGATCTCGCCATGAAAGCGCTCAACGGCACGGTACCGACGAGTCGCGTCATCAAGTTGCTCGACGATGAAGCCATTATTGAGCAACTCATCCAAGTCCGGGGCATCGGACGCTGGACAGTCGAGATGTTGCTGATCTTTAAGTTGGGCCGTCTCGATGTGTTGCCAGTCGGGGACTTCGGCGTGCGCAACGGCTTCCGTATTGCCTATGGACGTCGTACGTCCCCGACGCCGAGGGCCTTGTTACGATATGGAGAGCGCTGGAAACCTTATCGAACCGTCGCTTCGTGGTATCTCTGGCGCGCGGTGGATCTCGGCAAAATGCGCGCAGGGACCGCTCGCGTCATGCCAGTGCAGCTATAAACAGAAAGAAGGGCGATAACAGAATTGAGAGATCTAGGAGTAATGTCATGACTGAGAAAAAAGTGATAGCGGTTGTCGGTGCGACAGGCGCCCAGGGCGGAGGCCTTGTTCGGGCGATCGTGAATGATGCGAGTAGCGGCTTCGTGGCGAGAGCCCTGACCAGAGACGTGAATTCTGACAAGGCCAAGGCTTTGGCCGAGCTCGGGGCTGAAGTAGCGGCTGCCGATCTTGACGATGTCGAGAGTCTGAAGCGGGCCTTTGCCGGCGCCTACGGCGTCTTCTGTCTCACCAATTTCTGGGAGCACTTCTCGCCGGAAAAGGAATATGCTCAGGCGAGGGCGCAAGCGACTGCAACGAAGCAGGTCGGCGTCCGACATGTGATCTGGTCAACGCTGGAAGATACGCGCAGGTGGGTGCCGCTTTCGGACAATCGCATGCCGACGCTGATGGGCACATACAAAGTCCCGCATTTCGATGCGAAGGGTGAAGCGGATCAAGAGTTCACCAGGCTCGGCGTCCCCACCACGTTTCTCCTCACGTCGTTCTATTGGGACAACCTGATCTTCTTCGGCATGGGACCGAAGAAAGGGCCTGATGGCACGCTGCTCTTCACGATGCCCATGGGAGACAAAAAACTGCCGGGCATTGCCGCGGAGGACATCGGTAAGTGTGCGCTGGGCATCTTCAAGAAAGGCAAAGAGTATATCGGCAAGACGGTCGGCATCGCCGGCGAGCATCTCACTGGTTCGCAGATGGCTGCGGCGATGACGAACGCCTTCGGACAACCCGTGCGCTACAACGAGGTTTCACCGGAAGCCTATCGCGCGTTTGGATTTCCCGGGGCTGATGATATCGGCAACATGTTTCAGTTCAACCGCGACTTCAACGACGCGTTTTGCGAGCCGCGCAATCCGTCCGTCGCGCGCAGCCTGAATCCTTCGTTGCAGTCGTTCGAGACCTGGCTCGCACAGAACAAGCAACGCATCCCTCTCACATGACGACTAGCGAACCAATGAGGATGTCTGCGGTGCATTGGAAGCGAGTGGTTTCAGGGATTTAGAATAAGGGAGATGTCTATGGCAACCGTACAGCGTCGAAGAAAGATGACAAAGACCAAGAAGCAATCGGTCCTGAAGCCCGATATGATTATGCAGTTGGGACTGGGATTTTGGGGTTCGAAAACGCTTTTGAGCGCCATTGAATTGGGACTGTTTACAGAATTGGCCAAGGGGGCGCTCGACGCCGAGACGATTCAGGACCGTTTGTCGCTTCATCCGCGTAGCGTTCGGGATTTTCTCGATACCCTGGTCGCCCTCAGAATGTTGCAGCGAAAAGGTAGCCGGTATGCCAACACTCCGGAGACTGACGTGTTCCTCGATCGAAACAAGGCCTCTTACGCCGGAGGGATGTTGGAGATGTGCAATGCGCGGCTGTACAAGTTTTGGGGTTCATTGACGGAAGGATTGAGAACCGGGATGCCTCAAAACGAGGTGAAGCAAGGCGGGAATTTTTTTGCCGCGCTCTACGCGGATCCCGTCAGACTCGAAGGATTTCTCAAAGCGATGACGGGATTGAGCTCAGGCGCGGCGCGGGCGATTGCAAAACGATTTCCCTGGAAACGGTACCAGACGTTTGTAGATGTGGGCTGCGCACAGGGCGGCGTACCGGTTCAAGTCGCTCTTGCTCACCCGCATCTCACCGGCGGTGGAATGGATTTGCCAGTCGTGCAGCCGATCTTTGAGGCGTACGTGCGGGAGCAGGGGCTGGAGAAACGCCTGCAGTTCCACGCAGGAGATTTCTTCTCGGACTCCTTACCTCAGGCCGATGTGATCATCATGGGGCACATCCTCCACGACTGGAATCTGGAGGAAAAACGGATGTTGCTCAAAAAAGCCTATGATGCCTTGCCGAAAGGCGGGGCGTTGATCATTCACGAGGCGTTGATCGATGACGACCGGAAGGCCAACGCACTGGGTCTCCTCATGAGCCTGAACATGCTTATTGAGACGCCGGGAGGATTCGACTACACGGGCGCAGATTGCCGGGGCTGGATGAAAGACACGGGGTTCCGCAAGAGCTATGTCGAACCGCTTGCCGGTCCTGATTCCATGGTCGTGGGAGTAAAATAACATATGGCGAACCGGACGAAGAGGCTCGATACCAACGTCGCGGGGAACTTTTACGTGGATGCGACCTGCATCAACTGCGATACGTGCCGGCAGTTGGCGCCCAAGAGTTTCGAAGAGGTTGGGGAGTACTCGGCGGTGCGGCATCAACCGGAGAATGAGGGTCAAATCCATCAAGCCTATCAAGCGCTCCTGGCCTGCCCCGTCGGCTCGATCGGTACCGAGCACGGTGACAAGCAAAGACGGAACGAAGCCCTTGCCAGTTTTCCGCTTCATCTTGAAGGCGGCGTTCATTATTGCGGGTTTAACTCAGAACAATCGTTCGGCGCTAATAGCTTCTTCGTCACACATCCAAATGGCAACTGGCTGATAGATTCGCCCCGGTACATCAAGCATCTCGTTGAAGCCTTCGAGCGCATGGGCGGCATCGCAAATATCTTTCTTACACATGAAGACGACGTGGCTGATGCAGATAGATACGCCAAGCATTTCGGCGCGAAACGGATTATCCATCATGCCGATGCAGCGGCCATGCCGGATGCGGAATGGATCGTGGACGGTTTTGAGACCATCCAACTGACCCCCCAGTTTCAGCTCATTCCCGTGCCGGGTCATACAGCCGGAAGCTGCGCGCTCCTCTATGACAACCGGTTCCTCTTCACCGGCGATCATCTGTGGTGGGATCCGGAAACTCAGGAGTTTGACGCTCCCAAGCGTCTAGTGTGGAAATCGCGTGCGCTGCTGAATTCCATTCAGAAGCTCCTCGATTATCGATTCGAATGGGTGTTGGCAGGTCATGGGGATCGTATCAAACGCACTCCTGAAGACATGCAACGTCTCCTTCACCACTTGGTGGAACGACGTTGCGCGGCCATCGCATCCTAATCCAACCGTTCATGCTCACTTCTCTGTCTCAGTGGATCGACCGCAATGTCCTCTCGCTGGGCCGGGAGATGCGGCTCTCCTATCTGCCGCCGCTCATGGTCTACATGGCCTATGGGATATCCGGCCTGACCGGGATTGTTGGGACGTTCTTCGTCAAAGATTATCTCGGTCTCTCCGCCTCATTTCTCGCCGCGCTCGGGTTCTGGGCCGGCATTCCCTGGGCGCTCAAAATGCCCATCGGTCATGCCGTCGATCTGTTGTGGCGCTGGAAAAGCTGGCTGGTGGGCTTGGGTGCGGGGCTACTTGCCATCAGTCTCGGTATCATGGCGGCGCTGATCGGTCATCGCGAGGCGATGACGGCGATCATGCCGGCCGAAGTCTGGTATGTGCTGAGCGTCCTCCTTGCGCCGATCGGCTACGTCATCCAAGATGCCGTTGCGGACGCGATGACGGTCGAGGCGGTTCCGCGCGTGGATGACCAGGGTCAGCCGTTCGACGAGCGGACTAGGAAACTCATGCACACGACGATGCAGACGCTCGGCCGTGTCGCGATCATCGGTGGCGGCATCATCGTGGCGCTCATCAACGTCTATGTCTTCAGCGGCACCGAAAAATTGCCAGAGAGTGAAATTGTCGGTCTGTACGAACAAATCTATCTGATGGCGCTGGGAATTCCGTTCGTCTCGATGTTTGGCATTGGATTGGCTTGGATACTCCAGCGACAACACAAGAACAGGCTCATACAGCAGGGATTCACGCCTGAGCAGGCGGGACAGATGGTTAAGGTGCGCGATGACTCAGGTGAGCCGACGCGTCCTAACTGGTGGCATCCTTGGTGGCAGCCTTGCCTTCGTGCTGTTTACGCTCACGGTCGGACTGGGCAGCCTTCCCTATAGCGAAGAGATCGTCTTTGCCGGTTCAATGGCCATCGTGCTCTTCCTGATGGCCAGGCTCGTGCAGGAACTGGAGCCGGACAAGCGATTTACCTTGGTTGGTACCGCGGTCGTGGTCTTCATCTTTCGTGCCATTCCGGGCACCGGCCCCGGCACGACCTGGTGGATGATCGACCAACTGAAGTTCGATCAGCAGTTTCTATCCGTTTTGTCGCTGATCGGTAGCACGTTGACCTTGGCCGGCATGTTTGTATTTCGACGTTTCATGGCCGAGCGATCCATCGCGTATGTCGTGGGCTTTCTCACGATAATCGGCACCATCCTCACGCTACCGATTGTCAGCATGTACTATGGCTTGCACGAATGGACAGCGCGAATGACTGGAGGGATTGTCGATGCTCGGTTTATCGCCCTCATCGATACGGCACTGGAATCTCCGCTCGGACAGATCTCAATGATTCCGATGCTGGCGTGGATCGCAAACTCCGCCCCCGCCCATCTAAAAGCGACCTTTTTTGCCGTGATGGCCTCATTTACCAACCTCGCCTTATCATTGAGCCAGCTCGGCACGAAATATTTCAACGACATTTACATCGTGACCAGAGAAATACGCGATCAGACGTCGGGCATCCTACAAACACCAGCCGACTACAGCCAGCTGGGATCTTTACTGATCGTCCAACTGCTGTTGGGACTTGCCCTCCCTCTTGCGGCGATCGTCTTTGCCAAGGTGTCCCGCTTCAAAAGCGCATAGCATGCTCTTAAACGGCTGGCATCCCCTTGACCTGTGCGGTATCATGAGCATCTATTTAAGAGTTGCCGGTTGAGCCAGAGGTCTTGCGGATGTTCAAAAAGGTCTTCTGGCAAGGCCGCAACGAGCGAAGGGGCGAGGCGTACTGTTGTATGTACGTCGAGCCTCGGAGCGAAGTGAGAACGCAGCCAGAAGCCTTTTTCAACAGACGACGAAAGGGGGCGACCGGTTTCGACGGGGATACTGATAGCCACCGTGGCATGTCGAGCTCTCGGGGACTCGTAAAACCTCCGGGAAAATGCAACTGCCAATCAAGAACTGGCACTCGCAGCTTAATCAGCTGTGACGTTCTTCCATCTGAGGCCCGCGGGGGTGGAAGGGCGCGATGCAGCGGGCTGGTCCAAGGCTGGTGCTCAGCGGCTGAGGACGAGACTATACTGGGCTAGCGGCTAGTTCTAAGCCTGCCGATGGGCGTGGGTGGCTGCGAAACTTAAACGATCGGCTACACATGTAGATCCGGTGCGTTGACGATCTTCGGACAGGGGTTCAACTCCCCTCGCCTCCACCATTTTTGACCACATTGGATCTCTAGGCTTCGTGTCCCGAAGCCTAGACTTACCCGTATCAAAATTCTTTATATTTTCCCCCGCCACGCTTGTCGATTTCACGGAGTTGTTAAGTTGTGAGTTGTCATGTTCCCACCTGAACTCACAAGTTATTAGATGAAGTACCTCGAGTGGAAACGACGACATTCTTCCACCCACTAATAAGGCAGCTAAATTGGCTTCTTCCTTTCCACGCCTGAATCAGCCATGCGTCTCATCGGATGTCGCCTCGCAGCCGATAGCCGCTATGTTCCAACGCCGCATTAGATCCGGCCACAATGTGCGTCTGCCGGCCGTATCAATTCTAGAATTATGCGCTAGCCCATCGTTCGGAGATAAGCGATCCTTTTGAACTAGATGCACTGACTCTCGCAATTTGTTGCATACGTGCACTTTTGTTCGCACTGATGCTCCCAAGTCGTTGGATTTCTATGTTGGCCCAGCAGGGCCTTGTCTTTGCTCCTCTACACAGAAGATCCTCACACGGAAGGAAAGATCTGCCATGGACACGACAATGTCGACACGTGAGCGGTATGAGCGAGGACGGACGCTAAGACAGGCCAAAATGTATGATCAGGCGATGGCAGAGCTGCAACACGTGACCCATGATCCCAACTATGCTGGACAAGCGCGGACGCAACTGGGATTGTGTCTGCGTGCTATGGGACGGCATGAAGAGGCGGTCGCCACCCTGCGGCAGGCCCTCCACTCACCGAGCCTCTCACCACAGGAATCTATCCACGTGCTCTATATTGTGGGACAGAGCTTAGAATCGTTGGGCCGCTATGCGGAAGCCATTGAGGCGTATAACTGGGTCCGACAAGAAGACGCGGGGTTCCTCGATATCGATTCCAGGATTAAAAATCTGTGCGGCGCACCGCGAAGCCTCATGACCCAAGCCGTAGACCTGCTCCAAATTGGGCGCTCCTTTATCGGCAAACTCGCCAAGTGCTGAGGCATGCCCCTCCCACAGGAGCTTCCTGATAGACGCTTCCCCTTGCAGGGAAAAAGCGCTTGGACATGAGTGATCACACCGAAAGCAATTCGATGCGGTGTTTGAAATGCGACGGTACCCTGTGGCCGGAGAACGCGCCCGATCTTCAGAGTGATGTCTTCATTCAACAGTTTGTTTGTCTAAACTGCGGCAGCCTATGGTATGGCGGTGACCCGCCACGACCGGTGATTGCTGCCTGACCGGCTTCACAGCGCCTCCCGTCGCACCGTTCAGATTTTGCGTGCGCCTCGTGATCCGGTTGCGCCAGCCCCCAAACTTCGATACTCGAACATGCATGCTTCGCGAATACGTGCATTTTTCGTCGGACGCTTCCCTACTCCCAATGTGGGGATTGATACGCTGAGATCCAAAGCGTAGCGTTTCTCTGGCAGGAGATACCATGCCAGCCCTAGGCCATCACCGTTACACATCGAGCCCCTCGCAGACTGATCCCCCCGCTGCTTCCCTATAATTTCGCCTAGGAAATGATGAGGGCGGCGGCAGTCTTTCTGTTTCACTTGGACAAAGGAGGGTCTTATGCAGCAGGCCATAGCGATTCATAACTTCTTAAATTCATGCGAACAGCTCCTCTTCTCACTGGATAGGCCACTGACCGAAAATGAAGAGCATCTCGTTGCGTACTACTGCAAAGAAATCTTCGTTAAAGCGATTTCCACGAACAGTCATCCGATCGTTGACCTTAGGAATGGGCACACTTTTGTGCACCCCGATACGCCATAAATTCTCCAAATTCCAAACCCGCGTGGGAAGTCATTTGGCTGGGGCATTCAATTTGTGACAATAGGAAAAGGCGAGGTGAGCGAGTCATCTTTAGGCTTGCGCT
Source organism: uncultured Nitrospiraceae bacterium (assembly GCA_963851455.1). Classification (GTDB taxonomy): domain Bacteria; phylum Nitrospirota; class Nitrospiria; order Nitrospirales; family Nitrospiraceae; genus Nitrospira_C. Next base: position 583,875 of record CAWKPI010000002.1, read on the forward strand.
CGGTATTTTCGGTAGGACAACTCATTAAGGATCCGCGTGAACTTGATTCATCGAGCTAGTACCAATCCCCACGTATTCAGCCTAGCTAGTCAAAGTCCTAGCGAAACGGTATCGTAAGTGGTCGCATCTTTCGCACCTTCCTGGAAAGAGTGGTGAGTTGTGACGCAACTCTGCCAAGAAATTCTTGCCGACACTCCTACCTGTGAGCATTCACTTTCCGGGGAGTGTCTAAGAAGTTCCCGATGCGAGGTTAGCCAAAGGGAACCGCATGCCTGAACATTCCTCAATAACGGTTGCCGATGATGCCGAGTGTTTTCGCCTCATCAAGAAAATTATTTGCAACGCGAAAGGGAGCTTGCCGCAGCACTGCGCATTTCAGAGGCGTTGTCTCAACGAATGAAATTGCAGGATTTGATCGAGCAAGCGCTCCGTACGACACTAGACGTGTTGAATGCTGAAAATGGCTCGCTCCTCTTGGCTGATGCCGACAGAGAACGGCTCGTGTTCTATCATTCCATCGGAGACAAGCCGGTGCCTCATGGGACAGTGATCCGCTGGACGCGAGGAATCGCTGGCGCTGTGTTTCAGTCGCGCAAAGCAGAAATTGTAAGCGATGCCCAGAAAGACCCTCGGTATCTTCCCGACATCGATTTAATGTGCGGATCGGTCACACGTGACATGATCACCATTCCACTCAAAAGGTGGGAAGGTGATCCCATCGGGGTGGTTCAGGTCATGAATAAGCGGCATGGCCAGCTCGATGAGCAGGACGTCGGAATTTTGACGATCATTTGCGCGTTATCTGCCATGGCCATCGAACAGGCCAGACTGTTTGAACACACAAAACGCGCTGAACTGGCGCAGGAACGAACTAAGGTACTCATAAAATCCCAAGCGCGTCTTCGAGCCTTAGCAACTGAATTAAATCTCGCCGAACAACGAGAGCGCCACCGTCTGGCGACGGACCTGCATGATCATCTCGCTCAAATGTTAGTGGTCGGAAAAATGAAGGTCTCGCAAGCGACGCACCTGCCAGGTCTCATGCCTAGGTGTCAAGGTCTTCTCAATGAGGTCGACCAGGTGCTGACACAGTCCCTCACATACACCCGCACGTTGGTGGCTGACTTAGCCCCACCGGCCTTGCGCGACTTTGGATTGCTTGGTGGCCTCGAATGGCTCGTCGGACAGATGCGGCATATGGATTGGCGGTATCGCTGCACACGTCACTGAAACAGTTGCAACTACCTGAGCATGAAACCATTCTGTTGTTTCAGACGATTCGAGAATTATTGATCAACGTAATGAAACATGCGCAGTCGAACGAGGCCACGGTCTCCTTGGATCAGCATATGGGTACTCTGCGGATCGAAGTGCGGGACAACGGCGTTGGCTTCGACCCTGTTGCTGTGAAAAGAATACGGAGGATTTTTCGAAATTTGGGCTCTTTAGTATTGGCGAGCGTATGCAAGCATTAGGCGGAACCTTTGAGGTGGAATCAATGCCCGGTCATGGAACGATAGCGAGGCTTACTCTTCCAGTGAACGAAACAAGTGTGGAGCGCCCGCAATATTCCGAATGAGAGCACGGTCTTCGATTTGGCGAAAAGGCAGCACAGCAGCAACCGCAACTCGCCTATTTCGGGAGCCAGCGAGGCGAAGGCTCGTGGCTGGCCTCGGCTCCATTTTCGTCGCGAACAGTGCAGTGGCGGTCATCTTGCTCACCAACTAACCCCAACGACCCCGATGGCCATGTTAATCTAGGGAGCGTTCTCGTTGGCAAGGGAGACCTCGACGGCGCCATCGCCGAGTACCGGACGGCTCTCCGCCTTGATCCGAATCTCGCGAAAGCCCACGGTAACCTTGGAGGTACCAACGATGGTTGGGTCGCCTCGCCTCCACCATACCCACTTTTGGGTGATCAGGCGGCTATTCGGCGTTGTCTCGTAATTGGGTCGCCGGCTAACACCCTTACAATCTACCAAAAAGGCAAATTCCGCGTTTCACGAGTGAATGGGAAAACTTGTGTATGCTGGATTTATCCTCGTATTTTTGAGTACTCTGAAGAAGCCTTTTCATCGGTAGGTAGGTGCCTATGGCGTGGATGAGAACGATTCAGGCTATAACGCTAGCGGGATTCGCCTTCACGAGTACCGTGAAGGCATTGGCAGTTGAACCTGTGATACCCAAGCCGGATTCAACTCAGACGCAGGCTCCGGCACTTCCGGCTCCCGCTCCAACCCCGGCTCCGCCTAAACCGCACGTTCAGGAAGGTGAGGTCAAGCCTCCACCCAAGGCTCCTTCGACTTCATCAGAGGCCAATAGGGAGCAGACCCCCTCAGCGACACCAGGGCCAGCAAAACCACCGATAAAGTCTACGCATCCATCCAATGGAGTCCTCCCACCAAAAGCCGCCACCATGGCGCAACCTCCTCCGGAGATCATTGGAAAGGACGGTGCTCCCATGGTGCTGATTCCAGCCGGTGAATTTACCATGGGGAGCGACAAAGGGGATGACGATGAGCAGCCGATTCACAAAGTCTTTCTCGACAGTTTTTATCTCGATAAATTCGAAGTGACGAATGGGCGGTTCGCCAAGTTCGTGGAAGCGATCCAAAGCGAGCCGCCCTGGGGGTTTGCTGACAAAGAGACGCCTGTGCTCCGTCCGGATCAACCGGTGCGCTGGGTCAATTGGATGGACTCGATCGGCTATTGCCTCTGGGTAGGCAAAAGATTGCCGACGGAAGCGGAGTGGGAAAAGGCGGCTCGCGGCCCCGATGGCCGAGCCTACCCCTGGGGGAACGATCCTCCGACGCCGGCCCACGCGGTCTTCGGATTGAAAGAAGCGTCCGATACCGTCTCTGCCATTGGCAATCGTGACAAGGGCAAGAGCCCCTACGGCGTCCACGATCTGGCGGGAAATCTCTATGAATGGACAACCGATTGGTACGACGAAGAGTTTTATTCAAAAAATCCAGCGATCAATCCGCGCGGACCTTCGGAGGGTACGGCCAAAGTGCAGCGAGGCGGGTCTTATATCAATGGCGCCTATCGGCTACGCTCATCCTTCCGTACCAAGGGCGACCCCACCGAGCACGATCCGAACGTAGGATTTCGCTGCGCGCAAGACGTGCCTAAACTGCCATAGCCAGAAAGTTGAACAGTCACTCTTTGCATCCACCGCAGGCGCTCTGAAACGCCCCTGTGCCGTTCTGCATGGCCATTGGTCCCATCGGAGGAATGCGCGATGAAACAGTATCGTGTGAAGCCCGGTTGCCGACTGTCTTTGGATAAGCATGACCCGGATGAAACCGGCGACTACAAAAAGAGCGACAACTGTAAGGCGGCAGCTAAGGAGGAGACAGAAAAGCTTATTATGAAGATGAGCCGGCTGCAAGATCGGCTCTATGCCAATGGCAACCGCGCACTGCTGATTGTGTTGCAGGGCATGGATACGAGCGGAAAAGACAGCACGATCAAGCACGTGATGTCAGGCGTCAATCCTCAGGGTTGCAAAGTCGTCACCTTCAAAACTCCGTCGAAAGACGAGTTGGCTCATGACTTTCTGTGGCGCGTCCATCGTGAAGTACCGCCAAAAGGATTCTTCGGCATCTTCAACCGCTCGCATTATGAAGATGTGTTGATCACACGTGTGCACGGCTGGATATCCGAAAGAATCGCCAAGCGACGATTGAATCATATCAATGAATTCGAAGAACTGCTTGCGGAGAATGGCACGTCCATTTTGAAATTCTTCCTCCATATCTCGAAAGAAGAACAGAAGAAACGGCTGGAGGAACGGATTCAGGATCCCGAGAAACGCTGGAAATGGAATTCCGGTGATCTCGAAGAACGGAAGCTCTGGGATCAATACATGAAGGCCTTCGAGGATGTGATATCGGCAACGAGTACGGAAGAGGCGCCCTGGTACATCGTGCCAGCGAACCGGAAATGGTACCGCAATCTCGTCATCGCCGAACGCGTGGTGGATGCGCTCGAGGAGATGAAGCTTAAGACTCCACCGCCACCAGAAGGCGTCAATTTTGCCAAGTTGAAGATCATCTAGGGACGACCCTAATTCTGATGTTCGGCGACCTGGTCTGTTGGCATATGTTATGCGTGGTAGCTTGTCTGCAAGAATTATTTCAGTCCCCCATTGACACAATTTTCTAATGAGCGTAGGAGGAACTTGCGGCCCCAATGTATTCACGAAAGTTCGAGAGATCGGACAGACCGCGCGGCTGTCATCCAGGTCTCTTGGTGACTTACGAAGAGAGGAGGGTGGGTATGGACGACGCGACTCCACCTGGTCCGTCAGGCCCGCCGATGCGAGGGCGGGTTTCTCGTCGGTCGTACTAGCCGGATCTCCATTGGCTGTGCCGTGACGGCACCATAGACCAACTGGATATCAGCCTGATTCTCACGGAGCATCCGACGAAGATACGAGGAACACAGGCACCTGGGATCGACACTGTCTCCCCCGACTGGAAACCTGCAAGACCTGACATCGCGTGGGTCAATCGGGCCGCACACATCAAGAACAGGATATCTGGCGTCCTAAGCGCCGAACCACGGGCGACCTCCCACCATAGTGCAAGGTCGCCCGTGCTGTATCTAGCGCGTAAAAACGCCCAGCAACATCGTTGTCGCATCGCTCAATGCCTCAATCTCGTTTCATCCGCTTGTCCAAACTCTCACCGACGTCGCTTCCAGTAGAGATAAAGCGGAAGACCTCCCAACACCGTCATCATTCCATATAGAGCCTGGACCGGCCGCTGAAGCAAACTCGTGAACACAATCGCCAGTGCTCCCATGACGAGAAGCGCCGGTAGGATCGGATAAAACGGGATACGGTAGAAGGGTGAATCCTCACTCCCTCTCGCTCGGAGTGGGAAGATTGACGAGAGCGTGAGAGCCATGAAGAACGCCAAGACTATCCCGCTGTAAACGAGCAATTGTTCAAATGTGCCGCTCAGAATGAGCACGGAGGCCCAGAGCGTTTGACACACGATCGCGCGAGCCGGTACCCCGGTGTGAGGATCGCGTTGTGCGAGCCAAGGGCTGATGATGCCGTCGTGCGCCATTGCCCAGTACACACGGGGACCGGCCCAGGTCATGGCGCTAACGGCTCCCGCGATGGAGAGGCAAAGGAGCGCCGCGACAAAACGACCGCTGGCCGGACCCCACAAAGCGGCTGAAGATTTTTCAGCCACCGGCACGATGGGTTCTTGAGCCAACGCACTGATCGACAATGCCGATAGATACACAACGTTCAAGAGGACGTAGATCGTTGCGACGAAGGCAGTGCCGCCGATCATGACTCTCGGAAGGGTCCGCTGTGGATCGTCGATTTCTGTGGCGATGAACCCGGCCACATTCCAACCAAGATAGCAATAGGTCACGATCACTAGGGCGATCGCAATGGACCCGGGTGTGGGATGGGCATCAACCGGTGGCATCGTAAGCCAGTTCCACTGTGCGGCACTCGCTGACAAGCCACCAAGAATCAATGCACCGATCGCCAACACCTTGGTACTGGTAATCAAGCGCTGCAATCGGCCGCCACCGGTAAGCCCTCCGCAATGAACGAAGGTCACGATCCAGAGCAGGCTCAGCGAAAGGCCTTTTGCCCACCAACCGCCGTCATCCGCTATCGGAACGACCCGGAGTGCATAGGCGGAAAAACTGATGGCCGACGCGGCAACCGCTGCTCCGAATCCGATCGTGAAGGAAGTCCACCCGCTAAGGAACGCTACAAGGGAGCCATAGGTCTCACGCAAGTACACATAGTCGCCCCCGGCATATGGCAACCGCGAACCGAGTTCTCCATAGACCATGGCGCCGCCGATGGCGAACAATCCTCCGACAGCCCAGAGAAGCAGAATGAGCAGCGGATCTCCTAGGTCCCGAGCCATCAGTCCTGTCGTGGTAAAGATTCCACCACCAATGATATTGCTGACGAGCAGACAACTGGCTGTGAACCAGCCGATCTTCTGTGTCTTGGGGAGGTTAGACGTCACCTTATAGGCCTTTCTTTTATCGAGCGACTCTCCTACCATATTCCCTCATGGCTGAGAAGAAGAAGGCATCACGAGTGGCGGGGGCCAGACGGCGGCGCAAGCCAAGTGGACAGTCCACCGGCTTGACGGCGACGGAACTGCAAGCCGCGGCACCTCCCGGGGAGGTCGCAGAACTGCATAGAGCAATTGAGGACGACGGAGGGAAGGTTCTCTCCGTGTATCGTGAGCCCTATGGCGGGCGCTGGTTGGTGCTGACGGCACTGCCGATCGAATTGGTCGAACCGACTCCCTACCAGCGTAACCTCTCGGAGACTCACGTCAGAAAACTTGAAGCGGTCATCGGCAAGATCGGCCGGTTTCTCGATCCCATCATCGCTGTACGCACGTCCAAGGCGGAGCACGCGGCGAAGTACTGGACGCCAAACGGCAATCATCGGCTCTCAGCGATGCGGACGCTTGGGGCCAAGAGCATTGTCGCGATTGTGGTGCCGGAGGTGAGCGCAGCCTATCAAATCCTTGCGCTCAATACGGAGAAGGCGCACAACTTGCGCGAGAAGGCGCTGGAAGTGATTCGTATGTATAAAGAGCTGGCGCAGCTCGACGAGGCGAGCGAAGAGACCTACGCGCTGGAATTTGAAGAGCCGGCGTTGATTACATTGGGGCTCTGTTATGAAGAACGGCCGCGATTCAGCGGCGGTGCCTACCATCCAGTGCTGAAACGTGTAGAGGAGTTCTTTAAGAAGCCCATGCGGACCGCGATCGAGTCGCGGCGGGGACGGGCAAAAACCCTGCTCGCTCTCGACGATGTGATCGTGAAGCAGGTGGAAGTACTCAAGGCGAAAGGGTTAACGAGTCCCTATCTTAAGAGTTTTGTCGTGGCCCGCGTGAATCCGATCCGCTTTCGTCCTAAGGACGCCCCTCCCCTTTCGTTCGATGACGCACTGGGCCGGATGACCAAAGCCGCGGAGAAATTCAATCCCGAGAAGATCAAGCTTGACGATCTGGCTAAAACAGGCGGCGCGCCGGACGAAATCGATTAAAGGAGGTCACATGCCCTATTTTATTCTTGGCTTGTCATTGATACTGTATGGGCTCAGTCTAAACCCGTCGGCGCTGGCCGACGAGATCCTGCCCATCGCCAAGATTATGGAACGTCCTGCGGACTATCAGGCCAAAGTCGCAATCGTGGAGGGACGGGTGAGCGATGTGAGGGAACTGCCGCCTCGATTCAGGGTGCATCGCTGCGGCGGAGGACCAGTCTACGACGCGCAACAGTTCATGCTGCAGGACCAGTCCGGTTCCATCCAGGTTGGAGTGGCCGGGTTCTGCAAGCCGAATGCGATGCGACCGGTTGTCGAGGACGAACGTTTGCGCATCCGTGGAGTCGTGGTCGCGGATGAAAAGGATCCTCTTGGGATTCCCATGATCTACGCCGACGCCATCGACCGTGTGACACCTTAATATGAATCCGCTTTTAGGGGGGCCACGATGAGCTTAGCCGATAACAAATGTGTGCCTTGTCGCGGCGGTGTGCCGCCGCTGCCGAATGACCGGGTTCAAGCGTTGTTGAAAGAGTTAGGGCGTGGTTGGGCGTTGAATGCCCAGGGCCATCTGGAACGGCTCTATACGTTTAAAGATTTTGCCCAGGCGTTGGCCTACGTGAACAAGGTGGGCGCCGTCGCGGAAGCCGAGGGCCATCATCCTGATCTGTATCTGGCCTGGGGGAAATGCAAGATCGAGATCTGGACACACAAGATCAATGGTCTCACGGAAAGCGACTTCTACATGGCGGCCAAGGCCGATCGGGAATTTGAACCATTTCGGGCAGGTGTCTAGCCAGGATCATTCATGGCGCATCTATTGCGACAGCCGATCCTCTTGCCCGGCGTGGGTGTTCTCGCTCGTCCTCCTCAGCGGGTTGCTGCGAATACGCCTACGTCGTCCTCGCTCCGAGCCCCCACGGCGGGCATTGGTCTCAACTGTCTCGCGACGATGCTCATGAATGATCCGGGCTCGACCCCTGCCCAGCACGCATTGGAGCGAGAGCAGACATGAGCGACAAAGCCCGGGTAGCGCTCGTCAACATGCCGTTCAGTTTCTCGAAGTATCCTTCGATCCAGCTCGGCACGCTCTCGGCGCTGCTCAAGTCACAGGGCATCCCCGTCGATTGCCATCACTTGAATGTTCGCTTCGCCCACAAGATCGGCGTGCCGCTGTATGAAATGATTTGCGAGAAGCGGGCGCTCTTCGGGGAATGGCTCTTTTCCTATCTCCTGTTTCGCGACAATCCCAAACGCACGGAATACCCGAAGGTCTTCAAGCCGGTCTTCGAGCAGATCGCTCGGCAGAGTGGGCATCCGATTGCGTATTTCGAGGAGATGGCGACGAAAATTGCCCCACAGTTTCTTACCTGGGCGCAGACAGCGATCGATTGGGGCCAGTACACGCTCGTCGGGTTTACCTCCACGTTCGATCAGAATGTGGCGAGCCTCACGATGGCCAAGCTGATCAAGGACCTGTATCCCAATGTAACGATCGTCTTCGGGGGTGCGAACTACGATGGCGAAATGGGGATGGAGTATTTCCGCGCATTTCCCTTCATCGATCATGTGGTGGTCGGCGAGGGGGAAGTGGCGTTTCCCGCCCTGGCTCGTCAGGTGCTGGCGAAAAGATCGAATGGCGTTCCTGAGGGGGTGGCCTATCGGCAGGATGGGCAACTGCGTCTGACGCCGAACCGCGCGCTCTTTTCCGACTTTTCGAAAACCGGTCCGCCCGACTATGACGACTATTATCATTTGTTGGCCGAATTAGGCGATGCGGCTCAGGGGCTCGATCGCATTCTCTTGTACGAAGGTTCGCGCGGTTGTTGGTGGGGGGAAAAGCACCATTGCACGTTTTGCGGCCTCAATGCGCAAAGCATGAAGTTTCGGGCCAAATCGCCCGAGCAGGTCGCCCGGGAAATGACATATCTGTCCCATCGCTATGATACGGCGCGATTCCGATTGGTCGACAACATCATCGACATGAAATACATCGAAAAGCTCTTCGGGAAGTTTGCGGCGAACCATTGCGATCTCGACGTCTTCATCGAGACGAAGAGCAATCTTCACAAGAATCAGATCCGCACGTTGGCGGTCGGTGGCGTGAAGTGCATGCAGCCGGGGTTGGAAAGTCTGAGCCTGACCCAGCTGAAGGCGATGGACAAGGGCGTCACGCCCATGCAGAACATTGTGTGCCTCAAATGGAGCTTCTATTACCGTATATCGGTGTCCTGGAATATTCTCTTGGGCTTCCCCGGCGAAACCAACGAGGACTATCTACGACAGATCGACCTGATTCCGTCGTTGCTTCATTTGCAGCCGCCAGAGGCCACGGGCAAGTTCTGGTTGGAGCGGTTCAGCCCGTACTATGCAAGACCACATGAGTACGGCGTGCGTATGACGGGGCCGGGACTGGCCTATGAGTACATTTATGATGCACGGCAGGTGGACTTGCAAAAGATCGCCTACGATTTCGAATACGAGCTGGAAAACTGGCCGGTGGATCCGCATGTTTATCAAGAACTGGTCGCGGCAGTGGAGGGATGGCAGCGACTGCATGCTTCGAATGATAAGCCATTCCTGTACTATTCGAAAGCGCTCGACTATGTGACTGTTTACGATGGACGGAATCCCAAGGCGCTTTCTCGACGCCGCTACGATGGGCTGGCTGCGGTCGTCATCGAGATCTGTAACGAAGCACCGAAGAGCGCGGAGCAGATCCGGACGGCGCTCGCTGGTCACACTGACGCACGCGAAGATGCCCTGAGGTCTCTATTAACAGACCTCGTGGCTAAGCGAGTGCTGTACGAAGAGCGCGGTAAGTACTTTACGCTGGCAGTTCCGGAACATCCCTACCTCTAGCAGACGGCTGGAAACGGCTGGCGAGCGTCTGGGTCAACCTATACACTTCAACACACCAAGAGCTGTACCACCTCGGCATCCAGGCTCCTGAGGGCTTCGTTTCGCGTGGCTCACCTCTTCTTACATCGACAGTTTCTCGGCCACGTTGCGCATCTGCACGCCGTGAACGAGTGAGGCTCCGCCACGAATTGCGCAGGCCACATGCACCGCTTCCGTCATTTCCTCGAGGTTTGATCCTTTTTCGAGTGATGCTTGCGTGTACGCATCGATGCAGTACGGGCACTGGACCGTATGAGCGACAGCCAGTGCGATGAGGGCCTTCTCACGTTCCGTCAACGCGCCCTCGGCGAACACCGCGCTGTAGTACCCCATGAATTTGTCCCATAGGGCCTTGTTACTCTTGCCCATGTCTGCGAATTTGCCAAGATCATGCGGATGATAATAGGTGTCCATAGGAACTCCTCATTCGGAGGTTAGAGCTAGGTTTGACCTCGGGGGAGCTCAGAAAGACGAGTTAGCCTCAATCGAGCCTCGATCCATCAGGCGTGGCTCTGAGGCTCTGAATCGGCTTGTGATAAGACCTGGGAAAAGCGGTTGCCAACAATGCTGGAGACTTTCCCCATGAGGTCGGTAACTTCTTGCCATTCATGCGGCAGCAGGTCTTGTTTGAGTTGGGGATGAATGGCCCATTGAGCCTCGACCTCCGCCCCTTTCCGACTCACCAACACACGAAGCAATTCCACATCCCATGAGGTTGCCTGCGCCCCAGCCTGTTGTGGTTGAGAGGGATTACCTTTTGATGACCCCGATGGAGGTGTCGAGTTGGCCATGCTTTGTGCTCCTTCTGGCTGATGCAACCAATCATAACGCATGGATAATCGCCGTGTACATTGCCAAAAAAGTGACTCCTTGGCTAGCCGAGCGATATGAGCCTGTCTTGCAACTAGGTAATCGAGGAGGAAGGATCCTCTCGGATGACGGCGAGCATCGCTTCATGAATCCGTCCGTTGCTGGCGACGATTTCAGGCTGGTAAATTGAGTGGGATTTGCCGCTGAAGTCTGTGACCTTTCCCCCCGCCTCACAAAGAATGACGACACCGGCTGCCATATCCCAGGGGCTCAACTTTACCTCCCAGAATCCATCAAAGCGGCCGGCTGCGACGTAGCAAAGATCCAGTGCCGCGCTTCCGGTCCGGCGCAGTCCCTGAGCCTTGAGGGCAAACCGTGCAAAGTGATTCAGATTGTTGTTCGGTGTGTCACGAATATCATACGCAAAGCCGGTAACCAGTAGTGCACTCCCGAGTTGTTCAATCGTGGAGACGGTGATCGAAGAGCCGTTCAGTGACGTGCCCTTTCCTGCTCGCGCTGTGAACAGTTCGTCTCGAGAGGCGTCGTACACTACGCCAATCAGACCACGATCGTCACATTCCACCCCAATGGAGACAGCATAGACGGGAAAACCATGAGCAAAGTTGGTTGTGCCATCCAGAGGATCGATAATCCATTGATAACGCGAGGTCTGTTGAGGCACTGCACCGCGTTCTTCCGCAAGAATCCGATGAGTCGGAAATTCGGCGCGTATGTAATCGATGATGCACTGTTCGGCGGCGTGATCGGCGTCCGTGACCAAATTAATGGGGTTTTTGTGTTCAATACGAAACCCCGACCGGGCATAGTCTAACAACACATTGCCTGCAGCGCGCGCTGCTTTGATTGCTACAAATTGGATATCCTCTGCTGAACAATTCTCTTCGGAAGAAGGTAGCATGGCTCGGCAATCATAGCATGGGTCGTTGATACAGGCCCGGTGTCCTGTAAATAGTACTGCTTCGAAGACAGGCCACCACAAATAGCTTACATTCTGTTTGTCTAAAGCACGCAAGGCGTTATTAACATCATCTCTATTGACTTAGCATGCATGCAAGCATATAAAGCAATGTATGCTTGTTAAGGAGTCTGCTTTTGGAAGAACTCACCGATATTTTGGTCGGCCTTGAACAGCGAATTAACGCCTACAAGAACCGACTCCTCGAACTCGAAAAAAAGCGTCGTCGATTGGACGATGAAATCGCAACGATCAAGAAATATTTGGAGCTGGCGGAAACACTCCATCGCGTGGAAGCCGACAAGGCCAAACTGGCCAGTCTATCGACACAACTCATCAGCGACGAAAAGGGAACTCGTGACCTGCCCGTCGATGTGACAGATCAGTCACGAGAAATTCTTTTAGGACGGAGTAAATATGCAGGGAAGAGCGTATCGGAGGCGGCGTACCAGATGCTGCGGGAAGCGAACCGCGCCATGCATGCAAAGGAACTCGTCCAACGATTGGTCGAAGGCGGCCTGCAAATTAAAGGGAAGACGCCGCTCACGTCTGTGGCGACTTCGTTGAAACGCGACAAGCGCTTCCGAAAGGTCGGTCCGAACACCTTCGAAGCGATCGAGGACATACTGGTCCATGCCTTGTAGCAAGTGGTTCACGGGATCATCGGATTACGAAGGGAGGTGAGAGTCTTGGCGACGAAGAAAGCTGCAAAGAAGAAAAAGAAGTAAGTCCCGCCTTGATTCTAGCGTCGGGAGCGAGGCCACTTGCTTCCGACGTCATATCTACCAGTTCTTGCGACAAACAATACCAAGCCGCATCTCTGAGAGACAGCCTGCGAAGGTTGAGCGGTGGATGTTATGACGCTTGCAGAGCGACGGCCGATGAAGATCGTGCTGGAGCGACGGAGGAAATCGATTGTGCGGCCGAATGCTCGGTGTTGAGAAGCACCCAGCATTCCGGATGATCGAGAATCTGTCTTACCAGGCGTGTATGCAAGGCATGTCCTGACCGATCGGCAATCAAGTGACCAATGAAGGGCAGACCGAGGAGCGAGAAATCGCCGATCAGATCCAAGACCTTATGGCGCACAAATTCATCGACAAAACGAAGACCGGATTCATTCAGAATGCCGTCTTGTGAAAGCACAACGGTGTTATCCAAATTACCGCCGCGACCTAATCCACGAGCCCAGAGAGCTTCCACTTCCTGGAGAAATCCGAATGTCCTTGCTTCGGCGATCTCGGATTTGAACGCGTGGGACGAATGCTCATACGCATACGTCTGAGTTTGAATCATTGGATGGTCGTATTGAATCGTATAGGTAATTCTGGGCGTCGAAGAGGGTTCGATCCGAATGCGGCGCGATCCATCAACGACTTCGAGCGGCCTGGTTATCTTCAGAAACGAATGGCGTCTATTTTGAGAAACCATCCCGGCGGATTGAATCAAGCGGACAAAGGGAGCCGAACTGCCGTCCATAACGGGCGCTTCACTGGCATCAACGTCTACATAGGCATTATCGATGTTCAGACCGGCCAACGCAGCTAGCACGTGCTCGATGGTCTTGACCTGGAAACCGTTTCCACTGATTGCGGTGCAGAGTTCAGTGGGAACCAGATGTTCAACGGAGGCGGCTAGAGAAGCTCCCGCATGTCCATTGCGATTGACAAAAACCACCCCAGTATCGGTGGGGGCTGGCCGGAGGGTCAATGTGACGGGCTTGTCCGGAATGGAGTCCGACACCTGTACAACTCACCGCATTTGCCAAGGTTTGCTGTGATCTCACCGCAAAACCCTCCACGTGTGTCAGGTCTGGTCACAGCAACTCCAGTGCCAAGACAATTGCACGACAAAAAGGTGCGTAACATATTGAATTTACAAGTACGAGTAAGGGTTCCTCTCAATCAATTCTCTGTTGCGTAAATATGACATATGTGACTTTTACATAAGAATCATGCGTTTAGAGTTGTTCGAGAGAGAAAGACCACACGAACACGACATCAACATAATGAAGCATGAAGCGATGAAGCGCAATGGTTATTATCGCAGGGCTCAATTGATCAGCAGTGAATGCAGGGCAATATGATTTAGGTGTGTGTCAAAATAAAAGGCGAACGAGACGTTGTTAACGAACTCCCACGTCCCTTATCGGAACGACGAGTACAAGGAGGCCAAGGCCAGGCTGAGCGCGATGAAAACCAAAGAGTCGCCACCCAAAGTCTATTACGGCCGCGGGTCCAATTCGATCAAGCCTTTCCGAATCGCCAGGATGGCTGCTTGGGTGCGGTCATAGACTTGGAGTTTGTGGAAGATATTTCGTACGTGATTTTTCACGGTCTTTTCGCTGAGATCGAGGTTGTTGGCGATTTCCTTATTGGTTTTTCCGTCTGCGACCAATCGCAAGACGGTGATTTCCCGCTCGGTCAGGTCGTGCTCGACCCAGCCCGGCTTTTTACCCTTCTTTTGAGCCATGAGCGAAAATTCCGCGAGGATCTTGCTGGCCACGGAAGGATGAATCAGGGACTCGCCCCGGTAGATGGCGCGGATCGCGGCGACGATTTGAGACGATTCGGAATCTTTGAGCAAGATATCCGGTGGCCCCGGCGCGAACCAGATCGAAGATGTATTGTTGCTCTTCATACATGGTCAGGGCGACGATGCCGATGTGCGGAAACTCTCGCTTGATTTGTCGGGTAGCTTCGACGCCGCCCATGCGCGGCATGCTCACGTCCATGAGAATCACGTCGGGCATCAATGTCTTGGTTTTCTCGACCGCCTCCATCCCATCCTGGGCCTCACCAACGACGTTGATATCGTCTTTCGTCTTGAGGATAGCGGCCAGGCCTTCCCGCACCACGCGGTGGTCGTCTGCAATCAGGACTTTAATCTTTTCCATCGTCCGAGCTCTCCTTCTTGCCGAGCGGCACTTCGACGACAATCGTGGTGCCGCGTCCCTTTTTCGAATCGATCCTCGCTTCTCCCCCGACGAGCTTCGCCCTCTCGACAATGCCGCGAACGCCGAAGTGATCCCATTTCTCCGGATTGTGAAGGACCTGTTCCATGTCGAATCCGATGCCGTTATCCGTGATCGTGACTTTCAGTGTATCAAGACCGATGATCAAGCGCACGGAGACGCGGTCGGCTTTGGCGTGCTGGACGACGTTGCTCAGGGCTTCCTGCACGATGCGAAACAGGAAAATTTTGGTGCGTGGAAACAGAATCTGCTCATCTCCCGAGACGGTGAATTCGGTCTTGATGTGGTATTGGGTCTCATAGGATTTGAGATAGTTCGTGAGCCCGGGAATCAGCTCCATCTTGTCGTACTGGAGCGGTCGGAGGTTGAAAATGACTTGCCGCGCCTCTTGGATGGCAAGTTTGAGCTGCTCTTTACTCTCGCGCAGGGTTGCCAAACTGGCTTTGGGATCTCTTGCGGATCAACTGCTGCGACAGTTCCAATTTGAAATTCACGCCGGCCAGGCTCTGGACCAGTCCGTCGTGAATTTCGCACGCGATTCTGGTGCGCTCTTCCGTCACCGCGGCGCCGGTTTCTTTGACGTAGAGTCGGTAGAGTGATTGATACTTGTTCAGCGTCTTCTCGATTTCCGCCGTGGCCCTGATGCGTGCTTCGATGAGTTCCCACATGAATTTGGCACTGGCGCCGCCGAGGATCGTGACGCCCATGCGGTGGAAGTCCTGAAGAGATTGCCAGACCTCCGAGCTGCCAGAGACGTCGATGATGAGATCAACGCGTTCCAGGTTCAGGAGCAAGCGGTAATCGCGCGTGACGGGAATCTTCAATCGTTTGGCGAGCGCGAGGCCCGGGGCGGTGTCAGTGATTTCGGCCACCGCCACGATGTCCACGAGCGGATCGTTGGCAAAAATCTCCATGAGCGCTGTGCCACCATGCCCGGCACCGATGATCGCCACGTGCGTGGCGCCGGATGCCCCGTTCTTTTGTCCTGTGTTGTGACGCTTTGGCCTGGGAGGTTGCCATGTGCACGAGCATCCTCTATGGGTCTCGGACGAACGTGGGAGGAGAAGAGAGAAGTCGAGCGGAGAACCGGACCGGACAGCGCCTCACCGCTCTCGGCGTTGCTGGGCCAAGGTTCTCAGCTCGTCCATGAACTGGTCGATGTCTTTGAACTCGCGATACACGGAGGCGAACCGCACATAGGCGACTTGGTCGAGCTGATGCAGTTCTTTCATCAATTCTTCGCCGACGATGCGGCTCTCGATCTCCGTCTCACCCATTTCTTGGATGCGCTTCTCGATCCGGTCGGTCACTGCTTCGATCGTTGCAGTGCTGATAGGCCGTTTCTCACAGGCCTTCTTCAGACCGGAAAGAATTTTCGATCGATCGAACGACTCGCGGCGTCCGTCTTTCTTGACCACGACGGGAAGAATTTCTTCCACACGCTCATAGGTCGTATAGCGGCGCTTGCAGCCGAGGCATTCACGTCGGCGACGGATGAGTTCGCCCTCCTTCGCCATGCGCGAGTCGACCACCTTGTCTTCCAGCTCATCGCAGAAGGGACATTTCACCGTCGGTGATCCTGCCCTGTCATGTGTGGTTAGTAGGAATGAAAGATCGGGAACCGGTTGCAGAGCGTTTTGGCTTGAGCACGGACCTCATCGAGCACCGCCGGGTCTTGTCGATGCTGCAAGACACGATCGATCAAGGCGACGATCTCCTTCATCTCTGCTTCCTTCATCCCGCGCGTCGACACGATCGGTGTGCCCAGCCGAATGCCACTGGCAATAGCCGGAGGCTTCTCATCATAGGGCACGGCGTTCTTGTTGACGATGATCCCGGCAGCATCCAGCGCAGCGTCCGCTTCCTTGCCGGTCATGCCCTTGTTGGTCAGGTTGACCAGCATGAGATGCGTATCGGTGCCCCCCGAGACGATCTTGTAACCTCGGTCAATGAGGCCTTGGGCCAGCGCCTTCGCGTTCGCAATCACTTGCTGTTGATACCGCTTAAACGCCGGTGAGAGCGCCTCCTTGAAGGCGACGGCTTTTGCGGCAATCACGTGCATCAAAGGGCCTCCCTGCATGCCCGGGAATACGAACTTGTCGACGGCCTTGGCATGCTCGGCTTTGCACATCACGACTCCGCCTCGCGGTCCGCGAAGGGTCTTGTGTGTCGTGGTCGTCACAAAGTCTGCATAGGGAACAGGATTCGGATGCAAACCAGCCGCGATCAGTCCCGCGATGTGGGCAATATCCACCATCAAATAGGCGCCGACCGATTTAGCGATCGCCTGGAATTCGGGAAAGTCGAGGGTCCTCGCATAGGCACTGGCGCCGACGACGATCATGCGCGGGCGGCATTCTTCCGCCAGCTTCCGGACTGCCTCAAAGTTGATGGTTTCAGTGTGCCGATCGACCCCGTAGGAAAAGGCACGGAAGATCATCCCGGAAAAATTGACTTTGCTGCCATGAGTCAGGTGACCCCCCTGGGCCAGGTCCATGCCGAGAATGGTGTCACCGGGTTTGAGGACGGAAAGGTAGGCGGCCATGTTGGCTTGCGAGCCTGAATGCGGTTGAACGTTCACATGCTCGGCACCGAAAATTTGTTTGCAGCGTTGAATCGCCAGGTCTTCGACGGTATCCACATGTTGGCAGCCGCCGTAATAGCGTTTGCCGGGATAGCCTTCGGCATACTTGTTCGTCATTAACGAACCCTGGGCGGCCAACACGGCGGGGCTGGCGAAATTCTCCGACGCGATCAGCAGCAACTTATTCCGCTGCCGTTCCTCTTCCGCATCAATCGCGGCATACACTTCCGGATCAGTCGACTGCAAGGCATCGAGCGAACCCACGGCGTCTTTCATCGACATGGAATTTGTGTCCTTACTAGGCGGAAGCGGCTTCGGCCTCTTGTTTCTTGACC
This sequence comes from uncultured Nitrospiraceae bacterium, assembly GCA_963851455.1. Taxonomy (GTDB): domain Bacteria; phylum Nitrospirota; class Nitrospiria; order Nitrospirales; family Nitrospiraceae; genus Nitrospira_C. The sequence continues at coordinate 601,511 of CAWKPI010000002.1, forward strand.
ACACGAACGGTCACGGCGGCGGTGACCTCACGCGGCAACTTCACGGGAACCGTAAAACTGCCGAGTTCCTTGATGGGATGAGGCAGTTGGATCTTGCGACGATCCACGGTATACCCTTGCCCTGCCAGTCCCTCCGCAATGTCTTTCACGGTGACCGAGCCGAACATTTTGTCGTCCTTGCCGACTTGGGCCTCGACGGTGAGGGTCACAGTGGACATCTTTTTTGCGTGGGCTTCAATCTCGAGCTTTTCCTTCTTGGCCCGTTCGGCCGCTACCCGCTTGACATGCTCGAAGGACTTGATATTCCGGTCGTTGGCGACCACAGCTTTTTTGCGTGGGAGCAGAAAATTCCTGGCAAAGCCGTCCTTCACATCGATGAGATCGCCCAAGTGGCCGACCCCCTCCATCGTTTCTTGTAGAATGACTTTCATGCTCCTAACTCCTTCTGTTGGAAAGGAAAAGAGGATACTGGAGGGGGTGAAGAAAAGTCAACGTGGATCTTGCCAAAAGGGGGCGGAATGTCTGTCTTGAGCCTGACGCCTGACGGGTACGGTTTCACGAGTTCGTCGGCTGGACTCTCGTCATATAGCGCCCGTATGATGGCCGGAACACCTTGACAGAATAGGTATGACCGCACGAGAACTCATCGAAATCTGGGCCAGACGACTCACCGTTGAACAAGAGCAACTCAGCGCTGCACAGGTGGATCAACCCATCACTCCGGTGACAGGGCGCCTGCTTCAGACAGTCGGCATGCTCCATGTCTATGAATTGAAGCTTCCGAGTGGCCGCTCGCTGGATATTGATACGCCGCTGTCGATCGTGCCGCTGGACGAGGGGGAACCGACCGAGGGAATGGTATTGAGCTGTCGAGAGGGGCGTACCATCGTGCAGACCTTCGATGCCATTGGTCAGATCGTCGAGGGTGCCACGATCGTCCCCGACCGAAGAGGCTTTCTGGCCACTTCTGCTGCCAGGTTAACCGACATGTTGTCGCAGCCAGATTCGTATCGGCTTGGCCCAGCCGATCGTCTCGCTCCCCTGCTCGAGTTTCCAGGTGGATCGGACGAGGTGGGCGCTTCGACCGCCTCTATTCTCACGATGATGTGGTCTGAGGAGCCGACGATGCGACGCCAAAAAATTGCGTCAATGGCCATCGAGCTGATCCGGGCGAACAAGCGCATCTTGCTCGTCTGTCCCGATCATCATGAGGCGGACGAAATCGCTGGTAGTATTGCACGCGCCATGAAAGCCGGCGGACTTGTCTATAAGACCTGGATCAGTCGTTACGAGATGACGTTGGCGCCACAGGCTTCAGGATTGGCGATTCAGGAATTGGGATTCGAAGCACAGATGCACCAATTCTATGCGAAGTCGCGAGCCGATAAAGCCGCGCTTCGTCGCAAGTACGAACGGTTCAGGGAGTTAACGCCAATCTTGGCGTATAAAGGCCATAAACAAAAAGATCTCGATGAAGTTAGACTGCTGGAGTGGCGCCTGCTTACGCAGCTGAGCGACCTTCAAGCCAAGAGCAAGGAAGCCAATGCCACACTCGCTGTGTATGAAAGCTTGCCGCTGCTGCGACGACTCACTATGCAGGCCGTGGGCAAGAACGTGGAATCACTCCATCAATACCTTGCACTCTATGACAGCCAGATCGCTGGCCTGATGAAAGAGCTCGACATCGCCAAGGCTCGCATAGAGGAACTAGTTCCGGAAGCCGCCGTGCCAAAAGATATGCGTCCGGAGTTTGAGGAACTGAAGGAAGACATTGTTCGGCTGGGAGGGACGAAGAAGATCCGTGAACTGCTCGCCGCTGAAGAAGACACTAATCGACAGGCCTTTATCCAAAACCGCCGGCTCGTCATCACGACTGCCGACCGTGTGCTCGGCGATCCGCTGTTCAGCCGCGTGCGATTCGATGTCCTCATAGCCGACAATGCGCCGTGGATCTCGGCATCGAGTTTGTTAGGAGCAGCAGGACTCGTGCGGGAGCGGATCGTACTGACCGGCAATCAACGAGATATTTCAACCGCTGGACTCTGGAGCTCGACGGAGACGGCACGTAGCCAACAGTGAATTGCTTGACGTGAGCAAGCAGAATTCAGGATAATCCCGCTCCCCGTCTTCAGCAGCACGATAAGCCGAAGTGGCGGAACTGGCAGACGCACTAGATTCAGGGTCTAGCGCCCGCAAGGGTGTCCGGGTTCAAATCCCGGCTTCGGCACCACCTCGCATGCGTTTCTTCCCTGCTTTTTTAAGACCTATTAACACCGTTTCAGAGGTCCGTTTCGGCTCAATTGTCATGTAATTGTCATGTGACCAGTCCGAAATCCATTTAAACGGGGTGTTCCGTGATACGTTGATTAAGCCTCAAATGTTGGCTGGTGGAGTGGGGTGGACTTGAACACAAAATGAGCACCGCAGGCTGGATTTCGCCTTAGGTGCCTCACATAAACAGAGAGGCTGCGAGATTTGAAAACTCTCCAGCCCCAGAGACTATAGGGCGGGATCTGCTCTCATCGATTCAATCTCAATCATTTACAGAGGAGTTGGAGGCAGAGGAAACACCGATCAAACCTGATCGAACACGATAGTTCTGCCACAGTTCTACATACTTAGACAGCTAGAACCTCACCGTCACCCAGCCCATCGCTCGACTGCCGATCGTCTCGCCTACTGGATGCTCTTTGTGCTTGTCATTAGGGCGTTAAATACGGAGGCGGCCACCTCGGCCTCACGCAAATAACCAGCAGATGCGCGCTGTTTCCAAAATCGATAACCGATTCGTACGTTAAGGAGGTTGTAGCCGGGGACTCTCTCCTGCGGAACCGGGACGCCTGCAGGAAAAAACTGTGCGAGAGAAGTAAAAGCCGTCCCGAGTGGATAGTTCGCTGCACCAACGTGGTAAAAGATCGTTTCCGCACTTATGCAGTTGTCCCATACACCTCGCAAGCCGACATTGAGCTTTGAATGCGGAGTCCCACGTCGTGCAAGATCGGTGAGAGATTGGCCGATCTGCTGATAGCTGTAGTTGACGTGAAAATATTTTCAAATGGGAAAGCGAAAACTCCTTTCTGATGCAGCTCCAGGCCTCGAACTGGAAAGAGCAAAAAGGCGTGCACGCGGGCATCTTTTCATCTTAATCCTGTATTGGCCGATCAACGGTTGTTTCGGTCACTGGAAGAGTAAGTCGCACTGTCGTTCCATGGCCGGGGGTTGATTCTACCTCAAACGTTCCGCCTAATGCTGGCATACGCTCACCAATACTAAAGAGCCCAAATTTCGAAAAATCCTCCTTTTTCACAGCAATAGGGTCGAAGCCAACGCCGTTGTCCCGCACTACGATCCGCACATTACCCATCTGTTGATCCAAGTAGATCGTGGCCTCGTTGGACTGGGCATGTTTGATTACGTTGATCAATAATTCTCGAATCGACTGAAACAACAAAATGGCTTGATTCTCAGGTAGTTGCAACTGCTCCGCTGACGTGTTCAGCGATACCACCAATCCGTGATTCCGCATCTGTTCGGCGAGCCATCTGAGCCCAGCAAGCAATCCAAAGTCGCGCAAGGCTGGTGGGGCTAAGTCAGCCACCAACGTGCGGGTGTATGTGAGAGACTGTGTGAGCACCTGGTCGACCTCATTGAGAAGACCTTGACACCTAGGCATGAGACCTGGCAGCTGCCTCGCTTGCGAGTTCTTCATCTTTCCGAGCACTAACATTTGAGCGAGATGATCATGCAGGTCCGTCGCCAGACGGTGGCGCTCTCGTTGTTCGGCGAGATTTAATTCAGTTGCTAAGGCTCGAAGACGCGCTTGGGATTTTATGAGTACCTTAGTTCGTTCCTGCGCCAGTTCGGCGCGTTTTGTGTGTTCAAACAGTCTGGCCTGTTCAATGGCCATGGCAGATAACGCGCAAATGATCGTCAAAATTCCGACGTCCTGCTCATCGAGCTGGCCATGCCGCTTATTCATGACCTGAACCACCCCGATGGGATCACCTTCCCATCTTTTGAGTGGAATGGTGATCATGTCACGTGTGACCGATCCGCACATTAAATCGATGTCGGGAAGATACCGAGGGTCATTCTGGGCATCGCTTACAATTTCTGCTTTGCGGGACTGAAACACAGCGCCAGCGATTCCTCGCGTCCAGCGAATCACTGTCCCATGAGGCACCGGCTTGTCTCCGATGGAATGGTAGAATACGAGCTGTTCCCTGTCGGCATCAGCCAAGAGGAGTGAGCCATTTTCAGCATTCAACACGTCTAATGTTGTACGGAGCGCTTGCTCGATCAAATCTTGCAATTTCATTCGTTGAGACAACGCCTCTGAAATGCGCAGTACAGCGGCAAACTCCCTTTCGCGTTGCGAGAGAATTTCCCGGGTGAGGCGAAGACACTCGGCATCATCGGCAACCGTTATTGAGGAATGTTCAGGCATGCGGTTCCCTTTGGCTAACCTCGCATCGGGAACTTCTTAGACACTCCCCGGAAAGTGAATGCTCACAGGTAGGAGTGTCGGCAAGAATTTCTTGGCAGAGTTGCGTCACAACTCACCACTCTTTCCAGGAAGGTGCGAAAGATGCGACCACTTACGATACCGTTTCGCTAGGACTTTGACTAGCTAGGCTGAATACGTGGGGATTGGTACTAAATGATCTGTCCTACCGATCGTCGGACGATAAGCCACATCCTTGGGAGGTCTTTCATTCAGCAGGCGCTTGGAGGCCTTCTCAACGGTAGCTGGCTAACTCGAGACCGACAAGATCGCATTATACAGTTCATCGACGACGGCCTCTTTGGGGAGCAGCATGGTCGCTCCCGCTTTCTTCATCGCTTCCTGATTGCCGGATTCCGCATTAACGGACAACCCAATGATCGCAACGTTAGGATGTTCAGTCTTTATTCGCGCCGTTGCTTCGATCCCGTTGAGCTTTGGCATGTTAATATCCATCAAGACGACCGCGGGTCGTCTTCTCTCCACTAACGTTACTGCCTCGTTGCCATTACTCGCTTCGCCAACAATCTCGATATTAGGGAAGGCTTCCATCACAGATCGAAGCCCTTGCCGGACCATGGCATGATCATCCACGAGCAGCACCGTGATGCCTGCCTTCCGCTGCCCCGCTGTCTGTTCATCCACTCGTTTCTGCAGCTCCTCTGATAAACGAAGCTTCTCCTCACTTTGTTCCTTATCTTGTAAGGCCTTCGTATAGCCCGCTGAAATGTTCGACATGCGTCGGCTGAGAACAGAGGCCAATGGTTGTCGCCGACAGTAAAAAGGCTGTCAACATGCCGCCTGGAGCCCGTTTCGCCAAGGCAATCGCCTTAAGCGCTGGTAAGAGCTTAAACATAAAATCTTCATCAAAGGAGAAATCCCATCTTTTCTCCTCTCCGCGGGCAATGACCTTCATGAGAAGGCGGCGTTGGTTGGGTGTCAGATAATAAGGTGAGAATGGCTTTCGCTTGGAGAGCAGCATCTTATACATAGCGATTAAGAACATCATTGCTGCGACCAATCCAGGAAGGGGCGGGAGCTCGGATTCGCTAGAATCCAGGTCATGTGCAGGAGGGTGCAATAAATCGCGCATGAGAGCTCCTTCAAATAATGCCCCACATTGCCAGTTCTGACTTATCGGAGCGACGTGGAATATCCCCAGGGCAGTAGACTGCGTAAGAATTTAAACGAATGCGAAGCGAACAGTCTTTACATCATGCGTTATTGAGTTAGCACTCAGGAATCACCGCTTGAGGTGTAGGAAAGATCATCCGAGCCAAAAGTCCTGTGCGCGTGTTGGTTTGGGTCTTGTGCATGATCCGTTTAAGATGTTCCTTCACAGTGTATTCGCTGAGATTGAGCCGGTTGGCGATTTCTTTGTTGGTAAAGCCGAGCATGAGGTAAATGATGACCATCTGCTCGCGCTCGGTCAGGTGATACCGCTGCTGGATGTTGGCGTCGGGACATTCGTGTTTGTGATTGAGTTTTTCCATGATTATGAGCAGGCGGCTGTTGCGGGCGAGCGGCATATCCGGGACACAGAGCCCGCGGAGCAGCAGACGCTGGTCTGCCGCGAAGCAGAGGCGCTCGACCTGGATGGCCTCGCAATCCTTGGGATGATCGCAGTGCATAAGCCGGCTGATGAGTTCGCGTACCACCGCATGGATATCTTCTGGAATCAAGCCGGTTCCGTTTTCTCTGGTCGCGAGGGGCTGAAGCTGCCGTATGTAAAACTGGGCCTCATCGTTCATAAAGAGCAATTGCCCGGTACTACTGAACAGCGCCAGACCAGTGGCCCCATGCTGTGGTGCGGCGGAATCGTGTTTGTGTCCATTTAGTAGCGCCGTCGCTTCCTTTTTCATCTTGTCCCCCTTGTCGTTTAAGGAGGTGGGTAATTGAGGCTAGAAATAGGAATGGCTAAGGTACTCTTTGACTAGGGATTTGAATAGCTGGAAACTATACCTACTGCCCACCCCTCAGCTGCAAGCGCACCCTCTTAAGGGATCGCTCGAATGAGGGGAAGACATCACGGAAGCTGAGATTTTGGTGATGCCTGCAGATGTTGAGGACATTGTGGCCCTGAATTGCACATTCGCAGACCGAGCATGATTCAAGGGCGAGCTACTCCCGACTATTCTATCGATGCTGGTTGGGCCTGCACGTTGGAAGAACTTAATCGATCCGAGGAGGAGTCTAAGACTCTAACTGCTGAAGTGAGATGCTTCGGCGAAAGGTGGGCATACCGGAGGGTCATTGTCGGTGATGTGTGTCCCAGGAGGTTGCTAACCGTCGCCAAGGGCACCCCGCGCATGATGAGCCAAGAGGCAAAGGTATGGCGGAGATCATGGAAGTGGAAATCTGTCAGGCCTGCCGCATCACAGGCCCTATCAAAGCCATGCCTCACATCGTCCCACCGATGCCCCGCCGGATCGTGGAATACCCACGGCACGTTAGACGGGTCCGTAGCTGACTGAATAGTGACCACAGCGTTTCATTAAGTGGCAGCGCCCGTGCCTTCCCGTCTTCGTCTGCTTGAGACGGACAAACCCATGCGTCATATCTACACAGTCCCATAGTGCAAGAGGACTCCGTTGAGGTGGTGCTCTGCCGGAAACCCGCCCGGCCTTCTTCATCGTAGGCCATTGTTTCAACCATCCGCCCGCCGCACCGTTGACAGCTCATACGCGCTACCTCGTCAATGCTCTTAATCCCAATCAGGAGTTTGACCTTTCACTCGGTTTTATCTCTTCCCATAATCGTACAAAGTTGTACTCCCACGCTGATAGACAGATTTTCCAATGGTTCTAAAATTTATGTATGAGCCTTCGCATTTATTGGAGATAGCTTTGTGGAATGCGCCAACATACTTAAATGAGGTGCTTAAATGACTGCGCAAGTCCTTCACGTTTGTCATTTGTGTCGTCATGTTTCTGACGGTTCAAGAACTGATGAGCGCTGGGTTACAAAACAGGCGTATCGACAGAAAACAGGCATAGACCCAGCTACTTGCTTCATGACGTACATCTATTGCCCTGCGTGCTTTCAATGCATGGCTACGATGAAAGATTCGCTCCAGCCTGCGTTTGTGTTCGAAAGACAACCCGCTCATAACCCCCGATTTACGAAATAATGGGAGCCGTGCGCATTCACGGATGAAGACGACCGATTCATTGGCGGCCGTTGCGAGGCCGTGAATGCGCTTGCAGATGGACGCCCTCACCTGTTTTCATCCCCGCAAATTCGTTACGCTACCGTCACATCTTCCAACGTGACGAAAATCGCCGGTCTCCGAAGCCGGGCTTGTGATAGACCTGGATCAGCGGCATGGGCTATCACTCGGTGTCAGTCGCGCTTTTAGACCAAGGGGAACTGCTAGGTATGTGTGTCCGGTAAGGACAGTAGACTGATTGCATAAAATGCAGGAAAGAACAGGAGCCTGGCAGCTCAATGGGAATGGTCAAGAGGCTGGGACTTCAGCTTCAATCTGTTTCATGACGGCCTTTGGTAACATGGGTAGAACGGTAGAAATAACTCCGGGTGACGAATGAGGCTCAGCATGATTGGTAGTTTATATCCTCTAACCCTCGCCGTCATGGCCTTTGCCATGGTCGCCGGGTGTGCTGATGACCCTTATTCTGATCGCCAACGATCCGGCTACAGTTACGAGAACGTCGAAATGGGACCGCCGCGGTCGGGCCAACAGTATCGTTTCGACGAACGTCCGCGAGATTCAAACATGGATCCTTATAGCCGTAGCCAGTCTGGGCGCTATTAGCGGGACGCTGAAAGAGAAATTGGGGGTTCCTATTTTTCGGCGGTTTCCTTTTTTGAGGTGTCCGTTGAAAGCGAAGGCCAAGGTGGGGTCACCATAAGATGGCTAGGCGAAGAGGACTCCAACTAGCCATCCCGCCTGCCTGAACATGCCGGGCCGTACTAAATACACCAACCCGAAAGGCCCACGGGGTCAAGACATTACGCCCAGCTGCCGCAGCAGGGTCGACAAGTCGAAGTAATGCCGGATGGCCTTGACCTTGGCGCCTGAGACCTCAATGACCTCGCAGGCGCGCAGCTCGACCTTCCGCCACGTGGGAGGTAATCAGAAGTCCGACAGGCCGACAAAAATGCAAGATTATTGGGAAAGAGGATTCAGTAATTTGGGTCATTCAATTAATTAGGTGTGCCGGGGACGAAAGCTCTCTGCACGCTTTCCTGATCAGCGCGATATGAGATGGGGCTAAATTGTGGCAGAACTATTCTGTCCGATGTGGTTTTATTGTTTCCTCTCCGCCCTTGATTCTTCTGTAAGTAGGTGAGAAGCCTACGACCTTCACCCGCGCACCTCTCCCCGCTCACAAGGCTCAGGCGGTTGAGCGGATCGAGTGGTCGCCATCTCTAGAAGGTGCCAACCGAAATTAGTCACGGTTGCCCCCTTTTCTTCTCGTTGCCCACTGTGTCACCCAAGCTAATATCGAGCATACGTCCAACATTGTGCCTTCTTGAAGGGCTTCAACTACAACCACATTCATGGCAAATCGTACTGGTTGCCAGTTTGCCAGCCCTTTTCCTGCCGAAAACAAATACTCTCGGCCATCAGATATCGGTACGTTTGTTGCTCCAGTTTGGAACCCTTTACGAAGGGAAAGTGAGGCCCCACATTAGTTTGCCCAGGCCAGCAAAGGGAGGATACCGCCAATGCTAGAAGGACGTTCCGGAGGTGGTCAATTTGAGGGCGATTTTCTTCTCAGAAAAGGCCAAATTTTCGATTCAGCTCTCCAAGAGTTTCAACAAGCGATGAGGAATCCATTGCAGGCCAGGAAAGCATTTGCGGAGCTGGCTCTCTGCTTAAAAACACTGCGGCGTGATGAAGAAGCTGTCACCGCACTTCGTCAGGCATTGGAAACGGGTTCATTTTCATTCAACGAACGAGTATACCTTCTGTACCTGCTGGCCCACACATTAGAATCGCTCGATCGCAAATTCGAGGCCTTGGTGCTCTACCGCCGGATTAGAAGACTGCATCCTGACTTCTACGACGTCGACTCTCGGATTCAAGAGCTGAGTTCAGGCAACCTTCATCCATCGGCCTCTCTTCAACTGATCTCTCGTCGGACGGCAGCAGTAGTCAAGTTGTGGGAAGAACTCAAGCCACAGTTCGCTTCTTTGCTAAGCCAAGTCTGGCAAACGCTCGCTGACGGGTGGAATCTGGAGCCCACAGCGAAGAGATGCAGTTCAACGCCAACCGATCAATCCCTCTCAGCACGAAATAATCAGAGTGAGAAGCGCCGGCATGTTCGTGTGGCTATCCAGTTGCCGAGCCAATTTTCCTCCAAGGCTCAGACTGTTGCCAGTAATGGTGAGCTACGAGACCTCTCGCCTTGCGGCTGTCGCATCAGTAGTCCCGCCGCAGTCTCTCTCGGAACCACGCTCGAGTGTTGGATTTATCCTCAGCAGGGACAACCTCTCGCCATCGAGGAGGCCACAATTCAGTGGGTTCGCCATAGGGAGTTCGGCCTGGCCTTTACGAAAGTGCGTCTTCCCGCGAAACGGCAGATTGCCGACATGTGCAGCAAAGTGGCGCCCTTCTGAGGCTAGCGATCTCTTGTTTCCGGAGTAAAACCTGGCGAGAGACTTAAAGAGCTGAAGTCCGGCCGAGGTTTCCTTTTTCGAGGGCACATCATGTCATTTGGTTTACCAAGGAAAAACCAGTCCAATCTGGCCCCATATTTGTGCTGTTTTGGCACCAGCTTGGCACCATTTGCAGGACTTCATGCCTCTAGTTCCAAGGCGCCTTAGCTATCATTCTTCGAATATTGGATGTTGTTCGCTCCTTTAGCTTCACTCGCCCATCAGCTCCGTGATCATACCCTCCATTCCATTTAAGAGAGACAGTAACGTTTGACTACTAGTTAATAGGTGGTTCCTTAACTCTTCAACAACTAAAAGGCTACAGCGCTAGATAGATGATCTTCATCGTAGTAATAGCTTTGTCCATTGTCTCCAACCAAACATTTATCGGCGTCGCAGAAAATATGATCGAAGGATCTGATTGTGTATCAGCGGGGAGCGGCCGTGGTGGGAGCGCGCAAAAGGTCTATTGACCTTGTTTCTGCGTCATGAGGATCAGGCCGGTGGGAAGCAGGGTCAAGAACCCGCACTGCTGAAGTGAGATGCTTCGGCGAAAGGTGGGCATACCGGAGGGTCATTGTCGGTGATGTGTGTCCCAGGAGGTTGCTAACCGTCGCCAAGGGCACCCCGCGCATGATGAGCCAAGAGGCAAAGGTATGGCGGAGATCATGGAAGTGGAAATCGGTCATTCCTGCCGCCTTGCAGGCCCGATCGAAGGCATGTCTGATATCGGCGTAGCGGCGCCCCTCTGAATCGTGGAAGACCCAAGCCACATCTTGGCGAGTCCTGAGGCCAGTGAACAGGCTCCACAGGGTTTCATTGAATGGCAGGGCTCGGGCTTTCCCGTTCTTCGTTTGCTTCAAGCGAATAAAGCCATACGTCATGTCTACCAACTCCCAAGTCAAACCTAGTAGCTCCCCTTTCCGCATGCCGGTATGCCGTCAACACAATTGGCCTGAGCCAGTCTTTACAGGCTTGAAGCAACCGCTCAGCTTCGGCTTCCCCGGACAGATATCGCAATCGACCATCAGGCTCTTGATACTTCTTGATAGCGGTCAGTTCCTCTCGTGCGGCCTTCCGCAACAGCTTCCATTCGACCGCCTTGCTCAAGGCGTGTTTCAGTGTGGCCATCTCACGATTAATCGTGGAAGAGCCAACGCCCTCCCCTCGCCGGTGTCCTCGATAATGGTCCAGGACATCCACGGTGAGCGTATGAATCGGAGGATTGCCCCAGACTCGCTGGAAGTGCGCGAAGTGAATCCGCTTCGTAGCGACGCCTCGAATTGAAACTCACTCGTGAGACAAGAGTCCCGAGTAGAGCCAATCCTGGGGATCGTGTCGAGGAAAAATTTCCGACAACGGCCGTACACTGTCGGTCATGCTGATCGAGTAACGATCGAATGAATTTCCTATAGTGCTCAAATCCGGCTGTGCTGATGGTGTCCAACGAAGAGAAGATAGCGTGCCTTGAGATCACGAGAGCCAGTAGCTTCATCGGTGGTGCGGTACAATGCCCTCCACGATCGCTTCCTTGCGACGATCCCAAGATTCGAACCACTTAAGTGCCGATGGCATCCTCCGCGTTTGTAGAGTCCACGTGCCGAGCGTGCCATCATTCTGTCCTTTTCGGTCAGTTGTCTGATTACGCAAGCCCCATTGTTTACTGTCTGTTAACATCACTCTGCATGCTCTGGCACGGAACCGCTCGATCCCCCTCTTCTGTGGATAATTCTGTGGATTACTTTGCCATCGGATAGTGGACCGCTTGTGTGCCGTTCATCTTGCATCAAAATGCCTATTTTTTAGGCATTGATATGATGCGTGTACGAGGCCCCATATCTTGTGTACTTTGCGAATGTTCAAGGTTTTAGACACATCCCTATGTAAAAATGTGTGGGGACCATGGACTATTGCTGATGAGGTGCGCACTTTGTCCAGCGAACAGCGACTTTATCCACACCTCTTGAGGATAAGTACTTACCCGGCCACTCCTGCCCATGCTCATTCCCTCTGGCGGACGGACCGTAAGGCGGCCACGGGTCGCAGCGGGAGAAATGAAGTTTTCTGTTCGGGGGCGATCAAGCTCTCTCGCGTTGGTGTCATTGGGTTAGTGCTGCTAGCACTTCATTCCGTCACCCCACCCTCATTTTTTTATCCCCTTCTTCCGAAGTACCTCCTTTTGGTCTGGCGCGATTGCTAGCGCTCTTCTAAAGTTCTTTCAGATAGACCAAGTTGTATTGGCTGAATGCCCACGACAACGCGACATAACCGTTCGGTCGGGCTGCTTCTTAAAGACTGACGGCCGACCCAGAACAGGACTGACGGAGGACCTGATGAGGGAGAGACTGCTTGGCAAGATAGGAACCATTCGGCGAGAGATTCTAGGGAAAGCTTGCCGCTTTTGTGGCGGCCGGACCTATCAGCTGATTTTCCAAACCGAGGCAACGAGTCTAGCCGGCCTTTCTGCACGGTGCACACACTGCCAGCGCCCAAGAAGGTTAGATGAGGATTTGGGAAGGATTTTGTGGATATAGTGATCAAGCTCACACAGTAGTTGAAAATCCCTGCCGTCCGCCCCTTCAGTCGTGAACTTTAGCTCTTCTTTCCACTTCAAATGGTTGTCCTTAAATGGCAGCCAGCCTAGAATTGGCCTACCGATGAGGTCTTCATGCCTATCACCATCCTCTAATTCCATCGCCCCCTGATTGTCGACCGCAGTAAGGAGTTGTTATGGTTCTCGATTGGCCTTGCTCTTGAAGCCCAAAGAGGGATGACGGGGCCTTGGATCGACAAAGCGAGGCTACGGGGGGTTGTCTCATCTGGCCGTGGATCAAGAACAATGGGTCGACGACTTGGTCGAGGAAACGATACGCGACCTTTTGAAAAAGTACGAGAAGCGAAAATAGGGTGCTATGAGACGAATTGCTGTGGTCGCATTCCTAATGCTGTTAGTGGCCTGTGCTGGGACTGCTGGGAATGCGGATTGGCAAGGCAGAATTGGCCAATATTCCCTGGATGATGCAAAGCGTGAATGGGGTTCTCCTGAAAGCTGTGTCGGTCTAGATGATGGTGGAACGGCCTGTTCGTGGACGACGTCCAAGGGCAAGGAGGCGATCGACAAACTAGTTCTTACGTTCGGCCCAGCAGGTAAATTGGCGACAGCCAATAACGTTCATTTTTAATGCAGTGTCCAAAATGCTCCAGGGACGTTAATCGTTTAATTAACGTGGGGGGGTATATAGATCCCCCGTTAACGATCAAAAGGGGTAATGGAGCCGACGTCAGGCTGCTTTCGGAAGGTGTTGGTAACACGCAGGGCAGTAGGTATGGATCAAAAGGCAATCGGCTGGATCGATCCCGGTGCTTTGTTGATAGGTCTGTGTTGTGACCCAGCGCTCATAGGAAGTCTCTCGCTCGTCACGAACGAGCCGACAGAGAAGACAAATTTGAAGATCTTGAGAGGCCGGGCTAGTGCGGCTCGATTTGATGTCATGTATGAGTTCATGGGCGCAAAACAAGACCGCCTCGAAATCCTCTTCCGGCAGCCCCTTATGGTTAGTAGCGAATCCAATGACTCGCTCAGATGCGCGTATGAGCTCTTGGACTGGGAGACTCAATGTGCGGTTCATTCCTCAATCATAACAAACGACTTTAGTATTAACATACTCGGAGAATCCCAAGCATGAAGCCTTTTGACAGAATAAAAAATGATGAAATGGTCAAAACATACATCTAAGGAACCAGGGCTTTACCAGTATCGGGCAAGGTTAGCTCGGCAAACAGGGGCTGAGGCGGACGCACGAGCGCTAGAGAGGGCAAGGGAATGGTTCAGAGGCTTCAGGGCCATTTCCGTAGGGATATTTTGCCGACGGCCCAAGATGCGACGGCGGCATGAGAGGGAACGATACCACCGGATGAAGCGGCGGGTTAATTTTGAGGGGGCATGACGTTAAGCGCCTTGCGGGCTAGGTGAGCTTCGGCGCCTTCCGGATATTGGTCGAGGACCCGGTCAAACATCAGGCGCGCTCTTTCATGTTCGCCAAGCCTTGAGTAGGTCTGGCCGATCTTAAACGCAGATGCAGCTAGTTTTGGGCTCACGGGGTTATATGAGCCGACGTTGTAGAAGGAATCGAGGGCATCTTTGTAGCGGCCTAGGCGGTACTGGCATTCTCCGATCCAGTATTGAGCATTCGCTGCTAATGCGGATTGGCGATGTAATTCAATAAAAAGCCTGAACCCGGCCAGTGCCGCTTCGTAGTCACCATGCTTAAATTCTTCCATCACGCGATCATAGAAGTGCCGTGAAGTGTCCTGCACTTTCGTAGAAGCAGCAAGCGAGGGTGCTGTGAACCACAACATGGATATGACGAGAAACGTCCAAACCAGTTTCGTTCCCATAGTCCCTCCTGCCGTCGTTTTCTGTTCTTTTAAGTGTAAGGCATGCAAGACCTTACGATAACTACATAAGAAAATACATTGAAGCCTAGTAGCAATCGCAGTACCACGGATGGCGATGAAGAAAAGGCTGAGAAAACACAACTCCCTACTATTCCGAGCGCGTAGTTAATATCACGTATGAGTAGTAAAAAAAGCACGCGTCATGGGAAAAAACCACAGTCTCCCGCCGTCCGGTTCGAGTCTGAGTGAGATTCCGGGTAACGATCGACGTGGCGATCGAAAACCGTTCAGTGATGTGGGGCTAGATGTGGCACCCCGCCCTGTCTGAACATGGGCGGGGTCTCTTTCCCGGTGTTGCTTAGGGTGTTATGTCTGCTGGCAAAAGCCGCTGGACAGACACAGACGGAGAGAAGCAAAGAAGCGCGGCTTTAGACTCTACTATCTCTGCCTCGGTTTGCTTTCTTCCGCCTGGTTAAAGGACACGTCCGTTACTTGTTGCTCGGCATCCACGAGCAACGTGGCTGATTGGCCTCGTGATAACTGCGCGAGTCTCTCCTGAATGAGCGGGCGCGCCTCATATGCGTGGTCCTTGCCGTCCTCGGTGCGAATGACAATGGTATTGTTCTTTAGAGGCGTGACGATTACACCCGCTATCTGGCTCATGTTGCCCTTGAGGGGGGATTTGCGTTGCCCGAGTTCCGCTGACCGATGAACGGAATCGGTAGTCCCCATGGTCACATCAACGATCTTATCCAACTCATCAATGAGAAAGGTGACATCTGCCCCGACGGGAATCGAGGCCACCTTACTTCGTGCCACCGGCCGCACAAGGTGAGACTCTTGCTTCCCGTCCTTGGTACGAATCACCGCCTTATCGTGCCCGGTGTCCAAGGGTTCAGCGAGTTGACCTTGAATGACACGATGATGGCTTGACTCTCCGGCCTTATGGACATCGACGAGCAGATTCTGGTCATTGACGGTGATCTCAACCTGATCCCCTTTTTTCAAGTCCAGCAATCCCTTATCTCTTCGCACATTCATCGGAACGAAACGAGGCTGCCCTTCGCCGGTATTGATTCGGGCCTGATCGCTTCTGACTTCCTCTACCGTACCGAGGAGAACCCGGTCCCCGGAAAGAAGCTGTGGATCAGTCCCGGCTCCCTCAGAAGCGGCATCAGCAATGGATATAAATACGATGAGCGGCAATGTCAGCACGGCAAGTGCCCTTTGAAATACCATAAATTCCTCCATTTTCCTCTTTGGATACGCGCGGATGGATACAGTAGTAACCAATAGCGGTAAAAGCAGTTTGCCGGAACTGGGCTAGGCCCTAGCCCTAAATAGATTCTGCAGCAATGAAGAGGTTATTCTGGAGGAGAGAAGGGCACTCAAGCGTGGCTGGCTCCTCCGCCTTCCGCCGAATAACATCCGCATGCCAGCACATAAATTGCACGCAGTATACTTTGCCGTGGGAGATCGCTCCAGGTTTGCGGGCACGCGAGTTGTACGTCTTCAAGAACTAACAATCACGTTTTCCGTTAGTCTTATATGACCAGAGATAAAAAAGGAGACCAGCCATGAGAACCATCCAACTGTGTCGTATGGTCATGGTCGCGCTTTGTACCTTTGCCATCCTGAGCTGTAGCAGCGGGCCAAAAGACAGAAAGATCGAGTTTGTTTACATGGCGCTAGGGGCAAGTGATGCAACCGGGGTCGGCGCCTTACCGCTGACCGACGGGTATGTCTATCTGATCAATCGCGAATTAAGCCGTCGGATTCCTGGGGTATTTTTGATCAACCTCGGCGTGCCAGGGGCACGGATTGATTTGATAAAGGAACAGGTACGCGTCGCGAAGCAACTCGGAACCAAGGCCAATTTGGTGACACTTTGGACTGGTGCCAACGACTTAGTCCATGGCGACGATCCACGAGCCTTCCAGGAGGATCTCCGTTTTCTGCTCCATACCGTCCGGGACTCCATTTCCAAAACCATCGTGGTCGCCAATCTTCCAGATCTTACGCAGCTTCCTCGCTTTCGAACGACTCCCAATCCTTCTGTCACATTGGACCGCGTCAAAGCGTACAATCGGGCCATAGAACAGGAGGCGGCGTCAGTCGATGCGTCGCTCGTGAACCTGTTTGCCCAACCAGTGCGTGAGGACCTTATATTTGATATTGACGGCTTCCACCCCAACGACGCGGGCCACCGGGAACTGGCAAGACTATTTCTTCAGGTGATCTTGCCGCGGCTGGGATTGTGATATTTGAATGGGCTGAGCGTTATTAGCCCGTATCAGGGAGAGAGATTATCGTCCTGCTGAGTAAGTCCTGTCTCATCTCCTGGTTCGGTCTTGGGCTCTTTGGGATGTGTATCTGTCTAAGACGAGCAACACCCCTAGTCGAGCATGTATTGCGCAAGTTTTGACGTTCGTCCCGTCCTTGCTTGTTCAGACTTTTCAATGAGCGCCACAGCATCCTACGACGACATGTGGTACGAGAAAGACATCTTGAAACGAGAAGTGAAGGACTACGTCTCCAACTGCGAATCTCTCCTCGTGGGGTGCGAGTTTCTGTGCGGTTGGTGTTGCTGTCAGCCGCATGCGCTGAAGAAGTGAGTCCCGCCCTTCGAGTGCCAACCCGTTGATCTTCCGCCGTCCACCTCTTCCTTGAGAAAGCGACTCGAGGCCAATCGACATGATGGCCAGTCGGTGTCTCATTTGTGGCGAAGTCATCGATCCCGTTATCCTCCTGAATCGTGTGAGGCCCGCGCCGAATCTGTTGTATGCGACGAAGCAGCGCAAGATCGCACAGCGGATGGATGAAAACGGATCGTAGAGATCATTGGAAGCGGACGCTGCCTCGTAAGGTCTATCTATAAGTGGGGAGACTGTGAAAATCGTCATTGCAGGAGGGACAGGATTTATCGGAACGGCGCTGGCAAGACATCTGGTCGTTGGACGTCACCAAGTCATCGTACTCACCAGAGATCTGCCCCGTGCGAAGTCCCAACTCGGAAACCTCTGTGAATGCGTTCGCTGGGACGGCGAGCATTCCGGTGATTGGGAACGGGCGCTCAGCGGCAGTGACGCAATCGTCAATTTGGCTGGAGCGTCCGTAGCTGGTGCCCGATGGACAGCTCCGCGCAAGCGAGTGCTCGTAGACAGCCGTCTTCACGCTACAAGAGCCCTGGCGTCCGCATTGAGCCGTTTGGCACGCAAACCCTCTGTACTGATCAATGCATCGGGCATCGGTTTCTACGGAGCCAGCGACGACCGCATGCTCGATGAACATGCTGATCGCGGAGAAGGGTTTCTTGCCGACTTGTCCGCGGCCTGGGAAGCAGAGGCCGGTTCGGTTCAGACTCTCGGCGTCAGGGTGGTCTGTCTTCGGATCGGCCTCGTCCTCGAAAAAGATGGAGGCGCGTTGCCGCGCATGGCGCTCCCCTTTCGACTGTTCGCCGGAGGGCCGGTGATGCCGGGAACCCAATGGGTGTCGTGGATTCATCGTGCGGACCTGGTGCGGCTGATCGAATGGGCCATAAGCAATGAAAAGGTGTCCGGTCCCGTGAACGCGGTGGCGCCGAATCCCATCACGATGGATGAGTTCTGTCGCACGTTGGGCGAGGTCTTGAACAGGCCTTCCTGGATTCCCGTGCCGGAGGTTATATTGAAATTAGTATTGGGAGAACTTGGTTCACTGATGACGACGGGCCAGCGAGTTGTCCCAATCGTTGTGCAGAGTGGCGGGTACCGGTTTCAGCATCCATCACTCAAAGAAGCCTTGCGAACGATTTTTTGAGAAAGGCCGAAGGGATCAACATGATGATGTGGCTGATCAACTACATCCATGCCCTCGCCGCCGCAGTCCTGGTGGGTAAAGTTGTGCTGCTCTCCTCCGTGGTGGCGCCGATCCTTGCCAAGAATCTAGAGCGGGAGCCATTTGGAAAGGTCGTGCGGCAACTGTTCCCGGCCTATTACGTGCTGGGTGTGGTCACGGCTGTCGTCGGATTGCTCGCAGTTGGTGCCACGATGGCGCTCCAAGGGGGAAGTCTCTCGCTTCTATTCACCGGAGGGATCTGGCTGATCGTCCTGATCGCCGAATCATACTGCCATTCACCACTCACGCCGGAAAGCAATGTGATGAGAGATCAATTGAAAGAACAAGAACAGCGAGGCGCCGTCAATGCGGAACTTCTAGCGGCATGGAATCGGTTACATCAACGATCTGTCTATTTGAATTCATTGGTGTTACTCGCAGGGCTGGGTCTTATTGCACTGGTTTGCTAATGGATTTCAATAAGGAGGAGGTCTTATGAGGATGAAGCATCTATCGATCGCTGCGTGTCTCATGATGACCCTGTCATCTTCAGTGGCGGCATGCGCCGCAGACAAGCCAATGGGTCAGGCACCATATGGTCATGGCGACCAAGCGAATCTTCCGAACGGAGTGGTCGGCATCTCGCTGCAGGTGGGAGCCGAGCGGATTGGAGACCCTGCTGTCCTGTATGTGGCCATGGTTCACCCTGAAGGCCCCGCGCACCAAGCCGGAGTAAGTCATGGAGACGAAATTCAGTCAGTCGATGGGGCCCCGGTCTCAGGCAAGAGTTATGACCAGGTGGTCAAGATGATCCGTGGAGAAGCCGGTACAGTCGTGAAACTCGGTGTGAAGGGCGAGAAAGGCACCAGAGAAATCGCGATCACGCGGGTGGCCGGAGACAAGCTTTCAAAAGGACCGATGGGATCGCACGGCGGTGCGTCAAAGTAGGAAACTGGTCAAGCAAACGAGTGGGCCCCCATCCAAAACGTGTGACAAGAATTCCTCTGAAAGAGACGGAATTGGAGAGCAGCGCGTCGCATAATTCATTGCCGATTCGAATTGGCATCAGCCGATGCCTGCTGGGCGAGGCAGTCCGCTACGACGGAGGACACAAGCGGGATCGGTTTGTGACAGAGGTGTTGAGCCGCCATGTTGAATGGGTGCCGATCTGCCCGGAAGTGGAAGCGGGATTCGGCACCCCGCGCGAGGCCATGCGCTTGGTCCGCGATGCGAAGAAGCCCCAGCTCATCACGGTCACAACTGAACGGAACCTGACCAAACCGCTGACCCTGTATACCGGTCAGAAACTCGAGACTCTCGCACAAGTGCATCTGTCGGGCTATATCTTTAAGAAGGATTCGCCCAGTTGTGGCATCGAGCGGGTTAAACTGTTCAATCCGCAGGGTATGCCGAGCCGCGCCGGTGTCGGACTCTTTGCGCGAGCGTTCAGCGAACGGTTTCCACTCGTACCGATTGAAGACGAAGGCCGCCTCTGCGATCCAGTGCTGCGTGATAATTTTATCGAGCGCGTATTTTGCTACCACCGGTGGCAACTACTGTCGCAGCGTCCCTCCTCGCGCCAATCGATTGTCGTCTTTCACACCATCCATAAATATCTCCTCCTGGCCCACAGTCGCGAGGTGTATCAAGCGTTGGGACGCTTGGTCGCTCAGGCGCATCGCTATAAACTCAAAGAACTGGTGGAGCGCTATGGAACGCTCTTCATGAAAGCACTGGCGGTCAAGGCGACGAGGCGCAAACAGGTCAATGTGTTGCAGCATTTGGTGGGGCACCTCAAAGAACAATTGAGGCCCAAGGAACGGATGGAGCTCAACGACGTGATTGCGGAATATCACCAAGGACTTGTGCCATTAATCGTACCCATTACCCTGATCAAGCATTACGTGACCATGCACGAGGTGGGGTACATTCAAGACCAGATTTATCTCACCCCGCATCCAAAAGAACTGATGTTGCGAAACTACGTCTAGTGAGACCAATAAGAAAGGAATCGGTGATGGCAACGGTGGTGAGAGGCATCGTGTTGGTGGGTCACGGCGGCATTCCCAAAGACTATCCGTCTGAACTCGTCACGAAATTGAAACGGTTGGAAGCGCAGCGACGTGCTGCGGGAATGTCGATATCCACCGAAGAACAGGAATTGGACACGAAGATCCGCCGCTGGCCAAGGACGGCGGCGACCGATCCGTATCGATTTGGTTTAGAGACAGTAGCGGCTGCGTTGCGACCACAGTTGGACGGAGCGCTCTTAGCGCTCGCGTACAACGAATTCTGTGCACCGAACCTGGAGGAGTCTGTCGAGGAATTGATCAAAAAAAGCGCGACGCACATCACCGTGACGACGACGATGTTTACGCCCGGGGGCGCTCACTCGGAAGTTGAGATTCCGGAAATCCTCGACTCTTTGCGCCCTCGGCATCCCGAGATTGAACTTCGCTATGCGTGGCCATTCGACCTCCAGCTTATTGCCAAGATCTTGGCTGAGCAGGTCAGGCGTTTTTCATGAAAGCGTCATTCCAGGAACGCGCCGAAAAATTCTGACATTGATCTGGCGGGCATTGTACAATGCCGTCGTTTTTCATACGTCTTGAAGGAGAAGGGTCGTGACTATCCGTGAACAATTGGCACAGGCGTTTCACGATACTCAGTCGTTTAGGTGGGATCCGGAGAAAGGATTTACCCTCGCATCCGGCCAGGTTAGTCCATTTTATGTCGATTGCCGTGCGTTGATGGCCCATCCTTCAGCGCGTCGCCTGGTCGGGCAGCTGGCCCATGAGGCGCTGGCTGGCCTCGCCATCGATTGTCTCGGTGGGCTGGAGATCGGCGCCATTTCGATTGCGACGACGATTTCTGATTATGCGTACTCGAGCAGCCTGAAACGAGAGTGGCGAACGTTCGTCGTGCGCAAGCAGGCGAAGGATCACGGGCTGGGCAGACTGATCGAAGGCGCAGTGAGGCCCAATGACCGCGCCTTAATCGTTGACGATGTGTTGACAAGCGGCGGGTCGCTGCTCAAAGCCATTGCCGCCGCCAGGCAAGCCGGTCTGACGGTGACGCATGCCTTGGTGATCGTGGATCGAAAAGAACAAGAAGGGCGGACCAAGGTCGAACAAGAAGGGGTAAAGGTGACGAGTCTGTTGACCATCGACGATTTAACCGCACAACACAAACGAACGAACTAACGAAGACGTAGCAGCTACTTACAGCGAAATTCAATTCCCCAACGCCGCTCCCGTACAATCTCCTGGCTGCCTTCGATCGCTCCTGCGACACGTGCCCGCCCTTTGGCTTCCCCTTCGCGTACAATCGTATAAGAACCCCCGCAGGTATCCTTCATCAGCACGAGCGCCTCCTTTCGAAATGACGACAGCATGTGACCTTGATCCCCTTTGAAGGGATAAGTCACCACGCCTCCGTCACCGCTGTTTTGTGCCAGTTTTGCACCCTCGGCACAGCCGATCACAAGTAGAGCGAGCGTGCAGCCGAGGCTTGACCAAGTCTTCATAGGGCTCCTATCATACTCACTCATTGCGACGGTGACCCTCTGTCAAACCTGTCTGATAAGAATGTCATGAAGTGTGTCATGAGGAGGTCGATCATGATTCAACGAACCGCCATTATATTCATGAGTCTCGTGTTGATGCTGGCCGCAACCATGACGGTGGTCTCTGCTCATCATTCGTATCTGCTCTCGGTACAACAATTGCGCGCCGGCCTGACAAAAGCACCGTCGATGACACAGAAAGGGTTCGTCCTGATCGACGTTCGGTCTCCCGAGGAACATGCAGGAGGCTTCATCCCGGGCACCGATTTCAACATTGATTTCCGCGAGATCAAGACGCGTCATCGTGAAATCGGCGTGCACATGGATGAACACGTCGTAGTCTATTGCCAATCCGGTCACCGGAGCAACATTGCGGCGGAAACGTTGGCGGATTTGGGATATACGCATGTGTACAATGTCAATGGCAGCATGAACGCCTGGGTGGAGGCCGGCTTTCCGGTTACGCGCTAGCGGGCTCTTCTCAAACAGAACGGCAAGGCCCACTGGTCGTGCCTTACGGGTGGGAGATATTGCGGCGCGGACTGATGCCAATGACTGCC
Source organism: uncultured Nitrospiraceae bacterium (assembly GCA_963851455.1). Lineage (GTDB taxonomy): Bacteria > Nitrospirota > Nitrospiria > Nitrospirales > Nitrospiraceae > Nitrospira_C. Next base: position 623,979 of record CAWKPI010000002.1, read on the forward strand.
GGAAGTCCGATGTGGGCGGTGGTATTAGCGTTCACAAGAACCATCCAAGGATGAACCCCTGCCGTTTTCTCGATCGTTTGGCGGAGTGCGGGACTCATCGAGAGGTCCGATGAGGACCCTCCATCCATGGCCATCGCTTGGCGAATACCCGGATAGGCCTCGTGCAAACATTGTCCGATCGAGTGCAGTGATACGACGTCGGTGGTTTTCATAAGGAGGACATGGCCGTCCTGCTGTTCAGCGACGATGGTCTGTTGAGATTGCTTGCCGGTCTGTTTGACCCGCACCCTGCCCGTCCGATCGAGCAGCATCAGCGATTGCGCCGCTTCGTCATAAGACGGCTGCTGCTCATCGAACGGATCGACCGACAAGTCCAAAATTCCAGCCATGGGGCCGCCGGCTAGGCTCGGTTCGGCGACGAAGAGTCCCATCCAGGAGGCATGGCGTTTTCCCCCGAGCGATTTTCCCCGTCCGTACAGCAACCCCAAATAAGAAAAATTCTCGCGAAACAGCCCGGCATTGAAGATCAAGTCATGGCCGGTTCTCCTCTGCCACTCGAGGATGTCGGGCGGTGCTTCCAACGGTTCATTCCGAAAATAGTGGACGGAAAAACGATAGCGGACGGGGTCGATTTCCGCCACCACCAGCTGGGGAACATCATGGCAAACAGGCGGCGGATTCCAAAGGCCAATCGCGAGGCCTTCGGCGGGACGGTCCCACACGATGGATTGAGCGGAGGCCAGCCCTGACCTTCCCGATTCGAAGGAACACACTCCAACGAGTATGAGCACACAGAGTGTGTGGGAGCGATGAGGCAGTCTCATGACCTGTTGAAGTCGAGTATAGGGAGGGCGCGGCTCAGCGTCAAACGTGAGTCTGAAAGGGGCTGCCAACGTCGCCTATTATTTTGCGGTCGGCTTCGAAGCCTGCTGTGGTGAAATGCTTCGCGATGGCGTGTCGAGAATCTTTCTCACCGTGCGCGCCAGGAGTTCTGGAGTGAAGGGTTTTTGAAGAAAAGCACTGGTCGCCTGTTCGTGGCCGGTAAGAATGCCGATGTCGTCGGTAAAACCGGACATGAACAAGATCCGAAGGTCCGGCTTGATCGTGATGAGGTGTTGGGCCAATTCCCGCCCTCCCATGCCGGGCATCACCATGTCGGTCAGCAGCAAGTCCAGCCCGTCTATCTCTTGCGAAGCCAACAGACAAGCCTCGAGACCATGTTTCGCCTCGATCACGTGATAGCCAAGCTTCCGTAATGCATCGCGCAGCAATGTGCGCACACTCGAATCGTCTTCGACCAGGAGAATGCTTTCCGTTCCCCCGGCCGGCTGCCCTGAAGCGTGCGGCGCGAAAACCGTCTGCCGGTCGGCGGCGACCCGGGGGAAAAAGATATCGAATCGGGTACCGTGACCGACTTGGCTGGTTACATCAATTCCGCCGCCCAGCTGGGTGACGATCCCGAAGACGGTCGAGAGGCCTAGGCCGCTCCCTTTACCCTCTTCCTTGGTCGTAAAGAACGGCTCAAAGATATGGGCTTGCGTGTCGCGATCCATTCCACTGCCGGTGTCCCCCACGGACAATTTGACGTAAGGTCCTGGCGGCAACGGTTCAACGTGAAACAGGGGGTTTTTCGCGAGTTCGATCTGAGCCGTGTCGATCGTGAGAGTGCCACCCTTAGTCATGGCGTCCCGTGCGTTCACGACGAGATTCATCAGCACCTGTTCCAACTGGGCCTGGTCGGCGCGGACCTGGCTGTTCGAAGGATCGAGCGTGATGACAAGGCGAATGTCTGAACCGATCACACGTTGCAGCATGCTTTCAAGGTTGGTCACGATATTGTTGAGGCTGAGGTTCTTCGGTTCGAGGGGCTGCTTACGGCTGAAGGCCAGCAGCTGCCGAACCAACATGGCGGCGCGCTCGCCGGCTTTCTGCGTTTCTTCGATCTTGCTATGCAGAGGGTGCTCGCGGCCTAATTCAGCCGAGATCACGTGGCTGTAACCCATGATTACCGTCAGAAGATTGTTGAAATCGTGCGCGATGCCTCCGGCGAGCCGTCCGACCGCTTCCATCTTCTGGGCCTGTCGGAACTGCTTTTCGCTTTGGATCAGCGCCTCTTCGGCTTTCTTCCGTTCCCTGCGCTCGTCCCGCTCCCGGAGGGCGCGCTGGACCGAAGGAACCAGGCGCCCCAATCGCTGCTTGAGGACGTAGTCGGTCGCACCTTGGTGCATGGCATCGATGGCCAATTCTTCGCCGATGGTGGCGGAGACAAAGAGGAAGGGAACGTCAGGCGCCAGCTGGCGAGCCAATGACAGCGCGGTCATGCCATCGAATCCAGGAATCGAGTAGTCGGCGAGGATCAGGTCAAACCCGCTGTCGTTTAGCGCGGCGAGAAAATCGCTGCGTGTATCGATGCGGTGGGTCGTGCAGGCGAGCCCTGCCTCTGACAGCGTCGCGGCGATGAGGTCGGCATCGATGGGATCGTCCTCGAGGAGGAGCAGGCGGAGCGGCGTTTTCACGGGTCCTCCGCGAGCAGGCTAGGAGATAGAGGTAGACATGTTTTTATTTTGTCGAGCGCAAGAATACCAAGAATCATCAATGCGTTCAGAATCGGATGCAGGCTGATCAAAAGGCCCGTCCAGCGCGGCCGCAGCGAGTGAAGAGGCGAAGCGTACTCTTTGCCGTACGTTGAGCCTCTGAGCGATGCGAGAACAAAGCTGGCGGACTTTTTCAGCAGCCTGCTAGGCAGCGGGCTCAGTTCCCTCTGGCGGCGGTTCGTTGATGACCCCCCAAAACACGCCGAGCTCTTTCACGGCCGAGATGAACTGTTGAAACTCGACGGGTTTGACCACATAAGCATTCGCGCCGAGCGCGTAGCTCTGGGCTAAATCGCGTTCTTCTCGGGATGAGGTGAGCATCACCACCGGAATCGGTTTTAGATTCACGTCGTTCTTGATCGTTCGCAAGACCTCGATGCCATCGATCTTCGGCATCTTGAGGTCCAAAAATACGACCACAGGGTTGCCGCATTCCCGGCTCTTGAACGGTCCGCGGCAATAGAGATAATCCAACACCTCGGCTCCATCATGACAGACGACAACCTTGTCCGCAATGTGGTGTTCTTCCATCGCGGCCAGTGCCAGTTCCGCGTCGCGCGGGTTGTCTTCCGCCAGTAAGATGGGTTTCACGGTGGTCATGACAGCAGTCCTTTTCATGGGAAGTGACACATAAAACGTCGCACCGTGATCGATCTTCCCTTCGGCCCAGGTGCGCCCTCCGTGACGATGGACAATCCGCCTGACGTTCGCCAGGCCGATTCCGGTGCCCTCGAATTCGTCGTTCCGGTGGAGACGCTGGAACACGCCGAAGAGTTTGTTCACATACTGCATATCGAATCCGACTCCATTGTCGCGGACGAAGAGGGTGACTTCGCCGGGGAATTGCCGGGTCGCTCCGATCTCGATATGCGGGTTGGGCCTCGTCGCTGTGAACTTGACCGCGTTCGAGATGAGGTTCATGAACACTTGCCGCAACATGGCCGGATCGCCCGGGACATCCGGCAATGAGCCAATTGTCCAAGAGATCGTCCTTCCATGCAAGTCAAGACGCAAATCGTGAATCACGGTCTTGACCAGCTGATTGAGATTCACCGTACTGCGTAACATTTCTTGACGACCCATGCGGGAGAACACGAGCAAGTCGTCGATGAGTTGTCCCATCTGCTTGGCAGATTCGGAGATCGTTTGGAGATAACGCTGAGCCTTGTCGTTCAGGGACTGGCCGGCCGTTTTGGACAAGAGCGCGGCGTAGCCGTCGATATGGCGCAACGGGGCGCGAAGATCGTGCGAGACGGAATAACTGAAGGCCTCCAATTCCTTGTTCGCGGCCTGGAGGAGTTCCCCCTGTCGTCGCAATTCCGCCGCGACACGACGCCGGTTGGTAATGTCGTGATGGATCAGATAGTAGACAGAGCCCAGCAACACCAGCTGCAAAATAGCGCCGAGAGCAAGCAGTGCGATCGTACTCCTGGTGGTCCCTGTCGACTGCAACAGTCTGGCACGGGCAGATTGTTGTTCAAAACTTTCCAGATCCGCGATGAGTCGGTGGATATCGTCGAACTCACGCTTCGCCACGCCGGGCATGGCCAGCTGGCGCACTGCGTCGGGTCCTTGCTCAGCACGCTGGCGGATGGCGTTGGCCTCGATGTCCAGCTGTTGCTTGATGAGTTGTTCCAGCTGGGCGATACGTTCGCGCTGTTCCGGCACGGGTCCGGCGAGGGCCTGAAGGTACCGCGTATATTCGGGCATCTGTTCCACGATGGTACGGTGGGCCTTGAGATAGGATTCGTCGCCGGTGACCAGATAACGGCGATGGCCGCTTTCCGCCGCGATGAGCGCTTCTTCGATCGATCCCAGCAGTTGAACGAGCTCATGGCTTGCGGTGTCCAGACGGCTGTTTTTCACCACCACGGCGGTGTTCCGATAAGACACGATGCTAATAAGGAGAATGCTGGCGAACACCAGCCCGAAGCCGCCCAGCACGCGTTGCTCGATGGACCACTTGGCCAACCAGGCCAACCCCATAGCCAGCCAGGCTGCCATTTTTGTCTGGTGTGGCGGAGAGGTCTGAGGTCCGCCTGGCGTCGATTCGGACAGGGAAGGAGCAGCAGGCGGCGTTGTTGAGGGAGGATCCTGCGTTGCTGATTCCATGGCCACGTACAGCCTGAAAGGTATAAATATTGTGAAAACCTAAGAAACTCTACTCTGGCCGATCCGGCCCCTGCAAGTAATATTTAAGAAGACTGTGTGGTTGAGGTGCTGTGCAAGGGAGCAGATCAGTGTCCCGATGCGATCACAGGAGGCAGGATTGGAAGCGCAGCGGATTGCCCTCCAAGGTCGGAAAACATCATCGTGGCGGCGACCACCCAATCAATCACCGGTTGAGGATAGATTCCGACAATCAGCGTTCCGGCCAGGCCGACATAGATGACGGCTTTCATGGGACCTGACACGCTGACCGGTGAGGGATCATGCGGTTCCTGGATGTACATTTTTTTGACGACGACGAGGTAATAGTACATGGAGATCACGATGTTGATGAGCCCGACCGTGATCAGGACGTAGAGCCCTTCCTTGATCGCCGCGACAAAGATGTAGAGTTTGCCGACGAAGCCCGCCAACGGCGGTACACCCGTCAACGACAATAAGAAGATCAACATGGAAAATGCTAGGAACGGCGAGCGGCGACCCAAACCGCTGTAGTCTTCGATCTCTTCGCTGCCGATGGCTTGGCTGACGGCGATGATGATCGCAAAAGCGCCCAGGTTCGCGAACAGATAGGTCAGGAGATAGAACAGGATCGCGTCGTTGCCCATCTTGGTCCCGGCGGCGAGGCCGATCAGCACGTTGCCGATCTGCGCGATGCCGGAATAGGCCAATAGCCGCTTCATATTCTTCTGCGCGATCGCCACGATGTTGCCGTAGGTCATCGACAAAATGGAAGCGGCGACCAACAGCAGGACCCAGGTGGGCTTGAACGTGCCAAGCGCCACAAAAAACATGCGCAGCAAAATGGCGAAGGCCGCCCCTTTGGGAGCGATCGACAGGAATGCGGTCACCGGCGTCGGCGAGCCGTGATAGGTATCGGGGATCCAAGAATGAAACGGTACGGCGCCGATTTTGAATCCCAGGGCGCCGAAGATCAGCAAGAATCCGATGACCAATCCCGGCGTCGCCTGGGCAGATTTCATGTCGGAGAAGACCAGTTTGCCGGTCTCGCCGTAGACCAGGCTGATCCCATAGGCCAGCAAACCGGCGGCAAAGACGCCCAGAATGAAGAACTTCAGTCCGGCCTCATTGGACGCAACATCTTCACGCAAATAGGCGACGAGGATGTAGAACCCAAACGTCGAGAATTCCAACGTGACGAACACGGACAACAGATCGTTGGCCGAGGCCATAAACATCATGCCGAGTGCCGACATCATCACGAGGAAGTAATATTCTCCGCGGAAAAACGTGAACCGATGGACGAATTCGATGGAAGCCAGGATGACGAGAATCGTGGTAGCTACGATGAAGATCTTGAAGAATAGCGCCATCCGATCGACCACGAACATATTGGCGAAGAGTGTTCCGGAGATGCCGGAGAAATCAAACCAGGCGAGGCAGCCAAGCGTGCCGACGAGGCCGGCGATGCTCAAATAGGCCAGTTGCTCCTTTGGCAAGCGTGGGAACGAGAAGTCCACGATCAGAATGAGGCATAGCCAACAGGTCAATAAGATTTCCGGCAACAACAGGAGGAGGTCGAAAGAGGACATGGTGAGCGAAAAAGTCATCGGAGCTCTCGTAGAGACGATAAGGGGTTGTTTGCGACGAGCGGGCTATCGGAGGAGGTTTCGGGAATCGCAGCCTCACCCCTCACGCCTAACCCCTCATCGGTTTGTGCGACCGGCAATACTTGAGTAATTTTGGCGACGAGCGGATCGACTCCGGAACGGACGACATTATACATATGCATCGGGAAGAGGCCGAAGCCGATACTCACAGAAATCATGACGAGCAGAGGCAGTCGGTCGACCACCGCCACCGCGTCATGCGAGTGGCTATATTTTTGATCCATCGGACCATAGAAGAGACCGCGCATCATGCGGAACAGATAGGCCAGAGTGATGACGATGCCGATGACGGCGACAATCACCTGCAGTGGGTACTTGTTCCAACTCCCGACAATGATCATCACCTCCGCGATGAAATTCACGGTCCCCGGCATGCCGACCGATGCCATGCACGCGATGACGAAACAGCCTGCGATGAAGGGCATCCGATTGGAAAGCCCACCGAGCGACGGAATATCACGTGAGTGTGTCTGATCGTAGACCCAGCCGGCCATGGCGAAGAGCATTCCCGTGGCCATGGCATGCGCGAACATGTAGATGACCGCCCCGCTCAAGCCGATGTAATTCAACGCCGCCATGCCGAGGAAGACATAGCCCATGTGGCTCGAACTGGAATAGCCGATCACGTACTTCGTGTCCTTGGCATAGAAGGCCACGAATCCGCCGTAGATGATGCTGAACATGCAGAGCACCGCTGCGATGGGCATCAGCTCACGTGTGGTGTCCGGGAGGATTTCGAAAGCCACCCGGATGATCGAAAAATGGCCCAGCTTCATCAGAACGCCCGCGTGCAACATGCTCGTGGCGGCGGGAGCGGCCGCATGGCCCACCGGAGACCAGGAATGTAATGGCCAGAGCGGCGCGATCGATGCGAAGCCGAAAAAGATGAGGATCCAAATAATCTTGTCCAAGGTCGTCCCCAACGCCGGAATATTCATCAGCTTGGCGTGCTCGCGCAGCTGGAGAATGTCGAAGGTGTTGAGCCCTGAATACTTGTAGATCAGCAAGATGCCCATCAAGGCGACGACGGCCCATGCCGAGAGGAACAGTACCAATTTCATCGCCGCGTATTCTTTACTGTTTGCGGCGAAGTTGAAGATGAAGCCGACGGAATCCCGGAGTTTGAGGCCTTCGGGATCGGTCATCTCCAAATACTTCTTCGTATGGCTTCCCCACATCCCGAGCAGCAGGTACATGGGAATCACGGACATCTCGTAAAAGAAATACAGGAAGAACAGATCCAGGGACATGAAGACGCCGATCGTGGCAGCGGCGAGGATCAGTAGCCAAATGTAAAATTCTTTGGTCCGGTCCTTAATGTGCCAGGACACGAAGATTCCGGCGAACAACAGAATGGACGAGGCGAGGACGAGCGGCGTGCCGATCCCATCGACTCCCAAATGCAACGAAATGCCGAGCTGCTTCGACCACTCGTATTTTTGAATGAACTGAAACCCGCCTTTGACCGGGTCGTAGGCATAAAAAAGATACAGCGAGGCGAGCAGCGAAATGCCCGCCGATCCTGCCGCGATGCTCCTGACGAGCATCGCCTGCCGGTTGGACGCGAAGATCAGTGCAACGGCCCCGGCAAAGGGCGCAAACAGGATATACAAGAGCACGTAGTCGCTCATGATCTTAATTGGCTCTTCTTTTGCGTTCGTTCAGGCGGCTGAACAGCTGCCACCGTTCCATGATTCACCCGGTCGACGAGCGCCTGCACCGATCCGTTCACCATGCGGAGGAACGGAGCGGGATAGAGACCGATCCAGAGAATCATGACCGACAATGAAACGGCGATAATCATTTCACGGGGATGCAGGTCTGCCAATGGAATCCTTCACGGCTTTGCCGACCGGACCGAGCATCGCCCGTTCGTAGTACCAGAGAAAATAGGCCGCACCGAAAATCACGCCGGTCACCGCGATGGAGCCGTACAGCCAATGGGCTTTGAACGTCCCGAGAAGGATCAAGAACTCGCCGACGAACCCGTTGGTGCCAGGCAGGCCGATCGAGGCTAATCCGATCAACAGGAAAAACGTCGCGAGTAAGGGCGTGTGTTTGGCCATCCCGCCGAAGGCTGACAACTGTGTCGTCTGCTGTCTGCTATAGAGAAAACCCGCAATGAAGAAGAGTCCCGCCGTGCTGAAACCCAGATTGATCATCGTGAGTAAGCTGCCCTGCAACCCTTGATAGTTCAGCGCAAAGAGACCAATCACGATGAAGCCCAAGTGGCTGATGCTGCTGTAGGCGAGCAGCCGCCGCAAATCCGGCTGGATGAGAGCCATGATCGCGCCATAAAGGATCGCAGCCAATCCCAGGACCATGAGGATTGATACGACGGTCTGGCTCTTCGAGGCTTCCGGCAAGAGCGGAATGCTGAAGCGCATGAACCCGAAGGTGCCAACCTTGAGTCCGGCGAGCACGACGGCCATGCCGATCGGTCCTTCCAGCAAGGCATCAGGCAGCCACGTGTGAAATGGAAACACCGGCGCCTTAAACGCGAATCCGAAGAACATGAGCCAGAAGATCAGGATCTGCTGATCGAGCGGAACGGGGACCGCGAGTAACTCCAACAGGTCGAACGAGTACATCTGATCCATGTGATGGAGCGTGGCATAGTTGTGGTAGTTGATGTCCAGGAGGGCGATGCCTACCAGCATGAACACGCTGCCGAGCAATGTGTACAGCACATATTTCAGTGCCGCGTAATGTCGCTCCGCCCCGCCGCCCCACAGCTTGATCAGAAAGTAGCTCGGGATGAGCATGAGCTCCCAGAACACGAAGAACAGAATCAGATCTAGCGACACGAAGACGCCCATGGTCGTGGTTTCGAGCGCCAACAGAGACATCATATAGAGCTTGGTCTGATGGCGAATCGTGTCCCAGGAATAGATGACCACCAAGACGGTCAAGAAAGCCGTCAGTCCGACGAAGAGCACGCTGATGCCGTCCACGGCCAAGTGATAGCTGATACCCAACGCGGGAACCCATTGCGCATGCTCGACAAACTGCATGGCGGCGGAATCCGGCACAAATCGCATGAGGACGAAAATTGCCAAAGCCAATTCGACCAAGGCGATCGTCAAAGCCGATGTACGGACCATGTCTTCGTCATCGAAGAGCCAGAGCACCGCGGCACCAGCCAGCGGGAAAAAGAGCAGGCATGAGAGAATCGGAAATGTGGAGTCCAGCTGTTCTAACATGATGCCGTCTAACGCTGCACGATCAGTTGGATGACGACTGCCAGCAAGAATAATCCCGCGACGATGATCGCTGCATAATGATGAACCATCCCGCTTTGAAGTTGTCGCCACTGTTTAGCCAAGAGATGGTTGCCGTAGCCGACAACGTTTAACCCGCCATAGATGACGTGCTTCTCCACCCAGGTAGATCCTGCCGCACCCAGTTCCGCCATTTGCGCCACGCCACGGACCATCCCGTCCACGACGACGCGGTCAAACCAGTCGAGTGCCAGCCCCAATTTCTTGGTCGGTTCCACGAACAGAAGATCGTACAGTTCGTCGACGTAGTATTTATTCAACAATAGGTAATAGGCCCCCTGGGCTTTCGCCGCCCATCGATCCGGCGCCGTCGCGTTCATGCTGTACAAGTAATGGGCGAGCGCCCAGCCGAAGAGCGCAATGCCACTTGCAATCATCATGAGGCTGAGTACCAGGCCGGTACCGACTTCATGCTCGCTGCCCGCGCCGGCGACCGGTGCAAGGAATTGATGTAGCCAGCCATGCTCGGGGGGAAATCCGATAAAGCCACCGGCCAAGGAGAGCAGTCCCAAGACCATCAAGGGCCCAATCATGACCATCGGGGATTCGTGAACGTGTTCTTCCGTGTGATGGTCCATGCGGGATTTGCCATAGAATGTCAGATAGGTCAAACGGAACATGTAGAACGAGGTCAGAAACGCACCGATCGCCGCCATGCCGTAGAGCACATAGTGGTGGTGCGTGAATGCATGGGCCATGATTTCGTCTTTGCTCCAGAATCCGGCAAACGGCGGAATGCCGGCGATGGCGATCGTGCCGATAAAGAACAATTTATGAGTCCACGGTATCTTCTGGCTCAGTCCGCCCATGTTGCGGATGTCCTGTTCTCCCGCGAGCGCGTGGATCACCGAACCGGCCGAGAGGAAGAGCAGGGCCTTGAAGAAGGCATGCGTCATCAGATGGAAAATCGCGGCAGTGTAGGCGCCGATACCGCATCCGAGAAACATGTATCCCAACTGGCTCACAGTCGAATAGGCCAGAACACGTTTGATATCTGTTTGCACCAGAGCAATCGTGGCGGCATAGAGCGCTGTGCTCCCGCCGATGAGGCCCACGACTCCCAATGCGGTCGGAGAGAGATCAAAAATGGCATGATTGCGCACAATCATGTAAACACCCGCCGTGACCATGGTTGCGGCATGGATGAGCGCGCTGACAGGGGTGGGACCTTCCATGGCGTCCGGTAGCCAGGTGTATAACGGAATTTGAGCCGACTTGCCGACGGCTCCGACGAGCAGGCAGAGCGCGATTGCCGTGGCCATTTCAGGCGACAGTTGGCCGACCTGGGCAAAGACCTTTGTATAGTCGAGCGTGTTGAAGTTGATGAAGACCAGGAAAATGGCCAACAAGAATCCCGGCATCGCCGATGCGGTTGACGACAAAGGCCTTCGACGCAGCCTTGGCTGCCGAGACTTTGTCATAGTAGTAGCCGATCAAGAGATACGAGCAGAGCCCGACGCCCTCCCAGCCGATGAAGAGGACCGCGTAATTATTCCCCATCACCAAGAGCAGCATGGATACCATGAAGAGATTCATATAGGTGAAGAACCGCGTGAACCCATGTTCCCCATGCATGTACCCGACTGAGTAGACGTGAATGAGGAATCCGACGCCGGTAACGACGAGCAGCATCGCGCAGGTCAACGGATCGACGAGATAGGCCAGATTGATCGTGAGATCGCCACCGAAAATCCATTGGTACGCGATCACTTCATGGACAGCCCCACTGTGCAGGATGTCGGTAAGGACGCCGATAGTGCAGAGGAACGAGAGGCCGACAGAGCCCCAGGCGATACGGTGGGCCCACTCGTGAGACCAGAGATAGCGTCCGAAGATGCCGTTCGCGATGACCGCGAGGAGGGGAAACACCGGAATAAGTTTAATCAGGAGATCGGTCATGTTAGTCTGCGGCACGTACTACCACTTCAAGAGATTCATTTCGTCGACGTTCGTGGAGATCTTTCCACGGAACACGACGATGATGATGGCCAGTCCCACCGCAGCCTCTCCGGCGGCGATGGCAATGACAAAGAGTGCGACCAGTTGTCCGGCCATCGATTCCAGATAATAAGAGAACGCCACCAGATTGATATTCGCCGCATTCAGCATGATCTCGACGGCCATCAAGACGATGATGAAATTGCGTCTGATGAGTACGCCCAGCAGTCCTGTGACGAACAGGACCGCGCTCACCGCGACGTATGCGCTTAAAGGAACCATAGACTGCGTTAGGCGTGACGTCAGGCGTCAAGCGCAGCTTGGCGCTCCGATCTCCTCACCCGGCTGTCACTCCTTATTCCAACGGCTTCGGCGTTTTCGCCAGCACGATTGCCCCGATGATGGCGCCCAATAGAAAGATCCCGACGATTTCGAACTGCAACAAATAATCGCTGAACATCTTTATCCCTACGGCATAGGTATCGCCCCCCTGCAAGACTGCGGCGGCCGGAGCATCACCCTTGGCGCCTCCGTACGGCGATTTGAACAGCAGCGCGAGCACATACAGGGACCCTAGCACGGTCGGTACGAGGAAATAGAGATAGGTATTGTGAAAATAGCGTTCGTCAGTTTTGAGATTGAGCAACATGAGGACAAACAGATACAAGACCAGAATGGCGCCGGCGTAGACCACGACCTGGACGGCCCAAAGGAACTCGGCATTGAGCAGGATGAAGAGGCCCGACACATGGAGCAGAAGAGCGAGTAAGGCCAAGCCGCAGTGGACGGGATTTTTCATGGACACCGTGAGGACCGCGGCGGCCATACTCATCAGGGCAAAATAGGAGAAAAAGACCGGAATCATGATTAGGGTTCAGCTCAGATGTTTCGGCGTCGTTTGGGTCTGTTTCACGACCGACTGCGGAAAGTAATAGCGGTATTCTCGACTTTGATCAACATCCTTTTCCTGATTGTGTGCGTATAAGTATTTCTTGGCGTCGTCGAGGTGCCGCTCGCCGATGTCGTAGAGCCGCTTTTTGTCGAACAGCAGGGTACGCTTGTCGTGCGTGGAAAACTCGTACATTTTCGTCATAGCCAACGCGTTGACCGGACAGGCCTCGACGCAATAACCGCAGAAGACGCATTTCGTGATGTCGATGTAGAACTCGCTGGCATAGCGCTGAAGCGGCCGTTCTGCATCCTCCGAGCTGATCACCTTGATGCACCGCGACGGGCAGGCGGCTTCGCAGAGATCGCACCCGACACAGCGTTCACGACCGTCGTCGTACCGCAAGAGGCCGAGCGCGCCACGGTGAGTATCGGGAATCGTCCGCTGCTCGCGCGGATATTGGAACGTGATCGGTTTGTGGAACATGTGCTTGAACGTCACCTTCATGGCATCCCAGATCTCAAAGAACAGGGCCGCGTGAAGAAGTTTTTTGGTCATCGTTCCGATACTCATGGGCAGTCTGCTCTTCCTAGACCTTTTCGATGGTGATCTTCGTTCGCTTGAACGAGGGGACGCCAGTCGTGTCATCGATTTGAACGGTCATGAGATCCTTCACGGGCGGTTCGTTGAAATGTTCCGGAAAGAAACATGTCAGAGGCGCGACGGTCTGGTCCAGCTGCACGCCCAGCTGAAGCGAACCACGGTCGGATGTGAGTTTGACCGACGCACCGTCCTTCAATCCTAATCGCTCCATATCGGCCGGATTCATTCGCAGCCGGCCTGTATTGGGCGCAATTTTGATGAGACCGGGTGCCGAGGTTGAGAGCTTGCCGGAGTGATAGAGAAGTTGTCCCATCAGCAAGGTGAAGGGGCGCTGGCCATCCGGTTGTGCGCCTTTGTAGCGTCCCGCCAAGGCGGCGGCATACCCGTTCGACAAATACTTGTCCGCCGTTGGGACGACCTTCTTCGGCTGGCCAAGATTGTAGTAACCGGGAAGCAATTTCATGATCTCGGCCTGCACGTCATTGGCCGATTCATATTCCCATTGGCAACCCAGACCATTCGCGAGGGCGGTCATGATCTGCCAATCAGGCACGCTTTCCCCGATGGCATCCATGGCCTGGCGGACGCGCAGCACACGACCCTCAAGATTCGTGAAGGTTCCGTCTTTCTCCGCATAGGTCGAGGCCGGCAACACGACATGTGCCATGTGTCCGGTTTCGGTAAGGAACGGATCCTGAACCACCAACAGTTCCAGACGATCTAACGCGGCACGGACCTCCACTGAAGCGGGCAAGGTCGCCAAGGGATTTTCCCCGACCACGTAGAGGGCGCGGATTTGCCCCGTGCGGCAGCGCTTGAGGATTTCCATCAGATGGGCGCCGCTTCCGGCCGGCGGGAGTGTGGCATCCCAAGCCTTGGCGAGCTTGTCGCGCATGGTTTGGTCGTCGAACGAGGCGAGGCCCGGCAGGAATTCCGGCGCGACGCCCATGTCTACCGCTCCCTGCTCGTTCGGTTCTTCCGTGACGGTGTTCACGCCGCAACCGGGCCGGCCAAGTTTGCCGGTGATCCAAGCCAGGTCGATCAATTTCAGCACGTTTTGATACCCACCCGGCTGTCGTACAATGCCTTCGGCGCAGAGAAGAATGGAGCGGGGCGACTCGGCCAAGATCGAGGCGGCTTCTTTGATATTCGCCGCGGTGATGCCGGCCTTCGCTGCCAGTTGATCGAGTGAGAGGTGGGCGACGGCGGCCTTGAGCGCGGCAAAGGCTTGCGGATGTTTCTTCACACTCTCCTCATCCACTAAATCGAGTTCCAATGAGGCCTTGACGAGGCCATCGATGACCAGCCCTTCCGTACCCGGCTTGATGAGGAAGGGATGCGAGGCGAGTTTGCCGATATTAGTGACGGCGGAATCGAACACCATCACCTGCGCCTTGTACACGCGGATGGCTTCCTTGATCCGCACGGCAGTGAGCGGATTGGTTTCGGTAATGTTGGACCCGATGATCAACACGGCCTTGGCTTTCGTCAGGTCTTCCCAATCGTTCGGTGTACGGCCGATGCCGAGGGCATGCTGGGAGGCACGGACGAAATTCATGTGGCCATAGCGCGCGCTGCTGTCCAGGTTATTCGTGCGGAACGCCACTCGCATCAGTTTCTGGAAGAGATACAGCTCTTCGTTCGTGCAGCGGGCCGTAATCAGGCCGGCAATGGCTTCCGGGCCATGTTTCTTGCGGATGTCCGCAAACCGATCGACCACGGCGTGCATCGCTTCCAGCCAAGGCACTTCTACGAGCTGGTTCCCTTTGCGCAGCAGAGGTTGTTTCAACCGAGTCGGTGAGTCGATGTATTCGAAGCCGAACCGTCCTTTGGCGCAGAGGCCGCCATGGCCCTTGGACGTTTCGGTCCGATCGCCCCATTTATTCTTCCAGGACAGTGGCGAGGTCACGCGGATGACTTCGTTATCTTTGGTTTCGAGGTACATCTGGCAGCCGTCCCCGCAGTAATTGCAGGTGGTGGTCGTTTTCTTCATCTGCCAGGGCTTGTAGAGATATTTTGAGAACTTGTTCGTGATGGCACCGACCGGACAGACTGCGAGGCAGTCTCCGCAGAATTCGCACTCCAGCGGCACATCGCCCTTCGCCACGACCTGGTTGAAACCGCCTTTCTTCATGAACTGCAATGCGTCGATCATCAGGACGTCTTTGCAGACATTGATGCACTCCGCGCAGGCGATGCAGCGGTTCATATTGAAGTCCAGAACGAGACTGCGCGTGTCTTCCGGAATGAATTTCTGTTTGGCATTGGCCAGGTTGGTCACGCCGTGCTGGAACGCCATATCCTGGAGTTCGCAATGACCGTCGGCGTCGCACACCGGACAATCGAGGGGATGGACCGAGAGATGCTTTTCGACCGCTTTCTTCCTGGCCTGGAACAGATCATCCCCTTCCGTGCGGATGATCATGCCGGCCGTGGCTTTGGCCGTGCAGGAGCGAACCGGCGCCTTCTTGCCTTCCTGCATGACAAGGCACATGCCGCAGGAACCGAAGGGATCGAAGGTGTAGTGATAGCACATGGCAGGAATGATCTTGCCTGTACTGGAAATCACGTCGTACAGCGAGACGCCGTCCTTCGCCGTGACGGTCTTCCCGTCGATATTCAGCTCGATCGTCGCCGCTTCGACTTCCGGATTCGTTGCTGGCTTGAGTCCCATAGTGCTCTCTTGTTCATCGCTCCATGTTAATTAAACGCTGGGACATGCTCTGCCCTGTTCTCGAGATTAACGAATATATCCTATCGGTCGCACTCTCCCATCACAATGTCATAGGTGCCGAACAAGCGTGACCGCGTCCGCGATCATGTAGCCCCTCGACATCTGATCAAACGCACCCATATGGATAAACGAAGGGGCGCGTATCTTGAGTCGGTACGGCTTTCCGCCGCCCGTGCTGACGATATAGAACCCGAGCTCCCCTTTGTGCGCCTCGGTCCCGCAATAGATTTCCCCGGAGGGGCGTTGAAGCCTTGCGAGAAGAGTTTGAACTGCTGGATCATCGATTCCAGATTCGTGAAGACCCGTTCTTTCGGCGGCAAGGTGACACTGGGGACGTCGGCCATGATCGGGCCGTCTTGCATCTGTTCCAGACATTGCTTGATGATCTTGACGCTTTCGTAGAGCTCCATGACGCGGATCCAGTACCGGTCGTACGTATCGCCGTTCTTGCCGAGCGGCACACTGAACTCGCATTTCGGGTAGGCCGAATAGGGTTCGGCTTTGCGCAGGTCGTAGTTCACGCCTGACCCGCGGAGCGTCGGTCCGCTCAGCCCGAAACTCACGGCGTCTTCGGCCGACATCACGGCCGACACCCTTCGTACGAGCGAGCCAGATGCGGTTCTTCTCCAGGAAGATGACGTACTCGTCAATCTTCGGGGGAAAGTAGTCGAGAAACTGTTTGAGCTTGGTCGAACAGAGATGGCGTAAAGTCCCGTTCAACTCCGCCGATGCGATACCAACTGGTCGTCAGTCGCGCGCCGCAGAGTTCGTCAAACCAATCGAGCAGAATTTCACGATCGCGGAAACAATAGAAGAACACCGTCATGGCGCCGATGTCGAGAGCCTGGGTGCCCAGCCAGAATTGATGGCCGATGATCCGTTGCACTTCCGCCACGATCGTGCGGAGGTATTCGGCCCGATCTGGGACGGTGATGTTCATGAGCTTTTCGACGGCGCGGCAGTAGGCGAAATTGTTGTACATCGCGCAGACATAGTCCAGCCGGTCGGTGTGAGGAATAAACTGATGATAGGTGCCTTCTTCCGCCAACTTTTCGACACCACGATGCAGGAATCCCATCACCGGCGTAGATTTAACCAAGCGTTCCCCTTCCAACTCGAGAATTACTTTGAGCACCCCATGTGTGCTGGGATGCTGCGGACCCATGTTCAGCAACAGTTCTTCCGTGCGTAGGGTCGGAAGCGTCTCGCTCTCCGGATGGGTCGGATCGACTTTATAAACGGTGGTTCTTTGGTCTTCGAACGCCATGGTCCGTGCTATTACCTTGTGGTCTCATCCAGAAATTCAAACGTGTCACGCCAGCCCTTTCCACGGAGCGGAAAATCTTTCCGCAAAGGATAGCCTTCGGTGTAATCGTCCGGCATCAGGATGCGGCGAAGATCCGGGTGGTGTCGAAAGCGGATGCCCATCATGTCGTAGACTTCGCGCTCCATGAAGTCCGCGCCTTTCCAAAGATCTGTGAGCGAATCCACGACACAATCTGATTCCGGCACGCGGGTCTTCAGCCGGATGCGTTGCCGCTTCTTGATCGAGTAGAACTCGTAGACGACTTCGAACCGCTCTTCATCATCGGGCCAATCGACCGAACTCACATGCACGATGTAATCGAAGTCCATCGCCGGGTCGTCGTGGAGAAACTGTGCGACGTCATGCAACTTGTCCCTGCGTCACCGTGATGGCAAGATCACCACGCCACTCGACGGATTTGACAAATCCAACGGCAAAGTGTTCTCGAATACGATCGGACAGTTGCTGAAGCGACATGTTCTCGACCTAGACTTTCAAGCTTGCTTTGACCTGTTCCGGCTGCTTGACGAATACGCGTTTCTGCATGATCCGTTCTTGCAACTTGAGGATGCCGTCGAACAGCGCTTCCGGCGTCGGAGGGCAGCCGGGCACATAGATATCCACCGGCACGAAACGGTCGACTCCCTGCACCACGCTATAGCTGTCGTAAATATTTCCGGATGTGGCGCAGGATCCCATGGCAATCACGTATTTCGGTTCCGGCATCTGGTCATAAATTTTTCGAATCACGGGCGCCATCCGCCGGCAAACGGTTCCGGCGACGATCATGAGATCGGACTGTCGCGGAGAGGCGCGAAAAACGCCGGCACCATACCGGTCCATGTCATAGCGCGAAGAGACGGCAGCGATCATCTCGATCGCGCAACAGGCAAGGCCAAACGTCATGGGCCAGAGTGAACCCTTGCGCGCCCAGTTCACGGCTTTTTCAACCGTGGTGGTGATGACATCCGTCGCCCCGTCTTTGTCATGCCGACCCAGCTGGATCAATCCCATTCCAATGCTCCCTTGCGCCAGGCATAGACATAGGCCACCAGGAACAATGCGATGAAGATCATCATTTCGATCAACCCAATCACGCTGACCTTGTTGATGTCGTTGAAGACGACAGCCCAGGGATAGAGAAAGATGACCTCAATGTCGAAAATGACGAACAACATGGCAAAGATATAGTAGCGAACCGGGAACGGCATGCGGGCGTCAGAAAAGGGTTCCGATCCACACTCATAGGCGGACAGCTTTTCCGGTTCCGGATACTTAGGCTGCACCAGATAACTGAGCAACAGGGTCACAACGCCGAATGCCAGCGCAACAAAAATGAAAAGAAGGATCGGGAAATACCTAGTCAGATACTCAAGGAGTAACTCGAGACCGCTCATGGATGTAACCTTTCAAGGCCTTGAGTTGCAAAGAAGATTGGAATATTAGACGGCGGATTGAGGTGATAGCAAGCGAACAAAGGACCTACAAGAGAGACCCGGAAGTCCTAGGTCAGGAACCCCCGGCAGACCGTAGCCTAACAGAGCGATTTGTTGGGATGAAGACGACTAGGTCTTCGTTGAAGGCGATGGCCTTGCAGCCATCATCGCTGCATCCATTCGAAGGTGCCCTGGGGGCGCTTGATTCGTCGGTTCCCATTCCGGCAGCAGAGGAGACCGTGCCTTGGCCTTCTTGCGACGATGGATTTGGGTCTCCAAGCGGGGATGAGCAGCTTGTTTCGGCTTCTCGGAAGACATGGAATTACCCTTGCCTGGACATCTTCAGCGGGCGGAACTCACACTCGGCCACCTTAGCACCGGATCGTATGGGGGTCAACAGAGTCAAGACCGCAATATTCTTGACAATATGAGACTAACTGCTATGGTTTTCTGAGCAACACTTGCCTTAATGAAGAGGACGACTATGACCATTCATCCATCAAGGACAGTCACCGGCTGCTGGTTGTTGGCGGTTATGGCTTTCACCGGACTGCCGACGGCCTGGGCCAATGATCTCGACAGCATTCGTCACGGTGAAACAGCCCGCACCTTTGCAGCGGGATCCATCCAGCAATCGACTCCTCAAGATGGTGTCGTGAATGTCATTACCGGCGACAATCAAACCGTCGGAAATCGCATGATACTCGGACAGAACGATGTCATTTACCTAAAGCTCAAAAATCCTGGTGACGTCGCCGTGGGCGATCTTTTCACCGTGTATAGGCGGCAACGTAAGGTGTTCCACCCCGCGACGGGGCGGTACATGGGGTATTTGATCAATCGGCTCGCCGTCGTTCAGGTCGTCCAGGTGGACGAAGAGTTGACCACTGCTCGAGCCGTACGGGCCTATGGCTCCGCTGTTCCGGGTGACCCGGTCATGAAATTTTCGTTGCCGGGCTCGGATGAGGCTAATCCAGTTCCCGCTTCCGGTGATGTCACGGGAGTAATCGTCGAGTTCCAAGCCGATATGGGCCTGACGCTCGTGGCACAGCGGAACATCGTCTATTTGGATCGCGGATCGGAAGATGGAGTGAAAGCCGGAGACCGAATGGATCTCGTGCGCTACGGGGGAGGGCTTCCGCCTCGCCAGGTTGGGGAAGTGAAGGTGTTATCGACTGAAGGACAGAGCGCCACCGCGTTGGTCACGAAATCGACTTCGCGCATTCTCAAGGGAGATCGATTCCGGACGAAGGTCCAGGCTGGATGGAGAAGCGGTCCCCACTCCGTGTCACAGCCGGCGAAGCCGTCGTTCGACAGGCTCCGGCGCCGGCCAGCGCATCAAGCAAGATTCAGAATGCGTCTCGCGAGACTCGCTACAGCCTGAGCGATCTCATGAAGCAGCTGCACTATGAGTCGGGTGAAGCGACGATCAAACCGGAAGGTTATCAAACGCTTAATCAGTTGGTGGAACTCTTGAAAGCTGCGCCACCCGAGCAGTTGATTCGCGTCGAAGGCCATGCCGACAATGTGGAGATCGGTCCTTCGTTGAAGTCCGTTTATCCGACGAACTGGGATCTCTCCAAGGCGCGGGCCAGCGGCGTACTGCGTTATCTGGTTGAAAAGGGTGGCATCGACTCCGCACGAGTGTCGTCAATCGGCTATGGAGATACCAAACCGGTGGCCAGTAATGCCACAGAAGCGGGCCGCCAAAAGAATCGGCGGGTCGACATCGTGCTCTACACGCCCGAGTCGTCCGAAGCTCCTGCCGAGCAGGCCATGAAGCCCATGGATACGGTTGATGACGGGTACCGGATGCCCGGTGTGGAGACCGACAAACAGGAAGCGACGATTCCGGCTGTCGATAACGCGGTTCAAGCCGATCCGACGAAGGGAGAGAACTCAGCACCGATTCCTCCGGCCTCCATTCCGGAGGTTCCTCCTGTTGAAGGCAGTAAGTCTGTGCCGGCACCGCTTGATAAACCGAGCGAGTCTCCCAAATAGTAAATTGTAAACCTTGCGTGACGTGCTGGGTCGTCCTGCTCACGAGGACGACCCAGCGCAGCCCTCTCCTGCACGACCCTCTCTCTACTCCACTGTTCTCCGTTTTCTACTGCTGCTACAATGCCGCATGCTTGAAGAGTCCGTCGCATCCAAACCGTTCCAGTCCGATAGACTGTATGCAGATGTCATTGTTCCACGCCACCTCGCCGGTCCGTTCACCTACCTGGTGCCTACTGAACTGATAAGCGTTTTACACATCGGACAATTGGTCTTTGTGCCCTTCGGACGATCTGTGGTGAAGGGGGCTGTGATCGCATTGACGGGCACACCTCCTCTGACGCTGGATCGCGGACGACTGAAAGAGATCAGGACGCTCGTCACAGACGGCCATGCCACCGAGATTCCGCCTCACCTTCTTCGACTGGCGCAAATGGTCGCAGAATCTTATGTCGCTCCATGGGGGCAGTGTCTCAGATTGGTTCTCCCTCCCATGGGACCATTAAAACTGGACCGGTGTCGCATCATCTTGACCAAGCAGGGACGCGAAGCGCTTGCGGCCAAGAAGATTGATTCACCAGCGGCGCTCGCTCTTCTCCAGCGTGTGAGGAGACGACCCCTAGGCCTTCCAATATCTACGTTCGGAGAAGGCAAGGATCGATGTCATGATGAAGCGCTGGCAACGCTTCTCGATCGAGATTGGGTGCAAAAGATCCTCGTCCCCGCTGCTTCTCGAACGTTGCCATCTGATGAGTCGGTTAGAGATGTCTTTTGGCCTCCGTGCGACTTGATCGAGAACGGTGCGTCTTGCCCGCCGTCATGGGAAGGCCGCATGACTCAGGCGCTTGAGAAGGCACAGGCTGTACGCCTACTGGTTCAGGCGCCTCCACCGAACCGTCTGGCCTTGCTTCGTCATGCTGTGAGGCAGGCCGTCCATTTCGGCCGAAAAGTGCTGGTCGTCGTCGGTGAATCGGAGAGGGCCGAATCGCTGGCCGCAACGCTTGCTCAGGATCGCACGATCATGACGGCCTGTCTTCACAGCGCTGTGCCGGACGACAAGAAGGCTGAGATTTGGGAGCAAATTCGCAAGGACCGTGTCTCGGTGGTCGTCGGAACGAGATCCGCTGTCTTTCTTCCGCTCAATGATATCGGCCTGATTTGGGTCGATCGGGATGAAGATCCTGCGCTCAAGGAGCCTCAAGAACCCCGCTACCATGCTCGGGAGGTCGCCTGGATGAGAGCCCAGCATGAACGGGCTCTCCTGGTCATAGCCTCGTCGCATTTGACGCTTGAGACCGTGAGTATGGAACCCCGGGAGAATCTGCTCCAGACACCTTTCTGGCCCGTTGAAGCGCCGAAAGTCGAAGTCGTCGATCTTCGCGGCCAGGATCGTGTCTCCGTCTTGAGTCCCCTGCTGTGTGAGGCCATCCGGAAGACCATTGGTTGTCAAGCGGGCGTGCTGTTGTTCCTCAACAGAAAAGGGTATGCCGGGGCATTGGTCTGCAGAGACTGTGGTCAAGTGCCTCGCTGTGCAGCTTGTGCTGTCGCCTTCGCCTATTCGCGGCAAAAAAGTTTACTATCTTGTCATTATTGCGGAATGACGAATGCCATTCCCGATCTCTGCACTGCGTGTGGCGGGTCTCGTCTGCAGCCAATCGGAGAAGGCACGGAACGGGTCGAAGAAGAGGCAAGGCGACGGTTTCCTTCTGCGAGGGTGTTGCGGGTCGACGGAGAAACGATGCGAAGGCCGAAGCAGGCCGCTGCGATCTGGAGTCGCATTCAACGGCGAGAGTGGGATGTGCTTGTCGGGACCCAATTAGTCCTGCGGCATGATGTGGTCCCACCAGTCGGTCTTGTCGGTGTGGTGCAGGCAGATGCGGGGCTCAGTCTTCCGGATTTCCGAGCCGCCGAACGCACCTATCATCTTTTGCACGACGCCATCGGTTTTGCACAGCCGCTCTCGATAGGTGGACGAATCATTCTCCAAACGTATCTCCCTTCTCATCATACGATTCAGGCGGTGGGACAACAGGACGAGGCACTCTTCCAAACGGAAGAAATGGCACACCGAACCGCGCTCGAATTTCCTCCGGCCGTTCACTTGATCGTGCTGCATGTCTCCGGTCCGCAGGAAGAGACCGTAGAACGAGCCGCTCAAACGTGGGCCGCTCGATTGGGTCATATGGCCAAAAATCCGGCGTCCAACGAGGGAACAGCCGATCACATCAACGGGACTGGCGAAGTCGAAGGTCTGACGGTTTTAGGACCAGCCCTGTCGCCTATTCCACGATTGCGAGGACGCTATCGCCGACAAATCCTGGTCAAGTCACGTTCTCATGATGCGGCGGTTCAGATGATTCGAGCGTCGCTGACAGAACTGGAGAAGGCCTATTCCCCTCGAAGGGTCAAGTTCGACGTCGACATCGATCCCGTGGACATGTGGTGATGATTACTGGTTCTTGCGTGGGCGAGATCGTGCGGGTAACAGGGACCGCGACGTGCGTTCTGAAGATGGGGGTGTGGGGCCCGTCATGTCTCCTCCCGCCCGTTTGAACAAACCATAGGAAAAGGCAATCCAAAACACCGCCGAGAAAAGTCCCATCAGAACAGCGGAGAGGATTGTAGCCATGTCCTCGTCGGAAGGCTGTGAGGTGGCCGATCGAATTCGCACCATGGTCAGGATAGGCCAGGCGAAGCATTCCAATCCAAGAAACAACGTGGACCAGGCCCAGACGAGACCGATCGTGCGTCCACGCCACAGGAGAAAACCCGCAATCCCTGCCATGACGAACAGCGCGCCGAGACCAGA
The DNA here is from genome assembly GCA_963851455.1 of uncultured Nitrospiraceae bacterium. GTDB lineage: Bacteria > Nitrospirota > Nitrospiria > Nitrospirales > Nitrospiraceae > Nitrospira_C. Next base: position 647,367 of record CAWKPI010000002.1, read on the forward strand.
CAATGCATCCCATGCCAGCCATGCGCCGACAGCGACAACGAGGCTGCCGAGCGCTGCGTTGAGCTGAGGCGTCCAGAGCGAAGTCATGAGACAGAACCGGTCCCTTCCTTACCTCTACGGTATATATCGTATGGAGCCCGATCGGGTTAGGTCGTGAAAAGGTCCAACGAGGCTTAGACGGTACGTTTCACGAAAAACGCGGCGGCCTGTGCACGTCGAGAGATATGCAGCTTCTGAAACATGTTGGCCAGGTAGTTCTTGACCGTCTTGTCGCTCAACTTGAGGGATGAGGCGATTTCCTTATTGGTCAGTCCTTCGGCGACTAATGCCAAGACCCGCTCTTCTTGCGGCGAAAGGGACGAAGTGCGTGAGGGCCCATCGGCGGTTGGAACGGTTTTGATCCATTCGAGTGCGCGCTTCGTGACAGTCGGGTCAAGGATCGATCGGCCGGTTGAGACGGTTCGAATGGCTCGAATCAGGGCGGCCGAATCGATTTCTTTCAGGACGTACCCGTAGGCACCTGCCAGCACCGCCGCGAGGACGGAATCGTCGTCGGTATAGGACGTCAGGAAGATTACCCGCGAGTCCGGATGTTCCGACAATATTTCCCGGCAGGCTTCGACGCCGGACCCATCCGGAAGGCGGACATCCATCAAGATCACATCCGGCCGAAGACGCTTCGCTTCTTTCGCCGCCTGGGCCTTGGAGTCGGCTTCTCCCACGATCGTGATGCCTTGATTATTGTGCAAAACGGTTCGCAACCCGACGCGAACCACTTCATGGTCGTCGACTAAAAGCAGCCGGATCGAAGGGGGTTTCGTCGATGAAAGAGCTCGACGCCGCGGTGAGGTCGCACTGACAGAAGGCATCACGGTTTCACATGTATGAATTGGTGCCGAAGGCGGGACTTGAACCCGCACGGCTTGCGCCACACGCCCCTCAAACGTGCGTGTCTGCCATTCCACCACTTCGGCACTGAGGCTGCTGAAAAGGGCTTCCACCGTCGTGTCTCACGTCGCTCGGATCCTGAACGTATCAGCCAAGTGTCCGCTTCGGATCCTCGCTCGTTGCGGCCCAGGTGGAAGCCATTTTGAGCAGCCTCAGGGTTCAGAATTCCAGAAGCGCCAGAGGGAGTGGCATTATAGAAGTAGGCTAAAATCCTTGTCAATCAAAGGCCTGTTCGGTAAGATTGGCCTCCTGTCACTCGCCAATTGATCCAACAACAGCATGCAAGGCTATCACGATCTCCATCCCTCTCTCGTCCGGTCGGCCACGAACGCATCCTCCGCGTTGCTTGCCGCGTTGTTCGATGTCGACAACACGCTCGTGCCGGGAGAGGCCTGTGAAGTGCGATTCTTTCGCTATCTCTGGCGAAGAGGCTTGGTAGGATGGCCCGAACTGCGTCGCAGCGTCACCTGGCTGATCCGGCAGGGTTCGGCCCTCTCTATCCATCCCTTACGAGAGCGAAAGGTGTATCTGGAAGGAAAAGATCCGGCGCTGATCGAGGCGTGCGCGCGCGAATTTTTCCAGCATGAAATGATCGGGCTCTTGTCGGCGAAAGGCCGTGAGCGCCTTGAAGCCCATCGCCAATCCGGCCATCAACTCATCCTGGTTTCCGGCGCGCCCGATTTCCTCATTACTCCCCTTGCCGAATTGCTTAATGTGGCGACCCTGTTTGCAGCCAGGCTCGAACGCCGGGGGGCGATCTACACGGGTGAGGTCATTCCACCGCTTCCTTACGGAAAGGGAAAACGAGAACTCATTGTGTCGCACGCGCAAGAAAAAGGTCTCGATCTGACCAGTTCCTTCGCCTACGGCGACAGTCCCGGAGACATGGAAATCCTCGAGTTAGTGGGTTACCCGGTCGTCGTCAATCCCATCCGAGGCATGTCGCGGACGGCGCGTGATCGAGGGTGGCCTGTGGTGGATTGGACCTGACCATGCGCGTGACGGAAATTTTTCACAGCATCCAGGGAGAATCGAGCTACGCGGGTCAGCCCTGTGTCTTTGTGCGACTGACCGGTTGTCCGCTTCGTTGCAGCTGGTGTGATACAGAGTATGCCTTCTATGGAGGAAGCGAGCAGCCGATAGAACAGGTCCTGGCGAAGATCGACTCGTATGGGTGTCATCTAGTAGAGGTCACAGGAGGAGAGCCGCTCGCACAGCCAGAAACCTTTCCGTTGGTTACGAGACTCTGCGACAGGGGGTATCAGGTGCTGATCGAGACCAGCGGCGCCATCGATATTGCGCCGGTCGACCGGCGGGCCCACATCATTCTCGATGTCAAATGTCCGGGCAGTGGCATGACAGATCGAATGCATTGGCCGAATCTCAACCAGCTGACGATGAAAGACGAAGCGAAGTTTGTCCTGGCCGATCGAAAGGATTACGACTGGGCCCGCCAGATGATCGCGCAGTATGAGTTGACCGGTCGCTGTTCTGTGTTGATGAGTCCGGTGTTCGGCAACCTCGAACCACGTCTTTTGGCCGAGTGGGTGCTGGCTGACCGTTTGCCGGTTCGCTTCCAATTGCAGCTGCACAAGATAATATGGGCGCCGGACATGCGTGGTGTCTGAGGACGTGACGTAGCGATTGACCAATGATAAGGAGTTCAGGAATGAAGATCATGCAGGTTGACGTAAAGGTCGGGCGGGCCGAGGCGGAATCCGCTGAAGTGTTGGTGCTCACGCACTGCGAAGAGGAGGGCTTGAGCAAGCAGGACGCGGCGGCGATCGACAAAGGGTTGGGCGGTTCGCTGCGGGAACTTTTACAGTCGAAAGAGTTCGAAGGAAAAGCGGGCGAAATTTTGGTCTATCACACGAACGGCAAGGTGCCCGCGAAGCGCCTGCTCCTGGTCGGGCTGGGGAAGAAGAAGGATCTCACGCTCGATGTCATCCGGCAAGCTCTGGGGCATGCGGTCAAGCGTGTCCGCCAAGCGAAGTCCGGATTCTTCACGGCCTCGATTCCCGCCGTCATGCCCAAAGGACAGTCCTTGATCGAGGTGGCGCAAGCGATGGTAGAAGGGGCGATCCTCGGGAGTTATCAGTTCACCGCCTATCGGAGCGATAACGGTGCAGACAAGGATGTGGGGCGGATGACGCTGTTGGCTCCACAAAAAAGCCAAGTGCGGCAGCTGACGGAAGGAATTCGCCGAGGGGTCGCGACGGCTGAAGCGGCAGTGCTCGTCAGGGATCTCTGTAACCATCCCTCGAACGTCATGACGCCGAGTCGTATTGCCAGCGAAGCGAAGACGATGGCGAAACACGAAGGCCTGACGCTGAAGATTCTCGAACAAAAGGACATGGAACAACTTGGGATGGGCGCATTGCTGGGCGTCGCGCGCGGGAGCCATGAGCCTCCCAAATTCATCATACTCGAATACAACGGAGCAAAGAAAAAAGACGAGCGTCCGGTGGTCTTGATCGGGAAAACGATCACGTTCGATACCGGCGGGATTTCGCTCAAGCCGGCCGAAAACATGGAACACATGAAGGCGGACATGACGGGTGGTGCCGAAGTGCTCGCCTCCGATCAGGGCGGCGGCGCGGCTCAAGTTACCCCTGCGTCTGATCAGCATTCTGCCGGTGGCTGAGAACATGCCGGGTGGTCGTGCGATGAAGCCTGGCGATATCGTGAAGACGCTGTCGGGAAAGACCGTAGAAGTGCAGAATACCGATGCGGAAGGGCGCCTGATTCTCGCCGATGCGCTGGCCTATGCACAGCGCTACAATCCTGCCGCCTTGGTCGATATTGCCACGCTGACCGGCGCCTGTGTCGTTGCGCTCGGGCAATTCGCGATCGGGATGTTCGGCACCGATGAGAAATTGAAGGCGCAGGTCCGGAAATCCGGGCAGAAGGCCGGCGAACGGGTCTGGGAAATGCCGCTCTGGAACGAGTATTTCGAGCAGCTGCGCAGCGATGTGGCGGACATGCGTAATATCGGCGGCCGCGGCGGCGGCATGATCACGGCGGCTCTCTTCCTGAGCAAGTTTGCAGGAGATGGGCCCTGGGTCCACATCGACATCGCCAGCACCGATTGGAGCGAGCGGGAACGGGCCTACATTCCCAAAGGGCCGACCGGGATCGGAACCAGGCTGCTGATTCAATACCTCATCGATCGGAGCCTGTAACGTGGCCCGCAACGAGATGACGTCGCGCGAAAAGATCGGGCAGTTGTTCATGGTCGGCTTCATGGGCACGACTGTCACGTCCGACCTGGCCTCCTTCATCAAGGAGTACAAGCCGGGCGGAGTGATTCTCTTTTCCCGAAACTTGGAATCGGTCGAGCAAATTGTCGAACTGACCAACGACCTGCAACGGTGCAGTCCTCAATCCCCGCTGTTGATTTCCATCGATCAGGAAGGCGGTCGCGTGTCCCGATTGCCGAAGGGCTTCACGATCTTTCCGCCCTGCGAGCTGATCGGCCGATGCAATTCCGGCGAGCTGGCCTATGCCGTGGCAGCGACAACGGCCAAAGAACTTCGAGCCGTCGGCATCAACATGAACATGGCGCCGGTGCTTGACGTGAACAGCAATCCGGATAATCCCGTCATTGGCGATCGGGCCTTCGGATCAGTCTCGGACGTGGTTAGTGAAATGGCGTTGGTGACGGCGGCGGGACTCCAGGACAATAAGGTCGTGGCTTGCGGAAAACACTTCCCGGGTCATGGCGACACGAACGCGGATTCCCACAAGGAACTGCCGGTGGTCGAAGCCTCACGAGAGCGACTGGAGACTGTCGAGCTCCCACCATTTCGCCGTGCCGCTGCCGCGGGAATCGAGACGATGATGACCGCCCACGTCCTCTACAAGGCGCTGGATGACCGACTTCCGGCGACGCTCTCGCCGGACATCATCACGCACCTGCTGCGTGAACAGATGCAGTACGACGGCGTGGTGCTGACCGACGATCTCGAGATGCATGCGATCGTCGATCATTATGGGCCCGGCGACGCCGCAGTCCGCGCCTTCCTCGCCGGATGCGACGTGCTGTTGATCTGCAAAGATCGCGACCGGGAAATCGCAGCGTTCGAAAGCGTTGAGAAAGCCGTGGCCTCAGGCACGATCGCCACGAAGCGGCTGGATCAATCGGTGACCAGAATCCAAGGGGTCAAGCAGCGCTATGTGTGGCCCTACCGGCCGGTGGTGATCTCAGAAGCGAAATTGATTGCCGGCTGTCGCACACATCAGGCGCTGTTGCATAGCATGCAGCAAGCCAACCTCCGGATGGATAAAATGTCGACGGCGAAGGGTGTATAGCGGTTCGGAGACGAATGAGGCAATCCATGGCTGTGAAAAAGGGTGATCTGATCGATGAACACAAGCGATATCCCTACTCCTGCGGGTTGATCGTCAAAGTTATGGAGGGCGGCGAAGGTTTCGAGAAGATCATCTGCTGCAATCACGAACTGACCGACGTCGACGTCGTATCTGGCATGGGCAGTTCCAAGGGACGCAAACGGGGCCAATTGCCGACGGCGATCGTGCTCGATGAAAAGAAGCTGTATCCTGACTCCTGCGGCCTGCGAGTCATGATCATGGATGGCGGCGCCGGCTTCACAGAAATCCGGTGCTGCGGCCATTCGTTGACGGTCAGCTCGAGGCGAGAAATGACGTACGACCAAATGAGAGGCTCGGACCCGCAATACAACGCGCCAGAAGGGAACGCCTAGTTCATCTCAACCGGAGGGCTCGTATGCAGGATCGCAAGGAAGTCATGAAACGTTGGTGCGGCGTGATGGAATGGCTCGACCGGCTTGGTTATCTGACGGCTGGGTTCAGTCTGCTGGTGCTCGGGATGCTGATCTTCGCACATGCCTGGTATACGTTCATAACCAAAGCCGGCCAAGGGGGGCTCCTGCCTTACGGCCTCAGGCTGTTGAATGACCTGTTGCTGGTGATTATTTTGCTCGAGCTGTTTCGAACAGTCATCCGGTTTCTGCAAACGGAGGTGCTCGACTTGGAACCGTATCTGGCGGTCGGCATTATCGCCTGCACCAGACGTGTGCTCACGGCCAGTGCCGAGTTGTCCCACCAGGTCAACATGACCGACACTCAGTTTTACCAATACCTCATGGATGTCGGCTTGAACGTGACCGTGATCATGGTCCTCGTCGTCGGTGTCTTCCTCGTCCGCAAACGTCCGGCTCAATCCCCTGTGACGTCGCCATAAAGAGTCCTATCAGGTTCATCGTGTCTTATGGAGTAACCTCCTTGCCCTCCCATTCTATCTTGTGGCATCATTCACCCTCTTTGGGGACCTGCATGGCGAATTTGCTGGAATACGTCGGCAGCGTGCATATTTATCTAGGACCCTATCGGGGCAATCCCATTGCATTGTATTTGAAACGTTCTGACGCCAACTGCCAGATCGGTCCGAAAGTTTATCCGTGGAATGATGTGGTAGGAACGGGCCAGACGCCGAACAAGGCTGCGGCGGACTTCGAAGAGAAATGGAAAGCCAAGGGTCTCTCCGCCGACATGTATTCCGGTCCATCATGGGAAGGCGGGATTAAACCGGAGAAGCCCGCTCCTCCGAAGCCACCTGCCGCTCCGAAGACTCCCACTCCGGCAGCTGCTGCTGGGCCGGATGGACAAGCAGCCGCCGCGCCGACTCCTTCTTCGCAAGCCACCGCAGCTCCTTCAGGTCAGCCCGCCGGTGAATCCAGCTAATTGTTTCTGATGTTATGGTTGTGTCCGAGTCGCGACGGGGTGCAGGACAGGTTCGCCTGCCAGTCTGCTGTGCTTCAAGCCATAGCCCAGATACACGACGATCCCGATGATCGTCCAGACCCCGAACCGGATCCAGGTGAGCTGCGGGAGCTGCCACATGAGTCCCAGGCAAGCCATGGTTCCCAGAATAGGGACGACCGGCATAAACGGGAGACGAAACGGTCTTGGATGGTCCGGCTTGGTGTAACGCAGCACGATCACGCCGATGCACACCAACACGAAAGCGAAAAAGGTTCCGATGTTCGTCATGTCGGCCGCTTCGCCGATAGGAATGAGCGCCGCCAAGGTCGCTACGGCGACCCCGGTGAGGATCGTGGCGCGGTGCGGTGTGCCGAATCGGGGATGGACGATCGAGAGCCAGGGTCCTAAGAGCCGATCTCGCGACATGGCAAAAAACACGCGGATCTGCCCGAGCATCATGACAACCAGTACGCTGGTGATTCCGGCAACCGCCCCGATGGCGATCACCGCCGCTCCCCATTTAAAGCCCGCCATCCTGAGCGCTTCGGCCACCGGCGCGTGAATGTCGATCTGCGACGACGGGATCAATCCTGTGAGCACAGCGGCGACGGCGATATAGAGGATCGTGCAGAGGGCCAATGAGCCGATGATGCCGATCGGCACGTCGCGCTTCGGATTCTTGGCTTCTTCGGCGGCGGTCGAGACTGCATCGAATCCAATATAGGCGAAGAAGACGATCGCCGCTGCAGCTCCCACCCCTGCGAATCCTTGAGGCATGAACGGAGACCAATTGTCCGGATTCACCGACGTGCTGCCGATGGCGAGGAAAAACAGAATAACGGCGAGTTTGATAATGACGACAATGCCGGTGGCCCGCGCACTTTCTTTGATGCCGACCACCAGAATGATCGTGACGAGCAACACAATGATGGCGGCCGGGATGTTGGCCACCCCACCCTCTGCTCCACCTGGCGGATGAGTGGCCCAATAGGGTAGTTCGAGCCCGGCGAGCGTGAGGAGATTGTTGAAGTAGCCGGACCAGCCGATTGCCACCGCGACACAGGCCACGCCGTATTCTAAGATCAAATTCCAACCGGTCAGCCAGGCCAGCATCTCCCCCAGCGTGGCGTATGAAAAGGTATAGGCACTGCCGGCAACCGGGATCATCGCGGACATTTCGGCATAGCAGAGCGCGGCCAGCGCGCAAGTCAACCCTGACAGGATGAACGAGAGCACGATGCCGGGGCCAGCACCAGGACGATGGGCATCACCGACGATCGCCGTACCGATCAGGACGAAAATACCAGTGCCAATGATTGCGCCGATGCCGAGGCAAGTCAGGTCCCAAGCCGTCAGGGTCTTCTTGAGCCGGTGGGTGGGATGATCGGCGTCAGCAAGAAACTGTTCGATCGGTTTCGTGCGGAAAAGTTGCTTGATCACGAGGTTGTCCGTGATGGCAGGCGCAGTGACGGTCGCAGAGTCAACTGTCTCACGTTCCATGTCCCATCAAGTATAGCAGGCCTCTATCACCAGCCCATGGCGGAAGATCGAGGACTGGCAGCGTTGTTAAGCGGAGCGCGCGGCACGGAGAAAAGCCTCAAACAACTGCCGATGCAGGCGGTGTCGCTCAAATAGGAACTCGGGGTGCCATTGAATGCCGAGAAAGAATCGCTGCGTTGGTGACTCAATGGCCTCTACGATGCCATCCGGTGCGACCGCGCTAGCGACCAGTGATGGGGCGATGTCCTTGACCGATTGATGGTGTGAGCTATTGACGCGCATGGTGACGGTCTTCACGATTCGTCGCAGCAAGCTTCCTGAAGCGATTGTGACGGTGTGGCTGAGCTGCGTGGCCGAAGTCGGCTGCCGATGTTGAAGCGTTTTGGAAAGTTGCGAAGGAATGTCTTGGTAGAGGCTGCCGCCGAAGGCGACGTTCATGGCTTGCATGCCTCCGCAGATTCCCAAGACCGGAACGTCCGCCGTCCTCGCCAACTGAGCCATCTCCAACTCGAACGTTGCGCGGCGTTGGCTCATCACACGGAATTTGTAGCGTTGTCGTTCGCCATATAATTCAGGAGCGAGATCGGGACCACTGCCGGTGAGCAAGAGACCGTCAATGTGAGCGAGCAGGCGGCGTCTGGCGCCGAGGTCTGCAACGAGCGGGAGGACGACGGGGATGGCGCCGAGATCTTCGATGGCACGCACGTAGCGAGCACGCAAGAAGTAGGTCGGCTCCAGCCCACCCCATTCTTTTCGGTCACCGGCGTTAAAATCTGGCGTCACGCCGATGATCGGTTTCATTGCTCAGCGAACAGGCTCCATGTCAGGAGCGGAGGCCTGGGCTGAATCCGGTTCGGGGACACCGAGGAAGCGGATAGGCTTATCTCCACGCAAGTGATCGGGCGTAATGATGTATGTCCCGTACATGCTCGTGGTCCAAATGCTCTTCGCGGCGTTCTCGTTCCCCCCGGAAAATGCGTAGGCGAGACCGCCGACGACGCCTCCGCCGATGGCAAAAGCCGCTTTCAACGGGAGGTAAAGCAGGGTCGAAAGGCCGGCGGCAGCCCCCATGCCGGCACTGGATGCATTGCCCCCTTCTGTGTTCTCGCTGGCCGGGGCCGGCGCCGGTGCAGGTTCCTGGCCCCGAACCGATGGCGCCATCGTGACCATGCCGAGAGTGCACACAAGGGTGATCGCGACGATTCGAAAAGTGGCCGCAGCACTCTTGGACGTGATTAGGTGTGATTTCACAGAGGAACCTCCTTCTCAAACGGAGTGAGCTGAAGTGCATCTGCGAGACAACGTGCTCACTCACTATTCAGGGTGATGGGGGGTTATAGCAAATTCAACTCTACTTGCAAACCCCCTACCACGAAACGACCGTCATGCTCATGAAGGCGCATCGTTCGGTAAGAGATCAAGTTCAGCGGCCACATGTGATGCCACGAAGTCTCGTTTCTTCGCTGCGACGTCGTTCAATTCGGTGACGAATGTGTCTGTGGCGAGACATTGGTTCTCCTGAGTGATGCCGGATTGCAACAATAGCTCCAATTTGCACCAGGATAGGGCTTGGATGAACAATTCCTGAGCGCGGTCGTAATACGCTTGGCGCTCATTCGCTGAAACGATCGAGAGGGTCTCGCAGAGCCACTGCGGGAAAGCGATCGCGCGGCTGATGGCGTCGATCTGTGCTTGATCGAGTTCGACCGCGACCTGGACACCGCCTTTCCAGCTGCGCTTCTTCACGTTGAAGACCGTGGAATGAGTGAAGGGTTTCCCCTCCACCGGCTGGGGACCGACAAATAGCGTCACGCGAAACTGAGGCAAGTCAGATAGAGGCTCTGCGGACATGTCGCGCATTCTAGCACGTCGCTCACTCTGAAACCGGCTTCGTTGACGCCCAAGCAACGCGACGATAAGATGCCTTCCATCATGACCACGGTGCACCAGGAGCGAATCACGGCTATCCAGCGGGCGCTTCGAGAAGATAGTTCAGTGGACGGCTGGCTCTTCTACGATTTTCGAGGCAGTGATCCACTCGGCTATCGTGTATTGCTTCTGGATCCGGCCATGCATGTAACCAGGCGCTGGTATTATTGGATTCCCGCCGTAGGGGCCCCTCGAAAACTGCTCCATCGGATCGAGCCTCATGTGTTGGATCACCTGCCTGGCCAGATAGATGAGTACGTGTCCTGGGAGCAGCAGCGAAAACTCCTTGCGCGGCTGCTGAGCGGAAGCCGCCGAATCGCCATGCAATATTCCCCATTGAATGCCGTGCCGTATGTCTCTCGCGTCGATGCGGGAACCATCGAATTGGTCAGGAGTTGTGGTGTGGAGGTGGTCAGTTCTGCGGATCTGATTCAAATGTTCGAGGCACGCTGGACCGACCGCCAACTGGAGTCGCATCAGTATGCAGCAGCGGCACTCAGGCGTATCGTAGACGAGGCCTTCGACCATGTACGCCAGGCCGTGACGAAGGGAAACGGACTCACGGAATACGGGTTGCAGCAATTCATTCTTTCGCGCATTCGCGAAGCCGGAATGATCACGTCCAGTGCGCCCATCGCCGCGGTGAATGAACATAGCGCCGATCCTCATTATGGGCCGACGCCGACGAGATCGGCGGAGATAAAACGGGACGATCTGGTGCTGATCGATCTCTGGGCAAAACAGTCAGACTCCGGCTGCGTGTATGCCGATATCACCTGGACCGCCTATGCCGGTTCTGCGGTGCCAGAGAAACATCGCGCCGTCTTCGACGTCGTCCGACAGGGCCGCGACGCCGCCCTGGAGTTCGTGCGTGCGCAAATGCAGGCCGGACAGCGTCCATTCGGGTACGAAGTTGATGCGGCTTGTCGCAGGGTGATCCAAGCAGCCGGCTATGGCGAGCAGTTCGTCCATCGCACCGGTCACTCGATCGGCGAAGAGGTTCACGGCAACGGAGCCAACATCGATGGTCTTGAAACACAGGACACGAGACGGCTGATGCCTCGCACGTGTTTTTCAATAGAGCCGGGCGTCTATCTGCCCGGCGAGTTCGGCATCCGAAGCGAGTTGGATGTGTTTCTCACGGAGCGCGACGCGCTCGTATTTGGCCTGCCGCTGCAACGCGAACTCTCGGCTCTGCTGTAGTCTTCCGGGCCTTCCATTCCTTGACAGTCTCGGGGACCGCCCTATAGAGTGACTGTTGGTTACCCAGCGCCATTAGGAAAGGAATCAGACATGTTTGGGACGATGGGCATATCAGAACTGATCATTATTTTGGCCATCGTGCTCATCATTTTTGGCGCAGGCAAGCTTCCGCAAATCGGAGAAGGAGTCGGCAAGGCACTGAAAGGATTCAAGAAAGAAGTTCATGACATCCCGCAGCCTGATGCCGCTCCGCCAGAGGCCATTCAGTCGCCTCCCGCTCAAGTGCAGGCACAGGCTCCGGTGCAGCAGCCACAGGCGGCTCCCACGGTTGCTTCGCCGCCTGCCGCCGCCCCCAAACCGACAGCTCCCTATACACCAGGTCCGGAGCTGACGCCTGGCACGACGGCCGCCTCGATGTACAATATGGGACCTCAGGCGCCTCGCCAAAAAGTTGCGACGGTGCAAACCACATTGCCCGGTCAGGCGCCTCCAACCATGGAGGAACGCGCTGCCGCACCGACACCGATGACGCGAGGACAGTATCCTCCTCTTCCGCCCGGCGCCCAGCAGAAACCCCAAGCGAAACGTCCTTCGGCAGTGGTCAATAAAGACGCCGTGGCCCGTGTGCAGGCGCAACAAGCGGCGTTAAAGGCCCAGGCCTCACAACCAGGCAGCGGAGTGTCGCCCGCTGACATGCAGAGCCTGGGTGAAGGGCTCGGTGATGCGCTGCGCACGTTCAAGCAAGCTGTAGCTGACGTCCGGAATTCCGTCGATCCCGAAATGCGGACGATCCAAGCCGAAATGGATGCGGCGCAGAAGGAAATCCAGCAATCCATCGAGGCGGCGAAGGAACTGCCTGCCGTTCAGGAAGAGCCACAGAAACCGGCCTAACTGTGCTCTGCTACCCTGCCGACCAAACTGTTTCATTGCGGCCTTCTCATTTGACTGCTCTCTTTCCCTTGTTCTTCTTGCTGCTTGGTTGTTTCCAGGAAGCAGCTGCACCTTCTGTCGATCGGACCACCGCGATCGTGATCTCATTGCTGCACGATGAGAGCGCTGAGGTTAGACGGACTGCTGCCGAATCGTTGGGGAAAATCGGCGACCAATCGGCGGTCGCGTCAGTCTTGCCGCTCCTGACCGATCCGCTTCCTGTCGTCCGTGTTGCCGCCGCCCAGGCGCTAGGTCGGATCGGTACCGCTTCGAATGTGACAGTCCTTGCCGCACTGAGCCGTGCACTCGAAGATCCCGAGGAGAGGGTCAAGCAGGCCGCGGCGATGGCCATTGCAGAGCTCGAACCGTTGTCTTCTCAACTCAAACCGGTAGTGAGCCTGGTGCAGGCTTCCGACGTGCACGTCAGACGGGCCGCCATTCGAGCACTGCTGCAAAGCGATACCAGTCACTGGGTGCCGCAACTCCTGCCGGCGTTACACGATCCTGACACAGAGGTCAGACAGGGCGCAGTGGCTGTGTTGGAAGGCGCGCCGGGCAATTCTCAGGTGCGAACCGAAATACACAAGCGGTTGGCGCACGATTCGTCGCCTGCCGTGCGTGCGGAAGCTGCCTACCACCTGGGGGAGTTGGGCGGCGCCGAAACCCGGTCGGTGCTGCAAGAGGCATTGAAGAGGGATCGGGACAAAGGGGTTAGGCGATGGATCGAGGCAGAACTTAAGTCGTTACACGGGAGCGATTGAGCGCGGCGACGAGTTCAACGAGCTCACAGCGGGACTTCTCGTCGATATCGAGGAATTGGACACCCATACCGGGGAACAACAGGAAGCGTTCCGGCTTATTGCGGGTCCAGGCTACCTTAGCTTTCGCCTTATGCTTTTCCCAGGGCCGATCAGGAAGGGCAAATTCCACCGCGAGCTCCGTGCCGGGTGCCAAGGGTTGACTGCTCTCGATGAAGAGCCCACCGCCGCCGATGCCTCCCGTCAGACTGTCGAACTGCTTCCCTTCCGGTGTCGTGTACTTCACCTTGACCGCCAACGGTGCGCGCGCATGCGCGCGTGCATGGGCGAACCGGACGTCGTCATCGCTGGTGATGATCCGCTCGATGATGTCTTTCCAGGAGATGGCCCCGAGCAGTGCTCCGTTCGAACCATAGATGGTGATCACTTCGTGGTTCGTGTTGACCTCGAGGATTTTCCCCTCATGCCCGGGCGTCGTGGTGACTGAAAATTTCATGCTGTAATACTCACTCGGGGGACGATGCGGTGCAATGCGCTGTCTTCATCCTGCTCATGCAGCTGGCTGGCCGATTTGCTGCAACGATTTCACTAGGTCCAGCACGCGATTTCGAATATCCGCAGTGATGTCGGTGAATCGCACGCCCATGCCGGGACTGAACGTGTATTGATCCGCTTTCGGACACACCCAGGCGACCACGCCCTTCGCGGGTAGCCATTCGTTGGGACGCTCGGGGAGCGAAAATTCAAGAGAGAGTTTAGTGCCGACCGAGAGCGGCGACTGGCTTTCGATAAAGAGGCCGCCGCCGCCGATGCCTCCCGCCCGGCTCTCAAACTGCTGGCCTTCAGGAGTCTTGTATTTCACGCGGAACGACAAGGTGATGCGAGGTTCTGTTCTGGCCTCTCTCGAAGCGGGTGGTTTCCGGTAAGCGAGTATCTGGTCGATAACGAAATCCCACGACAGGTTGCCCATCGGCTCACCGTTGATCCCGATAAGCGTAATGATCTCCCGGGCCGAGTCGAGCTCGATCGCCTTGCCCTTATGCCGAAGGCTTGAAACCACCGAATATTTCACACGTCCTCCCGTACACGGTCACTTCGCAAGTATAGCGCAGTGTTTCACCTTGTCGAGAAAAAGCGGAGACTTTTCTCTCGGATGGGTGGCGTCACTCTTAGGGGTTTAGACTCGGGGGCCTGGCAACGCCTGGGGCAAGGGTAGATCAGCTCTTGCGCATATAGAACTGGCCAGGCATAAGGCCTGGCCAGTTAAGCGCAAGCGCATGATATTTCAGTGATTATGCGGTCTTGATATCTTTGTCCTGTTCAAAGATACGGATGGGAGGATGTTTGCCCAGAATGGCGTCTTCGGTGATCAGCACTTCTTTGATCTGCTTTTGCGAAGGCGCGTCATACATTACATCCAGCATGACCTCTTCCAGAATTGCGCGCAGACCCCTGGCACCGGTTTTCTGGGTAAAAGCTTTCCGAGCGACGGCGCCCAATGCACCCTCGGTGAATTTGAGCTTCACTTTCTCGAAGGAGAGAAGCTTTTCGTACTGCTTGGTCAAGGCATTTCGCGGCTCGGTCAGAATCTTCACCAGGGCGCGTTCGTCGAGTTCATCCAAGGTGGCGACGACGGGTAAGCGTCCGATAAATTCCGGAATCAAGCCGTATTTCAGAAAATCTTCCGGCTGAACCCGTTCGAATAATTCGCCTAGCCGCACGTCGGCACGTCCGCGAATTTCCGCACCAAATCCCATGGCCTTTCGGTTCAACCGTTGCTCGATGATCTGTTCCAGTCCGACGAAGGCTCCACCGCAAATGAACAGGATGTTGCTTGTGTTTACCTGGATGAATTCCTGATGGGGATGTTTGCGTCCGCCTTGGGGCGGCACGTTGGCCACGGTGCCTTCGATCAGTTTCAGCAGCGCCTGCTGGACTCCTTCGCCTGACACGTCGCGTGTAATGGAAGGGCTATCGCTCTTGCGGCTGATCTTGTCGATCTCATCGATATAGACGATGCCGCGTTCAGCCCGCTCGACGTCGTAGTCCGAGGCTTGCAACAGCTTGAGGATGATGTTTTCGACGTCTTCCCCGACATATCCGGCTTCGGTCAGAGTCGTGGCGTCGGCGAGTGTGAACGGCACATCCAAATACTTTGCCAAGGTCTGTGCCAAAAGTGTTTTGCCGGTTCCCGTCGGGCCGACCATGAGGATGTTGCCCTTTTGGAGCTCGACGTCGTCAACGTCTTTTTCCTTGGCCGAGATGCGTTTGTAGTGATTGTGCACGGCAACGGAGAGAATGCGCTTGGCCCGTTCCTGTCCGACGACATATTGATCGAGGTGATGTTTGATTTCGGAGGGTTTCTTCAGCTTCGAGGAAATCTCTTCCTTGGCCTCCTCCCAATCCTCTGCGATGATGTCGTTGCACAAATTGACGCATTCGTCGCAGATATACACGGTAGGTCCGGCAATCAACTTGCGGACTTCGTCGCGGCTTTTCCCGCAGAACGAGCACCGAAGATGTCGATCCATCTTTTCCTGCTTGGCCATGCGCCCTCCTGTGTTACTTGTCTTTGGCCCCGTCTCTATCGGAACTGCCCACCGCTTTCAGCGTTTTAGGTGCCCGTGTGATCACCTCGTCGATCAACCCGTACCGCTTCGCCTCTTCGCCGGACATGAAGTAGTCCCGCTCGGTATCGTGCGCGATCTTCTCGATCGGCTGTCCCGTATGCTTGGCCATGATCTCGTTCAGGCGTTCACGGATCTTCAAAATTTCTCTGGCATGAATGTCGATCTCGGTTGCTTGGCCCTGGAAGCCGCCTAACGGCTGATGAATCATGACGCGGGCGTTGGGCAGCGCGAAGCGTTTGCCTTTGGTTCCTGCGGTCAGTAGCAAGGCGCCCATGCTGGCGGCTTGGCCGAGGCAGATCGTATTGATGGGCGGCTTCACATACTGCATCGTGTCATAAATACCGAGGCCGGCCGTGACGCTTCCGCCCGGCGAATTCACGTAAAGATTGATATCTTTCTCAGGGTCCTCGGCCTCCAAGAACAACAATTGGGCAATGACCAAGTTGGCAAAAATATCGTCGATCGGAGCGCCCAAGAAAATAATGCGATCTTTGAGGAGGCGCGAATAGATGTCGTAAGCCCGTTCGCCGCGGTTGGTTTGCTCAATGACAATGGGAACTAGCATCCAAGTTCTTCCTTTCAGCGAAAGCGAAACCGTCAGATAAACGCTGCTTGTCTCCGAAGCTATCCTTGAATCACCGCACTACGATAGACGAAATCGAGGGACTTTTCAGCCAAGATGCGGGCCCGTAGTTCTTCGATCGAATCCCGCCCACCCGCCTGGATCATCTTGACGAGGTCCGCCTGCGGGATATTCAGTTGGGTCGCTAGCCGATGAACTTCGTTATTCAAGTCTTCCTGCGAAACGGTCAAATTCTCTTTCTCGGCGACAGCCTCTAAAATCAGGCCGACCTTGACCCTCCGGGCCGCTTCATCTCGATTCTCTTGGCGAAGCTTGGTGAGGTCTTCAGTTTCGAGTGCCGAAGCGCCTTCGGCACCGGCCCGCCGCTGGCGTTGTTGCATGTGCTGGCGGATGATGGCTTCCAATTCACGCTCCACGAGCGTGTCAGGGAGTTCGAAGTGATGGGTCTCAACTAAGCGCTTCACGATCGTGTCTTTATAGGTGTCCTCGATCTCGCGTTTGAGCGCTTTTTCCATTTCACCGCGCAACTTGCTTTGGAGTTCGGCCAGGGAGCCGTAGGAACCGCAATCTTTGGCAAATTCATCATCCAGATCCGGGAGCTTCTTAATTTTTACGGCGTTCAACAGCACCGTAAACGTGACGGTCTTTCCTGCGACCCGAGTATCCGGATGGCTCGCAGGATAAGGCTGAGAAATTTCGACCGCTTCGCCTTCGGCTTTACCCAGGATGTGTTGGTCGATGTCCAAGCCTAACACCGTCATGTTTGATCCGACTTTGTGCAGGTGGTTGGCTTTCTTGCTGCCTTCGAGCGGCTGCCCATCGAGGAACCCCTCCAGCGTCAAGATGACAAAGTCACCTTCCGCCGCTTTGTGGCCGGTTGGCGGTGCGTCGAGTCGCGCATGTTGTTCGCGGAGCACCTCCATGCCCTTCGTCACTTGCTCGTCGGTCACGGTGCGTTTGTCCGGCTTTAACGAAATGGGATTGGGAGCCTTGTAATCTCGAAGCTCGATGTTGGGTTTGATCTCGACTGTGGCCGTGAAGGTGAACGGCGCGTCTCTCTTGATCTTGACCCGTTCTAACGGAGGAATCTCGACCTGGACGGGAGAGATACCAGCTTGACGGACGGCTCGGTCGTAAAAATCGGGGACGAGACTGCGAACGACGTCTTCTTCCACGGCCTTGGCATAGCGCTGTTCGAGCAAGGCCTGCGGCGCCTTGCCGGGCCGAAAACCCGGCACACGAACTTGCCGATTCAGTTCCTTATAGGCCCGCACAAACCGTTGCGCGACTTCCTCGACCGGCACCTCGATTTTCAGGGCCCGTTTCATGGGGCCGAGCTCCGTGACTTCCATTTTCATCTATCGCGAGTTTCCTTTGTATGTATCGGCACGAAAACGTCTTCCGTGCTCATCTTGAGCTGGTGCGAGAGGGGGGACTTGAACCCCCACGGTTGCCCACGAGATCCTAAGTCTCGCGCGTCTGCCAGTTCCGCCACTCTCGCACGGCGGGGATCGCTGGACAAGATTCCAGCAGAGACAGCAAACAAGCGAAAAGACAAGTTGCGGTTGCTATTTTGTACCGTCGGATGCGTCCTACTGTCAACCCATACTCCTGCGGGGATGGTGAGGCAAGCGAGCCATATCACCTGTGGCCATGTCAGGCTCCTTGGAACGGGCGACGAGATACCCACAGAACGGTGAATGGTAGCCTGGAACGAGCATGGTCAGTATAATGAACGAATCATACGTAGTTGTATCGCCAGTGTGGAGACGAGGAGGTCCGTCATGCACGTTGCCCTGCTGCTTTCAACCCTGGCTTTGGTTGTCCCCGCCTTGCTTTCTCTTCCCGCCTGGGCCTATCGCGATTACCTCTCTGCCGAACAGAAAGCTCAGCTCGAGAAGATTCAAACGGTCCTCGTCGAGGCGATTGCATTGACCGACAAGGGTACCGCCGATGCGGTTCCGTTCGCGGAAGTTGCATCACGCCGAATGGGTGAATTGGGCTATACCATAGTACGTGAGGCGAGCAAGCCGCATGATGCGACCTTCAAGATCAAGTGCGAACAGCGCAAAACGTGGGAAGGCACGACGGCTGCGGGTGGCGATGCGGATCTACCTGACGCGCCGTCCCGCCTCTGGAAAGGGCCGGCTTGTCAGCTGACCTATCTCCTGGGGGAGACGAAGATCAAGTGGCAAAAGGAGGTGAGGACTGATTTCGAGGATGCGGCGACGGCTGCTCAGTCTGGTAATGCCGGCGATCCCGGCGCCTATGCCATGTCCAAATTGCGTGAGAAGCTCGAGCAATATGATTTTCCTGTGCTCTTGGCTGCTGAATGGGGCCACCCGGATCGACTACTGAAACTGTTGGATGCGACGGATACGCCGCAGATGCGAAAAATCAAGATCATTTCGCTGTTGGCAGAAATGCAAGCGGACGAGGCGTTGCCCCAGCTCAAGGCGGCACTCAAGGACAAGAACCTTTCCAAGGAGGCCGCCGTTGCGCTGGGAGGCATGGGGAAAGAGGGTATTCCCATCCTCGTGGACATCTTGAAACATTCCAAACAGGTCGACCTGCAAGCCGCGGCAGCCAAAGGGCTGGGCGACATAGGGAACACGCACAGTGATTCGTCCGTGGTACCTCCGCTGTTGGAAATGCTGGATGCCCCTGGTGTCGACATTACCGTCCAGACCGAAGTCGCTTGGGCGCTCGGTAGAGTCCCGGACCGACGGTCGGTGAAGCCGTTGTTTGATCTGGACAAGAAACTTCAAAAAATTCGGAACGACCCGCCGGACCCGCAGATCAAAAAACTCAAGGAGGCCGTGTTTTGGTCGATCAAACAGGTCTATACGGAAGATCAATATAGTTAAAAGAGAAGGTTCAGTTTGGAGTAAAGCGCTTCGGATTAGCTCTCCTGGCCTCCGTACGGCATCTCAAAGTCTATCATACGAGTTCATCGAAGAGGTCAAAGAACCTACGGTTTCCTTACGGGAAACTTGAGGCGCACCTGCAAACTGTGAAATCATTAGCGCGTCGAAAAGACGACAAGGACCATATTGTGATCAACACCTAGAGGAGGCTCGGACCATGAACGGCATCTCACGCAGGCGCTTTTTGCAGTTGACCGCGATCACCGGCGGCTCGTTGGCTCTTGGGAACTTGGCAAGCTACGGGTTGAATCTTGGTCCCCTCATTCGAGTGGCCTACGCCGACGACCCGATTAAGATCGGCATCCTCGATCCGTTGTCCAGCCCCTACAAAACGTCCTCGATCCATGATGTGCACGGAGCCAACGTGGCGGTCGATCTGTTCAATAAGAAAGGCGGCGTGCTGGGGCGGCCAGTGGCGATTCTCGAGGCCGATGACGCCTCGAATCCTGAGCAGGCTGTCAAGGTAGCGACCAAATTTATTAAGGAAGATCGGGTCGACGTGCTGATGGGTACGTTCAACGGTGATTGTGCCCTCGCCGTGAGCGCCCTCGCGCAGAAAGAAAACAAACTGTTCATGGTCACGGGCTCCCACATGCCAGAGTTAACCGGTGCCGCTTGCAACTCGCACACCTTCGTGTTCATGCCGAACGCACGCATGTTGGCGCAGGCCGTCGTTCCCTATCTCGTCAAGGCCTACGGCACCCGTTGGTACATGATTACGGCTTCCACAGTCGATGGAAAATCTTCCGCGCAAGCGCTGGTCGACGCCGCGCAAGCGCACAAGGTCGAAATTGTCGGTGAGGCTCTGACCCCGTTTGGCTCGACGGATTTTGCGTCGGCGCTGACGGCGGCCAAAGCGAAGGAGCCGACCGCGATCATCTTGAATGTGTATGGATGGGATCTCGTCAATGCGCTCAAAGGGTATGCCAAGCTTGAATTGGCCAAAGAGAAAATCGGCATCGGAGGCCTGATCGGCGGCGAGCAGATCGGCCGGCCGCTCGGCTACGCCGGCAATGCGGGGATCTGGGGGCTCATCTGGGACCCCAAGATCAATACGGAAAGCTCCAAGCGTTTCATTCAAGGGGTCATCGACAAGTACAACCATACACCGACGTCACGCTGCTATCTGGGCTATGCCGCGATGACGCAAATTCTTGAAGCGATTCAGCGAGCCGGCAGTACGGATACGGGCGCATTGATCAAGGCACTTGAAGGTCATGAATTTGACGGGTTGAAAGAAGGCAAGTCGGTGTTTCGCGCCTCAGACCACCAACACGTCCAGGATGTCTTGGTGGGTGAAGCGTACGGGAAGGAATTGGGCCTAGGCCACTATAAGATCCTCGCGACCGTTCCCGGCCATGCCAATCCCGGAGCCTCGGAGCAACAGCTCTGTAAACTGTAACCGGGCGTCCAGCTTACTTCGTGACGCGAACTTCGACTCGCCGGTCCTTTGCCCGGCCCGCATTGGTCGTGTTCGGCATCACCGGCTAAGTGTCCGCGTAGCCGATGAATGCCATCGCGCCGAGTGTTGTGGGTTTGAGGAACTTCAACATCATTTTCTCCTCAACTCTGGTTTGTAGACCGGTTCGTTCATACAGGAGATGTGCAGTGTGCGCACTTCGTGGCCTTGATTGGAATGGTCGACAAGCACAGTGGACAGTCTTTCGTGGTCGGCACCGTTGGTGCGTCCGGTTTCTTCAGCCGGTTCACCTGCTTCACCAACAGGAAGATCACGAATGCGATGATGATGAAATCAAACACCGTCTGCAGAAAGACACCGTAATTGATTGTCGGTGTCCCCGACGCCTTGGCCGCAGCGAGGGACGGCTGGGACGTGGTCGAGAGATTGAGAAATAGACTGGAGAAATCAACTTTGCCCATGAGCAAACCAATAGGCGGCATCAGCACGTCGCTGACAAGTGATGTGACGATCTTCCCAAACGCCCCGCCGATGATCACACCGATCGCCATGTCAAGGACATTGCCCTTCATGGCAAATTCTTTAAACTCTTTCAGCATAAATCCTCCTGTGGGAGAAGGGTGATGTTAGCCGTCTAGCGTTTCCTGGTCGTGTCGAGAGCGTACCCAAGAGTGATGAGATACAGATTATCGGTATCGCCGGTCCCGGCTGCCGGCTGGCTGTTGTATCGTGTGGTGATTTGGAAGCTGCTGACGAATCCGTCCCAGATCTTGAAACGAACTCCGTTGTCCATCGTGAGAAAGTAGTTGGACGTATTCTGGAGGGACGGGAAAAGTTCGCTCAAGTGATAGACCGTAATGCGATCGTCTAACATCGGCCAATACAACTTCAAGGAGATGCGAGCCCGAACACTCGACTGGTCGCCCGCGACGTTAAAATCTTCGTTGAAATAGGCCAAGCCGACCTCCGTGTAAAAGGTCATGTCCTTCAAGAGCCCCGAAAAATCTTCCCGATCGACCCACTGGTAGCCGGGACCACTGGCGAGTGCCGTTCGCAACTTGAGGTCTTGGAATACATCGTTTTCAAAGTAGGCCGAGGCGAACCAGAAAAACCGTTTGGTGATGAAGAAGTCCAGCTTGATCGTGCCCCGTGCGTTCCGGGTGATGAGCGAGCCGGCGTCGTCGCCGTAGACATAACGAACGTTCATCGTGAGTCGCAACTGCTCGCTTCGCGCGACCAGTTCACCGAGCAGGCTGGCGTTTCGTAAATGGCTATTCCCCGTCGTTTGCGAATAGCCGCCGCTAAGACTTCCAATATAGATCACCGGCGGTTGGACCAATGGATTGACTGATTTCACGGAACTCATCGGCACTGCCAGCGATCCCTTGAGGACATCCACTTGAATGTTCAACATTTCGTCCTGTCCCGCGGTCGCCGTACCGTTGAGAATCGTACCGTCCTTGAGATGAAAGGGAATCGGATGGTTGACCGAGAGCTGTGTCACGTCTTCCCATTTAAGTTTGATCATGTTATCCGGGCTCGAGGGATTTTTGAGAAAGAGGATTCCACCGGCCATTTCGAGAACTTCGCCGTAGATGACACTGCCGTCCTTCAACGTCACGATGTCGAGCGGTGTCGGTGCCTGAACATTAGGATCGGTCTGTGCTGCGACATTCACACTGAGTCCCAAGAAGAGCGCAATGACCAGGAACCTACAAATCCCAAACCCTCTCTGCATCCCACCCTCCGTGTACATAAATCAGTGCTGCCGGCCGATGGTCTGAATTGCGAAGAACCGTTTGTTCGGATGAGGAACACCGTATAACTTAATAGACAGAGCTTGGCAATCATGAAAATTCGACCGTGTGCTCGAGAGAATCAGCAAAGTTGATGCCCTAGGATGAAGACCCCAGTGAATTCCATGCTGAGTCGCGTTGTCTGTGTGGTTTGCAAACAGTCAGGCTGGAAGAATGGTCTGCCTGGCAGATGGTGGGCTGTGTGAGAGGGCATAGCGGGGAGAGATTGCTTAGCGTCCCAGCAGTCCTTTCAACAGGTCGTCGCCTTCCTTCTTCAGATCGCTGGGTTTGGTCGTGCCTTGCAAGAGTCCCTCAACGGCGCCTTTGACTTTCTCTTGAACCTGTTCCTGAACCTTACCAGTGAGGCTTTTAGCGTCTAGTCCATACGATGGATTCTGCACCGTTCCCGTGATGAGGAGCGGTAATCTCATCCGTCCATCTTTTAACGCCAACTTAGCCACTGGAGATGAGCCCGCGATTCTCTGACTCAATCCCTGGGAGAGATTCATGTTCATGGCGAGATTCAAGGTTTGATCGAACCCGACCGTCCCATTGCCGGTCGCCTGAAAATCGTGACTGTCCATCAAGAGCTTCTGCACGTTCACGATGCCTTGCTTGATCATGAAATCGGTCTCGATAGTCGAGAAGGCTGTGGCTTTGGCTTGATCGAGAGAGATACCCGCAATCTTTAGAAGCACGATCGCTTCTCCCAGGAGATTCACTCCGTCGATCTTCCCGTCTTTGACTTCGAGGTGCCCCGGTCCTTCCAGTGCTTTCGTCAAATCGGGCATGGAGAAGCCCCGGCCTGCAATCGCGATATCCGCTGCCGCCGTTCCGCTCATCGACAGTTTGCTGTCTGGGCTGATAGCTTCGAGCGCCGGTCGAAGTTGTATTCCCTGAATCGTGATCTTGCCGTTGAAGGGTGGCGCGGCAGAGCCTATCGACATTCCTCCCTGTGCTTTCGCCTGGCCGTTGAATAATTGAAAGGAAAGATTGGAGAGCCGAGCGTCTTGTCCTTTGAGATCCGCGTTTACTTCCAGATTTTTCACGTCGACGGGCTTCTTCAACCCTGTGTCGATGGGGAGGTCTGCCGTATTCACCGACAGTGACGTGATCTTCACCTTCGCATGGCCACCGAGGACTGTGCCTTTAACGTTCAGCGATGAGTTGCCCAACGCCACATTCAGGCCGAGATCTGTCACATCCGCCAATTCCATCGCAGAGGCGCCCTGCTTGAGCGGATAGGGAGCTTTCGCGACGACGCGGAAGTCTCTGAACTCCACTGGCTTAGTCAACGGCAACTCGATGGGTAAGTCGGCCGTGTTGATTGATGGAGATGACAGCGCCGCGTCCAGTTGCCCACCGGTTAGCGCGCCTCTCAGCGCGAGTGCAATCTTTCCCAGCCCCAACGTAAAATCGTACTGCTTCACTTCAAGAGTCTGAACAAGTGGTCCGAAGCTGCCATCAAGTGTCACAGGTAGATTGTACGGCTGGACGGTCGCGCCCAAGTGAAGTGTCGGCATTTCGCCGAGATGGACGGACTTCAACAGAAGATCGAGATTTTGGATCTGATATTCCGTTGCCGGAGTGGTTGAGAGGTCGCGATAGGTCAGCTGCCCGCCGTCGATCGAGACGCGATCGACAGCCAGCAGCGCCAGGGCTTGCAGCGGATCGCCTTGTTGCGGCGGAGACTCCGGCCGAGGGACGGTCGGTTGAGCTGCCGTTTTCGGTCCGAATGTAGAGATGTTCAGAACGCCGGCCTTGTTCTTGATAACCGCGATGACCGGCTTACGCAAGGTGATCTCTTCAACTTCGATCGTACCGCCGAGCAGGGGCATGAGCTTCACGCCCACGTCGAGCGAACTCAAGGAGGCAAAGGGGCTTTCGCTGAACGAGCGGTCATCAAGGACGATGAATCCGGCCACGCGAGCTCCGATGCGGGGCCAGACCATCAGTCTGATGCTCTGCAATTGGATCTTGCGGTTGAGGGCATCTTCAATGAGAGGCTTGTACTGGTCTTGATAGGAGGCAAGATCAACGAGAAATGGCAGCGAGAGGAGGCCGACGATGAGCAGCACAAGAACGATGACCAGCCCAACGATGATCTTCATTGCCTGCACCTCCTCCGATTTCTGGCAGTATAGAAAAGCGCTGCGTGAGGGTCAAACCGGCGCCTTGCCGCTCCTAGGAGTGCGTGCTAAGATCCGCTTTTTGACAAGTGTCGCGGAGAGGTGCGAGAGTGGACGAATCGACATGCTTGGAAAGCATGCGTCCCGGCAACGGGACCGTGGGTTCGAATCCCACCCTCTCCGCCATACACACAGTAATGAATGTTGAAGATTGAGTGCCGAGTTTGAAGGCCAAACCAAGTTTGCTCGACCGCAAGGCCGAATATTGTGACGAGTTGATAGGGATTACGTGATTAAGGGGCTGGGCCCTGTGCAACAGAACCCTGTGAACCCCGCCAGGTCCGGAAGGAAGCAACGGTAAGCAATCAGTTCTGGGTGCCGCAGGATCACCTGGCCCCGCTTTTCAGGATGTTGAAACAGGCTCCCAACATCGTTCTCGGTCCTTCGGCCTCCTCGACGTACCGCAAAACGTACGCCTCGGAGGTCTCAGTCCCTGCGGCCTTGTTGGGATACCGGTGTAAACACCCAGTAGTGTAAAAGAAGTTACGATTCTCAATGGATTATCAAGTTTCTGCCAGAAAGTACCGGCCCGGGACGTTCGACGACGTGATCGGCCAGCCTCACGTCGTGCAGACGCTCGTCAATTCCATCACGACGAAGCGCATTGCCCAAGCCTATTTGTTTTCCGGTACGCGTGGTGTCGGGAAGACCACCGTCGCGAGGATTCTTGCAAAGGCGCTCAACTGCGAGCAGGGACCGACCGGTACGCCCTGCTCAACATGCGTCAATTGCCAGGAGATCACACAGGGGACATCGGTCGATGTGATCGAGATCGATGGCGCCTCCAATACGAGCGTGGACGACGTCCGTGAGATCCGCGAAAATGTCAAATTCACGCCGTTCAAAGGCACGTACCGCGTCTATATCATTGACGAAGTCCACATGCTTTCGAATTCGGCCTTCAACGCGTTGCTGAAGACGCTGGAAGAGCCGCCTCCCCACGTCGTGTTCGTTTTTGCGACAACGGAGATTCACAAAATTCCTGCAACGATTCTGTCCCGTTGTCAGCATTACAATTTCCGCCGGATCGCCAAAGCGGAAATCATCGAGCGCCTGCGTCACGTGGCAAAGCAAGACGGGATCACAATCGAAGATCGAAGCCTGACGGCCTTGGCCAGGGCGAGCGAAGGCAGCATGCGTGATGCGTTGAGCCTGCTCGATCAGGCCGTCGCGTTTGGCGGTAAATCGATCGTGCATACAGACCTCGAAGCATTGTTGGGTGCGGTACCTCAAGAGTTGCTGCGAGCCATGATCCAGGCGATCACTGGGCAGGACAGTGCGGCGGCGTTGCGTGTGCTGGCACAGTTGTTGGATCAGGGACACGACCTGCGGGCCTACTGTGCCGATGTCGTGGAATGTCTGCGCAATTTGCTCGTCGTCTCTGTTACCTCACGACAAGAATGGCCGGGGTTGATCGAGGCCTCTTCCGACGATCTCTCGCAATTAGTGGCCGACAAGGGTTCGCTAACGCCGGAGCAGATCCAAGAAATTTTTGTTCTGTTTACCCAGGCTGAAGATGCTCTTCGCTTCAGTGCCCATCCCAGGTTTGTACTGGAAACAGCAGCGGTGAAAGCCACACGTCTGCTGCGCCAGGAGTCCGGAAGAGCTAATCAGCCGATTCGAGCCACACCCTCGGAACGGCCGCCGCAACCGACTTCTGCTCGAACCGATAAAGCGCCTCCACCACTTCCCGCGCCGCCGTCTCGCTCAACCGCGGCTCCGCCCCAATCGACACCTTCATCCAGTCCTGTGCCCAAGGTAAGCGGAAAGACTGTGGTTCAACCTGTGCCCTCAGCCGCCGCGGAGCCGGCAAAGGCCAAGAGCCAGTCATCGGCGGCGGCTCCTCGTGCGCCGCAAGCGGTCGTGCTGAATTGGGAGCAGTTTCAGGAAGAAGTCGGCCATTTGTTTCCGAACATCGCCCCATTTCTCGAAATGGGACGGCTGGTCTCGATCGAGGGAAATCTCGTCACGATCGGATTTGCCAAACAGGCGACCGTCGCGCGCGGGATGCTGGAGAAAGCGGACAATATCCACGCGCTGGCGTCGTTGTGCGAGCGTCTGAGCAGTCAGCCGGTTCGGCTCCGTATCGTCGAATTGACGGAAGCTGACCCGCCTGGTCCGACGATGGCGCAGGTGAGGGCGGCAAAAGAGCAGGAAAAGAAAATGGTGCTTTTTGAACAAGCGAAAGCGCATCCGATGGTGAAGCAGGCGCTGGAAATCTTCGGGGCCGAACTCGCCGACGTCAGGACCATCTCGAATCACAAAGAGGTGCAGGAATGAAAAATCCTTTGGGCAACATGGCGAACATCATGAAGCAGGCCCAGGCGATGCAGGCACAAATGGCCAAACTGCAAGAAGAAGCTGCCACCAAGACGGTCACGGGGACAGCCGGCGGCGGAGTGGTGACGGTAACGGCGAACGGCGCGATGGAGATTGTGAACATCCTCATCGATCCCGACGCCGTCAAGAGCGGTGATGCTGAAATGCTGCAGGATGTAGTCCTGGCAGCCTCGAATGATGCCTTGAAGAAAGCCCGCCAGATGATGGCCGATCACATGAAATCCGTCACGGGCGGCATGAACATTCCCGGTCTGTTCTAGGAACCGTCGATGGCTGTTGACCAACAAGGTTTACTCGCCCGGCTCGTTCGCGAGCTGGTCCGTCTGCCCGGCATTGGGCAGAAGACCGCGCAGCGCTTAGCGTTTCATGTCCTGAAGGCCGATCGGGAAGATGCGTTGCGGTTGGCGGAGGCCATTCGCGCCGTCAAAGACGGTTTGTCGTTCTGTCGTCAATGCCGGAATATTGCCGAGGGAGACCTCTGCGAATATTGCTTGGATCCCAAGAGAGATCAGACCAGAATTCTTGTTGTGGAAGAACCGAGTACACTCTATGCCATCGAGCGCGCTGGCGCCTACCGCGGCCTCTACCACGTCTTGCTTGGTGCGCTTTCGCCCCTGGATGGCGTTGGGCCGTCCGACATTCGTGCGGAGGAACTCATCGACCGCGTCAAGCTTGGCGGGGTCCAGGAAGTCATTCTGGCCACCAATCCCACGATCGAGGGCGAAGCCACCGCCATTTACTTGACGAATCAGCTCAAGCCTTTCGGTGTCCGTGTGTCCCGGATTGCGTACGGCATTCCAGTGGGAATGGATATCGAATATGCCGATGAAGTCACACTCCTCAAATCCATCGAAGGGCGTCGAGACTTATAGTAAAAAGCCCTTTTCCTCCATTGACCCTCTTTCCGACCCCCTGCTATAGTTCCACCCTCATTCAGCGGCTTACCCTACTTTGACTGGTGAGAAATGAAAGCACGGGCCTCAGCCAAGCGCGGGACACGCACCGCAACGAGTTCAGTCGCCACAAAACGAGCCACCAGGCCATCGCCCGCCGGCGGAAAATACAGCGCCATCAGGCGTGATCTTCAAAAACAACGTCAAGCGATCCTCGATGAAGCAGGGGAGGGACTCACGAAACGCGAGGGGCCGGAAGCGTTTCCCGACGTGAGTGATCAGGCCTCCGCCGAAGTCGATCAGAATTTCTCGATGCGGATCAAGGAACGGGAGCAGAAGCTGCTCAAGAAGATCGACGAAGCGCTGGACCGGTTGAAGAAGAATATCTATGGCATCTGTGAACGCTGCGAAGAGGAGATTCCGTATCAGCGATTAAAGGCCCGCCCCGTCACGACGCTCTGCATCGCGTGCAAGACGCTTCAAGAACAAGAAGAAAAAATCCGCCGGTAGTGCCGCCGATCCGTTCCGTTGTGATCCGTTCTCCATTCGGAATCTGTCCTATTCATGCTTGAGTTTTTTGATGCGTTGTTCGACTAACGCGATACGGTCGGCTTCGTCCGGGATGCCTTCGACGAGGGCGAGGTACGTCTCGTACTCGCTGACGGCGCGTTTCGGATTCGTCAGTTCAATCGCTTCGGCCAGATTAAAGCGGGCAATGGCATAGTTCGGACGGAGCATGACGGCTTTTTCAAACGAAGCCAATGCCGCTTCCTTCTCACCCAGCTTCAGCTGCGCGGAGCCGAGATTGTTCAGAATCTCCGGCGTGTTGGGCCTGATGGCCAACGACTGGAGCATTTCCGCTTTCGCCTTCTCGTACTGTCCCAGTCCGAATAATGACTGTCCATACTTGTGGTGAGCTTCAGCCAACCAGACTTTATTGTTAAATCCGCTGGCAATGGATTTGCGGTAGGCATCGGCCGCAATCTCGTACTGCTGGGCGCCGCAGTACGACAATTGGGCCATCTGGCCCCTGGCGAACTGCTGGAGGGAAGGGAAGGGCTCTTTATCTTCGGCTCCCTGGCTGTCAACTTGTTGGCCCGCCTTGCGGCCGACCGGCTGTCGCAGTCGATCTAGGAATTCCCGCCGATAAGGAGAAAACAGCCGGACATAGGGATCAATGGTGACGGAGGCTTGAAGCAACGTCGGATGCTCATGCGCACTGATCACGAGGTATTGGGTCGTCGTTTTTTCGTCCCCGGTTTCATACAGGGAGCTGGAATCCATGTTGGACTTCCCTGAAAAGTTTGCGACGTTCAGATAGAACTCCAGCGTCGGTTTGAGAAGCGTCAGAGTGTGTCGGAGCACCGAGTAAGGAGCCAAGTCGAGGCCGGTGGAAAATGTGAAGAGTGTCCCGACCAGTGTCCCGTCTTCGTCGAAAAAATAGGATTCGTCTCCATGAGAGGGACTTCGATCGGCCGGGATCGTCAATTCCTTTCCCGTACCCCAGGCCTTCACCGTAATCGTGGACTGCGGATGCTGCTGCAGGAAATCCGTCTTGCGTTGACAGAGCGTTCCGGGTTTGAGGAGCACCAAGTCGGTTTCTGAAGGAGGCAGATTCTGCTGGCGTGGATTGGGAGTTTCGCAGGCCGTGAACAGGACGGACAAGCTGATGAAGCCGATGCCTATCCATAACCGTCCAGGACCTTGCTGCCGCCAGTCACCAGGTGTTGCCATGATGTAAATGAGAATACAGAAATGGGGAGAGGTTTGCCAGGGCCGGACAGCACAACGCCCGCTTTCTCAGCGAAAGCGGGCGCATCAATGAGAAGGTGCGATGGTCTTGCGGGGCTAGCGACGCTGACTATTCAGCATGGCATCTTCACTGGTGTAGCCGAAGAGATATGGCATATGGCTCGTGAGCGAATAGATGGGCCGGTTCACACCATAATCGAGCGCCTGCCCGACCGGATGCAGCAGAAACCCTACCCAGCGCCAAGGGTTGTCGTACAGGGGGGAGCCGGCGGCCACGTCCGTATAGACCAGGGCCGTACTATCCATCACACTATAAATACTGGCCGGGGCGACATAGATTTCATCTGTATCGACGGTTTGCTGGCGATTGCTTGCACAACCGACCAGACCGGCAATCAAAAGAATTCCCACGGCGAACAATTTAATCTTCATGATAACCTCGCTTAGCTGACACAGTTCTAAATCGGTTCCTCGTCTAACTGATGTGAAGTTTAGCCGACGTTCCTCATTCTGTCCAGAAAACGACGGGTTTGAACAGGAGCCGAAACTCAGAGTATCCGAAGGGGAAATGTTGAGTAAATTTGAGGGGATGGTGGGCGATACAGGTATCGAACCTGTGGCCTCTTCCGTGTGAAGGTGAATAGTTAAGTTTCTGGAGTTGCTCGTTGTTGCAACGGTTTCCCCGTTTCTTATGCGATAATCGGCAGTTTCGAGGTTCTCCATTTCTCTATAGTTTTCACTCCATTCCTTGCTTTCTTATTAGTTTTGGCACAAAAATGACCACAGCAAAAGTACGTAGATCCTCTAAGCGTGGAAGCCCAAGATGAAGTTCTAACTCTGCCAGAAATATGGAAACGGTCCAAGCAGACGCGTGACGTGGTTGAGTGAGAAGCCGAAAAGGACTGGTTGGTATTGGGTCACTCCGAAGTCCGAGCCGCATCCTGTGAAGATTTTCGATGCGAATCTCCACAATTTGCAGGGTAGATGGAGCCCACCAGCATAAATCCTCATGAGAGGACGTTTAATGAGCAGCTCACTGACCTCTAGAAGAACGGGCAGTTACACAGCACGACTATCATTATCTTCCCATCTTGATCAGAGTGAGAATGTGGAAGTCGCCAATCAATCATCACAGCTGTGCGTAGTCAACCAACAACGCGACGGAGTTGTGGCCGCGCAACGACGACCGTGTCGGCGAATAGAAGCGGTGGTCCGATTGGAACGAGGGCCCGTCCGGTAAAGGCGAAAGAGAGGCTCGCAATCGCGTGATAGAACGCGACGATGCCAATTCCCAAGTGTCCCATACCTGGGAGTGTCTCCGAGATCCATCCGAGCCCCGCGAAGATGGTCGCAAAAAATGTCGCCGTGATGATCACATGCAGAAAACTCAGTGCCATGGAACGGAAAGCGGTCAGGTAAATCATGACGGCGGAAAAGACCAGATAGACGAGTTCAATCGGAATATAGAGCATATCGTCAAAGTGAAACGACGTACCGGTGCTGAGGAGTTTGGCAGAGGAGACGGTCAGCCAGAAGAAGCCATACATCGTGAGCGCCGTCCCGCCGAGTTGTTCGTTGTAGCGAATGTCTGGTAACGCCCGCGAGTACCTGTACGATTCCGCCAAACACGAGCGCGAATCACTAGGACGCCGACCTTGTCGAGCTCGGCGAATGCCAGGCCGACTTGGGCAAGACCAACCGTCAAGGCCCCGACAGCCAGACCAAACAGGCCAATAGCCAGCACATCGATTCGACAATTCATAGAATCTGTCTTATTCATACGTCTCCTATCTTGAATTAGCCAACCGGTGCGGAGCGTCATTTTGCACTGGCCCTGAAGAGATGACATGTGGGGAGGTCAGTGTGTATGATGACCGCGACAACTCGGGGCAGGCCCACGATCAGAAACCACATGCAGACGAAGGTGATGACTCCGACGAGGGTCCATTTGACACACTCACGAGTGGCGTTGAAAAGTTCTCGAAGAAGGACATGGACCAGGCGGATCGCGTTCTCCATACGTCGTCCGCCCCTACGCAATTACTGGGCCATATGAGGTGCCATGGCGGGGCGGTGTCTGGTCGGGGTGGCCTATTCATAAGCTAATAATTTTAGATCGCGATGATCCTTGCCTCTTCGCAGTAAGGACGTGTGAATACTAGAAAGTGCGCGAACCCGCTCAGTGCGCACACTCCTCACTGTGCATAAAGTGCGCATCTAATCCGCTTTTTGTCGTCAAAGCGCGCATTCGACACAGGTATTTAAAATCTTCGCGAGGAGAATCATGACCACCGGTCAACACAACACTAAATTGGAAAGCCAATCCGTATTCATTCCTTTGCCCTACTGCGAACTATTCCCTCTTCTTCGAGGATTGAATTCGGCGGAGATGGCCTAATCGCACCCTTTCTTAAACTAGTGGGAAGCCGACATTTCAGATCGTAACCGAGTCATTGTCCAGCCTATGCCCTTGCTTGAATTAGTTTGCAGGTTATTTGCAATCCGCTCAATGGACCGAAGACTTCGTTAATTGGTCCTGGTATGGTTTCAAAATGCTGCTTTAGTCCTGGACGAACTGTCGCGCTGCATGGCCGTCTTCTGTAGTTCTTCAGGCACGTGATCAATGCATTAGATATATAATGGTTTGTTGAGCCGATTGCAGAGGTCCTTTTTCCTGTTTCGACTGGCGCGACTCATGCGTAGGCAAATGGGTCGGGGCAACCGGTCGGTTTCATCGAAAGACCCTATGGTGTCCGCTAAGAACGAGAGAGGGCTGGGGAGTACCACCATCGTCGTGCTGCACGGCGACGAGACCGGCGAGGAGTTGCTCCAGGAAGCCTTGCGTGTACTCGATCCCGCCGTCCTCGGCATCGACCTGAACCTGCAGCATTATGATCTAAGTCTCGAGCGGCGGCGTGCCACGAAGAATCAGGTCGTGGAGGAAGCCGCCGAGGCGATCCTGGCGGCTGGGTTCGGACTGAAGGCGGCCACGATTACCCCAGAGGGCGTCGAGGACGTCGGGAGCCCTAACCTCATCCTGCGAGAACGACTTGGGGCCCACGTGATTGTCCGTACCGGTCGTCGGATCCCGGGGGTCAGGCCGCTCGGCGGCGTGCACGGACCGGTCACCGTCGTTCGAATGGCAGTGGGGGAAGTGTACGGAGCCAAGGAGTGGCGAGAAGGGCAGGGGTTGGAGGAAGTCGCCTATCGGACGGAACGCATCACGCGGCGCCATTGCCGTGCCGTGGCGGAGTATGCGTTCCATCACGCCGAGCGGAGCGGCGCTAAAGTTTTCGGCGGACCCAAATACACGGTGAGCCCGACGTATGAAGGGCTTCTGAAAGAAGAACTCGACGAGGCGGCGCTCCGCCATCCCGATGTCCGATACGAACCCCATCTTATCGACGCCACCTATGCGCTCCTGCTCACCGAGGCGACTGAAGGGTTGGTGGTGCCGGCGTTGAATCGTGACGGCGACTGCCTGAGCGAATTGATCCTGCAGATGTTCGGATCCATCGCCGGCGCCGAATCGCTGTTGTTAGCATTCGACGATACCTCCGCCATACGGGTCGTGATGGCAGATGCGCCACACGGCACCGCTCCGTTGTTGTGCGGAAAGAACGTGGCCAACCCGATGGCGATGATTCTGGCCGGTGCGTCATTGTTGAGGTACAAGGGGGGCGAGGCGGAACTGGCGGGACGCACCGTTTCGGAGGCGGTCTTCGAGGCAGTCGCTGACGGCGTGCGCACGGTGGATTTGCGAGGCCGCACGACGACGAGCGAGTTTACCAATGAGGTGATCCGGCGTGTGCGAACGAAACGGGCTCGCGGGAGGTCGCCGAGTGCCTAGGCCAAGCGTGCGACGACAACGGGGAGACTCCTGGAGTTACAGGAGCGCCTTTTGAAGAGAAAGTCCATCTTGGCTCGGAATCATTCGTCGGACCTGCCGTAACTTCTGGATGTCCACACAGTCACAGGAGCTCGATCTTATCAAATCGGGCCGATCATCAGCGGAGAGCGCGTACTGCCACCGCTAAAGATTCCCAGTTTTCAAGAGAGAAAAATACAGGTGACTAGAACATTGAGTTATATTGAACCGGCTCACGAGTCGCTGCATTAGGTGAACGGGCAATCGCCGTCGCAGTGATGGATTTGACGATTGCTGAGAGAGTATGTGAGGTATTGTCACTCCTGTTCGACCCCAGCGTATCCGCCACGATGTGGTTTATCTTCCAGGATCTCCCGTTCCGCCTGAAGCCAGTCGTCGAGGGCACCTTGTCCGAGGCCCTTGTCGGATACGTCCCTCATAAATCTCATAGGCTCGTTTAGCAATTTGCTGTTGAAGACCTGAAGGCATCTCAGAATCTTCGACGAGTGGAGCCAGCTTTTTTTCTGGTTGCCGTTCTCGGCTTATTCGCTTTATGATCCTGCTACCCCACTCGGTGATGACTCTGACGAACTATCCAGCCAGACCAGCTACCTTTGTAGCGTCATAGGAAGCTCTCTCTGAATTCAAACTTTGAAGACCACTAGGCTGAGGACCGCCCCGTTCGTTTCTGACGGCGGACCGACTCCACGATGCGTTGAATCGTGACGGCAGTCAAGTCGCGTATCGTGATGTGTGCCTCGTCGTCACCGCTGAAGGTACAGAGTGCAATGGTAAAACAGTCGGTACCGCCTCGAATGATCTTGAGCGCGATGTTCGATTGATGACAGTGGACCCCTACGAAGAGACAGACATCGATCTTGTTCCTCCAGATCGTCAGATTCGGATGGTTTGGATTGATCTCACGCTCCGCGACGATCTTTGGATACTTTGGCCGGTAATCGGCCATGGGGATGAGCCTCGCGGGTACGGCCTCGGCTAACGCCTTCACGACTTTGGCCTCACGCGCCGCTCGTTCGTTCCAGGCCCACAGGACCAAGGGTCCCGGGAAAATCGTGGGATTCTTGGCCCGGATCAGCCGGCGGGCGGCTTCGTCGATCGC
The DNA here is from genome assembly GCA_963851455.1 of uncultured Nitrospiraceae bacterium. Taxonomy (GTDB): domain Bacteria; phylum Nitrospirota; class Nitrospiria; order Nitrospirales; family Nitrospiraceae; genus Nitrospira_C. The sequence goes on from CAWKPI010000002.1 coordinate 681,898, forward strand.
CTGTTGTTCCGGAACTCTCTTCCCCATGACGAGTCCCTCGCCCATGGAGGGGCCGATCACGCCTCGTTCTGAAACGGACGGTGGCAGATATCCCTCAGGACCAATGGTCATCTCATACGATTCCATTTCGGTAGCTCCTTTCAAGTATGAATCACACCGCTCCCAATCCTTCTCGAAGAAAAATATCCATCGGCGTGAGCGCGTGACCGGGCTGCGGGGTGAGCACCACGGGGTCGAACGAAAACGAGGCGCGCAGCCGGTCCCAATATCCCTGTGTCTCACCTGATTCAACGAGGACGACCCGACCAACAGTTTTTGCAAACGATTCCATGTCTTCGTACGAAAACGGCACGATCCGTTTGGGGTAGAATACAGCGACTCGAAGTCCGAAACTCCGGCAGAGCTCCACGGCATCTCGCACCACACCCTGCGCTACTCCCCAGGCGACAAACCCGACATCCGCCTCGGTAACCCAGTCCCGTTCGGCGCCTGCAAGGGATCCTTTATGCCCAGAGAGGCTGGATAGATCCCGAACAGCGTCGTTTCCTCGACGAATCATGCTACTCAAGGCACCAATGTCGATACTTTGATGACGAAGCGCGAGCGTGTCCTCAATCAAGACGCCGACACCGTCACTCTGTCCGCTGCGAATCAGATCATGCCCAGCAAGGACCAGATTCAGGGTATCGGGAATATCGGCAGCCACAAAGATCCGCGGAGCCTCGAACGCATTGAGACAGGACGCGATCGCGGAATCGTTCCCTCGGAGCAGAGTCATCACCTGACCTTGCGGTCCTCGATAGGCTTGTACGCCTGGATGGCAGTCGCTCTCCAAGACAGACACGATCGCGCCGGCGACACCCAGATGCTTGGCGGTCCATTGGACCGGTGAATCGACCAACTCTCTGTCGCAGGCTGTCCGGCACTCGCAGGAACTCACGGCGTAGCCCAACATGATCGCCTGCTCCAAGGTCAGGAGCATCCGGCTGCGCTCCTCTTCACTGTGAGTGAATGGCAGCGAATACGCGTCATGCTTGTTCAGCGCACGACAGGCGAAATCCCATCCTGCTGCGAACGACCGTGAAGCTGTCATTAACCCGGTAAATCGAGGGAGGGATCTTCAGGGACTCCAAGCAATTGCAGCGAGGACTCCGAGTGCGGCGACTCCCTTACTTGGCCACCCTTCGGCATGCTGCCTGCCGAGATCGGTGAGAGGGATCCCATACGCAATAACCCCTTCGGGCAAAATCGGGTAATGCCGCGGTTCTCTGGGAGGCTCCCAGAGCAGTACGCTTCCCGGTTGGAGATTGAAACGCCGGAGCTCGGGGTCAGTGTCTCCGAGGTACACAAGCACATCACATCCGTGTCCCATCGAATAAAATGGCCGAGTGCCGATGCGAAGCCGCAGGACGCGGTCGCCAGATTCGTCGTTGAGTTGTCCACCTTGGGCGATCACCGAAAAACCTCGATCAATGAGAAATTGCCCAATGGGAGACCATTCCTTGAGGAGGACTGACGCGCCGGGTCCCACGATGTTAACGGCGAGATCGAAGTCTTGATTGGAACGAGCCGGTAGCCACGCAGTTAATGGAGCCATGTCACTCGACTCCTTCATTACACACGATACGTTCGTCGTACGTCTTTGAGTCCAGAGAGGCGGAGCCAATGCACTCTATATCCGCTCAAAAAGAAATGGTCGTAGACCGCGGACAGAAAAACGTGTCCGTCTTCTGGGGAGACGCGATGGCCTGCCCAGTCCCTGCACCCCCGGCGCAACGTGTCTCGCAATCCGGCATGAGTCGTCGCAATCGCGCTGGTAGCGAGATCGAACCAGACGAGGGCCCTGACACCTCTCGGGTACTGGACGGCCACGATGTCGGCATGCTCTGACATACGTTCAGGTTCTCTTGGCACTGCTGTTTGTTGTTTTTTCTGTCGTTGACTTCTTCTTGGATCGCTTTCTCATGGGCTCATGCTTTCCACCGCCATAGGTCTCTCCGGAGTGATCGGCATGGTCCTGCCTCAATTTATTGGCCACGGAAACCTCGTCCGAGCAGACATAGAGCGTCTCGGCTTCCATAAAACCGGATGGTCCACGGTGATAGGTGACCTCGATGAAGTCCCCCCTTCGAAGGCTCGAAAGATCCACCCGTTCCACGCCTCTTGCGATGAGGGTCTGGTCTCCGACCAACACGTGGGTGCGGATTGCTGCTCCTCCTGGCAAGAGAGTCTTCACCTGGATCCACCCGCTCCCCTGGAGATCTTTATTCATTCGATCAAGATCACCCCGGATCGTCATACGTCTTCTCACATGTGCCAACCCGTTCGCTGGCGGCAGCGAGCGACCCCTTCACGCGCTTTGAGATTGTTGGAATCGTAAGCCAACACTCCTTTCCAGTTGAACAAGGCCTCCTCGTGCTGCCCCAATCGTTCGAGCAGTGCCGCTAGCTCTTGGCGAGCCACGATATCGGTGGGACATGAGTTGGCCGCTTCCAGCTCAGTGAGGCGGGCGACTCTTTCATCGATGGTTGGATAGGGGGTGGGCGCCTGTGGCTCGGTTGATCTTCCCGTTCTTTCCTCCATGTTCGCGCTTTCGTTGCTTTTGGCTTTTCGTTCCACTGCCACCCGTCGTCCTCAGGCTGGTCTCGGCTTCACACGCTCGATCCCGCCATTCGCTCGAATCTGCGTGCTGGTAAGACGGACCGTCTTCCCGTCTTTCGGCATTTCGATTCCGAGTGTCTTGCGGACATCCTTGAAGATCTCGATAATGTGATTCATCTTCGCAACGTCGAGGTCCTGCACGCTCAACATCGCATCTTCATGAATGTCATGACAAAAAGCGACCGTGAGACAGTTCGTTCCCGCTCGCACCATTCGCAACGCGAGGTTGGCGTAGTGGCAGTGGATGCCAATGAAGAGCGCGGCCTCGATCTTATTCCCCCAGATGGTGAGGTTGGGGTGGTTGGGATTGATGCCCTCCTCCGGATCGATCTTGGGATACTTCGGGCGATAGTCCGGCATCGGGATAATCATCACATTCGGAATTTCCGCGACGAGCCTCAACAAGGCCTGTCCCTTCGCGATCCATTCGGGATGCCACGCCCAGAGATATAATGGGCCGGGAAAGATCGTGGGATTCTTGCGCGTGAAGAGCTGCCGCGCCGACTCGGCAATCACTTCATCTTCCGATGCGGAGCGACCGTACAACAGTCCAAATCCGGAATCAGGGTGGCACACTCCCAATTCCATCGCTGATGGAGGATGAAACCCCGCTGGTCCGACATCGATCACTCGCTCAGACGCTTTTGCGTTCAAGGGACTCATGCGGTGTTCCTTTCTGTTTTACTCTTGGGGTACCCTCATTCCAGTCGTAATGCAAAGTGGATACCGAGTGAATGAACGAAAGGAATCATTAAATTCGGTCGAGACTTACGTGTCCAAGTGACTTCTTTTCGATCATTCTGAAAAAAAGCATCGAATGATCTGCAATTGTTGCAGGCCACAATCCGATCTGATTCCTCAAAAAAATAAGTTTAGGCGGCGCAAAAGATCTCCCGCAGAGCGACCTCATTCACTGGAATTTCAGTGAGAATTGCAGGATTCTCAGAGTCCACAAAGGGGAGAGGAGTATCTTTCTAAGCTCGTCGAGAATAGAGCGCAGTCGCCCTGCAAAAATTGCATTAAGCCTGTTCCGTATCTCTTCCAGGCTTCTTGGGAAGCGAAGCTTGATGCTACTGAGATCTATTGAGAATGTCCGGTGTTTCGTGATGAGGGTGAATCCCTTCGTGGCAACGGAGGAACGCATTCAGCACAATAAACTCGTCCACTACGATAATCCCAGATGCCCATGTTAAGGGCTTTCAAGCAGATTGGACAAACAAGACGAATCATAGGTACCTCAAGAATGATCTGAGACCTTTCCTTGATAGAGGCTAGGCAACTCACATGCCAATTCTCTGGCACCAAACTACCAGCTGTCGCTGTAAAAGAGTGAATGAAGACGAATTGACTCTTTTGTTCCTGTTGCCTTTGTTTATCGTGGCGACCTTTGCGACAGATTTTTTGGATTCTTGTGGCCTAATACCTCTCTCAATCCACAGGGCACACATTAACCCGCCAATCATCTGACGTAGTCTGTCGGGATTGTCTTGGCATCTGACCTGCATGGCTCATATGAGATGCCGGTTCCAAGGGAGATCCGTGGGCCTCGAACATTTTTGTCAAGATTGTAGCAAGCAGCATGAGAGTACAGTCTGGTATTACCGGAGCACCGGCGACTCAGCCGGTCGAAAGTGGTTGTGCGGCCTTCGATATCTTCTTCTCCCACAACGAGCTGCGTGGTCATGGCGCCCGTTCCCGGTGTTGGAGTGAATAACGACGGGCTTTGAGGTGCATAATAATCACTGAGATCGATTGAAGAACCGCAACGGTTAACCCTCCATTCGCGAATCAAACTATCTTATCGACGCTGCTGGCTTAAGTGGGTGGCGAGTGCTGTCCCAAGCGGTCCCAAACTGTCCCCAGCAGACCCCAACTGCCTAATTCCCTCCTTCCCTTTCTTCCTCTACTCTCACAGGTAAGTTTTCAACCACGCGCCTGGTGGACCACTGCGTGATGAGTCTAGAACTGCCGTAACGTGCCGCAATGTGCTCAGTCCCTTTTTGCTGAGTTGCCTTTTATGCTGAAGAGCAATGGATCAGGCAGCGATGAAATCTAAAGTGCTCGTCTTTGAGCATCCATAAGGTCACGTCTGCCTGAACGTTCCTTTGCTTATGGTGAAAACGTTTCAATTTTCGAGGAAGGGAGCATGCATGAAAGAAAAGCGTTTTATGTCGATTAAAGAACTCGCCGAACTTGTCGGCGTGAGCACCGATACGGTTCGTCGCGCGGCCCGGAGCGGTCTGATTCCATCCACACGAGAAGGCGGGGCCTATCGCTTTGACTGGGAGAAAGTACGTCAGGCGATGAGAGCACGCGCCCAACAGATGCCCTATCGACGGAGAAAAGTGGCCAGCGCGCCAGCCGGCACTGGCCGGCGGCGCGGAGTCCAATCGCCCCCGGTCGGTAACACGGGGGCACTAGCCACAGGGATCGTTACAGGAGTTCTATCCGTTCGATGAGTTCGCCATTCACGCTCACAATCGATTGGCTCTCTTTTACGCTTCCTACTGGGACCGTGAAGGACACGATGGAAGTCCTCGAAGGAGAGTGGACAAAAAGTCCGAGCGGGTTTCGGGGCTATCCACTATCTTGGATGACCGTGGCCTCAGACCGAGGCGTGGGAAAACTTGGGACCGGGGCGCCACGATCTCCTCTGGAAGTGCATGTGGATCTCTCTGCCGGCATTGTGTCGGCCTGGCCGACTTCCAAGGTGCGAGCGGTGCTTCAGTGGGTCCTGATTCATGAGGGACACCTGACACGGCTAGATTGCGCCTTGGATGATCGGACAAGTACCGTCCCGCTGCAGACGATTAAGGCGGCAATCGAGGCCGGTCAGTGTGTGACGCGCGCCGACCGGATGGAGACCATTACCTCAAGCTCCATTCACAAAGGGACCCCGAGCGGAGAAACCCTCTATATCGGCAGCCCGCAGAGTGAAACCTTGCTACGGATCTACGATAAACGAGCCGAACTGCAGGCCAAGGGACGTGAAGACTGGGAGTCGTATGGGATTCGATGGGAACTGCAACTCAAGCAAGAGCGTGCCCAGGTCTGTGGTCAGGTATTGGCGTACATCGAAGAAACGGATTGGTTGGAATTCATCATCGGAGTCCTGCGTGCCTATGTGGACTTTCGCGATACGAGCCGCGAGGAACCGGATGAAGATCGGTATCGTTCTCCGTTGCTCGGACTGGTGGAAGGAACTGACTGAGGGCTTTCAAAAAGGCCGGCTCGTGATCGAGAAGGATACGCAAAGCATTCCCAAAGTGAAACGGTGGGTGAAGCACTCCGTCGCGCCGATGCTCGCCGTCATTTGTGCCCACCATCCGGACGGACAAGCGTGGTTAGAAAAGCAAATTGTGTCGGCTGTCGGCCGGTGGAAGGCGAAACACCGGGCGTTAGCCAACTCAGGTTCGACATCGAAAAACAAATCATCCGCCGGCGGGCACGCGGGCGCACCATCACAGGGGGGCGAGGGGGTGTCGGAAGACTCCCCCTGCTAAAGCCGAGTTCATGCTGCTGACGATTAAAGATGTTTCCGCGTGGCTGAATATCAAACCCTCCACGCTCTACCTCTGGGCCGCCCAGGGAAAGATTCCTTGCCAGAAGATCCATGGCTTGATTCGGTTCGACCGGGACAGAGTGACGGAATGGTTGGAATCGTTCGACAGGAAACCGCCAAGAATCATGACTTCACACTGCTCGCGGAAATCATACGCGCCCTGGATCAGCTTATTGAGGCTGCCAAACGAGACGTCTATACTCCTCGCCACGGGGAAACCAGACCAACAGCGAGCCCAAAGAGAAAGGAGGAAGAGAATGGGGCTCGTTAAACGAGGTAACGTCTGGTGGATGAATATCATGTTTCAGGGTCGTCGGATTCGCCGTTCTACAGGGACGAGTAATCGAGCTCTGGCCGGCTCGATCCTGGCCAAGGTCCAGATTCAGCTCGTTGAGGGACAGTATTTTGATAGCCTAGAGGAACAGACCCGAACCTTCGATGGAGTTGATGAATCGGTTTGAACGGGAACACATCGTCAAGCTGGCCAGCCGAGCGACTTGTCAGGTGTTCGTGAAACGCTTCCGTCAGTTCTTTGGAGACCGGACGTTGGCCGAGATCACTCCCAAACTCATTGTCGAATATAAGAGCAGCCGGTATGCGGTCGGGGTGAAAGCAGCCACGATCAACCGAGAGATGACATGTCTCAAGAAGGCGTTCAATCTGGCGAAAAGGGAGTGGGAATGGTGCCGGGATAATCCGGTGAGCCGCGTGTCCGCAGAAAAAGGAGCGAACAAACGGGACCGCTGGCTGACGGACGAGGAAGAGATGCGATTGCTTGCGGTATGTCCTTCCTGGTTAAGCGATCTCGTCGTCTTTGCTCTTCATAGCGGTATGCGGTTGGGAGAGATCCTAGCGCTCACGTGGGCTGGTGTCGATCTGTTCCGGAAAACCGTGACGGTGTTTCGGTCCAAGAACGGAGAGCGGCGAACGATCCCGGTGAATCAGACCGTGATGGCTCTCTTCAAGGAGAGAACCAAGGTGTGCACACTCAAGACGGAGCTGGTGTTCCCAAGTCGAACTGGGACACCTCTTGATCCCAATCATCTTCGACGGGCCTTGAGGACCGCGACGATAAGGGCTGGTCTTCAAGATTTCCATTTCCATGACCTGCGGCACACGTTCGCAACGCGGCTGGTTCAATCCGGTGTGGATTTGTACAAGGTGCAAAGACTTCTCGGGCACAAAACGCCGATGATGACGCAGCGCTATGCGCATCATTACCCGGAAAGTTTGCGGGGTGGAGTGGAAATCTTGGACCGACGCGAGGCGGCCTGACACAAAATTGACCACAGTGTCAGGGTTGTCAGAGGTCGCTGTCTTGCAAGTCGTTGAAAAGATGGTGGGCGATACAGGTATCGAACCTGTGGCCTCTTCCGTGTGAAGGAAGCGCTCTGCCACTGAGCTAATCGCCCATGGTGCGAAGTCTAGCATGGGAATTCGAAGAGGTGCAATCTGGATGGACTGGGAACCGCCAATAGTACATTATGAATGTTGCTCCCATTCATTGCACGATACGCGATTGAACGTCGTCGAAGAGCCGTCTACCTTGATTTCCCGAAACACGATTTCTACAATGCTTTCCTCCTAATAAATCCCTCGTGGAGTTCCTCTTAGATGCGTGATGACATCGTCATTATCGGTGGTGGCCTGGCTGGATCTGAAGCAGCCTGGCAGGCGGCCAATCGAGGAGCCAAGGTCACACTCTACGAAATGCGTCCAAAGGAAATGACTCAAGCGCATAAGACCAGCGGAATGGCCGAACTCGTGTGTTCCAATTCACTTGGCTCCGTCGACCCGCTGACCGCTCCCGGAATTCTGAAAGAGGAACTGCGCCGGCTCAATTCGCTGATTATCCGGGTCGCGGAACAGGTGCGCGTGCCAGCCGGATCGGCTCTCGCCGTGGATCGGGAGCAGTTTTCCTTCAGGATCACGCAAGCGCTCGAAAGTCATCCCAACATCCGCATTCTTCGGGAGGAGATCACAGAGATCCCGACCGATTGTCTCTGTATTGTTGCGACGGGGCCGCTGACGTCCGACAAACTTTCCCAGGCCATCGCGAAGCTGACCCATTCGAACCACCTTTATTTTTATGATGCGATTTCGCCCATCGTCGACGCGGACTCCATCAATATGGACATCGCTTTTCGGGCGTCACGCTATGACAAGGGCGGAGACGATTACCTCAATTGTCCGATGGACGAGACGACGTATAACAAGTTCTATGAAGCGTTGCTCGCCGCCGAGAAGGTCCAACCGAAGGAATTCGAGAAGACGCCATATTTTGAAGCCTGCTTGCCAATCGAGGTCATGGCGGAACGCGGCAGGCAAACCATGCAATTCGGTCCTCTGAAACCGGTGGGACTGGACAACCCCAAGACCGGCCTCAAGCCCTATGCCGTCGTGCAGCTCCGAACGGAAAATGCCCACCGTTCCTGCTACAACATTGTCGGTTTTCAAACCAAACTGACCTACGGCGAGCAGAAACGGGTCTTTCGTATGATTCCCGGCCTTGAACAGGCGGAGTTTCTTCGATATGGAAGTCTGCACCGCAATACGTTCATCAATTCACCGCAGCTGTTGCGCAACACGCTGCAGTTCAAGGCGCGCGGCACGCTCTTCTTTGCCGGCCAGCTGGTCGGCGTAGAAGGGTATACGGATTCGGCGGCGATGGGAGGGCTGGCCGGCATCAACGCGGCGCGCGGTCTTGGAGGATTGCCGCTGGTCACACCGCCTTCAACGACGGCTCACGGCTGTCTCCTCTCGTACATTACCACGACCGATCCTCGTCATTTTCAACCCATGAATATGAACTTCGGGCTCTTCCCACCGCTGGCTTCTCACGTCAGGGATAAAGAACGGAAGCGCCAGCTCATCTCGCAGCGTGCGCTTGAGGATCATGCCGCATGGATGAGGCAATCAGGGCTTTCATAACGTTTCTCAGGGTGGAACAAGGAGCTTCACCGGAAACGGTCCGGAGTTACGCTTCGGACCTCCGGCAGCTGGGCGGGTTTCTCTTGTCGAGTCGCTTGGCCGATCGCCCGATCGATCCGGCCGCTCTCTCATCCGATGCAGTCCGTGCCTATCTCCAATGGCTTGACCGCAAGGGAGAGAAGCATACATCGTTGGCGAGAAAGCTGGCCTCGATCCGAAGTTTCTATCGCTACCTCACGAGACAGGGTCTCGTGAGCCGTAACCCGATCGAAGACCTTCGAACGCCAAAGCAGCCCAAGCATCTTCCCCATGTCTTGACCAAGGACGATGCCAATGCCTTGATGACGTTTCCGAATGGGCAGACGGCAGGATCGCTGCGGGACCGCGCCTTGCTTGAAACGCTGTATTCAACCGGGGCTCGAGTCAGTGAGCTGGTGGCACTCAATGTCGACGATGTTCGCCAGTCAGAAGGACTTGTTCGCTTGCAAGGGAAGGGGCGAAAAGAGCGAATCGTTCCGATCGGCGATCTCGCGCTCGACGCGATCCGCGCCTACCGCGCAAGCCTTTCTTCACGTGCCTCGCGCCCCACCTCGCACGTCTTGTTTTACAACAGCCGCGGCGGAAGGCTGACGACGAGGAGCGTGGCCCGCATCGTGGCCCGTTATTCGAGCCGGTTGCCCGGCGGCTCCGTGAGTCCCCATACGTTGCGTCACTCCTTCGCGACCCATTTGCTCGATGAAGGCGCAGACCTGCGCGCGATCCAGGAAATGCTGGGGCATGCCTCACTCAGCACCACGCAGAAGTACACGCATGTCGCGACCGATCAGTTGCTGGCGGTGTACGACAAGGCCCATCCGCGAGCGCGTCGCACAACTGCCGAGCGGGGGGTGAAGGAAGACAAGCGCTAACAGCAATTCCCTCTGTGCGTAGAGCGGCGAATCATGCTATGGTTCGGGCCATACGTGAACCCGTCATTCTCTGAGGAGTCGACGATGAATAAACTCATCAGAAAAGCCAACGTTCTGATTGAAGCCTTGCCGTACATCCGCACGTTTCGCGGCAAGACCATCGTGATCAAGTACGGCGGCAACGCCATGACCGAATCGTCGCTCAAGGAACGGTTTGCGCAGGACATCGTGCTCTTGAAATATGTCGGACTGAACCCCGTCATTATCCACGGCGGCGGTCCGCAGATCGACGAAATGCTTGACCGCCTCGGGCATCGAATCGAAATTTCTGCACGGTGTGCGCGTAACGAATGAAGCGACGATGGAAATCGTCGAAATGGTCCTCGCCGGAAAAATCAACATGGAGATCACGGATCTCATCAATCGCCATGGAGGGAGCGCCGTCGGTCTGAGCGGAAAAGACGGCGGATTGATCCTGAGCAAACCGTTGACGGCAAGGGCCTGGGCAGAAAGCTTGGAACGGGATCTCGATGAAGACGACGCCGAGAGTGACTTCGGATTCGTCGGCGATATCGAAAAGGTAGATCCCAGCCTTCTGTTCAAGCTCCAGGGTGACCATTATATTCCGGTGATCGCTCCGATCGGGACCGACCGCGAGGGCAACACCTATAATATCAATGCTGATCTCGTGGCGGGAGCAATTGCTGGCGCCTTGCACGCGGAGAAGCTTGTCATGATGACGGACATCAAAGGCATCCGCGACGCCAAGGGGCGGCATTTGTCCACGGTCTCCCGTAAAGACGTCCAGCGGATGGTCAAAAAAGGAACGATCACGGAAGGCATGTTACCCAAAGTACATGCCTGTCTGGACGCGCTCGAACAAGGCGTCGGCAAGGCCCACATCATCGACGGCCGCATGCCGCATGCGATTCTTCTCGAGGTGTTTACGCGCAAGGGCATCGGGACAGAGATCACCGCGTAGCCCCGCTTCCTAAGTTGCCAGCCTTGTCGAACCGACGGACCAGCATCATCCGCCATCTTCAATCGTTGGTCGGTGAACGTCATCCCCACAATCCTTTGTCTCTGACTAAAACCGCACGATACCTGGCCACGCAGTTTTCTGAATACGGATGGACGACGACACAACAGGCCTTTCGAGCAGAGGGGAAAGTCTATCGTAATGTTCTCGCGGTCAAGCACCCTGCCGGACGACGGATAAGAGGGAAGCAAGCTCCGCTGCTCATCGGCGGTCATTACGATACGGTCATGGGATCTCCCGGCGCGGATGACAATGCCAGCGCGTTGGCGGTGTTGCTCGAGGTAGCTGACCGACTCAAGCGCGCAGCAGTGACGCGTCCGGTCTGGCTGGCGGCCTTCTGCCTGGAGGAGCAGGGACTCTTGGGAAGCCAGGCCTTCGTCGCGCGCCTCAAAAAATCTGGTCAATCACTCATCGGTGCCATCATCCTTGAATGTGTCGGCTATGCCAGCCGCGAGACGGAATCACAGCGGACACCCCCTGGTGTGCCGATTCCGGTCCCGACGGTGGGGAATTTTCTTGGAATCATTGGAAACGAGGCCTCACGACATCTCGTGGCGGCCATCGAACGTGGCGCCCGGAAAATCTCGCCGCCGCAACTTCCGACGCTCGCCTTGACCGTTCCCTCTCGTGGCGAGGCTCTGCCGGATATCCGTCGGAGCGACCACGCAGCCTTCTGGGACGAGGGATATTCTGCCGTCATGTTGACCGATACAGCCAATTTCAGAAATCCGCATTACCATCAACCGACCGATACGATCGACACGCTAGACCTCCATTTTCTTGAAGGAGTCGTCGAAATCGTCATCGCCTGCGTCCAAGACCTAGCCGGATTAAGCAGCAGATGAAGCGACCAAGGCGAATCAGTCCGGTTGCACGTCGGGCGATCGCCAACGTGTTTCATCGCCTCGAGTATCGAACGTTCGGGCGGGTGTACTGTTATGAAGGAGGAGAGGAATTCTGGAAGGCCAAACGGAATCTCTGTCGCCGTCTCGGCATCCGGGTTGGCGAAGCCCTGCTCCAGCGATTGAAGCCGGGCGGCCGCAGTCTCTATGTGGGCGCCGGCGTCGCGGAACTACCGGCGTTACTCGTGGAATCCTTCGATCTGCAACGAGACGTGTTTCCCTGTAATCTTCGGCGATCCGAAGTCGTTTCGCTGAATCGGACATGTCGTGGGCTGCCTGTGCGGTTCTCTGACAAGGATGCCGGCAGGCGAAAGGACGGTTCGATCATCTCTGGATCGTCAGTGTGTTAAACGATCCGGAACGGTTCCCGCATGTCGCGCCTCTGTCTTATGGGCGTGCCGATCCGGTCACATTCAACCCCGCGCTGTTTCAAAAAGAACGACAGATCGTGCAATCGATCGTGGATCGCTGCATGCCCAAACTGAGCCTGCCGGGGTTGGTTACGACCTCGACTGAGGAGGTCATCTGGATTGCGGACTGGTGTCACCGGAAGAAGATTCCCTATCTTGTCGAACGCCGTCACTATTCCACTGCGCTAGTCGGTGATCCGGTCTGCTTTATCAAGATCGGACGGTGAGGAGCGAGCCGTCAACATCTGAAAACCGGTTTTCGGTTTCGAAGCATTACCCAGATATTGGCTGGCGTATTTCACATAGTTTTCCGACGATTGTTTGATCCACGCCAGTTCATTCTCGGTCACGGGCCTTTTGACTTTTGCTGGCGAACCGAGAATCAAGCTCTTAGGGGGAACGATTGTTCCCTCCGTCACTAATGCACCGGCGCCTACCACAGAATCTTCTCCGATGACCGCGCCGTCCATGATGATGGCGCCCATGCCGATCAGCACACGGTCCTTGATCGTGCAGCCATGGAGAACCACGCGGTGCCCGATCGTCACGTCGCTGCCGATGATCAACGGATGGGTATCGTGAGTCACATGCAACATGCAGAGGTCCTGCACATTAGTCCGGTTGCCGAGGCGGATATAGTGGACATCACCGCGAATGACGGTGTTGAACCAGATGCTGCACTGTTCGCCCATCACCACGTCACCGATCACGACGCTGGTATCTTCGATGAAGCAGGACCCGGGAATGGTAGGCGTGATGCCTTGGAATGTGCGGATCATGGCCGCACTTTAGGGGAATCGGCCTCTCCGCCGCAAGGGTCTAGAAAAGGTCTAATTGACAGCCTTTTCGGGCGTCCCGTAGACTGACCTACTTATGAGCCAATCTCTCATTCATGTGGACCGTCCCAAACGGGCCAAATCGCCTTCTGCAGCCGGTGCGAAGACCACGATTGGATTCGTCAATCTGGGCTGTTCCAAGAACCAGGTCGATTCGGAAGTGATGCTGGGCACGCTTGTGGCCGACGGTTTCGAGCTGACCGGAAACCCGAAAAAGGCGGAAGTCGTCATCATCAATACCTGTGGCTTCATCGAAGAAGCCAAGCAGGAATCGATCAACACGATCCTGGAACATGGCAAACTGAAGCAGACAGGAACCTGCCGGGTCCTCATCGCGGCCGGATGCTTGGCGCAGCGCTATCAAGGCGACCTGCTGAAAGAACTGCCGGAACTCGATGGCGTCGTCGGCACCGGCGAGTTCGGGAAGATCGCCGAGATTTGTCGCGATCTCCTCGCGCCGAAAAAGCGGCATCAGCGCCTGTGGATCAGCAAGCCACCTTATCTATATGATGAGATGGTGCCCCGCCTTCGTTTGGGTACGCCACATAGCGCGTATATAAAGATCGCCGAAGGCTGCAACCGCAACTGTGCCTTTTGCGCGATTCCGCTCATGCGCGGCAAGCAGCGGAGCCGGCCGATCGAATCCATTGTGGCGGAGGCACAAGGGCTGGCGGAAGAAGGCGTCAAAGAAATCAATCTGATTTCTCAGGACACGGTGAACTATGGCGTCGATCTCGGTCTGCGGCAGGGGCTCGTCTCATTGTTGCGAGAGCTGGTGAAGGTCAAACATCTGCGCTGGATCAGGCCTTTTTACCTGTATCCCCAGCAGGTGACGGATGAGTTGTTGGAGCTCTATGCGGGAGAAGAAACACTTACAAAGTACATCGATATGCCGTTACAGCACATCAACGACCGTATGCTCAAACAGATGCATCGGTTGGGCGACCGAGCCGCGATCGAGCGATTAGTAGAGCGCATTAGGACCCGAATTCCCGGCGTGACCTTCCGCACGGCGTTCATCGTGGGGTTCCCTGGTGAGACCGACGAGGCCTTCGAGGAATTGAAACGGTATGTTGAGGAAACGGAGTTCGAGAGGGTCGCGGCATTTCTCTATTCCGATGAAGAGGGCACGCCTGCCCTCGCATTCGAAGAGAAGATCGATCGGTCACTCATGAAAGAACGGCGTAACGAGCTGCTTGCTGTTCAAGAACGGATTGCTGCCGCCAAGAGTCGGGAACAGATCGGTTCGACCATCGAGGTGCTGGTGGACGGTCCTGCCGAAGAAACCGAGTACCTCCTCGAGGGGCGTCACGAAGGGCTGGCTCCGGAGATTGATGGAGTGGTGTACATCAGTCAGGGAACGGATGACTTCACCGCTCAACCCCGCCCGCGCCGAGACGCACCCAGCCCAAGCCCGGCGAAATGGTCACAGTCGAGATCACTGATGCAGCCGGCTACGATCTCGTCGGTCATGTGGTAGGACACAACCCATCCATGAAGAGGCCGCGAGCTTACGGGAAGACGCTTCCGCGAGCACGGGGCTATTGTTGACAAGCCTCCGTGCTCGCAGCAGCATGCGCTCTTACACTTTCGCGCTCAGGAACAAGGCATTGCCTCGCCGATTGATCAGCATCAAGACATTGTCGCCTTTCTTGACTGTCGAAGACACTTTCTCAAACTCCTTCACCGATTTGACCGGCTGCCGGTTGATCTCACGAATCACGTCTCCGGGCATGAGACCGGCTTTATCTGCACCGCTGTCCGGTTCGACGCCGGTCACGACCACTCCCTGCGCTTTCCCTTTGATCCCAAGTTCCTTGGCTGTGTCTTTATCCAGATCCTGCACGGCGACGCCGGCGAATGCATAGTCTTTTTCGCCGGACTCGGCCTTGGCGGTCTTGACGGTATCGGGCTGCTCGCCGATCGTAATCGTCAACTCCTTTTCGTGGCCGTCGCGCATGATCTTGACCGACACTTTGCTCCCTACCGGTGTTCTGGTCACCATCCGCTGCAAGGCCACGGCGTCTTCCACCGGCGAGCCTTGATACGAAATGATGACATCGCCTTGCTTGAGACCGGCCTGATCGGCTGGACCGTCCTCCCTCACATCGCTGACGAGGGCGCCCTTGGCGTCCTTGATGCCGAAAGACTTGGACAGGTCATGATTGAGGTCCTGGATGCCGATTCCAAGGAAACCCCGGACGACCTTTCCGGTCTTGATCAAACTTTCATAAATCGGCTTGCCCATGCTGGTTGGAACGGCAAAGCCAACTCCCTGGTAGCCGCCGCTTTGGGAGAAAATGGCCGTGTTGATGCCGACGAGTTCGCCCTTGGTATTCACCAGCGCCCCGCCGGAGTTGCCCGGGTTGATGGCGGCATCGGTCTGAATGAAGTCTTCATATTGCGTGATACCCATGCGCCCGCGGCCCAGCGCACTCACGATGCCGAGCGTGACCGTCGAGTTCAGACCGAACGGATTGCCGACCGCCAGGACGTACTCACCGACCTGAAGCTTCGAGGCGTCACCCCAAGCCACGCTCGGCAAGATTCTCTCCATCGATCTTCACGACGGCCAGATCGGTCTTCGGGTCCGTGCCGACGATCTTGCCTTGAAATTCCCGCTTGTCCGGAAGGGTGACGGTCACTTCACGCGCCCCGTCGATCACATGGTTGTTGGTTAACACATAGCCGTCGGGCGAGACGATCACACCGGAACCTTGACCGCCGCCACGATGACCGCGGGGCTCACCTGGTCCTTGCGGTCCTCGAAAACCGCGCGGTCCGAATGGCCCGTTCGGACCTCCGAAGAATTCTTCCATTCGTTCCCGAAGCTCATCCGGCACAGATCGTCCGTCGGCCACCTTCTCAGTCATGACCGTCGTAATGTTGACGACCGCTGGTGTCACGGCCTTCGCGACTTCCGTGAAACCGTTGGCCGGGAGAGCCGTGACAGGACTGGCAACCGTTGTGGTCGCGCCGGTGATCCCGAAGCCGGATATGGAACGAACGATTGACTGCCGACAACAATGACCGTGCTGAGCACGGCCATGCTGATCACGATGCCCAAGGTTTTTCGAACAAGCTGACTCATACTTCCTCCTTGTTGAAGAGACAGTGAAATGACGACAAAGGGCTTCGAAAATTCCGTACAGAGAACGGTAGCAGCCGCGATGAGAGCGCGATTAGGAGAGTATTAGAAGTCGCTAAGAGGAAGTGGTAGAAAGAGGCAGGGTGACCGTGAAGGTCGAGCCTTTGTGGGGCTCGCTCTGCACCTCGATGCGGCCGTGGTGGGATTCGACGATCCAGGCGCAGATGGCCAGTCCCAGTCCGGTGCCTTTTTTCGTATGGGCGCGGGCATCGTCGGTACGGTAGAAGCGATCGAAGATCCTCTGTCTGATCATCGGGCGAAATTCCGATCCCCTGATCGGCAATCGTGACCTTGGCCTGATCGGATTCGGTGAGGAGCGAAATCTCCACGGAGCCGCCGGGCCGCGAGTACTTGACGGCGTTGTCGACGAGATTCAGAAAGAGTTCGCGCAGTCGCAATTCGTCGCCTAAGACGACGGCGGGCGTCATCAAGCCCAGCACGACCTGGATATCCCGTTCCTGGCCGAGGAGCGAGGCTTGCCGGTGGATGTCTTCCAGCAGGGATTCCAGCTTGACCGGGACGCGCTCCATTTTTACGTCGCCCATGTCGGCGCGGGAGAGGAAGAGCAATTCGTCGACGATGCGCGTCATGCGGTCAATTTCTTCAAGGTTGCTCTCCAGTACGATCGTGTAGTCAGCGGCATCCCGAGGCCGACGCAATGCCAGCTCGGTTTCGCCCTTCATCACCGTCAACGGAGTCCGCAATTCATGGGACGCGTCGCTGCTGAACTGACGAATCTGGCGGAACGACGTTTCCAATCTGTGCGATCATATTGTTAAACGTGCCGGCCAAGTCGGCCAATTTCATCGGCGGAAGTTGGCACGTTCAACCGTTGCGTCAGATCGCCGCCGGCAATCCGCTGTGCCGCCAGCGTGATCGCATCGACCGGGCGAAGCGCCCGTCCGGCGAGAAACCAACCGCCTGCGAGCGAGACGGCCAGTGCGAGTGGCATCGTGACCAATAGGACCAACAGGAGACGGTTCAACGTTTGATCGACCGACTCCATCGACGTTCCGACCTGCACGATGTAGAGCAAGTTGCCCCGGTAAATGATCGGCACCGAAATCAGGCGAAGCGGAGGTTCCTTGGGATACTTGGCGGATTCAAAAATAGTCTGTCCGGAAAAGGCCACTTCCAACGCTCGGCGGCTCAGCGGCAGTTCATGCTGCTTCACGTTTGGGGAGCGGATCGTGATCGTGCCGGAGGGGCTGAAAATTTGGAAAAACTTGTCGATGCGTGCGAGTTCTGGAAATTGTGACATGAGCTCGTCTTCGTCAATCAGTGGCAGGAACCCGCGTTCTTCGAGCGAGCGCACAGCGGCCGCGGCGGTTTCTTCCAGGGATTGATCAATCGCATCACGCAGGCTTCTGGCAGTGACGAAATACAAGACGGTGGAGAACGCGATCAGAATCAAGGCGAGGGCGCTGCCGTACCAGAGGGTGAGTCTGAGCCGCAGCGGCATTAGTCGGCCTTCAGCATGTAGCCGCTGCCTCGGATCGTATGAATGAGCTTCTTGGTTCTCCCGCGGTCGACCTTGTTGCGGAGATAATTGACGTAGACGTCGATGACGTTCGTAAAGGTATCAAAGTCTTGGTTCCACACGTGCTCGGAGATCATGGGACGGGTGAGGACGCGGCCGGTATGGCGCATGAGGTATTCGAGCAAGGCATATTCCTTCAATGTCAGATCGATGCGCTGCCCACCCCTCGTCACTTCACGGGTCGCCGGATTGAGAACCAGGTCGTCGATCTGGAGGATCCCCGGGCTGTCTGTCGCGCCGCGGCGGAGGAGCGCCCGCACGCGCGCTAAGAGCTCGTCGATCGCGAACGGTTTCGTCAAATAGTCGTCGGCGCCGGCATCGAGGCCTTTGACTCGCTGATCGACCTGAGACTGCGCAGTCAGGATGAGGATGGGCGTCTGAATCCGTTCACGGCGAATGCCTTTCACAATATCCAATCCGGACAGCGACGGCAGCATCAGATCCACGATGATCGAGTCGTAGTTGGTAGCAAGCGCCATCTCCAATCCCTTGGCCCCGTCTTCACACAGATCCACAGCATAGCTCTCCTCTTCAAGCGCTCGCTTGACGAAGCAGCCCACTTTGGTCTCGTCTTCAACAACCAGGATACGCATGGTGGCAATGGAAGATTATAGCAAACCTTCACCCACTGGCGCATGCGACGATCTCCGCTTGGAGAAGGGGGCCTCAGCATGATAATCTTCGGTTGGTGTCCAGATTCAATTGCGAACGGTACGCTCAGATGATCAATCACCTGTCATGACGACTCCTGAATTCTTGAACCCGACAGACACGTTTATGCATCGTCATCTCGGACCGACTGAAGCCGATGTACGAGAAATGCTCGCCCTCCTCGGCTTGCAGTCGCTGCAGGCGTTAAGCGACGCGACGGTGCCGCGCGATATACAATTCGGCCGTGCGCTGGATCTTCCTGCTCAACGTGGCGAACAATCCGTGCTGCAGGAGATGCGCGGACTCGCCGACGAGAACCGGATCTACCGCTCTTTTCTCGGCATGGGCTATTACGATTGCATCACGCCCGGCGTCATTCAGCGGAACATTCTCGAAAATCCTGGCTGGTATACCCAATACACCCCGTACCAGGCGGAAATCGCTCAGGGGCGGCTGGAAGCCTTGGTGAATTTCCAGACGATGGTCGCCGATCTGACCGGCTTGCCTCTCGCCAATGCTTCGCTTCTGGATGAGGCGACTGCCGCAGCGGAGGCCATGGCCATGTGTCTGGCGATTCCCGCGCAGTGCCGGCCAGGAGCGGAAGGAATTTTTTGTCTCGCAGGATTGCCATCCGCAGACGATCGCGGTCATGCAGACGCGGGCTGAACCGCTGGGCATGACCTTACATATCGGGCGCACGAAGACCATCGACTTTTCAGCAATCCGCAACTGAGCCGGCATGTCTGCTGCAATATCCGACGACCGATGGTTATGTCGGGCGACTACAGTGCACTGGTCGACTCAGGCCCACGAAGCCGGGATGCTGCGTGGTGGTCGCAACCGATCTGTTGGCGCTTGACACTGTTGCGTCCTCCGGGAGAATTCGGGGCTGATATCGCCGTGGGGTCCAGCCAGCGATTCGGCGTGCCGCATGGGATTCGGCGGCCCCCATGCCGCATTTCTTTCGAGCCAAAGAAGTATTCAAGCGGCAGATGCCGGGACGCATCGTCGGTGTGTCCAAAGATCGTGACCGGACAGCTTGCCTACCGGCTCTCCTTGCAAACCCGCGAGCAGCACATCAGGCGGGAAAAGGCGACGAGCAACATCTGCACGGCGCAGGTGCTCTTGGCCATCATGGCGAGCATGTATGCGGTCTATCACGGGCCTGAGGGCTTGCGGCGGATTGCTGAACGCGTTCACGGTCTTGCCGTGATGCTGGCGGTGGGATTGCGGCAACTCGGATTCGAAGTCGGCAGCGAAGAATACTTCGATACCATTCGGGTGCGTCTGACGAAGACTGCAATGCGAACAGATTCTCGATGCGGGCCGACGAAGCAGGCATCAATCTTCGCCGGCATGAGGACGATTCGCTTGGCATTTCACTGGATGAGGCGAGCACGGAAGAGGAAATCCGGCGCCTGATGGAAGTGTTCGTCGGCCATGAGCGGCTGCCGTTTACCATTCGTGATCTGAGTCAATCCGCGACGACCAATTTCCCGGCGAATCTCGCCCGAACGAGCCCGTACCTCACGCACGAGGTGTTCAATCGCTATCATGCCGAGCATGAGATGTTGCGATATATCCATCGCCTCCAGGCGAGGGATCTGTCGCTCGACCACTCGATGATTCCGCTTGGGTCCTGCACGATGAAGCTGAACGCGACGGCCGAGATGCTGCCGGTCACCTGGCCGGAGTTTGCCCGGCTGCATCCCTTTGCGCCGCTTGAACAGAGCAAGGGGTATCAAGAATTGTTTCGCCAGCTGGAAGGCCTGGCTGGCCGAGATTACCGGGTTCTCCGCCGTCTCGTTGCAACCTAACGCAGGTTCTCAGGGCGAGTATGCAGGTCTGATGGTGATCCGGGCATACCATCGGAGCCAGGGTGAAGAGCATCGCGATGTCTGCTTGATTCCCGTCTCGGCACACGGCACGAATCCAGCCAGTGCGGCCATGGTCGGCATGACGGTCGTGCCGGTGGCCTGCGATCAACAGGGCAACGTGGACTTAACCGATCTTGAAGCCAAGGCCGCCCAGCATCGCGAGCGGCTGTCGGCCTTGATGTTGACCTATCCCTCGACCCACGGCGTGTTCGAAGCGGATGTCCGGCGCATCTGTCAGATCGTCCATACGCATGGCGGACAGGTCTATATGGATGGCGCCAACATGAATGCGCAGGTCGGGCTCTGTCGCCCCGGCGACATTGGCGCGGATGTCTGCCATCTGAATTTGCACAAGACGTTCTGTATTCCGCACGGCGGCGGCGGGCCTGGCATGGGGCCGATCGCCGTGGCCCGGCATCTCGCGCCGTTTCTCCCCGGCCATCCGGTGATGCGGGCTCGGTGGACAGAATCGATCGGACCGGTCTCGGCGGCGCCTTACGGCAGCCCGAGCATCTTGACGATTTCCTGGGTCTACATCGCCCTGATGGGACGCGACGGCCTGACGAAGGCGACGCAAGTCGCGATTTTGAACGCCAACTATATGGCCAAGCGGTTGGAGAAATATTATCCCATCCTCTACACGGGAACATCGGGATTCGTCGCGCACGAGTTCATTCTTGATCTGCGTCAGTTCAAGGAGACGGCCGGCGTGGAAGCCATGGATGTGGCCAAGCGATTGATGGACTTATGGGTTCCATGCGCCGACGGTCTCGTTCCCGGTTGCCGGCACGTTGATGATCGAACCGACGGAAAGTGAGTCGAAAGCCGAATTGGACCGGTTCTGCGAGGCCATGATCCTGATTCATGCCGAGATCCAAGACATCGTCGACGGGCCGCCAGCCCCGCACGAATAATCGTGCTGAAGAATGCTCCCCACACGGCTCAGATGGTCACGGCCATCGAATGGGATCGACCCTACAGCCGTGAGCAGGCTGCCTTCCCTGCTCCCTGGGTCACGAGACCATAAATTCTGGCCGCAGCGTCGAGCCGTATCGACGAAGCCTATGGAGACCGCAATTTGATCTGTACCTGCCCTCCGATTGAAAGTTATTCCAGCTAAGAGACAGGATCGCTCTGTTGGGGTACTACTATCTCCAACATTCCCCTAAGCTGTTGATTCAACAGGCGCAAAAGCTTCATTTGGCAGCCAATCGCTTCCGGGACAATGAAGGCTGGCTGACCGGTTCCCCCCTTCCTTTGGGGCATTGTGGAACGCCTAGCGCATCAGCGATAAAAGACACTCACGCAATCGCTGAAGCGAGGATAATCTCATGTCGCAAATTCTCAATATGAGCCAACATACAACCGACGAGGAACTGCAACGGCTGACTACACTGCTACTGTTTCATCTGGTCGAGCGTTGCGGAGGACAGGTCCAGTTCAAGTTGGAAGATGCGCAGCGCGTGCGCGACAGCCTCACAACCAAGATGGTGCAGATGCAG
The DNA here is from genome assembly GCA_963851455.1 of uncultured Nitrospiraceae bacterium. GTDB lineage: Bacteria > Nitrospirota > Nitrospiria > Nitrospirales > Nitrospiraceae > Nitrospira_C. The sequence goes on from CAWKPI010000002.1 coordinate 703,865, forward strand.
GTAGGGGATGAAGTTCGGCTGCGCATCATTGACCGCCTTCCCGAATTGCAGTAACCCGCTCATGAAATAAGTCTTCCCCTCCGAAACTCGGAGTGTAGTATCCGTCGAGCCTATCCCCCGAGCTCATGACTCAGTTCATACGACTGCGGTACACTCTCTCATGCTGCACATCTCCTCACACGTCGTCATTCCCGATTCCGAGATCGACATTCATGCGATGCGGTCGCAGGGGGCAGGAGGCCAACACGTCAACAAGGTGTCATCGGCTGTCCATTTGCGATTCGATATCGGCGCTTCGTCGTTGCCGCTGTTTTACAAGCAAGAGCTGCTGAAACTGAAAGATCACCGCATCTCCGACGACGGTGTGATCACGATTAAGGCGCAGCAATTTCGGAGTCAGGAGCAGAATCGCGAGGATGCGTTGGAACGATTGAAGGTCTTAATCCTGAGCGTGGCGATTCCACGGAAGAAGCGCAAAGCGACAAAACCTACCAGGAGTTCGCAGAACAGACGGCTGGAGAGTAAGAAGAAAGCGGCGCGACTGAAGGCATTGCGGCGATCAATAGAGTAAGCTGCCTCCTCACTCTGCCGACGCGAGCGATCCCAGAATATGGTAGCCGCCATCCACGTAGATGACTTCTCCGGTAATCCCTCGTCCTAAAGAACTCACGAGGAAGAGCGCGGTATCGCCAACTTCGCCCTGTTCAGTGGGGCGGCGGAGCGGCGCAAATTCCTTGTGATGGTCGACCATCTTGCTGATGCCGGAGACGCCGCGGGCAGCGAGCGTCTTGATCGGTCCCGCGGAGATGGCATTGACGCGGATGTTCTTGGGGCCGAGATCGTGGGCAAGGTATCGAACCGTGGCTTCCAGCGCGGCTTTGGCGACACCCATCACGTTGTAGTGAGGAACCACGCGCTCCGCACCGAGATAGGTCAACGTCACAACCGAACCGCCGTCGGTCATAAGGGGCATGGCCGCTCTTGTGAAGGCGACCAGTGAATAGGCGCTCACATCGAGCGCGGTGGCAAATCCCTTGCGCGTGGTGTTCACAAACTGCCCGGTGAGTTCTTCACGCGGCGCAAAGGCGATGGAATGGATAAGAAAATCGAGCTTACCGACTTCCTTCCCGACGTGGTTCATGAAGGCTTCGATTTGGGTGTCGTCCCCGGCATCGCAGGGGAAAGTCTTGGAGCCGGGCAGTGTGGCGACCAATTCCTCGACGTTTTCCTTTAAGCGATCGTTTTGATAGTTGAAGAGGAGTTGAGCTCCCTGTCCGGCTGTTGATTGCGCGATAGCCCAGGCGATGCTGTGCTTATTTGCCACGCCGATAATGAGGCCCTTCTTACCTTCTAGCAACATTGCATACTCCTGAGCGTCGTGAATATCACGCACCGGCGGTGAACCATACTCCGCTGAGCTGCGAAGATAGCATGATCATTAAGGGTTCTTCCAGGAGTAACCATCGACAAGGAAAATGACGGAGTTGAACCATCGTGTTCGGCCAACCCGTTCTATCCCTGTGAGCGGGTGTGGTTCTCTCGGGTCTGTAATGACACTCAGACTGGAAATGTCAGAGCTTGGGCAGGGTCTCTCTTTTGCGCAGCAGGGTGAATGCGCGGAGCATCTGCTCATAGGAATAATGGGCATTGCGCCCGCTGGGATTCGGTAGCAGGAAGACAGGCACACCGGCCAGTCGTGCGTTGGTAGGTCCAAGATCGGGAGGGCCCCAGCCGCCGCCTCTCGGAAAAAGCATTCGAAATATCGTGACACCCAGGAGGGCAATGCTCCGAGGTTGATACCGCCGGATTTTACGCTCCAGCGCCGCTAAGCCGGATCGATATTCAGCTGGACCGAGCACGTCGATACCGGCACTTGTTCGGCTGATGATATTGGTGAGTCCTAACCGCCATTCCAAAAGCCGCCAATCCTCCCGATAGGTGAGCGGTTCGTTGACCAATCGGGACTCGAAGAGCAGTTTCCAGAATCGGTTAGAGTGACCGGCAAAATGGTGTCCAACCGCTGCAGATCTGAGCCCCGGATTGATGCCCACAAACAGAACATGGAGGCCTGGTTGCAGATAATCGGGAAGGTTGGCATGAGGTTGGTTGATCCTGGCCATTTTTCTTCCCCTCTAGTGCTGAGGCGGTTTAGTCGAGCACAGCTATTCTGCCACAGTTTTATGAAGGGATTGGCATTCATGATGACAGGCCATATGTCTTATAAATCAACGATATTTAACGTCTCAAGGGTTTGATAACAGTGGGCACCAAGCTTGCTGAACCTCTGTCAGTGCCTATTGAGGGCATACATTTCACAACCTAGGGGAGGTGACATATTATGAAGCGCATGTTGATGGCAATCATGGCAGTCGCGATCGCAGTGACGTTCAGTGCTCCTTCGTTCGCCGGTGAGGAGAAGAAGGACAAGAAGGATGAGAAGAAGGGCGGACACGTCCTCGTTTATGGCGAGGAAAAGAAGGACAAGAAGGATGAGAAGAAGGGTGGCCACATGGACACCTTCGGCGACGAGAAGAAAGACAAGAAAGACGAGAAGAAGGGTAAGTAATCCCTTTTTGGCGAGGCTAGCTGGCTTGAGGAGCCTTCCGCCAAAAGCGGAGGGCTCCTTTGGTATTCACCTTAACGGTTCCCTTCGATAAACACCGACTGTAAACCAACCATCGTTTTGGCATCTCGAATCGTCCCCACGCGAATCATCTCAATCGCCTCCCGCAGCGAGACCTCCACGATCTCAAGCACTTCATCTCGATCCAATTGCTGCCGGCCTTTAGTCAGCCCGGTTGCCCTGTAGACATGAATCACCTCATCCGTGAAGCCAGGCGCGGTGAAGATGCTCGAAAGAAGTTCCAGCTTGCCGGCCCGGTAGCCGATTTCTTCCTCTAACTCGCGGGCCGCGCAATCTTTCGGATCTTCGCCTGGGTGGAGTTTCCCTGCCGGGATTTCATAAATGAATCCCCCGGCCGCATGACGAAACTGTTTGATCAATACGACGATGCCATTGTCCTTCAACGGGACCACGGCCGCGGCGCCCGGATGACGAACTATTTCCAGATCAATCGTCACGCCGTTCGGTAGGGTGACGGTATCGATGTTCAGCGTGATCACTTTTCCATTATAGATATTTCTCATGCTCATGTGTTTTGATATAGGCTATCCGCTTTTGTGCTTCTTATAAAACGGCGGTTTCACGATCGTGGCTGGGAGAATTTTCCCTCGAATTTCAATTGCAATGGAGGTTCCCGGCTTCGCATAAGACGACGAGACATAGCCCAATCCGATCCCTTTTTGGAGCAGCGGTGAAAGATTGCCACTAGTGACTTCGCCAATTGGTTGTGACGACGCCAGATCGAGAATTGTGAATCCATGACGAGGCACGGATTTCTCCAATAGTTCGAACGCCACGAATCGCCGGATCGGTCCCTGTTGGGCTTGTGCCTGGAGCGCCCGATGCCCGATAAAGTCGCCTTTCTGAAAATTCACGGTCCATTCGGCACTGGCTTCAAGTGGGGTCGTCTCTTCACCGATATCGTTGCCATAGAGGAGATAGCCCATTTCCAGGCGCAATAAATCTCGCGCCCCGAGCCCCGCCGGCTTCAGGCCTCTCGGTTCTCCCGTTTTCAAGAGTCGCGTCCAGAGATCTGCCGCCTTGCTAGCAGGCACGTTGAGCTCGTAGCCGAGTTCACCGCTGTATCCGGTCCGAGCCACGAAGCAGGCGATTCCGGCGGGTCGGCTATCGCAGGTGTGGTGCATTTTCAATCCGGCTATGCCTTCGGCGCCCGCATCGAGGAGGACATCCCGCGAAGCCGGTCCCTGGATGGCGATCTGAGCCAAAGCCGAAGTGCGGTCTTCGATGGTACAGTGATCGCGTGTCGTCCGATGTCGCGTCATCCACTCGAGAATTTTGTCGCGATTCGAAGCGTTGACGCAGAGCAGATAGTCCGATTCATCCGTTCGATAGACGAAGATATCGTCCTTGATTCCGCCGCGCTCGTTGCAGACCATGGAATAGTGCGCTTGCCCGACGGCGAGTTGGGCGACGTCGTTCGTCGTCATCCGCTGAAGAAACGATAGGCTGCCCGGGCCAGAGACGGTAATCCGCCCCATGTGACTGACGTCGAAGAGGCCGGCGTGAGTTCGGACGGTTTGGTATTCGCCGACGACGCTGGCGTACTGGATGGGCATGTTCCATCCAGCGAAATCGACGAGTTTAGCGCCGTGGGCACGATGCTGTTCGATGAGCGGAGTCTGTTTCATATTGTAGTGGAGTGGCCAAGCGAGCCCGAAGCTACACTCCGAGTAGTTCGACTTCGAAGATGAGCGTCGCATTTGGTGGGATCGCACCACCTGCACCTCTGGCGCCATACCCCAACTGAGAGGGAATGATGAGTTTGCGCTTGCCGCCGACCTTCATGCCCTGCACGCCTTCGTCCCATCCCTTGATCACGCGGCCTGCCCCTAGGGGAAAGGAAAAGGGTTGGCCTCGATCGACTGAGCTGTCGAACTTCTTCCCGTTGTCCAGCCAGCCAGTATAGTGCACGCTGACGGTTTGGCCGGCTTGAGCCGTCGCTCCCAAACCGACTTTGAGATCGATATATTGCAATCCTGACGATGTGGTGACTTCTTTGCCTTCAGGTCCTGCTTGTTCAAACGGCATTCTCCACTCCTTTTGTCCATGTCATGTAGTCGGATCAAAGAACGGCAGTGGTCGCGGAAAAGAGACCAGGGAATCCGCCGACGTCTGATGGTTACCGAGGCTCGTGATCCTCGTCCGGTCGAGAGAAAATCGCCAGGCTGGCTGTATACCCATGGAGGAAATTCTTTCCGCCGACGGGCCCGATCTCGCCTTGAGCAAAGAATCCCGCGACGGGGATCTGTCCTAACCGTTCCTGCACGACGGCGCTGTCATGATGGCTGTATCCGAAGAGTCCTTCCCCGCGCCCGCAGCAACTGAAAAGCAGCGCCCCTAACGGAGGATTCTTGTGTTTGGACCGATCGACGGCGAGGAGTACGTGCAGGTCGTCACTCGCGGATTTTGCATCGCGAAGTTGAAACTGGACTGTCTGTCCTTCCTGCACGAAGTCGCCGATCGCGATCGCGCCCGCTTGCTGGTCTGCGCCGACAAGATTGCGCACCAGAAAATCACCGCGTTCAAAGCGGCTTCGATGCTCGTCGATGGCGATGCCGATGTGCAAGGCCCGATGGGCGTCCCGGCGCTGTGACCCTTCCAACGATTCGAAGACATCTTGGAGGCGTTGCAGCGCCGATTGGCCGCCAAGTTCATAGACCATATTCTGTTCAGCCTTGGTGACGACGTACCGCTCGCCGATAGGGCAGCAGCCCTGTGAGATCACCGTCCGGACCTCGACCGGGCCTGAGAGCTGCACCCCGACCAGGCCGCCGTTGAACACTTCGCCGTTCTTGATGAGACGGTTCTCTCCGGCGCCATGGCCGCCACCCGCCAGGCCTCCGACGGCTTTCCCGTTGGGATAGCGATCGGCCATGATAGTCAGCACATCGTGAACGGGTGTCGTAAAGGGATCGGCCAGAAGAATAAACGTGCTCCCTTCCGCGCTCGGGGTAGGCCAGCCCGCCATCTGGATTTGGTCTTGCGTCTGAGAAAATGCCAAGCGGAGCGGCGTCACTCTGACGTGAGGCAGGGAGGCCACCCAAAGGGTCAGGGCCGCCGCGGTTTCCAATTCTTCCGCTCCGGCAATAATCCCTTCGCCTGAACATCCGAGGCAGACTTCCACGGATAGTTCATCGCGCATCATCGTCGCGATAAGGTGGGCTTTCTCGGCATGGTGCGCGGAGAAAAACACGAAGGCGAGATCGAGGGTCCCCTGACCGATCTGGGCGCGCACCGCATCAGCGAGGTCTCGTACGGCCGCCTCTGTGTCAGTGTTGCGGGAGAGCGCCGAAGCGAACCGCAGTGCTGTGGAAGTCTGGCTGTGTGTCTGCTGGGTCATCATGTCATTATTCCAGTCGTTACACGCCGGGGTTCATCCGCTCGGCGCGATCCTTCGCAAGTTTCTTGTAGTAGCGCCACATATAGGAATAGTAGTCGTCCAATTGGGCGAGCAGATAATGCAGCTCGGTTGGATCTTCCGTTTCCAGCGCGCGAACCATTCGTGTTTTCAGGAATTCGCCGAAGGCGTCGGTTTTTTCCACGGCGGTTAAGAGGCGCAATCCACCGCCGATCTGATACTCGTTCATCATCCCTTCCTCCAGGTCAAATCAAGGCGCGGCGTGAGGATAGCGAGGCGATGGATCAAAATGCAAGCGCTCCGGACGATCACATTGTCTTACTTGGTGCGAGGTTCCAGTAGGACACGGAGGCGGGCGAGTGAAATGGCATCGGCGCGGTGATCATCCCGTCCTATCACGGTGGTGGCCATGGTGAGCGCGTTCAGGATCGCTTCTTCTGTCGCTTCGACCGTGGCCGCAAGCAAAGCATTCAGATGTGTGTCGGCGAGATGTGTGAAGGTATAGGTCGGTTCCTTGGGATAATGCGGGATCACGTTTGCAGTGGAAAAAGCCAACATGAAGTCGCCGCTCCCGTGACGGGCAGTAGAGCCGGTGCGTGCCAGCCCCAGCGAAGCTCGCTTGGAGAGTCGGGTGAGTTGCCTTCCATCGAGCGGCGCATCGGTGGCGATCACGATAATGATTGAGCCCTCGCTCTGCCCAGGCTGAACCATTGTCCCTGCCGCGCTCGGGGCATCGTACAATCGGCCGACCGGAATGCCGGAGACAACGAGCTCTGGCCGCCGGCCATGGTTGGCGTTCACCAGCACACCCACCGTGTAGCCGCCTTCCTTGTCGGGGAGTTTCCTGGAAGTGGTCCCGATCCCGCCCTTAAAACCATAGGAGATCATCCCGGTCCCCGCTCCGACCGTGCCTTCTTTGACCGGACCGCTGGAGGCTCCGTCAAGCGCCTTGACGACGTCTAGTTCGGACACATGCCGTCCTTGAATGTCGTTCAATCGGCCATCGTCGCATTCAGCGACGACCGGAGTCAGCGTGTCGTCGGTAATTCCAATCCCGGGGTATTGCTTGATCATCCAGTTCATGACGCCGTTGGCCACACGGGGCACGTTCAGGGTGTTCGTGAGTGCGATGGGATATTCCAGAAAACCCGATTCAGCCACCCAGGCCAGTCCAGTCATTTCACCGGTGCCATTGAGTACAAACGAACCGGCAGGGACTTTCTTATGCCAGACATCGTCGCGGGGAATCACCACGGTCACGCCGGTTCGGATCGGGCCGATACCAGGCTTCAATGGACCTTCTCCCGACATCACCGTTGTGTGGCCAACCTTGACGCCCGCGACATCCGTGATGGAGTTGAGCGGGCCGGGGGGATAGATTCCGATCACGATGCCAAGGTCACGAGCCCGCACTCGAGGCTCTTCAGGATCGGCCGCTTGAGCTCGGAAGGATGGTGCAAGCAGGCAGCACAGGGCCAGCATGATCGTACATGTCAGATGTTTACACGTCATAGCGTCGATCCCAAGTGGGGCACGGTAATGTCCATACCGGGATGTTCTGTCTGGATGGCCGCGGCGAGTGACAGGGCTTGCTTCTCTTCTCCGTGCACGATGAACACCGTACTCGGCGGCGGATCGATCGCTCTCACATAGGCAAGCAAATCGTGGCGATCGGCATGGGCCGAGAGCCCGTTGAATTTCACGATTTGCGCCCGCCGTTTCGTCGGCACGCCAAAAATAGGGACCACATCCCAACCCTCGACCAATTTGCGTCCCAGCGTATGCTCCGCTTGGAAACCGACGAACACGATCACGTTGGCTTCGTCTTGTATGGCATGTTTGAGATGATGGACGACGCGCCCCCCTTCGCACATGCCGGAAGACGAAATGATTACCATGGGACCCTTGGTCGTATTGAGCCGTTTGCTTTCTTCAGGGGTGGAGATGAAATGGATATAGCGCGACGCGAAGAGGTCGCCCTCGGCTGAAAACGTTTTCAGAGTCTCTTCGTCGAAGCATTCCCGATGACGTCGGAAGATCTCGGTCGCCTTACCGGCCAGCGGCGAGTCGATGTAAATGGGAATGGGATCGACACGGCTTGCACTGACGAGTTCTTTGATCCGCATGATAAGTTCCTGGGTGCGCCCCACAGCGAAGGCCGGGACGATGATCTTGCTCTTGTGGAGGCGAGCATGCTCGATCAACTCCTGGGCCTTCTTCCTCATCTCCTCACCGACTTGCTCGTGCAGCCGGTCGCCGTAGGTGGATTCGAGAATCAGGATATCGCAGGGCGGCGGCGTTTCGGGATCGCGGAGGATCGGCATGTTCGACCGTCCGAGATCGCCGCTGAACAGTACGGTTGTCGTATTGCCCCTCGCGGTATATTTCAGCCGGATTGCGGCCGAACCCAAAATGTGGCCGGCATCATGAAACGATGCTGTGAGGCGTGGGGCAATTTTCAGGCTGTCCCTGTAGCGTACCCCTTCGAAGCGACGGACAATCTTGCGTACGTCATCGCCGTCATAGAAGGGACGGACGCAGGTGTTTTCACCGCGTTGCTCCTTCTTATTGACATAGCGACAATCGCTTTCCTGCACCCGTGCCGAATCTTCGAGCATGATGGTGGTCAAATCGGCGGATGCCCGGGTGACATAGACTTTCCCTGAGAAGCCGTATTGAGGCAGCATCGGCAAGGCGCCCGAGTGGTCGATATGGGCATGAGAGAGCAACACTGCACCGATGGACTTGGGATCGAAGCCCAAGTCGCGGTTTCGCCGGAACGCTTCATCGCGGCGGCCTTGGAAGAGGCCACAATCGAGCAAGAGCCTGAATCCCGGGATCTCCAGCATGTGGCGGCTTCCCGTCACCGAGCGAGCGGCGCCGTGAAAGGAGAGGTTCATGGGACGGGGGTTCCATTGAGGCGTACGATCAAGTCCCAGATTTCTTTGGCCGTCTCGGCATAATGAAATAGGTGAAGATCGTCAGGGGAAATCAACCCGTTCTCTACGAGCCACTGCCAGTTGATGACGCGTTCCCAAAACTCTTTGCCAACCAGTACCACGGCGACGTTTCGGGCTTTGCCGCTCTGCAACAGCGTCAACGTTTCAAACAGTTCGTCAAGGGTGCCAAATCCTCCGGGAAAGGCAACGAGGGCTTTAGCGCGGATCAAAAAGTGCATTTTCCTGATGGCGAAGTAACGAAATTGAAAACAGAGCTCAGGCGTGATGTAGGGATTGGGATGTTGTTCGTGAGGCAGCGTGATGTTGAGGCCTATGGATTTTGCACCGACATCCGCCGCTCCGCGATTGGCGGCTTCCATGATACCCGGTCCTCCGCCGGTGACGATCACGTAATCGCAACGGCCGTCGACCTGGCAGGTCGCTGACACGAGGCGGCCGAACTCGCGTGCGATGTCATAATACTTCGCGAGCGCGAGTTGACGTCGCGCAATGGCGACCATGCGCTGCGCCTCATGGCTTTGGGGTGAACGAGCGGCTTCCTTTTCGGCCAAACGCAGTGTGGTCTCTGCGGCGGCGGGTTCCGTTAACCTCGAGCTACCGAATACGACGATCGTCGATCGTACGCCTTGTTCCCGCTGGAGCAGCTCGGGTTTCAGCAGTTCGAGCCCGATGCGGACGGACCGCAACTCCTCACGCTGGAGAAACTCTAAATCGTGATCGGCTGGAATATAGGACGAGGAAGACTTTGGCGGCGCCTGATCCATAGGGCGGGATTATAGCGAGACTGGAGTGAAGCGGCAATTCGAGATGGGGCGAGCAGCGGAGACGGTCAAAATGGATAGGGATGGAATGGGAGATCTGAGACATGTCGGAGAAAGCTATGATGAGTGACGACCCCATTGGCATCATAGAGGACTTGAAAGGCGTCCGTGCCGAGACCGGTACGAGACATGATCAGATCTGGGTCGACAGGTGACCAGGGTTTCACCAGCCAGCCGAAATTGACGCGAGAATATTTCATATCGAGGAAACGATAGATCGCGACGACTCCATTATTAGAGTCGGTGAGAGAATCAGGCGAACCGAGTTTGTCGATGACTTCCGTTAACGTGGTTTGTCCAGGGGTGATGAAGGCGACATCCTCCGGTTTCAGGGGAGTATTCAATGTAATACGGACCACGTTACAGCCTTGTGATACCAGGCCACTGAGGACGAATAAGGCCACGAAACAGAGTCTGGAATAAGGCCCGGTCATCTTAGTCTCCAAATGGCCAGAAGCGGAACTCTAAGCTGTCTGTTCGCTTGGAAGAAATCACATCCTCGACGATGCCGGTTTGATTGAGCATGACATAGAGATCATCGCTCTTGACGGAAAAGCGAGAAAAATTGATCAAGATGAGCAGTAAGCTTCCTACCTTCGCGTCATAGTGATAATACTGAAATACGTCTCGTCCATTGACTTGAAGAACCCGATCCGGTGCTCCGAGCAGGCTGATCACTTCGGATTTCGTCGTGGTGCCCTTCTTGATCAATGCCACGGACTCAATTGTGATTTCATCGCCAAGCGTGCCTCGGCTGAATGCACAGCCCTCAGCGAGGATAGCGACTGCTGCGACGAACAGCAGAGGTCGGACGAACCGCATAGAACCTCCTTTTTTGCATGCTTAGAAAGTAGTCTTTGGTACGTCGTGTCGTGCGAGGACGAAATCCTGTTCGTACACCGTATAAGCTGATGGAGCCAGTCCCACCCTCTGGTAGACAGTTTGAGCCGTGCGGTTGTCCCGCTCGACGTAAAGCCTGATGCCGCAGACCTTGGGATCCGCCTTGGCTTGTGCGACGATGTGGTCGTGCATCAGCCGATAGACGCCCCGGCGCCGCCAAGCCGGCGCGACGTAGACACTCTGAACCCACCAAAACACGGCGTTGCGCCAGTCGCTCCACTCGAACGTAATCATCAGTTGGCCGATGAGCTGAGGCGGGTTGATTTGCGGCGCCTCGGCGACCATGAAGAATCCATGAGCGGGAGAATCGAGCAATGAGCGAGTTCCTTCCCGAAGCCTGCTCTCATCGAGCTTGCGAGCCTCTGTTTCCAGCGCCATGGCCATGCTGAATGCAACGATCGATTCGAGATCTGCCTGGCTGGCTTGTCTGACGATCGGCTGGTTGGCAGGACGCATTGTGTTATGCCGTGTCTTTTGGCGCTCCGAGCCAACCTTCTGCCGGCTTGTAGAACCCTGCGGAGAATTCCATTTTCATTGCGTCTTCCGGGAGCAGATTAAGCGGGCGGATCTGCGGTTCAGGGACAAACGCGAGGTATCCCGTAAAAGGATGGATGGCGGTCGGTACGAAGACCATCAAGAGATTGACGGAGGGCTCCACTTGAATAGGTTGCGGGGCTATTCCCATGACGAACCCGAGCGCCCAGACTCCGTCACGTGGGAAGGGAAAGGCGACGACAGTACTGCGGCCAAAGCGAGACCGGAATTGAAAGAGGTCGGTCATTCCTTTGATGGTGAGGTAGATACTTCGGACGAGAGGAATCTGTTGAATCCAACGTTCGGTCGACGCGATGATCTGTTTGCCCCACACGTGCGTTGCCAGAATGCCGACGGTTAAGACAAGGAGAACGAACATCAATGGGCCGATGATGGGCGTAGCCTTGCCGCCGATCTGGCCCGGGAGATCTCCAATGACGCGATTCACCGTCGCGAGGAGTGCAGAGAGGATCAACAATGTGGCCCAGGCCGGTATCAGAATTAACAGGCCGGTGAGGCAATAACCCCAGAGTGTCCTCACGAGAAGCGTTCCTCACAGGTCTTCAGCGGCATAGCGTAGTGTATCAGAAATGACTGTGGTTTGGAGCAGGGCTGGTCTTGATCTCGGCGAAAATGTGCTTTATCCTGGGACCACACTTCAGTTGTTCGAGGAGGAGGATTCTGTGGCTGATCAGGCGAGCACGAGGCGTCCGGTACAGGTGGACAAGGATTTGCTGGCCATTCTCTGTTGTCCCGAGACCAAGCTCGACGTCAGCTTGGCCGACGATGCGTTGATCAACAAACTCAATGAAGCCATCAGCCGGGGCTTGTTAAAAAACAAAGCGCAGAAACCGGTGGCAGAACTGCTCGACGGCGGCTTGATCAGGTCCGACCGACAAATACTCTATCCGATCCGAGAAGATATTCCCGTCATGCTAATCGAGGAAGGTATTCCTCTCGATCAAATCCTCTGATCGTTTTCTCCTGTCCCTAATATGTAGCAGCGAGTAGAGATTGCGGCTTGCCTTTACGGCGAGAACATGCCGCGCTGTTCTTGCTCCGTCTTAGAGCCGGTCGAGGCACCGCATGCCTGGCAGAGGTATTCGTAGAGGTTGCCGGTCGGGAGGACGAGAAGGAGCCGTTCCCGCGTGGGAGTTGCCTCTCGACAGCGAGGACAATAGAGCAGCGAGGCATTCAGCGATCTGAACTGATCTTCCCGTTCCGTTGCCTGCGGCCTCCTGGGTTTGTTGGGCTGAGGCGACAGACCGGAAGGCCATGCGGGATTGTTCGGTTTACGCGGAGGCGATGGCATAAGAGAATTGTAAGGAAGTGGGCTCGCTCCGGTCAATGCAGCGAAGCAAGGAGCCAGATGAATGATCGACGCTTACCATGAGCTACCGGATGAATTATTCTGACCAGCCTGAGATGAAGACTTGAACAGCCTCCAGAGCGCTCGTCCACCCTGCACTAGCGCATACACGGTGAGCCCGCTAAGCAGTCCGTAAAATCCGGCCGTACTCCAGGGCCAAAGGTCTGGGGCATGCAACATCACGCCGAGGGCGATATGCCCTCCCACTCCCAAACAGAGGGCAAAAATGATCCATTCGCGCATCATCGTGCAATCGGCTCAGTTCGAGAACGGTGGCGGTGGAAGGAAGGGCAGTTCCCGCACAGGCCGGAGTTAGGCGGCTGACGTTTTGGCCGATTCGATTTCCGTCGCGGTGATGAGACTGGAAAGGTAATCTGCCACGAAATTCAGTGCCTCTTCCCGGCCGTCGGCGCGGCGGCCTTTTTCACGTCGCTGAACCGACAATTCGTGATCGAGATCCGATTTGACTTCCGTCAGGACGCGCTGGAGCGACGAAGGGGTCAGATTGGCATCCATGTCTTCGAGCTCCTGGCAGCGATCCAACACCCAATTAAGGCCTTCGATTCGTACCGGCATAGTGTTCTTGCTCGGCCGTATCGATCCGGGCCATCGTTGTCGCAAAGGTCTGGGCCTCATACACAAGATTATAGAAGCTGGTAACGGCTCGCTGTAAAGTCGAATTCATAGAACTCCTTTGTATTACCGAAATTCAGGCCAATGGAGGAATCACCCAATTATACATGAGAATCACGAGGCGACAAGGAAAATTTTATGGGACTTTTAGGTAAACAGAAGAGAATGGAACTCATTCATGAATCCATAATAGAGCGGGGCGAAATCTTTCAGGCTGTCGGGGCTGGTTTCTTTGAGGCGTTTGAAGAAAAACACCTGTGCGCGAGGGTCGAGCTGTTCCAGGAGATGGCTCAACTGGGCCATGGTATAGCTGCCTGCTGGGACGCTGAGGATATAGTGCACAAGGCGCTCGACGAATTGCTGCGCCACATATTCACTGGTCAAGTAGCCTTCCGGAAGTTTTCCTGAGGCCAAGAACTCGTCGAAGGGAATGGCTTGTGCGGCAAAGGGAATAGACTGGTCTTGACGGAAGGTCACGCTAGACCGCACCTCGTGGCAGGTAGTGAAAGGGCGCAACATTAGACCAACTCTACTGGACCCCCTCTAGCCCGTCAAGTGTGCAGAAGCAGCATTCAGGCCTGAGCCGAAAGACCGATCGAACAGAAGGGGATCACAGTCCAGAGGAAAAGACGAGGGGCGGAGCCCCCGAAGGAACTCCGCCCCTCACTGAAGCGATCCTGGCTGCTAAATTACAGCCAGGTGACGCGCTCGGCCGGCCGAATGTAGATCGGCTCTTCGACCTGAATACGCGCCACTTCCTTGCCCGACTTGTTGAAGCCCAGCACGGTATCGTTGTACATCTCGAACCGTTTCCCGTGGATCTGGGTCTCAAACACTTTCGGCCCCGGAATGACGTCGTACCGGAAGATGATCTGCTGGCTGGCTCTCCAGAGCTGGAGGACCGCCAACAGTTCCCGGCTGGGCACGAGGTACTTCTCGATGGCATTGTCGACGCCCGGGCCGAACATCTGCCGCGCATAGCCGCGGGGGCTATGCCGCGGCGGGATGTAGAAGCCATTGGGCTCGGTGCCCCACTGCGGATACAGCGGCAGCGCCACCTGCTCCACGCGAATCGCGTAGTACAGGGGGTGCCACCGATCTTCCGCCCACAGGCCGTCTTCGCCGATGCGCACCAGGCTCTGCATGCGGATCTTGCCGACGCAGGCGGCCATACAGCGCGTTTCCATCGGCTCGCCCGCCGGTCAAGCGGGTCCTTGCCCTTCGATGCGCGGATAGCACGCGATGCACTTCTCCGACACCCGGGTGGTGCCCCGATACATCGGCTTCTTGTACGGACACTGCTCCACGCACTTCTTGTAGCCGCGGCACCGGTTCTGGTCGATCAACACGATCCCGTCTTCCGGCCGCTTGTAGATCGCCTTCCGCGGGCAGGCCGCCAGGCAGCCCGGATAGGTGCAGTGGTTGCAGATCCGCTGGAGATAGAAGAAGAACGTCTCATGCTCCGGCAGACTGCTGCCCGTCATCTTCCACGGTTCGTCGCGCGAGAAGCCGGTCTTGTCGATGCCTTCCACGAGGGCGCGCATCGAGGTCGCCGTATCCTCATAGATGTTCACGAACCGCCACTCTTGGTCCGTCGGGATGTAGCCGATCGCCGCCTGGCCGACCTTGGCCCCGGCGTCGAAAATGGTCATCCCTTCGAACACCCCGTAGGGCGCATGGTGCTTGCGGCCCACCCGCACGTTCCACACCTGGCCGCCCGGGTTCACCTGCTCGATGAGCTGGGTGATCTTCACGTCGTAGAACTGGGGATACCCGCCGTAGGGCTTGGTTTCCACGTTGTTCCACCACATGTATTCCTGCCCCTTGGAGAAGAGCCAGGTCGACTTGTCCGCCATCGAACAGGTCTGACAGGCCAAACACCGATTGATGTTGAACACAAAGGCAAACTGCCACTTCGGATGCCGCTCCTCGTAGGGATACAGCATCTTCCGTCCCAGTTGCCAGTTATACACTTCAGGCATTGTGAATCCTCCTTCGTCATGATCAGATGGTGAATGATGCTCTCACGGGTTGTCACATTTCGTTCAAGTTGCATGACTCCCGCCTTACACCTTGATCTTGATGTGTTCGCCTTTGAGCCACTTGATCATGAACTCGTTCTCTTGACCCGGCGTGAAGCCGGTCCGGACCGGTTCCCAGGGCCCACGGGCGCCGATGCCGCCGTCTTCCGCCTTGGTGATGCGGATCAAGCATTCCTTCGGCACCGTATTGATCGCATGGTGGTCGACCTGCGTAGCCCCACTTGAACTTCCAGGCAATCGCGTGCTTGCCCGGCAGCGAGTCGGTCTGGTGCATCGGCATCAACCAGTTCCGGGTAAAGGACTGTTGGGCCCCGTACCGGAAGTTGGACTGATAGCCGGTGTCCACCGCGATGGCGCGTCCGTCCGGACGCGTCTCATGGCCTTTCACCGACTTCGGCGTCGCCACGTACGGGGCGTGCTTCGCCATCGTGACGTGGTACGGATAGGCCGGGTTGTACTTCGCCCGGATCATCAACCGCGCCACCTTGTAGTACGGATCCGACGGCTTCCAGCCGCGATACGGCCGGTCCACCGGGTTGCCGTCCACATAGACGTAGTCGCCGTCGTTGATGCCGCGGTCTTTCGCCGCCTGCGGGTTGATGTGCAACTGGTGCTCGCCGACCCCCGGCGTCCGTTTGTCCATGCGGTACGGATCGCCGAAGTTCGACTCGTAAATCTGCACCCAGTCGTTCACCGACCATTGGCTGTGCACCCGGTGCCGGGTCTTCGGGGTGACGCAGTAGAACTGGTACCCCTTCTCCCACAACGGGTTCTGGTGCCGCTTGATCTCCTGCCACGGCAGCTTGATGTTCCGCACGTGCTTGTCGTCATGGTGCTGCGCCGTGATCGGAATCCCGTAGTCGTCCGGCCGGACATACGGGTTGGTCGTCATGATCGCGTTCGGCAGATACGGCGTCGCTTCCGGCCCTTCCCGATGCGAGATGAAGTTTTCGCCGTATTCGATCGCTTCCGGCTCGATCCGGTAGTTCTCGATACCGGCCGGTCCGGGTCCAATGGGCTTCGACTCGTTCGTCTCTTCCCAGAACGGATGGCGCGGATAGGTCCGTCCCATGACCATCCAGCCCTTCTCCGACTTCAGCATGACGTCCGCGCTGTAGCCGTAGCAGGTCGCGCTGGCATCCAGCATCCGCTGCGCATAGACGTCGACGCGGTTCATGTAGACGAAGTGGAAGACCTCGCGCATCCGGTCGTCGCCGGTCATTTCCGACAACTTCGCCGCCACGCCTGCGAAGGTGTCGAGGTCGTTGCGGGTGTCGTACAACGGCCGGATCCCGCCCTTCCAGATCTGCACCCAGGGATTGGACACCGTCGCCGTCATTTCCGGATAGGTGAATTCCATCCAGGAGTTGCAGGCAAAGGCGATGTCGTCATGGTTGACGTCCGAGGTCATCTCGATGTCTTGCGTGACGATCAGTCTCGATGTTCGGATCCACGTTGCGCACCATGTCATAGTGGTGCTTGGCGTTGTTGAGCACGTTCACGTTGGTGACCCACCGGAACTTGCTCGGGGTCGGCATGTGGGTTTTGCCCGTGAACACCTTGCGTCCGTACTTCGGCGTGTTGACGATCAGGGCCGTGTCCCCGTGGTTCCAGTAGCCGACTTCTTCGCCGTAGTAGTAGGACTTCGTCTTGATTTCCTTGCCGTGCGCGTTCGGATCCAGGGTATGATTGAACGGATCCTCCCCCGTGTGCACGGCCAGCCCTGCGCCGGACCAGGGCGTGGCGTTCCAGATGCCCGCCTTGTAGTTGCCGGACCAGGTATGGCAGCCCGTGCCGAACTTCCCGACGTTGCCGGTGATGATGCAGCACCATCGCGGCGCCGCGGCCCATTTCCGTCATGTGGAAATAGTGGCAGACGCCTTCGCCGTTATGAATCGCGGCGGGCTTGATCGTGCCCGAATCCCGCGCCCACCGGACGATCAGGTCCTTCGGCGTCCGGGAGATCTGTGGCACGGTGTCCAGATCGTAGTCCTGGAAGTGCACCAGGTACATCTGCCAGATCGGCATCACGTCGACTTCGCGGCCATTGAGCAGCTTGACGCGGTAGGTCCCGGTCAGGGCGGCATCAATGCCGCTCTGCACGAAGTGCTAGCCGACCTGTTCCCGATGGAGCGGCACCGCCTGCTTCTTGTTCAGGTCCCAGACCATCATGCCGCCGAGCCGTTCGATCTGCTCCGGCTTCAAGGACTGCATGCGGCCCGAGTAGCTCTTGGAGAAGTCCGGGAACTTGTAATCGGCGACCACATCGCGCGGATCCAGATACTGAAGCGTATCCGTGCGGACGAGCATCGGCAGGTCGGTAAAGCCCTTGATGAAATCGATGTCGTGCATGTTTTCATCGAGAATGAGTCTTCATGGCGCCCAAGAACAGCGCGCCGTCGGTTTGCGGCCGGAGCGGAATCCAGTAGTCGGCCCGATAGGCGGTGGGGTTGTACTCCGGCGTGATCACGACGATGCGGGCGCCGCGCTCGATACATTCGAGCTTCCAGTGCGCTTCCGGCATCTTGTTCTCGACGAAGTTCTTGCCCCAGCTGGTGTTCAGCTTGGAGAAGCGCATGTCGGAGAGGTCGATGTCGGAGCTCTGCGCCCCGCACCACCAGGGGTGGGACGGGTTCTGGTCGCCGTGCCAGGTGTAGTTCGACCAATAGCGGCCGCCCTGGGCCTGATCCGGGCTGACTTTCCGGATCCAGGTGTCCAACAGCGGCAAGACCCCGCCGTTCATCCGGGTGTTGCCCATCTTGCCGATGATGCCGAGGACCGGCATGCCGGCGCGATGCTTGAAGGTGCGGGTCCCCGCGCCCTTCATCATCTCGATCATTTCCGGCGCATAGCCCTGCTCCCGGAGCCGCCGGGCGCCGGCTTCCCCGCTGTACCGCGTGGCAATGAGAATGCAGCCTTTGGCCGCATAGGTGAACGCCGTATCCCAGGACACGCGCAGCATGTCGTCCAGGAAGCGGCTGTCGAATTTATATTTCCGCTTCGTCTCCGGCGTCAGTTCCGGGGAGCCCGCATCCATCCACTCCTTCCAGCCCTTCCGCATCAACGGGCCCTTCAAGCGATAGGGGCCGTACACGCGGCGGTGGAAGGTGAACCCCTTCAAGCACATGCGCGGGTTGTGGGCAAACGTCCCGCGGTTGCCGTAGAGGTCTTCATAGGTCTGGTGGTCGTAGTTCTGCTCGACCCGCATCACGACGCCGTTCCGGACGAAGGCCCGGACGCGGCAGGCGTGCGTGTCGTTCGGGGAACAGACCCACGTAAAGGACGAATCGTAGCGGTACTGGTCGTGATAGACCCGCTCCCAGGACCGATCCGGATAGTCCCCCAGCGGGTTGCCGACTTCGATGACCGGCTGGAGCGCCGTCAACGCCAGGACTTTGTCCGCCACCGCCACCGCGGCGACCGTCCCGGCCGAGACTTTTAAAAACTGTCTCCGTGACAAAAACATGGGTGACACCTCCTAAGTTGAGGGCTCTCAAGGAGCCCACGTTCTCTCACTGACGCACAACGGGCAATTTTCCCACCTCCCTTCGTCCCGAGAGCTGCCGAGAGTCCCACAAAATGACCCAGGAGCCAGGCACGTAACTCTGCCTGATTCGGCCGATTTCTGTGAAAATTCCAGCATCATAGGGCGTTGATATTGGCAAGATATGCACCATAGTGGAAACCAGTCATTGCCAGGGAGTTGAATCGTTTAAAGCATTGATACGCAAAGATAAAGGCACGATGTTCGATTCCAACGAACAAAGCAATATTGTCATCCGATGGGTATCTGCTGTATCACACTGAAAGCAGGCGAACGTCAAAAGTGAAGAAAGATAATTGCAATCAAAGTGTTATGAGAAAAATCGTGTTGTTACCATTTCGTAGCACTGGGGGATGTTTGTAACGGAGGTAACGGCCTTGAAACGACGTGAAGGTTGCTTGACAGTCCTGGTCCTCATGAGTAAAATCCGACCCTCTCCTTCAGTTCCCTTCGAGCGGGAATAGCTCAGTGGTAGAGCATCGCCTTGCCAAGGCGAGGGTCGAGGGTTCAAATCCCTTTTCCCGCTCCAAATCTTTTATTCGCGTTCACGCTAAATGATTTGAACCCTCGACCGGGGGTTCCGAAGGGGGTGCGCCCCCTTCGAGGGGAGTATGCGAGGGGGCTTGGCCCCCTCTGCAAGAGTCAGCGAAGCAATTTTCGGAGCTGAGCTGACGATGGAGAGCGGTTCAAATCCCTTTTCCCGCTCCAATATCTCCGGTTTTCCCTTCTTGGTTGTCTGCTTCCAGCATGGCTTGGTCTATGCGCGACGTGACGTTCTCGCTCATTCAAGATGCTGTGCATGCCCTGAATGGCGTTGCGCACATCACACCGGTCCTTACCAGTCGAAGCCTGAACGAGATCTCCCACGCTCGGGTGTTCTTGAAGTGCGAAAACTTTCAGCGGGCCGGCGCGTTTAAGTTTCGCGGGGCCTACCATGCCGTCTCCCATTGGGTCGCGACATCCTCGCAGAGGGCTTTTGTGACGGTATCTTCTGGCAATCACGCACAGGGACTTGCGCTCGCATGCCGCTTACTCGGTTGCAGCGCGCATGTTGCCATGCCGAAAGCCAGCTCATCCGTGAAGCAAGAGGCCGCACGGTCATATGGAGCGCACATTCACGAGGCGGTGAATCGTGCTCGTGCGGTGGCTCTGGTTGACCGCTTGGCGCGGGAGCTTCCTGCCGCCATCATCCATCCTTTCAACGATCCCCTCGTGATTGCCGGACAGGGTACCGTCATGACCGAACTCCTCGAACAAGTAGCCGACCTCGATGTCGTGTTGGCGCCAATCGGCGGTGGTGGCCTATTGGCTGGACTCTGTATCGCTGCGGAGTCATTGCGTCCGCAGCTAGAGATTTTCGCTTGCGAGCCGGCCGGAGCGCTCGATGCGATCGAATCGGTCAGGCAGAATCGCGTCGTGCCTATGTCCGATCCCCATACGATCGCTGATGGACTGCGGACCAGCCTGGGCGATCGGACACTCCCGATCCTCCGCCGTTGCCTCAGTGGATTCTTTGTGGTCGAAGAGCGGGAGATACTTCAGGCCATGCGGTTTGCGTACGAACGGTTGAAGCTGGTGATCGAACCGTCGAGCGCAGTGGCCTTGGCGCCGTTGTTGAGGAAGGAAGTTCAGTTAAAGGGGAAGCGGACGGCGGTCGTCCTCACCGGCGGCAATACTGATCTCTCGCTGCTCTGGAATGGCTTACGTGAGGAAATCAGCCGGTAGCGTCACGAGCCAGTGATGCGTGTCAGCCGTTGGAGCGCATTGATCTGGTCAACCGCTTGGTTGAGTTCTTCGCTGGAGAGGGGTGACTTGCTGAAGCGTCCTTGGCAATAGAGTGCCGTCAGTCTTACCGCCGTCGGTCCGGCTTCCGTCCATTCGCTGCCGACGAGTGAGGCAAACTCCTTCGGCGTCGTGGACGGCCTGATGTGAACTCCTCGCCGCGATGCGATCTCAAGCATTTTCTTGTACAGCTGCACGATCTGCTGCTGTTTCCTGGCCGCGGGCCGGTTGGTGGCACGCCTGTACCGCCATCGATCCCGAATCACGAGAATCAAGCATGCTAAGCCGACTCCAGGCGATACGGCGAGCAGCCAGAAGATAACCACGTTGTCGACTTGGGCTCGCAACTCACCCACCATCAGGAAAGCTGCCGCACGGATCTCCGTCGCCCATTGGCCGAGGGCATCGCGCGCGGAATCGCTGCCTCCTCGAATAATCCGGACGACGGCTAGCTGATCGTGTGCACTGTAGCGAATGAACACACGATCCCAATGGAGCCGTAAGGATTCGCCGATTCGCTCAAGCGATTCCCACATCGAAAGGGGAGGCAAGGCGCCCGTGTCGGGTGTGGGGTCCATCGTGATCCATCCGGAGTGGGGATAGTAGACCTCAACCCAGGCATGGGCGTCTCGCTGCCGGACCGTGTAATAGCCT
Organism: uncultured Nitrospiraceae bacterium; assembly: GCA_963851455.1. Taxonomy (GTDB): domain Bacteria; phylum Nitrospirota; class Nitrospiria; order Nitrospirales; family Nitrospiraceae; genus Nitrospira_C. Next base: position 725,106 of record CAWKPI010000002.1, read on the forward strand.
CCAAAGTCGTTCCATTCCGTCGCGAGAAAGCCTGTGACCAGTCGCGCGGGAATGCCGATGCTCCTCAGCATGAGGACCATCGCGGTCGCATAATGCTCACAATACCCGGTTTTTCTGGTGAAGAGAAAATCATCGATCGGATGGGAGGACCTGGTTGTGTCTGCATCCAGGCTATATCGATAGTTGGATAATAGATGCTGGAGGACGGCCGAACTTTTTTCAAAGGGTATGGCGACTTGGTCCGTGACACGGCGGGCCAATTCGGCGACCCGATTGGAATCTTCGGGGAGTTGCAGGTACCGGTCGCGGACGGAACCGGAATAGTCCAGTTCCGAGGCGACTTGTTCTTCGGTCATGATTTGGCGTTCACGCGAGATGACGGAGTAGCGAATGCGCGACGAAGAAGGATCGGGCAAGTGGAGTCCTGTCATGCCGTCAGCCTGCACTGCGGTAAACTCACCGCTCAGGTATTCGGCAAACGGGGCGGCAAAGAGAACCGACGTGTCGAGGGCCTCCAGCAGAATATCCTGACGCACGGGTTCCGAGAGGCTGAGCGGCGTACGGCTCCCGCCAGAGCGGACGGCAAAAGTCCCGTCGGCAGTGAGTCCAAGACTTCTGCGGTGCCGGCTGCCGGAACTCCAGGATCGGCCGTTGTAGTGATCGTACGCGAGACCGCGAAGGTAGAGACGGTCTTTCCTCCCTGTTGGCTGATCCGGCAATTCCACTCGCATGACGATTTGAGGGTCTTCTTTGATGGAGCCGATCATTCCAAGATCGACTTGTTCGGAGAATCCCGTCGTTCTCAATCCTTCTCCGCGGGGCTTTTGCAGTATGCCGACGCTGATCCGGGGCAGGAGAAAGAAAATGACCAGCGTCAGCGTAAACGCCGCCACGGCGACTCCGTTCGTCAACCAGAAGAACCGGCTGGTGATGTGGCCGGACGTGAGAGGGGGCAACTGAAGACCGTTTGTCGGTTCAGGCCGAGCAGGGGAAGTTTTGCTGGTCAAATGGTAGAGCAATAATGTCCAGACAGCGGCGAGGAGATAGAGGAGAAAAATCGGAACATACCACACCTCTGTTGTCAGAGCAGCGGAGGCTAAGATCGCCATGAGGCAGATGGCATAGAGCTGGCGATAGTCACGGCGTTCACGGAGTGTGACGAGCTTGATGCCCAACAGAATCACAAGAAAGTGGACACCGGCGGAAAGCAGTTCCCGTGAAAAAACCATCACATCAAACAGGAAGAGCAGAAACGCGCTGATCAACAAACCATTCAACAAGGCCGGAGAAGCGGCCAGACCTTGTGCGATCTGTATGCGGACACGCCATCCCAGCGTTTGCATGAGGGCGAAGAGCATGATCGCCGCGGTCGCCACAGCGAGCCAGGCCGGAATGCTGTGCGAGAACAACAGCCCCGTGAAGGCAGTAGCCGCCAGGAGTACGGCGCTGAGTCCGAATGCCTGTTCAAAAGGCATGGGTGAGACTCTCGATCTGGGGCGCATGGAGTATCCGATCGACTGCTGCCATTCCCGCCTGGTGGTCGGGATCGGACCACGGCATGACGGCGACCGTATAGCCGCGCTCACCATCATGACAGAGAGTGGCGAGCGGATTCGCTAAAGGCTTAGCGCTCTGTCCAGGCGAGCGACGTTCACAGAGGGCGAGTAAGCGCAGCATCGCAAGCAGATGGTCTGCACCGGAGCCGAGCCCGGAATCTTCGCCATCGACAATCAGACGGAGCGGATATGACTTTTCGGACAGTTGCCAGAGGAGCGAGGCGACGAGGGTCACGCTCTGTTCAAAGAGTGTATTTCGATCGTCTGGTGCGAGTGTCGAGAGCACGATCGTGATGCGACGCTGATCTTCAGCTTCAGTTTCCCGCACGATCAAATGAGAGGTTCGGGCTGTCGTCGGCCAATGGATGGTGCGGGAATCATCGCCCGGCTGATAGAGCCGCAAGTTGTACAACTGCGTCCCGTGTCCTCGCCGGGGAAGTGACAGGCCTTGTCCCTCGCTGACGAGTTCGTCAACGAATCGAAGAGACAGCGGCTTGATCGGGGGACCAACGAGGATTTCGGCTGGAACCTGGTACAGCGCTCGCTTGAGAAACAGACCGAAGGGGAAGAGTGTCTCGGCCCTCACGCATTCCAGACGGAGCCGGCCACGACTGGTGGCTAAGATGGGGTAAGACAACAGCACCGATCGCTTGGCCGGCAGGTGGTCGACAAAGAGGCCTCGGTCGAGGTTTTGTCCACCTGCCACGTCGAAGAGTCTCAACGAAAAGCTGGGCAGCCAGCTGTTGTGGTTGGTGACCGACAGCGTGACCGTTGTCGGGTCATTCGCCATGATGAGGTCCGGCACATGTCGGTGGAAATTCAGGCGGCGCAAACATTGCTCGGACAGCAGTCCGGAGATCACCACGAGGCTGAGCATCATCGCCAGCAAGAGATAAAAGAGATTGTTGCCCGTATTGATGGCCGCTACCCCGATCCCGATGGTGAACAGGAGGAAGCGGATGCCTTCCGAGGTCACACGGATTGAGCGGCGTGTGGCGAGATAGCGAAGCCGTGGTCCGAGGAGAGAGGCCGAAATATGCGTAAAAGGAATCGTCACGGGCCTGCCAATCCCGTTTCAATCAGACGGGGACGGGAACGGTGTCGACGATGTCGAGGACAATGCGCTCGGCCTGCTCGAAACTCTGGGCGCGCAGGCCTTGAGCCCGGCTTAGCATGACGCGGTGGGACAACACGATTGGCGCGAGTTCCTTCACGTCGTCCGGGAGGCAATAGTCACGACCGCGCACCAAGGCTAACGCTTTGGCGGTTTTGTTCAACGCCAGGGCCCCTCTCGTACTGACACCCAATGACAGCAGCTCGCTTTGCCTGGTGGCATGGATGATGGCCAAGAGGTAGTCGCTCAAACTTTCATCCATATGAATCTGGTCGACCCGGCGCTGGAGTTCGAGCACGTCTTGTGTAGAGAGGACGGGAGCCAGGATGTCAGCGGGATGTAGCGCGTAAGGACGCTCCAGCACTTTACGTTCTTCTTCCAACGACGGATAGCCGATGCGCAACCGCATGAGAAACCGGTCGAGCTGGGATTCCGGCAACGGAAACGTCCCGTGATACTCGGCGGGATTTTGCGTGGCGATGACCATGAACGGCTGCTTCAGAGGATGGGTCTGATTGTCCACCGAAATTTGCGCTTCGCTCATCGCTTCCAAGAGGCTGCTTTGGGTCTTCGGCGTGGTGCGATTGATTTCATCCGCCAGGACGATGTTCGCGAAAATCGGCCCGGGCACAAATTCAAAGGCTTGCTGTTGCCGGTTGAAAATGGAGACGCCGACGATATCGGAAGGCAACAAATCGCTGGTGAATTGAATGCGCTTGAATGAACAGTCGAGCGAGCGAGCCAAGCTATGGGCGAGTGTCGTCTTTCCGACCCCGGGAACGTCTTCCAGCAACAGGTGTCCACGGGCAAGAAGGCAGACGACAGCCATTTCGATGACGTGATCCTTCCCCTTGATGACGCGGGCAATATTGTCCTGGATCGCCTGGATGGGTCGTAGTGCGTTCATTCGGATTGTTGGCTCTGGTGGCTCAGAAAAGGATGCTGATAGGACACCGCTGGAGTCTAGCAAAGGGTCCGGAGCCGGTCAATTTATCCGCGGATTTCCGCGTCACGCACCCATCAAAGGTTGGCAGAGTTTGGCTGGAACACGGGAGCTGTTTGCGACCATTCGGGGACAAGCGTGACCATCCAAGGGGGCGTTTCTTCTATCATGTCATGGAAGCGCCTGGCCGTGCTGCTGGCCGGCATGTTTGGAAACGTCGCGCCTCGGCGAATGGTGACAGAGAGGAAGCGGTAGGGTGAATCGTGCGGAGCTTTGGTCGGGCAGTGCGCGGGGAATCCGTTGGCGAAGCGTCCCGCAGAGTGAGAGATCGATGCAGTCGCCGATCGCGAGCGCCGTCAACCGCTGATAGACGTCTCCAAAGATCGTGGGAAGATTTTCGGACGTGAAGACCTGATTTTCCGGCCGATAGTCATCGGCTTCGAGAAGCTGTGCCAGAAGTTCCCAGAACACCTGATTATCCACGGCGCCAAGGACGCAGAGGTGCCCGCGGCGGGAGAGAATGTCCAGGAGGGTGAGCGGGCCTCGAATGTCGAACTTCCAAGGGGGAAAGAGCAGTGCGCGGTCCCCGTGCTGCACTTCAAGAGCCGGTTCGCCTGCGTACTGAGTTTGGCGGAACGGACCCTTTGTCCGGTTGTAACTCTTTCTGGATGACCTCAGCAGAAAGACGCGTTGGTTCGTAGGCAAACGCTGGAGTCGCTGGAGCCCAACAGGTCACAATCGCATAGTGGGGGGCGAGCTGACCGGTTCGGTCCAGCCGGTCAAGTGCGCACATGTCTTGGTCTCCGAAAAAGTGAAACGAGAGGTCGGACCGTGAGCGGAGCGTTTGCAGGTGCTCCCGTTCCGGATGCAGAGAGCCGCCGAGTTTTGACTCTGGATGTAGTCGATCGACGCAGTGGAGGGTGAGAGTGGCACCTCGTTGCCGAATGTCCGCCGCATACTGATCAGCCAGTTCAGTGGCAAACGACAGATCACCCGCGCCGAGCTCGAGGACAGAGGTTGCGTCAGATGTCAGCAGAAGGTCGAAGGGATTTGGATGATCCCGGACGTACGTCGCAACCGCTTGGCTATCCAGCGAAGGGATGGGCCAGCGCGAAGCCGGCTGCTCGACCAAATCGAACCATACGCTGAGCGCTCGAACGGCCTTACTTGGCGGAAGGCCGGTCAGTTCCTTCAGCCGGGGGCTGAGTAAGTCCTGGATCCGCTCGGCCTCGCCTTGTTTCAATGCGGCGATAATGGCATCCCTGACTGTGGGAGGTAGCTCGGTGCGTTTGGCTTCTTCGACGAGGCGCTTCAAAGTCGGGACCAGACGGCCTGCTTCGATGAGATGGCGTGAAGCCTCCCACTCCTTGTCTCGTTCCTGTAAGAGTTGGGACACTTGCGAGCGAAAGTCCGCGATGGTCTGGGCGTGAGATGTCATGATGGCTGAGAATTGCTGGTTGCGATTAAGAGTAGCCGACAGTCTGCGGAACGCGTCGCAGCATAACGGTCTGGTCCCAACGGGTCAAGATTCGTCTTCTTGTCCATAGGAAAGGTCTGTGTTAGGAAAAGAGCCTATCATGATGTTTCCGGTGTTCCAGACTGTTGGTTCATGGTTCCCGGCCTGCTTGCTGCTCGCAGTGGCGGCCTGTGCCGGGAGCGAAGTTCCCGCGTCGCCACATCCTACGACAACCCTCACATCGGAACTGCGCGAAGGACTGATCATCGACACCGCGACCGGCGAACCGGTTTCCACTGAACACTTGATGAAACACCTGCGTCAGCAGGAGGTCTTATATCTCGGTGAGGAACATCATAATCGTTTTCATATCGACTCGGCCCTGTCGCTTTTGACTCGATTGTCCGCTGAAGGCCGTCGACCTGTGCTCGCAATGGAAATGTTCGGGTGGGACGGCCAGTCCCCTCTGGATCGCTATGTTGGAGGGGGCGAGCTGAACCGGCAAGAGTTTCTTACTCAGGTGGGATGGCCGCAAAACTGGGGCGGGCCCTTTGAAAATTATGAGCCGCTCGTCGCATACGCCAAATCGGAGCATCTATCGCTGGTCGCGCTGAATCCTCCTAAGTCGCTCGTGCGGCTCGTGGCGAGAAAAGGCCTGGCCCAAGCTCGACAAGATGCCGATTGGACCCGTTGGAACATGCAGGATGAAACGATCGTCGACGACCCGGCCTATCGTGAGAAGATTTTTCAACAGCTCCGGGCCTGCCATGATGGAGGGCCGGACGAACTGTATCAGACGATGTATGAAGCATCGATGGTGCGCGATGAAGGTATGGCGAAAACGATCGTGTCTTTGATTGAGGCGATGCGCGCTGCGTCTAATGCCTCGGCTGGACCTGTTGTCAGCTATACCGGCGGCGGGCATATTCAATACAACCTGCCGGTCCCCAAGCGGGTCGCCAGACGTCTATCCAACGTTCGACAAATCAGCATTTACATGACGTCGTTTGAGCAGGGACGACTCGACGATCTGCACGAGATGATTGCTGGCAAGATCGCCGATTACCTGTGGTTGACGCCTGTCAGTGCCCAGGGAATTCCACGCCGGTGCCGCTGAATCCGAGGGGTTTCGTCGATTGAGAAGTATTCCTGTTCATAGGAGGGGTGCGTGTAAGGAAGTGTCATGAGCTTGACAGTTTCGATAAGGCGTTTCACACTAGGCGAAACATTGAGGGAATGGGAGACCCCTGGTCATTGGGAAACCTGCGTATGCGCAACAAGATTCCCTGTTCGGCTGACCGGCTGAGCCTGTTGGATCCTCCGATGATTCAGGGGGTCGTGGATCGCAATGCATTCCATTTGGGAAACCAATATCTCTCCGAGAACCGTGTGCGTATCGTCGAAGCCGATGAGGCGCAAATCTCCTCCGCCGTGATCGGGAATTCCGGCCTGTATGAGCAAACGATCCGGCTGAAAGACGGCCATTTGGTCTCAAAATGCAGTTGTTCCCTGCCGGAAGAGCCCATGTGCCGACATTGCATCGCTGTCCTGCTGGAATACCATCGCTGGGTCCAACCGAGAGCCCACGCGAGAAAGACCAAACAAGCTCCTCCCGTCGCGCCGACATCATCCGATTCCTCTAATGGCCACGAGTCCACGGCTTCGAGTTCCGGGTTCTCAGGCGACTTGAAGTTCAGCGAGGTCATGGCCTTCATTGAATGGTTGCAGCCGGCAATGAGATCATTGGAAAAAGGGGAACCACTTCCTGACTCCTCTCGATTGACCGGTGACCTCGGCGCCTGGATCCAGACGATCCGTAATTTAGATGAGCGCCGCCGCGAAAGCGAAGAAATCCAGCTGACACTCGAATCGGAGCACAAGGATCGCGAAGCCTATGTTCAGCGCATGTCTCAACAGCTCCAGGCCTCGATGGCGGAGGTAAAATCGGCTCAATCCGATTTGCAGCAACTTCAGCAAGAGAATGCCGCTTACAAGGACATGTTTACCAAGGTGGCGGAGATGGCCTCGGAAGTCGGCAACTACGACAGCCAGATCAAGACTGTGGCTGGAGAGTTGCTCTCGAAGGGTGCCCAGCTTGATAAGCTCGCTAATTCATTCAGGGAAGTTGCGGTCGCATTGAAAACCATCACCAAGTCCAACTCGACCTCGTAAGCATTTTTCATCGATTCCCCCTTGCCCCGATCAGGCGATTTCAGTAAAATGCAGCCTCCTTTTTGTTCACATGATTCAGGAGGATGGCATATGAAAAAGATGTTTGCCCAAGTCGGTACAACGGTAGGCACTCTGTTGTTGGCCGGCGGTTCCTACGTGCTCGCGAATGAGCCGAAGGGTGGGGCGCCAGACTATAGCGGGATCAGCAGCATATACTACACGCTGATTGGCCTGGTGCTCGTCTACGGCGTGTACGACACCTTTTTCAAGAAGAGCTAAGCGCTCTTCCTCGCTTCCCTGGACTCAATGCTGTCCTTCAGAGTCCAGGGCATCTCTCTCCGGCTTGTTGTCACATCTCACCGTCATTTCGCACGATCGAGCAAGGGTCTGACGGTTCCCAGCACCTTGTCTACGATGATACGGTAGCCGTCCCCAGTCGGATGAATCCCATCAGCCTGGTTCAACGAGGTCGATCCTGCCACGCCATCCAGAAAGAACGGAATCAGGACCAGGTGATATTGACTCGCCAGAGCAGCATAAATTGATTCGAAGCCATTCGTGTATTCCGCACCATAATTAGGCGGCAGTTTCATGCCGGCAAGGACGACGGTGACTGATGCGCTTTGACACTGTTGAATGATCCGTTCCAGGTTGGCCTTCGTTTCCCGAAGGCTGAGACCGCGAAGTCCGTCGTTTGCACCGAGCTCAAGAATGACGATGTGAGGCTGGCTCTTCAGGACCCAGCTTATCCGCCGTAGTCCGCCTGCTGTCGTGTCTCCACTGACACCGGCATTGATTACCCGGTACTGAAAACCATCTTGATCTAACCTGCGTTGTAACTGGGAAGGATAGGAGTCTTCAGCTGCGACTCCAAGACCGGCCGTCAAACTGTTCCCGAATGCGACAATGCGCGGACGATCGTCGGTCGTCGGGAGGGCTGCTGTCGCAGGTTCCGTAATACCGGGAGAGAAGCTGCCCACCGCGAAGCTGACAAGCAGCCAAGCAGTGAAACGTAAAGGTCTGAACGCGGTTTTGATAAGTCCTCTGACCGTCATCGGACTCCAGTATAATACCATCTGTTATCATCAGCTGTGTCTTCTGGGGAGCTGTACACATGATTTCAGTGAAACACCTGTCAATGCGTCTGACAGCCGGTGGACGGCCAGTCACGATCCTCGATGACGTAACGCTGGAGATTCCTGCGAAACAAAAGGTTGCCGTCGTAGGGCCCTCGGGGAGTGGAAAGTCCACCTTGTTGGGCTTAATGGCTGGACTCGACCGGCCAACAGGCGGGTCCATCGAGTTGGATGGCACTGACATTACGGCCATATCGGAAAGCCGGATGGCCAAGTTTCGGCGTAAAAAAATCGGCTATATTTTTCAATCGTTCCATCTGATTCCCACATTGACCGCATTGGAAAACGTGCTCGTGCCATTGGAACTCGCTGGCACGGCATCGTCCAAAGAACGGGCCAGTGAGCTGCTGCAAGCCGTGGGGTTGGGCGATCGGGTTCATCACTACCCGGTGCAATTATCAGGCGGCGAGCAGCAACGTGTTGCCGTTGCCCGGGCCTTTGCCTGCCGACCGCCAATTCTTCTGGCTGATGAGCCGACGGGCAATCTGGATTCGGTGACGGGGCGGTATGTGATGGATCTGTTGTTGGCACTTCATCGGGATTACGGCACCACGTTGGTGCTTGTCACGCACGATCCAGCAATCGCCTCGTTAATGCATCGCGTGATCGGCCTGCGGGACGGGCGTATCGAGTCCGATGAAAGCCTGTTGTCTGACGAGACCATCGAAGAGCCCACTCTGTGATCCGGTTCATTGTGTCCATGGCTTGGCGCGAAACCAGGGGAGCCTGGCGCCATTTCCTCTATTTCTTCGTCTGCATCGCGGTGGGAGTGGGCGCATTGGTGGGCGTGTCGCTCTTTGCCGTTCACGTAGATCGCGCCGTCACGAAAGAAGCCAGAGGCCTCCTCGGGGGCGATCTGGAAATTCGTTCATCCCATCCGCTGAGTGCCGAGGGCCAAGACGTCCTACATTCCCTGGCTCAGCGGGGAATCGCCGTGACCCACGTCAGCGAATTGGTGGCGATGGCGGCCAGAACAGAACGCGAAACGGCAGCAGGTCAAATCACGCAGATTGTGGAGCTCAAGGCGGTGGAGCCGGCCTATCCCTTCTATGGGACGCTCAAGTTGGAACCGGTTCAACCGTTGGACCGGCTGCTCCATCCGGACGCATCCATGTGCGAGACGGCTCCTTGTCATGGTGCGGTGGTGCAGGAAGCCTTGTTGCTCCGCATGGGCCTGGCCATTGGTGATCGCGTAAAAATTGGACAGGCCGAATTTCTCATCACCGGCTTGGTCCGAATAGAGCCGGATCGAATGGCCAGCGCCTTCAGCCTCGGCCCCCGCATTATCCTCTCGCAGGAGGGACTGCAGACAGCCGCGCTCATCAAGCCCGGCAGCCGTGTGCGGGAACGACAGCTGCTGAAACTTCCTTCCGGCCTTCCGCTCGAGCCGCTCCGCGGTGAATTGCGTGGCCGCTTGACGGCTGATCATGTCCGCGTAACCGGGTACCGGGACGCTCAACCGCAATTGAAACAGTTTCTCGAACAGTTGTCCCGGTATCTCGGCCTGATTGGTTTGACGGCGTTATTTATCGGCGGACTGGGCGTGGCCATGTCGATTCAGGCCTTCCTGCAAGAAAAATTGAAGACGATTGCGATTCTGAAAACACTTGGAGCGGATTCTGCTTCCGTGGTCAACACCTACGTCGTTCAAGCTTTGGGGCTGGGTGTATTGGGAAGTCTGGCAGGCATGCTGCTGGGCATTCTACTTCAACGCGTGCTCCCTCCGCTGCTAGCCGGGGCATTCGTCACGGATTTGCTCGATCAGCTCGGCGCGTCCACGGACCTTTCGGCTGTGTCGATTGGGCCACTCCTCAAGGGCGGCACACTCGGGCTGCTTACCACGCTGCTCTTTACTATTTGGCCGCTGCTCAGGATCCGGGAGATCAAACCGGCCGCAATCTTTCGGCGTGAAGTGGAATCGGATCTGGTGAACGAAACGGTTCGGACGTTGCCCTGGTGGGTGCGATGGGGATTGAACGATCGCCTCACTGTGCTGACTGCTGTGGCCATCCTCAGCGGTCTCGGAGGACTGTCGGTTTGGCAAGCTGGTTCGTGGAAAGTTGGCGGACTATTCATCGGGGGATTGTGTCTCGCCATCGTGCTGCTTTTCGTGTGCGCCCACATGCTGGTCGGAGGGTTACGATTCGTCCCAAGACCGGCGTCGTTGACTCTGCGCTATGCCATGGGCAACGTCGTGCGCCCCGGCGGCTATACGGCTCGGATACTGATTGCGATCGGGATGAGTGTCATGGTGATCGTCACGGTCTCGCTGGTTGAACAAGCACTGTTACGCCAGGTTGGAGAAACCCGCCCGATCGATGCTCCCACCTTTTTCTTCATCGACCTGCAACCGGATCAAACGGATGCTTTTGCTGAGCTGGTCCAGCGAACGACGGGGGGGCGTTTGCCGGAGTTGACGCCCTTGGTTCGGTCGCGCCTCCATGCCATAAACGGAGAGGGGATCAAGGTCGAGGAAGAGTTGGAGCAGGACGAACGGCATGAGGAAAGCAAGGAGGAGCGGCGGAAGCAGTGGTATGTATCGCGCGAATACGTGCTGACGTTTCTCGATCAGCTTCCCAAAGGAAACGAGATTGTCGGAGGAGCTTGGTGGCATCCTGGACAACAATTCCTGAGGCCTCAGGTCTCGATCGAAGAGGAAGCTGCCAAGTCGCTGGGGTTGAAGATCGGGTCCAGCATGGAGTTCGATATTCAAGGGACCACCATCGCCGCGGAGGTATCGAGTATCCGCAAGGTGGATTGGGGGAACTTCTCCACAAACTTTTACATGATTCTATCTCCGGGATCGCTAGACGGCGCTCCGATCACGTATGTGGCTACGATTCACGTGGCACCCGAACAAGAAGTTCCGCTGCAACAAGCAGTCGTCGCGTCCTTTCCAAACGTCAGCGCGATCCACATCGGCGACGTGCTCGATAACTTTGCGAGGGTCTTGGATCGCCTCGCCTTGGCTATCCGTGCCGTCGCATTATTCTGTGTCGTGACCGGTGGATTGGTCATGGCTGCGGCGCTGGCGGCGACCAGGTATCGGCGGCTGTATGAATCGGTGATCCTCAAAGCGCTGGGCGCCACGCGGGGGCTCATCGCCGGGACGTTTGCCGCCGAGTATGCGTTGTTGGGGTTGATTGGCGGACTCATAGCCATCGGATTATCAAGCGCGCTCTCCTGGTTGGTACTGACCTATGTATTCGATCTTTCCTGGAGCCTTCATCCGATCGTGCTGCTCACGGGACTCGGCCTTACCGTGCTCCTCACGTTGTTCGTCGGCCTGCTCAGCACGTTTCACATTCTCGGACAGCGGCCGCTCGCGATCCTGCGATATGAATAAGGGAAAGAAGGGCGGCATGCTGCCTCCTGTGCTCGCGGAACGCGGCACACAAGATCCATCGGATTTGCAGACTATGGGCGGTGCTCGTTCGACGCGCGCAGTTGGAGTCAGTCAGGCCGCCCTTCTAGGACTGGAGGAGGGAGGTAAAGGGAATCACGATGTCGGCCTTCCGGTGGGCGTGTTGTGAGCCAGATGCTCGGTATCTGTGGCGCTGGCGGATTTCAGAGGTGGTGCAATTAATTCGGCACAATGTGGAACACGTTGCCCGCCTGGGTCATGAGATACAGCTCTCCTCGTGCGTCTTCACCAAAGCTGGTGATCTGGCTTCCAGGGCTGAGTAAAGACCAAGTGGTCTGGGAGCCTGGCTGTCCGTTTTGCAACTGAAAACTCCTGACGAATCCTGCGCAAAAGTCCGCGTAGAAATAGGTGCCGTTCTGGGCGGGATTCAATGGCCCTCGATAGACATACCCGCCGGTGATGGAACAGGCACCCGCGTCGTGAGCGTAGTCCAGGACGGGAAGCGTGAGCCCGCTGGTATTGCAACCGCTCGATGGATCGAAGCAGAGAAAGCCTTCCATCATATGCCAGCCAAAGTTGATCCCACGGCCGGCGCTTGGACCCAGCACCGCGTCCACCTCTTCGCGGCGGCTCTCCCCGACGTCGCCGATGTAGAGGGCACCGGTTGAGCGATCAAAGGAGAAGCGCCATGGATTGCGCAGGCCGAAACTCCACACCTCTGCGGCCCCGCCTCCAGCCGCAAAGGGATTAGCGGTGACATTCGTGCACGCGTTGCCGGTATCGGGATCGAGTCGTAGAATTTTCCCCAAGAGCGAGGTCGTGGTCTGAGCATTGTTCGCGGTGTCGCCACTTCCCCCTCCGTCACCTGTCCCCGCATAGAGGCAGCGATCCGGGCCGAAGGCTAGCATCCCGCCATTGTTATTAGAATTGGGATGGGCGATCGTCTTGAGAATGACCGCTGAGGACGAATCTGCCGATTCGGCATTCGAACTGCTGACCAGGTATCGAGCGATCACGAGATCGCCGGCACTGTTCGTGTAGTAAATATAGAAACGGCGGTTCGTCGCATAATCCGGGTCAAAGGCCATGCCCAGCAGTCCACGCTCGCCCCCGCTTGAAATGAGTCCTCGTACGTCAAGAAACGGATTAGCCCTGGGAGCGCCATTGAGGGAATCCAGAATCCTGATGAGTCCTCCCTGCTCCACGACAAAAAGACGAGTGAGGTCGCCGGACGGTGCTGTTAAAAAAACAGGAGCGGTGAGGACGGAGGGGAACGACTGGAGCCGCAGACTATTGGAAGACGCAGGAGGTGGCGTCATCCCCAGGCCTCCCCCTCCACCATTGTCACTCCCGTTACATGCGGCGACTGAGAGCGCGAACGCCACGGCACTCAGGAAGATGAGGATGCGGAACGCCGGGGTGGACATGGTCCAGCCTACTATTAGGAGGTCCGTTTTCTCAAGCCGGAGGACGTCAAACAGAGGGCCTCGATCACGAGAGGCTCCTCTCTAGATATCCCCGAAGGTCGCGACCGTATCGCTCACCAAACGTGACCGTGATTCGCAATTGCTCCAAATACTGTTCCAACGTTTTTCCGCCCAAGTCAATTTTTCGAGCTGTAAAGAAACTTCGGACGTCTTGTTCGAGCTCAGGCTTGCACAACCCCGTAATTCCTCCGCACATGCGTCGGAGCCCTTGTTTCGGAAACCGCCGGGCCATCTGATCCCAATTCGTCTTTACGAAACTCCAACCCTGTTCGCGTCCATAGACGTTGCCCATGACCGCGCTGACAATAAAGGGTGCATCCTGGGTACGAATCTCGCCGTTGAGCGTCTTCGCTAAAGTCCGATCGAGGAGCGCGGTCTGTTTGAAGGACGCCAGCGAGAACAGATAGCGGCGTTCTTCTTGTGGTGTCTTGGCCGTTTTGAATCGCTCGATGAATTCATCGTAGCGCGCGGCATCGCCGATGAAGGCGAGGATCGAGACGAGCGCGGGAAGCAGATTGGGATCGACCGCTGCCGGATCTCTTCGAGAGGCGGTATACAGTTCCACAGCACGGGCTTGCGTCGCCGGATCGTTTCCGAGTCGACCTAATGCGCCGATCAGTTCACTACGGAGCTGACGGGTGAGATCGCTTTCACCCGATTGCGACGCCCATCCAACTGCCGTCACAGCTGGACCGATCCTGGTACGCACAAAGGCTTCAAGCGCCGGCCGGTCCGAGGGCTCGATGATGCGGTTCAAGAAGCCGAATGAATCGATGAGCATGGCCCAGACATTCTTGTCTCGTTCCTGTGCCAAGCGGCCGGTCAGATCGAGATAGTTCTCCAGAGGCGTCATGCCGGCGACCGTCGTAGCCCAGACATCGTTGACTAAGTTAAACCGCTCGACCGCAGCGAGGTTGTCCAGGCCGGCGTCGAGCAGGCGTTTGAAGAGCATCGGTCCATACTGGACGCGGTAAAACCCATGCCCGTTTTCGTTGACGACGGCGTAGTCAGTTCCGGGAGGAAGCGTCAATGTCGCCTGACTATCGGTGAGCAGCAGGCGCCTGGTTTCCTGTGCGTCCTTTATGACGGTCCGCAGTTGCACCGGCACATGCCAGGTGGTGGGGAAGGGATTCGGAAGATAGCTGAAGCGTTGCTGGGTCAACACGAGTTCGGATCGATCGTTCAGCTCAGCTGTCACCAGTGGATGACCAGGCTGGAAGATCCAGCCATCCATCAATTCCGGCACCGGCTGACGGGCGACCTTTCCCAGAGAGACCCAGAGGTCTTTCGTGTCGGCGTTACCGTAGGCGTGTGCATGCAGATAGTCCCGGACACCGTCACGAAAAACGGTCGGTCCGATATGTTGCTCCAACATGCGAAGCACTGAGGCGCCTTTTTCATAGGTCAGCACATCGAACATGGCTTCGGCGTCTTTCGGTGCACGAACGGGAAATTCGATCGGCCTCGTACTCTGCAGTCCGTCAACGGAGAAGGCGGCAGCGCGAGACACGCTGAACGTCTCCCACCGCTTCCATTCGGGTTTCCAGGCATCGACTGCCAGCATTTCCATAAAGGTGGCGAAGGCTTCGTTCAACCACAGGCCATTCCACCATGACATCGTCACCAGGTCGCCGAACCACATGTGGGCATTCTCGTGCGCGACTACGTCGGCTACCCGTTCCAATTCGCCGTGGGTGCTGGTTCGCTGATCGACGAGTAATGCGGTTTCGCGGAACGTGATCGCACCCAGATTTTCCATCGCGCCGGAAGCAAAATCTGGAATAGCGAGAAGATCCAATTTGTCGCCCGGGTAGGCAATGCCGTAGTAGCTCTCGAAGAATTGCAGCGAGGCTCTTGCGATGTCCTGGCCGAAGCCTGCCAGGTGTGACTTGCCCGGCACAGCCCATAGCCGCAGCGGAGTCTTGCCCACAAACGTCGGAGCGGTCGGTTCGATCCGACCAACGATGAAGGCGACCAAATAGGTGGACATCTTGATGGTGTCGGCGAAACGTACGACTTTCTTCTCTCCCTCGACGGTTTCCGATACGACTACGCTGTTAGACACGGCAGTGAGGGTCTTATCGATCACCAGCGTGGTGGAAAAGACCGCCTTGAAATCCGGTTCATCCCAACAAGGAAACGCGCGCCGGGCGTCGGTCGCCTCAAATTGAGTGGCCGCCATCGTCTGGGTTGCCCCGGTCTGATCTTTGTACGTGCTCCGATAGAATCCTCGAAGCGTATCGTTGAGCGTGCCGCGAAACATCATATGCAGCCGCCATTCACCGGCGGCCATGGATTGAGAGAATGTCAGCCTGCACCGTTGTAAAGATTCATCCATCCCGATCGAGGCGGAAAGTCGTCGTCCTTGTTCATCCTCAGCGGCGGCGCTCTCGACGGTCAATTCGAGCGCATTGAGGACGATGACAGTTGTTGACTCGAGGACCGTCAGAGCAATCGTGGTACGGCCCTGAAAGGTGGCGGAAACGAGATCGGGCTCCAGACGAAGATCGTATCTGGTCGGAACGGCATGACGTGGCAGTCGATAGGGATCGTCGAACACTTGAGACTGTTCTTGGTTCATGTCTTCACCTTTCGGTATTTCTGTTACGGCGTGAGCAAGAGATGGGCGGAGAGGTCGTAGGACAGCGGCTACCTGAATGGCCAAGAGGGCCGCGGCCCCCTTGGCGAGTCTGTACAGCGTCTGACGTCGATCGATTGATTCTTCATGCCCGCTTGACGTTGTGCGTTTCGATTCCATCGGGAGTTCCCACGATCAGAATGTCGGTCCGGCCGACGAAGAGGCCGGTCTCGATCACACCCGGAATGTGATTGAGCGCGATTTCAAGTTCCAGAGGCTGATCGATCCGTGCCACGTGGACATCGACGATCAGATTGCCGGTCTCGGTCTTGAAGGGCGCACCGTCGCGTTCTCGAAGCACGACGCGGCTCTTGGTCAGGGATTCGATTTGCCGTGCGGTACAGCCCCAGCCGAATGGAATCACTTCGATGGGAAGCGGAAACGATCCCCCCAGCACAGGGACTCGTTTCGTGTGATCGACCACCACGATAAACTGTTTGGCCGAGGCCGCGACGATCTTTTCTTTCAATAACGCACCGCCTCCCCCCTTGATCAGGTTAAAGCCAGGATCGACTTGATCGGCGCCGTCGATGGCGACGTCAAGGACCCAGCGATTGTCCTGATCGAGCAATGCGATGCCGCATTGTTTCGCAAGCGTCGCGGTTTCCTGTGAGGTTGGCACGCCGTGCAGAGTCATACCCGCTCTCACTTTTTCGCCCAACGCGATCACGATGTGTTTCGCGGTCGAACCGGTTCCTAAACCGACGACCATACCGTCTTTTACATAGTCAACGGCCTTGCGTGCCGCCGCGCGTTTCAATCCATCGAGATCGATCGTGCTCATATTCGAGCCAATTGCGCAGCTGTGGAGGCGGCGCCGATGAGGGCAGTGTATTGGTTCATGACGACGTGGACGGGAATGTTGCCCATCAAGCGTTTGTAGCGTCCCTTATTCGTGAAAGCTTTCATAAACGTGCCGTCTTTCAACTTTGCAAGGAGTTTGGGCGCTATGCCTCCCCCAAGATAGAGGCCGTTGATTGCCATCGCTTTCAACGCCAGATTGCCGGCTTCGGCGCCAAAGATCGAGGCGAAGAGGTCCAGCGTCTGTTTGGCAATTTCCGCCTGGCCTTTCAGTCCGGCTTCTGCGATTTCAGCGGCCGGATCACCGGCTTTGATTTTCTCAGCCAGCCACGTCGGCTCATTCTTTTTTGCATCACGGACATACTCGTAAATGGCATGGAGACCTGGGCCGGACAGCACCCGCTCGTAGCTGACGTGCAGATATTGGCTGCGAACATGCCGGAGCAGTTCGATCTCATTGTCGCTGTTCGGTGCAAAATCAGCGTGGCCTCCTTCTGAAGGCATAGGTCTGTAGCGCGTCCCATCCCAGAAGAGGATGGATTCACCCAAGCCGGTTCCTGCGGCAATCAACGCCATGGCGTGTTTCTGCTGCGGCGGAGTGCCGGCATTCAACGTGACCAGTTCGTCCGCGCGCAGGAACAGAATGCCATGCGCCATCGCTTCGAGATCATTGAGCAACCGTACGTGGGGAATGTCGAATCGCTTGGCCAATGCGGCACCATCGACCACCCAGGGCAGGTTGGTCGTACGGGAGTGGTTCTGAATCACCGGTCCCGCCACACCGAAACACGCCGCATCGATTGTGACCGCGTTGCCTGGCTTGGACTCTGCGGACAGCTCCTCGCTCTCACCTTTCGTCTGATCGAGATCGTCGATTGGAGTCGGAGGTTGTGGAGGAACCAGGAACTCCGCGAGCATTTCATCCAGCTCGGCGTAGTCTGCGCTATGAAACGTTTCCAGCCGGACCGGCTCGACCCGTTCCGTCGCCCAGTCAAACAAAGCGAGGTGGGTTTTGGTGCCGCCGATATCTCCGGCAAGAATCATGTGTGCTTCTGAGCCCCTTGTCCATGTCCGGTCAACTTGACGGCCGCAGGAGGATCCAGCAGCCAAATGAGTCGGCCCGCCTCCGGATTTACCAGGGCAGCTGGCAGACGCCGGTGAGTGTCATTGCTAGGTTCCAGGATGGCCTTGACGATCCCCGCCTTCGCCGCGCCTGTGACCAGAAACAGTACCACAGTCGCCCGGTTGATCACACCTAGAGTCAGCGTCAACCTGGTGTGTGGTTCGGAAGGTGCGTGCCCCACTGCCACCCAACGTTGCCGCTCATTGACAGCGTCCGTGCCGGGAAACAATGAGGCAGTGTGGCCGTCATTGCCGACACCAAGCAGCACGAGATCGAGGCGCGGCCACTCGCCTGCCGATGCTCCGCTCGCGCGAAGGAGCCGTTCATAGTCGCGCGCAGCGAGATCCGGATCAGGCAGCTCTCCGCGCATACGATGGATGTGATCTGCAGCGATGTTGAGCGGACGAAAGAGGGTTCGGTTGGCCAGACCGAAGTTGCTGTCCGGATGGTCAGGCGGAACGCAGCGTTCGTCACTGAAAAAAAAAGTGCTGTCTGACCAATCGAATCTCTCGACAGACTGGTCATTGGCCAGCCGATTGTACAACCGTTCCGGTGTGGAGCCTCCTGATAGAGCGAGGGAAAAATGGCCATGGTCCTGGAGGGCTTGTCGACCCAACTCGTGAACGAGGGTTGCGGCTGCCGTGGCCCACTCGTCCTGATCTTGGGCGATGCGGATTTCCGTATTGCCAGCCATCTTATTTCTTGCGCGAACGGCGTCTCTTGCTCGTGGCGCTCGGACGACGGGCAGGACGGGAAGGAGAGAGCGATCGTCTCAGACCGTTGAGTGTGGCAACAGGATGCTGGCCCAAAGGGATGATGCGCACATCGCGATGATGAGCACGGAGTGCCTCAAAATCACCGGCGGCTTGTGCCCGGGCGAGGGTTCCGAACGTCAAGGGTTTGCCCGGAATGGTGACATCGGGATGCATCCGTTCGATGAGTTGGAGGAAGACGTTGCGGTTTGGGCCTCCTTTATGAAGCTGGCCGGTGGAGTGAAGATATCGAGGACCGTAGCCGGCCGTGGTCGTCACATGATAGACGGAGATCAATGTCTTTCGTAATACGCGAATCGCTCGCTCGAGCTTGGCTGATGGTGTCGCATAGACGAGCAACGCCACATAGGTTCCGGGACGGCAGAGCCGTTTCACTTGGGTCGCCGCCTGTGCCGTGGTCGCTGTGGGCTGTTTCGGTAAGAAGCCGGTGGCCTGTAGCTGGCTTAAGACACGAACAGTATTGTCCTTGCTTTCTTGAACATTCGGTTGGTCGAAGGGATGAATGCCGAGCAGATGTCCCGCTACTGCAGTGGCAAATTCCCAGCGGAAGAACTCGCTGCCGAGATCGTAGCGGTCGCGCAGCGTGAGCGTCAGGACCGGGTGCCCCTGCCGCATGAGGGCCGTAGACTGTCGATCAAGTTGCCGATTGCGGTCGCCTGCGAGTCGAAGATAGATAAAGAATCTATCTTGTCCGTAAGTGGATGCGGGTGCGATCGGTTCTTCGGCAACCGGGACGAGGCCGGTCCCTTCCTTTCCCGTACTTTCGCCAAGGAGCTGTTCAGCCCAGAGACCGAAACTCGTGATCGCCGGCGAAGCCATGATGGTGATCTTATCCCGGCCGGCCTTGGCTAGCGCGGCCATCATATTGCCGAGATCAGCACCAGGATTCTTTTCGATGGGCGTCTGCAGGCGACAGCGTTGTGCCATTTCTGCGGCTCGCACAAGCAAGGTGGTGATGTCGATTCCCAGCAAGGAAGCCGGCACCAGACCGAAATAGGAAAGCACGGAGTACCGTCCGCCGATATCGGGCGGATTCGTGAAAATCCGCCAGAACTGGCGCTCCGCCGCCAATTTTTCTAAGCTTGTCGCAGGATCGGTGATCGCGATGAACTGTTCACCGACATGGTTGCCAAATTGTTTCTGGGCAAGCTCCCAGAAGTGAGCGAGGAGCGACATGACCTCGATCGTCCCGCCGGACTTGCTCGCGACAATGAACAGCGTCTTGGCTGGATCGATGGTCTTCGTCACCATGCGAACCCAGCCGGGAACAGTTGAATCGAGAACCAACAGCCTAGGGTAGTCTTTGCTCGGTCCGAACGACGCTCGCAAGACTTCGGGGCCGAGGCTGCTGCCTCCCATTCCCAGCAAGACCACATCCTTGATGCGGCGGTCACGGACGGACTTGGCAAAGGACGTCAGCGATGCAGCCTGATCCTGCATCTCGCCGATGACCGTGAGCCAGCCGAGACGGTCGACGATCTCGGTCGGCTCTGGTCGCCAGAGGCGATAGTCCTTGGCCCATAATCGTTCGACGACGCGAGCCGTGGTCAGTGCTGCTCTCGAGTCTTCGACGAGTTGCTCGAGTGTTGAGCCGAAGACAGATCGAGAAATCATGATTTTCGTATCTTAGGTAGTGAATGAGGAAAAGGCAAACGGTGCGCTAGGATGGTGGCGCTGATGTTCGACGCAGGAGGAAGGGCATTCCTTCGGTGACGGTCCAAGCGAACGATTGCGCATGATGAGGGGTGACGGTGAGATGGATCGAGGGCGGTGATGGAGGTGCATGACCAGTGGTAAGGATCAGGGTCCAGCCTTTCAACCACATCCACCATTCTCCTCCCTTGAATCTCAGCCAGCCCCATGGATCATCCGAGGCGGAGGGATGAACGGCCACTATCAAGGAGGGAGAAAACAGCAGCGTAAATTCGGTCGGCATGTCGTCGAGCGAGATGGGCAGCTGTTCTGCTCCGGCAGCCGGTTCAACCTTGCGGCGGACGACCGGCGGTCGTTTTTGGAGACGAAACGTCGCGTTGGTCCCTTCGAGTTGAAGGGCGGACCATCGCTCGATGGGAAAGCGGTGAAGCTCGATACCTCGGCCCTTGATCAAGACGGCCCGTTCGACAAGATCGATGATGACATAGGTTTGAGGTCGAGCGGCCAGTTTGACCTCTTCGTCGAGGAGCCTGACCGCCTCTTGGAGCGCGCGGGCATCATTGGGATCGAGACGAGGAACGACATCCAACTCCGCGGCCCAGCCGGCCACAACGAAGGACAAAAGTAAGATCTGAGCGGCGAAAAGAATGTGCATGCGGGCTGCGTCCCTGCAGACGCAGTACGGTGTATTTCTTCGCTCGCTGCGGCCTTGCTGGACGGCCTTTTTGAGCATCCTGCTGAGGATATCATCGGCGATCCTTGATGACCAGCTCGAGGGGTGCTGAACGTTTTTCCGTAGCTCGTTAGAAAATCATGATCGGGGTACCGACCTTGGCCAGTTGGTAGACGCTCTTGAGATCCTCGTCGTTGAGTCTGATACAGCCATGGGTCACGTTCTTGCCCAGGAGTCGCGTGTAGAGAGTGCCGTGGATGAAGTACCCTTTGCCGAATCCGAGCGCATATTCGCCCAGCACGCCCGGTTCGATGCGGTCCGCCTGACTCCTCGGAACCGCCAGTCCCTCTTCGATGAAGGCCCAGTCCGGTTTCACCCACACGGGGTTGATGAGCTTCGATTGCACGGTGAATTCGCCGCGCGGCGTGTCGAAAATCCATTGGCCCTTGGCTTCGCCGGGCTTGTCGAGAATCGTGCCGCTGCCGGTCGAGGCGAGCGCATCCAGCATCACCCGATCTCGCCGTTTGATGTAGAGATGGTTTCTGGCCGTATCGACCACGATATACGGTTGGCCTGGCATCAGCTGTGTCAGTTGTCTGGAAAGGGATTTATAACGCGCCTGCAACGCATGGAGCATTGTCGGATCCATGGCGATCGGTTGAGGCGTGGACGCATTGGTTGCCGGCAAGCCGCTGCTTTGAGCCAGTGTGAGGAGCAAGAGACCTATCAGGCTCGCCCAGAGAGAGAATGCGATGCGCTTCATGTGCTCGGCTCAGGTTTCTTCTCTGCGTGTAGTGAGATTAGTCAAGGCCGACGCCACGGAATTGTGTTCATGGAGGGCGCCGACGATCGTGACGGGAGTTCCCTTGTCGACCCGGTCAAAGAGCGCCAGCATCTGTGAATTGTCGAGCATCACGCACCCTAACGTCTGAGCCATGAGCTCGTTCTCTACTCCATGGATCTCGATCTGGCCTCCGATGCCTCGCATGGCCGGGATAGCTCCGGTCTTCTTTTCCGCCACAAACCGGCGCCGGTCTTCTTGATTCGGATAATCCAGGAGCAGTGCGCGATAGAACTGCGTCTGACCCTGTCCGCGTTTGCTGGTCACGCGATACCGGCCTTCCGGTGTCGCGCCGTCGCCTTGATAGCGCTTTTCCTTGATGCCGTTAAACCCAAGCCGGACGGGGTATGAGAGTATCTTTTGCCCGCTTCGGTAGAGAACCAGGGATCGCTCGGCTTTGCTGATGACAATCGCTGCTGCGTGATGCCTTCTCGACCACTCAATGGTGTCTTTGGCCATGCGCTGCCATTGGGCGATACGGTCGTGGCTGGCATACCGTCCCAATTCCCGGTTGAGCATCGCTGCTTGCGTCGCAAGATTATGCGAGGCACGTTCGGAGGCGTCCAGTGACTGCCCGTAATGCCCCTGCTCGTAGTATGCGCGGGCTTGTTTTATCAGGAGGTCGATTTCCACCGGTTTTTCCCCAAGCACGAGCCGACTATCGATGGTGCTCACCTCCGTGGAGATCAGTTTGGCCCGATCCTCGACTTGAGCCAGGTGGCGCTCAGCTGAGCGGCGCAGTGTATCCTGTTGTTCCGTCAGCCGCGCAACGGTTCTGGTCCCTTCTGCCTGCAGATGACGGAGGGCCTGTTCCAACTCGTTCGATTCCCACGGCCAGCGAATGGCATCCTCTTCGGCCTCGACACGAGCGCGGAGTGTCACCCATTGATGGGCAAAGTTGCTGTAGTCTTGAGGCGCCAATTCAGCTGCCCGCAGCTGCATCAAATCCCGATCGATGGATTCGACCGCCTCGACGATCTCCGGCGGCACCGCTTCCACACAACCGAGGAGTGAGCCGGACAGCGCCAGGGCTCCCCACCATCGAGCCCACGCTGCGATGCACTGGTTCTGCGGCATCATCATTCCGGATTCGCTCCTATTTCCTTTTCGTCGCCGGCTTCCCTTTGCCGATCTTCGCCAGTGCGTTTTCGATTTCCTGCGAAACCGCTTGACCCTTCTCTTGAATCGCTTTCGCCTTCGTCTGCGCCCCGAGGTAATCGGCTTTATCGATCATCATCTGCACGTCGTTCAACGACGCCTTGAGTGCTTCAGCATCGGTTTTGATCGATTCAAGCGCGGCGCGATCTTTCCCTGCCGGCGCCTTCGCCACCAGCATCAGAGTGGACTTCACGGTCTCCTGTGCGGCCTGCTGGGCCTGAATGGCGGCAGACTTGGCTTCCTCCATCTTTTGGACAGCGTCAGCCTTCACACGTTCGGCCTCGGCTTTTGTCGTTGCCGCTAGCTGCTCTGCCTTTCCGTAATCCCGCAGCAAGGCAAACTTGGCGTCCTGATCTGCAACTTCCTTCTTTAGGGCCGCCATTAGCCCTTCGATTTTCGCATAGTCGTTGGCAACATAGGTTGCGGCGCCGCTTTGCTGGGCATCTTTCACCGCCTGTTCCGCGCCATTGATTTGATCGGCAGGTGGTTGGGCACACCCGCCGATGAGTACGACGGTACAAAGAACCGGCAAGAGTACATGGCGCATGTTCATTATGGCTCTCCTCTGTTTAAGGCCGACGGGAGTCGGCGTTCGCTGCATATTCGACATCTAACGGGTTGGGAATTCGAGGTAAATTTCGCAAGGGTGATGCCAGACCGATGAGATCTAGACTTTGTGCATGGCCTTGTTCCAGCAACAAGTTATGAGGTTCGTATCCGAGACTCGGGTTGAATTTCTGTGGCAGTCTAGTCTATTTCGTTCAAAAGGTCCACAAAACTGCCTCAATACGAAAGCGTTATCAACGGGTTAGATTGGTCTCGGGGCAGTCCTCGAATTGCGAGTGATGTTGCAATGTTTCTTGTGGGTCGTCCACATCCGTTGGTTTGACAGTAGGTCGCCTGGCCCCTATAATGCGGCGTTCTTTCAGAATTTTGTTAGAAAGGATGACCATGTCGTTTACGTTTCAACAGCCGTCGAACCTCAAAAAGAAGCGCGAACACGGCTTTCGCAAACGCATGAGCACGAAAAACGGCCGGAAAGTCTTGGCCCGTCGCCGAGCCAAAGGCCGCGCTCGTTTGACGGTCTAGATCCGTTCACGACACTGCACGGACTTCGCGAGGCCTTCAGCCCCCCTTGTCTTCCTCAAGCAGGGACGTTCCTCTCACAGCATGTCGGTGAGCGGTCACAGCCGAGCCCGGAGCGCAGGTGTCGAGCGGAGGGCACATTGGCCTCACTCGATGAACCGAACATGTCACAGGGTGGAGGAAATCAGTCTCCCTTTCTTCGCACCAGCCGCGACATCGAGTATGTCAAACAGCATGGCCGCCGGATGTCCACGACCTGCTTTAATCTGTTGGTCTGCAAGACCGAAGCGGGTGCGAGCCGCATCGGCATCATCGTCGGAAAACGCTTTGGGATTGCCGTTCGCCGAAATCGGGCCAAACGTCTCTTCCGCGAATTGACGAGACATGTGCGAGCCGAATTGATTTCGGGCCATGCAGTATTGGTGTTTCCAAAACGGGATGCGCTGGGACTTCCCTTTGAAGATTTAATGAAAGCCTGGCGAGCGGGGCTGCGACGCCAAGGGCTGCTGAGCTCTCCGGAGAAGTAGCATGAAAACGATTTGCCTCACGCTGATTGCGCTGTACCGATATGGGATTTCCCCTCTGTTGGGGCCGGCTTGCCGTTTCGAGCCGACATGTTCGGATTATGCCGGCCAGGCGATTCACCGCTTTGGCGTTCTTCACGGCTGCCGTCTCGCCATCTGGCGCGTGCTGAAATGTCACCCGTTCCATCCCGGTGGGTACGATCCGGTAGTGAGCAAAACTGCGGTTCACAGGAAGTCATAAATTGTAATGGAAAAACGTGTCGTTATCTTTCTCGTCATTTCATTGGCGGTCATTCTCGGGTATGACCTGCTCCTTAAGCAGTTGGGACTGCTGCCGCCATCCCCGACAGTGCAGGAGACAGCCAATCAGGAATCTGGCGGTCCAAAGAGGGAAGCGGGACCTACTTCCGAAGAAAAGACACTAGACAAGGCTCCCTCCAGCGGCCCCCGCTCAACTTCACCGTCACCTGCCTCGGCCCCGGCTGGTTCGACAGTCTCGGAACTTCCTCCCGACCGTACGGTCACGATTGAAACAGATGTCCTTCGAGTCGGCTTGAGCGCCCATGGTGGAGTGATCTCGAGTTGGGAACTCAAACAATTCCATACCGCCGGTCCTGAACCGAAGCCGGTACAGTTGGTCTACCAAGGGGCCAAGTTCAAGAGGCCTTTATCGATCACGACGTCCAATGCGACCGCGCAAAAGATTTTTGACGAAGGCCTCTATGCCATCGAAACGGATTTTGACACGCTGGATGCCGCTCACTCTGTCGGACATGTCACGTTGCGATTCGAGGATCCCGCCTCCGGTATCAAATTGCTCAAACGCCTGACCTTTCATCATGGCAGTTACCTCGTGGATGTGGCGCTGACGATGGAGGGACTGAGCGACACCTATGAGGTCGTGCTGGGGACGAATTTCGGCATCGTGGAATGGGGTGATGGGTTCATCGGTCTGATCGGATCTGCCTCGCTTGTCGACGGGAAGGTTGAGAAGGAAACACCGGACATCGAGCTCGAACGCAAAGGAGCCGTGCAGTGGGCTGCACTTCAGGACAAGTATTTCCTGTCCGTCTTGATGCCGCAGGGCGCCACGGCAGTCCTGGTGAAAAAAGAAGGCGACAAGTTGGTGTCATCCAGCGTGCGGATGCCAGCCACAAGTACCGGAGCATCCAGCCAGTTGCAGCTCTATGCAGGCCCGAAAGAGTACGACACGCTTCGGTCATTGAACGTCGGTTTGGAAGACACGATCGATTTCGGCTGGTTTATTTTCGGCAGCTGGAGCGTGGTCAAGGCGGTCGCGAAACCGATCTTCTACGTGCTGCGGTTCATCAACGGCTATACCCACAACTATGGAGTCACCATCATTCTCTTGACGATGGGCATCAAGATGTTGTTCGTGCCCTTGCAGTACAAAAGCTACAAATCGATGAAGCAGATGCAGGTGATTCAGCCGAAGGTGCTCGCGCTCCAGGAGAAGTATAAAGACGATCGCGATAAATTGAACAAGGAGCTGATCAAGCTCTATCGGGATTATAAGGTGAATCCTGTCGGCGGCTGTCTGCCGATGGTCCTGCAAATGCCGGTGTTCGTGGCCCTATTCAACATTCTGTATATGACGATCGATCTCCGGCAGGCTCCGTTTGTTGGGTGGATTACCGATCTGTCGGTCCAGGATCCCTATTATGTACTGCCAATCATCATGGGGGCGACGATGGTGATTCAGCAGAAGATTACGCCGACGACGATGGATCCCACGCAGGCAAAAATCATGTTGGTCTTGCCGGTGTTCATGACGTTTCTGTTTATCAATTTTCCAGCCGGCCTGGTGTTATATTGGTTAACCAACAATGTGCTGACCATCGGCCAACAGGTGCTCACCGAGCGTCTGTTCGCCAACAAGTCGTTCCTGGCTGAACCGTCCAAATAAGAGACTGCCATCATGATGCGCGGAGATCTCGAGGATACGATCTGCGCAATTGCAACCCCGGCCGGTGAAGGTGGAATCGGGATTGTGCGCCTTAGTGGCGCTCAGGCCGTGCGTGTCGCCAGCGGGATCGTGAGACTGCGGTCCAGGCAAGCCCTGTCATCGGTTGTCACCCATACCCTGCATCTGGCCGACCTTGTCATTCCTGCCTCATTGAAACCTTCAGAGGCATCAATTTGCCAGCGCGAGTCCTCGGCAGTGGATCTCCTCGACGAGGCCCTCGTTGTCTACATGAAGGCTCCACGGTCGTTCACCGGCGAAGATGTCGTCGAAATCCAATCGCACGGAGGCTGGTTGGTGTTGTCGTTGGTGTGTCGAGCTTGTGTCCAGGCCGGGGCGAGGCTGGCGGAACCAGGCGAGTTTACCAAGCGGGCATTTCTTCACGGCAGGCTCGATCTGTCGCAAGCGGAAGCCGTCCTCGACACGATTCGGGCGAAGTCCTCCGCGAGCTTGACCGCTGCCCAGCGGCAATTGCGGGGGGATCTGGCACGCGAGGTCGATACGGCCAGGGAAGCATTGTTAGGCGTGCTGGCGCATCTTGAAGCTGGAATCGATTTTGTTGAAGAAGATATCGAGTTTCTTCAAAAGCAGGAGGTGATGCGGGCGATTGAGCGAGTCGCCGCGCTTGTCGAGCAACTGCAAGCGACGGCCAGCCAAGGGCGATTGCTACGGGAGGGTGCGCGCATCGTTATTGCCGGTCGCCCCAATGTGGGGAAATCGAGCCTCCTCAATTGCTTACTCAAGGAGGAGCGCGCCATCGTCACGCCTGTTCCTGGAACCACGCGTGATGTGATCGAGGAATCGATTGATCTAGGCGGATTGATGATCCATCTCGTTGATACGGCTGGGATAAGAGACACGGCAGACGTGGTCGAACGCGAAGGCATCAAACGTTCCCGTTCGGCACAAGAGGAGGCGGATCTCCAAGTCATTGTCATCGATGGAAGTGTGCCATTGACCAGCGATGATCGCGGTTTGATCGACCAAGCGGTTACCGGGAAGCATGTCATCGCAATCAACAAAACCGATCTTCCGGGACAGGTTGAACCGTCATCCATGGGCCCGAAGGCTTTTTCGGTGGCGTTGTCGGCAAAAACGGGAGCGGGTGTCGAGGATTTGCGGGCGGCGATCCGATCGCAACTGGTCGGTGCAGGTGGAGAGACCGCGGACGGCGTCATGGTCACGAATATACGGCATCAAGCTGCATTGGAGCGCGCCGGCGAATCGCTGCGGCATGCGGCGCAATCGAGCGCAGAAGGTCTGGCTGCGGAGTTGCTCGCGATCGACATCCGTGCGGCTGCCGACGCGTTAGGCGAAATCACCGGCGCGATCACGACGGACGAGATTCTGGAGCGGATTTTCTCGGAGTTTTGTATCGGCAAATAGACGGAAAGGGGTGCGGACTCGTGTCACAGTCGTTCGAGGTCATCGTCGTCGGAGGTGGGCATGCCGGCTGTGAAGCCGCGTTGGCTGCCGCTCGGATGGGTGCGCGCACGCTCCTATTGACGATGGATCGAGACCGGGTCGCGCAAATGTCTTGTAATCCTGCCATCGGAGGGATTGCAAAGGGTCATCTGGTCAAGGAAATCGATGCCCTCGGCGGTGAGATGGCTCGCAACACGGATCGAGCCGGCATTCAATTCCGTTTCATCAACACCAGTAAGGGGCCGGCGGTGCGGGCACTTCGGGCGCAGTGTGACAAGAAGTTGTATCGGCAGGCGATGCGAGACACATTGGAGCGTCAGCCTGGACTCACGATTGGCGAAGGGACCGTAGATCGGCTCCTCCTCGATGGAGGTGCTGTGAGGGGAGTTGTCACAGACGGCGGCGACCATATCGCGGCGAAAGCTGTCATTCTGACATCAGGAACATTCCTTAAGGGACTTATCCATATCGGACTGAATCATTTTCCGGCTGGCCGCGCCGGGGAAGCCTCGGCCGAACACTTGTCGGACTGCATGCGCGATCTCGGGTTCGAAGTCGGACGGCTGAAAACCGGTACCCCGCCTCGATTAGACCGGGATACGATCGATTTCTCCGTGATGATTCCGCAGCGGGGTGACGACCCGCCGCCGCCGTTTTCCTATCGGACGGATCGTATCCTCGTTCCGCAGCGTGCATGCCATCTGACACATACGAATCAGGCCACGCACGATATCATTCGAAACAATCTCGACCGGTCCCCGTTATACAGCGGCGTCATCGAATCGGTCGGCCCGCGGTATTGTCCCTCGATTGAGGACAAGGTCGTCCGCTTCGCGGAGAAACAGCGGCATCAGATCTTTGTGGAGCCGGAAGGCCTGGATACTCCTGAATTTTATCCGAACGGCATCTCGACCAGCTTGCCGGTCGATGTGCAGACCGCGATGCTGAAAACGATTCCTGGTCTGGAGCGAGCGCGGATGCTCAAGCCAGGGTATGCGATCGAGTACGATTATTTTCCTCCTCGGCAATTGCATCCGACATTGGAAGCGAAACTCGTTGAAGGCCTCTACCATGCCGGGCAAATCAATGGGACATCGGGATATGAAGAGGCCGCGGCGCAGGGCCTGATGGCCGGAATCAACGCGGTCCTGAAATTGACAGAGAAGGTTCCGTTGGTTCTTGATCGCTCACAGGCCTACATTGGCGTGCTGATTGACGATTTGATCACGAAAGATGCGCGCGAACCCTATCGCATGTTCACATCCAGAGCCGAATATCGTCTCTTGTTGCGTCATGGCAATGCGGATTTGCGATTGACCGAGACTGGTCGCCAGATCGGACTCATTGCAGACGACACCTACGCCAGATTCAGCCAGAAACAAGAGGAGATCGAGCGTGAAATCGAGAGACTCGAGGAACTAAGACCGCGCGTCACCGATGATGTACGGTCACGATTAGCTAAGGCCCAGATCAATGAAGTGTCAGGTCCGTGCACTGCTGCCCAGTTATTGCGCCGACAAGAAGTCACCTATGAGAAGTTGCTCGATTGTCTAGGCGTTGATAGAGTCGCAAGATAAGGAAATAATTGAAGAAATTGAAATACAAGTGAAATATTCCGGCTACATCAAGCGACAACTTCAGCAGGTTGGACGGTTCAAAAAATTAGAGACAAAGACGATTCCCACGACTTTTTCGTATGATCGCATTACCGGCTTTTCCACAGAGGTCCGTGAGAAACTCAAACGGGTGCGACCTTCTTCAATTGGCCAAGCGTCCCGCATTTCAGGGGTGACTCCAGCCGCGATTTCTCTCCTCTTGGTCGCTCTGGAAAAACACAAGAGCGAGTCGGTGTATAACGAAGTGATTTTGCCTTCTGGGTAATTTCCTCAACTACCAAACAGAGGCCTTGACCTCTTGTTGTATTTCACGTAATTGTTCCACGTGGAACATGACCGTGAGTTGCGCGATTTTCTTGTTCGTTCTACTAGTGAACTGAATCTACCACTTACCGAAGAACAGATAGAGCAGTTCATGCTCTATCTTGCTCAGCTGCTTCAATGGAACAGAACGACGAACTTGACGAGTATTACGGATCCATATGCAGTCATCAGCAAGCATTTTGTGGATTCATTGACCGCTTTGGTAGCAGTGGATCTTCCATTGGGAACGGTCATTATCGATGTGGGGGCCGGAGCTGGATTCCCCGGTATTCCTTTAAAGATCGTTCGGAACGATCTTCAGTTGGTCTTGCTCGAGCCTGTCCAAAAGAAATGTTCATTCCTCCATTCCATCGTTGGGTCGCTGAAGCTGGAAAAGGTCTCCGTTTTTTCCGGAACGCTTCAGCAATATATGGCTCAAGAGCATCCTCTTGCTGCTGACCTGATTGTCGTAAGAGCACTCCGTTTTGATGAAATTGAAGAGCAAGCCTTTTTAGGACTGAAGCCGAGCGGCAAAGTGGTGCTCTATCGAACAGAAAAGATGGAGACGCGTTTACAGTACACCAGGTTTAATGTCCAATCAGAAAAGAGTTTTTCTCTGCCGAAAGGCCATGGAACCCGGGTGATCTCTATTCTGAGCAGGTCAGTGCCCGCTTAACAGAATTTGTGAATGTTCCACGTGGAACATCTTCCTTCTTATTGCTGAATCATGGCCAAAATCGTCGCGGTTGCAAACCAAAAGGGTGGAGTCGGAAAGACCACAACGTCGGTGAATCTGGCGGCAGGAATAGCTTTACAGGGAAAGCGGGTACTTCTGGTCGATATGGATCCTCAAGGCAATGCGACGAGCGGCTTGGGGATCGATCCTCGATCGTTACAGAAAACAGTGTATAACTGCTTGATTAATTTCGTAAAATTTGAAGAAACCGTGCAAAATACCGAAGTCAATGGGTTATCACTCTTGCCAGCAAATGCTGACTTGGCCGGTGCTGAAATTGAGATGGTGAATATTGAGGAGCGGGAAAAGCTGCTACGCAATTTTCTAAGGAGATGTAGAGCCTCTGTTCGATATGATCTTCCTCGACTGCCCCCCGGCTCTAGGAATTCTGACCGTGAATGCGTTGGTCGCTGCCAGATCGGTCCTGATACCAGTTCAATGTGAATATTATGCAATGGAAGGCTTAAGTCGACTGATCGGCAGCATCGAGCGGATTCAGCAGTCCCTTAATCCTGGTCTGACGATCGAAGGCATCGTCTTGACAATGTACGATGCGAGGAATACGTTGGCGCGCCAGGTTACGGATCAAGTGCGCGGACACTTCAAAGAACTGGTCTATCAAACAACAATCCCGCGGAATGTGACGCTTGCGGAGGCTCCAAGCTATGGACGTCCCGTCTTGCTCTACAACATGGCCTCGGCAGGGGCACAAGCGTATTTCTCTTTAGCCAAGGAGTTCATCGAGCCATGGAGAAAAAAGCGCTCGGTAGAGGACTCGACGCGTTATTGCCCACCACCAAGCCGGCTCCGATGCCGGAATTGCCGGAGGTTCAGCATCTGCAGCGTCGATGCCATCGTTCCGAATCGCTATCAACCACGACAAACGTTTTCGCCTCAGGACCTCGCCGAGCTCGCGGCTTCTCTGAAACAAAGCGGATTGCTTCAGCCCGTCCTTGTCCGGCGCAAAGGGGACGGAATGTATGAGTTAATTTCCGGTGAGCGGCGATGGCGTGCGGCACGAGAGGCGGGGCTGGAGACGATCCAAGCCGTCATTCGAAATTGCGGCGATGAAGAATCAATTCTCCTGGCGCTGGTTGAAAATCTCCAACGAGAAGATCTGAATCCCATGGAAATGGCCCGAGCCTACCAACGCATGATGAACGAATTTGGACTCACGCAGGACATAATTGCGCAGCGAGTGGGTTGCGAGCGCTCATCGATTGCGAATATCGTTCGCCTCCTCAATCTTCCAATCGAGATCCAGCAACTGATCGAGAGCGATCAACTCTCAACCGGCCATGCGAAAGTGATTCTAGGGATCTCGAGCTCCAGTGAGCAGCAGCGTGTGGCGCAGCTCGTCGTCGCTCGAAACCTTTCGGTGCGCGAGACGGAAAAAATTCTCGAATCCAGCGTAATTGTCAGGAAACGCAGCGCAAAAGAGCTGCGGCGCTCGCCGCTCTCCGACGTCGAAGAACGCTTGCAAAAGCGACTCGGGACGAAAGTCTCCATCCTAAACGGCCGCCGCGGGGGAAAAGTTGTCATTCATTATTTTTCCTCAGCGGAACTCGACGGTATTCTCGAACAACTTCTTCAGTAGTTCCCCTCTACGTATCCTCCGAAAATCCACGGTGAGATAAAAGGCATATTTGTTGCTAAATCTGCCGACCGGTGGCAGTGTTTATTCGTACGAACCAAAAGCTGCATACCGACAGCTGTCGCAATAAAGCTGTGGAATCAGAAATCGGGGAGGAACGCTCATGTGGGGCCAAGAGAAACAAGAAGTCCAGCGTACCGTCGAAGATGGACCGCAAGAGGGAGCGGAATCTACACCTCCGGGAAATGACGGCACGGGGGATATCAGTGCCTTTGTCGGAAAAGGGGTCGAGTTCAAGGGGGTCATCTCCTACAGTGGGACGGTGAGGATCGACGGGTATCTTGATGGCGAAATCCACACCGACGGCGTGTTGTTGATCGGAGAGGAAGCGGTGATTCAGGCGAAAGTCACGGCAGGCACGATCGTCTGCAAAGGGAAAATCACGGGAGATATCGCGGCAAAGGAGCGGGTGAAGCTTCGGGCTCCCGCCGTATTCAACGGGAGTATGAAGACGCCGATGCTTTCGATGGAAGATGGAGTCCTTTTCAATGGTGGGCTTGAAATGAGCTCAGGGTGTTCGGGATTCATCGGTTGGCCCGACGCTGCATTCTATTGGAGTGACGGGCCAGCCGAGCATCAAGCGGGCTGGATAGGTTAATACTTAAGTATTGTTATGCACATTCACTGAATGGCATTAGCTTAGACGGGAGGGCGATTATTATGTGGGCACGGAAAGAACAGGTCCATGCAGGCCGAACCGGACTATCGAAAATTTTACGCTCCTGGCGAAGGACGTGGATTTCAAGGGGGTCGTGAATTTTGATGGGACGGTGCGTGTCGACGGGCGGGTCGAAGGGGAAATCCATACCACCGGAACGTTCATCGTCGGAGAGCATGCCATGATCAAGGGCGTCGTCTCCGCCGGCGTGCTCATGAACAGCGGAAAAATCAATGGCACCATCACCGCCATCGAAAAGAATTCAAATCCTTAAACCCGGCGTCCTTGTCGGCGACATCCGGACCCCGTCATTGCGATCGAAGAGGGATCGCATTTCCATGGCATGTGCGACATGGGCGTTCAGCAGTGGTCAGAGCCCAGAGCCATTTCTATCGCTTCGTAACCACTCTCTGCATTTGGTCGTCTCAGCCACAATTTCGTACCCTCTAGCCCTTTCTCTCTCTCGCCAGTACAATATCGAGCCTATGGCTAGCCCTACGGTCCTCCTTGGCATGAGCGGCGGAGTGGACAGCTCTGTAGCGGCGGCGCTTCTGGTGCGCCAGGGCTACGACGTTCACGGCGTCACGCTTCAGGTATGGGAACATGAAGACGACAACAGTCGCGGCCTCGAAAAAGTGGCAAGAGCGTGGCTGCTGCAAGATTGGCATTGCCAGGTATGTGGCGCAGCATTGAAGATCCCCCATGAGGTGATCGACACCGAGAAACCTTTCGTGAGGCGTGATCGACGATTTTATTGCCGGCTATCCCGACGGCACAACGCCAAATCCCTGCGTCCGGTGCAATGAGCGAGTCAAACTGCGAGGTCTCATCGAGCTTGCGGATCAGCGCGGGATTCATTTTGTGGCCACTGGCCACTACGTCCGCATATCGCGAATCCGAGGGAACGTCGTACTCTTCAGCGATCAGCCGACCAAAAGAAAGATCAAAGCTATTTTCTCTATCGATTCGAATCCAGACTGGCTCCCTCGCCTGCTCTTTCCGGTTGGGGCGATGCAGAAGACGGAGGTATGGACGGAAGCGGAGGCGCTTGGCCTTCCCGCGGACGAATTGAAGGAAAGCCAGGAAATCTGCTTTGTGAGCCATGGCGATTACGGACCTTCATCGAAAAGGAAATGCCCGCCGCGAAGAATCCCGGCGCGTTCGTGGACGAGAAGGGCGATATTTGGGCCAGCATGAGGGGATTGCCTTTTATACACCAGGCCAACGTCGGGGTCTCGGCATCGCCGCCGGCGCAGCGGCTCTATGTGCAGCAAGTACAGCCCGTCGACCAATACCGTCGTGCTCGGCCCAGAAGAGGCCCTGCGTCAGTTCCAGTGTGATGTAAAAGATCTCAATCTCTTCGACCGCATCTCTTCTCAGGAGCACGACACGATGTCGAGGTGAAAGTCCGGTATGCCACGCCTGCCACGCCTGGCAACGGTCGAGCCTCTCGACGACGAGACCTTGCGTGTTCATTTTCCATGACCACAACGCGCCTTAAGCCCAGGGCAGTCCGCTGTGTTTTATCGAGACGATCACGTGCTCGGCGGCGGCATCATCCAACCCTTCTAAGTCTTCGCGTCCGCCCCATCTGTATTGACAGTTCCCATCCGCCAATGCTACTTTTGCGCGCCGCATTTTCGTGCCTTCCGCACGGAAGCATCCCGTTTGTCTAAATTGCCAATGAGCGGACCAGGACAGTGATAAAGACAGCAGTTGCGCGACGTTACGCCAAGGCGCTCTTCGAGCTTCTCGATCAATCCACCATCGAAGCGACGCGGGGTACCCTCAATGGCCTGGGTCAGGCCATCAAGGACTCGTCGTCCCTTCGCCATGTCGTGGCCTCGCCGGCGTTTGGCGTCGAAGAAAAGATTGCCGTGCTCGACCGAACTCGGCGGCCGTTTCGGCTGTCCGCCGGTCGGAAAGGCGTTTCTCGGGCAGCTGGTGAAGAAGAATCGCGTCGGGTTTCTTCCTGAAATCGCCGAGGCCTTCGCGAAACTCGTCGATCAGTCCAAAGGCACCCAGCAAGTGACCGTGTCGTCAGCGCCGCGGCCTTACCGCCAGCCGAACAAGACCGAATCAAAACACGCCTGCGCGAGACGCTGAAGCGCGAGGTCGATGTCACCTTTCAGACCGACGCCCGTCCACCTCGCCGGCTTGCAGATCCGTATCGGCAGCACGGTCGTCGATAGCACCGTCCGAGGGCGCTTGCACGCCATGCAGAGTCTGTTGACGAAGGAGTAGCCATGCAGATCAAGGCAGATGAAATCAGTGCGATCATCAAAGAGAAGATCAAAGGCTTCGACAAACAGGTCGACGTCAAGGAGACCGGCTCGGTCATCCAGGTCGGAGACGGGATTGCCAAGGTCTATGG
The DNA here is from genome assembly GCA_963851455.1 of uncultured Nitrospiraceae bacterium. Classification (GTDB taxonomy): domain Bacteria; phylum Nitrospirota; class Nitrospiria; order Nitrospirales; family Nitrospiraceae; genus Nitrospira_C. Next base: position 760,354 of record CAWKPI010000002.1, read on the forward strand.
GCTCGACGGCGCCATGGCCGGCGAAATGCTCGAATTCCCCGGCGGCCTCTACGGCATCGCGCTGAACCTCGAAGAAGACAACGTCGGCGCCGTGTTGATGGGCGATGACGTCGGGATCAAGGAAGGCGATCCGGTCAAGCGCACCGGCCGTATCGCGGAAATTCCGGTCGGCGAAGCCCTGATCGGCCGCGTCGTGAATGCGATCGGCCAGCCGATCGACGGCAAGGGCCCGATCAAGTCGAGCCCTCTCGTCCCGCATCGAAGTCGTCGCGCCCGGTGTGAATACCCGTCAATCGGTCCGCGAACCACTGCAGACCGGCATCAAGGCCATCGATGCCATGATTCCCATCGGCCGCGGCCAGCGTGAGTTGATCATCGGCGACCGGCAGACGGGCAAGACCGCCATTGCCGTCGATACGATCATCAATCAGAAGGGCCTCGGCGTCTTTTGTATCTATGTCGCGATCGGCCAGAAACGTTCGACCGTCGCCCGCGTCGTCAAGACGCTCGAAGAGAACCATGCCATGGAATACAGCATCGTCGTGGCGGCCACCGCGAGCGATGCGGCTCCCATGCAGTTCCTGGCGCCCTTCGCCGGTGCTGCGATCGGCGAGTATTTCCGAGATAACGGCAAGCATGCCTTGATCGTCTATGACGATCTCTCCAAGCACGCCGTCGCCTATCGGCAGCTGTCGCTGCTTGCTCCGCCGGCCGCCGGGCCGCGAAGCCTATCCGGGCGACGTGTTCTATCTGCACTCCCGCCTGCTGGAGCGGGCTGCCAAGCTGAGCGACAAGCTCGGCGGAGGAAGTCTGACGGCGCTTCCGATCATTGAAACGCAAGCCGGCGACGTGTCGGCCTACATTCCGACCAACGTCATTTCGATTACCGACGGCCAGATCTATCTCGGCAGCGATCTGTTCTATTCCGGTATTCGCCCCGCGATTAACGTCGGTCTGTCGGTGTCCCGCGTCGGTGGTTCGGCTCAGATCAAGACCATGAAGCAGGTGGCTGGTACGCTTCGGCTCGATCTCGCACAGTATCGCGAAATGGCGGCCTTCTCCCAGTTCGGCAGCGAACTCGACAAGGCGACACAGATGCAGCTCGCGCGCGGCGTCCGCATGGTCGAGTTGCTCAAGCAGGGCCAGTACAAGCCGATGCCGGTCGCCGATCAGGTGCTGTCGATCTACGCCGGCGTCAACGGATTCCTCGACGATGTGCCGGTCGATAAAGTGCAACAGTTCGAAGCGGACCTTCTCCACTATGTGCAGCAGCACCATCCCGACCTGAAGAAAGAAATCGCGAGCATCGGTAAAATCGATGACAAGGTCGGCGGGCGACTGAAAGAAATCATCACGACGTTCAAACAGAAGATGGGGTACGGCGCAAAGTAGCCGTCGATGCTCGACTATCAGCGACTAGTCGATGGCTGAAAGCTAAGAGCAGACAGTTGAGCCTATGCCAAGTCTGCAAAGCCTACGCCGGAAGATAGCGGCGTTCAAGAATACGCAGAAGATTACCAAGGCCATGAAGATGGTGGCCGCGGCGAAGCTGAAGCGCGCGCAGGAGCCGCATTCTGGCCGCGCGTCCCTATGCGCTCAAGATGCGCGAGGTGGTCGCAACCTCAGCCGGCGCGTCAATCGGGACCTGCATCCTCTCTGCAGAAACGCCCCAGCAAAGATGGTGCGAGTTATCGTGGTGACAAGCGACCGGGGATTGTGCGGCGGGTTTAACGCCAATATCGTCCGCAAGAGCGCAGGAGTTTATCCACGAGTGCGAGGCTGGTGGAATGAAAGTGGAGATCGGCATAGTGGGGCGCAAGGGGCGGGATTATTTTAAGCGCCGGCACTGGCCGACGCATGAGCCATACGTGGATATCTTTGACCGGTTGTCCTACGAGCACGGAATGGAGATTGCGCTGGCTGCCTCTGAGCAGTATACGGAGCGGCAAGTTCGACGAAGCCCACATCATTTATAACGAGTTCAAGTCGGCTCATCCAGCAACGGGTGATCGTGGAGAAACTCTTTCCGATCGATTCCCTTGAAGAGAACGGAGCAACCGGCGGAACTTTGGGCGGTAGCTATCTCTATGAGCCAGATGAACTGGAACTGCTCGATCCCCTGCTGATCAAGCACCTGCAGGCGCAGGCGTTCCGGATTCTCTTGGAATCGTCCGCGGCAGAGCAAGCTGCGCGAATGGCTGCGATGGATGGTGCCACGCGCAACGCCGGTCAGTTGATCAAGAAAGTCACGCTCTATTACAACAAGACGCGGCAGGCGGCCATTACGAAAGAACTGATGGATATCGTCGGCGGCGCAGAGGCACTGTAAATATCAGCTACGTTGAAAAGGAGCGAGTCGTGAGCACAGGAAAAGTGATTCAAGTCATCGGACCCGTGGTGGATGTGGAATTTCCTCCCGGCCAACTGCCCGAATATCTACAACGCGCTGAAAGTTACGCAGGAAGAGAACAAGGCCGCGGGCAAACCGGCCGTTCGGATCACGCTGGAAGTCGCGCTCGCACCTCGGTGAAAACCGGGTCCGCGGTATCGCCATGTCCACGACCGATGGTCTGACCCGCGGCATGGATGTGCAGGATACCGGTGCTGCCGATTTCGGTGCCGGTTGGTCGCGAGACGCTCGGACGTCTGATCAATGTGCTTGGCGAGCCGGTCGACGAAAAGGGCCCGATCAAGACCAAGAAGACCTATCCGATTCACCGGCCTGCTCCGAAGCTCGAAGATCAGGACACCAAGACCGAAGTGCTCGAAACCGGCATCAAAGTCGTCGATCTTCTCGAACCCTACAGCAAGGGCGGGAAAGTCGGCCTCTTCGGCGGCGCCGGAGTCGGCAAGACCGTCATCATCATGGAGCTCATCAACAACATCGCCTTGCACCACGGTGGATTCTCCGTGTTCGCCGGCGTCGGTGAGCGGACTCGTGAAGGCAACGACCTTTGGCACGAGATGCAGGAGTCGAAGGTCATCGATCCGGATGACTTCACCAAGTCTAAAGCCGCGCTGGTCTATGGCCAGATGAACGAGCCACCCGGCGCCCGCCTGCGCGTCGGTCTGACGGGCCTCACCGTCGCCGAATATTTCCGCGATGAAGAAAATCAGGACGTGTTGCTCTTCGTCGACAACATCTTCCGGTTTACCCAGGCCGGTTCGGAAGTGTCCGCATTGCTCGGCCGCATGCCGTCGGCCGTCGGATATCAGCCGAACCTCTCGACCGAGATGGGTGCGCTCCAAGAACGGATTACTTCTACGAAGCGCGGATCGATTACGTCCGTGCAAGCCATTTACGTGCCGGCCGACGACTTGACCGACCCGGCTCCGGCGACCGCGTTCGCGCACTTGGATGCCACGACGGTGTTGTCGCGGCAATTGGCCGAGTTGGGCATCTATCCTGCGGTCGACCCGCTCGACTCCACCTCGCGGATCCTCGATCCGCAGATCATCGGCGAAGAGCATTACAAGGTCGCGCGCGGCGTCCAGTCCGTGCTGCAGCGATACAAGGATCTGCAAGACATCATCGCCATTCTCGGAATGGACGAATTGTCGGAAGACGACAAGATGGCCGTGGCGCGCGCACGGAAGATTCAGCGATTCCTCTCGCAGCCGTTCCACGTCGCCGAAGCCTTCACCGGCGCGCCAGGCAAATATGTGAAGCTGAAGGACACGGTCCGCAGCTTCAAGGAAATTCTCGACGGCAAGTACGACCATTTGCCGGAACAAGCGTTCTACATGGTGGGACCGATCGAGGAAGTGATTGCAAAGGCAGAAAAGATGGGTGTGAAGGTATAGGGAGCGGGATGTGCGGGTGTCTCCCGTGCTCGCGTGTCACCCACGATGAGAAGTGCTCGGACATGCGCAATGTGGAGGGCATCCCGCTCACGCCGCCTTCCAGTGAGGGAGTAACAAGAGGAATGGCTGGGACATTTCTGTTAGAGGTCGTGACGCCGGAGAAGCTCCTGTTGAGTCAGCAGGTGGATGAGGTCATTGCGCCTGGCTCGGAAGGTGAATTCGGCGTGTTGCCGGGCCATTGTCATTTTCTATCGACTCTCCGCATCGGCGAGCTACGTTATCGTGTCGGCGACCAGACCAATTACATGTCCGTCCTCTGGGGATTTGCCGAAGTCACGCCGAAGAAGGTGACGATCATCGCCGAAATCGCTGAGAAGGCCGAGGATATAGACTTTGAGCGTGCCGAGGCAGCCGTCAGGAAAGCAGAAGAACGCCTCCAGGTGGGCGGCCTCCCGTCCGAACTCAAGGAAGCTCAGATCAGCCTCGAAAAAGCCCGCCTCCGTAGGAAAATCGCCGAACGCGCCCGCCGAAGTTAGTTCTCACCGTCATTCCCGTCATTCCTCTCGACTGTCAGATCTTTCAGGACCTCCTGCCGTTTGACCGGTGAGGCGCGGGAACAGTATCCTCCCCACATCATCTCATTCTGTGGGCTATGCTGTGACTTTGTCCTTCCTGCTCGTGACCCTCTTCCTGTCCCCCAACGCTTGGACATTCGATGAACCGTGGCTGCTTCATCCTGCGTCCTCGGCCAGGAAACTGAATGGCGATGAGTTGCTTCGGATTGGCGAAATCCACGATGTGCAGAACCACTTTCCCGAAGCCCTCACATATTATGAGCAGGCGCTCGAATTCTTCCGTGCAACCAAACAGCGACAGGGTGAAGCCACAGCCCTGACAAAGATCGGTTCGATTTTCGAACGGCAGGGCCGGAGAGAAGCCGCAGCCGCTCAGCTTCGTGATGCCTTGACCCTCTTCTCAAGAGTTCCCAACAGTCCAGCCCATGCTGACGCTCTTTTGACTCTTGGTAGAGTCTCTGCCTGGTTGGGATCGCGTGAGGAAGCCAGCCGTTTGTTTGAACGGGCGGCGGACCGATATAGCCGGTCCCACAACGCTCAGGGGCTTGATGCGGCAAGGATACAACTCGGGCTTATGCGGGTCAGCGACGGACTGACCCAGGAAGGACTCCAGCTCCTCCAGCAAGCATTCGAAGATGCCAAGAACCGTCACGATCGTGAGCAGACATTCGCGGCATTGATTGCTCTTGGTGATGCTCGTTGGATTATGGATGACCCCGAAGCAGCGCGGGCGCAGTACGAGCAGTCGCTCGCCCTGGTCGAGCAACGGCCTCAAGCCTCTATGGAAGCCGGGCTGCGCTATCGCCTCGCTGCGCTCTATGGCGTTACAGGCCAACAGGAGAAAGGGCTGGAATGTTCCAGGCGTGCGGTGACGTTGTACCAAACATTACGAGATTCATCCGGCGAGGCTGCTTCGTGGTCACTGCTCGCATCCCTCCAGCAGGCACTTGGACAGAACCAACAGGCAGAAGAGAGCAGGCAGCGCGCGCTCTCCCTGTACGGACAGCGACAGTTAGCGATTCACGCCCTCCGCTCATCGACGGATCATCCTCAGTCGCGGTCGAAGTAACGCGAATAGTGTCATCGCCACTTCTCGTTCTGAAGGCGACTATTTCTCCAGAGGAATCTCAATCACCAGCCCGCCCATCACGTCATGCATTTTGAAATCTTTCTTTGAACTTTCTGGATGGGCATTGTGGCAGTCGATGCAGGTCTTACTGACGGCACGATCGGCATAGATGGCCTGGAAGTACGTGTGATCGCCGATTTTCACGGTCCCGGTGACAGACCGTTCCGGGTGTTCCCGAAGAACCTCCAAACCCTGCTTCTCCGATTGGCTGTCAGGCGCGTTATGTGGGTTAATGGGCCAGAGACTGATGAGCCGGTAACGGACTTTGGAGCCGGTCTTCGCGGCGAGTTCGCTCGACTCGAGCAGGAACTGAGCCGGCAAGGGGAGCAGGTTCTTTTCTGCGCGCCAGTGTTCAGCGGCTTTCGCTCCGCCTCCCTTCTGGAGCCGTTCAACCACGTGAATCGAGTAAAAGGTCCGGTCCGCCTCGATGACCGAGTGCAAATAGTCCGCAACGGTTTCAGGAGGGATACCAGGCTGGTCCCCTGCCTCCGAAAAATTGGTCAGAAGACAGCCGGTAGCGAGCATCCAGGCTCCGACAAACAGGATCCGACTCATCATGCGACCTCCTTGTCCAAGTGAGGACGGCCTCCGTAGATAGCATAGTCCTCTCGTCATGAAGAGGCAAACAGACGATCATCCTAATTGCATTTCGGCAGCGCTCTTTAGTAGCGTGTGCCGCACATGATTACGGAATTCCTGATTACAGCTGGGGAGCAGCCGAAGCGGCTGGATGTCTTTCTTGTCAATCGTGAGCGGGATATGTCTCGCTCGGCGCTCCAACGGCTGATCGAACTCGGGCGTATCCGCATCAACGATCAAGTCGTCAAACCGAGTCAGAAAATCAAGCCTGGCGACAGGATCACGATGGATGTTCCGAAGCCGGAACCGCTCGAACTCAAAGGCGAGGCGATCCCGCTCGAGGTACTTTTTGAAGACGATCAACTCCTGGTCTTGAACAAACCGGCTGGAATTGTTGTCCATCCGGCCCCCGGTAACTGGACGGGAACGCTCGTCAACGCCCTTCTTCATCACTTTCAAACATCCGGAGGAACGGTCTCGACGATTGGTGGAAAGGAACGGCCTGGCCTTGTTCATCGGTTGGATAAGGACACGTCGGGAGTGATGGTGATTGCCAAGACCGATCTCGCTCACAGACATCTGGCCGGGCAATTCAAACAGCACACCATTGCGCGCGTGTATGAAGCGCTCGTCTGGGGAATTCCGAAGAAAGGCCACGGACTCATTGACCTGGCGATCGGCCGTGACTCGAAAGAACGCAAGAAATTCTCATCCCGCACCGCTCGGCCGAGAGAGTCCGTGACCGAGTACAAGGTCGATCGCCGATTTGGCAAGGCCGTGGCACACGTGCTCCTCTATCCGCGGACCGGGCGTACGCATCAGCTTCGTGTCCATTTGGCCTCACTCGGCCATCCCATTCTGGGTGATCCCACTTACGGCGGTCGCAAAGTGTGCAGCGTAAATGGCTTGGAGATCCCCCGCGTGATGCTTCACGCGAGAACATTGGGCTTTTACCATCCGTTGACCGGCCAACTTCAGCAGTACGAACGGCCCTCCCCGCCTGATATGGACTGGGTGATGGAGGGGCTCACCACGAATCTTGACAGGATAGCCACAGTCGATTAGGACGATAATATGCAAATCGGAGATGTGCTCGATGTTATCGGCGGCCTGACGTCGCAGTTGAAGATCTATGCCGCTAAATTGCCGGCAATCGTCCACTTGACCGTGGTACCCACGGGTATCAGGCCGAAGCCCGAAGCGGTCGATGACTATGAGGCGATCGTGTCTCGCTTCCGCAGTCAAAGTGCGGGAACTGCCTATAAGGGATTGAATGACCCCTTAGTGGAATCGCTTGAGGCCTTCGAAATGGGAAAGCTTCTCGGCTCTGTACAACCGTTACTGGCGGTGCTCGATCATCTTGAACGGATGCTGCGGGACAAGGAAATCGAAGTAGGTCAACTCGACGAGAAGCGGATTGCAGAATACCGTGCGGGTCTCCACAAGATTCTGCCTGGGAACAAGCCGGAGTTGGATGGAGCGGGGCGAGGAATGTGACGCACCGTTGAAACGATTTCCGACTTCGTTCTCCGTCACCCTCTCCTTGCGACGTACAGAAAACGTACGCCTCAGGTGTCGGGTTCCCTGCGGCCTTGTCGGGAATCATTTTGAACGATGCGCTAGTGCCCCATCTTAGGGCCGGTAGCGTTTTCACCTTCGGAGACAAGTTTGAAGCGAACGTTCGAACCGCAATGGGGACACTTTGCTCGGACCGTCCCTTCATCGACTACCTCATACTCGTCCTGTTTGAGCCACATGAGTTGGAAGCACTTGGGGCAGCTACGGACTTGCGTTGCCATTCCATTCCTCGTACACTAAGGCCTATTCGGTTCCCTGATTTGCGAGGGGTTACTCTAGTATAAGATGCCCGCCACCCTCAAGACCGCCGTTACATTTTCTGAAAAAAAAGACCTTGATGCGTCGCAGCTGTTGCGGCTCTTCCACCAAGCGCCTTGGGCGAAAGATCGAACCCTCGAAGACGCCAAAGAAATGCTGCGCCATACCGACCTCGCACTGTGCGCCTGGGATGGCGATCATTTGATTGGGTTCGGCCGCGTGTTGACGGACTTTGTTTATCGCGCCACGATTTGGGATGTGATCGTCGATAAGACTTTTCAGAAACAGGGAATCGGTACCGAGATTGTGCAACGGATTCTCAACCACCCTCGTCTTAAAAGAGTCGAACTCTTCTGGCTTTGCACGAGGCGGCCCGGTTTTTATGCCAAACTGGGGTTCAGTTCAAAAGAACAGACCGGGATGGTGTGGAGTCGATCCAAGCAGACGCGGCAGCAGGAATAGATTTTTCTCTTTCATTCAAGCCTTCGAACATCTGCGCAGAGTTCCCAGGGTTGGAAACTCCGCGCAGGCATGTCCCACTCAGAAATCAGAAGAACATCTTTAGGCCGAATAGAAATCCAAACGAGGAGGCATTCCAATCGTTGATCCGAGTGCCGCCGATCGTCGCGTGTCCGTCGTTCCGTTTGTAGCCCATTTCTGCATTGAGTGCTAATTGCTTTGTGAACATCCAGTCGGCTCCCCAGCCGAGTCGCCAGGCGAACGTATTATTCGGGGAAATGGTTGCGATATTGCGCTCCTCTCCAAAGCTGTTGACGTTCACGCCGAAACTCATATTCACATAGGGAATGATGGGGCCGAATCGAACCGGACGCAATTCGATTGTGGGTAAAACGGAAACCGTATCTTGATGTCCTAAGTCTAAGCTCCCTGCACTCATAGCATGTCGTTCCCATTCGAGCATCATACCGACCAGGAGCCAGTTGTTGAGGCTATACAAGGCTTCGAAATTGACCAGCGAGCCTACATCCGTCGACGACCTTATAATATCTGATTGTGTCTGTGTCAGAGGTGCGAATCCGGCTCTCATGCCGAGAACCCATTTCCCTGGCTCTATGCCGCCGTCCTTCATCTCTTGAGCCCACGCGGGGCTGGCTCCCAGACCAACCAGTAGCAGGCCGACCAACAAGAGGTTCATCACACTCCAGCCACGATACGTTACGGAACTCATAACCAGCCCTCCTCTGATGTGATTAGGACATATGACACTCTTATCTCTCTTCAGACGTGCAAAATCAATACCGAACTATGTAGTTCATGCTAGTGGGAGAAACCATATCATTCGTCGCAGCTCATCAGCTTTGTGTAGGCAATTTGTCCCATTCAGGACGACTTTCGTCTATCTAGCCGAGTCGGCAGACAAGCGTGTCAAATATTATCCTGTCGTGTGATCGGTGGGCCGGACTCAGCTTGCAGGAAGCGATTGACGTAATCGTTTCGGAGACAGGAGAACGGATAGGAAGAATATCAAGGTGGAGAGGAGCACAATCGCCGGCCCTGAAGGAATATCCCACGCGGCCGAGAGCAGCACCCCACCGACCGACGAGGTGATTCCGATGATGACTGAATACCAGGTCAACGTCGAGAGGCTATTGGTGAGCTGGTAAGCCGTCGAAGCGGGAATGAGGACCATGGCAAAGACCAGAATCGCTCCGACCGTCTTAAGTGAGACCACCACGGTCAAAGCCACCAACGTCAGCAAGAGGAAAAAGATCCGTCGAGCAGGCACCCCGGACGCTTCAGCCATCTCTTGATCGAATGCAATAAAATACAGCTCCTTTGAGAAGAGCAGGATGAGTCCAAGCACGATGATACTCAACCCACCGATTATTCGGAGTTCCTCAGGCGTCACCGACAAGACATTGCCGAACAAATACCCGTAGACCTCGGCATTGTAGGTCTTCATCAAGCCGATGAACAGAATCGCGAGCGCCATCGTGGTGGTATAGAGAATCCCGATCGAGACATCGAGTTTCATCGTGCCTTTTTCTTCCACCCACCCTGTGATCCAGACCGTCGTGAGACCAAACAGAATCGCCAGCAGCAGCGGCGGCCAGCCCATGAGATAGGCCAGCGCGACGCCCGCGAACGCCGCATGTGCGGTGCCAGCACCGACAAAGGCAAGCCCGCGCAGTACGACGAAGACGCCGATCACGGAGCAGAGCCCTCCCACCATGGCGGCCGCGAGCAGCGAGCGTTGCATGAAGTCGTAGGTCAGGAGGTCGAGCATCCTGTGCGGTTCTCAATGGTGATGGTGATAGTCCTCGACGATGATGAGATCTTTCTCCGTAATCACAAGGTCTTTACCGTAGACCTCGCGGAGAATCTCGAGTGTGAGCACGTCGGCCGGCGGTCCTGCGGCGTAAAGGCGAGTTTTCAACAACACCAGTCGATCGACGCGTGAGCGGATCATGTTGATGTCATGAGTGATGAGTAAGACGGTCAGACCGAGTTCGTCATGGAGGTGCTCGATGAGTTCAATCACATTATGTTGGGTTGTGATATCGAGCCCCGTTGTCGGTTCGTCGAGCAATAATACTTTCGGCTGTTGGGTCAGTGCCCTGGCGATGAACACGCGCTGCTGCTGTCCACCTGACAGATGGCCCAACGCCGTGTCTTTGTGCCCCTCCATCCCGACATGAGCGAGCGCTTCCATGGCGATGTTCCGGTCAAATTGTCCTGGACGCTTGAACAATCCCATGGCTCCGTAGCGACCCATCATCACGGTCTCGAGGACCGTCACCGGGAAATTGCGATCCACCACACCCTTCTGCGGGAGGTAACCGATCTTGGCTCGATGGTGACAGCGAAGCTCATCGCAGGCGCAATCAAAAATATGCAGATGCCCTTCGAGCGGAGCCATCAACCCCAGCACTGCTTTGCAGAGTGTTGTCTTGCCCGATCCGTTCGGGCCGATCACCCCGACGAATTCTCCGGCGTGGATCGAGAGGGAGATATCTTTCAGTGCAATGACACCGGGAAAACCAAAAGAGGCGTGGTCGAAGCGTATGATTGGATCCGGGGATGCTGGCACGGACACGTCGGCTCCTTCCGGCGACAACCGCTAGGAGGTTTCCAGCGCGTTGGCCAATTGGAGCACATTATAACGGAGCATGTCGAGATAGGTCTCGGTTCGAGGAAGACCGCCGGGTAGCGTCGTCAGTACCACGACACGGGCCCCTGTTTCCTTTGCCAGAAGCTCAGGAAGCCTCTGGCTGAGTTGGATTTCGGACACCACCGCCTTGATGTGCTGCTTTTTGATGAGGGCGATCAGATTCTGAAGGTGGACCGCCGAAGGCTCACTTCCCGATTGCGCTTGAATGGTCCCGACGATCTCAAACCCAAAACGTCGGGCGAGATAGGGCCAGGCCGGATGGTGCGCGACGAAACGTCTGTCCGACAGTCTACGGACGCGTTCGCTCAGCTCGGTGCGGAGTTGGTCCAAGCGCTTGAGGTACAACGCCTGGTTCTGCCGATAGTCCTGCGCATGGTCCGGATCGACCTGGATAAGCGCTTCGGTAATATGACGCACCATCGTGACCGCATTCTCCGGATCCATCCAGATATGCGGGTTGCCCTGCCCTGGTTTCTCTCCAACCGGCGGATCGCCGTCATGCCTATGCCCGTCTTGCACCAGCCCGATGCCTTTTGACGTTGTCACAATAGTCAGCGATGGGCTGCCGGCGTTTTTCACCAGGTTGGAGACCCACACTTCAAGACCGATGCCCACTTCGAACAGTAGCTGGGCTTTTCTCACGGCGATCAAATCGCTGGGCTTTGGCGAATAGGTATGTTCGTTTTCGTATCCCTTCAGGAGGGATGTGACATGAACATGGCGCCCGCCGACCTGTTCGGCGAAATCTCTCAAAACCGGAATTGTGACAACAATGTTCAGTGGTTCTGGCAAAGCGGCAGCCATGCCAACGGTGGCAGGAATTGTCAGCCACAAGCTCAGGAGGACCGTGCAGATCGGCGTGAGCAGTCGGGAACAAATCATGGGCCGCGACCGTAACATCGGAATTTCTTCCATGTCAACGCGCTAAGTCCGCACCTGAGTGAGGCACTCAGCGAGGCTTGACCCGACGCCAGAGTTCCATTAGCGTAGCCATCCCACAGGTCATGACAAGACACTACAAAGGGAGCGGGATGAAAATTGTCGGGCTGATGTCCGGAACCTCCGGCGACGGTGTCGATGCTGCGCTCGTCGATATTTCCGGTCGTGGCGCTTCACTCAAGGTTCGCACACTGGCGGCACAGACCCTCGGATACCCCCGATCTCTCCAACAACGGATACTCGCCGCTTCCATCTCTGGAACCGTCGCAGACGTCTGCCACCTGAATGCCTTGCTGGGCGAATGGTTTGCGAATGCCGCCTTGCAGGTCATCCGCCAAGCGAAGATTCGCCCGGCCGATGTCGCGTTGATCGGTTCGCATGGGCAAACGCTCCATCATCTCCCTCATGGGATTCAGGCGCCCGGCGTCGGAGCCATTCGCTCGACGCTCCAAATTGCCGAGCCCGCCGTGATCGCCGAACGGACGGGGATTACGACCATTGCGAACTTTCGTCCTCGTGACATTGCGGCAGGAGGACAAGGCGCGCCGCTCACGCCGGCAGTCCATGCGTTGCTTCTAAAACATTCTCACCGCGCGCGCTTGATCGTGAATCTTGGCGGCATCAGCAATGTGACGTATGTGCCACGCGGCGGAGGATGGGACAACGTCGTGGCATTCGACACGGGGCCCGCCAACATGGTGCTCGATAGTCTCGTCACTCGAGTGACCAGCGGGCGCTATTCGATGGATCGAGACGGAAAACTGGCCCTTCGAGGTCAGATCGATGCCCGGCTGCTCGGTAAGCTCCTGGCGCATCCCTTTCTCTCACAACGGCCACCAAAATCTACCGGACGGGAAGAGTTCGGCCCTTCCCTCATCGATGAACTTGTCGCGATCCAGAAACAACAGGGATTGTCGATCGAAGATCTTCTCGCGACCTGCAGCATGTGGACGGCCAAAGCGGTCGGGACAGCGCGCCGATGGATCAAGGGTAAAGTGGACGAAGTCGTGGTCGGCGGCGGCGGGGTCCGGAATCGGTGTGTCATGACTCATTTGGCTGCCGTGTTTGCGCCGGTTCCGGTCACAACCTTTGATACTTTGGGATGGGATAGTAAAGCCTTTGAAGCGGTCGCCTTTGCGGTCTTGGCCTACCAGACGGCGACAGGACAATGGGGCAACATCCCTGCGGTGACAGGAGCGAAGCATCCGGTTCTGTTAGGCACGATCGTCCCGGCAGGGCCTGGTTGGACGAAACACTTCCGCCATGGGTGAAGGCTCCATCAATTCCTGGTTCATCGTTCTTATTGCGGCGTCGCTGGCCCTGCTGTCCTGGCGCGTCTTCTCTCGTTGGTCCAGCAATACCGGTCGACCTGGACCATTTACTCTTCCCTTCGGCGTGATACTACGATCGGAACCGATACTCACGGAAAGAGAATTGCTGCTCTACAATCTCATCCGTTTGGCGGTCGAAGACCGGTATCTGCTGTTTGCCCAAGTCCCTCTCTGGAGTTTCCTCTCCGTCGATGCAGACGGTGACTCTCGAACACAAGTGTTACGACATCTCGCCCTCAAGCGTGCGGATTTTATCCTGGTGCATCCCGGCTCGCGGATGGTTGAGCAGATCGTGCAGCTAGAAGACTCTTCGGCCGACTCAGCCGGTGCGGCCAGAGGGCGTGAAGTTCAGAGAGCCGCTTTAGCGGCGGGTATTCGGGTGACGACCCTGAAAGTGCAGCCGAACTATACGGTCCAGCAACTCGAGCATCTCTTGGGTGTGAGCGATCCTGAATGAAGGCGACGGTTCAAATCGTTAAGGTGATTGATGGATTGTTTCTGGTGATGAAGAGATCGCTGACTCCGTGATTGGGGGCAAAGGTTCGATTGAAGGTTCGTTTCTGGCGGTGTCGACCTCGATGGCCTTCCTCGCGAGTTCGGCCTCCGGGCTATCCGGATACTGATCGACGACACGTTCGTACATCAGCCGAGCTTTTTCGTGATCTTTCAGCTTCGTGTAGGTTTGCCCGAGCTTAAGCGTGGAGGCAGCGAGCTTGGGACTGAGAGGATAGTTGGACACGACATTGTAGAACGCCTTCAAAGCATCTCGATAGCGCCCCATACGAAACTGGCACTCGCCGACCCAGTATTGAGCATTCGCCGCCAGGGACGTTTGGCTATGGAGTTCGAGAAAAAGTCGAAAGCCGGCCAGTGCTGCTTCATAGTCGCGATGTTTAAATTCCTCCATCACACGATCGTAGAGGTGGCGGGAAGTATCCTGGACTTGCGCGGGCGCAGCCCATGCAATCGAGAATGTTCCATTCATAGCAAGCAGAACAGCTGCGATTCCCAATGGCATCCGTATGAAATTCTTCATCGGTCCGCCTCCGTCATCTAGTATCAACATCTGGATACCCATGCGACGCAATCCACATGCCACATGCCGTTCGACGTACCGGCAGAAAAGCAGCACAAAAACGAGTGTTTGACGTGCTTGGACCGAGGGCCTTCCTCATAACTGAACCATTTCATCGGACCAGATTTGTACGGCGTGACCGCTTGCCGCTGCTTGACAAATGGGAAGGCCTTGTTCCAGGAAAGTGGCATCAGTCAATGGTTTGATGTGGATCGAACCGGAACGTGAGAAGGGTAGCCTGATGAGTGCAGAAGCACAGAAACCGGTTCAGGGTCCCCCACCCAATCCGCTCGGCGGAAGAACGTTGATCGTCGACGTACAGGATCCGGCCGCCTATCCACGGCCAAGCGCGGCCTTGAAAGAAGCGGGAGAACAGGATCAAGTGTTTGTTCGAGCCGGCATTTACGAGGACAAAGTGTTTCTGGCCGACCGGCCGGTGCTGTTAATAGGGGAAGGCCGGGATACGGTGCAGATCTTTTCCCGTCGGGGAGGACCGCTCTATCTGCAACGAGTCCCCAGTGGCCGCATCTCAGGCATCACCTTCCGGTATGTCGGCAGCGATCAACATTCAGCCATCAACATCCTGGATTCTTCCTGCACGGTGACGCAATGTCGTGCGACGGAAGGGATTCTGTCTGGCGTTGTGATCTATGGACCAGAATGCCGGGCCGCCTTCATCGACAATGAGGTCTGCCATAATCGCGAATCGGGGATTTTCGTGTTTGCGGGAGCCCGACCACGAGTGGCGGACAACCTCTGCCGAGGGAACCATCACTTCGGGATTGCCGTGCGCGATCCCGAAACTCATCCGGAGCTGGTTCGTAATCGATGCTGTGAAAATTGGTTGAGCGGGATGCTGCTCTTCCACCATGCGGAAGCCATGCTGGTCGACAATACCTGTGCCGACAATCTGCACTGGGGAATTGTCATGACCCCTGACACGCATCCCTCGCCAAGCCGGGAAGCCCTCGAACAGTCCAATGCGCTGACGCAGAATCCTCGTGGCGCCATGATCGTAACGGATGCGCCGCTTTCAGAAATCGGACGCTAGCCGAATGTTAAGCTGCCAGGCGTGAGGAGAAATTCAGGATGTGGAGAACGATGCGGCGTGGTTGTATCCCGAGGCTTCGTGGAAGGCGAAGCCACTTCCGCCTTTTTGCTTCGCGCGATACATGGCCGAATCAGCATGCTTGAGCAGTTCGTCGATGCTGTGGTCGTCATGGGGATAGACCGTAATCCCGATACTGATGCCGATAGAAACGGGGTGTCCTTTCAAATCGAATTCCGAGGAAACAGACTCGGTAATGCGTTTCGCCACCACGACGATGCTCTGTTCGGATGCCACGCCTTCCAGGATGATCGTGAACTCATCCCCGCCCATCCGCGCGACGGTATCCACCTCACGCACGCAACGTTTCAATCGTTCAGAGACCGATTTCAGCAGTTCATCTCCGACGTCGTGCCCGAGCGTATCATTGACCGACTTGAATCGATCCAAGTCCAGCAGCATAAGGCCCAGCGGTTGCTGGAGCCGTTTGCTCCTGGCCATCGCTTGGATCAGGCGATCGCGGAAGAGGCTGCGGTTCACGAGACCAGTGAGCTGGTCATACTGAGCGAGATAGGTTAGTCGTTCCTCCGAGCGCTTGCGTTCAATGGCGTAGCGCACCGAGCGGGCAAGGAGCTCCGGATGGCCTTGGCCTTTGACCAGGTAATCCTGCGCCCCCTGTTGCACCGCCTGGAGGGCCAGTGACTGATCACTGACGCCACTCAACACGACGACCGGAATCGAGGGGTTCGTCGCATGGACCTGCCGCACGGTCGGAAGTCCGAAGGCGTCAGGCAGCGAAAGATCCAATAGAATCGCGTCAAAGCGGCCTTTGTCGATTTGTAAAAGTCCTTCGGAGAGGGTTTTCACATGCGTAATTTTGAACTCTTCAACGCTCCATTCGGCGAGCAAATCCTGTGTCAGGCGTGCATCGACGTCGTTGTCTTCGATGAGGAGTACGTTAATCATTTCTGTGCGCTCTAAATTCTGAGAAATACGCCAAGGGAAAATTCAGCTGCGGTGCAGCTTGAATCCTCCACGGACTGCTACGTAGTTCATTATAGCCAATGGCTGTTGGACGAGAAGTAAAAAGTGGAAATGGAGAGGGTAAGGGGTCGGCGCAGACGCAACTGCTACCGGCTCGTGGCCAACGCGTGGGAACAGCGCCAAGGACCTGGGGACGCATCGCCCATCCTGTCGCCACCCATGACTTATGGGGCGCCAGGACGGGCGTAGGTTACAAACCGCTGGTTCGCCAGCTAGCTTGCATGCAAGGCTTCGGCTCGACGACGCACCTCTTCGGCCTTTTTTGCCTGGCCGAGGTTATCATAGAGCGAGGCAATGTTCGCATGCAGATGCGTGAGCAGCTGCCCCAGCTGCGCTTCCTGGGCGATGACGTTGGCTTCCAGGGCGATCTTCTTTTCTTCACTTCGGCGGAACCGTTCCTCGAGCCGTTGCACAAGTTGAATCCACCCCTTCACCTTTCCGGAGTCGAGATCCGGCGTCGTGGGTAGAGCTTCACCGCGTTCGAGCGACTTTTCAGTTTGGTTCATCCAATTGATGAAGACCAGAAAGTCTCCCAGGGTGATTTTCAATGCCGATGAGGCACCTTCTTCTTCGATCACGAGATCTTCCATGATGACTCCTTATGAATGACGTCGATAATGTTGAGAACGGTTGATCCAGCCGGTCATGGCGGATCTGTCAGTTGCAGAAAAAATGCATGTGCCTTGCTCCACGCAGGCGGGCTCCTTTGAATGAGTCGTTAAAGGGGGAATGGCCGAAAAATACACGAGCGGGCGTTTCATCACCAGCGGCAAATTGTTATGCAAACTAATACTGTGATAGCGGTTCTGTTGTCAACAGCTATAGGGGCAACGGAGTGAAACTTTACATTTGAAGGGAGGGATGTCGGGCAACAAAAGATTAGAGGCGTTTACCCTTGCGGTGTGCGTGGAGGAACATTCAAATAGATCCCATTCGGGTGGCCTTCTGGGCCAATGGCGGCTTCGCATGCATATCCACGCTCGAAGGGCCAGAGCAGTGACCGGCCAAACGTTGAGCCCCGCACATGCACATAACGGAAGGTCACACCGAGCCGATCGGCCTCTTCCCGCATTGTGGAAAGACACCCTTCGTATGAAGAGGAACGGCGGCCGAGAAGAATCGGCTCGCCTGTTTGACTGTGAAACACAGTGAAGGATTCAGCACAGCCGCCCAGCAGAATGGAAGCCATGACAAGAAGTATTGTGCGACTACCCATGGATTAGCAGGCTCCGGAGTGTTACTACTACGAGTGTAGCATTCTGGCAGGGTGCAGTCGAGTAGGGAACCGAGAGGAACGGTGGTGTTTCACCAATCGTCCAAGACGAACTTGGTCTTCGCCTGGCATGCGAATAAATTCAACGCCAAATCGATGGCCGCTGCACCAGCGGACTTTAGCTAAGCCCACACAGAGAGAGGAGTCCTGATCGGGCACCAGGACTTTCATTTCCAAATAGGCCCCCGGCTCTACCAGCTTCTTGCTCCAAATTTCACAACCCGGTACCGACACATTCAGAACCGTCCCTTCTCCGACATAGGATTCACCGGCGAAAATAACAGGAAATTCCGTTGAAATTCGTTCGCAGTAACGGATTTTCATGACTTGGGACTCCTCTGGTTTACCGATTCCGCAAATTGCGCTGTTAAGGAACAATATACGGAATACCCTCCCAGCACTATCCCTACAAAAGTTGGGAGGATGGGAGCATCGTAAGTAGTCGATTAATAAGTAATAAAGTCTTATTTCCGGGACTGCAGCAGAGGCATGAAAACTGCGGAAGGAATACCGCAGCTACTCCCCTCACGCATCACAAGTTGTCGGATAGAACAGAGGGAGAAAAAACATGAAACTGAGCACACCACGTCAAGCAGGCACACAGTATCCGACCCGTCAATTGGTGTTCGCCATAGCGGGCATATTGTTGTTTACATCTGCTCCCACCGTCCTTGCAGAGACCCAAGTGTATGAGTATGTGAATCCTTCAGGAGTGGTTCAACTAACGAACGTTCCAAGCGATCCTAAGTTTCAAGCCGTGCAGTCTGCCAGACCACGGTTAGTGTCAGGCCTTGAATTGGAAGGGGCTGTCGCACGCGCAGCTAAGCAACATCGCCTGCATCCGGCATTGCTATTCGCCGTCATGAAAGCGGAATCTTCGTTTAACCCTGTCGTGGTGTCCAAGGCAGGCGCCGTAGGCTTGATGCAGTTAGTGCCGGAAACCGCCATGCGGCATGGAGTGCGGAACCTTTATGACACCGATGAAAACGTTGGGGGTGGGGCCAGACATCTTCGTTATCTTTTGGACAGATTCCACGGCAACACTCGCTTGGCCTTGGCTGCCTATAACGCGGGCGAACGGAAGGTTGATCGGTACAGAAAGATTCCTCCCTACAAAGAGACCCGCCACTATGTGCAGAAAGTGCTGAGCTACTACCGTGACTACAGAAAAGAACTGTGGCTCGCTCCGCTCAACCAGCGAGATGGTGAGGGAGATACGATGCGGGTGTTATGGGAGAAGTAGGAAGAAGATGGTCAGAGTGATGAATCAGCGCGCTGAGCAAGGTAAATTCGCTTCAAAGAATCATGCCACTGGCTTCTCGGCAACATACTCCAAGTACTTCCATAACTCCTTAGCATCTTCCTCCCCGAAGACGAGCGGCGTGTTATTTGCCGAGCCGGCGAAGTACACTTTCACCGTCATCTCATCCTGCCAAATCTGCGCTTCGGCATAGCTCACGCTATCAAGGTTCAACGCTTTCTTCCCGATGCGAACATAATTCATACACGCTCCTCTCGGTATTTACGTACTGCGAACTATAGCATCAGTCGGCAATTCGTCCAATGGGTATCTGACTTTTTATCCTCCAATTCGGAAATCTCCACCGGCGAAGAAGTCTGTTGAAGGGCAGTAAGGACTGCGTATTTGTACGCTAAGTAGAACCAGGAATATTTTCGCGCTTTTTCTTGCCAGTAATTGAACCCTGTGATCTAGTGAAACTCGATGGAAGAAATCCACCGCAGAGCTCCGAGAATTCTCCTGAGCTCGCCACACTTTTCTCCTCATGAGACTGGTGTTGTCTCGTAAGCATCTCGCCGAGGCATGGCAGATTCCGTTGATCCAAAAAAAATGGGCTGCTGTAGGTCAGAGGGCGGAGCTACGGGACTGGTATTTAAGCAGAGAGGCTGCGGATCCGAACCGTGCAGAACGTCAGAACTTGATCTATGGCAAGCGCGAGCCAGACGCCCACGCCCGTCCCTGTGATGTTCATGAGTACGTCGGTTATTGAAGGCACTCGATCATGACAAAAGAGTTGATAGATCTCAATGCCGACCGAGCTGCAGAAGGCCAAGAGTGAGGCTAGGAGAAATGGACGTCGCGCGCTTGGCGAAAGGCTTCGAACGGTTAGATAGCCGACCGGGATGAAAGCCAGAATGTTGGCCGCCGTCTCAACCAGAACCGTCGGATGGAAACTCAAATGAGAAAAAGGAATCCATTGGACATTTCTCCAATGGGGAGTGGCGTCGAACTTGGACCAGGGATAGCTAATCACGAGCAAAACGGCAGCAAGCCAAAGGCAGAGCATGATTCGCCAGAGTGACAGGAGCATAGAGAATCCGTCGCTTCACATCCAACAGGGAGCAAGAACCGCTGATTGCAGCATAGCAGTTCTTCCTCTGATGTCCAGGAATCGGACTAGCGTCGACGGACTTTCGTAGATTTCGTTTTTTACGTGTTTGCTGCTGTTCCGACATCTGTTTCGACCGGTTTTTTTTAAGACTCTTGTAAGTCAAAGGGCGGAGCTATGAACGCAGGCCACATTTTCGAGCAAGAAGTTTTGCCTTTGAGCCAGACCGGCGCTTGGGTCCGCTTACAGCCTACCAGAGGATGGTCGGCCCTCAATCTCGCCGAGCTGTGGCAGTATCGAGAACTCATCTATTTCCTGGCCTGGCGGGATGTCAAAGTTCGCTATAAGCAAACTATCATCGGCATAACGTGGGTGCTCATCCAGCCGCTGGCAATGATGGGCATCTTTTGGTTGCTCTTCGACCGCATGGCGAAGTTGCCCTCGGACGGCTTGCCATATCCGCTATTTGCATTGGTCGCACTTCTGCCCTGGCAGTTTTTCTCTCGGGTGATTTCCGAGTCGGCTAATAGTCTTATCACCGATCAGCGGTTGATCACGCGCGTGTACTTCCCACGACTGGTGGTCCCTATCGCCACAGGACTGACAGCACTCGTGGATTTCGCTCTGGCCATGACGCTGGTCGCCGCGCTGATGTTACTGTTCGGCGTTGTCCCCGGAAGTGCCCTGCTGCTCCTTCCCGTGGTCGTCCTGCTCATGTTGGCTGCGGCGCTGGGCGTCGGGTTTTGGTTGTCCGCATTGAATGTCGAATATCGCGATGTCATGCACGCGGTGCCGTTTCTCGTACAGTTCTGGTTTTTCGTGACCCCGGTGGTCTATTCCACTTCCCTATTACCGGACCCATGGCGCTTTCTCTATGGTCTCAACCCTATGACGGCAGTGGTCGAGGGGTTTCGATGGTGTTTGCTGGGAACAGGGCCCGGCCTCTCTCTCATGTCGGCCATCTCAACGTCAGTCGCCATCGCCCTCTTCGTCAGCGGCATGATCTGGTTTCGTCGGCGCGAACGCTTGTTCGTCGATTCACTCGGATCGGGTGGTGCCTGAAACAATGAGCGACCTGGCGATTAAGGCCGATGGGCTAAGCAAACAATATCGAATTGGCGAGCGGCAAAAGTACAAGGCGCTTCGCGACACACTAACCGATGCCCTGTACGCCCCGTTCCGGATGGCGCGTTCGAGGTTCACAGCTTCCGACAAGGAGACGAAGGAACAGGCGACGATCTGGGCACTGAGGGACGTATCCTTTGACATCAAACAGGGCGAAGTCGTGGGCGTCATCGGTCGCAATGGCGCAGGTAAAAGCACACTACTCAAAATCCTCTCTCGCATCACGGAACCGACAGAGGGCTACGTGGACCTTCATGGACGCGTTGGCTCATTGCTGGAGGTAGGAACCGGCTTCCACCCGGAGCTGACCGGCAGAGAAAACGTGTACCTCAATGGGTCCATTATCGGGATGAAGAAGCGGGAGATCGATCGCAAGTTCGACGAAATCGTTGCCTTCGCTGAAATCGAAGAGTTCCTCGACACGCCGGTTAAATATTACTCTAGCGGCATGTATATGCGGCTCGCGTTTGCAGTCGCGGCACATCTCGAGCCTGAAATCCTACTGGTGGACGAAGTGCTGGCCGTGGGGGATGCAACGTATCAACGGAAATGTCTAGACAGGATGTCGGCATTGTCGGCAGCAGGAAAGACGGTACTTATTGTTAGCCACAACATTGACCTCATTAATAGATTTTGTACCAGAACGATCCTATTCGAACATGGCCGGATTTATAGAGATGGTGAAGTTCACTCTGTCACAGCTGAATATTTAACTCGGCTCTTGAATGATGAGTCAAACAACCTAGCGAGCAAGTCCAGAACAGGTGATGGTCGAGCACTGTTCACACATCTTAAGGTAATCGACTCCAATGGAGAGTCCCTTCGTGCTCACCCATGTGGCGAAGACCTTACTCTGCGCATGACCATTCTATCCAAGTACGATATACGAGATGTAGCGATCGCCATCGTACTAAAAACACTTTCTGGTAACCGCTTAATCACAAGTTGGACGCGTGAGACTGATTTCTCGGTCAGCTTGCATCAAGGATCTCAAACGTATGAATGTCGGTTTAGGCAGGTCAATCTTCGTCCGGGGCACTCTATTGCTGTCGGTCTTTGGATGGAGTCACAGGGCGTGATCGACTATATGGAGGATGCCGGTGTCATTCACGTTACAGATGGGAGAAATACCCGGCATCTTTCAACCGAACAGCACCAAGGAATCATTGTTTGCGATTACACTTGGACCCACATTGCTCATTCACCGGAAAACGAAGTCGTAGGAAGAGAGCTTCTCTAAATGCAGCTTAGTAAAGCACTTGCTGCCTCAGACAAGGTAGATGGTTGGCTGACGAAAAAAGAACAAACGCTACTCTACAACCTTGCCAAGGAGGTGCCCGAGGGCAAAGCAATTGTGGAGCTTGGGGCCTGGATGGGCAAGTCGACGATCATGCTTGCTGCGGGAAGCATGGCCGGTTCGAGGGTGCCTGTTTACGCAGTGGATTATTTCACCCTCGGCAGCAGTGCAGGTCACGATTATTCAGTATATTTAAGAGATAGCGGTCGGGATTATCTCTCTAGCTTCCTCGAAAATATCCAGAATGCAGGGCTATCTTCAATAGTTACTCCGATCCAAAATTCTACCGTAAAGGCTGCTGAACTATGGACGGGTCCTGCTCCTCATCTTATTTTTATCGATGCAGATCATCGCTACCATGCTATCCGGAGTGATTTCCTTGCATGGATCGGCTTTTGCCGGTTGGGTGCACGAGTGGCTTTCCATGATTTTAATGCGCCCGATTACCCAGGAGTGAGAGTTTTTGTCAATCGCTTAGGGATCACCGGAATAATTTCTTGCGATGGTCTTGTCGATTCCATCAGGTATGGAAAAGTCGTAATCGATGACGTAGCTCGTGCGAAACGCCGTCTAGGATACTGCCCGTACCCCGTTGCCTGGGTCTTGACTGCCATTCAAAGATTGTCACGCTTTACAGTACGAGTGCTAAACAAACTGTCGGACATTAGGGCTTCGCATTAGTATTGAAGTAGCTTGATATGGAGCTGCAAGGAGTAAGCGTAGTAATTTGCTGCCACAATGGTGCGCAGAGACTTCCTCGAGTACTGTCACACCTTGAAGCACAGTGTGTTCCAACAAGTCTCGAATGGGAGGTTATCCTGATAGACAATGCATCAAGCGATGATACTCACTTGGTGGCATACAAATCATGGCCCTGGAATCACTCAACACCATTGCGGATCATTCACGAGCCTAAGCTTGGCCTCAGCTATGCACGGATTCGTGGAATGGCCGAGGCCAAGTACCCTCTGATAACTTTTATTGATGACGACAACTGGGTCTCTCCTAATTGGGTCGAGCTGGTGGCAGAAGTTATGTCTCAACATCCTGATATCGGGGCTTGTGGAGGATTCACTGAACCGGCATATGAAGTCTCACCACCTGTCTGGTTCGAGGCTTTCAGAGAGTGCTACGCGATAGGACCGCAGGGGGAGAAGGCCGGGGATATAACTGGAACAAGAAGCTTTCTTTGGGGAGCGGGTCTGACCGTGCGTGCTACTGCGTGGCAGCAACTAGCTAAGATGCAATTCAAGTTTTTGCTTATAGATAGGCAAGGAACAACCTTAGGAGCGGGCAGCGATTCAGAATTATGTTACGCATTGCGCTTAGCAGGGTGGCGTTTGTGGTATGAGCCACGTCTTAGAATGCGCCACTTTATTCCACAACGACGATTGGAATGGACGTATCTGAGACATGTCTGCAGAGGATTTGGGGCGGCAAGCGTTGGGTTGGCACCGTACATTTATGCCCTGGAACCACAAAAAGATACATTTTGGTATTCCATAAAGCAGAACTGGTATTGCCAAGTTCTGGCGACTTTATTCACTCTGTCAAAACTCTTGCCAAGACTTCTCAGTCGACTTATACGGAAAATCCAAAATGACCCAGAAGTGCTATCTCTCGAAGGCCAACTGGGCAAACTATTCGAGTTGATGCAACGCCGGACCTTATTTGACCGAAGCTTCACTGAAGTGAAAAGGCTTACACATTCCCCTCTTCTCAATTGATGTATTCACCTACCATTGAGCAACTTCCGGCTCCATCGTACGGAAGGGTCGGTTGGCCCTGGGACCACGACAGTACAAGACTACCCGCTTCAATGCCTGATGGACGACCATGGCCACGTATTAGCGTAATAACTCCCTCTTACAACCAAGGGGAATATATAGAAGAAACGATTCGCTCTGTTTTATTACAGGGCTACCCTAACTACGAATATCTTGTGATTGATGGGGGGAGTACGGATGGGAGTCAGGACATAATAGCAAAATATGATCAATGGCTGGCGTATTGCGTCAGCGAGCCGGATCGAGGTCAGGCTGATGCTATCAACAAGGGATTGGCGCTCATAACGGGGGGAATCTGGAACTGGCTGAATAGCGACGATGTGCTTTGCCCAGGTGCTTTCCAGGCTATCGGTAGTGCGCATACCGAGAACCCCAAGGCTCTCATCGTGGGAAACGTAGAGGAGTTTTGGGACACATCGCCGAGCGGAACTGTATTCAAGCAGGGAGGGATCAATTTTAAAAATATGGTTGAATTTTGGTATGGGCGCGCTCGTTGGCATCAACCAGGAATTTTCTCCCCCGTTTCCTTCGTTACGGATATCGGCGTTCTGGATGAAACGTTGCATTACGCCTTAGATTACGATTTGTTCTGTCGAATCAGCTCTGTGGGACAACCGATATACCTAAATCGCATTCTGGCTAGGGCGCGAGCACATAAGGATTCAAAAACGGTCACCAATGGGCACAAGTTCGCACTTCAAAATGCGCAAGTCTCGTCTCGTTATTGGAGCAAGATTCCCAATATCGACGTGCCGAGCTATATACGCTCGGGCGCAGCATTGTCGTTTCGTCAAGGGTGCAGATGGCTGTTTATAGAAGGCCGCAAAGAGGGCATTGGACTGATTGTGGAGGCTCTTCGGAGCGACCCTTTCGGCGTGCTTCTGTCCAATCTCAGAAGCGGTCCCGATTGGTTTAGACGGCTTTTCCTGAACGGTGTCAGAAAGTGGCAAGATCGAGCTGCAAGATGAGGATAACGTTCTTCATGATTGTGACCGATCGGGATATTGTCATCGCGGATTACGCAGTCCGAAGCTATGCCAGGATCCAAGGGATACCGTTCAAACTCCTCGTATATTCGAATTGGGTGACATCTACCCTGAAGAAGCGGTACTTCCCTGCATGGCGACAATTCCATTTCGTTGAGATTGTCGAGAACGAATGGCAGACGGATGACAACAAGCCCACAGACCCTCACTTATGGGGGCCGTTCGAATTGGCGGGCACCATTTGGGATCGTCAACTGAAACTCATTCAGTCGACGTATGTGGCGACCGTCGACGCAGACTTCGAGATACTTGACGCGAAGTTCGTCTCAGTTGTGCTGGCGCAACTTGATGCCGATCCAAATTTAGCTGTTGTGTCCTCAGACTACAGCCCGAAAAGACCGGCGGTGTACGACTCCTATTCGGACGAGATCATCTGCCTCAACGAGCAATGGCACACGTGGTTTTGCGTGTACCGCCGAGAGGCTCTCCAGGTTCCAGTCTCTCATGCCTACCAGGAGCAGATCGTTGATGGGCCAGTCCGCCGCACCGCGTGGGACGATGCCGGCTATCTTCAACGGTATCTCAAGATGGAAATGGGGTACCGGCTTGCCGCATTGGATCCTGCATATCAGTCTTGTTTTATCCACTTTGGGCAGTTCAGTCACAACAGGCACATCAATGAGGCCAACGCCAGGCATTATCGGCAGTTGAGGATCCTCCGTAAGGTTGGACTGTTTGGAAGGCGAGACCTCGTCACTCGTGGCGTGGCTGCCGTAATCGAGAAGGTTTGGTTTGGCTACGTCGATCGGTCAAAATATTTGAAGGGATGGGCACAGGGTCTGGCGGCCGAGCATTCACGATCTTCGTGAGCACGACCATGAAGATTAGCATTATCATTCCCACATACAGGCGACCTCATCATCTTCGGCTTGCGCTGGACAGCGTCCAGGAGCAGAGCATAAGCGAGTGCGAGGTCTTGGTCGTAGACAATGCAGAAAGTGGCGAGATTGAGCAATTAGTGACGAAGTATCAGCTGCGGTGCAAATTTCCGCTGAAATACGTGCCAGAGCCAGAGTTGGGGTTACATCATGCCAGGCATGCCGGCGCCCGTGCGGCAAAGGGCGAACTTCTCGTCTTTACCGATGACGATGCAACTTTTGATCGAGATTGGCTTCAGACATATGTCAAAGCGTTTGCTGAGAATCCTCAAATGATAGCGGCGGGCGGACCTGTTCGCCCTGTCTGGGAAGCATCACCTCCAAGATGGCTGGAGAACTTACTCCGCAATCAAAAGATCTTTCCTATCTTGAGCCTCATGGAGCCATCCAGGGAGTTTTCTATCAGTAGCCGTGGATTTTTTTTCGGCGTCAACATGGCGATACGCCGAACCGCCCTCTTTGAGCTTGGCGGATTCAGTCCGGAGGCATTCGGCGACGACTGGTTGGGCAATGGTGAAACTGGTCTGAACCACAAACTTTGGGAACGAGACATGCTCGTCGGTTACGTTCCGGACGCCAACGTCTATCACCACATTCCTGCGGAGCGCATGACTGTCGAATATTTCAGGCGGCGTATGGCAAACGAAGGAGCCTGTGACATGTACACTCGCTTTCACAAGAACATTCCTAGTCGCCTGGGGCTTCTCGCGCACGCCATTTCCATAGCGCTTCGAAACAGCGGCTTCTGGTTGCTGGAACCATTAGTCGCTGGAAAAACAGATTGGTTGGGATTGCGCATCCAGCTCCAAACGGCGCGATCGCGGTCTCAATTACGCTATGTGTGGCGACTTATGCGGGATAGAACTTTTCAGCAGTTTGTAATGCAACAAGACTGGCTCAACGCTCCATGCACATCGCGGTAGTACCTCATAGCGCGCCGTCGAAAGGCGGCGCGTATCAGTACTCTCTCGCGGTCCTCAATGCGCTGGCCTCCTTCCCATCAGAAGCCACAGATGAGCTCACTTTGGTCGTCCGATCAGAAGGCGAAATCAAAAATTTCGGTCCGTATGCGAGCCGCTGGCGTCCTGTGAGACTTCCGCTGTTCACAAGAGATCGGCTAATGGACATGATTGAAGCTTCGGTTGGTGAGGGCTGGCTGCGCGATACCGTTAAATGGAGCGTCCATCGATTGTCGCCGGCACGTCTAACCGATCCTGGCCGTATTTGGGGTAATGGAGCGGTTCGCCGGTTTTTAACTTGCCATAACATTGATTGGATGCTGTATACGACTCCGAACGCGCAATCGTTCGAGATAGGTCTGCCGTATGTCATGCCCGTCTTCGATTTGCAGCATCGACTTCAGCCGGAATTTCCTGAAGTGTCAGCAGATGGAGAATGGGAACGACGTGAGTACTTGTACCGCAATGGCACTCGCCAGGCGACGCTTATCCTTGCAGATTCGGAAGTGGGTAAAGAACACATTCTTAACTTCTATGGTGGCTATGGGGTTACCGAAGACCGCGTGAAAGTACTCCCCTATGTGCCTCCCCCATATCTAGTAAGTGACGTATCGCAGCAGGAACGCACGCGGGTTCGGAACAACTACCGATTACCTGTGCGTTATCTGTTTTATCCCGCG
The DNA here is from genome assembly GCA_963851455.1 of uncultured Nitrospiraceae bacterium. Taxonomy (GTDB): domain Bacteria; phylum Nitrospirota; class Nitrospiria; order Nitrospirales; family Nitrospiraceae; genus Nitrospira_C. Next base: position 788,240 of record CAWKPI010000002.1, read on the forward strand.
CAGCTGTGGCCTCATAAGAACCATCTGCGGCTAGTGCAAGCCATCGGACAATTAAAAGAGGATAAGGGTCTCGAAGTTCATGTCGTGTTGTGCGGCGCTCATACGGGAGCCATTCGCGGTCAGGTGATGAAGGATATAATGCGTGAGGTTAATCGTTTAGGAATTACGAATCAGATTCACTACCTTGGATATGTCTGCAACGACGCTATGTCGGCACTCTATGCCGAGGCAGTCGGGCTAGTGATGCCGACATTCTTTGGTCCCACTAATATCCCGATCTCTGAAGCATGGCTTTTGGGCTGTCCCGTCCTCACTTCTGACATTCAAGGGGTTCGAGAACAAGTCGGCGATGCAGGACTCTTGGTCGATCCTCGTTCCGTAGAGGCTATCGCCGATGGAATATCGCGCTTGTGGGAGGATTCCACTCTGCGGGCCGACCTAGCGAAGCGCGGAAAAGAGCGACTCTCTGCCTATACGGAGCAGAACTTCTATGTGAGGTTGGCGGAAATCATCGCCGAAACCAATGAAATGATTGGGGAGCAAAAGAATCTGTATGCGATGGTGTCACGGTGATGGAACCGATCACGTGGAATGGCGCCATCCTGGCCTACATTATACGGACCACCATGGCGCACGAGAAGACCGCCTTCCCTACTCCTTCAGACTTGGAGCTACAGGTCGGTTTCGTTGTTTATAAAGCCGGTGGGGCGATTACCCCACATCGTCATGTGCCCATCACGCGGACGATCAATCGGACCTGTGAAGTGCTCGTCGTCAAGAAGGGCAGGTGCGAAGTAGACATCTTCAATGATGATCAACAGCTAATCGCGACGCGAGAATTGCGCACAGGCGACGTGGTCATTTTGGTCAACGGCGGACATGGATTCCGGATGCAAGAAGACACGGTGTTGCTCGAAATTAAACAGGGACCGTATCTGGGCCTAGGTGAAAAAGAGCTCCTGCAATGATTCCAGTCAGCGAACCGCTGCTAAACGACCGCGAATCGGAATATGTCGCATCCTGTCTAAAGACAGGATGGATCTCTTCATCAGGAACGTTCATTGAACAATTCGAGCAACAGTGGAGTCGGTATTGCGGGAGAAAATACGGGGTGAGCGTGTGCAACGGAACCGCGGCGCTTCAGGCTGCCGTTGCTGCTCTCGGTTTAGCAGAGGGCGATGAAGTGATTATGCCGACTTTCACAATTATCTCATGCGCGTCCGCGATCCTGTATTGCGGCGGCACGCCAGTGCTAGTGGATGTCGATCCCCGCACCTGGACGATGGACGTTCCCAGGGTCGAAGACAAAATCACTCCACGGACCAAAGCCATCATGGCGGTCCATATCTATGGTCATCCGACCGACATGGACCCCATTCTTGCGTTGGCGGAGCGATACGGTTTGGCAATCATAGAGGATGCCGCGGAAGCACATGGCGCCGAATACCTATCGGGACGTATGTCGGCCGCTCCACAATGGCGACGGTGCGGAAGTTTCGGGCTGGCAAGTTGCTTCAGTTTTTATGCGAATAAACTGATCACCACGGGCGAAGGTGGCATGGTCCTGACTGATGATGCTGGATTGGCAGGCAGACTCCGTTCGTTGCGAAATCTTTATTTTCAGCCGTCACGACGATTTGCTCATGAAGAACTGGGATTTAACTTTCGTTTCACCAACATGCAAGCCGCCATTGGTGTAGCGCAGTTGGAGCGCATGGACCAGATTGTCGAGAAAAAGCGTTGGATCGGCCAGGAATACACAAAACGCCTAGAAGGAATACCCGTATTGCAACTTCCCGTCGAAGAATCTTGGGCAAGAAGCGTGTATTGGATGTACGGCGTAGTCCTTTCCGAGGAAACGGGTATGGATGCAGCAGGCTTTGCCAAAGCGCTGGCAGATCGTGGCATCGAGACTCGCCCATTCTTTCTGGGAATGCACGAACAGCCGGTGTTCCAGCGTCGAGGACTATTTCATGGTGAACGATATCCTGTGGCGGAAAGACTGGCACAACAAGGGCTCTATCTCCCGTCTGGGCTCGCCCTGACAGAGGAGCAGCTCAGTACTGTAGTGCACGCGGTTCGGGAGCTGGCCAAGCGATGAGCCAAATCTTTGGAGAGGTATATGCGCCCGCATACGATCTCCTGTACCGAGATAAAGATTATGACGGAGAAACACAACTGCTCGGCCGCTTGTTTCAAAAGTATGCTGCTCAACCTGTTCGGTCGATTCTGGACTTGGGGTGCGGCACCGGGAACCACGCCCTCCGTTTAGCAGCGCAGGGATATCGGGTCGCCGGAATCGATCGATCGGCAGAGATGCTAGCCGTCGCGAATCAAAAAGCACATGAACAAGCAGCCAACGTTCCTTTCCATCAAGCCGATGTACGGAACGCAGATTTAGGACAGGCTTTCGATGCGGTACTCATGATGTTTGCCGTGTTGAGCTACCAGATAGAAGATGCCGATATTATCAGTGCATTGCGTACAGCGAGGCGTCACCTATGTCGCAGGGGATTACTGGCATTCGATGTGTGGTATGGGCCTGCGGTCGTAGCTCAAGGTCCTCAAGAGCGGGTACGGAAAGTCGATCACGACGGCGACACATTCATACGAGCTTCGTCGGGAAAACTCGATACCCGGCACAATCTGTGTCACGTGGAGTTTCAGCTTCGACGAATGAATGGCAATCAAGTCTTAGACGATAATACGGAAAGCCATACCGTACGGTACTTTTTCCCGGAAGAAATAACAGGCTTCTTAATCCACTCCGGGTTCAAACTGCTTCATCTCGGAGCATTCCCGGAATTAAATCAAGAACCGGATTGCACAACTTGGAATGTAATAGCGGTAGCGGTTGCTGAATAGTACTTACAAAGTATCAACCCTACATCCAAGCTCCACAACAATCATCGTTAGATGGTTTTAAATCTTCAATCCTCCCCATGTGCGGAATCGCTGGCTACATATCGCCGAAATCGCTCAATGCCCAGGCTGTCATGAGCGCGATGAGCGGCACTCTGGCCCACCGCGGACCTGATGCCTCAGGAGTCTGGACCGATCCTGGAGCCGGGTTGTGCCTTGGTCATCGCCGGTTAGCGATTATTGACCTGTCATCCAGCGGGGAGCAGCCGATGGTATCGGCCTCCGGACGCTATGTCATCGTTTTTAACGGAGAGGTCTACAACTTTGACGCCATCCGTCATGATCTCGATTGCGAAAGGACAACAGTCAGTAAATCGTGGCGTGGTACATCAGATACGGAAGTGCTTCTGCAAGCCGTCGATCGCTGGGGGCTCCCAGCCTCGCTCAAAAAGGTTACAGGCATGTTTGCGTTTGCATTGTGGGATCGAAGTGATCGAAAGCTCTATCTGGTTCGGGATCGGATGGGCGAAAAACCCCTGTACTATGGCACGACAGGATCATCCTTCATATTTGGCTCTGAGCTCAAGGCATTGAGGGCTTTCCCTGATTCCGATTTTGAAGTCGACTGGCAAGCTTTGTCGTCCTTTCTGCAATTCGGCTATGTACCTGCACCTCTGTCGATCTATCGTGGCGTGCGCAAGCTGGTTCCGGGCACATACCTGGCCGTGTCCGTCTCGGAGAATAGTGTCGTAAAAGTTGGCGAGCCCACTCGCTACTGGTCCCTAGAATCTAGTTGTGCTGAAATGCGAACCTCTGAATTTGCCAAGATGGGCGACAAGGAACTCGTGGACGAGCTGCACACGCGCTTGTCTAAGAGTGTCCGTCGACAAATGGTTGCTGACGTACCACTAGGCGCCTTTTTGTCCGGCGGAATTGACTCTTCTGCGATTGTAGCCTTAATGCAGTCCGAGTCCCGCCAACGCATTCGCACTTTCACCGTCGGCTTCCACGAGCAGAGCCACAATGAGGCACCTTACGCCAAGCAGGTCGCCCGTCATCTAGGAACCGACCATATTGAATTCTATATTGATGCCGCGGACGCCGCTGCTGTCATCCCGCGTCTTCCACAGATTTATGACGAGCCGTTTGCAGACTCCTCGGGCATTCCGACTTTTCTGGTGTCGCAACTGACAAAACAGTACGTCACGGTCTCACTGTCTGGCGATGGCGGGGATGAACTCTTCGCCGGTTATCCGCGATACCAATTTTGCCGTGATCTCTGGAAGCGGCTCAGTTGTTTTCCTCCCTGGAGCCGGAAACTGGCATCGGGCGTCCTCACCTCTCTCACACCTCACGCATGGGACAACGCATTCAGAATTGTTGGCTCAGACCATCAACGTGGACAGATCAACGGCCACCGCATGCATCGCCTCGCGCGGGTGCTATGGGCAGATACCTTCGATGAATTGTATGTTCGAGTCATCTCGCAGTGGCATCACGAAGACGGCATCGTGCTGTATTTGGGGCGCGACAATAGGAACATATTCCATCCGGACGACGATCGGAATGAACCGATCCTCGATAGCATGCGTCGATTCGATTTGGAGCAGTACTTGCCGGACGATCTCCTGACGAAAGTTGATCGTGCATCAATGAGTGTGAGCCTGGAGTCACGCATGCCGTTCTTAGATCACGAAATTGTAGAATTCGCCTGGGCGCTTCCCGAGCGTGTCTTGATACGACAAGGCGAGGGCAAATGGATTTTGCGTCAGCTTCTCGATCGCTATGTCCCGCGAGCACTGGTTGAGAGACCAAAAGCCGGGTTCGCTATTCCGATTGCGAGGTGGTTGCGTACCGACTTGCGTGAATGGGCGGAAGATCTCCTGGAAGAACGCGCCCTGCGCACACAGGGCTATCTCGATCCTGCACCGATCCGGCGTATGTGGCGGGAGCATTGTTCCGGGAAATACAATCGTCATAGCTATCTGTGGAACGTGCTCATGTTTCAAGCCTGGCTCCAATCGCAGCTTCCAATGTGTGGTCACCGTGAAACTCGTAGCAGTCAACTCATCGGGTTATGAGGATCGGGACTTCAGGCCGGGACCGGAGAAGCTCCCAATCAGCAGCGCACAGAAATGGCAGAATCACAACTCTTGGTAGATAAACCTCACGGGGTGGTGCCGGAGAATGATCGGGTCAGTCTCCGCGAGCGATTCATCCGCGGGGTGTCCTGGAATCTGGCGGGGACATTGCTTGCGCAAGGAAGTGTGTTCGTAGCCAACATAATCGTAGCCAATCGTCTGGGGCCTCAATACTTCGGCGAATTCAGTTTGCTCCAGAACACCGCGTTGACGTTCTCGGCGATTGCCCAAGTGGCGACCGGCGTGACGGCGACTCGATACATCGCAGAATATCGGCAATCAGATCCTAAGCGTGCAGGGCGAATTATCGGATTTTGTTCGCTGTTCACTTTAGGCACCGGGACAATTGCAGGGCTGGTCCTCTTCACCTTGGCCGACTGGCTCAGCGCCACGACCCTCAATGCCCCGCATCTGTCCGAGGGGCTGAAGATCATGGCCCTCTATCTGGCTTTCTCTGCCATGTCGGGCTATCAAGCCGGGGTGCTTGCCGGTCTCGAGGGATACCGTCACATCGCTCGATTAGGCGTGATACACGGCGGCATCAATGTTGCGTGTTGTGCTGCTGGTGTCTGGTTCTTCGGATTGCCGGGAGCACTGTGGGCACTGGTTGCCAGTTTAGCGGTGCGATGGTGGTTGTACCATGTGGCAATTCGAGAGGAAGCGACGTTCCATGGGATCAAGTTGTCTTATGTGATGGAGAAGCAAGAGAGAAGTATCCTATGGCGGTTTTCGATTCCAGCCGCACTCGGCGGGTTAACCTCAATGCCCGCACTCTGGCTTGCCAACACATTTCTCGTCCAACACCCCGATGGGTACAGGCAACTTGGCCTGTATTCTGTGGCATTCAGCTTTAAGGCAGCGGTGATGATGATTCCGACCGCATTTAATACTGTCGGTGGTTCAATTATTAATAATGAGATGAGCGCGTATGACGATGCCCGATATCGTCGGGCTTTTTGGTCAAATACGACGGGACTTTTGGTAAGCGCCCTACTTGGGGCAATATTCGTCATCATTAGCGGCCGTGTGCTCCTCGGTTTTTTTGGATCCGATTTCCTGCCAGCTTATGAGCCACTTACCATTCTGATGCTAGCCACACTTCCAGAGGCGCTATCCATTGGCCTTTACCAAGTTATCCAGACTCAGGAACGAATGTGGTGGTCATTTATGGCTGTAAGTATTCCAAGAGACGGAATCATGGTTTTCGTGGCGTACTTCCTGGCTCATTCGGGTGGGGCTTCTGGAGTAGCCGTTTCCTATCTTGCAGGGTGGACAGTGGCATTGTTGGTCATCGCGGCTAAGGCCTATCGTGTTGGGATCGCACCTGGACCTGGAGCGGCACTGAATTCTCCATAACGATGAGAGGGATCTCCAAGAGTCATGGCGAGGATTCAGGGAAGGGCAATCAGATGAACAAATTAACAATCAAGATTTGTAAACTTATCTGGAGCATCACTCCGTTCTCTACCGTTAAACGAATCTACCTCGACCTTTTCATGAAACTGGTTCGCGGGAAAAGTGTCACGAGAGCAGTTGAGGGGATGATCTTTGAATTGGATCTCAGCGAGAATATCGATGTGTGTATCTTGCTGGAAAAGTTTGAGCGTGACGTCGTTGACACGATTGAACAGTATTGCCAGCCCGGGTGGCAGATCATTGATGTTGGAGCCAATGTGGGGGCACATTCGATTCGATTGGCCAAGAAGGCAGGAATAGAGGGAAAGGTTTACGCCTTCGAGCCGACGGAATATGCCTATCGCAAATTGGTTCGTAACGTCTCGCTCAACAATATATGCCAGATCGATCTTTATCGTCTCGCTTTGTGGAATGAGAACAAAGACAATCAAGTAATCAGTTTTCGTTCTAGTTGGCAAACTGATGGTACGAGTGTGTCGGGGCCGTCCACGGTCAGCTTCGTTCGCCTGGATGACTGGAGCAAGAAGCATGGCATAGAACGGATTGACATGATCAAGATCGATGTTGATGGTCATGAGTTCCCCGTATTTGATGGTGGTCGCCAATTACTCGCGGCCTGCCGACCGCTGATCATCATGGAAGTCGGGGCCTGGCATTTTGCGGAGCCTTCGACCAATGTCCTAGATTTGCTCGCCGACTTGGGCTATCGCTTCTGTGATATGAAATCGAAGCGACAATATGACGGGCCAGAAGAAATCAGGAAGCTGTTACCTCGAGAAGACAAGGCGATGAGCTTTTCAATCAATGTCATGGCTGCACCTCGGTCGTCGATGGCTATGCCCGTCCTATCGAGGACCGCACAATGATGTCTCGCACTGGCCTTTCCTATTTGGGACGATCAATAGCCATGAAGGACGATAGCCTTATTCCCACTCCTGCGCCGATGCCCATCGACCGCGAGCGATGGAAAGAAGAATTACATCTCTCAAACTTCATCAACAGCTACTACCAGTATCGAGATGTGGCTCGGCTCGGCGATTGCAAAAGAATCCTCATTGTGGGACCAGGACAAGGGCTCGACGTTTGTATCCTCAAATGGCGCGGATATGACATAGAGACGCTTGATATAGACGACACATTCAAGCCAAACCATCTGGGCAGCGTTCATGACTTGTCACAATTCTCAACTGGATCTTTCGATGCCGTGATCGCGTCGCATGTCTTGGAACATCTCCCTCTGCCATACTTAGATCGCAGCCTTGCCGAGCTAGCTCGAGTGGCGCGATATGCGCTTGTGTATCTTCCCGTCTACGGACGGCATGCGCAATTGCGCATTATCCCGGGATTCGGAGGGTTTGATTGGTCCCTTACTGCTGATTTGTTCAATTGGTTCACGAAACCAGATGGTCTTACTAGATCCTATATGTCAGGGCAGCATTATTGGGAAATCGGGATGCGAGGGTTTCGAGTAGCCGACGTTATCAGACGTTTCTCGGTCCAATTCGAGGTTATGGATTCGTATCGTAACAAGGATTGGCTGCCAAGTCAGAATTTCGTGTTGAGGTCAAAACGGCTTCAGTGAAGATCATCTATTCTTTCAACAAGACCGGATTCGAGCATGAATATTGGCAGCGAGAGATTGCGGCCGGCACTTTTGAGGGGTGTACCTTCATCCCCTTCAACCATGGTCTGTATCTCAGTCCGCAGCGCTATCTCCGCGCGCAGATGCTCGACCAGCTGTATTTTGACAAGCATCCAGCATTAATGGGGCTCTATAGCGCCCTGCAAGATAAGATCAAAGAACACCGGGCGGATGTGCTCATCGTAGACAACTGCTTCCCCTACCATCCGGACTGGTTGCATAATCTGCCAATCTACAAAGTCCTGCGAACATCCGATGGACCATTGACCGCTTACGATCGTGACTTTGCATACCTTCACGCCTATGACCATGTCCTATATCACAGCCCGGCCTATAGCCCAGATATGGGTATGGCGGAGAAACTCGCTTACTGCGGGGTCAAACGCGCGGATTTCTGGCCAATGGCATTGTTCGATTCAATGCATGATCCCTCAAAGAATGAGCAGGCCATTTTTAGTATGAAGCGTGATATTGACATAGTCTTTGTTGGTGCCCTATTCCCGAACAAGATGCCGCTGCTCGCGAAAGTGAAAAAGGTATTCGGCCGACAATTCCGGATGCATGGGCTAGCTGGCTGGAAAAAGAATCTCTATTTCAATTTTCTTCATGGTTTCCCCGGTTGGGTCACGCCGATCAACTTTCAAGAATATGTATCTCTTTATCAGAGGGCCAAGATCGGAATAAACGTTCACAACCGCGGCAAATACACCGTTGGGGGCTATCGACTCTTCGAGCTGTCTGGAAATGGAGTGATGCAGATCTCTGACGGCGGAGAATATTTGCGAGAGTTCTTCAAAGTTGGAGAGGAGATTGAACTCTATGACACTGCCGAGGAGCTCATAGATAAAGTAAAGTTTTACCTAGCGCATGATAATGCACGGGAAAACATCGCGCGAGCGGGTTACAGGCGTGCAATGACCGACCATCGCATCAGGAAAAGGCTTCGAGAGGCAGCTCAGACCATTGCGACTCATCTTAGTTCATTGACGACCTCGAAGGCGGCGACAAATTAAGATGGCCCCAAAGGATGGCAGCGTGATAGTAGGTCTCGAGGTGTGTGGATTTCGCCATCGTCAGGATTCTTGACGATGCGACGGACGTAGAGTTACTGGGTACTGGAATTCGCCTTTCGTTCGTTAATTAGTAGGAAGTATTGTCTTTCCCCATGTTCTTCGCTAGCAAGCAAATAACAGGAATGCCTATCAGGAACTTTGCTATCCCATATAGACGGCTTCGGCTCCAAGATCAAAATCAGTCCTGCCTGCCAACAAGGAGAACTGTCAAACTGTTAGCACTCAATGGAATTTGATCACCTTATTATATTGTGTTTTGTTTCAGCCATCTGGGCAGTCGTTGCCGCTACGTTTCTGTATTGTGCTAACCGAGATAAACGGACTCCCGCAGATGATATAGGAGTAATGTGGCTAGGAATCTTTGCTCTATACTCTACTATACCTTCAATCTATTGGGTGTTGATTGGCGGTTCATATAGCATTTTGGACTTTTATCGACTCTACGAACTCCAGCCCTTGCCAGAGGAGATCATTCATCTACTAACAATTTCAGTTGGATATGTGTCAGGATTTGCGTTCATCTATTTGCTGCTAAGAAATCAAGTATTGCGGCCGAAAGGGAAACAATCGTTCGGGTATATCGACCATTCGAAAATGTTGGGCGCTTTCGTCATAGTGGCTCTATTTCAACTTGGCATGCTCGTTCTCGGCGCCGGGGGTTTTATTCGAACCCCTGAGTCGTACTACGACACATATCTTGTGCTTCATGAGCTCCCCTTGGCTGCGAGACAAATCATAAAGATAGGTGAGGGATTTTCTTCGGTAGGAATGCTTGTGCTACTCACTGGCATTCTTCAAAGGTGGCCTCGGCAAAAACATCTACTCTTCGGATACATGACTGTTTTACTAGTGTCGTTTGATCCGCGAGGTGCACGTACAACAATCGCCGTTGGCATAATTTCAATGGGGATTGCGTGGCATCTATTGGTGAGACCTATTCCAATGCGTCGATGGGTCACTGCCGGAATTGTGGGGATGATCGTCTTCACGGTACTTGGGCTGATTCGAGCGCTGGAATCCTTCGAGGAGTTTGGAACTCTGACTATGGAAGGACATGGGATGGGAGAGTTTGATGCATCTTGGGCGAACGCCGTGGAACTAATGCAGGCAAAGCAGGCTGGGTGGCTTGAAATCCCGATAGCAGCACGATTTGCAGAAATATGGGCATTTTTGCCCAGTCAATTATTCCCATTTGAAAAACAGTCACTCTCAGACTGGTTTCTTGAGACGTTTCATCCTGAGCTTAAAGCCATAGGCGGAGGCTGGGCATTTGGGGCAATTGCCCAGGCGGTAATCGGCGGAGGAGTGACGGAAGCAGTGATTCGTGGTGGAGTACTTGGGTGGATTGCCGCACTAACTATGCGATGGTATAGATCTCGAGAAACGGCCTGGTGGCAATTGCCTCTGTATCTATACATTTTGGTTTTTGTTTACCAATCGATACGTGATACAACCTTTCAGCCCATTGGCAGCATTATTCAGATTGTTATTCCCGCCCTGTTAATCATTTCGTTCCTAGGCGAATTATTCAACCTTCGCCCATCACGGCTTCAAACGGTTGTAGGATGCCAGGAGTCCTCCACCTAATCCCCACGCTTCAAGGAGGCGGGGCTGAACGACAGTTGTCCTACCTTGCAGGTAGCTTGAAACGTCTTGGCGCGACTATAGATGTGGGCTATCTGCGGAATGGGCCGCACCTTCAGCGATTGCACGAAGCCGGCGTTAACACCCATTACCTCGGTCCTCTCGGCAATTCAGACCCTCGGTTGATATGGAGAATCAACCGATTGATTCATCTGGTACGTCCTCAGGTCATTCAGACGTGGCTCACCCAGATGGATATTCTTGGTGCGCTTGCCGCTTGGTGGAATCGGATTCCGTTCGTGGTGAGCGAACGAACGTCAGCAGAGTTTTACACGACCCGATTGAAAGACCGTGTCCGAGTGGCATTAGGGAGGCGGGCAGCCGCAATTGCGGCCAACTCTGAGGGGGGCATTGAGTATTGGCGAGCACAGGGCCATCGGAATGGACAGATCCGTTGTGTGATCTCGAACGCGATTCCATTCGATGAAATCGAATTGGCGAAGCCGATCAATGTGGACGAGGTGTTCCCATTCTCTTTCAAGGAGTTGATCATGTTTGCAGGCCGGATGATTTCAATTAAGAACGTGCCTACCCTCGTGCCGGCCTTATTGGAAATCTTGAAACGGCGCCCAGAAGCGGTTGCTGTGTTAATGGGTGAGGGAATTCTTGCATCGTCTTGCGCCCGGCAAGCGGAGGATGCTGGTCTGAAATTACGGTTACGGGTCCTTCCGTTTTCCAGTCACATTTTCAGTTGGATGAAGCGGGCTGACGTGTTCGTGTCAGTCAGCCAATTCGAAGGGAACCCAAATGCCGTACTCGAGGCGGCGGTTTGCGGCTGCCCCCTAGTGTTGTCGGACATTCCTGGGCATCGAGAACTGTTCGACGATCGGGCGGCACAATTTGTTTCCCCGGAAGCAGCAAGTCGATAGCGACCGGAATTCTGGAAGTCCTTGACCACCGAATGACCGCACAGTCGCGTGCCGAGCACGCTCGTTATGCCGTGGAGGGCCGGACCAGTGATTCCTGCGCGCGACAATTTCTTCAGCTCTACCAAGCTGTGATTCAATCACATCGAATTTAACCATGAATGAAACAGAGATGACGCTCTTTTGTTGTCCTGTCTGCCGGGGCGAACTGCGATCGGACCATCAAGCCGCATTGCAAGGGGAAGGCGCAGGTCCGACAAGCGATTCGGGGGTCTTCGTCTGCAAGGGTTGCCAGGTCTCCTTTCCGATGCACAACGGAATTCCACGTTTCGTTCCCGATAGCGGATATTCGACTTCGTTTGGATTTCAATGGAACAGGCATGCCCGGACCCAACTTGATCGGTATTCAGGCCTGCCGATCTCGAGGTCGAGACTCTTTTCCGCAACGAAATGGAAAGACGATTTGAAGGGGGAACGAATTCTAGAAGCTGGGTCTGGAGCAGGCAGGTTCACCGAGGTGCTGCTTGGCACAGGCGCCTCTCTGTTCTCGTTCGATTATTCGGATGCCGTCGAGGCCAATTATGCGAACAATGGGACTTTCCCCAATCTCACCTTATTTCAGGGAGATATCTATCGAATTCCACTTCCGCCGGAGAGTTTCGATAAAGTCATCTGCCTTGGCGTTCTTCAACACACGCCCGATCCAGCAGCGGCCTTTCGAAGCCTCGTACGGATGGTGCGACCCGGGGGAGAAATCGTCATAGATGTGTATGCCAAAACCTTGGCGGCCAGCCTCCAATGGAAGTACGTGTTGCGACCGCTCACGCGTCGTATGAACAAAGAACGGCTGTATCGTTTGGTGAATCGTTGGACCCCTCCCTTGATTACTTTCGCCAGGTTGTTTCGAGCGATAGGTGGAAGGGTTGGAGCGAGAATCATTCCCATACTCGAATACTCTCATTTGGGATTACCAGTCGAATTAAATCGGGAATGGGCGATCCTGGACACGTTTGACATGTACTCGCCAGTGCATGACCACCCTCAATCACTCGGAACAGTGCGGCGCTGGTTCAACGCTGCTGGCTTTGAGAGCATAGTTATCGAATACGGTCCCAATGGACTAGTTGCACATGGTCGACGTCCGCGAACGGCCGAGTAGCTCCTAACTAGCTACTTAGAATACCCCCCCCCTCTACATGCGCATTCTCTTTTCAACACCCGGATACAAGCCCGCATGGCGCATTGGCGGGCCAATCACCTCTGTGTCATCTATGGCTGAGACGCTCGTCCGTCGAGGACACGAGGTGATCGTCTTCACGTCAAATTCGAATTTAGATCACGACCTTGATGTACCGACTAATCGTCCGATCGACGTCGAAGGCGTTGAGGTATGGTACTTTGAACGGCAGGAACCATTACAGCGTTTGTTCCCTCGTGTTCACTATCTCTCAAAATCGATTGGCTTTCTTTATTCGCCACAAATGACCGAAGCACTTGAGGACGTTGTGCCTACGGTCGATGTCGTGCATACCCACCTTCCGTTTATTTATCCTACTTACGCTGCAGCGCATGCTGCTTTTCGTCATGGCAAACCGCTCTTCTATCACCAACGTGGTGGGTTTGACCCTGAGCATTTGAAGTTCCGCGCCTTGAAGAAGAAGCTGTATCTACGTCTCGTTGAATTACAGATTCTCAGACGAGCAACAACACTCATTGGGCTTACTGAGGCAGAGGTCGAGTATTACAGACGGCTCAGCATCCATACGCCATGCCGCGTGATCCCAAATGGCATCCACGCGGAGGCATATGCGGCGGCCCCGGATCCTGCGATTCTCCATACCATTGGTATTCACCCTCATCATGAAGTTGTCCTCTTCCTGGGCCGTATTCATCCCTTCAAGGGCGCGGAACGCCTACTGGAAGCATTTTTCAGAGTGGAGCGGGAGTGTCCCAACGCACTTTTAGTCATGGCTGGACCGGATGAGTTCGGACTTGAGGCGAGTCTCAGGCGGCGCACGGATAAGGCAGGATTGTCGCACCGTGTGATTTTCCCAGGGATGGTGCAGGGCAAACTTAAGTCACAGCTGCTTTCACGCGCAGACCTCTTCTGCCTACCTTCCGACGGGGAGGGCTTCTCGATGGCGATTCTTGAAGCGTTGGCTAGCAGCACAGCGGTGCTCATTTCGCGAGGCTGTCATTTCCCTGAAGTAGAAAAGGCCGGGGCAGGACGGATCGTGGGAACTGATCCAGTGCAATTATCCATGGCGTTAAGCGAAATGCTCTCGATGCCCTCTGCGCTGAAATGCATGGGGATAGTAGGTCGAGAATTTGTATCAAAGCATTTTACTTGGGAACGCATTTGCGATGAACTTTTGGATACTTATGCAGAAGGATTGAAACGGCATCGGGCTTTACAATCTGCATGAGAGTATTCTGCTTCCTGCGCACCGAGGTGGATGTGCTGGTGCTACGAAATGTCGTAATCTCGAGATCGTCCTAACTTTGAGAGTTATCTCCCCACCGGTGTGAACATTCTGCCAATTTCGTTGACCTTTCGCTGAACACATATAAGCTCTCACGTAAGACTTGATGAGACAAACATCGTTGACCGATCGGACTGCGTGAACGCATGCGGCTTTTGTTTATCAATCGCTACTTTTATCCGGATATATCGGCGACGGCCCAGCTGTTGACGGAATTGACCGAAGACCTTGCCGCACAGGGCGAGACGGTCACGGTCATTACGGGCAATACGGCCTATGCGGGCGGTCAGTCCGCATTGCCGGCGCAGGAGTTTCATAAAGGAATTCGCATCGTGCGAGTGGGATTTACCCGATTCGGGCGTACCCGTACCCTCGGCCGGTTGGCAGATTACGTCTCATTTTGGATCAGTGCGTTCGTGACCGCCGTTCGTGCGAAACAGCAAGATTGTTTGGTCGTGCTCTCGGATCCTCCCCTCCTGTCGGTGTTGGCCGCCCTGGTGCGAATGGTCAGACCCATAAAGACGGTCTGTTGGCTTCAAGATGTATTTCCGGAGATCGCGGTTCGAGCTGGGGTCTTGCCCGAAGGCTTGGTTGCACGATGTCTCAGGTGGTTAGCTCGGTGGTCGTTGCGGCAGATGGATCAGGTCGTGGTGATCGGGCGTTGCATGGAGCGCCAAATGCTTTCCGATGGCGTGCTTTCGCCATCACTCACCCGGATCCCAAACTGGGCTGATGGGACTCATATCAAATCGCTTCCCAAAGGCCAAAACGAGTTTCTCCAGCGGCATAATCTGGAGAATCGGTTCGTGGTCATGTACTCAGGGAATCACGGCGTCGTTCATGAGTTTGAGACACTTGTGTCACTGCTGCGCGAGACACGCTCGGTGCCGGAATTGTGTTTTTGTTTTATCGGGGACGGTGCGTGGAAGAAGAAGTTAATCGAGACGGCACAAGCTGAGGGCTGGCCGCACATTCGCTTTTCTCCCTTACCAACCAAAATCTCTTTTGCAGTCCAGTTTGTCGGCCGCCGACGTGCATCTTGTCTCTCTGCGGACCGAAATGGAGGGGCTCAGCATTCCAAGTAAAGTGTATGGTGCGCTCGCTGCTGGTCGGCCTGTAATTTTTATTGGTCCCCGCGGGAGCGAAACTGCTGCGCTGGTCGGCGAGGCGCAATGCGGGTACAGCGTGCAGCCTGGAGATACTCAAGGTGCAGTCCAAGCCTTGCTCGCCGGTTACGAAGATCGTGCATTGTTGGAAAAGCAGGGACAAGCAGCACGGTTGTACTTTAGCAGGCGTTTTGACCGGAACATTGCCACGAAAAACTTCCATCAAGTGTTTCAGCGGGTGTCGATGTCGTCTCCCGTCCCATCCTTGGAGGTAACGACAGTCCCACCTCCGCCAAAGGTCGCATGACGTTGGCTTACCATCCAGCTCTTTTCCTTATCGCGTTTTTCATCTCATTGACTGTGAGCCCGCTGATTCGCCGGCTTGCGTTTGTCATCGGGGCCGTCGATTTGCCAGGCGAGCGCAAGATTCACTCGGTGCCTATTCCACGGCTCGGAGGGGTCGTCATCGCTCTTTCCTGTGCCGTCACTCTATCTGCGGCATGGAGTATTGGGAGGTTGAACCCGTCTTGGGTGACTATTGATCTCACTTCTTGGTGGCCGGTTCTGATCGGAGCTACGATCGTGTTTTTAGGCGGAGCATTTGATGACGTCCGATCCTTGCCTGTTTGGGGGAAATTGCTCATTCAAATCGCCGCCGCAATCGCGGCTATTGCTCTGGGCGTGCGGATCGATCACGTATCACTCTTCGGAAGTGATCCAGTCAATCTGGGACTGTTGGCTTTGCCGCTGACCTTCTTATGGATCGTCGGAATGACCAACGCCTTTAATCTCATCGACGGCTTAGATGGACTGGCGGTTGGGCTCGGCAGCATTGCGGCCGGTACCTGTGCGACGCTGTTCCTCTTGCGTGGCGAGACACAGGACGCGCTGGTTTTGATTATCGTCCTCGGCTCTTTGTTGGGATTTTTGCCTCACAATTTTAATCCGGCCCGGATGTACCTGGGGGACTCCGGCAGTATGTCGATTGGCTATATCTTGGCTATCACTGCTATTGTCGGCACTCAGAAATCCGCGACCGGGATCGCGGTGTTTGTCCCACTCCTGGTCTTGGGACTGCCTATTATCGATACGCTCTTTTCCATGGTCCGACGATTCAACGGACATAAGAAGACACATGAGAAGAAATGGCTGCATGCTGCCAGGCGTATGTTCGAAGCCGACCAAGGGCACTTTCACCATCGGCTGATGGCGCTGGGCCTATCTCACCGAAATGCAGTGTTGACCCTCTATACCGTTGCGATTGGGCTCTCCTTCTGCGCCCTTCTTTCCGTACTGGCTGAGTATCGAAATGCGGGAATCGTTATTCTGACAGTCATACTGGCAACCGCAATTGGGATTGGAAAGCTTGATTACCGAGAAGTTGATCTTCTTCAGGTCGGTCGTCTGCTCCGATGGTATGACCTGTTTGCCTTCGGTCGGCGATTTTTTCTTGGTTTTCTTGATCTCTTCCTCATCACGTCGGCTTATTGGGCCGCCTTCCTGCTGAAGTTTTACGATTTGCAATCGATTGAGCAGCTGACGACCTGGTATGTAAATGCGTTTCCTCCTGTATTGATCACTCAATTTGTCTGCTTCTACATGTTTGGACTTTATCGGGGAGTATGGCGTGCGATGGGGGTCAGCGATCTTATAAAGGTCGGCATCGGTCGTAGGCGTGGCGGTTGCCACGTCTTATTCCCTTGTCGTGATTCGACATCCACCTGAAGGAACCATGAGTTTCTTTGTGGTCGATTTTCTTTTGCTCGGCCTTTTTGCGGGAGGAATCCGGAGCGTCTATCGCGTTCTAGATTACTCGCACCAGCGGGGTGTCGATCACGGAGGGGTTGCGTTGATCTATGGCGCGGCAGAGGGGGTCAACTTGTGCTCCGTGAGTTGATGCAAAACGCCAAGTTAGGGCTAAGGCCCATCGGTTTTATCGATGATGACCCTAAACTGTGGAACCGAACGATCGGCGGTCTTCCGGTTTTGGGGAAAAGCCAGGATGTGCCGGCGATACTGGACGACCACCTTGTCACCAGCATCTTGATTTCGTCGAAGGCTATCGAGGCAGAATCGGATGAAAGAGGTGGTCCAGGCTTGCAAGGATCTCGCGGCGTGAGCATCTTGGTGACAGGACTGGAATTACACCCTTTGGAGCAGGAGTGTGAATCATTGGCTCAGCCGAATCTTTCTACTCTCCCAGCCGCATAGTGACGTCCTGCTAATTCCCCCGCCAATTTTCCTGCGCTCAGCTCGCTCTGTCTGCAATTCCTTGACTCTTTTCCCTCTGAATCGTTTGCCGCTCATGCAACGGTTGACTGCACTCCTAAAATATTCGCCTCGTCGTCGACTACGACCATGCTAGCAAACCGGATGCTATTCACTACCACTATTTCATAGTGATCAGCTTCTGTTCTGCTGCCAGTCCAAGTTGCTGTGGCCTCCGTGAATATTCCACTTCATCATTGGGCCTATGAGGCGATCGAGCGTCTGACGGCTCTAGGGATAATCGATCAGGCGATGGTCGTCACCAAACCCTATAGCCGTAAACAAGCTGCGAAATATGTCGCCCGTGCGATCGAACGCATTCGTACGGACGAGATTCGCGAGGATGGGCGTGAGGTGTTAGCAGAGCCTCTCCTCGAACGTCTCATGGCTGAGTTTCGTCCTGAACTGATGGATCTGGGAGCGATCGCTCGAAAACGTAGCTGAAACATTTCAGGCCATCCGGTATGGTGCCCGCCTCCAAACTGAGGTGGATGCATTTTCAGTAGGTGGCGGGCAAACAGTCCGTTTCCGGGAAAACCGCGGCGGCGAATATTATGCCAATGGTGTCCAGAATCAAACGGACGTTCGCGGCTGGCTCGAGGTGGGAGATTGGGCGGCTTTCATGGTCCAGCCGAAATTCATCAGTAATGTGAATGCGCTAAGCCAGGGGCCGACGGTAGGTCCGCTCACATCATTGAACGATCAATATGCGTACTTGCGCGAGGCCAGTCTCAAACTCACGTTGTGGAACGTCGCATTGGAATTCGGGAGGGGGACACAATGGTGGGGGCCCGGCTATCACGGGTCGCTGTTATTGACCGACCATGCATTCCCGCTCGACATGATCAAGCTCGGGAGCGATGAGACATTTCGGCTGCCATGGCTCTTTAGCAAACTTGGGGATTGGAAAATCAACAGTTTCCTTGGCCGGCTGGAAGGCACTCAAACTTTCCCACATGAAAATATATTCGGCCTAAGACTCAATTATCTGCCGACCACATGGCTGGAGCTTGGGCTGACTCGACTGACGCAGTTCGGTGGACAAGGAAGTGGAGGCTCATTCCCACGAACGCTGATTGATTGTTACAAAAATCCACCGAATCAGACAGGAGTGGCTAATTGTAACGAACAGGCGATGGTCGACATCAAAGCACTAATTCCTCACGTTCCTTATCTGATTCCCTTTCCATCGGGCTTGCAAATCTACGGAGAGCTCGGCTCTGAAGACAAGTGGAGCAAATTAATTCCGAGTCGTGCAGCCTATCTGGTCGGATTATATATCCCTCAGCTATTTGCCAAGGACACGACCGATTTTCGAATGGAGTTCGCCGATACGGATTACACAAGAAGGAAGACCAGTGATCACCTCACCGGCGTTTGGTACAACAACGGCACTTTTACGAACGGCATGCGCCAATACGGGTTTCCTCTCGGGCACCATATGGGTGCCGACGGCATTGATTTCTTTGTCCGCAGCACGAGGTACGTGACGGAGGATCTTCAAGTAGGAAGCAACTTTGACTATCAGGAACGACAGAGAGGGTTACCGGTGCACGAACGAAAGTATGAAGCAAGCACTGATGTGACCTGGTGGTTTTCTAGGAAAGGACAGTTTAGTTTTGGATATACATTTCAACGCATCCATAACCCCGGCCAGATCAGTTCGGTTGTCCCGTTCGTCGAAACCTTCGCTCCCAATGTGACCGCAAACAATCATCTGTTCTGGACCAATCTGACCATCAATTTCTGAGGCACTGATTCGGAGGCAGTCGGAGCACCCTGTTTGTAAGAAGGGAATGTGCGAATCTTTGGTGATTTTGCAGCGTGATACGTTGGCTCTGCTTCTCATGCGCTCTTCTGTTTTCGTTCATCCTAGATGATGTGGCGATTCTTCATGCAGCTGAGTCAGATTCTGGACGGTCGTCCGCTGGCGCCTGGGAGTTACGGTTTGAGAGCACGACCTATGTGCTCGATCTTGAGAAGCAAGGGTTGGGAGACGACACCGTCGCCAACGGCATCGGCCGGGACACGACGTTAATCGGCGATTTCGTCAGTGCAACGTTGAATCGGCAATTACTGCCCAAACTGGATTTCTCCCTCGGCGTCTTCACCAACATCCCATTTGGCTATGACACAGTGGTCTCTCAGGTTCGTCCTATCCTCCGTTTGAATTATCGCCCGACTGAGGAGGTCTCTGCGCTTCTCGGAACGCTCCAGGTTCCTCATCGGGATTTCTTGGACGCCGTCTTCGATAATGCCAATCGTCTAGTCCGGCCAATGGAGCAGGGCGCTCAAATTACCACCGATTTCGACTGGTACAGACAGGATGCCTTCATCAACTGGGAACAGGCCTTTGGGGGATCTTCGACGAACCGCTTTGATGTCGGCTACTCCGGCCAGCTCCGCCATGGCCCATTCCGGTTCAACGGCCAAGTGCATTGGGTTCAAAATGGGCAGGCCTTGCTCAAACTTGATCGCTCGTTCAATACGCAGCAGAACATTGTGTCGGCGTTTGGACCAGAACTTATCCTCGAACCCTTCCGCTACCTAAAGGTTCCAAGCTGGTGGCGCGAGATTGGCGCTCGGTTCAGCATGTTGAACAGCTACAACGAGCCAAATGCCGGATTGGGACCTCTGACGCGAGGGCGTGGCTATGACACACAGTTCTGGCTGGACTTCGACGGCTGGCGACCGCGCCTCGGGTTCTGGCGCGGCGTGAATTTCATCAGCCAACAGGGGGATCCCGAGTTTGTTGTCGGTAACTTCATGGAATTGGGTCTCTCAAAGAACATCTCACTGGGCGAGAATGCCTCGATCGAGTTCGGGGTCCAGGCACGGCGGATGACCAATTTCGTCACGGAACAGGGCGTGAAGTCCGTGGCGTGGCCGAATCAAGAATATCTGATCTTCAACTGGAATTGGGACAGGCGCAGTGAAAATCTTCTCGGCACGCTCTTCGATCCTGTTGACGATGCCGGACCGGACGCCACGTCACGGAATCGGTTCAGCGCCATGTTCGACACGTTCACTTACGTTTACAACATCAACTACTCCGGGCTTCACCAGATCAACGGCCGGGCCATTGAAAATGCGACCTACGCCGGTGAATACCTCACTCCTGTATTGCGCTATGCGCCGACATCAAATGTGAAGCTGGACGCCGGCGTCTTCGTCGGGCTGCCGGTCGGGACCACGCAAACGTTCCACACTGTACAGCCGGTTCTATCGGCCGAGTGGGAAATGTTGCCCCAGGTGTCGCTGGTTGCAGGGACGCTCCATCGCAACCATCCCTTCCTCGATGCCATGTTCAACGATGCGATGCTGTTCTCCCGGCCCCTCGAGCAGGGTTTCCAATTGCTTGTGAATCGTCCACACTATCAGCAGGACCTGTTCATCAGCTGGAATCAGATCGAGACAAGCCAGAAGCCGGAACAGTTCGATATCGGTTATGCCGGGCGCTTGTCGGCCGGCATTTTTGGCCTGAACGGACAGATCTATTGGGCGCATGCCGGCGGAGCGCAGTTTTCCGAGAGTCGAACAGTACAGCCCAATGGTACCCGCCTCCGCTCAGCGGCGAACAACACTAATGCCGCGGTGGGACCAGATGTGACTCTTGAACCAGCCCACTACCTGTCCACCCTTTCATGGTTGCGCGAGGTCGAGGTCATGGCTCTCTACCTCATGGATGAAGATGAGACATTCGATCCCACGCAGCCGATGACGCGAGGGCGAGGATATTTCCTGGCTGCCGGCGCCGACATTGAAGGCTGGATGCCCTATGTCAATTTCTGGCGCGGAGAGAACTACAAGACGCTTCGGGGAGACCCGTCCTATTTTGCCGGGAATTTCACGGAGGTCGGCTTCTTAAAGGATGTGACGTTGCCGGCCGGATTCTCATTGCGGTTCGGCGGACTCGTTCGCGCGATCGATGGACGGGCGACGCATACAGAGTATGCACTGCTCAATTGGTCCTGGGACAGCAAACCTTGGCGCGGTTCCTGTCTGCGGCCGACACTACTCCATAGAAGCCAATCGCCTTGCGGGGTTCTCAACTGAGGATCCGCAGGCCATCTTCTCACCTTTTCTTGACGACATGCGAACAATGGGCTACGGTTCACGTGATGTGTACGTGAATCCCCTAAGTGCGGTTTCTACGTGTCTAACCTCTCGGGAGACAAGAACGCAATGAAAAGTTCCCGCCTATTCAGGGCTTCTGCTAAGGCCTGCATCTGGATGCTGATAATCGTGACGGCGGCTCCTGCTCCATTGATGGCTCAGACGCTTGGAGGGAGCGGATTTCCCTCGGTCGGCGCTGTCGGCGGAGTTGGCTCTGGTTCGAAAGATATTCTTCCTGGTGCCCCGGTGGTCACGAATCCGACCGCGACGCAACCACTTGCACCTCCCCAAACGCCTTGCCCCGCCCCGCCATCCAGAAGTTTGCAACAGGTCACTCACGAGGGAACGACCCTGAACGATTTTTGGCCGATGGAGCCGTCGTCCGTTTTACCCGCCTCTGCTGACGAACGCATGAAACAGGAGCGACTCGAACACCAAAAAGGCCTGACCTTAACCGATCCGCTTCAGGCAGCGCCAGGTGGGAAACTAGCCGATCCTCTTCAAGCGGGGCAATTTGGCAAGAAGTCGCTGTCTAGTCCTCTGGAAGTACAACCTCGAGGATCGCTCCACGACTTGACGGCGAAGGATTTCAGTGTCGAAGAAGCGTTTTCACAGTTTTCCGTGCTCCACGGCGTGAAAGGAAGGCTCCAGCAATTTGGCTACGATTTCTTTGACATTCAGGCCACCAGCTTTGCACCGGTGCTCGACACGCCTGTCGGGCCCGATTATGTGATTGGTCCGCTCGACTCGCTGTCGGTCCATATCTGGAATGTGCCGGAACAAAGTTTGAACCGCAGTTACATCGCGCCGGTGGAGCGTGACGGCATGATCGTGATCCCGCAAATCGGGGCGATCCCAGTCGGCGGGCTCACCTTTTCGCAGGCCGAACGTGCCATTTCCAATCGTTTAAGTGCACATCTCAAACGATTCGACGTGCATGTGGCTATGGCACGGCTGCGGACAATCAAGGTGTACGTCGTCGGTGAAGTCGTCCGGCCTGGCGCGTATGAAATCAGTTCGTTGGCGACCGTTTCTAATGCCATTTATGCGGCCTGTGGGCCTGCCCGGTCGGGGTCATTACGCCAGATTCGCCTAGTTCGGGAAAGCCAGACAATGGCTGAAGTGGATTTTTATCAGTTCCTGATGGCTGGAGATCGGCGTCAAGATCTCCGCTTGCAGTCAGGAGATGTCATTGTTGTCCCTCCGCTTGGACCGGTCGCGGCGATTAGCGGCGCGGTCAAGCGTGCGGCGATTTATGAAATCAAGCCGGGGCTCCGGCTGACGGACCTTCTCCAGCTAGCTAGCGGACTGACCCCAGTAGCCAACCATCAGCGCTGCCAACTGTTTCGTCTTGATCCTGACAAAGGACGCATGATCCTCGATGTCGATCTCAACGCCATCGTCGACTTGAGTGGCAAAAAGAAAGCGGCTGCCAACGGCACCGATCTGGTGATGCAGGACGGTGATTACGTCAGAATCGGGTCACTGCCCACCCAGGTAGCGAACGTCGTCACGCTGGCGGGAGCCGTAAAGAATCCCGGCCCCTATGAATTCAAACCTGGAATGGGCATCCGTGATCTGCTCAAGCCTGACCAGTTGACGGTGGACGCCTATTGGGATACTGCCGAGGTGGTTCGCACCGACCCATTTACCTATCAAACGAAGGTCATTCCATTCAGCCCGAAAACATTGCTTGAGAACGATAAGGCTGGCGATCTACCGCTCCAGCGGATGGACCAGATCGTCGTGGGAAGCCAAATGCGTCCACCCAACGTGGTGCTGCTTGAAGGCGAGGTTAAACGGCCTGGTCATTTTACGCTGGAGACTGGTGAGCGGCTAAGTTCCGTTTTGAAACGGGCCGGTGGTCTTACCAACAACGCGTTTCCGGAGGGGATCGTCCTTGTTCGTGAATCAGTCAAGAAGCGACAGCAAGCCGAACTCGATCGATTCATGGCAGCGGAACGGCAGCGATTGACGGCGCAGTCAGCCAGCATTGCAGCGGGGAGCGCCGGAGTCGCAAATGCCGCCACTCAAGGAGCTGCTGCCGAGCAGCAAGTACTGGCCCTTCGATTGCAACAACTGGAAGCTGTGGCGTCGCGGATCGAGTTGGGCCGCGTGGTGGTCCAAGTTCGATCGCTCGAGGAACTGGACGGGACGGAAGACGACATTACCCTTGAGGCTAGGGACCGTATTGTGATTCCCCAGCCGCCTAGGACGGTCAGCATCATTGGAGCCGTCAAGAACCCCAGCACGGTCGTCTATAAAGTCGGCTTCGGACTGGAAGACTACGTTCATCAAGCCGGAGGCATGTCAGAGGATGCCAACAAGCATGAAATGTACGTTATGCGGGCGAACGGGTCCACTGAAGGCGCGTATGTCAAGATCAAGGATATGAAGCCCGGAGATACGATCGTCATTCCGCAAAAAATCGAAGCGAAAACTCCTCCGTTGGCCCTCTGGCAAAGCATCGCCAGTATCGCGGGAAGCATGGCCCTGGTGGCTGCGGGTATCGCCGTTGTCGGTCGTTAGTCAACGAGATAGAGGGCATTCAACTCTTGTCTGATCGCTCATCCATCATCGAGCAGTCGTCTATGATGACTCAACCAAATCGTGTTACCTGGGGTAAGACTCAACCCGAAGAAGAAGTGACTCTGTTCGATTATTGGCAGGTGATCTTCAAGAGGAAATGGCGAATCATGACGCTCTGCAGCGTAATGGTTGGAGCTGCTCTTGTTGTCAGCCTCCTGCTTCCCAAGATTTATGAATCGACGGCCACCCTGCTACCGCAGCTGGAGTCCAACACCGGTTTGGGTCTCGGCGCCCTATTGGGGTCCGGTGCGGCCGGTACTGCGGCTCAAAGCCTCGGCATTTCACTTCCCGGGGCGCCGGCCACGCCGACGGATATCTTCACCGCTATGCTCAAATCGAGAATCATGGCGGATGAGGTCATTCGTGAGTTTAACTTGATGGAGCACTATGAGACGAAGACGATGCAGGAGACTCGCCTCACGTTAGAAGGGGCAACTCGTATCGTCGTCAGTAAAGAAAAGGTCATCAAGGTCACGGTCGAGGACAAAGATCCCAAACTCGCATCCGATATGGCCAATTTTTATGTTTCGAACCTCGATCGATTGAACCAGACGTTGAGCGTCAGTAAAGCGAGAGAGAATAGGAAGTTCATCGAACAACGTCTGGCTGAAACGCAAAGCGAATTGGTGAAAGTTGAGAACGCGCTGAAAGAATTCCAAACCCAGAATCGGACGGTGGCCATCGAGGCGCAATCGAAGGCCATGATTGAAGCGGCTGCGACGATTCAAGCTCAAATTATGGCGCAGGAAGTCCAGCTGCAGGTGATGGGAACCTACCTTTCTTCTGATAATCCGGAAATTAGGCGAATCCAATCCAGCCTGGCAGAATTGCGAAAACAACTTCACATTATGGAATCGGGTAAAGGCGGAAAAGATCGTCAGCCAGGAGACCGTCTACGTCCGGCGATCACCAGTGTGCCGGCGCTCGCCTTGGAGTATGGCAGATTGACCCGCGACTTGAAGATACAGGAAACTCTCTATGCGTTGTTGATCTCTCAATATGAGCAGGCCAAACTCACGGAAGCACGGGATACCCCGACGGTGCAGGTACTCGATCCGGCGATCCCTGCGGAGCGGAAGAGCAGACCGAAACACTCGTTGAATGTTCTCATTGCAGCAGTGCTCAGTCTCTTGATCGGAGTTTTTTGGGCCTTCGTTCGTGAAGCGATGGACCGCCGGAAAACTCGATTCTCGCCACAACCCTCTTTCACATGATCTAACGACGATCGATCGCTCTCCCCTCGACACCTCACCGCACTTTCTCCTTCTTCCTCGATCACAAAATCTACGATAAGCTAGGCCTTAGTTCTTTAATGTGGCTTTTACTGGCCGCGCCATCTCCATTTTGCCAATATAAGACAAGGTAACTGGGGGATTCCCTAGGCACTCGTCCCATAGTTCTTGTGAACAATGGTCCCATGCTACGGTGGATGACTTTTGTGCGTAGGTTGAGGCTTATAATCCTATTTTAGGTTAAGAGACAGAGAGAGAACCCAATGCAAACAGCAACTCGGCCTTTTCTATTCATGGAATGTAGTGAGTTGCGTGAAATCCTAGGGGAAGAAGCGGATGATGAGAAGAGGTTGGTGGAATTGCTGGAAACTGTTCCGCTCGATTCGATCTACTTTCATACGCACAGTTATTTTCTCAGGCACAGTTATGTCGAACGGGTATACCCCAATGATTTCGCGCAATGGGTGGCAATGGAAGTGCGGGATCATGTATTGGGAGAGCGTCTGTCAGTCGTCGATCCATTCGAGTTCACGGAGCTGGATGCCTTGCGCGCGGAGCTCATCTCCATCATTGACGACCATTTGTCCAAGACGCCCATCGTGCCGCGGGTCATTTTTGGTGAGCCGTTTTACTTCAATAAGTCCCTCATTATTCAGGTCCCCACCCGTATGGAAGTCCGGACACTTCAGGAATTTCGGAACGCACTGAGCGAGGTCGAAGTGAGTGCGATCTATTTCCATGTGTTCGAAGCGCGGCATCGTCTCAAGCACGAAGAAAGCGATTTCTCCGCGTGGATTCACCAAAGTCTCGGCATGCCCGAGCTCGCTGAACAACTTCGTGCCATTAACCCCTATTTGGGCAGCCTCGAACGGGTACGGTCCGCGCTGCTCACAGTGTGTGATGAGTTCCTAAGTCGAGAACAGATGCGCTAGGGAAAAGAAGGAACAGGACGATGGCAGATCCACTGTGGTTCAAGGACGCGGTTTTTTATGAGGTTCACGTCAAAGCCTTTCACGACGGAAATGGCGATGGGATAGGGGATTTTCGCGGGCTCATCGAAAAACTAGACTATATCGAATGGCTAGGCGTCAACTGTCTCTGGTTGCTTCCCTTCTTCCCTTCCCCTTTGCGTGATGACGGGTACGATGTCGCGAATTACCGGGCCATCTCTCCGGATTACGGCTCGCTCGAAGATTTTCGAGAATTCCTCGACGAAGCGCATAAAAGGGGAATACGGGTCATTGTGGACCTTGTGCTCAATCACACATCGGATCAGCATCCGTGGTTTCAGGAGGCGAGAAGTTCACCACAGTCAGCCACGCGCGACTACTATGTGTGGAGCGACACCGACAAGCGGTATGAGAAAGCGCGGATCATTTTTATTGACACCGAGAAGTCGAACTGGACCTGGGATCCGGTGGCCAATGCCTATTACTGGCATCGGTTTTTCAGCCATCAGCCCGATCTGAACTACGACAATCCTGAAGTACAGCAGGCCATGCTGGATGTCATGTCCTTCTGGCTCGATCAGGGGCTCGATGGATTTCGTTGCGACGCTGTTCCCTATTTATTTGAACGCGAGGGGACCATTTGTGAAAACCTGCCGGAGACCCACGCCTATCTGAAGGAAATACGAAAGCGGATCGACAAAGCCTACCGGGGACGCATCCTTCTGGCAGAAGCCAATCAATGGCCTGCTGATGTGCGTCCCTACTTCGGGAATGGCGATGAGTTTCACATGGCGTTCCACTTTCCTCTCATGCCCAGGCTCTTCATGGGAGTACGAAGTGAAGATTGGCATCCGATCGTCGACATGTTCACGCATACCCCGCCGATCCCTGACAATTGCCAGTGGTGTCTGTTTCTGCGGAACCATGACGAACTGACATTGGAAATGTGTGCCGGCGAAGAACGCGATTATATGTACTACGCCTACGCGCGAGATCCACAAATGCGGCGTAACATCGGAATCGCGAGACGATTGGCACCGTTGTTGGACAACGATCGTCGAAAGATTGAGTTGCTCAACAGCCTTGTTTGTACACTTCCTGGAAGTCCTATCCTGTACTATGGCGATGAAATCGGGATGGGAGACAACGTGCATCTCGGAGATCGCAACGGCGTTCGGACACCCATGCAGTGGACCGCTGATCGGAATGGTGGATTTTCGAAGGCCGACCCCTCCAAGCTGTATTTGCCGGCCATTTCCGATTCCGTCTATGGATTTCACGTGACGAACGTCGAATCTCAGCGACAATCGCCACATTCGCTGTTGCACTGGATGAAGCAAATGATCGCCAGGCGCAAAAAGCAACCGGCATTTGGGCGAGGGACCCTTGCCTTTCTTCGTCCACAGAACGACAAAGTCCTCGCCTACGTACGCGAATATCGGGGGAACCAGCTGTTGCTCGTGCATAATCTGGCCGGATCGGCGCAACCAGTGGAATTGGATCTGGCGAGATTCGAGGGGATAGCCCCTATTGAGCTGTTGGGCGGGTCACGATTTCCAACTATTGGGAAGCGTCCATATGTCTTGAGTTTAGCTCCCTATGGGTTTTACTGGTTCAACCTGCAGCAGAAATCAAGCGACGATCCGTCTTTCGGCATCGAGGGCAGTGTCGTGTAGCCCGTAGCCTTGGAGTTGGGAGAGCACCGATGGCTCAAGAATTGGACGAGTATCGAGACTATGCGCCGAAAGGCACAGTCGAATTTCTGTATCGATTGAGCGATCAGGTAACCGGGCGAAGTTTTCTGCACATCAGCGCGGGTCGCTACGGTGGCGGTATGGCTGAGATCCTCCGCCGGCTGGTCCCCATGCTCAACACGCTCGGCATTAACGCTCGCTGGGAGGTGTTAGCAGGCGATCAAGAATTTTTCCAGATTACCCGACGGCTGGCCAATTCGCTCCAGAGCCAGGACGACCACCTGACGGAGCAGATGCAACAGGTCTATCTCAAGATCAATGAGCGTACGGCCCAGACCCTGAATCTGGACGCGGATCTCGTGATGATCCATGACCCCCCGCCGGCGGCGTTGATCGAGCACCGAAAGGGAGGGAAGTGGTTCTGGCGCTGTTACCTCGACATTGCCAAGCCCCGGCAGCATAGCTGGAGCTTTCTTCGTCGTTTCATTGTCGGATATGACGCCGCCATTTTTTCCCTTCCCGGGTTTGCGCATCGTCTTCCAATCCCCCAGTTCTTGATTTCTCCATCGATTGATCCATTGAGTGAGAAAAACCGACATATGACCCGTCTGGAAATCAGCCAGGTCCTCCAACGCCTCGGCATCCCGCGAGATAAACCTATCATGCTGCAGTTGGCGCGCTTCGAGTGGTTTAAGGATCCGATCGGCGCGATCAAGGCGTACCAATTGGTGAAGAAACACCATAACTGCTGCCTGGTCGTGGCGGGCTCCGGTGTGATGCATGATCCCGAAGGCGAAGCGGTACTGGCGGCGGTCCAGGAAGCAGCGGGAGGTGATCCCGACATTCACGTGCTGCAACTACCTCCCGAAGCCGATATTGAAATTAATGCCCTCCAGCGAGCTGCCACCATCATCTTTCAGAAATCGATCAAGGAAGGATTCAGTCTCGCCGTGACTGAGGCCATGTGGAAAGGAAAGCCTGTGATAGGAAGCACAGCCGGTGGACTTGCGGCACAGATCGTAGATGGAGTGACAGGATTTACCGTCTATTCTGTGGAAGGGGTGGCATTCAGGGCCAGGCATCTCTTGAATAACCCTGGTCTCATACAGCGTATGGGCGGCGCAGGTCGAGAACATGTGAGAAGGAACTTTCTCGTCACACGTCATCTGAGCGATTATCTGACACTCATGAGAGTGTTTGGGAATCAGTGATTGAGAACGGATGGCATCAATGATGGGGGAAACCGTATGGGAACAAGTTCAGCAGCAATGCCCGGACGTGCACAAGGTCGATCTCGTGGTCGCTCTCCCGTCGTTCAATCAGTCTTCCACGATCGAATCGGTCATACAAACAATCCTCGAAGGTTTGAAGGGATCCATGGCACATGCGTCGGTTCTCATGGTCAATGTCGATGTCGGGTCAGAGGATGGAACGCCGGAAATCGTCAAGCGGGCCGTCGGAAGCCTTCTCCCCCTGGCGCTGGTCCAGCCTTTGACAGAAGGAATGCCGGCGAACCCGTTTGCCCTCAATCGATTGTCATACTCGGGGATGCCTGCACGCGAGGAGGCGTTCAGATCCTTCTTTGCGATTACCGAGCGGATGCAAGCGAAGGCCTGTGTCGTCATCGACGCCAATGTTCGGTCGGTCACAGCAGCGTGGATGGATCTGCTCGCCCAGCCGGTGTTCGAAAAGGGTGCTGACTATGTGGCACCGGTGTTCCGTCGCCAACGATATGAGGGAAGTCTGACAAATAATCTCATTGCCCCCTTAACCCGATCACTCTATGGCAAGCGCGTAGCCTGTCAAATAGGCGGCGGGTATGGGTTTTCCGGGAGGCTGGCCAGCTTCTATTTGCAAAAGCCATTCTTATGGGAGGGAGACGCCGCCCGCTTCGCGATTGATAGTTGGCTGACCACCGTCGCCGTCGCGGAGGGGTATCAGGTCTGGCAGGCGAGGCTCGGAGCCAAAATGCCAGACACGAAGGCAAGCGCAGTCGATGTCTCGATGAGCCTCGCACAAGCGGTTGGAGCTTCGTACTATTATATGGAGCGCTATCAAGACGTGTGGGAAAAGCAGTCGGGGTCGAGTGAGGTTCCTGAGATCGGTCCGCCGATCGAAGTTGAAGTCGAATCGGTCCCCATTAAAGTGGAGCGGATGATTAAGGGATTTCGACAGGGTTTGAGGGATTTGCTTCCTCTCTGGGAGATCATTCTCGCCCCGGAGACATTAGCTGGTGTACTCACGCTGGGTTTGAGGGATGATGAGGACTTCCGCTTTCCTCTCTCATTGTGGGTTCAGACCGTCTATGACTCTGCAGTCGCGTATCACGAGAAAGTGATCCACCGTGAGCACTTGCTCAGGTCACTGACGCCGCTCTATCTCGGGCGCATCGCTTCGCTGGTCCTTGAAACCAAAGGCGGCGGCCCTGAGGAGGTGCAGCAGACGATGGAACAGGGTTGTCAGACCTTTGAGGCCATGAAGCCGTATTTGGTCGAGCGATGGAGGTTCCAATGAGTGAAATGTGGCAGGAAACTATGGTTGCGGCCTTCCGGGAAATGATGACGCGAGGCGTGCTCTTCTTGCCCAGACTGATGGCTATGGTGACATTCCTGCTGCTGGGCCTGGCCATGGGATGGCTCGTGAAACATTTGCTGATGCGCATTCTTACCGTGGTGCGCTTCGAAGTGTTTTGCGAGCGGATGGGACTGACTGCCGCCTTGGCGAAAGCCGGTATGAAGCAGCAAATCCCTCATCTGATTGGTCGTTTCTCGTTCTGGATGGTGTTTTTGCTTTTTGCATTCATGGGCGTGGATGCATTGGATCTTCCGGCCACTGCCAATCTCATGAGTGCCATTCTGGGATTCTTGCCTGATGTATTCGCGGCCATTCTCGTTGCACTCCTGGGCGTTCTCCTCGCGAACTTCACCGGCGAAGCGGTGTTGATCGCGGCAGTCAATGCCCAGATTCAGGGAGCCAGGTTCATGGCCAATATGGTTCGGTGGGGCGTGATGATTTTTACGGGGGCCATGGTCTTGGACCAGTTGGGAATTGCCAAGGAAATCGTGGTGGCCGCCTTTTCTATTATATTCGGAGGAATCGTATTGGCGATGGCCATCGCATTGGGCTTGGGAGGACGCACCATTGCCAAAGAGGCGTTGGAGCGGCGCCTGCGGCGAGAAAAGACAGATGATGAATTCACGCACATTTAGATTGATGTGGCGGATGAGCAAGGTGACTGACTCATGACACGTGATGATGGCAGACAACGGGTAGCCATTGAGGGAGTCCGACCGGAGATTGATCATGGAAGATTCCCTATTAAGCGAACGGTCGGGGAAGACATCGTGGTTGAAGTCGATGCGTTCGCCGACGGACACGATGTGATTACGGTGCTGCTCCAGTATCGCCAGGAGGCGATCCGACAATGGACCGAGGCCCTGATGGAGTTCCTCGGAAACGACCGGTGGCGCGTGTCATTTCCAGTGACCAAGATAGGGCGATGGCAATACACCATCACCGCCTGGATCGACCACTTTGCTACATGGCGTCGAGATCTCATCAAGAAAACCGAGGCCGGACAGGATATACAAGTCGACCTCCTTATTGGGGCCAAGTTTATCGATGAAGCGAGCGGGCGGGCGACGACGGAAGACCGTCGAACTCTCGCGAAGTGGGGGAAGGACCTCTGCTCGGAGGACATTCCGGAAGCGGATCGCATTCGCATGGCCTTGAGCAAGGAAGTTGAGACCTTAATGGCGAGATATCCGGATCGTCGATTCGCCTCGACATATGACCGAGAACTCACCGTTATAGTGGATCGAGAGAAGGCCCGCTTCAGCGCCTGGTACGAGATGTTTCCTCGCTCATGGAGTCTGAAGGCCGGCCAACACGGTACGTTCAAAGACTGTGAGGCGCGGCTGCCTTACATTGCTTCCATGGGATTCGACGTGCTGTATCTTCCTCCTATTCATCCCATCGGACGCACTCACAGAAAGGGAAAGAACAATGCACCGACCGGCGGGTCGGCAGATCCGGGCAGCCCCTGGGCGATTGGCGCACTGGAAGGCGGACATAAATCGAGTCATCCTGAGTTGGGAACCCTGCAGGATTTTCGGAGACTGATAGAACGGGCTGGAACCTACGACATCGAGATTGCCCTGGACATCGCTTTTCAATGCTCGCCGGATCATCCCTACGTGAAGGAGCATCGTGAGTGGTTTCGCATCAGGCCTGACGGAACCGTGCAGTACGCGGAGAACCCTCCGAAAAAATATCAGGACATCTTTCCGCTGGACTTCGAGACGGACCAATGGCGGGAACTGTGGGATGAATTGAAAAGCGTCTTCATGTACTGGATCGAGCAGGGGGTCCGGATCTTCCGGGTGGATAACCCGCATACGAAACCCTTTCCATTTTGGGAATGGGTCATCGAAGAGGTGAAAAAGGTACACCCGGACGTCATCTTCCTTGCTGAGGCTTTCGCCAGACCCAAGGTGATGTCACGCTTGGCAAAGTTGGGTTTCACCCAGTCGTACAATTATTTTCCATGGCGTAATACTAAAGTGGAACTTACCCAGTACTTCATGGAGCTGACGCAGACCGAGGTGCGCGAATTTCTTCGACCCAACCTCTGGCCCAATACGCCGGATATCCTCACGGAGCAGCTGCAGCACGGAGGACGGCCGGCATTCATGTCTCGGTTTGTGTTGGCGTCGACGCTCGGGGCCAGTTATGGGATTTACGGCCCGGCGTTCGAACTCGGAGAGCATCTTCCCCGTGAAGCGGGAAGCGAGGAATACTTACACTCGGAGAAATACGAGATCAAACAGTGGGACTTCGATCGATCGGACAGTCTTAGTGAATTTATCGGCCGCGTGAATTGCATCCGGCGTGAGAATCCGGCCCTGCACAGCGATTGGAGCCTGCGTTTTCATGAGATCGCGAACGACCACCTGCTCTGTTACAGCAAACGAACATCGGACTGGTCCAATGTCATTCTGGTGGTGGTTAACCTGAGTCCTCACCACACTCATTCAGGGTGGCTGGAGCTCGATCTAGAGAGTTTGGGCGTCGATGCAAAGCATCCGTTTCAGGCACACGATCTCATCACCAACGCTCATTTCTTGTGGCAGGGATCGCGGAACTTTATCGAAATCAATCCTCATTCAGCTCCCGCCCATATTTTTCGTTTGCGCAGGCGGATTCATACGGAACGGGATTTTGACTATTACTTTTAATGGATTTGTGAATGCGGGGGAATGCGGAAACATGCTGACTGCCAAGCACGACTGGGTACGTCTATTCGAGGGAGAGACAGCAGAAGACGTGACGAGAGCTTTGCCGGATATCCTTCAGGCCAGACGTTGGTTTGGAGGAAAAGCCCGTCGAATCGAGGAGGTCCGTATCCTTGATTCCATTTCCATTCCATCCGATTCGACGCAGATACTCCTGTTGATTCGGGTGGAGTATGGAGATGCTGGCACGGAGACCTATACGCTGCCTGTGGCTGCGGCGTTCGGAGAAGAAGCCGAGCGTATCCGAGGGGAGTTTCCACAGGCCGTCATCGCTCCGATTATTGTTCAGCGAAACGGCAAGGAACAGACAGGCCTCTTGTACGAGGCCCTATGGAATCGCGACTTCGCACTCACGCTTCTGAACGCCATGGGTGAGGAGTCCAGATTTAAAGGAATCGCGGGTTGGATGACGGCTTCATCGACGCACGCCTTCACCGATCTTATTCCCGTTGGGATTCGACTGGAACCAGTCGTCATGAGGTCGGAGCAGAGCAACACATCGGTCGCCTACGACGAGCGTGTGATCCTGAAACTGTACCGGCGGGTGGAACAGGGGATTAATCCGGATCTCGAAATCGGGCGCGTGTTGACCCGCGTGCGATTCCCCTATATCCCCTCGATTGCGGGGGCGCTCGAATATCAGCACAATTCAGGCAGCCTGGTTACGCTTGGAGTGTTGCAACAGTTCGTGGTCAACGATGGTGATGCCTGGTGGTACAGTCTTGAAGCCGTTAAGCAATTCTTCGGTCGAATTATCAGAAACCCTCTACTGGACGAACGGCAGTCTCTGAACACCACTCGCCTTCTCGACTTGGCACGTGGGGACTATTCACCCCTCGCCCGACACCTCATTGGTGAATATCTGGAATCGGCTGAGCGGTTGGGTCAACGGACGGCCCAACTCCATCTGGCACTCAGCCAGGTAATCGACGATCCTGCCTTTGCACCGGAGCCGCTCACCTTGGAGTACCGGCAGAATCAGTATCAATCCATGGTGCGTAGCGCGGCAGGCACATTGACGCTCCTCAAAGAGCGCATGAACCTGCTCTCGACGGGTGGTCAAATTAACGCCCGCCTGCTGTTCGAATTCAAACCCGCACTTGAACGGATCTTCGACGCTTTTGGGGATATCGAGACGCCGATTACTCGTATTCGTTGTCATGGCGATTATCACCTTGGGCAGGTGTTGTGCACAGGAGCCGATTTTATGATTATTGATTTTGAAGGAGAGCCTGCTCGTTCGTTGGCCGAGCGGCGGATGAAACATCCGGCTCTGGTGGATATCGCCGGGATGGTTCGGTCCTTTCACTACGTTCCGTTCGCATTCCTCAAAGAACAAAGGATCGAGCATTCCCTCTGGGCTTCATTTTGGTCAGATTGGACCAGCGTCGCATTTTTGAAAGGCTATCTCGGCGCCGCAGCTGGCTTTGAATTCTGGCCTCAGCGTCCTGAGGATGTCCGTCTGCTGTTTGACGTATATCTGGTCGAGAAAGCCATGTATGAATTGCGTTACGAATTGAACAACCGACCAGATTGGGTGGACATTCCGCTCTATGGCCTCGTGGAACTCTTGAAAACGAGGGAAAAGAGCACAGTATGAGGCACTCCCAGTTATGGAGATTGGAAGACGACTGTTCTTCGGTCAGTATGTATGGAGTAACCCATGACCAAAATCCAGTTTACGCCGAACAAATCTGGCAAACACATGACATTACTTAGCAAAGATGATTTGTACCTCTTCAATGAAGGGTCTCACTTTCATCTCTATGACAAGTTGGGCGCGCATCCTGTCGAACATGAGGGGACAGCCGGAACCTATTTTGCGGTGTGGGCACCCAATGCTGAACAGGTCTCAGTCATCGGGACCTTTAATGGTTGGGAGAACGGAAAACACGCCCTGTCCCCCGTCAGGGAATCGGGTATTTGGGAAGGCTTTTTCTCCGGCATCGGAAAGGGAACGCTCTACAAATTTCACATTCGCTCGCGAACTGGCAACTACGAAGTCGATAAAACCGATCCCTTTGCCTTTTTTAACGAAATTCCACCCAAGACCGCGTCGATCGTATGGGATTTGGATTATACGTGGCGCGATCAACAGTGGATGGGAAGCCGGAAGAAGCATAGTGGGTTGGATGCTCCTATTTCCATCTATGAAATGCACGTCGGATCTTGGAAACGTGTTCCTGAAGAAGGAAACCGTTCACTGAGCTACCGGGAACTCGCAGACTCATTGCCGGCATATCTCGAGCACATGGGGTTCACTCATGTGGAATTTCTGCCCATCATGGATCACCCGTTTTTTGGCTCGTGGGGGTACCAGACCACCGGGTATTTTGCTCCCACGGGCAATTACGGAACTCCTCAGGACTTCATGTATCTGGTCGACGAACTCCACCGACATGGAATTGGGGTCATCCTCGATTGGGTACCGTCTCATTTTCCGACAGATGGCCATGGACTGAGCTTTTTCGATGGCACTCATCTGTATGAGCATGAGGACCCTCGCCAAGGCTTCCATCCTGACTGGAAAACCTACATCTTCAATTATGGCCGTAATGAGGTCAGGAGTTTTCTCATCAGCGGCGCACTGTTCTGGCTGGCTAAGTACCATATAGATGGACTACGGGTTGATGCGGTCGCGTCAATGCTCTATTTGGATTATTCCCGAAAAGAAGGAGAATGGATTCCCAATGAGTATGGGGGTAGAGAAAATTTGGAAGCCATCTCTTTTTTGCGGCGGTTCAATGAGGAGGTCTATCGGAACTATCCCGATGTCCAAACGATTGCCGAGGAATCAACGGCCTGGCCAATGGTGTCCAAGCCGACCTATCTCGGCGGACTCGGCTTCGGGTTGAAGTGGGACATGGGATGGATGCACGACACGCTCTCCTACATGAGCCAGGACCCGTATTTCCGCAAGTATCACCATAATAAGCTGACTTTTCGCATGCTGTACGCGTTTCACGAGAATTTTGTCCTCCCGCTTTCGCATGACGAAGTGGTGTACGGCAAGGGCTCCTTGCTCGGCAAGATGCCAGGCGACAATTGGCACAAGTTCGCCAACCTGCGGCTGCTCTTCGGCTATATGTACGCTCAGGCCGCCAAAAAGCTGCTGTTCATGGGGGGCGAGATCGGCCAGTGGAGCGAATGGGCGCATGATCAAAGCTTGGAATGGGATCTCCTTGGTCAGCCGCTGCATAGCGCGCTGCAGCGGTGGGTAGGAGATTTAAACCGGTTGTATCGGGCAGAGCCGGCACTCCATGAGCGCGATATCGATCCGGCCGGATTTGAATGGATCGACTGCAACGATGCTGAATCGAGCGTGATCAGTTTGCTGCGCAAAGGCGCGTCAACCGATGAGCAGCTGCTCGTCGTCTGCAATTTCACTCCCGTGTCTCGTACGAACTATCGAGTGGGAGTCCCGCGCGGGGGGTACTGGCAGGAAGTGCTGAATAGTGACGCCACTCACTACGGGGGAAGCGGTTGGGGAAATCTCGGCGGGGTCGAAGCCGTGCCGGTGCCCTTGCATGGACGTGGCCACTCGCTCACGTTGACTCTGCCACCGCTGGCCGCGCTGTTCTTCAAGAGTGGCGGCGCTCGTTAAGACAGGCGCACGACGAGACCCTCGTTGGGACGCAGCTGTATATGACCAGGATTCCATTCTTCGCCAGCATCGGGATCCGTCGAGAGCAGCATATGCCCATGTAAAGACGCTGGCGGGCAGGCTGAACTCACACGTCCTGTCTGCAAAATTCACGGCGACCAGCATCCTCTCGATCGTGCCCTCCTCGGTGCGCGCCTCCCGCTGATAGAGCAGACAATCTCTGGGGCCTCCTTCTACCAGTCGGCATTCTCCACGACTCAGTGCCGGGGACACCTGGCGGAGCTGGAGCAGCCTCCGATACAAGGACCAGAGGGAGCGTGGATCACCAATCTCCCGAGCGACGTTGAGCTGCCGATAGTCCGGGGCTACGGGAAGCCAGGGCCGGCTGGTCGTGAACCCGGCGTGGCGGGATGCATCCCATTGCATCGGCGTGCGAGCCGGGTCGCGTCCAGGGCGGAAGGGCCAGAAGCGTTTGGTATAGGGATCGCGCAAATCCCGGTATCGCAGCCTTCCATTTCGCATCCCGAGTTCTTCGCCGTAGTACACAAACGGTGTGCCGGGCATGGTGAGCAATAAGAGCGCGGCTGCTCTCGCGCGGGCTTGCGCGTCGCCGCCAGCACCATACCGGTCGATGTGACGCGGCTGATCGTGATTGCTGAATACGATCGTCGGCCACCCTCCTTTTGGAATCGCCGGCACATGTTCTGACAGGAACCGACGAAAGCAGTCGGCTCGCCATGGCGACTTCATCAAGCGAAAATCGAATACCAGATGCAGCTCATCGTTCCCATCTCCGTAAAACGACCCCGGCCCGCCTGGCGTGTCGGCCGCAGCTTCGCCGATCAAGACGACGTCAGGATAGGCGGAGACGAGATGGCGCAACTCCCGCATGATCTGATGCGCAATATCCTGATCGCGGTCGTAGAGGTGATGTTGTCTCGTATAGCCGCGAAGGCCGAACCGAAAAGGGTTGTCCGGCCAACGCATGTCCTTACCCAGCCAATTGATAGCGTCAAGGCGAAAGCCGTCGACACCACGGTCGAGCCAGAACCGGACGACGTCCCACATGGCGGCTCGCACAGGGGGGTGCTGCCAGTTCAGATCCGGTTGTTCCTTCAAAAATGAATGGAGGTAGTACTGCCGGCTCCCAGGATCCCACGTCCATGAGGGTCCGCCGAAACGGGCGTTCCAGTTGTTCGGTGGACGTCCAAAAGTTTTGCCGTCCGCCCAACAGTACCAGTCGCGTTTTGGCGAGTGGCGCGAGGCTCGTGACTCACGAAACCACTCGTGCTGATCGGAGGTGTGGTTAAGAACAAGATCCATGATCACGCGGATCCCGCGATGGTGGGCATCGCGCAGGAATTCGTCAAAGTCGGTCAGTGTTCCGAACCGTGGATCGACATTGAGATAGTCGGTCACGTCATAGCCGAAATCTCGCATAGGAGAGGGATAGATGGGTGACAGCCAGATTGCGTCCACCCCTAGCGAGGCCGTGGTGCCATTCCGGAAATAATCAAGCCTGGACCGGATGCCGCGTAGATCGCCGATGCCATCATCATTGGAGTCCTGAAAACTCCACGGATAAATTTGATAGAAGACGGCGGATTGCCACCAGGGGGCTGCAGAGCGAGAGGCATCAAACATTGAGCTGGAACCTAGCGGATGGCGTTGTCGAATTCAAGCAGCTGATTGGGACAACCCCTTAGCCTGGCGATTGATCTGTTCAAAGAATGGTTCGGACAAAGTAGCAGCTGCCTTCAGGCTGCTTGGATTCTATTGAGAAAGTGTGTGTAGCATGCAGGGCAGTATGTATGGGTCAGCCAGCAATCGGCTGGATCTATACCGGTGCCCTGTCGATAAGTCTGCTTGGTGACCCAGCGCTCACAGGCCGTCTCTCGATCGTCACGAACGAGCCGACAGATACGACAAATCTGAAGCGCGTGAGAGTCCAAGGCCATACAACTCAAGCAATCCGCTTTTTAACGGTTTCGTGCTGGTGATGCTCCACACACTGTGGCTGGATTTCCCGTATGAGTTCACGGGCATAAAACAAGACCGCTTCGCAGTCCTCTTCACGAAGCCCATTATTGTCAGAGGCGAATCCGATGACATTCTCAGATGCGCGAATGAGGTCTTGGACTTGCGGACTCAATCGGCGATCCATGCTTCATGCTTCTCATGAAATGCAGTATTCGCATACTCGGGGAATCCCAAGCGTGGAGCCATTTTGGCAAAATAAAAAATGATCAAATGCCAACACATCAGCCTGGAGAGCCAGGGCTTTACCCGTAACGGTCCCTAGCCGTGACCGCTTCTACCTGTCTGGCTGAGCACGACCTCCTGATTTAGAGGTCACAGGCTCAGGCGGCATAAAGACTTCGTTCAGATTGCTAAAGGAGCCACCTGGAGTCGGCCCACCACTGATCACGTGGATGCGCCCACGCACCACAGCGGACCCGAGGCCATGGCGCCCAGTCGGCATCGGCGCCATAGTCTGCCAGGTGTCACGCGTCGGATCATAAGCCTCGTTCTCACGGAACGTGCCGTCGCCGCCTTCGCCGCCGAACACATAGACCCTGCCTCCGACTTCAGCCGCTGTGATTCCACTGCGGGCCGTTGGAAGATCCGCGGCCAGAGTCCAGCGGTCGGTAAGAGGATCGTACACTTCCGTGACGGAAAGATTCCGCCGGTAGTCACCGTTCAGGCGCCCGCCGATCGCATACACTTTCCCGGACACGGTCGCGGCGGCCAAATGATCGCGAGGAGTCGGCAGCGGTGCACGCGAGGCCCAAGTGTTACGCTGCGGATCGTAGACCTCGACCGCGGCACTATTGGCCTTTCGGTCGTAGCCGCCGATTGCATACAGCTTCCCTTCGTGCTCCGTTACCGACAATGCGCCGCGAGGGGACGGCATGGGCGCGCGCTGGTCCCAAGTGTTCGTGGCCGGATCGTATGCATACACAGTCGCGACGGGTTCCCAGACGGTGAGTCCCGACTGCGTATACCCGCCGATGACATATATTCGCCCACCCGTCACACCGATGCCCACATGATGCAGGCCGACCGGCATTGGCGCTTTGGTATTCCATCGGTCTGTGGAGGGATCGTATTCTTCGACGGATGCGGTAATCGCAAAATTCATCAGATTGCTGAAGCCGGGCTGCTCGAAGCCGCCCACGACGTAGATCTTGTCGCGCAACGTTACGGCGGCGACCTCAGTCCGCTTCGTCGGCGCGGGCGCTGCCGTGCGCCAGATGCCGCGATCGGTCTCCGGCTCAACTGATCGCGTGGATACGGGCAGCGCGACGAGGCAGAGAGCAACGAGTAGCAGCACAATGACTGACGTCGGCAGGGCCATTCGAACGTCGAGTCCGATCGCCGATGTCCCGGGGTGTCGTAGAAGAAGGTGCCTCATGTTCACGTTTCTCAAATGTGGCATTACCTCTCGCGCCACTATTTCTGATTAGTGTTCACGAGTGCCAGTAGCAATAGTGCGGGGCAGCCCAATTTGCGTTTCCAGGTCGGACGATGCTCCAGCATGGCGGGCGTGATGCGTGGTTCATCGATGGCGACCACCTTCATGTGCGCGCCCTGGACCGCGGCTACCAGCTCTCCTACCTCGTGAATGTGCCCGGGAATGCGTACAGCTCCCTCATCACTGGCTACGTCAATGTCGGCCCCCGTGACACGCTGCATGTCTGGGTGAACGGCGGCCACGACTGCACGGCCATTTTTTGTCAGCATTGTCGCCATCTGGTCAAAGAGCTGCCTGGGTGATGCAATGTGATCGATCACGAGCCCCGACATCATGCGGTCAAAACTCCATGGCTGGAAGGGGAGGCAAGTTATCGATGCTTGGAGAAAGGAAATATCTATCCGCTTGTTGGTGTGCCGTCGCGCCCGGGCGAGCATGCCTCGGGACAGATCCACGGCGGTTATTCGATACAAGCCCGGAGTAAGCTGCCGGAGGTACCGCCCGGTGCCACAGCCCAAATCCAAAATGCGGCAGCCTGGAAATGGGTTGAGTTGCTCCAAAAGAAACGGCTCATCTAGCCAGGTCGACGGATCGCCATCATCATATAAGGCCGCCCAGCGGTCGTAGCCTGTCGCCGTTGCCCTCTCGTCCGCCTCAGTTGCCACAGAACGACTCCTCTAAACGGCAGATTGAGACATGCCATCTTATCATTCTTCTTGTGATGGCTCATCTCTGTCTGATGGAAAGCGCTTGGCAGCCGAGTCCCGACGACTTCCACCGGTGGTTAACAGTCAGGATTTTCTGTGAAAATGAGAGTGGTGGCGCGATGAAGCGATTACCTGTGGGCGACGAAATCAGCGGCATCGCCGCTCGCACCGTAGACGGAGGAAAGGCTAAACCGGACTCTTCGGCCGTCTGACTGCCGCTTGAATTGACGGATAGAGAGCTTGGAACACATCTCCCTTGTTAATTAACGCTGCTGCTCCGGCAGCTATCATGGCCTTTTCTGTATGGCCTTGTTCACCAGCCGTAAGGCCAATGACGGCGGTGGATGGGCTTCGAAGTTTAATCAATTTGGTCGCCTGAATCCCATTTAACGTTGGGAGGTTGATGTCAATAATGACAACAGAGGGCTGGAGTGCTGTCGCCTGGGTGACTGCATCATCACCACTCTCTGCTTCTCCGACAATCGTGAGGTCGGCATAACTCTCCAACATATCACGCAGAAGTTGCCGCATGACGGGGTGATCCTCAACGAGTAGAACATCAATCATGGGCCAACCTCTTTCCAATAGAACATAAACAACGGCCGGGCACCGGCTCAATCCCTCGGAGGAGGTATGATACGTATAGGTTGGTGAGTTCACACAACCGACCCCCTTCGACCTTCTGCACAGAACAAGCCGAATAGCGGGTGTCCGCCTTGCGATTCCCCGAAATGCGGGCATGTCAGGCCAGCTAGGCCTGTCCCCTATTGAACAGACAGGAACGGTATTGGAGATAGAGAATAACTAGAGCTGCCAAATCCATGGCCGGTGGAACTATGCCAGCAACTTGCACAGCGGAATCGCTTTGTATCCTTGTGGTCGATGACTTTGCCCCTTTCCGGGAGGCACTACGCCAATTTTTTAAGGAGTTCGTTGGTGTAACGGTCGTGGGGGAGGCTGGAGACGGACAAGCTGCCATTGAGATGGCACTCTATCTCGTGCCTCAGGTTATTCTTATGGATGTGAAGATGCCACGCCTAGGTGGTGTTGAAGCCACCAGGCGCATCAAAAGAGTCCTGCCAGGAATTCACGTCATTGGCATATCATCGCAGGATGACACCGTGACAAGGGCAGCCATGACGGCAGCAGGGTGTTCGGCGTTCATGGTCAAAGAATGTGCCCATACTCTCCCCGACATCATTGGACAACTCACCGGCAGGCACATCTCTCACGACACTTTTGGTACCTCCTGACCCTAGAGGAAGCCACTACGTTGAGGGCTCAGTGGAGTAACCAGGGGAACCTGCCTTGTGCCCACACCGACACTGGTTATTTAACAGGCGTGTATATCTGCGTTCGATGTGGGAGTAGAAGGGATCAGTCAGCCCGCTGATACCGCCAGGGGGCTGGGGTTTTTCCTCATCTAGCCAGCATAAAATACCGTGATAAAATAGTGTCGGGAGCGCGCGTGTATTACGTATGAGAAATGCTATGGCGCAAAAACCACGGCCGGACAACTCCCAATCATTTCTCGCACGCATTGGTCACGGCAAAAAACTTCTGAAGTATACTCAGAAACAGAGGATCTTCTCGCAAGGGGATAAAGCGGACGCGGTCTTCTATATCCAGGAAGGAAAGGTGAAGTTGACGGTTTTGTCAGCTCAGGGCAAGGAGGCTGTGATTGCGATTTTGGAAACAGGACAGTTTTTCGGTGAGCAATGTCTTGCCGGCCAAATAGTGCGGACGGCAACCGCGACGGTTTTAGAAGATGCTCAAGTTTTACGCATTGCTCAAGAGACAATGATTCGGGTTCTTCGGGAGGAGCCCAGCTTCAGTGCGGTATTTTTGAAATATGTCTTGTCACACAGCATGCGTGTCGAAGAGGATTTAGTAGACCAGCTCTTTAATTCGAGCGAGAAACGTCTGGCGAGAGTGCTGCTGCTATTGGCGAATTTCGGCAAAAAAGGTAAACCGCAACCGACCATCCCACACGTGAATCAGGACATGCTCGCCGACATGATCGGTACGACGCGACCTCGCGTGAATTTCTTCATGAACAAGTTCAGAAAATTGGGCTTCGTCGACTACAATGGCACACTACGTGTGCACAGCTCCCTCCTGAACGTGGTTCTCCATGACTAGTCTGATTTCTCGTTTTTATGAGTGATTGCAATCGGTTAGTAGCGTTCCATCTGTATAATTTGCTTCTATGTTGAGCGGCCATTCCAAGTCCGGGACGTAGATCTGTTGCTTTATCGATCTTGACCAGTGAAAATCCCAAGCGTACAGTAATCACGGTTTGAGCCGCCTCACATTGAGAGGTGGTTGTCATGATCATCCCTGGAGCAGCGATCCATCGTGATGGACATGGCAAGTGCGGTCTCCTCTTCACTCCGACTTTTCGCTCCTGTATTATCCCTTTTAATGCTTCTCCATTCTGCTCCCGCAAGCGTCTCAGCGCTAAGCTAAGCGGCAGCTCCCTCATTATTTCCCTACAACAAGCCTACAGTGTGTTGCAGCTCAATCACACCGAGATGACTGCAACGGAAGTGGCGAGTATATGATTGCGCGTTTAATAGCAGAACGTGGAGATCTTGACGTTGCACTATTCATACTCCGGAGTTGTTTCTTCGTTGATGAACAGTCTCCTAATCGAGCGCAGACTATATAGGGCTTTGAAAGAAAGGACTCGCATGTTTTTCATGCGAGAGAGTGCCTTATGCCATGGATGTACTGGGGAATCGTGGGAGGTATCATCTCGTTGGTGGCCGTTCTACTTTTCTCAATTCTGACAGTCTACTCGGGACCTAAGGGATCTTTGCCAAAAAGCAAACGAACAGGCATTGCAGTGGAACCCGAGCCGCTCATTCAGCGGCGAACTGCTTAACGAGCAGACTTGGGCGAGATTACGTTGTGGCCGAAAGCCGAAGGCTATCTAGAAGCCGAGATAGTCGGGCGGAAGGGCTGCTAAAAGTGGGGTGGATGCGCGGTTAAATCGCGTTGGTTGCGGGGGGCTCGATTCGATCACGATAACCCATCGGTGACGATTGCGTTGACGGCTTGAATACTCGCGCTAGGACTGGGGAAATTCGCTTTTTCTATCTACTCTTTTCTGGCTCTTCAGTGAGCAATGAATTATGATGGAGGAATAAATATGGACAATCGGAACACCAAGTATTCGGGACAAGCCCTATTCTTCACTTTTCTGGGGGGAGCCGTGGCCGGTGCGATCGCCGGAATTCTTTTGACCAACAAGTCAGGCCAAGAAACCCGCTGGGAGTTGGAAGATTATGCGAAAAAGAAGCAGCAAGACTTGATCAAGAAAGCGAAAGAAGTGCGTGCTGCGCTCGACGACGTGATTGAACGGGGCAAGACCTTCGTCACGGACAAGCACGCCGGTATCGAAGCGTCCATGAAGGCGGGCAAAGAAGCTATGAAAGAAAAAACGGAGAAGCGCTATAAGATAGGATAGGAATCTTGGTGGTTGCTGGGGCTCAATTTTTTTTGGCTCCACGCATCCGGACAGTAGGACGGCAGCCAGGAGCGCCCTGTCAACGTGTGTCGCCTGAGGGTCATTGCTGCGCTGTCACCATGTTCGCAGTGCCTTTCTGTCGAATGCCGTTCTCGCCTCGAAGAGACACGTCTCGAATTATCCTGAT
Source organism: uncultured Nitrospiraceae bacterium (assembly GCA_963851455.1). GTDB lineage: Bacteria > Nitrospirota > Nitrospiria > Nitrospirales > Nitrospiraceae > Nitrospira_C. The sequence continues at coordinate 833,061 of CAWKPI010000002.1, forward strand.
TCATTGAAGACCTCCACCCCGAATGCCCCACAGGACCGATCGACCCTGTGGGGCATTCTTGCATCACGGTATCGGCTGTATTGGCTGCGGTTCGCCGTAAAGGAAGTCATCCATCATGACAATGTCATGCGTCCCGTCATCATTTGGCCCCGGGGCAGCATCGCCGCTCGTGATCCGCACTCGGGCGATACGCGCGTCGGAAAAGACAATGCCGAAGAAGGACAGACTTGCATCGCCTGGCGAGGCTGGGACAAAGCCGCTGAAGATCAGCCCCCCATCAGTCCCGAAACACTCGATGCGCGTGCTGGCTTGACGGTTTCCGTTTTTATTGCCGGGCCCGCTTCCATCCGGCAGGTCAACGTCCGTGAAGACCGCGCCGAAGCCACTGACCTTTGCCGGCACAGTTCCATTGGAGCCGGGTACGAAGAACAGCGCCTCGGTGATGTTGCTGTCCACTGGGGTGAACAGCCGCAAAGGGCTGAAGATACTGAAGATGGAGCCGTAGGTCGGATTGTTGAAGAGCGTAGCCAGGCCGCCCTGGGGCCCGCCCGCAGGGGGAGCCTGCGAAAGGCCCGTCCCCGGCGTGGTGAACTGGGCGCCGCGCGTGTTCAGGAACGTGTTGAATGGCGTGACCGGGGCTGTCGTCGTATCGTTGTTGCCCCCGCCGTCCCAGTTGATTTCGCGGTGACCACTGTCCTTGGAAAGCGGCCCGGGCGTATTGCCATTGTTTGTTGCCCCCAGAGCGGCCCGGTACTGTTCGACCGTGTTCTGAATCGAGGCGAGGTTTGGCCCAGCCGCCTGGAACACGACCGGTGCCACGAAGTCCTTACCCGTATTCTGTTGTGCGAGAGCCGAGTCCATCCCGTTGCCGCCTTCTCCACAACCCATCACAGTCAACCCTATCCCGAATACAGCAACCAACTGGACTGATTTGATCTGCGTCATAATCGTTCCCTGCTTCATCCTTTTCGAAACACCAAATCCTTGTGTCTGTTTATTCATGGCATTCTCCGTAGGTTAGTAACACGTTGGCCTTTACACAATGTGATGGTGCGATCGTCCTCTCAGTTCATATGGCATCTGATTGGGCGCGGGGGGCTTCTGCTACAGCTTTGGGGCTGGGCTTCGAAGATCTCCGGGTCCGGCGCACCGGCATCAGCTTCTTTGAAGCGGACTATCAAACCCTCTCCAGACCATCCTTGGCAGCAATCAGAGCAAGCTGGCCAGAACCGCAATCCACATCCAGTGACCGGCATCCTAGGAAGCGACATGAAAATACTCGTAGAACTCTTGCGCACCGCTTTCCATGTAATGCGCGATCGATCGTAATCACCGGTCATGCAGATCTTCTTGAGACACGTCTTCACGCTCTCCAGTTCGGATGATCCTGATCTGAGAGACATGGTTTTGCGCCTTGGTGTATGTTCTCGGATCGAAAAACAGTTGGGCATCACGTGCAATGACATGCCGCACTGTATGTGCGAGGACCGGGAATTACTTGTCTGGGAGTCTGGTTTTCTTAACAGGGGCGTGCTAGGCTGCGTTTTCCTTGCTTGGGCGTCCCGTACAGTTAGCTGAAAGTCCGTGCCTGCCTGCATGGTGCCCGCATGGATGTCCTCTCCGAAGTCCTCAAAGCCGTCAAGCTCGACGGTGCGCTGTTTTTCAACGCCGAGTTTTCCGCGCCCTGGTGCGCCCGCTCGGTCGACGCTCGCACCGTGACTTCGTATATTTCCCCGAACTCCCAGCACGTGATCGTGTTTCACCTGCTGACCGACGGCTGCGGCTACGCTCAGGTCGAGGGAGATGATCGGTCGCTTCCTCTGAACGCAGGCGACATCCTCATCGTTCCGCACGGCGATTCACACATCCTGGGAAACGGCCCGCCCGTCACGCCGGTGGACCGCGCACAAGTGGTAGAACGAGTTTTATCTCAGGGTCTCAAAGTTTCCCGAATGGGCGGCGGTGGGGAGGTTACGAAATTCATCTGCGGCTACATGTCCTGCGATCCACAGCTGAGCCGAGTGTTCCTTGGCGGGTTGCCATCCATGTTGAAGGTCAGCATTCGCGATGACGCGTCAGGCCAATGGCTGGAAAACTCCATCCGCTATTCGGTGGATAGTGCGGATTCGCCTAGAACCGGTGGTGAGGCCGTGCTCGCAAAGTTGTCAGAAGTCTTGTTCGTCGAAGCGCTGCGACGCTACATCGCGCTGCTGCCTCGACAACAGACGGGGTGGCTGGCCGGCGTCCGAGACCCAGAAGTTGGGAAGGCCTTGGCCCTGCTGCATCGGAAGCCCACCCATCCTTGGACGATTGCTTCACTCGCGACCGAGGTAGGAACTTCGCGTTCCGTCCTCGCGCTACGTTTTCGGCGTTATCTCTCGGAGACACCCATTGCGTATCTCACACGCTGGCGGCTTCAGCTCGGCGCGCAGATGCTCACATCCACTAGCAATAGCATCGCGCAGATCGCTGGTGAGGTGGGCTATGACTCGGAGCCGTCCTTTAATCGCGCCTTCAAACGTGAGTTCGTCCTCCCACCGGCTCGATTCCGCAGCCAGTCGAAATCTGCTCGCGGGAAAGCCCTGCGCCAATGAATAGGCTGTCGGGACGTACGACGAAGTAGCCTGCCCCTTGTGACAGCCTCTCTTTTGATAGTGCTGCTCTTTTATTGGTGCGCCTCGGAGTTTGCTAAAGACTGGCCGCGGCAGAGATTTCTGAACCTACTCCCTTATAAGGATTCAGATCGGCTTGGGAGCGCTTGGAGAGAATTATACGTCGACCAGGCGCGAAGGCTATCAAGAGGCCGAGATAGTCGGGCGGAAGGGCTGTTAAAAGTGGGGTGGATGCGCGGTTAAATAGCGTTGGTTGCGGGGGCTCGATTTTAGCGGCATTTCGGACCCCGCTGCGCATTGCCCTGAAGTAGGAGATACCTCATGCGCTGCCCGTTGCATATTGCTGTTGACACTGTTGGTGCTAAGGGTAATGACTAGAGCGCTCCAGCCCGCTTCAAATCAAACGCTACCGCACAGAGGTAGAGAATCACGCCCACCACGACGAGCGGAATCCCGATAAACATACCCAATCCCATACTCCAAGCCCCGAACCCATTCCAGAGAAACAGGAGAATGCAGACTAAGCCGAGCAACGTGCAATTGACCGCCACGGCGAGCTGCCGTCTCACCCACACTGTGCCTTTTAGCTGCTCAATCTTCAGTCTGACGTCCGCCTCTTTCATCGGTTTCCTTTCGAGCCCGGCCGTTTCTTTCAAGGCGTACTCGCGCTGAGCCTCCTTTGACTTGGTAGGGGATGGGGTGGCCCATGACATCTGGTGCAGGCGATCCGATCCGTTGTGAACTCTTCAGCGAGGGCCTGGTGGCTTTTGACCTGCATCCACTTCGTGGTCTGTCCATGACAGGCCAAGCAGTTCGAGTTCTCATAACTTCCCGCATACTTGATCGGGTCGGAGTAGGTATTCGTGATGTAATATACCCAATGGCGGAATCCATCACGTTTCCCAGCCAGAGTACCAGTCGCGCCATACGTGACGTGGCAGGCATAACACTGATCTCTTGCAATCCAGTTGTGTCGGTAATGTCGAGCCGCAAGAGTGGGACTGCTCGGATCCTTCAGGTCATTGACGAAAGGGTGCATCACATGACAGGAGGCACAGGCCTGCACAGACTTGGTTCCTTCCATCACGGTTGCCGTCGTGCTCAACGTGGCCGTAAGAGGAAGAACGAACAACGCGAGTAGCAGCAGCCAGTGGTACGTGCCACGCGTGATCTTGTTTCGGTAGACGTGCTGAGTGAGGACCAGAACAATAATTCCGACCACCGCTGATGCGATTCCCAGACCGCGCAAGAGTCCGACTTCCTGGATGGCTTGAGATCCTGCTTCCGCCAGGACAAGAGACGGTTGAAGCGAAAGGATGGTGATCGAAGCAACGATCAAAGCCCCCTGCGCGATCTGGTGACGTATGTCGAGCGGCATCATGCTCCACCGAGAGTGTTTTTACGGCGTACGGACACAGCACAGCGTTTGTACGCCGGTTGTTTCGAGAAGGGATCAAACACATCGTGTGTCGCCAGGTTGATCAGGTGACGAGCAGAATGCATGGTGGCGAACACCATGCCTGGTCGCACAACGTCGGTCACATGAGCCCGAAGCTCGACCTCCCCGCGCCGGCTGCGGACGATGATCGGATCACCCTCATGGATGCCAAGGTTATGGGCATCGTACGCGTGAATCTCCAGGTAGTCCGGATGAATGTTCTTGAGCTCGGCCACCGGCCCGGTAATCGTCATGGTGTGCCAGTGCTCAAGAATCCGGCCTGTGTTCAGAATTAGGGGGTAGTCTGGCGTGTATGGATCCAATGGTTCATCCTGAGAGTCGAGCCAGATTGTCGCCCGCCCATCGGGTTTTCCATAGAAGTCGAAGCGACCGGTTCCTTTCGCCATGGGATCATGGCCAGGAATGTAACGGCGCTTGGTGCCGGGATGGGTTTCCGTCGGACATGGCCAGAGGACCCCGCGTTCCTTTTGCAACCGTTCGTATGTAATTCCTTCGAAGTTGTAGGCGGAATGCGCAGAGATCTTGCGCCATTCGTCCCACACCTCCCTTGAGGTCCGCGCTGAAATCAGTTCGCGATGGCCGAGCCGATCTGCTAGTTCAACCAGGATTTCCAAGTCGCTCCGGGCCTCTCCTGGGGGATCAACCAATTTCGGGTAGAGATGGTATCGGCGCTCGGCGTTCCCCTTGACCCCTTCCTTTTCGACCCACATGGCTGCTGGTAGAAACACATTGGCAAACTTTGCCGTTTCCGTTGGATAGAAAGAATCGGCTACCACAAGAAACGTGTCTTCCATCCCCTTGCGATAGGGTAGTACGTTCGGTAGTGTGTGCGCCGGGTTCGTGCACATGACCAGACAGCACTTCACGTCGCCGCGAGCGATCGCCTGAAAAAGCGCCATGGTGTGGTAACCGGGTTTGGGACTAATCCGGCCGCGAGGCGCCTTCCACAGATCCTCCATCTCATCGCGGTGCTTTGGATTGGCGACCATCCTTCCGTTCGGCAACGCATGGGATAGCGCTCCGGTGTCGCGCACTCCGCCGCACGCGTTGGGCTGGCCGGTCAGCGAGAAGGGGGTGGCGCCCGGCCGACCAAAGTGGCCGGTCAGAAGATGCATCGCGATGACGCCTCGATTGGACGCGGTCGCTTGGGCCTGCTGGTTGAGCCCCATTGTCCACAGCGACATCGAGGCCTTCGACGAGGCAAACAGAAACGCGGCCTCGCTGATGTCTCGCGGCGAGATACCACAGGTACTTGCTGCCTTATCCGGTTGATATTTCGCCACATGCCGCTTAAGAGCTTCGAATGAGCGTGTCTCTTCTCCCTCCCTGAAAGACAAATAGTGCTCCACCATATCGTGGTCGATGAAGCCGTTTCTGATGAACTCGAAGACCATCGAGTTGTACAGCGAGACGTCCGTTCCCGGGTAGATCGGCAAATGCAAGTCAGCGTGCCGAGCTGTGACGGTCCGACGTGGATCCACGACGATGATTTTCGTATTGGGGTGACTGCGTTTACGGTCTTGAATCCGTTCCCAGATAATCGGATGACATTCGAGAGTATTCGATCCGGTTATGAAGAAACACTCGGCATGATCAATGTCCTCATAACAGCCGGGTGGCTCATCCTTCCCGAAACTGGTGGTATAGCCGGTGACGGCGGAGGCCATGCAAAGCCTGGGATTACCTTCAACGTTGTTCGTGCCGATTCCGGCCTTGAACAGCTTGTTGGCGGTATAGGATTCCTGCGTATAGAGCTGTCCGCTGCCATAGTAGGCAACACTGTCGGGACCATGCGTTGCGATTGCTTCGCGAAAGCGATCGACAACCATGGTCATGGCCTCATCCCAGCTGGCCCGGATGAGCTCTCCGCTTTTGCGAATCATGGGATAGAGTGCGCGGTCTTGTGTATAAAGGATTTCCTTATTTACGAGCCCCTTAATGCAGAGGCGCCCTCGGTTGTGAGCCTCCTCGTCGCCCTTCACATCTACCACCTTGCCCGCTGTGACCCCGATCATCATGCCGCAGCCGGTCCCGCAGAATCGGCATCCCCCTTTGTGCCATGAGTCGACTGTTATCACAGGCTGGCGCTCCCACAGGCTTCCGCAACCGGTGAAGGATCCCAGATAGGCCAACCCCGTGGACGCACCGAGAACTCGCAAGAGATCGCGTCGCGTCAAGCCATTGTTCCCCTGTGCTTCATCAGGCATTTGAGGCTACCTACAACCCGATAGAGCAGTATCACCGCGAACAGAAACGCGTCATGTTGCGATCGGTGCGTCGGCGACACGCGATATCCATGATACGGCCAGAGACAATTCTTAGATATCCCCTCATTTGAATCCCCCCTCGCACGCATGGCCGGAAAGTTTTAGCAGTATTTCGACCGCAGGTGCGGGTTGCACTGAGGTAGGTGAATCTTGTTCTAGAAGCGTGTTACAGCGTCTCAGTGCGGTCCGGAATCCTTTGCTGCGGTGCGATGCACACTGCCCTCTCATCAGACAGGTGAGTGACTCACGGTTGGGCGCTATGAAGGCTGTTAAAACTGGTGGTTGGTAGGAGTTTAAATAGCGTTGGCTGCGGGGGCTCGATTTTAGCGGCATTTTCAACGCCCCTGCGCATTCCTCTGCGGTGAAATCCCCTCTCCCGATCGCTCGGTTGCGGGGTCTCGGTGGGCAAGGATGCCGTATCCACGGGGGGGAGACCTGCTCGCAGTAGCGCCGATCTTTCGGCAGCGGGCCGTTCGCTCGGCACATCTTCTCGTCACTTCAATTTCACTCTCCAACTGCTCCACGATCCAGACTGCTGAAAATCTTCAATTTTCAGAGTGATTGAGAACCTAGCGCACCCAAGAACGCGAATGTCTTGTCAGGTCTAATAGTTGCGTATACAATCATATTATGCCCACTGAAGCCATGAGCCAGCGAATGGCAAAAGAATGCATCGCGACGCGGGTGCGCCTTTTGAATCGCGTTGTCACCAAGGCCTACGACGACTGCTTGCGTCCCCTCGGCCTTCGCTCCGCCCAACAGACCATTTTGGTGGCGATCTCGCTGATGAAAGCACCAACGCCGACTCATATTGAACGGCGCCTGAGTCTGGATAAGTCCACCGTCAGCCGCAATGTAGAACGGATGCAGCGCCGGGGTTGGGTGGAATTCGTCCCCGGTGAGGATGGCCGCAGCCATCATTTGAAGCTGACGGCAAAGGGGGCCCAGCTGTTGCGAGAGTCGGCCGCTGCGTGGCAGCTGGCTCAAAAGAAGGTGGGCTTCTTACTCGGAAAGGAGGGGGTCACTGCGCTGTCGCGAATCCTATCGGCATTAGGGGCTGAGTAGTCCCTTTTTTTTGAGTTAGTGGTTGCATATACAACAACAAGGAGGTGCTCCCATGACAGTTCCAAGCTATCTACCGTACTTCGTGCTTATCAGTGGCGCAGGTATTGTCGCGACGCTCTTGTTTGGACTTCGCCTGGCCTTGAGCAGGGCCGGGTGGTCGGCTGATGACCAAAGGCGAGTTGTCCGTATATCGGCCCTTGTGCTCATCGGTTGGCTCGGAATAGCGCTTGCGCTCGGAGTGTCGGGCGTCTTTCGAGGTGCCTCGGACCAGATTCCGACGATTCAATACGGGATTCTGGTGCCCATCCTGATCGGCAGCATGCTGATCGTGCGGTCGTCGAGCATGGCGCGTGTGATCGAGGCCGTATCACAACAATGGTTGATCGGCGTCCAATTTTATCGTGCGCTCGGAATCATCTTTCTGATTCTGTATGGCGCAGGGAAGATGCCGGGCCTGTTCGCTTGGCCCGCTGGGATTGGCGATGTGCTGGTCGGTGCTCTCGCACCGGTTGTGGCGATTGCGTATGCTCGGGGACCGGAGAAGAATGGAGACCTGGCCTGGGCATGGAACATCTTGGGTCTTACCGACCTGACTGTCGCGGTCGCAACCGGCATGGTCACGGCACCGTCCCCCATTCAACAGTTCGCCTCCGACCTGCCCAGTGAGCTTCTCGGTGCATTTCCGCTGGTCCTGATCCCAATCTATCTGGTGCCGCTATCGGTGTTACTGCATCTCGCGTCGTTGACAAAACTGCGCAGAACTGCGCAGCACATGGAGCTCCAGCATTCTACGTGAAGGGAAATGCGTTGAAGTACGATTGGGGGCTACGTCTACTGTGGTGTGGTCCCCTTTCCCCTTAGAGCAGATTTGCATACAGATCGCCTGCCAGCGCCTGGCGATGGTAGCGCCAAATTAAACGCCCTCTAGCTAGACCCTTGACAACGCAATACGGTCGTACGTATTATACCATTCATGAGTCAACGCTCTCTTCGTGAAGATATTTTGAACGCCGGTCTGAAGGTGATGTTTCGAGCCGGCTACCTGGGGGCGAGTGTACGGGATATCTGCGCTGCCGCTGATGCTCCGCAGGGTTCCTTTACGAATCACTTCCGGTCGAAGGAAGCCTTCGTTGAAGAAGTTCTGGATCGCTACTTTGCCAATCTGAAGACTGTCGTGAGCGAAGCCCTGAATGACAAGTCTCGTACCCCTCGGCAGCGACTGAAGCGCTATCTGGACATCATTAGCGGGAAGCTGCAAGGCGCAAAATGGAACCGCGGATGTCTGATCGGCGATCTCAGCCTTGAAGCCAGCCTTCAAAGCAAAGTCCTGCGCAAGCGGTTGGAGGAAATCTTTTGCGAGTGGCGCACCCCGTTCGCTAAGTGCATCGCGGAGGCTCAGGCCGCAGGAGAAATTGATTCGAAATTTGAACCGATTGATCTCGCGGAGTTTTTGTTGGCCTCATGGGAAGGCGCGATTCTGCGCATGAAGGTTGATGGGGGGCCAGCTGCTCTCGATCGTTTTAAGAACATCGTGTTCGAGACCGTATTCAAGGAGAAGAAAGGAGAAAAGAAATGACGACACTCAATGACGTTGCGCTCACTCAGGTCGCTGTTTTGGATTCAACCATGGCCTACCGAGAAGCGGGGAACCCCGATTCACCCACGGTGCTTTTTCTGCACGGAAACCCAACCTCGTCGTACATCTGGCGGAACATCATTCCGCTGGTTGCGCCCGTAGCCCACTGCATCGCGCCGGACCTCATTGGGTTCGGTCAATCGGGGAAACCGGATATCGAATATCGGTTTTTCGACCACGTTCGCTACCTCGACGCCTTTCTCGAGAAGACAGGGATCTCGTCCGCGTACCTCGTGGCACACGACTGGGGGACGGCACTCGCGTTTCACTTGGCCGCGCGTAGGCCGGAGTTCGTCCGCGCTCTCGCGTTCATGGAGTTCATCCGTCCTATGCCGACCTGGAATGACTTTCACGCTGCCGCAGTCGAAACCTTCAAGCAGTTCAGAACACCAGGTGTGGGAGAGCGGAGGATTCTCGATGAGAACGCATTCGTGGAGGGTGTGCTTCCTGGCGCGACTGTTCGGAAATTGACCGACGACGAGATGGCCGTCTATCGTGCACCGTTTCCCACTCCCGAGTCACGCCGTCCAACGTGGCGATTCCCGAATGATCTGCCGATCGCGGGAGAGCCAGCGGATGTGTACACGGTGATCGAGGAAGCACACCGTGCATTGGTGCAGTCGTCTTACCCAAAACTACTGTTCGCCGGGGATCCCGGCGCACTGGTGTCACCCGCCTTCGCTGAGCGCTTCGCTAGCGGACTGAAGAGTTGCAGGGTGGCCCACATCGGTCCCGGAATTCACTACCTCCCAGAGGACAATCCAAAAGCTATAGGTTCAGCCGTTCACGAGTGGTTGACAGAATTGGAAGTTGCCGCCGCTTTGTGAGAACAGATCGAAACTGTGGGTTGGGAGCGTGCGCAGGTGGACATGGCGCAGCAGATCGGATTAATGGAAGAGTTGCGGGGGAAGGATTTGAACCTTCGACCTTTGGGTTATGAGCCCAACGAGCTACCAGGCTGCTCCACCCCGCGCGCGGATACTAACAAAGCGGTGCTCGGCAAGTCAAACCAACGGTCTGTCTCCCGTTGCTTTCGTCACGGCATGAATGCTAAAGCCGATAACATGCGTATCGTGTTCATGGGCACGCCGGATTTTGCCGTGCCTTCGCTCAAGGCCTTGTTGAATTCGGATGACCAGGTCGTCGGCATTGTCACTCAGCCGGATCGTCCGAAAGGCCGCGGGCAAGTCCTCACGCCATCACCAGTGAAACTCGTCGCTCAACGCGAACACATACCCATTTTACAGCCGACAAAAATGAAAGGGTCTGATTTCCTGACCGCCTTGGCAGAGTGGAAGCCTGACCTCATTGCGGTCGCGGCGTTCGGTCGTATTTTGCCATCGGCAATCCTGACACTTCCGCCAAAGGGCTGTATCAATGTGCACGGATCGCTTATTGCCGAAGTATCGGGGAGCGGGTCCGATACAGTGGGCCATCATCAATGGTGAACCGGAAACCGGGATTACCACAATGCTGATGGATGAAGGGATGGATACCGGCGCCATGTTGCTGCAAGAGAGCCATTCCCATCGCTCCGGATGATACAGCTGGAAGTCTGTCTTCCCGGTTGGCTGAACTCGGCGGGCGATTGCTGGTTGAGACGATTGCCAAGTTGAAAGCCGGGACATTGGTTTCCCGTCCGCAGGACCATAGTCAAGCCACGCTGGCGCCGTTGCTGAAGAAAGAAGATGGAGTCATCGATTGGGCCTTGCCGGCGACACTGATTGCCAATCGTATTCGAGGGCTTACGCCTTGGCCGGGCGCGTACACATTTCATGGTGCGGACCGCTGGGTGATCTGTCGAGCGCGTTGCCATGAATGAAACACCATCTCAGGCTCCCGGTCAGGTCGCTGCAATCACAAGAGACGCCATCCAGGTAGCCACTGCGCACGGGGTTCTCGCGATCAAGGAACTTCAACCAGCCAACAGCCGTCGGATGCCGGTTCCACAGTACCTTGCCGGCCATTCCGTTCAGATTGGCACGCGATTGAGTCAGTCAGCCGGTTCATAACGGTGTGACTCTCCACTCAAGTGCTTATGTCAACGACTCTTCAATCTTCAAACGGTCCAAGCCAGCCTTACTCGGCGCGGTCCATTGCCCTTTCGGTGCTCGTGGAGTCCGTGCAATCCGATGAAGGCATCGATGTGCTCCTGGATCGGGCCCTCATGCGGACTCCGCTCGACAGCCGAGATCGCGGCTTTGCCGTCGAGCTGAGTTATGGCGTATTGCGTCGTTTACGGACGATCGACTGGCGATTGGAGCCGGTACTGGATAAGCCGCTGCCTCGTCTGCCTGTTGCGGTGCAGATGCTGCTCAGACTTGGAGCCTATCAGCTTCTCTTTCTGGATCGCGTGCCTCAATCTGCTGCCGTGAACGAATCTGTGAAGCTCGCCAAGGCGCAACTTCGAAAATTGAAGCGGGATTGGAGTGGACTCGTCAACGGGGTCTTGCGCACGCTCATCCGCGAGCCCAATCCACCCTGGCCATCGATTCATGACAATGCCGCACACGCGCTTTCCGTGCGGCACTCCGTTCCTGAATGGCTGAGCCAGCGTTGGATTCAACGTCTAGGGATCACTGTTGCAGAAGCAGCCTGCGAACAGACCAGCTTGGTCCCCCCAGTAACGATCCGAGTGAACCGATTGAAAATTGCGAGAGAGGAGTTTTTGACGCGATTGCTACAGGCTGGCCTTAGGGCGAAACCGACCAGTATCAGTCCGGTGGGCATCACGCTTGAAGATGGTGGATCTATTCCATCCCTTCCGGGTTTTGCAGAAGGTCAGTTTTATGTCGAGGATGAAGCGGCGCAGTTGATTCCTCCCCTACTCGATGCCCATTCAGGTGACGTCGTGCTCGATGCCTGTGCGGCACCCGGCGGGAAGGCCACACATCTCGCGGAGTTGATGCACGATAAGGGTGTGATTTATGCGGTCGATCGGAAAGACACTCGTCTGGATGTGCTGCGAAGCAATTGCCACAGGCTTGGAATCAAAAGTGTCGTGCCGATCCTGGGTGACATCAGGCAGCAATCAGCATGGCGGAAGTTCATGAACGAACCCGGCAGAGAAACGGATCTCGCCATACCCTGTGATCGGATTCTCGTGGATGCTCCATGCAGCGGTCTGGGAATTCTGCGCCGACATCCTGAGGCCAAGTGGCGGAAGGACAGCGAAGCGTTCGGACGCCATCATAATCTGCAAGTCCAGATCCTCGAATCGGTGGCTCCGTGCTTGCGGCCCGGCGGGGTGCTGGTCTATAGTACTTGTTCGACAGAGCCGGAAGAGAACGAATCCGTCATTGAGCAATTCCTGCAGGGCCATGCGGAATTTCGGCGCGAGTCTGTGGCGCCTTGGCTCCCTGAAGCAGGACACGAGCTGCTCACCGTACGAGGGGACCTCTCGACAATGGGCAACCGTCTCTCCCTGGACGGATTTTACGCTGCGCGTCTGAAAAGAGTGAAAACATGACCAGGCCAACGTTCATTGCTCCCTCGATTCTTTCGGCTGACTTTGCCCACTTGGCCGATGAAGTGGCCGCCGTCGAGCGCGGCGGAGCTGATCTGCTTCACGTTGACGTCATGGATGGACATTTCGTCCCGAACTTGACTGTCGGTCCCCCCATCGTCGAATCGCTGAAGAAAGTCACCAAGCTCCCGCTCGATTGTCATCTCATGATGACGAATGCCGACGCGTTCATTGATGAGTTTGCTGCAGCGGGAGCGGACTATCTGACGGTGCACGTGGAAGCCTGTCCGCATCTGCATCGCACCGTGCAATCCATCAAGGAACGAGGCGTCAAAGCCGGCGTGACGCTGAATCCCGCGACCTCATTGCACACGATTGAAGAAATTCTTCCTGAGGTGGATCTGGTCCTCATCATGTCAGTGAATCCGGGATTTGGCGGACAGAAATTTATCACCTCCTGTCTTCAGAAGATCGTCAGCGACCCGTCAAATGATCGACCGTGCAGGAAGCCGCGCGCTTCTTGAGGTCGACGGTGGGGTCAAGGTGGACAATGCCGCGCAGATTCTGGCTGCGGGAGCAGATGTGCTCGTGGCCGGTTCCGCCATTTTCACCAGCCGAGACTATGCCGCCACCATTGCCGCGCTACGCGCGGCAGCCGCCACAGCCGGCTCTCCGCGCACCGATAGGCTTTGGGTGGATATTTCTTCCCTCATCGACAGCCTGCATCCTCTCGAAATCAAAGTGCTCACGGCCTTTGAAGGCAACCCGTCCGGGGCGACACTCGAAACAGAGCAACTGGCCTCTGCAACGGGTCTCGAGCCTTCGCAGCTCAGCATGGCCATTGAGTGGTTGCTCGCCAAGTCGCTACTGGTGGTCGATACAGAAACCGTGACCCCCGTGGTCTCTCTCACCTCAGTCGGTGAGCAATACCATGCGAAGCAATCGCCGATCGAACGAGTGTTGGCTGCGGCACGAGCTGCGGCGGGAACCGGTCAACGGCTGACGATCCAAGATCTTCAATCACAGGAAGGGCTCGATCCGTCAGATGTGAGCAAGGCCGTCGGACAGCTCAAGAAAGAAGGCGTCGTTGCTGATCGTGCAGGGCGGCTGTATCGAGTCGACCGGCCGTCCAAGTCCAACGGCCGAGAGGATGCAGAACTCTCTTGCAACAATTATGCAACGGCTCTCGTGAATTGCAGAGTTTTGAAGAAACAGATCGCCAGATCATTCAGGACTATGCTGTCAAGCGAGGCAATGCCAAAGAACCGTTCCGGGTAGACGATCGTGTGGCCCGCTCGTTCAAGCTCGCCCCCACCGGCGTGACCGCGATGGATCATTTGATGAAGCAAGGGGTGGCCGAAGAGGTGTCTCAGCTCAGTCCGGAAATGTTGAAAGACGGGAGCTGGCGAACGAAACGATTCAGAAAATACACCATCAGCCTTCGGGCTCCTCGAATCGGCTTCGGGAAGAAACATCCCTATCGAGAGTTTTTAGATCAGGTCAAGACGAAACTCGTCAGCATGGGATTCCAGGAAATGCGTGGCTCGCTTGTCGAAACAGAATTTTGGAACATGGACGCACTGTTCATGCCGCAGTTCCATCCGGCGCGCGATATCCATGATGTCTACTTTGTGAAGCATCCGACTCATGCGACGAAGATCGCCGAACCGTTCCTGTACGAACGTGGCGAAAGCGCATCGGGATGGTGGTAAGACCGGATCGACCGGCTGGAAGTATGCGTTCAATGCCGAGCAAGCCAAGCGACTGGTGCTGCGGAGTCAAGGGACGGCAGTCTCGGCCAGGACGTTGGCCTCAGCACCGACGGTACCGGGAAAGTATTTTTCCATCGCCCGGTGCTTTCGCTACGATCAGGTCGATGCCACCCATGCGACGGACTTCTTTCAGGTGGAAGGAATCGTGCTCGGGGAGGATATCAACTTTCGCACGTTGCTGGGGCTGCTGAATCTGTTTGCGCGAGAAGTGGCGCAGGCGAAGGAAGTAAAATTTCTGCCGGCCTATTTCCCGTTCACGGAACCGTCCGTCGAGCTGCATGTGCGCCATCCGCGGCTCGGGTGGATGGAGTTGGGAGGAGCGGGATTGTTCCGGTCAGAAGTCACTTTACCGTTGGGCGTGACCGTGCCGGTGATTGCCTGGGGACTGGGATTAGACCGCATGGCGATGGTGGCGCTCGGCATTCACGACATTCGTGAGTTGTTCACCGATAATCTGGAATTGATCCGCACGACGAGAGGCTCGTTCTAGCATGCCCACCATTTCATCTTCAGAGACGACTTGGAATCGCTCCTTGACGGCAGTGGTCGTCCGAAGCGCTCGGTGTCGCTGGAGCAACTGGAAGAGTGGCTCATGCTCGTGAAGGGCGAGCTCAAGGGCCATACCGTGGAAACGGGCGAATTGCGAATCGAACTCCAAGACAGCAACCGGCCGGATCTCTGGTGTTGTGAAGGGATTGCGCGGCAAATTCGCATTAAACAACAGGGCAAGCTGCGGCCGTATCCCTTTTTCACCAGGAAGCCGAAAGCGATCAAGCGGCTCATCGTCGCACCAGGACTGGAACAGGTGCGACCCTATGTCGCCGCCTGCATAGCCAAAGGATACCGAGTGACCGATGAAGGGTTGGCCCAACTGATTCAGACACAGGAGAAGCTGGCTGATATCTTCGGGCACAAGCGAAAGACAGTCTCAATCGGGCTATATCAGCTGGCAGAAGATACAGTTTCCCGTGACCTATGAATTGGTGAAGCCCGATGAAGCACGATTCACGCCACTGGGCATGGAAACCGACATGACTCTGTCGGAAATCCTCATGGTCCATCCGAAAGGGTTGGAACATGGGCATATTCTCGCCGGTCATGACCGCTTGCCCATTCTCCGTGATGCGACGAATCAACCCTTATCCTTCCCGCCGATCATCAACAGCCGAGAAATCGGAGAAGTGCGGGTGGGTGACGATGACTTGTTCATCGAAGTGACCGGGACCGATCTAGCGATGGTCGTACTGACCTTAAATATTTTTGCAGCGAATCTGGCTGATCGCGGCGCGACCATTGAACCGATCGAAGTCCAGTATCCCTACCGGACAGCCTTGGGAAGACGAGTCGTCACGCCGCAAGATCTCGGAAAGGCACGGACCATTCCGATCAAGACCATCGAACAGGCACTTGGTCAGAAGCTCAGCGTCAAGATGGTCAAACAAGCGTTGGAAGTGTTACGGCTATAAGGTCTCAGCCGGAAATGGGACGGTCAAGGCCAAGCTGCCACCCTATCGCCATGATCTGATGCACGCGATGGACGTCGTGGAAGACGTGGCCATGAGCCGCGGCTACGGGGAATTTTCTCCCGGTGATGCCGGCACAATTTACGGTAGGAGGACTGTCACGCATCGAGCAGACCTCCGACCGAGCGCGTGAGCTGATGGTCGGGCTGGGATTTCAGGAAATCATCTCCAACATTCTGGGGTCGCCCGGAGCACTATCGTGATGCGATGCGTCTCGGTGAAACGGAATGGGGAAAGATGGTGGAAGTCGACAATGTCATGTCGTTGAGCTTCTCCTGCCTGCGCCAATGGATGCTGCCCTCATTGTTGCGCGTTGAAGCGGCTTCGAGCCGGGCCTTTTACCCGCATCGCCTGTTCGAGGCAGGAGACGTGGCGATCCCCGATCGCACGCATGAATTGGGCTCGCGGACAGAGACGGTCTTGGGTGCTGTGATGGCGCATGCCACCGCGCATTTTTCTGAAATCCATTCGTGCCTGGATGTCCTGTTCTATCATTTAGGGAAGGAGTACAGCCTGGAACCGGTCCAGCATCCGTCGTTTCTGGAAGGCCGCGCGGGGAGGATTCTGCGTCGCTGGCAAACCCGTCGGCGTCATCGGTGAAGTCCACCCGGAAGTGCTCGAACAGTGGCAGATCGCCGTCCCAGTCGTGGCCTTCGACGTCAACCTCTCTCAACTCACTGAGAACCAGTGAGGTGGAGAGCGACGGTCTGTCGCTCTCCGCTCCTGTTGACTTCAGTTTAGGGAACAATAGGGAAGATGTGTCGAGGCTAGGCCGTCGCCGGCGCAAGTTGCTGTTTGGCGAGTCCGACCAGTTTTTCAAAACCGGTAGCGTCCTTGATGGCCATATCAGAGAGCACTTTCCGATCCAGTAAGACGTTCGCTTTTTTCAACGCATTGATGAAGCGGCCGTAGGTAAGTCCGTGTGCCCGCTGCCGCGCTGATGCGCGCAATCCACAATTGCCGGAAATCCCGCTTCCGATTCTTGCGCCCGGTATAGGCGTACTGTTGACCCTTATCGACTGATTCGGTCGCTGAGCGGAACAGCCGGCTCTTGCCTCCGTACTGTCCTTTCGCCAGCTTCAGCCGTTTCTTCCGTCTCGCTCTCGTTTTTGGCCCACCTTTTGCGCGAGGCATGACTCGTACTCCTTTTAGTGACCGATGCATCGTCAACGTTAGTTGATACGGCAGTAAGCGACTGAGGGCTTTCGTTTTGGTCGCGTCAACGACGACGGATCCACTCAACCGTCGTTTCCGCTCGCGATTCTTGCTGGTCAGAATATGCCGCTTCCCGGCTTTCGCCGGACGAATTTCCCCGTGCCGGTTCTGTGAAACCGTTTATTGGCTCCGCTGTGAGACTTCATTTTCATAGTCCGCATCCTTTGGTTAAATACGCCTGCGTTCTGCCCTAGTTCTTGGGAGCGACGATCATGATCAAGCTGCGCCCTTCCATTCGCGGCGCATACTCAATCGTGCCGGTCTCCGCCAACTCCGCGATCACGGAGTTCATGACGGTTCGGCCCATTTCCTGATTGGCCATCTCTCGTCCGCGGTAAGTCAAGACGACTTTTGTCTTGTTGCCCTCCTCCAAAAACCCCTTGATCTGGCGGATCTTGATCTCCAGATCATGTTTGTCCGTGCGAGGGCGCAATTTGATTTCCTTGACCTGCGTCGATTTTTGGTGCCGCCGGCTCTGATGGTCTTTCTTGCTGAGTTCGTACTTGTATTTCCCATAGTCCATGATGCGGCAGACCGGAGGCACTGACGTGGGGGCCACCTCGACCAAGTCATATCCGGTCTCTTGCGCCTGCTTGAACGCCTCAGGGGTCGGAAGAATGCCGAGCTGCTCGCCTTCCGGACCGATCACTCTGACTTCACGGACTCGAATTTCGCGGTTTACGCGTAGTTTGGGGACGATAGGCCACCTCTCATGATGTCGGTGAAAGTTGCTGCCCGGCCCTGTTCACTTCGGCCCTGAGCAGATCCAATGCGCCAGCGACGGTCATGGTGCCGAGGTTTGCGCCGCTTCGTCCCCTGACGGAGAGAGTCCCGCTCTGCACTTCACGATCGCCGACGACAAACATAAACGGTGTCTTGGCTTTCTCGGCTTCTCGGATTTTTAATCCGATCTTCTCATTACGGAGGTCTGCTTCGACGCGGAATCCGGCCGCTTTCATTTCGGCGACCACCTTCGCGACAAATTCACGCTGGTTGTCGGTGATGGCGATGACCACCGCTTGCACCGGCGCCAACCACGTCGGAAATGCACCGCCATAATGCTCGATCAGAATCCCGAAGAATCGCTCAATCGAGCCCATCAAGGCCCGATGGATCATGATCGGTTGATGGGCCTTGCCGTCTTCGCCAATGTAACTCAGCTCGAACCGCTCCGGATTGTTGAAATCGACTTGAACGGTCGAGCATTGCCAGGAACGGCCCAGTGCGTCCTTGATTTTGATGTCGATTTTCGGACCATAGAAGGCACCACCGCCTGGGTCCGTTTGATAGGCAATGTTCCGACTCTTGATCGCCGCTTCCAGCGCACTCGTGGCTAGGGTCCAATGTTCGTCGGCTCCGACTGATTCCTTGGGCCTCGTCGAGAGGAATACTTCGAACTCGGTGAATCCGAACGTGCGCAGAATGAAGAAAGTGAAGTCCAGCACCCGGCTGACTTCCGTCTCAATCTGATCAGGCCGGCAAAACAGATGAGCATCGTCTTGAGTAAATCCACGCACGCGCAGCAGGCCATGCAGCACGCCGGTCCGTTCGTAACGATAGACCGTCCCGAGTTCTCCATAGCGAATGGGGAAGTCCCGATAGCTGCGCAGATGGGATTTGTAGATCATGATATGGTAGGGGCAGTTCATCGGCTTCAGCTGGTATTCGCTGCCCTCCAGCTTCATGGAGGGAAACATGTTCTCGCGGTAATAGTCGACGTGCCCGCTGGTCTTCCAAAGGTCCAGTCGCGCGACATGGGGCGAATACACCAGCTCGTACCCGTCTTTGATATGTTGTTCGCGCCAAAAATTTTCGATCAGCAGCCGGATAGCCGCTCCTTTGGGATGCCAGAGCACGAGGCCTGGGCCGATTTCATCCTGGATCGGAGATCAGATCCAGTTCTTTTCCGACCTTTCGATGGTCACGACGCTTGATTTCTTCCAGCCGGGCGAGATGTGCATCGAGTTCAGCCTTGGTCGGGAACGACGTGCCATAGATCCGCTGGAGCATCGGGTTGCGTTCATCGCCACGCCAATAGGCGCCCGCCGTGCTTAGCAGCTTGAATCGCGCCGACATGGCCTGTCGACGGCAAGTGCGGGCCGCGGCAGAGATCGACAAAATCGCCTTGTGTATAGGCAGAGATGGATTCTCCATCCGGAAAGCTTTCGAATCAACTCCACCTTATAGTGCTCGCCCTTGGCTTTGAAAAACTCGATGGCCTCTCGCTTGGTAAATTCTCGTCTGGTAATGGGGAGCTTGCGTTTCGATGATCTCGCGTGCCCGCTCCTCAATTTTTTCAAGATCTTCCGGCGTAAACGGCCGATCGTAGGCAAAATCATAGTAGAAGCTGTCTTCGAGCGCTGGTCCGATCGTCAGCTGGGCTGTCGGGAAAAGTTCCTTCACGGCTTGCGCCATGATGTGGGTGCTGCTGTGACGGTAGACTTCACGCCCTTGCGCGCTATCAAAGCGAAGCGGTTCGACAGTCGCATCGCCGGTCAAGGCAGCAGACAGATCTGTGGATTGTCCGTTGATGGTCGCAGCGAGCACATCGGGGCCAACAGCGACTCCGCCGGCAGCGAGCGCTTGAGCGACGCTCTGTCCGGGAGAGACATCAAAGCTCTTTCCACTCTTGAGGCTGACTTTCGGCACAAACAGCTCTCTTCCTATATAGACGTCATAAGAAGTCGCACGACTCCTCGCGGGGATTCGGCTATGTCCGAATCCCACAAGGAGAAAAAATCCCTTGTATCGCCATAGGATACAAAAACACGAAAGGCACCCCAACCGCATCAGACGGTCAGATGCCCTCGGCGAGATGGTAGGCGCGGACGGTCTTGAACCGTCGACCTCTACCGTGTCAAGGTAGCGCTCTCCCCCTGAGCTACGCGCCTAACGTCCGAACGCGCATGCTAATATAGCCCCGCCCAAGGTGTCAAGAAACGCAAAGAGAAGGGAGCGTGCCCGCGAGGGAGCACGCCGCCTCCTCTTTTCGAAACGTGCGGATGGTTCCCCGCTGGTTACCGGACCGCCGACTTCAACACTTTCCCTGCCGAAAACTTCGGCACTTTGGCTGCCGGAATCCGGAGGCTCTCGCCGGTCCGGGGGTTGCGGCCCATGCGTGCCTTGCGCTTCGAGATCGTGAAGGTCCCGAAGTTGACGAGCGACACCCGCTGACCCTTCTTCAGGGAAGAGGTGACAGCGCCCGTAAACGCATGAAGTGCGTTCCCTGCGGCCACCTTGGTGATACCGGCGGACGCCGCCATTTTCGCAATCAATTCTTCCTTCGTCATTATTCCCCTCCTATCGTATGGGTTAAGAAACCAACCTGCGACACCTTGCTGCCAATCAGGCTTCCATGGCCTGCTCGATGCACCGAACACCCGTTCTCCTACACTTCTCGGGCCTGAGCGGCCCGCACGCGTTTTACGGGAATGTGCAAATCGTGAATTTTTTTTCTGAGTGTGTTGCGGTTCAAGCCGAGTAATTCGGCCGCTTGAATCTGATTGCCTTTCGTCTCTTGAAGGGCGCGCGCGATCAACGGTCGTTCGATAGCGGAAATGAGCATAGGATGCAGATTGCGCCCGGACCCGTTGCGCATGCCCTTCACGAAATCTCCCATCTTCCATTCCACATAGTCTTCGAGCGACAAGGGAGCCGTTCCACTTGTAGCTGTTCCCTTGGCGCGGGCCATGGTCTGCATGAATTTTGAGGCTCGTTTCAGCACGGATTTTGATCCAGTAATGACCAGTGTTCGGGAGAGATCGACATGATGAGGCAGGACAGTCGGCCCATTATGAATTCCGGGCTTTGATTCGACGATCACGGCGTCGAACGTGCGCTTAGCGGCGTCTCGCGGCAATGCCGCGGCGTCCTTTGCCGTCGTCATCGTTGCATCTTTGAAGACTTGCTTGAACTGGCTTTGAATATCTGAATCGCCGCTGAGCAATAAAATACTGAAGACCGACGAAGAGAGCGTCATGAAAGTATCACCTGAAGAAGAGGGCCGGATTATTGCCCAGAGCCGATTTGATGTCAACGAAGAAATTTCAGTTCGACAGCAAACACGCCCGCGAGCGATGAATTTTTGCCGGCATGATTTCACATTCGTGGTCAGTCAATAGAGGTCACGACCGACTCGCTCCGAAGAACGTGCGTGTCACGATCGAGACACGAGGAAGGTTCGAAATTGTGCAAAGGCCGCATCGAGCCCACGCGTCTCCAATTGACTGTTCGAAGGTCTTCCGGACGGCACTTCAATAGCGGCACTTCAAAAAATGTGGGGAGACCATTCTCTCCTCGACGAATGGGGATCAGAACGCTACCAGTGCCGGCCTCTTGACAGTGAGGCTAAGGGAGAGGTACAAATACTCTTCTCTTAATTCCGACCGGAATACTGTGAAATGAAGGTATCCCTTCGATCTACATATGGAATCATGGCGGCCGTCGATCTCGCCATGCAACCGGATTCTGCGCCGGTTCAAGCGAAATCTATTGCGAGAAGGCAGGGGATACCGGCCAGATTTTTGAGCAGGTCCTGCATGGAATGAAGAAAGCGGGATTGGTGTCCAGCCTGAGGGGTGCACAAGGTGGATACGTGCTGTCCAAGAAACCATCGGAACTGTCGATTGCGGAAATTCTTGATGCGCTCGATGGCCCCTTTTTAGCGGTCGCAGGATTGAATGGTCAGAATCCTCTTCGCCCTATGCCAAATCCGATGCCTTGCTCGCGAAGGTATGGAATCGCGTATACGAAGCCGAACGCCATGTGCTCGAGGCCATCACGGTCGAAGAATTAGCCGGTCAACAACGCGCTACTCGAAGCAAGAGCGAACGTCTGATGTACCACATTTGAGGTCAGCTATGAGCCAGCCATCAACCAGTACCGTCGCCATCCAGACTCAGCCAATTCCTCCTGCCATTTGGAGGAAATCGAGACCTTCGAGAAGGAAGCCCTGCGCATGCTGTCCGGAGAAATCGTCAGCGATCTCTTCAAGCCCTTTCGCCTCCAATACGGAATCTACGGCCAGCGCCAGGCCGGTGTCCAGATGGTCCGCATCAAGATTCCGTTCGGCGGAATCACGGCCAATCAACTACGACGTGTCGCCGAACTGTCGGAGCGCTATGCGACCGGCGTCGGCCATGTGACGACGCGCCAGGATATTCAGCTGCATTTTGTCGGAACTGAAGGACGTGCCGACGATCATGCGAGGGCTGGCGGAGGTCGGTTTGACGACGCGAGAGGCTTGCGCCAACACGGTTCGTAATGTGACGGCGTGCCATCTTGCCGGCGTCTGCCAGGGGGAAGTCTTTGACATGACGCCCTATGCGAAGACCGTGGCGCTACCATCTGTTGCGAAATCCGCTCAACCAGAGCCTGCCGCGCAAATTCAAGATTGCCTTCTCCGGCTGCAAGCACGACTGCGCCCTGACACCGATCCACGATATCGGGCTGCTCGCGGTGAAAAGCGAGCGGACGGAATGATCGGTTTCGAATGGTCGCAGGCGGCGGGCTCGGTTCAGCACCACGCATCGCGCAGGTGCTTCGAGAGTTCACCCCGATGGACGAACTGATTCCCGAGCATCGAAGCCGTGATCAAGGTGTTCGATACCCTGGGGAATCGAAAAAATCGCAACAAGGCCCGCATGAAGTTCGTCATCGAAAAGCTGGGATTTGACGAGTTCAAGCGTCGCTGGGAAGAGGCCTACGTGTCGATGGGACATGCCCGTCCGACCCATGAACCGATCAAGTTGCTGTCAGTATCCGGACGAGCCCGTATCCACTGATCATGCCGACGTCCAATGGTTCGAAGCAGGCAGTCGGTCGCAGGCCAACGGCCATGCCACGGGCACCGGCGAGACGCCGTTCGAGATGTGGAAGCGGACGAACGTCGTCGCGTCAGAAGCAGGCAGGGCTATGTCGCCGCGGTCGATCAAGTTGTTCATGGGCGACCTGACGGCAGAGCAGATGCTTGCACATTGCCGATCTTGCGGATCGCTACTCCAATGGCAACATTCGGACGACGATCAATCAGAACATGATCATCCGATGGATACCGGAGTCGCACATCGCGGACCTCTATGGCGAACTTGGCGACACAAGGGCTTGGCCGATCCCGGCGCCGAACTGGTGGAAGATATTATCGCCTGCCCCGGCACCGATACCTGCGGGCTTGGGGATCACGTCTTCAAAGGGACTCGCGCGGGCTTTGGCGGAGGTATTCCCGGCTGGTCGGGTCCCCGAAGATCTGAAGGATGTGAGCGTCAAGATCAGCGGCTGCCACAATTCCTGTGCGCAGCACCATATCGCCACGATCGGATTGCATGGAGTCGGGAAGCGGATTGGCGAGCATGTCGCGCCCATTCTATGAATTGCATCTTGGGCGGCAAGGTCAATGGCACGGCCAAGATCGGTCAGATGATGGTCAAGTTGCCGGCGAAGAGCCGTGTCGGCGGCGATCACGCACTTGATCGACGTCTATCGGCGTGACCGCCAATCCGGCGAAGGCTGCCGGCCTTCATCGACCGTGTCGGGAAGAATCAAACTGAAGGACGAGTTGATCCCCTACACCATCGTTCCGGCCTTTCAGGACGATCCGACCTTCTATTACGACTGGGAAGGGGAAGAAGAATTCGTTCTTGAGGATCTCGGGCCTGGCGAGTGCGCAGGCGGTGCGCTTGAAATGATCGAGAACGGCATTCTCGAAGCCGACCAGGAACTCTATCAGGCGAAACTGCTTGTCGATAACCATCAATATGCCGTGTCGGTGAACAAGTCCTATCGCGCGGTGTTGGCTGCTGCCAAGGCGCTTGCTTGGTGACGGAAGGACTTGAGCCGTCGACCGACGCAGAAACCTTCATCGAGTTCGACAGCCGGATTGCACAAAAGGGCATCGTTCCTGCGATGTATCGGGAACTGAGGAAGAAGGTCGGCGATCTGGGTCCGAAGGAGACAACGGCGGAATCGGCTCGCGACAAGATGGTGTTTGCCAAAGGATTCGTCGATGCCTGTCGTGCTGCCACGGAGCAGATGGGCAAAGATCTCAAATTGGCGCCGGCGGGCAAGGAAGACGGAGGCTACGACCAGGGCGGTCCAGACGGTCAAGCCGGTTGTATCCAGCCGCTCCTGCGCCAACCGGCGCGCCGGTTTATGATCTGCGCGGGGTGGCCTGCCCGCTGAATTATGTGAAGACCAAGCTGAAACTGGAGATGATGGATGCGGGCGAACAGTTGGAAGTCTGGCTGGATGCGGGTGAGCCGATCAAGAATGTGCCGATGAGTTTGAAAAACGACGGGCATCTGTTGCTTGCTCCAGGAACCGCTGGAGCCTGACGCGGCGCATTATCGGATCCTGGTCGAAAAAGTGGAAGGTGAGCGCGCAGTCGGGACTCATCACTCCGCCGCTTGTTGAGTGCTAGAAGAATGTAAATGGCGAAACTATCATCAGAAGAAATTCACGCATGGGGGGAGTCGTTCGAAGCGAAGCAGCCGCAGGAAGTGTTGGCTGCTGCGATCGAGCGGTATGCGCCGAAGATCGTGCTGGCCTGCAGTTTCGGAGCGGAGGATGTCGTGCTCGTGGACATGGTCCACCGCATCGATCCATCGGTGCCGCTGTTCTATCTCGACACGGATTTTCTCTTTCCCGAGACCTATGCCACGCGGGATCGCATGATTGAGCAGTATGGCTTGAAGCCGCAGCAGGTCATACAGGTGAAGTCATTGCTGACGCCGGAACAGCAGGCCGCGCAGACATGGCGAGGCGCTGTGGGCCGCCGATCCGGATCGATGTTGCGAGCTGCGGAAAGTGGAGCCGCTCACTCGCGTGCTCAAGGGATTCGACGCCTGGATCACCGGCATCAGGCGGGATCAGTCGCCCACGAGAGCCAATGCGAAACTGATCGAGTGGGATGCAGAAATTTCAGTTGGTCAAAGTGAATCCCCTCGCGAAATGGACTTGGGACGACGTCTGGACCTACATCAATGTCTACGAAGTTCCCTACAACGAATTGCATGACCGCAACTATCCGAGTATCGGCTGCACCCATTGCACGAGCCCGGTGATGCCGGGCGAAGATCCCCGCGCCGGACGGTGGAAAAACTTTACCAAGACGGAGTGCGGGCTCCACAAGGCTACGTGATGTCGTATGCAGGAATTTATCGCGAAAATCGCCAAGGGGCCAGAAGGCCTCGAAAGACCTCACCTGGGACGAAGCGAAACGGGCGATGAAGGCGCTGATCGAAGGGGAGGCCACGCCGGCGCAGGTGGGCGCCTTTCTCATGGCGATGCGATTCAAGATGGAGTCCGTCACCGAACTGGCATCGTTGACCGCCGCGGCGCGGTCATACGTTGCGCCCCTGTGCCGATCCCGCGAGAACTCGGGCGTCGTGGATCTGCCGAGCTATGCGGGGAAGCAAGAAACCTTTCATGCCCTTGGCCGGAGCTGCGATCGTCGCGGCGTCGGCGGGCGCGTCGGTTTTGATGCACGGGTATGACGGTATTCCCGGTCGTCGCGGGCAATGCGGGGTGCTCAAAGCCTTGGGATTGCCGATCGATATGGAGCCGAAAGTCGTGGCCGAGGTGGTGGCGAGGCAAGGATTCGCCTATCTCGACATCGCGCTCTATCATCCGCCGCTCTATCGGTTTTTGGAGATGCGCCAGGAACTCGGCGTGCGGAATGTCTTTCATCCGATCGCGAGGCTCTTGAATCCGGCTCGTGCAGCCTCGCAGGTCGTCGGGCTGTCCCATCCTCCCCACTTTGAAAAGACTGCTGAAGTGTTGCGGATGCTGGGCGCTCCCGGGCTCTGGTGGTCAGAGGCGTCGAGGGCGATCCGGAGTTGTCGATTGCCGCGGTCACAAGGGTCTTGGAATTGCGCGACGAGCGGATCACACCGCTCTCGTTGGCGCCGAAAGATGTTGGATTGATGCCCGGGCACGTCGCGCGACATGGCGGGGTTTCCTCCCGAACCAGCGAGAAAAGGAAGCGGATCTCTCAGACGGATTCTTCAGAACCAGATTCAAGGCGGCCAGCGCGACTGGGTTTTGCTCAACGCGGCGCTGCTCCTCTATGCGGCTGGCAAAGGGTCCTTCATTGGCTGATTGTGTACCCCTAGCCCGTCGCGCGATCGAGGATGGCGCCGCAGCCAGAAAACTGGAATCGCTCAGCCAGGAGCCGGTGGCTGCCGCGGGCCGACATTTTTAAACTGACAAAAGAGGATCGCGTCCGTGAAACACCTTCGTCAACTCGAAGATCAAAGTGTCTACATTCTGCGGGAGGCCTATAAGCATTTCGACAACCTGGCCATGCTCTGGTCGATGGGGAAAGATTCGACCGTGCTGCTGTGGCTCGCCCGCAAGGCCTTCTTCGGCCATGTTCCGTTTCCTCTGCTTCACGTCGACACGAGTTACAAGATTCCCGCCATGATCGAATATCGAGATCGCCTGGCCCGCGAATGGCGTCTAAATTTGGTCGTGGGGCAAAACAAGGAAGCGCTTGCGGCAGGCATGAACCATACGCTGGGCCGCGTCGCCTGCTGTACGGCCCTGAAAACCAATGGGCTCAAGCAATTGATTGAGCAGAAAGGGCTATACCGGAGTCATTCTCGGTGTGCGGGCGGACGAGGAAGGGACGAGAGCCAAGGAGCGCTACTTCTCGCCCCGCGACAAACATGGCGATTGGGATTTCCGCGATCAGCCGCCGGAGCTCTGGGATCAATTCAAGACGACGTTTCCTCCAGGCACCCACATCCGCATCCATCCGTTGCTGGATTGGACGGAAATCAATATTTGGGAATACATCAAGCACGAAAACATTCCCTTCATCGATCTCTATCTCGACAAGGGAGACGGGACCCGCTACCGCAGTCTCGGCTGCGCGCCCTGCACGACGCCGATCAAGTCGACGGCCAAGACGCGTCGACGACATCATTGAGGAGTTGCGGCACACGACGGTGGCAGAGCGATCGGGCCGCGCGCAGGATGAAGGGCGAGGAATGGAGCTGCTCCGAAAAGACGGGTACATGTAGGAGGATGATGAAAAGACCCCCAACTTCGTTCTCGGCTCATCGAAATCCTCAACGTACCGCAGAGGGTACGCTCTCCGGTTCGACTCGCCTCGGCCTCGCATGGATGGCCTTTTGATCATCCTCATAAGAAACGACTATGGACAATCAAACACAGAAACCATCGGAAATCTGAACATCGTCATTGTCGGGCACGTCGATCACGGCAAGTCCACCTTGCTGGGCCGTCTCTATGCCGACACCGGTTCGTTCCCGGATGGCAAGCTGGAAAAGGTGCAGGCCATTTGCCGGCAGCAGGGCAAAGAGTTCGAGTACGCCTTCTTGTTCGATGCGTTTCTTGAAGAACAGGAGCAGGGCATCACCATCGATACGGCCCGGACGTTCTTCATGCTGGAAGGGCCGGCAATACATCATCATCGATGCGCCGGGGCACAAGGAATTTCTCAAGAACATGATCTCTGGTGCGGCGCGGGCCGAAGCGGCGTTGCTGCTGATCGATGCGCTGGAGGGCGTGAAGGAACAGTCCAAGAAACATGGCTATCTGCTGTCGCTCCTGGGCGTGCGCCAGTTCGCCGTCGTCGTCAACAAGATGGATCTGGTCGGCTATCGGCAGGATGTTTTCGACGGGATCGAGAAAGAGTATCGGGAGTTTCTCGGGCAGTTCAGGGCGGTGCCGGAACAGATCATTCCGGTCAGTGCCAAGCTCGGCGATAATATTGCGAATCGAAGCGAGCCGATGGCGTGGTATAGCGGCCCGACCGTATTGGATACGCTCAGTCCTTTCAAGAAGGAGACCGGTGCGATCTGAGCAGCCGCTGCGGTTCCCCGTGCAGGATGTCTATAAGTTCGATGCCCGCCGCATTCTCGCCGGCCGCATTACAGCGGGGCGATTGAAGGTCGGCGACCACCTGGTGTTCTCACCGTCGAACAAACGGGCCAACATCAGATCGGTCGAGGCGTTCAATATCGATCCCGTTCCGACGGAGGCAGAAGCGGGCCAGTCCGTCGGGATCACACTCGATGAACAGATTTTCGTCGAACGAGGAGAGATTGCCACGCATCAGGAGCAGTTGCCCCTCGTCTCGACTGCCTTCAGAGCCAACCTGTTCTGGTTGGGGAAGCGCCCGCTGGAAACGGGCCGGAAGTATCATGCTGCGAGTGGCCACCAAGGAAGTGGATTGCGAGGTGGCGTCGATTCACCGGATCATCGACACGATGGATTTGGATCAGCAGCAGGGCAGCGTAACGGTGAATCAGCAATCAGGTGGCGGAGCTGACGCTTGCGGGCGAAGGCTCCGGTGGCGTTCGATCTGTCTTCGTCGTTTGAGGCGACCGGCCGATTTGTCCTCGTCGATGAATATGACATTGCCGGCGGCGGGATCGTGACCGAAATGATCCGCGACGATCAGGAATTTCTCCGCGAAGAAGCGCGTCGACGTGATTTTGCCTGGGTGAAGGGGGAAGTCGGCATCGAGGAGCGGGCGCAACAATACGGTCATCGAGCCGCTATCGTGCTCATCACCGGTGGGCGGCATACCGGCAAGTCGTTCCTGGCGAAAAGGCTCGAGGCGAGGCTGGTCGCGGACGGCCGCCATGCCTATTTGCTGGACGGGGACAATCTTCGGCGAGGACTGGACGCAGACCTGTTAGGCGGTGAGCGAGGGCAGACGACAGAAATGGCCCGGCGTTATGGAGAAGTCGCCCGGCTCCTGGCGGATACCGGCTTGATTGTCGTCTCGACAACCAATCCGTTCGGCATGGCCTATATCGAGGCTGTCGCAGGCGATTCGGACCCTCGTGCATCCCACGCCGGTCATTGCCGTTCATATGAGCAAGACGCCTGAAGAGGCCCCGCCCAATACAGACATTGTCCTATCCGGACCGGCCGATTTCGATGCGGCCACCAAGCGCATTATGGAGGAGCTGAAACGACGAGGTGTGTTGGCTCAGGCGATCGGGGCAAAGCCGACATTTCAGTACTCAATTTAATTCCGAACAAATCGTGGACACCTCTGAATCTACAAGGCTTCTTCCCCTTTGATGGTTTGACTCCCAAGAAACCGCTGTGTTACCGTACCACCCTCCTAATTTATCCTGTCACCGAAGGGATGTCGTGGCTCCTGAAAAAGATCTGAAAGCTATTCTTGGCAGGCTGAGGTATTCCGACGACGCCAAGGTCGTCCAGCAAATTACGGAGCAGACGAAGCAGGTCCAGGCCCGCATGGCCGGCATCAAGCACAAGCTGGTCGTCATGAGCGGGAAAGGCGGAGTCGGTAAGAGCATGACGACCGTCAACTTGGCCCTCGCCTTTGCCCGTCAGCATGCGCGAGTCGGCCTCCTGGATGTGGATCTCAATGGTCCATGTGTTCCGCGAATGTTAGGACTCCATGGGCGATCATTGACGATGACGCCGGAAGGGGCGATTCCTCCCAGTCGGTCCGCTCGGTGTCAAAGTCGCTTCGATGGATTTCTTCCTCGGACGATGCTTCGCCGGTGCGCTGGAAAGGTCCGATGGACGTGAGCCCGGTCTGGTTGGGCTTAATGGAAATGAACGTGATCCGCGAATTTCTGGCAGATGTGGTCTGGGGCGAATTGGACTACTTGCTGGCCGATCTGCCGCCCGGCGCCGCCGCTGACAAGCCACCGGTCATCGCCGGGTTTATCCCCGATCTGGCCGGTGCAATCGTCGTGACGACGCCTTCTGAAGTGGCCTCGGACGTCGTGCAGAAATCGGTGACCTATGCCCGCGATATGGGCATCAAGGTGCTCGGCATCGTCGAGAACATGAGCGAGTATCGCTGTCCTTCCTGTGGCGAAGCTGAACGAGCTGTTCGAAGGCAACACCGACGCCATGTGCGAAGCACTCGATCTTCCGCTGCTCGGGCGGATTCCCTTCGATCGAAAACTCGCCCGCACGTTTGACAAGGGCGAGCCGTTGCTGGACGAAACCTATCCGACCATTCAGCGGTATCAGGAAATCGCGGGACGGATCAGGACGCTGCTGGATTACAAGAAGGTGTTGGCGGAAAAATTGTGATGTGCGATCTGAGAGGAGTTGCCATGAAATTTGTGTGTCTCAACTGTGAAACCTATATGAACTTCGAGAAGGTCGAAAAGCCCGGCGAGGGGTCGCTCGGCGTGTTTTTCGGCTGCCCGTCCTGCAATGCCAAGTTCTCGATGGTGACCAATCCCGGCGAAACGCAGATGGTCAGCTCGCTCGGTGTGAAGTTAGGTGGTCGGACCATGGCGGCTGAGCCCTTTGAGATGACGCGGGGCACGCTGAAGGAAGAAGCGCAAGCCGGCTCCGGCCAGATGGCGGCCTATTTGAATGAAAAGATCCAGGGCGGGCAGCCGGTGGCGCGTCAGCTGCGACACCGTGAAAAAGCTGGAGAAAAATCCAGCGGCGGCTGTCCCGTTCTCCGCGATGGTGGCGGAAATGGGACTGACGTCCAGCGGAAAGCCGGCACATGGAAGTCCGGGCAACCTCGGATTTCACATGGACCGCCGATGCGAAGGAGAAACTTGATCGGCTTCCCGCCTTTGTGAAGCCGATGGTGCAAAGCAGTGTCGAAGCCTTCGCTCGCAAGCAGGGATACAAGACCATTACGTTCAAGTCATGGACGATTCCAAGAATGACTCACCCAACGGGATGGCCTGGACGCCTGAGGCCGAGCAGCGGCTCGATAACATACCCGACTTCATCCGTCCGATGGCCCGTAAAGAGATTGAGCGGGTGGCAAAAGAACGTGGCGTGGCGACGATCACGGCTCAAGTCATGGATGATGCCAAAGACAAGTTTATGAAGTTCATGTAGCGCGCAGCGCGATGGTATGCCAGTGTGAACGTTGCCCACATCAACTAGGTGAGGGTACATTTTACAGACTACCATCATCCATAACGTTTCCTAGGGGATGTTCCGCTGGTCCCAAGGGGATGAACCAGCGGTTTCCAATAACGGCTGCACGATACAGTAACAATGTGGCAAGGTCCGCAAAGGCGATCGCATACATAAAGTTAAGGCCCATCCGGTGAACCGGATGGGCCTTTCTATTGCCCATCAAAGAGTCGTCATGAGCACAGGGTGGTACTTCAGAATGGCGCTTAGTCTCTTGCTCGGTTCAGTGCTAACGTGGTTTCTCGTGGTCCCTCAGCTATTCGCCCAAATGGGACCGCATATTCGTGTTTCAGCATTGGAGCATGGCCATCAGCACAGTGGACCAGCATCAGGTGCCTGGGAAGGTTCTGCTGAAGGGGTTGCCTATTCGGAACGAAACCATCACATCGCCGGCTTGCTGGTGATGTTAATGGGAATCGCTGAGTTGAGTCACGTGATGCGGTTGTCTTCGCTGGGCTGGGCCAGACTGCTACTCCCTTCAGCGATGTTGTTTTCTGGCCTGTTCGTCATAATTTGGAGCGATCACGAAGCCTGGCCGATCGGCTCGCTCAGCTTCAATGAAACATTCTTCGGGCATGACCCTGAGATCTTCCAACATAAGATCTACGGGTTTATGGCCCTTGGCGTGGGGAGCGTGGAACTCTTTCGGCGGTTGGGCCGGATGGGACATCGAGCCTGGGCCTCTCCTCTTCCGTTGATGGCCATCGTTGGCGGTCTTATGTTATTCGACCACTCGCATGGTATCCATCCCTCGGCCCAGAAGATTGCGATGCATCACGCCATCATGGGAACAATGGCCGTTACGGCCGGTTCGTCCAAACTCTTCTCCAGTTGGTTTAATCCTTATGCGGAAGCCTCGCGGAAATGGGAATGGCTCTGGGCTGGGCTGCTACTATTGATCGGCGCGCAACTATTCATCTATTCCGAATAAGCTCCCATCCTCCGCCTTCCCGTAATTGACACCCTTCCAAACCCTGTGCTACCTGTACTCCTTTAAAGTAAGCGCGATTGTTGGTACGGACAAGCCGGTCTTTTCTGCACCGGCTGAACGGAGCGGACCATGGGCGGACATAGCCACTGGGCGACCATCAAACGACATAAAGGGGCCCAAGACGCCAAACGCGGAAAGATCTTCACGCGCATCATTCGAGAAGTTGCAATCGCGGCTCGGACGGGTGGCGACCCGGATGCCAATCCGCGGCTTACGGCTGGCGATCGCCAAGGCGAAAGAAGCGAACATGCCTGGCGATACCTTGAAAAAGGCGATTCAGCGGGGGACGGGTGAATTGCCCGGCGTGAGTTATGAAGAGTTTTCCCTCGAAGGATATGGGCCGGGCGGTACGGCCCTCCTGATCGAAATCACCAGCGACAACCGGAATCGGACCGTTGCGGAGATCCGAAGTGTCCTCACAAAAAATCATGGAAACATGGCGGAAGCCGGCGCGGTGTCTTGGCAGTTCCATAAGAAAGGACTCCTCACGATTGAGAAAGGGAAGGTCGATGAAGATACCCTGCTTTCGCTGGCGCTCGATGCGGGAGCGGAGGATGTGAAGGTCGGCGAGAAGAGCTTTGAAGTGATCACCGATCCCGCACGATTTCGAAGCCGTCAAGAAAGCGCTCGCCGATGCCAAGATCGACACCGTCCCTGGCGGAGATCACGTATCTTCCCCAGAACACGATCAAGTTAGAAGAAAAGGGCGCCGAGCAAATGCTCAAGCTCATGGAAATTCTGGATGAGCATGACGATGTGCAGAAGGTGCATGCGAATTTCGACATTCCCGACGACGTGATGGAGAAAGTCGCTGCGGCGGCAGCCGGATAACGTCCATCCCGTCTTCGCGCCCGGAGTCTCCACCGATCGACGCATGATCGCCCTCCTGACAGGCCGATTGGCCTTTAAGGCGCCGACCCATCTGGCCCTCGATGTCCAGGGGGTCGGATACGAAGTCTTTATTCCCCTCAGCACCTACTACAGCCTCCCCAATCTCAACGACAGCATCTCGCTCAGCATTCATACCCATGTCCGAGAAGACGCCATTCAATTGTTCGGGTTTCAGACCCGCAGGAAAAAGAAGCCTTTGTGCTGCTGATGACGTCTCCGGGATCGGCCCAAAATCGGCCCTGGGCATCTTGTCTGCGCTGCCCGTGTCCGATCTGGTGTCGGCGATCCAATCGGGTGATGTCGAAAAGCTTGAAACGGTTCCAGGCATCGGGAAGAAATCGGCTGGCCGTCTTGTGTTGGAACTCAAAGACAAATTGATAAAACTCCATCCGGGGTGCGCATCCTCCCGACCGTGTCACCACCGGACAAGACGAAATCTTCGACGACGCGCTTTCGGCGCTGACCAATTTGGGCTATCGTGGCATCAGATGCAAAGAAGCGCTGAAACAGGTTCGGAAATCACGGTCCGAGTCGTTGAGCTTCAAGAACTGATTCGTGAAGTTGAAAGAACTGGCAAAGGGGTGATGACGCATGACGGATTCGATTCAGCGTTCTACCCTGTGGATCCTGATACTCGGTGCTATGGTGCTCCTTCAACTCGATGTTTGTCAGGCGGCCGACGAAGCGCCTGGCGAGCCGAAAAGCATCCGCAAGACCTGCGGGAAATGTCCTGAAGGCTATGCCACGACAGGCGTGACCGAGCTCCGGAGATATGCAAAGACGGAGATCCGACGCTCGTCCAGTGTGTCCCATTGGGGGCCAATATGTTGCCCGTCTGCGGGTCCTGCCCCGAGGGCTATCGAGAGATGGGCAGCTCCTCAGTGCCGGCTCGTTGCGGAATCAAGACGGGGGACGGCTTTCACAATGTCAGCTGGAGAAGATGGAGCTGAACCTTCCGGATCCGACCCAAGGCGGCAAGATCTGTCCGCCTGATTGCGGTAGTACAGCCAACTCCAGGCCAAGGCGCCTTGCCGCCGCCGCCGAAATACATTCCGGACGCCTGAGAAGAAATAAGTCGCAGCGGAGATCCAGCAATCATGAGCCGAGCGAGTCGTGCATGCCGCAGATGACAGACGAAGAGCGCAGCATCGAGCAAGCCGCTGCGTCCGCAGACACTCGAGGAGTACGTTGGCCAGGAGCGCATGAAAGAGTCGCTGCGGATCTGCATCGAGGCGGCGAAGCAGCGGCGAGAAGCGCTCGATCACACGATCTTTTATGGCCCGCCCGGGCTGGGCAAGACCACCATCGCCCACATCATTGCTCGTGAGATGGGGGGCGCTCTGCGCTCGACCTCCGGACTCGTCTTGGCCCATGCCGGCGATCTGGCGGCGATCCTGACGAATCTCCAAGAGCACGATGTTCTGTTCATCGACGAGATTCACCGATTGCCTGCCTCTGTCGAAGAGGCGCTCTATCCAGCGATGGAGGACTTTCAGCTCGATCTCGTCGATCGGCCAGGGACCTGCAGCCAGAACGGTCAAATTGGAACTGCCCCGATTTACGCTGGTGGGGGCCACGACCAAGGCCGGCGCGCTGACCTCGCCGCTCCGGGACCGATTCGGCCTCGTCCATCGGCTGGAGTTTTATTCGCCGGCGGAGCTGCAGAGCCATCGTGACACGCTCGGCGGGGGTGCTCGGGATCCCGATCGATCCGAGCCGGAGCCGCAGGAAATTGCCGGTCGTGCTCGCGGCACCCCTCGCATCGTCAACCGGCTTATCAAACGGGTGCGCGACTATGCGCAGGTCAAGGCGGAAGGACGGATCACCAAACTGTTGCCCAGGAGGCGCTCGCCTGGCTGGGCGTCGATACGGCGGGGTTTGATGAGATGGATCGGAAGATTCTCCTGACCATCATCGACAAGTTCGCAGGAGGACCGGTCGGGGTGGAATCCCTGGCTGCCGCAGTGCAGGAAGACAAGGGCACCCTCGAAGATGTCCATGAGCCCTATCTGATTCAGGCCGGCTTCCTCGAACGAACCGGCCGCGGCCGCCAAGCCACAAAGCTGGCCTTCGATCATTTCAAGAGACCGACCATCGCTCCTGTTCTCGTGCATGCGTCTGGCCCCTGTCAAGTCCTTCTGATGGCGATAGATTTCAACGGACGCCTGGAACGTCACGCAAGCTCCTGAAAGTCTGAGGGTCTCCTTGCATTGCCAGGAATGGTTCCTGTATCATTTCTTACTTAGCTTATGCCATTCCTGCCGATGGACGGGTGACCGCCTCATGGGCACGGGAAGAGGGGGTTAGTATGCCCGGAGACTTTTCCGAGTATCGGAAAGAGATCGATCGCATCGATGATGAGATTTTGCGCCTGCTCAATGAGCGGTCGAAAAGCGTCGTCGAGATCGGCAAGCTCAAGAAAACAGCAGGATGCGGATGCCAATCTCCATACCCCGGCGCGGGAGGCGGCGATAATCGAGCGCCTCATCCAACAGAACTACCGGGCCATTTCCATCCGAGGCCATTCGGCCGGTCTATCGAGAAATCATGTCCGCCTCCCTCTCTCTGGAGGGCCCTCAGAAGGTGGCCTATCTCGGTCCCAGGGCGACGTTTACGCATATGGCCTGCATGCAGAAATTCGGGTCGTCCGCCCAGTACATTCCGGTCAATAGCATCAAGGAAGTATTCAGTGAGGTCGAGCGGGGGCGAGCGAATTTCGGCGTGGTCCCGATCGAGAATACGACAGAAGGCGTGGTCAACCACACGCTCGATATGTTCATCGATTCCAATCTCCTGATCTATGGCGAAGTGCTCCAGGAGGTCTCCCACCATTTGATGTCGAAGTCCGGCGTGATGGAAGAGGTGAAGAAAATCCACTCTCATCCCCATGCCATTGCCCAATGCCGAAATTGGTTGGAAACCAACTTGCCCCATGTGCCAGTCTCGGAAGTGGCGAGCACGGCCCGTGCCGCGGAGATGTGCCTGGAAGATCCCTCCGTCGCCGCCATTGCATCGGAGTTGGCGGCCCAGCTGTATGGACTTGAAGGTCATCAAGTCGCGAATCGAAGATAATCTGAACAACTTGACCCGCTTTCTTAGTCTTGTCGCAGAAGCCGCCCGAGCGCACGGGAAAAGATAAGACCTCATTGATGCTGTCGATGAAAGACAAAGTCGGCGCCCTGTACGATCTGCTCCGGCCTTTCGCCTCTCATGGCCTGAGCATGACCAAGATCGAATCGCGTCCTTCCAGGCGCAAAGCCTGGGAGTATATTTTCTTCGTCGATATCGAAGGGCATATTGAGGAAGAGCGGGTCAAGAGGGCCATCGAAGAAATCACCGGCCGCTGCCTCTTCATGAAAGTCCTCGGCTCCTATCCGGCCCACAGTTGATGCCATGTCACTGAACGTTCATCCAGATATCGCCTCGCTGAGTCCCTATGTTCCCGGGAAGCCGATTGAGGAACTGCAGCGTGAGCTGGGTCTCGCACGCGTGATTAAGCTGGCGTCCAACGAGAATCCGCTAGGCCCCTCGCCGAAAGCGCTGGCCGTCGTTGAGCGAGGGAACTGCGACGCTGCATCGCTATCCCGACGGCGGCGCGTTTCGCCTGCGCGAAGCGCTGGCGGATCGATGGAAGGTGACCTCGGATCAGGTCATTCTCGGCAACGGATCGGACGAAATCCTCGGCCTGCTCGCCCGTACGTTCCTGTCCCCAGGCGATGAAGCGGTCATGGCCGATCAGACTTTCGTCATCTACAAGATGGAGGTCATGGCGGCCCACGGAAAGCCCGTGATCGTTCCGTTGAAGCAGTGGCGGCACGATCTTGAGCGCGATGGCGGATGCCATCACGGCGCGGACGCGGCTGCTGTTCCTCTGTAATCCCAACAATCCCACCGGAACGATGGTGCTCGGCCGATGAGGTCGACACGGCTGCTCGCGCGCGTGCCGGAGCATGTCGTCGTGGTGTTCGACGAAGCCTATTACGAGTATGTCCGAAGATCCGGAGTTTCCGGATTCCATGGCCTATGTGAAGCAAGGGCGGAATGCCATTGTGTTGCGGACATTTTCGAAAATCTATGGCTTCGCAGGATTGCGAATCGGTTATGGCGTGACGACAGCGGAGATCGCCAATATGCTTGAACCGCGTCCGGCCGCCCTTCAACGCCAACAGCCTGGCGCAGCGTGCCGCGCTCGCCGCACTGGGCGACGACGAACATGTGGCGCGGAGTCGAGCGGTGAATCAGAGCTGGGATGGAGCAGGTGGTGAAGGGGTTGACCGCGCTCGGGTTTGCGCCGATCCCGAGCGAAGCCAATTTTGTGTATTTCGATGTCGGACGAGACGGCCGACGCGGTATTCGAGGCCCTGCTGCGGCAGGGCGTCATCGTTCGTCATATCGAGGGGCGCATGGTTCGGGTGACCATCGGCCTGGCAGAAGAAAATCAGGAAATTCCTTGGCTGCGCTCAAGCGGGTGTTCCAGGCGGGCTGAACGAAGGGTGAGGGCAACATGATCATCGTGTTGAAACCGGATGCATCGGAACGGGAAGTCGATCACATTATCGATCGGCTTCGCGAGCTGGGATTGAAGTCGCAACTCTCGACCGGTCAGGAACGGACGATCATCGGGGTCATCGGCGACGATCGGATTCTGCATAACCAGCCGCTCACGGCGTTGCCCGGCGTGGAAAGTGTGTTGCCGATTCTCGCGCCCTGGAAACTGGTCAGCCGGGAGTTCAAGAAAGAAGGCACGATCATCGATGTGGGCGGAGTCAAAATCGGCGGCAACAAGCTGGTCGATCATGGCGGGACCCTGCGCGGTGGAGCGGCTGGAAATGACCGTCGGTATTGCTCATGAGGTGAAGGCGGCCGGAGCGAGCATTCTTCGCGGCGGCGCCTACAAGCCACGCACCTCGCCCTATTCGTTCCAGGGGTTGGGCCGCGAAGGGTTGGACTATCTGGCTGAGGCGAAGAAACAGACCGGGTTGCCGGTGGTCAGCGAGATTCTGGACACGCGCGACATCGAGTTGTTTCTCGAGAAGGCCGACATCATCCAGATCGGTGCGCGCAACATGCAGAATTTTGAACTCCTGAAGGAAGTCGGCGCCTACGACAAGCCGGTGCTGTTGAAGCGCGGACTGTCGGCGACGATCAAGGAATTCCTCTTGTCGGCGGAATACATCATGTCGCGCGGAAATCAGAACGTCATGCTCTGCGAGCGCGGGATCCGGACATTCGAAACGCAATATCGCAATACGCTCGATCTTGCCGCGATTCCGACGTTGAAAGAACTCTCGCATCTGCCGGTCATCGTGGATCCCAGCCATGCCACCGGCAAATGGAATCTGGTGGCGCCGATGTCGAAGGCCGCGGTCGCTGCCGGCGCCGACGGCATCCTGATCGAAGTCCATTCGAATCCGGAATGTGCATTGTGTGACGGGGAAGAATCGATCAAGCCGACCAAGTTCAAAGAATTGATGCAGGACATGCGGAAAATTGCCGTGGCGGTCGGAAGAGAAGTGTAATCGATGGCGCTGAACGCTCAGTTCTCCAGGCTCAGCTATCGGTCCACTATGAAGATATGGCGCTGCATTTCAACCAGGCGACGATTATCGGGGTGGGGCTGATCGGCGGGTCGCTCGGCATGATTCTTCGTCGGAAGGGGTTGGCTCCAGCGTCATCGGAGTTGGACG
Organism: uncultured Nitrospiraceae bacterium; assembly: GCA_963851455.1. Taxonomy (GTDB): domain Bacteria; phylum Nitrospirota; class Nitrospiria; order Nitrospirales; family Nitrospiraceae; genus Nitrospira_C. The sequence continues at coordinate 871,556 of CAWKPI010000002.1, forward strand.
GCGTATTGAAAACTCGAAGACCGCCGTCGAGCTTGGTGCGATCGATCGCTACGTCGTAGACCCCAAAGAGGGAGTGAGGGATGCCGATCTCGTCGTCTTGGCCACGCCGGTCGATACCTATGATCGGCATTTGAAGGAGTGGGCGTCCTGCTTGAAACACGGCGCGATCGTGACCGATGTCGGCAGCGTGAAGGGTATGCTGGTGGAACAGTCGGAACGGGCGATGCCGGCCGGCGTCCATTTTGTCGGGGCGCATCCGATTGCCGGGAAGGAAAAAACCGGTGTGGCTGCGGGATCGGATCACCTGTTCGCGGGCGCGCGCTGCATCATGACGCCGACGAAAAAGACGGACCACAGGCGCTCGAGCAGGTGCGCAACATGTGGCAGGAAACTGGCTCGATCGTGCTCACGATGGATCCGCATCTGCACGACAAGATCCTCGGAGCCGTGAGCCACTTGCCACATGTGGCGGCATTTGCCTTGATGAACGCCTTGATCGATATTCGTGACGCAGGTGCCCTCACTTGATCTGGCGGGCCATTCCGGTGGCGGCTTGCGGGATACGACCCGGATAGCCGCCAGTTCTCCTGAAATGTGGCGCGATATTTTTCTCTGGAACCGGGACAATGGTCACGGCATTTATCGAAGCCTATGAACGATCGTTGGGCGAATTGAAGCAGTTAATTCGAGCGGGCGACGCAGCCGGCATCGAGAAGGAGTTGGAACGGGCGAAGCAGGAGCGGGAGAAGTTTCCCGCGAAACCCTGCCTGTCCGGAGTAGAGAGACGTATGGCTTCGTTGACGATCACACCGGGCGAGCCGCTTACGGGGAACGATTGCCGTTCCGGGCGATAAGTCGATCACCCATCGCGCCATCATTCTGACGGCGCTGGCTGAGGGGGTCGGCAGCAGTCGAGCACTATTGTCGCGGAGAAGACTGTCTCAATACGATGCGCGCGTTGCAGGCGCTGGGTGTGACGATCGATGAAACGACTGAGGAACTGCGCGTGCATGGGAAAGGACTGTGGGGACTGCCGAGCCTGGCAGCATGATCGATTGCGGGAATTCCGGCACGGGCATTCGTCTGCTGACCGGCCTGCTTGGCCGGACAGGACTTTTTCACCGTGCTGACTGGCGATGAGTCGATTCGCCGCCGTCCGATGGGACGCGTCGTCAAGCCTCTGCGCGAAATGGGCGCGACGATTGCCGGGCGCAAGGGCGGTGAACTTGCTCCCTTGGCCGTCACGGGCACGACGCTCCGCGCGATCACCTATGCTTCACCGGTGGCCAGTGCACAAATCAAGTCCTCATTGCTGCTTGCCGCGCTGTTTGCCAAAGGCACGACCCGCCTCATCGGAGCCACGACTCTCGCGGGATCATACGGAGCGGATGTTTCAGTTTTATGGGCTTCCGCTCAAGCGAGACGGACTCACGTTGATGATGGAAGGCGACCCTCTGTCGGGTGGACGGCTGCGCCGGAATTGATTGTGCCGGGTGATCTGTCTGCCGCGGCCTTTTTCATCGTAGGCGCGACGATCGTGCCGGGCTCGGATGTGACGATCACCAACGTTGGGGATCAATCCAACGAGAACCGGCCTGCTCGAAGTGATGGAGCGCATGGGCGCGGACATCCAGTTGCTCAATCGGCGGGACGCAGGCGGGAGAGCCGGTCGCGGACATTCGTGTGAAGTCGGCTCCGCTTCATGGGGTGGCGGTCGGGCCTGACTTGATTCCTCAGACCATCGATGAGTTTCCAATTCTCTGCGTGGCTGCTGCCGTTGCGGAAGGCGAGACGACTATTACCGGGGCCGAAGAGTTGCGGGTGAAGGAAAGTGACCGGATAGCGACGATGGCGGCGGAACTGCGAGCTATGGGGGCGCAGATGACGGAGACACCAGATGGGATGGTCATCCAAGGCCTCGGTCGTCACCAGGAACATGGTCGCTTGACTCCGCACAAACGGACAGAGCCATGGAGACCATCGCGTGGCGATGTCGATTGCCATCGGGGGCTTGACGGGATCGAAAGAGATGATGGTGCATGATACAGACTGTATTGAGACATCCTTCCCGGGATTCCATCGCACACTTCTCGAATTATTGACAGTCGTCTCGGTGACGGCATTACAGGGCGCTAGTAGAGAAAGGCAGTCGAATCTGAATGATCGTCGCAATTGATGGACCGGCCGGGGTTGGGAAGAGCACCGTGGCCAAGCTATTGGCTTCGCAGTTGGGTTACCTTTATTTCGATACGGGGTCCCTGTATCGGTCTGTGGCCTGGGCAGTCTTGGAGAACGGTCTCAATCCGGACGACTCACATGCGGTCGCTGGGCTCCTGCCGAAGCTGTCACTCCAGATGACAGGTCAAAGACAAGGTCGTGTATGTGTCGGTCAATGGCAAAGACGTGACGGAACGAATTGCGGACTCCGGCAGTGTCGGCCGCGGCCTCTGTCGTATCGGCCATTCCAGCTGTACGGGCCTGGCTGCTGCCGGTCCAGCGGCAGATTGGCCAGAGGGGTTCCGTGGTGGCGGAAGGGCGTGATATTGGCACGAAGGTGTTCCCTTCCGCGTCGGTGAAATTTTTTCTCGAAGCGGATCCGACCGTTCGTGCCCAACGTCGGCATCGGGAACTTGTTGCAGCGGGTCACCTGGGGCGATTGAACAGACGAGCGCCGACATAACCGGGCGCGATGATCGGGACCGATCCCGTGCTGTGGCGCCGCTGGCTCCGGCTGAGGATGCACACCATATCGATACCTCGACTTTGTCGGCGGAGGATGTCGTCGATCAGATGATGGCTGTGGTGACGGCCAAGCTGTGAGTTCGGTTGTGTACGGGATCTTATGGGTACTCGTGCGAGCAGTCGCCTGGCTCTGTTTTCGATTTCGCGTTATCGGCACCGTGCCGAAGCGCGGCGGTTTGCTTGTGGCGGCAAACCATGCCAGTTATTTCGACATTCCGCTGCTGGGTTGTGGCATGTCGCAGGCGGGCTTGGTATCTTGGGTCGAAGCGATTTGTTTATGCCCGGGGTGAAGGGCATCTTGCAGTGGTTGGGCTGGATTCCGCTCAAGCTGGGCCGATTGGACCGAAAAGCGTTCGAGAGGGCGGTGGCGTTGATCAAAGCGGGAAAAGTGGTGGTGATTTTTCCCGAGGGAAGCCGGAGTCTTGACGGACATTTGCATGAGGCCAAGGCGGGATTAGGGATGATCGTGGCGCAGACCGGCTGCTCCGTTGTGCCGGCGTATTTGAAAGGGACTTTTGAGGTGTTGCCTGCAGGGGCCAAATGGCCGCGGTTCCATCCAGTCTCAGTTTCGTTCGGGGAACCGCTTTCGTTTGCACCACCGGCTGGAGAACGGAGAGTCGAAACAGTTTTATCAGTGAGGTCAGTCGAACGGTGATGGAGCGGATTGCCGCACTGGGCGGGGTTGACTCGCCGAACCATCACGCACCATGCCGGCGCTCGCAACGCTGAGTGAGCTCCGGTGTCATTCATCATCAGCACCCGACAGTTGTCGGAAGAGTAGGATAGTCCCCCATGAGTACGGTTTCGAAATCGAATGAGCAGCAGTTGGACCGCGAAGCGTTGGCCGCCCTGTACGAGGAGACCTTCAAAAACCTCGAGGAGGGTACGATCACGGAAGGCCGGGTCGTGGCCTTGACCAAGGACAAGGTCGTCGTCGATATCGGCTACAAGTCGGAGGGAATGATCCCGAGCGATCAGTTCTCCACACGAAGAACTGCAGAACATCAAGATTGGCGATCGGCTTCAAGTGTATATCGAGGAGTGCGAAGACGCCGACGGCAATCTGGTTCTTTCCAAAGAAAAAGCCGACAAGATGAAGATTTGGGAAGAACTTGAAAAGCTCTACAATGAAGAGAAGAGCATCGACGGCAAAGATCGTCTCGCGGATCAAGGGCGGCATGATGGTGGACATCGGCGTGAAGGCGTTTTTGCCCGGATCGCAGATCGACCTGCATCCGGTGCGGGATCTCGACGGACTGGTCGGTCGCACGTTCCCGATGAAGATCATCAAGATCAACCATCGCCGCGGCAACGTCGTGGTCTCCCGCCGCGTGCTGCTTGGAAGAGACCAGGGATCAAAAAGCGGCAGACGACGCTGGCGACGCTCAAGGAAGGGCAGTTGATCCAGGGCATGGTCAAGAACATCACCGATTACGGGGCGTTCATCGACCTCGGCGGCATCGACGGCTTGCTCCACATCACGGACATGTCGTGGGGCCGTGTTGGCCATCCGTCGGAGATGTTCAATGTCGGCGACCGCGTCGAAGTGAGCGTGCTCAAGTACGATCGCGAGACCGGCCGTATTTCACTCGGCCTGAAGCAGAAGTCCGCCGATCCCTGGACCGAATGTCGCTGGCAAATACCCGATCGGCACGCGCGTCAAGGGCCGCGTCGTGAGCCTGACGGACTATGGGGCATTTGTGGAACTTGAGCCGGGCGTGGAGGGATTGGTCCATGTCTCGGAAATGTCCTGGACGCACGAAGTTCGCCATCCCTCTCGTGTCGTGGCCATCGGGGATCAGGTCGAAGCGGCGGTGCTGAACGTGGATCCGGCCAGCCGGAAGATTTCGCTCGGCATGAAGCAGACGGCTCCGAATCCCTGGGATATGGTGGAAGGGAAGTATCCGATCGGCACCCGCATTGAAGGGAAGGTGAAGAGCCTGACCGATTTCGGAGCCTTCATCGGACTTGGATGAAGGCATCGACGGGTTGATCCACATTTCCGACATGTCCTGGACGAAGCATATCAAGCATCCATCGGAACTCTTCAAGAAGGGCCAGAAGGTCGAAGCCGTGGTCTTGCGGATCGACAAGGAAAAGGAACGGCTCTCGCTTGGGTACAAGCAGCTTAGCCGAGATCCTTGGGACGACGAGATTCCTGGTCGCTACCGCGTTGGGGATTCGGCTGCCGGGAAGGTCAGCTAAGATGGCCGATTTCGGCATCTTCGTCGAATTGGAAGGCGGGAGTCGAAGGGTTGATCCACATCAGCGAGGCGGGTCTAGATCAAAGCGGCGAAACTCGAAGAGAAGTTCAAGCTGCAGGATGAGGTGACAGCGAAGATCATCAAGGTGGATCGTGAGGAGCGGAAGATTGCGCTTAGCCTGCGCGATCATCAACTGGACTCCGAGCGTCGGCAGGTGGATGAATACCATGCCTCGCAAGGCGCACTGGATCAGAGCCTGGGCCGTGCGGCGAAGCAGAGCCGCAAGCGAGGTCCATGCGGACGACGAGAAATAGTCACGTGAGTCATCGGGCGCCGGCCGGGACAGACGTGCGGCGCCCTGGCTTGAAGAGCAGAACACATGACGGACGATACCTCAGGTAAACCGGCCAAGCGATCGCTATTCCGCAAGAGTTCTCTGGTTGTTGGGAATCGGGATCGGGCCTGCTGCTTCTTGATGAACATCTTATTCCCTGACCTCGACCTGTCGATGGAGGATCGGGTGGCATTGATTCGGGTCGAAGGAGTCATTCTGGATGCGCAATCGACGATCGGCGGAGTTGAAGCGGTTCGGTGAGAATCCCTCCGTTAAAGCGATCGTCTTGCGGATCGATAGTCCGGGCGGCGGGGTCGTTCCTTCGCAAGAGATCTACGATGCGGTGCAGCGGGTCCGGAATAAAAACAACAAGGCGGTGATTGCCTCAATGGGAACGGTCGCGGCTTCCGGCGGATACTATATTGCTGCGGCGACCGACCGCATCATCGCGAATCCCGGCACGTTGACGGGTAGCATCGGCGTCATCATGGAGACGGCTAACGTCGAAGGGCTGCTCAAAAAGATCGGGGTCGAGGGCATCGTCATCAAGAGCGGGAAGTTCAAGGATGTCGGTTCGCCGCTCAGGAAAATGACGGTGGAGGAGCAGGCGTTGCTTCAATCCGTCATGGACGACGTCCATAAGCAGTTCATCGAGGCAGTGGCGGAAGGGCGCGCGCTCGAAGTCTCGACGGTTCAGGCGCTGGCCGACGGCCGCATCTTCACGGGCCGGCAGGCCAAAGAAGCCAAAGCTTGGTGGATGAGCTTGGGGAATTTAGAGGATGCCATTCAGCTTGCGGCGGATTGGCCGGGATTGAAGGAGAGCCGAAAGTCGTGGAGCCACGCCGGCGCTTTTCGATGAGGGAACTCATCGAATCGCGGCTGTCCGTCCTGTTTCCGAAGTTGGATTTTTACTCCGGCGTCAGTCTCAAGTATCTCATGGCGTTTTAACTCGGTCAAAACGGCGACCGGGGCTCGCCGTAGCGAAAGGGGAGTCGGACATGACGAAAGCGCAGATCATCGAGCGTGTCTCTGAGCAGGTCACGACGTTGACGAAACGGCAGGCGGAAGTCGTCGTCAATACGATTTTCGATTGCGTCAGGGATTCGTTGAAGAACGGGGATAAGACGGAAATCCGAGGATTCGGAAGTTTTCGTCTCCGGTCGCGGCGCATGAAGGAAGGGCGCAATCCAAAGACTGGCGCTACCGTGGCGGTCCCCGCCAAAAAAGTCCCATTTTTCAAGGCCGGCAAAGAACTCAAGGAATTGCTGAACCAGTAACAAGACCAAAGGACGATCATGAGCGCATCAGATTCCGACGATGTCGTCGTCACCGAAGTCCGTTGGACCGAAGGCGCCTTGAAACGCATGGAGCGCGCCCCGATGTTCTTGCGGGGAATGGTCCGACGGCTCGCTGAAAAGAAGGCCCGAGAACTTGGCTATGCCGAGATCACTGAAGCCATGCTCGAGCAGTTCAAGAGCCAGATGATGGGCGGGATGGGCGGCGCTTCCGGCATGGCTGATGCCGCGGAAGCGATGGCCCAGGGCAGGCTTCCCTGGACTGCGGCGGCGAAGGAGCGATTGAATACGGTGCCCGAATTCATGCGCGGGATGATTAAGCAGATCGCTGAGGAAGTGGCCAAGGAAGGCGGCCACATGGAAGTGAACGTCGATCTGTTCGAGAAGGTCGAGGCGATGGGGGACGTGCACGAAGCATCCGCCGCTCCGCTTCCCTGGACCGAAGGAGCGCTGGCTCTTCTCGATGAGAAACTCAAACAGTCACCGCCGATCGCCGTCGAATTCGTCACTGACATGGTGAAACATGACACGGAGGACTTGGCGCGTGAAAAAGGCATCACGCAGATCAATGAACAGGTGCTGGTCCAATTGTGGGAAGCGCCGCAAGAAAGAGTCGCTTGGACGGATGAAGCCTGGAAACGGCTGCAGACCTCGCCAGATTTCGTGCGCAGCGGGATTCGCAAGGCGGCCGAGCGGCGGGCACGCAAGCTGGGATTGAAAGAGATCGATTCCGAACATCTGACGACATTCCGGAATCAGGCGATGATGAAGGCGGTGAAACGCATCCGCTCGTTTGGATACAAGGAACTGACGTTCGAGGCCTTCGACACGGCCCTTGAGAAAACCAAGCGGCTGCAGGGCAACGAGCAGGCGGAAAAGCGATTACAGGAAATCCGCGGCCACTTTGCCGATCCGGATACGAAGAAACCGGAAGGCGGCACACTAGGAGCCGAGCTCATGGACCGGTTCCGCCGGTATCTGAAGGGGGAGGGGACGCTGTAGCTTCCTCAGTCGATGTCTTTAAGCACGTGGCCCATACCGCGTTTATCGGTATGGGCCACGCTGCATGAAGAAGGCGTGCAGCGTAGGCCGGTTAGTGTGACGCGACCTGCTGGGGCCAGAACTTGTGGCGGATCTGGGGGAGCGGCTCATTGTCGAGGTTCGGAATGTCGTAGAGGCAACGGTCGATCAATTCCACTTCTCCTTCTGTCAGTTCCAACGGTACCTTTTTCTTCCAGAACTGATCCAAAGTGAAGTAGTCGCCGGACTGAGGCTTCTCAGCTAACAACGCCTTCATCTTTTCGAAGCCGGCTGTATCTACGCCGGAGATGCGGCCCTTGTTCCGATCATGGCACCAATGCAGTACCTCCGCGATGCCGTACATCGTGATATCTATCTTGACAGTCTTACCCATGGACTCCTCCTTGCGAAAGAGGCTTAGTCTAACCCAGATCATGTGCCATTTTCAAAGGCCCCGTCCGGAAGACGTCGAGGAGAAAAGCGCCAGGGCTCAGGTATGGCTCTTCGCATGTTCATTGCCACGAGAAAGTCGCCGCCGGTATACTAGCGAGCCTTCGAAGACGCCGACGTTGAGGTCCTGCTGCTCCTTGAGGTGGTTGTCAGGAAATATTCGAATCATGAAGCGACACGGCAGCTTATGCTTGGTTAGGCCCTGCTGCCACATCGTGATGGGCGGTTTTCTGCTCTTTCTCGGGATAGCGTGCTCCAAACAGGATCCCTACGTCCCGCCAGATCTTTTTTATTATTTTGCCAGTTACAAAGTCGGCAAGAACCCTACGACGGTTACCCCGTTCGACATCAATCAGGACGGCGTCACTGATCTCGTGACGACAAATGTTAGCAGTAACACGTTGTCGATTCTTATTGGAAACGGAGATGGGAGTTTCCATGAGCAGGTGCAACTGCACGTTTGTCAGGAACCGAGATCGCTGGCAACCGGGTTATTCAACGGTGATGCGTACCCGGATATCGTATTGGCTTGTGCCGGTGGAGACCAGATTGCCGTCCTGTTCGGTCGCGCCGACGGCAAATTCGAGGAAGGACCGCAATATCCTGTGCATCGCACGCCGGTCGCGATTGCCAGCGACGATCTCAATGGCGATCACATTGCCGATCTGGTCGTGGCCTTGCGCAACGACAAGATCAAGGTGTTTCTCGGACAGGGCAACGGAGAATTTCGACATGGAGCACAGTACGAATATGGGGATACCCCCACCTCGGTCGCTTTCTCCGATCTCAATGGAGACGAGAAAATCGACCTCGTCGTCACGAACGGAGGACCCATGTCGAATGCCGTCTCAATTTGGATTGGAAACGGCGACGGCACCTTTCAACAGCCGACGGACTATCGCTCCGGCAGACGCCCCTTGGGTGTGAGTTTTGCCGATTTTAATAATGATCATGTCAAAGACATGCTCGTCATTAATGGAGAGCGGGACAGTTTTTCGACGTTCCTCGGGAACGGGAATGCGACCTTCCAAGCTGGCCGCGATTCAGGAGCCAACGCCGGACCCAACTATGGCTTGGCCCGTGATTTTAACGGCGACCGTCGAACCGATGTCGCCATCGTGAATTTACAGTCGAACGACCTCTCAATCCTCTTCGGCCGAGGGGACGGGACCTTCGAGTATCCACCGCGGAACTATCGGACCAAAGCGGGACCATTCGCTATCGCGCTGTATCGGGTGATGACAAAAGAGGTCGAGGAGCCTGGACTTGTCACTGCCGATAATGGCGACGGGAGCGTCTCGATTTTTCTTCATCGAGGGCTCAAAGCGGGTTCGGTTCCCAAGACCGGCGCTTCTTCGTCGGAAGAATCAAGGGGTCAACCTGTAGGTCTTGCCGCCGGACGTGCGGGCGAATAAGCTGTCTGCTTGACAGTCCGGTACCCCTCGGCTACAGTGGCCGACAGGAGCGGCGTTAGAGCTTGTTCACTGCTCCGGACGAGGACAGCGGTGAGATCTTTTTCGTGGTGGTTCGGCATCGGTGCAATCCTCACCCTTTCCGTCCTGATGGTTCAGGGAGGTGTACGTGACCTGTTCGATGGGGCTCATCCGAGCGGCGGAGCGAGTCTCTACCTTTCGTTCGGGACGACAATTTTCGGCGGAGGTCTCTTGGCCGGTTGCTTGGCGTTGGTCATGAACCGAATCAGGTGAAGGGTCTGTATTAGGACATTGGGGCTATGGATTGTTTGAAGTGCAAGGGGTTCATGATGGTCGAGCGGCACTATACGCTCATGAATCGTCGGCTCTATGCACGCTGTTTGAATTGTGGATTCTGGATTGATCTCGCCGATCTTCTGCGATTCTTTCACAAAGTCATCGACAGCGGCTTCCGGGGAAGCAAAGTTCGAGAATCATTTACTCTATGAGCAACGGCACGCCATCCACGATGTCTCGGCTATCATATGTCATTGCCCAACTCGCTTTGGTGACTCTGTGTATGACGGTCCTCGTCCCCACCACGGCCCAAGCCAAACGTGGAACCGGAAAGGCAAGACACGTCCATACGGTCAGCGAGGAAAGTACCGGCCAAGAAAGTCAGGCGTTACCTTGGCGTCGCGTGCCGGCACACAGCATTTTGCTGAAGGAATTGAACAGCGGGCGTGTGCTCTATGAGCATGAATCGGGAAAACGGTTGTCGCCGGCCAGTCTCACTAAAATCATGTCCGCCCTTGTGGTTCTTGAGCAGGGGAAGTTGAACGATCTCGTCACCGTGAGTCCAGCAGCGGCTCGGGCGCACAAGACACACCTCCGGCTAAAGGCGGGCCAGGTGTTCAAACTTGAAGATTTATTGAAGGCGATGTTGATCGTATCCGCCAATGACGCCTGCTTGGCCGCTGTGGAACATGTGGGTGGCGATGAAGCGCAGTTTGTCACACTCATGAACAACAAGGCTGCGGCGTTGGGATTACTCGATACGCATTTCAGTAACGGATGCGGCTTTGACGGCCCAGACCATTATTCGACAGCGGAAGATCTCGCGACCTTGAGCATCATCGCGCTCCAACAGCCGATCTTTCGTGAGCTTGTGCGGGAAGAGCGGGCCATGATCATGCCGGTCAACGGCACCCATGCCTATCTGCTTCATACAACGAATCGTCTCCTCGGGCGGATTCCCGGTGTCGAGGGGATCAAGACGGGCTTTACCTCGAAGGCCGGGCGTTGTCTCATCGCCAAGGTCTCGCAAAATGGCAGTGATCTCTTGTTGGTCATTTTGAATTCCAGCCGACGATGGAATACCGCGACGAGCCTTATTCATTATGGGCTTCGCGCCTCTGCCACCCCTTCGTAAAAAGTTTCTTCTTGCGGGCCCGAGCCGTCCTACCGACAATCCATCGCCATGTGAGAACGGGACTCTTCCCATCCCTGAATCAGCGGCATGCCTGGCTTCCCAGATGTTGTCGAGGAGGGTTAATGAAGAGGTGAGAATTCGATGTTGACGTCTTTCCCCAGGTAGTTGATGACGAAACCCTGCTTGTCGTAGGCCAACACAGCACCCATCACGTTCTCATCGCCGTAGTCTTCTTGCCCGAGCAGCTTTCTGATGTCCTCAGGACTCTCGCTATTGAGGACGTTGCGAAACAGGCCACGTGTTTTGTACGCGAAACGATTGTTGATGAAGATCAGATCTACTTTACCGTCTTGTACACGGACGCCCGCCATAGGACCAGTCGGCTTCCGTTGATCCACCAAAAAAATGAACAAGGCCTCCTGCTCGACTTTAATCCCCGGAATCTTCTCATTGACCAGGACGTCCATGGCCTTTGACTCGGCATCTCCTATTTTGACACCGAACAACGAAACGTCGGGACTCTTGATCGCTTTGGGGTCCATGACGTCGTTCTTGCTGAGTTCGTAGGGTTCCGCGAGCGCCGATGCCACGAACAGACCGGACAGGCCTAACCCTAAGCATGTCCGGAGACACACTCGTAACATCACATTCATCAACTCCTCCTTATGTTCAGATCTCTTAGCGGTCAAGTGGACATTCGATGTGGATGACGGGGTGAAATTTTTCGAAATCATTCTATCGGACGGTAAAGCAACTTGCAAGGAATAGCCAGTCAAGGGATGCCCATTTCAAGCTACTGAACTGTAGATTCTCGCTAAATTGACCTTCGCGTGGCCACGCGAAGGTCACCGAGAACCGCCATTGACACACTAGTTAGCTTTCCTATATTGTATGAACATTATGGCATCGGCCTGGTGGGGACAGGCCGAGAGCATTCACTTTTCGCGACTGTCTGTCGCACATGAAGGAGGCCTGTATGGTAGGGCGCTTGGGAATGAAGTGCGGTTTTCTAGGAGGGGCTCTGTTACTTTCGGCAGTGGGTTGTGCCGGGACAGAAACGATGCCGGCGCAACAATCTCTCTATGATCGTCTCGGAGGAAAAACGGCGATTTCAGCTGTCATCGACCAGTTTGTGGCGAACGTGGGAGGCGACAGCCGCATCAACGGCCGATTTGCCACGACAGATATCCCGAGACTGAAAGGGAATCTGGTCGATCAAGTCTGCATGGCGACCGGCGGGCCGTGCGAATATAAGGGACGCGATATGAAAACGACTCACGCGGGAATGAAAATTTCTAATGCAGATTTCGGGGCGTTGGTCGAGGATTTGATCAAGGCGCTCGATACCTTCAAAGTACCGGCTCGAGAAAAGGGAGAATTGCTCGGGCTTCTTGGTCCAATGAAAAAAGATATCGTTGAAGTTCCATGACCGTGATGGGGTGGAGCCTCTTTGGCTTCACCCTTGCCACAACGATCTATGAGGTGCTGGACGTGATAAGGAGCAAGGTGCCAAGCTCGTGGAGACGTTGAAAGTACGGGCGGCAATCTTCTTCCAGCTCTTCTTCCATTATTTCGAGATCCGAAAGACAATCCCCGACGATGGCCCGCCGTTGTTCGTCCAAGCCTTCTTGGCTATCGAGAAAATAGACGACGCAGCCGCTGATGACCGTATCTAAGGTCATCAACGGTCCTTCATGCTGGCTGGTCACCCGCGGCCACCCCTCCTGCTTATGGGCTTCCCATAATCTGACGATAATGTCCCTGTCCATCTAGCCTCGGGCCTTCCTTCCTCCGATCACTCTTGCCCGATCCACCCTAGCGCATGCAAAAGCAGCACAGCAAGGGCGCAGAGGCCTAGGCCCCAGAATCGATAGTCCACATCTTCCCGATTCAAACACCACTCAAGAACGCGTTGGCGCAATCCAGCAGGGCCTAACCACAACAAGAGACCTTTCGCCATCATACCGAGCGCCGTAATCATCCATAGGTAGCTATAGGTCAAATCGAATCCCAGGATGAATAAGGCGACGCCTGCGGCGACAACGAGAATTTGCCAACGAAAGATACCGGGTGTCTTAGCGGTGGCCTCCCGGACTCGATTGATGACCGCCCGGGGTGCGATGAGTAGTGAGACTCCATCGGCAGCCCATATGCCCGCAACGAATGCCAGCGTGTATTCTTTCATGTGTTGAATAGGTGAACGCTAAAGTGCCAGGACGAAAATGCGGATGATCATGGGTACAGCCCGCGATGCAGATGGGCCTGCGCCACCTTATCGATCCCGCTCATCAGCGCGGCCATACGCATCGAGGTACGGTTCGCGGTCGCAAATTTCAATGTCCGCTGAAAGGCGGCGGTCATGAGTTCTTGGAGGCGGTCCTGAATATCGGTCGCCTTCCAGAAAAAGCGTTGGGCATCTTGTACCCACTCAAAATAAGAGACAATCACTCCACCGGCGTTTGCCAAGATATCGGGAATGACGAAAATCCCTTTGTCCTGCACGATGCGATCGGCTTCCAACGTGGTCGGGCCATTGGCCCCTTCCGCAAGCACTCGGCATCGCAGTTTGGCCGCATTTCGCTCGGTGATCTGTTCGGATAGTGCCGCAGGCACTAACACGGTGCAAGCGAGCTGAAGGAGTTCATCATTTGTGAGATGATCTCCTAACTTCGTATCAGTGAGCGATTGCCCTGATTTTCTATACTGTAAGAGTAATTTCGGGATGTCGAGGCCATGCGCATTGTAGATTCCTCCATGCACGTCGCTGACTGCCACGATCTTAGCTCCTGATTCGTGCATAATGCGTGCGGTGTGGGATCCTACGTTCCCAAACCCTTGAATGGCCACGGTGGTATTCTGGATATCCAATTTAAGATGACGGAGGGCTTCGAGCGTCACGCAGACCACCCCACGACCGGTGGCTTCTTCACGGCCAAGACTCCCTCCGATCGAGAGCGGTTTGCCTGTGACCACCCCGGGGACGGCAAAACCGACCTGCTGACTGTAGGTGTCCATGATCCAGGCCATGACCTGCGCATCGGTGCCGACGTCCGGAGCCGGCACGTCTTTATCGGGCCCGATTAAGGGGAAGATCTCCGCCGCATATCGGCGAGTCAGGCGCTGGAGTTCCGCTGGTGACAGTTGCTTCGGTGCGACAGCCACTCCTCCCTTTGCGCCACCATAAGGTAAGTCTGCCAAGGCGCATTTCCAGGTCATCCACATGGCCAGTGCCGCCACCTCACCAAGGTTGACGTCGGGGTGGTAGCGAATTCCGCCTTTGGATGGTCCGCGGGACGAGTCATGCTGCACGCGGTAACCTGTAAACACTTCGACTCGACCATCATCCATCCGGATGGGCAGGCTCACGACCAGCGACCGTTGAGGATATTTCAATCGCTCACGCAAGTTGGAGTCTAAGTCCATCAAGTCCGCGGCCTGATCGAACTGTGCCACCGCCAATCGGAATGTCGGCGTATCGAGTTCGCGTAGAGACGACATAGGTCGTTTAGCCCTCCTGAGCCGAGTGGTGTTCAACAGGATCAGATATCATGATGTCAGGTGTGTGGCTTGTCCATTCAAGGTGAAACACGGACGAGAAGATCTCTGCGACCTGGCGTGCGATCAACGCGAGGGAGATGGGCGATCGCGTGATTTCGGCCATTGAAGTGATCTCGCATTCTTGAAGACCGCAGGGAACGATATGAGCGAACGGTGACAGATCGAGATCGACATTCAACGCGAAGCCATGGAGAGTAACTCCTCGGTCCACTCGCACGCCGATCGAGGCAACCTTCGCCACTCCTCGGTCTGATGTCGTCCACACGCCCGGATTGTTGGCCACGCGATGACCGATGATGCCCCACAAGCCGAGCGTATTGATCAGGACGTCTTCAAGTAACCGCACATACGCCTTTGGCCCTGGTGTGTGCTGCGATAAAGCGAGGATCGGGTAACCCACCAATTGTCCCGGGCCATGATACGTAACCGATCCGCCGCGGTTCACCGGTTCAATCGTAGCACCAGTTTCACGCAGCGCTGCTTCCCCTCGTCCCAGATGAGCCGGTTTAGTCCGACGCCCTATTGTATACACCGGCAGATGTTCGAGCAGCACGAGCGTATCCGCTCTGCTTCCCGAGACACGTTCCGCATGGAGTCGCTGCTGGAGGGTCCATGCTTCGGCATAAGGAACTTGGTCTGGAAAGATGATCAGCGTGCCTGGCCGAGGTAGTTGATGAGGAATTCGCGTCAAAGCCTTCATCCGCCCGTCTTGGGCCCGTTGCGGATGGTCAATCGCAATCACTGTGCCGCCTTGATTGCAGTGGGTTTGGGAAGTTGGATTGTGGCGGGGCCGCTTTTGCCGTGCAACGTCAGTTGGACAGTTGGTTGATCTCCTGAGCGAAGCAGAGCATGCCAAAAGTCACCCATGTTGAACACCTGATGCTGATCGACGGCGGTAATAATGTCGCCGTTCTGAAGTCCTCCGACTCCAGCCGGCTTGGCCCCGTCGACCTGAAGCGCGAGTACGCCCCGGTCTCCTTCGAGGCCGAAGCTGGCCATGACGCTGGGGGTAATCGTGACCGGTGTGAAACCAAGGTCGGGACGGTAAATGGATCCGCGAACCATCATTGATTGGATGTGTGGATAAATCGCTTCCATGGAGAGCGCATAGCTGATGGCCTGCGCCGACGGAGCGATGATGACATTGATGCCGATCACATGACCGGACAGATCCACCAGTGGGCCTCCGCTGTTGCCTGGATTAATGGCGGCATCGGTTTGAATCAGATCATAAAGCGTTTCACCCTCGGGGGTGAGCACCGACCGATCAAGCGCGCTGACAACGCCGACAGTGACGGTCGAGCCTCCTTTCAACGCCAAGGGATTGCCGATTGCGACGACTGACTCTCCGATTTCTAAGTCGGGTCTAGGGCTCAGTTCCGCGGGAACCAAGTCTTGCGCATTGATCTTAACGAGGGCAAGGTCGAGCAGAAAGTCACGGGCCACGACGCGGCCCGGTGTCAGACGACCGGTTGAGAGCCCTACGACGATGCTTTTGATGCCTGTGACAAGATGGTTGTTGGTCAGAATGTATCCACCATCATCGATGATGACGCCGGATCCCGACCCTGATTGAGTCTGCGAGGGGCTGGCTGGGATGCCGCGCGTGAGGATGGTGACGACGGAAGGGCGGACTTTTGCGACCACGGCAGGGACGGAGAGGGTCTTATCTGTCGAGGCGACAGCGCCGCCTCCGGGGTTAGCCCAAATCGACGTCTCTAGGCTCGAGAGAACGAACATGATGCCGAAGCAAAGAAGTGGGGGAGATGTCGTCCATGGTGCCATAGGCCTCATCTTTCGAATCGGCCTCATTCTCGCACAACCGTGTCCGCAGGAAAAGCCACGGAAAACAGGACGGGGTGAGGATGGCTCCTCACCCCGTCCATACGCAACACTTCCCAGCAGTCGATGACACCATTTACTGAATGGCGGCGAACATTTCCTTGATAGCCGGCGTCTTCAGTTTCTTGAGGGCTTTCGCCTCTATCTGCCGGATCCGCTCCCTGGTCACAGACAAGTTTTGTCCAACCTGCTCCAGCGTGCAGGGCTGATCGTAGCCGATACCAAACCGGAGACGAATCACAGTCTGTTCACGCGGAGTCAGGGTTTCCAGAATGCGGTCGAGCTGGTGAGTTCTTTCCGTTCGATGCACGTGCGCATCGGGCAGGACCGCCTGCAGGTCCGGCAAGAGCTCGCCAAATTCCGTCCCGCCATCGCCAACCGGATGTTCCAATGCGACCGGTTCTTGAAAAGCCTGCACCGTTTCGTGGAGCCGCTCCGGTCTCATCTTCAAGACGCTGGCAATTTCCTCTAGCTTAGCCGGCCGACCGAGTTGCTGCCCCAACCGCCTCGTGACACGGAGAATCCGGTGCGACGCCTCCGTCTGGTGAACCGGAATGCGAATCGTGCGGGATTGGTCGGCCAAGGCTCGCGTAATACCCTGTCTGATCCACCAAGTGGCGTATGTGCTGAACTTGAACCCTTTGCGGTATTGGTAGCGTTCCGCCGCCTTCATGAGACCGATATTGCCTTCCTGTACCAAGTCCAACAGCGTGAGGCCGCGCCGAGTGTAATGTTTGGCGACATCGACGACCAAACGGAGATTGCACCGCACCAACTCATCCTTGGCCTGTTCAAGGACGCTGCGAGCCTCACGAATCGTTGCGAGATTACCTCTTAACGACTTGACGATCGTCGCCGGCACCCTGTGTGGTCCAGACTCTAGGTTGATCAGGCTGATGATGCTCTGTTCCGCTTTATCCAACGCGGTGGCCGACAGGCCGCTGAGCCGTCGGACCGTCTGCAGCGTGTGTTGCGCCTCGATGACGATGTCTGAACGCTTGACGCGCGACAGGAGTCGATGGGTATGACGCAGCGTCGTGCGGATCGTGCTCGATCCTTGATCGATGCGTTTGGCCAACGCCGTTTCTTCTTCTCTCGTTAAGAGTGCGCGTTCACCGAACGATTGAAAATAGAGCGACTCGAGCAGAAACGGACTACTGGATTCGACCTGCTGCTTGACAGGTTTAGCCGTTGCTTGGGACGGCTCGTCATCCGCAGAACCTCGGCCGATCATATCCAGCAAATCGCTGTCTTCAGAATTGTCGGCATCCGTGTCTTTTATCTCAGGCGATTTCTGGCCCAGTCCATCGCTAGAGAACAAGTCGTTTTTCATGTGAACATCCCTCCTCAGCTCACCTGACGCACTGGCGGCCCTTGTCTTTGCCCAGATAACCCCCTTCTAGTAAGAGGCAACCTTGCGACAAAAGATTCAACCAGGGATGCCCCTGGGAGTTTGTCTGCTCAATGATTCTACGCAGCAAATCCTATGCTGGATGGATTATGAGACGGGATGGCTGCCATCGTGCTGAAAAATTGGGACTATTAAAACCCCCTAATGAGGAAAGAGAGGGCGCGCTGAGGCAATCATGTTGCGAGTGTGTAGGCTACGAGATAGAGGAGATGCTCATTTGCCACACACCACGCACTTCGAGTGCGGTACATCAAGCAAGGAAGTGCTTCATGAAGTCAGCGTCGGAGAGCGCGACAGTGAGCCGACAATCAACCAGGCGACGTTGTTGAAAACCTGCTGCTGCGCTTCTAGAATGGCCCCCCATGTCACTCTCACGGCTGCAAAACGGCGAGCGGATTCATTTGGTCGATAAGAAAGGACGTCAGTACGCCTTGACGCTCAAGGCCGGGGATCTCTACCAGCTAAGCGGCCATAAGATCGCGCATGATGAATTGATCGGGAAACCGGACGGCTCGTTGGTGACGCTCTCTGGCGGTAAGACGATGGTAGCCATACATCCTACCTTCGGGGATTATGTGCTCAAGATGCCGCGGGGCGCTCAAGTACTTTATCCGAAAGATCTCGCGCTCATTCCCATGTGGGCGGATGTGTACCCTGGCGCACGGGTCTTCGAAGCAGGTACCGGATCAGGAGCATTGACCATGGCGCTCTTACGGGCGGTCGGGCCGAAAGGCTTGGTCGTCACCTATGAAGCGCGAGAAGATTTTGCCAGGACCGCGATGATCAACATCCAACGATACATGGGCGCGGTCCCAAATCTTGTCTCCATCCGCAAGAACGCCTATGAGGGGATCGATCTACTGGACGATGATGTTCCGTTTGATCGCCTCGTACTCGATCTTCCGGAACCCTGGCAAGTTGTGCCGCATGCCACGCGTGTGTTGCGATCCGGGGGGATGTATCTGAGTTTTGTTCCCACCGTGCCTCAGGTCCAGCAGACGGTGGAGGCATTGGAGCAAGCGGCGGTGTTTGGCATGGTCGAAACGTTTGAAACCCTCTTACGAACCTGGTCGATTCAAGGTCGCAGCGTGCGACCCGACCATCGTATGGTAGCCCATTCGGGTTTTCTCACCGTAGCCAGAAAGGTTGAGGCGGCATTCTGGACGCCAGGTCAGACAGGCACGCCAATGGCTGAGGATGTTGATACTGAAGATCGTGGAAAGGACCAAACTTCATGAATCGATTGGAGGGAAAGGTGGCCGTCGTGACCGGGGGAAATGCCGGGATCGGAGAAGCAGTGGCGAAACGGTTCGCTGACGAGGGCGCGTCAGTCGTGGTGACCGGTCGTAGGCAACAGGAACTTGACCGGGTCGTCAGCGGAATCAGGCACAACAAGGGCAAGGCGCTGGCGGTTGCCGGTTCGGTGACGGATGAAGCGCATGCACAAGATGTGGCGCAACGGACGCTCGACAGCTTTGGGCACATTGATATTTTAGTGAACAATGCCGGGATCGGAGATTTCGGAAAGCGACTCCATGAAACCGATGACGCCACCTGGACGACCGTTCTGGATGTCAATCTTACCGGTGTCTTTCGCATGACGCGGGCCATTGTCCCCCAGATGCTTAAACAAGGCCGTGGTGCCATTGTGAATATTTCGTCCATCGCCAGCCTTGTCGGCATCCCGACCGTGTCGGCCTATGCAGCTTCTAAAGGGGGGCTCGATGCGCTTACTCGAGCGGTCGCGATCGATTACGCCCCAGACGGTATCCGCTGCAACGTCGTGAATCCCGGCTTGATTGATACACCGATGGCGGCTCCGCTGATGGCGAACCCAGACATGCTCCAACCAATCCTGGCTCAATATGCGATTCGCCGTCCCGGCACTCCGGAAGAGGTGGCGAACATGGTCTTGTATTTGGCATCCGACGAGGCCGCGTGGGTGACCGGTGGCACCTTCACGATTGACGGTGGCATGACTGTCTATAAGGGCTAATCCATCGTTAATGACAAGTGTCATGGATATCAATACTCATACGAAGTTTTGCGGCGTAATCGGCAATCCGGTCGAGCATTCGCTCTCTCCTGCTATTCACAACGCGGCATTTCAGAAACTCGGACTGAACTTTGTCTATCTGGCTTGGCAGGTTGAAGCGATCGGCGATGCGATCAAAGGGCTCCGCGCCTTGGGAAACTTTCGGGGCGCCAGCATCACCATTCCTCACAAGGTTGCCGCGGTACCATTTCTCGACGAAGTTGAAGCGACAGCTCGTCACATCGGCGCCATCAATACGATCGTCTTTGAAGATGGGAAGCTCATCGGTTCCAACACGGATGCCACTGGAGCGCTCCATGCGTTACAGGAGGGCAAGGCTCCACTTGACCGTGAGTCAGTCGTCCTGTTGGGTTCAGGTGGAGCGGCTCGCGCCATAGCGTTTGCGCTTGCCTCGGGAACAGAGATCCGCCGGTTACATCTGCTCGGAATTGAGGAGCAAGAGCGCAGAACTCTCGCGTCGGATTTGAAAATCAAGACTGGGCTCACGGTTGTGGATGCTCACCTTGACGAGGCTTGCTTGAAGGTAGTACTGCCAGAGGCTCGGGTGCTGATTCACTGCACCCCTGTTGGCATGGCCCCGCAGATCGGTAAGAGCTGTGTGCCGGCTCAGTATCTTCATCCGGGCTTGACCGTTATGGACATTGTTTACAATCCCCGCGAGACCCAACTACTCGCCGATGCGAAGGCGGCTGGCTGTCGGACGATTCCTGGGCTCGAAATGTTTCTTTTTCAAGCTGTGGCTCAGTTCGAGCGATGGACACGCCGTTCTGCTCCTATCGACGTCATGCGTTCTGTCTTGGAATCGCGTTTTTCATGAACATTGTGTTGATCGGTTATCGAGGAACCGGGAAGAGCACAGTCGGGAAGGTTCTGGCTGCCAAGCTGGGACGTACACTCGTCTCTACGGACAATGAAATTGTGCGGCGCACCGGGCGATCAATTCCTGAAATCGTGGCAGAACAGGGCTGGGAACATTTCCGAAATCTAGAGTCGGAAGTGTGTACGGACCTCGCGGGGCGGGACAACCTCGTCATCGACACGGGTGGTGGCGCCATTCTCCGTCAGCAGAATGTTCGTGCGCTCAAACAAAACGGCTTGTTGTTTTGGCTCACCGCTTCTGTAGAAACCATCGCGCATCGAATCGGCGGCGATACCCAGCGACCGTCGTTAACAGGTACGAAGTCGTTTGTCGAAGAAATCAAGGAAGTTTTAGCCGAACGGACTTCGGGCTATCAGGCGGCGGCAGATCACATGCTTTCTACCGATGGTCGATCCATCAATCAATTGGCCGAGAAGATTCTGCATCTTCTTAATCCCGTTCCTGAACGATGAGTGTTTCAACGGGGTGTTGTTCTTGACAAGCTCGATCAAAGTGTTTGAAATAGCTTCGTGCGCCCGTAGCTCAGTTGGATAGAGCGTCGGGCTTCGAACCCGCAGGTCGCAGGTTCAATTCCTGCCGGGCGCACCAGTCGATAATGCCTTTAGCTTCAATCACTTAGTTGGAGAGGTTTGGCTTCCTCTATGGAACTACTATCCCCGCGAAAGCTGCATAGATTTTCCAGCTTTCGAGAGGTAGGCTGAAGTTAAATGGGCAGACGTAAGGAGCACTGGAAGTGCTATCCTATAACAGAGATGGACATCAGGAAGGGCGGCCCCCAGAAGAAAGACAGGCTTGGACAAGGCATTGCCCATGCTGCAGGCGTTGGTTGACGAAGCAAGACCCGATGGCCCCGTGGCTCTGCTTGTGCGGGTGGTATAGCGGCTAAGCGATGCATCGACCAAGAGGAGGCAAACTATGAATCACCTCATCCTCCACGATTTACGAGCCGGGTTCTTTTTACTGGTCGGGTTGGCCATGCTGGCCATGATCTGTGCGGTTGCGGCATTGAGTACGGTCATGCGTCCAGTGCGCTGGGCTGACCGACGTTCGGCTCAGTTTTAGAATTCCTGCAAGGGCCACTCCGTTCACACATACGAATCTACCCTCAAAACCAGCGCGGTAGCATTAGCCAAACCCCTGATAATTCAGTGATCTCTGGATCCACTCTCCTCCAAGCGGGACCTTGGGAAACTGGTGCTATAGTTGTCGTAGTACAGTTTCACCACATAAAAGTCCATGGGGGATACCATGAAGTCCAATCTTGGGAAAACCGCTCTGGCAGCGGCTTTGGGTGTAAGTCTGCTTGGCGGGCAGGGATGTAGCATGAAGTGGTTGCAATCAGATGGCGGCTCAGCGGAAGGCGGAAGTGGATCAGGTTGGAACGGTCAAGGCGTCAATCCCAACTTCCCGGGGATGAGCCAAGGTGGCTCGCGAAGTGACTTGAGCGGGTTTTCACAAAATCCCACGGACGAATACCTCTCGCACGGCGCCGGAATCGCCTCAGTCTCGCCTGCCAACACTGGTGTTCGGCATCATGCGGAACTGACAAAAGAAGAAAAGGCTGCGATGGAAGCCGGCTTGCAAGATGTCTTCTTTGGGTACGACCAATGGACACTGTCGGACTCAGGAATGGAGGCGCTGAATCATAATGCGAAGTGGTTGAAGGAGCACCCAGGGGCCGTTCTGAAAGTTGAGGGCCACTGCGACGAACGGGGTACCTCAGACTACAACATGGTGCTCGGTGACAAGCGCTCTAAGAGTGCCCGCAGCTATCTCACCGAGGTGGGTGTCAGCCCCAAGCAGGTGGGCATTGTCTCTTATGGTAAAGAACGTCCATTCTGCATGGAGCATGATGAGTCTTGCTATCAGCAAAATCGTCGTGGACACGTATTGTTGACCATCAAGAAGAAGTAGCTTGCGCTCAACAGCAGAAGCAGGCACCCCGGCGCATTCTATAAGGAGGCGTCGGGGTTCTTTGTTTCCGGAAGCGGTGACGCTCGCACAGGCATATGAGAGTCCCACTATCCTGAGAAGTCTTGGCGGAGGTTCATACTAAGCATGGCGACGAAATCGCAGACGTTGAAAAAAGAGCGTTGCACGGAAAAGAGATTGCATCCGCGATTTACCGCCCAATTTCGCAGCACATTCTCAGGCGGGCAACGCGAGGGACAAGGAAAGACGCTAGATCTCTCGGATGGGGGATGCCGCATCGAAACAGAACAACCGGTGGTCGTCGGTGCATCGTTTGAATGCCGAATTTATGCTCCCGGCCTCAGCTGGCCATTGCGAATTGATGAGGCGCAAGTTCGGTGGGTGGAAGGAAAAATCTTCGGGGTACAGTTTGTCACTCTGCAGCCGGATGAACGGGTGAAGTTAAAGCAGATCATTGCCAACCTCAAAACAGACACGTCCACGTAGGAACTGTCCATCCCCTCTCATGTTGTATTCTGTATTCTGTGCCAGACACCTCGATGCCATCTTCTGCTCTGTGATACAGTCCTTTCACGCAGACCCAAGAGATAACCGGCTCCTGCGAGTGCATGACTGTTTGGGCAGGTCAACCGTCTGGGACAACGAGACCATGAAACAAGAAATTGCCACGCTTGCCGGAGGCTGTTTTTGGTGCCTTGAAGCAGTTTACGATCAGATGAAAGGGGTTATCTCAGTGGAATCCGGCTATATCGGCGGACATGCGGAGCGGCCGACTTACGAGGCGGTCTGCGGTGGACGCACCGGTCATGCGGAAGCGATTCAGATTGCCTTTGATTCGGAGATCGTGAGCTATCGAGAATTGCTCGAAGTATTCTTCGTGATCCACGATCCAACGACCTTAAACCGCCAAGGACACGATGTCGGCACTCAATATCGATCGGCCATTTTCTATCACAGTCCAGAGCAAAAACGGATTGCAGAAGAAGTCATCGCCTCGTTCACGAAAGAGCAGGTTTATGCAAGCCCTATCGTTACGGAGCTTGTGCCGGCTACAACATGGTACGAAGCCGAGCCCTATCACCAAGAATATTTCGCGAAGAATCCATTCCAGGGTTACTGCACCGCGGTAGTAGGACCGAAAGTCATGAAGTTCCGGAAACTCTTCTCTGCCAAACTCAAAACCTAAGCGCGTCCCCTCATTTGATCACGCTTGTCTAGGCCTCGATGTGAGTCGACGCTAGGCCGTTGGAGCTGTCCTGATCGAACCAGGCATCATCGTCGCCCTCCGCGGTGTTCTCGAGACGCAAGGACCGAAAGTCGAACAGTTGGCGATCCAACAGTAGCGAAGGCGCGACGTTGGACAGCGCCGCGAACATGCTGTCGGTGCAACCAGGTGCACGGTGTTCCCATTCGCGCAAGAATGCTTTCGCCTCTTTGCGTTTGAGGTCTTCTTGCGAGCCGCACAGATCGCAGGGAATGATAGGAAATGATCGCTGTTCTGCATAACGCGCGAGCTCGGCTTCCCGGACGGCGGCCAGCGGGCGAATGACCAGATGCCGGCCGTCTTTTGAACGCAGTTTCGGAGGCATGGTTTTGAGTTTTCCGGTGAACAAGAGGTTCAGGAGCAGCGTTTCGAGAATGTCGTCACGGTGATGGCCGAGCGCGATTTTCGTGGCCCCCAGTTCGGTCGCGACGCGGTAGAGATGTCCGCGTCGGAGCCGGGAGCAGAGTGAACAGGTCGTTTGCCCTTCAGGGATGAGCCGTTTGACGATTGAATAGGTGTCTCGTTCTTCGATACGGTAGGGAATGCCAATCGATGTGAGATACTCAGGCAGGACATGGGCCGGAAAGCCAGGCTGTTTCTGATCCAGATTGACGGCAACCAGATCGAAGCGGATCGGCGCGCGATGCTGCAACACGAGTAAGAGATCAAGCAGGCCATAGCTATCTTTCCCGCCCGAGAGACAGACCATGACTTTGTCACCTGCTTCAATGAGGCCATAGTCGCTGATCGTTTGCCCCACTTGCCGCAGCAGTCGCGTTTGCAACTGTTCGGTTGCCTCCTTCAGTTTAGGAAATGGCGGTCGTTGATGTGCGGTGTTCGACATCGTGCGGTATTGTACGCGTTCGTTCAATCGACTGTCGATCGGGAATCTTATCATGAGTGAATGTCAGACGCGGATTCAGTCTGTGTTGTTTGTCTGCAGTGGGAACATTTTCAGGAGTCTTGCGGCAGAATATGCACTGAAGATGATGCTCGGGAAGCAAGCATCATGTCTGGTTGGATCGGCCGGCATTGATGCCAGGCCCCAGCCCGTTCACGAATGGGTTCAGACGGGGCTCCTTCTCAGAGGAGCCGATGTCACAGCCCATGTCCAGCGCCAACTGACTCGAGAGATGGTCGAAGAGGCCGACCTTGTCATTGCGATGGGTCGCAACCATCAGGCGTACATTCGCGAGCGTTTTGAGCGCGACGTGCCTCTGTTCAATCACGCGTGCTTTGAGCTCGACGAGCCGATCCTCGATGTGCATGAAGCGCTGCCAGAATGGGAACAAGACCTTGAACGAGCCCGCATCTACGTCTGGTCGGTCATCGATCGGATCTGGGTGGCCATGCCCTCCCTCGTCTCGCGCCTGCCTATAGTTCGCTGAAGCAGTCGCCTCACCAACTATTCTTGCCGCAGTAATGGCCAATTTCACCCGATTCTTCATCAAGATCGTGCTCAGCACGATAGCCGATAAAAGAACGACGGCAAAGACATGGTATAGTTTTCTAGAGGAGAGTGAGCGTTAGAAGCGATTATGCCGCGATCGAATCTTCAAAAAGCGCCAGCGTCTGAATCCAGTAGCCAACTGGAGCCGGTTTGGGTTTCTTGGCCAGATGAGAAACTGCTGGACCTGCCGATGTGCCGTCTCAACATTACGATCGAAAGCCCCTTCTTGTCCGGACATATCCAGCAGCTCCATGATGAACTTGAGGCCAAGCGACTTCGATTCCGCCCCCATTTCTGGATCTCGAACGAATGGTTCACGCCGGACGGAGTGCCAGGGATTGCGATCCCGTTCTATCTCGCGCATCCGCGTCTCGTGAAACTCGAGCTGGCCCAGATGCTTGAAGTCGAAGGAGGAACGGGCGAGTGGTGTATGCGCATTCTGCGGCATGAAGCCGGGCACGCGATTGAAAATGCATATCGGATCCGGCGGCTCCGCAGCCGGCAGCACATTTTCGGTCGTTCCTCCGATCCGTATCCCAAATACTACAGTCCGAGGCCCTATAGTCGTAGCTTTGTGCGGCACCTCGATGTCTGGTATGCACAAAGTCATCCGGACGAAGACTTTGCGGAGACCTTTGCCGTCTGGCTGACACCACAATCAATGTGGGCGGATCGCTATAAGGGTTGGCCTGTCCTTCGGAAGTTGCAATACATGGACGGTCTCATGCAGGGGCTAGCCGGCGTGGCGCCAACTGTGACCTCGACAGAACAGGTCGATCCGCTGCCGACGCTCAAGCGAACCTTGCGCGAGCATTACGAGCGCAAGCGGCATCACTACGGCATTACACGATCATCGTCGTACGATCCGGACCTCAAACGATTATTCTCAGATGCGCCGATCTATGCCGACAAGATGAGTGCGGCGGGCTTCCTGAACCGGTTTCGCCGTGAAGTCCGTCGTAAGGTGGCCAGTTGGACCGGCGAGTACCAGTACACGATCGATCAGGTTCTCGAAGATATGATTCAGCGGTGCCGAGAATTGCACTTGCGCCTGCCGATCGATGAGGAGCAAGCGAAATTGGATTTTACGATCCTGCTGACCGTCCATACGATGAACTATCTGCGCAGCGGGCGGCATAAGGTGGCAGTATGAGACCGTTACGCGTCCTCGTCCTTATGCACAAAGATTTGGTGCCGCCGGAATCGCTCAACGGGAATGATCCGTCGCAGGCTGAATGGAAAACGGAATACGATGTGGTGACGACCTTGCGGAAGCTCGGACACGAGGTGAAGCCGCTCGGCGTCAAGAGCGACCTCGGCGTCATCAGGACTGCGGTGGAGGAATGGAAACCACACATTGCCTTCAACCTGCTCGAAGAATTCGATGGCCTTGCCGTGTACGACCAGAATGTCGTGTCCTATCTCGAGTTGTTGCACATACCCTACACAGGCTGCAATCCGCGCGGATTGATGCTGGCACGCGACAAGGTCTTGTCAAAAAAATTATTCTCATTCCATCGGATTCCGTTCCCGGAGTTCATGGTCGTGCCTCAGGGGCGAATGGTCAAGCGACCTAAGTGGCTCTCGTTCCCGTTGATCGTGAAGTCCGTGACCGAAGAGGCGTCGCTCGGCATTTCGCAAGCATCGATCGTCCAAGACGACGAGAAACTCAAGGAGCGCGTGGGATTCATCCACCAAAATGTCGGAACCGGGGCGTTGATCGAACGATATATCGAAGGCCGCGAGCTCTATGTCGGCATCTTGGGCAACGGTCATTTGCACGTGCTGCCCGTGTGGGAACTCAAGATGGACAAACTGCCGGACGATGCCCGGAGGATTGCCACTGAGCGGGTGAAATGGAGCCGCAAGTACCAAGAGAAGTACGGCATCATGTCGAAAGAGGCGAAAGGTCTTCCAGAAGGCAAGACGGAGGAGATCCAGCATCTCGCGAAACGGGTCTATCGCGCATTGGGACTGAACGGCTATGCGCGTATCGATATGCGCATGGATGAAAACGGCCAACTCTATGTGCTGGAAGCCAATCCCAATCCGCAAATTGCCCACAGCGAGGATTTTGCCGACTCGGCCGAAAAGGGCAGTTTTCCGTACAAGAACCTGCTCCAAGAATTGCTCAACATCGGTCTCCGCTGGCGGCCAGCGAAAGCTGCCTAGCCCGCATTACTCAGGCTCGCCGCTTGGCGGCCCCGGAAGGACAGGTTGAGCGAAATCGAATCATGGCCGGCGAATGCTAGCACGGGGCAGAAAGAGCGACAAGATGCGCTCAGTATCAATACCTAGAGGTAACGGTGACTGATGACCCTCCCGCTCGAATCGAGCTCATAGAGTAATGGGGCTCCGGTTGGAATGTTCAGTTCCAAAACCTGTTCCCTCGACAGCTGTTCTAATTCCATCACAAGTGCGCGCAGGCTATTACCATGCGCGGCAATCAGAATTGTCTCGCCGTTTAAGACATGGGGCTTGATGGCCTTCTCGTAATAAGGCAACACACGCTCGGCGGTATCTTTCAGGCTTTCCCCACCCGGCGGACGGATGTCGTAGCTACGCCGCCAAATCTTTACCTGATCGTCTCCATATTTCTTGGCTGTCTCTGCCTTGTTGAGGCCCTGCAATTCTCCGTACATTCGTTCGTTCAAGGCCTTGTCCTTTTCGATGGGGATGTTCGTTTGCCCGATCACTTCGAGCGCGAGCCGCAGAGTGTCGTTCGCCCGCTGCAACACGGAGGTGAATGCCCGATCAAACCGGTACGAGCTGAGTTTCTCGCCGGCGTTCTTCGCCTCCTGAACTCCTCGAGGTGAGAGCGGTACGTCGACCCAGCCGGTAAACCGATTCTCCAAATTCCATTGCGATTCACCGTGGCGTAGCAGAACCAAACGACCCATCGCTTCTTCCTCCCAGCCGGATATAAGGCTCTCCGCAGACCCAAGAATACTGGATCACCACTCCAAGTCAAGCGTTGCTTTCGGGAAACCACGGCAGTACCATGCCGCACGATTTCCGCAGCACACGCATACATTATGACCATCTCGCCTTTGTATGACAGGAATTGGCCCGAGATCGAAGCCTGGTGGATCGGCATGGGAGAACGACTGCAGGTGGCTGATCGCGCACAGTCGTTTTTTAAGGGAGCAGCCTCCGGGGGACTCCTCGACCGGATTGCACAGGTTGGTGGACAGGTCGATTATATTCTGTTCGTCCTCATGCGCTATTGGGTGCCGACCGTGCTGCCGCCTGCCGGTCGCGAGCGGCTCACAAAGAACGATCCGGACTATTGGCTCGAATCGGAGCAGATTCTAAAGGCTGCCGCCGCGCGTCTGCGCGAACTCAAGCCCTTGATCGAATTGCTCACCACTCCCAGTCCTCTCCCCGATGCACCGGGCAGAGGCAGTGCCCCTTCGCCGGTGGCGGAGTTAGAATTGTCCAGCATCGTTGAGGGAATTGCCGAATCCGCCGGCAGCTATGGAGGACCGGACTATACGTCGATCGTCAAGGCGTTCGATCCGGTTCCGCTCCGGCAGACGCAGCCGTTCAAACACAACAAGAAACACAGCGCTGAACTGTGGGTGGTGTTTTTATTACGAGAACATTTTCGGAGTTTTGGTCTGGGGAAGGACCGATATTGGCCGCTCGTCGCGCCGCTCTGCACGGCGGCCGGCATTCTCAATCAAAGCGGACAGGCCTACAGCCCCGATGAACTCAAATCCTGGTGGCAAAAAAATTGGCCACGTACCTACACGCAATTGGAGCAGAAACAGGAATCAACTGACTCAAGCGGCGCTGCCTACGAGCAGGATCTCGCTTGGTTTCAGGCATGGATCAATTGGCAGCGCGAGCGATAGGTTTCTCAATCACGCACTGATCACAGCGGCCGGCCTGACGGATTTCGTCGGTACCTTGTCCGTGTCTAGCTCCCCTTCTTGAATCAACTTGAACATCGTGATCGAGAAAAGCACATAGAACACCACCCCCACCCAAATGACATAGGGTTGGACTCCCCCTGCCTCTTTTATCGCCATAACCTGTTTCGCCTGGTCATTCCAGGTTTGCTGTTTGATCGTTCCGATCTGTTCGCGGCAATGCCAGTAGTAGACGTAGTTCGCCGTGGCTCCGGCCACAACGCTCCATACGATCCCGCTTGTCAAGTCGCCGGTGAGATAGGTGGAGACCATCGGTCCGATCGCATAGACCGCTGCGTACAGGTACATCTTTCGGTAGAGAAACCATAAGAATGAGATGAACAGAAAGGCCGGCCAATTCCAGGTCAAGGCAAATTTGGGGGACTGTTCGGGCCCGAATTTTTTAAATTGCGCCATGTAGCGGTCTGCGTAGGGACCGATGAAGGCACTCCAGAGATCGCTGTCGTTCCTCCTGGCGTAGATGGTCGATGGCACAGCAGACTCTGGTACCGAATCGGCAAGATCCGTCCCGCATTGATAGCAAAAGTTGGCGTCGTCTTGATTCTGTTGTTGGCACTGCGCACAGGATTTCATGGTTCAGAGAGTATCATATCGCCGGGGCCACGCGTCGAGCGCTTGCCGTCTAGTCTCTTTCACTTCGCTTAGGTTGCTTTCACACCACATCCTGTGCTAGCTTCCCTTACTTTACAAGGGGATACGTCTGCCATGCCGACCGAAGAACTCAAGCTAAGCGCTGAACAGTATTTGATGGGCACCTATACCCGCCAGCCGATCTCGATTGTGCGAGGACGCGGCACGAAGGTCTACGATCTCGAAGGCCGGGAATACATCGATTTTGTCGGAGGAATAGCCGTCAATATTCTGGGGCATGGACATTCGGATCTGGTCTTGGCGATCCAGAAACAAGCGACTCAGCTCATTCATGCGTCGAATCTGTACTACACGGAACCCCAAGTAAAGCTGGCAGAAATGCTGGTGGACCATTCGTTTGCCGACAAAGTCTTTTTTTGCAACAGCGGCGCAGAAGCGAACGAAGCGGCGATCAAGCTTGCGCGCCGCTATTCGCACGACAAATACGGCGCCGGTCGATTTGAGATCATCACCATGAAGCAGTCGTTCCATGGTCGTACGATGGCGACGTTGACCGCCACCGGCCAAGAAAAAGTGCAGAAAGGGTATGAGCCTCTGCTCCCCGGGTTTTGTTACGTCGGATTTAATCACCTTGCGGAGCTTGAGCAAGCGGTCAACGACAAGACCGCGGCGGTCATGCTCGAGCCGATTCAAGGCGAGGGTGGGGTGCACGTCGCCAATCGGGACTATCTCAGAGCGGTCCGTGAGCTGTGCACGCAAAGAGATATTCTCTTGATCTTCGATGAAGTGCAGACGGGCATGGGTCGAACAGGAACGCTCTTCGCATATGAGCAAATGGGCGTTCAGCCGGACGTGATGACATTGGCGAAGGGGCTGGGCGGCGGCGTGCCGATCGGGGCTTGTCTGGCCACGGCCGAAGTCGCGAAGGCTTTTGGACCAGGATCACATGCCTCGACGTTCGGAGGAAATCCACTGGCCTGCGCAGCCGCTCAGGCGGTCATTCGCGTCCTGCTCGAAGGCCACGTGCTGGACCAAGCCCGCCGCATGGGCGATTATTTGAGCAAAGGGCTGTCGGAGTGCAAGGATCGACACCATGTAGTGCGAGACGTTCGCGGGTTGGGCCTGTTGCAAGGCATCGAAGTCGAAATGGATGCCAAGACGGTGGTCGGCGATTGTCTTAAGCGTGGAATTCTCATCAACGCGACCGGGGACCACGTGATCCGATTGGTCCCGCCGTTGATTATTACCCAGGCGGAGATCGATCGTCTTATGGAAGTGCTGTCACAGATCTTCGATCGACACGCGGCTCAGTCAGCGGCCCATTAAAGTCGCGGGGGTTATCCCATGAAATCACCGTCGCAGCGCACCTCTGGTTTGGCCAAGGATTTACTGGACGTCGCGGCTGTT
This sequence comes from uncultured Nitrospiraceae bacterium, assembly GCA_963851455.1. Classification (GTDB taxonomy): domain Bacteria; phylum Nitrospirota; class Nitrospiria; order Nitrospirales; family Nitrospiraceae; genus Nitrospira_C. The sequence continues at coordinate 902,771 of CAWKPI010000002.1, forward strand.
TCCAAGGCGGAGGTGGAAAGCCTGTTGACGCTCGCGGCTCAGCTTAAGGACAAGCAGCAACGGGGCATCGCGCACCCCTTGCTCGAGGGAAAAACGCTGGGGCTCCTGTTCCAGAAGCCTTCGACCAGAACCAGGGTATCGTTCGAAGCGGGGATGAACCAGTTGGGCGGCCATGCCCTGGTGCTTCCGATGGCCGATATCCAGCTGTCGCGCGGGGAAAGCGTGGCGGATACGGCGCGCGTTCTGTCGCGCTATCTCGACGGTATCGTTATACGCACTTACGACCATGCAACGGTCGAAGAGTGGGCGAGGGAGGCAACGATGCCGGTCATCAACGGTCTCACAGATCTGAGTCACCCCTGCCAGGCCTTGTCGGATTTGCTCACGATTCAAGAAAAGAAGGGAAGGCTCAAAGCCATCAAGATCGCCTACGTCGGAGACGGCAACAATGTGGCAAATTCTCTGATTGAGGCTGCGGCGAAAATGGGGATGACCATCGCGCTCGGCTGTCCGTCCGGCTACCAGCCGGATCAACATGTGGTGGATGTGGCTCGTCTCGAAGCGGCCAAGACCGGTGCAGTGATTGAGTTGGGGCACGATCCCCACGTGGCGGTGAAGGAAGCGGACGTCATTTACGCCGATGTCTGGATCAGCATGGGGCGCGAACGGGAACAGGCCCGCCGGCTTAAAGTATTGGCCCCTTATCAGGTCAACAGCCGCTTAGTCGGCAAGGCTAAGCCTGATGCGATCGTGATGCATTGTCTGCCGGCCCATCGTGGGGAAGAAATTTCGGCGGAGGTATTGGACGGTCCGCAGTCGGTTATCATCGATCAGGCGGAAAACCGTCTCCACATGCAGAAGGCGATTTTGACGAAACTCTTAGGGAAGAGGAGACCAGGGCCACGATGAGTCGTCCGATCAAAAAAATCGTGCTGGCCTATTCCGGAGGTCTCGACACCTCCGTCATTCTGAAATGGTTGCAGGAAACCTACGATGCGGAGGTCGTGGCCTTTTGTGCCGATCTCGGGCAGGGGGAGGATCTCCAGGCAGTCAAGGCCAAGGCCCAAAAGCTCGGTGTGAAGAAAGTCTACGTCGAGGACCTGCGCGAAACATTCGTGAACGATTATGTGTTTCCTATGCTGCGCGGCAATGCGATGTACGAAGGCTGCTACCTGTTGGGCACTTCAATTGCGCGGCCGCTGATTGCTCGACGCCAGGCTGAAATCGCCTTGAAAGAAGGTGCAGAAGCTGTCTCACATGGCGCGACGGGAAAAGGGAACGATCAGGTCCGGTTTGAATTAACCTATATGGCGTTCGCGCCTGGCTTAAAGATTATTGCGCCTTGGCGCGAATGGACGATGCGGTCCCGTCGCGAACTGATCGAATACGCCGACCGCCACGGCATTCCAGTCACCGCCACTAAGGCGAAACCCTACAGCATGGACCTCAATTTGTTCCATGTGAGCTATGAGGGCGGCATTCTCGAAGATCCGTGGGAATCGCCTCCGGATGAGATTTTCCAGATGACCGTCTCGCCGGAAAAGGCGCCGAACAAGCCGCTGGAAGTTGAAATCGATTATGAAGCCGGTAACCCGGTGGCGGTCGACGGTAAGAAGATGAGTCCGGCCACCTTGCTTGCCCATTTGAATAAGTTGGGCGGGGCGCATGGCATCGGACGAGTCGATTTGGTCGAGAACCGCTACGTCGGCATGAAGTCTCGCGGCGTGTATGAAACGCCGGGCGGAACGATTCTACACGTGGCGCACCGCGGCTTGGAGTCCTTGACGATGGATCGCGAGGTGCTCCACTTCAGAGACAGTTTGATCCCGCGCTTTGCAGATTTGATTTACAACGGCTATTGGTTCAGCCCAGAGCGTGACATGATGCAGACGGCCATCGACGATGCGCAAAAAGATGTGACGGGAACGGCCCGCGTGAAGCTCTATAAGGGCAGCTGTACGTTGGCCGGACGGAAATCGAAGAACTCGCTCTATCGTCTCGACATCGCCACGTTCGAAGAGGACGAGGTCTATAACCAAAAAGATGCGGAGGGTTTTATCCGCTTGAATGCGTTACGATTGAAGATCAGAGCACAGCGGAAGAAGGCATCGTCCTGATGGCGAAGGGGAAAGGGCGCCGAGGCGCCGGATCCACAGGCGTCAAGGCCTGGGACGGGCGGTTTCGGGAACCGACAAACCGTCTGGTCGAAGCATTCACCTCATCGGTGGCAGTCGATCGGCGGCTCTATGCCCATGACATTCAAGGCAGTATTGCCCATTGCAAGACCTTGGGGAAAGCGCGCGTATTGACGCCCGGAGAAACTCGCACCATCGTGCATGGTCTCGAATCGGTAAGGCTTGAGTTCGACAGACGGAAATTCAAGTTTGCGCTGCAGGATGAAGACATTCACATGGCCATCGAACGGCGGCTCACGGAATTGATCGGTCCGTTAGGTGGCAAGCTGCACACAGGGCGAAGCCGGAACGATCAGGTCGCCTTGGACATCAGGCTCTATCTTCGTGACCAGCTCAAATTGCTGGCTGAACGGCTAGAAGAGTTCCAGCGCGTTCTCGTCGCCAAGGCGAAGGCCAATCGGATGGTCGCGATGCCCGGCTATACGCACCTGCAGCGGGCTCAGCCGGTGCTGTTTGCCCATCATCTGTTGGCCTATGTAGACATGCTCGAACGCGACAAGGGTCGTATCCTGGATGCGAATAAGAGATTGAATGTGATGCCGCTGGGCTCCGGAGCCTTGGCCGGCACCAACTATCCCGTCGACCGTCGCTATACAGCCAGGCTGTTGGGTTTTCCGAACGTGACGACGAACAGTCTGGACGCGGTGTCCGATCGTGATTTCATGATTGAAATTGCCGCGGACTTGTCGATCGCGATGATGCATCTCTCTCGGTTGAGCGAAGAGCTGATCATCTGGTCATCGCAGGAGTTTCAGTTCGTGGATCTGCCGGATGGGTTTTGCACCGGCAGCAGCATGATGCCGCAGAAGAAGAACCCCGACGTGCCCGAACTGGTCCGCGGGAAAACAGGCCGTGTCTATGGCCACTTGATCAGTCTGTTGACCACGATGAAGGCGCTGCCGTTGAGCTATAATCGAGACTTACAAGAGGACAAGCCGGCCCTATTTGACGCGCTCGATACCGTATTGGTTTCCTTACAAGTCTTGACGGAGTTGATGCGCCGGATCAAAGTCAACCGAGAGGCCCTCAAGCAGGCCGTTCAAGGCAGCTTGCTTCTCGCCACCGAACTAGCCGATTATCTAGTCACGAAGGGCGTGCCCTTCCGTGAAGCCCACGCGATTACCGGCCGAGTCGTCCGGGCTTCGCTGGATCGGGGTCAGGAACTGACCTCGTTTTCGCTGGAGGAACTTCGCCGGTTTTCCGACCGGATCGACAAGGGACTGTTCGCCCGTCTGACGGTGGAGGCGGCGATCAACCGGAAAGGCCAGGTCGGCAGCACGGCTCGCGGCCGGGTTGAACAACGAATTAAAGAACTCGAGCGAGCGTTATCATGAAATGGCTGTGGCTCGCCTGCGTGGCGGGGCTTTTGGTGTCCTGCGGAGTCATGGGACCGCCGGTTCCTCCGGAGGATGTCGGCGTGGCTCCCATAATCGAACGACAGAAGGCACGAGACGTACTCGACGCGCAACAACGGGAAGCCGCCGACGCGCAACCGATAATGGAACCGCAGGGACAAGATGTAGACCTACCGCCGTTACGGCCGGTAGGCACGCGTTGAAATCCGAGCTAGAACGAACGCACTGATGTCGAATTGGAGGAGAGACCGATGCAACTGATCCAACCTGAGAAACAAGGCCACCCGCTCAAGCCCGCTGCTGGCAAGCGGCTCCTGTTAGTCGATCCCTATCCCCGCGATAGCCAATATCACCTGACGGCTTCGGAACGGCGGGCGGTATGGTTCCCCAAGCTGAGCCTGCCGACGATTGCCGCCTACACGCCGGACTATTGGGACGTCGATTTGGTGGATGAGGCGGTGGAAGACATCGATTTCGACGCCCCCTGCGACATGGTCGGTCTCTCAATCATGACCTGCTATGCCCCGCGCGCCTATGAGATCGCCAAGGAATTTCGCAAGCGGGGAAAGATCGTGGTGATGGGGGGTGTTCATCCTACCTACTGTCCTGACGAAGCCTTGCAGCACGCGGATGCGATCGTCTGTGGTGAAGCCGAAGATCTGTGGCCGCAATTGGTCGCCGACTACGAAGCTGGCCAGATGCAACGGATGTACAAGATGACGGCGTTCCCTGCGCTGGAACACTACAAGAGCCCTCGGGTCGAATTGCTGAGCCCCGACTCGTATATGACCAGGCAGTGCAGCTTTACGACGAGAGGGTGCCACTTCGATTGCGAGTTTTGCAGCGTCTCGCCCTTTAACGGCAAAACGACGCGTCGCCGGCCGGTCGAGGAAGTGATTACCGAATTGCGGAACGTGCAACGCTGGATTCGCAGCGAACTGGTCGAGCGGATCCGCGACGAACCGCTCTGGAACGCGTTTCTCGCGACGCTCAAGATTCGTGTGGGCATGGAGGACGGCAGCATCGTCGCGTTCGTTGACGATTTACACAACAGCAACCGCACCTATTGCCGGGAACTCTGGACGGCGCTGAAGCCACTAAAACTCAAGTGGGGCTGTCAGTCCACGCTCTTCCTGGGCGACGATGAGGAAATGGTCAAACTCGCCGCCGAAAGCGGCTGCGTGTCCGTGTTTGTCGGGATGGAATCGCTCGACGAAGACTCCCTGGACGAAACGAATAAGCCGTTCAACCGCGTGCAGAAGTTTGCGGCAGAAATCAAGATGTTCCACGACTATGGGATCATGGTGAACCCGGGGATTGTCTTCGGTTTCGACAACGACGACGAAGCGGTCTTCGAGCGGGCCGTGGATTTCTTGACGAAGAACCAGGTGGAACTCGCCTACTTCAACATCCTGACCCCGCTGCCGGGGACCACGCTCTATGATCGGTACAACAATGCCGGCCGGATCTTCGACCGGGACTGGTCCAAATACGACGGCAAACACGTCGTATACCAGCCGAGCCGCATGACGCCGGAACAGCTTCAAGAAGGATTCCACTGGGCCAACCATCAATTCTATTCGTTGCCGAACATCTGGCATCGGCTTTCCGGCACGAAGCAGCGGTTAATTGCTCGCTGGGAGATGAATCGGGAGTTCCGTAAACTGGTGAAGCGAAGCTGTCCGAAGGGGGAATTGTCTCCGCTCGCATCCTTGTTGAAGAACTTACAGGCCAAGCTCCCTGTCCTGGATACGGACCACTTGATTCCCAGCGCTCTGCATGCGCTCAAACAGCGGTTCGACCCAAAGGCTCCATCCGCACAACCGTTGACGTTAAACATCAAGGTGAAACGACATGACAAATTTGCGGCGCTGTTCATGGACCTCGAGGGGGCGCTGGACCGGTTGAATGTCCAGGAGCTCATTAATCGCATTACCGAAGCGGCCGAGAAGGCCAAAATGGACATCATCGTCAATTTTGAGCATCTGAAGCTGGCGGCGCCGGACGCGCTGAAAGCCCTGGTTGATTCGGAGGCGATCAAGGCCGCCGTGCCGAACGTGAAGGTGCGATACCGCAAATTCAAAGATGCCTTCGAGACCTCGATGCAGGGTCTTTCGCTGGTCGGGCTCGAAATGTTGTCCGAGGATTTTCAGGATGCATAACTTCGAATACCGTCAGGGCGAGCTCTACTGCGAGCGAGTGCCGGTCAGCCAGATCGCAAAAGAAGTCGGCACCCCCTGTTACATCTACAGCCATGCGACGTTGATCCGGCATTTCCAGGTCTATGACAGCGCGTTCAAGAACATTCCTCACCTCATAGCCTTTGCGATGAAGGCCAACTCGAATCTGGCGATCCTGCGTCTCATGGCGAAGGAAGGGAGCGGCGTCGATATCGTATCCGGCGGCGAATTGTTCCGGGCGCTGAAGGCCGGTGTGCCACCGTCAAAGATCGTGTTTGCCGGAGTCGGAAAGAACGCCGAAGAGATCCGCGATGCGCTGAAAGCCGACATTCTCATGTTCAACGTGGAATCGTCGCCAGAAATTCACGCCCTCAACGATGTGGCGGCGTCCCTCGGCAAGAAGGCTCGCGTGGCCTTGCGGATCAATCCCGACATCGATCCGAAGACGCACCCTTATATTTCGACCGGCCTCAAGAAGAGCAAGTTCGGGATCGCCGCCGATCGTGCCGTGGAGGAGTTTACGCTCGCTTCTTCCCTCGGTCACATCGAGGTCGTCGGCGTGCATGCACATATCGGATCACAGCTGACGGAGGTCACGCCGTTCGTCGAATCCTTGAAGAAAGTGATCACGCTCGTCGACCAGCTCAAGAGGCAAGGCATCAACATCCGGTATCTGAACATCGGCGGGGGGCTCGGCATCACGTATTCCGACGAAAAGCCCCCATTGCCCCAGGAATTAGCCGATGCGGTGTCGCCGCTCGTCAAAGACTTGAATCTTACGCTGGTGATGGAGCCGGGCCGCGTGATTGTCGGCAACGCCGGCATCCTTGTGACGAAGGCCCTGTATGAAAAAATCGGCGAGACCAAGCGGTTTATCATCGTTGATGCGGCGATGAACGACTTGATCAGGCCCAGCCTGTACAACGCCTATCACGATATTCGTCCGGTGTCCGAGGTGCTCTTGCACCGGCCCAAGCATGCGGTCGATGTGGTGGGTCCAGTCTGCGAATCCGGCGACTTTCTCGCCAAGGATCGCACGCTTCCGGAAGTCAAACCCGGTGATCTGCTGGCCGTCATGAGTGCCGGTGCCTATGGGTTTGTTATGGCCTCCAACTACAATTCACGGCCGCGGGTGCCGGAAGTACTGGTGAAAGACGGCGAAGTGCATGTCATCCGGACACGCGAGAGTTATGATGATCTAGTAAGAGGCGAGACTATCCCGGCTTTTTTGATTTGACAGGCGCCATGCAGGATGGTCAAAAAGGCCGTCCAGCGAGGCCGCAGCGAGCGCAGAGGCGAAGCGTACTTCCGGACCGTACGTTGAGCCTCTAAGCGATGCGAGAACAAAGCTGGAGGCCTTTTTCAGCATCCTGGTAAAGGAGTGTCCATGTTTAGCGGGTCATTGGTCGCCATTGTCACACCCTTCAAAAACGGCAAGCTTGATGAACGGGCGTTTGGCGATCTCATCGAATGGCAAATCAAGAATGGTACGAACGGGATCGTGCCCTGTGGGACAACCGGAGAATCGGCCACGTTAACGCACGAGGAGCATCATCGTGTGGTCAAACTGTCAGTCGAAGTCGCCAAGCGGCGCGTGCCGGTGATTGCCGGGACCGGCTCCAACAGCACGGACGAAGCGATCTCGCTGACCAAGCATGCGAAAGAGGCCGGGGCTGATGGGGCGCTGCTGATCACGCCGTATTACAACAAGCCGACTCAAGAAGGATTGTATCGCCATTATAAGGCTGTGGCGGAAGCTGTCGAAATCCCCCAGATCCTGTACAACATTCCCGGCCGCACCGGCGTGAATATGTTGCCCGCGACGGTGGCGCGTCTGGCTGTGATGAAGAATATCGTCGGAATAAAGGAGGGAAGCGGATCAGTCCAGCAGGCTTCCGAGATCGCCCAGACCTGCGGTGACCGCCTTACCGTTCTCGCCGGTGACGATGCCTTGACCCTGCCGATGATGGCGGTCGGAGCCAAAGGTGTTATCACGGTGACCGCCAACGTGATGCCGAAGGAGATGGCGCAGCTGGTGGCATTCTTCAAGGCCGGCCAGATCGACGAGGCACGCCAGCTCCATTTCAAGTTATCACCGCTCTTTGCCGCCCTGTTCTACGAAACGAATCCCGATTCCCGTAAAAGAAGCGCTGGGGATGATGGGCAAGATTGATCCGGAACTGCGGTTGCCCCTCTGCGCAATGGGAACAGACAACCGCAATCAATTGGCCCGCGTCATGAAAGAGATGCGGCTGATCTGACCATCCGTCAACCGAAAGTCCAACGTCCATGATCAAAGTTATCGTTGCCGGTGCCGCAGGCCGAATGGGAAGCCGTTTGGTCGCCTTGATCAAAGATTCGGCCGCGCTGACGCTGGCCGGTGCGATCGAAGGAAAGGGGCACCAGGCCTTGGGTGAGGATGCCGGGGAGATCGCCGGCTGCGGCAAGATCAGTGTGCCGATCACGGAAGATCTCCCCGCCTTGCTGAAGCAGGGCGAAGTCGTTATCGATTTTTCCACTCCGGATGCGACGCTGAATCACCTGCGCGCGGTGGTGCAGCAACGCAGGGCGATGGTCATCGGGACAACCGGATTCAACGCACCGGAACTGGAAGAACTGAAATCGATGGCCCGCCAGATTCCTTGCGTATGCTCTCCCAACATGAGCGTGGGCGTGAATCTCATTTACAAGGTCATCGGCGAGATGGCGAAAACCTTGGGAGATGAATACGACATCGAGGTTATTGAAGCCCATCATCGGCTCAAGAAAGATGCGCCAAGCGGGACCGCGCTCAAAATTGCCGAAGTCCTCGCCAGAGCCCTGAACCGCGATCTCAGCCAGGTCGGTGTCTACGCGCGCAAAGGTTTGATCGGAGAGCGGAAGAAACAAGAAATCGGCATTCAAACGATTCGCGCCGGTGACATTGTCGGCGACCACACGATCCTTTTCGGTGGAATGGGCGAACGAATCGAAGTCACGCATCGAGCCAGCAGCCGCGATACCTTCGCGCGAGGCGCGTTGCGGGCGGCGCATTGGGTCGTCAGGCAGCAGCCCGGTCTCTATGACATGATGGATGTCTTGAACCTCAAATGATCCTCGTAGAGAACGGACGCCACCCGCCTCTTCAACTTCTCTCAATTCGGTCAATAGCAGTTGAAATCATGAGCTTCTAGTGGGCGGCTTCCTTGCCAGCCGCATGCAATGGCCTGTTCGGGCTGCCTGATTAAGACGGGCAGATAAGGAGTGCTGTGTTCGGAACTCGTGAGCGTGTATGGATAGGGTGCGTATTACTGCAGCCTGTTACCGGCTGACGACGTAGGGGTAGCGCGGGTCGGATGACTGACCGGTTATACCGGCAGTCGTTCGCTCTTCGTGAACGGAATGAGTGCTGTCATCACGTCAATGTCTGGCAGTAAGCGGACGAGGTTCTTGATCCGCTGCTTTCCGACGACCACAGTTCAAGCACGCAAACACCATGATCGCGAGCCCGGCATTCAAATCCACCGCCCGTTCTGGCAACATTGCTCCGCGGCATTTGTCACATGTCTTCATAGTGCAACTCTAACACTCCGACAAATGCGTGCATATCCATCGGAAGTACTGGGCTTATAGGGAAATTTAGACCTGTGACGAGGCGGGAAGCTAGGCCGTTCGGGCTAGGGTGAAACGCTACAACTGTATCGGGTTTTCAATGAGAACCACCCCTGAGAGATTCTTGACAGATAGGTGTCTCTCCCATAGGATTGTGGTTCCAACACGCTCAATCCCCTATGTATAGGATTATCTTTACCCTCATCCTCCTCATCATCCTCTACTTCCTCATTCGAAGCGCAATACGGGAGTTCAGAGGAAGGAGTACTATCGAGCGCCTTCCCGACAACAAGGGGCAGATGGTGCAAGATCCTGTCTGCCATGTCTTTGTCCCACGGGGCTCAGCTGTGAGTGAAGTAATCGGCGGGCAAACGTATTGTTTCTGCAGTAAGGGGTGTGCGGCGGCGTTTCAAAAGCAGATGACCGGTTAGCAGCCGGAGTAGCTGTAGTCGGAGAGTTTCTCTTCTTTATCGAACTTCAGGGTGATCTCGCACTGATTAGGTGAGAAATTGAAGAGGGGAGGGCCGGACTTTCCACCGGCGATACGGTAATAGGTCCAGGTTTCGCCGCCGAAGAATCTTGGTGCCTTACCGCTTGGAGCACCCCAATTCTTTTCGAACCACGCCTTATCTTTTCCTTGCAGTTCTGCCGGCTTCAATGATTGTTCGAGATAAGGATTGCTTCCGCCGCAGGCCGACAGGAACAGGCAACCGGTCAACACCAACAGCCATCGTCGCATCATGGGTTCTCCTGGTTCGGTACATTCTAACTAACGACTACGACTGTGATTCGTTGACAAAATGATTCTAACTGGGGGTCACACTTGTGTCAAACGGGACCGAGCAGAGATCCATTTGCATCCTCGCCTCGTTCTTCCTACAATGACCAATAACAGTACATCAGACCTTCGACGATTACGGACATGAAAGGACGCAGCCATGAAGTTCTATCTTGATACAGCCAGTGTGAAAGAGATTCAAGAGGCGGCGAGCCTCGGATTGCTGGACGGCGTCACGACCAATCCCTCCCTCGTGGCGAAAGAGGGACGGGTCTTTCGGGAAGTGCTGGTCGAAATTTGTAACATCGTCGATGGGCCCATCAGCGCCGAGGTGGTCAGTATCGAGGCTGATGCCATGGTGAAGGAAGGGCGCGAGCTCGCCAAGATTCATAAGAACATCGTCGTCAAGGTGCCCTTGATCGCCGAAGGGCTCAAGGCAACGAAGCGTTTGGCCGCTGAAGGCATCAAGGTCAACGTCACGCTCTGCTTTTCACCGACGCAAGCCTTGCTGGCTGCGAAAGCCGGCGCCTGGTGTGTGTCTCCCTTCATCGGTCGATTGGATGATATCAGCTCAAACGGTATGGAACTCATCCGTCAAATCCTCACGATCTACAAGAATTACGACTTCAAGACCTATGTGCTGGTCGCGAGCGTGCGGCATCCTCAGCACGTCGTCGAGGCGGCGTTAGCCGGCGGGCACATCTGCACCATGCCATTTGCGATTTTTCAGCAAATGGTGAAGCACCCGCTTACCGATACCGGGCTGAAGAAGTTTTTGGCGGATTGGGATTCGCAAAACAAGAAATAGTGTTGCTGTCGGGGCTAGCCCTGCTGGATCGCCTTCTTGGCCATCTGGAACACGGCATGGAACATGGGTCGAGTGAGTTTGCCGGTAAAGGTGTTCTGTTGGCTTGGATGGTAGGAGCCGATGAGCGTCACCTTCCAGGGCAGTTGGTAGATATTGCCATGACCGAACGTAGGTAGGGGTGAAGGGAGTTGGTGACCCTCTTCGCGGCAGGCCTTCAAATAATGGTCAAAGGCAATCTTCCCGAGCACGACGACCACCCGCGTCTTTCGCAACAGGCGCAATTCCTCTTTCACATAGGGGCGACAGTTTTCAAATTCCTCAGGGGTTGGTTTGTTGTCAGGCGGGGCGCAACGCACGGTAGCACCGATGTAGCAATCCGTTAAGGCGAGGCCGTCATCTTTGTGCTGCGACGTGGCTTGATTCGCAAATCCAAAGTGATGCAAGGCTTCATAGAGCCAGTCTCCGCTCCGATCACCGGTGAAGACACGGCCCGTTCGATTCCCCCCGTGGGCGGCCGGCGCCAGACCCAGGACGTACAGGCGCGCATCGGGATCGCCGAATCCAGGAACCGGCCGTCCCCAATAGGTCCAGTCTCGATACTGCCGGCGCTTCTCCTGCGCGATCGTTTGTCGATAGGTCACCAAGCGAGGACAGGCGGCGCAATTCGTAATTCGATGATTGAGTATCGTGAGTGATGGCATAGGCACGGCAGTGTAGCATGTTTACTGAAAGCCGATCCTGCTTGCCGCCCGCAGAGCTTGCTGCTAGCATGAAAAACTTGGACATGGATGAGTGGGATCAATCCGGAGGGAACTCGTGATGGGGGTTTGGGTGTGGCGGCTGTTAGTGATGGTGACGCTGATCCTGGCGTTCGTGTTTCCGATTTCCACGAAGGCGCAGCCGGAACCGGATCACACTGCTTCGAAAAATGTTCCGTCTCAGGCCGCTTCCAACGGAGAATCGGATCGAGACCTGATTCTTCCCGATTCCCTCGACAGCCAGAATGAGCCGGAAGACCGCCTGGTGATCCTTCCGGAAATCAAACGGGAAGGCGAGCGGTTCTATCTGAGTTCCTTCAAGCTGCCGGATAAGCTGACCTTCGCCGGACAACCGGTGCCGCTCGACAACTGGCAAGTGCGGGAGCGAATCGAGTATGAGTTTTATCAATTCCTGGAAGATCAGGGTGAAAGCATCATTCTCGCCAAGCGCACCGGACGCTGCTTTCCACCGGCCGAACGCCAGTTGGCCGAAGCCGGATTGCCCGACGATCTCAAGTACATGCTCTTGGTCGAAAGCAAATGCATCTCAGCCGCCTATTCCAAAGCGAAAGCTTCCGGCCCTTGGCAATTCATCCCGTCCACCGGGCGCCGTTACAGTCTCAAGAGCGATGCCGTCCGCGACGAACGTCGGAACCTGGAAATGTCGACGGATGCGGCGGTCAAATACCTCAAGTACCTCAAAGATTTTCAGCAGAACGATTGGTTCATGGCCATGGCCTCGTATAACGCGGGGGAGGAGCGAGTCCGCAGGCTGCTGAAGGACCAGAAGATCACCGACTATTGGAAGATGCATGGGCCGCGTGAAACGATGCGCTATGTTCCACGTATCATCGCAGCCAAGGAAATCTACTCGCAGCCGGAAAAGTATCTGGGGCTGAGCAAGAAGGATCTCTACATTCCATTGGAGACGGAAACCGTCACCGTAAATGTGAAGGAATCGCAGCGCCCACTCACGTCGATCGCTGAAGAGTTCGGTACCTACTACCTGGAACTCAAAATGCTCAATCCGGAATTCAAGAAAGACTTTCTCCCGCACGGCATCTATCAAATCAAGGTCCCACGACAGACCTGCCCCAGCCGCTGCTTCAAGCAAGAGAAAACTCCGTAATTCGCCCTTCCTTGGTGGCGATGCAGCTCCCCGCTTCTCCCATCCGCCAGCTCGTGACCAGAATGCTGAGGCAGGCATTGAACGCGTCTCACGCCGGCAAGGCGCTGCGTCGAACCATTCAAAAAGATGGCGAGAGGCTGACAATCGGGTCGCGTCTGTATGACCTTCGAGACTACGAGCGAGTCGTCGTCGTTGGAGCCGGGAAAGCCTCGGCCACAATGGCCCGCGCGATCGAGCCGCTCTTGGGCCGGCGATTGGACAGCGGATTGGTGATCGTGAAATACGGTCATGCGGTCTCGACCACACGAATCACTGTGGAGGAAGCGGGCCACCCTGTTCCAGACCGTGCCGGCCAAGCGGCCACACGACGATTACTGGCGCTCACCTCGTCGCTGACCGCCCGTGATCTGTTGATCGTGCTGCTGTCTGGAGGCGCCTCCAGCTTGATGCCGGCGCCCGTCTCCGGCGTGACGCTTGCCGATAAACAGCGCGTGACCCGCCAACTGCTCCGGTGCGGTGCCGGCATCGGCGAGATCAATACGGTCCGCAAACACCTCTCAAAGATAAAGGGCGGCTGCCTGGCGGCATCGACCAAGGCTACCATCGTCACGTTGATCCTGTCGGATGTCCTGGGCGACGATCTGAGTGCCATCGCCTCGGGGCCGACCGCTCCTGACCCTACGACGTACGGCCAGGCCGTCGAGTGTTTGAAACGGTATCGTCTCTGGTCCTCCACGCCGCGTTCGGTGCGGGCGCACTTGGAGCAAGGCCGTCGAGGACGACATGCTGAGACGCCCAAACCTGGAGCAGCGCTGTTTCGAAGAAACCATCATGAGATCATCGGAAATAATGAGTCGGCGCTTGCGGCCCTCACCTCGACGGCGAGGTCGGCTGGTTTGCGGACGGTCTTGTTCCCGGCGTTCATGGGAGAGGCACGAGTGGCCGGAGCACAGATGGGCTCATTCGCGCGGAGCGTCCTTGCCAGGCAGGGCTCGAAATCGAAACCCTGTTGCCTCATTGCCGGCGGAGAGACAACGGTGACGGTGAAGGGACGCGGCAGAGGAGGGCGGGCACAAGAGTTTGCCGTGGCAGCCGCACAAGCAATCGCCGGCCTTCCAAATGTTTGGATGGCGGCACTCGGTACGGATGGCACCGACGGACCAACCGACGTCGCAGGCGCGCTCGTCAGCGGAGAGACCTGGAATCGCGCCAGACGGATCGGGGTGGATCTCTCTGCGGCATTGAAACGGAACGATACCTATCCCGCGCTCAAACGTCTCCGCTGTCACATCATAACCGGCCCGACGGGAACCAATGTGAACGATCTTTACCTGGCCTTTATCTTATAGCTACTATCCCTCACGATGGCCGATCCTCTCCTGCTACCCCTCGCGCGCTGCACGGATCCTTCGCTTGCCGGCGGAAAGGCCGCTGGTCTGGCGCGCCTTCTCTCGGGAGGCTTCCTGGTCCCGGCCGGCTGTTGTGTGACGACAGCGGCGTACCATCAGGCCCTCCACGCGGTCGGATTCAATCCGCTCGAACGGTGGAACGAGGCACGACAACGTAAAGGCCAAGACCGGCAGCAGTGGCTTCAGGATTGCCGGCGGATCATTCAGCATATCGACGTAACAGGACTTGTCGAGGCTTGTCGAGAAGAAATGCGTCAGATCGCCGTTTTACCAGGTACGCGGTGGGCTGTGCGCTCCTCAGCGACCAATGAGGATACAGCTCAAGCGAGCTTTGCAGGTCTGTATGGAACGAAACTCGGCGTGTCATTCGAAGAGACTGGGCAGGCAATCAGGGATGTCTGGGCTTCGATGTGGGACGAGCGAGTGGTGGAGTACATGGTCACCCGCGGGAGCGCCGTCGCTCCGCCCGCGATGGCCGTCGTCATCCAGCCAATGGTGCAGGCTCAGGTTGCCGGTATCGCCTATTCAATTCATCCTGTCACGGGCCGTGACAATCAGGTCACGATCAATGCGATCCGTGGGCTAGGCTCGCCTCTTGTTGAAGGAATAGTCGCGCCGGCTCAGTACGTAGTCGAAATAGGAGCTGACGGTCGGCCGCTCCGGCTGCGCCGCTGTCTTCCAGCTCAACAGACCGAGCAGCTCGTCATAACCGCGGAGGGCGTGACTCATAAACGGCTTTCTGCCGAGGAACGGGACAGCTCCTCACTGTTAGAGGAGCAACAGTTCGAGATTGCTGCTCTGGTCAAGCGGATAGAGCGAGCTTTTTACTGTCCGGTTGATCTCGAGTGGGCCTTCGACGCGGAGCAGCTCTGGGTTCTGCAAGCCCGCCCGATCACCGCAGTACAACCGATATCGGATCTGACGAACGATGACTGTGAGTGGTCACGAGCGAATTTCAAGGAAACGATGCCGGACGTGCCGAGTCCAATGGGCCTTTCGTTTCTCGAACATTTTATGGACGCCTATATCCTCTCGCATTATCGCCGGCTAGGTTGTCGAATCCCTCCAGGACTCTCTTCTGTTCGGACGTTGCAGGGTCGGCCCTACCTCAACGTGACACTGTTTCATCATCTGGTAGGTCAACTACGAGGGAATCCCTCCTTGAATGTGGAACAGATGGGAGGCGAACCGTTGGTATCCATCCCGACGGTGAAACCTCTCGGCTGGGTTGCCTTCCTGCGTGCCGTCTGGCTGATGTGGAGAGAAATGAGGCGCGTGGTGAAGTCTAGTCCAACCTGGTTTAACGAAATGAAAGAACTGGCCATCCTCTACAGCCGAGATCGCGTTCACCACATGTCGCTCGAAGAACTTGGCCGCCGGCTCGACGAGCTCGGCCGCTGGCTCAATTCGCGCGAAGTCACCTTCGGGATTGTGGGAGGCGTCGGACAATGTTTGCAGACCTTCAGCTCACTGCTGCCCTGCTGGCTCGGTAAGGATTGGCGGAGTCTGCTGAATGCATCCCTCCAAGGTCAGGGCACCGTGATCAGCGCACAGCAGATCGTACGGCTCGCCGAATTGGTCGAGATCGCCCGTTCAGACGCGATGGTGTGTGAGGAGATTGGACTCGGGGGATGGGAGCTCGGTTCGTACCGCTCCAGATTGCGGGGGACGCCGTTTTTGTCCGCATTCGATCGTTATCTTGATGAGTACGGCCATCGGGGCCTGGGCGAATCTGACGTGATGTCACCACGGTTTGCCGACAAGCCAGGCGCTCTACTCGATGTGATCAAGGTTCATCTCTGCGGACCGTTTTCCACCTCAGCCAACATCGCGGAGCGGCAGCGGGCGGCCAGAGAAACGGCATTGGCGACCATCAGGACCCGCTGCGGTTGGCGGATCGACCGCTGGCTGGTCTTCCAATGGTGGTATCGTCGGCTCTGCCGCTTTTCTGCACTGCGCGAGGCCAATCGCCATCACCTGATGCATTATTCCACCGCGGCTCGCAACCTGTTACTTCGTATGGGGGAACTGCTTGTGGAACGTGGCCTCTTCACGGTGCGCGAGGACATTTTCTATTTAACGTTAAGAGAACGGGAACAAGTGGCCTCCGAGCCGACCAGAGGTTGGCTCTCCCTCATCACCGCGCGCCGCGCGGAGCGCGAGGGCTGGATGACGCGGCAAGTGCCCGACACCATCCGAGACTGGGACGATAGGGTCAGTGAATCGAATGACCAGACCGTATCGAATTCCGATCACGTTCTACGGGGCGTCCCCGTCAGTTCTGGACTGGTCACGGGAGCGGTGAGATTCGTGCGAACAGTCGCGGATTGGAGCAAGGTACAGCCAGGCGACATTATCGTGGCGCCGGTGATCGATCCGGGCATGGCGCCGCTCTTCGGCATTGCGGGCGGCTTGATCGTCGAGATGGGCGGGGCTCTCTCGCATGGGGCGATCATTGCGCGCGAATATGGATTGCCTACGGTTGTGAACGTGCATCGCGCATTGTCTATCCTTGCCGAAGGGGAGCGTCTCACCCTGAATGCTGCTCAAGGTGAAATCATGCGTCTCGCAGGCGTCTCGGGAACCTAACAGCTCGGGGCACCGATTTCAGAACACAGCGGTGAGAGCCGGGCTGTCTTTGCCAATGAAGGATGGACACGACTTTGTCAACAACCCTAAGTATATCTTCCTGATGGTGACCCCTGCGATGGTAGGGCCGAACGGCTCTGGCTATTTTCCCTCCCTTGACGTTTCTAGTGAGATTACGTACCCTCCGAAAAACAATTTTGTCTTTGCCTGTCAAAACATCCAATATCGGTACCAACGTTCATTCAGTGTGAGGACGCGGGGCGCGATCTATGGTTGAGAGTATGGCCTTGGGGTTTGGTCTGCTCGCCGGCCTGATCCTTGGTGCGTTAGCCGCCGGCCTGTGGCTGTCGACTCGACTACGCTCGCAGTTTCACGTTCAGCTATTCGGAGCCGCAGAACGCGCACAACGAGCCGAGGCACTCGCCGAAGAATTGCGCCGGCAGGAGGAAGCCGATCATCTGGAGTTGGATCGTCTCCGGCGCGAACTCACTGACATCTCCCGGGCACGCGCCGTCGCCGAAACCCAAGCCGCCGAAGCCGCCAAGCATGTAGAGGAGCAGAAAGCGCTGCTCGCACAAGCGCGGCACGAATTGGCTGAATCGTTTCAAGCCCTGTCAGGGGAAGCGCTCAAGCAAAATAACGAGGCATTCCTGAACTTGGCCAAGACCTCGTTTCAAACCCTGCATGCAGAAGCCAAAGGGGACCTCGCCCAGCGGCAGCAAGCAATCGACGAGCTGGTCAAACCGTTGTCGGAGACGTTGCATCGGTATGACGAGCAGCTCCGTCAGCTCGAACAGTCCCGCCAGGCGGCTTACGGCGGACTTGATCAGCATCTCAAGTCCCTTGCAGACACTCAGCAACGGTTGCAGCAGGAAACCGGCAATTTGGTCAATGCGCTGCGTGCGCCTGCCGTGCGAGGGCGCTGGGGGGAAATCACGCTCAAGCGCGTGGCTGAATTGGCCGGCATGGTCGCGCATTGCGACTTCCTGGAGCAGGAGTCGGTGATGGGCGATGATGGGCGGCTCCGGCCAGACATGATCGTACAGCTGCCAGGTGGGCGTCAGATTGTCGTTGACGCCAAGACGGTGCTCGCCGGCTATTTAGAAGCCTATGAAGCCACAGACGACGAACATCGAGTGGAAGGATTGCGCCGCCATGCCGCGCAGGTGCGGTTGCGCATCAATGATTTGAGCGTCAAAGCGTATTGGAGCCAATTTCACCAGGCACCAGAATTCGTCGTGCTGTTCTTGCCGGGTGAACAGTTTCTGGGAGCTGCGCTGGAACAGGACCCGCGGCTCATTGAAGACGGGTTCGCACAAGGAGTGGTCCTGGCCACGCCGACGACGCTCATGGCACTGCTCAGAGCCGTCGCCTATGGCTGGCGGCAAGAGCGGTTGACCGCGCATGCGGAAGAAGCCGGCCGCTTGGGGAAAGATCTCTATGAGCGGATGGCGATTCTGGCGGAGCATTTGAACGACGTCGGACTTTCGTTGGGGAAAAGCGTGTTGGCCTACAACAAGGCGGTCGGGTCGTTGGAAACGAGAATTCTTCCGGCGGCGCGCCGATTCAAGGAACTGGGCGTGTCGTCTGAGAAAGAGATTCCCTCGCTCGATCCGGTGGAAATCGTCTCGCGGAGGGCGTTACCACATGACGAGGAATAAGGAGTCCGGAATGGAAAATGCGCAAGCGATGGTGAAGGCCTTCCACCGCATGTTTGACATTGTCATTCAGGAGGCTCCGGCCCCGATCGATGACCGGACGCACGCCTTGCGCATACGCTTGATCCACGAAGAATTCGAAGAGCTTAAAGAGGCAATGGCGAAGAATGACCTCGCCGGCATTGCCAAAGAAATGGCTGATCTGTTGTACGTGGTCTATGGCACCGCGGTGTCATACGGCATCGATATGGATCCGGTGTTCCGCGAGGTCCATCGGTCCAATATGAGCAAAGTCGGCGGGTATAAGCGCGAGGATGGTAAATGGGTAAAGCCGGCCACGTATTCGCCAGCGGCGATCGAGCCTATTCTGGCCAAGCAAGCGGCACTGTCGGGTGAAGGAGTCGTAGAATCATTGAACGAGCTTCAGGAAGTTCGGCCGGGGACATGAAGACGCTCCACTGTCCAAATTGCGGGACGCCGTTCGTGCGTGTGACCTTTCAGAAGGGAATGATGGAGCGTGTCCTCCATCAGTTGAACGTGTTCCCGTTTCGCTGTCAGCTCTGCATGAACAAATTCCGAGCCTTCCATCGAGAGGCGGGCCAGAGCACGCAGGCCTTCGACCGACGCCAATACAAGAGACTCCCCACCTCCATCGAAGCCCAGTTCCTGGCCGACAACCGCATGCACTCCACCAATCGCATCACCGATATTTCAATGGATGGCTGCACGTTGCAAACGATTGGATTGCCGCGGGGGACGTTCCTCGGGCTCGTGTTGAAGCCTGACCAGGAGAACGAGGCGATTCGTATCGAAACGGCGATGGTCTGTTCCGTCCGTCCCACCTCGGTAGGACTGCGGTTTCTCGAAATACCGTTACCCGACCAGCGGCGCCTCAGCCAAGTGGTGCTTGGGTTGCTCGTCGGCCAAGGACATTCGCCCGTGAACAACGCCTAGCCTCTGCGTCTCGGCGCCTTTCGACTCGCCAGCACGTTATCGATTAGCCGCACCAATCCAATGCGGACCGCCCCAAGCAGAACGGCATGTCGATCGATTCTCATGAGCGGCTCCAACGTCGCACGGTCGCATAGGGCCAAATATTCGATCTGCATCGCGGGCGCTCCGGCGATGACCTTTTTCATGATGGCATGGACCGATTCAGCATCCGTCGTTCCGGTCTCGATGGCCTGTCGACCGGCTTCCAAAGCATGGAAAAAGATCGGAGCGACACGCCGCTCCTCCGTCGAAAGATAGACATTGCGAGAACTCATGGCCAACCCATCCCGTTCCCTGACCGTCGGACGAACGACAATTTCGACCCCGAGATTCAAATCCTTCACCAATTGTCGCACCAGCGCAGACTGTTGGTAATCTTTCTGTCCGAACAGTGCGATGTGCGGACGGACCATTCCGAAGAGTTTCGTGACGACCGTCGCCACGCCCGTGAAATGTTGCGGGCGAGCTTCGCCTTCCCAGCGACGTGCGATATCCGGCACCGTCACAACGGTTTGAAATCCCTGCGGATACATGGCCGGGACGGTCGGCTCGAAGCAGACATCCACGCCTTCCTCTCGGCACAGAGCTCGATCCTTCTGGATCGAGCGAGGGTAGGTTGCGAGATCTTCCGTTGGAGCAAACTGCGTGGGATTCACGAAGATGCTGACAACCAGCGCATCGCACTGCGACCGTGCGGTCCGGATCAACGCTCGATGGCCGTCGTGCAGCGCGCCCATCGTCGGCACAAAGCCGATCGTGACGCCTTTCCGCCGGAGTCGTTCGCTCCAAACCGCCATTGCCCGGGGGGAACGGATAATCTTCATGAATCCGGATGCGAACTACACGATGGACGTGATCCGTATGTGGTGGAGGGTTGGGGAAAAAGGAGACGGACTTCCGAGGCATCGGCGGTCTCGGCCAGCATCTGATTGACCGAACGATGGCGGATCGGGTGCACCAATAACGGATCGAGTTCGCTCAAGGGCATCAGCACGAATCGGCGTTGATGGAGCCGAGGATGAGGAATCGTGAGTCCGGGCTCATCGATCACCCGCTCGCCATAAAATAAGATGTCGAGGTCGATGGTCCGGGGTCCCGAACGGTTATCCTCGTCGCGTCCTAATGAACGCTCGATTTCTCGAAGGGTCTCCAAGAGGCTTCGCGGCGCGATGTCCGTTTCCAACCGGACGACGCCGTTCAGGAACCAATGGTTGCCCGGGTTCGCTCCATCGTTGACCGGTTCCGTTTCATAGAGCAAGGAGACGCCCGTCACCTGTGAGTGGGGCAAGAGACTGAGCAGCGTCACTGTGCGGTCGCAGAAATCGACGCGATTCCCGACATTCGACCCGAACCCGATATAGACCGTCTCGCGACTCATGTGGTTTCTTCTATCCACCCTTTTGCGCGTTCCTCGAGCGAAGAACTCGCCTCGCTGCCCAGAGCCTAGAAGCCTGCCTTTTCTATCCGCTCGACGGCCTCCGCCAACCGCTCTTTGGATGTACACACCGTCATTCGAATATACCCTTCGCCCGGCGCACCAAATCCGTTGCCAGGCGTCGTGACGATCCCGGCTTTCTCGAGGAGATGCGCAGTGAAGGAGGCGGAAGTGTATCCCTTCGGCACCGTCACCCAGATGTAAAACGCTGCTGGAGGCGCATCCACTTCAAGCCCGAGCTTCTTCAAACCAGGGATCAATGTGTCGCGCCGTTCCTGATAGATCTTTCTGATATGATCGGTCACGGAATCATCCAATCCCAGAGCCGTGATGCCGGCAGCCTGCACCGCTTCGAACACACCGGAGTCCAGATTGCTTTTCACCTTGCCAAGCCCGGCCAGGATGTCTTTGTTGCCGACAGCAAACCCAAGCCGCCAGCCGGTCATGTTGTAGGTCTTGGAGAGCGAGTGAAATTCCACGCCGACCTCCTTGGCTCCTTCGACCTCCATGAAGCTCGCCGGCCGCTTGCCATCGTAATAAATCTCCGAATAGGCCGCGTCGTGGCACACGATGACTTGATTCTCCTGTGCAAACTCGACCACCCGCTTGAAGTAGTCCTTGGTCATGATGACCGAGGTGGGATTATTCGGCGAGTTCAGCCACATGAGCTTGGCTTTCTTCGCCACGTCTTTCGGAACCGCGTTCAGGTCCGGTAAAAAGCCGTTGGCCTTCGTGAGCGGCATGATGTGCGAGATGCCGCCGGAAAAGCTGGTGCCCACCGGATAGACCGGATAGCCGGGGCTCGGGACGAGCACAGTATCCCCCGGGTCAACGAAGGCCAGATGAATGTGGCCGATCCCTTCTTTCGAGCCGATCAAGGTCAACACTTCGTTGGTCGGATCGAGCGTTACGTTAAACCGGCGCTTGTACCAATCAGCGACGGCCTTGCGGAACGCGAGCATGCCTTCGTAGGCGGGATACTGATGGTGCTTCGGATTCTTGGCCGCTTGGGCCAAACTCTCGATAATGGGAGCCGGGGTTGGCAAATCGGGATCGCCGATACCCAGGTTGATGATATCTACTCCTCTCGCGATCGCCGCCTGCTTCATCTTATCAATCGCGGCGAAGAGGTATGGCGGGAGAGTCTTGATTCGGCTTGCGACTTCAATCGGAAATCCGGCCATAATTCAGGAATCTCCTTTCTGGGAATAAGTCTTGATGAGCAAACGAAGCTCCTAGGCTACTGCAGGAGTGAGGCGGTAATCAATGTTGAGGCAAAGCAGTGAGATACTGTTCGAGTTTCACACCACGATCGGTTAGAAGGCGTCAGGCCTTCAAAAGCATCTACATCGGCCAGTGGAACTGGGCTATAAAGAGGCTATCTAAATCAATTGCCCTATAGCTACGCCATTTACTCAATGCTTCGCGCCATTCAAGCCGACATCACGACGCTGACGGTCGATGGGATCGTCAACGCGGCGAACGCGTCCCTGCTCCCTGGCGGTGGAGTATGCGGCGCGATTCATCGCGCCGCAGGCCCGGAGTTGGTGCAAGAGTGCCGCCTTCTCGGAGGTTGCCAAACCGGCGACGCGAAGCTGACGAAGGGGTACCGCCTGCCGGCTCGTTACATCATCCACACGGTCGGACCTGTCTGGAGCGGAGGACAGAACCGTGAAGCGGAGTTGCTCGCATCCTGCTATCGTCGCTCGCTAGAGATTGCCATGGCGAATGGGATAGCCAGCTTGGCCTTTCCGAGCATCAGCACAGGCATCTATGGATATCCGATCGAACTGGCCGCGGGAGTCGCGGTTGCCACCGTTCGCGCGTCACTGCAGCAGTTCACCGCAATACGCGAAGTGGTCTTCTGCTGCTTCGCACCTGCCGACTTGGCAATCTATCAAAGGCATCTGGTTGAAGGGACAGAGTAAGAATCTACGGCATTGACACAATGAAGGCGCGGCAATAAGCTGCGCCGACCTTCGATACGCACGTTCAGTACGCACTCAACGTTCTAGGAGTAACTAAGAAGCGGAGATATTGGTGAGGCAGGCAAGCGTTCTGCTCTTAGTTCTGTGTCTGTGGATCGTGATCGGCTGTGTCACTGAGAGCAAGGACGCGGCGAAGCGGGATGTCGCAGGCCCGTATCAGACGTGGGACGACGTCATCAAGCGGTGGGTCGGCGGACAGGTCACCGATCTCTACGTGGAACTCGGGCCGCCAAACCTTCATCCCCACGAATTGGAGAATGGAACGACTGAGATGGTCTGGGACTTCGGCATCGATCGCATGCCGGGTCAGGCCGACGAGTTCAATCTGCTGCCTCTCTACGGCGGCAATGTGAACTGCCAGATCCATTTCTTTGCCGACCCCAAAGGGACCATCCTGAGGGGGGAACGCGTCGGATGTGAATAGCAGGCTGTTGGCGCGCCGGGTTGGGCGGGTGAGATCGTTGGCCTTTTTGATCAGCGTGCAAAGATTCTCAGCCAGTTGGTGACGGCTGGCTACCTTTCGACTCGACAGAGAAAAGTAGTTTGTCAACCCCCTCTGTCAATCGTCTAGCCTCTCAGCTCATCCTACGCTACAATCCTGCTATGAATGTTCCCATCAAAAATCTGGAGGACCTACGTTGGCTGCTCGGCCACACGGGAGGATTCCGTGGCGGTTATGTCACCGAGGTGCAGATGGCGAAGCGGCGGTTGTTCGACGAGAGCTCCGCGCGAGACATTCTGGCTGATACGGTGGTGACGGTCGTCGTACGGTACTGCCTGCATCAGATGGAACGGGTCGCGAAACTGACGATGACAGGCGTCACGGATTTTTCGATCTTCGAACAGGAGGGGGCGGACTGCTCGAACTTGGGTGTGATTCAAGCCGAGTGCACGGCGGGCAAGCTGCGTTTTTGGTTCGATCCGCAAGGCGAGCTGTATGTGGTGTGCGACGAGGCCCAATTGGAAGAAGTGGCCATGCCTTCCTCTCACGAACGGCCGCATGAACCGGTTGCGCGATGGACATTTCAAAGTCCGACGACCGATTGGCCGACTGTGGAGTGGCTGCTCGAAGAGTTGGACGGAGCCGGGTTGCCCTGTACATGGAAGAATGCCAAGTCATCGAATGGACGGCGGTCGGTGATTCAGTGGGAAGGCACATTACTACCGGCCCAGGGGGCGGATGCCATCGAACAGGCTGCGGTCCATGTCATGCTCTATGGACCATGGGATGGGTCTGGATTCGGCATCTTGTTGCACATCGAGGGATCTCAGGGACCGACGGCAAATCGTGTGCTTTCTTGCCTGTCGGATCTCATCGTGCGGCGTTTTTCCGGCCAGTGTCTGGTCGGGAACACGATCATCTCCGGCGGAGAATGGCTGAGTTGGAAAGCGCTGGAGCAGCTGCGCCGGACGAGGCTAGGGGACGAGGCTAGGGAAGGTTGAAGAGTAGTCCAAGCGACGCGAGACCAAAGCTGACGGGCTTTTTCAAAATCCTGCTAGGCGAGAGCTTCTTCGTTCGTGGCTCCGGCCGTGAGTGCGCTGGAGCTGTGGGAGTAGATCGTGGTACCGCTGGTGTGGGGGATATTCTTGTGCGCCACTCCGGTGCCGTTCTTGCGATTCACGCATTCCACGAGCGCCCAGAAGCGGAGCGGATTCACGTTCTGTTTGCTGGCGATGTGCAGGTCCGTGCCCTCCAACACTGTATCCAAGGACAAGTCGGTCCGCCAGCCCAGATGCTTGGTTAACGGCGAAATCACTTTTTCCACTGCGGCGACGACTTTGTTCTCATTGCTGAAGTGGTTGAGCATGATGATGCGACCACCGGGACGGCAGACGCGGATCATCTCGCTGACAACCTTACGGTAGTCAGGTACGGCGGTGACGACGTACGCCGCGACGACGGTATCGAAGGTGCTGTCCTCAAAGTCCATCGCTCCAGCGTCCATGCGATGAAGCGTCACATGGTCCATGCGATGCTCCACCGTTCGCTTTTTAGCAATCTCCAACATTCCTTCTGAAAAATCGATGGCGACGATTTCACAGTGGCGCGGATACATCGGTAGGGCAATGCCCGTGCCGACACCGACTTCGAGGATGCGTTCGTTAGGTTGGACATTCAGGTTGCGGATGGCCGACTCACGCCCCTCGTGGAACACCTTGCCGAAAATCTTGTCATATACACCGGCGTAGGACGTATAAACCCGTTCGACTTTGTGCAAATCCATGTCACCTCCAACCCACACATCGCGCGCCCTGCGCATCCCGAAGAGGCAGGGATGAACCGACGGTCTGTTCCAGTAGGGAAAATCTGTACCGGCGGAGCGCCTGAATGGAGCGAGGAATCCGCCTGACCAAGACAGGCGTTACAATAACCAACTCAGGATATCGAGTCAACAGAATCTTGGAGGGCTCCGAACCCCCCAAGGCCTCAACCTCCACCTCCACCTAGCTGTTTCGCGCATCTTGATTCAGCGCGAGGGGCTGTGGGATAGGTAAAGGCCATGATCCTTGCGGGGCTCTTCGCCGGTGTCCTCTGTATCGGGTTGATTCTCGGAGATTGGTTGTACTTCGTACGATTCACGCCGGATGCCGCTCGATACGGCTGTGGAATTGCCAGAAGCCGAGATCGATTCCCGTCGAACAGTCTGGCCCGCCTTCAGGCACGGATCGACGCTAGCGGCGCCTTGATGCTCCCCCACGGCGTTGCCCGCTACTACCCGGATCTTCAGCAAATCGCCTTGCGTCCACAATATCATCTATTCTCTATGAGTTTTCGGACGGCCTGGCCACTCAAGGGTATGATTCACCTGTCGTCAGACGATAACGCGGTCGAGGCACTGTGCATCAAACGGATACCCTGGTCCTCGGCCATTGTCACCCTGGTCTGGTTTCTCCTCGTCGGTCTGGGCACGACAGGGTTCCTGGTTGCGTACGGCGTGCAAGGCGGCTTCAACTCGCTGAGCGGTGTGCTGATGGGAATCGGCATTCTCGGCATCGGCTTGCTGGTGCTGGCCTTCGGCATTGTGACCGTAATCTTCTCTTACCGATTGGAAAGCAGCAGGCTGCGAAAAGTGTACGAGGAGCTGAGAGAGGTCGTTGACGGGACAGCTACGACGGCGTGAAGAGACTGAGGAAGCGATCGTAATCAGCGGGGAGATTTAGTCCGGCGCGATTCTGAGCCAGCCCTGCGATGATCCCGCGATGTTTCTTGCTGAGGCCGGAACTCTCGAACGCCTGGCGGAACTGGTCCCATTTAAGGGCGGAATCCCCGGCGATTCGAGCTTGTTCAGCCGTGGGTAAGGCATGTACTGCGGTGGTGAGGGCCCGGATCGCTTTCTCGACGCTTTCGTAAGGCGGTGCCAGTTTGAGTTGCGCATAGAACATCTCGAGGTGGGAGCGGAACTCCTCGCGCAACGCCTGCGTCACGTCCGGTTGAGAGCCGGCTGGGTCCTGCTATCATAAGGCGGATGATACGGTATGATGGTTCACAGTGACAACGGGTTCTACTTCATATGCAGAACGGTGAGGAGGTCCCGAATGAGAACGTTACAGTGGGCCGCATGGTCGATAATTGGATTGTTGGCGCTCGCTGGCTGTTCGTCCTATCACCATCACGACGGGATGAGGGACGGCGGCAAAGGCGATGCTTATTGGCAGAAAGGGCAGCAGGACATGGCGGCCTTGATCGATCGGACCGTCAAAGATCAAGACAAGGCGACACAAGTCAAGGGCATAGTCGGTGAGATCGTGACGGAATTGAAGGCCGGCCGCGAGCAGGAGCGCGCGTACCACCGCCAGCTCTATACGCTGAACGCCAGCTATACGGCGACGCCTGAGGAGTTTACCAAGATCCTCGATGAAGGGAACAATCAACGGATGCGGACCGCTTCTAAAATTCTCAGTCTGCGTTTCAGGATGAAGGAACTGATGACGGCCGATGAGTGGAAAGCCCTCTCGGATCAGATGCTCTCATACAGCGGGAAATATCAGCATGGCAGTGAGGGAGCAAAGTCCGGATATTAGCAGGCTGCTGGTCAAGCAGAGCTTGGTATGTACCTCCTCGCCGTTTCGCTCGCTGCCGCCTTGCTTGCGGAACGGCGCGTCCTGGCGCGCCGGGGCTGGGCGGGTGAGATCGTTGGCATTTTGAGCAGCCTTTCTGCAACGTCGGGTGTGTCCGCGACGCCGTATTCGGGCACTAACTCCGAGCTGGCGCCGCCTTGAGGGGGATAGGCGTCCACGTAGCGCCGGCGTCAGTCGAGCGGTAAAGTCCGCTCCCATTCGTGCCGGCATACAGTATCTGAGCATTTTGGGGGGCCATCGCCAGGGCTCTGATGTTCAGCGTGGCGAGCCCTTGGTTGATGGCATGCCAGGTCTTTCCGCTATCCGCACTTTTCCACACGCCTCCGGGACCGCCGATATAGAGGATCGAAGGGTCGGCCGGATGAATCACGATGCTGCTCACGAACGGATCAGGGAGCGATTGTCCGATCCGTTCCCATTGTTCGCCCTTATTGGCCGTGCGAAACAGACCCTTGGTTGTGCCGGCATAGACGATGTCGGGATCCAACCGGTCTATTTCAATCGCGTTGACGCCCAGTGCCATTGAGGCCATCAACACATTCTCCGGGATCAGGCCGTTGTTGATCTTCCTCCAGGACAAGGCGGCATCCTCCGAGCGATAGATCCCTCCTGTGGTGCCACCATAGAGGATTGTCGGATCTTTCGGATTGATGGCGATCGATGTCACGATGTGCACTTCCTTCATGCCATTCATCCGCTCTTCCCACTCGCGTCCGGCATCTTTCGTATAGAAGGCACCGACGGTTGTCGCTGCATAGATCCTCTCGCTGAGGGCTGGATGAAACACGAATTGATTCACAAAAGAGACATGCTCCTTGAGCCCGACATTATGCGGCAGCCAATGTTGCCCGCCGTCCGGACTTTTGTAAACCGCGTCTCCCATGGTCCCCGCGTAGATGGTCGCTGGCAGCTGCGGATCGATCGCCACGGTGGTCACGCGCCGGGCACTAAAGCTCGGGAATTTTTCCCAAAGCTGGCCTCCGTCACGTGACTTGTACACGGCGTCGTTTGTCGCGACGTAGAGGATGTTGGGATTCGTCGGATGGAGTGCAATAGACACGATGGCTTCGCTGTCCTTTTGGCAGCCGAGGCAAAAGCATAACAGCGTGAGCGTAGTGAGTGTGACGAGATGAAATGATTGTCGAATGGACATGCGAGTAATGGCGGGAGAACTTACTCCTAGGCTCAGAATGGGAGACAAGCTTGTGAGGCGACGTTACAACTTTTTCGAAAATCGTTCCGCATACCCGGTCAATTCCATGTAGCCCTGGCCTTGGAGAGGTCTACCTTGTGAGGTGCCGGTCGCTTCGATCGTCCCTTCCCAATACGTGACCTGTGTGCTGCCGCTGGTCGTGAGTTCCTGCTCGGCCATGCGGGAGACAAGATCAATCGAGAGTTGCTTCGATGGAATGGTCAGCCGCCATTTCTGCGGATAGCGAGCTTTACTGGCAGGGCTGGTCCAAAAGCTTATCGGTTCTAGCCCAAAGTCATCGATCGAGAAATGGTGTCCTCTCCCATCGCGGTCGATGAAGGTGCCACTCGACGCAGGATCGGCTGATCCATCCGTACGGCGCAAGCGATAGAGCATCAGCTCAGTCTGATCGGTCAGTTGCAGACCGAACCAATCCCATCCGACGAGATCCTTGCCGAGATCGGCGGATCCAAATTCGTGATCCATCCAACTCGTGCCGGTCACGTCGAACGATTCGCTTCCAATCATGATTGTGCCGGACGTGGCGAGCCTGGTGAACGAATAGTAATGGGAAGCTTGGCCGGGTTCGGCCCCCTTTCGACTGATGCCACCAGCGCCATGGATGACAAGCGGTTTTTCTGGGGCAACGGTCAGCTGAATGGCAAGATCACCTTTGGCTGCGCTGAGAATCTGGTGGTCCTCGGTCGATTGGGGAGACTCCGTGTGCCATCGATCGATCCAGACGTGTAAGCGATTGGACTCCGCTCCGGCTTTGCTCAGACCGGCCCTGCTGATCTTTTCGACGAAGTGGAATCGTCCGTTTTTGAGATCGCTCACGGCAAAGTGGGCCAGGTAGAGTTGTGTCACCGACCATTTCGACGGCAAAGTTTTGATCTGCTCAGCCGGCATGCCGCGACGAAAAAAGGTGAGCTGATAGCCGAATTGACGGCCGTGTTTCGTGGTGAGGTTTCCGGTGTAGTACCACCATTCGGTGCGGAATCCGTCATGCGAGCCGTGATCGCGCGGGAACTCGTAGCGATAGTCTTTCGTCGCAAGCCGGAATTCTTGGGAGCGATCGGCGGCACCAGAAAGGCCAACGACGCAGAGCCCGATTCCTAACACCAGAAGCCGGAGGCCACGATGAAATACCGTGATGTGTGACACAGGCAACCTCAGATCACGCCAAGACGACGACCGTCCTCGCGCTTATAACATGCGGCGGAGGAAAGTCACAAATCGCTTGTATTGATGCTGAATTTCTCCACTTCATCATCTCCTTTGTCGCACCATCGCGCCGTTGACAATTTTGCCGGGCATCGGCTATCGTGAGCTATGCAGACTGACCGTGAGCGAGAGCATCAAGGACCGGATCATTCCGATAAGAGCGGCTGTTTTCCCATCCCGGCGACGATTCCCGTGTTCGCACTTCCCAACGTGGTGTTATTTCCCAAGACCTATCTCCCGCTTCATATCTTCGAGCCACGGTATCGCGAGATGGTAGATGATGCGGTGATGGGTGGACAATGCATCGGCATGGCGCTGCTCAAAGAAGGCTGGGAATCGGACTACTACGGCAATCCACCTATTTTTGGCATGGGATGCGTCGGCCGCCTCGTCAGTGTGCAGCCGCTGGCGGATGGGCGATCCAACATTCTGTTGCAAGGATTGGAACGATTCGAGATCGGAGCAGAATCCTACGACAAATCCTACCGTCAGGCCTCAGTCACATTGAAGACGCGAGGGGAGGAAGCCTCCCTTGACCCGGCCGTGCGTCAGCGGCTCGTCAGCGTGTTGGAAGAGTACCTCCATTCCCGCAAAGACCCGCCGACATGGCAAGCATGGTTCCGTGAAGACGTTAGCGACGAGATTCTGGTCCATACGCTCTCCAGCTACTTGGACTGCACGCCGTTGGAGAAGCAATTTCTGTTGGAAGCCCATAGTCTGCATCAACAGGCTCGCCGTCTCAGCGATCTCATTCAATTCCTGATGCATGATCATCATGGTGCGAAGGGCTGGGGGTGATGGACCGGGCGATCGCGATCGAGGTCTCTCACCTGTCGAAATCCTACGACGGCCATCGGGCCGTCGCGGACATTTCGTTTACGGTTTACGCCGGCGAGATCTTCGGTCTTCTCGGTCCGAACGGCGCCGGGAAAAGTACCACCCTCCGCACCCTCATTACGTTGCTGACACCCTCTTCCGGACGCGCCACCCTCTTTGGCCTCGATAGCGTGCGGGATGCCGACAGAGTGCGGCAGCTGATCGGCTATGTGCCGCAGGAACGGGCCATCGATCGGTTCCTTACGGGCAGGGAACATCTCGAATTGCTGGCGGCCCTCTACCATTTGCCAAAAAACGAAGCCAACAAGCGGATCGCCGAGTTGCTGACGCTCGTCGAACTCGAAACCCACGCCGATCGTCCGGCGAAGACGTATTCGGGCGGAATGAAACGGAAGCTCGACATCGCCTGTGGCCTGTTGCCGGATCCCAAGGTATTGTTCTTGGACGAACCCACGCTAGGTCTGGATATCCAAAGCCGGCTGAGGATTTGGGACTATGTCCGCATGTTAAAAGCGCGCGGCATGACGGTCGTGATGACGACCAATTACCTGGATGAAGCTGATCAGCTGTGTGATCGGCTGGCCATCATCGACGGTGGCATCATCAAGACCATCGGCTCGCCGGTCGAATTAAAAGTCGGTTTGGGCGGCGACATCGTGTCGCTGACGCTCAAAGAGGCGGACCGAATTCCGGGGCTGGAATCGGCCTTGAAGGGGCAGCCGGTGATCAAGGCGGTGAGGATGACGGCAAAGGGACTCGATATCCGGGTCGAATCGCCAGAGAAGGCGCTGCCCATCATATTAGAGTCGGCCAATCGGCTGGGATGCAGTATCGAGTTCATCCAATATAATCGCCCTCGGTTGGACGATGTGTTCATCGCCCACACGGGGCGTCGCATCGAAGATGCGGCAGTAAGTAATGTGGAATGATGAACGTTGATTGGGCTGTTCCAGCATTGAACCTGTAGCATTACAACACTGAGCGAAGCGATGAAAGCCTATTGGCAAGAAATCAGGGCCTTGACGATGCGGTGGGTACTGCGGCTGAGCCGTGAGAAATTCAGCATGCTGTTCACGCTTGTTCAGCCGATGCTATTCTGGCTGATTTTTTTCGGCAACCTATTCCAGCGAGCAGCCGACTCACAGGTCACCCAGGCGCCAAGCTACATCAGCTTCCTGGCAGCCGGAGTCGTCGTGATGACTGTGCTCAACAACGGCCTGGCAGGCGGCGTGGATCTGCTCTTCGACAAAGAGAACGGGTTTTTGGAACGGCTGATGTCCACGCCGATGCATCGGTCTTCGGTCATCTTGAGCCGGTTCATTTTCGTGATGACGATTACCTCGCTGCAAGTGCTGGTTATTCTCGGCGTGGCCTTTCTCTTCGGCGTACAGCCCGCGACAGGTCTGCTCGGCATCGCGACGATCTTATTGATCGGGATGATGTTCGGTATCGGCCTGACGGCGATCTCGATGGCGATGGCCTTTTCCGTGAAGAGCCATGGCGATTTCTTCTCTGTGCTAGGCTTTCTGTCCCTCCCGATGATATTCTTAAGTTCAGCCCTAGTGCCGTTGGCTGCCATGCCCGGATGGATGAGTTTTTTGGCGAAGTTCAATCCGATGACTTGGGCTATTGACGCGGTGCGGCCGCTGATCCTCTCTAACTGGAGCGAGGCGCTTCCGCATGTCGCCATGGTCGTGGTCGTGATGCTGGTATTCGATGTCCTCTGCCTCTATGGCGGCGCGAGAGCGTTCCGCCGGGCGATGGGTTGATGGGCGTGTTCGGGAGTTCCAGCATGCTCGTGAACGAGAGTCAAATCAGAGCCCTCATTCGTTTGCTCGCCGACGAGGACGAGAAAATCGTGCATACGATCAGCGGCAAACTGATCGATATCGGTTCCTCGGCCGTTCCTCTCCTCCAAGAAGCTGAAATCGAACAACCGGAGATGGCGGAGCGCATCGCCTCGGTGCTCGAAGAAATTCGAGGAGGCAAGCTCGAAGACGAACTCCTCGAACAGGCGGCCTTGCCCGACGACCGCATGGATTTGGAACAAGCCGCGTTTCTGATCGCGCGCTACGCCTATCCCTCGCTTGACGTCTCCGCCTATAGCCAACAGCTCGATGAGATGGCGCAGGAAGTCCAAGACCGTATCGGCCCACGCGCGTCAGGCGAGGAAACGGTCAAGACATTGAATCGGTATTTATTTACGGAACAGGGCTTCAAAGGCAATACCAAGAACTATTACGAGGTCGACAACACATATCTCAACCGCGTGATCGACCGTCGCACGGGAATTCCGATCAGTTTATCGATGGTGTATTTGCTTATCGGCAAACGACTACGCCTGCCGGTGCATGGCATCGGGATGCCCGGGCACTTCCTCGTAAAGTACGAGTCAGATCGCTACAAGATTTTCGTCGATTGCTTTAATGGAGGGGCCCTGCTCACCGAAAAGAACTGCCTGCGATTTCTCACGGAAGCCGGCTACGGGTGCGACGAAAAGTATCTCCAGCACAGCCCGGTTCGCGCGATCCTCTCACGCATGCTCAAGAATCTTCTCGCGATTTATGCCAAGGTCGAGGATCCCCTTAAGCAGACCCGCCTGACGAAATTCATGGAAATTCTCGGGTGTGAAATTAAAGAAGGTGGACTCTAGGGCGTTAAGAATCTCGCCTTTCACCTGCCAGCCTCGCCCCTAGAGGTGGATCTCCGTATCGCCCTGCGACGTTTTAGATTTTGAAAACCAGTCGATCCCTCGCAACCGAAATCGGCCCCCTGAACGCTTCTCCTGCCTGTTCTCGTACGTTAAATCGGTCCGTCGGGGGATAAAAATGCGACAAGATGAGCCGGCCGACGCCGGCTTCCTGCGCCACCTGTCCACATTGGCCGGCGTGGAGATGGACCGGATTTGGCTGGCTCGCTGGAAACGAACAGTCCAGCACGGCAAGATCGGCGTCGCCGCAGAGCCGTACGAGATTGTCACAATATTGTGAATCTCCAGAATAGGCTAATGCTTTCCCTTTGTACTCGACCCGGTAGCCCAAGCAGTGGAGATTGGGACTATGAGTGACCGTACGCGGGCGAATCTTCGTCCTGCCGATCCAGAAGGCTTGATCCGAAACTTCTTTATAACGGACCGCGAACGGTGGCTGGTCAAAGCCCGGTAACATGCCGAAGATGGTCTTGAACAGGACGGTGGTTCCGGGTGGGCCGATCACTGTCAACGGCGGCCTTTTGCCGCCTTGATATTTTGTAAAAATCATCTCGTCGAACAAGTAGGTAATGAAGTCGGAGAAATGATCGGCATGGTAATGAGAGAACAACACGTGAGTGAGGCGATGACGGTCGACGCCGGTTCGTATGAGGTTCATGAGCGTGCGTGGCCCGAAGTCGAGCTGCAAGAGGTGGTCGGTTTGAACGAGATAGCCGGCGGCCGCCCGTTTCGGATGGACGTTTGTTCCCGAGCCGAGAATCGTCAGGCGCATGATGTCGCAATCGGTTAAGGCTGAGGCCTTAACCGCCCTCTTGAAAGCTGTCCCGTATCCGGAGCAACAGGCTGCGGATGGTCTCGATCTCCTGAGGCGACAGGGCGCGCTCGAAGAAGGGTCGAATGAAAGCAATATGCGCAGCAAAGACTCTTTGGAAGAGAGCGTAGCCTTTCTCGGTCAGTCTGATCTTCGTGCGTCGTTTGTCGCCAGCGACCGACTCTCGTCTGATGAGCCCCTTCTTTGCCAGCCGATCGAGCACGCCGGTTAACGTGCCTTTTGTGACGAGCGTCTGGGAAGACAGTTGGGAACAGGTCAGGCCGGTGGTGTCGCCAAGTGTGACGATGACGTCGAACTGGGAAGGAGTGAGGCGCAACGTTCTGATGTGGCGGCTGTCCACGCGCCAGAATGCCAGATAGGCTTCGACCAGTGGTCGAAGCGCTTTGAGATACGGATCGTCTTTCAAATGAGGCAGATCCATGGAAAGAAGAATAGTCCGAACTAGAACGATCGGTCAAGGGTAGCGGGCATGGTGGCTGTTGATCTCCTATGCTCGCGCACCCCGCCCGCAAGAATGGGGAGGATCAGCCTGGTCAGTCCTTGTGCTCGCGGAATGCGGCACACCAGATCAATCGTATTTTCAGGCGGCGGTGCTCGTTCACGCGCGCACTTTTGGACTGATCCACCTTCCTATCGAACAATAAACAAGCAAGCTTGGCGGGGATCATTCATAAGTAGTGCTCGTGTGGGCAAAGGCCGCGTCGCGGCGCGGCCAGGGTCGGGCGGGTGAAATAGTCGCGCGCAACGGGAGACCAAACAGCCCCCAGTGATACGCTTGTCATCGCCTCTGCATTGACGTGATCACCGCACCTTCATATGATGCGGTGCGTATGCTGCAGCGCGGCTCCGCCAATGTGAATCTGACTGCGATCGTCCTCCTTCTGGGAACCGTGATCACCTCTGTGTGGGTGTGGAAACGGCTCTCGCCTGAAACACAGGACTATGTCATCGACCAAGCGATTCCGCTCGCACTCCTCGGCGTGGTCGGTCTTGTCATCATGTGGACGATCGTGCGCGCTGTCAGGAAGCGGAAACATCAACTGCGTCACCGGGCCAGACTGCTGGCGCAGTTTGAACGAGAAACCGCGCGTGACAAAAAATTGGAAACAGCATTCGCCTTGATCGAAATGAACGAGTACCACGTGGAGGGATTGGAATCCGCAGTTCCAGCGATGAAAGAGTTGTTCGTGACGACATTGCAACGGTCCCTGGGTGACAAACAACATCGGATTCGCGGCATGGCGGCCAGCCACCTGGGTGTCCTCCAGGATAGAACAGTGGTGCCTCTGCTGCTCAAAGCATTAGAGGACGATCATGCCTATGTGCGTTCTTGTGCCGCACTCGGGTTGGGACGGCTGCGCGCTATCGAAACGCAGGAGCGTTTGAAAACGCTGGTGGAAGAGGATTGGGATCAGACGGTGAGAAGCCGGGCGAAGGAAGCGTTGGAACGGATGCGCGCCTGAGTGAGACCAAAAGGGCAGAGCGGTGGGGGCTGCTGATCTCCTGTGTTGGCGCACCCGCACGCAAGAAAAGGGAGGATCGCCTGGTCAGTCCTTTGCTCGCGGAATGCGGCACACCAGATCAATCGTATTTTCAGGGGGCGGTGCTCGTTCACGCGCGCACTTTTGGACTGATCCAGGCTGCTCCTATTACCAACGAACAAGCAAGCTTGGAGGGATCATTTATAAGCGGTGCTCGTGTGGGCAAAGGCCGCGTCGCGGCGCGGCCAGGGCTGGGCGGGTGAAAGGAGATCAATCAGCCCCTCACCGCTGAAGAAGCAACCAGAGAGCTTGGAACTACGGTTTTGAGGATAATGTTCCCCCGTTCGGCGCGTCTGCTGTTCTGAATGGGGGAGGAAGAGAAAAGGGGAAGAAGATTCCAGTTATGCAGCATCGGTTTTGACCTGTTCGTTGGTCCAGTCGATGACGGCGATTTCGGGCCGGCAGTTCCAACGGAACGGCAGGAAGGACCATCCGAGACCGCGATTCACGTAGAGGCGATGTCGAGTGTTCTCGTGTCGCCCGGAAATCCGGCCCCGGCAGCCTGGTGGAAGCCAGAATGTGGGCACTCCCGGAATCTGCCACTGCCCTCCATGGCTATGTCCGCACAGGATCAGGTCGACGGCATGGTCCTCGTCCATCTGATCGAGGATGTTTGGCGCATGGGCGAGAAGCAAGGTAAAGCGGCGATTTGCAGGAGGCGGGATGCATCGAAGATCGGCGCGATGGAGCGACGGATCATCGACTCCGACGATGGCCAATTCGCCCGAGCCGGTTGAGACGAAAGTGGTCTGATTGATCAACAGGCTGATCTTATGCCGATCAGCGAACTCGGTGAACTGCGAGACCGGCACGCCGCTGTAATGGTCATGATTACCCAGCGTGATGTAGACCGGAGCAATCTTGCGCAAATGAGCCAAGAAACCGAAGAGATGAGGCAACCCTTCGGGGACGTTCAGCAAGTCTCCGGTGATAAATATCCAATCTGGTTGAAGCTCATCGATGGCGGCGATGACGTCATCATGACGAGATTGATGCCGATCGACGTGAAGATCGCTGAGATGAACCGCCCGGCGCCCGGCGAGGGGCCCATACACCTGCGTGAGCTGCGTGATTTCATGGCGCTCCAGGCCGACTTCCCAATGGGGAAAGAGGCGAAAAAAACGATAGAACGGTTCGCTCAGGGCATGTCCGATAAAAGTCCGGACACGATCGGGCCAGGAGGCGATTCGTCTGATCATTTCATGACCCGATCCAATTCACGCCGGTCATGTGCCGTGACGCGGTACCCTCGTTCGTAGAGGGCACTCATCCCGTGCATGACTTCCTCGAGATTCTTTGCGCGATACCACTGGTCGAAGCGGGCCGTCAGCGTGGCGCCGGCAGCTGGAGAGGTGTCAGCCGCATCGTAGGTCATGGAGAGGGCCTGGAAAAGATCTTGTAGTTCGGTGACGTTATAGTCTTGATCATCGTTGTGATCGGCGACCAGGGCGAATTCGTACACGGTGAGGCTCACGGACAGCAACGCCTGTTTCTTGGCAAAATCGTCCCGCGTGGCCTCCATCCCGCCCGGATATTGTCGAGGGCAATCTCGCTCGGGCTCTACCACACCGGCCAAGCGCCGGTTCACGCCCTGGGCGGCCGGCGGTGGCGCCTTCTTCGACGCGTTGTAAAACCAGGAGAGACACGTGCTGGCTTGGGCAAAGGCTTGTTTATCGATGCCCACTTGCTTGGCAATGTGTCCGGTGAAGGTCTGGAAGATCCCGTTGTCGGTCGCGAGCGCGCTCCAAGCGTTTGCCGAGTCGAGGGCCGTCAGCAATAGAAGAATTGTGAGGGCGATCATAGCCGGTTTGGCACCCATCCTAGGAGTATATCATGGAGGGGTGCCGTGCCCGACAACAATCACGATCGTGCAGTGTTTGACGGAAACATGACGTGCTGCAGGCCTATATAACCAGAGGCGTGTCAGGCATCGGTGGACGCCTGCGCGTGGAGCCGGAAGACTTTCAGGTCGACGAGCGGCCGCTCTATCTTCCTTGCGGCGAGGGAGAACACCTGTATATCAAAGTCACAAAGCGGCTCCTGTCGACGCCTGATCTGATCCGTAGGATTTCATCGACCGTCGGTGTCAAGGCTCAGGGCATCGGCACAGCAGGGCTCAAGGATGCGAGGGCCGTCACGACACAGATGGTTTCGCTGCACTTCGTGACACCGGATCGATTGTCTCGATTGAAAGTCGACGAGCAGATCCTGTCGATCGAGGTGCTCGGATGGCACCGCAATCGTTTGCGTCCTGGCCATCATGCAGGCAACCGCTTTCGACTGGTGATTCGAGACGTGGGCACACAGGCCTCGGAGGTGGTGCCGACCATTCTCGAGGAATTATCCCGCCGGGGCGTTCCCAATTATTTTGGTCCGCAGCGGCAGGGAAAGAGCGGAGAGAACTATCAGATTGGCGCAATGCTGCTCACCGAGGCGTCCAAACGAGAGAAGATGAGCCGCGCCAAGCGCATGTGGTACCTCAATACGTTTCAATCATACCTCTTCAACCAGATTCTGGCTCGCCGGATCGATCGGATCGATCGAGTTCTTGTTGGCGATTGGGCCATGAAAATGGACAACGAAGCCTGCTTCCTTGTCGAAGATGCCGAGAAGGAGCAACCTCGCGCCGATCGATTTGAAATTAGTCCTACCGGCATCCTGTTCGGCTCACGCGTGTCCTGGGCGAGCGGCGAGCCCGGCGACATTGAGCGATCGGTGATATCTGAAAATGGATTGACGCCCGAAAGCCTCGTGGAGGCAGCGAAGGCCTGTGGCTTCCGCGGTGAGCGCCGCTCCTTTCGCGTCCCATTAGCGGACCTGGACTGGACGCTTGACGGCTCCGTTCTTACCCTGTCGTTTTCTCTTCCTCCCGGGGCTTACGCCACGAGCGTTTTACGAGAGTTGATGAAAGTCCCGGAATTGGGTTGACCCGTCCTTTTGGTTGTTGACCTTCGATCAATCAGCCATGGACTTAGATGGTCATCGGCTTGCGTGATAAAATCATGACAGAGGAGCCTCTCCTATGGCGCTCACCCAAGAAACGGTCGTTCTTACCGGTCATATCATCGACTCGCTGATCCTGGCGAAGGTATTGGATACGATTCTGATGATGGGCGGATCCTTTGACCTTGAAGAAGTCTTGATCGGCAAAACACGCAACGAACCTTCCCGTGCACGCATCGTGGTCCGAGCCCCCTCAGGGACCCTCCTCGCGGACATTCTCCAGGCCATTCAACCCCACGGCGCATCAGTTGATCGGGAGCTCGACTGTCAATGCAAGGCGGCACCGGCCGATGGCGTGTTCCCCGACGATTTCTATGCCACGACGCACCTGCCCACCCAGGTCAGGCTTGCGGGGCAATGGATCGATGTGGAAAGCATCGAAATGGATCTCGGAATTGTGGCGAGCCTAAACAAGACCGGTGCCCGTGCAGTGCCGATGGGGGACGTCAGGCAGGGTGACTTAGTTGTGACGGGACGGACCGGAATCCGAGTGACGCCGTTGCAGCGGCCTCAGGAACGAGACGTGTTCAGTTTTATGGAATCGCAGGTATCGGCGGAGCGGCCGCACGGGCACATCATTGCCGATGTGGCAAAGCGCATGCAGGTCTTGCGTGAAGGCTTTTGCGCAGGGAAGCCGGGTTGCAAGGTCCTGTTGGCAGGCGGGCCGGCCATCATCCATGCGGGAGGCCGCGATGCACTGACCTGGCTCATCGAGGAAGCGTTCGTCCATGTTCTGTTTTGCGGAAACGCGTTGGCCGCGCATGATATGGAAGCGGACATATACGGCACATCGTTGGGCTATGGATTAGCGGCCGGTCGGGCCGTGCCACATGGCCACGAACACCATTTGCGTACGATCAATCGTATTCGTGCGATCGGAAGCATCCAGAAGGCGGTGGAAACCGGAATCATCAAGCAGGGCATCATGGCCGCCTGCGTGAAGCACGGCGTTCAGGTGGTGATGGCAGGAACGATTCGAGACGACGGACCTCTGCCGGGCGTCATCACGGATTCTGTGTCCGCTCAGACGGCGATGCGCGCGGCTATTCCGGGTATCGGACTGGCGTTGCTGATCGCTTCCACGCTTCATGCGGTGGCAACGGGGAACCTCCTACCGGCGAGGATTCCCACAGTCTGCGTCGATGTGAATCCGGCCGTGCCGACAAAGCTGGCAGACCGCGGCAGTTTTCAGGCAGTCGGACTCGTGATGGATGCTGCATCGTTTTTACGGGACATCGCCCGCGAATTAGGATGGAAGGGATGAGCCGGTTACTGGTCTGTCCGCCGGATTATTTCCGCATCGACTACGAAATTAATCCGTGGATGCGCCGGTCGAACGTGGTGGAACCGGAACAGGCAGTCCGGCAATGGCACGGGTTGATGGAGGTTCTCGAAAACGATGTCGGCGCCGTGTTGGAACGGATGACGCCGGTGCCGGGGCTGCCGGACCTGGTGTTTACGGCAAACGCCGGCGTGGTGGTAGGCAGAAAGGCCGTGCCCAGCCGTTTCCGATATCCCGAACGACAGCAGGAAGAGGCGCATTTCGAAGGGTGGTTTCGTGATCATGGATACGAGATTGTCTCGCTGGACCATGAGATGTATTTTGAAGGGGCTGGAGATCTCTTGGGATTTCCAGATGCCTGGTTCGGCGGATATAGACAGCGATCGGACATCCGCGCCTTTCCAATTCTGAGCGAGGTCTTCGGGAAAGAGATCCTCCCGCTGGAATTGATCGATGGGCGGTTCTACCATCTCGATACCTGCTTTTGTCCGCTCAGCGGGGGAGATCTGCTCTACTATCCGCCGGCATTTGATCAGTATGGTCAACTGACCATCGCTGAACGGATTTCCGCAGAGCGTCGCCTAGCGGTTCCAGAACAGGAAGCACTCAGATTCGCATGCAACTCGGTGTGCGTCGGGAAGCATGTCGTGCTGCCGGCCGGCTGTCCTGTTACCGTGGCATTGCTGGAGTCGCGTGGCTATCAGCCGCATCCGGTCCCCTTGGACGAATTTATGAAATCAGGCGGTTCGGCCAAGTGCCTGACGTTGGCACTTGACTGACAACTACTGCTTTCGAAGGAGAAATGCTCCGTAGAGGCCGGCGATGGCAATCGTCACCAATTCGATGGTGATCAAGAGCCGGCTGACGACGGCGTCGGGAGTGGGCGGCGTGAGAATAAAATGCAGGCCGAGGAATTCCGGAGCTTGCGACGAAGGGGTTTCCCAGGGCGGGAAGAGCAGTGCAAGAACGAGCATGGCTACCATGCCATAGAGCATCTGGAGATTGAGCGCTTCGGCTGGACTGTTCGGTTTTGGAGGAGCCGGTCGAGGTGCTCCGTTCAGTTGGCTGCCGCACTGCGTGCAGTAGCGATAAATCTCAGGAAGCTCTCGTTGGCAGGAAGGGCAGGCTTTCATGGGAGGGTCCCGTGTGTAGGCTACACGGAACCGGTGGGAGTTTTCTAGAGTCTGGCGAAGGAACTTTTAAGCTAGAAGTGGTAGCCGACTCCGATGTTCAGCGTAAACACACTGTAGGTCGCACGAAATCCGAAGGGATCAGCCGCGGGATTGCTGTCGTTCGAGATATACCCGAGCTTCGCACGATTATACGTGCCTTCGCCGAAGACTGCCCAATGACGGGTTATGAAATACCGTAGACCGCCTTCCGCATTTAAACCGATGGCCGTGGCCGATTGTCCTGGAGGCGCGGTGGGGCCTTTGAGGCTGGCAAAGAAGAGTGCAGGGCCGATTCCTATATAGGGCTGAAGTCGGTTACCAGGGTATCGGAACATCAATGTGGCGATTTCCCACGTGATCACGCGTTGGTGTACGCCAGCAAGAGTGGGGGAAGTGAGAGAGCCACCAGGGCCTGTAAAGGTCAACGAGCCTTCTTTGATGTGAGGCGTGGTATAGGACAGCCCTGTCTCAATTCCCAGCCATCTGGCTCGAGAGAAGTAATGCCCTAACTTGACGCCAAGGTTCATGGAGCTCTTCAGCGGCTGGTCGGACAGTTCAAGACCGCCGATTCCATCCTGTGTGGTTTTGCCATTACTCAAGCTTTGCGGGAACGTCACGCCAAATTTCCCCGCGAAATACGACTCGGCCACTGTCGTGGATGGCCAGAGAACGGCTGGCAACCAGAGGCTAAGAAGGCTGGCAAAGAAAATTCCGAGTGTTCGTGTCATGTTCATTCCGTTCTCCTGCGAGCTATGCGTCGTCGCCTGCCAGTATCCTAACCGTCACGCGGACAGGCGCGAAGTAATTTGTGAAATCCGGTAGGAACTGAGCAAGCGGTGTGCCATGAGGACGGGATAAAAACCGGCCTAACTCGCGGGTTCCTATCAAAAATCACGCGATCCTGTCTTCTGGACCAGTCGGGGCTGTGCGGTCCATGGACAAGCTCTGTTGATTGACAGAAGAAAGGAGGCCTTTCTATAATTCGCCCGCCCCGATCATAGGATCACAAACCCAAGACAGAGCCCATCTCTACGCAGCCCTTCGAACAACGTCATGCAGACCATCCAACGAATTGGAATCATCGGTGCCGGAGCCTGGGGGACCGCTCTCGCGAAGCACCTTTCGGAAAAAGGCCTGCGCACCGTGCTGTGGGCATACGAGCGCGATGTCGTCGATTCCATTACATCGAAGCACGAGAATCAGCTCTTCTTGCCCGGAGTCGTGCTCCCGCCATCGCTCACGGTGACCAATACATTGGCGGAGGCGGTAGAAGAGTGTGACGGCCTGCTGTTCGTCGTACCCTCGCACGTGGCGCGTCTCGTGCTCCAACAGATTGCCCCGCTGCTGTCTCGGGCTATCCCCATTGTGAGCGCGACGAAAGGCGTCGAAGAAGATACGTTCAAACTCATGACGCAAGTGATCCAGGATGTCCTGCCGCCTTCTCATCACGATCGACTCATGGTGTTGTCCGGCCCCAGCTTTGCGACGGAAGTCAGTCAGGGGAAGCCGACCGCCCTGTGTCTCGCTGGAACTGACGCGTCGCTGGTCGAATCGTTTCAGACAGCCTTCATGACGCTCATCGCTGCGCATCTATGCAGATAGCGACGTGGTGGGTGTGCAACTGGGCGGAGCTCTGAAAAACGTCATGGCCTTAGCGGCGGGCGTCGTCGATGGGCTCGGACTGGGGCACAATACCCGCGCAGCGTTGATCACCAGAGGACTCGCCGAAATGGTCCGTCTGGGAACCGCGATGGGAGCCGATCCACGTACCTTTTACGGATTGTCCGGGGTGGGGGATCTTGCGTTGACCTGCACCGGACCGTTGAGCCGCAATCACACGGTGGGCGTTCGTCTCGGCAAGGGCGAGAAACTGGAGACGATCCTTGGCGGCATGCAGGCTGTCGCGGAGGGCGTACGGACCAGCCGCGCGGCGTCCGGTTTGGCGCTTCGACATCGCGTCGAGATGCCGATCGTGCGCGAAGTCAATGCCGTGCTGTTTGACGGCAAGTCCTGCAGCAAAGCCGTGAGCGATTTAATGGAGCGGGTCGCGAAACCGGAAAAGGGACACGCGTGAATCCCGAAAGGCTTGAACGGCTACTCCGTGGAGTGCGGAGCGGCACGGTGACAGTGATCGACGCGCTTGAGCGGCTCCGCTCATTGCCCTTCGAAGATTTGGGATTTGCCTCACTGGATCATCATCGTTCGATTCGGCAGGGATTTCCCGAAGTGATCTTGTGCGAAGGGAAGACACCTGCGCAGATTCGCGACATCGCCAAAGCTCCTGTTGAAACATCATCGGCCGTTTCTGGCCACAAGGGCATCGCCGCAAGTGGCGGCCCTCATCAAACGGATCGACCGTCGCGCGGTCTATCACGAAGCCGCGCGTCTCGTCGCCATTCGCGATGCGAAGCGGCGGCTTCAGGGACAGGTGCTGGTCATTACGGCCGGGACATCCGACATCCCTGTTGCAGAAGAGGCGCGCCTCACCGCGGAGGTCATGGGGAGCCGCGTCGAGACGCTTTATGATGTCGGCGTCGCCGGCATCCATCGACTGTTGGGCCGGCACAAGCGGCTGACGGAAGCCAATGTGATTGTGGTGGTCGCCGGCATGGATGGAGTGTTGCCGAGCGTTGTCGGGGGATTGGTGGATTGTCCGGTCGTGGCGGTGCCAACCAGTCGCGGTTACGGAGCGAGTTTTAACGGGCTGGCTGCACTCTTGACGATGCTGAATTCCTGTGCAGCCGGTGTGGGGGTGATGAACATCGACAATGGTTTCGGCGCCGGTTGTCTCGCGCACCGCATCAATGCGCTTGGTGAAGGGTCGTTCGCGAAGCGTCGTTCATAACTCCATCCAGCTCATCTGATTTCCAGCGTTCCTCGTTTCGGCCAAGATACCATTTGCGTGCGAGGGCCCTTCTCGCCGTTCGACAGGAGCTTCGCTCGCAACTCGTAGTGATAGAGCCCCGCCTCGGCCGGTGTTTTGTTGTGGTCCATTCCATCCCACGTCAGCACGATGGAAACCCGTGCTTGTTCACCGCTATCTTGAGGGTGAGATGGTGATTCCAGCGGTTTGCGTATCGAGAGAAAGCGAATTGATGTCTTTGAAGGGGAGCTGACCAGGGAGGATACTTCCAAGATAGTGGCGCCATTCAGATCTTTGGGCAGCTGGACCAGCGTCGAGAACTCCACGGAACCGTCCGACGTTGTATAAGGATTTGGGCTGATCTTGAGCTCAAGCACTTTGAGCTCCGGCTCAGGACGAGGCGCTCTATTGGACTTCGGCTTCGCCGATCCTATGGTGGGATACAACAATAAGACGGCGAAACAGGCAACAGCCCCTAGGGAGAGAAAGCGCGTGAGTGTGGTTCCCAACATCCTGATGTCTGTGGCCTTATGGTTGTCAACGGGCAGGAGGAACCAATTTGCCGCAGTGGGATAACACAGCACACCTGAGCTGTCAATGCATCTCTCAGCCGATTGCCGTTCGGGGCGGCCTTGGGTAAGATGGCGCGGCTTCCTGAGCGTATCGTAAGGGACGAAATGGGCGCACACCTGCACTTCGATTGTTTCTCCGGGATCAGCGGTGATATGACGTTGGGCGCACTCGTTGATGTCGGGGCGCCGTTTGCGGAATTGGTGAAGGGGCTCAAGCGGCTCGGCATGAGCGGGTTTGCCTTACGGAAACGGCGGGTTTGGCGCGGCGCGATCTCCGCGACCAAAGTCGATGTGGTGGTTACCACCAGTCTTCGGCATCCGCTGTCGCTAGGCCGCATTCGTAAGGCGCTTTCCGCCAGTCGTCTTTCACCTAAAATCAAACAACAAAGTCGTGCCGTGTTCGAGTGCCTGGCAGAGGCCGAAGGGAAGGCCCATCGCGTGGCCAAGGACCACGTGCACTTTCACGAAGTCGGCGTGTTGGATTCGTTCGTCGATATCGTCGGAGGCCTTATCTGTTGCGAGCTGCTCGGCGTCACCCACGTGACGGCCTCTCCTGTCAACCTAGGAGCAGGCACGCTGCGGTCGGCGCACGGTCTATTACCGGCGCCGGGACCTGCTGTGGCGATTTTGGCGAAGGGCCTGCCTGTTTACAGCGCCGGCCCCGCACGCGAACTGACAACGCCGACCGGGCTCGCGCTCTTGCAGACACTGACCCAGGAATTCGGTCCGATGCCGTTGATGAAGCCGACTGCTATCGGCTATGGCGCCGGTGACGCGAACCCGG
Organism: uncultured Nitrospiraceae bacterium; assembly: GCA_963851455.1. Lineage (GTDB taxonomy): Bacteria > Nitrospirota > Nitrospiria > Nitrospirales > Nitrospiraceae > Nitrospira_C. The sequence goes on from CAWKPI010000002.1 coordinate 947,729, forward strand.
ATAGTTGGCCAAATGTACTTCGCGTGTTTCTCTCGCGCGACGCGGCGCATGGAGGCAGGGGACACGATACGGTCTTGCAAATTGAAACCAACCTCGACGATGTCAATCCCCAGACCTATGAACACATCATGGCGCGGCTCTTCCGCTCTGGGGCACTCGACGTGACGTTGGCGCCGGTCATTATGAAGCGCGGGCGTCCGGGGATCGTGCTGACCTGCCTTGTCGTTCCCGCCGGCATCAATTCGATACTCGATGTGCTATTCGAAGAGACCACCGCCCTGGGTATCCGAGTTCAGGAAATTGCCCGACACATTCTTCCACGGCGATTCACGACGGTGAACATTCGCGGCGGAACCGTCCGGATCAAGATTGCTGCCGTGGATGAGACGAGCACGAAAGCCTCGCCGGAGTATGTAGATTGTAAGCGCATTGCAGAACGGACGGGCCGTCCGGTGAAGACGGTCCTTGAGGAAGCGATACTGGCCTATGCAAAGAGGCATGCCGCAGCGAAGGGCCGTCTGTGACGCTGCTGGTGTATGCACTTTTATTTGTCGCATCCGTGGTGGTCACGCTTGGCGCCTGCGCGCTGTTCACAAATGCGATCGAATGGCTGGGCAGGCGGCAGAACCTCTCGGAGGGCGCAGTCGGCAGCGTCCTTGCCGCGATTGGCACCACACTCCCTGAGACATCGATCCCGATCGTCGCCATTTTCTTCGGCGCTACCAGAGAAGAAACGGAAGTCGGATTAGGTGCCATACTCGGCGCGCCCTTCATGTTGAGCACGCTCGTGGTTCCTATTCTCGCACTGCTCCTCTTGGTCTACGCTCAGCTGGGTAGACGCAGCGCTTCGTTTCGTCTCAATTATAAAGACGTCACCCTCGATCTCTCGTGCTTTGCTCTGGCGTACACGGTCGCGATGGCCTGCGCGTTCGTGCCGTCGAGGCCATTCCACATCGGCGCCTCGATTGGATTGCTGGGTCTGTACGGCTATTACGTCAAACTCAAATTCAGCGACACGGATGAAGACAGTGAGCCGACTGACCTCACTCCTCTGTTTTTTGGCAGGAAATCGGGTACCCCACCCTATACGTTGATCGGCCTCCAAGCGATTGCCGGGCTGGGTGGGCTTGCCCTCGGCGCCCATTTGTTTGTGACGGCGGCAGACTCGACGGCGCATCTGCTGGCGATTTCTCCCCTGATCCTGGCGTTGCTCATCGCGCCGCTCGCGACCGAATTACCGGAGATGTCCAACAGCTTCCTGTGGCTCTATCAGAAGAAGGACCGCTTGGCCGTAGGGAATGTGACTGGCGCAATGGTGTTTCAAGGCACCGTTCCCGTGTCCGTGGGGCTTCTCGGAACCGAATGGGCGCTGGCGCCTTCGGCGCTACTCACGATGGTTTTGGCCGTGATAGCGGCTGGAAACCTCCTCCTACAATCAGCTTGGGCGGGGCAGTGGCGGCCTTGGTTGCTGTGCGCCGGCGCGGTACTTTATATAGGATATGCGCTCTTCCTGTATGGCTACTGAGGAAGGTCAGGCGTGAAGAACATTCAACAACCGAAGCGTCTTCCACTTCTGGGCATTACGATGGGTGATCCCGCCGGAATTGGTCCGGAGGTGATTGCCAAGGCGCTGGCGGGACCGAAACTCAGGCGGATCTGTTTTCCGCTCGTGATCGGATCGCGCAGCGTGATGCAGCAGACCGTGAAGAATCTGAAGCTCAAGCTCACAGTACAATCGGTCGAGGGGCATGAAGCCGCCTTGCCGCGTGGCGCTTCGATCACCTTGTTGGATCCTTTGGAGAAACCGCTTGGTCCGTACAAGCTCGGCGTCGCGGCTCCTGATACGGGGGCCGCTTCTGTGGCCTTCATCAAGAAGGCTGTCCACCTGGCCCAACTCGGGTGCATCGACGGTATGGTCACGGCGCCGATCAATAAAGAAGCCATCAACATGGCCGGTTGTCATTTTCCCGGGCACACGGAACTCTTGGCCGACCTGACGCAGACGCAGGAATCCGGGATGATGATCATCGGAGGGCCGCTCAAGATCATGTTCGTCACGACTCATGTGGCGATCAAAGACCTCCCGTCGTTACTGACTCAAGAGAAGATCGAAAAGGCTATCCGGCTGGCCCATCTTGCCTTGACGACTCTCTTCGGCATCAAGAAACCGAAAATCGGTGTGGCGGCGTTAAATCCCCATGCGGGTGAACATGGGCTTTTTGGAGACGAAGAGTCACGTGTGATTCTGCCTGCCGCACGCGCGGCTCAAGCAAAGGGTATCCTGGCGAGCGATCCCATGCCGGCCGACACGCTGTTCGGGAAGGCCGCCAGAGGCGACTACGACGGCGTGGTTGCGTTGTACCACGATCAAGGGCTGATCCCGCTCAAATTGGTCGCGTTCGGCACCTGTGTGAACCTCACCGTGGGGCTGCCGATCATCCGGACGTCGGTCGATCACGGCACGGCCTTCGACATCGTCGGCAAAGGCATCGCCGAACCCGGCAGTCTCATCGAAGCGGTCACGTTGGCCGCCACACTCGCACAGCGTCGAACGTCTCGCGCTTTGCCATAGGAGAACTTTCACATGCCTCCAGATACGAACAAAGCACTCTTGGTCATCCAACAGCAACTCAAGGAACTGGATGCGATTTATCAGGACACGATGGAGATGTCGCTCAACACCGTGGCCGGGACCGAGCGGGTGGCCAAGTGGCGGGTCCGAACGGTGGCATTGTTGGCCGAGTCAGTCGGCGAAAAAGCCGCCCAGGATTTTGCCCGTCTCCAGCCGGGCATGGTCTTCACGAATGATCTCGTCGAAGAATTCACCGATCTTATCGATTGTTTCCGGATTCCGCTCAACGCCTTGGGCAAGACACTGTCCCAAGCCGCCCAGCGCCCTCCTGGAGGGAGCTGATGTGGTGCCCGGCGTCTCGTTCCCACCGGCAATCAAACGACTCGGCCAGAATTTCCTCATCGATCCGAACATCGTCCGCAAGATCGTTGCCACGGCGAACCTGTCACCGGCGGATACAGTCTTCGAAATCGGCCCTGGACGGGGCGTGTTAACGGAAGCGCTTTCACGTGCAGTCCGGCGCGTGGTTGCAGTTGAGATCGATCCGCAGCTGCATCGGCTACTTCAGGATCGGCAAGCCGACTGGCCGAACGTCCAGCTGGTGTGTGCGGACGCGCTGACGTATCCGCTCGAAACTGTTTCAACCGGCGCAATCGTCGTAGCCAATCTTCCTTATTACCTCTCCACGCCGTTACTGTTCCGACTCCTTGAGCAGCGACATCGCTTCCCGCGTTTGGTCCTCATGCTGCAGAATGAAGTCGCCGATCGTTTGGTGGCTAAGGCAGGTACCGCGGACTATGGCGTCTTGTCTGTCATGGCCCAATATGCTGCGGAGATCACGAAAGTCTTTCGCGTTTCTGCGCAATGTTTCAGACCTCGACCTGAGGTCGGTTCCGCCGTCGTCTCACTGCGCACCAAGAAGGAAACCGTGCTGTCCCTGCAAGAGGAATCAACCTTTGCTCGACTGGTCAAGTCCGCGTTTGCCCATCGTCGAAAGACACTGGTGAATTCGCTGCGCGATGAAGGATACACCTCACAGGCCGTGATAAGAGCGTTAACCGACATGGGCATCACCGTTACGGCCCGAGCAGAAACGTTGACGCTCGAGCAATTCGTGCAACTCACCGGACGGCTGGGTCGTTGCAACCCATAGAGAAGGTCGGATCCCGCGAACCATTGTTTGAATTGGGTTTCCCCCTGTGTTAGCATTCGCCACCATGGGCGTAACCAGCTCGGCCAAGCGGGGCGAGGCCCGCCGAGCCCCTGCTCCCCCTTCCCATATCAGGCGTGAAGTCATCGGCGTGATCTTGATCGCGCTGAGCCTGCTCACTTTATTGAGCCTGCTATCGTTCGTGCCCGGCGAACCGAAAGTCGTGGCGATAACGGGTGCGACGGTCTCGCCCCCCACCCATAACTTGATCGGCTCGGTCGGCGCGATCTTTTCATCGTTGCTATTTTCTCTCATCGGCGGCGCGGCATACCTGTTTCCGATTCTGCTCGGATTGATGGGGGCCAGATGCTTCACCCAAAGCGACCTTTCGATCAGGCTGCGGAATGCCGGAGCTTCGCTGGCGGCACTGCTGTTCTTGAGCGCCTTTCTTCATCTGGAAGTGACGGCTGTCCCGACCATCTCGAGCGGGATGGTCCTTCGCGGCCAGGCAGGAGGACTGCTCGGGCAAGTGCTCGCGGACGGGTTGCGGGCCTATTTTGCCAGCACCGGGGCCCATATTCTGATCATCGCGGGTTTCCTCATCGCACTGCTGTTCACGACTCCGCTGTCGCTTGCGCAACTGGCCGTTCAAGTGCCTGAATGGGGGCGGAAGACCTTGGAGATCATCCGTGCGTTGCTCCCGGAACGGAAGAAGGAAGAGACTGTGGCGGAGACCCCGAAACCGCCCAAGCCGAAAAAAGCCAAGTCGATCCGTGCGGTCATTGAAGAAGTGATTCCTGAGACCAAAGAGGCATCTCCTGCCGAAATCCCGGTTGTCCAGCCGACGTCCAGGCCGGTTCCTGAACCGGTTGAGGCTGCTGAACTCGACATAGACGCGTCGGCGATCGGAAAGGCGGACGATACGGGGGCCTATCAATTACCGGATGCGGACGAGCTCCTGAGTGAGCCCTCCGGAGTGCTCTGCGCGCATCACAGACGAGGAGTTAAAAGCGCAGTCGGACATCTTGTCGAAGGCGCTCTTAAGTTTTGGGATCGAGGGCAGAATCACGGAGGTTCGTCCGGGACCGGTCGTGACGATGTACGAGTTCGAGCCGGCACCGGGGACGAAAGTGGCGAGGATTGTGAATCTCGCCGACGATTTGGCCTTGGCGATGAAAGCGATCAGCCTGCGCATTGTCGCGCCTATCCCGGGAAAGTCTGTCGTCGGTATCGAAGTGCCGAATGCGCAGCGCGAAACGGTGTCAATGAAGGAAGTGGCCACGAGCGAGGTCTTCACCCGGGCGCGATCGAAACTGACACTTGCGCTCGGCAAAGATATCTTCGGCGCGCCCGTGACGGCGGATCTCAAGACGATGCCGCATTTGCTCGTGGCCGGGGCCACCGGAGCGGGCAAGAGCGTCAGCTTGAATACGATGTTGATCAGCATCTTGCTGTCCGCGAAACCGAACGAGGTCAAGCTGCTGCTCATCGATCCGAAGATGCTGGAGTTCCAAACCTACGACGGTATTCCCCATCTCTTGAGACCGGTCATCACCGATCCGAAGTCGGCGGCGCGCGGATTAAGTTGGGTGGTCCAGGAAATGGAGCGCCGCTACAAATTGCTGGCGGAAGCCGGCGTGCGCAACATCGATTCCTATAACCGTAAAGTGGCCGGCGCGCAGGGTGTGCTCAATGACTCAGGAGGTGAGGGCAAAACGGACCAACCGGAGTTGCCGATTCAGTTCCTGTCCGAAGAGGAGCGCCTCTCCGCCGGCGAGACGGCTCTGCCGGAAGGCAGTCCCGGATCGTTCACGCCCCCGCCGACTCCACCGGAGCCGTTGCCCTATATCGTCGTCATGATCGACGAGTTGGCCGATCTCATGATGGTGGCGCCGAAAGACGTCGAGGACAAGATCGCTCGGCTCGCGCAGATGGCCAGAGCCTCGGGCATCCACCTGGTGCTCGCCACGCAGCGGCCGTCTGTGGACGTGCTGACCGGGTTGATCAAGGCGAACTTTCCGGCGCGTATCGCGTTTCAAGTCTCATCGAAAACGGACTCGCGCACCATTCTGGATGCCAACGGGGCTGAGGCCTTGTTGGGCCGCGGGGACATGTTGTATCTGGCCTCCGGGACGGGGCGTTTGATGCGGTTGCACGGATCGTTCGTGTCGGACGACGATGTCCGCCGCGTCGTGGAGTTCGTAAAAGAGCAAGCGCTGCCGAGCTACAACCAGGAACTGCAGTCCTTGAAACAGGAAGAGGCGAAGGAAGAGGAAGCGCAGGATGAAGTCTACGAGCAGGCCAAGGAGTTGGTCTTATCGACCGGGCAGGCATCGGCTTCGCTGATCCAGCGGCGCTTGCGGGTTGGGTATCCTCGGGCGGCCCGGATGATCGAACAGATGGAAGCAGATGGCCTGGTGGGGGCGGCCGGGCGTGACGGCCGTCGAGAAGTGCTCGGGCGCCGCGGACCGGTGGGAGAAGAGGTGTGAGGGGCGTGGAGGTCGCTGCTGTGCTCGCGCACCGCGATTGATGCGCGCAGTTGCAGCGACCCTCCACGCCCCTCATGGGTGTCACGATGATGAAGAGACTGATTTGGATATTGGGAGGCATGCTCGTCTGTACCTCGTGCGTATTTCCATCGTGGACTCTTGCTACCGAAGAAGAGACAGATGAACAGGCGCGCAGGGAAGTACGCGAGGTGGTGAAGCGTTTGCAGGCCCGATACGAGAAGACGAAGGATCTCCAGGCTGATTTTGCCCAGAAAACCACGATTGAAGGATTTGAACGGCCCATGACCTCATCCGGGAAGGTCTATATCAAAAAGCCGGGCCGGTTGCGGTGGACCTATCTCGATCCTTCGACCGAAGATATCTATGTGGATCGGGACGACGTGAAAGTCTATGTGCCGGAGCATAAGCAAGTGCTGGTAGGCAAGCTGACCCAAATGGCGGCGTCGAAGGCCCCGCTTGAGCTGTTGCAAGGAGCGGCGAAATTGGAGGAGTCGTTCAACGTCGAGCCGACGCCAGGAAAGGGCCGCGGCGTTGGAGGGATCAGGCTGCTGACGTTGGTGCCAAAGTCTCACGAGGGCGAGGCGCATCGGAGTCTGCAAAAAATCGTCGTGGAGGTATTTCCGAATACCTATTTCATCCGGAGTCTCTCGCTGTACGAGATCAGCGGCAACGTCTCGAATTTCGAATTTTCTTCGCTGCAAGCGAACGTCGGACTTGGCAACGACCTTTTTATTCCGAAGTTGCCGGCCGATGTTGAAGTGGTCAAGGCACCGGTGTTGAGCCAGCCTTGACGAAGAGCAGACCAAGTCTTCATGATGAGGCCGGGAAGGAGCGGGCGCATATGAGCACGGAGGTACTAAGCACAGTGGCCGAGGCGACTGACCAGGCTGTCGCCAAATTGGATCTTGACCGATTGCATCGGGACTATTGGGATCAAAACGAGTTCCTGTTCATTCCACAATTTCTTCCGCGCGAATTTGTCGAAGCCTCGCTGGTACCGCAAGCGCAGGGCGTCAAGGGGCAGTTGAATCGCAATTACATTCCCGGCCACAAGAAGGGAGGCAGCGTCAGCTATTATACCGTGCAGGAAAAGGCGCCGCTCTTTCTTGACCTGTATCGGTCACCGGCCTTCCTCACGTTCTTAAGCCGTCTGACCGAGGCCGAACTCAGTGCTCTGTCCGGAGAACGATCCGCACTCGTGCGCTCTGTACTACTACACGGAGCCCGGCGACCACATCGGGTTTCATTACGACACGTCCTATTATAAAGGTGCTCGATATACGATCTTGATGGGTCTCGTCGACAGGTCTACCCAGTGCAAGTTAGTCTGCGAGCTGTTCAAGGACGTGCCGAACAAGACGCCTCGCAAGTTGGAACTCGTCACCCAGCCGGGCGACATGGTGATCTTCAACGGCGATAAGCTCTGGCATGCGGTGACGCCGCTTGGCGAGGGAGAAGAACGGATTGCGTTGACGATGGAATATGTGACCAATCCGGAGATGGGCCCCTTCAAGCGGCTCTATTCCAATCTCAAAGACTCCTTCGCCTATTTCGGGATTCGAGGGGTCTTCAAGCGGGCGTTCTCCATGTCCTCCCGCTCGCGGTAAGCCGGCAGTCCTCCACTTACCCGCTGTTCTGCGCTCCCAGCCAGCGAGCCGGTACTCTCCGATGGTCCGGAATGAATCGGATGCTCACCAGCTAATTTCCACATCGAGGTATTGCCGAGAACGTATCATCCGATCGATGGTCTCGAAATCGCCTGAGACCGTAAGGCACCATCGGATGAACCGTCGAGGCCATGGTTGGGCGGTGGAGGCTGGACTTTCATGGATTGGCCAAGCAGCCTAGGCCGTCCGGCGCGGAGTGGCTTCAAGCGTCTCGGAAAGGGGCCTTGATTCATTAACTCCAGTTCATTCAGCGACGCGCGAACGGCTCGCGCGATCATCCAGGCCAGGGTGAGCCCAGGAGTCCAATACACGGCATCTCGCATCTGCTCGACGAGATTCGAGGGCAGGTTGACCGTCACCCGAACCATGCGGGGTTTGTTTTCGGCCCCACTCAGCCTCTGGTTGCCATTGACGTGCAGGTGGAGCGTGTTCTCCCCAGTGGCAGGGCTTGTCGTCATCGACATCGGGTTCCTCCTTAGCATGAAAGGGTCGCTTCGAGGTGAAGGGCAGCCAGCCATGAGGCTGGGTGAAAGGTCGCGTGCCGACTAAAGACAGGCACGCGACCTTGATGGCAGAGATGCGGGGCGACGGCATCACTCCAGATGGGCACGATCCGGAGGTGACCCCGCGCTGGGGATAGGCGTTTGCCTATCATCGTCGGTTTCCATCGGCGCCGCCTCTCGCCAATCGATTTCCAGCTCACGGTCATCATTGAGTTGAACCTCACGGGGTCTCACCTCAGCAACCTCCGTACCAACTTCCTCACGTCTTAGAGGTGAGGTGAGAAGAATGCGAAGTGATTGATCTGCTGTGGATTGAATGATTCGAAGACAACCGGTTCTTACAAGAGGCAGCTCGACGATCGGCAGAGCAGTATCAGAAGCAATACCAAAATTATCCGCTGAGATACGTCGGAGAAATGACTACATCGAGGCAGGAGGAACCAAAAATACTGACTCAGCACACTATTGGTGTAAGATGCTTCATCGCTGCTGCGCAGAGGATGATGAAGAATCCCATCCAGAGAGCGGCGCGTTGAAAGGGGATGACTTCGTAGGATTCGCCCTCTTCGGCTTCATCATCGGATTTGAAGATCACGGTATACAGGAAGAGGGTCAGAAGGCAGAGCACGAGGAACAGTTTGATGAAGAAGACGGTGAGGTATTTCGCATGGTGCTGGACACCGGAGCCGGTTTGTGAGGTCATGACTTGATTGACATAGTGAAGATTGATTCCGCCGGTAAACAGCAGAACGACGAGCAAGATGCCCGCCACTTTTTTATAGTGCTGATAAAACACATCGGTGATGGGCTTGATCTGGTCCTTGGCCACGGCCTTCTGCAGTCCCGGCGTGACTGCCATGACCAGAAACGCAAGGCCGCCGATCCAGATGACCGCGGACAACAGATGAAACCAGTGATTGATGATTGGGAATGAGCGTATTGAGATCGGTGACGATACTTTGAAGGGCGTCCATCGTGGCTAGTCCTGAGTACTGAGGGTCGAGTGCTGAGTGCTGAATGACGGCAGCGCGATTCTCACTGGAGTCCTCGTTCCGGACTACACTAGGCTTTGAAGACCGGTGCGTCGTTGCCGAAGCGTTTCTTCCGCAGTTCTTCCATCAGCTCGATGGTGACGTAGGGATGCCGTTTTCGCGGGCATGTTTCTCCACACCCTTCTTCACCATCGCACGGAGGAAATAGGGGATGCGGCTGAGCCGCAAGGCCGATGCTTCATCCCACGCGATGTCCGACGCTTCCTGGACGTTGAAGGCGACTTTAATCTTCTCGCCGCCTTTGGGCGTGTAGAGACACCACTGATCTTCGTCCAGCCAGTCGCCGTGATCTACATAGGGACGAGCGCGGCAGCCACCGCAGATGTCGGTATATTCACAATCGCCGCATTTGCCCTTGAGTTGCGGGTAACGGAAGGAATTGAAGATGTCCGACTTTTCCCAGAGATCCGACGAAGCTGTGTTCGCGAATATTGCCGGCTGACAGCGGCATGTAGGGGCAAGGCGTCAGCTCCCCGTTCGGCGTGACCCGCGCGTAGTTGGTGCCGGCGAGGCAGCCGCCGCCCATATAGCCCGTGGCTTTCGTGATAGGCGAATTCGGATCTTTCTCATAGGCCAGCCGCTTGAAGTGCGGCGCGCAGCGGGCACGGACCAGCATACCCTTATAGTTGTCCTGGCAATTCACCAGATAGCCGAGAACCTCTTCATACTGGGCCGGGGTGATGTCCGTCAGTTCTTCGCCACGGCCGGTGCAGACCATGAAGAAGACATTCAGCACCCGCGCGCCGAGCTGATGGGCCCAATCGATGACCGCGGGCAGTTCCTGATAGTTCATCGGCTGCGCGCTGAAATGCACTTGGAATTGCAGTCCGTTGCGCTTGCTGGCTTCGATGCCGGCCAGGGCGGCTTCCCAGGCCCCCGGTACGCCACGGAAGGAATTGTGCTTGGCTGGATCGAGCGAATCGATGCTGATGCCGATGCCCATGACGCCGATCTCGACGAGCTGCTTGGCCATCCGGTCATCGATCAGCATGCCGTTGGTGCCGAAGACGACCATGAAACCGAGCTTCACGGCATGGCGGGCAATGTCGAGGATGTCCGGACGCACCAGCGGTTCGCCGCCGGTGATGACGAGGAGGCAGCCCTTGTTGACTTCGGCGATCTGATCGATGAGGCGGTAGCATTCTTCGGTCGAGAGTTCATCATCGCCGCCGGCTGCTTTGGTAGTCGCGTCGAGGTAGCAATGGTCGCACTTGAGATTGCAGCGCTTCGTCAGGTTGAGTGCGACGAGATAGGGCTTAAAGTCGTCGACCGTCCGGCCGTCGTACGGCGCCGTTGCCCTGCGTGCGGGGCGTAAAAAACTGCGTGATCTGTTGTTGAAAGGACCCGAGCGCTCCCGGGAGGGACGGGATGTTCAGGATCGGCAGCGATTTACCCATTAGTGACTGGTCCCGGTCTTTGCTTTACCTGTCAGGTTCGCGATCATGTCCTTGAGGTTGCCGGTCTTCATGGCTTCCGCCATATAGCCCTTGGCCTGCTCGATGCCTTCATTGGCCACTTCAGCCGTGATGAGGTCGACGCCGAGCTTGTCCGCATGCTTGATCGATCAGGGCCTTGGTGCACTCGCGCATGAACCCTTCCGGAGCCCGTTCCAGCCTGGCCTGAGCTTCCGGCGTCCAGGTATAGGGAGCGAGGCAGGTTCCGCCGCATGGCTGTCCCATTCCGCCGTTCTCGTCGAGTGCCATCACCGTGTGGTGCCGTTCGTTCGCAGCGGCCACGTTGGCTCTGCGCTTCGGCTGAGGCGCCGGTTCCCTTGTTCGCAAAGATCGGGGTGATAGTCTTCTGACGCCGCTTCCTTGATCATGGGCGCGGCATACTCCAGCGTAATCGTCGTCATGCCGAGCTTGCGAGCGGTCTTTTCGATTTTGGCCTTGGCGCGGCGGCGTTGGAAGCCGGCTGGGACTGCACGGATCGCTTCCTTGGCGTCCTTCGTCCATTGCATGGGGACGTCGTCGTAGGCCAGGTCGGTTTCGAGACTCGCCTTCGGCTTTGCGCCGCCGCTTCGAAGATGCTCTTGTCGACCAGTTTGAAGCGGTCGCCTTCGGCGGCGCAGACCGGGCATTTCACGGGCGTCTCGCCCTTGCCGATGTAGCCGCAGCCGTCGCAGACGAAGTAATTCTGGCTCATCCGGTCCAGGTAGGCCTGAGTGCCTGCACTGACTTTCGGCTTTTCTTCCACGATCTCGGTCATCATGCCGCTGAGCGTCGAGCCCATGAGATCCTTCGCCACCGAATCGTCGGCCTGCATCTTGTCCCGGTCGATGCCGGCGGCGTCCAGGCTGCCACCCAGTGCGCGCATGGCGTCCATCGCGCCCTTGGGAAGAATGTGGCCGACGGCTGCATCGACGACGGTGTTGCTGATGATCGTATGGCCCTTTTCGATGGCATAGCGATGAATCGCGGTCTTGGCGACGCCGCGTGGCAAAGACCGGGATCTTTTCCATCCGGCGGAGGGCTTCTTCCGTCCAGGCGATGGTGTATTCGGCCTGCGTATCGATCGGCGGCACGTACTTGCGGTTCGACACCAGGACGTTGCAGGGGGCGCTGCGCAGCAGATTTTCCGTGTTGCTGCCGATGTCCATGTCCTCGTCGCTATGGACACCGATGCGTCCGACGATCAGCAGTGCCGGGATATCCTTGCGGACGTATTGAATGATTTTTTCAAAGGCTTTGCCGTCCAGCAGGGTGGTCTTGACGTCGGTTTGCTCGGCCTGGGCGATTTCGCGGGAGATATCGAGGTGCGACTGGTAGATCTTGGCCAGGCCGCTGTCGATGATTTCTTCGTGCAGCTTTTCCTGCTCCTTGAAGCGGAAGACCTTGCCGGCTTCCTCGTTCAGGACACCGGAGATGCTGTGGAAGGCGGCGTAGTGGAAGTAGGGATCGAAGGCCGAGATGGCTTCGACCGGCATGTTGAAGGCCTTGCCGAGCGCCAGCCCGGTCATGAGACCGCCGAACGAATAAGGGCTGCCGTCTACCGCCACGACGATCTTGCCGCCGGTCATGGGCTGGGTGTTCTTGATGATCAGCATGTCGGAGTTGCGAACGCGGCGAAGCACGCGCTCGGTATTGCTGCCGATCACGCTGTCTTTCACCGCGCCGACGCCCAAGGCGCCCATGATGACCAGGTCATAGGCGTTGGTATTGATGTCTTCGGCCAGCACTTTCCAATTCCGGCCTTCGAGCGAGCGCCGTTCAATCGGCAGGTTGGCCTCGTTGCACTTCTTATCGACGTAGTCGAGGTAGGAGTCGGTGATGATCTGGAGTCCGCGGGTAATCAGCGAATCATGGATCTGGCGCTGCCGGTCGAGTTCCTTTTCATCGTGGTATTCCTCGGGCAGGCCCGCTTCCATCTGTTTGAAGCGTTTGTCATGCATTTTGGCCGCATAGACATGGCTGCCCACGATCTTGGAGCCGAAGGCTTTGGCGAAGTGGACGCCGACGTCGACGGCTGTGTTGGAATGGTCGGAATTATCGACCGGGATATAGATCGTCTTATACATCGAGATGCCTCCTCCAGGCGCTCTCCGGGCCAGGGCGAACGAGAGTAATTGTCAAAAATTCCAAACGGTTGACGAACTTCCCCAGCCTCAAAGAGGGCGCATGATAGCACTGGCCAGAATCGGAATGCAAGGCGTCGACGCGGGGTCAGGGTCGCCGATCGTTAGAGAAGCCGGGGTTACGACGGATCTATCCGGCTCACGAGCGACGTTCGCGGAGCCGAAGGGATTGTCGGGAGCGCGAACGAAGGATCTCTTCCAGTGACAGGAGGGCATCGCGTCCGGAGTTCCCTTCGATCCCTCGGATCAGGCTCTTGTCGGCATAGGAACCTTGGTGTCTTTGGGGCGTTTGGGAGAGGGAACCCGTCCATTTCCTTGGGTCTCGGCTTCCTTCCTTCCGTTCCCAGGCCCTGAGGCAGGCTTTGGCGATGAACGAGTTCAAGCGGCGCCGGGTTATAGAGGAGCTTTCGGATACTGGTCGGGGTCAGCATCAGAGGGTTATAGCCGGCCGAGAGGTACCCCTCTTCAAGCAGCCGTTGTTCGAGATCGGTATTCGGCTGGATGCCCAGAAAGAACATCAGGGGGAAGACACGCTCTTCACCCAGGATCGAGGCGACCACCTTGTAGGACTCCACGCTTTGCAAGCAGCGACTCTTCGGTTTCTTTTGGACTATTGAGCGAATAGTTCAGGATGACCTTGCCCTTGAAGCCGGCTTCGGCCAGATAGCGACAGCCGTCATAGAGCCGCTCCAGCTTGAAGCCCATATGGAGGTTGTTCAGGACCTCTTGGGAGCCGGAGGTGATGGCCACTTCCAGATCGCCGACGCCGGACCGGACCATGAGTTTCGCCAGCTCAGGTGTAATCAGCGAGGTCCGGATATAGCCGGACCACTCGATCTCCAGCTTTTCGCTGATAATCCGTTCCAGGATCTCCGTGCATTGGGGATAGGCTTCTTTTCCGGTAATGAATTGCGCATCGGTAAACCAGAAACGCCGGGCGCCCCATCGATGGTAATGCTGGGAGATATCCTTCACGACCATCGCGGGCGGCCGATACCGGACCCGTTTGCCTTCAATATAGGGATAGAGACAGAAGGCGCAGTCATAGGGGCAGCCCCGCTTCGACTGCACGCCGATCGATTCACCGATGATATTCGCGATATTGCGGGAAAATCGAGGTCAGGTAGGGCAGATCGACGGTCAGGGCATCGAGCAGCGCCGGTGAGCCCTGCTGGCCCTTCTTGACTGTCTTTCCTTCTTTGATGATGTAGCGCTCGTCTTCGATGCGACTGGCCTTCGATCACTTTCAGGATCGCATCTTCACCCTCTCCCAAGAGGCCGATGGTTCCTTCCGGCAGTTTCTCGATGAGCTGATCGGCAAAGGCGGTAAAGGCCCCGCCTCCGATCATGATCTGCGCCTTGGGGAATTCTTTTCGGATCAGCCAGGGATAGGACAGGATCGTATAGATATGGCTGTAGTAGCGGTAGAGCTGCTTCACCCCCGCGAACGAGGCGACGACTCGCTTGAGTGGGATTACTCGCGAAATAGAAATTGAACGCATGTTCCAGCGAGGAATCGCCCTCGTGGGGCGAAAAGATCTGAATATCGCGCCAGGAGAAACAGACGAGGTCCGGTTTGAACTCGGTCGCGGCATCGCGGATCGCCTGGCTCCGTTGCGACACTGGAAAGAGCGACAGATCGAGGATGCGCTGGCGCACGTCCGGCTTGCGCCGATGGATGAAGTCAGCCAAGATAGGTAACCCCGATGGGATAGACCTTCTTGCAGGGGAGGAAGATGTAAGAATGAATCATGGCTATAGTTCGATTCCGACTGAACTCGTTACTCACATTTCACCGCCACATGGATCGCCACAATACCGCCGGTCAGGTTGTTATACGACACCTGACGGAAGCCTGCCTCGCGGAGGACTGTCGCAAAGCCGTTCCTGATCGGGAAACATGCGAATGGAGGCAGGCAGATACTCGTAGACGCCGGTGGTGTCACGCGCGACTTTCGTGCCGATCCAGGGCAGCAGCCTGAACGAATACCAATCGTAGAGTGCCCGCAGCCAGCCAAAGACCGGCCGGGAAAATTCCAGACAGACAAACGTGCCGCCCGGTTTCATCACGCGGCGGATTTCGCCGACCGCCTGCGCGAGGTTCCCGACATTGCGCATGCAAAACCCCGTCGTCACGGCATCAAAGGTATTGTTGGTGAATCCGAGATGTTCCGCGTTGGCTTGCAGGCAGGTGATCTGTGCCCGTCAGACCCTGTCCATCGACTTTCTTCAGTCCTTCGGCCAGCATGGCATGATTGAGATCGGATGCAATGACGCGGCCGTTGGCTCCCATGCGAGGCTCGACCAAGAGGGCGAGATCGGCGGTGCCGGACCCGACATCGAGCGCCGTCCCTTGCTTGGCTGACGGGGACAAATGACGCAGTGATTTTCTTCCAGCGGTAGTGAAGCCCAAAGCTCAGTAGCGTGTTGTTCAGGTCATAGACGCCGGCGATGGCGGTGAACATCCGTTGCACGGCCTGCTCGCGCGCAGAGCCCGACCAGGTTGAAATGGCGCGGGCTGGCCGTCCGGCGTGTCGCGGCTCCGTCACGAGGGTTCCCGCATGAAGACATGGCATGGCGTGGTAGCACCGGCTTTCCGGCTTTGTCAAGGCAACGGGGCCGGCATGCTATAATCCCGCCCCTATGGGTAACTCGATCATCATCAAGGGGCGCGGGAGCACAACCTCAAGAACATCGACGTCGACGATTCCGCGCGACAAGCTGGTCGTCATCACCGGCCTGAGCGGATCCGGCAAGTCGTCGCTGGCCTTCGACACCATCTATGCCGAAGGCCAACGACGGTACGTCGAATCGCTGTCGGCCTATGCCCGTCAGTTCCTCGAACAGATGGGCAAGCCGGACGTCGATTCGATCGAAGGGCTTTCGCCCGCCATTTCCATCGAGCAGAAGAGCACCAGCCACAATCCCCGTTCCACCGTCGGTACCGTGACCGAGATTTACGACTATCTCCGTCTGCTCTTTGCGCGGGTCGGGCGACCCTACTGTTTTCAGTGCGGTGAGGAGATCACCGCGCAGACCGTGCAGCAGATGGTCGATGCCATTGCCGGATTGCCGGAGGGCAGCAAAGTTCCAGATTCTGGCCCCGATCGTCCGTGGCCGGAAAGGGGAATACCGGAAAGAACTCCTGGAGATGCGCCGGGCCGGCTATGTCCGGGCCCGCGTCGACGGTAAGATGGTCGACCTCGGCGAGGACATCACGCTCGATAAACAGAAGAAACACACGATCGAGATCATCGTCGATCGACTGGTGATGAAAGCCGGGCGATGCGCTTGATGCGCCGGTTGGCCGATTCGGTCGAGACCTCGTCTGAAACTGGCCGGCGGACTGGTGGGGGTCCTGACCGAAGAACGGCAAGACGCTGGCTCTTCAGCGAGAAGCTGGCCTGCATCCGCTGCGGCGTAAGTTATCCGGAAATTACGCCGCGCATCTTTTCCTTCAATAGCCCGCACGGCGCCTGTCCGGCTTGCGACGGCATCGGCTATGCCATGACGCCGGGCTCGTCCCGAAGAGGAGGACTTCACGCTGCTCGAAGCCTGCGAGGTCTGCCAGGGCGCGAGGCTCAGGCCGGAAAGTCTGTCGGTCAAGATGGCCAAACAATCGATTGCCGAAGTGACGCGTCTATCGGTCCGGGCGGCTGCCGAGTTCTTCGGTTCGTTGAAATTCACCGAGCGCGAACTGGTGATTGCCCATCGCATCCTGAAAGAGATTCGCGAGCGGCTCGGGTTTCTCGTCAACGTCGGTCTGGATTATCTGACGCTGGATCGGGCGGCGGCCACATTGTCCGGCGGTGAGGGCCAGCGCATCAGGCTGGCGACGCAAATCGGTTCCGGCCTCGTCGGCGTCCTCTACATTCTCGATGAGCCGTCGATCGGGCTCCATCAGCGGGACAATCGGCGCTTGCTGCAGACCCTGCTTGCGCCTGCGCGACCTCGGCAATACGGTGGTGGTGGTCGAGCACGATGCAGAAACCATGATGGCGGCGGACCACTGCTCGACATGGGGCCTGGCGCCGGGTACGCAGGGCGGACAGGTCATTGCGCAAGGCACGCCGAACGACGTCATGGGCGATCCCGACTCGCTGACCGGCCAGTATCTTCCGCGGCACGCAGATGGTCGTCGGTGCCGCGCCGCGAAGCGCAAGGCCAAAGGGCTGTTCTCCATCAGTGGTCGGCGCAGGAAACACAATCTCAAGAACATGACGGCGAAGATTCCGCTCGGGCTGTTCACCTGTGTGACCGGCGTCTCCGGGTCTGGAAAGAGTACGCTCGTGCTCGAAGTCTGTTCCATTCGCTCTCCCAGTTGCTGTATCACAAGAAACCGAAGATCGATGGCTGCAAAGACCTTCACGGTGTCGATGGCGCTGGATAAGGTGATCGACATCGATCAGTCCCCGATCGGCCGGACCCCACGTTCGAATCCGGCGACCTATACAGGGTCTGTTCAGTTTCATCCGGGATCTCTACTCCAATCTTCCGGAGTCGCGCGTTCGTGGCTACAAGCCGGGCCGCTACAGTTTCAACGTCAAAGGCGGCCGGTGCGAAGCCTGCCAGGGCGACGGGCTGATCAAGATCGAGATGCATTTTCTGCCGGATGTCTATGTCACCTGCGAGGTGTGCAAGGGCCAGCGGTACAACCGCGAGACGATGGAGATTCTCCATAAGGGCAAGAGCATCGCCGATGTGTTGAATATGACGGTGGACGATGCGGTGGAGTTCTTCGAGCACATTCCTTTCATCAAAGCGGAAGCTCGAGACGCTTGCACGATGTCGGGTTGCATTACGTGAAGCTCGGCCAGTCGGCGACGACACTGTCCGGCGGCGAGGCGCAGCGAGTGAAACTCTCGCGCGAACTCTCGAAGCGTGCCGACCGGACGCACGATGTACATCCTGGACGAACCGACGACCGGGCTTCATTTCGCCGATGTGCAGCGACTGCTCGATGTGTTGGATCGATTAGTCGAAGCCGGCAATACCGTGCTCGTGATCGAACACAATCTCGACGTCATCAAGAACGCCGATTGGATCATCGATCTCGGTCCGGAAGGCGGGGATCGCGGCGGTGAAATCGTGGCGGAAGGACCGCCCGAAGAAATTGCGAAGTCAAAGCGATCGTATACGGGGCAGGTGTTGAAAGAGGCGGGCGTGGGGTGAAGAGGAGATAGATGGTGTTAGGTGGAAAGTGGTGGGTGACGAAGGGTGAGTGGACGGTCGACGAAGGGTGAGCAAGACGGAGGCGTGGCTGGCGCAGGGTGGATATATCGAGAGTCGTCATCATGCGTTGGAAAGAGACGGCGCATATCTCCTTATTGTCGGCCGGGTGCTCCTGTGAAACGCGACTGAGAGTCGCATGCCGTCGCACCGCGGCACTCTCAAGGCTGTTGTCTCACCGCGCCCGCCATGACGACTCTCTCCATATCCATCCCTTCCACCCCCGCCGGAGGGAAAGGGGAGAGCGGCTGATGGCGCTAAGGGCCTTCAGCCTAATGTCAGCGTGATACGGGCGCTATTCCTCGACAAAGTCTTATCCTTTGGTTATATCCATCTCTTCCAGCTGTAAAAATAGAGAAGTGACTTGGAGCGTCAGCCTGATGCTCTCGGCGATTAACAAACAAGGAGGGCTATGCGCACGGTTATCCTGCTGACCATCTCCAACATCTTTATGACCCTTGCCTGGTATGGGCATCTCAAATACAAGGACACGCCGCTGTGGATCGCGATTCTCGTGAGCTGGGGGATCGCGTTTGTCGAATATTGCTTTCAAGTGCCGGCGAATCGGATCGGGCACTATGATTTCACCGCCGCGCAATTGAAAACAATGCAGGAGGTCATCACCCTGGTTGTGTTTTGCGTGTTCTCCTTGCTGTATCTCCGGGAACCGCTGAAGTGGAATTATCTCGTCGGCTTCGGCATGATGGTCGGCGCAGTCTTTGTGATCTTCAAGGAGTGGTGAAAAGAGGAGAGGAACTCACCCCGCTGTCATCCATTCTGTCCCGAAGAAGGGACAACTTGTCCCCCTTTCGAAACACCTCAGGTTTCACCCTGGGGTCATACTCGAAAAATATTAGCTAAGTGCGGCCTTCTAAGTGAGGCCTCTGTTGAGCTGCGGGCATGCTTGCTAGGGAGAGCACTATAGTTCCGCCGTGAATTTGGTATGCAGCGCGCCGGGCCCGCCGTTTGCTTATCACAACGGAAGGAGATTCGGGAGGATGAAGTCCGAGTACTGCCCTGAGTAATACGAGGAATTCCGAAAGGAGGAGCAATGGAACACGACATGGGTAGAATCCTAGCCGCTTGTGGAATCGTCGTCATCGCATTCAGTCTCGCCGCTTGTAACACCACCAAGGCGACTATCGACACAACCGTCAAGTTTTTCTCGAGCACAACTCCGGGCGAGCTGTTTACCGCAGATGGATTGGTCGAGCAAAAGCAAAAGATCAATCTATTCGCTGGAGTGGCGTATGAAAATCTGCGCCAGGAAGCCGCAGCGGGAAGCGGGCAATACGTGACTTCACTGGCTGCTTTGTACGGCGTGCCCACTGCGAAGCATGGGGACTTCGGCCGGATGTTGCAACAGCGGCACGCGGAATTGTTTACCGCGGATCTCACTGAAGACAACCGTGCGCATCTGAAAATGGTCAGCGCGCTGAACCGCGCGATGGATAGCGAGGCATCACTGGCTCATTAAGGAATGTCAGAAGTCGAAAAAACGGAGGGTACAATGGGAAAGGGTTTTATTTTATGGCTCCTGGGTGTTCCCCTGAGCTTGCTGGTCGTGCTCTGGTTTCTAGGTATTCTTCGATAACAAAATTGCCGAGGACAGATTACTCAAACACTAACAAGGAGTTAACATGTCATTTCTGAAAATTGGACTGTCGACAATCGCCGTCATCGCGCTGAGTGGTATCCCCGTGCTAGCCGCAGATCTTGAGACGCAGGTCGTGGACAAGAATTGCTGGATCGAGGTCTTCGAGGATGACAACTTCGATATGGACGATCCGCATGTCAAATTACAGGGACCGAAAGAATTTGCGACGCTGAAAAATCTGGCCGGCAAAGATTGGAACAACGACATCGAAAGTGTCATTGTGGGGTCCAATGCGAAAGTTAAAGCCTATGAAGACAAAGATTTCAAAGGGACGGAACTGGCCTTCGCTCCAGGACAACGGGTTCCCAATCTCGGCAAGCTCGATATGGCCAACGATATCGAGTCAATGAAAATTGCCTGCGGGAGTTAATCGCCAAGAACCGGGAGGCGGCCAGGTGGCCCCTCCCGTATGCGGCACTCCTCACTCGCCCTCCTCACAGCGCTTTCCTACCCTTGCAGCGGATCAAGGTCCGCCATACAATGCGCCGTCCAGCGTACTGCCTTTCTGCTGCAGGAGGACGATGCCACGTAAGACGCCCCCTTCGGCGAAACGAAGTCCAGGACCGGGTCAGAGCTCAGAGAGCGTTGAAGACTTCGAAAAGCTCGGCGTCTTTTACCTCGGGCGGCCATACGATCTGGCCGCGAAGCAGGCGAAGCCCGGATGGCTCCTCTACGATTCGAAGGACCTCGTGACTCATGCGGTCTGTGTCGGCATGACCGGCAGCGGCAAAACCGGCCTGTGTCTTTCCCTTCTTGAGGAAGCGGCTATCGACAATATTCCCGCCATCATTATCGACCCCAAGGGCGACCTCGGGAATTTACTCCTGACGTTTCCGAGCCTCAAAGGCGAAGACTTTCAGCCCTGGATCAATGAGGATGATGCCCGCAAGAAGGGCCTGTCTTCCGCCGACTTTGCCAAGGCGCAAGCCGAACTGTGGAAGAAAGGTTTGGCGGAATGGCGGCAGGATGGGGCGCGCATACAACGTTTGCGCGACGCGGCTGACTTCGCAATCTATACGCCCGGTAGCAACGCCGGTATACCGGTGTCTATCCTGAAATCCTTTGCTGCGCCGGCGGAAGATGTGCGGAACGACCGGGAGTTGCTGCGCGAGCGGATCAGCACGACCGTGACCAGCCTGCTTGGGTTGCTCGGCATCGAAGCCGATCCGATTCAAAGCCGCGAACATATTCTCCTTTCTACGATTCTCGACTCCACGTGGCAAAAAGGAGAAGATCTTGACCTTACAGCAGTCATTCATGCCATTCAGTCGCCGCCAGTCGCGAAGATCGGCGTGATGGACGTGGATTCGTTCTTTCCCTCGAAGGACCGGTTTGCGCTGGCCATGAAGATGAACAATCTCTTGGCTGCGCCGGGATTTCAGGCCTGGCTCGAGGGGGAAGCGCTTGACGTGCAGCAGCTGCTCTATACCTCGGCCGGCAAGCCGCGCCTGGCGATTTTCTCGATTGCCCATCTCAGCGATGCCGAGCGGATGTTCTTCGTCACGCTCTTGTTGAGCCAGATGGTGGGATGGATGAGGGCACAGTCCGGCACGACCAGCTTGCGCGCGATCCTGTATATGGACGAAATTTTCGGGTACTTCCCGCCGGTGGCCAATCCCCCATCCAAGCTGCCGTTGATGACGTTGCTCAAGCAAGCGCGCGCCTTCGGCTTGGGCGTCGTGCTGGCCACACAAAATCCGGTCGATCTCGACTACAAAGGTCTGGCCAATACCGGCACCTGGTTTATCGGGCGGTTGCAAACTGAACGGGACAAAGCCCGTGTGCTCGAAGGATTGGAAGGGGCCTCATCCAGTGCCGGGAAGAAGTTCGACAAGGGTCGCATGGAGCAGACACTGGCCGGCCTCGGCAACCGCATCTTTCTGATGAACAACGTCCATGAAGATGAGCCGGTCGTGTTCGAAACCCGCTGGTGTCTCTCGTATCTTGCGCGGTCCGCTGACACGCTCGCAGATCAAGCTGCTCATGGATTCGCGGAGGAAGGAGGTTCGAGGAGCGAGGGTGGAGGGGGCTCCTGCCACCTCCGGTTATCAGCAGGCGCCAGTGGAATCTCGTCCCATGTTACCTCCTGACGTCCCGCAGCATTTCGTGCCGATCCGTGGGACGAAGCCGGACGGCAGTGAATTGATCTATGCTCCGATGTTGTTGGGGTCGTCCCAAGTCCGTTTTACCGACAGCAAGAGCGCGATCGATACGACGCAAGACGTCAACGTGCTGGCGCCGATTGTCGAGGGAGCCGTGGCCGTCGATTGGGACCATGCCGCGTCGGCAGAGTTGGCTCTCGCAGATCTTGAGCAGACCCCGCAGAGTGATGCGCAATTCCTCTCGTTGCCCTCCAGTGCCGGCAAAGCGAAGAGCTATGACATGTGGAACAAGGATTTCGGAGGGTGGCTGTTCCGGACGCAAAAAATCGAATTGTTCAGGAGTCCGGGCACAAAGGAAGTGTCGAAACCGGGAGAGTCCGAGAGAGACTTCCGCATTCGTTTGCAACAATCAGGACGAGAGCAGCGCGACAAAGGGGTCGAATCGCTCCGTCAAAAATACGCGCCGAAGATCGCGGCGCTGCAAGAGAGAGTCAGGCGAGCGGAGCAGCAGAAGGAGAAGCAACAGACCGAATCCCGGTCCAGTCAGATGCAGGCAGCTATTTCCGTCGGCGCCTCGATCCTCGGTGCTTTCTTGGGCCGGAAAACCATCAGCGCGACCAACATCGGCCGGGCTACGACTGCCATCCGCGGCGCTGGTCGGGTCCTGAAGGAGTCCCAGGATGTGAGTCTGGCGGAAGAAAATGTAGCGGCGTTACAGCAGCAACTGGCCGACCTTGAAGGTCAGTTCAAGTCGGAGAGCGAAGCATTATCGGCGGCGATCGATCCGTTGAATGAAAAGCTGGACACCATCTCCATCAAGCCGACCAAGGTCAACATTACGGTGAAGCTCGTGGTCCTGGCCTGGACGCCGCACTGGCGATCCTCGAACGGCGCTCTGACACCAGCTTGGACCTAATGCAATCTTACAGGTTCCGTTGCTCCTCGACTTATCGTCAGGAAGACTTGGATTGAGCTTGCGCGGGCCGGCCGGAGCGGAACTGTTCGAAGAGCAATTCCGCTTCCCCGGTGGGGTTGGTGATGGGACGGCTGAAGACTTTGTCGGAGATATGGAAGCCGAGCGCCCGATACGATTCAAACTGAGACTCGTCGAAAAATTGATCGGCAGTCGGTTCATGAGGAAACTCATCGTGACAGCTGGCATATTCGGTCACATCGGCCGGCTCGTTTCCCGTCAGCGAAGGTTTTAAGTAGACCAACAGCCCAGGCGACGCCTCCCGATCGACGCGGTCGTAGCGGATAATTCCCAGCGCGAAATGCGCCCGGCTCAAGCGATTCCCCGTCTGCAGCTGTAACAGCTCGGGGGTCGATGTCGATATCGATCCCGAGATCGATGCGAATTTTCCGGATGGCGTTACCCAAATCCGTAAACGAGCGGTCAGTATCGCAGCTCCCGTCACTGACCACGATGTAGTGACAACGCCGCAACACCATTTCGTAAAGACCGAGATTTTCGAAATGGCCGCCGTCGGAGAGATAGACGTAAGGATTGGCGGCATCCGTCAGTCCAAACGTCTCTGCCAGCAAGGGACGGACCGCGATTCGCGGGCAGGATCGGGCGAAGGTGTTGCGGCCGGCCGGTCCCGGATTTCCCATCCACCAGCCAAGCCGCACATTGAAGAAGGCGAGCAGAAATGTGACAGCCGGAGCGGAGTGGTATCCCATGTTGGGACTGGCGGCTGCACCGGAGATGGCCATCGCGGTGCCCAACGTGATGGCTTTACGGAGCTGTCCATTGACCCCGTAGCTCTTCGCGCGGCGATAACCCAGATTCCAGCTTCCGCAAAAAAGCGGTGACGCCGTAAACGACTGCGCTTTCCGCTGTTGCCAGGCCAGATTCTGTCCTCGGACTAGAGTTAATGGCGATGTTGACTATGTGGAAGGGTTTCTTGATCGGCTGATTCGGCGGCGCGAGCTGATGCAACTGGATATTGTCGTTGGGATCGAATCCAGTGAATGGATTAGGCCGCCGCTCCTCCTGATATTCGGGCAGGCGGGAGGCGCCCAAATAGGCACGAATCAGGCGATTGCGATAGATCGAATGGAGTGAAAACTTATTGATGTTGATGACCAGCGACATCGCGGTGGCCAGGGTGACGAACACAAGACGCGATCTCAATGACCAGCCATGGCGGACTATTGTGGAGGATGATCGCATGTCCCCACATATCGGAGGGCATCAGTAGGCCGATGGCGGCCTGATCTACCACCCCATGCACACCAGCCAATCCCTTCATCAGCGCGCTCGTGAGCAGTGTGATGAGCACGAGCAGGCTCGCGATGAACACCGGGGCGGCCAGTCGAACGGCACGATCGAGCACGAGGTCGACCATACTCGGTTTCGCCTTGGCCGTCGCCGTCGTCTTCGAGCTGAATCCCAATAACAGCGAGATCACGCCGGAGAGTCCTCCCAAGGACGCGACGAGGGTTGGCGTATAGGACAGCAGGCCAGGTCCGAATACCACTAACGATCCGAGCCCGGCCCAGGTAACGCTGGCAATAAGGACCCAGGCGCCGGCTCGTCCCCACCATTCACGATCATGATCGTCCGTGTAGCGACTCGCGACCCCGACGAAGATGGTGGCGGTGAGAAGAAACATCGTCAGAAACCCCGGCAGGGCGAAAGAGGCATACCACTCCGCAAAATCGGCGACGGGGACGTCAGAGGGCGTTTCCGCCAGCACGGACCAGAGTAACAGGCCGCCGAGGGCGCCGGACCAGAGGATCACGAGCAGTTCAACTCCCAGCCATCGATTCATGTCGCGCCACCGATGTAACAATAAGGCCGCGATCAGCCAGCCGATTCCATGCATGGCAGCGCCTCCCAGCACGAACGTGCTCCGGCTATCCAAGCCGAAGAGCATCAACTGTTCGAGCTGGCCGCCGGCATTCCGATACCAGCCATAGGCGGTGGTGAGGAGAAGCGCCGTCACCAACAGCGGCGTCAGGCCGCCGATGAGAAACCATTGCTGCCGTTCAAACCGTTTCCAGATGCGGTGTGATCGCAGCGGTTCAAGACTCGGCCGGTAGACATGCAAGTTGGCCAACGCGACAAGTCCGAACAGCAGGCCTACGACGAACGTCGACTCTGCCAGAGAGACGGAGAACCCAAGGTCCGACACATTCCAGCGGACCAAAGAGACCAGCAATCGAGGGAACAGCAAGGCGGTCGCTAAGAGAGGGACTAAGACCAGCCAGTTCAGCGTGAGATTGCGCAGATAGGTACCGAGCAGAGTCCAGGTGTCGACGGACATCAAGCCGAGGCGAGGGCTGAGGTAGTTACTGTACCGACGTAACCACTTCAATGGTTCCGGTTCTGGATCCTGGGTATCTGACGGCGGTTTCTGCAATTCATTCGTGACACCGGCGACGCCATCCGGATGCCGGTGAATCCATGCCGTCAACCAGCTGCCGATATAGCCGCCGCCGGAAACGGTCGAGAGGTAGTCGAATTGTTTCAGGAGGGAAAGCCGGGCAAGTCCTTGGAGGACACCCAATCCAAACGTAGCGCTTCGAATCCCGCCGCCGGAGAGACAAAGGGCCGTCCGCTTCCGTGGAAGGTCATGAATGTGTGTGTAGAGCGCCGCGAGCCGATCTTTTTCGCCCAGCGTCGTCTCGGCAGGCAAGGGTCCGTGCAGCGCGGCATATTCCTCTTCGAGGATTTCGGCGAGCGAAAATGGACCGTCATCCACCGGGTCAGTGGTCATGGTTGCGTTCTTCTATTGGTGCGCTTCGATAAAACTGACGATACGTTGCCGATGTTGTTCGACCACCTTGCGTGCCGCCTTCTGTAGCAACGCACCATGGCAGGGCGTTTTGATCTTGAACAACGTCGGGATCTGACTGACGGCCTGCTTGATCTGCGCCGGCGTCACATCCGAGGGAAAATCATCCCTGCAGACATCGGGGAGATCCTGATAGCCGGTCCACTCGGCGTCAACATGTTTTAGCACCTCGATCCTGAGATGGGCGAAATCAGGGAGGACGACTCCTTCGGTCCTCAGACTGTGCCAGAGGAGCGTTTGATAGGTATTGGCCCGCTCCTCCATGATGCCGACGATACGTGAAGGATCGTCGCGAAAGACCTCAAACCCCTTTTCACTCTTGTCGAGTTCCGGCCCACCGGCGTCGAACGGAAAGGAGGTATCGATGACGATGATCAATCCACTCTTGGAGGAACCCTGAGGGATTTTCTTCAAAAACAAGGTCGTGAGCGATTCGGTGCCGAGGTTATCGAAGAGTCCGCCGTCGCCAATATGCAAATAGGCCGGCCTGCCGGCTATCTGATAGGTGACAGGGCCGACGACCGGAGGGAACGAGGCAGAGGTGGCGACCGCAAGCGACAATCGAAGATTTCGATAATCAGCGCCGATCCGCTCGAATGTCAGTGGCAAGAATTGCTTGCTGGCCTTTTCCAACCCCTTCTGGATGATCGTCATGCCTTCCGGCGTGACCGGCACAGGCCGATCGGGCTTCTTCAATTCCTTCGTCAGCAAGCTCGATAAAGTCATAGTCGAAGTCGGAGGCCGGTAAGGTGGTGAAGGCGAAGCGCCGACCGGAGTTGTACACGGTGCCGTTTAAGATGACGCGGGGAATATCGCCTCGTTGTTCCCGCTCGTACAGTTGCGCGAAGGTCATATCGCCGAGAAATTGATCATCCCAGACTTCGGAAAGAGAATAGGCGAGCTTGGTGGGATTGAACGCGCGGAAGAACGCGAATTGCCGGAGCACGGCGCTCCGCTGGAAATTCGATTGCATGGCCGTCTTATAGGCTGAAAAGAATTCGCGATAACGGGGAGAGAGTCCCTGATCTCCGAGCACCGGTTCCGACTTAGGGGGTTTCTTGGTCACATAGTAGGCGGTTGCCAGACTGCCGCCGGACACACTCGACATGTAGCTGACGGTTTCGAGCACGCTCCGTCTCACCGGGCCGAGCCGCACGGGAATTTCCGCCAGTGCCTCCAGCGCCCCTGCCGCAAACGTCGCCGCTCGACTGCCTCCACCGGACACGGCCAGTCCGACCATGAAGTCCTGCTCAGGCAAGGGGGCAAACAAGGCTTCGGCATTTTCTGGTTGTACTGGAAGCTGTTGAATCTTGGCAAAGCATCCGGTAAGGACGAGACTGACGCTCACACTCAGCACCGGCGCAAAATATTTCATGGTTGCTGACTCCCAGATGACGATCAGATTACTCCTTTGAACCTGAGATCCCTTGAATTACTGAAGTCGCTCCTTCCTCTTTTCGCTTTGCTGGATAGTCTGAAAGTAACAAAAGCCTCCGTGTTCGACGAGCTTTTTCGCGATCACGCCTGCGGCTGTTTCCAACGTGGCGGCGTACGTTTCATTTTGGACGCTGAAGATGCTGCCGCCTCGGACCGCTTTCCCCACCTCGGACGTCACGGCCGCCTCGGCTCTCAGCGCATCACGCGTCATGCGTGCGAAGGCTTCAAGTGGAATCGGTGGATGATCGGCATCAAAGGCCGGATAGGTGAGGCCGGCCGTCTTCCAGCGAATCTGGAGTGCCGTGGCGTTTTGAACCGCAGGCTCCCGGAATGCGGCATCAAAAAAGGCTTCGAGAAACACACGGGTCAGATCGGCGCTGATTCGTTGGGAGTCAACTCGATTGGATGCGAGGACGAGAGTTTTTCCGGGTTCCTTCGTCGCCTCGACCGAGAGGCCGGGGAACATCCAGACATTGCCGTTGCGGTCGATGAAACCATTGGAGGTCACTTTGGCGACGGCGCGAGTGCCTTTGCCCGTTGGAGAAGGTCCTGCGACGTACTGGATGTCCCCGAAATAGGCCTTGTTATACGCCAGCAGCAACTGAGCGAACCGCGACGCATCCTCGGCGAGCGCATCTTCATCGAAATCGAGATGAACGTGCCATTGCTTGATGACATCGACGACCTTGCGGAGCTTGCCGACATCCAGGCGCCGGTAAGAAGTACCTTGCCAGTCTGCCAGCGCGTCCTCGATGATCTGCAGAGATTCCGCCTGCGATGGATGCCCTTCCTTCGCCCGTTTGATGAGGGTGTGAATCGCGTTCACATGTCCCTCGAGGAGGTGTTCGTCATTCGACGAAGCTGTGCCAGGCGAGGCCCCCGCTCGCTCGTCGTAGGCTTGCCTCGTGCAGGCCAAGAATTCGTCGGCGAGCCCCTGTTTGGCGGCCAATTTGTCTTGGAACGAAGCCTGATTGAGATCGAGATTGTCGCGGAGATCGACGACGGAAACCCCGCAGCCTGCCGTGAGCAAGCCGATGAAGGAGAGCGCGACAGCACGCCAGCGCGTCACGGTCATTGGCACCTCGTGTAAAACGATTGGCAGGAACCAACCTACGGATCGGGAAGCGATGCCTCATCTGAAGCAATCGACATGCCGATTCGCATCTGCGAAAACCTTGACGAATGACCTGAAAATTCAGGAGAGAAACTTGATGGTCTGGGCGTCAGCCCTAGACGAATGGTTCCATTCTGATACAGAGCCTGTACTCAAATCGATACGTCCACCTAGTGTTTCTTCTCTTTCTGCATGATCTTGTCGGTCCAGGCCAGGAGAATGGCTGACCCCAGGAAGGTCATGTGGATGAAAATTTTCCACTTAATGTGTTCGGGATTTTCATTGGCCACGTCAACGAAGGCTTTCAGCAGATGAATACTGGAAATACCGATCAAGGAAGCGGCCAGTTTAATTTTGATTGTGCCAGGGTCCACGTGTGTGAGCCAATCCGGGCGATCGGGATGGGTTTCAAGGTCCAATTTGCTGACGAAGGTGGCATATCCGCCGATAACCACCATGGTCAACAAATTAGCCACCATGGTGACGTCGATCAACCCGAGCACACCGAGCATAAACTGGGTTTCTTCAAGGAGGTGAACATGGACCATCATGTCCCACAGCTCGACCAGAAACTTGTACGCGTACAAGAGCTCCGCAACGATCAAGCCGCCATAGAGCGGGGCTTGAATCCAGCGGCTGGCGAAGACCACGCTTTCGAAGGCGTGCTCGAGGGGGTTGCTGGTCAATGGTCTGTCTGTGAGAGATGAAACAGGGTGCTGATCGGACATCCCACTCCCGGTGTTATCGTGAGCAGCATTAACGGACTGAAATACCTATGGGAGCGGTATCCTAGAGGGCTACGGCGTCTCTGTCAAATTATCCGCACCATGAACCAGTCATTTCTTCTTTTGGTCTCGGCCGCAATCGCGTCAACCTGCGTCGAATGATAAGCGCCGCTCAGGGGGAGGGAATAAAGAGGGTGACGGTCGTGCCCTTGTTCAGCTCTGAAGTGATCGCGATACGGCCTCGTAACTTGCGGGCCCTGGCGCGCATGTTCTTCAAACCCATGCCGAGACTCCTCCGTCCTGCGAGAGAAAATCCTCCGCCGTTGTCCGCGATCTCCAAGCAAATCGTCCTGCGCTGTCGCCGGAGCCACACCATGCGCTTAGCAGCTTTGGTATGCCGGATGCTGTTGCTGAGTGCTTCCTTGGCGATGGCGAGCACGTGGGTGCTCTGTTCGGGAGACAGCCGCATGGCGGCATCGTCATCGATGTTCAGCGCGATTTCACCGGCTCCCGTCGATACGAAGGAGCCAGTGAGTGCTCGCAGCGCATCAGCGAGTGTCTTTTCCTCGGCCATGAGGGGTTGCATACGAGGAATGAAACTGCGCACCTCGCGAATGACCGCGTTCAACTGGTCGACGGAATCTTCGAGCCGCTTCGCGTTCGTATGAGAAATCCGCTGAATCCGATGTTTGGTCAGTTCCAATCCCATGCCAATGGCATAGAGAGACTGCAGCAGATTGTCGTGAAGGTCCTGACTGAGGCGTTCTCGCTCTTCGAATGCCTGTCGGACGGCCTGTTCGCTCCGCCGCAACGCTTCCTCCGCGCGTTTTAGCTCCGTGATGTCGGTCCCGACGGCCACCATGCATAGTGTCCTATTCAGCTCGATGAGTTCACATGAAACCAAGAAACGCCGCGCGGTGCGATCTTTCCTATTGAACATCATGTCGAGATTGCGAAGCGAGCCTTCGGCGCTCAAACGCTCAACGAATTTTTGATGTTCAGCAGAGTTAGGCCAAAGTCCCAATGTGAGTGTGTTCTGCCCGATGACTTCCCGTCTCTCGAACCCGAACACTTGGAGCGAGGCATCGTTGACCTCGAGACAACGTCCCGTCTCGAGTTCTGTCACGATGATGGGATAGGGACTTGAACGGAACGCTTTGCTGAACCGCTCTTCACTCGCACGAAGCGCCTCCTCCTGTTCCTGGAGGGTCCGTTCCGAATTCCGACGTTCCAGTTCGCGGGTGATCCAACGAGCCATCAGGAGGAGAAAGTCCTTGTCCGCCTCCGAAAAGCGACCGCGATAGGGTGCGTAATCCATGAAACAGATCGTGCCGAATCTCTGTCCGCCGACCGACAGACTTGTGCCAAGATACGATTCGAATTGGAGGAAGAGTGCAGGCAGGGCCATCTTTCCAGTCCGATTTGCTCACATGCTCAATCGCGACCGAGTTGTTCATCTGCAAGGTTTTACCGCAGATGTTACACAGCGGCAGCAAGGTGCCTTCCTCAGCGATCGGCCTATCCGATCGAACGGCGGTCAGTTCCAACTGGTCCCCTTTGACGGTCGTGAAGGCGGCCATGGGGAGTTGGAAGCGCCGGCGTCCAAGATCGAGTAATTCCCGGATCTGCTGATCAAATGGAGCGGCCTTCCTCGACGTAATCTCATACAGTTCTCGGATCGCGGATTCGCTGACCCATAGCGCCTCTACAGCCTGTTGCCGATCAGTGATATCCAGCGCGACGCCTACGTAGTGAGTGAGACGTCCCGTCTCAGGATCACGAACGGGAAATCCTCGGTCCCATACCCACCGGACCGTGCCATCCGGCCGGACGATACGGTACTCGTGAGCGAATGGAAGGCCGTTCCGCTGTACCGTCAGCGCGGCCAAGACGCGCGCGCGGTCCTGAGGATGAATGGCATCGATAAAGGATTGTGGCTCTTCGTACAGACTGGCGCAGGTTCGTCCCCACACACGCTCATAAGCCGGGCTGATGTAGAGCGTCTTGCCGATCGTCGGGTCGGCAGACCAGACGACCTCTTCAATTGTTTCGGCGATTTGCCGGAAACGGGTTTCGCTCTCTTGTAGCGCCTGTTCGGCCCGTTTGCGATCGTCAATGTTTTGAACGACGGCGATGAAGTAGGCCGGCGCCTGAGAGGCATTACGCACGAGCGACACTGTGACGTCCAACCACACCCAGACATCATCGCTGCGCCGAACCCGCTTTTCTCTCGAAAAGGATGGGAGTTTTCCCTTCGCGAGCTCGTCGAGGTACTGAAGACTTACCTGGAGATCGTCGGGATGAGTGAACTCCTGAAACGTCCGCTGCAGTAGGGTTTTCGATGAATAACCCAACGTTTCGCAGAGCCGCGGATTCACGCGCAGAAACTGCCCGTTTAAACTCAGTTGAGCGATGCCTACGCCGGCATGTTCGAAGAGCGCTCTCCATCGCTCCTCGCTTTCCCGTATGCAGTCTTCTGTGAGACGGCGTTCGGTAATATCTTCACACACGACAAGGACAAGGATCTGTCCTCCCTCATCGGTGACAGCTTGCGCACGCTCTTTGACCCAGAGCGTGCTGCCGTCCTTTCGTACTTTCTGAATCTCCCACTGAAACACCTTCAATGGGCTGGCGGCACAGACCACCAACTGTCCAAGGACCACATGGTGCTCCTCGGCCCTGAAGACCTTCAATATCGACTGACCGATCAGCTCGGCCGGCTGAAAACCCAATTGGGTGGCGCCGAATTGATTGACGGAGACGACAGTTCCCTCCGGCGAGAGGGTGAAGTACATCGAGGGGTTATTGTCGTACAGCAGTCGGTAGCGCGCGTCGCTGTCTCGCAGCGTCGATTCCACTTCCTGCCGACGGCGGATCTCTTGCTCCAACCCGACGAAGCCGTGATGCTGGTCTCTGGTGTTCATGAGCGAGTCACGAATGCCTGTGGCTGGTCCCAGGGCATCCTGCGGTTCTGTGGTCTGGGTCTGAGCTTGTTCAAGCTCGGTGGAGGTGGAGGAGCGATCGTCACGAGGGCTGGACATCGAGCACGCCTCAAGAAGTCGACCTTGCGGTCTCTATTGGTACAATGCACCGAGACCGTAAGGAATGCTGCGTCAAGACAAGGGCATAGCATAGGGCCGTTGACCCCTGAAATGCTAGACCCTACCGGGTCACGATGGGGTTGTCCGGATGAATAAGGATAAGAACACGAGGACAGGGCGCTAGATGGGGGATTATGCCAATTCCCGGCGGAGTTGCTGCACGATGGTTTCGCTCAACCCCGCCTCCCGCAGGGCTTCTTCACTGGCTTGCGTCAGATTTGCCAAGCTGCCGAATCGCTTCAGAAGTTTGGTGCGAGTAATTGAGCCGACCCCGATAATCTGATCCAGTTGAGACGAGATCAGCGCCTTGCCCCGCAGTTTTCGATGAAATGTGATGGCAAAGCGGTGTGCCTCGTCACGAATCCGTTGTAGCAGATGGGTGCCCGGTGAGTTCTCGCGCAGGATAACCGGATTTTTGCGGCCTGGTAGAAAGATCCGTTCATCTTTCTCGCCTTTCGCCTTGGCCAACCCGATGATGGCGAGATGGGACAGCCCGACGTCTTTGAGCGCCGCCATGGCGGAGGCCAGTTGTCCGAGGCCTCCATCGATGAGCACGAGGTCGGGACGGGCAAGATCCTCCATAGCGCCATATCGTCTCATGACGACCTCGTGAATGCTGGCAAAGTCGTTGGCGCCTTTCACTGTCTGAATCTTGAACCGCCGATAGTCAGATTTGTTCATCCGCCCGTCTTCCCATACGACCATGGAAGCCACCGACTGATCGCCCATCGTATTCGAAATATCGAAGCCTTCGATTCGCCGGGGTGCGGTCTCCAAACGCAAGAGACGTTGTAATTCGTCACTGGCTTGACGATCGAGTTCCACGTTGCGAAGGTGATCGGCCACTGCCGCCGCGGCATTTTCTTCCGCCAGTAACACGAGCTGGTGTTTGGTGCCGCGCTCCGGGGCCAGTACTCGCACGGTCTCGCCTCGCTTGTCGGACAGCCAGCGGGCGACAAGATCGGCATCCAGAACATCAACGGGAATCAGCAACTCGCGGGGAGGCTGTCCTTCCTTATTGTAAAACTGTTCGACGGCGGAGCGGACGAGTTCCTCGTCTGTGGCGTCCGCCGATTGGGGCCAGAAGAAATCTTTGCGGCCGATCAACAGCCCCCCTCGCACGAAGAGCAGTTGCAGATCGACGGCCGACCCCTGACGGGCGATACCGATCACGTCCTGATCAACGGACGCCGTCTGCGTGATCCGCTGCCGTTCGAGCGTGCGCTCGATCTTGAAAATGCGATCTCTGAGTCTGGCGGCTTCTTCAAAGTCTTCCCGTTCCGCGGCGGCTTCCATCCTGGAGCGAAGCTCATCCAGTAGCTCCCTGTCGTGTCCTTCCAGGAATTGACGTACCTGCCGGACGATCTGGTGATACTCCTCTTGAGATTGATTGCCTGTGCAGGGCGCCATGCAGCGCTTAATTTCGAATTCGATGCACGCCCGTTCGGCTGTGCCGTCGATGTCGATCGTGCAGGTGGCGAGCGGAAACACTTTCTTTATGACTTTGAGAGTTTCTCGGAGGGCACCGGCAGGCGTGTAAGGGCCGTAATACAGTGCGCCATCTTTTTTTACGCGGCGAACGATCGAGAGCCGAGGGAATTTCTCTTTGATCGGCAGCCGCAGATAGGGGTATTGTTTGTCGTCGCGCAGCACGACATTGAAACGCGGCTTGTGACGTTTGACGAGATTGCTTTCAAGAATCAGTGCCTCCAACTCGGAGCGCGTCACCATCGTCTCGAGGTCCGAGATCTGGCCTACCAGCAGTGACGTCTTTGGGGAGTGATCGGCGCCTTTCAGGAAATAGGAACGCACCCGATCGGCCAGCACCGCCGCCTTGCCGATATACAAGACATCGCCCGCCTTATCCTTAAACAGGTAGACGCCAGGCTGGTCCGGCAAGTGCGCGAGCTTGGATTCGAGATCTGGAGTTCCCGCAGCCATGCCTCATTCTACGAGCCCTGCGTTGTATCGGGCAAGATGATGCTCCGACTACTTGAGCGATCGCACGAACGACGGGCTCAGCGTGCCTCGGGCCACTTCTGCGACCGGTCCCTGCATCGTGAGGCGAAAATCCTGTGCCACCTCGATGTACAGGGTGCCTCCGGGCATCTTCACCGTCACGGGGCTTTTGACCAAGCCGAGCCGCACCGCGACACTGGCTGCAGCGCATGATGATGAACCGGACGCCTGGGTCTCACCGGCGCCACGCTCCCAAATCAGGATAGAGATGTCATTGGACCCGGTGGGAATCGCAAGCTGGACGTTGGTGCGTTTTGGAAAAATCGCGTGGTGCTCCAGCGCCGGCCCGAGAGCAAGCAGATCTTCCCGTGACCAGGGCTCGCTTGCTGGCCTGAAGACGACACAATGGGGATTTCCCACACTGACGCCGGTGAATGTGAATGAGCGCCCGGCCGCATCAATCGGTTGTTGGATCAATTCGTCCGCAGGCAGCGTGCAGGGCAAGGCGGCCGACTTGAAGGTGGCCTGGCCCATATCCACTGTGACGACACTGGCGTCGCCTTGTCGATCGAGGTGCACCTCAATCGTCACCAGGCCGCCTTTCGTCTCCACCGTGAAGTGTTTCTTCCTCGTCTTGCCTGTCGCATGAAGATACCGAGCGAAAATGCGAAGTCCATTACCGGATTTTTCCGCTTCGCTACCGTCCGGATTGAAAATGCGCAGGCCGAAGTCCGCCTTCTTGGAGGGGACGAGTGCAAGAATCCCATCGCTGCCCAGTCCCCAATTGCGATTGCAGATGAGTGCGATGTTTTTAGGTGTCAGCTTAAAACTGAGGGCCTTCGGGTCCATGACCACATAGTCGTTGCCCAAACCGTGGCCGCGGAAGAATCCATTCTTCATGCCGGTCTCCTTGCACGCGTCATGCGCTAAACGGGGTGAGAGGGTACCGCGCCGGCCGGCCGCTCGATCAATTCGACTTCATACCCGTCCGGAGCATCGATGAAAATAAACCGGCTACCCGACGAAGTGGTGGTTGGGCCGTCGGTGACTCTAATGCCTTTCTTGTGCAAACTCGCAATGGTGTCGTCGAGGTTCTCGACCTGGAAGGCGAGGTGCACGAGATCTTCCTGAACGTGTACGGGACCGCTTGCGGGAAAACTGCACAATTCAATCAACTCTTCGCTGTTCGGGACGCGCAAGAACGCGAGGTGAGAACCACGAGGAGATGTTTTCCGCTCCAACACCTCAAGACCTAACACGTCTGTATAGAAGGCGATCGTCCGGTCCATATCGCTGACGCGCATGCGGGTGTGAAGGAGCTTCTTGACCTTCATGCTGGGCACTTATAGCAGATGCCGGCTGGTTGATGGCAAGAGAAGAGGTACATGGTGATTAGCTGTTCCTGGTCGGCCCTATTGTTTTTCGCAGTAAAATCTCGGCTGTGCCGGGGATTAAAAAATTCGGCATTGGGCCGATCTCTTGATATCCCTGCTTCTTGTAGAAGTCGCGCGCACCCTTGTTGAAATCGGACACGCAGGCAAACAAGTTCTTGGTTCGCGCAAACACCAGTGATTCGATGTGCCTGAGCAGCTGTGTCCCCATTCCCTTGCCCCTGGCCCAGCCGGCCACGCCCAGCAGTTCCAAATAGTCACCCAGCAAAAACTTTTGGCGGACGATGGCAATGGCAGCGATCTTTCCTTCGATTTCACCCACAAAACTGTCTCGTCCTTGCGGAGTGGGACAAAAAATGCGTCCCCAATCCTCTTGATCGTACCCAAGCGTTTTCCAGGGGTCCGAGTCGCCGAGCAGCGCAATCACGGTGTCGCGATCGTCCGGACGCATGAGCCTGATCGAGGGATTGCTCATGGGCTTGGTGGTTTACAAGACAGGAGCTCGCTGACGGTCGTGGGTCTCAGCCCTTTGCGCGGGAACACTTCGGCGGTGAGCTGTTGAATGACTTGCCGCGTGTGCTTGCCTTTCCCGTTGGCATGCAATATCACGATGCTTCCCGGCCTGGCGCGCTTGTCGATGCGAGCGACAATCTGATCTGCCGAGAGGCTCGGATCAGGATCGCCTGATTCGATATTCCATTGAACAAACTGGAGCCCCAATGCCTTTACCACCTCGACCGTCACGTCGTTATATTCTCCATACGGCGGGCGAAACAGTACCGCTTCGTGGGCATAGTGTTCGCTGAGAAGCCTGACAGGGCCGAGGATTTCCGTTCGTTGTTCGTCGGCGTTGTGCATCGGGAGATGGGCATGGACATCTCCGTGGGTGCCCACTTCGAAGAAGCCGATCTCAAGGAGCTGTTCGACTTCCGGATCGTGTTTGGCGATCCATTGGCCCGACATGAAAAAGGTCGCAGGGATTTTATGTTCAATCAAGTACTCCACCAGGGCCTTGTCGTATCCAGGACCTTTGCGGACGGGGCAGAGATCAAACGTCAGCGCGATGGCGGGACAGGCGGCAGGCCCGGATTTAATCACCTGCGCGTAGCTCTCTGGCGACGCCATCAACATCAGAATGAAGGCGATCACGATCCAAGGGGAAGGTGGTTGCAGCATGTTCCCTAGTATACCCGAAGACTCCTGGTCCGAAATCGGCAAAATCCATGAGTGAGGCAACAGTTGACGGTCGGATTTGTGCGCTGGTACGGTGATTCTATGAATATGCCGGCTTGGGAAATTGGACGGGCCTTGGGGATTCCGATCCGCATACATGCCTCGTGGTTCCTCGTGTTTGTCTTGCTGACCTGGTCCCTGGCGACGGGGTACTTGCCTGAGGCCTTGCCCGGCCTCTCGGAGTCACGCTATTGGGGCATGGGTGCCGTCGCTGCGCTGCTGCTTTTTGTCTCTGTGCTCTTACACGAGCTCGGGCATTCCTATGTGGCCCAACGCTATCGCATTCCCATCGGCCAGATCACGCTGTTCCTCTTCGGTGGCGTAGCCCAAATGAGGAAAGAGCCTCCAAGTCCGAAAGCGGAATTTCTCATTGCCATTGCAGGCCCGGCCGTCAGCTTTGCGCTCGGTGCATGTTGCTTCGGGGCCGTCTTGGCCGCGGAGTCGTTGCCGATTCCGTCCGGCGGAAAAGGGTTCATTGTGCTGGGAGGGCTCTTGGGCATCGTGAACGTCCAGCTGGGCCTCTTCAACTTGATTCCAGGCTTTCCATTGGATGGCGGACGGGCCCTTCGCGCCGGACTCTGGGCTTGGGGAAATAATTTCCATCGAGCCACCAGTCAGGCGGCACTCATGGGACTGGGATTCGGGGTTTTGCTGGCGGGGCTTGGGGCGGTTCTGCTCGGCGGCGCCATCTCAGGAACACTCGAGCAGTCGACGGCCAGCAACGGAGGCTGGCTGATGTTCATCGGCGCGTTCCTCTTCGGCGCGGCCTGGAGCACCAGGCGGCAAGTCGCGCTTCGCCTCGCGCTGTCGGCCACGTCCGTCCGCGATGTCATGATTCGTGCCGTCGTGACGGTTCCTTCCCGGCTGCCCATTCAAACCGTCGTGGATGAGTTTTTTGTCGCCTATGGCTACGGGGGCTTCCCTGTTGCAGAGGAGGGGCACATTGTCGGCCTTATCGGGGTCGACGATGTGCAAGCCGTTTCCCAAGGCCTGTGGTCCTGGCGAACCGTTGGTGATGTCATGCGTCCTGCTTCCCCCGAACTGTTCGTTCCGCCTGATTGGTCGATCATGCAGGCGATGGAACGGATGGTTCACACAGGATGGGACCGGTTGGTCGTCATGGAGCAGGGGCAGCTGGTCGGTCTCATCACGCGATCCGCCGTCGCGCAATTTCTCCAACTGCACAAGGGGTGATGCGATTCTCGTGACGTGTGTCTCGCAACGACGAGATACGCGTCACCCTAGTCTGCTCGGGCGATGGAAATATTTTGCGCAATGGCGATGCGCACGAGGTGCACGACCAGGAGAAATCCGTACACGACGCAAAAGAACTTGAATGTGACACGATAGAAGTCCATCAGGATGATGGGCAGACACAGCGCGAAGAGCAGGCTCGCAATCAGCGTCATGAAGGTTAATCGTCGGCAGAATTCGTATGAAGCTTCTTTCCCGATCGGCTTCAGCGCTCGCGCATACCGTTCGGCGCGTTGGAGCCTGGCTTCATTTAAGGTGGATTCGCTGGCTCCCCAAACACGCAGATAAAAATATCCTACCAGAATCATGGCCCAAGGCATCGCCCAGAGTGGCCAATACGTGCTGTCTCCGTAGATCTCTCTGCTGATGAGCGTGGCGAATGAAGGAGCATAGAGCAGTCCCAAGACCAACGGCAGGACCCGCTCGTCCTGTGGCCGTTCCCCATCTGGACCTCCGTGAACCAGTTCCCGTTCAAAGAGTGGATATCCATACTTGAGCACGACGAGCGCAATGGCCGCGCTCATGGTTTTGTCGGGAATGTAGCGGATCCAGTTTTGGAACCAGTTGACGACCCACCAGCCAACATGTTCTCCCCATGTCAATCCGAACAGCGATTCGATGAATTCATGGACCATCTGTTCCCATTGCAACACCCGGGCATGGAGCGTTTCGGCCACGACGGGGTTCAAGGCGAATGTCGAATGTTCGTTCAAGGCAGCCTGAACGAAGGTGCCGGGGATGCTCATGATCACTGCCCCACCGACGCCGAAGATGTAGAGGAACCATGCGTGTGAGAGTGCGGAATTCTTGCCGGTGCGGAGATATTTCTGAAATCCAGCCCGCCTTGCCATCCATCCCCAGTAGATGGCACCCGTCATGCTGACGAGCGACCAGGGGAAAATGGCCACGTCCGCTCCGGATCCCGGGAAAAGCAGCCAGTTGACGACCGAATTCGAGAGCAATGCAGCGATGGCGCCCCACCAGGGCCCCAAGAGAAACGCCACCAACGCCGTCCCCGTCATGTCGAGAAAGAGAATACTTTCCAAGTGCCGGCTAAGCGTGAGGCCCACATAATTGAGCAGAAGACCAGCGGCGACGATCACGCCGGTTTCGTACATCAGGAGATAGGAGGTGCCGCGGAAGGGTTTGGCTGAAAAAAAATCGATGCTCGAAGCGGATTCCTGTATTTGCCGTTCCTGTGGGACCGGAGTCTTCCGATCCTTGCGCGAACCCAAACGGTGCTGAATGTCTATCAGCTTTTCCATCACCGTCAGCAACGCGGCGATAAAGCCGACGATGGTTCCTCCTAGCATCAGCAGTTCTTTTCCGATGTCTTCGGGCATGCCTGTCCCCTCCATTTCGGGATTCATTCTAGCGATGAAGCGCAGTCTGGGCCAGAAAAAGCCTAGAAGCCGACAGACGGAAACTCAGCGACTGGCGGGGGCTGGCGGCGAGGCAATGCCGGCCTGGGCGAAGCTGCTGGCCGCGGCGGCTTGGGTCCGTTGCTGGAGCGTATGGGCCACGACGGCGCCGAGGAGAAAGAGCAGAGCCGAATAGTAGATCCAGAGCACAAGAAGGATCACTTCGAGAAGCGAACCGTAGAGCTTGGCATAGACGGTGGCGTACTCATTATAAGTCACAAAGATCAACTTCGCCGCTACCCAGAGGAGACTGAACGTCAGCGAGCCGATCAGCGCTTCCCGCCATTGCGGTCGCCGACGCGGCACATAGCGATAGAGGACGCCGACCGTCAAAAAGGCCATGGTAAAGGGAAGCGTGTAGGTGAGAAAGAGATCGTGTGCGGCGAGGGCGATCCAGTCGAGTCCCCACAGATGCGGCACATAGGCCGTCAGGAAATTCACCGTTTGGGTCGCGACATAGGACACGATCAAGAGTAGTCCGACGGCACCCTGCGAAGCGACTGCGATGGCCGTCGAGATCAACGGATGCCGCTGCCAGGTACTGTCGAACACGACGTTGAGCGCATAGTCCAACTCATAAAACACCAGCGTCCCGAACCAGACGAACGATAGAAAGACCACCCAACGGACCGTGTCGAGTTCGCTGACCCGTTGCAATTCCACCGCCAACCGTTCTCCTAAGGTGGGGAGAAACCCCTTCAGGAAGCTGAGCAGAACCTGTCCGCCAATCACGTCCTGGCTGACAAAAAAGCTGACGCCATACAGCAGCATGAACACGAGGGGAAACAACGAGAGAAGGGAGAAAAACGCTAAGGATGCCGCCAGGCTGGCGCACCCACGGCGCAGGAAGGATTTGGTGATATTAAGAAGGAATCGCCAGAATGACAGCATTGGCGCCACGATGTTCTCAACAGCCTGTTAGCCTAACACGAGTTCGTGTCGTGTGCACGAAAGGAATCGGCGATTACTTGAGAGAAAGGACTGACTGAAGCGCGAGACTCACGACCGGATTGGGGAAGAGACCAAAAATAATCACGCCGGCAACAGCGCAGGCTAGGACGATCGAAAGTGCAGGCGAGGCGACGAGGTGCGGGGGCTCGACGATAGAGGCGTCCGGTTCGCGCATGTACATCAGCATGACGACGCGCATGTAATAGTAGGCGGACACTGCGGCAAAGATCAGCGCGACGACGGCCAACCAGGTCAACCCGGCTTCGACTGCGGCCATGAACACATAAAACTTGCCGATGAATCCTGCCGTCGGTGGAATGCCCGCCAGCGAGACCATGAACACCAGCATCAGAAACGCGGCCAGCGGTTGGCGCTTCGCCAATCCTGTAAAATCTTCGATCTCTTCACCTTCAAGGCCGCCTTTGCGGAACATGGCGATGACGGCAAAGGCGCCGAGTGTCATGAAGGCATAGAAGGCAAGGTAGAGCATCACGCTCGCAATCCCTGATGTCCCTCCTGATTCTCCCGCGCTACGGCCCGCGGCAACCACACCGATCAAGGCATAGCCGGCATGCGCGATGCTGGAATAGGCCAACATGCGTTTGATGTTGGTCTGGACGATCGCGACGACATTGCCGAGCACGAGCGTCAAGACGCATAGCAGCATGAATAGATTCGACCAATCGGCTCTTAATCCTCCGAGTCCCTCGACGAACACCCGAAGAAACGCGGCGAAGCTGGCGGCTTTGGAAGCAACAGCCATGAACGCCGTCACGGAGGTCGGCGCACCCTGATAGACATCAGGTGTCCACATATGGAAGGGAACGACGGCGAGCTTAAACCCGAATCCCACGGCAAGCAGGACCGTCGCGATCAACACCATGGGGTCTTCGAACCCTCTCGTACCGATGGCGCCGGCAATCGCTCCCAACTTCGTGCTGCCGCTGAGGCCATACAGAAGCGAGATGCCGTACAACAGTAACCCGGATGAAAATGCGCCCAGCACAAAATACTTGGCCGATGCTTCCAACGAACGCGGCGAGGAACGTTTAAGTCCCGCCATGACGTAGAGCGACAGCGACATTAATTCGGTGCCGAGATAGATCGTCAGCAGATCGGCGGCGGAGACCATCACCATCATGCCGGAGAGCGCTAGGAGGATGAAGCCATAGTATTCGCCGAGATGCAGCCGTTCGGCTTTCAGATAGGGAAGCGACATCAAGATGGTCAGACCGGTCACGCCATACAGCAGAAGTTTCCAAAAGCGGGCGTAGCCGTCGACCACGACCAGGTCGCTGAAGGCGGACAGGCGAAGATTCAGGACGCTGATTTGCCCGCCCGTCAATCCCATGCAGAGCGCCAAACTGCCCAGACTGAGCCAGGCCAGGAGTTCCTTCCGTGATGGAGGCGTGATCGGATCCAGGGCCAGCACGAGACAGGCCGCCGCAACGACAATGAGCTCCGGGAGGATAACCAACAGGTCGGTGCCGTACGACGTCATGGCCGGTTTCCCCTTACGATCTCATGAACGTCCGACGTCAGCCCGACAGGTGTGTGATTTGCGGCGGACGGATGCGAGACCGGCGCAACTTTCGTGCGTGCCATGATCTCCAAGGTTTTCGTCACGCTGCTGTGCATGCGACTGACAAAGGGGTTCGGAAAGATTCCAATCCAAAACACGAGCAGGACGAGCGGGACCAACGTCACAAACTCTCGTGTGCTCAAGTCTTTCAATTTGGGAAGCTGATGCGGTAAGGGCACCCCGAAAGCGACCCGCTGAACCATATACAGCAGATAGGCAGCAGCGAGAATAATCCCCAGCGAGGCCAGGGCGGTCGCCGCTTTGCTCCAGAGGAAGGTGCCGATGAGGACAAGGAACTCACCGACGAAACTGTTCGTGCCGGGCAGGCCGAGCGAAGATAAAGCAAAGATCACGAGCAACGTGGCATATTGCGGCATCGGCTTGGCCAACCCGACATTGTCGTCGATCAGTCTGCTGTGAGTGCGCTCGTAGATGATGCCGACACACAGGAAGAGCGCTCCAGTCGTAATCCCATGGTTGACCATTTGCAGTACTGCCCCCTCGATGCCTTGTTGGTTCATCACGAACAGGCCGAGCGTCACGAATCCCATGTGGCTGACGCTGGAGTAGGCGATCAATTTTTTCAGATCAACTTGAGCCAGCGCCATATAGGCGCCATAAATAATCGCGACGATCGAGAGGACCGCCATGAGCGGAGTCATGGCGCGGCTGGCGTCCGGAAGCATCGGCAGACTGAAGCGCAAGAAACCGTAGGTGCCCATCTTGAGCAGGACGCTCGCGAGGAGCACGCTGCCGGCGGTCGGCGCTTCCACGTGCGCATCCGGCAGCCAGGTGTGGAACGGAAACATGGGAACCTTCACCGCAAATGCAACGAAGAATGCCAAAAACAGCCACGTTTGGAGCGCAGCTGAGTAGGTCACCTGACTGAGGGCGAGGATGTCGAATGTGTGCCCTCCATAAAAGAAGAGCACGAGGATCGCGACGAGCAGAAGCACGCTGCCAGCCAAGGTGTAGAGAAAGAACTTGATCGCCGCGTAAACCCGATTCGGCCCGCCCCAGATGCCGATGAGCAGGTACATCGGGATCAGCATCGCTTCCCAAAATACGTAGAACAGCACGAAGTCCAATGCGACGAAGACGCCCAGCATGGCCGCTTCCATCAGCAGCAGTACGGCCATGAAACCGCGAACCCTGGTCGTGATTGCTTCCCAGGAAATCAGCACGCAGAGCGGCATGAGGCCGGCGGTCATCAGGACCAGGGGAAGACTGATCCCGTCAATCCCCAAGCTATAATGGATCGGGGGTGAGGTGATCCAGGCGACGTGCTCGGTAAATTGCATTTGGCTCGACGAGGGATCGAAGAGCCACCAGAGAGGCAGAGCGACGATAAAATCGGCGACGGTCACGGCAAGTGCAATCATCCGGGCTGTCGTGTCTTTGGCGAAATACAGCGCGCCGGCTCCTGCCATTGGCAGGAAGATGAGCAGCGTGAGCCAAGGGAAGGAACTGGCCATCGACTCTCCCTCTAGAACATCAAAAAGACAGTCAAAATCACAAGTCCACCCAGCGCCATGCCCAGCACGTAGTGCTGCATTTGGCCGCTTTGAATGAGCCGCAGCAGCCAGCCGCCCCAGGCGATGGTCCGTGCGACTCCGTTTACCGCACCATCGATCACCGCGACATCGACGCGCTTCCACAATTCTGTGGCCGCAGACAAGGTCGGCCGGACGATGGTTCGATCATAGGCTTCGTCCACATACCATTTATTGAGCGACAGCCGATACGCCGTCCGCCACTGCCGGGCCCAGCGATCCGGCAACGAGGGATTCAACACGTACACATAGTAGGCTCCGGCAATGCCGAGCAGTCCCATGGCAGTTGCGAGCAACATGATCACGGTAGTTCCGCTTCCATGATGGGCCGATCCTCCGCTTTCGGTCGCAAACATCGGCTCAAGAAATTCCGGGATGCCGACATAGCCGGTGACAATGCTCAACACCGCGAGGATGATAAGGGGAATGGTCATTGTCTTGGACGGTTCATGCACAGGCGCCGCGTGGTGATGGTCAGCGTGTGAAGGGCCCCAAAAGGTCACAAACACGAGTCGAAAGCTGTAAAAGGCGGTGATGAGAGCGGTCACTAATCCAAAGACAGTCAGGACTTGGCCGAGTAGGCCTGACGACCAGGACGACACGAGCAAGTCATCCTTGCTGAAGAACCCCGCCGTGAGCGGAAAGCCTGCGAGCGCCAGCGAGCCGACGACAAACGTCCAGTAGGTGATGGGGAGTTTGTCCTTCAGACCACCCATCTTGCGCATGTCCTGCTCATGGTGCAGCGCGATAATGACCGAACCGCAGCCCAAGAACAGCAGGGCTTTGAACGCACCGTGCGTCAATAGATGATAGATGCCGGCGGCATAGGCGCCCAGACCGCAGGCCATCATCATGTATCCCAGCTGGCTCATGGTGGAGTAGGCCACGACCCGTTTGATGTCGGTTTGGGTCAGGGCAATGGTTGCACCGAGCATCATCGTGAGAGCGCCGACGATCGCGACAACCATCATGGCAGTCGGGGACAGGTTATAGAGTGGAGCAAGTCGGGCGACCAGAAATACACCGGCAGTGACCATGGTCGCTGCGTGAATGAGGGCTGAGATTGGTGTCGGGCCTTCCATGGCGTCCGGCAGCCATACATGCAGCGGGAACTGCGCGGATTTCCCGATTGCACCGGTAAAGAGAAGAAGGCAAATGACCGTGAGAACCGACACCTCCAGACTGCCCCCGAACGGTTCAAAAATATTCATCGTTCGGCCGGCCGCGTCATGAGCCTTGGCGAAGACCTCGGAATAGTCCAGTGAGCCAAAGGTCGTCCACACGAGTAACAGGCCAAGAAGGAAGCCGAAATCGCCCACGCGATTCACGATGAAT
Source organism: uncultured Nitrospiraceae bacterium (assembly GCA_963851455.1). Classification (GTDB taxonomy): domain Bacteria; phylum Nitrospirota; class Nitrospiria; order Nitrospirales; family Nitrospiraceae; genus Nitrospira_C. The sequence continues at coordinate 992,604 of CAWKPI010000002.1, forward strand.
GCCTTCGTGGCTGCAGCGCAGGCCGACGGGCGTTCATACCAATGACCGATCAATAAATACGAACAGAGGCCAACGGCTTCCCAGAAGATGAACAACTGGAGAAAATTATCGGCCAGCACGAGCATGAGCATGGAGAACGTGAACAGAGCTATGTAACTGAAGAAGCGGGCATAGCCTGGCTCGCCCTGCATATATCCGATCGTATAGATGTGGACGAGCCCGCTGACGATGGTGACAAGCAACAACATGACCGACGTCAGGCGGTCGATCGTAATCCCGATGTGGATGTCAAGCAGGCCCGAGGTGAGCCAGGTATAGAGGCGAAAGGTCGAATGATGTCCGCCGGCCACATCGACAAAGGCAAAGAGAGAAAACAGAAAGGACAGGATGATCGCGGGTACGGCGACAAGATGGGCCTTGTCCTTGATCCAATGACCGAAGAGTCCCAGGATCAGGAACGACGCCAGCGGCAACAATGGAATAAGTTCGTAGGTCATTGTGCAGTGTCAGTCTGCGGGTCCTGTCGCCAACCAGCCCGTCCTCGCATCATTACCATTTCAACAACTGAAACTCGTCGACGTTAATGGTCGATTTGGCTCGGTACAAGGCAATGATGATGGCCAGGCCGACCGCGACTTCCGCTGCGGCCACCGTCAACGCAAAGAATACGAAGACCTGTCCGGCGACGTTGTGAAAGTACTGCGAGAATGCGACGAAGTTGATGTTGGTGGCGTTCAGCATGAGTTCCACGGAGAGCAAAATGATGATGATGTTCCGTCTGATCAGGACGCCGACAAGTCCGGTCAAAAATACCACTGCACTCAGAGTCAGATAGTAGGACAAAGGAATCATGGCAATGGCGCCGCCTCGCCACCGATGTCTTTTTTGGCCAAGACGATTGCACCGATCATGGCGACCAAGAGAATCAATGAGGCGACTTCGAACGGGAAGAGATAGGTGGAGTAGAGCACGTCGCCCAGGGCCTCAGTGTTGCCGAGCCCCTCGACGGCGGTCTCTTGATTGGTCGACATCGGAGGGATCGCCTGTCCTTTCAACAGCGTCAACATGATGGCTTCGATGACGAGGGCTGCTCCAATCAATGCGGCCATGGGCCACTGTCGGTGGTAGCGGTCGTCCTGCTTGAGGTTCAGAAGCATCACAACGAACAGATACAGCACCAGAATTGCGCCGGCATAGACGATGATTTGGACGGCCGCCAGAAACTCCGCGTGGAGGGTCACGTACAGACCGGCAACATGGAAAAACATGATCAGCAAGGAGAGGGCACTGTAGATGGGATTGCGTAATGCCACAACCAGCACCGATGAGAGGGCAATGATCAGGGCGAAGTAGAAAAAGAAGAGTTGTTCCATGGTTAGGCCAACATCCTGCGTTCTCTCAGATCACAACTTCGTCCCCGCTTAGCCCGTCAGGGTTTCCCTTCGACCGGCCGCTCATTGCTGCCACGTTCAATTCGGTTTCGGTGGGACGTGGCCGAATGCGACGTTGAAGAAGGCCACGTTCGGGTGTTGCAGTTCCAGGCGTTTCTCGCGAACCGGAAACGAGCGATCGCCAATCGCGAGCAGCTGCTCCTTGTTTAGATTCAGCTGGCGCTTGTCGTAGACCGACCATTCGAATTCGCGGGTCATGCCGAGCGCATCCACGGGGCAGGCATCGACGCACATCCCGCAAAATAAGCAGCGCGTCATGTCCATATAATATTCTTTCGCATAGCGCTTGGCCGGCTCACCCGGCACCTCGGCACTGACGACGCGGATGACGCGCGAAGGGCAGGCAGCTTCGCAGAGGTCGCAGCCGACACACTTCTCTATGCCATCGTCGTAACGCAGCAGGGCCAGCATGCCGCGGTAGTTGTCCGGCAGAATGCGTTTCTCGTGAGGATATTGGAGCGTGATCGGCTTGTAATGGAGCAGATGCGACATCGTCGATTTCATGCCGACGAGGATTTCGTAGAAAATGATGGTCTTAAACCAGGAGATAAATTGTTGCATGTCGGCCATGAGCTATCAGCGTTACCACGCGACCGCTGACAGCTTTGCTCATCCCTTCGGAAATAAATACACGGCAATCGATGTCACGATAATGTTGCCCAATGCGATCGGCAACATGACTTTCCAACCGAACTTCATGAGCTGGTCATAACGTAACCGCGGCAAGGTGGCGCGGAGCCAGAAGAACAAGAACAAAAAGAGATAGGCCTTCACGGTGAACCAGGCAATGTTCTCGACCCAGCCGAATTGACCCAGACCGATATACTCAAGGATGGTTCCGGGGTAGGGGGCGTTCCAACCGCCCAAAAACAAGGAGGCTGCAACACAAGAGACCAGCACCATATTGGCGTACTCCGCGATAAAGAAGAAGGCGAAGCGCATGCCGCTGTATTCCGTAAAGAAGCCCGCAACCAGTTCACTCTCCGCTTCCGGCAGGTCGAACGGCACGCGGTTGGTTTCCGCCACCGCCGAAATGACAAAAACGACGAAGGCAAAAATCTGCGGCGCCGGCAACGCAAAGACGTACCAATGCCAGAATCCACCGGATTGGGCTTCAGTAATCTTGACCAGGCTGAGCGAGCCGGCCAGGATCAGCACGCCGATGATGGCAAGGCCCACATTCAATTCGTAACTGATCACCTGGGCGGCGGACCGCAGCCCTCCCAAGAGGGAGTATTTGCTGTTCGAGGCCCAGCCGCCGAGGATGATGCCGTACGCGCCGATCGAGGTGAAGGCCAGAATGTAAAGAATGCCGATATTAATATCGCTGATGACGAACGGTTCAACCGTGATGCCAAACACCTCGAATTTGTGGCTTGGGCCGAAGGGCACAACCGCAAATCCGATCAGGGCGGGGACCATCGCCAGGATTGGCGCAAGAGTGAAGAGGAATTTGTTTGCGCCGGCCGGAACGATATCTTCCTTGAAGAACAGTTTTAAGCCATCGGCGATCGGTTGCAGGATGCCATAGGGGCCGACTTCCATAGGGCCCATGCGGTCCTGCATCCAGCCTAGGACTTTTCGTTCGGCCAGGGTTAGGATCATGACCGTCAACATGACGATGCCCATGACCGCGGCGATTTGGGCCAATGAGACTGCCACTCGCAAGCTCAGTTCAGTCACGACAACGCTCCTTAGCGGATATTGAACAAGATACTGATCTCATCTCTTAGCCCACCAATTGCTTCGCTACTGACTTCCGAGGACGCGCCGAGCGTCCCTCCTCAACCGTCATGTGAACAGCCGCTGACATTTCGCCGTTATCACCGAGCCTTGACGATCGAGACCGATGCCGTTCTGAACGCAGGCACTTTCGTTACGGGGTCGGTCGTGCATTCAAAGAGTTTCACCGCCTCTTGGGCGAAGTGATCAGGAAACCAGACTGACCCCTGAGGCACGCGCTCCGCCAGCTTGATGGTCGTCGTCAGGTCGCCTCGTTTGTTGGACAGCCGGACTCGATCTCCGTCGGTGACGGCCAACCTGGCCGCATCGGCCGGGTTCATCCGCAGCGTGCCCTGTCCTTCGATCTGGATCAAACCCTTCGACCGGATGGACAGTTTGCCCGAATGGAACAAGCTTTGAGTCAGGCCAATCTGCCAGGACCCCTCGGCCTGCGGTCCACGAGGGGCCAGAGTATAGAGCGCGGGTAAGGTTTGGCGATAGCCCCCTCCGATATAGCGGCCGATTGCCGCCGTATCGACCTTCGGTGGAACCGGTGCTGGGCCGAGAAGCCCGTATCCCGGAATGATGCTGCGAATCTCTTTAAGCAATTCCTTGGGATCTCCGTAGTCCAATGGTGTGCCCAACAGGACCGATAGGGCAGACAGGATCTCCCAATCGGGCCGGCTGTCTCCTGCTGGTTCGATGGCCGGACGGACAGGCTGAACATGACCTTCCTGATTCGTAAACGTACCGGCCTTTTCCAATGGAGCAGCGGCCGGCAAGACCACATGGGCCAGGGCCGCGGTTTCCGTGAGGAAGAGTTCTTGGCAGATCAGCAGCTCCAAACTTTGTAACGCTTCCTTTGTATGTACATGAGCGGGTAGGCTGCTGACCGGGTTTTCCCCGACGACAATCATGCCCTTCAATGATCCCGAGCGAGCCTGATCGATCATCTCCATCAATGTCGCGCCGGCCGTGGAGGGAATATCCGCGTTCCACGCTCGGCCCATCTGGCCGCGAATCTCCGGACTCGCGAGGTCCAACGCGCCGGGAAGAAGTTCCGCCACCGCTCCCATATCGACCGCGCCTTGATCGTTGTTTTCTTCAGCCAAGGGAGCGAAACCGCTGCCCGGTTCCGTCAACTTGCCCGTGAGCAACAGGAGGTCGAGGAGCTGGTGACAGGCGCCATAGCCGCCGGCGCTTCGCAAGAGTTCCTGTCCCGCGAGGACGACGACTCGTCGGCCCTTGGCAATCTCGGCAGCCATCTGGACGAACGTCTCCCGTGCAGCTCCCGTCGTCGCCTCGAGATCGGGCCATGACAGGTCCGCGAGGGCCTGTGAAATTGCCGAGACGTAGTCTCCCGCCTGCTGCTGGAACTGCTGGTCGACATGATGGCCTTCAATGACCGCTTTGAGTATGCCAAGTATGGCATGGCCAAATTGGAGGGGCTGGACGCAGATGTGTTGCTGCGCCAGATTGGTGATATTGCTGATCGTCCCGATCGCCGGCTGACTCGATTCAATGGTGAAAAGCCGCGCCTCGTGTTTCTTTACCGCTTCTTTGACTCTGAGCCCGGTGATGGGGTTGGCTTCGGTAATATTGGTGCCGACTAACAAGAGTACGTCGGCCTGTACAATATCCTCGAACGTCATGGTCCACTGGTGCGTACCTTGAACGCGTCGCATGGCCTGCACGCCGTTGACTTGACCATAGCGAGCGCTGCTGTCCAGGTTGTTCGTGCCGATCGCCAGGCGCATGAACTTCTGGAAGAGATACAACTCTTCGTTGGTACAGCGGCTGGTGATCAATCCGCCGAACGCCTGAGGACCGTAAACTTGCTTGAGGCGCGCAATCTGTTGTGCCGTGTATTCGAGCGCCTCTTCCCAGGTCGTTTCCACCAGGGTGCCGTGACGCCGAATAAGAGGCTTCGTCAGGCGATCCGGATGACTCGTCGCATGGTAGCCGAAAAAACCGCGCGCGCAGAGGTCGCCGTTGTTGCGGCCTGCGCCATACTCCGAGTTGACCTCGATCAACTCGTTGTCTTTTGTCTGGACGGTGATCTGGCAGCCATCGCCGCAGAACTGGCAAATCGTATCGGCTCGCTTGACCATCCACGGACGATATTCGTACATCGAAAGCCGGCTCGTGATGGCGCCGACCGGACAAATCTGCACACAGCCTCCGCAAAATTCACAATCCAACGGGTGGGGGCCGAAGGATTTGATTTCCGTCATTGTCCCGCGCCCGGCTGGCGCCAGCGCCTTCACATCCATCACTTCATCGCAGTAACGGACGCAACGCAGGCATTGCACACAGCGGTTCATCTGCGTTTCGATGAGCGGGCTGAAATATTCTTTCTGAAAAATGCGTTTGGTTTCGAGGAAGCGGCCGGCGGTCGCGGTGTACTCGTGCGAAAAGTCCTGAAGGTCACAACGGCCGCCTTGATCGCAGACGGGACAATCCAGCGGATGGTTGGCCAGAATGAATTCCAGCACCGACTTGTGCGCGTCGTTCACGACGGTGGTCGCGGTCCGCACCGCCATGCCGTCGGTGGCGATGGTGCTACAGGAGGTTTGGAGTTTCGGCATCTTTTCGACTTCGACCAGACACATGCGGCAGTTGGCGTCCGGCTTCAGTTTGGGGTGGTAACAGAAATGCGGAATCATGACGCCGACACGCCGGGCCGCTTCGATCACGAGCGTGCCTTTCGGCACCATGATAGGAATTCCATCGATGGTCAAACGGACGGTTTCGGTCGAGTGAGCCATGGTCAAGGTTGCCTTGAAACCAGTTCCGGGCGGATCAAATCCGCCGCTTCCGCCTCGTGGATCAGCGCGAGATATTCGGACCGCCAATGTTTTAACGTGCTCATGATCGGCGCCACTTCGGCATCGCCGAACGCACACACCGTGCGGCCGGCGATGTTCTTACACAGATCGGTCAGTGTTTCAAGGTCTTGGGCCCGGCCTCGCTTGGCCACGAGACGGCGCATCGTTTGCACGAGCCAGGCACTGCCTTCCCGGCAGGGACTGCACTTGCCGCAAGACTCGTGATAGAAAAATTCCATCAGCCGGAGCGCAGCCCACACCATGCTGGTGCCTTCTTCCATAATCGTGACGCCGCCCGAGCCCAACATCGAGCCGGCAGCCGCCACGGATTCGAAATCCATCTTGACGTCCAGATGATCCGGGGTCAGAAACGGCGCGGAGGCACCGCCGGGAATGAAGGCTTTGAGGGGCCTCTCGCCGCGCATGCCCCCTGCATGCTCGTAGATCAATTCCCGAAAGGTGATGCCCATCGGCACTTCGTAGTTTCCCGGCCGCTTCACATGTCCGCTGACACAGAAAATGCGCGTGCCGGTGCTCTTGGGCGGGGATCCGATCGCCGCAAACCATTCGGGTCCGCGGTTGATGATATGCGGAAGGTTCGCAAGCGTTTCCACATTATTGACCACCGTCGGCTTGTTATACAAACCATGCGTGGCGGGGAATGGCGGCTTCACCCGAGGCAGCCCGCGCTTGCCTTCCAACGATTCGAGCAAGGCGGTTTCTTCTCCACAGATGTACGCGCCGGCGCCGCGATGCACCCACACATCGACTGTGATGCCGGTGCCTTGAATGTTCTTGCCGATGTAGCCGGCGCGACGTGCGTCATCGATGGCCTCTTCCAGAATCTTCGATCCCAGGACGAACTCGCCGCGTATATAAATGTAGGACGATTCGGCTCCGATGGCATAACAGGCCAGCACGATTCCTTCGATAATCTGATGGGGATCGCGTTCGATCAGTTGGCGATCTTTGAAGGTGCCCGGCTCGCTTTCGTCGGCATTGCAGCACAGGTAGCGGGGCCCTTGGTAATCCTTGGGCAGAAATCCCCATTTTACGCCGGTCGGGAAACCGGCGCCGCCACGGCCGCGTAGGCCTGACTTGATGACGAGCTGCGTGACATCGGCCGGCGCGACTTTGCCGAAAACGTGTCGCAGCGCTTGATAGCCGCCCGTCTTCTCGTAGTCCGCCAGCGACCCGGTATAGCCGGGCTGACTCATGTTTTTGAGAAGGATTGGTTCGTACTTACCCATAGCCTTCCGGGTGTCTACTTTTCACGTTTCACTGCAAGCGGCTCTGGCCACATAAATGGACCCGTCTTCAACGCACAGGAGCCGGTCGATCGGAGATCGGCCAGGATTCGGTCGACTTTTTCTTCTGTCAGTCGTTCGTAATAGTCGTCGTTGATTTGCATCATCGGGCCGGTTCCGCAGGCTGCTAAACATTCCACCGTAGATAAGGTGAACAGGCCGTCGGTGGTCGTCTCGCCGGGACCGATGCCAAGCTTCTGCTTCATCCAGCCGATGACCGTATCCGATCCCACCAGGGCGCACATGAGCGACTTACACACCTGAATGTGAAATGTCCCCACCTTCTTGAGATTCAGCATCGTGTAGAAGGTGACGGTTTCATACACTTGGGGCGGTGTCAGTTTCAGGATACCCGCGATCTCAATCATCGCGGCTTCCGTGATATAGCCGCTTTCCCGCTGCGCCAGATAGAACAAGGGAATGAGAGCCGATCGCTTCACGGGATAGCGACCCAAGATGTCGTCGATCTCTTGCCGGTACTTCTCTTTCAGCATGTTCTCCATCCAAACAAGATGAGGCGGGAATCAGTATGTCCCAATGTGCGCGCGTCGAAGGAAGCCAGGCCCCTAAGCCTCATCGATCGCATTCCCCCATCACGATGTCATAGGTTCCGAAGATCGTAATAATGTCGGATATCAAATAGCCTCGGGCCATGTGGTCGAAGGCACCCATATGCACGAACGAAGGAGAGCGGATTTTCAGACGATAAGGACGGGCGCTCCCGTCGCTCACGATGAAGAATCCCAGCTCGCCTTTTGGCGCTTCGGTCGCGCAATAGGTCTCCGTCTTGGGCGGTTTGAAGCCCTGTGTGTAAATAATGAAATGATGGATCAGACTTTCCATGTCCCGCATGACTTGCTGCTTCGGCGGGGGGATATACTGAGGCGCATCGGCGATGATCTGGCCAGGCGGCAGCTGGTCGAGACATTGCTTGATGATCCTAGCGCTCTGGCGCATCTCTTCCATTCGGACCCAGTAACGGTCGTAGGTGTCGCCGTTCTTGCCGATCGGCACTTCCCAGTCCACCTTGTCATATACCCCGTAGGGTTCTTCTTTGCGCACATCGTAGGCGACGCCGGACCCGCGCAGCACCGGCCCGGTGCAGCCGAAGTTGATCGCATCTTCCGCCGAAATGACCGCCACGTTTTTCGTGCGCCCGAGCCAGATGCGGTTCGAGGCGATCAGCGAGTCGTACTCCTTGACCTTCTCAGGGAAGGTGTCGAGAAACGTCTTGAGCCGCAGGACGAGATCGGGCGTAAAGTCACTGTCGACGCCACCGATGCGATAGTAGTTCAGGGTGAGCCGAGCGCCGCAAAGCTTTTCGAATATGTCGAGGAGGATCTCACGCTCTCGAAACGTCCAAAAGAAGACCGTCATCGCGCCGATGTCCAGGGCCTGCGTTCCCAGCCAGAACAAGTGGCCGACGATGCGCTGCATCTCCATGACGATCGTCCGGATGTACTCCGCTCGTTCGGGAATCGTGACTCCCAACAGTTTTTCGACTGCCCGCACATAGGCATAGTTATTCGCCATGGCGCACACGTAGTCGAGCCGGTCCGTATGCGGGATGATTTGCATATAGGCGAGGCCCTCGGAGAGCTTCTCGACGCCTCGATGGAGGTAGCCCAGATCCGGGGTAGCCTTCACGATCCGTTCGCCGTCCAACTCGAGCACGACACGCAGGACACCGTGCGTGCTGGGGTGTTGCGGGCCCATGTTGAGCAAGAGTTCTTCGCGGCGGTGTGAGCCGGGAGTTTCAGCCATGAAGGCCTGTTTCTGAGCTTCCGGAATTTCACTCCCCACCACTTCGGTCGGCGCTTCATCAAGGCGTGGGATGAAGTCGAACTGGCTCCGCCACCCACGCCCTTCGGTGGGGAAGTCCTTTCGCAGGGGAAATCCCTCTGCGTAATCATCCGGCATAAGAATGCGCCGAAGATCCGGGTGGCCGGCAAACGTGATACCCATCATGTCGTAGACTTCACGTTCCAGGAATTCGGCGCCTTTCCAGATACTCGTGACTGAGGCGATCGTGGGATTCTCCTCTGAGAGGCGGGCCTTGAGGCGCAGGCGTCGTCGATGAGTCAGGCTATGGAGGTGATACACGACCTCGAACCGCTGGCCGCCGTCTTCCGGGTAGTCCACGGAACAAATATCCGTCAGATGATTGAAGAGAGCCTCCGGTGCATCGTGGAGAAATTTCGTGATCTCAAGAATGGATTCAGGCGCCACGCGCGCCGACACCTCGGACCGCGCGGTATCGGCTTCGACGGACAGCACCGCCCGAGGAAATTTCGTCATCAAGGTTTCGATCAGAGGTTGCATGCCTATTTCACAAAGACCTTTTCGCGCTGGATTTTTTCCTGCAACTTCAATAAGCCATCCATGAGAGCTTCCGGCCGCGGCGGACAACCGGGCACGTAGACGTCGACGGGCACGATCTGGTCGACGCCCTGCACCACTGCATAGCTGTTGTAGTGATTGCCGGAAGTCGCGCAGGAGCCCATCGAAATGACATAGCGCGGCTCCGGCATCTGATCATAGATGCGGCGAATGACTGGGGCCATTTTGCGCGTGACTGTCCCTGCCACAATCATCAAATCTGATTGTCTGGGCGATGCGCGGAACACCCCGGCGCCGAACCGGTCGATGTCATAACGCGACGACACACTGGCAATCATTTCGATCGCGCAGCAGGCGAGACCGAAGGTCATGGGCCACAGCGCCGACTTCCGCGACCAATTCACGAGGGCGTCCAGATTCGTCGTGATGATATTCGCTTCAAACTGCCGCTCTAAAAAACTCATCTCTTCAACTCCAATCTCCACAGGAAGGGGATTGTTGGGGTGCCCTTCACTGCGCGCGCATGCACCGAGCACCGCCCATAATGTCAAAATACGATCGTTCTTGCGTGCGGGGTGATCGAGCACGAAGAACGCCCCAACAGTCCCCGTTCAATCCCATTCTAACGCCCCCTTCATCCACGCGTACCACAGCCCCACCAACAGGATGGCGATGAACACCAACATCTCAACCAGACCCAAGAGACCGAGTGATTGAAAGCGCACCGCCCAGGGAATGATGAAGATCACTTCGATGTCGAAAATGACAAACAGCATCGCGATGATGTAGTACCGCATCGGGAACTGGATGCGCGCGTCTGAAAACAGGGGACTTCCACTCTCATAGGGAGTCAACTTCGCGCGGTACGGGTGACTAGGGCGGACCAGGCGCCCGGCCAGGAGCTGGATGACTCCGAAGGCGATCGTAATGCCGATGAACAGCAAGATCGGCACATAGTTCAGTGGAACAGCTTCGTCCCCCATCAGGCTCCTCGGTCGCTATGCTGCAGCATGCTGGCTCAAAGCTGAGCCGAAAAACGGTTTAAACGTCAATCCATCGAGCGCCGGCTGCTCGAGGTTTTTGTGTTGCACAAGAATCTTGAACGTCCGGCCCATCCCCTCCGGCTTCAAGAGATGAAGCGCCGCCTGAAACTCCGGGCTCTCCGGGTCCAACTGCCCAATCATCTCTTCCACGCCAAGTCCCATCAGAAAAGCCATTTGATTGGTAAAGCCGGTGACGGACAATCCGGCTTCCTCACCGACCGTGGCCAACGTCGTGAAGTCCACATGCGCCGTCATATCTTGATAGCCGACTCGGATATAGGGGTCTTCCGAGGCCATTTGGGAGTAGTAGCACAGGAATGTGCCCTTGGATCGATCTGCGCCATAGAGATCTTGAGCGGAATGGCCGTAATCAATGGTGATGACTACACCGCGACCAAGACTCTCCGCGACCTGTCTCATCCAGACGGGAGCGAATAAGTTTATTTCGGTTCGATATCCATCAGGAAGCTGAAGATTGAGTCGTCGGAGATATGCCTCGATTGCCGGGTTCGACAAGGGTCTGAGGCATTCGACGAATCGGCCGTCTCGAATGTCCACGAAAATTTCTCGCGTCTCGTTGCCGACGACCTGAATGCGATGAATAGGGAACGCATCGGGTAATTCGTTGCTGAATATCAGGCCGGTTACGCTCGCCGGTGCAAGGCTGTTCACATCCTCCAGCCAGGTCACTCGGCCGGTGTGGTCGAACCATGGCTTCATCTGCTGTTGCTGCAAGGCACGCATGGCTTGACTGCGTTCGATTAAGACATAGCGAAGACGCTCGCCTAATGAGTTCGAACCACGCTGACAGGCCGACAGGAAATGTTGAGCCAACAAGCCTTTACCTGGTCCCAACTCGACGACCGTGAACGGATCGGGATGCCCCAGCAATGCATCGATCTGAGCGGCTTGTCTCGCGAGGGCGTGTCCGAGAATCGGATGGACGTCAGCACTGGTATAGAAGTCGCCATTCCAGCCAATCCGCTCCGTGCCGGACTCCGGTGGACGCATGTAGTAGCCGAACTGAGGATGGTAGAGCGCGAGCTCCATGAAACGGACGAAGGGAATCGGACCCGAGGTCGCGATCTCGGACGCAATGGCAGCAACGAGTTCAGGGTGCCCTGTGGTCACAAGGAACTCCATTTCAACTGTCAAAATTTACAAAAGTGACACCCCTAACAATGGGCAAACCTCACCCACCGCTACGAAGGGCCGAAGGAGGCGTAGGGTAGCCTTGCAAGCCGCTGTAAGTCAAGGCGATATCAGGAGGAATAGGCAGCGATGGACGAGAGATAAGCGCGGCGATCTAGCCTACGCGCCGTGGCATTTTTTATACTTCTTTCCACTCCCGCAGGGACAAGGGTCGTTGCGACCGACCTTGTCGTCATTGCGATGCACAGTCTGGACGGTGGCCGGTTCGTCTCCGCGATTAAGCGTGAGCTTTGGTTGCGGACGTGACATGACAGGCGGGGGCGGGGCGGCCAGTTCCCCTTCGTTTCGAACGGCTTGAACGCGGAAGAGCCGGTCAAGCGTATCGGACTTGATCCGCTCCATCATCCCGGCGAACAAATCGTAGCCTTCCCGTTTGTACTCGATGAGAGGATCTTTCTGCCCGTACCCGCGGAGGCCGATTCCATCCCGCAAGTGATCCATCCCGAGCAGGTGGTCCTTCCAGTGGTGATCGATGACCTGGAGCATGAACGTCTTCTCCAGGAACCGCATCAGTTCAGAACCCAATTCCTTTTCTTTCCGTTCATAGGCTTCAAGAACCTGCGTTTTTAAATCTTCCAGAAGCGCATCGCGTCCTACGTCCCGCAATGAGTCTCCGCCGTCGTGCTTGCCTTGAGTGATGTCGAGGCCGAACTGGCCCTGCATCATTTCCACGAGGCCTTTCATGTCCCATTCTTCCGGGTACTGTTCCGCGGGGCAATAGACATTGAGCGAGGATTCCACCAGCCCCGCCATCATGTCACGCAAATCGTCGGTCAAATTCTCGCCACTCAAGACCGCCCGCCGATGCTGGTAGATGACTTCGCGCTGTTTGTTCATCACGTCGTCGTATTCGAGCAGTTGTTTGCGGATTTCAAAGTTATGCGCTTCGACTTTCTTTTGCGCGTTGGCAATGGCGCGGGTGACCATGCCGTGTTCGATCGGCACGCCTTCTTCCATGCCCAGTTTGAGCATCAGTTGGGAGACGCGTTCGGAGGCGAAGATGCGCATGAGGTCGTCCTCAAGCGACAGATAGAACCGGGATGAGCCGGGATCGCCTTGGCGGCCGGCGCGGCCTCGCAGCTGATTGTCGATGCGGCGGCTCTCGTGCCGTTCGGTGCCAAGGATATGGAGCCCGCCGAGCGCGATCACCTCCTGCTTGTTCTTTTCGCAATCGGTCCGGATCTCTTCATAGAGGGAGAGCTTGCGTTCGTCCGGCAGGTTCTCTTCCCGATAGAGCATCTGTTTGAACGTGAAGTCGGCGTTGCCGCCGAGCAGAATGTCGGTGCCGCGGCCGGCCATGTTCGTGGCGATGGTCACGGCGCCCCTGCGTCCTGCCTGGGCCACAATTTCCGCTTCGCGTTCGTGCTGCTTAGCGTTGAGCACGTTGTGCTTGATGCCGTTCCGGCTCAACATGCCGGCGATCTTCTCTGATTTCTCGATCGAGATGGTGCCGACCAGCACCGGCTGGCCTCGCTCATGGCATTCTTTGATCTCTTCCACGATGGCAGCGAACTTTTCCTTTTCCGTGCGATAGACCACGTCGGCGTAGTCCAGCCGGATCATCTTCCGGTTCGTGGGCACCACGTTCACGTCGAGATTGTAGATTTTGGCGAACTCCGCCGCTTCCGTGTCGGCGGTGCCGGTCATGCCGCCCAGCTTTTTGTACATCCGGAAATAATTTTGGAACGTGACCGAGGCCAGCGTCTGATTCTCGTTGGCGATCTTCACGCCTTCCTTGGCCTCGACGGCCTGGTGGAGTCCGTCGCTCCAGCGGCGGCCCGGCATCAACCGGCCGGTGAATTCGTCTACGATGATGACCTCGCCGTCCTTCACAACATAGTCCACATCCCGTTTGTAGAGGGCATAGGCTTGGAGCGCCTTCACGACGTGGTGGACCAGATCCATATTGGCCGGATCATAAAGATTGTCGACGCCCAACAATTTCTCGACGCGGACGTTGCCCTCTTCCGTGAGCGAGGCAGTTTTGGTTTTTTCTTCGATCGTATAGTCATGCTCGGGCTTGAGCTGCGGGATGATCGCGTTGATACGGTAATAGAGATCAGTGGTTTGATCGGTCGGCCCGGAGATAATCAGCGGCGTCCGTGCTTCATCGATCAGAATGCTATCGACCTCGTCCACGATTGCGAAGTTCAAGTCGCGCTGTACGCATTGGTTCAAGTCGGTGACGACCAAATTATCGCGGAGATAATCGAATCCGTATTCGTTGTTCGTCCCGTAGGTAATGTCGGCGCGATAGGCTTCGGGCCTGGTGCAGGGACGCAGATGCTGGAGCCGCTTGTCGGAGGCGTCGTAGGTCGGGTCGAAGATAAACGAGGCGTCGTGCTGAATGACTCCTGTCGACAGCCCCAGCGCATGATAGAGCTGGCCCATCCACTGCGCGTCGCGTTTGGCCAGGTAGTCGTTGACCGTGACCAGATGGGCTCCCTTGCCTTCCAGGGCGTTCAGATAAATCGGCAACGTGGCCACGAGGGTCTTCCCTTCACCCGTCTTCATTTCCGAAATGCGGCCCTTGTGCAGGATCATGCCGCCGATCAATTGCACGTCGAAGTGCCGCATGTTCAACTTCCGGCGGGACATTTCCCGGCAGACGGCAAAGGCCTCGGGGAGGATGTCATCGATGGTTTCTCCGTCGGCCAGCCGTTTCTTGAACGCTTGGGTCTTGTCCGCCAAGGCCTCATCGGAGAAGGGAGTCAGAGCGGATTCCAGGCCGTTGATGCGCTGGACAAGCGGCATCAAGGCCTTGATTTCACGGTCATTCTTGCTGCCGAAGATCAGATTGAGTATTTGCGTCAGCATACGTTCACTAATGGGATTTCAGGTCGATGCTTCGACCTAATCTTTGCAGTATACCGGAAATATTTTCCGAATCCTATCGTGAAGACACAGACTTGCAAGGATTGACTCCGGCCTTCCCCCTCCAGTACCATCAACTTCGCTGGTCCAGTGTGAGCGAAGGTTATGACGCACGGTTTCATTCAACGTTCTCTCGCCTGCTTCTTAGTCGTTAGTCTGCTTGTGATCGGCGGTTTCGCGTCCGCCCAATCACTCACCCACGAGTCCCAACATTCGCACCATCAAAAAGCAACGCACAGTACGGTACTTTGTTCCTGGATGTGCGCGGCAGGGCAGGTGCTCGACAGCCTGTCTGCTCCCCCGCTAGCAGAGCAATCGCCGGTTGCATTCGTCGACGAGTTTGTCCCCCAGCTCATTTCGCTCTTTAGCGAACGAGTCGTTTTCTCTCGCGGACCTCCTTCTCACGCAACAGTCTAACGCAAGCCGCCATAGGTGACTTACATCAGAACCGGTGTGTGCCGGTTCATGCGAGTCGCCTGAGGCCAAGGATTCACGATGGATGTAATCAATCATTCAGGCCTGCGTGCCCCGACAACGGGTGCTGCTTATAAAGCGGGAAAGGATTGTCAGAGACATGAAACGACTGCATCGACTTCTTGCAGAAATGGTTTTTACTGTGTTCGTCTGCATCACGGCGATGACGCCGAAAGCCGAAGCGGCTTGCGGGGCCGTCACCTGTTTTGTCGTCATCGGATCGCAGCAGCAAGTTCCGCAGGAAGGGTTGTTGACCTTCAATATGATTTACAACTATACGCCAATGCGGCTGCTCGACGGCACGTCCGGCCTCATTCCAGCGATCGATCAAACGCAGCGTCGGTTAATCCTGGACCATCACCAGGAAACCCGGACCATCACCCAACAGCTGACCTTCGACGTCAACTACGGCATCACCGACAAGCTCGGCGTCGAAATCACTGTGCCTTACATGTGGCGAACGCACAAACACATCGATGGCATCGGCGAGGATGGGGACAATGGTAACGGCGAGCAGGTTACGTTCGGATCAAACAATGTCGGAGACATGCGCGTGGGCCTCAAATACAACGTGCTGCCGACGCTGCGAAGCTTGGTCGTGTTGGGGTTTGGTGTCTATCTGCCGACCGGGAACACCAAGGCACGAGACAGCAACGGAGAAGTGATGGAGTCGCCGACGCAATTGGGACGGGGACAAGTCGGTCTCAATCCCACCATATATCAAACGTACGAGTTGATCCCTCACCGGCTGAATCAATTTTCGTTCGCCGGCTATCGCCATACCTTTCGCAACAACGACGGTTACCAATTCGGCGATGAATACAATCTCGGCATCGGCGCCAATCTCGTGACGGTTCCATGGCTGGTCTTGACGAGTCAGTTCAACTGGCGCTATCTCGTCCATGACAACATTAGCGCGTCATTGGAGCAGTCGGCTCCAGCTGGCAACGGTGGCGGAGTCGAGCCGACGGTGATCGATCCTTTGATCGCCAATCGCCAGGTGCCAAACACCGGGTCGACGTATTTGGCCTTTGCTCCGGGCTTTCAGGTGAACGTCGACGGACTGATCGATTCGCCATGGACGAAATTTACGTCGTTCTATTTCTACGCACAGGTTCCGGTTGCACGCGATTCCAACAATAATCTTGCACAAGGGACGAGCTTTGTGTTTGGGCTGACGCGTTCGTTCCAGGTTTTAAAATCATCATGAGTTGAGCCAGGTCGGAGTAGGAGGTCGATCATGAAAGTATTCGTTGTTTCCGCAATTCTCGCGGCTACACTCTTTGGAGCGTGGGCGTTCAACGGCTGGACTATGGGCTCGCGTGTGCCCGTCGTGGGAACACCGGCAGAGAATTTCCATCTGGTAGACCTGAACGGCAACTCCCAAAGTCTGCTTGACTATCGAGGGAAAGTGGTCCTGCTGAATTTTTGGGCCACCTGGTGCAAACCCTGTACGACAGAAATGCCGGCGATGCAGACGACCTATGACAAATTGCGACACAAAGGGTTTGTCGTCCTGGCCATTAATGAATTGGAAAATGATGGGAAGGTTCGCGAGCACATCAGACAGTACGGCCATACCTTCCCGGTGCTGATGGATCGCGAGAACAAAGTTGCCAATCAGTTCGGCGTGTTCGGACTCCCGGTCAGTGTGTTCATCGATGAACAAGGCGTAGTCCAAGAATACATTAAGGGTGGTCTGCTCAGCGAGCAGAAGATTTACGATGTGGTGGCTCGCATACAGAAACGAGAGCCGGTGAAGGCTGCATCGTTGGATTAAGGTTTTAGCTATTGCACGAATGGTTTAGAAGGCCATATGCCATCGACGAATGAAAACCGCTTCCTTTTTCCTGCGTGGGGGATTTCGCTTGCTCTTCATGGAGTGGCAGTTTGGTTGGCGCTCGCGTTTGCTGCGCAGGTCAAGCCCGTCTTGAAAGAAGAAGTTTTCAAGTGGGACGTCGCGTTCGTGGAACCCGTGAAGGCCGACTCCATGTTGGAACGGGCAGAGCCGGTCGTCAAACCTGCACAACCGACGGCGCGGATGACTCCATCTCCGCCGGTCGAGTCGATTCCAGAGACGGTCACGCATCGGGTCGCACCGCAGCAGACGGTGCAGATGGTCCATCCCGTGAGCGAACCGGTAAAGCCGATCGAAGAGAAGGTTGAGCCATCGCCGGTACAACCCAAGGCCGAACCGGTTGAGGAGAAGGTGGAGAGGCCTCAGCCAAAGGTCGCCCCAGTTGTGGAGGCGAAAGAACCCGAACCGGTGCAGCATGCCGAGCCATTGGTCGCGCAGAGTGAGTCCGTTGCCGTCGCCGAACCGGTTGAGGCACGCCCCCTCCATCATGAGCCGGCGACACATGCCTCAGCTCCCTCACCCCCGCACGAGGCTCCAGTTCAGGAAGCAGTAAATACTCCTCCCGCCATAGCGGAAACGCCAGTGCCGGTTGCGAAAGCTACAGCGCCTGGTTCCGACGTGAAGGCCGACCATCGGTGGTTGGCTGAATCACTCTGGCGGCGGGTAGCCGAACTGAAACGCTATCCGAGTTCGGCTCGCCTAAACGGTCAGGAAGGAAAAGTCATCTTGAAAGCCGTCATTCGATCTGACGGGCAGTTGGCTGAGGTATCCGTGCAGAAAAGTTCGGGACACACCATCCTCGATGCGGCGGCAATCGAGGCGGTGAAACTCGCGTGCCCGCTCTATATGAAACATGCCATCAGCAAACCGGAGATCGTGGTCAGTCTCCCGATCGTCTACAGTTTGGCCAACTAGGATTTTATGCTCCACTCCCCTCCGCGTTGATTTCATGCTGCGCTCCCCCTTATAGTTGAACCAGCTTTTCGTTGGCCGGGAGCGCTCTGTTGAAGGTACGCGCACGACGCCTCATCTCCATCGTGATCGGAGTGTTCCTGGGGCTTCTTCCTATTGCTCCTACTCATGCCGCCACCTCCGCGGATTCCGGGAAGCGGGCGGTCGAGCAAGCTTCGGCATTGTTCAAAGCCGGTGACTCCGACGCAGCCATCGCTGCATTGCAGAAGGCCACGGAATCCGGCGCTGCTTCTGCTGAGGCCTATCATCTCCTCGGACAAATCTACCTCAAAGGGAAAAAGAAGCCTCATGAAGCGGCGGAGGCCTTTGCACAGGCGCTGAAATTGAAGCCGGCCTATCCGGATGCCCTGAATGACTTAGCGGAAGTCTACCTTGCACAAGGGAAGATCGCGGAGGCGGAGCAGACTCTCAAGCGGGCGATCGAGGTGGATCCGAAGCACGAAGATTCCTACGTCGACCTCGCGCGGCTCTACGAAAGCCGGCACGAAGTTCCGGCCGCGATGAATACGTACAAGCGTTTGCTGGCGGTTCGTCCCATGAGCCCGGACGGACTCTTCGGGCTGGCAATGCTGCATGAAGGACAGGGTGACAACAAGTCGGCCCGCGACATGCTGGCTCGGTTGACCAAGGCGAATCCCACCCATGCCGATGGGTGGTACCAAGCCGGGCGATTGGCGGAGCGGAACAACGATCTGCTGGAGGCGGCGTACGACTACCGACAGGCGATTGCGTCGAAACCGAATCTGGTCGACGCCCACTACAACTTAGGATTTATTCTTCGGAGCCAGAACAAGCCTTCCGAGGCAGAACGGGAGTTTCTCGAAGTGATCCGCTATCGACCGGAATATGCCGAAGCGCACATGAACCTTGGCGTTATCTATACGAGCATGAATAAGCTGGAAGAAGCGGAACAGGAATACGAGAAGGCTGTTGCGTTAAAGCCCGACTATGCCGAAGCGCACTACAACCTCGGCGTGTTCTATGAGCTGCATCGGAAAGACATGCCACGTGCGCTGGCGCAGTATCATAAGTATCGCAATCTCGGTGGACGGGACGATCGTGTCGAGCGGATTATCGGAACCGGCGGGCGGTAGAAGGCGCCACTAATTAACGATACGGCCAGGGACGCCAATACGGACTCCCATAGGGTCCTCCATAATAGGATCCTCCATAGTAGCTGGGACCCATATAGGGATGAAACCGCTGCGCGGCCTCGTCCACGGCAGTCCAGACTTGAAGGTGGCGGATATCTACCACCGGATAGGTGTATTCCGTTTCATCGAGCGGAAGCGTGACAGAGCCTGTGATCTCACCGGTCACCGTCACTCGAGTGCCGTAGGGGAGAGTCGCAGGATCCAGGAAGTCCTTGTGCATGGCGATGAAACGGCCTTGAGATTGCATCAGGTCGGTTCCGGGATAACCGGAACGGTCGAGTGGCAACTGCAGAATTTCAATTCTTGTTCCCTCCTTCAACCGTCTGGCGCTCAGCACGTGACCACCGAAGACTATGGATTGCCCTTTGAAAGAGTCCGGAGCGGCTTTGACTTGAAGAAACGAAACATGGGCTGCTGAGCTTTCTTCTGCCTCTGGGGATGACGCGCAGCTCGTCATAAAGGTACATAGAGCCAGCGCGTAGACCAACCCTTGCGAACGCATTCGTCAATTATAACAAAGAGCAGGTTACTCCAGGATTCGATATAATGGCGCGGTTGTCAACCGACAAAGGAGCGGATATGGCGAGGATCGCATTGTGGATGTGGATGATTGGAGTACTGGTCAGTTCCGCGGTTATGCTAGTGGGAGTTTCGGTCTATGCGGCCTCCCCAGAATTGAAGGGCACGTTTGAAATTCTGAAGGACGAGCCCTCCACTCATCAACGTGGAAAGGTGAAGCTGGTGGAGTTTGCGGACTTCTATTGCCCGCACTGTCACCATTTTGACGGAGAAGGATTGGCGATCCTCGAAAAAGAGTTCGGGAAAAAGCTTGAAACGACGATGGTGGGGTTTCCGGTGATCAGGGGAAAGCTGCCGACGCCCTTCGACATGTACGAACAGGCCAAGATCATGGGGAAGGGGAATGAAATGAAGAAGGTGCTGTTCCGCACCATCCACAAAGACAAGGTGACCGGCGTCCTCGATCGCTCCTTGCGCGAGGTGCTCATCAAGGAAGTGGGCTTGGATCCCAAGACTTTCGAAGAAGGTATGGCCAGTGGCAAGCCGGCTCAACTCTTTGAAGAGGGGAAAAAATGGGGAGAGCGCATCAAGTTGCAACAAACCCCCACGTTGCTCCTCGACGGCAATATCAAGGTCGAAAAGATCGATCCGGAAAATGTAAAAATCGTGATTCAAAGCATTCTGGATGCGGATAAAGCAAAGTGACGTATCACAATGGCCATCGATCCTATTTGCGGCATGACCGTAGACCCGGCATCGGCTGCTGGGCGATTTGAATACAAGGGCACCACCTACTACTTCTGTGCAATCTCCTGCCTTGAGAAGTTTAGGGCCAATCCCGAACAAGCCTTGCAGCCATCGCCAGGCCTGATCGCGCCAGGCACAAAGAAAATCCTTCCTATGATGATGCCGTCTTCTCCAGGCCGTGAAGGCGGACACATCGATCCGGTCTGCGGCATGACCGTCCAGCCGGAGAAGGCGGCTGGCTCTCATGTTCATGAGGGCCAGACTTACTACTTTTGCTCGCCTGGCTGCTTGGCCAAATTTCGGGAAGACCCATCCCACTATCTGACACCCTCTGCACAACGAACGATGAAACCGATGGCCGTTCCAACCGGCGCAACGGTCGAATACATCTGCCCGATGGATCCTGAAATCCTCGAAACCAAGCCTGGAGCTTGTCCGATTTGCGGTATGGCGTTGGAGCCAAGAGTGGTGTCGTTGGAGGAGGGGCCGAATCCGGAGCTTCGAGATATGACGAGACGGTTCTGGATCAGTCTGGGACCGACCCTGCTGGTGATGATGCTGGCGATGGCCGACATGATTCCAGGCCGGCCACTCCAGCAGATTATTTCTGCCTCGGCAAGAAACTGGGTTCAGTGGCTGCTCGCGACGCCGGTCGTGCTCTGGGCCGGCTGGCCGTTTTTCGAGCGTGCATGGAGGTCAATCGTCAATAAGGCGCCGAACATGTTCACGCTGATCGGGATGGGAACCGGTGCAGCGTATCTCCACAGTTCGGTAGCGACCATTGTGCCTGCCGTCCTCCCGGCTTCGTTTCGCGCGCACGATGGGTCGATTCCGGTCTATTTTGAAGCGGCCGCCATGATCACGGTGCTGGTCTTATTGGGGCAAGTGTTGGAATTGCGGGCGCGCAGTCAAACCACTTCCGCGATGAAAGCATTGCTTGGCCTCGCGCCGAAAACCGCGAGACGAGTGGAACAGGATGGTCGTGAGACGGATGTGCCGCTGGATCAAGTGCGGGTCGGTGATCGATTGCGTGTCCGTCCAGGTGAACGGATTCCGGTCGATGGCACCATTATCGAAGGCATCTCGGCAGTCGATGAATCGATGGTGACGGGGGAGTCCTTGCCGGTGGAAAAAATGGTCGGAGCTGAGGTAACAGGCGGGACCATCAATGGGACCGGCAGCCTCCTCATGCAGGCACAACGGGTGGGCCGCGAGACGTTGCTGGCCCGGATCGTTCAAATGGTGAGCGACGCTCAGAGGACGAGGGCGCCGATTCAACGAATTGCCGATGTGACTGCCGGATATTTTGTGCCGCTCGTGGTGGTCGCTTCGATGGTCACTGCAGTGGCTTGGGCGGTGTGGGGACCGGAGCCCAAGCTGGCGTATGCGCTGGTCAATGCGGTGGCGGTGTTGATCATCGCTTGCCCCTGCGCATTGGGGCTGGCGACGCCGATGTCGATCATGGTGGGAACGGGGCGTGGAGCGATGGCGGGGGTCTTAGTTCGAAAGGCCGAGGCGCTCGAGGTGCTTGGAAAGGTGGACACCCTCGTGTTCGACAAGACTGGCACATTGACCGAAGGAAAACCCAAACTCGTTTCCATTCGCTTTGTGCCGACCTGGCGTGATGTCGACGTCCTTCGTCTGGCGGCAAGTTTGGAGCACCGGAGCGAACATCCAGTGGCGTCCGCCGTTGTCGCCGGCGCGGAGCATCGACAGCTGATGCTGAGTCAAGTCCAGGAATTCCGTTCGCTGACGGGCCATGGCGTTTCGGGTCTTGTGGAACAACATCGCGTGGCGGTGGGCACTTCTAGATTGTTGAGAGAACACCTGGGGGTGACCGACCAGAGTCTGGCGGTCTTGGAAGAAGAAGCGGCAGTACTGAGGCGAGATGGTCAGACGACGGTTTTTGTGGCGATCGACGGGAAAGCCGCCGGCCTTTTAGGCGTGGCGGATCCGGTGAAGGCCTCGACCCTGGAGGCTGTTCATTTGTTGAAGGAACAGGGCATACGCCTGGTGATGGTAACGGGAGATCACCAACTCACAGCAGACGCCGTGGCGAGGCAGCTGGGAATCGAAGAGGTCCATGCGTCGGTGTTGCCCGACCAAAAGGGTCGAATCATTACTCACCTCAAATCGCAAGGCCGCGTGGTGGCCATGGCTGGGGATGGCATCAACGATGCCCCGGCGTTGGCGCTGGCCGATGTCGGGATTGCCATGGGAACCGGCGCCGACGTCGCGATGGAGAGTGCGGGGATCACATTGGTTAAGGGCGATCTGCGGGCACTCGTGCGGGCCAAGCGGTTGAGCCAGGCTACGATGAGGAATATCAGGCAAAACCTCTTTTTCGCGTTTGTCTATAACGTGGTGGGCGTGCCGATTGCGGCGGGGGTGCTGTATCCGCATTGGGGTCTGCTCCTGAATCCTATGATGGCAAGTGCTGCTATGACCTTCAGTTCCGTGTCCGTGATTTCCAACGCGCTCCGGCTGCGTCATGTGGAATTATGAGTGCGTCCTCTCCCACCCCGTGCTAGGCTACGGCATTTCGAAGCTCCTGATGTCTCCATGAGAAAGGTACTAAGGGGTGCTATGCTGGTTTCTGTTTTCCCGATACTGCGAGTCATGATCGCAGGGCTACTCACGGTCGTTTCAGCTGGTTCCGTGTGGGCGTCAGGCCGGCTGA
This sequence comes from uncultured Nitrospiraceae bacterium, assembly GCA_963851455.1. GTDB lineage: Bacteria > Nitrospirota > Nitrospiria > Nitrospirales > Nitrospiraceae > Nitrospira_C. The sequence continues at coordinate 1,015,785 of CAWKPI010000002.1, forward strand.
TCCCTGCCGTGGTCGGAAACGATCTCCAAAATCAGGTCAAGAGCACAGCATCGAAGGTGATTCCGGCCGTGGTGAGCATCGCCTCGACGGTGATGGTACGCGACCAGGCTTTCAGCGATGACACGCTGCCGTTCGGTCTGTTTAAAGAACCGCCCGCGCGCCGTCAGTATGGGCAAGGTTCAGGCGTCATCGTGTCGTCCGACGGCTATATCATCACCAACAATCACGTCGTCGCGGACGCGTTGGATGTCGAAGTGATTTTAGCCGACCGACGGCAGTTTAAAGGAAGGGTGGTCGCCACCGATCCGAAAACCGACGTGGCGGTCGTCAAGATTCAAGCCACTAATTTATTGACAGTGCCTTGGGGGGATTCCAGCAATCTTGCCGTCGGCGATTTCGTGCTCGCCATCGGGAATCCGCTGGGATTAAGCCGCACGGTGACGTTTGGGATCGTCAGCGCCGTGGGGCGCGCGGACGTTGGGGTGGCCGACTTTGAAGACTTTATTCAAACGGATGCACCGATTAATCCCGGGAATTCCGGCGGGGCGCTCGTGAACACGAATGGCGAGCTGGTCGGCATCAATACAGCTATCGCGAGTCCCACGGGAGGCAGTGTCGGCGTCGGGTTTGCCATCCCCAGTAACATGGCGCGTGCGGCCATGCAAAGCCTCATCAAGACTGGCCGAGTCGTCCGGGGTTTTCTTGGCGCCTCGACGCAAGACGTCACGCCGTTGTTAGGTAAAATCTTCCGATTGCCCGACGTGAAAGGCGCGATCGTGACCGACCTACAGGCGAAAGGGTCCGCTGAAAAAGCCGGCCTCAAACGAGGCGATGTTGTCGAGCGATTCGACGGACGCGATGTGATGGATAGCGGGCATCTTCGCAACTTGATCGCTGCCGCCGCGATCGGTAGCAAGCACCGGCTCGACCTCGTACGGGACGGCAAAACGATTCAAGTTGAACTGACGGTCCAAGAAGCGCCGCGTGAACGGGCGAAAAAAAGTCAAGCCACAACGGCATCGGCATCGGGCGCTCATCCACTGTCGGGTGTCGTGTTCGACGACGTCACGCCTCCGCTGGCCCGCCAAATGGACTTACCGGTCACCAGCGGGGTCGTGGTGACGGATATCGAGGAAGGAAGCTCGGCAGAATCATCCGGCCTGCAGCCGGGGGACATCATTTTGGAACTGAACCGTCAGCCCATCCCCAATTTTTCCACGTTTCAACGTCTCGCCGACCCCATGAAATCCAATGAGCTGGCCCTCCTGCTCGTCAATCGACAGGGCACCATCATTTACATCCCCGTCCGGGGAGAATAAGTAGGTCAGCGGTTGACGCACCCCGCCCGTATCGCTATGATCGTAGCACGAATGTTATAAACGTAGCATCGCAGTCATGAAGAAGCTCGTTCGTTTCGGCGTATCATTGGACCACCATCTCCTGGACGACTTCGATAAGATCGTCAGGCGTCGGAAATACCTCACACGTTCGGAAGCGCTTCGCGATCTCATCCGTGATCAGCTCGTGAGTCAGGAATGGAGTGGTGAGACGGACCGTGAGACGGTGGCGACGATCACGTTCGTCTACGACCATCATGTGCGGGACCTCACCGGAAGCTCATCCACATCCAGCACGACTTCCAGGGACATATCATGGCGGGTATGCACGTGCATCTCGATCATGAGCACTGTCTGGAAGTCCTGGTCGTAAAAGGCAAGGGATCGGAGGTCAGAAAGGTGGCCGATGCCCTCATCAGCGTCAAAGGCGTCAAGCATGGAAAGCTCACCATGACGACGACGGGCAAAGGATTGAGCTGAGTTTTCGTTATGACTCGGTTCATGGCGCTGTGGGTTGTGTGCTCTGCGCTCTTCTCACCATCACTCGCTATCGCGCATGATCCAGATGCCCCGGAACTCGAACTGCCTGAAATATCCGTCATTGATGAACGTCCTGTCGCGGCCTCCTCGCAACAATTTATCCCTGACAAGGAATACCTTCTCCAACCGCAGGGCCGTCCGGCTCAGGTGCTGCGGCTGATTCCCGGGTTCATCGCCGTGGAACATTCCGGCGGGGCCGGCAAGGCCGATCAATATTTTCTACGAGGATTCGACGCGGATCACGGCACCGACGTCGCATTTTTTTCGGACGGCATGCCGATCAATTTCCGCTCGCATGCCCACGGCCAGGGCTATACCGATCTCAATTTCATCATTCCTGAGACGATCGAAGGGCTCGACGTCTATAAAGGCGCCTATCTGCCGGAATTCGGCGACTTCTCCACGGCCGGAGCAGTGAACTTTCGCACACGCGAGGTCGTCAAAGAGGGAGTCGTGCAAGCGGCGGGCGGCCAGTTCGATACACAGCGGTATCTGCTGATGTTTTCTCCCACAAAGGACAAGATCCGTACGCTCTTTGCAGGGGAGGGCTACTACACGAACGGACCGTTTGTGAATGACAACCGGTACTTTCGCGCCAATTTGCTGGGGAAGATGACCACCAATTTGACCCCGAGAGACGAACTCAGCTTGACGGCAACCTTTCACAAGGCTCAATGGAACGCCTCCGGCGAGATTCCTCTACGGGCCGTCACAGAGGGAACGCTCGACCGTTTCGGTGCCATCGATCCTTCGGAAGGCGGAAAGACGCTCCGCACCACCGCCCGCTTGAACTATCATTACGACACAACCTCTGACGGCCAGTTCTTCGCGAACGCCTATGGCCAGTATTATAGGTTTGACCTGTTCACCAATTTCACATTTTTTCTGAACGATCCGGTCAACGGTGACGGCATCCAGCAATCGGATCGCCGCGGTGTCTATGGCGGCGATCTCGGCTACAAGCAAAGGGCAGAAGTGCTGGGCATGTCGACCATCGGGACGGTTGGGTTTCAAACCCGGGTGGACGATATTCATGCCCGCCTCGGAACACAAACCAAAAGAGCACCGACTGGGACGACGACGGACAGCGATATTCTGGAAGCCTCGTATGCGCCGTTCGTCAAGTTGGAGGTTCAGCCGACGTCCTGGATGAGGCTCACAGGCGGCCTGCGCGCAGAGACATTTACCTTCGACGTGCGCAATCGTTGCCCGACTTGTGTTGAGCAGCCGGCCGGACGAACCACCTCCAGCATCGTGCTGCCCAAGATGAATCTGGCACTCGGCCCCTGGGCACGCACCGAATTCTTCGCCAATTTCGGAGAGGGCTATCACAGCAACGACGCCCGTTCGGCGGTCACATCCGGCTCCTCACCGCTCGCGCGCGCCAAAAGCTATGAGGTGGGGATCCGCTCCAAGCCCTTCGGCCCCGAAGGCATCGAGTTGATTGCGACCGCGTGGCAGCTGGATCTCCAGCAAGAACTAATATTCGTCGGCGATGCAGGGACCACCGAGATTCGCGGGCCCAGCCGCCGTCGCGGTGTGGAGATTGCCGCACGCGGCCAAATTTACGGCCCGCTGTACATCAACGGCAGTGTTACGTATACGAAGGCCGAGTTCCGTAACGGCGACGCGATTCCGTTGGCGCCGGAAGTGACGGCGTATGGCGCCCTCCTCCTCCAATGGCCGGAAGGCCTACGCTCACAACTGCAGGCGACATATCTCGGAGTCCGGCCGTTGATCGAAGACCGCAGCGTCAAAGCTCCCTCCTGGATCGACGTCGATCTTTCCGAACGGTATGTCCTTCCAGTCAAGCTTCCACATGGCCGGCTGGAGGCTTTCTTGTTCATTCAGAATCTGCTCAATACCAAATGGGAACAGGCCACGTTCTACTTCACTTCCAGGCTGAGAAACGAAGCACCCGAAGGAGTCGCAGACATCCATTTCGTGCCGGGCAATCCGCGCTTTGTCATGGGCGGCCTGGCATGGTATTTTTAGCTCGGCTGTTGAAAATGGCTACCAACTGCGTTCTCGGTCGCTCGTCTCCCTGCGACGTACCGAACGGCGTACGTCTCAGTCGCCGAGCTTCCTGCGGCCTTGTTGGACAACCATTTTGAGCAGCCGATAGGAAGTCAAGTGAAGGCCATTTCTAAGATTCTTCCTCAGTCGTACTTCAATCGCGCGACGCTCGTTGTCGCACGGTCGCTTGTGGGCAAATATCTGGTGCGAAAGAACGGCAAGGGAACGATGGCGGCAAAGATTATCGAAGTCGAGGCCTATGTCGGGCCTCACGACCGGGCCTGCCATGCCTCAAAGGGGCGGACGCCTAGAACGGACGTGCTGTTTGGTCGCCCCGGAATATCCTATGTCTATCTGATTTATGGCATGTACCACTGTTTGAATGTGGTGACGGAGCAGGCTGAGTTTCCTGCGGCGGTTCTGATCAGGGCAGTGGAGATCGACGGGGAGTTGGTGGATGGCCCCGGACGGCTTTGCCGCGTACTCGACATCGATCGATCCTTGAATCGCATTGATATGACAACTGGAGAGCACCTCTGGTTCGAGGACCGAGGTGCGAAGATTCCACGTGGAAAAGTCGGCACGTTTCCAAGGGTCGGCGTGGATTATGCGGGGGAATGGGCGAAAAAATTGTGGCGCTTTAGGGTCGTCGACTAACAAACTCCAGGCAGTAAAAACAAAACGGGAGTGGCCAGTGATGGCCACTCCCGTTCATCTCTCAAAGAAGCGCGTTACTCGATCTTACGATCGCCTGTAATCTTGGTCGCAGAATTCACCGGCGGTGCAATTTGAATCTGAGGACCCTGGACTTTCGGAAGCCGTCCGGCCCCCTCACTCCCCGTAATCCGGTCGTTGTCCACTTTCTTCAAGTTCTGGCTGACGTGCTTATCGTCAAATGCCGCAGACTTGGTCAACGTGGATTCACCACGGGCATCCGACTGGCCTGGATCGTTGGCCGTCGCTTGTCCGGTCACCGGGCTGCCACTGTTCTTCATCGGATAACCTTCATGTTTGGGGAGTAGCGCCGGGTTGGCCGAGGCCATGGACAGCGCAAACAGGACACCAGAGACCATCGCAACAATACCGAATAAGAGCTTCATACCCTTCTCCTTTTTGAATAATGGTGGCTGAAGGATTGCCGTAAATTGCGTTCAGTATCAGAACCGAATCAAGTGGGCGGGATCATAGCCAGAGGGGGGAGGCCTGTCAAGCAGGTAAAGGGTCCGGCATCCGCTTCAGAAGGTCCTGGTCGAGGGGCGGAGTAAAACGATTCCGGCAGCCGGCCAAACGGGAAGAAAATCGATGACTTGAGGGCGAGCGTTAACGGCGGTGAGGACGGCGGCCGCGAACACGATGGCGGAACGCGGGACCTCGGCTGACACCGGGGAGACGGATCGTGACGCTGGTGCCTTCTCCTGGGGCGCTGGCAATGGCGATCGATCCACCATGTTCTACTATGATCTTCTTGACCGTCGCGAGGCCTAATCCCGTTCCCGCCTTCTTCGTCGTGAAGAACGGTTCGAATACCTTGTCGACGATTTCCGGTGGAATCGGCGCTCCATCGTTCTTGATGAGAATCTGATCTTCCAGTCCACGGCCGGCCCGATGCTGCGTCACGTGAATGGTGAGTTGTCCACCGGGTGCCATCGCTTCGCAGGCATTCTTAAAAATACTGAGGAAAACCTGTTGCAGTTTCGCCTCGTCCCCTCGCACCGGCGCCAGGATGGGCGCGTACTCTTTCGCCACATGAATTCTTGTCACCTCGAGATCGGTGGCCACCACGGTCAGCGCGCTTTCGATGACTTCCGGGATGCGGACCAGCCGTCGATTCAGCTCGAGTGGTTTGGCAAAATCCAGAATCTCATTGAGGATCGCTTCGACACGGATCAAATCGCGCATGGCATTTTCCACGCGCGTTTGCGGATCGAAATCGAGGATGCCTTCTCCCGTCACTTCTTCTAATTGGGCGCGAATCGATCCCAAAGGCTCACGGACTTCCGTGGCGAGAAACGCGCTGAATTCGCCGATCGCGGCCTGACGTTCTTGCTTGCGGATCACGGGTTCCAAGGGGACGGCGGTCTGTTGGATTGGAGCGGCGGATGTGCCATCTGCATCTCCCGTCGGGGCGGGCGCGGCCGGTGCCGGCACAGGGGCTTGGAGAAGATCGGCAAGCTTCAAAATCGTCGGCTCCAGCGTCCTCGCATCCGTGGGCTGGTATCGGTCCGCCTCTCGTGAAGCCAGCGTGAGAGTGCCGCCGACTTGTCCCCTGACGAAGAAGGGAAACACCAACGAGGATTGAAATCGGTCTTTGAAGAGCTGTTTATGGTCGAGAAAGCGACCTTGGGTGGAGGCCAAATCATGGTCCACGCGTGGCTTGCGGTGCCGGATTGCCCAGCCTGCCGCTGAACTGTCCAAGGCCAGGCGATGGCCCGGCCGCATGTCCTTCTTGCCGTCTTTTTGGTCGCCTTTTACATCGCCTGCCATACCGAGTACCTCTACGCTGCCAGCGATGGGATCGTAATGGCAGACCCAGGCGCGATCATAGGCGACGATCTGGTTGGCATCGGTGAGTATGGCAGTAATCTGTTCCTGGAGTTCCGGGGTGACCTGCGAGACGGGGGGAGTGAACATTGGAGCCGAAGAGACAATCGGCGCTTGTTCTTGACTCACGAACGGCCGGCTCAGGACCACGTTCATGTCGAATAGCCCTTCACGATCCAAGGCTTTCGTCACGTCGTCGCTGGCCTGGTCCATCAGACCCTTTTCTTTTTTCGTAAAGGCCGCGCTCTCTTTCCTGCCGACGACCAAAAAGCCATACGTCCGGTTCCGATATTTGAGGGGGACCCCCAACAAAGATCTCGCCCCCGGGGTGATCATCCTTAGGCGCATGGTCCGGCTGCCATCTTGATCGTGGGTTCCCGCCGCGATGAGCGCCGGTGAGGAGAGCGTACGAAGAATGGCTTGGGTATCACGGGCCGTAAATCCTCTCGCGGCATGCCCGACGAGGGGACCGTTCTCGCGATGAAAGATGGCCGCCAGTGCCGAATCGACCTGCAGGTCGTTCAGGACCGAAGTGAGCGTCCGTTGAAGCTGTGTCTCGGAGGCTGGCTTACTGTGCGGAGTTGTCAGTGTCATCAATAATCAATATTGGCACAACGATGGGGCGCATTGTAGCAATGCACGAAGAGCAATTCAACGAAAAGACCTGACAGGATGTTGAAAAAGGCCTCCAGCTTCAGATTCCTGGCCCTTTTGAACATCCTGTGGACTGTAAAGTTATCACTTATTCGGAGGGGTTGATGATTTTCGGCTGACGCGGTTCGGTGGGTTGCAGCTCGGTCTGACGGCGATCGATGGTCATCATGTTGAGCAGGGCGGTCACGATGCTGATCACCAGTGCCCCGCCCACCGCAGGCCAAAATCCGGAAACCGTGAACCCTTTCACCAGATAGGCCGTGAATTCCAACAGCAGCGCATTGAGTATGACGAGAAACAGTCCCAGCGAGAGCACGATCAAGGGCAATGTCAAAACAAAAAGAATGGGTCGGAGCACCAGATTGAGAATGGTGAGGACCAGCACTGCAGCAAGTCCTGCTCGGAACGTCTCAGCTTCAAGTCCCGGTACGGTCGCCACGGCCAAAAACACCGCGATGCCGGTGATGAGAACGCGGACGACTGCGGCACGAAAGCCTCCGCTGAAAGGCGACGCTTGCATCTGTTGTGAAAAATGGATGATTTGCACAGGCGGACCTAGGGCGTCGGCGTCGAGCCAGGAACCTGCTGGGTGGGTGCGGGTGCGGGTACCGGTGCAGACTGCTGCATCACTTTTTTCGCGGCGGAAAAATGTACTTCGGTCGCCGTGAGGACGTTGTTGTCTTTGATCGCCTCGACAACGACGCGGTCGCCAACGGCCGGTAGGCTCGTGCCTTTGGGGTTGCTCTTCTCTTTAAACCGCGTCTGTTTGTTGATTTGCACGTCCACGGTCGTACCTTTCTGAGTCTTAATTTCCAGATGCTTCTGGTCGATGGCGGTCACCGTGCCGAGGACATGCTGGCCGGTCCCATGAGCCAAGGTCACGGTCGATACACAACAAAGGGCCAAAGCGATGATCGAGCACCGAACGATACGCATAAATCTCCTTACAAATAGTGGTCGCTAATGGTGATGGTCCTGACCGGCGGCGCTTGCGGCAGTGTCGTCCCCTTGCAGAAATTTGTCGAAGGCGGCTTCCTCTTGGATCTCCTTCGGCGTTTTAGGATTGAGGGTTTTCATCTCATCCAACTCCTCCTGCGTCACCTGCGGCAAATGGCGGATAAAATGGACGAGTCGCCAACTGTCCTGATCGTTCTCCGGTGGGCTGTCACCCCACGCCGGCATGGCGGTGAAGCGAATGCCGTGATGGATGACCCAGAAGAGTTCGCCGTCTGACAACCCCTGCGTATCCGGCAGCTTCAAATCCGGTGCTTTCGGATATACGTTCTTCCCGATCGGCGTCTGGCCTCGGCCGTCGTTGCCGTGGCAGATGGCGCAATGGTCGGCAAAATGAGCGCGAGCGGTCTTTAGCACCTCCGGAGTCAACGGGATAGGATTGACCGCGTTTCGGTTTTCGATCGGGATCGCCAGACGGCGAATCTGACGCGCCATCAGCACTTCCAACGCATGCGGTTCGGTTTTGGCGCTGAAACCGGTCGTGAACATTTGATAGCCGACCCAACCCAATGCCCCAAGAACAGCTAAAAAGATGATAACGATCGCACCGATCAGCTTTGCCTTCATAGAGGGTCACTCACTATACAAAGTCTGCGGGCCGATTGCTACTTTCGACAATTCAATATGGAGCGTTCACGCGTATCTATGGTCGCGGAACCACCGTACCGCTTTTTCGAGCGCAATTTCCGGCGGCGTTTGCGGGATGCCAAGCTCGCGGATGGCTTTGCTGCAGTCGTAGTGCATGTTGTACTTGGCCATTTTGACGCCTTCCAACGGGATGCGCGGTGGATGGCCTGTCAAGTTTGCCGTCCATTGGTTGAGATAGGCAAGGGGGAGAATTGCCAAGCGAGGAAGTTTAATGGATGGAGCTTTGACGCCGGTCAGTCGACTAAGAATCTCGAAGAGTTCACGCAACATCAAATTCTTGCAGCCAAGAATGTACCGTTCACCTTGGCGGCCTTTCTGCATGGCGAGCAAATGGCCGGTGGCGACGTCGTCCACATCCACCACATTCATTCCCGTTTCAATATAGGCCGGCATACGGCCTTTCATAAAGTCGACGATCACCTGTCCGGTCGGCGTCGGTCTCACGTCGGCGATGCCGACGGGTGCACTCGGATTCACGATCACGACCGATAACCCGTCCTTTGCCAGCTTCAACACCTCTTGTTCGGCGAGATACTTTGATCGCTTGTAATGGCCGGCCATCTGGTCGAGCGAGACGGGGGTGTCTTCGGTGCCGAGCCCGCCGCCGGGCGGCAACCCGATGGCGCCGATCGTGCTGCAATAGACCGTACGTTCGATACCGGTTTCGCGGGCGGCTTCGAGCAGATTACGTGTGCCGGTCACATTGATATCGTAAAAGATTGCTGGGTCTTTGGCCCAGAGCGCATAATGCGCGGCCACATGGTAGAGCTGCTGACAGCCGTTCAGGGATTTTCGCAGAGAGGCCGGATCACGCAAGTCGCCCGCAAGGCGTTCGACCTCCAGGCCTTGGAGGTTTTGAAGATCGGACTCCGGACGTGCCAGCACGCGGACATCTACCCCTGTGCGGACCAGCGCGCGCGCCACCGCGCCTCCAACGAATCCGGTTGCGCCTGTGACCAGGACTTTCATGAGAAACGGTGCCGGCGGCGTGCCGGAAACGGAGTGTAGTGCAAAGCACCAAATCGTATGGGACGTTCTGCACTCATCACGCGGTACTCAGGACTAGTTTTTTCTGGATGTAATATACCGCGCAATCTCGCGGAGTGGATCGGCGGAAGGACCGAAGGATGACAGCCGGTTGATGGCGCGAGTGACGCAGTCGTCGGCTAGCTTCTTCGCGCCGTCCACGCCATAAAAGGTCGGATAGGTTTTCTTGCCGCGTTCTGCGTCGGTATTCGGGTTCTTGCCGAGTTCCTCACGCGTGCCGGTCACGTTCAAGACATCGTCTGCAATTTGAAAGGCCAAGCCGACATCTTCCGCGTAGCCGGTCATATCGTCGAGTTGCCGATCATTCGCGCCGGCAGCGATCGCACCCATCCGAACGGCCGCCCGAATCAACATCCCGGTTTTGTGCTTATGAATGTTCTGCAACGTCGGCAGATCGATATTTTTGTTCTCCGCCTGAATGTCGAAGACCTGTCCTCCCACCATGCCGATGTGGCCGGATCCATAGGCTAACTCCTGAATGATCCGCACTTGCCGCACCGGGTCACAGCCTTTCATGAGATCCGGACGACTGATCAGATCGAACGCCATCGTCAGCAGGGCGTCGCCGGCCAGGATCGCCATCGCCTCGCCATAGACCTTGTGATTCGTCGGTTTCCCTCGACGGAAGTCATCGTTATCCATTGATGGGAGGTCGTCGTGGATCAACGAGTACGTGTGGATGAACTCCAACGAACAGGCCACAGCCATCAAACCGGGTGGGTTCGTGCCCAATGCCTCGGCTGCCGCAATGGTGAGGATGGGCCGCACGCGCTTGCCTCCCGCCATGAGACTGTACCGCATACTTTCATGAAGCGAGGGGGGTGGCGTCGCAGCCGGCGGACTCACTTGGTCCAAAAAGCGGTCCACCTCAACGCGTTTTTGTTCGAGATAGTCCTTGATGTGCATGAAAACTCTACGTTGTTGCAAACGAACGTCAACCCGGGCGGAGAGTAACAAACGGTCTGGGGGGTGTCAAACAGAGCGGGAAAGAGGAGCCTCACTCTTGGCTCGCGCAACATGCGCCTTCAGAAAGATGGGACGAGTTGCCTCCTTGTATTTCCGCCGAGCGCGTAGCTATACTCCTCCACTATGAGTATTCGAAAAGCCGGTGGTGATTGGGAACCGATGCTCCTCCCGATCCAGCCGCGAGATTGCAAAGTCTGCAAGCAAGGGCTGTATCGGGACAAAACAATGCTCCGTGGCGGCTGGTCCCGTTGCACGGTGTGCGACGAGTTTATCCATTATAGTTGCCTCGCCAGCGGAAAGGTTTCATTTCTCAAAGCCCGGCCTCGGATTTGCAAATCGTGCCGTGCGATCCAGACCGGTGCATCAGCTCCTGCTTCTGAAAAGGCTGATACTCCCGTCCCTGTCGGCTCGTGACTTCCGACCCGCGTTCAGGTTCCTTCCAGCCTCATCCCGGTTGGCATCGACTCTTCGCAAAACTCATTCGGTATGCTCTCGCACCGGCGATTTTCGTCTTCGGCGGATTCTTCACCACCAACTTCTTGATCAGCGGTCAATACACATGGCCCAAAACGAGCCGTGTGCTGGCTTTGACGCTCACCCTTCTTGTCTTGTCCTATGAGTTTGTCTACAAGGAACAGAAGACCAGCGGTTCTGAGGATCAGGCTCGTTTCGCACTCCTCTATTCCTGTGTGATCCCCTATGCGCTCGGCATTCTTATGATGTTGGCTCTCTGGAAGCTGTAGGCTGGACGCGAGATCGTCGAGAGGATCAACGATGGGTCAGATTTTTCACAGCGGGGCCTTTCTCCAACAATGTTGGTCGGTCCATCCGCTTTGTGTGACGGTGAGGCGGATGGCTAATGGCAATCAGCTCGCCCTCGCCTGTACCTCCTGTCGGTTTGCCCACTATTTGACGCTCGATTCTGTCGTCGTCAGAGGTACTGCAGCTTCTGAGAGAGCAGAAGGTGCATCTGGTGAGGTTGCGACTGTATCGGGGCAGACACAGCTTGTCGGGTGTCTTGATGCCCATGCGGCCGCGCTGTCGCTGCGAGAAATGGATGTGTTTGAAAATCTTGCCTTGCTTCGTTGCGCAGAATGTCGGCGACATTATGCGTTGAGAGTGTCTGCCTTCGAAACGCACCAGAAATGAGAATGTTGGACTCGTGCGGCCTCTTTGTTCGACACTCATGGCCTTCTGAATGAGTAATTCCCTCTCTTTCACCGACGAAGAAACCACCCTACTAACGGATGCCCAGTTCTTCCGCAAGAAGGCCAAGATCACGGAGAAAATTCGCGGGCAGTTGGAAGCGACCCACGAGGCGTTGAAGATAGAACTCAGCCAAAGCACGCTCTTGTCTCCGTCTGAATTTGATCCTGCCTGTATGCAGTTTGTGAAGGGCGAGCACCTGGAAGAATTCCCCTACCAATACCTCGATTGTCCCAAGCATTTTCATGGCAAAGAGAAGTGCACGTTTCGGACGCTGTTTTGGTGGGGACATCATGTGGCCTGTGCCTGGATCCTCGAAGGCAGTCTGGTGAAACAGTACAAGAAACACCTGATCGATCGATTTCATTCGATCGCCGGCCGGGGCCTGGAGCTGTCCATCGCGCCGACGCTCTGGGAATGGAAGCGCGGCGAGGGCTATACCCTGCCGATTACCCATGATCGCAAGGCGCAAGTCGCTGCGGTCGTCGCGGAACGTTCGTTCCTCAAGATCGTCCGCTTCATTGCACTGGATGATCCAAGGGTGCAGGCCGGAGAACTCGCCGGTGTGAGTCGCGAGACGTTTCTGGCCATGCGACCTATCATGACGGCCTAATTGTACGGGCTTAAGGATTCCGTTAGACTAGCGCGAATTCTCAGGATATTTCATACGCAGTGGTGATGCGGTGCAATTCTGCAAGGAGGTCATTGTGAAAAATCCGCTGGTGCGAGTGGGCGCAGGAATGGTGCTGTCGTTTGGACTGTTGACGTCATCCGGTTGCGGAGGGAGCGGGCAGACCTTCTATTTCGACGTGGTTCCGAAGCAGCAACAGCCCCAAGTGGTCGAACCGGAAGGCGTGAAAATCGTCATTGAGCCGTTTGAAGATCGCCGGGTCGAGAAGAGCCGCATTGGAATGCGCACGCATCTGTGGGGAGGCGTGACTTACTTCAATGTGGCGGGCGAAAAGCCGGGCCAAGTGTATGCCCAAGCCCTGGCCGAGCGGCTCCAGACTAAAGGGTGGCAGGATAGAGCCTGGAACGTGCGGGTCGCTCAAGCCGGTACCATCCCTGATGCCGACATCGTGATCAGTGGCCAGATCTTTGAGTTCACCGCCAATGCGAAAAGCCGGTTGTTTTCCACGTATATTACGACAAGTAACAAGCTGACGATTACGGCGCGCAACAACGTGGATCGCAGCATGACGAGCCGAAGCCTCGAAGGCGCTCAGAGCGATACCGTCGTCTGGTTTACCGAAGACGACGTCAAGCAGCTCATGACTACCACGGTGAAGGACACGCTCGATCGCTACCTCTCGGATACCACGATTTCCCAGCGCGCGGTGCGCCCGAGCCGGTAAAGGGGGGATTGAAAATCCATGCGTGAACGCCGATGGGAAACCCCCGACTCCATGACGTTCGCCCAGGTGCTCACAGTCGGGGAGCGTCTGGCTGCATTGGGATTGAAACCCGCCGTTCCAGCCAAAGATGTCATCTGCTACGTCGAAGAATGGACTGTCGAGTCGCCGGAAGACTTCGATGGGCTGGATGCCTGGGCTACGGAAGACGTGACCTTAGTACACGTACGAGAAGGATGGCGCGGTGATTTTTTCCTTCTGGCGGGCAATTACCATACGACCTACCAGCGCCATCAGGACGTCGGCACTTACTGCTCGATCAGCCATCCCTGGCGCATTCGCGAACGCATGAACCTGCATGACAACCGGAGCATGCTCTGGCTCGGCTTCCGCCATGCCCATTCATTTCTTCGCGTGCGGCTTCAAACACGAGAAGTCGTCACTCCCGGCGAAACGCGTGGTGATGCGCAGCGTGAGCAATGGTTGGACGAGCGCCGCGCAGCGTTTCTTGAAGCCATCACGGCCGTGGGGCTTCCTGTCGAGACGGCGATCGAGAAACAGCAGCTGGTGCTTCGTTCGACCGATCCCTCGGTTCCGTTCTTTTGTTCCTGGCCCGATGCTTTCGGTCCCTGCCAATTCGAATACAATACGTCGGACGCGTATGAGTTCCTCGTGCCAGCCAGCCAGCTCGCCGCGACGTACGCACCGGAACCGGCCGGTGTACGCGCCTATCTAACCGGCTTTTCCGAACAGGCTCTCGATGAATTTGCCGCGATCGAACCGGCGGCGCGATTCACCTATCGCTGCTCCGTCCATTGCCCGCTCGATGACCTGCCGGAAATCCGATCGGCCATTGAACCGGACGGCCGGCTCTACGCGACGTTGTGCGAATTCCAGACCCAGGAACTGATTCCCGAAGGGGAAGATGCCTCGGCCATTATCGGGGTCGTCGGTTCACGTGCAGGATTTTCGATTGAGGCGCGCTTGAACAAGGCGCCCTTGAAGGAAGAGCTGATGGCCGGATGGTTGGAGCGACTCATCGGTCATCCGGTGGTCTATGCACCGCTGCCCGCCTTCATCTGAGCGGACTGCTGAAACGGGCTCTCAGCGTCGTCTCATCGCTTCGCTCTACGACGCACGTGCGAGAGTACGCTCGGGACTTACCGTACGCCTCTGGGATAAGCGCGTCTCGCTCGCTGCGGCCGGTAGCCGAGAAGCCTGTTTGAACAGCCTGAACACCCATTTTTCTGAAACCAATATTTCGTTGATCAAACCAGCCTGATTCCGCAGAGTGGAGGCATGAGCCCGCTCGCCAGAATTCAATCGATTCTCGCCAAACCGTTCATGCCCGCAGTGTTTTTCTTTTCAGGGGTGACGTATGACACGCTGACGCTGACGCGGATCGATCGCCTCCAAGACAATTTGCTGTTGCTGATCTATCTCCTGCTTCTCGGCGTGCTGATTGTGCTGACCGGCAGGCTTGGCATCGAGCCGCCCCCGGATCGTGAACAGTTAGCGGCGCTTTCGCGTTTCGCACGCTGGGTCCTGCACAGTCGGCCTTACTATCCCATGGCCAGCCAGTTTCTGCTGGGTGGACTGTTCAGTGCGTACGCCATTTTCTATTCACGCAGCGCCACGCTGACCAGTACGGCTGTGTTTTTCGGGGTGTTGGTGCTCTTGCTCGTCGCCAACGAATTCCTCCGCGACCGGCTCTCGAACCTTCGCTTGCTGGTGAGTCTGTACGCGCTGGTCTGCTTCGGGTTTTTCACCTTCTTTCTCCCGGTGATGACCGGTTTCATGAACCTCCTCGTGTTTCTCATGGGAGCGGTGCTCAGCGCAGCCGTGACATTTCGTGTGGTGCAACTCATTTATCGCGACAATCCGGATCGGTCCAGGCGTGAGGCGGTCGGCGTTACCACACCGGCCTTTGTCTTGATTGGGCTCTTGGTTGGCTTCTATTTTCTGAATTGGATTCCTCCGGTGCCGCTATCGATGAAATTCGGAGGGATGTACCATGAGGTCAAAAAGTCTGACGACCGATTTGAACTCTCTTTCGAACGGAATTGGTATCAGGTCTGGAAGCGGTCAGATACCACGTTTCCTGCCAATGAACCGATCTACTGCTTTTCGGCCGTGTTTGCACCGGTATCGTTAAACACCACCGTCTATCACCATTGGTTTTTTCGCTCCCACCCCGACAAGCCCTTCACGCACGCCGACAAAATTCCTCTCAAGATTTCCGGCGGACGCGAAGGCGGCTATCGTTTGTACACCTTCAAGCAGCGGCTCGATCCTGGCGACTGGCGTGTGGATGTCGAAGCCGAAGACGGCCGCGTCATTGGACGGGTGTCCGTCATAGTCGAGGAGCGCGGCGAAGTACAGCCGGCGCTCACGACATTGTACTATTAGGCACGAGTTATGAAACGACTTGGCGGCGTGAAACTGCTCGACGACCGGGAAGGGGAGGGACAGCCAGCACAGAAAGGCGACCGTGTCATCTACAACGTGCGGCTCTTCCTGAACAAAGGTGAAGAGGTCCCTCTCAATGCAAGTCAGGCTGAGCATCTGCCAAAAGAAATGCTCCGCATCGAGGGAAACGTCACGTTTGTGGATCACCAGACCGTGCTTGGGAGCCGTCAGACAATGGCCGGAATCGAACATGCCTTGATGGGCATGAAAGCCGGCGGCTATCGAAAGGTCCGCATCAGCCCGCATCTCGCCTATCGCGAGAAGGGTCTATCGAATCTCATTCCGCCACAGGCGGTCCTGACCGTGGAAGTCTGGTTGCGCCACATCATTCAGGAGCGTACAGTCCACGCTTGAATGACACGACGAACGCTTGCTCCCTGTCCCTCAAGCCCCAACTGTGTGTCGACGCTGGCACCGGCTGAAGATACCCGGCATGCCATTGCGCCGTATCGGTACCACAAATCGCGAGCTGAGGCCAAAGAGGCTGTAAAGGCGACGATTGCGAGCCTGCCTCGCACCAAACTCGTTGATGAAGAAGAGGCTTATTTGCACTACGAGTTCACCTCTCGGTTGCTCCGATTCGTGGACGATGTAGAGTTTGTCTTCGATGACGAGTCGAAAACGATCCACTTCCGCTCAGCTTCCCGTATCGGCTATGGCGACTATGGCGTGAACCGGGATCGCATGGAGGCGATAAGGATGTTGGTGGAGACGAAGCTGTAATTGGGAAAGGTGTTACACGTCTCCTCGGGCGCGGGATTGGTTCATCTATAGCGCCTTGCAGGCAGACGTTGTCTCGAGTTCGTCCGATGAAAACTTGACGGTCGAGAGGTAGGCCCAGCCCATCAGATAACCAAGTTGTCTGTAGGCTTCAAATTCTTCCAATTCATACCACTGAAACAGCGTGCTGGTTTGTGGAAACTCTTCCCCCTTGGGTGAATCCACAAACCGCAGGACCTTCTTCAGCGCGAGTTGAACCGTTGCCCTCGCCTTTTCATCGGCCACAAGCGACATCAGCCAGTTGGCATCGAGATGCGTGGGATTGACCGGCGGGCTCATCAGAGGCTGAGCTGCCAGCGAACGACCGCTCTCCGGGTCCGCGCTCACGTAAATTTTGCCCGGCGCGGCCAAAGATGGATTCTTTTTAAACAGATGGCGATTATAGGCGTAGGGCTTCAGATAATGGATCACGGTCGGTGTGCCGTCCGGCCGGTTTATCCAAAAGCGCCGGTACCAGACGATCTCATTTTTTGGCGGGAGTTCGCCGCACCATTTGACGCCCGGGCCAAAATAGCCTTTGATCCGCGCCTGGAGGTTGTAGAGATAGTCGTATTGCCAGGTCGTGTCCAATGTGGCGTCACCAACCACGAGATGCGCGACGTGACGGCGGAGCAAAGTTTGAGCGCCGAGGTTGTCGTAGAACGACCCGTCGGTAATCTCGATCCATCGGCTCTTCGTGTCCGGCCAAATACGCTGAATGGTCACCATCAAGAAATAGTCCCAGATGGTTCCAAGAGTGGTGTTATAGCGGCGAGCGTAGTTCCAGGTTTGATACTCGTTGTTCACATTGAAGGGGGCGGTCACGAAACCCATGAGCAGCCGGGCGATATCGTCGTGATACCATTCTTGGACGAGACTGTCGAGGTCGAGTCCAGCACCGGAGGCGGTCATAGCTTGCGATAGGCGCACACAGTCCTTTGGCCTCACCCGTTCGGCCCTGTCCTTATGGCAGGTACCCTCCGTGAGGTCTTCCACGACGACTTGGCGAGGGTTGAACCAGGCCGGCTTTCCATCCTCCGTCTGGGCTTCCACCACTGGTAGACCGAAGCCGGCGCTTTGGATGTAACCAAGTCCATCCGATCCGGTGTAGTCCCGGGTGAATTCAAAATTGTAATTGTCGCGATAGGGCCGGTCGACCTCATTGGGATAGGCCCTCGGCCTGCCCCGGTTCACGAGATTCCCATTAATGATGAGGTAGGGCGCATCCACATCCTTCCGGTTGAGCCGGACGAGAGGGGTTTCGTGCTTCCCCCGCAGATAGGTCATTTCAATGCGGTGCTGATACGGAGTGAAGAGATGGAGCTCATTGCCGATGTCGGGCGGTGTCTTGATATGCAAGGCAAGATCCCAGATATAGTAAGGAATAAGTCGCCATATGTAGCCCCAAATCAGGTTTGGCCCTTCCCAGAATCCACCTTCCTTGATGAACCCTGCATGGTGCCGCAGATGGGTGACGAAATCTTCGTGGGGATCGAGCAGCTTGGCTTGATCCGGCGTCTGGACAATATTGCCGTAGGTGTCGTCGAGCTCTTTGCCCAAGTGGGCGAGCATCCAACCGGCGATATACGATCCACCTGAGACGGTGCTCAAATAATCGATCTTCGGTAAGCTGCCCATATCCTGCAGCGCCTGTAGGATTCCCAAATGAAATGTGGCGGAGCGGATGCCGCCTCCTGAGAAGGCGAGCCCCGCCATCTGGGAAGGAACCTTGCTCACCAGAGGAAAGAAGTCAGGCGGATTCGCGGCGTCTCCTTTGATGGCGGACAGCCGTCGTTGCTCGATATAGGCATACTCTTCCTGATAATCCTGAACCAAGGCCGCCGGCTGATAGGTAAAGGCTCGCTGGCGGACTTGATACGTCTTGGTAGCGACCGTTTCACAAGCAGAGAGCAGGAAACAGAGACCCAAAAAACCGATAGGCCACATGGCGACCGGACGTGGCATTCAATGCGCAGGGGTGGAGGGCTTGGGCCCGCGTCTCGTGGTGTGTTGGAAGATGCATTTCGGGCACGTGTAATGGATGAATTGCCCGCTGGCGACCAGCCGCTTCTTCATAGGCACCTTGCACCAAGTGCAAAGACGATCGGGGAGATCATGAGTGGTGGGTGTGGGAGCTGACGGACCGGCTGTCATGGCCGGCATTCTCCCCGAGGGCCGAGAAGCTTGTCAACCGACGAAGGAGCACCTGATCGCCTGGGCGAAAATAATTTTCTGTTCATGATCGCATCTGAAAAAAATCGTGATATAGTGCAAAACATTCCACTCAGTAGTTTGTTCACCCTTACACAGAAAGGCGGAGTGTCCTATGAGCGTCCCGGTCGGTTCAGAAGAGACGGTTTTGCCACCGAATGCCCCATCGGCTTCCTCCACCGTCCCCACCAGGAGATGGTGGGAGAGGGGAAGGCATGGGGACTGTGTACCGCTGTAGACCTCCAAGATTGTCACCCTGACTTGATCCGCAATGCCGACCATATTCGCCGCTATGTCGTGGAGCTGTGCGAGCTCATCGACATGAAGCGTTTCGGCGAATGCCAGGTCGTCGATTTCGGCTCGGGTCGCGTCGCAGGATATTCGATGGTGCAGCTGATCTCGACCTCGTTGATCAGCGGCCATTTTGCCAACGACACCAACAACGCCTATCTCGACATTTTCAGCTGCAAGGGCTATGACCCGGCAGTGGTCGAAGAGTTTTCGAAAGACGTTTTTCGGCGCGCGTCGCGGTCTACTGCGACCGTCACGCTCCGTTATTAGTTGAACCAGCGCACCGGGAGCGGCGGATACGCCGCTCCCGTGTTCAATTCCATCCCCTACTCAACAATGAAAGCCGCCAGCATCAAGGAATTCTTTCAGCAGTTGCCTTCTCAGCTCGATGCGGAAGCTGCTGAAGATATTGATGCAGTCTACCAGTTCGATTTGAGCGGGACTCAAGGGGGGCAGTATATCGTGACGATCCGTGAAGGGGCCTGTCATGTGAAAGAAGGAGCGCACGAGGATCCACACGTGACGTTCTCGATGGCCGGGGAGGATTGCGTCAAGGTGCTGAACGGCGAGCTCAGTGGTCCGGCTGCCGCCATGTCGGGGCGAATCAAGATCAGCGGGGATATTGGATTGGCGATGCAGCTGAAGATCCTCTTTCCCACCATTGGGTAGACAGTAGGATCGTCCGGCAGTCTTAACGACTCGCCGGCGCGAGGGGTGTTTCAGCGGGAATTCCCTCGAACGCGGTCGGCTCTTCCGTCGCTCGCCTGGGGAACCGTTCTTCAAGCATCATATACATCGTCGGGACGAGAAAGAGTGTCAGCAGCGTCGAAACGCTGAGCCCTCCGACGACCGCGCGTGCCAGTGGCGCGTTGGTTTCGCCGCCCGTGCCCCAGCCGATCGCCATGGGCAGCAGCCCAAAGACCGTCGCGAGCGAGGTCATGAGAATCGGGCGCAGCCTCGTCCGCGCCGCTTTGACCACGGCCTCATGGAGCGCCAGTTTCTTTCGCCGCAGCACGTTGGTGTAGTCCACCAACAGGACGCCGTTCGAGACCACGATGCCAAGCATCATGATGATGCCCATCATCGAGGTGGTGGACAGGGTTGTGTTGGTCAGGAACAGGATCAGGATCACGCCGGGGAATCCCATCGGGACCGAGAACATGATGATGAAGGGATCGATCAGCGATTTGAACTGGGCGGCCATCACCATGTAGACCAGGATCAACGCCAGGACCGTGGCGAACAGCAAGCCCTGAAAAGGTTTCGCGCTGCTGCTGAATCTGACCGGCCAGCCGGATGCTGAAGCCGGTCGGCAATTGGAGCTGGGCGAAGCCCGCCTCCAGGTCGTCGGCGATGGCGCCAAGGTCTCGATTCACAGGATTGGCTGTGATGTGGACGACCCGCTGAAAGTATTTGCGGTCGATCTTCACCGGGCCGGCGTTCAATTTGAGCGACGCGACGTTCTTGAGCAGCACCGGCTCGCCGTTTCGTCGCGGTCAGGATGATGTTCTCGATGTCGGTCAGGTCCTTCCGGTGCTCTTCCGCCAGCCAGGCGCTGATGTAGTACTCGTTCCCGTTTTGCGGGTCGGTATAGATGATCGGATCGGTCTGGCCGTTGCCGTTGAGTGAAAAGAGCACGGCGTTGGCGACGTCCGTTTCGCTGATGCCGAGCAGCGCGGCTTTCTCGCGATCCACCACGACGTTGACTTCGGGATAGTTCTCCTCCCGGCTGACTTCGATGTCGGCCAGACCCGTCGATCTTGTGCATCAGGCCTTCCACTTGCCGGATGACCTCCCGCGCCTTCTCAAAGTCGTACCCGTAAATCTCCACGTCGACCGACTTTTGCGAGCCGAAGCTGGTCACGCGTTTGACGAGCCCGCCCGGATCGAAAAACATCGCGACGCCGGGGAAGAGCTTGACGATCTTCGGTCGCACCTCGTTCATGATCTGCACTTGATTGCGTGTCCGCTTGTCCGGCGAGACGAGGTAGACGGAGATGACGGAGGTATGCGGGCCGGTATTGGGATTGAAGAGCGAGGAGCGGCCCTGCGCCAGCACGCCGGTACTGGAGACGATGGTCTCCAGCTCGTCGGCAGGGATGTTCGTGCCGCAGCACCCGTTCGACCTCCGCCACCTGCTGCTCGGTCTTCTCCACCCGCTGCCCGACCGGCGCCGCGCAGGACGATGCGGAACTGGCTTTCGTCGGAGACCGGCAGGAACTCCGTGCCGATCTTCGGGATCAGCGCGAGAGAGGCGCCGAAGATAACCAGCACGCCGATGATAAACAGTCTGCGATGAGCGAGGACCCAGCGGAGCGAATCCTTCGTAACCCACGGTCCAGCGATTCATAGCGTGCGCGGCTCCAATCCATAAGATGGACGAACCACCGCGGCATCGAGCGATGGGATTCCTGTTCAGGCTTGAGAAATTTGTAGCAGAGCGCCGGAGTGACCGTGCGTGAGACGAAGAAGGAGGTGAAAAGGGCGATGGCGATGGTGACGGTCAGCGGGAATCAGCAACAAGTCTGGCGATGCCGACGACGAAGAAAATCGGGAGGAACACGACCACGGTCGTGACGGTCGAGGCAAAAATCGGCATGGCCACTTCGCGGGCGGCTTCCAGAATCGCGTCCCAGCGCCGTGGTGTCGTATTGAGATGCCGCTGGATGTTTTCCAGTTCCACAATCGAGTCGTCGACCAGCCGGCCGATCCCCAGCGCCAGGCCTCCCAGGGTGAACACGTTCAGCGTCTGCCCGGTGAAGTAGAGCACGATAAACGTGACCATGATCGACAGCGGAATGGCGACGGAAATGATCAGCGTGCTGGTGAGGTTGCGCAGAAAAATCAAGATGACGGCCGCAGCCAGCAGCGATCCGTGCAAGCGCCTGCTCGATGAGGTTGCTGATGGATTGGCGGATATAGACGGATTGGTCGAAGGAAATGCCGAGTTTCACGCTGGGCGGAATGCCGATCATCTTCGGCAGCGCCGCGCGCAGCGCGTCCACCACTTCGACGGTGTTGGCGATGGGTTGCTTGTTGACGCGCAGATAGACGGCCCGCGTCCCATCCGTGCGGACGATGTTGGTCTGGATGTCCGAGGAATCGGTCACGGTGCCGACGTCGCGCACGCGCACGGGGTTGCCCTGCTGATTGACCTTCACGATCACGTCCTGGATCGGCTCGACCGTGCGGAACTGGTTATTGGTGAAGACGTTGTAGTCGAGATTGCCGGCCTTGATGTCGCCCGGAAGGCAAAATCAGGTTGGCGGCCTTGACGGATTTCACGACATCGAGGATCGAGAGCCCGCGGGCATTGAGCAGGGCCGGGTCGAGGTTGATGTTGATCTGGCGGATCTTTCCGCCTTCGACCGTGGCGGCGGCGACGTTGGCGATCTGCTCGATCTGCGGCGCGATCGTATTGAAGGCCAGGTCGTAGAGGGCTCGTTCGTCGAGATCGTCGCTGGAGACCGTCACGAAGGAGACCGGGATATTGGAGACGTCGAACTTGACGATAAAGGGTTGCAGAATGCCAGGCGGCAGACTGTTCAGAATCTGGGTGATGCGCTGCATCACCTCCATCTGGCCGACGTTGATGTCCGCGCCCCAGTTGAACCAGATCTGAACCGCGCCGATGCCTTGTTTGGCAAAGGATTCGACGTGCTCGACATTCGATGCGGAACTGACGGCTTTCTCGATGGGATAGACGACGCTTTGTTCGATGTCGAGCGGCGGGGCGCCTTTATAGATGACGCCGACGAAGGCGACGGGCACTTGGATGTTGGGGAAGAGATCGACCGGCAGCCGATTCAGCGAGGTGGCGCCCAGGACCACCATGGCGAGCGACAGCATCAAAATGCCGATGCGATTCCGTAGAGCGAGGAGGGTCAGCCACATAACGTCGATCTGAGGCGAGTGCAGGTGAGCTGGATATCGCTTAGGCGTCCTGTCGCACTGGACGGTGAGCTGATTCGTGTCTGGACTGGCGTGCCGTCATGAACGAGGTCTTTGCCGGAGACGATCACCTGTTCAGAGCCATCCAAGCCTTTGGTGATCTCGACGCGGTTCTCGTCGCGTACGCCGATTTCGACCGGAACGCGTTCGGCTTTACCGTCGCGCACCACATAGACATATTGAGCATCTTCCAGCCGGCTGACGGCGTCGATGGGGATTTGCAAGGCGTTTTGGTGGGTGCCCACCAGGACCTCTACGCGCGCGAACATGCCGCCTTTGAGCAGACGGTCCTTGTTGGGTAGGTCCACTTCGACCGTCATCGTGCGCGTGGCGCGGTTCAGGGCCTGGACGATCCGCGTGACGGTGCCCTCGAATACCTCGTCAGGATAGGCTTCCGCGCGGACCTCCGCTTTTTGCCCGATCTGCACCAGCGGCACGTCTTTCTCAACGACTTCGATCAGCGTCCGGACGGTTTCAATGTCGTGTAGGCTCAGGATGCCGCGTGAAGTGGTCGAGTTGCTGGTGGCCGCTCCCGTCACATAGGCGCCCAGATCAAGATTGCGCTCGGCGACATATCCGGCGAAGGGCGCGCGGATATAGGAGTAGGCCAGGTTGGTTTCAGCCTGAGCCACGGCGACCTCCATTTGCTTGACCTGCGCCCGGAGTGATTCGAGCGCTGCGACGGCGGCATCCGAATTCACCTGCGCATTGTCCAAGTCCTGTTGCGAGACGAATTGGTCTTTAATTAGGGCCTGCATGCGTTCGAGCGTCAATTTTGCGTTACGGACCGAGGCATCCTGCTGCGTGACCTTGGCGCTGGCCGCTGCCAGATTGGCCTTCGCCTGGTTGACCGCATGGATATAATCCTGGTGGTCGATCTCCAAAAGCAACTGGTTCGCCTTCACGAGGTCGCCCTTGTCCACGTACAGTTTCGCGATATAGCCATCGACGCGGGAGAAAATATTGACTAATTGGTTTGGCGTGATGTCGGCCGTATAGGACAGCCGAATCTCGAGGTCCTGCTTCAGCGGCGCGACCGTCCCCACCGTGATGACGCGGGATTTCTTCTGATCAATCTTGGCGCCGCTGCTCAGGCGGAAGACCACCAACGCCGTGATCGCAAAGAAAATGATGATGCCCAGTGTGACGATGGGATGCTGCCTGACCGGATTCATGATGTCTTCCCCTTAGGCAATCAAGCCGGTCGGTTCCTTTAGAAGTCCTGTCAAGAAGAGATCGACGTAGGTCGTCACGGTCTCATCATGGGATCGATGCATCGGAACGGCGAAGATCTCGTGGAGCAGACGATGGTGGACGACCATCCCGATGAAGGCGCGGGCCGCGAGCAGAGGATCCACCTTGCGAAAGGCGCCCTCGGCGATTCTGGTCTCGATGTAAGTGGCAAGGTGGTCGTAGAACACGCGATGGTGTTTGCCAAAGAACATCTCGGATAGTTCATGGCCTTCCAGCGCGCTGAAGAGCAGTAACCGCAGGAGCGTCGAATCTGCTCCCGGCCTGATTCGGAAGCCGGCGATTAAGGTAAAGACGCGGCGGTCATCCCGTTTTTTGGTCGACTCTTCGACGGCCCCTAAGAGCTCGTTGACGGTGACTTTCTCAGCCAGGATCGCCCCATAGAGTGCGCGCTTGGTGGGAAAATATTTGAACACGAGCGCTTCACTCACGCCGGCTGATTTCGCGATTTCTTTCGTCGTCGTGCCATTGAATCCTTTGGCGGCAAAGAGCGAGGCCGCTGCGGCAATCAAGCCGGCCTGGCGTTCTTGACTGGTGGGGCGTGACCGCTTTGTTTTGGTTGCCATGGACCGTACCGTTGCAGGGTGAGTGAGTATTTACTCACCGCAAGACTAGCATGAATGTCGCCGTAGTGACAATGAAGGACGGCTTTACTGAAGGCGTTTGAAGGGGAGGGAAGAATGTGTCAGGTCACTGTGAAAGGCCCTCTCACAGGTACCATTGCGTGATTTCCGTGCATCAGTCCTGACGTATATTCGAGCACAAGAAATATCGCAGCCGATTCCGTTCGCGCAGGTTCATTTTGAGAATTTCCACGCCGAATCGATGTCCTGCTGACCAAGCCACGCGGGCCTCCAAGACAAAGAGAGGATCTTGTCCATCGGGCAGGTAGACAAACAGTGTCATCTCCATGCCCGTCTTTACCGCCATATTGCCGCGGATACCCAAGCCGCTGTTGGAAATATCGATGACGGTGCCGTCGCCCATGATCAAAGCTCCCCGTTCGTCCAGGGCTGAGTACATCAATCCAAACTCCACGGGAGCTCGAGATTCGACCCGTCTGTTGCAGGCCGGACGGGCCTGGTGCAGGGATTTTTCGACGCGGACTCTAGCGTGTTTCATGACTTCACCTCGCCTCTATGATTCTTCTTCGATGGCTTAAATAGGTGGTTCCACACATAAAATCGCAGTTCATTCTGCACTTCGGACTTTGGGGTGATCATTTCGACCCCGAAGCGGCGTCCGGACACCCAGGAGACCCGGCTCTCCGCGATACAGATAGGTTCCTCGACTCCCGGTAAGTCGATAAAGAGTGACAGGTCCATTCCCAGCTTGACGATGTGGTTACCGTGGATGCCGATACCGGCTTCCGAGACGTTCCTGACGATTCCATTGCCGATCAGCATCTGCCCGTCATGCATGCCTGAGTACATCAGGCTGAATTGTGTCGGAACCCGCTCTGTGCGGCGCTGGTTTGCTCGGGCAGGCTTCTCGGTGGTGAGCGGTCTTATTCTCTGTCTCATGGTCGCATTCCCCGGTTTATCGTCACAAGACGATGCGAAATGCCGTTCGGTGATTCTTGGACGGTGACACAGTGACGTGTTTCCATATCACCCCTTGAATGCGTTTGCGTTCTTCCTCAGCAAGCTTAGGGAATCGCACCGCAAACATGCTGCCTTTAATCCACGACACGGTGGCATCGGTCAGGCATAAAGGGGCGAGGCCGTCATCTAAATGCAACGTGACGGTGAGGGTGCCTCCTAAAGTTGGGAGCAGCGTGCCGAGGACTTTGCATCCGGTTTGGGACAGGTCCCTAAGGGATCCTTCCGTCTTGATGAGCCTGGCCCCTTCCGTTCCTAAATAGGTGACGCGATAATGGATGGGGACCCGCTCGGCATAGCGGCGATCAAGGGGCGCGTGGGCGCTTGTCCCTTTCATGTTCTGTTCGAAGATGCTGGATTTCATGTGGTATCCCCTCCTTCGTGCAGTCTGTCTTCTCGCGACAACTTGAGACTACCGCATCCTGAGGATTCGACTATCCCTAAGGAGAGGGGTTCAGTCACCCACCAGAAGAGGGGTGCTGCTAGAACGGCTCTAATTTGGAATGTGCTATGACGGGATTACGTAGTGCTACGGAAACGGTTACTGACGGATAGTTGCCCAGGCCTTCTGGTATTCCTCGAAGGAATCGACTTCCATCCAACCTTTAAAAATCGGTACAGCGTGAACGCGATGGCCACGGTCAATGAGCTCCTGAATCATATCGGTAAAGGAAGCCTTGCTGACACTGGCTGCTTCGTGAAAACCGGACGATTTGTACCGTTCTTGTGAAGCCCGATAACAATCCAGAAGGGTCTGTGTCCCTGTTTCAGAAAACATGGCCATACCGATGAATTCACCATGGGCCTGGTCGTGCGGAAGATGCTGGCCGATTCTCACAATGCGGTGTTCGCCTTCGGGCAGGACGAATCGGGTGACATGCCTGTCCCCGGGGGGATCGGCCAAGGTAACCAAATCAGGATTAATATGGACCTGCTGGCCGCCGCGTTGCTGCTGGTCCTGCCAGGCCAAGTCGACGACAAGCGTGATGTCGGCCGGACTCTTGAGGAGCTTTTCGAGAATCGTATTGTCGAAGATGATATCGCCGTACAGCACGATCGTCCGGCCCTTCATCTCGCTTTCCGCACAGAAGATCGAGAACAGCTCACCGGTCTCTTCGTAGCGGTCGTTGTCATAATAGCGGATGTTGGGCAGCGAGATAGCGTCTTTCTTGTACCCGCGGACGAGCGCGATCTCTTTGATGTTCGAATCGTTGAGGGCGGCCACGGCTCGCTCGAGGATCGTCTTGCCCTTGATATCCAGCAGGCACTTGGGCTTGTCATCGATCAGCGGTAGTAATTGTTTCTCAAATCCCGCCGCCGGTATGATCGCCGTGATCTTTTCACCGCCGACCGGGAGAAAGGCCTTCTCGTCCTGCTCCATTTGCGGCACACCGACGATGTCATAGACTTCCGGCAAGGTGACGATGCGATCATTCGCAGCCCCCGGTCTGGTGTCTTGCTTGATAAGGGCAAGTGTGTCGCGCATCGAGCGGATCGCTGCACGCACCGGCTGATTGGCGTAAATGATGATCTTAGCCCCGGCCTCTTCCATCTCTGCGGCAGTCGTTTGATCGAAGATCGTCGGGACGACGACCAGCGGCACGCGCCCGGACCAGGCTTTATAGACAGCCTTGAGTTCGTCGAATTTCTTGGACTTCGAGTGGATTAACACCGCGTCGGCTCCCGCTTCGGCATAGGCCTCCGCGCGTTTCAGCGCTTCCTCCTGGCCCCAACCGGCGATCAACGCTTCTGTGCGGGCGATCACCATGAAATCCGGCACGGTCTGAGCCGCCTTAGCCGCTTTGATCTTTCCGCAATGTTCTTCAATCGGAATCAACTCACGGCGGACACCGGCATAAAAGCTGCAGCGTTTCGGGTAGACATTGTCTTCGATGCAGATGGCGGCGACCCCGGCTCGTTCACGGTCGTTCACCGTGCGCATGACGTTCAGTGCATTGCCGTAACCTGTATCACAATCGGCAATGACCGGAATGTTCACGGCGTCGGCGATGTTGCGTTCAACTTCCAGTTGTTCGCTGGAGGTGATGAAGCTGGCGTCGGGAATGCATTTCAGCGAGGCCGAAATGGCGAAACCGCTTGCCCAGACTCCGTCGAAGCCGGCGCGTTCGATGAGGCGGGCGCTCAGGGCGTCGTGGGCGCCGACGACTTTAAGAGCTCCCGGTTTCTTGAGGGCGGCACGTAGCTTAGTGGCGTTATGCATGGGTTTGCATGATGCGAAAGCGTGGTGCTGTTGTCAATGAAAAGTTTTGCAAGAGATGGGCGAACGCGCTAATACGTGGCGCCGCCTAAGTCGGGGTCCGGTGCCATCGCCCCCTCGATCCGGCTCGCGAGCGACGGATTTTCGAAAAAGATGATGCCGCGGTCTGTGCGAGTTTCGTAGCGCAGGCTGACCTCGGTCTCGACGCCTTGCCAGGCGAAGATTTTCACCGCGCCTCCTGCGAATTGTCCCGGTGTGCGATCGAGCGGACCATACCGAGATTGGAGAAACCCGAGCAGTTGATCATGCGCCTCTTTGCCCTGGTATCGGACGGTGACGCGGGCGAATCGGTCGTCGACGGTGGTGAATTTCATCGACTCGACCTTGGCCGGCCCGAACGTCGGCGGACCTCCCTTAAGTTCATACGTCTTCAACCGGCCTGAGTCTTCTACCTTTCCAAACGTTTCGGATTCTGAAAGGGTGGCTCCCCAGGGGATGCCTTCGAAGCCCTTCGGGTCTTCTTTCATCTGCACTGCGAGCGCCGTACTGTGTGTGAGTAAGAGAGCGAGGAGGATGCCGTTCAGCGTGCGGAGGCATGATTGGTCTCGGATGGTCCGCCAGGAACGCATAAGCCTATTCTGCCGTGTCGGCGAGCAGATCGTTGAAGCGAGGTGCCAACGTCCTGCTATCCAAAAATATGAATCCCCGCTCCGTACTCGCTTGGTAGGTGAGGTTGATCTCCGATTCGCTCCCTCGCCAATTATACTGCTGATTGAGTCCGCGCAACATCTGGCCGGGCAGGTGCTCCGTCCGTCCGAACTCAGTCTCGAGGTACGCGAGAATACGTTTGTGCGTCTCCTCCCCCTGGTAGCGGATGGTGACGCGGGCAAATTGATCATCGACCGTGGACAATCGAACACTTTCGACGGGGATATTCGCAAACGAGGGCGGCGTGTTTTTGAATTGGTACTCGATGATGTTAGGGCCTTTGCGCGTCGGTTCAAGATCGGTTCGTACTTTCAGCGCCGCCCCCCAAACAATGTTCTGAAATCCCTTCGGATCGTTCGTCATGGACACGGCGTCTGAGAGCGAAGGACGGAGAAGAAGCAGAAAAAGTCCCACCAGTCCTAACATCACCCGCATTATTCCACGCTACCATGCTGTGCCGCGAGGCGCAACGGGTTCATTTCCTTGAGAAAGCGTCGAGGCATGGCTTATAATGCGCCGCGCTTTTCACTTGCAGTCGAATTGAAGAAAGGCAGACGATGATCGAAAGCGATGTCTTCGTGCAAGCCATGCAGGACATGGGGGTGAACTTCTTTACCGGAGTTCCCGATTCGATCCTGGGTGGGATCATCGCGGAATTGATGGACCTGCGTCTCTACACGCCGGCGGTCCGGGAAGACGAAGCCGTTGCGATGGCTGCGGGGGCCTACATGGGCGGGAAGATTCCCGCCGTGCTCATGCAAAATTCCGGGCTTGGCACCTCGCTCAACACCCTGATCTCTCTTAACGTGATCTACCGCCAGCCGTGTATTTTGATCGTCTCCTGGCGAGGCCAGGGGGGCAAGGATGCGCCGGAGCATTTGGTGATGGGCGAGGTGATGCCACAGTTCCTCGATACCATGAAGATCCCCCATCGGACCTTGACCGAAAAAACGGCGATCGAAGATTTCAAGTGGGTGGCGGAAACGTTTATGAAGCAGCGAGTTCCCGTGGCGCTATTCATTACCAAAGGTGTCGTGAAAGGGTTGCATCCATGAGGCCCGAAGCAGGGGACATTGATCAGCCGCGCGCAAGCGATGGCGGCACTACTTGAATTGCTCACTGACCAGCCCGTGATCATCTGCAACGGCTTTCCCTCGCGCGAAGCCCAGAAGATTGCGGATCGGCCGACGCACTTTTACATGATCGGCTCGATGGGCAATGCGGCGGCCATTGCGTTGGGAGTGGCGCTGGCCAAGCCGAATAAACAGGTCGTCACCTTCGACGGCGACGGCAACGTCTTGATGGGCATGGGCACATTGGCGACGGTGGGCGCCTTGAAGCCGAAGAATTTCATCCATGTGGTGTTCGACAACGAAGTATACGGGACCACCGGAAATCAGCCGACGATTTCGAACGTAGTTCCGCTGGAAAAGGTTGCGAAGGCCGCCGGCTATGTGAATGTTGAACGCGTACTGGATCAAGACGATCTAGTCTATGAGTTCAAAGATATGCTGAAGAAAGACGGGCCGAGCATGTTGCTGGTCAAGGTCAACGAGTTTGCCGAAGATGCCGGACGGATCGTCCTCGATCCGCCGGAGATTACGAAACGGTTTATGAAAGCGATAGAATAGCACCATCCACTCCTCAGTTCATAAGGTTGAACCATGATGCTCTTAAATCCAGGGCCAGTGAATGTGTCGGATCGCGTGAAGCAGGCGCTCTTGCGTCCGGATATCTGCCATCGGGAGTCCGAATTCATCGAATTGCAGCACGGTATTCAAGCGAAGCTGTTGAAGGCATTTGTGCCCGGCGCGGAAACGGACTATGCGGCAGTCCTGATCACCGGATCCGGCACGGCAGCGGTCGAATCAGCCCTGATGTCCTCTATTCCCCATGGCAAACGAGCGTTGATCATCAACAACGGCGTCTATGGGGAACGCATGTCGCAGATGGTCGGTCTGCATCGGCTGGGCGTCTCGGAACTCAAGCACGACTGGACGGAACGGCCGGACCCCGAGCGGTTGCGTTTAGCACTCCGGCAACATCCGGAGGTCCATGCCGTTGGAATGGTCCATCATGAAACGACCACCGGTTTGCTGAATCCCGGGAAGGACATTGCCGAGGTCGTCGACAGCCTGAATCGCGTGTTCATTCTGGACGCTGTCAGCGCCTTGGCCGGAGAGCATATCGATATTGCCGGGTCGAACATTTATATGGTGGCTGGTACGGCGGGGAAATGTATCCAAGGGTTCCCCGGCGTGTCTTTCGTCCTCGTGCGCAAAGGATTTCTGGAGCGGATGCGGGCGTATCCGAAACGATCCTTGTACTTGCATCTCACGCACTACGTCGATGATCAAGGGCGAGGCACAGTTCCCTTCACCCCGGCTGTGCAAATCTACTACGCGTTCGACGAGGCGTTGAATGAACTGTTGGAAGAAGGTGTGGCCAAGCGCATTCAGCGGTACAAGAAGATGGCGATGTTGATCCGAGAGCGAATGGCGAAGATCGGGATCAAACCGGTTCTGACACCAGAGCGGCAATCCAACAGTATCACGGCCTATTATCTGCCGGAGGGGCTCGCGTATCAGACGCTGCACGATCGACTCAAGGCGCAGGGCTACGTCATATATGCCGGCCAGGGCAATCTCGAGAACAAGATTTTCCGCATCGCCAACATGGGCGCCTTGACTGAAGCGCAGTTTACGGAATTCCTCGACGCCTTCGAACAGGCCGGCAAGCCGTAATGAAAGCCATCATCCTGGCCGCCGGGGTCGGCAAGCGCCTCTGGCCGGTCACGCAGCATCGTCCCAAATGTCTGATCGAGATCGGGGGGCAGAGCCTGCTGTCATCGCTACCTTGAGGCGCTTGCTAGTCTCGGCATTCACCGTGCCGACATCGTCGTGGGGTATAAGCAGGAGATGATTCGCGCGGCGGTGGAGGCCAAATCCTTTGGCCTGCGCGTGAATTTCTTAGTCAACGAGCAGTTCCATCGCGGCAGCATTTCCTCGCTCTGGATTGCGCGCACGGCGCTGGATGACGACGTGATGATCATGGATGCCGACGTGCTCTTTCATCGGGAAATTCTGCGGCGCCTGGTACAGTCGCCCTACCCCAATGCGCTGTTGATGGACGATTCCGTCAAGCAGACCGGCGAGGAATGCATGGTAGTGGCCGAAGGAGGACGCGTCATTGCGCTGACGAAAAAGATGCCGTCGCGGTATGATTATGCGGGAGAGGGCGTCGGGTTTCTCAAAGTCCGCCACGCGGACACGCCGCATGTGGTCGCGTCGTTGCGGACGTTTGTGGATCGTGAGGCCTGGCAGATGGAGTACGAAGATGCGCTCATCGATTTTTTCCGTGACGTCAAGGTCGGGCATGAAAAGATCGGCGGCCTGCCCTGGACCGAGATCGATTTTCCGGAAGACGTCGACGAAAGCGGAACGGGATGTGTTGCCAAAGTTATAGGAATCTATGTCAGGGTCCGCTGACCATTCGATGGTACGAATATGAGTGAACGAGCGCTGGAGAAGGGAACGGAACTGCAGGGACTCTCAACGGCCATTCTGTTGCCGTCTATTGATCTGCTCGGCGGGTCCGTACGGAAGACCTTGGGGCCGTTGACCCAGATCGTCGGCATTGGTCTCTTTCAACGGACTGTATTGACGCTCCAGCGTGCCGGCATCAGGCAATTGATCGTGCTCGCCGGACCGGAAGAAGACCAACTGAAGCAGGCGTTGGGCAAAGGGCCGCGCGTGACGATTCCTGTTCGATGGATGCCGATTCGTGAATTTCCACTTGACGATCCCCGCACCTGGGAGTCTCTGGCTGCTGAAGTGCATGGGTTCTGTCTATTATCCGGTGTTAGCACGGTATTTTCCCGCCAGTTGATCGAGCAGCTACGCCAGGACGTTCAAGAAGGACAGGCGATGGTAGTCATGCAGGCATCCAACGAACACCTGCAGTCAATCGGAACAGACACCCTTACGCGGTGTGACGTTGGGCAGCAACTGGAGTGGGATTGCAGACTTCATGGTCCTGCCAGCGTCCGAATTGAGGACAGCCGGAAGGTTGGCGGGCGAGACCGGAACCGTGCCAATCAGCCGCTGGCTGCAACGTGCCGCAATAGATGGTCGCGTGCGAATCGTGGCCACAGGAGCCGATCCATCCCGCTGGTATCAGCCGGTCTGCACGTCGGCCGACGTGCGGCAGGCCGAGCGTCAATTATTTTCGTCGTTGAAGGGAGAATTCGAAGGGTTCATCGATCGGTACTTCAATCGGAAGCTTTCCCGCTGGTTCACACGAATCT
Organism: uncultured Nitrospiraceae bacterium; assembly: GCA_963851455.1. Taxonomy (GTDB): domain Bacteria; phylum Nitrospirota; class Nitrospiria; order Nitrospirales; family Nitrospiraceae; genus Nitrospira_C. Next base: position 1,048,871 of record CAWKPI010000002.1, read on the forward strand.
TTCTTGCGCTGGGGGTGTCGCCGAATGTCATTACGATGGTGGCGACTCTAGTCGGGCTGCTGGCGGCGGTGGTATTTGGGTTCGGCACCTACATTGCCGGGGTTGCTGCGGCGCTGCTGTTTCAATTGGCGGCTGTCATCGACTGTAGCGACGGCGAAGTCGCGCGCCTCACGTTTACCGAATCTCCTTTCGGCGCCTGGTTGGATATCGCCATGGACAACGTCGTACACATGGCGATCTTTGGTGGCATGGCGATCGGCGCCTATCTGCATGCGGCGGGCAGCGATCAGGCCTGGATTCCGCTCGGGTTGGGTGTCGCAGCCATTCTCGGCAACCTTCTTTCGTTTGCCTTGGTCAACAGGGCGCAAAAAATCAAAACGGCAAGTGAATGGAAGACACCCGTCCATGCGGCCTGGTCCGATTTCATGCTCAAGAACGTGGCCAGCCGAGATTTTTCCGTGGTGGTGTTTCTCTTTGCCTTGTTCGGCAAGCTCGAGTGGTTCCTCTGGATTGCCGCCATCGGGTCGATCATGTTTGCTCTGGTTATGGTGTGGGTGATCCGTCCATCTGCAGTCGTGACAGCGAAAGCATGAGTATCTAATCCCGCGTGTTGCGTTATCTCCTACTGGGTCTCGGTCTTCTCACCCTGAGTCTCCTGGTTTGGCATATCGGTCCCGGCAACATCTACGATGCGGCGGCGCGACTCGGTCCTGCCGCGCTCCTCGCTATACTGATTCCTTCCGTGATCATGTACGTACTCGAAGCGTATGGATGGAAATTGACGCTTGGGCCATCGGCAAAGGATATTCCGTTCTGGCAGGTGCTGGGGATTCGAACGGCCGGCGAAGTCGTGAATATGACGACACCCACCGCCTACGTCGGCGGCGAGCCTCTCAAAGCCTATCTACTTCAGAAACGCAACGTACCGATGGTCGAGGGGCTGGCATCCGTCGTGATCGCCAAGACGACCATGACGATCGCGCAAGTCTTGTTCATTCTGGTTGGGATCGCATTGGGTTTTTGGATCATGGGATCGAACGGGTCATCCGGGCAGCTTATTGCGGCAGGGTTGCTCGGCGTGGGTTTGTTGCTGTTCGGGATTGTCGCATTCATCTTCGTGCAGCGGCATGGACTGTTTACATGGATTCTGGCAATGCTTCGGAAGTTCGGTCTTCGCATCGGCTTTCTCGAAGTGCGGGAAGAGCAATTGAATTCGTTGGACCAGACCATCCTGAATTTCTATACCCACCATCAATGGAGGTTTTATGCGTCGACCGGTTGCTATTTTCTGGGGTGGTTGGCCGAGGCGCTGGAAGTCTTCGTGATCATCTCCTATCTGGGGGGACCGGCGAATGTGCTATCCGCCATATCGATTGGAGCCCTGTCCGTCTTTATCAAAGGCGGAACCTTCTTCATCCCCGGGAGTCTCGGCGCGCAAGACGGCGGGAATTTATTGCTCATGAAAGCGTTCGGCTATACTGATGTTACCGGAATCACCTTTGCGCTCCTGCGACGCTTCCGCGAACTGGTCTGGATCGGTATCGGACTCGTCTGTTTGGCCGTGATGGGGAAGACCCGGCACCGGTGAGGTTCGTTGACTGGAGGAGTGCGATTTCCTGTTAGCCTGACGTGGTGCGATGCTGTTGAATGGACTGGATTCTTTCGACCATCTTATCCCACACAAACGTATGTAAGCGAAGGTTGGCCTCGCGGTCAATTTGAACGAACTCGATGCCAGCCCGAGTCCCTTGCACCCACCTGACTTCCGCCGCATCAATTGGCAATGATTCTGTTTTGTCAGGGAGTAACAGGCGCAGGGCTACCTGCTGATTTTCAGACAACGGTTCATCGGTTTCGAGCGAGCATCCCACGGCTGACAGGTTCGAAATTTTTCCTTCCCCGACAGTCGACGTCATACAGTACATGGCGGGATAGTTCAATGGAAGGCGATAGAGCCCGCGATGATACGGTCTGACTTCATCCATAATAAGTCTAGTGTAATGTGAAGAGGATGAATAAGACATCCCTCCTAAGAGGGGCGATTCGTGGGAATGAGCGGGTTAGCGGAATCTATTCGTTTGTGCAGGAGATGAACAGACCCTGGTGAACCTCGACGGCGTCAAGGCATTCCTCACGGAAGAGATGGACAGGACTGGCGCGCGGCGCACCAGCTCGGTTCCCAACATGACGGCCAGCGCCCCGCTGACTGTCAGTGGGGTGAGCGGCTCTCCCAGCGATAGGTGTGCGATGCCGATCGTGCAGATGGGAATGAAATTGTGGTAAGCCCCCACCGTCGCAGGAGTCATGGACTGCAGGGACCGACAACGCAGGAGGAAGACAATGGCAGTCCCGAGTCCGATGAAGAGCACGGCGCCCCAGATGGTCCATGTGAGATGGATCGGCGGCGCAGGCTCGCCCCATGCGACGGTGCATCCTGAAACCAAGACGGCGCTCGTCGCGAACATCGCCGTATTGGCAGTGAGCACCCCGTGACGGCGGACAATGTGCATGCTGAGAACGAGGTGTGCTGCCATCATGAGGGTGAATAAGAACACAAGGGCATCGCCCAAGCCGAGGTCTATCGTGCCGGATTCGAAGTTACGACCCAATGCGATGAGACACCCTGTCCATGAGAGGACGATGCCTAATAGGCTGAAGAACGATAGATGTTCTCTTGCGAGGCACCAGCTGAAGAGAGCGGTGAAAGTGGGGAGGAGACTATAGACCAGGGCATAATGGGTGACGTTGGTGTACATCAGCCCATAGGCTGCGATCGCATACGAACCGACACCCAATAGGCCAAGCGCGCCAAGCCGCGCCCCTTCGATGACATCCAAGGCACGGAGTCCTCTCCAGTCCTGATAAGCCGTGATGCAGACGAGAAAAAGAAAGCCGATGATAATGCGTCCACCGGCAATAGAAAGAAAGGTTAAGCCACTATGCTGAAGGACGTACTTGAGTGTGGGTGTGATCGAACTGAGCAATGCCACGACCCCGAGCAGGCAAAGGATCGGGACCACTTGGGAAGACGATGGCTGGCACTGTGGAAGATCGAGGTGTGAAGGAGCCATCATTACAGCCCTGTCATGCTGGTAATGATCAGGCGTTGAATGAACAGCACCAACTGTTGCTGATGTTCCGGCAAGAGGTGGGTGATCCGTCCACCGAAGTTTGGAGACTGAGCATGAGTGATAAAGACTTCGCAGTGAATGATGCAATCCACATCCAGTTGGCACTCGATGCGGACCGTCTCATCCAGGGCGAGCGGCAAGTCCGTGGAGAAGTGCAGCCCTTGTTCCGTGATGTCCCTCAACTCACAGAGAGCTGTGGTCTTCTGTTGCATCACAAGACCGCGTCGAGAGACGGGCATGCGAAACTGGTGGCGTTGCTTGGTCATCAGACTGACCTGTTCGCCGAAAGTGATCGGCCCTCTTTCTGGAAGCATCGTCACGATATCGCCTCCTGGTTCGGCCTCATCCAGCGATCAGCAAGTATCACGACGGCCAGGATAGGAAAGGGGACGAGACTAATGAGCATGATCAACATCAAGGGTGACATGTTCCATCTCCTTTTAAGCTGATTAAGCATGACCCCGAATTGTGCAATGCCGAGGCCAGAGGAATACCTACAAAGAAGGGCATCGTAGAACTAGTTGATAAGCAGGAAGACTTTCGAAGCTGTCCATGCAGAGGTTCAAGGTAAAGGGACGGTGCAGGGGCAACCAACCAAAAAATGACGGAAATTCCCGGCAGCTGGTCGGAAATTTCCTCCTACTTTCGAAGGGGGAAGAAAGGCAGCCGAGGCTGCTTCCGCTTTGTCACCGCCCTGCTGGTTTGCCGTCACGCTCTGCCACGCTTGACCCAGAAACTTGTTCTGTCCCGACTAGCAGTCGAACGGAACGTCGAACATCTGTGCCACCCGCGAGGTGAGGGCCGCGTTGCTTCGCTACGGCAAGACTCAGCAGGCCACTGATGCAGGCGTCAGCAGCCGCGTGCGCCATAGAGAGACACGTGGGAATTACCCAACTACGCCTTGCCTGCTCGAAGCCTGTAAACTCGCAGAGCTCAAACAATACAGGCTTCGCCGTTGCATCGAATTACAACGGCCTGCGGCAAGTTGGGACCCGATTTATCCGGTCACCGGTGGGCAGCGACCCTCACGAGCGACTTGGAAGGAGAAAAGACGTGCTCGTGGAGCATGCGCAGTCGAAACAGTTCAGGTGTTCCAGGTGCCATTCTGAGAAGGACAAAACGAACAAGATTGGAAGGACCACTTAGTAGCCGCCGGCGATGGGAATCAGCCGTCGCATGGTGAGCTCTGGTTTGCTTGATTACAGGCTTCAGTTCTCTTGTGATACGATGCCGCGCATGAAATCGGCCTCGTCCTTGCTGTGGGCCCTGCTCGCCGTCCTTGGCGCTGTCGCTCTTGCTCAGGTGGCTGGCCTCGTCAACCCAAACGAAAAAGTGAATGGGCTTTGGCTCGTTGTCGCGGCGGCATGCATCTATGTGCTGGCCTATCGCTTCTATGGCCGCTGGCTTGCGACAGCGCGTAATCGAGCTGAACAATCAGCGCATTACGCCGGCCGTGCGTTTGAACGACGGGGTGAATTTTCATCCCACCAATAAAGTCGTGCTCTTCGGCCATCACTTCGCGGCGATTGCCGGCGCTGGACCGCTGCTGGGGCCGGTGCTCGCGGCGCAGTTCGGCTTTCTCCCTGGTTTTCTCTGGCTGGTGATCGGCGCGGTGCTGGCGGGAGCGGTCCAGGACTTCATCATCCTCGTGGCGTCGATGCGACGCAATGGGCGATCGCTTCCGGAAATTGCGCGCGACGAACTCGGCTTGGTGACCGGCACGGCGACGGCGGTGGCGGTACTCTTTATTGTGGTGGTGGCGCTGGCAGGGCTGGGCTTTGCCGTGGTGAATGCGCTCTATCACAATGCCTGGGGCACCTTCACCATTGCGATGACGATTCCCATCGGCTTCATCATGGGCTTCTATCTCCAGAAGTTTCGCCCGGGCGCAGTGGCGGAAGTCTCGGTACTGGGCGTGGTGCTGTTGATTGCAGCGGTGCTGTTCGGGCGTGTGGTCGCGCAGTCATCGTATGCCTGGCTGGTTCGAGTTCGACGAGACGACACTGGTGTGGCTCTTGGCTGGCTACGGCTTTCTCGCTTCGGTGTTGCCCGGCTGGATGCTGCTGGTGCCTCGCGGCTATCTCTCGACCTTTATGAAGCTCGGCGTGGTGGTTCTGCTTGGCTTCGGCGTCATTCTCATGGCGCCGACGATCGAAATGCCGCGCGTGACGAGCTTCGCCAACGGAGGCGGGCCGATTATCCCGGGCACGCTCTTCCCTTTTCTCTTCATTACGATTGCCTGCGGAGCGGTGTCGGGCTTTCATGCGCTGGTGTCGTCCGGCACGACGCCGAAGATGATCGAGCAGGAATCACAGGCGGTGGTGGGCTATGCGGCGATGTTGCTGGAAAGTTTCGTCGGGGTGATGGCGTTGATAGCGGCCTCGGTGCTGATTCCCGGCGACTATCTGGCGATCAATACGAATCTTTCCAGCTGATGCGCTCACGGCGATGGGATTCTCGCCGTCGCGGATTGCCGAACTGTCGCAGTTGGTTGAGGTGGATGTCGCCGGGCGGCCTGGCGGTGCTGTGTCTCTTGCGGTCGGCATGGCCTCGATTTTTTCAGCGCTGCCTGGCATGTCGGGATTGATGGCCTATTGGTATCAGTTCGCACTGGTGTTCGAGGCGCTTGTTCATCTTGACGACGATCGATACGGGGACACGCGTGGCGCGCTATCTTATTCAGGAAATGGCGGGGCGGGTGTATGCCCCGTTTCGGCGGATGAATTGGTGGCCCGGCGTGCTGCTGAGCAGCGGCGTTGTCGTCGGGGCCTGGGCCTACTTGATCGGGACGGGGAGCATTTCGACGATCTGGCCGATGTTCGGCGCAGCGAATCAGTTGCTGGGAACACTGGCGCTCTGCATCGGGACGACGGTGTTGATCAAGATGTGGAAATCGCCCTATCTCTGGGTAACGGCGGTGCCGATGCTCTTTGTCGGCTTGATTACGCTGGCCGGATCCTATGAGATGTTCGGAATGTTCCTGGCGAAGGCGGCGACATTGGCGGCTGGTGCAGGCATTTGCCATTGTATCTCGATGCGGTGCTGGTGGCGGTGGTGGCCATACTTGGTTTGATCGTGTTGAGCGACAGTATGAGGCAATGGTACGGCTATGTCATTCTGAAACAGCCGTTTACCAGCAGTGAAGTCGTGGTGATGGCGGGTGGGGGCTCGGCGGGAAGAATGCAGACGGCGCTGTCAAGCAAGAGGATGATGGCTTCCGCTTGCCACACGACGCAGGCTGTTGCTGAATTCGACCTGATGCGGAGGGCGACCGTGGCTGATCAGTTTTCGTTCGATGTCGTGTCGGAAGTGAACATGCAGGAGCTGAAGAATGCGCTTGATCAGGCGACGAAGGAGATCAAGCAGCGGTTCGACTTCAAGGACTCTAAGACGGAGATCACGCTTAAAGAAAAGGAAAAGGAGCTCGTCGTCGTGTCAGACGACGAGTATAAACTCAATGCGGTTCAGGACATCATCAAGACCAAGTGCGTGAAGCGCGGCGTGTCGTTGAAGGCGTTTAGTTCAGGGGCCATTGAGCCGGCGTTGAGCGGGACGGTGCGGCAGGTGGCGAAAATTCAGAGCGGGATGGCGTCCGACAAAGCGAAAGAGATTTCGAAGGCCGTCAAGGAGTCAAAATTGAAAGTGCAGACACAGATTCAGGGCGAGCAGGTGCGCGTGCTGGGCAAGAGCAAGGACGAGCTGCAATCGGCAATGGCCTTTCTCAGAGGGAAGGATTTTGGCATCGATTTGCAGTTTACGAACTATCGATAGGCCACAAGAAGGGATGGCAAAGAGCAGCCAGACCGCCCTTATGTGCTTGCGCGACTGCTCATTGTCGCCTTTTTGTCCTTCTGACCTGGCTTCTCACCGGCTGCGATCGCAGCGATCCCATCGTCGTCATTCAGCTCCACCCGAAGAATCCTGACATCATGTATGTCGCCACGAACGACTACATCTATAAGTCACGTGACGGCGGGCAGACATGGACGAATCTCTCCAAGGGCATGAGCCATTCGCGCGTGATCGCAATGGCAGTTGATCCGGCTTATCCGGCAACGGTGTATGCGGGCACGAAGGGCGATGCGGTCTTACAAAAGCTATGATGGCGGACAGCGATGGGTTTCGATGCGCTCCGGATTGGATGATGCCACGATTTCGTCGGTGGTGAACCAGTTCGTGTTCGATCCATCCGACAGCAACCATATCTTCCTCGCGACGACGATGGGCGTCTTCGAGACGAAGAGTGGCGGCGGCAACTGGACAAAGAGGATGGAGGGAATGAAGGAAGTGCTCATGGTCGTGACACTCGACATGGACCCGACTCGGCCCGCGATTCTTTATGCCGGTACGAGCGGAGGGGTGTATAAGTCGATTAATGAGGGCGGGCATTGGGAGAAGGTGAATAACGGATTAGTGCCGCCTGAGATGATAAAGACGTCGCGTGCGTTGAATGTGACGTCGATACAGGTCGATCCCTTCGAGCCCGAGACTGTGTATGTGGCGACGCTCGCTGGTCTTTACAAAACCACGGATGGGGCTAAGTCCTGGGTGCGGATCGGGGAGTCGCTTTCCGATCAGATGATCATTGCGATGATACTGGACCGCACGAAAAAAGGCGTGATCTATATTACAGGGTCGGGACGGAGTCCATCGAAGCGAGGATGGAGGGATGACCTGGAAGACGCTCAATAAAGGATTTGCCATCAACAAACATCCGAACGATTGCGCAGAGCGCCACGGATCCGGAGCTTTTCTATGCGGGAACGAATGGGAGCGGCCTCTATCGTAGTCGGGATGCGGGAGAGACATGGGAGCCGATGCCTTCACTCAGTCACAGCGCTGCTCCTCCACGGTGACAAGCGGAAGATTGTTCGCAAGCAAGATTAACGGGTTTGTAAGCTGGAACCGACCGACGAGCCTCCGAAGGACGAACCCACAGAGGTATCCTGCATGCTCGAGTTGACATTGGAGGAATTGATGCTTGAACCGACGGTTGAATCAGAGATGCTGGAGTCCACCGTCGATCGCTGAAGCGTCGAATTCACGCCGGATGAGGTCTCCTGATTCAGGGAAGACTCGCCGATCATAGGTCCCGCCCGACCCGGCTGCGCCAATCTCGAATCCTGTTGGCCCGCTGCCTCCAATATCTCGACTGCTCTTGGGAGAAGCGCCGATGTCCTGACCGGTCAATCCTTCTCGTCCGATATCGGGGCCTGTTTTTGGGCTTCGGCCGATGCTGGGGCCAACAGCCGGTGCCACGCCGATATCTGCGCCGGTTTTGGCGCTTCCAGGCAGTTTTGGCGCGCGGATGTCCCGTTCGATCGACTCTTCCAAATCTCCTATTCGTTGCGATTCGCGTCCCGCCTCTTCAAAGCTGAGGGTGTCGCGACGGTTGGACATGTCGTTCATCTTTTCCAAACGCGCACGCAGGATTTTTAGATCGCCTCTTGCTTTGGCGACGCGTGGAATCATTTCGCGGAGCATAATGCCGCGCGATGCGAGCGAATAGTTCGAGAGGTTGGCCTGAGTAGACGTCAATAGTTGATTGACCTCGTCGCCCAATTCCTCGATCTCGCGAAGCTCGTTCAGATCAGTCTTACAACAATCGAGAAACCGACGGTATTTGGTAAGAAAACTCGTGACCTCGCTCTGAAGGTTGTCGATTTTGAAATCCCGCTGCGGCTTGCCGCCGTTATGTTCATTTGTTGAGCGTTCCTTTTCTACGAGCGGCACGCAGCCTGGTCCCTTAGTCGCCGAATACTGCTGGTCCGCTTTTCGATCAGGGCAATAATAAAGTGGCGAAGCAGCAAATGCCGTGGAGGCTATCATGCAGCTCGTAGCAGCCGTTCCAGCCAAGAGGCCGATCCGGAAGAATGCGCCCAGGTTCTGGAGTTGTCGCATACGTTCATTCTCATCTCCCCTCGGGACCTTGTCAATCAAACCGGTGAAACTGTGCGTTCTTGAATGGGTCGTCGCAATCCGCTACGCTGCGATCCGAGCTGATTTCAAAGGAGGTCAATTTCGATGTCGGTGATGGCAATTGAAGCTGCGGCGAGACATGTGGGAGAGGAAGTGACCATTCGTGGATGGCTGCGAAGCCGCCGGGACAGCGGGAAACTCCATTTTTTAACCTTGCGGGATGGGACCGGAGACATGCAGGCGGTCGTGAGCAAGAAGGCGGTTGGAGACGAGCAATTCGCCGTCTCTGCCAGCCTCACGCAAGAATCATCTCTGATTGTGACCGGCCAACTTCGACAAGACGAGCGAGCCCCCGGAGGCTATGAACTCGACGTAAACCGCATTGAGGCGGTGCACATTGCAGAGCCCTTTCCGATCCAACCGAAAGATCACGGGGTGGGATTCCTCATGGAGCATCGACATCTCTGGCTCCGCTCACATCGTCAACACGCCATTCTCCGCATCCGTCACGAGATTATTCGCGCCTGCCGGAATTTTTTTGACGAACGTGGTTTTATCCTCGTCGATTCACCGATTTTCACACCAAACGCGTGCGAAGGTACGACCACGCTCTTTCAAACGCAATACTTCGACGAGATGGCCTATTTGACGCAAAGCGGACAGCTCTATAGCGAGGCCACGGCCGCGGCATTCGGCAAGGTCTATTGTTTCGGTCCGACGTTCCGCGCCGAAAAATCCAAAACGCGTCGGCATCTGATGGAATTTTGGATGGTCGAGCCTGAAGTGGCGTTTGCGCAATTGGCCGACATGATGGAGTTAGCCGAACAGTTCTTAGCCGCCATTGTCCAGCGCGTGCTTGAGGAGAGAGGGAAGGATCTTGCGGTATTGGAACGCGACATCAGCAAACTCGAGCGGGTCTTGCCGCCGTTTCCACGCGTGACGTACGAAGAGGCGATCGCCATTCTGCAAAAGAAAGGTAATCTCACCAAGCTTGGCGATGATTTCGGTGGAGACGAAGAGACGATTCTTTCACAAGAATTCGATCGGCCCGTCATTGTCCATCGCTATCCAACAGCGCTCAAGGCATTTTACATGCAGCCCGACGAGGCGAGGCCAGATCTTGCGCTCTGCATGGATGTATTGGCTCCTGAAGGCTATGGAGAAATCATCGGCGGTGGGCAACGGATTCACGATTTAGGGTTGCTGCGTGCGCGTTTGCAGGAACATCATCTTCCTGAAGAAGCCTTCAAGTGGTATTTGGATCTTCGCAAGTACGGTTCCGTGCCGCACGCCGGATTCGGGATGGGCATCGAGCGCGCCGTCGCCTGGATTTGTGGACTTGAACATGTTCGTGAGACGATTCCGTTCCCGCGGATGCTGTACAAGCTGTATCCCTAGCCGGAACGCTGAAAAACTGCACTGGTTCTCGCATTACCTCCCAACATCACGTGCTGTTCCTAGTGACGATGGAGTAGTGCCTTATAGAAAACCCCCAAATCGCGTAGTCCTCATTCGAGTCCTGCGTTAGTATTCACCCCACGTCCTTGGCTCAAAATGCGGCTTTTTGTGAAGCCTACAAACCTTCATAAACCTATGAATTTTTTATTGACAATGTCTTAACGAAGAGTATACTCCGCCGCTAAGTGGGAGATTGTGGGTGAAATTGGAAATCAAGGATTCTGGGGCAATAGTGGGCACGTACCTGTTATGCCTGCAGAAGTGCTTTTTTGGCTCGAGCCCAAAGATCGACAAGTCTTTCTCGATTGCACAGTGGGGTATTGTGGGCATGCGTCAGAAATCCTTGTTGCAAGCGGCCCAAGCGGGATCGTCGTGGGGATCGATCGGGACATGCAAGCCATTGAATCGGGACGTCAAAGGCTGGAGCAGTTCGGCAATCGCGTGGTGCTCATACAAGGTCATTTCGTGGACTTAAAGCGGCTGCTCGGTGATCGGGGGATTCGAGAGGTTCACGGGGCATTGTTTGATTTGGGCGTCTCTTCAACGCAGATCGATGATCCGTCCCGCGGATTCAGCTTTCAATCGAAGGGTCCCCTCGATATGCGGATGGATCAAAGCAGCGGTGCGACAGCGGCTGATATCGTGAATGGAACGGACGAAGTGGATCTCGCCAACATGATTTACCAGTTCGGCGAAGAACGTTACTCACGGCGAATCGCGCGCGCAATCGTTCGAGTCCGTGCAGAGCGGCCGTTCACAACCACGAGCGAATTGGCGTCGGTGATTGAATCGGCCGTGCCCGGCCATTATCGTCGCGGTCGTATCCACTGCGCGACGCGTACATTTCAGGCGCTTCGCATTGCCGTCAATCAGGAGTTGGATCATCTCGAGCCTGCCCTCCGCGATGCCGCCGGGCTCTTGGCACCGGGAGGGCGACTCTGCGTGATTTCGTTCCATTCCCTCGAAGATCGCATCGTGAAGCAAACCTTTCGCGCCCTCTCCGTTCAGACCAGTGACGAGTTGGAAATTTTGACAAAGAGGCCGCAGGTTCCAACAGAAGAAGAGGTCCGTCGTAACCCTCGATCCCGGAGCGCCAAGTTGCGGGTGATTCAGCGGATCGCGAAGGAGGGGCACGCATGAAAGCCATCACGATCATCGCCGGCATGTGCCTGGTGTTTGTGTTCGTGTGGGAACGTGTGGATGTCGTACGGTTAGGTTACCACATCGAGCGATTGAAAACGCAGAAGGTCTTGCTCGAACGGGAGCGCGATCAGCTGCAAGTCAAGTTTTCTGCGCTGACGGCTCCGGAACGAATCGCCAAGGTGGCGACGGACAAGTTGGGGTTGATTCCGCCGCAACAGGGACAGGTGTTCATCATCCATCCGCAGCCGGCCGTGCCGGTACTGGCAACGCCGTCCGTTGAGCAGGTGCGCGTCGCTCGCAGTATGCCGACACCAAGAGGAGAAAAATAAGGATGGGGCCTTCGCGCGTCCGGCGCTATCTGTTGCTGCTTCTACTCCTAGCTGGATTCGGCGTGATTTTATTCCGGCTCGTGACGCTGCAAGTCCTGCAAGCGGCAGAACTCACGGCCAGGGCAGATCGGCAGCATCAAAAGAGCGTGTCCTTGGAAGGAGCCAGAGGGACGGTGACGGACCGACACGGGAAGGTACTGGCGATGAACATGGAAGTGCCATCCATATTCGGCGTACCGACATCGCTCGACAGTCCTGCCAGTGCCGCCCGATCTCTGTCTCCCGTGCTGCATATTCGCCGGGACGAAATTGAAAAGAAGCTTCGCCAGGATAAGCATTTCGTCTGGTTGGCGCGAAAGGTCGAGCCCGAGCAGGGCCATCGGCTGGAGCAGTTGTCGATCGATGGCATTGGCGTGGTGATGGAGGGACGAAGATTTTATCCCAAGGGCCCGTTGCTCGCCCATGTACTCGGATTCGTCGGTATGGACGGGTTAGGCCTTGAGGGATTGGAGCGTCGATACGAGGCGCAGCTGCACGGTGAAAAACGAGTCACAATTTTACAGCGTGATGCGTTGGGCCGGACGGTATTCCCGAAAGGGTTGCGCGAACAAGTTCCGGCGGCTGGGCATGCGCTCACTCTGACGATCGACGAGGTCATCCAATACATCGCCGAAAAAGAACTGGAAGAGGCCGTCAATCATGCCCGTGCGAAATCAGGGACCATCATTGTGATGGAACCCTCAACCGGCGCGATTCTCGCGATGGCCGTCAGTCCGCGATTCGACCCAAATACTGTTGCTGCGTTGACGGCGGATCGCTGGCGAAATCGCGCTCTGACGGATACCTACGAGCCGGGCTCGACCATGAAGGTGGTGGTAGCGGCCGCTGCGCTTGAAGAAAAAGTGATGATGCCCGGCTCCATGGTGTTCGGTGAAAACGGCCGGATGATGATTGCGAATACGACCATTCATGACCATGAAAAGCTCGGATGGATGACGTTCGCGCAGATGATTCAAAAGTCCAGCAATATCGGCGCGGCAAAGACCGGAATGTTGATCGGGGAACAACGGATCTATCGCTATCTTCAGGCCTTCGGATTCGGCCAGCGCACGGATATCGATCTCCCGGGTGAAGTCAGCGGATTGCTGAAGTCGCCGCGAGAGTGGGGACGACGATCCCTCGCCTCGATTTCGATGGGTCAGGAGGTCGGCGTGACGCCGTTGCAGATGGTGTCCGCTGTTTCGGCGATCGCCAACGACGGCGTGCTGATGAAGCCCTATGTCGTCTCCGAGGTCCGAGATCAAAAAGGGCAAGCGTTGAGGAATGTACTTCCTCAGGTGAAGCGCCGCGTGGTGTCTCCGGACACGGCCCGGACATTGACCACTATCTTGGAAGGTGTCGTCACGAATGGGACGGGAACGAAAGCCGCGATTCCTGGTTATCGCGTGGCGGGCAAAACCGGGACTGCACAGAAAGTGGATCCGCGTACCGGGACCTACTCCAGTACGCTGTCGATCGGCTCGTTCGTCGGTTTTGTGCCGGCAGATGCTCCGCGGTTGGCGATGATCGTCGTCATTGATGAACCCCAAGGTGAAGCGTGGGGCGGCGTCGTGGCGGCGCCGGTGTTTCGACGGGTAGGAGAGCAAGTGTTGACCTATTTAGGTGTCTCGCGAGACGACCAAGTGAAGATTGCGATGGCGGCGCGATAGTCGAAGTTGAAATGGAATCCCGATCGATGACGGTTGCACAACTCGTGGCGGCGCTCAACGGGCAGGTCGCGATTATTGACCAGCGCGGAGCATTAGACCGCTCGGTGACGTCAGTCACCGACGATTCGAGGGCGGTCGCATCCGGCAGCCTCTTTGTCGCCGTCAAGGGAGAGCGTGTTGATGGCCATCGTTTCGTGGCCCAGGCTATCCAGGCTGGAGCGGTCGCAATCGTCGCGCAGGAATCTGTGGAGGTGGTATCCCTTCCGCTGGTGAAAGTGGCGGATTCGCGCAAGGCGCTTGGCCTGATCGGCAGCCGATTCTACGGTGACCCGTCTGCGCGGTTATCCATGATCGGCGTGACGGGCACCAATGGGAAAACGACGACGACGTATCTGTGTAAGGCGTTATTGGAAGGCATCGGGCGGCATGTTGGCTTAATCGGCACTGTCGCCTATCAAATTGGAGCGGAAACGATTCCGGCGTCTCACACGACCCCAGGGGCGCTCGAATTGCAAGGGCTGCTCATGAAGATGACGCAAGCGCAATTGGACAGCGTCGTGATGGAGGTATCGTCTCATGCCCTGGCGATGGATCGAACAGCCGGATGCGAGTATGACGCCGCGGTCTTCACGAATCTGACGCAGGACCACCTTGATTACCATCGGACGATGGAAGAGTACTTTCAGGCCAAGCTGCGACTGTTCACGGGGCTTGGGATAGGAAAGAAGACCGGTCAGCGGGCTATCGTCAATATGGACGATCCCCGAGGAGCCCAAATTCGCAACGCCTGTCGCGTGCCGGTATGGGGGTTTGCTGTGAAGGGCCAGGCCGATCATAAAGGCGGAAAAGGTTCGCCTCTCGATGAACGGTTCGACGTTTACCGCGGCCACGCCATCTGGAACCTTCACGGTCGAAAGCCGATTGGTTGGTGAGCACAACGTCTATAACTTGCTCGGGGCCATTGGGGTGGCACTGCATGTTGGAGCGACATGCGATCAGGTGCGTGAGGCCGTAGAGCCGAGTGACCAACGTGCCGGGCCGCTTCGAGCGCGTGTCGGCCGGGCAGGATTTTACGGTCGTCGTGGATTATGCCCATACGGAAGACGCGCTGGTGCGGCTCCTGACGGCGGCGCAAGCCTTACGAACGCATCGAATCATCACCGTGTTCGGCTGCGGTGGCGACCGCGATCGTGGCAAGCGTCCGAAGATGGGACGTGCCGCCGTCGAGTATAGCGATGTCGTCGTGCTGACGTCCGACAATCCCCGGACCGAAGATCCGATGGCGATCCTTCATGAAGTGGAAGTCGGCGTGCGCGAGGCGCTGCAGCGTCGTAGTCATGTCGAATATCACCTGGTGCCGGATCGTCGGGATGCAATCGGAATGGCTATGCGTCTGGCTCGATCGGGCGACATTGTCCTTATCGCTGGCAAGGGCCACGAAGACTACCAAATCATCGGGACGAAGAAGGTTCATTTCGACGATCGCGAAGTAGCACGCGAGGCAATCCAGCAGTTGAGGAATTGCGCGTGAAGTTGCATGCGGCAGAGAAGGCCGATCGGAACGAGGAGCTCATGGCGCTCTTTACGGTTGAAGAACTTCGCGAAGTGATCAGCGTCAAGGTGTTGGCAGGCGATCCATCACCTTCCGCCAAACGTCGCATCAGAAGCATCAGCACCGATTCACGGTCGATCAGGCGCGGGGATCTCTTCGTAGCGCTGAAGGGAGATCGGTTCGACGGCCATGAATTCGTGCCAGCAGTGCTGGCCAAGGGCGCTGCCGGTGCCATCGTGCATGACGACTATCGACTGCCGCAGGGCAAGAGCGCCAAGGCCACAGGAGCGACCCGGAACGAACCATTCCTCTTCGGTGTAGAGGATCCGCTCTTCGCCTATCAACAGCTGGCGACACATCATCGGTGTCGATTCGACATTCCGGTGGTTGCCGTCACGGGAAGTAACGGCAAGACGACGACGAAGGACATGGTAGCCAGCGTGCTCATGCAACGGTGGCCCACATTAAAGACTGAGGGGAATTTTAACAACCGCATCGGTGTTCCCTCCACGCTGTTTCGGCTGACCGCCAGGCATCAAGCGGCCGTGATCGAAATGGGAGTCGATCATCGGGGGCAGACGACGCGCTTGTGCGAAATTGCCCGCCCCACCATCGGTATCATCACCAATATCGGACCGGATCATCTCGAATTTTTTGGCAGCATGGAAGGTTCGGCGCAAGCAAAGGCGGAACTCTTGGATATGTTGCCGGCCAAGGGTACGGCGGTGTTGAACGCGGACGATCCGTATTTCGACTATCTCGCCGCCCGTGCGCAATGCCGCGTGATTTCGTTCGGATTTTCCGAGAAGGCCGATGTACGCGCGATCCATGCGTCCTCCGATCCACGCAAGGGAACTACTTTTGGCCTGAGGTTGCCCGGCAAGAGCCGGTACACCTCGGTCGTCATGAAAGTGCATGGTATGCACAACGTGACCAATGCGTTGGCCGCCGCAGCCGTGGGGTTTGCGTTGAACCTGCCCGGCGCCGCCATTGCACAGGGACTCGCGCGATTCCGACCCGCCGCCATGCGCTCGCAGGTCGTGACTCATCACGGGGTGCAGATCATCAATGATTGTTACAACGCCAATCCTGCTTCAATGAAGGCAGCGTTACAGCTCCTGGCCCAGTGGAGTCCCGCCCGCGAGCGAATAGCCGTGTTGGGGGACATGTTGGAACTTGGACGGGAGAATCAGCAGATGCATCGCGAGGTCGGCCAGTTTGTGGCTGCATTGCAGCTCTCGCGTCTAATCGTCTGCGGAGAATTGGGACATGAAATTGCAGCAGGAGCAAGGGAAGCCGGAATGTCGGATTCAGCGATCGTAGAAATGTCTGATGTGGCCTCGGCTGCCGAATGGCTCAAGAAAACGGTTCGCAAGGGCGATGTGATTCTCGTAAAGGCATCTCGCGGTATGAGGATGGAACAAATCGTGCAGGTGTTGACCGGTATGAAAGCCGTGACGAAACAGGCGTCGTAGCGTCGAGCGGCGCGGGTCGAGACGGAAAGGGTGCATGCTTTATAACTGGTTGTATCCATTACACACCGAATACGGCTTCCTAAACGTCTTTCGGTATCTGAGTTTCCGAATTATTTATGCTGCAGTGACGGCGTTCCTCATTGCCTTCGTGCTGACCCCCTGGCTGATCCGGAAGCTGCAAGAGATCAAGCTCGGTCAGCAGATACGCGGTGACGGGCCTAAGCACCACTTAGCGAAGAGCGGTACGCCCACGATGGGCGGACTGCTGATCATCTTTGCCGTGCTCCTTTCGACACTTCTATGGGCAGACATCACGAAACCATACGTCTGGCTCGTGATGATCGCGACATTGGGGTTCGGCGCGATCGGATTCGCTGACGATTACCTGAAGTTCATCAAGGCCCAGTCCAAAGGATTGTCTCCCACGCAAAAATTTAGCGCGCAGATTGGAGTGGCCTTGATGATCGCGCTCGCCCTCTATTTCCTTCCCAGCTATTCCACGAAGCTCAATGTTCCCTTCTTCAAGAATTTCATGCCGGATCTCGGCTGGTTCTACGTCGTCTTTGTTGTGCTAGTCATTGTCGGCAGTTCTAATGCCGTCAATTTGACGGACGGGCTCGACGGTCTGGCGATCGGGCCGATCATGATCGCCGCGTTGGCCTATACGATCGTGGCCTATGTCGCCGGCCACCGAATCATGTCGGATTACCTGCTGATCCCCCATATCGAAGGTGCAGGAGAAATTGCCGTGTTTACGGCCGCCATTCTGGGATCGAGCCTGGGATTTCTCTGGTTCAACACGTATCCGGCGTCCGTTTTCATGGGAGATGTCGGTTCGCTGCCGCTCGGTGCGGCACTCGGCACGGTCGCCGTCATCAGTAAGCACGAGTTGCTGCTCCTGATGGTCGGCGGTGTGTTCGTGATCGAAGCGGTCTCAGTGATTTTCCAGGTGGTGTCGTTCAAGTCGCGCGAGGCAAGCGGATTTTTCTGATGGCGCCCATCCATCATCATTTCGAAATGAAGGGATGGGAAGAACCGAAGGTCGTCGTGCGGCTCTGGATCATCGCGATTCTTCTGGCGCTCTTGAGTCTCAGCACGTTGAAGCTGCGGTGATAGGCATGATGGGAGTCGAAGCAGGTGGAAGTGGCGGGGGCTCAAGTGACGGTATTGGGGTTGGCGCGAAGCGGTGTCGCCGCTTGTCGTCTGCTGCAGGAGGCCGGCGCCCGCGTGACGGTGGCCGACCGCAAGCATGAGAGTGAGCTGACAGGCGGTTCTCGAGAGCATTGATCGCGATCATGTGCATGTGGCTGTCGGGGCGCAGTACGAACACTCGCTCGATCAGGCCGATCTGGTGGTCATCAGTCCAGGTGTGCCCTATCGCATGGATGCGCTCGAACGCGTGCGGCGGCGCGGCGTCAAGGTGATCAGCGAACTCGAACTGGCGTCGCGGTTTCTTTCGGCGCCGATTCTGGCGGTGACCGGGACGAACGGCAAAAGTACGACGGTGACGTTGATCGGCAAGATGTCTGGCCGAACAGGGCAAGCGCGCGTTCGTCGGTGGAAACCTCGGGACGGCGTTAAGCGAAGCGGCGCTGGGTTGCCTTGCAAGCGAAGAAGGAAGGGAAGCCACATCCCTTCGACTATCTAGCCGTGGAAGTGTCGAGTTTTCAATTGGAGACGATCGACCGGTTCCATCCCTGGGTTGCGGCAATTCTCAACGTCACGGTGGATCACCAAGACCGCTACGATTCGATCGAGGAATACCTCGCGGCCAAACAGCGCATTTTCGAGAACCAGACCTCGGCGGACTTCGCCCTCTTCAACTGGACGATCCCCGCGTGGCAGCGCTTCGGAGTCGAGTCCGGGCCAAACGTCTCGGGTTTACGAGGACACAGAAGATCGGCGTCAGACCTCGACGGAGGGACATATCTGGAAGGCGATCGGATCGTGACGACTGTCACTGGGCTACGCCAGGAAATTTGCCGGCGAGGCGAGCTCAAGATCATCGGCCATCACAACGTGGAGAACGTCATGGCGGCAGCCACCTATGCGGCGCTGTGCGGCTGTCCACTCGACGTCGATCCGTCGCGTGGTCGTCGACATTTCCCGGGACTCGAGCATGCGCTTGGAAATGGTCCGGGAACGCCGTGGGGTCCGTTTCGTGAACGATTCGAAGGGGACGAATGTCGATGCCACGCTTAAAGGCCCTGGAGAGGATCGATCATCCGATTTGGCTGATTGCCGGCGGTCGCGACAAGGGTGGCGATTTTTCACGACTTGACCGAAGCCATCCGTCGGCGGGTGAAGCACGTGATTCTGATCGGAGAGGCGGCGCCCTTCTGCGAGCGGCTTGGGCGGGGTCACGGCGATGAGCGAGGCGGCCAGTCTTGAGCGAAGCGGTGGAGTTGGCGGCCAGGGAGGCAGCGCCGGGCGATGTTGTCTTGTTGTCCCCGGCCTGCGCGAGTTTCGACATGTTTCGCGGATTACCAGGACCGTGGCCGGCAGTTCAAGGCAGTGGTCCATCTTTACCGGCGTAACGTGCAAGCTGCGAAGGAGGAGTGATTCTGAGCAATGGCTCATCGATCAGCAGGAACTCTGGCGTTGCCTTGGCCGACAACGAGCCAGCGCTCCGGCAAGCAACGGGTGGCAATGGACCACACGCTCCTGTTCGTGACACATGACATTGGCGTTGGTGGGACTGGTGATGGTGTTCAGCGCAAGTGCGATCGTGGCCGGCAATCGGTTCCAGGATCCGGAGTTTTTTCTGAAGCGGCAGATCGCCTGGCTGGCGTTTCGGTTTTCTGCTGATGCATCTCACCTCGCGGATCGATTACACGTTCTGGAAGAAACTTTCCATCCCGATGTCTGGCATGTGCATGCTGGTGTTGCTGGTGATGGTGTTGGTGCCGTCGCTGGGCGTGGCGGCCAAGGGAGCGAGGCGCTGGTTGCGGTTGGGGCCCATCTCGATCCAGCCGGCCGAAATGGTCGAAGCTCGTGACGGTGATGTATCTGGCGGCTTATCTGACCAAGAAGGCGGACAAGATCACGTTCTTTCGGAGCGGACTCTTGCCGGCGTTGATCGTGATCGGATTGCTCAGCGGATTGGTGTTGCTCGAACCGGATCTCGGGACCGTCGTGGTGATCGGGCTGGTGACGGTCGGATGTGCTTTTCTCGGCGGCGCGCGGATCACTCATCTGCTTGGCCTTGGCACTCTGTGCGATTCCGGTCGTGCATTGGTGCTCGTCCTTGGCTCCAGTTATCGCCGCCAGCGGCTTCATGACGTTTCTTGCTCCGTGGAAGGATGCGTCGGACGCCGGTTTTCAGATCACCCAGTCATTTCTCGCCTTCGGCAGCGGCGGTCCGTTCGGCGTGGGATTGGGCGAGGGCAAACAGAAGCTCTTCTTTCTGCCGGAAGCGCATACGGATTTTGTCTTGGCGCTGGTCGGCGAAGAACTGGGGTTTAGTCGGCACGGCTACAGTGATTCTGCTGTTTGCATTGTTTGTGTGGCGGGGATTTCAGATCGCGGCGCGAGCGCGGATGCCATTTGGCCGATTATCTTGGCATGGGCATTACGCTGTTGATCGGCGATTCAGGCACTGGTCAATGCGGCGGTGGTCACCGGGCTCTTGCCGACGAAAGGATTGACGCTTACCCTTCGTCAGCTACGGCGGGTCTTCGTTGGTGGTCAGTTTGATCGGCGTCGGGATCTTGTTAAGCATTTCTCGGGACCGACATGGCGGTGGGTCCAAAGGCGGACGCGGTGGGTCGGATCACGGATGACGATCGTCATTGCAGCAGGAGGAACAGGTGGCCATCTCTATCCGGCTGTGGCGTTGGCGCGCGAGTTTCTCCGGCGAGATCCCGCGACCAAGGTGCTCTTCGTCGGAACGGCGCGCGGACTTGAGTCCAAAGTGCTAGCCCACGAGGGATTCGAACTGCTGTTGATCAGTGCGAAGCCGGTGATGGGCAAGGGACTGTTGGGGCATGGTGACAGGGCTTGTGTGCCATGCCGATCAGTCTTTGGCAATGTTGGCAGATCGTACGGCAGCGACGGGCGGATCTCGTGATCGGGGTCGGCGGCTATACCAGTCCTATGATGGTGCTGGCAGCGGCGTTTGCCGGGGTCCCTCGCGTCATTCTCGAACCGAATGCAGATCCTGGTCATGGCGAACAAGGCGGTTGGTCCATTTGCGCAGCGCGTGTTCCTCGCGTTCGAGTCTGCGGCCGGATCGTTCGATCGATCCAAGGTTCGTGTGGTTGGCACGCCGATCCGCAAAGAATTCTTGGCAAGGCGGAACGTGCATCGTCAGCGGCGAACCAGCCAGGCCGCCAGCACCTGCTGATTTTTGGAGGGAGTCAAGGCGCCAAGGCGATCAACAGCGCGGTGATTGAAGGATTGCCTCCATTGTTAAAGGCGCGTGCCACAGATGACGGTTACGCATCAGACCGGCGAGTCGGATTATGCCCGGGTGTCGGAGCCTATCGGCAGAGCGGAGTCTCGAGTCAGCGTGGCCCCGTTCCTGTACGACATGCCTGTCGGCCATCACATGCGGCGGATCTTGTGGTGGCGCAGAGCCGGGGCGATGACGGTGGCCGAACTGACGGCCTGCGGAAAGCCGGCCATCCTCATCCCGTTGCCGACTGCAATTTATGACCATCAGATGAGGAATGCGAAGGTGATGGAAGCAGCCGGTGCCGCCGTGGTGCTTCCGCAGACGGAGCTAACGGGCAGCACAGTTGGCACAGATGATTGCGGCGATTTTGGAGATCCGGAGCGGGTGAGGGCGATGGGGGCGGCGAGTATGAGCGTTGCGGCGAATCGATGCGGCCGAGGCGATCGTCCGCGAATGCTATGCACTCATAGGAGACCATCATGATGTCAACCAGTCTGTTGGAGCGGCAGGAGTCTAATGGTGCGGGGCAACGACACGGGAATGGATTCAATCAGCATCCACCGGTCAGCCGGACTGAGGCGTACATCGATGTTTCGCAAAACCCAACAGATTCATCTGGTCGGGATCGGCGGCGTCGGGGATGAGCGGTATCGCCGAGGTGTTGCTGACGCTGGGGTACAAAGTGACCGGCTCGGATTTGCAAGCCTCCGATACGACGCGGCGCTTGGAAGAACTGGGCGGGCGCATCTTCATCGGCCATCAGGAATCCAATGTCGGTGAGGCGCAAGTCGTGGTGATTTCCTCTGCCGTGTCGCCGCAGAATCCGGAAGTGGTGGCGGCCAAGGCGAAGCAGATTCCCGTGATTCCGCGGGCCGAAATGCTGGCCGAGCTGATGCGGCTGAAATTCGGCGTCGCGATTGCGGGCGCACACGGCAAGACCACGACGACGTCGATGGTGGCCAATGTGCTGGCCCAGGGCGGGTTGGATCCGACGATGGTGATCGGTGGCAAAGTGAATGCGCTGGGAAGTCATGCCCGGCTTGGGTCGAGGCGAACTGCTGGTGGCGGAAGCCGACGAGAGCGACGGCTCGTTTCTTGCGTCTGTCTCCGACCATCGTGGCGGTGACGAATCTCGACCGCGAACATCTCGATCACTACGGCAGCATGGAGCGCATCTACGAGAGCTTCCTCGAGTTCATCAACAAGGTGCCATTCTATGGATTAGCCGTGCTGTGCGCCGACGATGAGCGGCTTCGCGCGCTGTTCCCGAAAATCGTGAAGCGCTATCAGACCTACGGGCTTGCACGATCGAGAGGGGTGTACGCCGGACTTTCGAGCGACAGAAATCAGCCCTAAGCAATGGGGCGCGGAGTTTCGCGCGCATCTTCCGCGGACGAAATCTTGGGCCCGTTCCGCTCTGGCCGTGCCAGGCATTCATAACGTCTCCAATGCGCTTGATCGCGATAGCGATTGGCATTGAATTGGATGTGCCGGTCGATCTGATCCGAAAAGCCTTGGCGGCCTTCACGGGTGTGGAGCGGCGGTTTCATCTGCGCGGAGAAGCCGGCGGCATCATGGTGGTGGACGACTACGGTCATCATCCGACGGAGATCAAGGCGACGCTGGCTGCGGCCAAGCAAGGTTGGGCGGAACGGCGGCTGGTGGTGCTGTTTCAACCTCACCGATATACCAGAACGAGAGACTTGCTCGACGAGTTTTCGCAGGCGTTCAAGGATGCAGATCACTTGTTTCTTACGGAAATCTATGCGGCGAGCGAGCAGCCGATTCCCGGCGTATCGGGTGCCAAACTGGCAGAGGCGATCCGTGCTGCCGGCCATCCATCCGTTACGTTTGTGGAACGGAAGGACCAGTTGATCGATCAGGTGTTGCCTCATTTGAAGGGCGGAGATCTCGTTCATCACGTTGGGCGCTGGGGATATTTGGAAGACAGGGACTGCATTGCTGGCGGAAGTTGGCTCCCGGCTCATGATCTGATGAAGGCCGATGGACCTCGAGCGAAGACGGGCACATGCTGGATCGCAGATACCAGCAGGAAGATCTGCGGGCCGCCGTGGCGGGTGTTCGCGGCGGCGTCACATTCGGCGCCCGCTCGATGCGTACACCTCATTTCACATCGGTGGGCCGGCGGATGTGCTGGTGGAGCCGGCTGACGTTGACGATGTGCGGCGCCTGGTCAAGCAGGCGAGCGCAACACAAGATCCCGTTATTTGTGGTGGGCGGGACAAATCTGCTCATCCGAGATGGAGGAATCCGCGGCATCGTGGTTAGCCTCTCGAAACTTCGCTCGATCAAGGAGGAACCAGGAGCGGTGCTCTATGCCGAAGGAGGAGTCGGGATGCCGACGTTGATCAGGTCATGCCATCCGTCGATCGCTCGCCGGATCTGGAATGGGCGGCCGGCATTCCCGGCACCGTCGGAGGCTGTGTCGTGATGAACGCGGGAACGAGACTTGGTGAAATGAAAGATTCCGTGAAAGCGGTGCGGTTTGTGAACATGAAAGGCGATGTGATGGAACTCCCCGCTGCGTCGATCCCGTTCGAGTACCGGCGGGCCACGCTGCCCAAGGGCATTGTGGTGGGAGTTTGGCTTCAGCTGAGACAGGGGCTCGCGCGGAAATCGAGCAAGTGGTCAAAGACTACCTCCATTATAGGACGGGACACCCAGCCTCTGGCCATGCCCAGCGCCGGCTGCGTGTTCAAAAACCCCCCCAATGATTCCGCCGGCCGTTTGCTTGAAGCGTTTGGTTTGAAGGGCTTGCGTGTCGGCGATGCGGAAGTTTCGTTGAAGCACGGCAATTTTATCGTCAACCGTGGGCATGCGACGGCGGCCGACGTGATCGGCATTGATCGGAGCAGTCCGACGCACGATCAAGCGGAAGGCGGGTGTGCGGTTGGATCTCGAGCTTAAGATCGTCGGTGAGGCGTAAGCGGATCGAATGGCGGATCGACCACTGCTGACACGGGCTCCAATCGGCGTACTCATGGGCGGACACTCGTCCGAACGCGACGTGTCGCTCCGCACCGGTGCGGCGGTGCATCGGTCACTCTCCGGCGAGGCTATAACGCCGTGATGATCGATGTCGGCCCCACGTTAAGCCAGGACTTGAGGGACCAGAAGATTGCCGTCGCGTTCTTGGCGCTTGCATGGACCCGGTGGTGAAGACGGCTCGATCCAGGGATTTCTGGAAACGTTGGGAATTCCCTACACCGGCTCCGGCATTCAGGCCAGCGCCGATCGGCATGCATAAGGTGACGACCAAAACGGTGCTCACTGCTCACGGGATTCCCGTTCCGGCCGGAATGGTCATTAAGCGAGGCGAGAAAGTCTCGAGTGCGCAGGTCTTACGGACAGCAAAACTGCGTTGGCCGGTGGTCGTGAAACCTGCCTCTGCAAGGGTCCACGATCGGCGTCACAATTGTGAGGAAGCCTGCTCAGTGGAACGAGGCGTTGGCGCTGGCCCATCGATACGATCGTGGATGCGATGGTGGAAGCCTACATTCCTGGCCATGAGGTCACGGTTTCGATCCTTGGCCGGAAAGACGAAGCTCCGCTGGTGTTGCCTGCTGTGGAGATCGTCGCGCCGGGCGGGTTCTATGATTTTTCTGCGAAATATGAAAAAGGCAAGACGCAGTATCTCTGTCCGGCTCCGCTTTCTGTCGCGATCACAAAGCAAATCGGAGATCTGGCGCTCCGGACCTATGAAGTGTTGGACTGTGCGGGCGCTGCCCGTGTGGATTTTCGCATCACACCGCGCGGCCGTCCTTATGTCCTGGAGATCAATACAGTTCCGGGTATGACGGAAACGAGTTTGCTTGCCGATGGCGGCCGCCCAGGCCGGCATCGGCTACGAGGAATTGACCGAACGGATACTCGAATCAGCGATGGCGAGGATGAAAGACACCGGAGCACGCCGCATGAAAATCCCGTTTCGCAAACGACCGGCCAAGAGGGCGGCCGGCCATCGCAGTAACCAGTGGAAGGGTCCCGCGCGATGCAAGTGGCGGATCAGAAGCAGCAAGCACGCCGATCGCAGCTGGTCGCGCGCTGCCGCCGGGCGCTGCGTATTTCAGGCTGGATTGTCGGTGCGGCCGCAGTGCTCTGGATAGGGGGCCATCGCCTCGCGTGAGCTCGGTCCCGTCGTTCAACGCGGTCTTGAAATCAGAGACGTGCTGGTCGAAGGGGGGCATCAAGTGACGAAGCAAGACGTCCTCGATCGTCTGGCTCTGAAGAAGGGGCTCGCACTGCATCAAGTCAGTCTGTCCTATCTCGCAGAGCGCCTACAGGCTCATCCCTGGATCAAGGAAGCGACGGTCGAACGTCTGCCGCTGCATGAATTGCGCGTGACGATCGTAGAACGGAAACCGGCAGCCATTGCCGGATTGGGTCCGAACAGCAGTTGATCGACGAAGAAGGGGTCGTGCTGGCCCGTCTCGGCGCACGGGACGAACCCACGCTACCTCTGTTGATGGGTATGGATGGCAGCGCCTTGGCCCAGGGCGACATGCGTCTGAAACAGCAGGTTCAGTCATCGATCGCGCTCGCGAAACGCATGGCTCAATTATTGGATGGCCGTATCGAGATCGATCTGGCTCATCCGCAGAATCTCGTCGCATCGGCGAAGAACGCGCGATTTCATTTTGGAAGCGATGGCTCTATTGGAGCAATGGGAACGGTTCATGACAGTGAAAGCGGCCTCCAGGATGCCGGTACTCGACGCTAAAAAGCACGAAGGGCACGAGGTGGATTTACGCTATGACAACCGCGTCATTGTGCGAGAGAGGGGGTGAGGGCTGTGCCGAAACGAGATCAAATTCTCGTCGGGTTGGATATCGGTACCACGAAGATCTGCGCCATAGTCTCGGAGGTCACGGAAGAAGGGGCGCTGAACATCATCGGTGTGGGATCGAGTCCGTCCCGTGGGCTTCGCAAGGGCGTCGTGGTGGATATCGAGAGCACCGTCGAATCGATCAAGAAGGCGGTCGAGGAAGCGGAGCTGATGGCGGCGGTGCAGATCAATTCCGTCTATACCGGCATCGCCGGCAGCCACATCTCGGCCGAAAACTGCAAAGGCGTCGTGGCGCTCAAAAAGTCAGAGGTCACGCGGGACGATATTCATCGTGCAATCGAAAGCGCGCGGAACACTGGCGGTCATTCCCCATGAACGACGCATTTTGCACGTGCTGCCGCGGGAATTCATGGTGGACGGGCAGGAAGGGGTTCGGGAGCCGTTGGGACTGTCGGGCAATCGTCTCGAAGTGAACGTGCACGTGATTACCGGCGCCGTGACGTCGGCGCAGAACATCATCAAGAGTGTGAATCGTGCCGGGCTCGATGTCGTGGACATTATTTTGCAGCCACTGGCTTCCAGCGAGGCGGTCCTCAGCCAGGAAGAGCGCGATCTGGGTGTCGCCATGGTGGATCTCGGTGGTGGCACGACAGACCTGGCGATTTTTCTCGACGGCAGTATCCGGCACTCGGCGGTCTTGCCGATCGGCGGGCAGAACTTGACGAAGGATCTCGCGATCGGATTGCTGACCTCTCAAACGGAAGCCGAGAAAATCAAAGTGCAGCATGGGATGCCGAGAACAGGGCTGGTGCAGGGCCATGAAACGGTGGAGGTCCCGTCGGTCGGCGACCGTCCCGCACGGACGTTCTCTCGCCGCGACATTGCCGAGATTCTCGAGCCGCGCGTCGAAGAGATATTCGAGCTGGTTCGGCGGGAGATCACGCGCGCGGGCTATGAAGGCATGTTGGGGGCCGGGGTGGTCGATTACAGGAGGCACATCGTTGTTGGAAGGGATGCCGGATGCGGCGGAGCAGGTCTTGAATCTTCCGGCCCGTCGCGGCGCGCCGAGCGGAATCGGAGGGCTTCGCGACATCGTGAGCAATCCCATGCATGCGACCGGTGTCGGATTGCTGCTCCATGCGCGGCGCCATGCGGAGGAAATGGCCACGGCTGGTCTGCGCAGCGGACGGCCGATCGGCAAAAGTGTTGGATCGAATGAAGTCCTGGATGTTCGAGTTCTTTTAACCAGCGCGCGGCGCATGGCCTCGCGCGATTCTTCAAGGGAGGTGCCCTGATGTTCTCATTTCAAGAGGATGTCCTGTCTCCCGGTCCGGATCAAAGTGATCGGTGTCGGGGGCGCCGGGTGCAACGCCGTCAACACCATGATCACGTCGGGATTGGCCCGCGTCGATTTCATCGCCGCGAATACCGATCTGCAGGCGTTGGATCGGTCGCGGGCGGCGTATAAGGTTCAACTGGGTCCGGAACGGACCAGAGGACTCGGGGCCGGGGCCAAGCCGGAAATCGGAAAGGAATCGGCACTGGAAAGCAAAGATCAAATTCGGGAGTGTCTTGAGGGCGCCGACATGGTGTTCGTCACGGCGGGGATGGGCGGCGGAACCGGTACCGGTGCCGCGCCGATCGTGGCGAGCATTGCCCGTGAACTGGGGATCTTGACGGTCGGAGTGGTGACGAAGCCTTTTTCATACGAAGGTCATCGCCGGATGACTCATGCGGATGAAGGGATTCGTGATCTCCGTCGCCATGTGGATACCTTGCTGGTGATTCCGAATCAGCGCCTGCTCGGCATCGTCGACAAAGCGACGCCGCTTGCTCGAAGCCTTCAAGGTGGCCGACGACGTATTGCGCCAGGCCATTCAAGGCATTGCGGACGTGATCACGACCACCGGCCATGTGAACGTGGATTTTGCCGATGTCCGAACCGTCATGTCGCATACGGGCCGCGCCGTGATGGGAATGGGCGTATCGCGCGGAACGAATCGTGCGATCGAAGCGGCGCAAAAGGCGATCTGCAGTCCGTTGCTCGAAGAAGGCAGTGTGGAGGGCGCGCGCGGCGTCTTGCTCAATATCACCGGCGGGCCCAACATGTCGCTGCACGAGATCGAGGAAGCGGCGTCCATCATCCAGCAGACGGCCGATCCCGAAGCCAATATCATCGTCGGGCAGGTGATCAATCCGGACATGGGCGACGATCTGGTGGTGACGGTGATTGCGACCGGGTTTGAGCGGGAAGACCAACCGATGCCAGTGGCGGTCGGCGTCTAGCGACGGCACGAGCCGTTCAATCAGCGCTGAACGGAGTCGGGGCGATCGGTGTGCGGAACGGCCGCACAAGGACCTCGACCGTCCGACGTTCTTACGCCGAATGGGAGACCCACGCGAGTCGATGGAACGGCTGGCGGTGGTGGCCGATGATGAATGGGATGTGCCGACATTTTTGAGAAAGCAGGCAGATTAGTCACGCGGGTGTTCCGCAAGCCTTCTGGCTGTCTCGTCCGTGAAGGAGGGAAGTACGAGTGACCACTTCGGTCATCACCGTCCCGGCGTTTGCCTCACCGCGCGATGGCGTCGCACATTTCTTTGGTACGAAGAAATATGCGCAAGCCCTGGCGTGTGATGTCGGCGTGCCGACGCAAGCGGGTAATCCGCAGGGACATACATGGATACTTTCCGTCAAACAGGTACACGGTACGGATGCCCTGGTCGTCGATCGTCCGCTAACTGGATCAGATCGTTTCGAGGATGGATGGGATGCGTTGGTGACCGATCAGCCCGGTGTGACGGTCACGGTCCGTACGGCCGATTGCGTGCCGGTGCTCGTGTATGATCGCCGCCGGAAAGCGGTGGCAGCCATACATGCGGGCTGGCGAGGAGCGCTGGCCGGCATCGTGCCGAAGACGATCAAGTTACTGGTCTCGCGGTTCGCGATTCAGGAAACCGATCTGCGGGTCAGTATCGGCCCTTCGGCAGGACCCTGTTGCTATGAAGTCGATGAAGCGGTGCTCGCGCCATTACGGAATGCCTGGTCGGATTGGAAGACTTTGCTGCGAGATGATCGCGGCTCGAAGGCCAGGTTGGATCTGAAAGCGCTGGTGCGACAGCAGACGGCGCAGATCGGTATCCGGCCGGAACACATAACAGCGGTCAATCTCTGCACGATCTGTCACACCGATCTCTTCTATTCCTATCGTCGAGAAGGACGAGTGAATGGAACGATGCTCAGTGGAATCACGTTGGTGCCGCGTCGCTAGCCCTGGATCCGGCGGATTCGGTAGAATAGGCGAGGACACTCGCAATGGCGCCTTCGCTCAAGCGAACATGGATGAACAGCCTGACTCAATTGGGGATCGTCTCTCGCTGGTCTTCCGCCAAATCCAACGCGCCATGCACAAGGCTGGCCGCCACGAAGGGAGCGTACAACTGGTGGCGGCGACGAAAATGGTCTCTGTCGAGCGGATCCGGGAGGCCATCGCCGCTGGATTGCACATTGCGGGTGAGAGTCGCCTGCAGGAGGCCATTCCCAAGATCGAAGCCTTAAAAGGCGAGCCGATCCAGTGGCACTTTATCGGCGCGCTTCAACGGCGGAAAGTTCGCTCGGTCGTAGGGATTTTTGATCTCATCCATTCTGTGGACAGCCTGGAACTTGCCCAGGAGGTTGATCGAAGGGCCGAAGCGGCTGGGCTGCGGCAGAGCATTTTACTGGAAATCAACGTCGGAAAAGAGAAGAGCAAGGCCGGGTTTCTACATGATGAAGTCGAACGCGTGCTCCCGCAGTTAGGGGCGCTGGATCATGTCGCGGTCAAGGGACTCATGGCAATTCCACCGCCCGTACGCGAAGCAGATGAAGCCAGACCATATTTTCGAGGTCTGCGGGAATTGGCGGTGCGGTTAACGCAACAGGGGATACCTCGTATCTCGATGGCTGAACTGTCAATGGGAATGTCCAATGATTTTGTTGTCGCCGTAGAGGAGGGCGCCACATTCGTTCGAGTTGGCACGGCGATATTTGGGGCGCGGCATGGCTAGTTCAATGACAAAAACAATTGCGTTCATCGGAGGCGGGCAGATGGCAGAAGCCATGATCGGTGGTCTTGTGGCAGGGCAGGTCTGCCGGCCTGACGCGCTCTATGCGACCGATCCAGTAGCCGCACGATGCGATCGATTGAAAAGTCAGTACGGAGTTCGCGTCGGTTCGGATAACCGCCAGGCGGTTGCGTGGGCGGAGTTGGTCATTCTGGCGGTGAAACCGCAATCCTTGCCGGAAGTGTTGGAGGAGATCGGGGCCGATCTGAGCCATAAGATGGTGATCTCGATTGCGGCCGGCGTGACTATTCGTATGATCGGCGAACAGGCATCGGGCGCCAAGAGAATTGTCCGTGCGATGTCGAATACACCCGCCCTGGTTCGCGAAGGCATGACGGCGCTGGCGTTCAGCAGTGGAATGTCGGAGGAGGATAAGCTGGTGGCCCGTACCATTTTCGAAGCGGTCGGTCGCGTGATTCCGGTTGAAGAGCGGTTGATGGACGCTGTGACCGGCTTAAGTGGAAGTGGCCCCGCGTATGTGTTTCAAGCCATCGAGGCGCTGGCAGACGGAGGCGTGAAGATGGGATTGCCCCGTCAAACAGCGGAACTGCTAGCGGCTCAAACGGTGCTGGGCGCTGCGAAGATGGTGCTTGAGTTAGGCGAACATCCAGCGAAGCTCAAGGATCGCGTGGCCTCGCCCGGGGGGACGACGATCGCCGGCCTTCATCAGCTTGAACGGGGCGGGTTCCGTGCTACACTGATGGGTGCCGTCGAGGCGGCGACCAAACGCTCGCAGGAGCTGGGACGCTGATGTTTGTGATGGGCAACGTCTTGCAAGGAGTCGCCACAATATTGGACACAGTCTTGTGGCTCTATATGTGGGTGATCATTGCCAGGGCGCTGATTTCCTGGGTGAATCCAGACCCCTGGAATCCGATTGTCCAGTTTTTGGAACGGGTGACCGAGCCGGTATTGGCTCCGATTCGGCGCTGGGTCGGATGGAGGATGGGCATCGATCTGTCACCGATCATCGCCATTCTGATCATCGGTTTTCTGCAGATTGCACTGGTGAAGACGATCAACGACCTCGCGCATCAGATGAATTGAGCTGCTCAAGGGGGACGTCATGAAAATTACACCGCTCGACATACAACAAATGGTGTTCAAGACCTGCTTTCGCGGGTATGACAAGGAAGAAGTCAATCGCTTCCTGGAAGAGATCGCGGAAACCGTCGAAGAGCTCAATCGGGAGAATGCGGTGCAACGTGAGAAGATCGTGTTTCTCGAGCAGCAGCTGACGGAATTAAAGCGCACTGAGGCGACCCTGTCGAACACGCTCGTGTCGGCGCAATCGCTGGCGGAGGATGTTAAGCGTAGCGCCCATCGTGAATCCGAACTCGTCATCAAGGAAGCGGAGCTGAAGGCCGGTGAAATGATCCGCCAGGCACGAGTCGAACTGACGAATACGCAGCGCGATTTGTCGGCCTTGCAAAAGCAGCGACTGCTCATGGTTGAACGGTTTCGCTCAACCTTGCGTACGTTCGAGCGGATGCTGGAAGTGGAGGAACAGGAGGCCTTCCATGATGGCGCGACGAATCAGGAACACAAACTCGAGGGAGAGTCGAGCCCGGCGTTGTAACCGTTCATAGGCGCGACCGGCATGTTGCCGGGTGTAGTGTTCTCGCGATTCATTCGTTGTTTCCCTATGACAGGATCGGACGTTATTCAAGCGGCGATGAATCAGGCCGTTCGAGACGGGGTGTTTCCTGGTGCCGTTCTGGCAGTGCGCTTGTCCGGCAAGATACGCTGTCTCGCCGTGTCCGGTCGACTTTCATCCGATCCTACCAGCGAACCCGTGCAGGTCTCCACCATCTATGATCTCGCATCCCTGACGAAACCATTGGTGACGGTGACGTCAGTGCTCTTATTGATTCATGCGAGGCAACTTCAACTCGATGTGCCGGTCAAAAATATCCTCAAGGATCTCGAAGGCGCACCGATCGGGCTAGTCAGCCTGCGCGACCTGCTGACCCATAGTGCCGGGCTCCCCGGATGGCGACCATTCTATGAACGGCTGGAAGCCAAAGGAATGGTGCCAGACCGCACCAAGCCTGCCGTTATACGACAGGCTGTACTGGAACTTATTCGCGATGAGCCGCTTATTTATGGAAGAGGGGAGAAGAGCCTCTACAGCGATCTTGGGTTTATGCTGCTGGGACTCATCGTTGAACGGGTCCGGGGTTCATTCTTGGACCAATCCTTCCATGAGATCGTGGCCAAGCCACTGCAGGCGCAACCGCTGCTTTTTAGGCCGACTGGGGCGGCTTCACCTCAATCGATTACGCCACACGTAGATCGTGGGACTATCGCGCCGACAGAATGGGATGATCGGAGAGGGCGATTGCTGCAGGGCGAGGTTCATGACGAAAATGCGGCGGCGATGGGCGGTGTGGCAGGACACGCGGGATTGTTCGGCACGGCAGAAGCGGTACTCGCAGTATCAGGAGCCTGGCTCGATGCGTATCATGGACGATCGCTCGATTCTTGACGGTGAGCTTGTTCGTGAATTTACCAGACGCCAGTCGCACGTGCCCAAGTCGAGCTGGGCCTTGGGTTGGGATACGCCGACGGCGCCTTCTTCGTCAGGAGCTATTTTTCTCCCGAATCTTTCGGACACTTGGGTTACACTGGGACGTCTCTTTGGATTGATCCAAAGCAAGAGCTGGAGGTGGTGTTGCTCTCAAATCGTGTGCATCCCAGCCGAAGAAACGAAACCATTCGCGCGTTCCGACCGATGATCCACGATCTGGTGTTTCAAGAATTCGTATCGCTCAGCCGATAGGATTAGGATCGGTCCTGGTAATCAATCCAGGTTTCTTTTTCTGCGAGGTATTTGGTGCCCTTGAAATTCGCCCTCGTTCTCAGCCGCATGAAGCCCAGCGCCTGAAGTTTCTCGACAAGCTCTTTGACCGCGGCGGGAATGGTCTGGATGTGATTGACCTTCCACGGTCAAGGCTTCATACATGACCTTGGCCGCATAACCGGACGGCGTACGATTGACGAGGACGGCTCGGCTGAAATAGCGGTCGCTGGGATCGACCCCTTCAAGTTGGTGCTTTTCGATTAATCCGTCTTTCTTGAACAATGAGGCAAGCAAACTCATCGAGACCTCCATCCGAACTGACGCTGAGCGTCATGTCGATTCAGTATAGGGGAGATTCCAGCCTCACTGCAAGCCGTTGACTTCATTCGACAGGCCCTCCTATGATTTCGTGCTGAACTCGATGCAGATACTTTTCCAGTCCGCATGAATATCCCGAACAGTCTGACCATTTTTCGAATCCTGTTGATTCCCGTCTATATCGGTTTGTTGGTCTATGAACGGTTCGACGAGGCGTTGATCGTGTTGCTGGTCGCAGGGATTACGGACGCACTGGATGGGACTATCGCGCGAGCCGCGAACCAACGTACCCGTTTAGGCGCCTTCTTGGATCCTTTGGCTGACAAGCTGCTTTTGACTTCCGGGTTCATTACCCTTTCGAGCATCCATCTCATTCCGTCCTGGGTCACCATTGTCGTCGTCAGCCGTGATGCCATGCTCTTGTTGGGAACCGCTGTGGCTCAGTTTACCGAGTCACCTATCGATATTGCCCCAACATTCCTGGGCAAGGGGACCACTTTCCTGCAACTCTCCTATGTATTGCTCGTCATTTTTTTGAGCTCCCGTCACATGGAACTCGATATGTTGAGTCCACTCCTGATCGGTATGGTTGGTTTCACAGTTTGCTCAGGCTGTCACTATCTCTACCGGGGGTATCGCCGTGCCGGGACGTCCATTTCCTGATTCCCTTCCTTGTCCAGCCGTCAGTCTTCCCGACCGCTTCGCGTAGATTATGCATTTGTTTGACAGGTTTTCGGGTCACCAGTAGACTCGCCAAGTAGATATTTCTATCGATAAAACCGGCCGTTGATCGGCCTTTACAGGGTGAGAGTGAGCTATGGCGACATTTGCGTATGTCGGGCGGAGCAGATCCGGAGCCGTAAAAAAAGGCGAACTGAATGCAAAGAGCAAAGATGAGGCCGTCGATCAACTCCGCAAACAAAGTGTCGTCGTCACCAGCTTAGAAGAGAAGACCGGCAAGGGCGGCTTCAACCTCAGTCTTGGTTCCGGATTGACGGATAAGGATCTCGTCGTGTTTACGAGACAGTTCGGGACAATGATCAATGCCGGTCTCCCGCTCGTGCAGTGCCTCGAAATCTTGTCGACGCAATCTGAAAACAAAGTGTTGCGTGAAACCGTCACGGAAGTAAAGGGACAAGTTGAAGGAGGTTCGACCTTTTCAGACGCCTTGCGTCGGCATCCCAAAGTCTTTGACGATTTATATGTGAACATGGTTCACGCTGGCGAGGTCGGCGGGTTGCTCGACACGATTCTCACTCGTCTGGCGAAACACATCGAAAAGGCGATGAAGTTAAAAGGACAGATCAAGTCCGCCATGATCTATCCATCCGCAATCCTTGGTGTCGCCGGCATTGTGATCACGGTGCTGATGATCTGGGTCATCCCTATCTTTGAAAAGATGTTCAAAGAAATGTCTGGCGGGAAAATGGGGCTCCCCGGTCCGACTCAGCTGGTCATCGACATCAGTAATGCGTTTCAAGATTATTGGTATATCCTGGTAGCGATCGTTGTAGGATGCGTGGTTGCTGTAAAAAAATACTATGCAACACCAAAAGGGAAAATGGCCATTGACAAGCTCCTCCTGAAGACTCCAATTTTCGGCGATCTCATTAGAAAGGCTTCCGTCGCAAAATTTACACGAACCTTGGGAACGCTCCTTTCTAGCGGTGTTCCGCTTCTTGACGGGCTGACGATCTGTGCCAAGACTTCTGGCAACAAAGTGATCGAAGAGGCACTGATAAATGCGCGTGTAAGTATCAGTGGCGGAAAAACGATTGCTGATCCGCTCACTCAAAGCCAGGTGTTTCCTAAGATGGTGACCCACATGATCGCCGTTGGAGAATCCACGGGCGCACTTGACGCGATGCTGGGAAAGATCGCCGATTTCTACGAGGATGAGGTCGACCAGGCAGTGGCCTCTCTCACATCATTGTTGGAGCCGGTCATGATGGTGTTTCTGGGAGTCATCATCGGATTTATCGTCATTGCCATGTACTTGCCCATATTCAAAATGGCATCCGCCATTCAGTAACAGCCGTTGGACAGTCGAACGGGATGATGCCCTCGAGTGCTTGCCTTAAATGAAACGGTACTTCGCGCATTCCTCGTCTTCTACGCATTGCGATTGCCGCACACACGTCTCACATGAATGAGTTGCGCTCGCGGCTTCATTGGTTGATGGGGCTCAGGGTGACGTTCGTCACCCTGATCTTGGGCCTGTCGCTGATCTTTGAAGCCACAAAAGGTGAACGGGTCGAAACCTTCTATGCCCTCATCATCCTTACCTACACGCTGACTATCCCTTCGGCTCTCTTGCTTCGAACCCTTAGCACGTCCTCTGCTCTGGCGGCCTTTTTCTGGACTCAGGTCAGCATCGATTTTGTGTTGGAAACCGTCCTGGTGGCGCGAACCGGTGGAGTGGAAAGTCCCTTCGCGGTTCTGTACGTCATTACGGTCGCGGTCGCAAGCCTGATTCCCCACCGTCGAGTCGGACTTTTTGCCGCTTGTGCCTGCATCATCTTGTTTGGTGTGGTGACGAACGTGCAGGTCTACGGATTGGCTGAGAACTGGGGGTGGTTGCAGATCAATCATTTGACTGCAGCCGCGACGTTTCAGACTTTCGGCGTCTATGCCCTGGCGATTCTCGTGGTCGGGTTGCTGAGCGGAACGCTGGCGGATCAGCTGCATCAAGCCGATCAATCGCTGCGTGAGAAAGAACAGGGGCTCACCCGGCTCCAGGCTTTTCACGAAAATATCGTTCGAAGCATCAGCAGCGGGGTATTCACCGCCGATGCAAGAGGCGCCGTCACCTCGTTCAATCCCGCGGCACAAGAAGTGACGGGGTACAACGTCGGGCAAGTCCTCGGTCGTTCCTGGCGCGAGATCTTCAATTGGCACCCCAATCAACCTTCCGATGACCCGCAGTGTCGTGTGCTGCCGGCCATGACCAGATTCGAGGTGGAATGCAAAAGTGCGAATGGGAGTCGTCTCGTACTCGGCATGACGGTCTCTCCCTTGCATGAGCAAGGAGAGCAGGACGGGTTGGTCGGCGTGTTCAAGGATTTGACTCAGATCAGAGACATGGAAGAAGAAATGCGCCGAAAAGAATGGCTGGCCAATCTTGGTGAGATGTCGGCGGGCATGGCGCATGAAATCCGGAATCCATTGGGAGCCTTGGCCGGGGCCATGCAAATGCTGCGGAAAGAAGCGGCGGCCGACGAAACCGATCGTCGGCTGATGGATATCGCAATCAGAGAAGCGACCAGGCTGGACACCATCATCACGGAGTTCTTGCAGTATGCCAGACCGCCCGAGCTCAATTTGGCCGAGCGCGATATGAACAAAATTCTTGCCGAGACTCTGCATCTGGTACAACATGAAGCTCGGACGCGCAAAAAGATTACTATTGTCACGTCGTTGGCGGGCGGTTCCCTCTTGGCGCAAGTGGACCAAGACCAAATACGACAGGTCTTTTGGAATCTCGCCACGAATGCCTTCGATGCGATGCCGGAGGGAGGGCAATTGACCATTACGACCGGATGTCGTCACGTCGATGCAGGAGGGCGAAAAGGGGACGTGATCGAAATTGAATTTCGAGACACGGGAAAAGGCATCACACAAGACAATTTGGATAAGATCTTTCTTCCATTTTTCACGACAAAAAAAGAAGGATCGGGATTGGGTCTTGCCGCTGTTCATCGCATCGTCGATTTGCATGGCGGCTGGATCAAGGTGGAGAGTCGGCCGCAGGAGGGGACTCGCTTTGTGGTCTGCCTGCCGCGTTCCGGGGACGATGGAGTGCGATTGTGGCATGAGGGACGAACACCGTGGAAAAGATCTTAGTCGTTGACGATGAAAAGAGTCTCCGAGAAGTCATGAGCATCATGCTCAAGCGTGCCGGATACGACGTCACGGAAGCATCCGATGGCGAACAAGCCATTGGTCAGGTTAATAAAGAAATTTACGATCTCGTTATCACCGACCTCCGCATGCCAAGAGCCGACGGGATGGACGTACTCAAGGCCGTGAAGTCGACCTCGCCCGAGACAGTGGTATTGGTGGTGACCGCCTTTGGAACAGCCGATTCGGCTGTTGAGGCGATGAAGCAGGGCGCCTACGATTATCTCACCAAGCCTTTTCAAGTGGATGAAGTCCAACTCATTATTCGCAATGCGCTTGAGAAGCGGCGGCTTTCGACCGAGAACATGCTGCTCAAGCGTGAAATGGCGAGTCAATCCTCGTTTGCGCAGATCGTTGGTCAAAGCGACGCGATGCAAAAGGTGTTCGACGTCGTCCGCAAGGTGGCCGACTCCAAGAGCAATGTCCTGATTTGTGGTGAAAGTGGAACGGGGAAGGAATTGGTCGCCCGGGCGATTCATTACAACAGCGCGCGCAGTCCGATGCCATTCGTCGCGGTCAACTGCAGTGCGGTGCCGGAAACCTTGTTGGAGAGTGAGCTGTTCGGCCACATGAAGGGCTCATTCACGGGTGCCGTGGCGAACAAGGCCGGCTTGTTTGAAATCGCCAACGGCGGCACGATCTTCCTGGACGAGATCGGCGACACGACACCGACTATCCAAGTCAAGCTCCTGCGCGTCATTCAAGAGCGTGAGTTTCGCCGTGTCGGCGGGAACCAAGACATGAAAGTCGATGTGCGCGTCATCGCTGCAACGAACCGGGATCTCGAAAAAGCCGTGGCGGACGGGTCCTTCCGCGAGGATCTCTACTATCGGCTCGATGTGATTCCTATCCGCCTTCCGCCGCTTCGCCTCCGCGTCGGGGATATTCCCTTGCTGGTCACCCACTTTCTGGACAAGTTCGCCAACGAAAGCGGCAAGACGGCGCCGGTGCTGACGCCGGAGGCCATGCAAGTTCTCTTGGGCCATGAATGGCGTGGGAACGTGCGAGAGTTGGAAAACTTGATCGAGCGAGTTGTGGCGTTTTCGACGGAGACTACTGTGACACATACAGATGTCCATGGTTGGCTCCACCATGGGGTGTCACCGCAACAGTCGCAAGGATTGCCGACGGATCTTCCCGAAGATGGGCTGGACCTGGAAGGGCTCATCAATGGTATCGAGAAGGATTTGCTGATGAAGGCGTTGGAACGGTCGAAGTGGGTGAAGAAAAAAGCAGCCCGCCTCTTAAAGCTCAATACCAGGTCGTTCCGCTACCGGCTGGAAAAATATGCTATAAAAGGAGGCCGTGACTAAGAGCCCGTTAGGACTGCCGCGTCATGACTCATCCTCCGTTACGGTCAGTGCTCCCGCAAAAATCAATCTGATTCTTCGCATCCTCGATCGCCGCCCTGACGGCTATCACAATCTTTGGTCCATTATGCAGACGATCGCGCTGGAGGACGAACTGCGGATTCAGCTGTCTCCGCAGGCCGGCGAAATCCGACTGACTTGTGATTCACAGACTCTGGCTGTTGACCGCAGCAATCTCGTGTACAAGGCGGCTTCCGCAGTTCTTGATCGTGCCCACCAGGCGGTTGGTCTCAACATCGAACTGCGCAAACGGATTCCCATGGGAGCCGGTCTCGGTGGAGGGAGCAGTGATGCGGCCGCTACAATCATCGGGCTGAATCGCCTCCTTCAACTCGGCTGGTCGAAGGCCCAGATGGCCGAGATCGGTCAACCGCTCGGAAGCGACGTGCCTTTTTTTCTCTTTTCTCCCTCAGCGGTGGTGGCGGGCCGTGGAGAGACGGTCAAGCCCATCACGCTCGAAGGGAGGCGATGGGTCGTGTTGGTCAACCCCGGGTTCGGTGTCGAAACCAAATGGGCCTACCAAGAACTTGCTGCGACAAGGGGAGTTATCCGTCCACTGTCCGCTGGGCATGCTGAACTCGACCAGCATGAGGTGATCAGTTGGCCACAGTTGGCGGCCGCGGCCGAGAATGATTTTGAGGCGCCGGTGTTTGCCCGGCATGCGATGCTTCGCGAGATCAAACAGACCCTACGTGCGCAGGGGGCCGAGCTCGCGCTTCTTTCCGGAAGCGGGGCGACAGTATTCGGGGTTTTTCATGATGAGTCGGCGGCTCGCTACGCTCACACGCAGTTTGCCCGTGACACACGACTGAATGTCTTTGTTGTTTCAACCTGTTCTAAGCCCCTCTCGGTAGCGGTTCGAACAGGTGCTGAGCCAGCACACGGTTGACAAGCCGCCCTATATTTCGTTACAGTTCAACCCCTTAGTTGGCTTCCTCAACAGCGCGCAGCGAACGAGGTAGGCGGGTTTCAGAGTTATTCGCCCACCGACGCCCGCCGTCGAGACGAACCAC
Source organism: uncultured Nitrospiraceae bacterium (assembly GCA_963851455.1). Lineage (GTDB taxonomy): Bacteria > Nitrospirota > Nitrospiria > Nitrospirales > Nitrospiraceae > Nitrospira_C. The sequence goes on from CAWKPI010000002.1 coordinate 1,088,298, forward strand.
GTATTCCAGAAGTACGTAGTCTGAGGACCGAGGGATCGATGAGCAGAGAATTGATGATTTTCTCTGGCAATGCGAATCCGGCCCTCGCCCGTGAGATTTGCGCCTATCTCGGCGTGAAGCTCGGCGAGGCGACGGTGTCGTCGTTCAGTGACGGAGAACTCCGCATCAAGATCGAAGAAAATGTGCGTGGCGCGGACGTCTTTGTCGTCCAGTCGACCTGCAGTCCCGTCAACGACTCCCTTATGGAACTGCTGATCATCATCGATGCGCTCAAACGCTCTTCGGCGAACCGCATTACCGCAGTGATTCCGTACTTTGGCTATGCCCGGCAAGATCGCAAAGACCAGCCGCGCGTGCCGATTACCGCGAAATTGGTCGCCGATCTCATCACCACCGCCGGCGCCGACCGAGTGGTGACCATGGATCTTCATGCCGGGCAGATCCAAGGATTTTTCAACGTGCCCGTGGACCATCTATATGCACTACCGGTGCTGTTGGATTACATTACGAAGAAAAAGATCTCTGATCTGGTGGTCGTTTCGCCCGACGCCGGCGGAGTGGAGCGGGCCCGCGCCTTTGCGAAGCGGCTCCAAGCCAGCCTGGCGATCATCGACAAGCGACGTGAAGGACCAAACCAGACGCAGATCATGAACATCATCGGCGACATTACAGGGAAGAGTACGCTCTTGCTCGACGACATGATCGATACCGCCGGCACGATCGTGCAAGGGCGCGCAAGCCTGCGCGGACAAGGGCGCAAGGGAAGTGTGGACCGCCTGCACACACGCCGTGCTTGTCCGGTCCAGCGCTGGAGCGGCTCCAGCAGTCTTGCCTGACGCAAGTGATCGTGACAAATACGATTCCGTTAAATGGCAAAGAACAGGTGTGCCCGAAGATCCATCAGTTGTCGGTGGCGCCACTGTTGGGTGAGGCGATCCGGCGGATCCATGCGGATGAGTCGGTAAGTTCGCTGTTCGCGTAGCGTAGAACCGAGACATCTCGTAGAGAAAGAAGGGGACGGAGGAGCATCATGAGATTCGATTTGGCAGTCACAGTGAGAGACAAATCCGGAAAGGGTGCGGCGCGTCAGCTTCGCCGCAGCGGGAAGGTTCCCGGCGTGTTGTACGGGCAGGGCGAATGCCTGCTCTGATAACGATCGAACCGGAACCGTTGATCAAGATTTTGAAGTCGCAAGCCGGGAGCACCGCTTTGATTTCACTGAGCATCACGGGCGCCAAGTCCAAGCCCAAGCGGACCGCGTTGCTGCGCGATTTCCAGGTCGATCCCGTCGAAGGGCAGGTCCTTCATGCCGATCTCTTCGAGATTTCCATGGACAAGCCGATTCGCGTCAAAGTACCCGTGCATGTGATTGGTGGGACGCCAGCCGGTGTCAAAGAAGGCGGAATCCTGCACTATAATACGCGCGAATTGCACGTGGAATGTTTACCCGCGGCGCTGCCGGATTATATCGAAGTTGATGCCTCCCCGCTCGCAATCGGGCAGGGCATTCACCTCAAAGAGATCGCCAAAAGAGAAAACGTCCGCTATCTTGATGATCCGGAACAAATGGTCGTGAGCGTCGCTGCGCCGATGTCGGATGCCAAACTTGAAGCCCTGTTGACCAGCCAAGCCGTGGGTCCAGAAGGGGCGAAAGAGCCTGAGGTGGTGGCGAAGGGTAAGGTGCTGGAGGAAGGTGTGGAAGGTGCCGCAGCCGCTCCTGGTGCGGCCGCACCGGCGGCCGGCGCTGAAGCGAAAGGCGGAGAAAAGAAGGAAGGCGCTCCGGCCGCTGCTGCTCCAAAAGCTGAGAAGAAAGAAGCCGAAAAGAAGAAGTAACGTTGCGCCTCATCGTTGGACTGGGCAATCCGGGCGCTTCCTATGCCCAGACCCGCCACAACGTCGGCATGTGGGTCATCGAGCGGGCCGCGGCTCGATGGTCGATTCGTCTTGCCAAGCGCGGCATGGCTCATCGAGGGTCGGGACGATTAGGGTCTCAACTGATTGAACTCGCCGGCACGCTCGACTGGATGAACATCACCGGCTCCCCACTCAAAGGCCTTCTGCGCGAGTTGCGCTCACCGTCGACGATCTGATTCTCGTCCACGACGATTTGGATTTGGAACCAGGCCGGCTCCGGATCAAACAGGCCGGCGGACACGGCGGCCATAACGGCATCAAGTCGGTCATCGAGGCAATGGGGACTTCGCAGTTTGTGCGGCTCAAAATAGGAATCGGGCGTCCGGCACCTCGACAAGATCCGGCAGACTATGTGCTGGAAACAGTCACCAAGGACGAGATGGAGATCATTGAGCCCTCTATCGAGCGAGCGGTCGACGTGCTGGAATGCCTGATCCATCGCGGAACGGAAGTGGCCATGAATCAGTTTAACGTGCGGGAACGTGATACTTCTATTGGAGACGAAGCTGAGGGGGCTCAGGACGGAGGGTAATGGGACTCTGTTGCGGCATGATCGGGCTGCCGAACGTCGGCAAGACGACAGTCTTTAACGCGCTGACCAGCGGGGGTGCGCTCGCAGCCAATTATCCGTTTGCCACCGTGGATCCCAATACAGGGATCGCACTCGTGCCCGATCCACGCCTGCTCAAGCTGACCGATATCTTCAAGTCAAAGAAGACGACCTATAGTACCCTCGAGGTGCGCGACATTGCCGGTTTAGTTGAAGGCGCCAGCAAGGGCGAGGGACTCGGCAATCAGTTCTTGGGCCATATCCGGGAAGTGGATGCCTTGTTGCATGTCGTGCGCTGTTTTCAGGGAACCGATGTCGTGCACGTCAGCGGCAGCGTGAACCCTATCAGGGACATCGGCATCATCGAGACGGAATTGATGCTGTCCGATCTGGAGACCCTCGATCGGCGCAAACAGAAAACTGAGAAGAAGGTCCGGGCGGGCGATAAGAAAGCGGCGTTCGAAGTGGAGTTTCTCAACAAACTGATGGGTTTGCTCGATAAAGGTGAATGGCTGGGGAATTTGAGCTATACCCCCGACGAGCGCCTCATTCTCAACGAATGCCAGCTGCTTGCCGCCAAACCGGTGTTGTTCGTGGCAAACGTCTCTGAAGGCAGGCATGCCGATGAAGCGATGGTCAAAACGGTGCGGGACTTTGCCGAAAAACGCAGTGCCCGCGTCGTCACGATCTGCGGACAGCTTGAAGCAGAACTCTCGTCGCTGCCGGAAAGCGAGCGAGGAGATTTCCTGAATGAAATGGGGCTCACTGAATCAGGACTGGTCCGACTCACACGCGAAGCCTACACGCTCCTCAATATCATCACGTTCTTCACTGCCGGCGAGATTGAATCGCGTGCTTGGCCCATACCGCGAAATACCAAGGCCCCACAAGCAGCCGGCAAGATCCACTCCGACATGGAGCGCGGGTTCATCCGTGCCGAGGTCTATCATTACGACGATCTGCTGGCCTGCGGGTCAGAAGCGAAGGTAAAGGAAAAGGGGCTGTTCCGTCTGGAAGGAAAAGACTACATCATCAAAGAAGCGGACATTGTGTATTTCCGTTTCAACGTGTGATTGGGCGTATGGAACGACTCGATATTAGAGGCCACGTGCGTCAGATGGATGTTCGTGCAAAACTGTGCCGTGTGATCGTCGCTGGGTGGTTGGCCGCGATTGTCCTTACCAGTTCATCCAATGTGGCTGGACAGCTGAGGCTCGAATCCCTGGTCTTGAGAGGAGGCATCAGTGGTAGCTCGGTCATAGGGGAAGAACAACAGACTGATTTCAACCAGATCGACCTTGCGGTAACAGCGCGGCTTCCCTGGGAGTGGAACATCGGGACCGGCTGGATCCTCAAGACTCGACTGCTGACCTCTGCGGGCGTGCTCCGCGGATCTCATGAGACGAACGGAGTCTTCACGCTGGTGCCTTTGGATGTCATGTTTGGTCGGAAGGACGGCTTGTTATCGATCGACATGGGGGTAGGGGGAGCCTTACTCACTGACTACAAGTTTGGCCAGCAGAACTTCGGCGGTCCCTTTCAGTTTGTGTGGACGTGGGGTGCAACCAGCCGGTTCGCCGGGCCGTTCGGCGCCGGCTATCATTTTCAACATTACTCCGACGCGACCATCTACGGATCTGAGAGCCGTGGGGTCGATCTGCACCTTTTTGAAATTATCTATTGGTTTGGAACAAGCGAATAAGTCCGCCGAGAAGTCCAATTGGACTCTACATGCGCTCTTCAGGCCACAATGTTATGTGCTGCCTGTTCATGGCAGGAAACATTTCATCAGCACCCTCGAACGTGACCTCATTGATCATGTCGATGATGAGAAGGCAGGTCTTGGCTGGATTCGGTTTCATGGCTGGATTAAGCGGCCTGGTCTTTAAGGAATTTGCCAATGCGACGCAGGTCCTGGACGAAGCGACGATACTCCTCGGCTCGTTGAGCGGCTTCGGGATGCCGGAGAATCGCTGAGGGATGAACTGTCACAAAGACATTCGATCCCATGGCCGTGCTCCAACTTTTTCCTCTGATCTCATTGAGGCGAACTAACTCACCGAAAACCGACTGGGCCGCTGTGACGCCGAGACAGACGATGACGTGCGGTCCCAGCACTTTCACTTCCGCTTCGAGCCAAGGCCGGCAGGCGGCGATTTCAGCGGCCGAAGGTTTTTTGTGCTTGCGGCGCTTGCCTTGTGGTTCCCATTTGAAATGTTTCACGGCATTGGTGACATAGACGTCGTGTCGCGCGATCCCGGCTTCGGCCAAGGCCTTATCCAAGATTTTTCCTGCCGGACCGACGAAAGGATGACCGGCTCGGTCTTCTTGGTCGCCGGGTTGTTCGCCGACCAAGATGATCTCGGCATGAGCCGCCCCTTCTCCGAAGACGGTTTGTGTGGCCTGCTTGTAGAGATCGCAGCCGGTGCAGGAGGAGGCGGCTTCTTGCAAGGCCGGGACTGTCAGTCTTGCGGGAATGAATGGGGCGGCGGAGCGGGCAGGGCGTCGCATGTATCACCATACCATGCTTCATGAGGAATCTGCCGGTCAGGGTCTGGGTACGATGTGGATTCGAGTAATTGAAGGTCGGATACGGTGAGCGTCACGACACCGAACTCTTCTTCCACCAGCCCGCGCACGACATACGGTCGGTTGGACGATAGGAGCTGATGACAGCGCCGATAGACCTCTGGAAAGAGGGTGGCGTCGTAGAGGGCGGTGCTATCTTCGAGCGTGACAAATTCCATCGCTAGTCCGTCTTTTGTTTCTACCGGTTTCTCGGTGATAAGCCATCCCACCATCGTAATATGTCGTCCGATGAAGCGATCCATCTGCGAGGCCGGCACAGGCTGCAGCCGTTCAATCTGTGTTCGATACAGCGTCAGGGGGTGGCGGCTCGCCAGAAAGCCGAACGACTCGATTTCGTGGGTTAATTTCTGTAAAGGGGCGTACTCGTCCGGGACTGGTAAGGGATCTGACCCGACGCTTGCTTCCGCGTAGAGCCGCCACAGCAGCGCCGGTCTTGTCAATTCGCCGGCAATGGAGTCGCAGCAACCGGCGCGAATCAATGTGCGCGTATGAGCCGGCTCGGGATCGACGCGTCTCAAAAAATCATGAAATGAGCGGTACCGACCGCGTTCTGTTCGTTCCTTCACGATTCTTTCGCCAAGCTCTTTTGGAATCGTTTTGACTTGCATCAATCCCATTTGTACCCGGTCTCCTTCGCCGCGATAGGCCCAGTCACTGGCATTCACGTCCGGCAGTAGAATGGCAAGCCCCATCCGGCGTGCTTCAGAGAGATAGGCGAACGTCGAGTAAAAGCCGCCTTGATTACTGATGACGGCGGCAAGAAATTCTGCCGGGTAATGAGCGCGAAGATAGGCGGACTTGAATGACACCTGGGCATAGCTGGCCGAATGGGGTTTGCAGAAACTATAGCCCGCGAAACTCATGATCATCGTCCAAATTTTGGCGATCGTTTCCGGTGTGGCGCCGTTCCTCTCAGCGCCGCGACAAAACTGGTGGTAATAATCCCGCAGTTGCCGTTGTTTGTGTTTCTTGCTGATCACCTTCCGGAGTTGATCGGCATCTTCCACGGAAAATTCGGCAAGCGCCATCGCGACTTTTGTGACGTCTTCCTGATAGACCATGATCCCGAAAGTCTCCGCGAGAATGGACTTCATTGACGGGTGCAACGGTTCATAGGGTTCGCCCTGCGCACGTCTGATGAAGTCTTGTACGAAGGTAATCGCCGCAGGCCGGACGAGCGAGGAGACGATCACGAGATAGTCGAAGACATCGGCGGTCGCACGACGATCATCAGGCATGCCGCTCCAGAGTTTTCTGAGCAAAAGTCTTGTCGCCGGCGATTCGACGTAGAAACAGCCAATCGTGTCGCCGCGCCGGATCATATCCTGTGTGGCTCGGTCGTTCAGCGGGTCCCAGCTTGCATAGTCGATCTTGTGACCGGTGTGGCTGGCGATGGCGGCGAGCGCATCACGAATGACGGCAAGTGATCGATTCCCCAACAGATCGATCTTGACCAGGCCCGCCTCTTCCGTCTGATCTTTTTCCCATTGAATGACCGGTAGACCTTTTGCGGTGAACTCAACCGGCACATAACGCCGGATCTCGTCCGGTACGATCACCACACCGCCGCAATGCATGGAGAGGTGGCGAAAATGATTTTGTGCGCGAAGTGCTTGCGTGAGAATCTCGGGCCACGGGGCCTTGAGCCGGAGTGTCCGAGAGAGCTCGCGGAGCCATTGATGGGCTGTGGGCATTTCGGCAAATCCAAGCAGATCTTTTTGCCGCACGACTCGCGAGGAGATCGTGGCGATTTCATCGGCGGGCATCCCGTAGACCTTTGCAGTTTCGCGGATGGCCGCGCGGAAGCCGAGACTATTCTGGTTCGCCACCATCGCGGCTTGATGTTCACCATATTGTGTGAAGACCCAGTCGAGAATTGCATCGCGTTCGTCCCAGGGAAAATCGATGTCGATATCGGGCGGATCCTTCCGGCCGGGATTCAAAAACCGCTCAAAGAACAAATGGTGTTTGAGAGGGTCGACATGCGTGATCTTCAAACAATAGGACACGATGGAGGCCGCCACAGATCCGCGACCGCAGGTGCGCGGCGCTTTCTTCACGATTTCTTCCACGACGAGAAAATAATGCGCGAAGCGCTTTTCTCGGATGATGGTCAGTTCTTGCTCAATCCGCTGACGGATCTCCGACGACAGCCCTCCATACCGCTCGTGCGCACCCGCATAGGTGTGTTCTTGAAGCATGGCAAACGCTGCTTCATCCGTGAGCCGGCGAAAGGCCGGGAAAATGGTGTCTCGGAAGCTCCAATCGCTGCAGCAGGTCTCGGCGATACGAACCGTATTCTCCAGCGCCGCCGGCACATGTGGGAACTGCGCCGCCATGCGGGTGGGCGGTATCAGCCATTGCGTGGAGGCACAACAGGCGTGTGCCGGCAGCCGCGAAAGCGTGGTATTGAGGGCGATGGCGCGCAGCAGCCGATGGGTTTCAAAACCTTCCGGTTTCGCAAAGTGCGTTCGGTTGGTGGCCACGGGTGGCAGGCCGGTCCGGCGACAGAACAACAGGGTGTGATACATGGCAGGGCCCGGCGTCAGCTCGGCGTAGAGATCTTCTTGTGATTCTTTCGCCCAAGCTGCGAGAGCCTCTTCCTCGTCGGTAATAAGGATCAATCCGCTGCGATAGTGTGCGATCGACGCGAAAAAATCGAACGTCGGATCACAATGGCGTTTGGACAGCAGACGGCAGAGGTTGGCATACCCCTCGTGTGTTTTGACCAACAGCACTGCGCGATGGCCATCGGTCGTGAGCTCGGTGCCGAGAATCGGCCGTAGGCTGTGCTGCTTCGCCAGCTCGATGAATCTGATCGCCCCGTACAATCCATTTGTATCGGTCAACCCCATTGCCGGCATACCTTGTCGTTGTGCCGAGACACAGAGTTCTTCAAGCGACGACACGCCGCGCATCGGCGAATAATCCGAATGGACATGCAGATGTACGAACGGTGCGGTCGTCATCGCAAGGTTTTTCCCCATGAGACGGCCCGCTCCCCGAATTTCATGCGAAGGCGATCGAGCGCCAGGGAGAGCCGGTGGTGCGCGGACTGTGCCAGAGATTCCGGTTCCTCGAAGAGCGACAGCTGCTCAGCCGGCGACCCCAGGCGATCGACCCGAAGGGTCATGCGCTGCAGCCTGATGCGTCGCCGGAAGCAACGAGTAAACAAGCCGGTGAGTACCGGCTGAAGATCGGCCTCCCAACAGGTGCTGTGGTGGAGCATCTGCTGTGCGGCCTCTTCGTGATGATCGCTGTACCGGATGGCGAGCATCACGCGTCGACAGACCCGCCGTTGTTGCCGGAGCGTCGCGCAAAGGTGCTCTAACAATCCGTATAAACGCCCCCGTAGGAGTTGATCGTCCACTTCATCCGGATCGAGGTCGATCGATCGCTCGATCGCCGGTTGTGCGATCGGCTGGCGGACAGGGGAGGGATCGATCCCTAATGCCCAGTTGTGCAGGAAGCCGGCTGTCGCGCCGAAGGCCGATTCCAGGTGAGCTATTGAGACGGCGGCAATTGATCCCAACGTCCGCAGATTCAAATCGTCCAGCCGACGCAAAACTTGCGAGGCCCGTGCGCGATTGAGGCCGGGGAGCACCGTGGGCGGTAACGGAGCGAGAAACGGTGGCTCTGAACCGTGGTGGATCGAGAACACTTGTGGCGGTCGTTCGAGTGTCGTTGCAGCCAGCTGCGAAACCAGCTTGCTGCCTGCCAGCCCGATTACACTGTTCCATCCCTGCCGGTGTATTAACTCCCGACCGAGACGGGCGGCTGTATCAAGGGGAGCGCCGAAAAGGCGGGTGGTGCCGGTGAGATCCAGAAACAGCGAGCCGGGCCGGATGGATTCCCAGGCCGGTGCCAAGGAGAGGATCGTGCGTTGTAGCTCGCGGTGCGCCGTCCATAGGCGCGAGGAGTCCGGCGGCACAAGGCGTAAGCCTGGGCATAGGCGGCGCGCCAATTCCACCGATATGCCCGGCTCGATCCCTTCATTGAATGCTTCATGAGATACCTCCTGTACCAGTGCGCGTGGCGTATGCACAGGCGCCATGGCGACAGGTCTATCCCGCAGCGAGGCATTGTCTGCTCGCGCGAGCGCGATTCCGAACGAAGGAATCTGCACACACACAATATGCCGGTCCATGTTTCATTCTCTATGTAACCAATGGTTACAGACGCAACAGCTCAGTGTCAATGCAGGAAAAGTCTCTATCTTAAAGACCACGCTTTTCCGGCACTCGAAGCGAAGACGGTTGCCACTCAGAAAAGCGGCCTGAGTTGAAATCATGTTATTGATGACGTTGCCAATCGTTCCCGAAATGAAGAATACGTGCGGCTGGGCAAAATGAAGCCGGGTCTCGACATGCTGATGCAGCTGAAGAGGAATAGACCTATCTTATTCAACGAGTTGATTGACAGTCATTTTCCCGCTGTGTTACTTTCACGCCTTTGCGCTGGCTGATGCCAGCGCGCCTACACCTCGCTCCCGGCTGGTCTGGGGGCCTTTGTCCAGGAGGATCGCTGCATGGAGCTCTACGAGTCTCTGTTTATTATTCGTCCGTCTGTCTCCGACGAGGAGACTAATGCGCTTATCGAGAAGATGAAAAGCGTAGCCGATAAGACCGGCGCGCAGTTCATCAAGTCGGAAAATTGGGGTCGGAAGAAGCTCGCCTACGAAGTCCGGCGGGAGCGGAAGGGCACCTACGTGTACTTCTATTTCAAAGCGCCGAACAACACGGTCGGCGAGTTGGAGCATGCCTACCGGTTGGAGGACAACATCATCAAGTTCCTCACGGTCCACCTCGAAAAGGAACTGGTGCCGCGTCGGGCTGAGGCGCCGTCTGAGGAGTTTACCGGTGGCCGGATTTAACAAAGTTATTCTCATCGGGAATCTTACGCGCAATCCGGAATTGCGGTACACGCCGAACGGAACGCCTGTGGCCAGCCCTGGGGCTGGCGGTCAGTCGCCGCTACAAGCAGGGCGACGAGTTGAAGGAAGAAGTCTGTTTCGTCGATATTGTCGTATTCGGCAAACAGGCGGAGCATTGTGGACAGTATCTCAGCAAGGGGAACGGGATCATCGTAGACGGACGCTTACAGCAGCGCCGATGGGAAACGGAAGACGGCCAAAAGCGCAGTAAACATGAAGTGGTCGCGCAGACCGTGACGTTTTTGCCCAAACGCAGGCGATGGCGGCCAGGGTGGGGGTAGCGAAGCCCCAGCGCACGACGATCCCAGTTACGAGCATGAAGAACCGCAATAACTGATAGGGAGACGTTATGGAACGGGAACGTGGCGGCAGCGGCGGTGGACGAGGCGACAGTGGGGGCGGCGGTGGAGGACGGTTTTTTCAACGCCGCCGGCCTTGCCGGTTTTGCATCGAGAAGGGCTCCATTGATTTCAAGGACGTGGGTCTCTTGCGGAATTTTCTGACGGAGCGGGGGCGGATTGTTCCCCGTCGCATTTCCGGCAATTGTCTAGGCCATCAGCGTGAGTTGACGACCGCGGTCAAGCGGGCCCGGCACATTGCGCTGATCAGCTTTGCCGAAGAACGATAAGAAACGACCTTGGGGACGGAAATCCACGCAGGTGCCACGATGGGGCTGCTTACACCGCTGGTAGCGGACATCACAGCAGAGGGGCTCTCATTGGTCGGCGAGGCGTCGGCCGAGGAACTCGGTTTGACGGAAACCGATGCGACGCTGCGCGGTCCGCTCTCGGTGAGTTTGGACCTGATGCAGGCGGAAGAGATGATTGCGGTGAGGGGCGTGTTGGAAGGCACGGTAGTCCGACAATGCGTCCGTTGCTTGAAGGAATATGACGATCCGTTGGCCTTTTCGGTGCACGCGGCATTTGCTCGCGAAGGGAAAGAGGCGAAAGCCGGAGTCCGGCAGCCGAAGGTCGCCGAGGCACGCAAGGGTCGTCCGGCTCCGGTCAAGGACGATGCCCAGGTAGAAGAAGATGAAGGGGATGATCGCTATTTCTATCAAGGCGATCACGTGGAACTGGCTCCGATGTTGCGCGAACACGTCATTCTAGCGGCGCCGATGCAGCCGCTCTGCCGAGAAGACTGTGCCGGGCTGTGCGCGCGCTGTGGGAAAGATTTGAACGAAGGGCTCTGTCAATGCCCCGTTGAAGCGCCGGCAACGGCGATCCGGGTGATCAGGAGCACGAAACACTAAATCGGTCCGTCGGATGAGCAACGGCTTGCCGATGACCGACTGTTTGGAGGACGAACCATGCCGAATCCGAAACATAAACATTCGCGAGCCAGACGGGACAAGCGCCGGACGCAAAAGTTGCGGGTGACACCACCGGGCATGTCGGTCTGTCCGCAGTGCCATGAACTGAAGCTGCCCCATTACACCTGCTTGAACTGCGGAACCTATAAGGGCAAGGCGGTCATTCAAGTCGAGGAAGTGTAGGATCTTTGCCACTAGAAATCCGATGGCCCGCCGCCCTGCGGTCGGGCTGTCGGGGGTCGAATCAGCCGCTTTGACCAGATCTGTTGCGTCGCTGTTCTACTGCTCTAAACTCCCCCCGTATTTGAACCTAGCGGACTCAGTTTCCTTGGAGGAGTATCGCCCTTCATGATCGCATCCTCTCGTACGAAAATTGCGCTCGATGCCATGGGCGGTGACCATGGTCCTGCTCCTTGCATTGAGGGCGCCCTCCAGGCCGCGCAGGAACTGAACGTCGAAGTGGTTCTCGTCGGTGACGAGAAGATTCTCACAGCAGAATGTTATCGTCTGGGCTGTACGGATGGCCGTCTGTCTATCAAGCATGCGCCGCAAGTCGTCGAGATGCACGAGTCGCCGGCTGCCGTGGCTCGCAAGAAGCGGGATTCTTCAATTTGGATTGCCACAGAGTTGGTCAAGAGCGGCGAGGCCCAGGCGGTCGTCAGTGCCGGGAATACCGGCGCCAGCATGGTCGCTTCGTTCTTTGTTCTCGGCTTGACAAGGGTGTCGAGCGGCCGGCCATCGCCACGAGCCTGCCGACGCTGACCGGTGAAGCGATCATGCTGGATGTGGGCGCCAATGTGGACTGCACGGCGCAGCATCTCGCGCAATTTGCCATCATGGGGAATGAGTATGGGCAAGCATCTGTTCAGGAAGCCGAATCCGCGCGTCGGGCTGTTGAGCATCGGCGAAGAAGACAGCAAGGGGAATGAAGTGACCAAGGAAGCCTTCAAGCTGCTGAAGGCCAGTCCACTGAATTTCATCGGCAATGTCGAAGGCCGGGATGTCTACAGCGGCAGCGCGGATGTGGTCGTCTGCGACGGGTTTATCGGGAACGTGGCACTGAAAATTTCCGAGGGCGTGGCTGATACCATCAAGAAGTTGTTGATCAAGGAAATCTCCGGCTCGTTTTTCGGCCGCTTGGCGTATCCGTTGATCGCCGCGCCGCTGCTGAACCTGAAACGAAGGATCGATTATGCCGAGTTCGGCGGCGCGCCGCTGCTCGGGGTCAACGGCATCACGATGATCTGCCATGGCCGTTCGTCTGCCAAGGCGATCAAGAATGCGATCCGTCGCGCAAAGGGATTGGCGGAAAGTCGCGTCGATGAATTGATTCAGCGCGACATTGAAGAGAGCGTTTTGCAGAGCCAGCCCGCCGAGGAGCCCTCGTCATGAGGGCCCGCATCACAGGGACCGGATCGTATGTGCCGGCCAAGGTGCTGACCAATGCCGATCTCGAACGGATGGTGGCGACATCGGACGAATGGATCGTCGAACGGACCGGCATCCGCGAGCGCGCATGTGGCCGGTCCCGGGGAAGCCTGTTCCGATCTGGCGGTGAAGGCGGCACGGCGGGCGCTTGACGGCCGCGAGAGTGAGTGCGGCCGATCTCGACATGATTCTGTTCGCCACCTGCACCGGGGATTATCCGCTTCCTGCCACCGCCTGCTTGATCCAACATCAATTGGGCGCGACGCGTGCGGCGGCCTGTGATCTGTCGGCCGCCTGTTGCGGGTTCGTCTATGCGTTATCGGTGGCGGATGCCTATGTGAAAACCGGCATGCGCCATGTGTTGGTCGTCGGGTCGGAAGTGATGTCGGCGATTACCGATTGGACCGATCGCAACACCTGTATGTTGTTCGGTGATGGGGCCGGCGCGGCAGTCGTCAGTGCCAGTGAGAGCGACCGGGGCATTCTGTCTACGCATCTTGCGTTCCGACGGCAGCGCTCTGCGATTTGATTGCGGTGCCAGGCGGAGGGTCGCGTATGCCGCCGTCCGAAAAGGTCATGGCGGAACGGATGCAGTACATCAAGATGAAGGGGAACGAAACGTTCAAGGTGGCGGTTCGGACCTTGGAAGAAGTCGCGCGAGAGACCTTGGCTGCCAATCATCTCCTGTCGAGGATCTCGACCTCTATGTGCCCCATCAAGCCAATATGCGCATTCTCAAGGCGGTGGCGGAGCGCTTGGGCTTCCGCTCGAAAAAGTGATGCTCAATATGGATCGCTACGGCAATACGTCCGCGGCCTCGATTCCCATCGCGTTGGATGAGGCCGTGCAACAGGGGCGGATCAAGCAGGGATCTCTGGTGATGTTCGGCGCGTTCGGCGCAGGACTGACCTGGGCGTCGGCACTTAATCAGAGTGGTAGCGATGGATCGCATCGGACTCTGACGAGCTTTCACCAACTTTTCCCGTTGACATTCCAGGGAATTTCGAAGATATCTAACCCCTTATGCATACAGGAATCGGCTTGTATTTCCCGGCCAGGGCTCTCAGTCGGTCGGGATGGGAAAGGCGCTGTGCGAGGCCTATCCGCATCTCAAGGAGGTCTACGATGAGGCGTCGTCGGTGCTGGGATATGACATTGCCGCACTCTGTTTCGACGGGCCGGCAGAACAACTGAATCTGACGGAATATACCCAGCCGGCATTGTTGGTGAGCAGCATCGCCGCACTTCGCGCCTTGCAGCCGTTGGGATCACGCCGGTGGCGGTGGCAGGTCATAGTCTGGGTGAGTACTCGGCCCTGGTGGCAGCAGGCGGAATAATTACCGTGATGCGGTCGGCATCGTGCAGAAGCGTGGACGATATATGTCGGAAGCGGTGCCGGCGGGGACGGGGCTGGTGGCTGCGCTGCTTAGGCCTCGCTGCAGATGTGGTGAGAGAGGTCTGTCGGGAGGCAGCTTCTGTGGGGGTGGTGGCGCGGCGAATTTCAATTCGCCTGGTCAGGTGGTCATTGCCGGGGAAAAGGCGGCCGTGGAACGGGCCATTGAATTGGCCAAGGCTAAAGGGATGCAAGAAGGCGATCCCGTTGCCGGTGAGTGTGCCGGTCCATACGCCGCTGATGCAGAAAGCGGCCGATCGGCTGGCGAAGGATCTTGCGGCGGTCACCTGGTCGGATCTTGCGCATGCCGTTGATCAACAATGCCGAAGCCAAGGCGATTACGAAGGCCGGCGACATCCAGGCATCACTGGTCCGCCAACTGCCGTCCTCGGTGTTGTGGGAAGATTCGGTGAAGGCCATGGCGGCGATGGGCGTGACGACCTTCGTTGAAGTTGGGCCAGGCACGGTGTTGACCGGCTTGATCAAGCGAATTGTGCCGGACGCGGCGACCATGAACGTCAATGATCCTAAGTCGTTGGAGGCGACCCGCGCCGCATTAGAGCGTGTAAGGAGGTAAGGAGCAGAGCAATGTCATTGCAGGGAGAGTGGCGATTGTCACAGGGGCGGCACAGGGGATCGGCCGGGCGATCGCGGAAACATTGGCACAAGGCGGGCGCAGATATCGTGGTCGCCGATCTTGATCCGAGCCGGTCGAAAGATACGGTGAGCGGCGGTCGAAAAGTTGGGGCGAAAGGCGCTCAACGTCAAAGTCAACGTGGCGGATCGCCAACGACACCAAAGCCATGGTGGAACAGGTCCTCAAGGAGTGGGGAAAGATCGACATTCTGGTGAACAATGCCGGGATCACGCGCGACGGCTTGCTGTTGCGAATGAAAGAAGAAGATTGGAACCTGGTGCTCCAAGTGAATTTGAACGGGACGTTCAACTGTACCAAGGCGGTCTTGCAGCCGATGACCAAGCAGCGTTATGGTCGCATCGTCAATATCGCTTCGATCGTCGGCGTGATGGGTAACGTGGGCCAGGCGAATTACGCCGCGTCGAAGGCGGCAGTGATTGGATTCACGCAAGACAGTCGCGCGAGAATATGCAAGCCGGAACGTCACGGTCAATGCGGTCGCGCCGGGGTTCATCGACACGGCCATGACGCAAGGGTTGTCGGCGGAAGTCAAAGAGACGCTCCAAAAGCAGATTCCCCTGGCACGGTTAGGGACGCCGGCGGATATCGCGAGCGGCCGTGCGCTTTCTTGTCTCCGAGGAAGCGGCGTATATTACAGGGCATGTGTTGCATGTGAATGGCGGCATGTTGATGTCCTAGCAGCCTGTCGAGGAAGGCTGCCGGCGGCGAATATGCAGGGCCCCAGACAAGATCGGGAAGGAGGATGCTCACGTCAATGGCTACAGTAGATGAACGGGTGAAGAAAATTATCGCAGAGCAACTTGGTGTCGAGGAGGACGAGGTGACGCCTGAAGCGAGCTTCGTCGAAGACCTCGGGGCCGATTCACTCGATACCGTCGAGCTGGTGATGGCGCTCGAAGAGGAATTCGGCATCGAGATCCCTGACGAGGATGCCGAAAAGATCCTCACGGTCGGAAAAGCGCTGGATTACATCAAGGAAAAGGCCTAAGAGCCGAGCGCGGTGATGAGTGATCGTGCCACCAGACGCATCGTCGTAACCGGACTCGGGCTTATCACTCCGCTCGGGACCGGCGTCGAAAAAACGTGGAAGGCCATCTGCGCCGGCCAATCCGGCATCGGCCGAATCACGAAGTTCGATCCTGCCGGCTATGACGCCCAGATTGCGGGCGAAGTCAAAGATTTCGATCCGGCCCAGTTCATCGAGAAAAAAGAAATTAAAAAGATGGATACGTTCATCCACTACGCCGTGGGTGCGGCCCAGCTGGCAGTGGATGACGCCGGTTTAAAAGTCTCTCCAGAAGAGGCCACCAGAGTGGGCGTCTATATCGGGTCCGGCATCGGCGGACTGGGTTCCATCGAGCACTACCACAATGTGCTGAAGGAAAAAGGCCCGGGTCGCGTCTCGCCCTTCTTCATTCCAATGACCATCATCAATCTTGCCTCGGGGCAAGTGGCCATCAGATTGGGCGCCAAAGGCCCGAACTCTTGCGCGGTGACGGCTTGTGCGACGGGCAACAATTGCATCGGTGATGCGTTCCGCCTCATTCAACGCGGTGATGCCGATGTCATGGTGGCGGGCGGCGCCGAGGCGGCAATTACGACGCTCGGAGTCGCGGGATTTGCCGCCTCGAAGGCGCTCTCATTCCGGAACGACGAGCCGACTAAAGCCAGCCGTCCGTTCGATAAAGATCGCGATGGATTCGTGCTCGGCGAAGGCGCGGGAGTCATTGTCCTTGAAGAACTGGAACATGCCCGCCGCCGCGGCGTCCGCATCTATGCGGAACTGATCGGATATGGAATGAACAGCGACGCCTATCACATTACCGCCCCTTCACAAGAGGGTGAAGGCGCGGTGCGCTGCATGGAGTTGGCGATCAACGACGCCGGCATCGGCAAAGACCAGGTTGGCTACATCAACGCCCATGGCACATCGACGATGGCAGACGTCATTGAAACCAAGGCCATTAAACAGGTGTTCGGCGAACGGGCCTCTCGTATACCGGTCAGCTCGACAAAGTCGATGACGGGCCACTTGCTCGGTGCAGCCGGTGGAATCGAAGCGGTGTTCAGCATTCTGGCGATTCATCATGGCATCCTTCCACCGACGATTAATTTGGATAACCCCGATCCGGAATGCGATCTCGACTATGTGCCGCACAAAGCCCGACCGGCGTCGGTTCACGTCGTGTTGTCGAATTCCTTTGGTTTCGGTGGCGTCAACGCCTGTCTCCTCTTCAAGAAGCCGGAAGCCTAGCAGGGTGTTTCCTGCCTCCTCGTCTGGATGCTTGCCTCTATGACATCGGCCTCTTCGCTCGATTCGCTCCAGAACGCCCTTGCCTATCGGTTCAAGAACAATCTCTTGCTCGAAGAGGCGCTCACGCACAAATCCCACGTCAACGAGCAAAAGACTGCGGCCGGCCAGCATAACGAACGGCTGGAATTCCTGGGCGACGCCGTGCTGTCCCTCATTATCAGCGAGCAACTGGCCGCATTACTGCCGCAGTCCTCTGAAGGCGCGCTCTCCAAACTCAAGGCCAGGCTCGTCAGTGAAACGGTCTTGGCAGCGGTGGCCAGGCGGCTCACATTGGGATTGTGTTTGCGGCTCGGGCGCGGAGAAGAACTGTCCAAAGGACGTGAAAAAGACTCGCTCCTGGCGGATGCTTTGGAAGCGGTCATTGCCGCGGTCTATCTCGACGGGGGAGTGGATATGGCTCGGCACGTCGTGACCAATCTGTTCGCCGAGGAATTTTCACAGGTTGCCACGCAACAACATCGGCCTGGGGCCGACGATTACAAGACGCAAGTCCAGGAGTGGTGTCAACAACGGTTCGACAGCCTGCCGTCCTACGCCGTCGTTCGAGAGTCCGGACCGGATCACGACAAGCTCTTCGAAGTTGAGGTGACCGTCAACGGCGAGGTGGTCGGCAGGGGAACGGGGCGCAGCAAAAAAGAGGCGGAGCAATCGGCGGCGCGGCAAGCGTTGCAACAATCCCGATCCTGATCGCCATGGTATTATGATGAACCGCATGCTGAATTTTGAGTTGAAGGAGGACAAGATGCAGAGACGGACGGTCATCATTAGCGCAGTGTGTTTGGTCTTGTGTGGAGCATGGTTCTTCGGCGTAGGAGCCCTGTTGGCTGCTGAGAAAACTTCCGCAAAGGTCCCCAAGGCCATCATCAAGACGAAATTCGGCGAGATGGAAATTGCGTTTTTCCCGGACAAGGCTCCCAAGCACGTAGAAAACTTCATCACCCTGGCCAAGTCAGGGTTTTATAACGGAACAATCTTTCATCGCGTGATCCCGGGTTTCATGATCCAAGGTGGCGATCCCAACACGAAAGATCCTAAGAAGCCGGAGACGTATGGGATGGGTGGGCCTGGCCATCACGTCAATGCCGAATTCAACGATACACCGCATCGCCGTGGCGTTCTCTCCATGGCGAGGACGAACGATCCTAACAGCGCCGGCTCGCAGTTCTTCATCGTGGTGAAGGATTCGAATTCTCTTGATGGGCAATACACCGTGTTCGGCGAAGTCGTGAAGGGTATGGAGGTGGCGGACAAGATTGTGAATCTTCCCAGAAACGCACGTGATCTGCCGACAGAGCGGGCTGAAATGACGGTCGTGGTTGAATAGCTCATGTCACTTGCACCACCGGTAAGAAAAGGCTCGCGTGGAACAAGGTGGCTCGTCGTGGCTGCAGCGGTCGTTGCGACAAGTCTGCTCACGGGTTGCTGGGGAACGAGTGAGGTGAAGGCAGTTCCGCCGCCTCCTGATCTCGGGCCGAAAGCCGTCATCAAGACGAAGTTTGGTCAAATTGAAATGAAGTTTTATCCCGATCTTGCTCCCCAACACGTCGAGAATTTTATTAAGCTGGCGAAATCTGGGTTTTATAACGGGACCATCTTTCATCGCGTGATTCCTGGCTTCATGATCCAGGGCGGTGATCCGAACACGAAAAACTCCCTGAGGAAAGAGACATTTGGACAAGGGGGTCCCAAAGATGAAAAAGGCAATCCCATTTTATTGAAGGCGGAATTCAGCGATATGCCGCACAAGCGCGGGATTGTATCGATGGCACGGGCCAATGAGCCTGATACGGCTGGCTCCCAGTTCTTCATCGTGGTGGAAGATTCGTTTTTCTTGGATCGAAAATATACCGTGTTCGGGGAAGTGACGAAGGGATTGGGCGTCGCGGACAAAATCGTCAACCTGCCCCGGAACGACCACGATCTACCGAACGACCGGATTGAAATGACCGTGACGATTGTGGAATGAAAAGGGCGGCTCTGAACAGCGTTACTTGGCCGTCTCCACATATTTCTGGAGTTTCGCCCGTTCAGACGGGAGGAAAAGAATAAAGCTTAGCCCGAAGACATTACCCTTGACCCAGCGTACCGCCGCGCGCTCGACCTTCACTGGCGTTGATTCTCCGGGAAGATGGAGCAGGACACGAAATTCCAATCCTTCGGCGACATTGATATCGGATTCCGCCCGGCACCCTCCGGTCGAAATGTTCGTAATGCGCGCCTCGCCTTCGATCTCCTCGGAGGAAAAGCCCAGTTCACAACGTAGATCCACCCGGCGGGACTTCCGAATTTTCTTCACTTTTTCAACGGACATCGCATCGATCCCTTGTTGGATTAATGATGGTGGTGCTCGCATCCGGGCCCATGGGTATGCGGGTCCGGTGCGGCGGGCGGCATGAACGATTGGCCGGGCAGGACGATATGGCCGGGCTCATGCTGTTTGGTTAAATGCGCCGCAATGTCAGGATGGTAGGCTTTCACGTACCCGATCAACCCGCTCAAGAACCTCTGTGACTGAAAATCGCTTCCTGAGAACTCTGACACGAATTTAATGGCACGATCGAGCACGTCGGGAGCCGTGGAGGCATCGGCGATCTGCTGCGGGTTCTGTTTCTTGAAACTGTCATATTCTTTTTTAAGGTGCTCGGCAAACACCGGCATCGGTGCCGACGGCACGTGAAGAGGACTCAAGGTCCGTCGCAACGCTTGAATCGCGGCCACCACTTCCCCATCCTGCCCGTCGCGCCGGCCGTGAAAGTAACTGAACGTCACGACTTCGACCAAGTTGTAGAGGGCGACCGCCTTTTCGCCGCCCAGCTCGCCGATTTCGCGGTAAAACTCCCGCCGCACCGGCATGAACTGTTCACTCAACCGTTTCTGTTGGTAGTCGCTTCCCGTGCCGAGGTACACACAATCTGCCGGGCAGGAGACCCGCACGATCCGGTGCTCGCCGCAGCATTGGCTGCAGATGAGTCCGCCTAATGCAGGGCAAGGCCGCTTGCCTTTCCGTTGTTTGCAATAGACGCACTGGCTCATTTGCTCGCTGGTCCTTCTGCAGTTGGTTTCGGAGGCGGGGGAATGAAACCATAATCAGCCAGCGTCCGCTTTTCCCGTTTGGCCTGGTCGTCGCGGGGCATCTCCAATCCGTTCATTTCTGCCGCATGGGCATATTCGTAGGGAACGAGAATCAAATTGTTGATGCGATCGATGCCGAGATCTCCCGGCGAAGGCAGATATTCTGCAATGACGTGAAAACGTTTATCCCAGGTCATTCGCCAGACCTTCCCGGTGGTGAAATCCGAAACATACATGTTGCCCCAGCGGTCGAAGTCGACTCCTCTGAGGTTGGTAAAGCGGCCGGAAAAGAAGCCGTTTGAAAACAGCTCCGAGATGGCACCATCCGGAGCGATCTCAAAAATTTTACCCTTCTCCCAACTCACGGCGATGAGCCGACCTGACTTGGGGTGTACGGCCAATCCCGTGGGACCTGCTAAGGCCGGATCGGCGACCAGAATGGAAACCTTCTGTGAGGGCAGTTCGACCCGATAGATTCGATTGGCATGTTGATCGGAGCAATACAACAGGCTTGTCCCGTCGTAGGCGACGTCGGTCAAGCTTGAACGATTCTGACCTGTTCCGGCCGGCATAGAAATCGTGGCGATGGATTTTCCGTTGGTGATATCGAATGCTCGCAGGTGATCCAGATCGGCCACGTAGAGGGTCTGGCCAATGAGTGCCATTCCCTTCGGCGCGTGGAGTGTCACACCGGCCGTCCCGCCTTCGATGAATTTCAAATGGACGAGTTTTCCGTTCGCGTCGAGTTTGGTGATGAAACCATTGTTGTCCGCGGCTTCTGGTTCGCCGTTGACGCTGGAAATAAAGTATTCCTTTCCCGATTGGCTGCTGACAAAGCTGTACGGAGTTTGCAGATCCGTCACGGTGATCTGTGCGAAGGCCACAGGGGGCCACACGCACAGGCACAGTCCCGCACAGCGGACAAGCACAGGGATGAGGCGATGAATCATACGAAAATTGAGGGGAGAATGGTTGTTCACGGGTGATGTGGTACTGGTACGATGGTCATGAGATCATCGTAGCCGTGGGGTAGAGAACCTGTCAAGAAAAGGACGCGGTATTCCTCACGTTGACTTGCGTAAAATTGCCCTGCTAAGGTGCCCACGATTTTGAGGCCATTGGCTGGAGACTGGGAGGAAATTGTGGCAGCTCGACTGGTTGACGGGAAAGCATTGGCGCAGCAGGTACGAGACCGATTGGCCGTGGAATCTGCGGCGGTGTTGGCCAAGACGGGAATGAAACCGGGGCTGGCGACGATCTTGGTCGGCGACGATCCTGCGTCGCACGTCTATGTGAAGAACAAGCAGAAGGCCTGCGAACTGGCCGGGATCCACGTCGACGACCATAAATTGCCGGCCAGCACGACTCAAGCCGAACTCCTGGCACTGATCGAGAAGAAAAACGCCGATCCAAAAATCCACGGCATTCTCGTTCAGCTTCCCCTTCCGAAACACATCGACAGTCGGGTAATTCTCGAAGCCGTTTCCCCCGACAAGGATGCCGACGGGTTTCACCCCTATAATTTCGGCCGGTTGGTCGAAGGCCATCCGGTGTTTGAAGCCTGTACACCCAAGGGTGTCATCAAGATGATCGAATCAACCGGCGTCCCCATCGAAGGGAAGCGCGCCGTGGTGCTGGGTCGCAGCAATATCGTGGGAAAGCCGCTGGCATTGATGCTGTTGCAGCGCAACGCGACCGTAACGATTTGCCATTCGAAGACGAAAGATCTTCCTGCTGTCTGCCGCGAAGCCGAGCTGTTGCTGGTCGCGATCGGAAAGGCCAGGTTTGTGACGGCCGATATGGTGCGGGAAGGCGCCGTGGTCATCGACGTAGGAACTAACAAATTGCCGGACGGCAAACTATGCGGCGATGTCGATTTTGAACCGGTCAGTCAGAAGGCCGGCTGGATCAGTCCTGTGCCGGGCGGTGTGGGACCCATGACGATTGCAATGTTGCTGGACAATACGGTGGAGTCTGCTAAGAGAATGGCAGGAATGATATAGGTGTGTTCAGGGCATGAGCAGCTTCTTCGCTCGCGCACTGCGCACACCAGCATCAATCGAATTTATAGAGTAAGGGCGGTGCTCAGTGCATGCGCGCGGTTGAAGCCACCCATGCCCTGACCCAACATCATCTCGAGTGGAAGGTTAAGGATAACGGAATGAGTCGGGAGCCGAGGAGATTGAAAGAGGTACTCGAGCAGGGGCAGTTCGCTGTCACGATCGAATACAATCCTCCCAAAGGGACTAACATCAGCGGCGTGTTGGACAACGCCAAGCAGCTGCTTGGGGCGCGTGCATGGCGTGAACGTGACCGATAATACCGCTGCGGTAGTGCGCGCCGGTTCCTTGCCGGTCTGCCGGTTGCTCTATGAATTGGGGCATGATCCGGTGATGCAGCTGACCTGCCGCGATCGGAATCGGATCGGGATGCAGTCCGATCTGATGGGCGCCCACATGCTCGGGATTCGCAATGTTCTCTGTCTGACCGGCGACTATCCAACGGTCGGCGATCACAAAGAGGCGAAGCCGGTCTATGACCTGGACTCCGTCCAAGTCATGCAGTTGGTGCAGGGATTGAACAACGGCCGGGATATGATGGGGAACAAGCTGGACGGTTCCACGGCCTTCACGATCGGCGCAGCCGTGACACCCGAAGCCGAGCTTGTAGGACCGGTGCTGGCCAAGTTCGAAGTGAAGGTGAAAGCCGGCGCACAATTTTTTCAGACGCAAGCCATCTACAATCCCGACCAGTTTTCTGCCTTCATGAACGCTGTGCGTCCGTACAAGGTGAAAGTGTTGGCCGGCATTTTGTTGTTGCGCAATCCAAAGATGGCCGAATTCATGAATGCCAACATCCCCGGCATGTCAGTGCCGAAGGACATGATCGACGAGCTGCGAGCCGCCGGCGATAAATCGGAAGATGTCGGCGTCGAGATCGCCGTGCGCACCATCAAGGCGGTGCGTCCGTATTGCGATGGGGTCCATATCATGGCGATCAAGGGGACACATCGGCTCGGGGAGATCATCACAAAGGCCCAACTCGGATGATGACGATTCCTGATCTCCAACGGTACAAGCGCGAGAAAAAGAAGGTGATCGTCGTAACTGCTTACGACGCACTGTTCACGCGCATTCTCGAGCAAGCGGGCATTGAAGCGATTCTGGTCGGCGATTCGCTGGGCGTGGTGGTACAGGGGAAACCCAATACACTTTCTGTGACGATGAAAGACATGCTCTACCACACCAAGTTAGTCACTGGAACGGCGCAGAAGTCATTGGTCATCGGGGACATGCCCTTCATGTCCTATCAGGCCAGTAAAGAAGACGCACTGCGCAATGCGGGACGGTTCCTGCAAGCAGGGGCTCATGCGGTCAAGCTCGAAGGGGGGGCCGCCATGGTCGATCGCGTCTACGCCATGACACAAGTTGGCATTCCCGTCATTGGTCATCTCGGCATGACACCCCAGTCCATGCATCAATACGGAGGCTATAAGGTTCAGGGCAAGGGAAAGGATCAAGCGAAGGTGCTCGTGTCAGACGCAAAATCGCTCGAAGCCGCTGGTGCGGTCGCAGTAGTGCTTGAAGCGATTCCCGCCGCGCTAGCGAAAACCATTACAGAACAGCTGACCATTCCCACCATCGGTATTGGCGCCGGCCCTCACTGCGACGGTCAGGTGTTGGTGCTCTATGACTTACTGGGCATGTTCGACGATTTTGTCCCGAAGTTCGTCAAACCCTATGCCCATCTGAAAGCCGATGCGCTACAGGCGCTTCGGCGATACAAGGAAGAAGTAGAGGAGGGAAAGTTTCCCTCAGACTCCGAGTCCTACCACTAGCAGACGGTATCCTCCATTTGTGGCCCAGCTTTTTGGGGCCTATCTCACCGATGAATGCGAATCAGCGGAGCTGGTCCATGCCTGTGCTGTCGCAAATTGTCGATGAGGCTCACCACGTCCACACCCATGTAGCGTTCTGGGACGTTCTCTAATCGCGCGAGACCTCTGAGCAAGAGGTTCTCCGTCGCTTGGCGATGGCCGACAAACCGTTTGAGATTGGCCGCTGCCAGTTGGATCAGAGCCCGAAAAAAGTTTCCCTGCTCAGTCTTGTGTCCCGCTGCATGCCAGAGTCCCTCAAGCACTTCGTGGCATTCCCACCAGTAGGCGTAGTTGTAGAGATCGATTCCATAAAGGTACTCGTCTGCTTCTCGCCATTGCTCGGGAAGGAGCAGGACAGGTTTCGCTGCTGCCGGTCCGTAAGAATGTCCTCGCGGGTCGCGACGAGGATGCGGTGACTGGCCGGGGATGAATCGATAGGATGGAAACGGGCGATGAGAGTAACGGGGCCAGGAAGGGTCGGGAGGCTGCGGTTCAATCACGTCGATCCGCATACTCGACCTGATGTATCGTGCGGTCTTCCAGGCGAACGGCCGTGAGCTGTCTTCCCCACACGCAACCGCTGTCGATAGCCAGAATGTCGGGTTCCATGTGAAGTCCCAATGCTGCCCAGTGGCCGGTAATAATCGTTGCGGCGCGGTTGAGCCGATCAGGAATGCCAAACCAAGGCATGAAGCCGGCAGGGGCTTCTTCAGGCGGTCCTGAAAAATTCGACATTTCCCCTGTTGGCGTACAGGTTCTGAGTCTCGTGAACACACGTGCGATGCTCACGAAACGGTCCGATCCCTTGAGAGAGGGACTCCACTGTGGAGCCGGACCGTGAAAGAGCTGTTGAAGAAAGGTTCGATAGTCCGATTTAGTCAAAACAGTCTCCACCTCTCGCGCATATTCCACCGCCTCATCGATGGTCCATTGGGGGAGTAGGCCGGCGTGGACCATAAGAAATGCACCTTCGCGGTGATGCAGGGGTTGGTGTCTGAGCCAGTCGATCAGATCGGTGTGATCCTCTGCGGCGAGGATGTCGTGAATGGTGTCTTTGGGCCGCAGGGACACAATGCCTTCAGCGGCAGCCAACAGAAAGAGCTCATGATTACCCAGGACAAGACGGACGGACGCGTGAAGATCCTTGATGAAACGCAGCGTGGCGAGAGAGTCAGGACCCCGGTTGACCAGATCACCGACGAGCCAGAGCGTGTCGATGGTTGGATTGAAGGAAATGCGATCGAGGAGTCGCCGGAGAGAATTGAAACAGCCTTGAATATCCCCGATTGCGTAGGTGGCCATCAGTGAGTACGCATGAGAAAAGGAGATGGCCCGTTAGGGATACCGAGCTTCAATCACACTGCGGAGCCCGCCTCGTGCTGCGAAGGTGCCGGTCACTTTTACCCAGACGGGTCGACAGGCAGTGGCGATATCGTTGAGAATTCGGTTCACCGAGTTTTCGTAAAAGATCCCGATGTTCCGGTAGGCGTGGATATACATCTTGAGCGACTTGAGTTCGAGGCACGCTTTATCCGGCATGTAGTGGATGGTAATAGTGCCAAAATCCGGCAGTCCCGTTTTGGGACAGATGGCGGTGTATTCTGG
This sequence comes from uncultured Nitrospiraceae bacterium, assembly GCA_963851455.1. GTDB lineage: Bacteria > Nitrospirota > Nitrospiria > Nitrospirales > Nitrospiraceae > Nitrospira_C. The sequence continues at coordinate 1,113,943 of CAWKPI010000002.1, forward strand.
AATTTCGATCGTGATCTCGTAACCCTTATATTGGTTGGAAAAGGTCTCGATATCGGGGAGTGGAGCGGTGATCCCGCTCTTCGCGTGCCGTTCGCTGTACCCAAGCTTCGTAGACTTCTGCTTCCCTTTCATTCCCCCCTCTTCGTCCTGCCCTAAGGGGCTGCCGGGGACGCCTCAGAATGCGCGCGTCCAACGAGCACCGCCCTTAATTTAGAAATTCGATTAATCTTGTGTGCCGCGTTGCGCGAGCAAGAGAGGCGCCCCAGCAGGCCCGTTCACAACTGTTTCATCCAGTCTGTCTGACCGATCTTCTCCAGTTCGATGAATAAGGACACCCATGGACATATCATCTCCGGATAGACTTCGCAGAACCCACCTTTGCGCACGCCCCCGCAGGGTCCATGCGCCATGAACTTTGGGCATTCCGCCTTGAGGGAATTGTCAGGTATGGGTGGCCGTTTGTGTACCCCCCCGACATGCTGGGCGCCCTCGTCTTCGCCCGGAATGATGACGCGTAAAGCCATAACTTCACTAGTGTAGACAGATTGTTCGGTAAGGGCAATGTCTGTCTGCTATTCACAGGAAAAAGACCGCCAAGAATCGTGACTGGGTTAGGGCGAATGGCCTATGCGTGTCGACCCAGCTAGGCCTTCTTTCGGACAGGGTGGGTCTTATGCAAAGTTGCATTGATTATCAGGAAGTTATAGAATTTTTGACGTAGCCTCGAAAGCGCATGCAGCGCAACATATAAATTGACAGTCTTTTTTAAGCTTTGCTAGGATGGCCGACACGCGAGCGGCAAGCCGACACAGGCAAGTCCATCCTTGTTTTTCTGCTGACTATCTTCGTTTTTGTGACCTTGATTGTGAGTCATCGGCGGCGGTTATCGTCGCAGCGACATAAGGGAGGTGCCGGATGAGTCTCGATTACGTAAAATTTTCAAATGGCTTTGAGAAGTTCATGCCGAAAGAATATCGGGACATGGTCGAACATGGCCCCTTCGGAAAGAAAGTGTCCGTCTCGCAAATGGGAAGCTTTAAGGAAATCCTGGAAGAGCATCCCATGTGCGCCGGCTGCGCGATGACTCTCTTCATCCGCCTCGCCATGATCGCCTTCCCGAATCCGGAGGACACCATTACCGTCGGCACCGCCGGCTGCGGACGACTCGCAATTTCCCAAGCCGCGATTCCCTTCGTATACGGCAACTACGGCGACCAGAACGGCGTCGCGAGCGGACTTTCCCGCGGGCTCCGGCTGCGGTTCGGTGACAAGCCGAAGGATGTGGTCGTGATGGCCGGGGACGGCGGAACGGCCGATATCGGCTTCCAGCAGGTCCTCCACTCCTGGTTCCGGAAAGAGCGGTTCACGACGATCATGTTGGACAACGAAGTGTACGGCAATACCGGCGGACAGGAGAGCGGCATGACCAACCGCGGTGCCGTGTTGAAGATGGCCCCGCTCGGCAAGAAGTTTGAGAAGATGGACATGCTGCAGATGGCGAAGGTTGCCGGATGCGCCTACGTCGCGACGGTCGTACCCGAACAATCCCCGCCGCGTCGAGAGCGTCATCAAGAAGGCCGTGTTGATTGCCCGTGAAGTCGGCTCCACCTACATTCAAGCCTATACCTCCTGCAACATCGAGTATGCGATTCCGACCGACAAGGTCATGGAAGACGCGAAGACCGTTGAGAACGATCGCTATCAGTTCTCGGAATACGTCAGTGATGAAGCCAAGCAGTATTTGACCGAGCGGTACGGCTACAAGGAGTTTCTCCCGAAGGCCGGCTGCTCCTGCCGCAATTCCTGGCAAGGCCTAAGCCGACCGAAAGGGAGGCTGCATCATGGCAAAGCGTTTTAACATTCGAATGGCAGGCGTCGGCGGCCAGGGAGTCGTCACCGGCTCGCACATTCTGAGCACCGCCGTCATCAATGCCGGCGGGGAAAGCACGATCGTCCCATTCTACGGATCGGAAAAGCGCATGGCGCCGGTCGAGAGCTACGTCCGAGTGTCGGATGAACCGATCTATGAGATCGGCGAGATCACGTTCCCGCACATCATCATTATTTTCCATCCCCAAGTCATTACCCACGGCAAGTCCTACACGATGCCGTTCTACTTCGGGTTGAAGGAAGATGGGATTGCGCTGATCAACAACGATGGTCCGATGAAGCTGCACAAAGATCAAGCCCGCGAGTTGGAAGAGCGCCGCGCGAAACTCTACTATTTCCCGGCGACGAAGCTTTCATTGGAAGTTGCAGGGATGGACCTCGCCACCAACATGGCGCTGATGGGCTGCATCGGTGCGATCACGGGGCTGACAACATGGTTGAGGCGTTGGAGCAGGCGGTGAAGGACCGGTTCCTCGGCAAAGGGTTCGTCGTCTCCGGTGGCACCGCGGCATTGGACAGTGTCGTCGAGCGGAAATTCAAGAAGAAGCAGGAATTGATTGATAAAAATGTCGCGGTGATGCGGGCCGGGTGGAACTACGCAGTCGATCACGGCTGGGCGTGCAACAGACGTCAAGCGCGTCGGAAGAGCCCGTGCGACCGTACGCGCCTAGCGGATTTAGCGCATGAAGGAGTACCATGTATCTCGTAGCCGATATCAATGTTGAAATCTGTGCCTCCAAGAGCTGCAAGCTCTGCACGCAGTATTGTCCGGAAGCCAACACCATTCTGTATAGCGAAGAGATGGGGAAGGATCAAGGGATTCAAGTATGGCTCTGCCTATGTGGCGGTGGACCGGTGCAAGGGCTGTGCGCAATGCGTGTGGGTCTGCGACAACATGGCCAAGAACAATGCGATCAAGATGATCATGATCGATCAGCTGCCGAAGGCGGCGCTGACCGACAACATCACCTACGGGGAAAAGAGCACGACGGCTGTGTTGGCGAGTCCCGTCGTCGGGTAAGCAAGGGTATTTAGAAAGGGGTAAGGGCGTGGCTACAACGACGCAAGATACGAGAGAAGAATCATCGTTCCGGGACCGGCAGGGTTTCATCCTCCGTCCGCGGCTCAGTTGGGCGTCGCGTTGCCGGATCCAGGGCAAGGGCTTTATTACGGACTGCTCGAGCCGAACGAGGAAAAAGTCATCGAAGAGATGGCGCGTAAGATGCTGACGAGCCCGAACGCCACCATTTTCCCTGGTCCGTTGCTGCTCTGGGCCTGGAACGATCATGCGATGGAAAAAGCCAAGGCCACACTGGAAATTGCGGCGCAGATTCCCGAAGTCATGATCATCCCCATGCCGGATTATCGGCCGAAGTATCCCAAGATCGATCCGGAAGAAGTCATCAACCCCAACCACCCGAATTTGACGATCTGGGGCAACAAGATCGAAGCCTGTATTTTCATCGGTGTTCACTGCCATTATGCGAATTTGACGTTGAAGATGATCCGGGCAGGAACGAATTGCTGCACGATGGCGATCTGCGCCGAGCAGGGCCATGAAGACGCCATGCTCACGATCCGAGATTCCGATACTCTCAAAATCAAGCAAGATCGCCCAGATTTTCAAGAGAGTGCGCGAGGAAATGGGCATCAAGCTGCCGGCGGACGGGGAGAACGTCCGGTTTACTGGTACGCAATCGAAAGTCCACGGCGGGAAGACCCATACCAATCCGCTGACGTTTGCTCCAACCCCAGGCGGGGCTGGCAGCGCGGCGGTGTTCGGTCATTCCCCTGAACAGATGAAGCGAGAAGGATAGGCTGAGCGACACAGCTCGACCACGTAGAAGAGGTGTGATCATGAGTGAAGCCTTAGAAGCCCAACAAAAAACAAATCCCCAGGGCGATCCGATCACCAGTGTGGCGGTTCCGAAATCGCGACGGCGAAGAAGGATCCCCATGCTGAAGCGAAGCGGCAGAAGGATCGTGACGCCTGAATACATGTTCCACGAAGCCCCGCGGACCAAGGAATTTATCACCGGCAGCGAAGCGGCCAAGGAAGCGATTCGCCGCTCCAACGTCGACCTGGCCATCGCCTATCCCATCACGCCGCAGAGCGAAACGATGCAGCTCGTCGGCGTGCTCTATGGCGAAGGGTATGTGAAGGAATACTACCGCGGTGAAGAAGAAGTCGGCGTCATGGCCGCCATTGCCGGCGGGTCCCGCGCCGGTGTGCGTTGCTTCACGGCGACCGCTGGTCCTGGAACACTGCGAGGCATGGAAGGAATCGCGTCATGGCCGGGGCATCGGTTGCCGGCTGTGGCGATGTTCACCTGCCGTGTCGTCAATGCCCCGCTGGCCATTCAGCCGGATAATATCGAAGTCGCGTATCTCTTGAACTGCGGCATGATCGTCTTCCATGCGGAAAATCAACAGGACATGTTCGATTTCATCATGGCCGGGTTTACGATCAGCGAGAAGAACGATGTGACGCTACCGGTTGGTGTCTGCTGCGACGGGTTCTTCGTGACGCATGCCCGTGGCTATGTGCGCATGCAGGACCGCAGCATGAAGCTTCCGCCGCGCGAAGCCTGGCGCGGGGCGGTTCCTGTGCTCGATGCGGAGAATCCTCCCGCACGTTTGTCGCGAGACGCCCCGGTTCAAAAGTCCAACTTCATGGCCTATAACATTCATGCGGTGTGGCAGCAGGAAGTCTGGGCCGCAGTCGAACGTTCCCGCAAGTACATCAATCAGTATATGGGCGGGTTGCTCACGGCCGAGAATGTGGATGGATGCCGAGGCGGTCATTATCGCCTCGGGCAGTGCCGCGGCTCAGTCGCGTGAAGCCGTTCGCATCTGCGCGGAAAAGGGCATCAAGATCGGCTTGATCAAGATCCGCTCGCTCCGGCCGTTCCCGACGAAGGAATTGCGGGCAGCTCTGCGGAAATGCCAAGCTGATCGTGGTCCCCGAATTCAATTATGTCGGATGGCTGGCGAAGGAAGTGGCTACCGCGATCTATGGTTACTCCAAGGCCAAGATCATCGGCGGCCCGCGCGTGTACGGCGGTCAATCGATGCCGGTGGAGTTAATCGTGGACGAAGTCGAGTCCGGTCTGACCGGGAAGAAGTCCACCAACGTCGCGATGTCCTCGATCATGGGTGGCGCGGTCAATCAGGACGAAGTCGCCCATTTCATGCGCAGCATCTAGCATACACGGCACCTGAAAAAGACAAGAGCCCGATCCTGAAAAGGATCGGGCTCTTTTGTTTCTTTACCGTGAAGCGCGTAGATCGTGTGCTGCTGGCGGTTAACAAATAACGGCTATCAACCCTGAATCTCGTCCTCGACCATTTCCTCACTCGCCGGCATTCCGTAAGCCACATACTTCGCATAGGACAGATAAATCATCGCGCTGTCCCTCATGGCTTTGGATCCCTGCGTCATTCGAACGACCCTATCGGAACCTGGCGGCTCCATGTTCTGTAGCACGATGACATGGTCCTGAAGTAATTTCGTGTAGCGCTCGACAGCCAGTTCTACATCCTTGTAAGCTTGTAAGATCGCGTCAGTCATGGTTGTCCTCCTTCCCCCGGTCAGCATACACTAGGCTATGGAGCCCTTCAACGGCAAGCGACAGGCCCAGCTCTCTCCTCTCGTCATACGAGTCCTCGAGGAGATCAGCTCAGAACGTCTGCCGTCGAGATCCAATGGGAATGCTATGGCCGTAGCCGAGCTCTCGCGCCTGTTCACGAAAGAGCGAGCACCCCTGGGCGCGCGGTATCTCGATGATCCGGACCTTGTCGCGGCCTATCTCAGCTATTTCCTGCCGGTCAATCTCTCAAAAATCCAAGTGCTGCTCGATGAACTGTCCGATGAATCGCTGAAGGTGAGTGAAGGGATACGCTTCTCAGTTCTCGATCTTGGTTCCGGACCTGGCACGGGAGGATTGGCCGTTCTCGACTGGCTTCATCGTTACCACAGCGGTAGCGCTGGCAACCTCTCAGTCGTGGCTGTTGATACTTCAGGCACTGCGCTGCGGCAGGCCGAGCGCCTCTGGGATGCCTATAATCGAACAGCTGGGATCAGCGGTCCGAAGCTCAAGACGTACGAAGCGAATCTCGAGCGTGCGCTGAAGGGTCCCTTGGGTGAAGAGATCAGGCGAGCAGGACCGTACGATTTGATTATCCTCGCCAATTGTCTCAATGAAATGTGGAGTGAGTCGTCTGATCCGACTGCTGCTCGAGCCGGCCTCATTACAGCGGCCCTGTCGTGTCTTTCGCCGCATGGCACCGTGATGATCGTGGAACCGGCCTTGCGGGAGACGTCTCGAGCGCTTCATCGAGTGCGAGACCAGTTGCTTCAAGACAAACGCTGCACCGTCTACAGCCCGTGTCTCCATGAGGGGAATTGCCCCGCGCTGGTCAATCAGGATGATTGGTGCCACGAAGAACGCGGTTGGGAAGCTCCGGCCGGCATCCGGGAGATCGACCAGGAAGTCGGCTTCATCAAAGACGCGCTGAAGTTTTCCTACCTGTTACTCCGCAAAGACGGGCGGACGATTGTTGAGCGTCGGCCTGAAATCTATCGAGTGGTGAGTGAACTTCGCGAGCTGAAGGGCGAGAAGCGGGCCTGGCTGTGCAACGAACTAGGTCGTTCAGAGGTCGGACGCCTCGATCGATTGTCCTCACCAGAGAATGGGGGGGTTGATTCGTGGCATCGTGGAGCGATCGTCCAGATTGAGCGGATCGTGCGAAAGGAGCACGGGGGAAAAACATCAGCGCTTGGCCGTATTGAGCGTGACGCGGGTGTGCAGGTTATTCGTCCTGCCTGACTTCTCCTACCAGAACGGATGGCAGCACCACCTCCTCTCCGGCGTCGTTAGTGGGCCATCGTGTCCGAAAATGGCGAGCAGGACTTGGGCTGCCCTGCCTATAATGACGCCATGAGGCTCGATTCCTCGACCTGTTACCGAGCGCTACGGGCGCGCGATGCGCGTTTCGACGGGCGCTTTTTCGTCGCCGTGGTTTCGACGCGCATCTACTGCCGGCCAGTCTGCACGGTGAAGCCGCCTCGGCTTGAGAACTGCCGCTTTTATCCAAGCGCCGCCGCGGCCGAAGTGGCCGGCTACCGGCCGTGTCTGCGGTGCCGGCCCGAACTCGCGCCCGGCAATGCAAGCGTGGACGCGACCACGCGCGTGGCGCAGGCTGCGGCGACCCTGATCGAGGACCGGACAATCGATGCGAAAGGACTGGCGCCCGTCGCGCTTCGCCTCGGCATTACCGACCGGCACTTGCGCCGGGTATTCGGCGCCGAGTTTGGTGTCTCTCCCGTAGAATTTGCCCAGACGCAGCGCCTGCTCCTCGCCAAGCGCCTGCTCACTGATACGGGCCTGCCGGTCACCGAGATTGCATTCGCCAGCGGTTTTGGTAGCCTGCGGCGCTTCAACGCTCTATTCAAGCAGCGTTATCGCTTGCAGCCAGGACAGTTGCGCCGGCGTATGCACGACGAGGTGGTGCCTGTTGCCGACGCGCTGAACTTCGAACTGAGCTTCCGTCCGCCCTACGACTGGTCGATGATCAGCACCTTTCTCGGCGCGCGGGCGATTGCCGGCGTCGAGATGCTTGAGGGCGCCTGTTACCGCCGCACAGTGCGGGTGACGTCCGAAGGCAAGGACCATCTCGGTTGGGTCGAGATTGGGTTGTCGCCGAAGCAGCCGGCGCTGCGCGTTGCGGTGTCGGCGTCCCTCGCCCGGGTTCTTCCGCCAGTGCTCTCGCGCGTCAAGGCGCTGATGGACCTGTCCTGCAATCCAACCGAAGTGGCGGAGGCGCTGGGCGGACTGGGGCGGCGCCATCCCGGTATGCGCGTCCCAGGTGCGTTCGATGGATTCGAGGTTGCGGTGCGCGCGATTCTCGGCCAGCAAGTGACCGTTGCGGCGGCACGGACCGTCGCAAGCCGCTTCGCGGCCGCGCTGGGCGATCCGGTCGATACGCCGTTTGGTGCGCTCAAGACGGTGTTTCCTCCTGCGGGGCGCGTGGCCGACACCTCGCCCGTTCTCATCGCACGCCTGGGTATGCCGGGTGCACGCGCCCGTGCGCTGAGCTCGCTGGCGCGAGGCGTGGCGGACGGCGACCTTATGCTCACGCCTCATACCGATATCGATGCGACACTGGAGTCTCTGCGCGCCCTGCCGGGCGTGGGCGAATGGACCGTGCAATACATCGCCATGCGGGCGCTCGCATGGCCGGATGCGTTTCCTCATACCGATCTCGGTGTCATGAACGCACTGGACGAGAAGGATGCGCGCCGTGTCCTCAAAGCCGGTGAAGCCTGGCGGCCATGGCGCGCGTACGCCGTAATGCATCTCTGGAATGCGCTAGCAAAGGAGTGACCATGCCCTATTACGACTTCTATAAACGCCCCCGCGAGCGGATGTTGCTGGTTGCCGATGATCAGGCACTGATAGGTGTCTATTTCGTTGGGCAGAAATATCAGCCGCGCATTGAAGGCGACTGGATCAGGAATACGCGGCATGCGCTGCTGCGCCAGGTCAAGCGCGAGCTCGCGGAATATTTCGGCGGCACGCGCACGCACTTTACCATCAAGATGGCGCCGCACGGCACACCGTTCCAGCACGCGGTGTGGAAGGCGATCTCCGGCGTGGGCTTCAGCCAGACCATCTCCTATGGAGAACTTGCGCGGCGCGCTGGCTGTCCTGGCGGTGCGCGCGCAGTGGGCGCTGCCACCGGACGAAACCCGATTAGCATCATCGTACCGTGTCATCGCATCGTCGGTTCGAATGGCGCGCTCACCGGCTACGCCGGCGGCGTGGCGAAAAAGCATGCGCTCCTGGCCTTGGAAAAGTGTTCATGAAGGCTTCGCCATTTAATTCAACCTGTCACAGTAAGGGAGCATGCGTCTTCTCGCCTCCCGCAGCTCCCTTCCACGGCGCTCTGAACAGAAGACTCAGAGCAGGTGACGAACGGTGCACGCGTTCGGTTGCGGCCTCATGCGCTGACTATAATTGAGTGATGTCTCTTTACTGTTGGCCTCACCCCTTATCGGAATAGAAGAACGGGGTGTCGGCGCCTTATAGTGCTCTTGCTCGGCAGCGTCCGCGATGCCGCAGCCTTCAGCGCGCATCCGTTCCACCTCGCCCAGGAGATAAGAGTGGGAAAACGGGATCAGTCGCTGAGGGACTGATCCCGTTTATCAGAGTAGGACGTGGAGGTTATACCTGCCGCACCTTGTCAAAGAGTGGTGGTGGGTATAGACCGTTTAAAAAGTCTATTCGTGTCTTTCCTCGAGCAAGTTCCCCCAAGAAGTTTGACAGAAATCTAATGGTAAAGCGGTGGCTTAAGGCAAATCCAAAGGACCGGAAACGACTGCTATGGACTACTTTGACTCCAGCAACCGAAGTGCGCATAGATCTGAAAGGGGCACCACTCACCCTTGAGGGCAAGCCACTTAGTGCGAGCCTTAAGCCGAGACGCAGTATTGATATCCATGAAGTTGGCTACACATAGGGAAATTGCTGTTAAGGAATGTCCACGTTCTTTGCGGCGACGGGTCTCTGAGCGACTCGTCGCCGCCACTTTCTCTTTAGAGCAGCGCTGAGCGGTTCTGCTCTGCGATCAGCGGAGGCTCGGGCTACCGGCGCTTGCCGAAAGGTTGCGGTCTGAAGTATGAGGACAGCGGCACATGTTTGAAGTTCAGGGCGGGCAAGGCTTGGCCTGAACGAGTTTGCGACGCTGAGCAGCCTGAGGCTTAGCGCGGTCGAGCCAAAGCGCTGAGCAGAGCAGGACGGCCAGCGCTGTTTAAATTGGTTTGACTGAAAGGTCTACTGAAAACTGATGACTTATTGCTGACAGTGGGTCGGTTAGTCCGCTTCCGGTTCAGAGGACCCGTGTTGATGCGACACGCGGTCCTCGTCAAACAGTTCTTCCATCTCTTCGGCAATCATGTCGCGATCGTTCGGGACAGAGATAAGCGGGATTTCTTTTCTGGCCTTGGGAGCGGCTTCAGGTTCGGAGGGCTCCGTCGGTGGTTGTTGTTTTGGCTTGTCGCTCATGGTCACAGTATACACGACCGGGACATTGAAAAGGCGACCTATTCGAAGGCTTCGAGTGAGGACTGTTCAGGAAACGCTCTTTTACAGTTCCGGCAGGTCACGAAATAGATGGCTTCCCGAACGGACATCGTGGCGCGGAAATCGAGGCTCACGCCCCGATGGTTGCAGGCGGTGCAAGAAATTTCCCTGAGTCGATAGGGGATATCCGGTTGCGTACGGAGATAGAACTCCATGTCGGTATAGATCGGGAAACTGTAAAAGCACTTCTTGCAGACGCCGCGCCATTCCCCGTCCGCTTGCATGAACCGCTGATCAATACCGAATCTGGATTCCTTACAAATGGCACATTTCACCGTTGCCAGTCTCGCTTCGACTTCTTGAACCGTCAGTGAGGCCATGGGCGCTCTTTCTCTGTGTCAGAGTATAGTGTTCAGTATAGCGTTCTGCGAAAGTTGACTGCAACCGAATGCGGGCGGGTTTGTGCTTGACCTTGCTACCCTGCTCTCTATACTGACGTCATGCATCAGATTACCGATACGCTCCTGGTTGGCAATATTCTCGATGCCGAGAGGCCGCCGGCCACGGTTGGAGCGGTGCTCCTTGTCGCTGAAGAGTTCTCCATCGATGGGCCTGCAGGGGTGATTTATGACAGGATTCCTCTGAAAGAGTACGGGGAAGCTGCGCCTGCCTTGCTGGATCGTGCGGTGACCTGGATTGAGCGGCATCTGCCGGACAATCGTGTGATGGTATGCTGCCGTGCTGGAATGGGCCGATCAGTATCAGTGGTAATGGCCTATCTCTGTTGCGTACAGGACATGGCCTATGAGGAGGTCCTGAAACTGGTTACGACTCGCCGGCCTGGTGCCTGCCCACTTCCAAATATTCAATCCGGGATCGAACAAGTTCATCAACTTCGACAAGCCAGACGCCGTCGGTAGCTTCGTTTTTTGGTGCTGCCTAGCGGTTACCAGGCTCCTCTCGACCCATTGCCTTTATTCCATGGGACGTGGCCTAATGATTCGCCATGCCTGAACTCCCTGAAGCTGAAGTAGTGGCCCAACAGATCCGTGCGCGCTTGCTTGGTGCGACATTGACGGAAACCTGGATCGGGCGGGCCGATATCGTCCGGGAGGGCTATCGACATCGTGCATGGTATCGTGGTTCAAAGCTGTGTTCTGTCGACCGGTTCGGCAAGAGCGTGGCGTTGGGTTTTGAACGGGACAACCAGATCAGATATGTCGTAGCCGAGCTGGGCATGACGGGGTTATTGCTCTTTCCATCCGCCCAAACCAGATTGCCCCAACATGTCCATGTACAGATGACATTTGCAGGGGGACGGGAATCAGCGTTGCGGTATTGGAATCCCCGCCGGTTTGGCCGGCTGTCGCTTCTGGATAAAAGAGGCCTCGATTACTATCTCGCTCGGCGCTTTGGCTGTGATCCATTGACGGTCTCGTGGAGCGATTTCCACCGGCTGATCAAGGAACGCCGTGGTCGACTGAAACCGTTGTTAATGCATCAACAAGCGATCGCCGGAATTGGAAATATCTACGCCAATGAAATTCTCTTTCGAGCCGGCCTGCATCCGAACGTTCAGGCCAGCCGTCTTCCAGTCGCCAAGGTTGAGCGCCTCTATCAGATGACACGGAAGGTGCTGCACGAAGCCATTGCCTGCGGAGGCTCGAGCGTACGGGATTTCTTTGCGCCGGACGGAACTGAAGGGCAATTTAAGCATCGACATCTCGTCTATGGGAAAGAGGGACTCCCCTGTCCGAATCGATGCGGCTCCATCATTCGGCGTCTTCAGAGCGAGCGGAGTTCATTTTTTTGTCCAGCCTGCCAGGGACGAACACGAAAAGCGATCGCACCAGCTATGGAGGTCGCAGGCGAAGGAAGGCAAGCTCAAGGAATTACAGCCACTTAGAGTGCTTCATTTGCACCGTTCCCAAACGCTAGGCCTTTTGATCCCTTCCCGATTAGTACCTCTGGTGTATTGAGTCATCTCCGCGAGTTCGTTACAATCCGTCTCCCTTTGCAGTAGTCCTCACACTCTTAAGGAGCGACGTCATGGCCAAGGTGCTCGAAGGTCCCGGGATGGGACTGATGAAGAAGTGGGGCATCACGGTCCCCAACTATGTCGTCGTCACGTCGGTTGATGAATTGCCAAAGCTCGGTCAAGCCAATGAATGGCTGAAGAAGATCCAAGTTGGTGGTCAAGGCGCATGAAGCGCTCGGTTCCCGGTTCAAGCTCGGTCTTGGTCAAGGTCGGACTGGATCTCAACGGCGCCGAAGCCGCGACCAAGGAGATGATCGGTCGCCAAGTCGGCAGCATCACCGTCTCGCAAGTGATCGTGTCCGAAATGATTCCGCACAAGGAAGAATATTATTGTGCGGTGAAATCCACCCGCGAAGGGACAGCGAAATTCTCGTCGCCAATTGCGGCGGCATCGAAGTCGAATCGAACTGGGATCGCGTGAAGCGCCTGGCATTGGAAGTCGGGCAGCAGCCCTCGCCGGAAGCGCTGGAGAAGCTGGCCAAGGATGCGGGCTTTACCGGTGCGCTCACCAAGAAGATGGCTGATTTCGCCGGCAAGATGTTTACCTGTTTCGACAACGAAGATGCGCAGTATTTGGAAGTGAATCCGGTCGTGACCCGCGAGAGCGACGGCGAACTGGTCGCGTTGGATGCGGTGACGCTGCTCGATGGCGATGCCAAGTTCCGCCATCCCGATTGGAATTTTCCAATTTGCGGCCGAATTCGGCCGGGCCTATTCAAAGCATGAAATGGAAGTCATGGCGGTCGACAGCAAGATCAAGGGATCGGTCAAATTTATCGAAATTCCCGGTGGGCGACACGGCGATGCTTCCGGCCGGCGGCGGGGCCAGCGTCTATTACTCCGATGCGGTCGTCGCGCGCGGCGGCAAGTTGGCCAATTATGCTGAATATTCCGGCGATCCGCCCGATTGGGCGGTTGAAGTGCTGACCGAGAAGGTCTGCTCGTTGCCGGGGATCAAGAACATCATCGTCGGCGGCGCGATTGCGAATTTCACCGACGTGAAGAAGACGTTCGGCGGCATCATCAATGGATTCCGCAAGGCCAAGTCCGACGGCAAGCTCAAGGACGTGAAGATTTGGGTGCGCCGCGGCGGCCCGCGCGAGAAGGAAGGCCTCGACGCGATGCGCGCGCTCAAGGACGAAGGGTTCGACATCAACGTCTTCGACCGCAACACGCCGCTGACCGACATCGTCGACAAGGCGCTTCTGAAATAGAAACGAGGACTGAGTACTGAGCGCTGGTAGCCACGGGGGCGTTACGCTCGGCCCTCAGTCACTCAGTATTCAGTCACTGAAGGAAAAGAGGGAGATCCCGATGAGTATTCTGGCAAACAAAGATACCTGCGTGGTCATTCAGGGCGGGCGTCGCAGGCGTGAACGCCGCGCGCCGGATGGCGGAGTTCTGCTACCTGATCAAGCGCCCGCTGAACGTCGAAGCCTTCGTCTATCCGCCGGACGCCGGCAAGACCAACGAAATTCCCTACGGCAGTGGCTTGATGGCCATTCCCATCTACAAGAGCGATTGCGGAAGCCACCAAGCATCATCCCCAGATCAACACCAGTCTCGTCTACATCGGCGCCGATCGGGCGATGAAGGGCGGGATGGAAGCCTTGGACGATCCGCACATCAAGGTGGTCTCCATGATCACCGAAGGCGTGCCGGAAAAGGACGCCAAGATCCTGGGACGCCATGCGACGCAAGCTCGGGCAAGGTGTTCAACGGCCCTTCCTCGATCGGCATTGTCTCAGCCGGCGCCTGCCGGCTTGGGCGTGATCGGCGGCGCATTCGACAACCTGGTCCTCTCCAAGCTCTATCGCGAAGGTTCGTTCGGCGTCATCACCAAGTCCGGCGGTCTCTCCAACGAGATTATCTGGATCTGCTCGCAGTTTGCCGACGGCATCACGACGGCGATCGGCATCGGCGGCGATGCCTATCCCGGAACCGACTATGTCAGCTATCTCGAAATGTTCGAGAACGATCCGCAGACGAAGGCGGTCGTCATCGTCGGCGAAATGGGCGGCGATCTCGAAGAGCGGGCGGCCGAGTGGTACGGCGCGAAGAAGCGGCGCGTCAAGTTGATCGGCCGTCGTCTCCGGATTCTGCCAGGAGAGTTTGCCGAAGGGCATGAAGTTCGGCCATGCCGGCGCCAAGGAAGGCATGAAGGGCGAAGGGTCGGCCCGTTCCAAGTCCGATGCGCTCAAGAAAGTCCGGTGCGATCGTGCCGGCGACCTTCGGTGCGCTTGGGTCCCGCGATCAAGGAGACCTATCAGGAGCTGTTGAAGTCCGGTCAGGTCAAGGAGCCGGTTGAGCCGGCCGTGCTGCCGAAGCTGCCGAAGACGATTGAAGAGGCGATGAAGGCCGACGAAGTCATGGTCGCGCCGCTGATCCGCACCACGATCAGCGACGACCGCGGCGACGAACCCTGCTACGACGGCTATCCGGCCTCCGAGCTCATCAATAAAGGCTACGAAATTCCCCACGTCATCGGCCTGCTGTGGGACAAGCGGCTGATCTCCAAGCAGGAAGCCGAAATCATCAAGCGCATCATGATGCTCTCTGCCGACCACGGTCCCTGCGTGAGCGGTGCCTATGGCGACGATCCTCGCGGCCTGCGCCGGCATCGGTCTGTCCCAGTCGGTGGCAGCCGGCCTGATCATGATCGGTCCTCGCTTCGGCGGTGCCGTCACGGATGCCGGCCGCTGGTTCAAGTATGCGGTCGACAACAAGATGTCCGTGGACGAGTTCCTGGCCTACATGAAGAAGAATGTCGGGCCGGTGCCCGGCATCGGCCATCGCGTGAAGAGCCTGCGCAATCCGGACAAGCGGGTGAAGGAGTTGGTCGGCTACGTCAAGAGCTTGAACATCAAGACGCCTTGCCTCGATTTCGCCTTGCAAGTGGAGAAGGTGACGGCGGTGAAGAAAGACAACCTGATTTTGAACGTGGACGGGACGATGGCGGCCGTGCTGGTCGATATCGGGTTCCCGGTCGACAGTTTGAACGGCTTCTTCATTCTCTCACGCACGATCGGATTGATCGGCCATTGGGTGGATCAGAAGCGCCAGGACAGCCGCTTGATCCGGCTGTTCGATTATCTGGTGAATTATGCGGCGCCCAAACGGCGGGAAGTGCCGCCGTTGAAATAGGCGACAGGGATGTGCCGCCATTGACAGTAGTATTGAGGACTTAGAACGTTAAAGGAGTACACTCATGTCGATGGATCTCGCCAAAAAACTCTATGCGAAGATGCCGGATGTGCTTTGCCAAGGCCAGAAAGAAGTTCGGCCGCGGCCTGACGCTGGCGGAAAAGATGCTGGTCTCACACGCCGACAATTTCGACACGCAGATCTGGGAGCGCGGCAAGGCGATGTTGGCGCTGCGGCCTGATCGTGTGGCCATGCAGGATGCGACGGCGCAGATGGCCATGCTGCAGTTCATGCAGGCCGAACAAGAAGAAAGCGGCCGTGCCGAGCACGATCCATTGCGACCATTTGATCCGTGCCGAGATGGGCTCGGAGAAGGATCTGCTCCGCGCGATGGACGAGAACAAGGAAGTCTATAATTTCCTCGCGTCGGCGGCGAAGAAGTACGGGATCGGATTCTGGAAGCCGGGCGCCGGCATCATTCACCAAGTCGTGTTGGAGAACTATGCGTTCCCCGGCTGCTTGATCATCGGCACCGACTCGCACACGCCCAACGGCGGCGGGCTTGGGCGGATTGGCGATCGGCGTCGGCGGAGCCGATGCAGGCGAAGTGATGGCCGGCCTGCCCTGGGAAGTCCTCCATCCGAAATTGATCGGCGTGCGTCTGACCGGCAAGTTGAGCGGCTGGGCTTCGCCGAAGGACGTGATTCTCTATCTCTGCGGTTTGCTCACCGTGAAGGGCGGAACGAACAAGATCGTCGAATACTTCGGCCCCGGCGCCGAGACCATCAGCGCGACCGGCAAGGGGACGATCTGCAACATGGGCGCGGAACTGGGCGCCACGACATCCGTGTTCCCCTTCGACCAGAAGATGGTCGCCTACATGAACATCACGGATCGGGCCGATCTCGCGAATCTTGCGATCGGCCAACAAGTCACTGCTCGTGGCCGATCCGGAAGTCTATCAGTCGCCGGAGAAGTATTACGATCAGATCGTCGAAGTGGATCTCTCGACGCTGGAGCCGCATGTCGTCGGGCCGCATACGCCGGATCTCGCCCGGCCGATTTCCAAGATGGCGGCGGAGGCCAAGGAGAAGGGCTATCCGGTCGAGCTCAAGGCGGCCCTGATCGGCAGCTGCACCAATTCGTCCTATGAAGACATCAGCCGTTCGGCGCACATTGCGCAGCAGGGCTTGAAGGCCGGGCTTGAAGGCAAAGACGTCGTTCCTCGTCTCGCCGGGCTCCGAGCGCATTTATCACACGATGA
Source organism: uncultured Nitrospiraceae bacterium (assembly GCA_963851455.1). Classification (GTDB taxonomy): domain Bacteria; phylum Nitrospirota; class Nitrospiria; order Nitrospirales; family Nitrospiraceae; genus Nitrospira_C. Next base: position 1,130,363 of record CAWKPI010000002.1, read on the forward strand.
AGCGCGATGGATTTTTGGAGACGTTTGAAAAGCTCGGCGGCACGGTGCTGTCGAATTCCTGCGGTCCCTGCATCGGCCAGTGGAAGCGCGCCGACGGCGTGAAGGGCAAGGCGGATTCGATCGTCAGTTCCTTCAACCGCAATTTCCCCGGCCGCAACGACGGCATCAACGAAACTTTGTCGTTCCTCGCGAGCCCGGAAGTCGTGACGGCCTATGCGATCTACCGGCGATCTTGGGTTTTGACCCGGTCAATCAGAAGCTCAAGGGCGCGGACGGCAAGGAGTTCAAGTTGGAGCCGCCGCAGGGTGAAGAACTTCCGGCCAAGGGTTTTGCGAAGGGTGAGGAAGGGTTTCGTCGCGCCGGCCGACAACGGCGAGGGCTTGACCGTCGAAATTCCGCCGACCAGCGAGCGGTTGCAGTTGTTGCAGCCGTTCCCGCGTTGGGACGGCAAGGATTTCGAGAAGCTGCCGCTCTTGATCAAGACCAAGGGCAAGACGACGACCGACCACATTTCTCCGGCCGGTCCCTGGCTCAAGTTCCGCGGCCATTTGGACAAGATCAGCGACAACATGTTCCTGGGTGCCAACAATGCGTTTTCCTCCGAGCCGGGCAAGGGCACGGATGTGTTGACGGGTGAATCGGGCCTGACCATCGCGCAGATCGCCCGCCGGCTACAAGGCGAAGGGCATCGGTTCGATCGTGGTCGGCGACGAGAATTACGGCGAAGGCAGCAGCCGCGAGCATGCGGCGATGTCGCCGCGGTTCCTGAACGTGCGTGTGGTGATCACCAAGAGCTTCGCCCGCATCCATGAAACCAACTTGAAGAAGCAGGGGATCTTGGCGTTGACCTTCGCTGATCCCGAAGGATTACGAGAAGATCGAGCAGACAGGACCGCATCAGCGTGACGGGGTCTACGCAGTCTGGCTCCGGGCAAGCCGGTGCAGGTGACGATCCATAAAGCCGGATGGCAAGTCGCTCACCATTCAGGCGAACCACAGCATCACCGAGCAGCAGATTGCGTGGTTCAAGGCCGGTTCGGCGTTGAATGCGCTGAACTAACAAGAAGCTCAAGAGAGGGAAAACCATGACGACCAAAGCGACGAAGATTATCTATACGAAGACCGATGAAGCGCCGATGCTGGCGACCTATTCGTTCCTGCCGATCATCAACGCCTTCACCAAGGCGGCCGGCGTCGTCGGTCGAATTGCGGGATATCTCGCTGGCCGGGCGCATTCTCGCCGTGTTTCCCGAATATCTGACGCCGCAGCAAAAGCAGCCGGACGCGCTGTCTGAATTGGGCGAGCTGGCCAAGACGCCGGAAGCCAATATCATCAAGCTGCCGAACATCAGCGCCTCGCTTCCCCAATTGCAAGGGGCCATCAAGGAATTGCAGAGCCAGGGCTACAAGCTTCCCGAGTATCCGGAAAATCCGAAAGACGACAAAGAGAAGGACATCAAGGCCCGCTACGACAAAGTCAAAGGCAGTGCCGTCAATCCGGTGCTGCGCGAAGGCAACTCCGATCGCCGCGCGCCGCTCTCCGTGAAGGCCCATACCAGAAAGCATCCGCATAAGATGGGAGCCTGGAGTCCGGACTCCAAGACGCATGTCACCCATATGAAGGGCGGAGATTTCCGGTCGAACGAAAAGTCCATGACGACGACTGCGGCGACCGATGCGCGGATCGAATTCGTCGGCCAGGACGGCAAGACGACGGTGCTCAAGCCGAAAGTGGCGCTGCAGGCCGGTGAAGTCATCGACGCGACGTTCATGAGCAAGCGGGCCTTGCGCCAGTTCCTCGAAGAGCAGATCGAAGACGCCAAGAAGCAAGGCGTGCTGTTCTCGCTCCACATGAAAGCCACCATGATGAAGATCTCGGATCCCAAGATCTTCGGTCATGCCGTGACGGTCTATTACAAGGACGTGTTCGAGAAGCATGGCGAGACGCTCAAGAAGCTGGGCGTGGATCCGGACAACGGCATCGGCGACCTCTATGCCAAGATCAAGGCCTTGCCGGAGGATCAGCGCAAGGCGATCGAAGCCGACATTCAGGCGGTCTACAAGAAGCGGCCGCCGATGGCGATGGTGAATTCCGACAAGGGGATCACCAATCTGCATGTGCCCAGCGACATCATCATCGATGCCTCCATGCCGCCGGTCATTCGCGACTAGCGGCAAGATGTGGGGGCCGGACGGCAAGCTGGCGGACACCAAGTGCGTGATTCCCGACTCCAGCTATGCGCCGGTCTATCACGAGGTCGTCGAATTCTGTAAGAAGCACGGCGCCCTCGATCCGAAGACGATGGGCAGCGTGCCCAACGTCGGTCTCATGGCGCAGGCGGCCGAGGAATACGGCTCGCACGACAAGACCTTCAAGGCGCCGGGCAACGGCACGATCCGCGTGGTGGATGCGTCAGGAAAGACGCTTGCTGGAACATCAGGTCGAAGAAGGGGACATCTGGCGGATGTGCCAGGTGAAGGATGCGCCGATTCGGGACTGGGTCAAGTTGGCGGTGAATCGCGCGAAGGCCACCGGAGCCCCGGCGATTTTCTGGTTGGACAAGACCCGAGCGCACGATGCGGAGTTGATCAAGAAGGTCGAATCGCTACTTGAAAGATCACGATACGAAGGGCCTCGACATCCGGATCATGACTCCGGCCGATGCGACGCGGCTCTCGCTGGAGCGGATCAAGGAAGGGAAGGACACGATCTCTGTGACGGGGAACGTGTTGCGCGACTATCTCACGGACCTGTTCCCGATTCTCGAAATCGGGACCAGCGCCAAGATGCTCTCGATCGTTCCGCTGCTGAACGGCGGCGGACTCTTTGAGACCGGCGCCGGCGGTTCGGCGCCGAAGCACGTGCAGCAGTTCCAGGAAGAAGGCTATCTGCGGTGGGATTCGCTCGGTGAATTCCTCGCGCTGGCCGCCTCGCTGGAACATCTGGCCAAGGTGGCGAACAATCAGGCGGCCAAGATTCTGGCGGACACGCTGGATCAGGCCAATGCGAAGTTCCTGGAGAGCAACAAGTCGCCAGCCCGCAAGGTCGGCGAGATCGACAATCGCGGCAGCCATTTCTATCTCGCGCTGTATTGGGCGCAGGCCTTGGCCGCAGCAGACGCAGGACAAGAATCTGCGGCGCGTTTTGCGAAGATCGCCAAGGATATGGCGGACAATGAAGCCAAGATCTCGGCCGAATTGCTCGGCGCGCAAGGCAAGCCGGTCGATGTCGGCGGGTACTATCATCCCGACGATGCGAAGGCGTCAAAGGCGATGCGTCCCAGCGCGACCTTGAATGCGATCATGGACGCGATTGCATAGACATCGTCGGCGACAGGGTGAGGCGAAGGGTGATCGTCACCAGGACAGCGCATGCTGAACGCTGAGCGATTGAAACATGGCACAAGAAGATCAGCAACGTCATCGATCAGCCCGAGGTGCTCAAGCCCAGGATGGTCACGATCGAGATCTCCGGCAAGAAGTACGAAGTGCCGGAAGGGATCACGGTCATCAAGGCCATGTGGTACACGGGCCAGGAAGTGGTCCGGGGGGCCGGCTGCCTCGGCGGGTTCTGCGGCGCCTGTGCGACCTACTATCGGACGAAGGACGATCCGAAGGTCCGGACCTGTCTGGCCTGCCAGATGGCGGTGCAGGACGGCATGTCGTTCACGATGATGCCGCCGTTTCCCGCCCGGAAGGCGATCTACGACATCCAGACGCTCAAAGACCCGAAACAGGATCTCTTCAATCTCTATCCGGAAGCACCGCTCTGCCGGAATTGCAACGCCTGCACCGAAGCCTGTCCGCAGAAGATCGACGTGCGTGAAGGGGTCTGGAAGGCGGTCTTCGGGGACTTCAAGAGCGTGTCCGAGATGTTCATGGACTGCGTCATGTGCGGCATGTGCACGCCGGTCTGCATTGCCGACATTGCGCCCAATCTCGTGGCGCTGTATGTGAGCCGGGCGCAGGGGGCTCATTTCACCGAGAAAGCCCCAGGGACTTGGATACAGCGCATCAAGGAAATCGAGGACGGCCGTTTCAACGACGAGTGGGCCAAGATCCTCAAGATGAACGAGAAAGAACTGGCCGACCACTGTGCGACGGTGAAGTAAGAGGGGTCAGTCACGTCAGCACTCTGTTCATGATTAGTGACGAATGACGCGACTGAAACGATGGACATCCACGCCCTCCAACAGATCGTGCACAAGACGCGGGATGCCCGACGCAAGCAGACCTTTCCGAAATTCTCTCCCGCAGACTGCGATCAACTGATCCATAAATATCATCCGGACTTATCGCGCGAGCGCCTATCGGCCCATCCGCTTCGGTCCCAACGAAGGCGACAAGACCGTGGTCGAGCTGGCGACCTTGCTCGAAGGCGACAGCCCCATCCAGGACGACGTCGATCTGACGCTCCGCACTATACGACCGACGTACTGGTCATCGGCGGCGGCGGGGCCGGCTGTGCGGCGGCCTTGCATGCGCATGGAGCCGGGCGCCAAGGTCATTCTGGCGACCAAGCTGCGGCTGGGCGACTCCAACAGCGTGATGGCCCAGGGCGGGATGCAGATTTCCGTCGCGCCGGAGGACTCGCCGGTCACTCATTTCATCGATACCCTCAAGGGCGGCCACATGCAGAACGACCATGCAGCTGCTCAAGGTCATGGTCGAAGAAGGGCCCTCGATCGCGAAGTGGCTCCTTGAGCCTGGGTGTGCTGTTCGATCGCCAAGCGGACGGAAATCTGCACGTCAAAAAAGGCGGTGGTAGCTCGAAACCACGCCTCCTGACCTGTTCAGACTATACCGGCCTGGAGATCATGCGCGTCCTCAAGGACGAAGTGCTGAATCAGAAAATCCAGTTGCTGGAATTCTGTGCGGCGGTCGAACTGCCTGAGCGACGAGAACGGCCATTGTACCGGTGCGATCTTCAAGGATCTGGACAATCACCGTTACGTCGTGGTGGCAGCCAAGTCGGTAATTCTCGCCACCGGCGGGCATCGGCCGGCTGCACATTCAAGGATTCCCGACGAGCAATCACTATGGTGCGACCGGCGACGGGCTGTGCTTGGCCTATCGTATGGGCGCGAAGCTGGCCCACATCGATACCTTCCAATATCACCCCTCAGGCGCGGTCTATCCGGAGCAGCTGATCGGCGCCTTGGTGACGGAAGGCATCCGTTCCGAAGGCGGCCAGTCTGGTGAACGCCAAGGGGGAACGGTTCGTCAACGAACTCGATACACGCGACGTCGTGTCTTCGTCGATCATCCGCGAATGCGAAGAGGGGCGGGGAATCCGCACGATGTCAGGCCGTGTCGGGGTGTGGTTGGATACCCCATTGTTCGATGTCGAGCACGGACCCGGCACGGTCGAGAAGCATTTCCCGGCCATGATGCTGCAGTTCGAGCGGTTCGGCATCGACATCAGCAAAGATCCGGTGTTGATCTATCCGACCCTGCATTATCAGAACGGCGGCGTCAAGATCGATACACACTCGGAAACCAACATCAAGAATCTGTTCGTTGCCGGTGAAGCGTCCGGCGGGCTGCACGGCCGCAATCGATTGATGGGCAATTCGCTGCTCGATCTGATGGTCTTCGGGAAGCGCTCCGGGTTGACGGCAGCGTCTCGCACGAGTTCGATGAAACAGGGGAAGCTCACGCTCTCCCATTTGCAACGGTTCCGTGCCGAAGCCAAGAAACACGGCAATCCCAGCGGCGTCATTTCGCCGATGATCCTGCCCGCCTATACGAGAAAAGTACAGCCTGAAAGAGGTCACGAATGAATGTAGCATGAGTTTCAGGCGAAGTCGTTGTTTGCGCAGTTCGGGGTGCCGGTGCCGCGCGGAAAAGAGATCACGTCTCCCGACGCAGCGACCGCCTGGGCCAATGAACTCAATACCCCCGTCTTCGTCATCAAAGCGCAGATCCATGCCGGCGGACGCGGGAAGGCGGGCGGCGTCAAGATTACCAAAGACAAGGGGGCGGTCGCCGGTCTTGCCAAAGAACTGATCGGCAAGACGTTGGTGACGCATCAAACCGGACCGAAGGGCCGGAAAGTACATCGACTCTTAATGGAAGAAGGCGCGAACATCGCGAAAGAGTTGTATCTCTCCATTCTCGTGGATCGCGAGACAGGCTGGCCGACCTTTATTGCCAGTACAGAAGGCGGGATGGAAATCGAAGAAGTCGCGGAGAAGACGCCCGAAAAGATCATCAAGGAAGCGATCGATCCGGCGGTCGGATTTCAGGGCCACAACGGTCGCAATGTGGCCTTTGCGTTGGGACTGCAGAACCATCGAGCCGGCTGTGATCAACCCGTTCGTCCAGATGCTCGGCAATCTCTATCGCCTCTTCATGGACAAGCATGCGGCGCTTGTCGAGATCAATCCGCTCATTATCACGAAAGAAAAGACGTTGGTCGCTCTGGACGGCAAAGTGTCGTTCGATGACAACGGCCTCTTCAAGCATGAAGATGTACAGAAGATGCGGGACCTGAACGAAGAAGAGCCGCTTGAAATCGAGGCGACAGCGAATAATCTGAATTATGTCAAGCTGGACGGCAACATCGGCTGCATGGTGAACGGCGCCGGCCTCGCAATGGCCACAATGGACGTCATTAAGCTGGCTGGCAGCGAACCTGCGAACTTCCTGGACGTCGGAGGCGGTGCGACGAAAGAGACCGTTGCGGCCGGATTCCGTATTCTACTCAAGGATCCGAACGTCAAAGGCATCTTTATCAACATTTTCGGCGGCATCGTGCGTTGCGAACGCATCGCGCATGGCGTGATCGAGGCGGCGAAGGAAGTGAAGATTACCGTGCCGCTTGTTGTTCGTCTGCAAGGGACGAACGCAGAGGAAGGCCGAAAACTATTAGCGGAATCCGGACTGAAGCTTGAGGTGGCCGACGACTTGTGGGAGGCGGCGCAAAAAATTGTGAAGTTGACGGGCAAGGCGGCGTAAAGGTGATGAGGCACGGGGCCAAGTCCCTGTGCTCGCGCAACGCGCGGCCTCAGAAGGCCCTCGTTGGACGCGCGCAGTCGGGACTTAGCCCCTTACCTCATGTGAATGACTAGAAGCCTTCCCGTCAAGCGGGAGAGGCGGCAAAAGAGAGGGACCTGTGAGCATTCTGGTGAATAAAAATACGCGGGTGGTGGTGCAGGGGATAACGGGCAAGGAAGGCTCGTTTCATGCGACCCAATGCAAGGCGTATGGGACAAAGATGGTGGCTGGCGTCACCCCTGGCAAAGCCGGCCAGGAGGTCGAAGGCATCCCCGTATTCAACACGGTGGCTGATGCCGTGAAGAAGACCGAGTGCGACACCTCGCTGATCTTCGTGCCGCCGCCATTTTGCGCCGACGCGATTCTGGAAGCGGCTGATGCGGGTATCAAGCTCGTGATCTGCATCACCGAAGGTATTCCCGTGAACGACATGGTGAAGGTGAAGCGGGCGCTTCGTGGCCGTGACGTACGATTGATCGGTCCGAACTGCCCCGGTGTCATCACGGTCGATGAAGCGAAGATCGGTATCATGCCCGGCTTTATCCATAAGAAGGGCATCGTCGGCGTCGTGTCCCGCAGCGGCACCCTCACGTATGAGGCGGTTCATCAGCTGTCCACGCTCGGCTTGGGCGAAACCACCTGCGTCGGCATCGGCGGGGATCCGGTGAACGGTACCGGTTTTGTCGATGTGTTGTCGTTGTTTGAGAAGGATCCGGAGACCCAAGCCATCGTCATGATCGGTGAGATCGGTGGTGATGCAGAAGAAAAAGCTGCAGAGTTCATTAAGAAAAACGTCAAAAAGCCGGTCATTAGCTTCATCGCCGGGATTACCGCTCCTCCTGGGCGCCGCATGGGACATGCCGGCGCTATTATCTCTGGGGGCAAGGGCACTGCAACCGAAAAGATGAAAGTTCTCGAAGCTGCTGGCGTGAAAGTCGTAAAGAATCCTGCCGAAATCGGTAACGCCGTGAAGAAGGCCTTAGGACGATAGACGCAGTCCCACACGTTTTCGGCCGGTGGGAAATCGCTCCGCAGTGACGTTCTGCTTATTTCCTACCTCTTTCGTTACGTATCGTGGTACCCTGCATCTGGTAAGTGGACACTCCGCTTTATCCCGCAGTCGTTTCCCCAACGATTTTCAGATCAGGTCTCGATCAAGGTCGAACCAAGGAGTTTGTTGCGAGTCTTTCTGATCCACGTTCGTGACCCTCAGTTTTATGCCCTTCCGGCAAAAACTCGCGCCAAGAACGGCAATATTCGTGTGATGGGTTTCCCGCCCATCGGCATCATGTCGCTTTCCTCCGTCCTCAAGCGGGCGGGCCACGAATGTGTGATGTTCGATCAGGCCAATCCGGACACACCTAACGACGTCATCATCGACGAGATCAAAAGGCAAAAACCTGTCCTTGTCGGACTGAGCTTCCTCAGTACGACCAGCTATCCCTATGCGAAAATCCTCGCGCGCCAGATTCGCGCGGCCGATTCAACCGTCAAGCTGGCTTTCGGCGGCGTCTTCGCGACTTTGAATGCCGGGCTCGTCAAGCTGCAATGCTCCGAGGTCGATTTCGTCTGCCGCGGAGATGGGGAGCAACTGATGCTCGATCTACTCGAGCAACTGGACTGGCCTGAAGGGGTAGGCGGCCTCACCTGGATGAAGGACGGCACAGTCGTCAACAATCCTGGCCGTCCGATGGAGCGGCATCTCGATCAGTGGCCGTTTCCCGACCGTGAAAGCCTCAAACTCGACTTTATCGAATCCATGCCCCTCGACGTGCCGGCCGTGCTCTCGATGGAGCGGTTCACGACGATGCAGACCTCACGCGGCTGCCCATGGCCCTGTGTGTTTTGCGACATTCCGATCTTCAACGAAGGCAAATGGCGGGCACGCAGCGCGGCAGCACGTGGTGGCCGAACTGAAGTATCTCGAAGAGCACGGATACGGCTCCGTCTATTTCGTCGACGATCACTTTCTGCTCCAGCCGAAGCGGATCGAGGCGATCTGCAACGGCATCATGCAGGAAAAGCTGACGATTCAATGGGGCATCGAAGGACGGGTTGATTCGGTGGCGCAGCATCTGTTCCCGGCCATGGCCAAGGCCCATTGCCGGACGGTCATGTTCGGGATCGAGAGCGGCAGCCAGAAGATTCTGGATCGGTTAAAGAAAGAGCAGACGCTGGCGGAAGTGACCACGGCGGTGAAGAATGCCAAGAGGGCCGGCATCGAAATCGTCCACGGGTTTTTTACGGTCGGCAATCCGGATGAAACGGTCGAAGATATGCAGGCGACGTTCGATTTTGCATCGAAATTGCCGCTCGATACCTTCGGCTTCAACCGACTGTGTGTGTATCGCGGCACGCCCTTATGGCAAGAATATGTGAAGCGCGGGCTGGTCAGCGATGTCACCGACTGGTACAAATACTTCAAGTGTTCAGAAATCGATCCCACCTGCTTGCCCGGAGAAGTCATCAACAAGGTTCGGCAGGAAGGGTTGAGGAGGCTGTTCCTCTACAAACTGTCACACTATCCGCTCCAGACCTACCGGCTCTTGCGTCGGTTCCTGCGCTTCATGCCGGCGCGGGACGTCATCTATCTGATCATCAAACCGTTCGTCGGTCAAAAGAAGGGTGCCACCAAGGCCGAGGTGCTCTCGCGGGCCGTCGAGCATGCGGAAATGAAAGACGAAGCCGCACAATTGACTCAACTGACAGACGACAGACTCCACGAGGTGCTCGAAGCATCGCGCATTGAGCGTCGGCGGATTCAACAGGAAGCAAATTCTCGCGAGCTGCCCATGGTTTCGGCCTGATGAGAGATGGTCGAACAGTAACGTGTTACGTCGCGGCGAGCAGAGTCAGAATCCGATCGGCCCAGACCCAGGGAGCACTCTCATCTTCATGTTTGCAGTAGACGTAACAATTCTTTCCTCCCGAGACGGTCTCTGCAATTCTCTCCCCCCAGTGTCGTAAGTCCTTCTCTCCATAATCGCTGCGGCGCAAACGGATATACCAGAAGTCGGCCGTGTCCCGACATTCGGCCGGTCTGTCATCCGTATCCGCAGCGACCCACGACACATTGAACCGTCGGAGCAGTGCCTCGACCGTCGCCTCGTACCAGGAGTCGTGACGGAACTCGATTGCCCATCGAGCGGTCTTCGGCAATTGCTCCAAAAAATCGGCAAGACGGTCGTCGTTGCGAGTAAAATTGGGAGGCAACTGGATGAGCAATGGTCCGAGCCGGCCGCTGTCTTTCAAAGGAGTTAACCGGGCCAGCATGACGCGGAGGAAGTCATAGCTATCCGGTTTGAGCCTTGAGCGATGAGTAATTTGCCGGTGAACCTTGGGCGAAAAGATAAAATGATCAGGGGTGGAGGCGATCCAATCCGTGACGGCTTTCTCGGTAGGCAGGCGGTACCAGACGCCATCCAATTCGACAGTGTCGAAGCGAGTCGAGTAGTATCGGAGAAAATCCGCCTGTTTGAGCCCTGGCGGATAGAAGCGGTCCGATCCTTGCCACGGTTTGTAGGAGTAGCCGGAAAGTCCGATGTATCCGTGCGCCATCCCTCCCTCTCTGTCGTCCTGCAGTCCATTGTACCGAATGTCGAAAGTGACTGGCAGGCTCTCAGACGGAGATACCCCAGACGCTCTTGGCAAGAACCCCGATCGCATAACTGACGCTGACGGCGACAGTGATGATCGCCAGGTTCAGCAGTATGCGTCGTGTGATGTCCATGCCTGAGAGAAAGGAAAGAACGGTTGAGACGACAATGACCATGAGGCCGGCAGTAATGACGGAAAACAGCGCGTCCTTCGCTCCGAGCAAGACCGGCAGTACCGGCACGAGCGCACCCGTGATATAGGCCACTCCGACCACCAGTGCCGATCCGATCGGTGATTCCTCCATCGGAGCCACTTGTGATTCCTCTCCCAAGAAGACTTTTTTGGCGATCTCCGTCGTCTTGACTTCTTTCTCGCTATTCAATGCCAAGAATGCCCCGGCCGCCATCGAGAGGGCTCCGGCCACTGCGGTCGTCGATGCCGCGATCAACACCATCGTGGCGCTGCCAAAGGCGCCGAAGAAGCCGCTGACCGCGCCAAGAATTTCTACCAGCCCATCATTTAAACCTAGAAAGATGTTGCGAATCTTCTCCGCATTGATCTTTCGTTCCGTGAGGGCCGTGACGAGCACGTCTTCATGTTTGAATTCGTCCATCAGAATGCCGCGCAGGGCTTCTGCGAGAGGCTGGTCTTGATACTCCTGCCAGATAGCCAAGTATTTGCGCACACCGTGGACTTCTATCGCTTCCAGCACCAGATGAACGGCGGTCGAGCCGAACAGCTTACACACGAAGATCATGATGGATAGCTTTATTTGCCGTCCAAAATCCAATTCATTGAGCCGGAGATCGAAGAATTTCTGCCAGAACGCCAGATGGGCCGTTTCAACCGTGATCAACTCATCTAGGGTGTGATGCACGTCCGGTTCCGTCACTTGCCTGAGGGCCTTATACAGTGACAGGTCGAACAGTTCATCAAGAACGAGTGTCTGAGCGAGCGTCGGATCATGCAGGGAGGCAGGCTTCATATCAGACCTCGCCGCGGTTGGTGAACGGGAGCGTCGGGATTATAGCAGAGAAGGAGAAGTGGACCGGCGATCTGATGCACTGAAGCCAGAGTCCGACAACGCGAAGGGCTCTCATGTCGGGCCGTGAATCCCGGTGAATCTATTCCAATACTTGGGAGTACCTGGATCGATTCAGGTCATAATGGTTTGCTCTCTGAAACAACGTACTATAACACCCTTAAGTCCTTGAACAATTAGGGGGTAGACGGTCCAAGCCTTGAGAAGATCTATTGGTATTTCGAGGGTACATTTCGTGCTTCTTGCCCGGGCTGGGGACCTGTACAGGTTTGTCTTGCAGTAAATCAGAAGGCGCCCATGGCTGGTTCTGAGCTCCCGATGCGTCCGTCGTATGATCCGCAGAGCCTACTGAACGCCCAACCAGTAATGGTTGCGGTCATTGATCCGTCCAGCTACACGATTCAGTTTCAAAATAAAACCGGATTACAGCAGCTAGGAGATCTCTCCGGGCGAAGTTGTTATGAAGCGATTGCCGGATGTCCGGCCCCTTGTGCCTTCTGCAAGATGCCTCAGGCCATGAGCACTGGGGAAGTGACGGTGAACGAGGTCTGCCTGCCAAACAAGCAACATCTTCTCGTTCAGTGGTCCAAAGCTGCCACGCAGGATGGGCGCACGCACATTATCGAAACGATCACAGACGTGACGGCCCAAAAGCGAGTGGAAGAAGCGGCTCAGAAAGCCGAAAAGATGGAAGCCTTGAGCCGATTGGCGGGCGGTATGGCTCACGATATCAACAACCTCCTCACCGTCATCCTCTGTGCCAGCGAGCAAGTCTCTCAGAGTTCCAAACCCACGGTGGCTCCGATCAGGCAGATCCAGAGCGCAGTGGATCGAGCAGCAGAACTCACGAGGCGACTGGTCGCCTTTAGTCATCATCAGATGGTGCAACCGTCTCTACTTGATCTCAATGTGGTACTCAATGAGTTGGATCCGCGGATTCGCTCGCTCGTTGGAAAAGGCATTTCTCTTGAGATGGCCCTCCAGCCAGAGCCAGCACCGGTCGTAGTCGATCGTCAGCAGATCGAACAGATCGTGACAGTGTTGGTTTCTAACGCTTGCGAGGCAATGCCAAACGGGGGGCGCCTTGCAGTGTCAACGACCGCCGACACCGTGGATGAAGATACAGCACGTGAACAAGCCGTGAAAGCCGGAGCGTATGTGCAACTCGCGGTTCGCGATACCGGGTGCGGAATGTCCCCTGAGATGCAGGCGCACCTGTTCGAGCCATTCTTTGGGAGAAAAGGAGAAGAAACCGGACGCGGATTAGGTTTAGCGAGCGTCTATGGGATAGTCAGACAAAATGGCGGCTTCATCAGAGTGGCAAGCGAACGTCATGAGGGCACGGTGTTTACGGTTGCCTTCCCTCGTTCAGAGCAGGTTCATCCGGTGCTCGCTACCGGTATGGCCCCCGTCTCCGATGGCGGTCATACAATTTTATTGGTCGAAGATGATGAAGATGTTCGAATGGCCGTGAGTGACTTGCTCAAGATCGCCGGCTATACCGTTCAAGAGGCATGTGACGGGATGGATGCCTTCCAGCGCCTGCAGAGCATGACCTCGCCGCCCAGTCTCGTCCTCACCGACGTGATGATGCCCCGTATGACAGGCCCGCAGCTTGCCAGGCAGATTTATGCCACCATGCCTGCCATCCAGGTGCTTTACATGTCCGGCTACTCCGATCACATTCTTGAGCCGGTTGGCGGCCGGCCACTTGCGTTCATTCGCAAGCCCTTTACCGCAACAGACCTCACCCGTAAAGTGCGCGAAACGTTGAAAGCATAGCGGCAGGCAGGTACCCATCCCTTCCGCGTCGAGCACGCACACTCTCTACCCTCGGCCTCAGATGGGTCGCTCTGGCTGATTCCCTCGCCGCGTCGTTGGTTAGCCTACGAGGAAGTAGGCGCCGAACCCGATCGCTGCGAGCAAGGCGATGCTGAGCATCGCCTTCTCATGTCCGCACATTCCTGCCTGGGCTTTGCAGGCTGCCAGGGAGCACATGACTGACATGGCGGGTTCTCCTTTCTGATAATGGTGAAACGATACGCCCGTTATGTGACCGAGTCAACGACGGGCCTCTCTTCGGCTGGGATCGGGTCCGGGCGAATGGTTGCGTCGAAAACCTTTTGCGATGGGTCGGCGAAAGGTGTCCAACTGTGAAAGGTGAACTAGCTGCTATACTTGGGAGGTCCGAACGCGGTTCGCCATGAAATCGAGCCCACGCCGGTGCTTTCAAACTGCCGAAAGGTAAGCCGAGCAATGGCCCAGAAACGAGAACTCTTCAGAGTCGCCATCGATCGCACCGGCCTGATTCGGCGCGGTGCCGAGACTTTTCCGTGCAGGGTCATCGATCTAACGGAAAAAGGATTCCAACTTCGGACTGACGGAGCCTTTCACGCCGGAGAGGTCTTCCATCTGGAATTCGCGTTGAACGAGACCTCCTCCGTCATGTGCACCGTTCAGGTGACTCACGTTCGGGCTCCATACCTGGGTGCTGTGATCACCACAATTTCTTCCGACTATCAAACCCAGCTCTCCCGCTTCATTGAGCAGGTGAACTCTCTGAACATGACTGGATTCTGAGCCATGTTCAATCTCGCAGGGCCCGATGGCATGTCAAAAAGAACGACTCATGTCGTCCCCCTCGTCTGTCTGTCCGCGGTGATCCTGTTATTAAGCTCAGTGACACTGGTCATCAAGTTTGTGTTTCAACACAGCAGCGTGCAAGCGATTGAATTGGCTTGTTCGAGAGTCATGATCGGCTTCCTGGTTTTATTCACCATCACCTTGCTCTGGGACCGACGAGGACTATTATCGTTGACGATCGGGGATCTGTTGAGGTTGGGACTATTGGGGATTCTGGGTGTGTGCTCCTATGCCATTGCGGCGTTTGGCCTCATGCATTCGAGCGTCATTCACTATGCCCTGATCTATGGACTCCTCCCATCATGTACGACGACCCTGAGTGTGCTCTTTGGAAAAGATCAGATGAGTGTGTCGAAATGCGCGGGGGCCCTGTTCTCATTGATCGGCTGTGTCGTGGCCATTTCCCAAGTTGCTCCGTATGAGGAGGCGGCTTTTCAATTCGGCGACCTCTTTGTGCTCCTGTTCACCGTGATGATGTCGGCGCATATTGTGTTCACCTCCGGCATCGTGAAACGTTTCGGAGTGATGGTATCGAACACGGTGATGTTTGGCAGCAGCTCTGTATTGCTCTTTCTCGGTTCGCTGGAATGGTCAGAACCTTTGCATGGGGAAGTCTCTCCGCTTATTACGGCGTTGGTGCTGTATATCGCGTGTGCCACAGCGGCCGTCTTCCTGCTTCGCTATCGATCCTTGCAATCTCTGTCACCCGCCACGGTCGGAACCTACCATAATTTAATTCCGGTCTGTACCGTTCTGCTGGCATACATGTGTTTGGATGAACCGGTTGGAGCCAAGACCATCATCGGGGGCATCATGGTCGTCGCCGGTGCCGAAGTGGTGCGAAGGGCCCCGTTCCTTTCGTTCTCATCTCTCCGTTATTGGGTGAAACCCGCATTGCCAAAGGAAGAACATACCACACCGATCCATTGAGTCGTTCTACTCAACAATGGCGTGCCTGGTTTCATCCAGGTGCTTTTGCAAATAGGTCATGAACGGGGTTCCCCCGGTACCGACAGCGGTGGGATTGCTTACGTGAGACTGATGCTGCCGATGAATGTAACTATCAGCATACCCGATGTGGATTTCGCGGAATTGGGCGAGGAGATCGACGCAGGCGCAATAGGCGGTCCAGAGTTCAGGACTACGGAACTTCCGATCTCGCACATAGCCGGAGAGCAGCGGACGACTCAGGTCGTCGTTGGCCTGTTCGAGGCTCTGAAGAAACGCACGGTGGCGCGGAGGCATATAGTCACGCATTTCCTGTAAATAGACGGTCAGAGGATCAGGAGCATGACCGATGCCGAGACCGGCATCGAGGCAGGGTACGATGGAACTTTGGGCACCAGTTTCGCCCCGAAATTGTTGCGGCTGTCCCGCGTAAGCTGAAATACCTTCGTACAGCAGGCCGTTCGGTAGCGAGGGGCTGTTCTTCCAGCCATGGATATAGGGCCGCACGCGAGTGTAATACACATAGGGATCGCAGCGCTCGGTCATGCGGAGCAACGTGTCACGCATTGCGGTTTGCGCCGATGCCAGAGCGTGGAGCCCGAGCAGCACCTCTTCCTCTCGATCGTGAGCCGCCCCGTTCATGGCCTGAAGGAGACCCGCAAGCCCAGGTCCAGCTTCTCGCTCGATCTGGATGTGAATCACCACGAACCATTCTTCATCTAAGCCTCCAAGAAAATTTTGCAGCAGTACGATGTTGTCGAGCTGAATCGGCTTAGTCGGATCGAGCCGCCGCCAATTGTCGAGTGCGTAGGAGGCATAGGAAAGCACAGGCGGACGGCCGAGCCGCTGAGCCACGTCATACCAAGGCTGTGCCAATTGTGGGGGCAGTGACGGAGCTGGATGGTCAGGCGCTTCCCACACATAGGCATGACCGGCGAACGAAAGCATGCGCATGGCCGCTCGGTAATCCTGATCGCCCCATGAAATCGGAATAGATGGAAGGAGTGAATGTGGCTCGACGATAAACCGCCGGACCATTCGTGCGCTCAGCAGTTTCGGCAACTCGCGTGCGAGATCGTTCAGCGTGGGACAGTCGGGCAGGTTCTCGGCAGGGTCATGTGGAAGAAAACCCCGTTCGGGCGAGATCTCGAAATCGGAAAGAGACGGAGAGAGGAATGTCGTCGATCTCATAGGAGCCCACCGCCCCGGCGCCTAGTGGTACTTTACCATAGCTCCCTCTCATCGCGATCAAGCGATCGAGATGGCTATCGGCAAATGGGTGGGGGGCTGTTTCCGAAGATCTGCTTGAGATTGGTCCAGCGTTCGAACTCGCCCGTCGAAAGATCGCGGGCTCCGATGCTGCTCGATTTGGTGGACAGTTTGACCCATTCTTCGTACATGGCGCATTCCTCGGCAGATGCCGCGGGAAGCTTTTGTTGCCCATCCTTTATGGCTCTCCCATCACCTGGGGCAGGAGCCGGGGACTTTGAATTAAATTCCGGCGCCTCCGGAATCGTATTGAAACCCTCCTTGCCAGACTCCTGAACCGGTGTACAACCAGCCCGAGGCACGTCAGTATACACTTCCCCAGGACACACATACATGACAGCGGCGACGACGATAATATCCAGCATGGAGGCCCTCCCTTATTCGCAACTATTCCTCACCCTAGCATGGGTCTGCTTGTCCGAAAAGCAAATCAGCATGTTGTGCAGTGGAGAGACGCGGGATTCCTTCAACTCATGGTGAGCACGACGCGGACCCGTGTTTCCCACTCAGCACACGATCGCAGGCAAATGAAGAGATGGATGCTAAGAATGTGGGGACTCGTCGAGACTTTGTGGCGGGATATGTTTGGCCTGCTGGCGATTTGCGCTGAGGCTCGGCCCACCGCGCTACGTGCAAACACCAAAGGCCGCCTTAGTGGAGAGTGGTGGGGAGACTCTTGAAGCGAGCATCAGAGCGGCCCCCCCCAAAGCAAGGCCACCTACAAGCGGTGGCCTTTTTCTTTCCCTCCCCCTTTTCCCGCAGGGTGAGGAAGAACGTTCGGGCTGATGGGCGATTTGTGGGAGGCTAGGGTGACCGCGCTTGCTTCCAAAAAGCGAAGGCCACCTCATGTAAGGCGGCCTTCTTTTTTCTCGCTCCCCTTCCCCTCAAGGTGAGGGACGGGAGGCTCTTGAAGCGAGCATCAGAGCGGCGCTGGGTCACCGCTCTTGCTGAGTCGAAGCGGCCCGTCAGGGTGGCGAAGATGTCTGAAGTTCAATTCACGAAGCTCGAATTGAACAAGTTTCTGAGCTAAGCGCAGGCGAAGCGTAGAGTGGTCAGCGCCGGTCTGCAGCGAGCGGAAAGAGTTTCCCGCCGCTATGTTCCCATCTCCCACGACGCCAGATACTTCTTCTGCTCCTTCGTCAACTTATCGATGTTCATGCCCATGCCGGCCAGTTTGAGCCGGGCGATTTCTTTGTCGATGGCCGGCGGGACCGGATACACCTTCTTCTCCAGCATGCTTATAGTTCTTCACGATGTATTCCGCTCCGAGCGCCTGGTTGGCAAAGCTCATGTCCATGACGCTGGAAGGGTGGCCTTCGGCCGTCGCCAGATTCACCAGTCGGCCTTCGCCGAGAAGGCTGACACGATGGCCGTTCTTCAGGGTGAATTCCTCGACGCCGGTGCGGATGATACGGCGCTTCTTCCGGCCAGTTTCTCCAAGGCGGGAATATCGAGCTCGACGTTGAAGTGGCCGCTGTTGCAGACGATGGCGCCATCCTTCATCACGGCGAAGTGCTCGCTGCGGATGACTTTGAGGTTGCCGGTGACCGTGACGAAGAAATCGCCGATCGGGGCCGCTTGCTCCATCGGCATGACGCGGAAGCCATCCATGACGGCTTCCAGTCGCCTTCAACGGATCGATCTCGGTGACGACGACATCGGCGCCCATGCCCTTGGCGCGCATGGCGATGCCGCGTCCGCACCAGCCATAGCCCGCGACCACGACGACGGAGCCGCAGATCAAGCGGTTCGTCGCGCGGATGATGCCGTCGATCGTGGACTGGCCGGTCCCGTAGCGGTTGTCGAACAGGTGTTTGGTGTCGGCGTCGTTGACGGAGATGACCGGGAATTTCAGCACTTTCTTTTCGGCCATGCTGCGCAGGCGGATGACGCCGGTGGTGGTTTCTTCCGTGCCGCCGATGACGTTCTTGCAGCAGATCTTTCCGCTTGGAATGGAGATGCGAGACGACGTCGGCGCCGTCGTCCATCGTGAGATGGGGGCGATGGGCGATGGCCGATTCGATGTGGCGATAGTAGGTCGCGTTGTCCTCGCCTTTGATGGCGAAGGTCGGAATGCCTTCATGCTGAACGAGGGCTGCGGCGACGTCATCCTGCGTGCTGAGCGGATTGGAGGCGCAGAGCCGGACATCGGCTCCGCCGGCTTTCAGCGTGATCGCCAGATTGGCGGTTTCCGTGGTGACGTGGAGGCAGGCGGTCACTCGCACGCCCTTGAGCGGCTGTTGCCGCTTGAAGCGTTCCGGATCAGCCGCAGCACCGGCATGGTGGCTTCGGCCCATTCGATCTTGAGTTTGCCCTGGTCTGCCAGCTTGATGTCTTTCACATCGTAATCCACAGAATCCTCCTTCGTATGAGCCTCAATCGTCATGCGTCGATTGGTCATATGCAGTCAGAAAAAGGGGGGCGGGTTGTGCAACCCGTCCCCCTTGTGTAATCGTGCTCACGGTCTAACGCAGCTACAAGCCTGCGTCCTTGCGCAAGACTTTGGCCTTGTCGGTTTTTTCCCAGGTGAACTCCGGTTCGTTCCGGCCGAAGTGGCCGTAGGACGCGGTCTTTCTGAAGATCGGCCGGCGGAGCTTGAGGTAGTCGATGATGCCGCGCGGGGTCAGTGGGAAATGCTTGCGCACGAGCTTGTCGAGATTCTCGACCGACACCTTTTCCGTGTTCTTCGTGTCGACGAGCACCGAGACCGGATCGGCCACGCCGATCGCATAGGCCAGCTGGACTTCGCACTTGTCGGCTAATCCGGCTGCGACGATGTTCTTCGCGATGTAGCGGGCCATGTACGAGGCCGAACGGTCCACCTTCGTCGGATCCTTGCCGGAGAAGGCGCCGCCGCCATGGCTGCCGTGGCCGCCATAGGTGTCGACGATGATCTTGCGGCCGGTCAGTCCGGTGTCGCCCATCGGACCGCCGACCACGAAACGGCCGGTCGGATTGATGTGGTGTTTCACGCTGGTCGGGTCGTAGAGACCTTTCGGCATCATGGGCTTGATGACCTTCTCCATGATGTCGCGCTCGATCTGCTTGTTCGTCACGTCGGGGCTATGTTGCGTGGAGACGACGATGGTGTCGATGCGGACCGGTTTTCCGTTCTTGTATTCCACGGTCACTTGCGATTTGCCGTCCGGGCCGGACCCATGGGAGGATGTTCTTCTTGCGCACTTCTGCCAGCCGCTTGGTGAGTCGGTGGGCCAGGACGATCGGCATCGGCATCAGTTCAGTGGTTTCGTTGGTCGCATAGCCGAACATCAAGTCCCTGGTCGCCCGCGCCGCCGGAATCCACGCCCATGGCGATATCGCCGGATTGCTGGTGAATGGCGGTCAGGACCGAACAGGTGTGGTAGTCGAATCCCCAGGAGGCATCGGTATAGCCGACATCCTTGATCACGTCGCGGATGATGTCGGGAATTTCGACATAGGCTTTGGTGGAGATTTCGCCGGCGACGAAGGCGATGCCGGTGGTCAGGATGGTCTCGCAGGCGACCCGGGAATATTTGTCTTGGGCGATGATGGCGTCCAGGATTCCGTCGGAGATCTGGTCGGCGATCTTATCCGGGTGCCCTTCGGTGACAGACTCGGACGTGAACAGGTAATTGTGTCTCATACGACTCCTCAAATGTTCAGTGGTCGGAAGTTGCTCAATCTCAGAGTAGGGAGGGATGACCGGCCCTCTGTGAGAAGGAGATTATGGACTAGGAAACAGGTTGGATATTAAACGAAAATGGCCTGCATTGTCCATTAGTTCTAAAGGCGGGGATCACCCGTTCGTCATAGCGTCACTTGCTTGACAGCTCTTTTCCGGCACTTGTAAGATGCCATCCTTTCAGGTTTCTTCCCTGTCCTTCCGACAGGGCCCACAGATTGGGAATGCCTTCCAGCGCACGACCGTCCTTCGCCCACATCGACCGTGTCTCTCGGGGCCTGTAAGGATTGTGTGTCTGATGGAAAAGAAAGTGGCAACAAGATGAGCGGCCAGCCCGAGACCCTGCTTCAACAGGATACTCCCCGAACCCCCGCCCCAGGGCTGGGATGGGAAGAGTTTTCTCGCGAACTGGTCGGGTTTTTTGCCTCGATCAAGCTGGCTATGTTTTTGTTCCTGTTTATCGCCATCACGGCGACGATCGGTACGGTGATCCAACAGGGTGAACGGCCGGAAACCTATATCCAGGAATACGGCGAGAAGGCCTACCGTTGGTTTCTCCGGTTGGGCTTCACGGATGTCTATCACACCTGGTGGTTCACCAGCCTCCTCGGTCTCCTCTGCGTCAATTCACTGACCTGTTTTTACAAGCGCTTCCCCGCCGTCTGGCGCTCAATGAAGCAGGACAAAGTCAGCGTCTCGCTGGCCTTCATCAAAGGGATGAAGCAGCAGGCAGAAGTGGCTGTCGCAAGGCACCAAGGAATCGATTGCGCAGCAACTCGCCCAATACTACCTTGAGAAGGGCTATCGGGTCTTGGCCAAGAACGAGGCCGGCGAAGTCACGCTGTATGCCACAAAAGGTGTGCTCGGACGCGTCGGCGCCCACATGGCGCATTTAAGCGCGACGGTGATTGTGTTCGGCGGGTTACTCGGCAGCTACTATGGGTTCCAGGAATTCGGTGTCTGTCTGGAAGGCCAGACCTATCACATTCCGCGCGGAAACTTCGATCTGAAGGTGGAGAAGTTCTGGATCGACTATCACGAGAACGGGGCGGTCAAGTCATACAACAGCACGCTGACGGTGGTCGAGGGCGGAACAGCCGCAAATGACCAAGACGATCACCGTCAATGATCCGCTCGTCTATAAGGGCATCTGGTTTTATCAATCCAGCTATGGCGACGCCTGGGACCAAATCGAGATCGCGCGGGTCAACATTAAGGACAAAGAGACACGACAAGGTGATCAAGACGGTTGATCTCGAATGGCAGAAAGAGCAATCCCTTGCCGATCTGAAGCTCAAGCTGGCCGTGACCGACTTTGTCGCCGATTTCGCCTTCAATTCAACAGAGAAGAAAGTCTATTCCAAGACGATCGAGCATGCGAATCCGGCCATCAAGCTGGCGGTCAACGAACGTAGCGCGGTCCAGGCCACTCCCTGGATCTTCTATCAGTTCCCCGACCTCTTCGACATCAAGGATTCGAAGTATCAGTTTGAATTGATCGGCTACAAACCGAAGAAGTACACGGGACTGCAAATCGCGAAGAATCCGGGAATCAACATCGTGTGGATGGGTTCCACGATGATCGTCGTGGGCATTACCCTCTCGTCGTTCATCTACCACCGCCGATTGTGGACTAAGATTATTCCGGCAGCCTCAGGGGTGACCGTGCATGTCGGCGGGACGACGCACAAGAGTCATATTGATTTTCAAAAGGAATTCCGAAAGCTGACGGAAAAAATACGGACGTTTTCGACTTAGCGGTTCCAGTGGTGAAATACCCCCCATGTTGAGTATGATACACAGGTGCCACCGCAGCACGAATTGACCGACGGAGGATACGATGGCCCGCTCACTGTTTCTCTTCGACATGACCTTCTGGCTGTACCTCGCTTCGCTGACCCTCTATATCGCCTATTTGTTTGCCCGCCGCCCCTCGATGGTGCTGGCGCCGGCAGGGCACCCCATCGAGGACTTCGATGAACGAGACGGGGCCTGGGCAACACAGCTGGGACAAGTCGCCACGCTGGTGACGGTGTTCGGCTGGATGGTGAACACCGCCGCGCTCTTGACGCGGGCCTTCGAGCGGCTGGAACACTCGGGCACGTTCGCGCCATGGTCGAATCAGTTTGAAGCGATGGCCTATGTGTCGTGGGCGATTATTCTCGGCTATGTCTTATTGGAGCTGCGCTACAAGATTAAGGCGATCGGGGCATTCGTCGTCGGCATTGGATTCATTGCCATGGGTGCGGCCTCGCTGCTGCCCTATCGCTACCAGACGGCTGAGCCGCTCGTGCCGGCCTTGAACAGCTACTGGATCTACATCCACGTCTCGGTGACGTTGACCAGCTATGCGGCCTTCGCCATGGCCGGCGGGCTTGGCGTCATGTATTTGTTCAAGGAACGGGCGGAGCAACGTGGGAGTCGATCACGATTCTATGCCGCCTTTCCCGATCTCGAGACGATCGATGAGTTGGGCTACAAGGCCATCATGATCGGATTCCCGCTGTTGGCGTTCGGCATCATTCTGGGTGCGATGTGGGCGAACTATGCCTGGGGCGGCTACTGGAGCTGGGATCCTAAAGAAACCTGGTCGCTGATCGTCTGGCTCATTTACGGCGCCTACATTCATGCGCGCATGACCCGCGGCTGGGAAGGCCGGCGGGCGGCAATTTACGCCGTGTTCGGATTTTTGATGGTGATTTTCTGTTTCTGGGGCGTGAATTTTCTTCTGTCTGGGTTACATGCCTACGCATAGCGCATTGTGACCTGTAGTCGCGTAGGTCACTATGGCTGAACAGACCACTCCCTCGTATTCGGATTCCATTCGTCCCCAAGGAGGTTCGCGCCTCCTGATTCTTGCTGTCGGCACGGCTATTCTGATCGCTGTCTTCACGATTGTCTGGCTGCAAAGTGCCAAGTACGAGCCGCTGGCCGTGGGCAAACTGGCGCCGGACTTTTCGCTTACTGATCTTAACGAGAAGCCCTTCCGTCTGTCGGATTTTCGCGGGAAGGTCGTCTTCTTGAACTTCTGGGCCACCTGGTGCAAGCCCTGTCGCGAAGAGATGCCATCGATGGAAATCCTGAACAAGAACTTCGAGAAGGACGGGCTGGTGATTCTTGCCGTCAGCATCGATCGTGTGACAACGACCAAAGACATTCCGCCCTTCGTCAAAGGGATGAACCTGACGTTTCCCGTCCTGATCGATTCCTGGGGGCAGACCGACAAACCATACAAGCGAATGGGTGTGCCGGAAACCTTCATCATCGACCAGCAAGGGATCATTCAGGAGATCGTGATCGGACCGCGAGATTGGACGAGACTCGATAGTCTGCAGGTCTTGACGAAGCTGCTCAACGTGACGCCGAAAACGGCGGAGAGCGGTCCGGGAGAACCGCTGGGGAGTCACGGATGACACGAGCGGTATTCATCCCGGGAATCCTAGGAGCGGTACTCCTGCTTGGCGGGTCCATCATATGGACCGCCACTAATGCCGGCGCGCCGCTTCCTGCGGTGCAACGGGGTATCGTCAAGCCGGGCGAGTCAGCGCCGAATTTTCAACTACGGGACATGAATGGCCAGATCGTTTCGTTGTCTGACTTGCGTGGCAAAGTCGTGCTGGTCAATTTTTGGGCGACCTGGTGTGGCCCTTGCCGGATCGAGATGCCGGCGATGGAACGGCTGTACCGCACGTACGACCGGAAGGATTTCGAGATTCTCGCGGTCTCGACCGACGCCCAAGGTGTGGCGGTGACGAGGCCGTTTCAGCAGGAAAATCACCTGACATTCCCCATTCTGCACGACGCCGACTTTCGCGTTGGGTTGTCCTATGGGGCCCGCACGCTACCGATGACCTTCATGGTGGATAGGCAGGGGATCGTGCGGCAGCAAATCTTCGGCGCCCGCGACTGGGAGGCCTCCGAAGCGCATCAGCTGATCCAGATGTTGATGAAGTCTTAGCCGGGATTATTCATGAAGACTTACTACGACAGCCGATCCTCTTGCCCGGCGAAACTTTTCTCGTTCAGCCTCCTCGACCGCTTACCTGGATGCCTGTGTCGGCTTCACTTGCGAGAAGTTCCGGCAGGCGGCGGTCTCAGCGGTCTCGTAACGGCATTCATGAACAATCCCGGCTAGGCTCATGTCGCAATCGATTACACAGATTTCGTTGATTGCCGCGTTCTCCGCGGGATTGCTCTCGTTCGTGTCCCCCTGCGTGCTGCCCCTTGTCCCTTCTTACATTTCGTACATCACCGGCTTATCGATTGAGCAACTGACTGACGCCAATGCGCGATCCAAGTTCAAAACGGCCATCGTCGTGAACGCGTTGTTGTTCATCGCTGGGTTTTCGGTCGTATTCATCGCGTTCGGCGCTTCCGCCAGTTTCATCGGACAAATGCTGATCACCTATCAGGACCACATCCGTCGCATCGGCGGCGTGCTGATCGTCATCTTCGGCCTCTATTTGCTGGGGATTCTGAACATTAACTTTTTGCAGATGGAGCATCGATTTCAGTTTCGAAATAGACCGGTCGGCTATCTCGGTTCGTTTCTCATTGGGATTGCATTTGCGGCAGGTTGGACGCCATGCGTCGGTCCTGTGCTCGGCACCATACTCCTCTATGCGAGCACCACGGACTCATTGGTAAACGGCGTGTTGCTGTTGACCAGCTACTCATTAGGATTGGGACTGCCCTTGTTCCTGACGGCGTTAGGCGTCGATCGCTTTCTGGCCTATTTCAAACAGGCACGCGCGTATTTATGGGGGGTATCGACGGTCAGCGGTGTGCTGCTTGTGATTGTCGGGGTGATGATCTATGCGAATTCATTGACGATGATCACCAGCTTTTTGGAACGGTATGGCATCGGCTGGTATTTGGGTCAGTGAGACGAGCACGACCAGTTCCTTTCGCGAACTGCATTCTCAATCATCAGTACGAGGCGAAATCTTGGCGAGAGCCACTGCATTCAGGCTGGTCAAACAGCGTTCCCAGCAAGGCCGCAGCAAGCGAGCGAGCCGAGGCATACTTCAGTACTGGTATGTCGAGGGAACTGAGTGACGCGAGAACGCAGCTGACGAGCTGTTTCAGCGAGCCTGTATTTAGCACCAGGCGCCGAGACGGCAGTTCACGAACCCCTGACCCATGTGCTCGGGGTCGCAGAGGGAAGCCGCATGAGTCCATTCGCGACTTCCGGCGTCACGCCCCCTGCCGGTGCATTGCGCGTCTCTGAGAGGGAAGAAGTTGGAGGAGGTGTTGATGCAGCCGGCTCGGGCTTCTTGGCGATGAGCAATGCCGGCTGTGATTTCCCGATCTTGGCAAGGAGCTTGGCTCCTTCTCCGGAATGCTGGCTGTTCGGATATTTTTCCGCCAACAGCGTCAACTTCTCACTGGCCCAATCGTCTGCTCCGAGATCGTGGTAGCTGAGTGCTAAGAAATACAGGGCATCCGGCGCGACGGACTTGTCGGGATAGAGTTTCATAATCTGTTCGAATCGATGGGCCGCGGCCAGATAGGATTGGCGTCGATAGTAAAATTGGCCCACAAACAGATGCATTTGCGCAAGCATATCGTGGCACTCTTGAGTCTTTTCCATCGCCTGGCCGTCGTACCGGCTTCCGGGATAGTCTCTTCGCAGCCGCTCGAATGAATCGATCGCCTTTTGGATGGGTTCGGGATCGCGATCGATGCCTTTAGCCCGCTTCATTTGGCTTTCGCCGATTCGGAAGGCGGCATAAGAGGCAAGGGTATGGTTGCGATGGAGATCGAGGAAGTGGTTGTATTCCACGATTGCTTCGGCATATTCCTCTTTCTCGAAAAAGGCTTCGCCGCGTTTCATGATGACGTTGGGGTCGTAGTTCTTCTCGATGGTATCTCCGAGGAATATTGATTCATCGGTTCCGCTCATCGCTTTCTTTGCTGTTGGATCGCCCTTGGGGGTGCTGGAGCAGGCTACCAAGAGGCACAGTGCCGCGGTGCTCAAGGCAAGGAGAAGGGTTCTCTCTAGTCGTGTCTGAGTCATCAATGGCTGCCCACTCGTCATCGAAGACTAGATCCAAAACTAGCAGGACAGCGGGCCAAATGCAATCTTTCAGCTGCTTGAGTTGACCCCCGCCTACGTGGGACCTATAATCCCGCGCGATTGGTCACGTGAGTTACAACCCATTGGCATTTCAGCAATGATTCGAACCAGGGTTATCGGGACGGGCTCTTATCTTCCGGAGCGGGTGGTCTCCAATCGGGAGGTTGCGACCACCTTGGGAATTGATCCAGAAACCGTCTCACGGCTGACGGGTATTCATGAGCGTCGTTGGGCTGATCCTTCCCAGGCCTCTTCAGATCTCGCTCTGGGAGCGGCGCAGCAAGCGCTGCAGGCGGCTGGGCTTTCGACGTCGGAGGTCGAGGCTATTCTCCTATCGACAACCTCTCCAGACATGGCCTTTCCTTCGACGGCTTGCCACCTGCAATGGAAGTTAGGCTGCCCCAGCGTGCCGGCTTTTGACGTGGCAGCGTCCTGTTCAGGGTTTCTGTACGGTCTTTCGATGGCCGATGCCATGATTCGCAGCGGTCAGGCCAAGACCTGCCTGGTTGTGGCTGCCGAAGTGAAATCCCGTTCACTGGACCCGCAGGACGGGGATACGGCACTGCTGTTCGGTGACGGCGCTGGTGCCGTGGTCGTGCAAGGAGAGCGTGAAGCCAACCAGCCTAGCCAAGGATTACTGGGAATTCGTCTGTATTCAGATGGATCGCGGCATGATTTGATCCGGGTTACAGCAGGCGGATCCCGTGTGCCGTCGAGCCAAGCAACTGTCGAGGCGAGAGGTCACACCTTGCGAATGCAAGGGGCGCCGCTCTTCCGCCTGGCTGTGAAGCGCCTTGAACAAGCGGTGCGAGAAATTCTCAAAGAATTCGGGGTGGACTTACGGGATGTCGGTCAATTTGTCATGCACCAGGCCAACGGAAGAATTTTGGCTCAGCTTACACAACGCTTGGCGGTGTCACCGGATCTCGTCTACTCGGTCATTGAACGGTTCGGTAATACGTCATCGGCTTCGCTGCCGATCGCGCTGGACCATGCCGTGCGCGCCGGCAACGTTCAGCCGCATGACCTCGTGGTGCTCGGCAGTTTTGGTGGCGGCTTGACGTGGGCCTCTGGACTCATTCGATGGTGATGAAGAGTTACAAATCCGTAACGCCTGCGCCATCATTTTGTCATGCCGGCATAGCATGAGTTGGCAGTTCACGCGCAGAGGAGAAGGGCGATGATGTTTGGCTTGATTCCCAGAGAAGAAGCGTTTTTCGAATTGTTCAAGAAGGCGGCGCATAACATGATCGAAGGCTGCCGGCTCTTGAAGGACATGATGGAGCATTTCCAGTCTCCGGTCGATCAGGCCAAGCGAATCAAGGATGTCGAACACGTGGGTGACAGCATCACGCACGACATCGCCCGGCGGCTCAATCTCACCTTCATCACGCCGATCGATCGTGAAGACATTCATGATTTAGCGAGCGCGTTGGACGATATTCTGGACGTGGCTGAGGCGATCGCCGACCGGTTCGTGTTGTACAAGGTCACGAAGCCGACGGACAAGGCCATCAAACTCGCCGATGTGTTATACCAAGCATCGGTCGCGGTGGGGGTAGGAGTGGATTTGCTCGGGATGGCGCATCCCGACATCAAAGAGTGCAGCGTGCAGGTGAACAGCTTGGAGAATGAAGCCGACCGCGTCTCACGCGACGCCATCTCTGAGTTATTCGAAAAAGAAACCGATCCCATGGCGGTCATCAAGTGGAAAGAAATCTATGAAGGCTTCGAAGCCGGTACCGACCGTTGTGAAGATGTGGCCAACATTCTCGAACGCATTGCACTGAAACACCACTAGCAGGATGTTGAAAAAAGCCCTCAGCTTTGTTCTTGCGTCGCTCGGAGGCTCAACGTACCGAAAAGAGTACGCCTCGCCTCCTCACTCGCTGCGGCCAAGCCTGCGGAACGGCGCGTCTCGGCGCGCCGGGGCTGGGTGGGTGAGAACAATGGCCTTTTTGAACATCCTGCGTCCCGTGAGGCGTGGAGCTTCGGCGGCTGCATGTTCCTCACACCTTACCCCGCGCTGCTTACCTTAAAGAATGCCTGAACTCACCGGAATGTTGCTCCTCGTGGTCGTGCTGGCGCTCCTCTTCGATTTTTCAAACGGATGGCACGACAGCGCCAATGCCATCGCGACAGTCGTCTCGACGCGAGTGATCAGTCCATTCATCGCGGTGATGGGAGCCGGGTTACTGAATATTGCCGGGGCGTTCATGTCCACGGCAGTGGCGAAGATGGTGGGGGCGGGGATCGTCGACCCAGCTAGCGTGACCCAGCATATGGTGGCCGCGGCACTGGCTGGCGCTATTTGCTGGAACCTTTTCACACTGCTGCTGGGATTGCCGACGAGCTCGTCGCATGCCCTGATCGGGGGGCTCGTCGGGGCGGCCGTGACGCATGGCGGATGGGAGACGGTGAAGCTGACGGGACTTCGAGCGGTGCTCGAAGCCATGGTGCTCTCGCCATTTTTTGGCTTTGCCATCGGCCTGTCCTTCATGGTGCTGATCAGCTGGTTATTTTTCCGCACGACGCGCTCCGTGGCGACGCGTCTCTTCAAGCGGCTCCAGCTCGTCTCCGCCTGTTTTATGGCATTCAGCCATGGGGCGAATGATGCACAAAAGGCCATGGGAATCATCACGCTGGCCTTGCTGACCGCCGGTCAGATCCCGACGGCAGAGGTTCCCACGTGGGTCATTGGGGCCTGTGCAGTGGCGATGGGGTTAGGGACCGCTGCGGGAGGGTGGCGGATTGTCCGCACCCTCGGCATGAACATCGTGAAGCTCGAACCGGTTCACGGATTTGCGGCGGAGACCGGCGCCGCGACGGTGCTGATGTTCACGGCTCACATTGGATTGCCCGTGAGCACCACGCACACGATCACCTCATCCGTGATGGGTGTCGGCGCGATCAAACGGCTGTCGGCGGTGCGATGGGGAGTGACGAGACGAATTCTCTATGCCTGGCTCTTTACCCTCCCAGGCGCTGCCATCCTCTCGACCGTGATCTATCTGATCATGGTCAGGCTCATATAGCGGGAGCGCGTGATCAGGCCGGCAACCGGACGACGAAGCGGCTACCGGTCGGCATGTTCCCTTCAACCCAGATCTGCCCTCCATGTCCCTCGACGATGTGCCTCACGATCGCGAGTCCGAGCCCCGTTCCTCCGAGTTCGCGTGAACGGGCCTTGTCCACCCGATAAAATCTCTCGAAGACTCGGGGACGGTCTTGCTCGGGGATCCCGATACCTGTGTCGGTCACCGTCAGTTCAATGCTGGTGCGAGGTGCTTCGGCCCTGGAAGGTGAAATCCGGCGCGCCGCGACGGTGATCTGCCCTCCTTCCGGAGTGTACTTGATCGCATTGTCCAGCAGGTTGGCCAATACTTGAACCAGCCGTTCCTCGTCGCCGGTTATGAGTGGCAAATCGGCAGCGACTTGTGAACGCAGCCGATGCTGCTTCTTCTCCGCGAGCGGTTTGATCATGGCGATCGTGCGTTCGATAACCGATCCGATATGCAACGGCTCCTTTTTGAACTGGAGTTGGCCGGATTCGATTTTTGAGAGTTGCAGCAGGTCTTCGAGAATCAAATTCAGCCGATCGCTTTGTTTCAAAATAATCTCCAGAAATCGCACGCTCGTTTCCGGGTCGTCTTTGCCTCCATCCAGTAATGCCTCGACGTATCCTTTGATCGATGTGAGGGGCGTGCGTAGCTCGTGCGACACATTGGCCACGAAGTCTTTTCGGATGTTTTCCAGCCTGCGGAGTTCGGTGATGTCGTGGAAGACGAGCACGGCGCAGGCTTCGTTGTCCTGTTCCCCGCCGGCTACCGAGGCTTCGACATCGAGGCAGCGTCCGCTCGGGGTGAGAATAATTTCGTCTTTTTGTCCGGTCCTTGTAGCCAGCACGCTCGAGACCAGGGCATTCAATTCAGAGTGTCCAAACACCTCCAAGGACGGCCGGCCGCGCGTCTCGGCCCTGGTCACACCGAACATCCGCTCCAGCGCTGGATTGACTTGCAGAATACGGCCCTTGTAGTCCAGTACCATCACCCCTTCGACCATTGAGGTCAGCATGGCCAGCAGCTGAGCGCGATCCTCGGACAGTTCTTCGATCTTGGATCTCAGCTCGTCGGTCATGTGGTTGAGGGTCGCGGCCAGGAGCCCGACTTCATCGCGTGAAGGCGTCTGTATCCGGACGGAATAGTTGCCCCCGGCCAGCTGGCGAGCAGCGGTCGCCATATCAGAGAGTGGCTTGGTTAAGCTTCTCGCCAACCAGATGCTCAGTCCGACGGCAATGAGAAACGCGCTGCCGAACGCCAGCGTGAGATTGCGTTTGAGCTTGGTGAGCTCTTGCTCGAGTGTCGTCATCGGGAGTCCGAGCCGAAGATAGAGCGGCGAGGATGTGGTATCCGGCTCATTGAGACGAACGGCACGATACAGCGTGCGGTCGCCGGTCGTGTGGCTCGCACGCATGTCTGTGCCGGAACCAGTCGCGATCGCTTGCTCGATCTCCGGCCTCGTACGATGATTTTCAATGGAAGCGAGGTCGCGGTCCTGGACGGCGCTATCGGCAAGGACCTGTCCGGTCGCATCCACCAACGTCACGCGTGCAAGGGCGCGCCGGCTCAGTTCTCGAACAATGATCTGAAGTTGGGGAGTAGCCGGCAGCGCTGGTGATGTCGTGAGGAGCGGACGCAGGTCAAAGGCAATGAGATTCGTGGAGACTTCGAGGGCTTGGCCAGACTGAGCCAATTCCTGCTCTTCCAGCGAACGGGCAGCAAGGACTCCTGCTATCACGAATCCACAGGCTAAGGCAAAGAGCGTGGCGAGTGTGACTTTCCATCGGATGGAGAGCGTCATAGAAAGCGTGATTCGTTAATCGGTCCTCGTGAGCCGTTGAGGAAGTCCCAGGTACAGCCTTCACGTAATGCGTTACGAATCATGGTCTTTTAATTTGTAGCCTAGCGATTTGATTGAGACGATGGCGTCGTCGAGGAGGGGAATTTTCTGCTTCAGCCGCCGCACGTGCACATCGACCGTTCTGGTTGTCCCGAAGTAGTCGTATCCCCAGACCTGATTCAAGAGTACTTCTCTCGTCAGGACCCGTCCCAGGATTGCGCAGAAGATGTTCCAGAAGGCCGAATTCTTTGGCGGTAAGTGGAACGTCCTTGCCCTGAACCGTGACTTCATGGCGAGACAGGTCCATGGACAACTTGCCATATTGGTAGACTGTCCGACTTTCTTGCCGGCTACGATCAAGCCGGCGAAAAAGCGCTTTGACGCGTGCCACGAAGGCTTTCGGGCTGAACGGTTTCGTCACATAGTCATCGGCGCCGAGTTCGAGCCCGATGACCTGGTCGGATTCCTCGGCCTTGGCCGTTAACATGATGATCGGCAGCATGGCGGTTTCAGGAGCGGACCGGAGACGCTTGCAGACTTCCAGGCCGTCAATTTCAGGCAGCATGAGGTCAAGGACGATGAGGTCGGGTTTGTCCTGCTTCGCCCTATTCAGCCCTTCGGCACCGGTGGTTGCCGTCACGGTCCGAAAGCCTTCTTTCTCGAGGTAGAGTTTGACCAACTGAAGAATATCGTGCTCGTCTTCGACGATCAGGATTTTCTTTGCGGCGGCACTGGCCATGGAGAGTGGCCCCAGCCTACGAGGGAGGGCAGGCCCTGTCAAGCTGGAGCGGGCGTGAACGCCCCTGCTCCGCAACGCTGGGAGGAGAAGATTCTCGATGTCCTTGACCCCATTGGAGGAATTCGTAGAAACGGGCGCTGAGGCTATTCTGTTGACGGAACGCGGCGAACTCACGTAAGGTTGATGAGATTGGTTCTTTGGAGAGAGGTTCCCATGAAGATTTATCTCGCTAATCCACGGGGATTTTGCGCCGGGGTCGATCGGGCGATCGACATCGTTGACTTATCGCTGAAAAAATACGGGGCGCCGATCTATGTGCGTCACGAAATTGTCCATAGCCGTCACGTCGTGAATGCCTTGCGCCAAAAAGGGGCGGTGTTCGTGGAAGAGCTTGGTGAAGTCCCCGAAGGGTCGGTCGTGATTTTCAGCGCGCACGGCGTTGCCAAGTCGGTATGGGAAGAGGCCAATCGCCGCCGGTTGCACGTGATCGATGCCACCTGTCCTCTCGTCATCAAAGTCCATAACGAAGTGAATCGCGATTATACCCAGGGATATGATCTCATCCTCATCGGCCATGCCGGCCATCCGGAGGTGATCGGGACGTTGGGGCAGGTACCGGATAAGTTCCATCTGGTGTCGTCGGTCGAAGACGTCGAGAAACTGCATGTCGAACACACGACGAATTTGTCCTATGTCACGCAGACGACGCTCAGCGTCGATGAATGCCGGGACATCGTCGGTGCGCTGCACAAGCGGTTTCCGCATATCAAGGGGCCGCACCAGGAAGACATTTGCTATGCGACGCAGAATCGCCAGAATGCAGTGAAGGAATTGTCCAAGCTGGTGGACGTCATTCTCGTCATTGGTTCTCCGAACAGCTCCAACTCCAACCGGTTGCGCGAGTTGGGCGAGCATTGCGGGATTGCTTCCTACTTGATCGATTCGGCGGCCGACATCAATCTCGACTGGCTGAAGAAGGCCAAGGCGGTCGGGATTACCGCCGGTGCTTCGGCGCCGGAAGTCCTGGTCGAAGAGGTCGTGGCGTATCTCAAGACGCTATGGTGCGGCCGAGGTGGAAGATCTGACAGTGATCGAAGAAGACGTCGAATTTCTACTCCCCAAAGAACTGATCACGATCGAATCGTCCAATAAGTCCGTGGCAGCTAGGCGGGATAACAATCCCGCCCTCGCCACGCCTTCACTATCCCCAAATATTGTAGGTACCTCTCTTCACGCCCACTACCGGCGGTATTTTTCTTTGATTTCCTCCCTGGCCTGTGCTACAAACCCACCCGTGAGTTCTCCCCTTCGTTCAGCCATTCGATCAGCCAACAAAGGAGATGCGCATGTATTTGAAATCGCTTGAGATGTTGGGGTTCAAGTCGTTTGCCGAGGCCGGATCGAGTTTCCGAATGGCGTCACGGCCATCGTCGGGCCAAACGGGAGCGGCAAAAGTAATGTGGTGGATGCCATTCTCTGGGTGCTGGGTGAGCAAAGCACCAAGACGTTGCGCAGCGAGAAGATGGAAGACGTGATCTTCAACGGCACCGAAATGCGCAAGCCGCTTGGGATGGCCGAAGTGTCGCTCGTAATCAGCGGGCTGGATCAGGATGAAGGTCGAGGGGCAGTCGGGTCTGCCGAGCCAGTTGGCGGAGTATCAGGAACTCATGATCACGCGACGGCTCTACCGCAACGGCGACAGCGAATATCTCATCAACAAGACGCTCTGCCGGTTGAAAGATATCCGGAGCATCTTGCTGGACACCAGAGCCGGGACCAAAGGACATACGGTCATTGCGCAGGGACAGATCGATCAGATTCTGAACGCGTCCCCGCAAGACCGGCGAGAGTTGATTGAAGAGACCGCCGGCATTATCCGGTATAAGAAACAAAAGGCCGAAGCGCTGCGGAAATTGGAGGCGACGCAGCAAAATCTCTTGCGTGTGCGCGACATCATCGCCGAAGTGAAAAAGCAGTTGAACTCGCTGGAGCGCCAAGCGCGGCAGGCGCGGTCTTATCAAGTGCTTGCACCAGGAGGCGCGGGTGCTTGAAGTGCAATTGCTGACGAACGAATATCGTGAGACTGCGAGACACGATTGAGGAGAGTGGAGTCGGAATTGGACGTTGGCCGGGCAGGAGTCGGAACGGACAGCCGAGCTGGCACGTTTGAACGCCGAACTGGAGCGGATCAAGCTGGCGATTGTCCGACGGCGATGTGGCGATCGGTCAGCGGCGCGAGGAACTGTCGAAGGTAGAACAGCAACAGGCGCAGGCCCTGACGGCAGCAGAAATCGAGCGTAATCAAGGGCGAGCTCTATGAGCAGCAGCAGGTCAGCAGGGCATGAAGAGCTTGAGCGTCTGACGCAGAGAGCAGAAGCAGTTGAAAGAAGCCGAGGCGGCTCTACTCACCGAACTCGACCAGCTGGACCAAGCGTTGACCGAGCGGGAGCAGGCGTTCGCGGCGCTCGACCGCGAGATGAAAGGGCTGGTGCATCAGCGAACTGCGGCGCTTGGCAAGAAGAAGAGCGGGGCCGGACAGACGTATTGAACTTGGCGGTGTTGGTTGCGAATACTGAGCAGAGTCTGGTCGCAATTAGCCTGCGGGCACAGGAGGTGACGGATCGTGACGGACGGCTGGCGCGTGAACGGGAGGAGATTCATCTCAGCACGATGCCGCGACGGACAGGCGCCAGGCGCTCCAGCAGGCCTGCCAGGCAGCGGAGCAATCGTGGCGGACCTGCGTCGGCAGCAGCAGCAGTGTTGAACAGAAGCGGAGCGAGCGTGTCGGCCGGGTTGGCTGAAGTCGAACAGCTGTTGTCGTCAATCGGAGGAGTTGGCCGCAGTGGACTCTCACCTGCGAGCCCTGCAAGGCGTGTTGCAGGAAGATATGGGTTATGGGCGGTCGGGTGATGAAGAAGTCACTGCACTCAAAACATGCCAAGGGGTGCATGATGCCATGGCCGAATGGCTTGGTCGTGCCGGCCGGGTTGGACCGGGCGGTGGAAGCGATTTTGGGCGAGCGGGTCCGAGGATGGTTCGTCGATAGTCCGCAAGCCGCTTCTGACGCGATCGCGTTCCTTAAGGGAAAAGATCTCGGGCGGGGCACCTTCATTCCACAGGTTCCACGATGGAACGTGATCGGCCCGATCGAATCAGTGGTGGTCGGCTATGGAGGGTCAGTCCGGCGTCATCGGTCGTGCGGTCGATCTTGATCCAGGTGGAAGAGCATCGGACCGCGGCGCGGGACTATTTGTTCGATCGGGTGGTGTTCATCGAGACGTTGCAATGACGCGATCTGCTTGTGGGAACAACAGCGCGTGGGCGGCTCCCGATGGGCCGACGTTCGTCACGCGTGCAGGGGAAGTCTTGGATGCGGCCGGGATGATCACCGGTGGGCAGGTCAGCGCAACAGGTGGACTGTTGCAACGCCGTCGAGAGGTGATGCAATTGGAATCCAGGCGGACAACATCGGCAGAACAGCGTCGAGCAGGCAAGTCAGCGACGGGAACGATTGCTGTGCAGAGGCACAATCGTTGCGTGAGGAGGGACGTCGTCTCGCGGAATCCTTACGCGAGGAAGAGATGAAGGCCCTGTCGCTGCAAAAAGATGACTCGGGTCTCCAGCATGTTCTGAGAGATCTGACTCAGCGGATCGAGACATTGATGGATGATGCGCAGTCGCGGGCTCGGTGGAAGTGCAGCGGCTGGAGCAGGAAGCGCGATCCGGCCAGGCACAGCTGGCGCAGTGGATCGCGGAAAAAACCGGCCAAGAAGGCGCATTGCAGTCCGTTCGCGCGCGCGTGGGGCAGATTGATCAGAGCATGCAGAGGCATCCAGCAACGACTCACAGAGGCACAGGTGACTGTGCAGGGCAGTCCGTACAACACGTGAACATCGTCATCACGAACTTGAGCGGATTCGTCAGGAGCAACAGGAATCCGTGAATCGTATTGACATGTTGAATCAGCAGCTGGAATCGCTGATGGCATCTATGGAACAGAGCCGTGCAGAACGGGAGCGGCAAGAAGCCCAGTGCCGTGAATTTGGCCAGGCGGCCGATCGCGTCAAGACACAGTTAGTCGAGGCGCAGGAACAGCAGGCGCAGGATATGGCGCAGGCGCAGTCAACGGAAGCGAGTCTGGAGGATGCCCGAAGGGCCGTCTCTGCTTTACGGGAATCCCGCATGGCCGTCGAAGTCAAGCGGGCGGAGGTGCGGACACAATTAGGAACGGTGGAGTCTACACTCTCCGGAACCTATCAAGTCGATCCCTCGTCGCTCATCGAGTCCGATGTCCCTCTGTTAGCCTCGGCGGAGGACCAGACGACCTTGGCTTGTGGAGCGCAGCAAACAGATGATGAGCTGCGGCAGCAACTGCACAAGATCCGAGAGCGGCTCGATCGTATGGGACCGATCAATCTCGCCGCCATCAGTGAGCATCAAGAGCTGGACGAACGCCATCGATTTTTGTCGACCCAAGAACAGGATCTGTCGAACTCGATCGCGTCGCTCAAGGAAATCATTCAGCGGATCAATAGGACGACCAAGGACATGTTCGCGACGACCTTTGCGGAATTACAGGAAAAATTCAGTGACGTCTTCGGAAAATTTTTTCGGGGCGGCCGGGCAGAGCTGCAATTGGTTGAGGTGCCGGTGGACGACATGGCGGAAAGCAAAGGGCCGCAAGAGCCCGGAGTCGAGATTGTCGCGCAACCGCCAGGGAAACGATTGAAGAGCATCACCATGTTGTCAGGCGGTGAGAAGACATTGACAGCCATGGCGCTGTTGTTCGCGAGTTTCCTGATCCGTCCCACGCCCTTCTGCATCCTTGACGAAATCGATGCTCCACTCGACGAAGAGAACATCGGCAGATTTACCAGCGTGCTCTGTGAACTCGCTCAGGGCGCCCAATTTATGGTGATCACTCACAACAAGCGGACCATGGGAATCGCCGATTCGTTGTTCGGGGTCACCATGGAGGAGCCTGGCATCTCTAAACTCGTCTCGGTTCGCCTGGGCGACATGCAGCCTGTGTAACCGGCTGAAGGACAAAAACATTCGTAGTTCAGAGGACTTCCGCATCAGTTTGCTTGACTTCAGTAAGACCGTCTGCTATATCCCGTCAGCTTAGCACCATACATTTTCGTGGGTCGCACGTCTCGCTGGGCCGCAGGCCCGGTGAAACCGGTCTCGGTCGCGTTTTCGCTTGTTTCCCTTTCGAAAGCCGATGAAACTGATTCGATCAATCCTCGACCGGTTGTCCGATAGTTTCTTCCTCTCTGTTTCGGAGAAGGTCAGACTCGCTACCGACCCTGGCGGCACACCATCTCTGCGGTTGGTTTCCGACAAATCTGCAGCGGCTGTGGATACGTCTTCCCGGCGTACGACTAATCAAGCAGGCAGTCAACTGGATGCCATCGACGACGCCGTGCGCCGCAGCCAAGCCTGGTTTTTGTCACGGCAACATGCCACTGAAGGGTATTGGGTCGCCGAACTCGAAGCCGATACCACGCTGACCTCCGAATACCTCATGCTGCGGCAGGTTTCTCGATCGCGTCGATCCCGAACGGGAACGCAAAGCCGTGCGCTATCTGCGCGCCAGCACAGTTGCCCGACGGCGGCTGGCCGATCTACTACGGTGGTCCATCGGAAATCAGCGCGTCGGTGAAAGCCTATTTCGCGTTGAAGCTCAGCGGCATGTCGGGCGACGAGCCGTTCATGCTGCGCGCGCGCGACTGCATCCGCGCGAAGGGCGGCGTCGTTCAAACGAACGTGTTCACCAAGATCACACTGGCGCTTGTTCGACCAATACGACTGGGAAGGCATCCCGCACATGCCGGTCGAGATCATGTTCTTGCCGAAGTGGTTCTACTTCAACATCTATGCCATCTCCTATTGGTCCCGCGCCGTCTTGATTCCATTGCTGATCGTGTTTGCCCATCGGCCCGTTTGCCGCATTCCCAAGAACAGGGGATCGAGGAACTCTATCTCGCTCCGCGCAACGAGATTCGCTATTGGAAATTCCCGCCGTTCAATAAGGATCAAAAGTGGTTCACGCCGCATAATTTCTTCGTCGCGTTGGATGCGATGCTCAAGCTCTACGACCGGATGCCGCTCATGTGGCTGCGGGAAAAAGCGTTGCATCGCGCTGCGACCTGGATGTTGGAACACCTCAAAGGGAGTGGCGGGCTGGGCGCGATTTATCCGGCGATGGCCAACTCGATCATGGCGCTGCAATGTCTGGGCTATCAGGTCGATGACCCGTTGGTGCGGAAGGCGCTTCAGGAAATTGAAGATTTGGAAATTTACGAGACCGTGTCGATCGGCGATCAACGGGTCGAGACCCTGCATTTGCAACCCTGCCATTCTCCGATTTGGGATACGCGCATTGCTCATGAACGCTTTGATCGAAGCCGGAATGCCGCAGGACCATCCGGCCTTGCAACGAGGGGCCGCCTATCTGATGTCACGGCAGACGAAAACAGTCGGTGATTGGAAGGTGTCGTCTCCGCAAGCGGAACCAGGCGGCTGGTATTTCCAGTATGAAAACGAACTCTATCCCGATGTGGATGATTCGGCCGTGGTGTTGATGGCGCTGGCGAAAGTGAAGATGGCCAGACCGGCTGACCTGCAAGATTCCATCCGACGGGGCACGGCGTGGGTCGTCGCCATGCAAGGGTCCGACGGCGGGTGGGGCGCGTACGACAAGGACAACAATCGCATCGTCTTCAATTACATTCCGTTCGCGGACCACCATGCGTTGCTCGATCCGAGCACGTGCCGACCTGACCGGGCGCTGTCTGGAGATGCTCGCCGCGCTGGGGTACGATCAATCACATCCGGCCGTGGCGCCGGCCTTCGCGTTTCTCAAACATGAACAAGAGCCGGACGGCAGTTGGTACGGTCGATGGGGCGTGAATTATATCTACGGTACCTGGTCCGTGCTCGCCGGTCTTCGCGCGATCGGAGAAGATCTGTCGCAGCCCTATATACGCCGCGCCGTCGCCTGGCTTGAGTCCAAACAGAATCCGGACGGTGGCTGGGGCGAGTCTTGCCTCTCCTATGGAGAGCCGGCTTTGGCCGGAAAGGGCGAGAGCGCGCCATCACAAACGGCCTGGGCTCTTATGGGTTTGATGTCGGCTGGGATGACGGATTCGTTTAGTGTGGCGCGGGGCATTCAATTTCTCCTCCGTCATCAGATGAAAGATGGTTCGTGGGAAGAGGTTCGTCATACCGGTACCGGGTTCCCGCGCGTGTTCTATCTCCGCTACCACTGGTACTGCCAGTATTTTCCCCTGTGGGCACTCGCGATGTATCGGAATCTGAGAACGCGCAGTAAAATGCGGGCCGACGAAGTGCGGCATCAGGTTCTGACGTCCGGGTGCTATCGGTTTGATCGTTGACCGAGCGGCCGGCGTCATCGGTTGGCGACGCACAATCCCACGGCGAGTTCCCTGTAAGTCCTGTCGCCCTGTTTGTCGCGACGCGATGGGAACTGGCGGCCTTGCGCCGCGCGTTGCCGGTGAATCGGCAGGTCGAGATCGACGGGGTGAGCTGTTTCATCGGTCAACAAGCCGAAGGGCCGTATTGGCTGGTTCACACAGGAATCGGACCGGAATCGGCGAAAGCGGCTGCCAATGCAGTGCTCAACCGGCAACCGATGGCCTTGGCGATCTCCACGGGATTTGCCGGAGCACTGGTGCCGGCGGCGATTGGAGATGTGATCGTCGGGATTAGCGTATCATCCGGGTGGTTTAACGGTGCTTGGAATCAGATGGCGCAACCCATCTCCTGTGATGCAGCGGCGATTTCTACTATGCGAGCGGTCGTGGCGCGGCTCGGCTTGACCGTTCGCGTCGGCTCGGTGGTCTCGCTGTCCAGTGTGGTCTGTCGGGCTTCGGAGAAACGGGCGATCGGCCGGCTGACCGGTGCCGTGGCGCTCGACATGGAGAGTGCGGCGTTGGGAATGGTGGCAAAGGAACATGGAGTTCCCTTCATGGTTTTCCGGACCGTTTCCGATCTTGCCGGCGAGGACCTCCCGGTGGATTTCAATCTATTCCTCAAGCCCTCTGGCTGGGTACGAGGCTTTGTTGCGTTAATGAGCCATCCATCAAGCCTGATCGGCTTAAATCGGCTTCGACGGCAGAGTCGGTTGGCCGCCGACCGGCTGACAGCGGTCTGTTCAGCCTATGCCGGAGCAGGATTCGGACTGTCATCAGTGACGGATGCAGGAAGGACATAATGCTCGAAATGGTCGAACGTTTGGGCGCATGGGCCATCGCATCGATTCAGGAGATGGGGCGCATGCTCTTATTCGTCCTCTCGTCTTTTGCCTGGCTCACAAGGCCGCCGCTCCGATTCACCCAGATCGTCAAGCAACTCCACTTCATCGGCTACAAGTCCACCTTCGTGGTGGTGCTCACGGCCGGGTTTACCGGAATGGTGCTCGCTCTCCAAGGCTATTACACGTTGCGAAAATTCGGCTCCGAGGGGCTTCTCGGCTCTGCGGTCGCCTTGAGCATGATCCGGGAATTGGGCCCTGTGCTGGCCGCCTTGATGGTCACGGCGCGTGCCGGATCGGCCATGACGGCTGAAATCGGCATCATGCGGATCACCGAGCAGATTGATGCACTGGACACCATGGCGATCAACCCGCTCCAGTATCTGATTGCGCCAAAATTAGTGGCGGGATTGATCGGTGTGCCCTTGCTGGTGGCGATTTTTGACGTCGTTGGAATTTACGGCGGCTATCTGGTCGGTGTAGATCTCTTGGGCGGGAACGGCGGGGCCTACTGGAATTCGATCGAATCTGCGG
The DNA here is from genome assembly GCA_963851455.1 of uncultured Nitrospiraceae bacterium. Classification (GTDB taxonomy): domain Bacteria; phylum Nitrospirota; class Nitrospiria; order Nitrospirales; family Nitrospiraceae; genus Nitrospira_C. The sequence goes on from CAWKPI010000002.1 coordinate 1,171,054, forward strand.
TCGAGTGGAAAGACGTCTATGGTGGCATTCTCAAGTCGATCAGTTTCGGGCTGATCGTCAGCTGGATTTGTTGCTATAAGGGGTTTTTTACCAGGCAGAGCGCCGAGGGTCTGGGAAGGGCCACGACGGAAGCCGTGGTGCTGTCCTCGGTGCTAATTCTCGTCTGGGATTATTTCTTAACCTCCGTCTTGCTGTAATGCCATGATTAAACTTGTCGGTGTGGAAAAAACATTGGGCGGCCAGCGGGTATTGCAGGGCGTCGATTTCACGATCCCTACCGGAAAACTCACGACGATGATCGGCAAGAGCGGGGAGGGGAAAAGTGTCTTGCTGAAACACATCATCGGGCTCATGCAGCCGGACCGCGGCGAAGTATGGGTCGACGACATGGAAATTTCCCGCTTGCGGGGGAAGGCACTGAACGATGTGCGCAAGCGGTTCGCCATGCTGTTTCAGGGGGCGGCATTGTTCGACTCGCTGTCGGTTTTTGAGAACGTCGCGTTTCCGTTGCGAGAGAAATTGCGGATGAAGGGACCGGAAGTCACCAGGAGGGTGGAGGAGAAGCTCGACCAGGTGGGCTTGGAGGGGATGGGACATAAGTTTCCGGCTGAGCTGAGCGGAGGAATGAAAAAGCGTGCCGGTTTGGCACGGGCGTTGGTCATGGAGCCGGAAATCATGCTCTTCGACGAGCCCACAACCGGACTCGATCCCTTGATGGCGAAATCAATTCACGAGCTCATCGTGGGAATGCAGCAGCGCTTTAAATTTACGGCCGTCATGGTCAGTCATGAGATTCCGGAAATTTTTGGCATTTCAGATTGGGTCGCCATGCTGCTCAAAGGCAAGATCGCCTTGATGGCGCCGGCAGCGGAGTTCGTGAAGACGACGGATCCGGAGATCCACGAGTTTATTTCCGTGAGTGGGCCGGTCACGTTGAGCAGAGCGACCGCCGGCTAAGCAAACGAAGGGGGAACAGTATGGGAAAGCTCAAGTTGGAATTGATCGTCGGGGTGTTCGTATTGGTCGGCATCGTCTGTCTTGGATACCTCTCGGTCAAGTTGGGAAAACTTGAACTCATCGGCGGAAACGTCTACGAAGTGGTTGCACAGTTCAACACGGCGTCCGGCCTGAAAGCAGGGTCTTCGGTCGAAATTGCGGGCGTCGAAGTCGGCCGGGTACGGTCCATTACCCTCAACGAAGATCGTGCAGCCGTTCTCCTTGCTGTGGACAATACGGTCAAGCTCTATACTGATACGATTGCGTCGATTAAAACGCGCGGCATTATCGGGGAGAAATTTCTCGCGTTATCCCCGGGTGGTGGCGGTGATCCGTTGAAGCCAGGTGATACGATTCGTGACACGGAGTCCGGTCTCGATTTGGAGGAGTTGGTCAGTCAGTACGTCCATGGTAATGTGAAATAATCGACCCTGCAAGAGCGCCCGGGCTTGACCAATCAGCAACAGGGAGAGCTTATGAAAACCGGTGTTCGCATCGAGTATGGCAGTTTCAGTCGAGCAATGTGTGCGGGCCTTATTTGGGCAACCTGTCTGTGGTCCGGGTTGGACTCTGAGGCCGCCTTGGCCGGAGGAGCGACCGAGGCGATGAAGGGCACGATCGATGAAGTGCTCAGAATCTTGGCGGATAAGGATCTGAAACAGCCGGGCAAGGCGACCGAACGCCGGCAACTACTGGAAAAAGTGGTCGGCGAACGGTTCGACTATCACGAAATGTCCCGCCGTTCGCTCGGCGCGCCTTGGAATAATCTCCCTGACAAAGATCGGGAGGAATTTGTCTCGCTCTTCCAGACCTTGCTCGTGAATACCTATGCCGACAAGATCGAATCCTATTCCGGTGATGGTGTGCAGTACATCAACGAGCGGACGGAAAAAGACTATGCTGAGGTACGGACAAAGGTATTGACCGGGAAGACGGAAATTCCGCTCGACTATCGCTTGCTTAACAAAGGATCGGCCTGGCGCGTCTACGACGTCGTCGTCGACGGGGTAAGTCTGGTGAACAATTACCGAGGGCAGTTCACCAAGATTCTCCGGAACGGCAGCTACGCCGACTTGATCGATCAACTCCGCAAAAAATCCGATAAGATCAAATCCCCGTAACATACTCCGAGTCGAGCGCTCATGAGGACCCTGCGCGGCATCGCCGTCTTTCTTGTATGCCTGCTCGCAGGGATGACCCCGGCATGGGTAGGCCCGGCTGGAGCCGATACCCAGGTGTTCCCTATCCCCTCTGCGTCGACCTCTAAGAACGACGGGAACGATGCCGGATTGATTGTTCCCATCCTCATCACCGATCCAGACGGGGAGCTGAAATACCTGTTAGCTCCGATGTTGATCAAAAATTCGATCGTCGGAACAAGAGGCACATTCAATTTGTTTCGCTATGACACGGGTGGACGGCAAATGCAGTTCATCGCCTCCTTAACTGAAAAAATTGAACGCAAACTGGTCTTCAACTACACCGATCCGGCGTTCAGCGAAGGTCGGTATTTTCTGAATTTCGGCGGCTCGTTCTTCAAGAACGCGACGTCTCGATTTTTTGGATTGGGTCAAACGACCGTCGAGGGAGATCAGACCAACTATACGGCCCGCGAAGCCCGGGCGAACTGGCGCTTCGGTATCTATGCGAACGAGGTGACACAGATTGCGGTTGGCCAGCGCGTCCGCCAGGTGAGCCTGCAAAGAGGGGCGACGGACTTGCCCTTCACGGGAGATGTGTTTCCGACCGTTGACGGGGTGCAGGGCGAGACGATTATCGTGGGCCACCGCGCGACCTTCTATTACGATACAAGGAACAATTTGTTTTCGCCGACCGATGGCATGGCCGTGACGGCCTACGCCGAATTGAATCAAAACGTGCACAATGGCGATTATCCGGTCTATTCGCGCTATGAGTTGGATATAAAGAAGCTCTTTCCGAGCGAATCCAAGCGAGCGATCCTCGTCATACGAGCTGATTTGCAGGCGACGCTTGGAAGGCAAGTGCCGTTTTTTGAACAAAGTTCGCTGGGGGGGCAAAACAATCTTCGGGGTTACGGGGTCGATCGGTTCATCGACAAGAACCTGATCGCCGCGAGCATCGAAGAGCGCATACACCTGGCCAGGGCAAAAATCGCCGGCGTCGCGGCCGATTTCGAGATTGCGCCGTTTCTCGATACCGGGCAAGTGTTCAACAGTTTCAAAGCTGTCAGCTTCAAAGACTACCGCATGACGCCCGGTATCGGATTCCGAGGGATCGTTCGACCCAACGTCGTCGGTCGAATCGACTATGGATTCAGCAAGGAGGGAGGGGCGATCTTCGCCGGCCTGGATTTCCCTTACTGACGTGGTGCAGTCCGATCGTTGCCGAGGGGGGTCGTCGTGCCGGGTGTTGGTTGTAGGCCTCGTCGCCGCCGTTTGCCTGCATCCGTCCAAGACCGCGGCTGAAGGAATCCGTCCCTTTCCCGTGCGGAACTTCAATCCTCTACAACAGTTGGTACTCAACATGCCGGGCGACCGTGCTGTAGTGCTGAAGCCAGGCACGCTGGTGTATCGGGTCGGTGAGCATTGGCTCTGGCAAGGTTACGGGGTCGAGAATATCGATCTGACGACCGGGGGCGCTGCAGACTTCACCTTGCCAACCGCTGACCTACCGGTTTCGGTCATGAGTGGACGCTTCAGACAGACGACCTAACCGCTTGACAACATGGGAGTCTTATGTGAGACTGATCCGGTCAGCATTCAAACCGCTTGACTGCTTCGCCAAGCCTATCTGGACCCAGCCCCTTGTTACTGGGCGCTGAACTCTCGCAAAGGAGTGACGTATGTCGATCTTGAAGAGCATTCACAACCCCGCTGATCTAAAGCGGCTTTCGACCGGCGCAATTTCCTGCCTTATGCCAAGAAATTCGGGAGCAGATCATCAGCGCGGTCTCCAATGTCGGTGGGCACCTCGCCTCTAATCTGGGAGTGGTCGAATTGACGGTCGCACTTGCAGTACCTGCTGAATACGCCTCAGGACAAGATCGTATGGGATACCAGCAATCAAGCCTATGCCCATAAGTTACTTACCGGCCGACGCGAACAGTTCCATACTCTACGGCAGTACGGGGGATTGAGCGGGTTCTGCAAACGTGAAGAGAGCGTGTACGACACGTTTAATGCCGGCCATGCCGGAACCGGTGTATCGGCCGCATATGGCATGGTCGAGGCCCGTGAGCAGCAGGGCCAGAAGCATAAGGTTGTCTGTGTCGTCGGCGACGGTGCGATGACCGCTGGGATGACCCTGGAAGGGCTGCACCATGCCGGAGGGCTCGGCAAGGATTTCCTCGTAATCTTAAACGACAACCAGATGTCTATCTCGAAAAACGTGGGCGCGATTTCCTCTTATTTGAACCGCACCTTTACCGGCGAATTTTATACGAAAATGCGTGAGGAAACGGGTCAACTGCTGCGGAAGATTCCCCACATTGGATTTGATGTGGAGAAGCTGGCCCGGCGCGCTGAAGAGCTGGCGAAGGGTGCGATCCTCCCGGGCTGCTTGTTCGAAGAGCTGGGATTCCGCTATGCCGGTCCGATCGACGGACATAACTTCGAACATCTTCTCCCGACGCTGGAAAATGTGCTGAAGATGAAAGGTCCGGTCCTCCTCCATGTGATCACCAAGAAGGGTCTTGGCTACGAGCCGGCGGTGAAGAATCCGGTGTGGTTCCATGCCTGCCCGCCGTTCGTGCGGGAAACCGGCGCGCCGGCAAAGAAAGCCGCACGGCCTTCCTATACCCAGATTGCCATCGACACGTTGGTCAAGCTGGCCCGCGAGGATAAGCGGATTCGTCGCGATTACTGCGGCGATGTGTGAGGGCACCGGTTTAAACGCCTTTGAAAAAGAATTTCCCGACCGGATCTATGATGTCGGCATCGCCGAACAGCATGCGGTGACATTTGCTGCAGGCCTGGCCGCTCAGGGAATGCGGCCGGTCGTGGCCATGTATGCGACATTTTTGCAGCGCGCCTATGATCAGGTGGTGCACGACGTCGCGACACAGAATCTGCCCGTGACCTTCTGCATTGATCGTGGCGGGCTTGTGGCGGAAGACGGGACCACGCACCATGGTGCGTTCGACTACGCCTACCTGCGACACATGCCGAACATGGTGGTCATGGCGCCGAAAGATGAGAATGAATTGCAGCACATGCTCAAGACCGGTTTGCAGCACGACGGGCCAGCGTCCGTGCGGTATCCGCGCGGCGTGAGCCTGGGCGTTCACATGGACACTGTGCCGAAGGCGCTTCCGATCGGGAAAGGTGAGTTGTTGCGCGACGGGACTGAAGTGGCCATTGTCGCGATCGGTGTGCCCGTGTGGCAGGCAGTCCAGGCGGCGGAGCAGCTCAGTCAAGAAGGATTGTCCACGGCCGTTATCAATGCCCGCTTTGCAAAGCCCCTTGATCATGAATTGATCGTGGACTTGGCCAAGCGTGTTCGCTACGTCGTCACAGTGGAAGAAGGCTGTAAAATGGGCGGGTTCGGCTCAGCGGTGCTCGAAGCGTTGTCCGATGCCGGCGTGACCGGTGTGACGACGAAGGTTCTCGGATTGCCGGATTGGTACATTGAACAGGGGCCGCAAGACCTGTTGCGCGAGCGGTATGGATTAACGACGGAAGGGATTTATCGCAGTGTGAAAGAGCTGGTCAGCAAGAGCCCGGTTGCTTCTCGTGAGCGGGAGCTCTTTTCGACGGTGAGCGATCACCTGCCGCATGGAGATGAGCAGGGCAGCTGAGGGAAAGACGCTGAGGAACGTGCGAATAGATGCATATCAATCGGCGCAAGACCAGGCAGATTCAAGTCGGCAAGGTGAAGATCGGAGGCGATGCCCCGGTCTCCGTCCAGTCGATGTGCTCGACTGATACACGCGATGTCGCCGCGACGGTCGAACAGATTCGGCAGCTCGAAACCGCCGGATGCGAATTGATCCGTGTTGCCGTGCCGGACGACGAAGCCGCCGCTGCCCTCCCCCAGATCAAGGCGGCAATGACCGTCCCTTTGATCGCGGACATTCACTTCGACCATCGCTTGGCATTGAAAGCCGCCAAAATCGTGGATTGCGTCCGCATCAACCCCGGCAACATTGGTGCCTGGTGGAAGGTCGAAGAAGTCATTAAGGCCGTGAACGAACGCGGGATCCCGCTGCGGGTCGGCGTGAACGGTGGTTCACTTGAGCGGCCGCTGCTGGACAAGTATGGCTGGCCTTCACCGGAGGCATTAGCCGAGTCGGCATTGAATGCCGTGCATGCGCTGGAAGACGTGGGCTTCACCAATATGAAGGTGTCGCTCAAAGCTTCCGACGTCCATCATGCGATCGACGCCTACTGGTTGTTTGCGCATCAATCCAATGTCCCGTTACACATCGGCATCACCGAAGCGGGAACGGCTATGACCGGAGCCGTGAAATCGGCGATTGGACTGGGGTACTTGCTCTCGCAGGGCATCGGTGACACGTTGCGCGTCTCGCTGGCTGCGGATCCGGTGGAAGAGGTGAAAGTTGGTTTTGAAATCTTGAAGTCGCTGGAGCTGCGCCATCGCGGCATCAACGTGATTGCTTGTCCCACCTGCGGCCGTGTAGAAATTGACGTCGTGCGGATGGCCAATGAATTGGAGAAGAAGCTCGGGCACATCAAGACGCCGCTCAATGTATCGGTGCTCGGTTGCGTCGTGAACGGTATCGGCGAAGGCAAGGAAGCCGATATCGGCATTGCCGGCGGTGAGGGTAAAGGGATCTTGTTCAAGAAGGGCAAGCTCGTCCGCAAAGTTCCGATAGAAGAGTTGATGGACACCCTCATCCATGAAGTCGAACTGCTCGCCAAAGAAAAAGAAGCGGAAGCCAACGGTGAGGCGCCCGCCCATTCCAATGACGGATGGGAAGCGATGAACCCGCAGTCCGACCAACCTTCGACGCTTGGGAAAGACATTCCTATCCTGTCCAATCGACGATAAACTGCCGCCCTTTCTCCTCTAGCCTCTCAGACCGTCACCGGACTATAATGCCCTCTCTCGGGGCGCCGTACCCAAGTGGCTAAGGGAGCAGTCTGCAAAACTGCGATGCAGCGGTTCGAACCCGCTCGGCGCCTCCAAACAGGTCCTACTCGACGCCGAGGAAAAATCACTCCTGCATTCTGGTGCTTGAGTCTCACCAGCCGCTCCTTGATTTTCGTCGGGTGCTGACTTATTCTCGCCCGTCATACCGCCCTATACAAGACAATCAGGCCGCGATACCGCTCAGAAAAGGACGCCCTTGGATCGCTTTCTAAGGCCTGTACTCGCAAGCCTCTGTTTGCTCGCTGCGCTGGCTCACGGTTATATCCTCGCGTTTCACCGTTCGGTTGTATTCAGAGACTTTGATATTCATCGTGAAGTTGGGAGGCGATTTCTGTCAGGAGAGTATCTGTATGTGGGCGACTTCTGTTATGCCTACATGCCGATCGCTGCGATGTATTTTTCCCCTTTGGCCTTGTTAGAACGAAACGTCGGGCTGATGTTTCGTTACGGGCTGGCAGTAGGATGCCTTGTGGCAACGGTATGCCTGTTCCACCGGATGGTCGCCCTTCCTGGAGCGCAGTCCCAGAAGGACCTCTATCTCCTCGGTGGAGGCGCAATTCTCTTGGTGTTCCAATTCGTCTTGCAAGATCTCGACGACGGCGGGCCACATCTTATTTTGCTGGGAATTCTTTCCTCGGCGATCTATTCGGTTTGGCGAAAGAGAGAATGTCTCGGCTCCGTATTATTCGGTCTGAGCATTGCTCTGAAAAGTACTCCGGCCATCTTTCTCCTGCTGTTTTTTTGGAAACGGCAGTGGAAGTTACTTGTTTACACGATCCTTGCCACCGCGTTTTGGATCATGACGCCCATGCTATGGATGGGACCAATGAGTTGGTGGACGCATCAGGTCGAGTGGACGCGTAATGCAGTCTTGTCCACGCTGGATCAGCAGGTGGGGATCCGTCAGCAAAACGAGCAGCGCATCCGTAATCAGGCGCTGAGACCTACGCTCTTGCGATACTTGATTACCTATCCGGACGATCACCCGATGCGGCGAAATGATAAGGCATATGTTCCGATTCTGGATCTTCCACCGCATGTAGCCAATCTGTGTGTCGTCGCGGCCGGACTGGGTCTTCTTGGTTTCTTTGCCCGGTCATCTTCGAGGTCGTTCGAGTCGCGCGGAGATCGGGCATGGCCCAAGGACTGCGCCGGCGTCCTGGTTCTGGCGCTGCTTCTGTCTCCGATGACTTGGCAACAGCATCTTGTATGGCTTCTGCCGGCGGCCTTCGTGATTCTGGCGTCAGCGCGATCTCGTGGTGAACTGTACAAAATGGAGTGGTTGATGTTGGGAGCCTACATCGTCCTGACCATGGTGTTGAACTACGAAGTCTTAGGCAAGCCGCGATTCGAGATGCTTTTGAGCTATCACCCCTTCGGCGTGGCGATGCTGCTGCTGTTCGGCTTGGGTATCACGAACTCCCGAACGACAAGACCGCTCATGGTCCTAGGAGAAGAGGCCCGAAAGCCTTTACCGGAGACGTCGTGGTAAAGCCTGCTGTCGTCGTCATTCCGACGTACAACGAGTTCAACAATATCCGTCCCCTAGTGGAACGACTTTTTGGCTTGTCGCTACCGCTGGATCTGTTCTTTGTCGATGATAGTTCCCCTGACGGGACCGGTCGACTCTTGGACAATCTTTCCAGGTCAGCCTCCCGCATGCGCGTGCTGCATCGGCCAGCTAAGCTTGGGCTGGGAACGGCCTACCGGGAAGCCTACCGTATCTTGTTGAAGGAGAACTACACATATTTCCTCCAGATGGATGCGGATCTGTCCCACAGGCCTGAAGATATCGTGCGTATGCTTCAGGCGGTGAAGGACGCAGACGTTGTGATTGGAAGCAGGTATTGTGCGGGAGGAGGCTCGCGAAACTGGCCAATTGCCCGCCGTTTGCTGAGCCGAGTTGCGAACGGGGTGTCGGGTGGTCTGCTCGGACTCGCCATTAAAGACTCCACCGCAGGATTTAGATGCTACCGGCGGGCCGTCCTGCAATCCTTGGATACAATCGACATCCAGGCGAACGGGTATGCATTTCAAATTGAAATGGCATATTACAGTCAGTGTCTGGGGTGTCGGATCCTGGAAATTCCTATCTTCTTTGACGATCGGGTCCGCGCAAAAAGCAAGATGAGCCAACGGGAAGTGATCGGTGCGGCGGCGACCGTGGCAAGGCTTTCGCAGCAACGGTTTTTCGGCCAAAAGAACCCAGTGCCGATTCGGCTGCACAGGTAAATCGATTTGCATTCGGTTTGACAGGTTCTTACTGATGAAATTGACGAGTAGTGAGAGTCGGTGCTAGAATCTGCCACGTTTACAACCTGCTAGCCCGGCGGTGGTTCATCGCCGTTACCGTGATAAATCAACCGTAAGGAGAGCGGAATGGCCGTTCCGATATCTCAAATGTTCACCGTTGCCAGCTATGTGTTGGCGCAGAAGCTTAAGGGAGTGAAGCGGTATCCGTTAGTGTTGATGTTGGAGCCGTTATTCCGCTGCAATCTGGCCTGCGCTGGCTGCGGCAAGATTCAATACCCGGACCATGTGCTGGATAAACGCCTGACGCCCGAGCAGTGCTGGGCTGCGGCTGAGGAATGTGGCGCGCCGATCGTCAGTATTCCCGGCGGTGAGCCGCTCATTCATCCCGAAATCGCCAAGATTGTCGAGGGGTTGGTAGCCCAGAAGCGCTACGTGTACCTCTGTACGAATGCGATTCTCTTGGAACGGAAGCTCGATGAATACACACCTTCCAAGTACCTCACGTTCAGCATTCACATGGATGGACTAAAAGACGAGCATGATCTGGCGGTCTGTCGCGATGGGGTCTATGAGGTTGCGGTGAGGGCGATCAAAGCGGCGCTGAAGAGGGGCCATCGTGTCACGACGAATACGACGCTCTTCGACGATGCGAAGCCCGAGCGAGTGCGGAAGTTTTTCGATGCGATGATGGCACTCGGCGTGGAAGGTATGATGGTTTCGCCGGGCTATAGCTATCAAAAGGCGCCAGACCAGCAGCATTTTCTCAAGCGCGAGCGGACCAGGGAACTCTTTACCAAAGTTCTCGGCAGTCCGAAGCGAGGTTGGCAGTTCAATCAGTCGCCCTTGTTTTTGGATTTTTTAATGGGGCGTCGTGACTATCAATGCACGCCCTGGGGCAATCCGACGTACAATGTGTTTGGTTGGCAAAAACCCTGCTATTTGCTTCAGGAGGGCTACACCAAAACCTTTCGTGAACTGATAGAACTCACGGAATGGGACCGATACGGCACGGGACGCAATGACAAGTGTGCCGACTGTATGGTCCACTGCGGATACGAAGCTTCGGCGGTCGAAGATACGTTCGGCACCCTCTCGGGCTTTGCCCGAACAGCCAAATTGACTCTGCTCCCGACCTCGCGATAACGACGCCATTCGTCAATCTAATCTGATGACCTGAGCGGGCTTGGCCATGACAGACACCAAAAATCATGCGGGGGATCCAGCCAGTTCGCTGGAAGGACGGGTATTTCGACCCTCTTCTGCTGAAGAGCTTGCGGAAGCTGTGGAACTCGCCTTCGACTATCGGGGTGACGTCACACTCGAGTTGAAGTCTGGCGAGACTGTTGTCGGCTTTCTCTTCAATCGTGAAGCCACCGGTGCCGACGCCTGGATCGACGTCTTTCCCGAAGATCATCCCTCTCCAAGGCGTATCCTGTATGGTGACATCGCCTCGATCACCTTCACTGGCGAAGATACGGCGAACGGGAAATCCTGGGAAACCTGGGTTTCTAAAAAAGAATCTGAGCGCCGCGCGGAAACCGAGCGGGTTGAAGCGGCCGCCCGCACCCGTGGCTATTTGTAGAGTGACCGTCTCGTCTTTCCATTTCTAACCTCCCGCGTTACCAGCTTTTCCTTAGCGTCAAGTCCTTTTCACCACTTCGTAGCATTCCTTATCCAACCCTGTCCGTCGTTGACAACCAGGGGGGGCTATGTTAGAAACATCGGCCTTAAAACTGGGGAAGCCTGTCGTGGCGAGGCGTTTTGTTGTTTGAAACCATTGGGCCGAATCGAGCGCCACGAACGTCATCCAGTTGGGACTACGCGAAGCAGGGACGGAAAGGACTGAGGGTCGCGCTCATCGGCATGAGCCTGATGGGGGTATTTCCGTCAGGAGTCTCGGCCACCCATGAAGCGGATCATCGCTTCACCGTTGAAGGGTTCGTGTGCGGGACGGACGGGAAGGGCGTTCGAGACACCGACGTCCTTGTCAAAGACACCAAGATCTCCTATGGCCAGGTCGTCAAGACCGATGGGGATGGGTACTACAAAGCGACGTTCCATCTGCACAATGACAATCTGGGCGATCCGCTTCTCGTCGAAGCCAAAGGAGAGCAGCAGAATCACAAGGTCCAGTTCGATCCGAAAGACTTAGAATCCGAGCGCAAAGTCCAGGTCCATTTCGGAAGCGGCTGTATTCACAACGTCAATCAACCGCCGGCTTGGCTCTGGTGGAGTCTAGGGGCTGTCGCAGTAGCGGTTGTCGGGTTGATTGGACTAAAGACAGTACGGGCTCAACGGAAGCAGGAACAGAAACGGGGCAAGTCGCAGGGGAAACGAAAGCATTAATACCGATGGCGGTCCGTGAGGCTGATGTGCACCTCGCCGAGATCGGTCAATGCTGTGGCGAGGGTCAGTGCGTGTGGCTTCAGTGAATCTCGAAGTATCGGGCGCTTTAGCAGGGAGTGGCGGCACTCCGGTCAAAGCGTCTTTTTTTCGTCCGGAATTCTACATAAGGAGCGAGGAACGTTATGACGCAACTGACAAGAGTTCATCTGATTTTGGTCATGGGCTTCGGGCTGCTCGTCGCGGCTTGCGAAGGCGGTGGTGAAGGACCGATCGTTCCGCCTCCTCCGGCGCCTGCCGAGTATGCCGATAAGCATATGCCCGCAGGCTGGTGGGCGGACGAGAAAATTGTCGAAGAAGGGCGCAAGATCTTCATCGGTGAAACGAACCCCGATGTGAACTGTGCCAGCTGTCACGGTAAGGACGGCAAGCCGGTCAAGGCGGGCGCACGGGACTTCCGTAACAGTGAGCGGATGAAGCTCTATTCCGATTCGGTCTGGTTCTGGCGCATTTCGGAAGGCGTGCCCAACACGAAGATGAAGGCCTGGAAGAGCAAGTTGTCAGAGGAGGATCGTTGGAAGGTCGATGGCCTTCGAGCGAACCTTCGGACTGAAGGGGAAAGGGTGGGACGCAGCGAAGAAGGAGTGGGTCATCCGTAGCTGGTGCTTCGCCGAGCGCCGCACCAGCGACGGCTCCAGCTCCCGCGGCGGCCCCGGCGGCAGCTGGCAAGTAAGCTGACTTTACTCTAGTGAGAAGGGCGGCGAGACATCATGAAAACATGGCAGCGTAGTCTGTTGGCGCTCTGTGCGCTTTTGGCGCTGTTCGGAGGGGCGGCCTATGCTCAGGCTCCCGGCGCCCCACCGGTCGAGTTCCCCTACACAGGGAACCGCACCGCGGTCTGGATCGTCGCCCAGCTCCACATCCTATTCGCCGCCTTCATCCTCGGCGCGCCGATCTTCGTCGTGATCTCCGAATGGCTCGGGTATCGCAAGCAGGATCCTCGCTACGATCGCCTGGCGAAGGAGGTCACGAAGGTCACGGTGATCCTCTACAGCATGACCGCGCTGACCGGCGGCCTGTTCATCTTCGTGCTGCTGGCGACCTATCCCCAGTTCACGACCTGGCTGATCAATCACTTCTTCATGCTCTTTGCGGTGATCTATCCGCTGTTGTTCATCGGCGAAACGATCCTCCTGTACATGTACTTCTACTCCTGGGATGCGTGGAAGGGGGATAAGAAGGCCCGGCACATCGCGCTGGGTGTGTTGCTGAACCTGATCGGGACCATCACCCTCTTCGTGATCGACGGTCCGACCTCCTTCATGAACACGCCGGTGAAGGCGGAAGGTGTGTCCCCGGCGGAATTTCTGGCCACGGCCACGCTCTGGGACAAGATCTACAACTATAGTTGGATGCCGATGAACCTGCACCGGCTGGTCGGGAATGTGACCTTCGGCGGGTTCATCACGGGCTTGGTCGCCGCCTACATGTACATGGCGGCGAAGAAAGACGAGGAGCGGGCCTACTATGACTGGATGGGCTTTGTCGGCAACCTGATCGGTGTCGGCGCGCTGTTGTTCCTCCCGTTCATGGGCTATCTGCTGGCGTACGAGCTCTGCGACTACGATGCCTCGATCTGTCCCTATATGATGGCTGACCAGCTCTCCATGTTCTTCGAGATGCAGGGCGCCATGGTGGGGCTGATCTTCCTGGCCAGCAATTACTACATCTGGCTCAGCATGAAGCGGATCGAAGGGGTGGAACGGGTGCGGATGACGATCTTCGCTCCGCTCGTGATGGTAGCGCTTCCCTTTGTGATGACGTACGTGTGGACGATTTTCCCCGTGCCCGACCCACGCTCGCTGGCGATCCTTGTTCCGCTTGCATTGTTGCCGGTGGTGCTCGGTCGCTTCATTCCGCTGACGGTGTCTGCTCGTACGGTCATCAAGGTCGGTTTCTTGATGGTGGTGGTCGGCGACGCGATCTGGCTGACGCCACATGGGTTTGTCGCCGACCGGGCGCGAAGTTGGTGGCTGAACTGGAGCTTGCCGTCTGATTGGAACTTCCTGGCGCTGATGCCGGCGAAGAACTCTGCGGCCTTTACCTGGTCTTCGTCACGGTCGTGAACTACATCATCTACAACCGGGCCATCAGTCAAGGGACGATCGTCTGGGGCAAGATCGATTTCGCCTCCCAGTTCGTCCTGGTCTTTCTGGCCTTCAGCGCGATCTGGACGATGGGGCTGATGGGCGCGGTTCGGTCGCTGCTGCGAAAGTACTTCCACACCTACAATCTGCTGCCGGATTTCACGCCGAGTCGTTCACGCCGACCCTGGCCTATTCCGCCTGGTGGATCACGGCGATCACCGTGGCCTTTTACGTGGTCGTGAGTTTTGCCATCTTCGTCACGCTCGAGGCCAGCTGAAGCGAAGGGCCATGCGCCTGAGGGCAGCCCGGCTCCTGCCGGGGCCAAGTAGAGTCCGATCTACGCTCATTAAGGAAGAGGGATCACTATGGGCAATGTGATTAAGAAGATGGTCGTCGGGCTGGTCGTCGGCGGAGTGCTGTTCGGGATCACCAAGGCGCTCGAGTTCCCACTGGTCTTCCAGATGCATGTTCTGTCGCCTATGCGTTCCTCGGCACCGCCGTTTTCATCTTGCTCGATGCGCCGATCGCTGAAGCCGTTGAGCGGCGTGAAAGCGTTGGGCGCTCTGGTGGTGTTCTACGTCGTCCTCTGCGTCGGTATATCGCCGGCGCCTCGCTCTGGCCGCAGTACGATCCGGAGGACGAAAAGGGCAAGATCGACAAGATACTCAAGCCGAAGCGGGCGGCTACGGAACAGGGGAAGGCCGATGAGTTGATTGCGCGCGCCAAGGCGCTGGATGAGCAGAGCCAAGGCGCTGGCGGAGCGGATCAAGGCCTTGGGCGGCGATCAGGCTCCTGCGTGCCAGGCTGCCGGCGGAGCCGGCGCGCCGCCCTGCGACGACCGGCGCAGCCGGGGGAGATATCCTCAAGATCGGCGAAGAGCAATGGCAGCTCCAGGAATGCTACAACTGCCACAAGCTGCGGGGCGAAGGCGGGAAGAAGCGCGGGCCGGAGCTCGACAACATCGGCAACTCTCTGACGCTGGAGGAAATCAAGCAGAAGATTCTCGATCCCAAGAGCTGGATGGCCGAAGGGTTCGAGAAGGAATATGAAAAGGGCAAGATGCCGGACAAGTACAAGGACCTGATGGAGGACAAGGAGGTCAGTCGCCCTGGCCTCCTGGCTGGTCGACGTTCAAGAATACGTCGGTCAACACCCCGAAGCCCATCAAGAAGAAATAGCGATGCAGCCGCAACTCAAATCCAAAGTCCGCTGCGACGGACCGCGAAATCGGGGAAGTGACGAAGGTCATCGTCGACCCGTTGTCGCATGAGATCAGCCATATCGTCGTGTCGATGAACGGCAGCGGCGAGCGGCAGGTGGCCATGGCGTTCGTGCAGTCCGTCACCGACGGGTCGGTTGAGCTGCGCGCTGCCGCCGTCCGAGATCGTCGCCCTGCCGCCGTTCAAGCGCGACGATATGTCACAACGCACGAAGTTGAGATCGCGCATCTTGAAGAGCGGGATTCATGTCACGCCAGGCGAAGTGCTCGTGCCGTTCCCCGAGCTGGAGAAGAGCGTCAAGCGCCGCACGTTCTTCATGAACTTCACCCATGTGATCGGGTTTTTGATCGGGCTGCCGCTCGCGTATCCGGTCCTGCGCTATCTCATGAAGCCCATGTATGCCCCGTTCGACAACGGACTGGCTCAAGATCGGCAACGTCAGCAAGATCAAGCAGGACGACATCGGCATCCAGTTCAAGTACAAGAGAAAAGTCAAAGAAGCCTACATGCCGGAGGCGGAGATCGAGAAGAACGTCTGGGTGTTAAAGGCGACTCCTGCGGTCCTCGAGAAGGTCTATCAGGGCAAGGACATGGAATTCCGCGATGCGGCCGGCAAGTCCGTCTGGACGAACAAGAAAGATGATCCCCTATGTCGCATTTTCCGGCAAGTGCCCGCATCTCGGATGCGGGTACAAGTGGCGGCAGCACAAAGTGCTGGGCCAGGTCTTTTTCTGTCCGTGCCATCTTGAGCATCTACGACGCGTCCGGGAAGGTGCTCGACGGGCCGGCGCCGCGTCCGCTCGACGCCCTTCCGATCAAGGTGTCTGCGAGCGGGCGACGTCGAAATCATCGATATGGAATTCAAAGCCGGGACCAAATCGCAAATCCGGATCATCTGATCACTATGCAACAGACACCGTCCTCAGCAACTGAACCGACCGCACTCGAAAAAGTCATTGCCTTCGTCGACGAGCGGGTCGGCCTTAAGACGATTCAAGCCAAGATGCTCAATGAGCCGGTGCCAGGCGGCTCGCGTTGGGCCTATGTCTTCGGCTCCGTGCTCTCGTTCATTTTCATCATGCAGGCGTGACCGGCATCCTGTTGATGTTCTATTACGTGCCGACCGCCGACCATGCCTATGCCAGCACGCAATACATCATTCACGACGTGGACTACGGCTGGTTCCTGCTGAGCTATCACTTCTGGGGCTCGACGGCGATGGTGGTCTGTGTCTTCGCCCACATGTCGCAGGTCTTTCTCTGGGGCGCCTACAAAAGTCCCCGCGAATTGATCTGGCTCGTCGGGCTGGCGCTCTTCGGCATCGTGATGGGCTTCGGGTTTACCGGCTATCTGCTTCCCTGGGATCAGCGGGCCTATTGGGCGACGACCGTCGGTGTTGAGATCATGGACAAGACGCCGGTGCTCGGCGACTTCATGGCGCGGTTCCTCAAGGGTGGTGCCGACCCCGGGACAGATGACGCTTAGCCGGTTCTTCGTCATCCACGTCATGATTCTGCCGGCCGCCTTGATGGGCTTGGCGGGCTTGCATCTCTTCTTATTCCGAGCGGCCGGCCCGGCCGGTCCGTTCCGAGGCACGCCGGAAGAGATCAAGGCCAAGACCGATTACTTCTTCCCGCGCCAGGTCTGGAAGGACATCGTCGGGATGGCGCGTCGTGTTCTTCACTATTTGCGCGCTGGCGTTCTGGGAGCCGGTGGTGCTGCTTGGAAGAAGCGACGCCGGATCCGGGCGACTATCATCCGGAGCCGGAGTGGTATTTCCTGTTCCTGTTCCAATTGCTGCGGCTGAAGATGTTCGCCGGCGAGTTCGGGCAGTTCCTGGGCGCCATGGCGTTGCCGGGCGCCTTCATGGCGCTGCTGGCCGCGCTTGCCCTTCATCGACAAGGATCCGGAGCGCAATATTTTCAAGCGCCCGATCGCCTTGATCGGCTGGATCGTCGTGATGGCGACGATTCTGCTCTTCACCGTGTCCGCGATCATCAACCGCGAGTTTTTGGACTAGTTGAGCGGGGCGACGTGAACCGCGCCCCAGATGACACTATGACCGACGAACGAGAATCACATGTCCCCCGTCAAAGATCGGATTGAATGTCCTCTGGCCCACCTTCTGGACCGGGTTCCCAATCAAGATTGGCATTTGTGCTGCTGTTCCTCGCGATGGGCATGATTCATTTCGAGGCCAGCATCGGGCTGGCGTTTCTGATGGTTCTCGCAAGCCCGGTGACCGTGTTCGCCCTGCCGATCTCTCGCCATGGTGGCTGGAGTCGCACATCGGGGAGGGCGCCGGGATTGCGCTTGCTCTTCCTGTTTGCATTCCCATCGATATTTGGGCGACTGGCGTCGTGGCGCAGAACGTATTTTCTGGAAAAGCTCCGCAAAGAGCCGCCGGATGGATTGGGTCTGTCGCTGTGGTTGAAGACGTGCCCTCGTGGGCGCGCTCTTCTTGCCGATCTGTCTGGTGCGTGGTCGGCTTCGCGACGTCAGACCGCGATTTCCATTGTCGCATTCGCCTGTTTGAGATGGAGATGCTGAAGGGCGTTCCGGTGGCGGAAAAGATCGGGATCGAGCTGACGCTGTGGGGCGGCGCCTCTGCGAGCCGTGCTCATCGTCATGCTGCTGCATCGGCGTGTCACTCGTCGGCCGCATGATTCGCAGCGCGGCCGAAGCGGCCGCGCCCTGTCACGGAAAACTATCAAGCGACTGGTAACGCGGTGGGATCTGATGCGTGTGCCGGCGGATCAAGGACTGATGCTGACGGCGATGACGCTGGGAGGCGTCGTCTTGTCGATGCTGTTCTGGGCGGCGCTGCCGGTCAGACGCCGCATCCCCATGAATGTTGCAAGAAGCCCGACGTGAAAGCCGCAACCGCTCTACAAGCCGCTCGATGCACTGAACAAGGATGAAAAGATGATTGCGCAGTTGTCGGCGCAGGTCGAGGCGATTGGAAAAGCAAAAAGCCGAAGAAGACAGCGACACAAAGAGCAAGGGCAAAGGAAAGGCAGGGAAGGACGCGAGCTCGCTGATGCGAAGACACCGGTGAAGCTCCAGCAGACCCTAGACGGGCGAGGAGAGGTGATACCATGATGACACCAGGGTGGAATCATTCAACGGCTTCTTCGGACTGTCACCGGATCGCATGCTGCGGATGGCTGCCGGATTGTTGCTCGCCGCGGGAGTGCTCGCGCTTCCCTCGCTGGGTCTGGCGGCGGAAGGCTGCGGCGCACGGCCGGTCGGCGTATCGTGACATCCCCGGTATCGGCAGCCGCGAATCTGGTCTGGATCATCGCGCAGCTGCATCTCCTCCTGGCGGGTTTCGTGCTGGGCGTGCCGATTTTTGCCTGGCTGTGCGAAATCGTCGGCTGGAAGAGCGGCGAGAAGCGGTACGACAAACTGGCCAAAGAATTCACCAAGCTGCTGACGTCCTCCTATGCGACCACTGCCCTGTTCGGCGGCATTCTGCTGTTCCTCCTCATCGGCGTTCTATCCCAAGCTGATGGCCTATCTCACAGATATCTTCTTCCCGTCGTTTATGGTCTACTGCGTCGCTCTTCCTGCTCGAGACCGCGACACTCTACCTGTACTGGTATGGTTGGGATGCCATGCGGAAGGCAGCAAAAAAACTTTCACCTGTTGCTGGGTTTCCTGCTCAATGTGTTCGCCTTCTTCATCATGATCATGCCGAACTCCTGGGCGACCTTCCAGGCCAGTCCGGTCGTCATCGCGGAAGGCACGGATTTGCGCGGGCCTGGGCGGCGACGTGGAATCCGACCTGGTGGCCGGTCAACATCCATCGACTGATCGCCAACGTCGTGCTCGGCGGCTATATCTGCGGCGCCTATGCCGGTATTCGGTATCTGTCCGCGCAGGAATGCCGGAAGAGCGCGATCATTATGATTGGATGGGCTACGTCGGGAATTTCATCGGCGTGTTCGGTCTGCTCCCGCTGCCCTTCGCCGGCTACTGGCTGATGCGGGAAATTTATCAGTACAACCAGCAGATGGGCATCACGCTCATGGGCGGATTCCTGTCCTGGCTGTTCATTCTTGCAGGCCATGTTGATCGGGGTGCTGTTCCTCGGCTCGAATTATTATTTCTGGCTGGGGATCACGCATCGGATTCCCGGGTCCGAAGCTGCAGTATCGCAAGCCGATCATGGCGATGTTGATCATTCTGCTGCTGTGTCTCGGCGTCTGGATGACGCCGCACTCCCTGGTCGCCAGTCTGGAAGAGGCCCGCAAAATGGGCGGTACGCACCATCCGTTGCTCGGTGTCTTCGGTGTCATGTCGGCCAAAATGACCGTGGCCAACCTCATGATCCTCGTCACATTCATGAGCTTCATCATGTATTGGCGGGCCGGGAAACGGGAGACACGGCCACCTGGGCCAAAGTGGCAAGGTCGGTCATGGGCGCGGTGCTCGTGCTGGCCGGGATTGCGGTGATCGTATTGGGCGTCTGGGGATATTTTGTTCCGGCCATCATCCGCATCAACTACTTCTCGACCTCGCAGGTGCTGATCGTCCTCTTCGTCATGTTGACCATCACCCCGCTCACGGCGCTGCTCTTGAAGAGCGCCAAAACGACCACCGAAATGGTCTGGGGCCGGATGCCTCCGCGCGCCGGCTATGCGCTCGTGCTGAATGCGGTGATGGTGATTCTGCTGATGACCTTGATGGGGTATGCCCGGTCGTCGTCGCGGGTCCATTGGCACGTCTACGGCGTGATGCGGGATTCTTCGCAATATGCCTTTTCGCCGGCGCTGGGTTATGCAGCGGCGCTTATGGCGCTGAACACGTTCCTGTTCTGCATGTTGGTGGCCTTCATCTTCTGGGTGGCGACGATGGGGGATAAGGGGAAAGCGCCTAGTGGATCAGGCAAGGGCGAGTTACCACGAGGGGCAATGCCGGCGATGGCTGGCGGTTCGAGCGCGCTTGATGAGCCAGCGCGCAAGTGATGAATGATGAGTTATGAGTTTTTGAATGTAACTCTACTCAGCGCTTCTAATTACCCGAAGGGGACCTATGAGTGAAGTCGTTAAACTGCAGCTGATCGGTCTTTCGGTCATCGGCGTGGGCATCGTTATCCTGCTCTTCATCCGGGCCCAATTTGCACGGGTGATGGGGTTCGTGGCGATCGTCCTGGGCCTCTTCTCGCTCGTGGCTCTGGCAGTGCCGCAGATGGCGTCACTGCCGCCGGCAGAAGAAAAATTCGACATCGCCACCGTCAAGACGCCGACGGACATGGCGGCGATCGGCCAAAAGATTTTCTTCAGCAAGGGTCAGTGCGCGCTGTGCCATTCCATCGGTCCGAGCGAATCGGCTCGCTGTCCGGATCTCAAAGGCATCGGGGCCAAACTCAGCCGCGAATTCATTTTCGAAAGTTTGACGCAACCTCAAGCCTACATCTATCTCGACTATCGGCATGAAGGTGCGCCGAAGGAATATCCGGCCCGGATGCCCTACATCAACAAGAACCCCATCGGGCTGACAAAGAACGAGATTCTTTCTGTGATCGCATTTTTGCAGCAAATGAGCGGCGAGCCGATTTCCGTCACTCCGTCTGACCTCGAAGTGCCGGGACAGGCACCCCCCGCGCCGCTCAAGACTACAGAGGCTGCGCCCGTCGCCGTCGCACAAGCACGCTGAGGAGGCACCAATGGGCTCATTAACCAAACCGGTCATCCTGCTGGTAGTGATCTATCTTATTGTTGAAGTTCGTCGTCCCAAACATTCCGGGGTCCGCACCGTTGCCGTCCAGCTTGATCTTTCTCTACTTGATGCTGACGACTGCGGGCATCGTGATCTTCGAGACGATGAGCGGTGAATCGAAGGACGCCTTCTGGGGGCCCATTCAACGCTTCTTGACCGGCGAAAATATCGGCGCGTTGCAGACTGCGCGCTATGCCGTGCTGATTGTGTTTCCCGTTGCTGGTCGGTTGGCAGACGTACGGGAGCACCGCCGTGAGCGATGAGCCGCCGGCAGAAAACCGCACGATTCATCCAGCGCCTCCCGGGGAATACACCGGCCTTTCGAATCCGGTCGCCAAAACTCCCGACAACATCATGCAGGGTAAAGGGTTTTATGCCGCGTTCTGTTCGCCTTGCCATGGCGGCAATTTCGACGGCAAAGGGCCTGCGGCCCGTGGCTTCAATCCGCCGCCCGCGAATTTCTCGGATCCGACCACGATCGCCATGCTGCAGGAAAGCTATCTTTTCTGGCGCATCAAGAAGGGTGGCGTCGGCCTGCCGATCGAGGGGATGCCTTGGAAATCCGCCATGCCGCGTTGGGAAGTCGAACTGCCGGACGAATGGATTTGGAAAATCATCCTGGGCGAGTACGATGGCGCCCATCAATCCCCCAGAACGTGGGAGAGTGCGAATACTCCGACGGCTTGGACGAGGCGACATATGGGGAGCTATGGACGATGCAGGAACACATGAAGCGAGATGGCGATTGGCGTTAGCCATCGTGGCGACTGTTGCTGGCGGCGGGACACGGCGCACAGCCTTTAGCCCAGGAAAGCGTGGCCGTCCGGGCAGTGATGACGAAAGACGCCTTGCCGATCGACGATCCCAATGCCGCCGTCTGGACGAGCGCGCCGCAAGCCCAATTCCCTCTGTCTCCGCAAGTCCATTGGCAGAATCGAATTCAGGAAGTCACCGTGAAGGACCTGAAAGCGCGCGCATTGCACGATGGCAAGCAGGTTGCGGTGTTGTTGGAGTATGCCGATCCGACCGAAGATCCCGCCGATGCCGCGGCATTGGAGTTCATGGTCGGGGACAAAAAGGCGCATTTCGCTCATGGCCAGCCGATGGCGCAGGTGGAAGGCGGGCCGGTGAATATCTGGTTCTGGAGAAACAAGGACGGCAAAGGCGTCGACATGAGCGCCAAAGGATTCGGGACCCTGAAGGCTCAAGCCCACCAGGACGTGACAGCCAAAGGCGCCTATGGCAATGGAACGTGGAAGGTCGTCTTTTCCCGCAATCTGACGACCGATCATCCGGACGAAGACATGCAATTGAAGCCCGGTGAGTTCATCAACATCGCCTTTGCGGTGTGGGATGGCAGAAAAGACGGGGCCGGCGATCTCGTTGAAAAAGGATCGCAGAAAGCCGTCTCCTCCTGGTGGTACTTCCGCGCGGAAGCGCCGCCGGACTATTCCGGGTACTTCTATGCGGCTTTGGCCATAGGGCTTGGCGCTGGTGTTTCAGTTCGTCTTGATCCGCAAACTAAAGAAAGGGCAGTCAGCATGAAGGCCGCAAGACTGCGAGTAATGGGAGCGGTGACGGGCCTGGTCGGGATCTGGGCTCTGATCGCCGGAGGCTGTGCCAGCGAACAGCAGAGAAAGGGCAAAGAACTCTATGCCCATTACTGCATGCATTGTCACGGTGAAAACGGCCGGCAGAACGAAGGGTTCAATTGGTCGTCCATGCCGGATCCCAAGCCGAAAGACCTGTCCAACAAGTCGGAAATGAGCACCTTCAAGGACGAGGACATTTTCAGTACGATTTCACGCGACATGAAGGATACGAGCCCCGGCGGAGATAAGATCGGCGACGATGATTTTGCCGTGCCGACCATGCCGACCTTCAAGTACACGCTCTCTGAAGAGGAAATTTGGGCGATCGTCGACTATGTTCGTACGCTGCATGGTATGAAGATGGAATTCAAGGTCGAGGATCGGAAGAAAGAATTGGCCGATGCGCTCGCGGCTGCACAAGCCAAGTTTGACGAAGCCAAGCAGGCTTACGAAGCCGCTGAAAAGAAAGCGAGCGAGGAGGCGGAAAAGAAGAGCGCTGCGCTGAAAAAAGACGTTGACGTCGACGAGTCTGCTTATGCCAAGGAACAGGCGGCCATGGCGCAGGCGAAGAAAGCGCTCGATGCCGCGCAAGCAGCCTGACCTATTTTGTCACGAGGCCCGGCAAGGGCGTCAGTGTCGCGCGTCCGGACCTCACGATGAAGCCGGAGCAGGCGGCTACGCTTGCGGAAACGGGAAAGAGACTCTACTCCAACAAGTACGGCTGCAACGGCTGTCACAGCCTCGCGGGTGAAGGCGGGAAGGTCGGTCCGGCGCTGGATCGTGCCGGTTTCCGTCTCAACGGCACCTGGATCTATCGCTGGGTGAAGAACCCGCAGGGGATGAAGCCGGAGACGAGAATGCCGGCTCTGGGGTTGAACGATGCCGATGCCAAGGCCGTGACAATATATCTCGGCACGCTGCGTGCGCCAAGAGCGGACGAGGCCCCGGCGACCGCATCGAAGCCGGCGAGCTAATTCACAGCAGAAAACCGGCGATCAATCCGACCAGGATCGCCGAGCCCAGCCATACATGTTCGTGAAACAGCTGGAAGGCCCGGGCAGGCTCAACCGGGCTTTTCAGTTCCACTACCTGCTTGACACCAAGAGACCGACGGCTGCCAGCACTCCGTAATAGATCCAGCCGATCTCGGCAATCCATCCCGCGATGCCTAGCAGAATCAGCATGACCGCGAGCGCGATTCCGACTGCCAGCCAGGTATAAGATCCAAAAAACAGTGCAGACGATTTAACTCCGATACGGCGATCGTCCTGCTGGTCTTGCAGCGCGTAAATGGTATCGTAGCCAATCGCCCAACATATTGTGGCGGCAAAGATAAACCAGGCGGGTGCTCTCGATGGTTCCACGCGAGGCGGTCCACGCCATGATCGTGCCCCAACCAAATGCGATACCCAACATGGCTTGCGGGATATGGATGATGCGCTTCGCGAAGGGATAGAACGCAGCGAGGAGAAGGGCGATTGGGCTTAAGAGGATGGTCTGGACATTGAGGAGAGAAACCAAGGTCGCAGCAAGCGAAAGAAGAATAGTCACGACCATGAGCGCATGGATCGGAGCGAGCTCGCCCGACGCAAGCGGACGCCGCTGGGTTCTCGCCACATGACGGTCGAACGATCGATCGGCCAAATCGTTGAGGACAACGCCTGCACTGCGCATCAGGAAAGACCCGAGGGTAAAGATGACGAGCTAAATGCCAGGGAGGAAGTCCTCGCGCCGCGAGCACAAGAGCCCAGAGAGTCGGCAGCAGAAGCAGCCACGTTCCTGTCTGATTCGGGAGCCGGATCAGCCGACTGATGTTTGACCATGTAAGGCGGGGTTGTCGTGAAGGGACCTGGGTCTCGAGAACCGGATCGGCCATGAAACGCAACGTAGCGGAGAGGGGATGGACTGTCAATTCCGTCAAGCGCAACGCTCATCGGTTGTGAAGCCATGAGAGTTTTCGGTATAACGATGATCGTGCGGACTTTCCATTCAGTCCTTCCAGCCCGATCTAAAGGCAGGGTATTGCTGTTGTGTGCCGGCCTCTGCTCGCTGTCACTGACCGGTTGCGGACTGTTCGGCAGTCGAGACGGCCTGGGAATCGGGTATTACCTCCCTCTGACGGTACAGTTGCGGAACGCTCCGACAGTCGCGGCTGCTCAGGTCACGTATCAGGACGCGTGCGGTCAAGCTCAAACGCTCTCGTTCGGCAAGCCGCTCGTGGAAGCGATCACGCGTAAGTCCGGGCTGGTCTTTCAAAAGGTGGTCATGGACGACGCCGGGGCTCCTGTCATTGATGGGTACGAAGATGTGTCGGTCGGCATGGTGAACTTGGACCTGGCCATCCCCAGAAAAGTGACCAAGAGCTATGCCGCTACTCTGGCGATCGGATTGGACTTCGCCTATACGGCGGCCGACGGGACGGTCCTCTACAGCAAGAAACTTCAAAGCGTTGGGCGCGGCGATGTCGATGTGACCGAATCGTCCTGTGAGGTCAAAGGGCTCGACAAGATCGCGCAAGATGCGATCGCTAAGGTGACCGACGGCATGGCCAAGCAACTGGGGACATCGAACAAAATTCTCGAAGCGGCCGAGGCTCGGAAAGCCGGTGCGCCTCGCGCAGCCGAAGGTGCTCCACCGTCTCCAATTGTGGTGCCGATCATATCAGTTCCGGCAGCGGCTCAAACGGCCTCCACCTCGAGCGTCGCGACGGGGGCAGAGAGCAATGCGGATGAGCCAGCCATATTGGTGTTTCGCGCTATCATTCGTGACGAGAATCGCAATCAATTGCTCCATGAAGGCGAAACGGTCACGCTGGAGATCGAGATTAAGAATGAAGGTCCCGGAATGGCCGCTGGTGTCGAGATTCTGGTCAGCGGGAATGCGGCGCTCGTCGACATGATTCCAGGCGTGCTGCCCGTCGGGGATCTCACGCCCGGTGATGTGAAACGGCTGTCAGTGGATGGAAAGGTCGGCGCGGTCGCCGAGCCAATCCAGGCCGAACTGATATTGTCAGTACGTGCCAAGTCTCCTGCCGTGCACTTACCGTCCGTGAAAAAGTTTCTCGTGGCTATGAAACCGGCCAATGCTCCGGATGCGACAATGACTCCTGTCGATGTCGACGAAATACCCAAGGTGCCGGCGAAGCTCAAGCAACCGAAAGCGGTCGGCATTGCCATCGGGATCGGGCAGTTTCGTGAAAGCGGAATGCAGCGGGTGAAGTATGCGCATCAGGATGCCGATGTGATGGCGAAGTACTGGAGCGTCGTCGGAGGTGTGCCGGCGGAACGGATACGCCGCTTGTTCGACAGCCGGGCGCTCAAGAGCGACTTGGCCGAAACGTTTGAAGAATGGCTGCCCAAGCAGGTCGATTCCACGACGGTGGTCTACGTGTTTGTATCCGGTCGCGGCGTGGTTGACCCGGCCACCGGAGCGGTTTCTGTGATCCCTTTTGATGGGACGGTCACCTCCGGCGGGCGGCTCTATTCGCTCAGGCGACTGCAAGAGGCGTTGATGAGATTGCCGGTCCAGCGTGCCATCGTCATGGTCGATCTTTCCCTGGAACATTCTCCCGGAATAGACGGAACAGGTCAGGCCGCGCCAGTCTGGCCGCAAGAAGAGCAGGGAAAAGAGCGGATCATGTGGATGATAGGAAATCGTGCGGTTCAAGAGGCCCATTATTTCGACTTGGGACAACATGGATTGTTTACCTATCAGTTGTTGAGAGGATTAAGCGGCGCAGCGGATATGGACAAAGACGGGACGATCCTCGCAGGAGAACTCTGCACCTATACCAAAGGGCAAGTCCTGAAAATGGCCCGAGAGCAATTTGGGAATGAACAAGAACCCCTGTGCGTTCCGGCTCCTGGGCAAGGAGCCACAGTCCGGCTTCAGCCAGTGGCTAAGGTAAAATAATATTCTTCGCGGACGTCCGTTTTCCCCACTTCTCCAAGCGAAATACCCCTTGAGGCTGGCAAAAAACCCGTGTAGGTTATGCATTCTTCCGCGGTTGCCGGCGTAGCTCAGTTGGTAGAGCAGCGGTTTCGTAAACCGCAGGTCGCCCGTTCAATCCGGGTCGCCGGCTCCATCTTTTCAGCGACTTAGCAAGAGGTCGCTAAGTCTTTAGACTTGGCGTAGTGAATAGCGGAGGGGAATTCTGCAAGGCGTAGAGTTCCTCTAAATGGTGGGGAAAGCAGTATGAATGGTTACATCGTTGAGATTGAAAAGGCCACGCTTAAGAATGAGAATTATCGCCAAGTTCTCTTCACCGCCAAACATTGTCAATTGGTGTTGATGAATCTGAAGCCGGGTGAAGAAATCGGCGAAGAAGTGCACGAGTTAGATCAATTCATCAGGTTCGAAGCCGGGAAGGGAACGGTTGTACTGGATGGGCAACGACATACTGTAGCCGACGGATTTGCGGTCGTCATCCCAGCCAGAACCAGGCATAACGTGGTCAATAGCTCCAAGACAGAGGACCTCAAACTCTATAGCCTCTATAGTCCTCCCGAGCACAAAAGCGGCACCATCCACAAGACAAAGCAGGAAGCCGATGCAGACGAACACCATCACTTCGATGGTAAAACGTCCAAGGGTTAGACAGTAATGCTCGTCTATTCCTACCATGCTTGACCAACCCCGCATGTCGAAAACTATTTTAGAATTGAACAGCGCTGATAAACTCACCACCTTCGAAGTTATTGGCCAATTTGGCCGCGGAGGCAGACGGTCCAACCACTGGCATTCCGCGCCCGAGGAGGAAGGAGGCAGCCCATGACGTTCCCCCGCATCATCCTGTTCGCCGCTGCGCTGCTCGCGTGTGCGGCTCCCAGCTCAGGCATCGGGCCAACGATCGCGCGCGCGCAGTCGACGAGCCTCTCCGACACGGTCCCCCTCTACACCAACCTCGGCTCCCACCACAAGGCCATCTCCACTCGAGTCCCGGCCACCCAGCGTTACTTCGACCAGGGCCTGCGACTCGTCTACGGGTTCAATCACGCGGAAGCGATCCGCGCGTTCCAGCGCGCCGCCGAGCTCGATCCCACGTGCGCCATGTGCTACTGGGGGATCGCCCTCGCCTACGGTCCGCACGTCAACGCGCCCATGGACTCCGCGAGCGGCGTGGCCGCGTACGCCGCGGCGCAGCGAGCGCTTTCGCTGATGTCCCACGCCACGCCGCCCGAGCGCGCGTACATCGAAGCGGTCGCGCAGCGCTACGCGGCGGTCCCGCCGGCCGATCGGCCGCAACTCGACACGCTCTACTCGCGCGCCATGGGAACCGTCGCGAGCACCTACCCGAACGACCTCGACGCCGCGACGCTGTACGCCGAATCGCTGATGGACCTCCGCCCGTGGAACTACTGGCGACCGGACGGCACGCCATACCCCGGCACGGATGAAATCGTGCGCCAGCTTCGGAAAGTCATCTCCCGCAACCCGAACCACCCCGGCGCGTGCCACTATTACATCCACGCCGTCGAAGCGGTGAACCCGCAGGCCGCGGTGCCGTGCGCCGAGCGACTCGCGCGGCTCATGCCGGGCGAAGGACACATGGTCCACATGCCCGCCCACATCTACATCCGCGTCGGACGCTGGAACGACGCCGTGAAGGCCAACCAGCACGCCATCCACACCGACGAGATGTTCATCGAAGGTCAGCACCCGATGGGCGTCTATCCGCTCGCGTACTACCCGCACAACATTCACTTCCTCGCCTTCGCCTCCACGATGGCCGGTCGCAGCGCCATGGCGATCGAGGCGTCGCGTACGCTCACGTCCAAGGTGAACCTCGACGCCGCACGTCAGGTCGGGATGCTCCAGGAGATGCTGCCGTACCACGCGCTCACGCTCACGACGTTCGGAAGATGGGACGACGTGCTCGCCGAACCGCTTCCGCCGTCGGACATCCGTTTCCCGTACGCGATGGCGCACTACGCCCGCGGCGTCGCGTACGCCGCGAAGGGACAGTGGGCGGACGCGCAGGCCGCGCTCGACACGGTGACGGCGATCAACGCCGCCACGCCCGCGGGCGCCGATGGAAGACCGCGCTCTCCATTGCGGTGCACGCGCTGCCCGGCGAGATCGCGACCCGCCGCGGCGACGTCAACGCCGGCATCAACCACTTCCGTGAGGCGGTCACCATCGAGGACGCGGGACTCTACTTCGAGCCGCCGAAGTGGTACTACCCGATTCGGCACTCGCTCGGCGCCGCGCTGTTGAAGGCGGGTCAACAGCCGAGGCCGAGCAGGTCTATCGCGAGGACCTCCGCCGATTCCCTGAGAACGGCTGGTCCCTGTTCGGGCTCGCGCAGGCGCTCCGCGCGCAGGGGAAGAGCAACGAGGCGGCCGCCGCGGACGGCCGTTTCCGGCGGGCCTGGGCGGGTGCGGACGTGACGCTGGTGGCGTCGAGGTTCTAGCGAATGAGTGGCCTTCTGGATCACACTGTGACGACTCCGAACATTTTGGTTCCGAAGGGACGCTGGTATACCAGGCGCTATGTATCGCATGTCATTGCCGTTCGGACAGGGCGTTCAATCCGGGTCGCCGGCTCCATACTGTCAATCACTGAGCATGTCCTAGTTCTCCTCCTCCAAAACCTGACTCACGGTTTCAGTCACGGTTCATTTTCGCTCCGTGTGGGTTTCCAAAGCCTGCCAACTAACAAACCGCAGGTCACTGAGAACTTCTGGCGGAATCTGCGAATGTGCAATTCACTGATGCGCTAAGGCGGAGAGATTGATGTCCGTAACGCTCAAACCTTAAATACACGTATTTGAATACCTGAATACCCCCATTCGGCCCTATTGCTTCGCTTACAACGTATTCCTAAAATGACCTCCCATCGAGATTCGAGGACGGGACATGCGCCTCATTCAAGGAAGATCATCCAGCAGTCAACGTGTGCGGGGTGAAAGCATCGATTCCAAGAGGAGGTTTGCCCTTGAAACAGCAACATGTGGAACACGTGCGATTGATCTCCTTCCTCACGTTCGGTTTCTCGCTCGTTCTGTTATTCGCTTGCCTGACCTCCCTGGTCCACGCGGCCTCGCCCATCACGCAATCCGGCCTGAACACACGGGTTAGTGACCCCTTCCTGACCGCAGGTGGCAAGACCCAGTACGACATCACTGGTGGAACCAGAACGGGAACGAATCTGTTCCATAGTTTCGGCGATTTCAATGTTCCAACAAACAACATCGCTAATTTCCTGAATACACCCATCAATGGGGTTCTCCCCAACACCTCAAACATCCTCGGCCGCGTGAACGGCGGGAATCCGTCGGTTATTTTTGGGATGATTCAAACGACCAACTTTGGAAATGCCAATCTCGTCTGCAGGCTGTGCATCATGATCTAAACAGGGAGGCTGTAAGGATGGAGCTAACGAAGGAACCCGATCTGGCAACCGTCACGGTCGTCTTTATGTTAACTGTGATTGTATTCGTTCTAGATGTGCTCACTCCTTCAGAGATCGCTGTCTGGACGTTATATCTGGTCCCACTCGGACTTACCCGCTGGTCATATTTCAAGCATTTGACGGTTGCCATCTCCGGTGTGTGCACAGCGCTCATTATTCTTGCTCATCTGTATAACCCCGGCCCGACACAAGATATCGCAATCGCAATCATGAATCGCGTCCTTGGAATCCTGATGGTCTGGATTTCCGCCTTTTTTCTCAAAGTAGATGGGATCTGAGATTTTGAGTTGCGCGTGACGCTAAGAGCTTCGTCAACTCACTTCGATGGGACTATGGCTAAACTGTGGCAGTTGAGTAAATCTGGTGAAAGAAGTAGCCTTTCGCATAGTTCTTCTTGCTTAGTCACTTGAGCACTCAGAAAGGTGTCGACTATGCTAGCCCATGAGCTTCTGCGTGACAGAGGCATTCTGCTGCTTCGGCCGCAAGGACCAATCCAAACTGGTGATTTCGAGTCAATTGCAAAATCGGTTGATCCCTACATCGAACAGACGGGAGGGCTCCGTGGTGTCATGATTGAGGCACCGTCGTTCCCCGGGTGGGACAGCTTTGCTGCGCTCGTGTCGCATCTGCGATTCGTTCGTGACCACCACAAACTCATCACCAAAATCGCGGTGGTTTCGGACAGCGCAGTCCTCTCGATCGCACCACAAATCGCCAAGCATTTCGTCAAGGCCGAGTTTCGAAACTTCAGCCCGAACGATCGTGAGTCCGCTCTTGCGTGGCTGCGCGAGTAATACGAGGGACTAGAGATTGCGACGATGTTGAATTGTCCGTTTTATAAGATGGAAATTAGGCTGGTGCTTTGCGGTTCGTGATGTCGCGGAACACGAGGATCACGCCTTCTGGCGACGGATAGCCCTGCACTTCGTACCAACGTTGGTCAGGCGGATAGAGAAACTCGTACTCAATCCGAACGCCATTCTCCAACGCTCGCTTGATTTCCTTTTCGACGACCGTTCCTTTCACTTCAGGGAAGACCTCCCAAACTGATTGACCAATTATCGCACTGGGATCTCGGTTCAACCGGCGAATGATTTCCGCTGCTGCTCGGTTGATCGACATATATTTGGCTTCCCGATTGAGCGACACCACTCCATCGGAAATTCCTTCGAGTATTATCAAGAGGTCATCGCTGAATTTGGAGTGCATAGTGGGATAGAGGGAACCGATTTCAAGATTCTCTTCAAACTCTATCCATAGTGACGTAGCAAGACCCCTCGGGACTCCCCTAGTTCGTTGTTTTTGCGAAACCGGTAGAATTCCCGGGCTTATGGCCACTAACAAGGACATTCGAAACATCGTCACCGAATTGGTGGCTCAGGGGAAAGAACTGCGTCAGCGTATGCGTTCACCCGAGAGGCTGATGCTGAACGCTGTGGATCTGCACGTCCTTCGAGCACAGTTGCAAATACTCGATGATGAGGCGGCCAATCTGGAGCATCTTCTGTCGAAGGGGCATCATCCAGAGGAAGTTTCCCATGAGGACCAACCGGCCAGAAATAAACCCTGACCGGTCATCGTCCGACCTGGAGCGACTCCACTTTCAGACGGCTACTGTCTCATCTTTGAACAAGGGCGGAACTCTGACGAGGCTTTGACCGCTCGCCGGCTGTTTTGGTCAATTCGCTTCATGCCGCGAGATCAGTACCTGCCGGCCGGTAATCTTCGCTATGACGCCAGGGAGTGTATGGGCGCATTCTTTCGTGATGAAGGCCGAACACCCTGCCGTTGTCATGGCTTCCCTTGTTAGGGTGTCATCCTGCGAGGAAACACCAACCACGTGAACTTCTGGGAGGACTCGCTTAATGCGCCTGGTTGCTTCTACGCCACCCAAGCGAGGCATCTTCACATCCATCACGATGACCTCAGGAACGAGATGGAGTGTCATCTCGATCGCGGAGTTCCCATCGGCAGCTTCCCCTACGACTTCGAGGGCAGCGAACTCACCGAAAAATTTGCACAGGGCCTCACGGAAGGGTGGAAAATCATCTGCCACGACAATTCGAAGCGGGTCCATTGGGCAGGGTAGAGACATAAAAGCTTCAATGCTACTTATCAAAAGGAGAACATCCTAGCTCGGGGAGACCACGGCGGATTGATGTCAGTGCACTTGGTTCAACCCATCCTTGAACTGTGTGCAAGAGGCGCACCGAACCGCTTTGCTGGATATTGCCTCATCGATTTTGACGAACACTTGACGGTGTACCGGTGAGATCCCCCAACGGAACGGAGGAAGAGCCGGAATCAAGTGCTCTTGCTGGGGAGAGCGATAGCGCCGAAAGGAAGGCCGCGGCGAAACTCCGAAGCAAGGTTAGAAGAACTTGTCCGCTGATTTGGAACACTTGTCCGGGCCGCACCAGAAATGGTCAAGTCTACTGAGACTGGCCGATTGGCCGTACTCGAGGGAAAAGGACTGGCTATCAAAGCTGTGGTTCCTCGCTGAACACAACCTCCGTAGGATCGGGAAACTGCTTTGACAAAGAAGCATGTTCAAGAATTGGAAACCGATTGATTCACTGCCACCACCCTCTGTATGGCCTCGTATAAGTCCTTGACGGCATCTTCCTTCGTTAAAACTTCAAAGACCCCAGCTTGCCGCATCGCATATACATTGTAATCTTTCGCATCCGCAGAAAATCCCAGCATGAGAACATGCGGATATTGTGTCTTGATCAATCGAGCCGCGGTGATCCCGTCCATTTTCTGCATGTTCATATCCAGCACGACGACATCGGGTTGGAGCGTTCCTACACTCACCACGGCCTCGTCACCATCGCCCGCCTCACCGACCACTTCAATGTTGGGGTGGGGTTGTAGAATACTGCGCAAGGTTTGCCGAACCATGAGGTGGTCATCGACAAGAAGCACTCGAACCTTACTCCCAATCTTCATGACCCATCTCCCAAGATCTGAAAAATCTAATACACTTTAAGCTCCAACGCTCCTGGGAGGGCCCCCTATTATTCAAGGATACCGTTCTAGGATGTGCCAATACTGGCGGGAATGCTCAGAGACGTTGCGGGGTGGTGTCTGCTTGAGGGGCACACACAGCAGCTGGGAGATACTGAACTTGCCTGCCAACTCTAGAAACTAGGTGAAGCCCTCAGCCTTGACCAGGTCTTCTAAATCGCCTACCATGTTCTCTCAACACACCACATCTGCCGGACGGCCTTCTGAAAGGCTTAACCGCCGACACTGTGAGAAAGGCGGAAAGCACATGGCTTCCACGCTCCCTCGTTCTAGCTCTATAACGGTTTTGAAATGATCGACGACAATGCCGAGGACCTGGAGTCTTGGTCAAAACTACTAGGGGAGTCTTCGTCCCACTACTCGATACTGAAAGCCCAGACCGTGCAGAGCAGGTCTTGATTTGTGCCAGTATCAAAAGGTCGATGTGTTGTTTTGGACCTTGATATGGATGATTCGTCAGGCTGCGACTTATTGCTTCGGCTCTTTCCCGATCATAACCGCCCGGGGATATCCGTGGTGGTCCTCACTCGCCTGCAAAATGCTAACCTGCATGAGACGGTGTTGTATCATGGTGCTCAAGCATGTTTGGTTAAACAACTTACATCCGCTCGGAACTTGGATGAAGCCATCCAAAAGGCTGTCTTTCTGTCGCGCCAAAAGTTTGACACGGCCCGAATGTCGGTAGGTTTTCATGCCGCACATCCCAATTCTCCCTCCTGACAAAGCCTTGAAAGAGGTAAACGCGGTTTACGAGGAATTCTATCGGCGAATGTCATTTCCCTCGCCGAATTTCATCACGAGGCAAGGGCATTCCGGCGCGGTCTGGGTGGCCGGAGATGTTGTTAGGGATTAGAAGCGCAGGCATTCAGCTTTTGGGCCGCAAGGGACCTTCTAGTGAGAGTGGTGGAGGCGCATTCCACGCTAGCCACAGATGGGTCACCCCCTCCGTCTCTCTCTAAATTTACCATCCTGGGGGTCCGGCGGATGGTAGGGTTCCCCAGGATAATGCTCGGGACCAATGAAGATTCAATGGTTCTTCTGGCTCGTGTTCATGCTCATCGGTATCTTGCTGGCAATGGCTTGGTACCTGCCTGGGTGGAGGATGCCGGGATGAATAACGGTACACGGAGGTTGCTATGCTATTAACGCTTCTGCGGCTGACACTCGGTGCGGGCCTGCTCGGGATTGTTCTTCTTGCCATCCCACTGCTACCCATCCCTGTAATTGATTCCTCAGTTGCCTCCGCGGCCGAACAAGACGAACTCCTCGACATAAACACCGCTACTGTTGACCAACTCAAAGCCCTGCCTGGCATTGGCGATACCTATTCAGAAAAGATCATCAAGGGCAGGCCCTACTCCCGAAAGGACGAGTTGGTGCAAAAGAAAATCATTCCGCGAGCGACATACGAGCAGATCAAATACAAGATTGTGGCGAAGCAGAAGTGAAGCGCAAATATGGCCTGGCACGCCTGCCATTGATTCCTTCAAGAAAGTAAGCGGCGCTTGATGTGCCGAACTTGCACGCGTTTGTTACTATGGTGACCTATGCGGCTTTGAAGAAGACAATTGAAGGAGGTCGTGCTCGGACTTCCTGGCTGGTTCGCTCTCTAATGAGCTACGTTATTGTGTACGGAGAGTATCTACTAAAAAAGTGATTTGAGCCTCGGCCCTTTTAAGAAAAAACGTCCTGTTCACAATTAATTCCTCTTTCAGACGAGCGGCATATTGATCCGATATACCGCTAATATTCATTTTGTGCAGTTCCTCACACCAATCAGGAGACACATAAGACTTCACCTGGTCCTTCAATTCCGTGGCGAGGGTATCGCTGTAAGGAATCTGGAGGCTTGAAATCAATTCTCTCTGCAGTTCGACGACGGCAGTAATGCTTTTCTCAATAAGGCGAACATCGACACGGTTATGAAGCCCTGCGGTAGAGGAGGAGGATACGTGTCCGCGTCGGACAGCATCAGCACTCGCTTTAGAAAATTCATCCGCGGCTTCCTTCCTCAGTTCTATGAGCTTTACGTTCATCATCTGCTGAAAGCGATCGTTAAACGTACTAGGAAGCACTTGTATTACCTCCGGCATGCCTACTGAGCTTACACGACTTGTCGAGCTCACGCCACGCACCCGGCGAGAATCGGCTGGCCTGTCGGGTAGCCATAGGACGTTTTAAAACTGTACCCCGACATAGACTGCAGATTCGACTAGAATGAAGCATGACGATACCGCTGATCATCCGCTTGCTCACGACCACCGCGATGAAGTGGTGGGATGATAATCCCTGGCGGTTAAGCGCCGCCCTGTCGTATTACGCGCTGTTCTCCCTCGCCCCCCTCTTGACGCTTGCCGTTGCCGTGGCGGCAGTTGTCGTTGATGAAACTGTCGTGCAAGGAGAATTGCTTCGTCAGTTGCAAGAGCTTATCGGGGAAAAAGGGACGAACGCCATGACTCACATGTTGCACAGCGCCGGTCACCCTGTCGAAGGGACCGTCGCCACTCTGATTAGCTTTATTACGCTTTTTATCGTCTCCATGGGCATGTTCAGCGAACTGCAGGATGCGCTGAATCTCATTTGGCGGATTCCGAGCCGCCCAAGTAGTTCTGCTCTTTGGGGACTGCTCAGAACGCGACTATTCTCTTTTTTGCTGGTTATCGGGACAGGATTCCTTCTTGTCGCCGCCTTAACCCTGAACATCGTGATGGCCGCAGCCGGGAAATTCATCGACCGGCAGATGCCCGAGCCTCAGGTGGTTATGACGATGATCAATATCATGGGGTCACCGGTTGTGATGGCCGTGCTGTTCGCGCTTATGTTCAAAATCCTGCCGGAAGGACATATCGCTTGGCAGGATGTCTGGATGGGAGCGATTGCCACTGCCGCGCTGTTTACGCTGGGCAGGTGGGCGATCGTATTGTATCTGGGAGGGCCGGCGATGACATCGATGTACGGTGCTGCATCTTCACTAATGGCAATCTTGGTGTGGGTATATTACTCCGCCTTGATTTTCTTTCTTGGAGCCGAGTTTACGTATGTATATGCGCATCAGTATGGCTCACGCCGTCCTGCAAGCACACAGTAGTCCAGCTGAACATACGGGCGGTTGGTCGGCTGCATTTCCTTTTGAAAGCTGAAAACCAATCAGGGGGCTGCCGCGATCAGAATTCGAATGAGTTGTTCAACTCCGCTCATGTTTCTACCAGGCATGGAGGATGATCAGGTCGGACCCGAGTTCCTCTACATTGACTCCTCCAGCGCGCGGCCTGTACAGTAGAACCATCGTCAGTTGAGCTACGCCGACTGTCCTATCTCTCGCGCATCCCCTCTGCTCTGCGCGTCCGATTCCCCGGTCTCCGCCGCTCCATCGAGCACCTGTCTTTAGCGACTCCACGTCTTGTGCAAGTGTGCGGTTCCGCCATACTTCCGGGCCCGGGGATCAAGGCAAGGGTAAGGGAAAAGCATGAGAAGCTACGCACCCATCTGGCCTGCAAGCGTGCTGGTGGCTCTCGCGGTGTTGTTGTGGTCCGCGAGCGAGGCACTGTCCGGCGCGATCACGATCGCCGGGAACGGTCCTGAACTTCGCATGGTCGAACGCCTGACGCGCGCGTTTGAGAAGAAGCATTTGGGCGCTGTGGTTGAGATCCGTTGGGACCCGTCGTTCCACCCGATTCACATGGTCAAATCGGGTGAGGCAGATTTTGCGGTGGCAGGACAGACCGATCCGGAGCTTGTCGGAATTCCCATCGCGTGGGACGGTATTGCCGTGGTGGTGGATTTCACCAATCCGCTGAGGGAGATCACATCTCTGCAGCTCGCGGCGATATTTTCAGGGGCTGTGACTCGGTGGTCGGATGTGGGGGGCACCGATACCCGAATCGAGCTCATCAACCGTCCTTCTAATCAACATATCCGCGGAACGTTCGAAACGGTCCTGGAGATTGTCGGGAAGATTCCTCCTTCTGCTCATGTGAGTCGGTCTGATCAGCGTGCGATCAGCGGCGTGGCTGGCAACGGGTCGGCGGTGACCTATGCGTCCCTTGGCGTGGCCCTCGATGCGGTCACGTATGGCGTCGGTGTGGCGCTCTTGAGCGTTGACCAAGTCGAGCCGGCCAAGCAGACTGTTGAAGATGGGCGG
The DNA here is from genome assembly GCA_963851455.1 of uncultured Nitrospiraceae bacterium. Taxonomy (GTDB): domain Bacteria; phylum Nitrospirota; class Nitrospiria; order Nitrospirales; family Nitrospiraceae; genus Nitrospira_C. The sequence goes on from CAWKPI010000002.1 coordinate 1,208,006, forward strand.
TATCGCTTACGCCGGCCGGTTCTGCTGCTTCGGAAACACGACTCCAATCCCACAGCCGAATCCTTCGCGGATTTTGCACTCTCGAAAGAAGCGAAGGATATCATCGAAGAAATGTTTGTCTCCTACACCGCTCCGGAGACTGAGCCTCATGCCGTGCATTCATACAAGACGGAGAAATGACAGTAGGTCATTGAGTTATACGGGAGGAAGCCATGCTCACTTGGTATAGTGGCCGTGCAGAACTGTACCTGGGTTTCTATGTCATAGCCTGGGTCGTCGCGCTCGTCTTGACACACATGCTTGCGAGATAAGCAAGGGACTCCCGCGTCGTTCGTCAACAAGTTGAGCGTGGGTTTCCGCTATGGCGAAAATGCATCGGATCTCTGAGGCTCTGGAGCTCGCGGTAATAATAGAGCGGCGTCGGAAAGTGGTTAATACCATGGGCAAGTTAATGCCATGCGCAAATGGATCGGCAGTGCAACATGTTTTGAGGCTGCCGCATCATCGCGTGGTCGTCGCCAGCGGTGAGTGTTGAATTTTATAATTCGTGATGCGGGTCCTGGCTCTAAGAAACGTCCGTCATATTTTTTGACCCCCTGCTGGTCAAGGGGAGAATCAATGCGGCTGTCGTACCTTTGCCTCGGGCCGATACCAGTTCAAACCCGCCACCCAACGCTTCCATGCGTTGACGGATACTGAAAAGGCCGAATTTTGAAGAGTTCTTGGTCGCAGTATCGCCCGTGGTGGTGGGGGTGGGAGTGTCAGCATTGAGAGAATCAAAGCCACATCCCTCGTCACGTACTTCGAGGCGCACATGGTCACTGGGATATTGAATGCTCACCATAGCCCCGTCCGTGCGCGCGTGTTTTGATATATTGATCAACAGTTCGCGAACGGATTGAAAGAGCAGGAGCTTCTGATCCTGCGGAATCGCCGGTTCCGGCAATTCAGGCGCCTCAATCCCAACGTGGAGAGGATACTGCTGCATTTGCTCTGCCAGACAGCGGAGTGCCGGGAGCAGACCGGATTCACTTAAGCCCGGCGGGCTGAGGTCGGCGATCAACGTTCGGGTATAGATAAGCGATGTATTAAGCACGTCATCTGTCTTCGTAATCAGCTCGTCCAATTGGGGAGTGAGTCCGGGCAAGCGCTTGGCTCGCGCTATATTCAGTCGTCCCAACACAAGCAATTGTGCGAGATGATCGTGGAGATCCGTCGCGAGTGTTGTGCGTGCCCGGTGTTCGGCCAGATTCAGCTCGGTCGCCAAGGCTCTCAAATGTTCCTGATCCTCTCGCAATTCCGCAGTTTGGTGCAAGACAAGCTTCTGCAGCGTCTCCGCCCGCATCGTATCGCCGATATCCAGCAGCAGGCCACGATAATGCGCTCGAGGGAGCTTGTCTTGTCGAAGGCGCGCAATCATGGCAAGCCAGAACATGCGACCGTCCTTGGCAAAGGCTCGAAACTCAACCCGGAAATCTCGCGGGATCCCCGTCGCCGCTTGGAACTCGGTGACGACGAGAGGACGATCATCCGGATGAATCAAGTCCATCCAAAAGTTAGGCTCTGTGAGCCATCGTTCAATGGAGTATCCGAATAGGGTCTGGGCCCGCTGGCTGAGAAACGTGTACTGCCAGGGGTCGGCCCTCGCTTCCCAGACGATCGCGTCCAATCCTTCCACCAGATCCCGGTAGCGGCCTGCGGATTGTTCGGCCTCCTCCTGGGCCTGGAGCGTCGTCAGTGTCAGTTGCTCGTTGACCTTCTTGAGACGTCGCCGCAGCAAGTTGGCACCCCGCGCGAATATCGGCTTGTCCTTATTTTCCATCGTTGCATTCGGTTTGTCCTTGTTTTCCATCGTCGTATCCTTCCTGGTCGTCAACCCGTCCTCGATGACGAATCGTTCAACTGCCGTGGTGTCCCGGTCATCAAGCCTTCATATCCGGGAAGCCCGTTGCCAATCACAATGCCCTTTTTCGTAATCTCGAACAATCGGAGATCCTTGTCGTGTTGGCTCCCGCGCAACTTGACGACGACCATAATGCGTTTGAGCTGACCCTCGAGCTCGATATAACGCTGGAGAATAATGCCGTCGGTTAAAAATGCCGTTCCGTGCGGGCTGAACCGCAGATCGATGTACGAATCTATCAATTCGACTGTCATCAGCAGGGTAATGCCCATGGAGGTCAGCATGGCCACCATCCGGTGGAGCGTCTCACGGAAATCCTCACGGAAGCCCGGAGCGAGCGCCAGCTCCAAGCCGGAAAGCGAATCGATGACGACACGTTTGACACCCTGTGCGAGCACTGCGCTCCGGACCTCCTCCAGCGTTTCATCCAAGGACAGATCCAGCGGACGCAGGTAGAGAACATGCAAGGAACCTTCACGGATCTGTCGCGCGACGACGTCGCCCAAGGGGTTCGTCTTCAGATAATCCGATGGGCGCTTTTCGAACACGGCCAGCAATCCTGATTCCCCCTGGGCGACACCCTCGGAGAGAAACTGCATGGAGAGGACCGTCTTGCCCGACCCGGAAGGGCCGGCCACCAGTAGGGACGATCCTGCCGGGATTCCGCCACCCATCATGGCGTCGAGACCCTTCACGCCGGTCGAGAGGCGGTCAAGAGGTTTAGATTGCATGCCGATCTTTTTTTGATCCAGGGCGCTGATCTCCTTTGGGATCGGCAGGCGGGGAAAGACCTGCACGCCCTTGGCGGTGATGCGGAACGTCTGCAAACCGGGGACCGGCGCTTGCCCACGCATCTTGACGACCCGCAGCTTCCTCACAACCGAATTCCGCTCAACAGTTTGATACAGCCATAGGATACCGTCAGCGACGGTGAAAATCGGATTATCCTCTTTCTCGAAGTCCTGGTATTCACCGACCAGGAATGTCGTCGCTTGCCAGGTTGTCAGCTGCAGAGCCAGTCGCTGTACGAACCCCTGGAGCGACACCTCCCGATCGACCTCAGATCCCTGCGCTGCGCGGATGACCGAGCGGAAGGAATCCACGACGACAAAGCCCGGACTAGTGGCCTCGACCTCGGCGATAATTCGCTCCAACACCTTTCCGAGCCCTCCTTCCAATATTTCATGGGCAATGGAGACGAACCGGATATGACCATTAACTTTTTCCTGGTCAAAGAAAGCGAACTGTTGTTGATAGCGAAGTAACTTGAGGGCCGGCTCGCCTAACACAGTGATGTACAGCGCTGGACGCTCCGGAGTGGCCAATGCAAAGCAGATTTGTTGAGCCAGCGTCGTCTTTCCTGCCCCGGGACCACCCGCGACCAAATTGAAGGAAAATTCTGGTAGACCGCCGCCCAGCACTTCATTGAGCCCAGGAACTCCCGTGTCGAGCTGCACGATGGCGACTTTCTGGTTCATGCTAATCCTTCCTTGGTGGGAAAGTGTGGAGGTCCGGCCACGCGTCCTGTAAGAGCTGCCGGGTCAACTGCTCACCGATGAAGGTCTCCAGTAAGTTGATGTAGGCGGCCAAGAGGGCGACCGACGCTGTCAAGATCACGTTCGGGCTCTGCTTGCGTAGAATTTCGAGCAGGGCGTTCAGCAAGCCCTCCCGATCATTACTCCGCACTTCCGAGTACAGTGGGAATGTCGCTTCGCTGAGTTTCAGACTCCGCCGAAAAAGGGCCAGGCTGCCGATGTCGCCCAATAGGGGCGACAGGGTGCCCAACAGTTTTGTATGTACCGCCACAGAGGCGACCGTCACTTCCTCAGAAGTTTTACTAGGGCCCACTGCTTGTAAAATAACTCGATGGGCAAATCGTTCCAGAACCTGAGGGTCGTTCATATGCCTGACGATTCCTTCTGCTCCTGTGGCCCACTCCAAAAAACTGGAAACACCTCTGGGGTAATGCGGGGCTCAAGCTATTGTTATCCCTAGGCGGCGACAAATAACAAGAAAGACGATTGGACGTCTGGTCAAAACTGCTCATTGGCGAATTTATCTGACGCTTTCACAAAAGCGACGCAGGGGAGACTGACCTAGTCATGCAAAAACGACATCGAGGAGAGAGCTCTGCACCTGCAGTTAAGCCCAACTTGCGTAACCTATTCAATAAGTTAGCTGCTATGAGACTGCGTGGGTATTGATCATCTCTGCACATGTCTCCTGACCGATCTTGGCCATGACCGTCTCCGGCTTCCCCCCTGTTCTATGAACGTGTGCCAGCAGCAGTGGCACCCGGGCCAGTCGCTTTTCGCTGGAATCGAAGAGTGAATTCAGTAAATTATCGCAGGATGAATACAACCTAAGCAAGGGGAGTGGTGAGGGGACTTGATCTGGGATGGCCTGAGGGTGCGCGCTTACACTCGGTGGCGTTGACTGGCTGGCATTTTTTTCTTTCCTGCGAGACCGCGAGGAGCGATCCCGGTACGACGTGACTGTTGACGATTCGCAAGGATGACAAAATCGTCGACGGCTCCGCAGTTCAAGCATCGTGTCGCCGGAAGGTTGCTTTGACCCACCTCGTTGATAAAATCCCACGAGGTCTCGATCATGAGTCCACCGCATCGTGCGCACGGTCTCATGGTTTTTAGGTACTGTCTTCTCGTAGCGCTTGACTGTTGCATGACCGTCGCAATGATCAGATGCGTTTGAATGTGATGCTAGGCTTCAACGGCGTGGTGTCCCTCTTCGCTTCTCTCTGGAGGAGTGGTCTATCCGATGTGATACCATTCCATTCCTTGTCATATGCAATCTGTCCTGACTTTGTCACCACCCACCGCCCTCTGTACTTCGCAAGCCAGCCCGCCTTGACGCAGTCCACGGATCCAAAATGCACGATCTTCTCAAACCGGCTGGTTCCCGTCTCATACATGGCCTTTTCATAGTCGGTGAGCAGACTGCTATTGCGCATTTTTGCAAACGCTTCGTCTGTCTGCAGTCCTTCCGGATATTTAACGAGAATCTCAAAGAGAAGTTTTAAAACTTGTCCGGTTCGCCTGCGTGTTTTAGCTGGCATGGTGACCCCCTAAGATATTATAGAGTTAGTAGGAGAAATCGATCTAGTCAGGTCGAATCGGATTCACATATACAGCTCTCGAGGACAGCCGTCTGTTCACAATTGCTCACATTGCCTCTGGAGGATCAGCGTGAAAAATAGGCCAATTCTGTCAGGCGCACCATAAACAAGCTCAGGCAAGCACACAGGGACCGCCAGCGAGGGACCTTAGATTACGGGGCCTTAGAGGAGATCCAGTCCATGGGTACGCCAGGCAGGGGCGCAGGCGGCGGGTCGAAATGTGAGCAATTTTGCACAGATTGCCGTCCGTCTGTTTGGGTAGATTTACCCCAAAATTGCAGACGAGTGAGTGTCCATCCAAAGGAGGAAACCATGAGATATTCTGCTATGGCGATGCTGGTGTGTGCCCTGGGAGTTGCCGCCGGCTGCTCAATCTCCGACACCGCGGGTGATTTGCGCGGTATTAAAGGGATTGACGGCGACAAGCTGACGCACATCAACACGAGGAACTACGCGATTAATCTCTTCATGGAAAAACCGATCTTGGGAGACGCCACACTGAACGCGACGGTTCAAAGCTTCGCCGATCAGGCCAAAAAAGTCGGTGCCACGAAGGTGCGGATCGTGCAATCCGACACGTCGGTTATGTGGTATTTCCCTCCGATCTTGGGGTTCATTTTAACCCCGGTGTATACAAATGTCGCGGGGGACGCGCTGCTTCCGTAGCGTCGAGTGACTCCGAGCGCGTCCTGGGTCATGAACAGGCCATTGACGTGAGACAAAAAGGGGTTGCCGACGCGCGTTCGTCTCTCTAAACTTGGGGGAGACTCCAGCATGAGCCGGACAACTTCAAGGGAAAGTGATTTCAGCCGGGAGGGGGATGCGGTCCCTGGCTTCACCAGCGTCCTGCCTGCAGGACGTGCGCAGGATGCGACGTGCCTCGCCGTTGAGGCCAATCGACGCTTCTACGACGCGCTCTGGTCGGCAAGTTACGTAGTGCAGCCACAGCGCTTCAACACTTGGCCACTTCTCTCTACACTCGCAGCCTCAGCACCGGCGCGACTCGAGATCGGCCCGGGCCTGCGCCCGAGACTCCCCATTGCTGGTACGTCCTTCGTCGACATCAGCCGGCCGGCCCTCTCCCGCCTGAAGGCATGCGGCGGTCTCGCGATGCTCGGCGAGATTACCGCCCTGCCATACCCAGACCGCAGCTTTAACCTGGTCTGTGCATTCGACATCGTCGAGCATGTCGAGGACGACCAGCAGGTCTTTCGCGAGCTCGGCCGGGTCGCGAAGGACGATGCGACGGTCATCTTCTCGGTGCCTCTTCATCCAGCGCGCTGGAGCGCCTTCGACGCCCTTGTGGGGCACGTTCGACGCTACGATCCCGCAGATCTCCTGGCCATCCTGGAAGAGCATCGTTTCATGCTTGAGCAGAGCGCGGGCTTCGGCATGCAACCTCGGAGCGGCTGGCTCCTGGATTTTGCCGTCTGGGGTTTGACTCGCCAGCCTGTACAGGCGATGCGTTGGTACAACCGGCTCTTTCTCCCCCTCGGGCTATTCCTGCAGAAACCCCTCGCCTGGGCCTCTGGGCTGATGGATGTCGCAAACGTGGACGAGCTCCTGCTCGTCTGCCGGCGCAGTGGCCGGCACACATGAACCTGATCTTGTAAGAATCCGGCTGAGCTGGAGGAGATGCAAACCAACCGACAAATTGAGTGAAGGCGAGCAACGCGCCGGCCATGGGGAAGATCGAGGCGCACAAAAATTTCGATAAACCGGCTGTCCCAATCGCACTGAATTATAGGACTGATCACATGCTCCCACGTATTCACATGCCATGGCACTTCACCATCGATGTCGATTGGGTTCCCGGGTCCGAGGTCGGATTGGAAGGCTTGCTGGATTTTTGTGATCGATGGAAGCTCAAGGCCACAATTTTTGTTGCCGGACGGTTTGCGGAAACCTATCCAGGACTGATCAGAGATTGCCGGCGGCGCGGGCACGAACTCGGCACGCATGGATGGGAACACGGTGGCCTTGAGAAAGACGAGGATTTCAGGTCGGCCAGTTACGATCGCCAGCGAGAATGGATCCGGCTGGCCACGGAGGCCGTGGAGAAAGCCTCAGGGGTTCGCCCCAAAGTTTTTCGCGCCCCGATTCTCGAGATAAACTGTGCCTACTCTTAACTGATGCGCTAGTTTGGAAAAGTGAGCAATTGTGATCAGATTCCAGACTGTCTTTTCGGCATAGTGAGATCAGACGATTACCCTTCTGCCCGAGCGGGAACCCTATGCCTCTGGGGACATGAAAGAGACCAGCTCATGATGCCTGAAGGGAAACGGACTTTGGGGTTGAGCACTGCGAAATCGGTTTGTGCCGGCAAGAGGCATGATGGAGTTAACTCAGGATAATAATATGATGATCGAGAGAGGCATTTTAGAAAGACACAAGTTGACTATATATAGTCAGTGGGCCAGAGTGAACTTTGTGTGAGTGTACGTACCCTCACGGGAGTGCGCTGATTAAGCAGGGGCTGACTGTCCTATCCCTTGCGCTTCCCGTTCCTTCCTAGCGCGATCGATTCCCCAGTCTCCGCCGGCCTCATGGATTCGCCTCGAAGACTTCGGTCTGTCGTGGCGCGACAGAGGCGACTTCCCGGTCACGGATCGAGATTGTCTTCTGTCGAGGCAATGGTGGTGCGTTCAACGAAGGGAGTTCTCATCATGAGACTTTTTACGATGGCAATGACAGCACTCGTGTTCATCGGTATGACCGTCCTTGCCCTGGCGAATCCGTCGATGCTGCCGAAGCATCCAGGCTATCCGTCAGGTGGAGAGTTCGCGAACGATACGGGCCAGGAAAACTTGTCCTACAGCCAATCCATTCTGGACGCTGCGACGTCCGGCGACACGAACATGGTGCCGACGGTTACGGAGTCGAATAACGGCAGTCTCACGGCTTCGGTGGATCAGGAAAAAGGCAGCCTTGCAAAAGCTGAACGAGATTTGTTCACGTCGTTGCAGCCGGAGATTGCAAAAGGTCATGTCACGGTGCAGCAGTCTGGAGATCAGCTCACGATCAACCTGTCGTCGCATGCGCTCTTTGAATCAGGCCGGGATACGGTGAAACCCGCCGGGGTCGATATCCTGAAGCGGATCGGCGCCGTGCTCAAAGACTTCCCCGAGAAACAGGTGCAGGTCGACGGTCATACGGACAATCTGGCAATCCGCGGCGCCTTGCTGAAGAAATTCCCTGACAACCAGGCGTTGTCCAAGTCGCGGGCGGTGAATGCCATGCAGATTCTTGGGCAAGGTGGGGTTGCCCCGACGAAGCTGGACTCCATCGGCTATGGGGACACCAAGCCTGTGGCCAGCAATGATTCAGAAGCCGGTCGTCAAAAGAACCGTCGTGTCGAAATCGTGGTGTCGTAGCTGGGATGTCATTCGGTCGGTATTTCTGGAAATGGAGCACGACGCTCAGGTGCAGATTCGAGGAATCGTGGGTAGTACAAGAGGTGTCCTATGGTGGAGATGATTGGACTCGCGACGCTTTGCATACTCCTGTGGGTATTAGCCTCGTCGATGGCGGCTGAAATTGATGCTGGAAAACGGCGTGTGGCCATCAGCGAAGCGTGATCATATCAGGTTTATGCAAGCCACTGTTGTCTGAATGCAAGAGACGTGAGGCGCCTTATCCCATGCCGACGCATGAACATGAAAGGGACCTCGCCTTGTTACAGTCGAAGCCGATTGCGACCCGGATATTGGAATCGCTTGCGCGTCACTCCGCGTGCGAGTTCCAGCAGCTGGTCTCGGATTGCTCCGAATTCACATGGAACCAGCTCTTTTATGAGGTCGATCGGTTGAGCCAGCTCGGCCAGTTACGTCTGACATCGGTCGACGGTGGTCACTACTTCATCAGGCTGCCATTGACAGAGGAAACCATGAAGCCCGGACAACCCTTTACACGAAGCACAACAACCGATCGTCCGGCTGCCGTTCACCTAGATGGCGAGCCGAGGTCTGTCGAGCGGGTTGATCAGCAGACCTGGATTGCACAACGGGCCTATCAACTCTATGAAGCGCAAGGCCGGCGAGACGGCCACGCGCTGGAGCATTGGCTTCAAGCTGAACAGGAGATCCGAGTGCCCTGATATGTGGCCGCAGCCGCAACCAGGTTGCGGCGAGTTTGTTTCGATCGGAATCGTGTGGCTCGTGAGCCAGGTTTCTGATCGATCATTCAATTAAGAAGGAGAAGTACCATGACACCCCAGGAGCATATCGCGAAGATGACGACAGCCATCAAACAGGCCATCAAAGTAATGGGAGACCGGTTCGGATCGACGGAGCAGGATGTCACAAGGGCCATTCAGGAACTGAAGACCTCGATGCAAGCGTCATCGGAGCCCAGTGCTACCCTTGGAGACTCTGCCACGACCAAGCAGCCAGTCACTGTAGGATAAAGAAATAACCGTCGGGACGTAATCGCGTCTGGAATGAAAAGGAGAATGAGCAATGCATGCCCAAACCATCGTTCAAAGTCATATTGGTGTCACGGACACGCTGGCCAGATTGTACCTCTTTTTAGCGCAAAGCTTGGATCGCTGTGTGAGCGAGGCGGCACGCATCAGCTATCCAGAACCCGAATTCCAATCGAATCTCGCCTCGACCAGAGCCACGGTACTGGATATGCTGTCGGTGAATCAGGTGGTGAAGGGGAAGATCGAGCAGGAGTGCAATCGGGTGGGTTCGCTTGTCACAGCTTGCCTCACGGATGGAGCTGCGAAGGCGGGTGCTCTAGAGGAACTGAAAGCGGAGCGCGCGGTATTGAAACACAAGACCGTGGCATTAAGTGATCTACTCGCTGTGTTTCGAGCAGCCTGACAGGATGCTCAAGATGGCACGCCACTTCATGCTCGAGTCGACGTCGAAGCAGTGGACAGATGCACAACGGAGGACATCATGAAACACACACCCCAGACTTATGTGCTGACGCTGAATTCACCATCCCGAAAATCCATTCGGCTGTGGACGGGGAAAAGCATCCATACCCTGCGCCACTGCTCGGTCAAACAGATCGGTCATGCGCTGATGGAAATGCAACAGTATGTGGATGATCTGCAAGCACCTGTACCGACGCCAGGCGCGTCGTATTCTATAAACCGCTCTCGATAACGGGGCAAAAGCTGGTGTCTGTGTCAGCCAGGAAAGCCGTACGCACGAGATGACAGAGCTTGCCGGCCTCTTCAGGCCTGTTGAAATTACTAGCTTGCCGGTGGGCAAAATGGCGCTCTCTAAATGCCGTATGTCAGCGGAATCATCTCATTTAGAGGAGGAGACGTATGGCGCGTGCGCGAACAGCAGAATCCTTTAATCCCCAGCTATTTCTCACCAAAGTCGGCAAGGGGAAAACAAGTCTGATATCCCCTAAGAAACACACGATCTTTTCGCAAGGGGATGCCGCGGAGGCTGTGTTCTATGTCCAGGCAGGCAAGGTCAAGCTGACGGTGGTCTCGCAACAGGGCAAAGAAGCCGTCGTTGCGATTCTGGAACGGGGTGCGTTTTTTGGGGAATCCTGCCTTGCCGGACAGGTGATTCGGACGGCGAGCGCGACGGCCGTGGAAGATTCCACTATCGTGCGCATCGACAAGGACGCCATGATTCGTGTGCTGCACGAGGAGCCCACCTTCGCCGAGCTGTTTATGGCCTATCTCCTGGCGCACACGATCCGTATCGAAGAGGATTTGGTGGATCAACTCTTTAACTCCAGCGAGAAGCGGCTCGCACGAGTGCTGCTATTGTTGGCCCACTTCGGCAAAGAAGGCAAGCCGGAGACAGTTATTACGAAGATCAGTCAGGAAACGCTTGCCGAGATGATCGGTACCACGCGCTCCCGCGTCAGTTTTTTTATGAATAAGTTCCGAAAGATGGGTTTCATCGATTACAACGGCGAGTTGCACGTGCATAGTTCTCTCCTCAATGTCGTCCTCCACGACTAGGTTCCCCATCCATTTCCGCTGCTGCGGTTCAGTGGAGCTGAGGCAGGGAGCGTTCAGCGGCGCTACCGTTTCGGTTTCACCACTGAACAATTGTGACCACATTCCCCTCTCTCCAGGCGGTGAAAAGTGCAGCATCACCGATCTACTCTCTATTCTCGGGATACAAGAACTTCTAGCCTTTCCCAATGCGTTCCCTTTTCGTATCCACGCCTGCACGTTAATTCTTGCAACTTGAGCAATTCTGACCAGACGACCATCTACCCAGTAGCTTAGGCTTCTAAATATCGTACGAGTGCATAACACACGCGGAAAGATCTGCGGTCGACCACAAGTAATTACGCGACCAATGGCCGGCGCTCCTTTCCCTTGGTTGAACGAGGGAAGCGGCGCTGGTTCCTTGTATCGGGCGTGAAGTCTGTGAAGAACGATCTCACATTGAAAGAGAAGGCCTAAAGCCCTAAAGCCTTGGGGAAAGGCACGATCATGCCACTGAACCAACCCTCCTTCTTATTACGGCGCCCAGTTGCCTCCGCCCTTGGCTTGGCCGTTATACTGGCAGGCTGTTCCATCAACCCCTCGCAGGCACCGCCTGGGTCGCCGGCGTCGGCTGCCAGCCAGCAGGCGGCACCTGAGGGACGACAGTTGGATCCACAACAAGCCGAGCGGCTGAAGGCGGTGATGACCCCCTTGCTGCAGAAGATGAACCACCCGATCCCGCTGGATCAGGTCCGCATCGGGCTGATGGATGATTCCCACATCAATGCCGCCAATGCAGGTGGCGGCGAGTTTTATGTGACGACTGGCCTCCTTCAACGGGCGAATGAGGAGCAGCTGGCAGGCGTCCTCGCGCACGAGGTTGCGCATGCGGATCTCGGACACGTGACCAAGCTGCAGACCATCGAGACCGGGACGAATATTGCCGCCGTCTTGCTCAGTGAATTCGGTGTGCCCGGCGCAGGGCTGGTGCCAGTGGCCGGAGATCTACTGATCGCGCGGCCTTATGGGCGAGACGCCGAATACGCAGCCGATCAACATGGCGCTGAGCTCCTGCAGCGTACGGGGCGTGATGGCAAACGGATCATGGCGGGCACGCTGACGTGGCTGATGCAAACCGAAGGTGCGGGGTCCGGAGGATTCTTCGCGACGCACCCTGCGACCGACGATCGGATCCAACGAGTGCAGGCATAGCCAGAAGGCATGACAAGGAGGGAGACATCATGATCAAGGCCCCCGAAACGCATAAGCCCCAAGGGTTTAATTTGCATGGACTGAGAGGGATATCCGACCGGACCGTGAACATGCATATGGCCCTGTATGAAGGGTATGTCAACGCTACCAATGAGTTGAATAAACATATTTTCGATCTCTTAAAGGATGGCAAGGTGGATCATGAGGAAATGCCGGCCTATTCCGAACTGACCAGACGGCTGGGATTTGAATATAACGGGATGGTGCTCCACGAGCATTACTTCGGTAATTTGACGCAAGGGGGTTCGGCTCATCCGGGGCAGACACTCTCTGTTTGCCCAGGCGGCAGAGAACAGTTACGGGAGCGTTGACCTCTGGAAAACGGATTTTTGCAGCGTGGGCATGCTGCGCGGGGTCGGCTGGGCGGTGTGCTCCCTGAACCCAGCGAGCCGCCGTCTTTCCAACCATTGGATCAGTCTTCATGAACATGGGCATGTGGCGGGGTTCATTCCGATCCTCGTCATGGATGTGTGGGAACACGCGTATCTCCTCGATTATAAGCCTTCAGAGAGAGCGTCCTACATCGAGGCGTTCTTCTCCAACATCGATTGGAAGTCAGTGGAGAAGCGGCTGCAGCTCAGCGAGCCGGCTTTCGTGGAAGCAGGCCGAGGATGACAGGAAAGCCTTGGGCGACTCGTGATCGGCAAAATAGAAACGGGGGCACTCCCCGAAAGGAGGGAATCGTGAAAGAAGCCACATCGAAACGGTGCAACCTGGAACAACAGCGCCTCGCACCTCCCGAAAGGAAGGCAATCGTGAAAGAAGCCATCGGTCTGACTGATGTGAAGACGCTCCGGGCTCGGGCACGACAAGGGATTGAGGACGGCGCCATGACAGTCGGGGTACAAGGCCAAAGCGGAGACGGTGATCAAGCTGCTGAATGAAGCCCTCGCGACGGAAATCGTCTGCGTCCTTCGCTATAAGCGCCATTACTTCATGGCCACCGGGATCAGTTCCCTCAGCGTGAAGGGCGAGTTTCTCCAGCATGCCGCTGAGGAACAAGCTCCATGCCGATCAATTGGCCGAACGCATTGTCCAACTTGGAGGGTGAGCCGAATCTGTCTCCTGAAGGGATTCTGAACCGGAGCCATTCGGAATATGTCGAAGGGGAGTCATTGGTGGAGATGATCACGGAAGACCTGATTGCCGAACGGATCGCGATCGACAGCTATCGCGAAATGGTCGCCTATGTCGGCACTGATGATCCCACGACCCGTAAAGTATTGGAGGGGATCCTTGCGCAAGAAGAAGAACATGCAGAGGATCTGGCCGGCCTCCTGAACGACGGTATGCTGGGCTAGCGCGGCACGAGGTGGTTGCAGTTGGTCGGCGGGGTTCCTGACTGGTCGACTTTGATGGCAGTGCACTGAGCCGAAGGCCGGCGGCGGACGTGCAGGTTCCTGCATCGTGCGCGAGGAACGGCTAGTTTCCTGACGAACGAAAGGACGTGACAATGAACACGGCAACGAATCTCGGGGTCGCGCTCATCGTGCTCGGCATTGTAGCCATGGTCTACCAAGGCATCAGCTATACAACTCGAGAAAATGTGATCGACCTCGGGCCACTCCAAGCCACGGTCGACAAGAAACAGACCATTCCGCTTCCGCCCCTGGTCGGAGGATTAGCTCTCGCCGGCGGAATTGCATTGCTCATCGTTGGAGCCAAGAAAGCATAGCGGTGCGCACCTCCGTCGGTTCTGAAAGAGGCTTGGTCGCCGATCAACTCGCCTTTCACAGTTTTCCCCAGGGCGCTAAGTTCCGAAAGATGGGCTTCATCGATTACAACGGCGAGTTGCACGTGCACAGTTCTCTCCTCAATGTCGTCCTCCACGACTAGGGCCTGGCCCCCCAATCCCTTCCGCGCTCGCCTCAGATCTCTTTTCCTACAGCTCCTAACAGCTACAGATCAGGAAGTGAAGTTCGGAGTGCACGGATCTCATCACATAAAGACGAGGAAAAGTTTTCCACCCAAATCAGATCGATGAAGGGCCCGCGCCGCCTTCATGGCTTCCTCTCGCATTTCCATTTCCACTTTGCCAACGGTCACTGATTGGGGCGTACGGGCTTTCAGGGTTTCAATTGTGAGGACTTTTCCGAATTGGGAAAACATCTCCTTAAGTGTCGGTTCCGGAATCGATGCGAGAAGACCGTCAATGTACAACGTCGCGCTCATGGGATCCCCCTTCCTGAGACAAGGTTGGCAGGATGTAATAGAGTCTCAACCTTACGCAAAAAGACGGGGGACTGCTGATCAAAACAGATCACAATGTGCTCACCGTAATCCAGGCGGATCTTGCGCTTCCAATGCATGCATCAGTGCTTGACGGTGGCGGCTAAGCCATGGACCGGGAGGGTGCAGTCCTCCCGCGGGGCCGCCAATTCCCATCTCCCTCACTGAGCAGTTTTGACCAGCCTCCGTTCTTCGACAGGCATATCATTGTCACTCGTCGCCAGTGACAAAGATCCTCTCAGGATCGTGCACGCCAACGGGTCGCGAGATACGAAAATCCCTCCGTCGCTGCTAAGCATAGGAAGGAGGAGACATCATGACATGCCGAGTCGCCCGGTCCTTTCACAACTCTGTCTCAAGTGACTTCGTCTCCTGCTGCGAGTGCGGGTCAACTCATCGGGAAGTATCCTTGGCATCCACAACTCTAGGACCGTACCTGTGCCAGATCTGCGCCCGGTCCATCGTCGGGTTCACGGGTGAAGGCACCCATGACGGATACGACGAGAACGGCAGAGTACAAGGAGGATCGAGCTCTGCACACCGCTCTTCAGAAACTCGTACGTTAGTCGCCGGGCGCGCGGCCATTCAGCGGGCACGTGAGCGGCTCTAGAGGGGACCTGTGAGAGACCGTGAAGACCGTCACCTTTCTTGGAATTGCTGTGATGAGCATGGCTCTGTTGATCGGATGTGTAGACAGCACTGAGCGATCACTTACCCAGGTGCAGAGGGATTTGGAGCAGGTACTTGGCACGGCATTGCTCAACGGTGACGTCAGGATGCAACGGTCAAGCGATCATCTCACGGTCATTCTGACCGAACGACTGCTCTTTAATGCCGGGAATCCGGAGATCACGCCTGATGGTATTGAAGTGCTGAGGCAGATGGGGGTTCTTTTCAAGGCAGCTTCTTTCAAGGAAATCCGAGTCGCGGGGCATGCTGACAAGGCCTCGGTCTCTGGCCATTCTAATGAGTATTTCGAGAAGTTGGCTTTGTCTAAAGCCCGTGCAACTCAAACGGTACATGTTCTGAAAGAGAATGGATCGGATTCGCAGAGCTTTATCATCGAATGGTATGGGGACATCCGACCGATCGCGAGCAATGAGACCGAAGAAGGGCGACAAATGAATCGACGTATCGAGATTGTTCTGTACATGGGAATCTGACCGGATATTCGGATGAGGGAACGACGTTAAGGACACGCTGTGAAGAATCTAGACATTGCCTCCATTGTATTCTTGTTGCTCGGCATTGTTGCCGGCATTGTCGCGATCTATTATTCATTCGGTATCATTCGGGAATGGTTTAGACAACGGCATCGTTCCGACAAAAGCAGCATCCGCGGGACTGACGCAGCCGGTTCACGTCTCGATGGCCATATTGCCACCCAATGGACCGAAGGCCGGCTCCGTTTGGACTCCATTCTGACGCTGATCAAAACCCTTGCAACCTCGTTGGAGCAGGAAGTGGAAACGTTGCGCCGGATCGATCATGCCGATCCCCGGTATGAACGCGAAGTCCGTCAGAGGGTCGAACCGACCCTGCGCTGCTTCACCTTCGATAAGCATCTACGGGATGAGTGCCGCATACTGATCCCGCTCCTGCAATTCTGTGCCCAAGATATTGCGGCGTCTCAGGGCCTGGACATGACACAAAAATTGAGCGTACTCGGCGAGATCCAAGCGGCCCTCGATTCGGTGAACCGCGACTGATACGCAAAGAAGCACGTCAAGGGTGGCGCTACCTGTAGGGTATGACCCCAGCTGTTAGTGGACGAAGAGGTACATACCAAGCTTCGCTTGACCTGCTCGCTTCGATCAACTGCGAGCGGACAGGTATTGCCTCCAGCAAATCCTACGTTGAACCTCTGAGCGATGCGAGAACGCCGCTGGCGGACGTTTTCAGCATCCTACTAATCGCGATTTCCTTGACGAAAAGGCGGCCTCATCATACAGCTGGAGGTCTGACGCCCCCCTCGTCCAAGAGTCGTGAAGATCTCAGCGCTGGGATATTGATGGACAGTGAGAGATCACGGCTGCGCCATTTAGCAGCCGGTGCCCGCCCGCGGTTCGGCAACATGGTGGAGTCGAGTGAAACCTCCGGTGCCGGCGAGTTCATTTGTGCGCTCCTTACCGGTGCGCTCGCCCTCGCCCTCGTGATGTCGGGCGCGAGCTTCGCCCAGGAACCTACCTCAGCCGACGCGCCTACATCGCCGGCACCGCCGCAATCTGATCCCATCGGCCCCCCAGCTCCAGAGGGGCCGAGACAGGTTCTGAACTGGGAGACGGGAGCCGGCAAGAGCTATGTCATCCCGGCGGTGGAACTTATCGGATACCTCCTCCTATTGAATCAGTTTGACCGGCACTTCGTCGAGCCGGAGGATGTGTACCGTACCGGTACCAAGTCGTTCCAGACGAATTTGACCGATTCCAAGTGGGTGGTCGACAGTGATCCGTTCGCCACGAACCAATTCCTGCACCCGTATGGAGGGTCGATCTACTATGGATTAGCGCGATCGACCGGCCTCAACTTCTGGGAATCGTTCGGGTATGCCGCCGTCGGCAGCTTTCTTTGGGAGATGGGGGGCGAGACCGGGGCTCCGTCCATTAACGACCAGATCACGACCCCTATCGGCGGCAGTTTCCTGGGCGAACCGCTTTTCCGCATGGCCAGCCTCTTGCTCGAGAGCGACGACGGCTCGCCCGGTTTCTGGCGCGAGCTGGGCGCGGCGGTGATCTCGCCGCCCACCGGCCTCAACCGCCTCGTGTTCGGCAACCGGTTCGACGCGGTGTTTCCGAGCCACAGTCCCGCCATCTCCACGCGATTTCAACTCGGCGCGGGGCTGAACACGCACCTGACCGGGCCAGCCACATCGGACTTCAAACAGAATCAGGCGACCGCAGATTTCCAAATAGCCTACGGGCTGCCGGGGAAGCCAGGCTATAGCTACACACGCCCTTTCGACTACTTCAACTTCGAATTCACCGCCTCCACCGCCAACACCTTTGAGAACATCATAACCCGTGGCCTCCTCTTCGGAGCGCCATACGCAGCGGGCGATTCCTATCGCGGGGTATGGGGCCTCTACGGGACGTACGACTACATCTCGCCGCAGGTGTTCCGCGTTTCGAATACGGCCCTCAACCTGGGTACTACCGCCCAGTGGTGGCTTTCGCGCGCGGTGGCGCTCCAGGGCACGGCCCTAGGCGGTGTCGGCTACGGCGCGGCGGGCACCATCCACGGCTCGGGGGAACGCGACTATCACTACGGCGTCACCCCGCAGGGACTTCTCGAGCTCCGACTCATCCTCGGCGACAGGGCCATGCTCAACATGACAGCGCATGAGTACTATGTCAGCGGCGTGGGTTCTACCGAGAAGCGGGGATGGGAGAACGTCGTCCGCGGGACGGCGTCGTTCACCGTGCGCGTGTACGACCGCCATGCCCTCGCGCTCAAGTACGTCGCGTCGCAACGGGATGCCCACTATTCCGACCTGCCCCGCACATACCAGTCGGTGGGAACCATCTATGTCGCCTACACCTTTCTCGGAAGCACCAGGTTCGGCGCCGTCGAATGGCGCGAATAACCCCGACGGCTGAGGGTCACTCCAAGGCAATCTTGACGAGAAGGGTTTCTGTCTTGGTTTCTGAGCTATTTTGAACAGATCGCCATCACTGCAGCGGGGTACAATGCAATTTGTAATAACGGCGTCATCAAGATGAGGTACCCATGCAATTCCATCTGGCTTCATGGATCATTGTTCTCGGAATGGTTGCCCCAGTTGCTGGATGCGCCTCGATGGGGTCATCCAGCGGGACGTCATCCAGCGGGACAATGGTCGTCGATAACTCGGGCCATTATCGGCTGAAGAGACAGCCGGCGATTGCCATCGTGGATGGCGTCATGCGAGTGGCGCCGTCCGAATACTCCCCCACTGAATCGGTGAAAAACACGATCACCGATTTACACTCTATCCTGGGCAATGAGGCACTGAAGCAGCCGGGCCGGTTTGAGGAACGGCGCCAGCAAATTGAGCAAGTCATACGACACCGCGCCAACTATGAGCAAATGGCCCAACGCGCTCTGGGGGTTCAATGGAACCGACTCAATGACACAGAGCGGCAGGAATTTGTTCGCCTTTTTGTTGAATTAATACGAGACACAGTCGCCATCAAGATCGACCAGTATTACGATGAACAGGTCGTCTTTCTCTCGGAACGACGTGAGGGCAGCTTTGCCGAAGTCAGAACCAACTTGATTGGTCCCAAGGTGGATACCTCGTTGGATTTCCGGTTAGAGAACCATTCTGGCGATTGGCTCGTGTACGACGTGTTGATTGACAGCGCCAGCATCGTGAGGAACTACCGGACACAGTTTAGCCGCATTATCCGCGATAACACTTATGCGGGACTAGTGGAGAAACTGAAGGAGAGAGCCCTCGTTGTGAAACGGTTTGAAAAGACCGCACCCCTCATGGCACTGTCGCGGACGCATGGATCCGCCTCTCAATAAGCGAGAAGGTGTAATCGAGTAAGTTCTTTGGCAGCAACTCGATTTTCAGCCCCGCACCCTGGTCGGTCTCGCCAACCAAATGTCTTGCCCTTCATTGACATAATTAGGACGGCGGTATACAGGAAGATAGACTCACAGGTTCGACTCCTGTCCGAGTAGGTGGGTCAGTGGTCGTGTCCCAGCTAGCCAACACGGAAATCCCTGTTACCGCATCGTCACGGAGCATTAGCGTCAAAGAGCAGCAAGGCTCTGCACGCACCTCGGACATACAGTTAATCGTCTCCCGGCTGGCTTTCGGCAGTATGACGAGGCCCCTGTGACAACGGCGGTGAAAGAGTTGGAGGAGAGATCATGACAACGAAACCTACCTTTGTCCGGAAGTGTGCGGTGATGTGGTGGTGCGTCGTATTGGGGATATCAGGATGCATTTCCGTGGAGCGTGTCCCGAGTTCCTCAACGTATTGGGAAGCCAAGGAGGTGCCGTCCTCGCAGGTGCTCACGGATTACAATGCCTGTAAGATGTGGTCCACCGTGAAGTATGCAGAGTCTGAGAAAAGAGAGGAAATCATCACAGACAATTTGGGCTACTGGATCCACGTCCCCCTTCTGACAGAGTGCATGAAGCGTAAGGGCTACAAGTACGTCGGTCCGGAGGCCCAACCTCAGTAATCACGGTCGCGAGGAGCCAACCGACACACATCCGACGGTCAATCTACCTCCCAAAATGCCACATCAGCCCTACGACAAAATTTTGGGAGTCGTAACTTCCTTTGATCCCGCTAAACCTGATCGACGTGTTGTTGTACTTGAATTCGCCAAACAACGCCCATTCCTGTGTCAACACATACCGGGCGCCCGCGACGAACTGAAATCCAGGATTAATTTGGGTGTTCGACTGTCCACCCTGTGAGCCGGTAGCAAAGAACAATCCGTACCCGATGCCGCCATAGGGTTGAAAGACGTCGCTCATGGACGGCGAGCGGATAATCAGGTTGACAGCCCAGACACTAAGCCGAAGTGAGGTGGTCGGGATGTTAGCGGCAAACACGGTGCCTGAGGCCGTCCCTCCCACAATCGTCTGTTGCTTCACGTCTGGTTTCATGGTGTACAGCTCTGTTTCTATTCCCAGCCAAGGACGCGACTCAAGGAAATAGCCCCCCTTTACACCCCCAAGGAGACCAGACTCGAGTTCGAGATCATTGATGCGGGCGTTAGTCACGCCGCCTCCCAGGGTTGCATCGGAGACGGTGACATTCGAGAGCGAGCCAGGAGCGGAAATGCCTCCATACCCACCGACATACCACTCCGCCTGAGCCGTGGTTGTCAGAAGGCCACCCGCCGTGACGCTCAGGAGCAGTCCACAAATGATCCAAGACCTGGTGACGAAACTCAAACGGCTTGTGTTCATACCGGTTTTGGTTGAAGGCTGATCACCAAATCCGAAAGCCCAGTCACAATTTTGTCATAGCGTTTTTATAGCATCAATGACGGGAAGACCCTAATGGTGTCCTTCCTAATGGATTCTATCTTACTCATCCGAACCGCCCCATGAATTCATTCAGCCTGAGCAATTTTGACCATACCATAGCCGGGCTTTCCGCCATAATGGTCATTAGGAGGAAACCATGAATGCCGATCAACTAAAGGGGATATGGATGCGGTTCAAAGGCGACCTGAAACAGCAGTGGGGCAAGTTTACCGACGACCACTTGCAGCAGATCGAAGGGAGCTACGAGAAAGTCATCGGCATGCTCCAGGAACGGTACGGGAGTCACTGTGTCCGCTTGGTTCGAGAGCGGTACAGCGAGGAAAAAGACGAACTCATCCGATGGGCCGGCCAGTGGCAGCAGCGGTCTCAGCCGGAAGTCGCGAAGGAAAACATGCGCTCATGGAAAGTCATCGATACGAGAGAGATGGATCACTGAGTCATTTCACATGCCAGTTAGGGGGACAATCATGAACATACGCTCTGTACTAACACTCTGCACGGCCCTGGTGGTTGGTGGGGCATTCATCGCCGAATCAGTGACCGCCGCGGGCAAGGCCGACGAGAAGACACCGATCAACGACTCGTGGGTCACGGCGAAAACCAAGATCGCCCTCGCGGCCGATGGTCGGGTCAAAGGACGGCAGATCGAGGTCAAGACCACGAAGGGCGTCGTGAGGCTCCGCGGCAAGGTCGATTCCGATGCGGCCAAGCAGGCGGCGGGGGATATCACCAAAATGGTCGATGGCGTCGCGACGGTGAAGAACGATCTCGAGGTGGTTGCCCCATCCAAACGCGAGGCGGTGGAGGAGAAGGATGAGGCCATTACGAAACGCGTACAAAAGAAGATTGCGAAGGACTCACATCTGAAGAACGCCCATATTGCTGTTCAGACCAATGCGGGGGTCGTCTCGTTGACCGGCGAGGTACCGGACCTCATGACCAGTGCCCATGCGTCCTGGACGGCGTGGTTCGTACCGGGCGTGAAGTCCGTGAAGAACGATCTCACGGTAAAAGAAAGGCCTAAGGCCTGGGGCAATGCATCGCTCGTGTGGGGCCGATACGACTGCGTCAGCACAAGTGCACGCAACATCACAATACACAAGGAGGTTCCGTCATGAAGAAGCTCATCGGTCTGTTCGTGTTCGCAATGATCCTCAGTACCGGGATGGCGCCCCTCTCATACGCGGCTGGTGACACGGCAGAGCCGAGCACCCAGACCCTTCAAGGGGACCTGCTGAAGATTGATGGGGAGTTTTACGTGGTGAAGGATATGTCCGGCAAGGAAACTCGCCTGCATGTCGATAAGACCACGAAGCTGGATGGCGCCATCAAGGCCGGCGACAAGGTCGAGGCCCAGGCCACCGAAAAGAACCACGCAGTGTCCATTAAGACCGTCCCGCCACCGAAGATGTAGGTTGGGATACGAAGGTCGAAGTTCAGGCACAAAGATTGGGCTAGTCCTCAAGGCTGGCCCAATGTGTACCGAGTAAGAATGGCCTCTTGGTAATCAGTGAGGTTTCTACACCGAGGGAATCGTCTGTTGAACATTCCATGGTGAATCAGGAGTTGAGGGGGGCTCGATTATGGAACCAAAGCAAAATGACATATCCGAATTATCGGTCTATGTGACGAACAGTGAGGAAGGCGGGCAGACATTACAGCAGAGGCCGGTCGGGCTCACGATCACACTTGAGAAGATCGATCGTGTGCTCACAGATGTCCAGGCGCAGATCAAGCATCTTCGGCTGTACAGTACAAATCTGAGGCTGGGGAAGGCCCAATTGGCGGGCATGGAAGCCAAGTGGACAGGCGAATGAGCGGCGGGCACTCTATCTCCATACTGGTCGCCGCAGGATGCCTGCTTGGCCTCTATCCAAGAACTGTAATAGGTTGGCGCTCGATCAGGCGAAGAGAAATGACCTCCCAGTAGATATTTCGAAAATATCTCGAAGGAGAGCAATTGTGACCAGACGGTCCGGTGATCTACAGGCACAATGGAGCCTGTGCTCGATTCCTGCTTTTCACCGGGAGGCCCGACATGAACACCCACATTCACGTCAGCGGGCTGACTTACTTTTGTACAGATGATACGCTCCGTCAGGCCTTTCAGCCGTTCGGAACGGTGGTGCTCGCACAAGTGCTCAGAGATGAGTATGGCCATTCTCTCGGTCTCGGGATCGTCCATATGGCGAGTTCCGAGGACGTAGAACGGGTCTTCAGTGCGCACCAGCGCTTTGAGGTATCGGGTAACCGTGTGGATCTTTGGGAACCCGCGGAGTGGAATGACACCCAGACCGTCGGACACTAAGGTCCCCCGGAAGCGTTGCGCCAGCTCCTCAATTGACAGCCAGCCGTACAAAGAAGCGACTCTCCTCATTTCACAGCGGTCTCTGAGTTTTGGCTTCCAATACATTCTTAGCGAACCCCCTCGTTGACAAACTACACTGGTTCATTTTAATCAGGAATTGTTGAGGAGTAGAGGATCACTGACACGAGGGTGTCGTCACGTTTACCGCACTGTCGGGTTCATATAGATGGCGCGATATCTAAGGCCTTTTGCAGGAATATCCATTTACCTTTCTATCCTGATAGGGGTGGTGAGCGTCGGATCACTGTGTGCCGCAGAAGAAGTCATCATCCTGGGCAGAGGAAAGACAGAGACTCTTGCGGAATGGGACAAACCGGTCCACGTCGGAACGGGCATTTGGAATGTTGTGGATGACGGAGAGGATCAGGCCATTCAGTTACGAACCGAATCGTCTTCGTTCGCCTTGGAGAAAAGCATCACCGTGGATTTGAGACAGACGCCATATCTCGAATGGGAGTGGAAGGTGACTGTTCCGCCGGCGGGGGGAGATTTTTCGTCTCCCGACACCGATGACCAGGCCGCTCAATTGCTCGTCGTCTTTCCCAAGACGTTCTTTGAGCGTCGGAAAGTCATCAGCTACATCTGGGACCCCACTGCGCCAAAAGGGACGATCGGGGACGGCGCTGGTCCGATTTACCTGAATGTGAAGGCCATGGTGGTCGAGTCAGGAGCCGGTCAGATCGGCAAGTGGTTAACCGAAAAGCGCAATCTCGTCGAAGATTTTCGGAACCTCTATGGGGAAAGTCCTGAACGCGCGGTCGCCATCCGTATGCAGATCAACAGCCAACATACACAATCAGTTGCCGAAGTGTTCTGGAGGACGATACGTTTCACTTCTGAGTAAGATCGGCCATGAACGCCCCATGGTATTCCGGTATCCGCTCGAATCCGGCGAATGACGCGGGAACAGCTGTCTCGGTGTGTCGACGAGTCATCAGCCAAACTATCCAAATATATCAAGTCCTTATAGAAGGCTCGGCTGCGAACCTAGCCAAGAAGGATAGCCGACCAAGCCCAAGGCCGCCCCATCTGAATTCTCTAAACTGAGCAATTTTGAACAGACAGGATCTGTCTCGTCTGATAGCTCTATCTGCCAAACCCACACGAGTGGTCACTGAATTGGGAGTGAGAAACCAAGGGAGTGTATCACGGTCCCTCCGTGATTGATTCGACCGTCACATGGCAGAACCTATGGCAGGTCGAAGAACGGAGACAGTGCCATGACACTGGAATCCACCATTAGTGATCGGATCCTGGAAGCTGTGTCTGACGCGCCTGGCTGTCGGATTGAGGAAGTGGTCTGCCAATTTCCGGACTTAACGTGGAAGCAGGTGTTCCGCGAAGTGGCTCGTCTGAGCAGGAACGGTCAATTGCGCCTCATGTTGAATCGTCGAGGGCTCACTGTCAGGAGAGATCGTGGTGGCGCCGTTTTCTCTCGCTAGGATTACACCCTTCAAGTTCAAAGAGCGGAACGGCTGTTTCAGCCGTGCTGGCTGCTTTCCTTCGCGCCTCGTGAAGCCTTCCTGTGTCATCACTGTGCAATTGTGATTAGACCGCAGGCTCTCCGCCCTGGCATACTGTAGGACCGGAAGTCCTGTGCGCTCTGAGCGGTGGGTATTCCTCGATCGTTGGTGACCGTTTAGAGGGCTGGGTGGTCATGGCAAGTTCTACCGATCTCGCCGTTTCCGGATATTAGGGTTTAAGCCGTCTATCCCGCCGGCTTTCCTATCAGACGTTTCCTTGCAGTTGATTTGACCAGACGAATCCGAAGTTAATCCGGAGCCCCATGCATATGATCCGTTCATCTACGACGCTGGATCCAGAGCTGGAAGAACCGATTCGCGCAGAGCTTTTTGGCGTCGAGCGGCTTGAACAGCATGCTGAAAGTCTGGCGGCTGCCCAGACCATTACCGGCGATTCACGGCGGGGCCGGTTACTCACGCCACGAGTCCTCGAGAATGGACGGGTCTTGGTGAAGTCCTACCGGACCATCGCCCGCGCGATTCGGGAGGAGAAAACGATCACCCCTGCAGCGGAATGGTTGGTCGACAACTTTCACATCGTGGACGAGCAGCTTCGCGAGATCATCGATGATTTACCTCCCGGGTATTACAGGCAATTGCCCAAACTGGCATCCGGCCACCTGGAGAATTATCCACGGGTCTTCGGAGTGGCCTGGGCATTCGTCGCACACACGGACAGTCGATTCGACCCCGAGATGCTGCGCCGTTTTGTGGCGGCCTACCAGCGCGTGCAACCGCTGACGATCGGTGAATTGTGGGCCGTGGCGATCTCGCTGCGTGTCGTGCTGGTGGAGAATCTTCGCAGGCTGGCAGAGCGGATCGTTCACAGCCGCGCTGCCCGGCTGGAAGCCGACGAACTGGCCGACGGTCTGCTGGGTACCGGGGCATTGGCCGTAGAGACTTCGGCAACGGCTCTCCGTCGCTTTGAGCACAGACCGTTGGCAACGGCGTTTGCCGTGCAGCTTGTCCAGCGACTACGTGATCTGGATCCCAAGGTGCGCCCCGTGCTGCTGTGGCTCGACGAACGCCTGGCCGCGCAGGGTACGACTGCCGACGACATGGTACACGCCGAGCACCAGCAGCAGGCGGCCATGAGCGTCACTGTGCGCAATATCATCACCAGCATGCGGTTGACGTCCGCGTTTGACTGGGCGGAATTTTTCGAGAGTGTCAGCCCGGTGGATAACATTCTTCGTCGCGAGCCCCGCTTCGCCGAAATGGATTTTGTCACCCGGGACACATACCGCCATGCCATCGAGGATCTTGTCCCGTGGCTCGGGTTTCTCAGAAATCGACGTGACGACCCGTGTCGTGGATCGCGCCAGGCGGGCACTGATGTTGAGCCGCATGCGAGTGAGCAGCCGGAGCGGGAGCGGCATATCGGATCCTGGCTATTACCTCATCTCCCAAGGACGCCGGGCATTTGAGCGGGAACTCGGCTACCGGGTGTCCTGGAAACGCCGACTCCTGCGTTGGTATGTCCGGGCTTCGGCGCCGGGCTATCTGGGATCCCTCGCAGTGGTGACCGCCATGGTCCTGGCCTTGCCGCTGTGGTATGCCGTGGAAGCCGGGCGTGACGACCGCAGGCCTTGTGCTCCTCGGTCTCGTTGCGCTCGTGCCGGCGTCGGATCTCGCCATGGCGCTCATCAATCGCACGGTGATGGCGATCCTCGGGCCGCGGCCATTGCCTCGGATGGCATTGCGGAACGGTATTCCCAAAGAGTTGCGAACGATCGTGGTGGTGCCCACGTTACTCACGAGCCAACAGGGCATCGAGGAGCAAGTCGAGCGATTGGAAGTTCATTATCTGGCGAATTCGGATGATGACCTGCGCTTCGCCCTGGTCTCGGACTGGAGAGATGCCCAGAGTGAAAGTATGCCGGGTGATGCGGAACTGCTGGCGACGGCAGTGGAGGGGATCGCGCACCTGAACAAGCGGTACGGTCCCGCGTCCGGCGGTGGTTCGCGTTTCGTGCTGTTTCACCGCAGGCGTGTCTGGAACGAGTCCGAGCACACCTGGATGGGATGGGAACGGAAGCGAGGCAAGCTGCATGAGTTGAATCAGTTGTTGCGCGGCTCGACACAGCACGACGTTCATGTCCGTCGGCGGGCAGCCCCCCGAAGGCATTCCTTCTGTGCGGTACGTCATCACGCTTGATGCTGACACACAGTTGCCGCGCGGAGCCGCGCACCGCTTGATCGGCACCATGGCCCATCCTCTGAACCGGCCCCGGTTCGACCCTCTCGCCGGACGCGTCGTTGAAGGGTATGGAGTCGTGCAGCCACGAATTACGCCCTCGCTACCGACAGATGGGGAGGGCTCCTGTTTTCAACGGACGTTTTCCGGCCCCAGCGGGATCGATCCCTATGCATCCGCCGTGTCGGATGTGTACCAGGATCTGTTCCGTGAAGGGTCTTATACCGGCAAAGGCATTTACGAGATCGACGCCTTCGAGGCGGCCTTGGCGGACAAGGTGCCGGACAATGCGATGCTCAGCCACGATCTCTTTGAAGGCCTCTTCGCTCGCACGGCGCTCGCGACCGACATTGAGCTGTTCGAAGCCTTTCCCTCCCATTATGAAGCCGCCGCAGCCAGGCAGCATCGATGGGCACGCGGCGATTGGCAGTTGTTGCCCTGGCTTCTCGGGCGCGGACATACCGGATCTGAGCCGCATCGCGCGGTGATGATTCCCGCAATCGGTCGTTGGAAGATTCTCGACAACCTCCGCCGTACCCTGTCGGCTCCCGCCGCATTCCTGGCCTTGTTAG
Source organism: uncultured Nitrospiraceae bacterium (assembly GCA_963851455.1). Lineage (GTDB taxonomy): Bacteria > Nitrospirota > Nitrospiria > Nitrospirales > Nitrospiraceae > Nitrospira_C. The sequence goes on from CAWKPI010000002.1 coordinate 1,235,121, forward strand.
CCGGGTGGCTGTTACCACAGGGGGCTGCCTGGGTCTGGTCCTGCTTTATTCTGGCCACGATCGCGATTCCATCGCTCTTGTCTTTCGTCCTCGGACTCTATCCACGCCGGCGCGGTATTTCCGTACGCAGCCACGTTCGTGGTGCGGTTACCGATCTGAAGTTGGCCGCGACCCAAATCGCGTTGACGGTCACCTTCCTGGCATACCAGACCTGGCTCATGTCGGACGCAATTCTTCGGACTCTCGGCCGTCTCGTCATCACGCGGACGCGGATGCTGGAGTGGGTGACCGCAGCCCAAGCCGAGGACGCTTACACATGCAACCTGGTGGGGATGTATCGGCGCATGGCTGGCGAGTATCGTCCTCGCGGTCATGGCTGCTGGTGGGGTCGCACATGTTTGGATGGTACGACTCCTGGGCTGCGGCGGCACCGTTCATCCTGCTATGGATGGCGGCTCCTGCCGTGGCGCGCTGGGTCAGCCTGCCTCCTCGACTCACCGGGGCCGCGCCGGTTTCTCCGGCCGATGCCCGGACCCTGCGATTGATAGCGCGGCGGACCTGGCGGTTCTTCGAGACGTTTGTGTCTCCGGAAGACCATGCGCTGCCACCCGATAACTTTCAAGAAGATCCGAAACCCGTCGTGGCCCATCGGACGTCGCCGACCAATATCGGACTCTATCTGCTCTCGACCCTGGTCGCCCGTGACCTTGGATGGCTGGGGACCCTCGAGGCGACCGAACGGCTGGAAGCCACGCTGGCGACGATGAACCGCCTCGAGCTGTTTCGTGGACACTTCTACAACTGGTACGACACACGCACTCTCCATCCGCTGGATCCCAAGTATGTGTCCTCAGTAGATAGCGGGAATCTCGCGGGACATTTGGTGGTCGTTAGGCAACGGGTGCCGTGAACTGATTCAGCAATCCTCTGTCGAAGGCGATCTGTTCACCGGAATTAACGATGCTATCCGGTTATTACGCGATGCGTTGGCGGAGATTCCGGATCAGCAACAGACGTATACGGTGACGCGGAAACAGCTGAGCCAGGCTGTCGATACGCTGGCCATGTCGCTGCTGTCGCGACCGATCGATGCCGCCGGCTGGACCGCCCGGTTTGTTCAACTGACCACCTCGTCCCGTACCGTCGCAGACATGGCGCAGGCCTTCTCGCTGGAGCGTGCAGACGGGCCGGATGGGGAGTTGCGCATCTGGGCCGATGCGGTTCGAGCCTGCGTTGAAAGCCATTTTCGGGACGTAGAACTGTTGCTTCCATGGGTCCGCTTAGGTCCGAAAGCCCTCGCGGCTCTGTTCGACCGTCAGTCCGGGCCGGTGCCGGAGTGGTCGACCATCGAGCCGTTCTTTCATCCTGTTCCCACGCTGGCGGCCGTACCGGAATGCTTCGCGGCGGCGCTCCGTGCGCTCGAGCGCTTGCGGGAAGACTCGCTCAGCAATCCGTTACAGAACGGGGCCAGTTGGCAAGGATCGATCTGCTGGCTGATGCCATACGGCAATCGGCCGCGGATGCCGCCGCCCTCATCCGCCGTCTCGCGGCCATCGCGCAGACAGCGGAGCAGATGGTTCGCGCCATGGATTTCACGTTCCTCTTCGATCCGACGAGGAAGCTGTTGTCCATCGGCTATCGCATGACCGAGAACAGTCTGGATCCCAATTGCTACGACTTGCTGGCGTCGGAAGCCCGACTGGCGAGCTTTATCGCCATTGCCAAGGGCGACGTCCCGTCCGCTCACTGGTTTCACCTGGGCCGTGCCCTGACGCCCGTGGGAAACGGTTCGGCGCTGGTTTCCTGGTCGGGCTCCATCTTCGAATACCTCATGCCGGCCTTGGTGATGCGTTTTCCGGCAGGCAGCTTGCTGAGCCGGACGTATGAGCTGATCGTCCGTCGGCAGATTCAATATGGTGCAGAGCGCGGCGTGCCCTGGGGCGTCTCGGAGTCGGCCTATAACGCGCGCGATCTCGACCTGACGTACCAGTACTCCAGCTTTGGTGTGCCGGGTCTGGGACTCAAGCGCGGCCTCAGCGAAGATGTCGTCATCGCGCCATACGCCGCTGCACTCGCAGCCATGATCGATCCCGCCGCGGCGACGCAAGACTTTGCCCGACTTGCCGAGGCCGGCGGCAGGGGAACCTATGGGTTTTATGAGGCACTGGATTATACCGGCACGCGGGTGCCCGAAGGAAAAGACGTCGCCATCGTGCGGGCCTATATGTCGCATCATCAGGGCATGTCGTTGGTCGCGATCGCGAATGTCCTGAACGATGGGGTAATGAGGAACCGTTTCCACGCCGAGCCGATCGTCAGGGCCACCGAACTCCTGCTCCAGGAACGTACGCCGCGCGACGTGCCGGTGGCGCGACCACGCGCGGAAGAAGTCTCTGCCGCGGCGCAAGTCCGCGACCTCATTCCACCGGTGTCGCGGCGATTTACCTCTCCGCATGAGGCGACCCCGCGAACCCATCTGCTGTCCAACGGCCGGTATGCCGTCATGCTGACCGTCGCAGGTTCAGGGTATAGCCGGTGGCGGGATATTGCGGTGACGCGCTGGCGCGAGGATGCGACGCGGGACTGCTGGGGCTCCTATATTTTTCTGCGCGACATGCAGACCGGGTCCGTGTGGTCGGCCGGCTATCAGCCCAGCGGCGTCGAGGCCGACGACTATGAGGTGTCATTTTCAGAAGAACGAGCCGAGATTATCCGGCGGGATGGCGACTGGAGCACGACGCTTCGAGGTCGTGGTGTCGTCCGAGGATGATGCTGAAGTGCGGCGCATCTCCGTGACTAACATGGGGACACGAGCGCGCGATCTCCAGGTCACCTCCTATGCCGAGCTGTCCCTGGCTCCACAGGCCGTCGATGTGGCCCATCCGGCCTTTGCGAATCTCTTTGTGCAAACAGAATTTGTGCCGGAGATCGGCGCGCTGCTCGCGACGCGCCGCAGGCGGTCGGATGAGGACGCGACGGTGTGGGCTGCCCAGGTGGTGGTCGTCGAAGGCGACACCGTGGGTGCACTGCAATATGAAACGGATCGCGCCCGGTTTCTCGGACGCGGGCACCATGTCCGTACGGCTGTCTCGATGATCGATGGGCGGCCGCTCTCGAATACCGTCGGGCCCGTGCTCGATCCGGTGATGAGCTTGCGCCGCACGGTGCGAGTACTCCCCGGCGGGACTGCACGTGTCGTGTTTTCGACCATTGTCGGCCCCTCCCGCGAGCAGGTGTTGGATCTCGCCGACAAGTACAGCGACCCGAGAGTGTTTGAGCGTGCCCTGTCGCTCGCCTGGACGCAGACGCAAGTCCAACTGCATCACCTCGGTATCGGGACCGACGAAGCGCAGCTGTTCCAGCGACTGGCCAATGCGGTGCTGTACTCCGATGCCTCGCTGCGTCCCTCTTCCGAGACACTCGGCCACAGCACGCTGGAGCGTGCGGCGCTGTGGGCACATGGCATCTCGGGCGATCTGCCCATCGTGCTGGCCTGCATCGACAAAGCGGAGGATGTCGATATCGTCCGGCAATTGCTGCGCGCACATGAATACTGGCGAATGAAGCAATTATCGGCCGACGTGATCATCCTGAACGAAAAGCCAGCGTCCTACGAGCAGGATCTGCAAGGCTCCCTGGAGACGCTCGTGCGCGGCAGCCGATTGCGTCTTCTGCCCGACACCGGCGGCGCACGCGGGGCAGTATTTATCTTCTGCGGACCGAACTGCTCTCTCCGCAAGATCGGATGCTGATGCAGCAGTTCGCCCGGGTCGTCCTGCTGAGCCGGCGGGGCACATTGGCGGAGCAGGTCACTCGATTACAGCGCCGGCAGCATTGCGCCGCCGCCGAACCTGCCGCACGGCGCGGCGGGCAGACGCCTGGATGTGCCGTTGCTTGAACGGGACGTCGAATTCTTTAACGGACTTGGCGGCTTCGCAGACGATGGCCGCGAGTACGTCACGATTCTTGGCGAAGGGCTGCGGACGCCGCGGCCCTGGATTAACGTCATTGCGAATCCATCATTCGGGTTTCTCGTGTCGGAGTCCGGTTCCGGATTTACCTGGTCGCTGAACAGCCACGAGAATCAACTGACGCCTTGGTCGAACGATCCGGTCACCGATCCGTCCGGAGAGATGCTCTATATCCGCGATGACGAATCAAAGGAGGTGTGGAGTCCCACCGCGCTGCCGATTCGCGATGATCCGGCACCCTATATCGCTTGTCATGGACAGGGCTATAGCCGCTTCCATCATGGTTCACACGGTATCCTCGTCGAACTGTTGCAATTTGTGCCGCCTGAGGATCCGATCAAGATCTCTCGACTCACGATGCAGAATGCGTCCGGCCGGTCGCGTCGCCTTTCCGTCACGGCCTATGCCGAGTGGATCTTGGGAAGTTCCCGCAGTGACTCTGCGCCCTACATCATCACGGAGATCGATGCGGAGACCGGTGCACTCTTTGCGCGGAACGTGTGGGGTGGCGAGTTCGGTGGGCGCATCGCGTTTGCCGATCTTGCCGGGAAGCATACATCGTGGACCGGTGATCGCACAGAATTCCTGGGCCGCAATGGGACCCTCGAGCGTCCCCTGGCGCTTGAACTGGGAGGTGACGTTGTCCGGAAAGGTCGGCGCCGGGCTCGACCCCTGTGCAGCGTTGCAACTGTCGATTCAGTTGGACGCAGGCGAACGCGCGGAGATTGTCTGGTTTCTCGGCCAGACAGAGGGAAGGGAGCAGGCGCGTCTGTTGCTCCATCGCTATCGTGGCGTCGGACGTGAACGCGCTGTTGCTCGAGGTTACTCGCCGGTGGGACGAGGTGTTGGGCGCCGTACAGGTTCGCACGCCGGAGCGGGCGATGGATGTCATCTTGAATCGCTGGTTGCTCTATCAGACGCTGGTTTGCCGGGTCTGGGCGCGCGCGGCATTTTATCAGTTGAGTGGGGCGTACGGGTTTCGCGACCAACTCCAGGACGTCATGGCTCTCAGCGTAGCGGCGCGCGATGTCACGCGTGAGCATCTGTTGAGGGCGGCCGCGCGGCAGTTCGTCGAAGGCGACGTGCAGCACTGGTGGCATCCTCCATCCGGGCGCGGTGTGCGGACCCGCATCTCCGACGACCTGCTCTGGCTGCCGTATGCGGTCATCCAGTTCCTTGAAGTCACTGGCGACACGACTGTGCTGGATGAACTGGTGCCCTTCCTGGAAGGCGCAGCGCTGGCCGAGGGACAACAGGAATTGTATTTTGAGCCGCGAGTATCGGCGAAGCGCGCCACCCTCTTTGAACATTGCGCGCGCGCGTTGGACCGGAGCCTGGCCGTCGGCAGTCACGGCCTTCCACTCATGGGTACCGGAGACTGGAATGACGGGATGAATCGTGTCGGGCAGCAAGGGCAAGGGTGAAAGCGTCTGGCTCGGCTGGTTTCTGCATACGGTGCTCTGGGAGTTTGCCAAGGTGGCGGCTCAGCGCGGCGAGCATGGTCGCGCAGAAAGATGGCGGCTTCATGTCAGCGCATTGAAGGCCGCGATCGAGCGGGACGGGTGGGACGGAGAATGGTATCGCCGCGCGTACTTTGATGACGGGACGCCGCTCGGTCCGCTGCAGACCCGGAGTGCCGCATCGATTCCATTGCGCAGTCCTGGGGAGTGATCAGCGGCGCTGCAGACCCGGGCCGCGGCGCACGCGCCATGGCGGCGGTGGACCAGCATCTGGTGAACCGGAAGGACGGGCTGATACGCCTGCTGACGCCACCCTTCGACCGAATGCCGAAGGATCCCGGGTATATCAAAGGCTATGTCCCTGGTATTCGCGAAAACGGCGGCCAGTACACACATGCGGCCGTCTGGACCGTGCTGGCGTTCGCGGCGCTGGGTGATGGAGACAAGGCCGGCGAGTTGTTCCGCCTCTTGAATCCGGTCCATCGCATCTCTTCGCGAGCGAACGTCCAGCGCTACAAAGTCGAGCCCTACGTGGTCGCCGGAGATGTGTATGGCGAGCCCCCGCATGTCGGGCGCGGAGGCTGGACCTGGTACAGCGGTGCGGCCGGCTGGTTCTATCGAGCCGGTGTGGAATGGATGCTCGGCTTCCGCTTGCGCGGCGATACGCTCTGCATCGATCCTTGTATTCCGCGGCACTGGCCGGGGTACTCCATTCGTTTCCGGTATCACTCGGCGCTCTATCACATTACGGTTGAGAATCCGCGCAATGCAACCCGTGGCGTGACGCTGACCGAATTGGATGGCGCGCCGTTGATAGGCCGGGACAATATTCCCCTCCTCGACGCCGGCGAGCACCACATTCGCATCGTGCTGGGTTAACCCATCTTACCTGTAAGCCATGCCGCAACTGTATAGACCAATTTGCATGAGTCATGCATCCCTATCCCTAACAAGATATTTATCAACGGCTGACATCCATCTGTGGTGCACTTGGATATCTCGATATTATTAGTGTCTAAAATGAACTGATCGACGTGACTGAACGAGGTCGATACTTCGATCAATGTTCGAGTGGTGAACTGTTCCGAGCACTGGCTCATGTACGGTGCCGTAATCGACGATATCAGCCTCATGAGAAATTACCAGGCGCAGTTCGTCCAGGTGATGCGGGATGTCTCTTACAAACCACGACGCTCCTTCCAAAAGCTGTGAACGAAGCGTCACGCATGACGAGGAGACAAGATTCCGCGGGCATTTCCCATGACAAATGGGGCAGTGCCTTCATTCACTTACCTCGTGCGAAGCTCTCCCGCAGACCAGTTTTACCCTTCGCGAATGGAATCGTCACGAGATGATGAATGCGGCAAAGAAGGCAGGCAGTAAGACTTTCCTCGGGACCCTCAGAAGAACAAATCGTTTTATGCGGCGGAGCGCCGTCCGGTTAATAGTAGAACAACCAGGATGAGGAGAAGCAACCCGAGTCCTCCGCTGGGATAGTATCCCCAGTTAGCGCTATAGGGCCATGTAGGCAACGCTCCAATGAGCAGCAGAATGACTACAACTAAGAGAATGTTATTCATGGCGTCCTCCTGATGGATTCTCAGTATGTACTTATAGGTAACAGGCCTGCCATGACAGTTCCTACTAGGACGAGCCCCTGCTGGTGGTGGGGTAGAGCCTTCAAATACATGACGTCGATCACTGATGCGGGATCAGGAACCCCGTGACCCCCAGGATAATCACTAGTAGGTCAAATTGATGGTCCGCGTCAGTATGTACAAAAGAAGACGCGAACAAAAAGGGCAATTATGGCAGATGCATCGAGGTATACATTGCCTCCCAAGCATTCGCCAGCAGAGCTCACGCTCAGGATACTCGATGCACTCAGTGAAAAGGATGAGTGCGATATGGAGGAATTGCTACGGACCTGTGCACCTTACACATGGAATGTGGTCTTTCTGGAAGTGGATCGACTGAGTCGAACGGGACAGGTGTGTTTGCATTATAGAAAAGATGGCGACTATGCGGTGAGTCTCGCAAGCGTGGCCTGATGTCCATCGCCCTCTTCGCGAAGCTCCGCCTCACTTCATGCCCCATATAGAGGACACGTTGGCCAGAATTTCAGCCAAAAAGGGACACTCGAGCGAAGAGAAAACGGCGCAACAAGATTAGCTAAAGTGGAGGCACCCCAATGCTCGAACGACTGCTCGGTTCCTTTCCTCAAGTCATTCAACTGCTCCGGGATGACCATAAGATAGTGCGGTCGCTGTTCACACAGTATGCGAAAGCGAACAATGGAGAAAAACCCCACCTCGCTCAAGAAATCATACGACAACTCACGGTTCACGCGACGATAGAAGAACGGGTGGTGTATCCGGCTTTTCGGGCCGTCTTTAAAGACCCTCATATGATTTACGAGTCAGTCGAAGAGCATCATCTCATGCACGTCTTGCTTGAGGAGTTGAACAGATTCCGACCAGGGCCGGGGTCGGCGCATTTCGATGCGAAGTTCAAGGTTCTGAGGGACTTAGTAAAACATCATGTGGACGAAGAGGAGGCACACCTCTTTCCAAAAGCCGAGGCCCATAATTTGGATTGGAAATTGTTGTATCAGAAAGCACAGAAGTTCAAAAAGCAACCGGCAGCAAAAAAGCAGCGACGGCCGACTCGCCGGAAGTTGCCTCATGCACGTGCTGCTTGAACGGAACATTCTTTACTAGACATGAAGGACAAGTTGTCCCTGTGACCAACACTCTTTCCCACACGACGACGCTGCGAAACCAGAAATCCTTCTAATTACGCAATATCTCGAAGGGCATGAGCCTTGCTTTTTTCTTTTCTAAGAAGGGAAGGGACGTCAGCTCCAAAACCTCACCACGGAGGCAGGGGAGTATGGCCATATCACCGACAGCCCCGCGAGGACTCTACCCTTGGGTGCATTTGAGGTCCACCCAGCTCCGAGCTCGCCGACCTCAATGGCGCAGTGACTGGGAACCTGTCTGGATGCTGCTGCTGCTCATCAGTATTCTCGGACTTTTTTCCTTCATCATGCCCGCCAATGATTCCATCGAAATGGCTAAGCAAGCTGTCCAAAATGCTCAGCGGCCAAGTGTGTTTAGTGCAGCGATCGAGCGTGGCGATCAAGGCGATTAGATAGACCTGCGCTTACCACCTTCCAGCCTCCCTTGTACGCCATGTCACGCTTCGGGTCTTGAAAGCAGCTCAACTGACAGCTTGGATTATGGTCCCTTTCAGGAATGAGGCTACTGCCGTGGCAGTTACAACTGTTCTCCTTATCGACGATAACGATGAAGACCGGAAGTATTGGGGTGAAGTTCTCAAAAAGTCTTCTCTCAACTATATGGTCTTGGAAGCCTCTAGCGGAGACGCTGGTCTCGATCTTTGCCGATCCCATCAGATTGATTGTGTTGTCTTAGACCTCGACATGCAGGAATCCGGCTTCCACGCACTCTTTAACTTGATTTCTGATCGTAAACGCCCAGAAATAGCCGTGGTCATCCTGACCCATTTGCCGCATCCGAATCTGTTAGAGATGGCGATGCACAATGGCGCCCAGGCTTGCTTGATCAAACAGACCACATCGGCTGAGGACTTGGATAATGCCATTCAGACGGCTGTGGCTTCTGTCAAAGCGAAGCGGCAGGAATAACCCCTGATCCACTAATCCCCTATCGGGAACAAAACGGAGAGCTCTGGGAACTATCCTAGTTGTTTTTCCGTGAAACGCCGTAAAAACTAGGGGTCCCCCTAGCATAAATCGTCTTACGCCGGGCTTACCATCTCCCCCTATTCAGGGTTTCTGAGAAGCGGGGTTCAACAAAGTGGTTCAACCCACTGTTTTGATCGTTGAAGATGAAGCAATCGTTGCCGAAGACCTGACAAATAAGGTCACTGCTCTTGGCTACGAAGTTATCGACACAGTTCCTACCGGGGAGCAAGCACTCCCGATCGCGCAAACACGACGTCCTGACCTCGTCCTTCTCGATCTGAAATTAGCCGGTCATTTAGACGGCATCCAGACAGCGGAACGCCTACTACAGGTTTGTGACCTTGCCATTGTTTTTGTGACGGCACACTCGGACCGGGACACGGTAAAGAGGGCAAGCGCCACAGTCCCATTTGGGTACATCCTCAAACCATTCAGCGAACGCGATTTATCGGTACAGCTCGATACGGCCCTCTACAAGCATCGGGCTAATAAGGCACTACGCGAGAATGAAGAACGACTGAGGCAGGCAAATGCCTACCTCGATCTTGCCCAAAAAGCGGGTTCCGTCGGGTTTTTTGACTACCACTTTGATCGAGACTTGTCCGTATGGACCGAAGGGCTGGCTGATTTGTTCGGGATCTCACTCGCAGAATATGAAGGCACGTGGGATAGCTGGGCTCAACGTGTTGTGCCTGAAGATGCCGAGAACGTGCGTCAGGCGGTCATGGCCAACGTGAGCGAAGGACGCGAGCATGTTGCCTACGAGTTCAGGGCGATTCTGCCGAATGGAACCATCCGGTGGCTTGCGGCGCGGGGGCGGATATTTTACGGACCGGATGGAAAACCCCTTCGCATGACCGGCGTCGCTATCGACCTGTCCGAGCGCAAGCAAGTGGAACAGAAGTTAGGGAAGAGCGAGGATATTCTCCTTCGCGCACAACGCGGAGCGAGAGCAGGAGTATGGGAGATCGACTTGTGCAGTAACCGACTCACCTGGTCAGAACCCTACTACGACCTCTTTGGTGTAGACCATTCTCTTGAACCTTCTGTTGCCGCGTGGCTGTCCTGCATTCATCCCGATGACCGAGCGCGCATCGCAGCCGAGCACCGGCAGTCCATCATAGAGAAGCGTGATCAGAGTATGGAGTTTCGTATTGTCAAACCGGATGGAAATATCCGTTGGATACATCGCAAGGGGCAGGTCGAGTTTGATGAGCAGGGCGATGCGATACGAATCAATGGTATCAGTTTCGATATTACAGAGCGTAAGGAGGCTGAGGACGCGGTTCAAACGATCGCGCTCTTTCCGGCGCAAAATCCTTCACCGGTGCTTCGGGTGAGTAAGGCCGGTATTCTGCTCTATATGAATCCCGCTTCAGGCCAGCTGCTCCAAGAATTACATTTAGTCGTCGGAGAGTCTGTACCAGGTTATGTACGGGAGTTAGTGCAGCACTCCTTAGAAACAACGCAGTCGGCAAAGGCGGAGCATGACATCGGTGGCCGGCACTATCTTATTACCATTACGCCTATTGCCGGCGGAGATTACGCAAATCTGTACTGGACGGATATTACTGAGCGTAAACAAGCCGAAATCGCGTTGCAAGTATCACAAATGAAATTGGAGCGCTTCGCTGAGGAATTGGAACAACAAGTCGCCCACCGCACGCAAGAGCTGGTTCGTTCGCAAGAAGAGTTGCGCCACTTGGCCACGGAATTGAACCTCACGGAGCAACGTGAGCGCAAGCGGTTAGCCGCAGAATTGCACGATCATTTGCAGCAACTGCTTGTCCTCGGCAAATTGAAAGTAGGGCAAGTGAAACGATTCGCCGAAACCGTTCCAACGGTGGTCACGAAGAGTATCTACGAAACCGACGAGTTGCTTTCCGAGGCCCTCACGTACACGCGGACCTTGGTCGCAGAACTCAGTCCGCCAGTTTTGCGGGACCATGGCCTGTCCGCCGCGCTGAAGTGGCTCGGTGGGTACATGAAGAAACATAACATGACGGTGAAGGTCACTGTGCCGGAGCCCGATGACCTTGCCTTGCCCGAGGATCAGGCTATGCTGCTGTTCCAATCGGTCCGTGAATTGCTGATCAATACGTCGAAGCATGCCCGCACACATGAGGCATGGCTGATGTTGAAGACCCTACCCGGGCAATTACTGATCGAAGTGAAAGACTACGGCATTGGATTTGTTCCTGCCTCGGAGACGACTGCAGCACTGCCGGGTGGACTGTCATCCAGATTCGGTCTCTTTAGCATTCGAGAGCGCATGAAAGCCCTGGGCGGATCTCTTGACGTCCAATCATCACCGGGAAAGGGAACCACGGCAACGCTCACATTGCCGCTCTTATGTCTAGCAGGTGAGCATGAATCCACGATGCCGACGGGTGACTTGGCCGAACGGAAGTTCGCGGGACACCGTCGAGAGGACTCGACACTTCAAGAGAGTAAACGAACGTCTGTTCTGTTGGTGGATGACCATGCGATGGTTCGGCAAGGACTTCGCGCGGTCCTTGAAGGATATGATGATGTGGAAATCATCGGTGAAGCTTGCAACGGAGAAGAGGCGGTAGCAGCGGTGTGCCAGCTTCACCCTCAGGTCGTTATTATGGATATCAACATGCCAAGACTAAATGGCATCGAGGCTACGGCAGAGATCAAAGCTCGCTATCCCGACATCAGTGTCATCGGGTTATCGGTGAATTCCGGCGGAGATAATCGGAGCGCGATGCTGCGAGCCGGCGCATCAGCACTGTTAACGAAGGAAGCGGCGGTTGATGAGCTGTACAAGGCGATACAACGAGCGCTTGCCGAAAAGGGGATGAGCGTGAGCAATCAGGGATGAGAAAAGCAGCACGGATGACGACGACCTTGGCAGAGTGGTTTCCCCAACGGCAAACCCTCCCAATCCATTTTTAGACCTTCATTGACCTGTCTGATTGTAAGTTCCTACGCTCTTTCACTCTACCGTTACAACACGGCGCCTTACTATCAACTGATCAGGGAAGCGATGGCTTGGTCAGATTATTATTCTTCCTGGTATTGCCCGCGTTGACATCAATTCCCCCAACGGCCGGCGGTTTGTCGAGATTAACGTATTGGAATGTACCGAAGGGCTGAATCTGCTCGTCGGTGGGCAATTGATTGCGGTTCCAGCCTCCGCCGAGCGCACGGATGAGCGCAACCGAGCTTTGCAGCAGGTCGGCCTTGATCTGCACAGACTCGATGCGGGCAGTCAGCGTGGCGACCTGTGCATAAATAAGTTCAAGGCTGGATGCCAGGCCGCCCTGATAGAGCTCCGTCGTCAGATTTTGTGCCTTGAACGTGGCTCCGACAGCGGCGTCCTGCCGATTCGCCGCGAGAGTCAGCTGGTTGGTCAGGCTCAAGTTGTTCTCGACTTCGCGAAAGGCGTTGAGCACCGTCGAACGGTATCGATCTTCCGTCTCGCGATAGGCCGACCAGGACTGTTGCAATTGGGCGCGGCGAAACCCGGCCTGGAAGAGCGGCAGCGAAACGGTGGCGCCGTAGGACCAGAAACTATTGGCGAGCGAGATCAGATTGAAGCCGACGTCTTCGAATCCTCCGCCGGCACGAAACGTCACATTGGGATAAAAGGCGGCACGGGCAATGCCGATTGCGCGGCTCGCCTGCGCCATTTGCCGCTCCATGCCGGCGATGTCTGGTCGACGCTCAAGCAACGTGGACGGGATGGTCCGCGGAATCGTGAAATTCGCCACGCGAAGGTCATCAACCGGCTTGATCGTAAAACTGGCCGGCGCCATGTTGACAAGGATGGCGATCGCTTGTTCCGTCACCTGGCGTTGTCCTTGAACCTTGGCAAGTTGCGCTTCGGTGGTGAACAGGAGCGATTCGACTCGGGCGACGTCGAGCGCCGACGCGATCGCCCCGGCGAACTGTGCCTTGACGATGTCAAGGGAGCGTTTATAGAGCACGATCGATTGGGAATAGATCGCGATTTGTGCGTCGTAGCCGCGTAGTGTCCAATAGTTCGCTCCGATTTCCGCCTGGAGGCTGAGACGCGCGAGGCCGTAGTCGGCGGCGCGCTCCTCGGCGCGATAAGTCTCAATGCGAGTGGCATTGCGCAGCGCCGACCAGAAATCGGGCTCCCAGGAGGCAAGCCCTCCAACGGACACCGACGTGCCGAATTGCGAAATATCTCGGGGAAAAAACAGAGCATTTTGGGATGCTCGGTTATCCGAGGCACCGAATCCCAGTCCGAGGCGAGGAAAGTACTGAGACCGGGCCTTCATCATCATATCGCGGGCCTGTACAAACCGTTCGGCAGCGGCTTGTAGATTCGGGTTAGCCGCCATGGCTTGTTCTACGAGGCTGTCCATAACGGGATCGTCGTATAGCTTCCACCAATCCGGGCGCAATTCGCCATCCGACGGCTTGGCCTCGACGAAGGGACTCGAACCATGCCATGAGACGGGGACAACATATTCTGGCTGCTGGTAGGCAGGTGAGAGATCGAGGGCTGGGAACATATTGCAGGCCGACAAATTGACCGCCACCAGTAACTAAGCCGCTGCACCACGAATTGGCGCGAACTCTAGACGTCATATCCGCTCTCGTTCGCATGTGGAAGCCGATCATGGCAAAAGCGAGGGTGACTTTGCCGATTGTTCCTTCGGTAATTGTTCCTTAGACGAATGGTCTTCAGGCGCAGACGACTCTGTGCCGCCGAGGTCATACCCAGGCGCCGGAGTGACAACGCGCACTGTGTCGCCTTCGAGTAAGGCGGCGCTAGGGTTGTTCACGATGCGGTCGCTTGTAGAAATCCCCTCTGCCACTTCGACGGTGTTGTCGAGGAGTCGGCTCACGTGGATTGGTTTGAAGTGAACCCGGTCGTCGTCCGTCACCACGGCCACTTGCGGTGCCGTGCTCCTGGAACACCAACGCGGTGGACGGAATCGTGTGTACTTGCCTATCGACTGGCGCCGTGAGCATGACCTGGGCATACGAGCCTGGCCAGAGGGCCCTGTCCTCGTTGTCGATCGTGAAGACGGTGATCGCGGTGCGGGTGCTCACATCGAATCCACGCGCGACAGTCAGGAATTTTCCGATGAAATGACGATTGGGCAATTGCGGCACCGTGACGTCGGCCGTCAGGCCCGGCTGGAGGAAGGGCCCGAACGCCTCCGGTACGGAGACAAAGAGGCGCAGCATACTGACATCAGCCACCGTAAAGAGGTTGCTGATCGCACTGGTACTGCTGATCGTGCCTTCCTTATTGACGTAGTCACCGACGTTGATGTTGCGCACGGTCACCACACCGTCATAGGGCGCGACGATGGTTTTGAACCGAATTAACGCCTCGAAGTTCTTGACGTTCTGCTCCGACTGCCTTGACTCTTGCCGCTTCGGATTTCGCCTCTGCGACTTTCACCGAGATCGATTGCTCGGACACCGCCTGGTTTGGGCGCAGCGCCACCCAGCGTTTCGCCGTCAAGTCGGCCAAAGCAAATTTGGCTTGCTCCGCCGCCAGATCCGCCTTGGCCTGTGCATATTGCGCGTCGAGAGCCGGCGCGTTGATTTCGGCGAGCACGTCGCCTTTTTTTACCAGCGCGCCGTAGTCCTTGTACCACATCTTCACATAGCCCGAGACCTGCGCGTAGATCGGCGCCTGGAACCAAGCCTGAACATTGCCGGGGAGCGTAATGCTCTCGGTCGGTAGCCCCGGCTTTGGATTGACGACGGCCACAGTGGGGACGGCGTCTTCGAGCGTCTCCTCGCGCAGGGCAGCAGCGTGGCTTCGACTCTCATGGATCCGATAGCCGACATAGAGCACACACAAGAGGATCGCTGAGATGACCACGAGCTTTCCACGCAGATTCTTAGCCATTATGCATTGACCTTTTGGCGGGCCGCTCGCCGGTTATAGATCATCGCATAGACGCAGGGCACGAAAAACAGGGTGAAGAGGGTGGCCACGAGCAAGCCGCCGATGACGGCGCGACCCAGCGGCGCATTCGGGGAATTCCCCATCGACATGGGCACCATCCCGATGATCATGGCCGAGGCTGTCATGAGTACCGGACGGAAGCGGGTCCTTCCGGCTTCGATCGCGGCCCGTATGGCGTTGCCATGCTCTTGGAGCCGCTCGCGCGCATAGGACACGACGAGGATCGAGTTGGCGGTCGCCGTGCCCATGGTCATAATGGCGCCCGTCAGCGCGGGCTCCGAAAGACGCGTATGGGTCACGAACAACGACCACGCGATGCCCGCCAGCGCGCCGGGCAAGGCCGTAATGATGATGAAGGGATCGAGCCAGGATTGGAAGTTGACGACGATCAGCAGATAGACCAGCGCGATGGCGGCGAGAAGTCCGAAAATCAGCTCGAAATAGGCGTCATGCATCAGTGCGGCCTGGCCATGGATGTCGATCGCCGCGCTGCGGGGCAACTCGTCCTTCATGCTGTCGGCGATCTTTTCGACATCCGCCAGCACGCCACCGAGGTCGCGCCCTTCTGCGGATACATAGATGTTGAACAGCGGCATAATGTTCCCGTGCGTGATCACGCCCGGCGTGCCCTCCGCTGAAATGTCGGCCAAATTGCCGAGGAGCTGCACATCAGTATCGTTCGAAGACTTGTCGGAGGAATTGACGGGGATGGTTTTGAGACTATTGACGCTATTGATCTGCGGCTGCGGCGTATAGACATTGATCAGGTACGACATGCCGGTACTGGGATCGAGCCAATAGACTTGGTCGACCTGTTGGCTGCCGGCGGTCGTCATGAGCAGATTGGTGGCGATGTCCTTCAAGGTCTTGTTGACACCGAGACCAAACGTACGGTTGCCTTCGACCATGAGGGTCGGCGTGCGCATCGTCTGCTGGATCACCACATCCGAGGCGCCGGGGACTCGGCGCAATTCGCCGGCCAATTTACGAGCAAACTCGTAGTTGTCCTGAATGTCAGGGCCGTTGATCTGCACGTCGATCGGCGCCGGCGCGCCGAAGTTGAGAATTTTTGCGGTCAGATCGGAGGGCTGGAACGTGAATTCGGTTCCCGGATAGCGCTCCTTCAAGCCCTTGCGGAGGATGCGGCGGTAGTCCCACACCGGCGACTTTTCATTCTTCAAGAGGATCGTCAGATCGCAATCCTGGGAGCCGATTGTCGGCGTCGGAATGAAGGCGAGGTTGTGCGGGCCGACCGGCAGGCCGCAGTTACTGACGATGTTTTCGACTTCACCGGGCAGCAATTCCTCGATGCTGCTGGAGACAAGAGTGGCAATGCGTCCTGACACCTCGATGCGCGTCCCGAGTGGCGCCCGCATGTGCATGGTAATGACCCCCGACTTGATCTCGGGGAAGTAATCGCGCCCGAGGAAGGCGAAGAGGGACAGGGATCCCACCGCGATCGCCAGAGAGATTTTGACGAAGGCGCTGCGATGGGCGATCACCTGTTCGAGCAGCAGACCGTAGCGCTCGCGGAACTGATTGAAGCCGCGTTCGAACCCCTGCTGAAAGCGGACGAAGACGTTCCGCGATGGTTCCGCGCCGGGCTGCCCGTGGTGCTCATGCGGCTTCGACATGGTGACCCTTCATCATATATTTCGCCATGGTCGGCACCAGCGTGCGCGACAGGATGAAGGAGGCGAGCATCGCGATGATGACCGCCTCCGCCATGGGCTTGAACAGGAAGCCGGACACGCCGCTAAGCTGGAAGAGCGGGAGCCAGACGATCGCGATGCAGAGCGTGGCGACGAACGTCGGGACGACGATCTGATTGGCGGCGTCGATAATGGCCGTGCTCGACCGGCTTGCCCATTTCGAGATGGCGGTCGATATTCTCGATCATCACGGTCGCATCGTCGACCAGAATGCCGACGGCCAGTGCCAACCCGCCCAAGGTCATGACATTGATCGTCTCGTTGAGCCAATGCAGGCCGATGAGCGCGGTCAGGATGGACAGCGGGATTGAGGTCCACACGATGACCGTGGCCCTCCATGAGCCGAGCAGCAACAGCACGATGGCGCCGACCAGCGCACCGGCGGTCAGCATTTCAAACACGACGTCCGAGATCGAATCCTTCACGAAGGTCGAGGCGTCGTCGAGGAGTCTGATCTTCACGCCCTCCGGGGCGACTTGCTCGGCGCGCGGGATCATCTTCTTGATCCCATCGACGACCTCCAGGGTCGAGGCCTCCGTGCTCTTCATCACGACGATGATGACGATCTGTTTGCCCTTCACCAGCACCGCGTTCTGTTGCACCCGGCCCATGAGTTGCACCGTGGCGACGTCGCGCAGATAGATGAACGCGTTGCCTTCTCGCTTGATCGGGATATCGCCGAAATGCTCAATCTGCAGCGGTGACGCATTCGTCTGGACGATCCAGTCGGTCTGCTTGATCTTGATGTCGCCGGACGGCAACACGAGGTATTGCTGCATGAGGACATCGTGAATGTCCGCCGGAGTCAGGTGACGGGCGAGCAATTTCTGCTGATCGAGGTTGACCATGACCTGCATGTCCTGGCCGCCGTATGGGTGCGGCAGGATCGCCCCGTTGACGGTCACGAGCAGGGGGCGGATTCGCATGTAGGCGAGATTATAGAGCTGCGCGGGCGTCAACGTGTCGGAGCTGATTTCGAGCATGGCCACCGGTATGGAGGATGGCGCGAGACGCATGATCATGGGCGGGGAAATATCCGGCGGCAGCGCTTTCACGACGTTCTGCGCAATGGCCGTGATATCCGCTTCGGCCCTGCCCACGTCGACTCCGTCCTGGAGAAAAATATTGGTGATGCTGCTGCCGTAGTAGGAGTGACTATGGATATACTTGATGCCTTCCACCGTCGAGGTCAGGAAGCGTTCGAACAGATAGGTGATGCGCCCTTCCACGCTCTGCGGCAGCAGGCCGTTGTAGATCCAGACTACGGAGGTGACCGGAATATTGATATTCGGGAAGACGTCGGTCGGCATGTGGAGCACCGTCAGGGTGCCCAACAGCACGATCAGGATGGACATGACGACGAAGGTGTACGGCCTTCGCAGGGCAATGAGGACGATCTGATTCATGTGCGAAGCCTACCGAAGACGATTCTAAGTCTCCAAACCACCTCGAGCCCTCCCACATTCTGTCATATTGAGATACCTCATCGATACCCCATCGGCAGCTACGGAATCCGCCTATGACATAGCAAAGGGCTTACCGCTCGTCGGAGTCACTTTCCAGTGCGGGTGGGGAATGAGGAGATGTGCGCAATTTATCAGCACAATCTCATAGGCAGCTCTCCCTAGTTTCGTCTCGAACCGCAAAGCATGGGAAAAAACGGATTCCGCGTTTACGCACAGTGCGCATTGTGCGGAATCACACCATTCCGCATGGGCGGGCTGTGCGGTTGGGCAGGAATTCGTGAGAAATGTAACGGTTGGCCGGGTTTCTGTCAGTCGT
Organism: uncultured Nitrospiraceae bacterium; assembly: GCA_963851455.1. GTDB lineage: Bacteria > Nitrospirota > Nitrospiria > Nitrospirales > Nitrospiraceae > Nitrospira_C. The sequence goes on from CAWKPI010000002.1 coordinate 1,253,705, forward strand.
CGAACGCGTACGACTATTGGTATTGATCTTGCGTTGAACCCACTTGGTTGCTCGCGTTTTCTACCTTGTGACAAATGGGAGGACCAGAGTGGGAATTCGGAAATTCAGCTTGGCGATAGCCGTCATAACCGGACTCGCGGCCGTCGTCGCGACCGGGGAGCCTGTTCGGAGTGAAACGTTGACGGTTGGGGCGGTTCATAGTTTGAAGGCTCCATTTCAGGAGATCGTGCCGATGTTCGAGAAGGAATATGGTGCGACGGTGCACGTCGTGTACGGTCCGTCGCAAACGCTCCGCCAGCAGATTGAAAAGGGAGCGCCGATCGATGTGTTCCTTTCCGGGGCGGTTGAGGAAGTCGAAAAATTACAAAGGAAGGGACTGACTCTTAACGGAGGACCTCGGATTTATGCGCAAACCTCTCTCGTGCTCGTCATGGCAACAGCCTCCCAGGCCACATCGGTCTCCTTTCGTGATGTGCTTCCCAATAGAGGGGTCCGCATAGCCCTCGTCGATCCTAAGACGTCGGCCTTGGGAGAAATCACGGCGAGGGCGCTCACAAAGCTCGATCCCGCGTATAAAAACCATTTCCATCTTCTCAATGCGGAGCACAGTGATGATGTCGTGAATCTGGTTGGCACAGGGAAGGCCGAGTTGGGCATCGTCTACCGCGTCGATGCAATCAACAGCGGGCAAGTGCGCATCATTGATGAAGCCCCGGCCGGAAGGTATACGCCTGTCCAGTTTGGGCAAGCGATTGTGTGGACCTGTCGGAACGCATCCCTTCCTATCGCTGAAGAGTTTTTCAATTTCATCATGAGTCCCCGCGTACAAAAACTCCTCCTCAAGTATGGATTTGATTCAGTGCCATCGAATGGGTGACGAGCTCCCAGGTCCATGCTTTCCTTCAAGATCTTCAGCAAACCTCCCAATGCCGGGGTGCATTCTGCCCGGCACTTGCCTTTTCCTTGTAGCCCTCTCTTGTTGATGAGCGTTTTGAGACGGAATCACATAGGCGTCTTGAGAAGCCATGTCAAATCACGAGATGAGCCACTCCACTTTCACCGATCTCAGGCAGCGCTTCGAGAGATCTGACAAGCATTGACGGCAGGAGTGGGGTCCTGTATGCTGTCGCTACATGTCCCCTTGCAGTAAGTCCGGCTCGGGGATACCTATAGTACAACGGACTTCGCGATCGCATCGCGACCAGGTCCAGTCTGGAGTAGCACCCTTCCTGGTTGTTTCTCCCCTCGGTTCTCTGATCCCGCCATCATGCGATCATACTGAAAGGATTGTGTAGTGAATACGTCTGTTCAATTGAATTTTCACGCGCTTGGTGTGTCCGAGCCCCTGGTGCAAGACCTTGCCAAGGCAGGGCTCTTGTTCCCAACTCCAATTCAGGCAGAGGCCATTCCACCCGCGCTGGCCGGTCGCGACGTGATCGGCTGCGCTCAAACTGGAACGGGAAAAACCGCCGCGTTCGTCATCCCGATCATGGAGCGGCTGGCGCGACTGCCGAAAGGGGAGCCGCAAGCCTTGATATTGGCTCCGACGCGCGAGCTAGCGTTGCAGATTCTTGCGACGATCGATACACTCGGTCGCCGTCTTGGGATCTCCGCGACGGTGATTGTCGGGGGAGCCGATATGCAAGCGCAGGTGCGGGGCCTCCGGCAACGACCGGATATTCTTGTTGCGACCCCCGGCCGGTTGCTCGATCACATGTGGAATGGCACCGTCAATTTGCTCCCCATGAAGATATTGGTTCTTGACGAAGCCGATCGCATGCTGGACATGGGGTTTGCTCCGCAGATAAATCAAATCCTCAACGCCCTGCCGGAAGAACGGCAGACGCTGTTGTTCTCCGCCACGTTGCCATCCGACCTGACCCAGTTGGCCCAGGCGAACGTCAAGGACCCGGTTCGGGTCATGGTGACGCCGTCGGCCACCACGGCAGATGGCGTGACGCAGGCGCTGCACTATACGACGCACACCGGCAAGCCGGATCTTCTCCTCTCGCTGTTGAAACAGGAGCGGGAGACCGCGTTGGTCTTTACCCGTACTAAGCATCGGGCGGATCAGGTTGGGCGTGTGCTGAGTCGTGCAGGACATCGGGTGGCCGTTCTTCACGGCGATCGCAGCCTGTCACAACGACGAAGCGCTCTGGATGGGTTTAAACGAGGGGCCTTTCGGGTGCTTGTCGCAACCGACATCGCCGCACGGGGCATCGACGTGGCGAATATCGGTCATGTGATCAACTTCGATTTACCCTATTGCCCGGAAGATTACGTCCATCGAATCGGCCGCACGGCCCGGATGAAGGCCACGGGCCGGGCCACGAGTTTTGTGACGGCGGAAGATCCGGAGCAACTCCGTGCCATTGAACGTCTGCTTGGGCATGCCGTCCCACTGGCGTCTGGCAGTCCACAACCGTCGTCCGATCAGGCCAGGCAGACGGACTCTCAACACCGAAACCGACGGCCCTTCTCCCGGACTGGCGTTGCACATCAAGGAGCAAGGTCACGAGAGCGATACCACAGTCGAGGGAATCCAGTCCTCCCACAGCAAGGTTTGTGAGTAGGACGTTCCGTGCTCATTCACGTGATGATCGAAAGGACATACCATGCAACAGACTCAGACAGGATCAGTCAAGGCAGGGAACACATGGAGGAGAATTCCGGACGGCACGAGAGTCCGGCTACGTGAGAACGCGCGAGAAGGCGTGATCGTCGGACTGACGGAGTTGGTGATTGGACCGGCTCGAAATCCTGATGGCCGGAGCCAATATCGTATTAATCTCGGCGATCCTGATCGCACGCTCGTAGCGGAAGACGCACTGCTCATCCTGGTCGATGAAGAGGGGCTGGTCCTCATGCTGAAAGAGAAGGTGGATTACCGTCGCCTCGTGACAGAACAATTGCGCGGCGGGTTTTCTGCGGACCGGTTCGTTCCTTCCGCCTAGCTGAAGGCGCGACGGGTTAGTACAAGGGAGCTTGCGGGCCCCAACGCAGCCCGGCCAAATCCGGATCTTCCCCTTCAGGCGTGTCGTTGCGCTGGGGCTTTTCTGCTTTGCGAAGCGCCCGCTTCGCTTCCTTCTCTTTCCGATTCATCTGCAAGGCTTTTTCGCGGTCACGTTTCGCGAGCGTCGTTTTTCCTGCGCGTCCGATGGTACCCTCCTGGTTAAGATTTTGATTGATTTACGCGAGTACCCCGCAGCGTGGCGGGACGTGCTCGGTCGCTCAACTGGGCCTGGCTCAGAGCAGAGTTAACATGGTGACCCTTATCGCGAGATTTGGTTCCCTGATTGGTGGAACGCGAGCGAGTCCCCAGTGCAAATCCGAGAGTGGCCAGTGAGGAGACTTCCTTTCGGATCGTTTCAATGGAGGTCTCTGTGTCATCCATATCGGGATTCGACAATCCCAGTAACTCCCAACGGATTTTAGGCCGATAAGCCGGTCGGGTTTTCTTCTTCATCCCGTTTCTACGTTTCAAAAGAGGCGAGATTTTCATCAAAAAGCTCCTTTAAATTAGCTGGTGAACAAAGCCTTTTTTCGAGACAACCTCGTACCGAACATCGCATACGGCATCGATCGCACAGTAAACCAATCAACTATGAAGGGGAGTGCGGGGGGCGCGAAAGCAGGGAACGTAGCTAGTTAACAGCGAGCAGTGTACCATGCCCCTTTGACTAGCGTCAAATAGACATATGCAGCAAATCGGGGTGCATTCGGCACAATACTCGGCCTTTCCCTGTACCCGCCTCTTCCTTATATAAAGTAGGCTTTCGGAGAATGGTGTTCTGTCGCTGCCGATAGACTACTTTTTGGACGAACATATGGAACAGTGGATCTCCAAAGAGACTCTTGTGTGGATTTCCATCGGTTCAGGGCTCGGCCTGTTGATCGGGGCGATTGCGATTCCCTGTATGGTGATCCAGATGCCGGAGGATTCTTTTTCCAACGCAAAGAGACAGAACTGGCTCGACCGAAAGCCGGCGATGGTCCGCGTCCCGCTTTTGATTCTCAAAAATCTGCTCGCTCTCGTGCTCATCCTTCTCGGTATCGCGATGCTCGTCCTTCCCGGACAAGGCATCCTATCCATCTTACTAGGCGTCATGCTCGCGGATTTCCCGGGTAAGCTGAAGCTCCAACAGTGGATACTCGCGCGGCCGAAGGTCATGGAAAGCCTGAACTGGCTGCGACGAAAATTTCGACGACGTCCTCTTCACACGCCTTCAAGGAAATTGGCTGCCTGACATCCATCACGGCTGGGTAATGCCTTCTTTGTAACTTGCTTGACCGGACGACAAGCTATTGTTAAGGTGTCGTCATTAATGGCGAACTAAGCTTCGGACAGCTCTCCTCTCGATGAATCGATTGGTTACCGCAAAAATTCTCCTCATTATGGCTGTCTTGTTCCTGAGCGGCTGCCTTTCCTTTGCCGACACCTTCGACCTTACCGACGAGCTTCAGAATTCACTCCCGAGCCAAGCCCAGGCCCTTGAACCTGATCTCGATGAAGTACGAGAAACAGTTGAGAATGGTCTTGCCCCTGCCGCCTACATTTTCCCTGTTCTCATCAATCGTGCCGGTGATTTTCAGAGGTTTCCAGCTTTTTGTGACCTGCCCTTACGTGAGGCCACGCGGCCCAGGCACGAAGTCCTGCGAACATTCCGCATCTAATCTTCTCTTTTTATAGTCTTTGGTGTCCTTCGATGTGGAGGAGCCGTGTGCGTCCTCCAGGACGAGCGAACGACCCGAAGTTGAGTCGTTTCGGTTCAGCCGGCTAGAGGAGCTCCGTTATATTCCATGCTTGAACGTCTGATCAATTTTTCGCTGACCCAACGTGTGTTCGTGTGCATCATGGGGCTCGTGCTCATGTTCAGTGGACTGTATGCGTTTCACGTGCTTGACGTGGTCGCCTATCCCGATCCATCCCCTCCGATGATCGAAGTGATCACGCAGTACCCCGGCTGGTCGGCTGAACAAATTGAACGGGCGATTACCTTGCCGATCGAGATCGCGCTCCAAGGCATGCCGGGCTTGGTGGACATCCGCTCGCTGTCAATCTTCGGTCTCAGCGATCTGAAAGTCTATTTCCAATTCGGCACCGATTACTTTCGTGATCGGCAGGAAGTCCTCAACCGGCTCCAATTGATCACGTTGCCCCACAATGTCCAGCCGACGATTTCTCCCTGGTCGGCGATCGCCGAAATTTATCGTTATGAAGTGGAAGGCGCCGACAAAAACCTCACTGAACTCAAAACGATCCAGGATTGGCAGATCCGACGGGAGTTCAAACGGGTGCCCGGTGTCATCGATGTGACAACGTTCGGCGGCACCACCAAGGAGTTTCACGTCGACCTCGATCCAGGCCGGCTGCTCAGCTACAACGTGACGCTCGACCAGGTCATCCAGGCGCTGGTCCAGAGCAACACCGACGTCGGCGGCAACTATCTGACCATGGGGGCGCAGAGCTTCAATGTCAGAGGCATGGGGTTGGTGAAGAACCTCGATGACATCGCCGATACCGTCGTCACCGAGAAAGAAGGCACGCCGATTTTCATACGCAATCTCGGTCAGACAAGCGTGGGCTATCGAGTCCGTCTGGGGAAAGTCGGCATCAACGAGCGCGACGATGTGGTGGAAGGGGTGGTGCTGTTGCAACGAGGGGAACAGGCGCTCCCCGTGCTGGAGCGGGTCCATAAGAAAGTCGAGGAGTTAAACAAGAGCCGATTGCCGGGCGGTGTGGCGATTAAGACGTTCTATGACCGGACGGTGCTGATCCACACGACGATCGAAACGGTCGTCGACATTTTAATCGCAGGAGTGATTTTGGTTTCCATCATCCTCTATGTATTCTTGGGGCATGGCCGGACCGCATTAATCGTGGCGCTCACGGTTCCGGTCGCGCTCCTCTTCACCTTCTGCGTGATGGTCGTGCGCGGTCAGTCGGCGAACCTCATTTCGCTCGGCGCGATCGACTTCGGCATCATCGTCGATTCTACGCTGATCATGGTGGAGAGCATTTTCTATCATATCTCGCACAAGCGGGCACAGAGGTTGACGGTCCCGATGCACGTGATGCGGGCGGCCAGAGAAGTAGGCCGTCCCATCTTTTTTGCCACCACGATCATCGTGGTGGCGTTCATGCCCTTGTTTACGATGACGGGTGTGCCGGGGAAGATCTTTGCGCCGATGTCGCTCACGTATGGATTGGCACTGACCGGGGCGCTGTTGATGGCCTTTACCCTCGCGCCCGCATTGTGCGTGCTGCTGCTCTCAAATGACGTGCGCGAGACCGATACAGCCATCGTCGAATGGATCAGGAAGAAGTACATAGCCACGCTGGCTTGGGCGCTGGATCATGAAGTGGTCGTCATCAGCATTGCCAGCGCGGCGTTGGTTGTGGCCTTGTTGGCCGTACCCTTCATCGGCGGCGAATTCATGCCCGCGTTGGAGGAAGGGAACATCTGGATGCGTGCAACCCTGCCCGTGGATATTTCGTTCGAACAGGCGGCGCAGTTGTCGACGGAGCTTCGACGGGTATTCAAAGATGTGCCGGAAGTGATCGATGTGGCGTCCCAGCTGGGAAGACCGGACGACGGGACTGACCCGACGAGCTTCTTCAACGCCGAGTTCCTCGTGACGTTGAAGCCGAAGTCCGAGTGGCGCTCGTCGATCAAGCACAAACACGAGCTGATCAATGAAATTGAACGGGAATTGCAATCCTTCCCTGGAATCACGTTCAACTTTTCTCAGGCGATCCAGGATAATGTGCAGGAAGCCATGTCGGGCGTCAAAGGCGAAAACGCCGTCAAACTCTATGGTGCCGACCTTCGACAGTTGGAAGCGTTGGCGATGAAGATTCAGCGCGAGATGCAGAATGTCCGGGGGGTGAAAGACCTCGGGAGTCCTGCATTTGTTGGGGCAGCCGAATTTGATCATTGAAGTCGATCGCCAAGAATGTGCGCGGTATGGTTTGCAGGTCGGGGATGTCAATGATGTCATCCAGGCCGCGATCGGTGGACAAGCGGTGACGCAGGTCTACGAAGGCGAGAAATGGTTCGACTTGGTCGTGAGATTTCTGCCGGAATATCGTCGCGACGTCGAGTCGATCGGCCAGATTCTCGTCAGTACACCGGACGGGGCCAGGATTCCAATCAAGCAGTTGGCCAGGATCTCAGAACAGACCGGCGCGTTCATTATCTACCGTGAGAACAACGAGCGGTACATTCCGATCAAGTTCAGCGTGCGGGGTCGGGATTTGGAAGGGACGGTGAAAGAGGCTCAGCAGGTACTCGCGAAAAGCCTGTCGCTGCCGGAAGGCTATCGCATGGAATGGCATGGCGAATACGATCAGCTCCAAGATGAAAAGACCCGTTTAGCCACGATCGTCCCCATCACGTTGCTGTTGATCTTGTTCCTCGTCTACTTTGTCCTCAACTCGATGCGGGATGCTTTGCTGGTGCTGATCGCTGTGCCGTTCTCCCTTGTCGGCGGCGTGCTGGCGCTGGCGTTGACCGGCACGCATTTCAGCATTTCGGCTGCCGTCGGATTTATTTCACTCTTCGGCGTGGCGGTGCAGGGCGCATTGATTCTGGTGAGCCGGATACAGGACCTTTTGCAGGAGGGACTCGACATCCGCACCGCGATATTGAAGAGTGCCGAAGTGCGCATGCGCCCCGTCCTTATGACCTCGCTGGCCGCGGCCATCGGACTGATTCCTGCCGCGGTCAGCGACTGGGATCGGCGCTCAATCGCAGCAGCCGCTTGCGCGCGTCGTCGTCGGCGGGATGCTCACCTCTGCTGTGTTGATCCTCGTGGTGCTGCCTATTCTGTACCGGCTGGCCTATCGGTGGAGTGAGGGAGAGTCGAGGTCCGTGGAGCCGCGCTGACCACATACCGCAAGGGACCGCCTGGTACGATGGTGTCAAACGGATAGCAGGTCACAAGGACGAGCTGATCTTCTCCGTCCGCGAGGCCGATCGAGGCCGTCCGGTCATCGACGATCTGACTGTCGAGAACGAGGTAGCGTTGCGTGCTGCCCGCCGCGGTTTCAACCACAATCTCGTCGTCCTGTTTCAACCGCTTCAAGAACTCGAAATGCGTGTCGCGATGGCCGGTGAGGATCGTGGTGCCCGGCGATCCCGGGAACGAACTCGATTCCGCATAGCCGGGGCCGAAGGCCAGCGTGCGGCCATAGGCTCCGTTCAGCACGATCACATCAATTCCCTGTGAGGGAACCCTGAGCCTCGCCACGGGCCACGTGTCGGCCCAGGGCCAGGGCTTGACCGTGGACTCTCCCGCGAGAGTGCGGGACCAGGCCCGCTGCAGCAAGAACTGCGCGAGCCTGGCCTTCGCATAGATCCACGATCCTTCCCCGATCTGCCACAGTCCGACGGCGAGGAGGCACGCCGTCAGCATCACCAGAGCGCGGGGAGCCTTGCGGACCGGGCTCATGCGACCTGTTTTCGAAAGCCCCACAGCAGACCCGCCGCGATCAATGCGGACAGACCCAAGAGAAGCTGTAGCTGCCAGCTCGTGGCGGTCTTCGGCAATCCAAAAATCGCCTGGTAGTCCTGCCCCTCCGGCAGGTTCGTCTTCATCGCATGGGTGACGAGCGACTTGTCTGTCGGACGAACCGGTTCTGAATCCACGGCCACAAGACTCGTATACTTGCTGACGAGATGGTGAGCCAGCGCCACATCGAGGACCGCTTGTCTCGTCATGGATTCATCCTGCCCGTAGCGTTGCTGATCCGTGAGCGACGCAATCTTGAGCCTGGCCCAGTAGACAGACAGGCCGTCTCTTGACGGGCTCTCCTTCAAGGGGACCGCCGTCGTCCAGGAAACGGAGCCGAAGGAGCCTGAGATGGTCACGTCGGATGGGATAGTCGGAGTTTTCAACCCCACCACGACCGGCTCGCCGTCGTAAAGATCGGGGATTCTGGCCGGAAACATCTCGGTGGTTCCATCAAGGCCTTCCACATGCAGATCGGTCAGCACCGGCCGCTCCAGCTTTCGGAAGATGGCATCCATCTGCGCCTTCACTTCGCTGGTGCTGCCGATGTGCGTAAACGTGCCTCGTCCGAATTCCGCCGCCTTTCGCATGAAATGGCTGTTCGGCGCCGAGCCGATGCCGATAGTAAAGAGCCGGCTCGTCCCCAACTGCGAACGAATCACATCGAACAACTCATCCTCGTTGCCCACTTGTCCATCCGTCAAAAAGATCACTTGTCGCAGGTGGGTCGATGGAGCCGCCTCTTTGAGAGCCATCTTTAAGGCGGGAAGAATTTCCGTGCCTCCATTCGCACGAAGCTGCTCGACGTAATGGACCGCCTTGCGAAGCGTATCGGTCTTCACCGATTGTGGTTGGGAGAAGAGCACGTGCGTGACGCTGTTGAACTGAATCACGTTGAATCGATCCTGGGCCGTGAGGCGATTCAACGCGAGGAGGAGCGCGGCCTTGGCCTGTTCGATCGACGTGCCGGCCATCGAGCCGGAGGTATCGATCACAAAGATCGTTTCGCGTGGCACTTGCGCGATCGGCTGGTCCGACGCAGGCGGCGTCACCATTAAGAAGACGTAGGCGCTCTCTCCCTGCTGCTGCCGGTAGACAGTGGCGGTCGGAGTCTGTCCAGAGGCGGGTTGCCAAGTGAGTTGAAAATCTCGATTGGCAGGGACGTCATCCTGGCGAAGCGAGATATGTTGACGGCCATCCGAATCCGCGATGGTCAGGATTTCATGATAGGCCGACTCGACCTTGCCGAGTGGAAAGCCCGCGGCCAGATCGATCGTGAGACTGACCGGATTGATCATTCCATGATGAGGATGTTGGACCGGCGGAGTGATCCGGGAGGCATCGGTGACGCGATCCGTATCCCGTGACCAGCCGCGACCCGGTGGCTGATCCTCCATGACGATCGGCGTGCCGGGAATGTAGCGAGGGCCGACGACCATGGGGAATCGTAGAGAGAACGTGCCCTGGTTATAGCGAACCGTCTCCTGATACTCGATCTCGACGGTAATCTTATCGCCCGGTGCGATGTTCGCGACGGAGGTCGTAAACATGTTCGGCCGTTCTTGTTCAACTAGACTTGCCCTCTTTCCTTCCTGCTTGGCCTGCTCATAGGTTTTCTTGGCCTCGGCCCGCTCCTTGATCTCGCCCACAATGGTTCGGTCGCCAACCTTCATCCGTAGATGATCGACTGCGGCGGTCTCCGGCAGTGGAAATACATAGATGCCCTCGGCCCAGTTGTCCTTCTCGCGGCTCGGGTTGACGAACTCCTGCTTCAACGATCGTGCGGGCGATGATGCCGGTGACGGCAATCTGCACGTCTGTCTTGAGCATCGGGGCAGGAATGTAGCGGCCAGCTTGATTGGTCTTAAAGAGCAGGCTGCCTTGTGTGACATCCTTCAGGACCATCCCGGCTGCATACGCAGCCGGTTCTTCTCCATAGGCCAGCTCCACCGACAGCCCGCCTGCCCAAGATAGGAATATTGTGAAAAAAGTGAGCCAGATGGGCATTGCCATGCCTCCGGCCACCAATCGTCGTCTCGCGATAGAATGTGTGGTCATGCCGTCCTCGTCTTGGTTGGGGTGAGTGGAAATGTGCGTGTGCGTCGAGGCGCCTGCACGACAGAAATCGTGCAAGCGTCTCGTGCAAATGGCATTAGCTGCCTGGTGCCGGCTCGAGGGGGGTGGAGGTTGGGATTTCTCCTTCCGAGGCGTTGGCGGACGGGATCAGACTATCGACCAAGGAATTGGTCTCGTCAGCATTCGTGGTGGGGGTGATGCCTGCTTGGGTGGAGTCTACGACCGGCGTCGTGGCCACGACGGGCCTCACCATGTGTTCCTGGCCGATGGTGCGGATCTCGAGATGCACCCGGCGGTTCATCTGACGGCAGACATCGGTGTTGTCGATGCAGAGCACGCCCTCCTTGCCGAGGCTCACGACCTTGATCTGATGCTCGGCTACGCCGGCGTTCATCAATTCGGCTTTGACGGTCTCTGCCCGTTTCATCCCCAGCTTCATGTTGTAGCTGGCCGATCCCTGTTGATCGGTGAAGCCTTGCACCAGCACACCCAGGTTTCCATCGCTCTTGAGGAGCATCGCCTCTTCTTGAAGTAGTTTTTTGGCTTCATCGGTCAGGCCCTTGCGGCCGACTTCGAAGTAGAGATCGGTGTGGATGATGCCCGGTTGCGGAGTCTCTTGAATCCTGGTCTGGGGGAGTGAGACAGGAATGGCTAGTGATCGGTTGTTGAGCACCTCGCTGACCTGCGAGCCATTCAACTGGTCCTGACCGGTCGTGTGATCGGTCGAGGAGTAATACCAGAAGGCGCCGATGACGGCGGCCAGGCTGACGACGAGCCCTGAGACGACGAACACGTCCTTATCTTTCTGTGGCCCCGTGATGGTGGGGGCGATGTTGCCTGAAGTGATCTGTGATGGACCTTTCTGCATGATGAAACCCTCCTGTTAGTTCAATGTAAAAGTTGTGTGATTCATGGTCGGCTATTCGAGGCAGTGGTCACGGCTTCGATCCTCCTTCACCTCCTTTCCAGCCGGTCCTGCCCGTGCGCTGACGGTCTGGTGCTTGAGCAACCGGAGTGCCGACGGGTTAGAAGCGAGAGAAGGGGAAAGGTGACGAGGAAATTGAGGGGTTCAAAGATTAGTGGAGAAGGGTGACCGATGCGGGGGAATCGAATCCATCAATCTTTGCGGGGCTGGCCCCGCAAAGAAACACTGGGACAAGCTTGAGGCAATCCAGTAGACTTTGTTTTCGCAGAAATATTTTCAAAGGTGAAGGTGCAATAGAGAATGAGCCTGACATTTCCCATCGATGCCAAGCTCAAAGACGGCTCGCCGGTTCAATTGGTGCTGGCCGACCGCCAGGATGTCGAGCCTCTCCGTAGCCTCTACCGGATCATTGTCGAAGAGGGGACGTCGTATCCGCACGACCGGTTTCCGGATCAGGATGACTTCATGGACTATTGGTTTCGCGGCAAGAGCACGGTCGCGGCCTATGTACCGGACCGAGCGCGTGCGGCGGGCATGGCCGGGGCGTTCTACCTCAAGCCGAACTGGCCTGGGCGGGCTCGGCAGGTTGCAAATGCCGGCTTCATCGTCGCACCGGACTGGCGCAACAAAGGGTTGGGTTGGCTGCTGGGTGCCACGATGCTGGCCTACGCCAAGCAACTCGGTTATCGCAGCGTGATCTTCAACCTTGTGTTCAGTGAAAATGTCGTCGCCCGCCGTCTCTGGGAGAAGCTCGGCTTCAGAGAACTGGGTCGTCATTTCAAGCGCAGTGCGGAAAAACGATGGGACGTATCAGGACGCGGTGATCATGTTTCGATCGTTGATGGAAGACTAGCACGGCTATTCGCTCGGGCCGCCTTTCCGGCGGCCCGAGCGGTGGTTTGTTACTGCAGGACTGTGTAGATCTGGTCGGCGGTGATGGTCACCGACGTATCACTGTACATTCCGTGGGCTCCGACCGTGTTCGCAAGTTGCCCTTGGGATAGATGCTGCTCGAGGGCTAAGCGATAGCCAGAGAACTGGGTAAAGACCTGCACCGTTCCGTTGGAACCAAGTGCAAACAGCCCCGCACTGGAATTCTCCGGCACAATGGTTGGAGACAGGCTGAGAGTCAGGAGATCGGTCGCTACGGGACCGCGCCAGACGTAATGAGCCCCGCCCACCCCCGCCAGGTTAAGGACCAAGCCTGTATCGGTGCTGCTGGTGAACGGGACCGCAGTCGGCGGGCGCCAGTTTACCAACAGGGTCGCGGGATGATTCGTGAGGTTCACGACCGTCTGCGCAGTGAAGTCCGGCGGCGCCGTCTTAAACCGCGTGACAAAGCCAAGGATCCGTACCGGTGTTCCAGTCGCGAGGCCAGTGAGGTCCAATAATCCTGTGGACACCTGATAATGCGCCGGATCGGCGTCTGTCGCCGAGGAGGCGCCGGTTCCCGCAAAGTTAAACAGCGCGATCCTGCGTCCATCGATCCGCTGCACGGTCATTTCCAACGACCCGGCTGCCGTCTGGTTCACGGCTCCGGCCACAGAGGTCACGAGCAATCTGACGAGCCCGCTCGTGGCATCCAGCATACTTGTTGAACCATCCAACGCACCGAATGCGGCGACGCGCTGGCCGACCGAAATGTCGTCTTTCGTCAGGCCCGTCGTCATCAGGGCTTGTTGCCTGACCTTGGTGGCTGCTCCCACATTCACCGTGAGGGTATCGCGGAAGGTGAATGTGCCGTCGCTGCGCAACAGTGACGCGCCTCGGACCGTCAGTTGATCGCCGATCCGCGCAATGACATCGCCCACCACCACGTCTCTGGTGCCACCGGGCACACTGGAGCCGGCCAGCACCTCATCGGCTTTGAACTGCCTCGTGCCGACTTTCCATTGTCCGATCGCGACCGTGGCTGTGCCGGTTGGTTTACCACTCAATGCGGCCAGCCCCGCGTTCCCCTGATAATTCACTTCGTCGATTTCAAACACGGTATTGGCATCGGTATGAACTGTGAGCGAGCCGAAGTCGCCCACATGCCGATAGAACGGACGGAGGAAGACTTCATAACTCTGATTCTGCTGGTTCACTGATTTGAGCGGGCCGCGAAGCCTCATGGTCTTCGGATTTTGCGGATCCACATCGGCGACCAGGAACGGTTTCACGGTCACGACCGGTGGACTGACCGTGAGGTCGGCGGTATTGGACGCTTGCAGATTGAAATCCAGCGTCAGATGCGCTGGGATGCCCGGTGCAATGAACAGCGTCCGGCGGTCGTCGAATTTCACTTCAACGTCGAGCGTCGAGATGGGTGTGCCGTTGCCGTCGCGGATGTTTCCCACCGGAATTGAGACAGCGTTGCCGCTCGCATCCTCTACCTGGAGATCGGCGGCGGAGAAATCCAGCCGCATGCGAGCGGATGTATATGTGCCTGATGGGATCGTGGCGGCGGTGAAGAATTCCGTCATCTCCACATAGTCCGCAAAGTTGACGCGCGTGGTCAGCGGCAGCGTCTCGACCACCGAGCCGTTCTGCTTGGTCAAGGTGAGCGATTGCACGTCCACCGTATAGGAGAGGAAATCTCCCGCTGCGTCAGTCATGCTCACGAGGGCCTGTCCCGTTGTGGCGGTTGGCGCGTCGCTGCCACTTCCGCCACCGCTGCAGCCGGCCACAGCTAGTCCGGCTGCCATCACACAGGCCCACACGCACCTTTCATCCAGCGTTCCAAACGTTGACGATCGTCACGGTGTTCCCTCCTTGATAACAGCTGCCCACAGTCAGCAACTCGACCTACCTAACGCGGCATGGAGGAGAAGGTTGACAGGGTCATGCGGTGGAGGCAAGAGTTCATAGCAGCGAAAGGGAAGTTTTTACCGGCTCTTTTCCAAATTAGCGTATACTCTAGCCTACAGGGGATGGAGTCCCCCGTATAACCGCCTCGGCCAGGCTGATGACTCCTACGCTGACAGGCTCGTTGAAAAAGTCCGCCAGCGGCGTTCTCCCTCGTTCAGAGGCTCAACGTATCAAAAACGTACGCCTCGCCTCTTCACTCGCTGCGGCCTTGCTGGACGGCCTTTTTGAACAGCCTGTGTTAATTGCTGCCTAGCCGCGGCGACGACAACCGGTCTAAGAGTTTTCACCCCTGGCCGGAACGGAGGACTTCTGAATGGAACCGATCTTTATCACCGCATCCCTGTGGCTTGCCCTCGCGGTTGTCTCCGCCCTCATCGCCTCCTCCCTCGGTCTCTCCATCGCGCTGGTTGAAATTTGTGTTGGTGTAGGCGCAGCTACGGCTATCGGCTGGTTTGGTCTGGGCGATGTGCTCGCTGCCAACTCGGAGTGGGTGCGGTTCCTCGCGGCTTCCGGCGCGGTGGTGCTCACCTTTTTGGCCGGGGCCGAACTCGACCCTGACGTAGTGCGAACCAAGCTGACAGAGGTGACTGTCGTCGGGCTGATCGGATTCTTTGCTCCGTTTCTCGGCTGTGCTGCGGTCGCCTATTACGTCTTGGGTTGGGACACGAATGCGAGTTGGCTCTGCGGCATTGCTCTCTCGACAACTTCGATGGCGGTGGTCTATGCCGTTATGCTGGAGACCGGTTTCAATAAGACGGAGTTCGGGAAGGGAATTCTTGCGGCATGCTTTATCAATGACCTGGGGACCGTGATTGCGCTCGGCCTGCTCTTCGCGCCGTTTACCTATAAGACCATCGTATTTATCGCCGGTAGCGTGATGGCACTGGCCTTGTTGCCGGTCACGACTGCATGGCTGACTCGGCATTACGCCCATCGGACCGCGGCGATCAGGACGAAATGGGTCATGCTGATCCTATTCGGGTTGGGTGCGCTTGCCTTATGGTCGGGGAGCGAAGCGGTTCTTCCGGCGTATCTCGCCGGCATGGTACTCGCGGGCGGCGCGGCAAGAGATGCGCACTGGATTCGCCGGCTGCGAACACTGACCGTCGGATTTCTCACGCCTTTCTATTTCCTTCGTGCCGGGACGCTCGTATCGCTCCCGGCCTTGCTGGCAGCGCCGTTGGTCTTTGCTGCCTTGCTCATGGGTAAGGTGGCGTCAAAGATTTTCGGCCTCTATCCATTTATCAGCTTTTTCCGGCAGGATCGCAATGAACGATGGTACTACACGCTCATGATGTCGACCGGTCTGACGTTCGGTACCATCTCGTCGCTGTACGGCCTCGCGCATGGGTTGGTGACGCAAGAGCAGTATTCGTTTCTTGTGGCGGCTGTCATTGCGAGCGCCGTCGTGCCTACCCTCATTGCGGGACTGGCCTTCGTTCCGACCCATCTTTTGCCGAGACCGGATCAGGCAGGCAGAGCCGCTCGACGAATCAATGGCCTGAGCGACGAGGGCTAGACTGGCTACCGAGTGAAGGCGTGATAATGGCTTTTACAATGTAGTCTGCAACCAGATCGTGTGCCAGGGAATTAGGGTGTCCGTCGGCATGATGGATTTTGAATCTCTCTTCATGGCCTCGATACTCGGGAAGTATTGTTGATATGAGATGGACGGGCATCCCTTTTTGTTTCAGTCCCTCAATGATCTTGGACTCTACCGGATTCTCTCCGCTGAAATCCCAGAATACGACATGAAAGCTCGCACCTGTATAGCGAGATTCGATGATCTGTCTTGATCGATCTACGATGCGGAGAAATACATCGATGTCATCGTCATTGACCGGCCGATGCATGAAGAGAAGGGCTCTATACATGGCTGATTTCTCAAGATACCGCTTGGCATCTTTCGGGAGATTTCGATGAAAGGCGCGAAACCTTCCGAGAACACCGTGTGGCTTCTCCTCCTCAAATCGACCCTTCCAGAGCACTAAGCTGTCCTTGGCGGAAACATATTTCGGGCCGAATTGGCTCCACGCTTCCAAACCGGCAGCCCGGGATACATGATCGGGAAGAGCTTGGTAGATCGCTACCGCCGGCTTACATTCGATTGCTGCATCCACCAGGCCTTCCTGCAGCTGAGCGAGCATTTGATGAGGCCCGTAACCCAGAAATGCGAAGTTGTAAGCGTGATAGCGTCTCTTGGTTTTCTCCGACACCCGATACGGCATCGTCTCGTCGTCCTTGACACCTTCTCCGAAGGTAAACGAGTCACCGAAAAATAATAGACAATTCGATTGTCTCTTCTGAGTGTTGACCGATGGAGACGCTATTCGCAAACCATGATCATCAATCGTGTATTTCACCTGGTAGAGCAATTTGTTTTCGAAGCGAGCTCTCTCGATAAAACTTTTGCCAGTAGCTGGAGCCCATCCAAGCATTCTATGCTGGAACAGATCTACGATGTCTGTATTGCCCCGATGGGTCTCATCCTCACTGTATTCCGTTTCGCGGAGTGGCTCCTCGCTAAAGTAGGCTTTATAGAAGTACAGTTCTGCGGCGCCGAGCGTCAACGCAATGACTGCGAGATTCAGCCAGAGCGCTTTCGCCCAGGAACGCCCCGCCATAATGCTTGCCGCTAGACAAGCAATGGCCCAGAGTATCGAGAGATAAATATATGGGTTAGAAAAATAGGATAAGACAACGCCACTGAGAAGATACGTCGGTAGGAACAGCATGAGCTGATGAAACAACCGCATGGCTTAGGGCCTGCACATCGCTTCGATTCGTTCAAGAGGATACAGTTTTTGACCGGTGGGGTATCCGAGATTCTTCGCATCAAGGAGCTGCTTCAAAAATGTTGGGCCAGCAGACAGGGAGGGACCAGGATTGAGACGATAGATAGGGTCGTTCATGGCCCTCGGTAAGTCTATGAAATTCACCCCGTCAGCCCGTAGAGCAGCGAGGACCTCAGCTAATGTCAACGCATTGAAGGCAGTCAGGTGCACGAGCAATATGTGGCGAACATCTCGTCCTGCTACGAGTTCTGCCGCTTTTTGTGCCTGACGGACTTCTCTTCTGGCCGCCGCGACGACATGGTGCTGCAACCACTGCATCTTTGCCTTGTCATTCATCGCCTGGCATCTCACGTACGCATTGTTCCATGCCCAGTCGTCATAATGGATTGTGATCTGAGCAACCTGATATCCATTGTTCTCCAAAAATGTCCGCACTCGGTCGTGTTTTTCCAGAGTGTCGCCTTCATTCATGTAGGGATAGCGGAATACTTTTGGCGGAGATTTTGTAGTGGATAGAAATGTCAAGAGCCCATCCATTGCGACGATATCAGCGATGTACGCGTCTGCTGTGGAATGCGCCAGATTCACATGACTGAACGTGTGGTTGCCAAGAAGATGACCAGACTGAAGCCAATCCTTTAGAACCTCGAGGCTATCAGGGGCCCAAGTGAGTTGCTGAGCATTGCTGAATCCATAAACGGGAGGTGTATGGACGGACTCCAATGCTCTCAACACGCCTTTGCCGATATCCCGACGATTCATGCCCGTGGGGACTCGCCATGAGCCGGAAGATCGTCGACCGTGATAGCGATTTCCATGCCGTCCAAGGACTCCTGCTCCTCCCGCAACCGGTTCTGAATGGCCTCGATTTCACCGCGGCTCGCGGATTTCGTGAAAATCCAGTCAGATGTGCCAAGTCTGGTGTTTTCGAATTGAAAGAGATTGCGCGCCGACACGGTGCCGGCGGCGAGGGCCGGTGCCAGGACTTCCACCGCGATCAGAACGCTCCAAATAGCCTGGCGCGGCGAGCAGCGAACGCGCAAAGTTTGAAGTACGGCTGGCCGCAGGACCCCGGCACATGAGGCGGCCCACACGCGCAACTGGTCCGTCACGCGACTGAGTGCCAGGTTCCCCATCGTTTCCTTTGCGCTCAGCAGGAGATCCTCTTTGAACTCGGCGAATCCGATGAAGTGCTTGATGCCATAAAGCAGGAGAACGGCGTTGGCCATCGCAAAGGCTCCCGATAGCCACCGCATTTGTGAACCGTAGTAGAGTCCCAACGTGGCGCTCATGCATACCATGCCAAGCTGCATCGCTAAATCCAGTCCGGATGTCCTTGTCCGTCCGGAAACTTTGGGAGTCCTGCGGAACGGAATCTTTGTACCGGCCAAGGCTTGCCTGACGGATGTGGCCGCTCCGGTGAGGTGGATGGGAATAAGGAGCAGGTTGAGGGCATAGACCCGAATCAGATCTCGTACCGGTCGATAGCCAACCATCCGCAGATCGCGAGCGTAGAGGGCAAAGTAGGGAAGAGCGGCCAGCGGCATCCAGGCTGTCATCAGTTCCGATGAAAAGGGAATCATCAGCAGGAGGAGTACGCTCAAAGGTGCGAAAGCCAGCGAGGTCAGATAGTGCGTCTGGAGCAAGGCCTGCACGATGGTCTGAGGCCGCTTCTGCGATCGCCACAGGAAGGACAGCAGCTTCGGGAAAATGATCAAGCCTCCGTTGGCCCAGCGGGCTCGTTGAATCACCAGGGAGCCGAAGTCGGGAGGCGTGGCGCTGTAGGCTAATCGTTCGGGATGGTTATATAACGACCATCCCTTGGCCAGTAGATCCACCGTCGATTCCGTGTCCTCGATCACTGTCCGGTCTTGAATGTAGCGTCGAACAATTTTTGCGCCTTCGCGCTCCTCTGTGCAGATGTCTTCCAACGCGGATTTTTTCAACAGAGCGTTGGCGCCGACCCAGAATGTCGCTCCGTACCGGGTGAATCCCTGATGCACGAGATATTGAATATCGGTCGTGGCGCCGGCGGTTCGTTCCAGGACGCCAGGCGCATTGGGGAAAGCGCTGTAGGGGGTTTGGGCGACGGCGACCCGCGCATGTTCGGGCTGTTCCATTCTTCCGACTAACGTGCTGGCGTATCGGGGTTGCACCAGGCTGTCTGCATCGAGCGTGATGATATAGGGAGTATCCGGGATCAGCCGGCTGCCGATCCGATGTGAGGTTTCTTCGAGGTAGACGCCGTCCTTTCGACGCTCCGGTTTCACGCGTTTTCCCATGAGGCCGAGGAAACTATTCAGGTTCATCGCTTTATTAGGCTCATGGGAGAGGTTGCAGTACTGTTTCCGCTCGAAGACATCGAATTCCACGTCGAAACGCGCGGCGAGCTGCGCGTAGGCGGCCTCGATTTCCTGTTGGAGGACATCGCCGGGAACGTCCGACACGTACTTTCTGCGGGCAAACCATCTTGCCGCTTCTTCTTCGTAAACTTGGCCCGGTTGCACGAGGATATGCTCGACAAACCACGCATCCGTATGCGAGTCGATCTGAGCCTGCTTGGCTTGCACCATGAACCACCCTGCCGCCCATCGGAAACAGTCGGAGAGCCATACACATTCTTCATTCAATGCAGGGCCACCAGTCGATTGCCGTGAGCGAAAGGCCGATTTGGCTTCAGTCACAACACGGTGAGGGGAAGCCAAAAGGGTTTGCAGGTCGAATGGCAGGTTGCGCGCAGCCCATAGTGCCGCCTGGTCTTGTCGGGCTTTCGGAGCGGGAGGATCGTCGAGGAGCAGAACGACTCGCTTATTGGGATAATCTTGAAGTGCCGCCGATAAAAGGGTTTGGCGGATCACCGAAATCTCTTCTCTGTATGAGGGAATCAGGATGGTCAAACCCGGTGCGTCTGCACGGAGCAATGGGCGAGTTTCTTTCGTACAGAGTATCCTGTGCTCGTGCATGCGCTGCAAACGGCCCAGTCGCGCCACTTGGTAACAAAGGTTCCCGTAAACTAAGAAACCGGCGAGGGCTCCGAATAGGCAGGTTTCGAGGAGGCGAAGGTTCGCCTGTTCCTGCAGGGCCGACCAGGCGATCGTGCCAGTGGACCATAAGAGCAGGGCTGTCGCCGACGCCGTCACGGCCAGTGCCAGCTTCGTGAGTTGAAGTTCTGAGGTTGGTCGAGAGGTGAACATCGAGTCAGGACAGGGCAATCTGCATGCCGAGCCCTAGCGGAAAAAAGAACCGAAAAACCCCTATATTTTGATGGTACCTGAGGGTGACCGGCTTGAGCGTTGTAGGAAAAGGCAGCCAAGCTGCCACAGACTGTGGCCACTCTGCCAAACGAGCCGGGTTAGGCCAGCAGAGGTCCTGAGGCCGCTTCGGGCCAGGTTTGGCAGGCTGAAGGGAAAAGATCAGCTCCTCTTCGGTGCGGCGTCGGGGGATTGGAAATGTTGCTTGATGAGGATGTCAACCGAGGCAAAGTGACGGTCGGGAAGATTCTTGAAGCGGCGTCGACAAGCATCGAGAGCTTCGTCGGCGGACGTGAATGGTTTGATCACGGACAGGAGGTGGTTATAGTAGTCGCTCAGTTTGAGTTCTACGGTACGCATCTGAGAAGGATCTCCCGCGATCGCCAGCGCCGCTTTTGCCTGATCACCATTGGATTCGACCATCGCTTGAAAACAGAGCCCTTTGAGTCGCTGCGTCACCGTGCTGCGGTCCCAGCCTAATGTTTTTGCGGTGGCTTGCATATCGAAGCGATGTTGTCTCAAACAATCTAACACGGCACTATCGCTGGCTGAGTCCGGCAGAGCGGCAGTCTTGGTCCGCACCTTTTCCGTTTCGCCTGAGACTCCCTCCAAATCGAACGAATACTTCGTCAAGACAAGATCGTCGCTCAGGGCCACCGCTCGTTCGAGCGCATGGCGCAGTTCCCGCACGTTGCCTGGCCATGCGTGCTCGCTCAACAGACGCAGTGCGTCGTTGGACAGCTTGGCGACCGGGCGTCCCATCTGCTGTGCAATGTCGGCAAGACCGGCTTCTGCGATGACTGGAATATCGCCGGTTCGATCGCGCAGCGGCGGGAGCCGGAAGACGAATCCCTTCAGTCTGAAATACAAATCTTCACGGAACCAGCCTTCGGACACGCCTCGCTGAAGATCGCGATTGGTTGCGGCCACGATCCGGACGTCCACGGTGGTCGGGACCGTCGCTCCGACGCGATAGAACGACTTCTCCTGGAGGACGCGCAGGAGTTTGCTTTGGTGATCTAGCCGGAGATCGCCGATTTCATCCAGGAAGACCGTCCCGTGGTTGGCCAGTTCAAAATACCCACGCCGGTCTGCGCTCGCCCCGGTGAAGCTTCCCTTGATATGACCGAACAGCTCACTTTCGAATAGCTCCGGTGAGATCGCCGCCATATTTACAGCGACGAAGGTTTTGCTGGCTCGTGGGCTGAGCCGATGGACAGCACGCGCGAACAGTTCTTTGCCCGTTCCGGGCTCACCCAGCAGCAACACGGTTAGCGGAGAACCGGCGCTCTTCTTCACGTCGCGGAACATTTTAATGAGCGCTGGATCTTGCGTGATGATGCCGAGTTGCCGGCATTCACATTTGAGCTGATCGAGTTCCGCATCTGCAAGGGCACCTGAGTTGACACTGGCGGCACGCAGGTCGTGGAGCTGCCGCTCCAGTTGACCGAGCTGGTGGCGGGCTGTCTGTTCCTGGGCTTGGGCTTCGGAAATTTGTGATCTGAGCGATTCGGTTGTTTTGATGAGTTCTTCTTGTTGCCCCGCGGACTGCGCGATGGCGGCTCTGGCTGTCTCCAAGTCTTCCTGGAGCGCCTCCGCTCGATTTTCGCGCAAGATGAGCGCCTCTCTCACCGCGACGGCGTCTTGTTGAATGCGCAGCATCTCTTGTTCAAGCAGCTCCATGCGTTGGCCGCCCGACAAATGAGTCCAGGCGGTGGTGCCGATGATCACGAAAAGCGCGCCAGTCAGCGGCAAGGCTACTGGTAACACCAGATGGATTCCCGCAAGCAGTGCGGCGGCGAGCGCAAGGTACAACACAAGGACGCCCCCAGCGAACAGGAGGCTGGCCGATCCGTGAAACCGGAAAAGACACCATGCGATGCACGAAGCCAGCAAGAGGGTGATGCCGAATCCTCCGAGTCGACCGATGGCACAGATCCGGTTATCCGTGAGCAGGCTGTTGAGCAGATGAATGTGTGTCACCATCCCGTTCACGGACTCCCCCGTCGGGAGGAGCCAAGGCCCTTGAGCCTGTTGATTGGGAAGGATGACCACGACCTTGCCATTGAACCATTCTTCAAGCTGCGGCTTGTCGTGGTGCTGCATCGCGGTCCAGACGGAGGACAACGGGATTGTCCGGAGCGCCGACAGCGATCCATTTCCAATGAAGTTGACCAGCGTTGCGGTCCCCCGCTCAGTGGCGAGTGACTGTGCTGACGGCGAGGTCTGCTGTCGATAAAGATCGTAGAGAATGGAACCAAATGCTGGAACCCTGTGAGCTTCCACCATCGTCAGCAGAGGGATCTGACGCGTGACGTGATCGGGCTGAGTCGACACCAACACATGGCCCATGATCGCCGCATCGGATTGAAGCGCAGTCTCGGGATCATGGACAAACACGATGGGTCCGGCCGTGTGCACGGCTTCCATGAGGAGGGCATCGCTTGCGGCACCTCCGAGCTGTGCAGGGCTGGCATGATCGAGGCGATGGTCGATGCCAATAGCGGTCGCACCAGCCTCATGGGCAGTAGTGATCAATTGTGCGAGGATCGATCGATCCAAGACGGCTCCAAACTGTTCCTCGCTGGCAGGATCGCGTGTCACAATCGTCAGTGACGGACTGATGGGAACAGAGACACGATGACGAAGCCAAGTGTCGTAGAGGGTCCAGTCGAGTGCGGTAAACGTGGCGGGAGCGATACTCCATACACCTGTCGCGAAAATCGCTGCGAGCAGACCAATGGTCAGCGCCTGCAGTGATTCCGAGGCCATGAACAACCGCCAGAGTTTAGGCCAGTCCATCGACATCTCTACTGGACTCCCAGTGTATCGAGGAGTGCTTTCGCCTCTGGCTTCGACATGCCCTTGGTCATGGTTTTCGCTTTTTGGATGTCCGGCTGTATGCCGAGGCCCTTTCCATAGATGCGCACCAAGGATTTCTTGGCCGGGAAGAACCCTTCAGCGGCGGTGGTTTCGAAACAGGCGAGAATTTTCTTGTCAAAGGGTGGCAGGTGTTGGCCCCAGCCGACTTCATAGAGCTTGCTAAGTTCAACCTGCGCCATTTCGCTCAGGGCATAGCCTTCCTTCAGGAGCGTTGAGACCGCATAGTCGGAACGATTCAATTTCAGCAGTCTGGTCCCTAACGTCTCGCTGCCATCCGTGCGGGTATAGTCCGGAAACTCATCCCATAGTTTCTCGCGGTACCGTTGAAAGGCGTCGAGCACTTCCTTGCGTTGTCGTTCCGGTTGTCCTGGCGACAAGGCCTGTCGGCGGAGTTTGGAGAGTGCATCGCGAGCGGGTTGGTACCCGTATTCAATGGCCTTGGCCCACCAAAAAATCGCTTGTCCCAGATCCTTCTCGACTCCCTGTCCGTGCTGATAGGCGTTGCCGAGAAAGTACTGTGCTTGCGCGATGCCACCAACCGCCGCGGCCTCCATGAGTTGTGCGGCTTCTTGTTCGTGATTTGAGAGCTTCAGCAGCAGTGCGAGGCGATAGCGGGCGTCGGGAAAGTAAGGCTGCAACTCCAATGCTTGACGATACGATTGGATTGCCGCTTTCAGGTTGCCCAACGAGTACTGCACGCTTCCAAGTGTGTAGTAGGCATGGGTTAATTGAGGGTCGAGCCTGATGGCTTCTTTCAGCACGGAAGCGGCCCCGCGCCAATCTTGCTTGGCCGCGAGGATCACGCCGAGCTGGAGATGAGCCTTCGCATCGTCCGGTTGTAATTTGATGGCCCCGCGGTATTCTTCGATCGCGGCATCGAGGTCGCCGATGCGATAGAGTGCGTTGGCCAGTTTCAACCGATCGCCGGCGCTGTCGGGAGCCACTCGTACGATGCCGCGCAATTCGCCGAGCGCCATGACGGCATCTTGCTGCTCAAGCGAGGGACGATCAGGAGGCGCGTGTTCTGGTCCAGGAACCTCAGCTGGCGGGGCGGGACTTTCAATTGGCGCCAATGGGACGGCATCGTTAGGGGCTTGAGCGAATGACGATTGAATGGGAAACGTCGCCAGGAGGATCGTCACCAGCAATAATCGATGGAGCATCGAGCCCTGTGACCCTCCACGGATGGTAGGGTCACCATTATAACATTCATCGAGAAATTCAGATGGGTAGCCGGTGGAGTGAGCTCGGCTTGGATGGCGGAAGGCAGAATACAGGCAGCTCAAAGTCTTTGCTTGATATGGGAAATGGCCGTACGTACCTCTTCGGCTGAGAGTGGAACTCGGTCGTGTCGAACGCGCCAGACCGGTTCGAGTGGTGCTGGGTCATTTTGGAGACGCGGAATCAGGTGCCAATGGATATGGGGAAGTTGGTTGCCAAGCAGGCCGTAGTTCATTTTTTTGGCATCGAACATCTCAGACAGAATTTTTGCAAACCGGCTGACTTCCTCCATGAGCTGGATCCGTTCGGTGGGGGCCAGGTGGAACAATTCCGTCGCGTGGCGTTTAAAGACCACTACGGTCCAGCCTGGGAAGAACTGATCGTCGTGCAGGTAGGCCATCGACAGCCCCAGATCGGCGATGAAGTGGTCGGTACGCGGCCAGATTCCCGAACAGGCTTTGCACGAGGGATCGGTCACGGTTGTAGTGCCTTCCGCCACTCTTCTTCTGTGATGATGCCCTTCTTGAGGAGCAGCTGGATTAACTTGTCGGTCTGCCGATCCTGCGTGGGGCTGCCCGGCTGTGTCAGATTGAGGGGTTGTTTTGGTTCGGCCGGTGGTCGTTTCTTTCCATAGACGCGGAAAACAGGCGTGAAGACGGACACATAATCCTTGTTCCGAATGCGGATGGAAACGGGAAGGCTGTCGGTGAGAGGCGCCAGATCTGAACTGGCACCGACCGGCACACGAAAGAAGGGTTTCCCGTCATCGGTCTCGCCGTCTTGTCCGATGGTGTCAAAGCGACTCAAGATCGGTTCGCTCTTCAGCGGCTCACGCTCTTCGCCGGCCAGGTTCGTAATTTTCTCGAGGACGATAATCAGCGAATCGGCCACGAGGAGATCGTTAGACCGATTCCGGACTGTGAGATCATAGCGATATTCACTGTTGAAGTTGTCTCGGCCCGTGAGAGTGACAGTCACCGAGGCCTTGCCGGTGAGGTCCGTCAGTTGGTCGATGGGAGAGGCGACGACGGCCGTGCCAGGAGTGAACAGTTCGGCGAGTAGCACCGCTCCGAGCAGCATCTGAGTTGGGATCTGCATACGCATGGACTTCATGGCGCTGTACGGAGCATAGCAAAGATCCGAACGATGATCGAGTATTTCTCGCCGATGTCGCCTTGACACTGTCTTTCCTCGACAGATATTCTGCGCGAGGTCCTGGCCAGGATCTCATGAGCGATCTGCTCCGATAGCGGATCCTGTTGCCCGACGTGGTCATTTTCGCTCGGTCTCCTCGACGGATTGCAGTGAATACGCCTGCGTCGCTCTCACTGCGAGCAACCCACGGCGGGCTTCCGTCTCCGCTCTCTCGCGACGACGCTCAGGAGTCATCCAGGCCAGAGGCCTCGCGGCGAACGAATCGAAGAGCTGACATGAACGGTTCTCCTGCTCAACGCGCTCCGCTCATCCTTCCCCGTTCCCTTGTTTCCCGGCTCATGCGCCTCTACGACGTTCCCCATCCGCTTCACCGAGGCCGCATGATTCGCGGGTACGACCGACCTCATGCCATACGGACCGCCCGCATGTGCGCGGCCGTCGCCTTTGCCTTGGGTCATGAAAGGGACCGCGTTCGCCAGTATCAGATTGCTTGTCTCCTGCATGACTTGGGCCGGTCGGGACTCGATCGACGACTCTTCGGAAAGATATGGTCTTGGGCGAAGACCCACGGTATTCCGACCAGGCCGCGTGAATGGCGTGCCGTACATCCCGAAACGACATACGGTCGTGAAACGGAAGCATTCATTATGCGCTATCGACAGGCGCTCGAAGCCGACGGCATCACCATGACGGCCTGGGCAAAGGCACAGGTTGAAATGCGGCTTGGCTATGCACGCCGGTTGGCGCGACGGCTGCGAGCCGTTCGGTCGTCGATTAAAACCATGGGGGTGCGGTGGGAGCCCTGGATGCAACTCGTCATGCTCTACTATTACTATCCGGAGAAGTTAACCGGGGCGAAACCATGGGTGAAGCAATTCGCGGAGGTTCTGGTCGCCTGCGAACAGTTTGAAGCCTATAGCAATCAACACCGCGGTCGCGATTATTATGTGCGGAAGAAGGAAACGATTGTGGAAGCCTTTGCCTATCTGGAGAAATTGAAACATGAAGGTATCTTGAGCCGTGAGGTAGTGACAGCGCTGGAGCGTTTGGCGGCTCGGGGTGATTTCAATGCGATCATCACCGAGGCACGCGGCCACGGCCTGACGGCCAAAGAGCGGACCCTTCTTCGACGAATGGAGCGATGACCATGGCCGTGAAATCCGTTCCCCTTCGGATCGACATGCGGGGAGGGACGCAAATCGAAAATGTCACGAAGTTGGTGCAGGATGCACTGGCAGGTGCGAAGTTGACCGCTGGGATCGTGACAGTCTTCGTGAAGCATACTACCGCTTCGATGATGGTCATCGAAGACGAGCCGGGTATTAGGGCCGATACGAAGACCTTCTGGGACCGGACCGTGCCGGCCGACCCGAGTTGGGAGCACAACACAAGGAACGCCGGTGAAGATAACGGTCATAGTCATTTACGGGGGCAGCTGCAAGGGCCTTCCGTCATCATTCCCTTCTCGAATGGGACATTGCTGTTGGGAACCTGGCAGCAGATCGTCCTCGTCGATTTCGACACGCGCGCACGCACGCGCGAACTCATCATCCAGATTATGGGAGAGTAGGATCGATGGCGGGACGCGCCCGGCTGCTATTCGTCCATGCCGTTGTAGGGCTCTGCCTGTTGGGCCTGAATGGACTGACCTCTGCCGCCGAATGGGGTAAACCGCTGGGGTCAGCGTATGAAGGTCCGGAAGGACGGCCCCGTCCAGTCGCGCCTCCGCCAGCAGAGCTTGGTGCTGATGAACGGGCCACGATGGCTGTGTTCGACAAGGGCTCCCGCTCCGTGGCCTTCATCTCGAATACGGCAATCCAACGCGATTTCTGGTCATTCGATATGATGGAGGTGCCACAGGGTTCCGGCTCCGGCTTTGTCTGGAACAAGCAAGGGCACATCGTCACGAACTTCCATGTGATCTACGGGGCCAACTCAATCAAAGTGACGCTGGGTGACCGTTCGGAGTACAAGGCGGCAGTGATTGGAGTCGACCCCGATCATGATCTGGCCGTATTGCAGATTCAGGCGCCTGCTGACGTCTTATGGCCTGTGACGGTGGGCACGTCGCAGGATTTACGTGTCGGACAGAAGGTGTTGGCGATTGGCAATCCGTTCGGCCTCGACCATACACTGACCACCGGTGTTGTGAGTGCGTTGGGGCGGACGATCAAGTCCTTGTCGAACCGAACGATTGAAGGGGTCATCCAGACCGATGCCGCCATCAATCCGGGGAATTCCGGTGGGCCTTTGCTCGATGGCAGTGGACGAGTGATCGGTGTGAATACGCAGATCGTCAGTCCAAGCGGCGCCTTTGCGGGGATCGGCTTCGCCGTGCCGGTGGATACCGTCAATCGAATCGTTCCGGAACTGATCAAGCACGGCAAAATGATTCGTCCGGGCTTGGGCGTCTCGCTCGTGCCCGATGCCATGGTGAAGCGATGGGGGATCAAGGGGTTGGTGATCGGAAAGGTTTGGCGAGGGGGCGCGGCAGACAGAGCCGGTCTGAAAGGTGCGCGGGAGACCGTGAATGGCCGCGTGGAACTGGGAGATGTCATCGTGGCGATCGCCGGCAAGTCTCTTGCCACAGTCGACGACCTGTTGGACGTCATGGAAGACCATCAAGTCGGCGATCAGGTGACCGTCGAAATTGTACGCGAAAATCGACGCGAAAAAGTCCTTCTCACGCTCCAGGCGGTGAATTAGCAGGAGTTCAAAACGACCGCCTGAGGCGGGCGAGAACAGTGGCCTTTTGCACTCCTGCTCCAACCAACAGCAAGAGGCAATCCACGATCTCTCTATGGTAGGATCACGCATCTGTTGTGGAAAGGACCATCTGATGAGTGATCGTCGTTCCCCCGATTCCCCTCGACAAGAATCGAAAGGTAAGAGCGATGAGCCGCTAAAGACAGGCTCAGATCCGCTCGAACTGATTGAGCAATGCCTTGCCCTCTTCCCCGAGTCAGATCCTCGGCAGAAGATGCTCTATAAGCTGCGTCATGCCGTGATGCTGGCTCAAGCTTCCAATCAACAGCGTGAAATCGAATTCAAGAAGGTCAGCGAAGTGGTGGCCAAGCTGACGGCGCCGGCCAATCGTATCGGAACGTTGCTCGAGCTGCCCGCTGAAGGCTTGGCGCGTATTGTGGTAGGCGGGGCTGAATACTACGCGAACGTCGATCCGCGCGTGCAGTCGGTTGATCTCAAGATCGGGACCCAGATCTTGGTGAATGAAGCTTACGCGGTGATTAAAACGCTTGGTTACGATGCCAACGGGCCGGTCCTAAAAGTGGCGGAGGCGTTACCGGATGGTCGCTTGCGGTTCGAACAGGAGATGGGCCGTCAGGTGCTTATACTCCAGCGGTCCAGCGATCTGGTCGGAATGGACATGAAGGCGGGCGAGGAAGTGCGGATCGAGCCCAGTCTGCATGTAGCCATTGAGAGCATGGAAGATCGGAAGGCACGAAAGCATCTGCTGGATGAAACGCCCAAAATTACGTGGGAGCAGATCGGCGGCCAGAAGGAGGCGATCGCCGCGATCCGGAAAGCCATCGAATATCCCTTGCTGCACAGCAAGACGTTTCACCAGTTCAAGTTCACACAGCCCAAAGGATTCTTACTCTACGGTCCTCCCGGTTGTGGAAAGACCTTGATCGGGCAGGCGGCTGCGGCCAGCCTGTCGAAACTCGTCAGTGAAGCGGATCACGCCGAGGGGGCGTCTGCGTCCGGGAAAGCGCCGGTCACCTCCGGTGCGTTCCTCCATGTGAAGGGCCCGGAGATTTTGAATATGTGGCTGGGTGAATCGGAGCGAATGGTGCGCGATCTCTTTGCCCAGGCGCGTGCACGCCGAAACGACGGCGCCTTGCCCTTTATCTTCATCGATGAGGCCGAATCGATTCTGGGCACCAGGCGAGCCACCCGGTCCTTCAACATTTCGAGCACGCTGGTCCCGATGTTTTGTTCTGAAATGGACGGGATCGAATCGTTGCGCGATGTCGTCATCATCCTAGCCTCGAACCGGCCTGACCTGATCGACCCGCGGTACTACGGCCCGGCCGTATCGATCGCAAAATTAAAGTTGGGCGGCCGAATCGTGAAGCGTCAGCTGACATTCTCAAGGTGTATCTGACGAACGACCTGCCCCTGGATGCGTCGGTGGCAGCTGTGGGGCAAGGTGATCAGCAGAAAGCGCTGGCGTCCTTGGTCGATGAGGTGATCGAAGCCATCTTCAAGAAGGCCGATGAGAATCGTCTGCTCTCGATCCGGCTCCGCAACGGGCAGAACAAGGTGCTCTATCGAGGCGACCTGGTCAGCGGGGCGATTTTGTCGTCGATCGTTCAACGCGCGAAGGAGAAAGCGATTGACCGCACGATTCAAGCCGGCGCTCCGGCCGGCCTGCTCACGAAGGATCTGCTGGACGCGGTCGCGGAGGAATTCCGCGAAGGAGAGATGCTGCCGCCGGACGATGCGGCGGAAGAATGGCTGAAGCTGCTCGACCACCATCCAGAGCAGGTCGTGGGGATCTCCTCGTTCCGACGAGGGCGACAGACGGAAGAGCGGCTCGTGAATCAGATTATCTGAAAGCATGACCAGAGAATCGGAGAACATGTGACTCGGCTGTTTGGAATTGAAACCGAGTACGGGATCACACGGGACGATCTGGAGCACGTCGATCCGGTCATCGAGTCGATGGAACTGGTGCGGGCGCATCTCACGGCCTCGTTTGAACGTCGCTGGGATTATGGTGGTGAAGATCCGCATGAAGACGCACGAGGGTTCCGCGTGTCGGGATTGGCGCAGGACAAGGAAGAAGATGAGTTTGCGAACGTCGATGCGCACCGGCCTTTTTCGTTTCATGAAATGAAGAGCGATCTCGTGCTGCCAAATGGCGCGCGGTTTTACAACGACCATACCCATCCTGAGTACTCAACCCCTGAATGCCGAACACTCAAAGATGTATTGGCTCAGGACCGTGCTGGAGAGAGGATTGTGCAGCGGGCTGCCGATCGCCGAAACAAGAGCCTTGGCGGCGCTCACGTGCAGCTCTATAAGAACAATACGGATTTCCACGGCCACAGTTATGGCTGCCATGACAACTATTTGGTTTCTCGTTCGATTCCGTTTCCCCGCCTTGTGGCGGGGCTCATGCCGTTTCTCGTCAGCCGCCAAGTGATCGCGGGTGCGGGGAAAGTCGGTATCGAAGCGCAAGAATCGGGCTTTACTCCGGGGGCCTATCAACTGTCCCAACGCGCAGACTTTATGGAAACGGACTTGAGTGTTGATACGATGCACAATCGGCCGATCCTGAATACGCGCGACGAGCCACATGCGGACCCGAAGAAATATCGCCGGCTCCACCTCATTATCGGCGATGCCAATATGTGCGAGTACGCCACCGCGTTGAAGATCGGCACGACGCAATTGGTGTTGGAGCTGATTGCCTGCGGCGTGGCACCCGTTCTCGAATTGGACCAGCCGTGCCCGGCGGTCAAGCAGATTTCTCGCGACTCCGATCTGAAGGCGACGGTGCGGATGACAGACCGTCGGGCACTTTCAGCGTTGGAAATCCAAGAGCAGTACTATGATGCGGCTCATCGGACGTTGGCCGGGAAAGATCCGGAAACGGATTGGGTGCTGCAGAACTGGAGTGAGACGTTGCGGCTGCTCACTCAAGACCGACAACTCCTGATCGGAAAGCTCGATTGGGTCACCAAACAATGGCTGCTTGAAACGTTCATGCGGGAGGAGCGAATCGGCTGGAATGATCCCTGGTTGGCCAGTTTGGATTTGGAATATCATAATGTGAATCCGGATCGAGGGCTGTATCTAGGTCTCGAAGCGGAAGGAAAGGTCTGGCGTATGACGACGGACATGGATGTCGAACAGGCCTTGTCAGCCGGTCCACGAGATACACGCGGAGGGCTTCGCGGCTTCTGCGTGCGGCGCTTTTCCGACCAGATCAAAGGCATGCAGTGGGAACGGATTCAGTTCTCCGGTGGGTTGCGGTCGAAGACGCTTGAGATGGGTGATCTCTTTGATTCAGCTGAAGTATCGGCTTGTGCAGAGATTTTTGAACGAGCAGATTCACCCGCTGATGCTCTCGCAGCCTGGAACAGGAGAAAGGACGCATTGTCATGATGTACCAAGTCATGCCTGAACGACGGGAAGGACCGGTCGATCCGATGCCGAAGTCACCGAGCCCGTCGGACGAGGGCGGCGGGCCTCGCCGGCCTGAAACCGGGTCGCCCGGAGAAAGACAATTTGATGAAGCGGATGCGCAAGGTCGATCCGAAGCAGGCGGAACGATATCGGCAACGGACGGGCCAGTAGGATGGAGCCGTGGTGAACTCAGAACAAGGGTGACGAGATGGGAATGCAGGGAGATTTTTTTCAACTGTTGAAGGAGCAGGGCTATCAGTTCGGTGCAGACGGCGTTGCGGGCAATGGACAGGAGTTCACCAAAGCCACGACGATTCTCGCGTTCAAGTATCGCGATGGTGTGCTGGTCGCGGGGATCGTCGGGCGACGGCTGGCAACATGGTGATGTACGACCGTACGGATAAGGTGTTGGAGATCGATCGTCATAGTGTGATGGCCATCGCCGGAGTGCCGGCGACAGCCTATGAGATGGTGCGGATCCTGGAACATTCCTTCAAATATTACCGGAGGACGCAACTGCAAGAGTTGAGTTTTGAGGGAAAGCTGCGCGCCGTCTCTAAACTTTTGAAAGACAACGTGGCTGCGGCATTGGCAGGCACGGGCGCTGTCGCGCCGATTTTTGCCGGCTACGATTTGGAGCAGGAAACAGCCAAGATCTATTTTTACGACATTCTCGGAGCGGAGTTCGAAGGGGTGGAGTATGCCGTCTCAGGGTCCGGTTCCCCGACGATCCGAGGCATCCTTCACTATGTGAATACATGGGGCGAACAGCCGCTCAGCGCCATGTCCGAGGAGCAGTCGGTGATTCAGGCGTTGCGCCTCTTGACCAGCGCAGCGGAATTCGATAGCGCGACCGGCGGTGTGAATCGTGAGACCAATCTGTATCCCGTCATCAAGTTCATTACGGCAAGTGGGGTCAGAACCATGCCGGACGCGCAGTTAAAACCGCTGTTCGAAGCCAAGGTCGTGCGTCATGTATGAAGAACCATATAAATGGGTCGAGGCGGTCGGTAATCGCCGCCACTATTTAGATGAGCAGTTCAAGCAGGGCAGCCCTGTCGTCGCCCTCACTTATGATGCAGGGATTCTGCTCCTGACGGTCAGCAAGGGCACGCCCAAGCTCTATGAGATCTACGATCGGCTTGCCCTGGGTGGCATGGGCCATCCGGCCGATTTGGAAAAACTGCGGTTCACCCTGTTGGAAATGGCCCATGTCGAAGGTTTTAATCGTTCCCCATCAGACGTGACCGGAAGCCGCATGGTGAAGTATGGTATTGCTCCGGTGATCAAACAGGCTTTTGAGGAAGTCTATAAGGCGCCGTTCATCGTGAAAATTCTTCTGGCTGAACTCGGGCAGAAAGCCGGGAAGGATGCATTACTTGTCATCAACTACGACGGGACATTTGAAGAGAGTAACCATTGTGCGGTCCTTGCCGCATCAAGACCTATGGAACAGGACATGGTGTCCTATATCCGCCAACAATCGTCGGCAGGATTGTCGCTGGAGCAGGCGGCTGGCATCGCTCTCCGAAGCCTGGGCCGTGGGAAACCTCGCACAGCGAATGGCCAGAGAGGCGACTGAGGGAGGCCAGGATGCACCATCAAAACCCATTGCAACCGATGCGGCGGTCCTTTACGCCCATCTGGGAGAAACCGTAGCGGAGAAAACCATCGAGTGTGCCCTGTTGGATCGGAATCAGCTGGGATCGTCGAAATATCGAATGTTGACATCTGAGGAACTTGGGCGATTGCTGCCCAAGGATATTAAACCCTCCCTCTCGTAACGCCATGTTGAACCGCATCTTCGGGTTGGAGACGGAGTACGGACTCCTGGTCCACCAGGACCGACCTGACCATTCACCCACCTGGTTCGCCCATAAGATCCGTGATTATCTGTTTCATGTCCAGCGGCAGGGCGTGCTGGACCTGCATCACCGCGGGCACGATGAACCTCCTGGTAACGGCGGGTTCTTGACGAATGCCGGTCGCATCTATCTCGACATGGGGCATCTGGAATATGCCTCTCCGGAGTGCCACTCCCTCACCGATATGGTCGCGTCCGATCGGGCAGGAGACACCATCTTACAGAAGGCGATTCAAGATCTTGGTTTGGCCGACGAGGTGTCATTGATCAAGAACAACATGGATCATGAAACGGATGCGACATTCGGCTCACATGAAAACTATCTGGTCTCCCGCCGCTTTCCGTTCACACGGCGTGGTCTTGTGCCATTGGTGAGCTTTCTCGTAACCAGACAGATTTTCACTGGATCGGGTCGGGTCGGGGCGGCTAGTCCGCAGGATGCCTGGATTCAGATGGATCGGTTGATCGTGCCCCGTGCGGCGGTCGGTCGCAACCCTCTTGAGGCGCAATTGCCGTTTCAGATTTCTCAGCGGGCTGACCACATCGTGAACGATTTTTTCGAGTGGGTGCAGCAAAACCGAGCGATTGTCAACACAAGGGACGAGCCGCTGGCGGACCCGAATCAATACCGGCGCATTCATCTGCTGCTCGGCGACTCGAACATGGCGGAAGTATGCGACAGCCTTGAAGCTGGGAACGACGGGGCTGGTCCTGCAGCTGATTGAAGAGGGCAAGGCGCCGCGTGAGCTCGAGATCAACGAACCGGTCGAAACGTTGCAGGAGATTTCGCAGGATCAGGATCGACAATGGATCGTGCGATTGCAGTCAGGCAAGACCATCTCGGCGATCGACATTCAGGAACAGTTTCTCTGCGCGGCGCAAGCGCAGTATAAGGGGCAGGATGAAGAAACCGATTGGGTGCTCGAACAATGGGAATCTGTCCTGCATGATCTTCGCGGCGACTATGAACAATTAGTGGGTCGGGTGGATTGGGCTTCAAAATTATGGCTGTTGGAGTCATTCCGAGAGGCAGAAGGGTTAGAGTGGACCGACCCGATGTTGAAGAGCCTGGATCTGGAGTATCACAATCTGAATCCAAAGAAGGGACTCTATTATGGACTCCTGGAAGAGGGGCGGGTTCCGAGACTCACGACCGATAAGGCCATTGATTTGGCCATGGAACATCCCCCGCGCAACACGCGGGCGTCCGCACGGGGTGAACTCGTTCGACACCTGTTGGCCTGCGGACCGCCCGCAGAACCAAATGATTCCAGAAAAGATGAACGGTTTTTCCCTTCCTACGTGATCAACTGGTCGATTTTTCAACTTCGTGGCCAGGCGCCGTTTCCCATGCCGGATCCCTTTAAGACCTACGTGCAAGAAGTTCGTTCCCTTCTGGCCGCCTGTTGAAAAAAGCTGTCACCGCCATCTCATTTCGCGTCCACCACTCCCTAACCCGTTGATCCTATGCGATAAATGTCTGGTGGTATGCTTAGCTCTGGCTGACAATATACGGCTGAGGGAGGTCCAGTATGAAAGCACGGAAATGGATGATGGAATATGGCGTGGCAATGATTCTGGCGGTGCTCTGTACGGTGATTTTAGGGCACCTAGCACTGTTCCGCGAGGCCACGATAGGGAAGCTTCATGCATCTGATTTAGTCCAGTTCATCGGCTACGGTGGCGCCCTTGTATTGGCGTGGTTTGGAGCACGTCAATTGGCGGCCGATCCGCCGGAGGAGTGGAAATGGCTAACGCCCTATCGCGCGTTGATCCTTCCGGTGACGACGCTGATAATGGTGGGACTCGCCTATGGTGTGTTGCTCTATGCCTGTGAGCCGTTTCTCGGGAAGTCGGGCAAGGAAACGTACAATTGGATATTCGTCGTGGGGCTCATTTCCTGCTGCGTCTGGCTGATTGTGACCTGGCTGCAGAAGTGTGCGCCCCAGGTTTCAGCGATGGAATCACGTCGGTTCAGAAAAGCCGCTTAAATCGCTCACTTCCGGTTGCCTCACCGTGTGAGGCAACCGGACTCTCTCACCACGTGCCTGTCACAATCTCGATAATTCGATTCTCCACCCAATAGCGGTCTTCATCTGTCCGTCTGGTCTGAAAGAATCCACAATGGCCGCCGTGTGTGGGCGCGATAAGGCGGATATGGGGATTGCGTTGAATCGCAGGAGTGGCGAACATGGAGTAGGGGATGAAAGGATCATCTTGAGCGGTGATGATCGTCGTGGGCACGGCGATTGATCCGAGCACATGGCGAGCTCCGGCGCGATCATAATAGTCGGCGCCACTACGATACCCCCCGTCCGGTGCGGTGTAACGATCGTCGAATTCACTGATGCGCGCGATGTCGTCCAATCCTGTAAGGTCCCATTTCTCAGGCACCAGGGCTGCCTTTCGCCGCAAGCGTGCTTTGAGTCTCGTCAGGAAGTGCTGGTGGTAGATCCAATTGTTCGGTCGTTCGAGTGCCATGACGCATTGAGTCGGATCGATGTTCGGGCACACGGCCACGGCGCCGGCTAGCGCCGGTTCTGTTTGGCCGAGTTCACCGGTTGCCTTGAGTACCAGATTGCCGCCCATCGAATATCCAATCAGCCAAATGCGGTCCAACTGCTCGGTGGTGGCTAGCTCCCGTAGTACGCTTCGGCAGTCACCGCTAAGGCCGCTGTTGTAGAGCGTTGGCGTCAAGTGTTCACTCCCGCCACAGGTTCTCTGGTTTATCCGAACGACGTTCAGGCCGGCCTTATACGCCTTAGCCGCGATGCCGTGCATGTAATGGGATTCACTGCAGCCTTCGAGCCCGTGCACCAACACCGCAGTTTGAGCGGTCCGACGATTCTGCTGCCAATGACAGTAGCCCAAGATCTTGGTATCGGGAGCGGTGGTAAAGAATCGGGTCTCCATTGGAAGGGCCGTCAAGAGCGCACCCCGGGACCAATAGTGAGGCACGAGTGTCATGAGATGATGATTACGAAGGAGCGTGGGAGGGACGAACGCTGGAAAGTCTGTCACAGAGCCATCCTATGCCAAACGGCCATCGTGTTTCCTACTACGAACGTCGGCCATTCGATGGATGTGGCTCCCCGGGCAGGACTCGAACCTGCGACCAGCCGGTTAACAGCCGGCTGCTCTACCAACTGAGCTACCGGGGAACGAGGGGTCAATCAGAAGAGGGCGCATTGTAGCAAAATGTCAGGAGGTGGAGGGGAACGTCTTTTTTAGACGTCGAAGTCTTCGGTTTCATCTTCATCCGAAGAGGCGTCGGTATTGCCTTCGGCCAAAGCGGCATAGTGCTTCGCCCAGGTCAGATAGAGATTGCCGCTGTCCCGCATGGTGTCGGCGGCTTTGACGAGTTTGTCGACCAGTTCAGGGTCTTTCCCGCTGGCTTGGATGACGGCTGCCCGCCGTTCGATCGCCTTGGGGTATTGATTGATCAGCCCGGCGATTTCTCCGAGGAGCTCATTGATGACATTGTCTTCAGTTTCCATGGTGTCACCTCTGCTCTCCAACAAAAAACCCCATAGCGCGGACGCTATGGGGTTTGCGCGAATGCCATGCGAAACGGTTAGCCTTGGTAGGCTTGTCCGAGGGCTGCGGATTCGCCTTTTTTCGACATCAGCTGTCCGGTGGCGCTGACGGC
The DNA here is from genome assembly GCA_963851455.1 of uncultured Nitrospiraceae bacterium. Taxonomy (GTDB): domain Bacteria; phylum Nitrospirota; class Nitrospiria; order Nitrospirales; family Nitrospiraceae; genus Nitrospira_C. Next base: position 1,291,044 of record CAWKPI010000002.1, read on the forward strand.
CTGCATGGTGATGGCTTGTGCTTGGCCGCGTCGCAGACGACCACGCAGAGTTCGCAGCCTTTGCAGCGGTCGATGTTCACTTCGGCGACCATCTTGCTGGATTCAGATCCAGGCAGTTGGCCTCCGGACAATACATGATGCAGAGGCGGCAGCCCTTCTTGGCCGCGCATTTCTCGTCGATGACTTGCGCTACGTTATACATGCGACGCTGGTTCCTTCTTCTTACGCGGCGACGGCAGGATTGCCGACTCGCAGCTCGATCTTGTTCTTCTCGGCCCATTCACTGGCGATTTCATAGGCCGCCTTCACGGTCGCCAGATTCTTGGCCAGCAGCATTTCTTTCTTCGCGAATTTCTTCTTGATCGCTTCATCCAGTGAGGCGGTTCCGCCGGAGGCGACGAATTTCTTTCCGAACCGTTCTTGAAGCGCGCCGTCCAGGGCTTCCATTGAGACGCACTTGGTGATGCCTGCCACAGACCCGATCATCGCCATGTTCGTCGACAACTCGGTGCCGGCGACTTCGATCGCGAGCTCGGTGCCCGCAATGTAAAACACGGCAACATTCAAATCCTTCAGCCGTTGAATGTCTTCTTCCGACAGAAGGGGCTGGGCGGAGTTGATGATGACGACGCCGCCTTCCTTCACGCCGGAATAGAACGGCATGGTGTAGCTCTTCCCCATCGTGATGACCTGCGGGATGGAATACCTGGATCACGTCGGGGAATACCAATTCGCCACGGTCGTAGATCCGTTCGATGCCGATCCGACAATAGCTCTCCGCCGGCGCCATCCGCTTCTCGGCGCCGAAGAACGGATTGGAGATCGAAAATTTGCCGTCCCGGTTGGCGGCCATGGCCAAGACATGCGCTGCGGTGACGGCGCCTTGTCCGCCTAATCCCGACATCCGGATATTGAGTCTTTTCTTGATCATGGTCGGCCTCCGGTATCGTTAGGCTTGCCCTGGCCAAGTTGCTTCGCGGCCGCTTTCCGTTCTTTGTCCTTCGCCGCAAGTTCAGCCAGCAATTGCTTGGCCGGCTCGCTGACGTATTCCTTGTACGCGAACCGCTCGGTCGGCTTCTCCGAATCACGCATTTCCTGGAGCCCTTCCATGCTGTTCTTCCCGATTTCGAGAATGCAAGGCGTATAGAGCTGGAGATAGGTCGGGCCGATTTCGCGCGCGATATGCACCGCGTTCCGGATGACCTTCTCAACGAGGGACGGCTTGCTGACCGTGCAATTGACCACGTAGTGGCAGCCGGATTCGCGGGCGATTTCAGGCAGCCGCACCTTGTCGAACAGCTTGCCGACCGGCGCCATCTTGGCCACGAAGCCCTTCTGCATCAGTCCGCTCTCCTGGCCGCCGGTGTTGGCGTAGAGCTCGTTGTCGAAGCAGATCGTGGTGAACTTTTCCTGGCGGAACCAGGCTTGGAGCGTCATGTCGAGGCCGATGTCGACGGTGGCGCCGTCGCCGGCGAGCACGACCACGTCCTTCGATCCGGCCTGGGAAGCGGACGCTCAGGGCGCGCTTCAAGCCGGAGGCGATGGCGTTTTGGTTGCCGAAGAGCGAGTGGATGTTGTGAACGGCCACCATCGGGAACACCAGGCTGGTGCAGCCGGTGGAGCCGACCATGACGGTGTCTTCCGGGATTCGGCAGTGAGGCCAGGATGTAGCGGAACGCCATGGACTCCGGGCAGCCGGCGCAGAGGGAGTGCTGCTCGATCAGTTCCTTGCTGTTGCCGATATCTTTCCAGCCGCGGTCTTCCTTGCCGTAGGTCGCGCTCTTCACCAGGTCCTGATAGTCCGACGGCATGATGTCGTAGAGGTCTTCTGAAATCTTGATACGTTCCTTGCTCATTATGGCCTCCTCAGAGGTGTCGTCTTATTCAGGTAGCGTCCGGTTCTATGCTATATGCTGCTCAGCTGCCGCGACCGGCCAGGGACACGGTCTTCATGCCGAGGGCGGTCTTGATTTCCTGGACGATAATTTCCGGCGGCATCGTCATGCCTCCGCAGACATGCGGGCCGGCATGCACCCGATCGATGATTGGGGATGGTGGCTTTGATTTCCTTCGCCAGCCAGCCGGTCACGTTAAACTCCGGCACGAAGATGTGCTTCGCATTTTTCGTGGCTTCACGGATTTCTTCCTCCGGCCACGGGCGCAAGGCTTTGACCTTCACCAGTCCGCAACGGATGCCTTCGTCCTCCAGCAAGCGGATGGCTTCACGTCCTTGTGACACGGCCGTGCCGGATGCCACGATCATAACCTCGGCATCGGTATTCTCGGTCTCGATCAAGCCATTCAGCCACTTGATCGTGTGCTTGCGCGACCGTTCGACGGCCGCCCAGATTTCCTGCTGCCAGCTGGCATGGGTGGCGTAGCTGATGTAGTTGCTCTTCATGACAAACGGATCGCGCATCATCCGGACCGGCGGGCATTCCATGTCCATGCAGGGCACCGGTGAGCGGTAGGGATCGTACGGCGGCAAGCACATGTCGGCCGGCGTCAGATTGACGACGTCCTTCGTGTGCGTGACGAAGAATCCATCGCAGCAGAGCGCGAGCGGCAGGTGCACGTCCGGCTCTTCCGACACCATGTAGCCCTTGAGAATCCAATCGAAGAAGTCCTGCGCGGTTTCCGCATGCCAGACGAGCATGCCGGTATTCAGAAGATAGGCGATTTCGAGTGTGTCCGGCTGAATCGACAGCGGCGAGTTGATGCCGCGGCAGGTGACGATCATCTGGATCGGCAAGCGCGCACCGGACCACATCGGGAAGTTTTCCATGGCGCGCATCGTGCCGGGTCCTGCGGTCGTCGTAAACACGCGGGCGCCACCGAATGCGGCCCCTGCGCATTGGGACATGACGGCGAATTCGCTCTCGCCGCGGAAGTAGTCGCCGATATAGCCTTCGGCAAACAACTCGCCGATCAAGGCGGCCGCTTCGCTCTGCGGTGTGATCGGGTAGGCAATCATGACATCGCAGCTGGCCCGCCGGAGCGCTTCCTTGATGACCTCGCTGCCTGTAAAGAACGACGGGGTGCGCGGCGCTTCGTTCATCATTTTCCAGGTATCAGTAAAGGTCTGTCCTTTTTTATTTTTTGTGCCGATGACTGAATGTGTGTCTGCCATGGATTCAGCCTCCTTTCACTGCACTACGGAGCTTCAAACGGCTTAGTTTGAAGCCCCGCTCTTGGCTGACGTCAGCCGTGGTTGAACCGTCCCTTTCAATTTCTTCACCCAGTCGGCCAGGTTCATGATTTTTTCGACCGATGCGTCACGGAACGAGAGCATCGCGTCTTCATGGCCGGCTTGGGCGCACATCGCAATCGTGTAACAGGAGGTTCCACCCCGAATGATCTTGAGCGACAGGTTCGCTTGATGGCAGTGCACCCCGACGAACATGCAGCAATCGATCTTGTTGTGCCAGATGGTCAGATTCGGGTGGTTGGGATTGATCTCAACTTCAGGATTGATCTTGGGATACTTGGGTCGATAGTCCGGCATGGGAATCAGCATGGGCGTTTGGCCTGGCTGCACGCATTCTTTCAGGGTGTTGTATAAGATGGCGGATCGCCGTGGCCTTCTTCGCCGCCTTTTCATTCCAGGCCCAGAGGACAAGGGGACCGGGGAAAAGCGTCGGCACTTTGGCCATCAGAAACTGCTTCGCGGCTTCTTCGTAGGCTTTTTCTTCTGGAGCGATGACGCCATTGATGTGGGCTTCGCCCGGGTTCGGCAGCCGGATCCCCATCGATGCAGCGGCTGGGGGAAGGAAATGTTCTGGTCCTGGGAGTACGCGGTATTGACTCATTAGCGTCTACACTCCGCGCATGGGGGTTGACGTTCTAAGAACCGTGACCCGTCAATTTTTCAATTGAATTGGCCTGCCGCCAATCTATGCTTTTCACTGGATCTCTGCAACCTCGCAGAAGGCCCAATATGAGGAAATAATGGGCTATCGGACAAGAGCGGCTTAGGCCTTTTGTCCTAACTGCGGGGGAACGTTGCTCGCCAGCAATTCCCTCGATAACTCAACTGATTCGCGTACATGATTATAGGAGTGGTCACGCTGTGAAGTCAAACGAACTTTGGGTGGGTAAGGCTGTCACATCCGGTGAACGTAGAGGGGAAATCAATTATATTATAATGGCTTAGCTGGTGTTCACGTCAGGGAAGCTGCTCGCAAGCTGCGATCGATCCGAGTACGCAGGCCCGCTCAAAATCGTCCTTCGCCAACCGTCCTTGGAGCTGATGACGGTAGAGGTTTGCGCGCATCACCAGCGCACCGATATTAGTCGGATCGACCCGAATCACTGTCGATAAGTCCTCGATCGCGAGTTCAGGACGGTTTAGTTTGAGCAGGATGTCACTGCGAAGGAGAAAGGCCTCTTTTTGATAAGGGATCCAGCTCTCGGGTGTTTGCGCATCCAGGAGTTTCTTGAGCGTAGCCAATGCTTGTTGCCAATGTTTCTCTTGCGCCTGACGGCGAGCCTGCGTCGTATAGAGGACGATGAGCCGCTGTCGCGCAATATCAAAAAGCGGATCCAACGCCAAAGCCTGCTCGTAGGAAATCGCCGCTTCATCCGTTTGCGTGAGCCAGGTTTGTACGTCGCCTTTTCCTACCCAGCCCCATGCGTTCTTATTGTCCAGCTGAACGGCACGGTCAAAGTCGACTCTGGCCTTCTCTACATGGTCCGCATAGTCAGCCGGTTTCGCGTGTTGGGAAAAGGCTAATGACACGAGCCGCAAATACGTTTGGCCTCTGACGACCAGGGGTTCAACCGACCGCGGGTCCAGCTGTGCGGCATCGGAAGCCAGCAGGATTTTTTCCCGCAGGTCTTGTGTGCGCAAAGCGGTTTCTAACAGCTGTTTTGCCCGTTGGGCCGGTTCAGATTTTCCGCTTGGGTCGATGGTCAGCATGCGGACGCCCACCGGTTGTTGCTGGAGCTCTTGGAGTTGCGAACGGAGCAGCTGATTTTCCTGTTGGAGCTGCCGGAAATGTTGTGCGAGCTGTGCTTCCGACTGAAGACGGCGTACGGCCTCGGCTAAGTTATTCAAATCGACCGCGGCGCGGATCCGTACAAAAAAGACCGGCCGGTCGTTTTCGAAAGATCGCCGCGAGTCGAGAATTTCTATTTCGGTGATGGCCGCCGCAATCGTGCGAATTTCCATTGAAGTGGTACGCAAGGTCCGTCCTTGCGATTCTTTCTCGAAATCGTAAAATGACGATTCCAAGTAGATACCGGCTTCTTCGACTGCCCTGCGCTGGGCACGTTGCAAAACTTTTTCCTCGGCGCCGGCCAACGTATCTCCATCGGCCATGATGTACTGGGCTTCAGCGATGACGACTTTTGTCGCCGCGCCCAATGCAGGAGGAGGACTAGGTAGGAGGGCGATCGCTACGGCAGCGACGAGAGACAATCGACTCTGCAGTTCCATGCAATAACTATATCCCCCATTGGAAACCTCAGCAATGCGACAAAAGGGGGGAAAGTGCGCCTCTTCAAAGGGAGAGGAACGGAAGAATTGGCTTGATTTAGAGGGTTTACCCGTTCGAATTGTGCTGACGAACTTTCGGAAAGACCTGCGTAAAGGGATGGACTTCAACCCGTTCGAATACGCCGTTCACGGTGTAGGGATCTTCCTGGGCGAACTGCCGGGCCTCTTCCAGAGACGCTGCCTCGATCACGATGAGACTCCCTGTCTTGTCTGTCAGGGGGCCGGCCAAGACGACCCGGCCTGCTTGGTCGAGCGGTTCCATTTTGGCCAGATGAGCGGGGCGGTGGATTTTGCGTTTGGCTTCGCCGTCAGGGCCGTCGAAACCGAGAATGACAAATTTCATCAATCTGGCGCTTACATAACTCATACTGAATCTTCTAATGGGCAACGGTCTTTATATCCGGTCGAGGTTTCGTGCCACCATTTGATTTCTTGTTCACCGAGCTTCCAGCAGAGAAATACAACGCGGCCGTCTCGAAGATGAGGAAAGTCGCAAAGACCCATCTCGAGGTCTTTCACAAGTACACCCATTTCCTGGATGGCCTGTAGATTGGTGCTGATTTGTTGCAGGCTCGAAATATAGAGCGGACCGACCGTGCTTCCGCCTCCATATTGAGCCTGAGCGCTGGCCTTCCGAATATCGTCTTTCGTTCGAGCCAGGACGGCCTTGGCCTGTCGGACAGACATCAGTCGGGTATTCAACTGGGGGATCAGGTGATTGGCTTCAGACAGGGTAAAGAGCCTGTCATGTTCCTGATCGTCGCCATGGGCCATGAGAAACTCCAGGATACGAGGTTCGTCCCAAGCACTACGGCTCCTTTAGCACACCGGTCTGGACCCCTGCAACCGAAGGCGGTCGCGGACAGTCATTCCACTGGCGAACCCTGAGACAGGAGAGAGAAATGGCATGAAACGGTTTCTCTGTTGACAACCAGCGGCCTGCACGGTATGCTGCACTCAAGGTTTGAATTCGAGTCTGCGTTCTCTCCACACACAAGACTTCCGAGGCATCTCTCGAAACCGGCTACAGAATTCAGTGAGTACAGCGGATGAGTTCTAGTGTGCAATGATATCCACCAGTTAACGACGGACACATCCTTCACGACATATCCTTTCTAGTAAACACACAATCGCCAAACACACTATCGTGTCGTCATTGCATCGTTCTTACGCTTCTAATCGTTGTACGCTTCTATATGGTTGATCACGTTCAACGCCGATACTTGTTCTTGATCATCCAGCCGAGAGCTTGAGGGGTATCTATGGCACAAACTAAGGGAGAAGTTATGCATCTTGCCGAATTAAAGCAGAAAACTATTGCCGACTTGAACGACGTTGCGCGGGATCTCAAGATCGAAGGCGCCGCGAACCTTCGCAAGCAGGAGCTGATCTTCGCAATCTTACAAGCGCAAACCGAGAAAAACGGTGTGGTTTTCGGCGAAGGCGTTCTGGAGACTCTGCCGGACGGGTTCGGATTTCTGCGGGCTCCCGACTCCAACTATCTTCCCGGTCCGGACGACATCTACATCTCCCCCTCGCAGATACGCCGGTTCAATCTCCGCACGGGGGATATCGTATCGGGTCAAATCAGACCGCCGAAGGAAAGCGAGCGCTACTTCGCGCTGCTCAAGGTGGAAAAGGTTAATTATGAAGATCCGGAAGTTGCACGCGACAAGATCCTCTTCGACAACCTGACTCCGCTCTATCCGGAAGAACGAATTCAATTGGAGTTTGACCGCGAGGAGTATTGCACCCGCGTCATGGACCTCACGACTCCGATCGGGAAAGGGCAGCGTGGACTGATCGTGGCGGCGCCTCGTACCGGTAAGACGATGTTGTTGCAGGCCATTGCCCGCGCCATCCTCAAAAACCATAAGGAAGTGACATTGATCGTCCTATTAATCGACGAACGACCGGAAGAAGTCACCGATTGGCAGCGGCAGGTCAAGGCAGAGGTCATCAGTTCGACGTTCGACGAACCGGCGCAGCGCCATGCCCAGGTCGCCGAAATGGTCCTGGAAAAGGCCAAGCGGTTGGTCGAACACAAGAAGGATGTGGTCATTCTGTTGGACAGCATTACCCGCCTGGCCCGCGCCTACAACACGATCGCCCCGCCGAGCGGGAAGGTATTGTCGGGCGGTCTCGATTCCAACGCGCTGCAGCGGCCGAAGCGCTTCTTTGGCGCCGCCCGCAATATCGAAAACGGTGGCAGTCTGACGATCATGGCGACCGCGTTGGTCGACACCGGCAGTCGCATGGACGACGTGATCTTTGAAGAATTCAAGGGGACCGGTAACATGGAAGTCCATCTGGACCGTCGCTTGGCCGACAAACGCATCTTCCCGGCCATCGACATCAGCCAGTCCGGGACGAGAAAAGAAGAACTGCTGGTGGACAAGGATCGGCTCAATAAGATGTGGATCCTGCGCAAGGTCCTCAGTCCGCTGGGAACCATGGAAGCCATGGAATTTCTGATGGATAAGGTGCAGGGCACCAAGACCAACCAGGAATTCTTGCAATCCATGAACCGATAGTCAGCGACTTGTATCTGGCCGCCAAGTCAGGGTACAGTGACGCGCCTTTGAATGCGCGAATTTTGAGAGCATTGACGTTAGGAGTGGGATTATGAAGAAGGGTATTCATCCATTGTATCGGGAAGCGACGGTGCACTGTGCCTGCGGCAACAGCTACAAGACTAGATCGACCGTCGGAGATATCAACGTCGATATTTGCTCGAGCTGTCATCCATTCTTTACCGGCACGCAAAAGATCGTCGATACCGAAGGGCGGGTCGAACGGTTCAAGAAGAAATACGCGAAGAAGGGCAAGTAGCAAGATTAGCGAACATAGAAGAGACCCTGCTTCGCCGAGGCAGGGTCTCTTTTTTTTGTGCGGACTCATCGGCCAGCGCGGAGCGGATTGAGGGACTCGTATGGACGCGGGGTTATTGAAAAAATGGGAGTCGTCGGCCAGTCGATACGATGAGCTGACCACACAGCTCACGGACCCGTCTGTGATCAGTCAGCCGAGCCTGTTGATCAAGTTGACGAAAGAACGGACCGAGCTTGAAGCGATCGCGCACTCATTTCATCGGTATCAGGACATTCTCAAGCAACTCGATGAAGCCGCGCACATGCTGGCGGATCCCTCGGCCGGGGCCGAACTTCATTCATTGGCGACCGAAGAGACCGCGCAGCTCGAGGCACAGCTGGAGGAGCTCCAAATGGAGGTGCTCGATCACCTGACGCCGAAAGATCCTCGCGACGACAAGAATCTGTTCTTGGAGATCCGAGCCGGCACGGGTGGAGATGAGGCTGCCTTGTTCGCCGGAGATCTGTTCCGGATGTACGTGAAGTTTGCGGAGCGACACAAATTGAAAGTCGACATCGTTGAAGCCTCTGAAACCGGCAAGGGAGGCTACAAAACGGTCATTGCGGTGATCGAAGGTAAGGGTGGCTACGGCCTCTTCAAGTATGAAAGCGGGGTCCATCGTGTGCAGCGTGTGCCCGTCACGGAAGCGGCTGGAAGGATCCATACGTCGACTGTGACGGTGGCCGTTATGCCTGAGGTGGATGAGGTCGATGTGCAGATCGATCCAAAGGACTTGCGGATCGATACGTTTTGTTCGTCCGGGGCCGGTGGCCAGAGCGTCAACACGACGTATTCGGCCGTACGCATCACACACATTCCGACGGGTGTGGTCGTCTCCTGTCAGGATGAGCGGTCGCAGCTAAAAAACCGTACGAAGGCCATGCGGACATTGCGTGCGAGAATCGTCGAAGCGGAACATGAGAGACAGGACGCCGAGATTGCGCAGAACCGTAAGGCGCAGGTAGGGACCGGCGACCGCAGCGAAAAAATTCGCACCTACAACTTCCCGCAGAATCGTGTGACGGACCATCGTGTGGGGCTGACGCTGCATAAGTTAGAGCAGGTATTGGAAGGCGATATGGACGAGTTTGTCGAAGCCTTGCGCGCCCAACGGGATCATGCCGCTATCGCGGAGGCATCGTGACGATAACAGGCTCTGCTCGACGTGAAGCGAACACTTGCCCGCTCGATTCGTTGATTGTTGAGGTTCGTCGCCAGCTGCGTGCTGCGGGAATCGAGTCTGCGGACCAAGAGGCCACCTGGCTGCTCGAGCATGCGTTGGGTCTGTCTGGATTGCAACAAGTCGTTGATGGCACTCGATTGCTCTCCGAGCATGACATCGCAGCAGTGTTGGGAATCGTCGCCCGGAGGACGATACGGGAGCCGCTCCAATACATCCTCGGCACACAGGAATTCTGCGGCCTCGAATTCGCAGTGAACTCGACCGTGCTGATTCCCCGGCCTGAGACGGAGTTGCTCGTCCGAGAGACGGTGTATCGACTCACCGGCGTGGCACATCCGACGCTGATCGATGTGGGGACCGGGTCCGGTTGTCTCGCCGTGACGCTCGCTCGATCGATTCCTGAGGGGAGAGTGCTGGCGATCGATCTTTCCGCTCAGGCGCTGGAGACGGCCAAACGGAATGCACAACGTCATGCTGTGGAGACGTCGATCACCTGGCTGGAGGGAGATCTCTTGGCTCCCTTGGCAGGGTTGGGCTTCGAGGGAGCGGTCACCGCGATCGTCTCTAACCCGCCTTACATACGAGAATCTGATTGGTCCAGTCTTCAACCGGAAGTAAACCGGTATGAGCCGCGCACGGCGTTGGTGGCAGGGCCACGGGGTATAGAGTTGCATGAGCGGTTGTTGAATGACGCGATTCCCTATTTGGTGCCCGGTGGCTTCCTGATTTTGGAGTTAGGTCTGGGGCAGAGTGCTGAAGTGGAAGCACTTGTGAAGAAGAAGGCTGGCTACACATCCGTGGACATTGTACCGGACGAGGCCGGCATCGATCGGGTGTTGATCGCTGAGCGGGCAGAATAACATGGACACGTGATGGACAAGATTGTCATTTCAGGGGGCATTCCTCTCCGCGGAGAGGTCCAGGTAAGCGGCGCCAAAAATTCTGCCCTGCCGATCTTGGCCTCGACGATTCTTGGCGGCGGTGAGTGTGTCATTACGAACGTGCCGCGCGTCGTCGATGTTGTGACAATGGGCAAACTGCTCGGCATCTTAGGAGCGACGGTCCACCATGAAGGCAACCGCGCCGTCATCAAGGCAGATGTCATTAAATCGACGCAAGCTCCGTACGAACTCGTAAAAACGATGCGTGCATCCGTGTTGGTACTTGGTCCCTTGGTTGCTCGCTGGGGGGAAGCGACGGTCTCTTTGCCTGGCGGTTGTGCGATCGGCTCTCGTCCGGTGAATCTGCATTTGGCCGGACTCGCCAAGCTGGGCGCAGAGGTCTCGATCGAGCATGGGTATATCCGTGCTAAGGCGAAGCGGTTAAAAGGGGCGACCATTTACTGCGATGTGCCGACCGTGACGGGGACCGAAAATTTGATGATGGCCGCGTCATTGGCGCAAGGCACCACCGTCATTGAAAATGCGGCGAAGGAACCTGAAATCGTCGATCTGGCCGATTTTCTCACAAAACGCGGAGCGAGAATCGCCGGAGCCGGCACGGATGTGATGACGATCGAAGGGGTGCGGGAACTGCGTGGAAGCGACCATGAAGTGATTCCGGACCGGATCGAAGCGGGCACCTATTTGGTGGCCGGCGCGATTACAAAGGGATGTGTTTCAGTGAATCGTTGCTGCCCAGAGCATCTCGATCCGTTGCTGAACAAGCTTCAAGAGGCGGGGGCTGAGATAGCCGTGGAAAAAGAACGGGTAACGCTTGATGCGTCGAAAACAACACGCTTGAAAGGTGTGGATGTTCGGACCCTCCCGTTTGCCGGCTTCCCCACCGACATGCAGGCGCAGATGGTCGCCCTGATGTCCATCGCCGAGGGAACGAGCGTCATTACAGAGACCGTATTTGAAAGCCGGTTCATGCATGTCGAAGAGTTGCGCCGCATGGGCGCAGATATTCGGGTTGAAGGGAATCGAGTCGTGATCACCGGTCGAGAGCGCCTCACTGGGGCACCGGTCATGGCGTCCGATTTGCGCGCCAGCGCGGGGCTGATTCTGGCCGGCCTGGCAGCGGAAGGCACAACCGAAGTGTTACGGGTGTATCACCTGGATCGCGGCTATGAGCGGATCGAAGAAAAGCTGCGAGGCCTGGGGGCCATCATCGAGCGACGAAAAGAGTAGAACATGCTGACTGTTGCGCTCTGTAAAGGGAAGCTCATCGAGCCGACGCTCGAGTTGTTTGTGAAGGCAGGATATGGTGCAGCCAAGCCGGCGAAAGACAGCCGCCGTCTGGTGTTTCCTTGTCCGGAGATTGGCATGACCTTTCTTATCGTACGTCCCACGGACGTGCCGACCTACGTCGAGTACGGGGCGGCTGACCTTGGCATCGTCGGCAAAGACGTGCTGTTGGAGCAGGACAGCGACGTCTACGAGCCATTGGATTTGGGGTTCGGAGCGTGTAGAATTGCCGTCGCTGCACTTCGGGGAGAGGCTTCGCGCGACCGGCTTTCTTCGACTATCCGTGTCGCAACCAAGTATCCGAAGATCACGGAACGCTATTTCAATCAGCACGGCGTCCCGGTCGAAATCATCAAGCTCTATGGGTCAATCGAACTCGCACCAATTGTCGGATTGGCTGACCGGATCGTGGATCTGGTCGAAACCGGCAATACCTTGAAGGCTCACGATCTCATTGAAGTGGGATGCATCGCACAATCTACCGCGCGCTTGATCGTCAATCGAGCCAGCCTCAAACTGAAACATCAGGCCGTGTCCGAATTAGTCAAAAAGCTCCGAGCAGCCTGCGCCAAGCCTCAGCGATCTTCCCAGGCTGCTCCACTCAAGCCTTCACGAGAAAATGGTCGGAGGAATAGGCGGACGCGTAAATGAAAATTGTCGCTTCGACGGACCGGGCCTTCATCCCCACGCTGAAGAAAGTGGCCTCGCGCGCGCGCATTCAAGGAGCGGCGGTCGAGAAGCCGGTGAGGGCGATTCTACAAGCCGTCGAACGGGGGGGCGACAAAGCGGTCCTCCGCTTCACGAAGCAATTTGACAGAGTCTCACTCAAGCCTGAACAGCTAAAAGTCACCCCGGAAGAAATTAAAGAAGCCTACTACCACATTCGAAAAGAGGAAGGCGATGCCTTGCGGTTCGCGGCACAGCGGATCACAGCCTTTCACGAACGGCAACGGACCAAGACCTGGATGTATCAGGATGGTGCTGCAACCTTAGGCCAGGTCGTCACGCCAATTGATACAGTAGGGGTATATGTTCCAGGCGGGAAGGCGGTCTATCCGTCAACCGTACTGATGAGCGCGATCCCAGCGAAAGTCGCGGGTGTTCAACGAATTGTGATGGCGACTCCACCGCAAAAGGGCGGGGTCAATCCCTATTTGCTTGTGGCAGCGGACATTGCTGGCGTGACCGAGATTTATCGGGTGGGCGGGGTGCAGGCGATCGGCGCACTGGCATTTGGCACGAAGACGATCCCGAAAGTCGACAAGATCGTGGGACCCGGGAATGCCTACGTTGCTGCGGCCAAGCGGATGTTGTACGGGACTGTCGGCATTGACATGGTGGCAGGACCGAGCGAGTTGCTCATCGTCGCTGATGATGATGCGAAACCGGCGCATGTGGCTGCCGACTTGCTCTGTGAAGCCGAGCATGACGAAGATGCGCAGGTCTGGCTGGTCACGACGTCGGCGTCGCTTGCCAAGGAGGTGGCCAGCATGCTGGATCACCAACTGAAGGGATTACAGCGCGAGAAGATTGCGGCCAAATCGGTGGCGCGACACTCCGTCGCGTTCGTCGTCACAACCCTGGATGAAGCGATTGATGTGGCGAACGAGATTGCGCCAGAGCACCTCACGCTGTCCGTGGATGAGCCGTTCGATTATCTCGAAAAAATCCGCCATGCCGGCGCGTTATTTTTGGGCCGCTATACGCCCCCGTCAGTGGCGGACTATATTGCGGGGCCCAATCACGTGTTGCCGACCGGTGGGACAGCTCGATTCTTTTCGGCCTTATCCATTCATGACTATACGAAGATCAGCAATATCGTGCACTATACGAAAGAGGAACTGAGCAAAGTGAAGGATCACCTTATCCGGCTCGCTCACATCGAAGGATTTGATGCGCATGCGAAGTCGGCCCAAAGCAGGTTCTTATGAAAAAGAACGGATCTGCGCCTAGACAGGCCTCGCTGCATCGCACGACGAAGGAAACTGACATTCGCGTCGAATGGACGCTCGACGGTAGTGGTCAGGGCCAGGTCGACACCGGCATCCGATTTCTCGATCACATGCTGGAACTCCTGGCCAAACACGGCTTCTTCGATCTAACCGTTCAGGCGAAGGGCGACATTGACATCGACGAACACCACACGGTCGAGGATGTCGGGATCGTGATGGGGAAGGCCTTGCATCAGGCGCTGGGCGAAAAGGCCGGGATTAAGCGGTTCGGATTTTCTTCGGCTCCGTTGGATGAGACTCTCGCGCAGGTGACGATTGATCTCAGCGGTAGGCCGTTTCTGGTCTACAACGTGAATTTGCCGGACCGGAAGATCAAAGCTTTCGATTTAGGTCTGTTCGAAGATTTCTTTCAGGCGTTCGTGACGCATGGCGGATTGAATTTGCACGTGAATCTCCTCTATGGCCGCAATCCGCACCATATTATGGAAGCCATCTTCAAAGCGACGGCCAAGGCGTTAGATCAGGCTACCATGTTGGAAGAACGGTTGGCTGGAAAGGTCCTCTCAACGAAGGGGATGTTGTAGCGAGCCTGGTGCAAGAGAGTCCACACTCGGGGCAGGCCGCATCTGTGGCCTGCCCTTTCTTTTTCGGTGAGAGGGAGTAGCAGGGCGAAGCTGGTTGCGGTATTGTTACGTCCTTCCTGCTGGAAAGGTTCCATGATTGCCATTGTCGACTACGGGATGGGGAATTTGCGCAGCGTGTCCAAGGCCTTTGAGGCCGTGGGGCACCGGGCGGTGGTGACGCGTGATAAGGCGACGATCAAGAATGCCAGTCACGTCGTCTTGCCCGGTGTCGGTGCGTTCGGCGATTGCATGGCGAACCTGGAACGATTCGATTTGGTTGAGTCTATTCTATCGACCATTCAAACGGGCAAGCCATTCCTCGGGATCTGTTTGGGGTTACAACTGTTATTCACGGAAAGCGAAGAATTCGGCGTGCATAAGGGCCTGGGCATTATCCCCGGCAAAGTCAGAAAGTTTGCGCTCGAGCCTCCTCTGAAAGTTCCCCACATTGGCTGGAATCAGGTCAACGCACAGCGGCCCTGCCCGTTGTTCAACGATATTGCAGATGGATCCAACTGGTATTTTGTGCATTCGTATTTCGTCGATCCAACCGATCACAACGTTGCCGCCACCACGACAACGTACGGCATCCCGTTTGTGTCGAGTATTTGGAAGGAGAATATCGTTGCCTGCCAGTTCCATCCGGAAAAAAGTCAATCGGTCGGTTTACGATTGATCAAGAATTTCGGAGGGTGGCATGTATAGCTCACAGGCGTTAGGTGGAATGGGTGAGGTGATGAAGGTGCGTCCTCAGCGAGACGTCGTGTTGCCCCTGATGCCCCTCGCTCTCACACTGGTGATGCCCGTGCTTGTCGGACTTGGCTGCAGCGGTTCTAAGGTTACCACGCAGGTTTCAAGCGAGCTGCCTCGCTATCAAGTTCGGACTATCGCGCTCGTGCCGTTCAAGACCTTGTCGACTCCTCAGGTCCGTGACCAGGGAGATCTGTTCCTCTCCACGCCGCAAAGCGTTAGAGGGTCGGACATCTCGCTGGGTATTCCATCCAGCGCACAACCACCGTTGAGGCAAACTGCAACTGTGCCGGCACATGCAGCTGAAAAGGTCACACAGCTGTTTTGGACCAGACTGAAGGACAGGCAGGACATCGCGGTCTTGCCGCCCTATGAGTCGGCGAAGGCAGCGATCCCGCAAACAGCTGAAAGCGAGAAAGCCACTCCCGAGACAGAGGCGGCTTCTGTAGCCAAAAGGGTGAAGGCCGATGCGGCATTGATTGGGCAGATTCTTGTGTACCAAGAGCGATCGGGCGGCCGCCTTGGAGCGAATCCTCCGGCCACGGTGGGGTTTGAAGTGAAAGTCGTCGCGGCGGATGGGCAAGTGCTCTGGGTCGGCAATTATTATGAACGGCAGAAGCCGATGATACAGGACTTTACGGGATTCATCCAGCATGGGGGGGTGTTTGTCACGGCCGAAGAACTGGCGCAGTACGGGGTGGATGAGATTTTGAAAACGTTCCCGTTCGGAACAGCGGGAGAGTGACGCCTTGTTGGTGATTCCTGCGATTGATTTGAAGGATGGGCGTTGTGTTCGGTTACGCCAGGGCAACATGGCGGCTGAAACGGTCTATTCCGATGATGCCACCTCGGTAGCCGGAAAGTGGCAACAGGCCGGCGCGACGGTCATTCATGTCGTCGATTTAAACGGAGCGGTGGATGGCGAGCCGCGGAACCTGCCTCAGATCGAAGCCGTGATCAAGAGGGTGAGTGTGAAGGTGCAAGTCGGCGGCGGAATCAGGAATTTGGCCACCGTGCGACGCTATCTGAACGCGGGTGTATCGCGAGTCGTGCTCGGGACGGCGGCTCTGACGGACCGCACATTGTTGGAGCAGGCCTGCACGGAGTTTCCGCAGCGGATTCTGCTCGGATTAGATGCGCGCGATGGAAAAGTGGCGGTGAAGGGATGGACAACCACATCTGAGACGAACGCCATCGATCTGCTGAAGGAACTTTCCAGTTGTGCCATCGGCGCGGTGATCTATACCGATATTTCACGGGACGGCATGATGAGTGGGCCGAATTTGCCGGGTTTGAAGGAAGTGGTGGAGCATTCATCGTTCCCGGTCGTGGCCTCCGGCGGGATTACCCGAATTGAGGATCTGAAAGCCGTGCAGTCCCTTGGCCCACGTATTGAAGGCGCGATTGTCGGTAAGGCGCTGTATGACGGCAAGCTCGACTATCGGCTTGCGCTGGCGGCCCTTCGTGAAACCTGAGGAGCCATGTTGACCAAACGCATCATCCCCTGTCTGGATGTGAAAGACGGCCGTGTCGTCAAGGGCGTGAGTTTCCTCAATCTGCGGGATGCGGGCGATCCGGTGGAGGTGGCGAAGGTATACGACCGCGAAGGGGCGGATGAACTCTGTTTTCTCGACATCACGGCGTCCCATGAAAACCGGAAGACGATTATCGACGTCGTGGAACGCACCGCGGTAGCAGTCTTCATGCCGCTAACAGTCGGCGGCGGGGTGAGAACGCTCGACGATATCCGAAACCTATTGAATGCCGGCGCAGATAAGGTCAGCATCAATACGGCGGCGGTGGAGAGGCCGGAATTTGTCAAAGAAGCGGCCGAACGATTTGGTACTCAATGCATCGTCGTAGCCATCGATGCGAAACGAGCGGCGCTTCCGAATCAATGGGAAGTGTTCACGCACGGCGGACGAAAGCCGACCGGTCTCGATGCGCTTGGGTGGGCGGAACGGATGGAGCGCTATGGCGCCGGGGAGATCTTGCTTACCAGTATGGATGAAGATGGACAGCTGCGAGGCTATGATCTCGGCTTGACGGCCGCCCTGTCCGAACGGGTGTCGATTCCGGTGATTGCGTCGGGTGGTGCCGGGACGTTGGAACACCTGTACGATGGATTCGTGAAAGGCAAGGCGGATGCCGTGTTGGCCGCCTCCATATTCCACTTCCGAACCCTCACGATTCCACAGGCGAAGGCCTATCTCCGAGAGCGCGGGGTGCCGGTTCGTCTCGAACCGGCTGAGCAGGTCTCATAATCATGGCTCCAACGGCAAACTCCGAATTCAAGTTCAACGAGGAGGGGTTGCTTCCCGCCGTCATCCAGGATTGGCTGGATGGGACGGTTCTCATGCTCGGCTATATGAACCAAGAGGCGATCGGCAAGACACTGGCCACGAAATCTGTTCACTTTTGGAGTCGGTCGAGAAAGAGATTATGGGAGAAGGGCGAGTCGTCCGGCAATAAGCTGCTCGTGAAAGAATTATTCGTAGACTGCGATCGAGATACGATCCTGGTGAAGGCACAACCGATTGGCCCTACCTGCCATACAGGCGAGCGGGCGTGTTTTTTTTCAAAGCTTGATCACCAGGGGGTGACGAACGAAAAGTCGTCGGAGGCGTTCGGCGGGATTTTCGAGGGAATCTTGCGAACGATCCGTGATCGTCAGGTGAATCCGCAGCCTGGTTCCTACACGACCAAACTTTTTGAAGGGGGTCACGACAAGATCTTGAAGAAAGTGGCGGAAGAAGCCGGCGAAGTTCTGATTGCAGCCAAGGGCGGCAAGAAGGAGGAGATTGTCTATGAAGTCGCCGACCTCTTCTTCCATACGTTGATGGTGCTCGGTTATCACGACATACCTCTCCAAGATATCTATCAAGAGCTGGGCAAACGATTCGGCAAGTCCGGGCTCAAACCGGAGAAGTGAGGCCAGACCTATGAGTGATTGTTTGTTTTGTAAGATTATTGAGAAACAAATTCCCGCCAAAATCGTTCACGAGGACGACCAGACGCTCGCGTTCGATGACATCAATCCTCAGGCCCCGGTCCATACGCTGATCATTCCGAAGAAGCATGTGGTGGCCGTGCAAGATTGCGGTGTCCAGGATCACGGGCTCTTAGCTCAGCTGCTCGTCACTTGTGCAAAAGTGGCGAAACAAAAGGGTCTGACGGAGTCCGGCTACCGAATCGTTGCAAACACCGGTAAAAACAGTGGTCAAACGGTGTTTCACCTCCACCTGCATGTTCTGGGCGGACGGCACATGACCTGGCCTCCGGGTTAATAAAACTCAGATACCGCAGGACCTTCCTACGTTGACAGATTTCCTTTCCGTCTGTTAACCTGACCGGTCAATTTTTTCGATCACTTACGCATATCATCCCTACCGGTTTTTCGGGGGGAAACGAGGAGCTATGCCTCCCATGGGCCGAGGCCTGATCTCAGAAGACGTGATTAATCAGATCAGGGACCGGACGGATATCGTCGAGGTCGTCGGCCAGCATGTGAGTCTGACGAGGACTGGCCAGAACCTCAAAGGCCTCTGTCCGTTCCATCAAGAAAAAAGTCCTTCGTTCACTGTTAGCCCTTCCCGGCAAATCTTCCACTGTTTTGGCTGCGGAGTTGGAGGAAATGTGTTCACGTTCTTAACTCGGATTACCGGGGCGAGTTTTCCTGAAACGGTCCGGGAGCTCGGGCGAAAAGTCGGAATCGAGGTGGAGGAAGCTACCAGTCAGGCGGGGCCTCAGGCTGTGCAGGCCGTTCGCATCGAACAACTGAATAAAGCCGCGGCCGATTGGTTCCGGCAAAACCTCAGCGATGATCAGCTGGGAGCAGAGGCGCGTGAGTATTTGTCGAGCCGAGGCATGCTGCCATCCACCATCGAACGGTTCGGTATCGGGGTTGCTCCGAACGAATGGGACGGCCTGATCAAGTCGCTTGGCAAGCAAGGATTCATGCAGAACGATCTTGCCTCAGCCGGGCTCATCATCGCCCGGGAGAATGGCAGCGGATTCTATGACCGGTTTCGCGCTCGAGTCATGTTTACGATCACGGATCTCCGCAAACGTGTCGTAGGATTTGGCGGCCGTGTCCTCGGCGAAGGGACGCCGAAATATCTCAACTCACCGGACACGGCGCTGTTCAGGAAGGGGCAAACGCTCTTTGCCTTGGACGTGGCGCGTGAGGCCGTGACGCGCACGAAAACGGTGATCGTCGTCGAAGGCTATTTCGACGCGATCGCTCTGCACCAGGCCGGATTGATTCATACCGTTGCAACCTTGGGAACGGCACTGACTCTCGAACACATCCAAGTACTGCGGCGCTTTGCGTCGAACGTCATCCTGTTGTTTGACCCCGACGCCGCCGGTGTGCGCGCAGCGTTACGAAGCTTGGACCTCTTCGTCAACAGCGGCCTTGGCGTGAAGGTGGTGTCACTGCCGGTCGGGGAAGATCCGGATACGTACGTCCGAAAAGAAGGGGCTGAGGCGTTTGACCGATTGGAGGAACGAGCGCCGAGTCTGCTGGATTTTGCCCTAGAACACAGTCTGAAGACTGCCGAAGCCAGTACGATCGAAGGCCGCATCCGCAGCGTGGACGAAATCTTGCGTATTCTGCAGAAGAGTGAACATCCGATCGAACGGGAGGAGCGGATCCGTCTCGTCGCCGAGCGTCTCGGGATCAACCAGCAACGTCTCATTGAGCGCTATCCTCTACTGATTCAGAAAGAGGGCCAACGGGCTACAGGTCGGATGCCAGAAGCACAGACTGTGCTGCCGGCCAAAGGCGCTCCCGAAGAGCGTGATTTGCTGTATCTGCTCCTACACGGACATCTGACGCCCCCGGATGTCAGGCGATTGCGGCCTGATACGTTTTCAATTCCGGCCTGTCGCATCATCGTCGAAAAAGCATTGGCCCATCTCGAACAGGACGGCCGCATAGGATTGCGCCGGTTGCTCGACACGATTGTCAACGATCCGGATTGCGGGGCTCTGGCAACGGAATTGTCAATGCGGGAAGAGCACTTCGACGATCCTCGGGCGCATATTCAAGGCTGTTTGAACACGCTCGACCGCAAATGCGCCGAGACGGTCTTGCGTGATTTAATCGCACAGCTGAAAGCGGCGGAGCGGGAAGGGCGAACTGAAGACGCGCAGGCACTGAACGCGCGTGTTAATGAAGTGCGAATGCAGAAGGCCGGCCGATCCGCCGGCGTGCTTTCTTTAGTGAAGGAGTAAGTATGGCGAAACAAGAATTGCTCGTAGAAGTGAAGAAGCTGATCTCGATCGGAAAAGAGAAAGGCTTTCTCACCTACGACGAGTTGAACAGCACGTTGCCCGCCGAGGTCGTGTCCTCGGAGCAGTTCGGCAGCATCATGTCGATGTTCGGTGAAATGGACATCGAAATCGTCGATGCGCCGGAAGGGGAGCGCCAGCAAAAAAGCCGTGCCACCGGCGACCAGGAAGAAGGGGCCGAGGAGGTCGAGGAGGCCGAGGGGGGCGAAGACAACGAAAAGGAAATCGATCTGACGCCAGGCGCGCTGAGCCGCACGGACGATCCGGTCCGGCTCTATCTCAAGGAAATGGGCAGCGTCGCACTCTTGAGCCGCGAGGGTGAAATCGAGATTGCCAAGCGAATTGAAGAAGGCAAGCGGGACATCGCGTTCGTCATTTACGGCATGCCGATGACGATTGAGTTCATTCTCTCGCTCCGGGATCAGCTCAAGAACGGCAAAATCGACGTCCGCGAAATTGTGCCAATCCAGGAAACCGAGGAGGAATTCGAAGAAGAGGAAGTCGAGCGGGACTATGAAGAGCTGCGGCTCAAGACGCTGGAAGGCTTGAACGTCGTCCGTAAGGTATCGACATCCCTCAAGGGACTCTACGAAAAATCACGGCAAGCGGCTAAAGATCCCGCCAAGATGAAGAAAATCAAAAAGCAAATTGACGCGATCCGCGAGCAGGTCGTGGACAAGATGGAAGCGGTCAACCTCCATGGCGTCTTGAAAGACCGGATGGTGCAGCGTGTCCGTGAGATGGCGATCCAAATCCGGACGGCGGAGAGGGAGATCGTCAGCTGTCAGCGGCGCCTCGGCGTCGGCGGCGAAGCGGGGGCCGAGCTCCTGCGAAAACTTTGTCGAGAGCGAAAAGATTTTCTCGCGGTAAAACGGAAAACCACGGTCTCAGAAGAGACACTCCAAGACATAAAAAAGCTGTTTCAGGCCGCCAAGGGCCGCATTCGTCAACTTGAAACCGAAGAAGCGTTGGTCTCGGGGGAGGAGATCAAGGATGCAGTCAAGCATCTTGATGTGGCGGAGGAAAAGGTTAAGCGCGGTAAAGCCGAATTAGTCGAAGCGAACCTCCGCCTCGTCGTGAGCATTGCCAAGAAATATACCAACCGAGGCCTTCAGTTCCTGGACCTGATCCAAGAAGGCAATATCGGATTGATGAAGGCGGTCGACAAGTTTGAATACAAACGCGGATATAAGTTCAGCACCTACGCCACCTGGTGGATCCGTCAGGCGATCACGCGCGCCATTGCGGACCAGGCGCGGACGATTCGCATTCCCGTGCACATGATTGAAACGATCAACAAACTGATTCGAACGTCCCGCCATCTGGTCCAGAAACTGGGCCGCGAACCGACGCCGGAGGAAATCGCTGAACGCATGGACTTACCCCTCGACAAGGTGCGGAAGATCCTGAAAATCGCCCGCGAGCCGATTTCGCTTGAAACGCCGATTGGCGAAGAGGAAGACAGCCACTTGGGAGACTTCATCGAAGACAAGAAAGCGATCTCGCCATTGGAAGCGGCGATTCGGTACGATTTGCAACGTCAAATCAACAGCGCGCTGGAGACGCTGACGCCGAGGGAAGAAAAGGTGTTGCGTAAGCGCTTCGGAATCGGCGAGGCGACGGACCACACGCTGGAAGAGGTCGGACAGGACTTCGAAGTCACCCGTGAGCGCATCCGGCAGATCGAAGCAAAGGCCTTGCGCAAGCTGCGCCATCCGAGCCGAAGCAAAAAACTGCGGAGTTTTGTCGAAAGTTTGTGAGCAGGTGCCGTCTTTAGCTCCGTTTGACTCCGTCTCCTAGTCGGCCTAAAATCAATTGCTGATGTCTGCGGATCAGTCGCCGCACGCCATCGGCAGGCTTCCTGATCTGGGCCCATAGCTCAGGTGGTTAGAGCGGCTGACTCATAATCAGCTGGTCCTAGGTTCGAGTCCTAGTGGGCCCACCAGGGGACCGGCAACCGGGCTACCTGAATCTTGCCTTCGCAAATAACGAGACGGGAGCGCATTGAACCAGAATCTGTCCCCCCTCATTGAACTGCAGAAGCTGGATCTCCGTATCATGGAGATCACCGAACAACGCCGAAAGATTCCCGATAGGCTCCATGCGGTTGAATCGCCGTTGCGTGAAGCGAAACAGTCACTGCAGGAGACCAGTGCCAGCATCGACGCCTTGGTCAAAGAGCGGCGTTCTCATGAAAAGGATGTGGAAGCGCAGGACGCGCACACGGATAAGATGCGCGCACGTCTGTCTGAACTGAAAACGAACAAGGAATATCAAGCTCATCTGTTCGAATTGCAGATGGCCAACAAGAAGAAGTCGGAAATTGAGGACAAGGTGTTGGCCTGCATGGAAAAGATCGAGCAACTTCAACAAACGGCCAAAGAGGCGCAAGATAAAGTTCGAGTCGTCGAGCAAGCGTTCATCAAGGAGAAGCAGGTGCTCGATGAACTCGACCAAAAGCTGTCGGTGGAACTGGCCGGCCTCGAATCGCAACAGCAGGATCGCTCGGCTCACGTTGAACCAGCGCTCCTCGCTCGCTATTTGAAACTCAAAGCTGCCAGGAAAGATCAGGCATTGGCTGCGATCAAAGGGGGGATGTGCTCAGGTTGCCGTCTTCAGATTCCTCCCCAGTTGATCGCCGAAGTCAAGCGCTCGCAGGATCTCCATACCTGCCCGTACTGTCATAGGATGCTTTACTGGGACGGGGAAGCGGAGACCAAACAAAAGTCGCAGGACCAGGCCAAGACGTCCGATCTCGAAGTGGGCGAGTCGGTCTAGCCGGGTGACCCGCCGAGCACCGCTTTCGTCGTTTTGAAGTGAAGCTTCGCCACCGTGCTCAATCGTTCCTGCCCGTGCTTTTTTACCACCATCTTGGCTGCGAGTTCGACCGCAGGTGAAGCCCCTTTCGGTAAGGTGGTGCCGACCTCATCTGATAGACGCTTCAGGCGCATCAGAAATTCGGCCCGTGCCACAATCGAGGCGGCAGCAACGGCAAGATCCGATTCTGCTTTTGTGCGCTGTTCGAGAACGATCTTGCGCCCCTTCTCTTGCAGAGCATTAAGAATCAGCTGCGTGTCACCGAACTGATCCGAGATCGCCCGTTCGCACGATACGCGTCCGAGCAAGTTCTCCAGCGCTTTGGCATGCCCCCAGGCTAACAACCGGTTGAGATTTTTGATCTTGGCATAGAGTTCGTTGTACTTCGACGGACCGATGGCAATGAGGCTGTGAGGACAGATGGCGCGGATATCTGGGGCCATCTCAAGAATTCGACCGTCGGAAATTTTTTTGCTGTCACGCACTGCCATCAGGGCGAGTTCGCCTTGTGTCGTGGCATCCACGAACACGGCGGCGATGACGAGTGGCCCGAAGTAATCGCCCTTACCCGATTCGTCGATTCCAATGCGTTCGATGGAAGAGGAAGACATTCTGTGAAGTAGGGAAGCGGACCCCGTAGAAAATAACGCCGCGGCGCGGTAATGTAGCAAACAGATCAAGGACGGTCAATCAAGTCTGAAACTCCAAACGACTGTTCCGACCATGGAGGAGAGCATGCATGCATTTTGGAAATGCTTACAGGACGCGGTAAGCATGGGAACGGTGTCTTGTATGTTGGCATTGACGATCGGATGTGAAACAAATCCATACACGGGCCGCTCCCAGTTCCTCATGACGTCCGTAGAGGAAGAAATGCAGATGGGCGCGCAGGCCTATAGCCAGGTCAAAGACGACCCCAAAATGAAACAGTCGCAGGATCCGCGCGAGATTGAACCGGTCAAGCGTGTGACGTCGCGGATTGTCGAAGCGGCCAAGCGATCGAAGTATTCGGAGATGGCGAAGCAGTTTCAGTGGGAAGTGACGGTGATCAAAGATGACAAGACGATGAACGCCTTTGCGCTTCCTGGCGGCAAGATCGCCGTGTACACCGGAATATTTCCCGTAGCCAAGACCGAAGCAGGACTCGCTGCAGTGTTGGGACATGAGGTGACTCATGCACTGGCGCGCCATGGAGCGGAGCGGATGAGCCAGGGACAGGCCACGAATATCGGAGTACAAGTGCTTGGTGCTGCCGCCGGTGTCGGCACAGGCAGTGCCGCGTTGGGTCAGGCCACCATGGCAGCGCTTGGTGCCGGAGCGCAAGTAGGGGTGTTGCTTCCATTTAGTCGAAAACATGAATCAGAGGCCGACTACATCGGAATTTTGCTGGCTGCAGACGCGGGATATGATCCGCGAGAATCGGTTCATTTGTGGGAACGTATGGAACAGCTGTCTGGTGGAGGGGGCCCATCGGAGTTCCTGTCGACCCATCCTGGGCATGAAACCAGGATCGAACAGCTTAAAAAGTGGATGCCGGAGGCGATGGCAATCTATCAAGCAAAACAACCCGTTCCAGCGGCTGAATTGCCCCCGATCGGACGCTAGATCCTCTGAAGGATCATGATAGTTTTACTCACAAAATCATACATTTGTGCGTGCGATCCTACGTGGTTTCAAGGGTATCTTCCGTAGGGATTCAAAAAGAAAGAATCTGTGCGAGAATATGAAGCACAGAGATCTGGAGGTTGCCCCGATGGTCAAGCGGTATGGGCCTCGCGTCGAGTTAACCTGTAAGGTCATTCTTGCCGGTGATCAGTCGTGTTGTGAAGGCCGTGTCTTAGATGTATCGCTCCCTGGCTGCCTCATCGAATGCGTCCATCCCTTGCCCTTGCGCGTCGGTGATTACGTGCGGCTCCGACTGTTTCTGCCCGATCAAGCCCGTCCTATGAATGTCCCGCTCGCCGCTGTTCGTTGGGTCGACAGTGGCAGAGCGGGTGTCGAGTTTATCCGTTCGTCGAAGGCCGATCAGGTCAGACTGGCTACGCTAATGCGGCGGCATATCCCTTCTGCTGAAAGCGTCGATCAGGAGTCCATCGCTATGCACCCTTAGCAGGGTGCTGATTACTTCCCAGGCCACTAAACCCACAGCTTCTTGCATCCTGCCCAGTCGTTTTCTATACTTAACATGCGCGAGGGAGAAGACCGGGTGACCGCTCGTTGCGGTGACGTGGCGAGAGGAAAGTCCGGACTTCAGGGGCAGAGCGCTGGGTAACGCCCAGGCGGAGTGATCCGACACCGGCACCACAGAAAACAGACCGCCGATGGCCAAGGCGATCGGATCCCAATCAAGTCGCTGCGGATCAGGTAAGGGTGAAACGGTGGGGTAAGAGCCCACCGCGGAGATGGTGACATCACCGGCACGGTAAGCGTCGCTCGATGCAAGGCCAAATAGGAAGACAGCTGTCGTTCCCTGTGTCGGGAGCGGCGACCGGCTGGCCCGGCCGAGGTCTTCGGGTAGGTCGCTTGAGGTTCGAGGCAACTCGAATCCCAGAGAAATGATCACCACCGTGTGGGAGCATATCCCAGGCGGAACAGAATCCGGCTTACAGGTCTTCTCCACCGCGCTCTTTTTTCTATCCGACTTGCCTCGATGGCTTGGTAAAAATTCCCTTCAGGCGCTGGATGGAATGTAAGCCGGCATCTAAGAAGGACCTGCTTGACCTGACAAGGGCAGGATGCTAGGATCTCGCATCTTTCCCATTGATTTTTCAGAACAATTCTGAAGATCAGTGGTAATGGTGTCTTTACAGAGGGACCGGGGTGTATGGGTGTCTCCTTCCGTGAATCGTCACGGAATTGGAGAGGAGGTTCGGTATGAAACTCACTGGCGCTGAAATTTTCATTGAATGCCTCAAACGCGAAGGGGTGAAGACCATCTTTGCGCTGCCGGGAGGCGTCGTCCTCAAGATTTTTGACACGCTCTATCAGCAGAAGGACATCGAGGTAGTCTTAACGCGTCATGAGCAGGGAGCCGGCCATATGGCGGAAGGCTACGCGAAAGCCACTGGCAAAGCCGGCGTCTGTCTGGTCACGTCCGGACCAGGCATGACGAACGTGATCACGGCGCTCGCCGATGCCTACATGGACTCCGTTCCGCTTGTCTGCTTTAGTGGTCAAGTTCCGACAAACTTGATCGGCAACGATGCCTTCCAAGAAGCGGACAATGTCGGGCTTAGCCGTCCCTGCACAAAATACAATTTTCTCGTCAAAGACGTGAACGAGCTGGCTTCGACGATCAAGGAAGCCTTTTACATTGCGACTACCGGCCGACCGGGACCAGTCTTGGTCGACATTCCTAAGGACGTGTCGATGGAGAAAGCGGAATTCAATTATCCGAATTCCGTGTCGATTCGCGGCTACAATCCCACGTACGAAGGAAATAAGTGGCAGATCAAACAGGCCGCCGAAGCCATCATGAAGGCCAAGAAACCGATCCTCTACGTGGGCGGCGGGGTGATCTTTTCAGGCGCGTCGCCGGAGCTCATTGAGCTGGCGGAGCTCACGCAAATTCCGGTCGACATGACCTTGATGGGACTTGGGGCATTCCCCGGTGAGCATCCTCTGTCGATGGGCATGATGGGGATGCACGGTACCTATCAAGCCAACATGGCCGTCCATTATGCCGATTTGGTGGTGGCAATCGGGGCGCGGTTCGACGATCGCGTGACGGGGAAGGTGTCCGAATTTTGCCCTTACGCGAAAATTATCCACATCGATATCGACCCGACCTCGATCAGAAAGAATATCCACGTGGATATTCCAATCGTCGGTGATTGTAAGGCGGTGCTTCGCGAGCTGAATCAGATCCTGAAGGCGACCGTCAATGGCGAGCAAAAGGAATTGCGCAAGGCTTGGTGGGAGCAAATCCGGGAATGGGAGCAGGCCCATCCCTTGACCTATCAACAGGAAAAAGATGGACCGATCAAGCCGCAGCAGGTCATCAAGCGGTTATATGAGCTGACGAAGGATCGGGATCCGATCGTGTCAACGGATGTCGGCCAGCATCAAATGTGGGCCGCGCAGTATTTCAAGTTGGCCAAGCCGAATCGCTGGCTGACGTCGGGCGGGCTCGGCACCATGGGATTTGGCTTCCCGGCCGCCATGGGTGCGCAGGCTGCCTTTCCAGGCCGGCTCGTGCTGTGCATCGCGGGCGACGGCAGTGTGCAGATGAACATGCAGGAGATGGCGACGGCGGTGGTCCACAAACTGCCGGTCAAGATCATTGTGTTGAACAATCGATTCCATGGCATGGTTCGGCAATGGCAGGACCTGTTCTATGAAAGCCGGTATGCCTCCAGCTACCTGGATACGACGCCGGATTTTGTGAAGCTGGCGGAGGCCTACGGTGCGATTGGGTTGCGCGCCAGCAAGGTCAGCGATCTCGACAGTGTGTTGAAGGAGGCCATTGCGGCTAAAGGTCCGGTCATCGTCGATGTGCCGACGCATCCCTATGAGAACGTCTATCCGATGATTCCTGCCGGCGGCTGCAATCACGAGATGATTTTGGAAGATCCGCCGGAGTTGAAGCAGAAACAGAGCGGCGGCGGCAAGGTGACTCCTCAAGATAAGGACACGATTTTGACGGCGTAGAGCTTATGGAACACATCATTTTAGTGACTGTCGAAAACAAGTTTGGTGTGCTCTCTCGCATAGCTGGTCTGTTCAGCGGTCGCGGTTTCAACATCGAGAGCCTATCCGTTGCGCCAACGCTCGATCCATCGATGTCGCAGATGACACTTATCACGTCAGGCGATGAGCGGATCGTTGAGCAGATCGTGAAGCAGCTCAATAAGCTGATCGACGTCATCAAGGTGGTGGACTTAAATGAAAGCGACTTTGTTTCGCGTGAGACTGCGCTGATCAAGGTGCATACCAGGCAGGAGGACCGGGCGGAGGCCTTACGGATTGCGGATATCTTCCGCGCCAACGTCATCGATTCGACGCCCTCGACCTATACGATCGAGGTCACGGGCGATCCGAAAAAGATCGAAGCGATCATCAATCTATTGCAACCGCTCGGCATCAAAGAGCTAACGAGGACCGGTCGAGTGGCTGTCGCGCGTGAGCCGCTCCGTTCCATGTCGGCGCAACCAAAGAAAGTCGCCCGCGAATAAGCACAGTCCAGTTCGTCATCTACCGTCTCGTATCAACCTTTTGCCATTCGGGAGCCATCGATGAAGATTTACTACGATAAGGATGCCGAGCTTCAGCAGATCAAGAACAAGAAAGTCGCCGTGATCGGTTACGGCAGCCAGGGCCATGCCCATGCGCTCAACATGAAAGAAAGCGGCGTCTCGGTCGTGGTCGGCTTGCGAGAGGGCAGTTCATGGCGAAAGGCTGAACAGAGTGGCCTTAAAGTCATGCCGGTGGCCGATGCCGTGAAGGCGTCGGATGTGGTGATGATCCTCGCTCCTGACGAGGCGCAGGCTTCGATCTATCGTCAGGAAGTCGGGCCGAACCTGAAGCCTGGATCTTATCTCGCCTTTGGCCACGGCTTTAACATCCATTTCGGACAGATCGTCCCCCCGCCGACGATTAACGTGTTCATGGTGGCTCCCAAAGGTCCCGGCCATTTGGTACGATCTGAGTTTACGAAGGGCAGCGGTGTGCCTTGCCTCTTGGCGGTGCATCAAGATCCAAGTGGGACAACCAAGCAGGTTGGGCTGGCCTATGCCAGTGCGATCGGCGGTGGTCGTGCCGGTGTGATCGAAACCAATTTCCGGGAAGAAACCGAAACTGACCTGTTCGGCGAACAGGCAGTGCTCTGCGGCGGTCTCACGTCCTTGATCCAGGCGGGCTATGAGACGCTCGTCGAAGCGGGCTACTCGCCGGAGATGGCGTACTTCGAATGTTTGCATGAAGTGAAACTGATTGTGGACCTGATCTATCAGGGCGGCATTGCGAACATGCGATACTCAATCAGCACGACGGCGAAATACGGAGATGTGACACGTGGACCTCGGGTGGTGACGGAACAAACGAAACAGGAAATGAAAAAGATCCTGAGCGAGATCCAGCAAGGCCAATTCGCCAAGGAATGGGTGTTGGAAAATCAAGCCAACCGTCCCGTTTACAATGCGCTGCTGGCCAAAGGCGAGGCGCATCCCATCGAAGCCGTTGGCGCCAAACTTCGCGCGATGATGCCGTGGCTCAAGAAGGATCAGCTGGTCGACAAGTCAAAAAATTAGGGGGTCAGGAATCTGTGGCAGATCGTGCCGTTGGCGTTCCCTTTGCCAAAGAAGGAATTCCCTTCATTGGCGCTGCCGCTGGTATAACACTGATCGCGGGCTGGCTGGGATGGGCCCCCATTGCATCCTTGGGCGCAATCCTGACTCTCTTCGTGTCCTGGTTCTTCCGGAATCCTGCGCGAGTGATTCCCCAGGGGCCTGGCCTCGTCGTGGCTCCTGGTGACGGGAAGGTTCTCGCAATCGAGGAGGAGTTCGAGCCTCGGTACTTGAAGGATCGTGCAGTTCGGATTTCAATTTTCTTGAATGTGTTCGATGTGCACATCAATCGAATCCCGTGCGAGGGGATGGTTGAGGATGTACAATATCAACCGGGTCTCTTTCTGGTGGCCAGCAAACCGGGCGCGACGCTAAAGAACGAACAGAATGCGGTGATGATCCAAACGGTGGAAGGGGCAAAGGTGCTGTGCGTCCAGGTGGCGGGATTGATTGCCAGACGAATTGTTTGCTGGGTGAATCCAAAGGATCGGGCGGTGCGTGGACAGCGGTATGGGCTCATTCGGTTCGGGTCTCGGATGGATACGTACCTTCCGGTCGGGACGGCGATCAAGGTTCTAGTCGGTGACCGGGTGAAGGGGGGAGAAACCATCTTGGGAGAATTACAATGAAAAGCACGGCGCTCAGACAATCTTTTGCGAAAGGGAGTAAGCAGCACAAGGCTGCGATGCACCTGATTCCCAATCTGTTCACGACGGGGAATCTGTTCTGCGGCGTGTTCGCAATCTTGTCTGTCTTCAACGCTAATTACATGGCGGCGGCCATTGCCATTTTGGTGGCCATGATTTTTGACGTGTTGGATGGGAAGTCGGCCAGGTTGACGAACAGCACCAGTCATTTTGGTCTTGAGTACGACTCGTTGTCTGACGTGGTCTCGTTTGGCGTCGCGCCTGGTTTGCTGCTCTATTCCTGGGCGTTGAGTGGTCAGGGCACGTTCGGCATCGCAGTCATGTTCGCGTATGTCGCAATGGGGGCGGTCCGCCTCGCACGGTTCAATGCGACCGCCATGTTGTCCGACGGTAGGTATTTCACGGGCTTGGCGATTCCGGCTGCCGCCGGGGTCGTCGCGTCCATGGTGATCTTCGACCACTACATTGTACGGGTGGGAGCGGAAGTCAAGCCGATCGTGGTGCTCATCATCACCCTGGTGCTCTCATTCTTGATGGTCAGCACGATCAAGTATCGGAGCTTCAAGGATTTGAAGTTCCGAGGCCGGCAACATATCACCTATTTGGTTTGGGGCATTCTCGCGCTCGTGCTAGTAGCGGCCTGGCCCCAGGTTATGTTATTTGTCATGTTCGCCGGTTACGCCCTCTTGGGTCCGGTCGAGCGCATGATAGGGTTGTTGGCCAAATTTGCAGGTAAACCAGCCCACTCGAAGAGAGAACAGCCGGTTGCAGAACAGAAGTTTTAGCGGCAACGACGAGGAGTAGTAGGCAACGACTTAGCAAAACGGAATGTTGAAGGCGGTCATGCTGACAACATTCTGAAGAGAATTGGCGGATGGTGCGAGCCAATCTAGGTACTGCTGAACTCGCCTCCGAGCCTGAATCCGTGAAACCCGAGTAATGGATTCCGCCTCGCCCACGTAACGGGCCAAAGGAAGGGTGGTGAATGGCGATTGGTCATTCAGCACCGAACCAGGGTGGTACCACGAAGCGCGCGTCAAGCCTTCGTCCCTGACTCGAAGAGGGGGATGAAGGCTTTTGTGTTTTCAGGCAGGTGAAAATGGCTTTCTGCTTCGTTCTCGCAGCGCTCAACGGCTCGACGTACCAGAAAATGTACGCCTCGCCGTTTCGCTCTCTGCGGCCTTGCAGAAAGTCCATTTTGACCAGCCTGGACATGTGGACCATTAATGAGGTGACGCGATGACACGCATGATCAGAATTTTTGATACGACCTTGCGGGATGGGGAGCAATCTCCGGGCGCCAGCATGAACGTCGAAGAAAAAGTCATGGTGGCGAAGCAGCTGGCGCGACTCGGGGTCGACATCATCGAGGCGGGATTTGCCTACAGCTCGCCAGGTGACTTCGAGGCGGTGCGCCGAATCGCGCAAGAAGTCGAAGGACCGACGATATGCAGCTTGGCACGCGCCCGCCCAGAGGACATCGATCGGGCCTGGGAAGCATTGAAGGGCGCGCCGAGGGTGCGCATTCACACCTTCCTCTCGACTTCCGACATCCATTTGAAGCACCAGTTTCGCATGACCCGCGAGGAGGCTAAGAAGCGCGCCGTCGAGATGGTGCAGAGAGCGAGAGGCTATGTCGACGACGTCGAGTTTTCGCCGATGGATGCAAGCCGGTCCGATCCCGCGTATCTCTACGAAGTCATTGAGGCGGTCATTTCCGCCGGGGCGGGCACGGTGAACATTCCAGACACGGTGGGTTATGCCATTCCGCAGGAGTTTGGAAAACTCATCAGAGGAATTCGCGAGCAAGTGTCCAACAGTGCCAAGGCGGTGATCTCCGTGCATTGTCATAACGATTTGGGCCTTGCCGTGGCCAACAGCCTGGCAGCCGTTATGGAAGGGGCCGGCCAGGTCGAGTGCACCGTCAATGGGATCGGCGAGCGTGCCGGTAATACGTCTTTGGAAGAAATTGCCATGGGATTGCGGACACGGAAGGATCTCTATCACGCTGATACAAAGATCCATACGGAAGAAATTTCCAAGACGAGCCGATTAGTCAGCAAGATCACCGGCATGGTCGTGCAGCCCAATAAGGCGATCGTGGGAGCCAACGCGTTTGCCCACACGTCCGGTATTCATCAGGACGGTCTTTTGAAGGACAAGACCACCTATGAAATCATGCGGCCTGAATCGGTCGGTCTCGTCGAAAGCAAGATGGTGATGGGTAAGCTTTCGGGGCGGCATGCGTTCCGCCAACGGCTCGAAGAATTGGGTTACAAATTGACGGATGAGGAGGTAAATCACGCCTTTGAACGATTTAAGAAGCTGGCCGATCACAAGAAAGAGATCTATGAGGAAGATCTCGAAGTGATCGTATCGGAAGAATTGGCCAAGATGGCCGATCGCATCACGCTGAAATCCTTCAGCGTGAAGAGCGGGACGGATCAGGTGCCGACTGCCACGGTCGAGCTCGAAATCGATGGAAAATCCATGAGTCAGACCGGTACCGGAGATGGGCCGGTGGACGCCGTCTATCGGACTATCGCCGCAATCACGCAGACCAAAAGCAAGCTCCTCATGTATGTGGTAAAAGCCATAACCGGTGGGACCGACGCACAGGGCGAAGTCTCCGTACGCGTCCAGGAGGATGGGCGAACTGTGTCAGGCCACGGTGCCGATACGGACATCATTACGGCCTCGGCGCGCGCCTATCTGAATGCGTTAAACAAACTGGCCTATTTAGCGTCGAAACACGCGCAGGGGGAACAGAAGGTGAACTTGATTTGAAGGAAACCCTCACGGTACAGTGACCCGCTCTTGCGGGATGTTGAAAAGGGCCTCCAGCGTCGTTCTCGCTCGCTCAAAGCCTCAACGTACGAAACTAAGTACGCCTCAGCTTCTCGCTCACTGCGGCCTTGCTGGAAGGCCCTTTTGAACATCTTTATTTCTTTATATGTTTACGAAATCCCTAAAAGAGTGCCCGGAGTTCCTGGCCGGCGACCACACGCGACTTCGGGAAGTCTTCCATCCAGCCAAGCATCCGCTGAAATTGGGTTATAGCCTGGCACACGGGACTTTAGGTCCCGGTCAGCGCTCGAAGTGGCACATCCTCGATGCCTCGGAGGTCTATTATTTCATTGCTGGGAATGGCCGGTTCACGGTCGATGATCAGGTGACGAGCGTTGAAGCTGGCACGACAGTGTACGTGCCGCCGGGAGGCAAGCAATCATTGGAAAATACAGGAAATCAGGACATTGAGTTTCTCTGTCTCGTGGATCCGGCTTGGAAAATAGAGGACGAGCGAATATTGGAATGACGCTCTGCCTACCTGCGCGCGAAGGGTTTTGGCAGCCGTATGACTCGAGGGGAAAGAGGAGGGAGTGTGAAGGCGAAAATTGCGGTGTTGGCAGGCGATGGCGTCGGGCGCGAGATTGTTCCCGAGGCGGTTAAGGTGCTGAAAGTGGTGGGCGAAAAGTTCGGGCACAGTTTCGAGTTTGCGAACGGCGACATCGGCGGACAGGCTATCGATAAAGTTGGAGTGCCGCTCCCTCAAGATACCCTGATGTTGGCCAAACAAAGTGATGCGGTGCTCCTAGGGGCAGTCGGAGGACCTAAGTGGGAAGGACTCGACTATAGCCTGAGGCCCGAGCGGGCGTTGCTTGGATTGCGTGAAGCTCTCGGACTCTATGCCAATTTGCGGCCGGCGAAGCTCTATCCGAACTTGGCGGATGCCTCGACGTTGAAAAGAGAGATCGTGGAAGGCATCGATATCCTTGTCGTGCGTGAACTGACAGGCGGCATCTATTTTGGAAAACCAAAGGGCATCGAGAAGTTGCCAAACGGGCAGGAACGAGGAATCAACACCGAAGTCTATACGACCGATGAAATTCGCCGGATCGCCAAAGTTGCCTTCGAAGCCGCGCGCAAGCGACGGAAGAAAGTTACCTCGGTCGACAAGGCCAATGTGCTGGAATCCTCTGAACTCTGGCGGCGCGTCGTGATTGAAGTCCACAAAAACTATCCTGATGTGGAGTTGAACCACATCTATGTCGATAATGCCGCGATGCAACTGGTTCGGAACCCCCGGCAGTTCGACGTGATGCTTTGCAACAACATGTTCGGCGACATTCTCAGCGATGAAGCGGCGATGTTGACCGGCTCGATCGGGATGTTGCCGTCGGCCAGCGTGGGGGCGCAGGTGGGCCTGTTCGAACCGATCCATGGGAGCGCGCCGGACATCGCCGGCAAGAATATCGCCAATCCCATCGCGACGATTGCGTCGGCAGCCATGATGCTGTCATACGCGTTCAAATTGGACAAGGAAGCGGACCTGATCGAGCGGGCGATCGTGAAAACGTTGGATCTCGGTTATCGCACGAAAGATATTCAGAGTCCCGGTGCCCGCCTCGTGGGCACGACGGAGATGGGCGATGCCATTGTGCGGAATATTAATTAACATGAATGTCGAGACGCGAATCGGTACCATCAGAACCATTGCCGGAAACGGCGAGTCCGGTCTGTCCGGTGACGGAGGGCCTGCGGTGGAGGCCTGCCTGAATGAACCGAAGGCTTTGACCATCGATCTGCAGGGAAATCTGCTCATCGCCGATTCGGAAAATCACGTCATCCGTAGAGTCGATCGAATGACCGGGACAATTGCCACGGTGGCCGGGTGTTCTACACCATCGAACCAGCGACTCGAAGTCGTAAAATCGGACACTGTTGGCATAGCCGACAACGACCCCTTGAGCGAGGGAGGAGCGTCGGCAGAAGGAGCTTTTGCGCAGCAGACGGATCTGAGCGGGACCGTGCGCTACGTCATGAATGGAGCCGGCGTTGCCAGGCGGTTCGGCGGAGATGGAGGGCCGGCGGTACGGGCGTTGTTGAATTTCCCGACGGCGGTTGCGGTCGATGCCGAAGGCCATCTGTACATTGCCGATACCATGAATCATCGTATCCGCCGTGTGGAAGCCGGAACGGGTCCGAATGACGACGATTGCCGGTGTGGGACAGCCTCGTTTTGGTGGAGATGGTGGACCATCTACGGCCGCTGGGCTTAACGAGCCGGCTGCATTGGCTGTGCGTGGAGCTCGGTTGTATATCGCCGACCAGAGCAATAATCGAGTGCGAGCGATTGATTTAACCTCGGGAATCATCAGCACTGTCGCCGGCACCGGATCTGCGGCATATAATGGAGATGGGATGCCAGCCAGTGAAGCCTCCCTGGCTGGCCCTAGCGGGTTGGCGATCGGCACGGACGGCACTGTGTACATTGCAGACACCTTTAATGGGCGTGTCCGAGCTGTGGATCCAACGACAGGAATTATCAGAACCGTGGTAGGCGATGGAGGCGACTATCGCTACCAAGGGGCGATGGAAGCCCCGTCGAGCAGTTTGTCTAGGCCGTCTGGCATTGCGGTCGATCCGAACGGTCATCTGTTCATCACCGATTCGGATAATCATTTGGTGAGACGATGGGACTCGGCGACGGGCCGGCTTGATCGGCTGGCTGGAGTCGGCATGGCCGATTACCGCGGAGACGGAGGAATGGCACTGGAAGCGAGCCTGAGCTATCCGTTTGGCATCGCCCTCGACAAGAACGGGCATCTGTTGATCGCCGACACGTTCAACCATCGCATCCGCGAAATCGTGCTGTCATAGGCGAGTGCTATGTTGAAAAAGAAATCCTCCTACGTCATGGCCATCCTCGGCGCAACCGGGGCAGTTGGGAAAGAGACGCTCGAGATTCTTGAGGAGCGCAAGTTTCCCATAGCTTCGTTGCGGTTGTTCGCCTCCAAGCGTTCGGCCGGAGAGGTCATGACCTTCCAGGGGAAGGAGTGGAAAGTCGAGGAGTTGACACCGGAATCATCCTTTGCCGGGGTGGACTTTGCGCTGATTTCCGCGACCGACGCCATCAGTCGTGATTACGGTCAACGGCTGGGAGCGGCCGGTGTCGTGGTGATCGACGACAGCGGGGTGTTTCGCATGGAGTCGGACGTGCCTTTAGTTGTTCCGGAAGTGAACGCCCACGCACTCAGGACGATGCCGCGCGGCATCGTGTCGATTCCCAACTGCACCACGACTCCCTTGGTGATGGCGCTCAAGCCGTTGCAAGACGCGGTCGGCGTCAAGCGGGTCGTGGTCACGACCTTTCAGTCTGTCTCGGGGACCGGCGCGGCAGCGATGGATGAGTTGATGACGCAAACGAGAGATGCTGATGGCATTTCGCGATGTGAAGGCCGAAGTCTATCCCTACCAGATCGCGTTCAATTTGTTGCCGCACATCGGCTCTTTTACCGACGGCGGAGACTGTTCTGAAGAGGTGAAGATCGCCAAAGAGACAAGGAAGATTCTTGAATCGCCCTCGCTCCGTGTGACCGCAACGACGGTCCGTGTTCCGGTATTGCGCTGCCATTCCGAGGCGATCAACGTGGAATTGGAACGTCCGCTGAAGGTGAACGAAGCCCGTGCGGCCTTGGCCGCCATGCCCGGGGTGATCGTCTATGACGATCCGATGAGGAAACTGTATCCCATGCCGTTGGATGCGACAGGAAAGGACGAGGTCTACATCGGACGGATTCGAGAAGATGAGTCGATTACAAACGGTCTGAACCTCTGGGTCGTATCCGACAATCTTCGTAAAGGGGCCGCGCTCAACGCTGTGCAAATTGCCGAGTGTCTGGTGAAAGTTTGATGCCCGAGTGGGGCAACCTCGGGAAGCTTCTCATTGGAATCGGGTCGATTATCGCAGTGTTGGGGGTTCTGTTGCTCATAGCAGACCGAACGCCGGGCATCAGCAATCTGCTAGGATGGTTCGGTAAGCTGCCGGGCGATATATCCATCAAACGCGACAATTTCACCCTTTTTTTCCCTCTTGGGACTAGCATCGTCCTCAGTGTCATTCTCAGTCTGGTATTCTATCTACTATCATGGATCTTTCGCCGGTAAACCCAGCCTTCCGCCAAATGAGCGTCTGTCTGACGGTCTGGCTGCTTCTCACTGCCTGGGCGACCTGGGCGGAAGGGGCGCAATCGATTCGCGTTCTCCTCTCGGCGGATGTGCACAAATTGGATGTGCAAGTCGAGGGCTCTGTGTGGCTGACGGACTCGAGCCGCCAGGGACGCGCTATTCGATCGAACGCGCGCATTATCCCTTACGGCAAAGGCTTCTTGGTAAATGGCATCCGTACCGTCCACGAGCGGCTGACGATGCGAGCGGGGGAACAGGGGCTCACCTTGATGCTGGCCAAACCTAACGGACACCTGCAGGGAGGCTCCAGGCCGGCAAACGATCAACGATTGGCCGTGCCGGTGAGCGGGCTGGTGCATGTTGTACGAAAAGGCAAAGGCTTTCTGGTCATCAATCAGGTGGACTTGGAAGAATACGTCAAAGGGGTGGTGCCCGCGGAAGTCAATTCAGCCTGGCATCCGGAGATGCTCAAAGCCCAGGCTGTCGCGGCACGGACCTACGCACTCTATCAGCAAATGCTGAGCGCGGCGCGCGAGTACGACGTGGCGGCAACGGTGCAGGATCAAGTCTACAAGGGCAAGAACGGGATCGACGCGGCCGTGTTGCGCGCCGTCGATGAGACGCGCGGGCTCGTTCTCACGTACCAGAATGCGCCGATCTACGCCGCCTTCTCGTCCACGGCGGCGGGCCTGACGGAGGATGCAGTGAATGTCTGGTCGAAAGAGTATCCCTATCTCAAGGGGGTGGAGTGTCCATTCGACCTGGAATCCCCCTACTACCAATGGAAGGCGTCGTTTCGGCTTGATAAATTGGAACAGAATCTGCGCCAGCAGGGATTTGCTGTAGGAAGCATCGTTTCCATGGAACCCCTCTCCTTTAGTCGCGGCGGTCGTGTGGCGAAACTACGGGTGGTGCATTCCGACGGAGAGCTGATCTTGCGCGGGGAGGACCTGCGCAAAACGGTCGGCTATTCCATTGTCCCCAGCACGCAATTCACGATCGATTCGGTCGGTCAAGAGATCGTGCTGTCCGGTTACGGAGCCGGCCATGCCGTCGGCATGTGCCAATGGGGCGCAAAGGAGTTGGCCGAGTTGGGGTACCCCTTCTCGACGATTTTGTCATATTATTATCCCGGCACTGAACTCCAAGACATGTCGCTCACGAAGCAGCCGGTGCCTCCGACCTCTTAATGCAGCTTTCCGAGTTCAACTTTCCCTTTGATGCCTCGCTCATTGCCACGGAACCTGTGCTTCCACGCGAGCAAGCCAGGCTTCTCGTCCTGAAACCATCGGATCGATCACTGGCTCATTACCGGATCATCGATTTTCCGGATCTGTTGGCGCCTGGCGATCTGCTCATCGTGAACGATACAAGAGTCCGGGCGGCTCGCGTGATAGGGCGTAAACGGCCTTCAAGGAAGTCCGTTGAGGTGCTGTTTGTGAAACCGGTGAGCAACCGTGATTGGGAAGTCCTGTTGAAGGGGACTTGGCGTGCTGGGCAGATGATTGAGATCGACGGCGAATCTAACCTCACCGTACTTTCGTGGCAGGCCGGTCGGACGGTGGTGCGTATCGAAGGAACATTGCCGATGTTGGAATTTTTCCAGCTGTATGGTCGGATGCCCCTACCTCCTTATATTAAACGGCTTCCGACTGATCAGGATCGAGACTGGTATCAAACGGTTTTCGCGAAGGACGAAGGCGCCATCGCTGCTCCAACCGCTGGGCTTCACTTTACGCCGACTCTGCTGGCTCGATTAGCGGCACGAAACATCGAGCTGGCGAAGGTCACGTTACATGTCGGCATCGGAACATTTATGCCGGTGACAGCGGATCACATCGAAGAGCATCAGATGGGGGCTGAATGGGTGAACGTGGGGGCCGAGACAGTACGGGCGATCGAGCGTACGAAACAGGCCGGAGGGAAAATCGTGGCCGTCGGGACAACCGTGGTGCGGGCGCTGGAATCGGCTGCTCGTGCGCAAGGCCAACTGCGACCGTATCAAGGTGAAACCAGCCTGTTCATTACACCCGGATTCGAGTTTCGCGTCGTGGACGCGCTCTTGACGAATTTCCATCTGCCGAAAACGACGCTGTTGATGCTCGTGTCAGCCTTCGCGGGAGTCGATTTTTTGAGACAGGGGTATGAAGTAGCGGTGCAACAGCGTTACCGATTCTATAGTTATGGCGATGCCATGTTCATTGTTGACCGGCGGATGTAACATCGGATAATGAAAGCTGATCGACCTCCTGTCAGAGCAATTCGCGGCGGATGATGATGGGCAGAGTCGCTTTGAGGGATTGGGTATACGCCAGTAATGCGCGCTGTTGTTTTTGAAACAACACATCCTGAACAGCTCGTTCTTTTGCGGCGGCGGCTTTAGCCGGATCTGGGTCTGGCTGTCGGAGCGTCAGGGCCTGGGCTTCGGCGAGTTCAGTGGGCGTCAACGTGACAGCATCGCTCACCATGATCCGCGCTCTGGTGCTGAGGAGTTCCTTCGCCTGTATTGCCTCGAACATTGACGGCGTCAAATGATTGGCGGCCAACAGTCGTTGATAGTGTTCGGGGTCGAAGGTGCCATTCCTCTGGAATTCGGGAATCTGCATGATCGAGTCGCGTAAATCTTCGTCTGCGACTGTGAGCCCCAGGTTCTGGGCCGCGACGAGCCACACCCGGTTGTCTACCAATTGCTCGACGACGTATTGCTTGATGGTTTCGTCCTTGAAGTCTCCAGGCACTTTCTCTTTATAGAAGCGGTAGGTGTTTTCGTAGGCGCGCTTAAATTCATCTTGTGATATCGAGAGATCGCCGACCGTCGCGACCACCGATCCATGTTGTTCACCGAAACCCCACCAGCCCATTCCCACGATGAAGGTGATGGCGATGAAGCCCATTGTGATGGCAAGAAACCAGGGATATTTTTCATTTGCGAATCGCAACACTTTGATCATAGATGATGTCCTCGCGGCGTGATGAAACGGCGCGGATTGTACCCAGAGCTGCGGTGAAAGGCAAGATGGCAGGACCCTGTCGGCCACTGTCGCAGATCCCCTCGATCCCTCCGTCAAAGAATGGTGATTCGTTTGTGCCAGGTCCTCGAATTTGTTATACTTTGCCACTAATTACAAGGAGATCCCTTGGCGGAGCATGTTGGCGTCCACCCATTGGGTACGGGGATCTACCCTAAGGCACAAGTTCTGAATCGGTTTATTGCCAAACTGATCGACCTGTTCCTCGCGGCAGCGGCAGCAGAAATTATTACCCCCATTGGGTTTCTCGCAGGTGTGGTTTATTTGTTTGCGGCGGATGGATTTGCAGGTGGTCGAAGTATCGGAAAGCGGTTGATCGGCCTTCAGACGGTTCTCCCAGGCACACGTGAGCCGGCAGGGTTTCGTGAATCCATCATCCGCAACATTCCGTTTGCTGTGGCCCAATTGCTGTTTGCCGTTCCCTACGTCGGCTGGCTGGCCTCTGCGGGGATCGTGATGTTTGAAGCGATCTTGATCATTGGAAATGAGCAGGGCCGCCGTCTCGGCGATGAACTGGCGGGGACGCAAGTGCTGGATGCCGGTCGGTTGGCATTACCTGATTGACGAGGAATAGCTTTTGGTCGTAATGGAGTCTGAGCGGAAGGGAGAGTCATTGTGGGCTTTACGAGTGATATTTTCGGCTGGTTCTCGAACGATCTAGCCATCGACCTAGGTACGGCCACGACGCTGGTGTACGTCCATGGGAAGGGCATCGTGTTGAACGAACCCTCGGTGGTGGCGGTCGAGAAAAAGACGGAAAAGGTCCTTGCAGTCGGCGCTGACGCCAAGAAGATGTTGGGTCGTACGCCGGGGAACATCGTGGCCGTCCGACCGATGAAGGAAGGCGTCATCGCCGACTTCGAAATGGCGGAGCAGATGTTGAAGCGATTCATTCAGAAGGCGCATAACCGGAGCGCGTTCGTGAGACCCCGGATCATTATCGGGGTTCCCTCTCGCATTACCCAGGTGGAACAGCGGGCGGTGCGCGACTCCGCGGAATTGGCCGGTGCGCGTGAAGTCTATT
Organism: uncultured Nitrospiraceae bacterium; assembly: GCA_963851455.1. Classification (GTDB taxonomy): domain Bacteria; phylum Nitrospirota; class Nitrospiria; order Nitrospirales; family Nitrospiraceae; genus Nitrospira_C. The sequence goes on from CAWKPI010000002.1 coordinate 1,332,174, forward strand.
TGATCGAAGAGCCGGTGGCGGCGGCGATCGGGGCCGGGTTGCCGATCACCGAACCCTCTGGCAACATGGTCGTCGATGTCGGCGGCGGCACCACGGATATCGCGGTCATCTCCCTCGGCGGGATCGTCTACAGCGAGTCGGTGAAGGTGGCTGGCGATCGCATGGACGACGCGATCATGAATTACATCAAGAAGAAATATAACCTCCTCATCGGTGAACACATGGCGGAACGGATCAAGTTCGAAATCGGTTCCGCCTATCCCTTTGAGGAACGCAAAACCATGATGATTAAAGGGCGTGACCTGATTTCCGGAATCCCTCGCACGTTGGTGGTGGATGACGCGGAGATCAGGGAAGCGTTGCAGGAACCGATCGGAACGATCGTGAACGCGATCAAGGTTGCCCTGGAGAACACCCCGCCAGAGTTGGCGGGCGACATTATCGACCGCGGCATCGTCCTGACCGGCGGAGGTTCATTGCTGAAGGGCATGGACACCCGCTTCAGGGAAGAGACGAATCTGCCGATCATCACCGTGGACGATCCTCTGACCTCTGTGGTTTTGGGAGTCGGGAAAATCCTCGATGAATTGGATCTGCTGGCCAAAGTCGCCGTCATGTCCCAGGCCAATACATTCCGGTAACGGTTCCATCCCGATACATGTGGATGGTCAACGTGCGTTCTCCTTACGGTGCTAGGCGTCTGGCGCTGGGAGTGTTTGCCTTCCTCCTGGCCGCCCTCTTCTTGTTTCCCGGACAAAGTCAGGGACTCCTGGAGTATCTGGACGGACCGGTCGGTCAACTCGTCCGTCTCCCGCTCGAAGCCGTGTCTTCGCTCGATCAAGGCATCTCCAACATGTGGCAACAATATATCGCGCTACAAAGCGTGGAGGAGGAGAACCATCGGCTGCGGCAGGAGATCGAATGGCTGCACGATCAGAATAGTCAATTGCGCGAGGCGGCTGCGGCCACGCAACGGCTGACCGCCTTACTCCAATTCAAGGAGCAGGCGCTGCCGACGATGATCGCGGCCCAAGTGATCGGACGCGATTCCAGCAACCGGTATAGGTCAGTGATTCTCAACAAAGGAGAGAGCGACGGGATTCAAAAGGACATGGGGGTCATCACTCCGTCGGGAGTCGTCGGGCGCGTGGTGAAAACCACCGGCGCCACATCGGTCGTCTTGCTGGTCACCGATTCCAACAACGCCATTGCCGGTTTGATTCAGCGTACGAGAGATGAAGGGATCGTCGAGGGCACGCCCCAGGGACGGGCGAAATTGAAATATATTCCCATGCTGTCTGCGGTGAAGGAAGGCGACCATGTCGTGACTTCCGGCTTGGTCGGTGGATTTCCGCGAGGGATCGCCATTGGGACGATCACCGGAATCGATAGGGAAGAGGGCGCACTCTTTCAAACAGCTGAACTGGCGCCCGAAGTCGACGTGAATCATGTGGAAGAAGTATTGATCATCCAAGCGCCTCACGGTCAGTCCGCCGATGCAGCACCAAAGCCGGGCGGCGGAGGGAAACCTTAGCCATGAAATTTTTAATGTATGGCGGATTGGTATTGCTGCTTGTGCCCGTGCAGACGACGCTCCTGCCGCACATCGCGATCTGGGGGATCAAGCCGGATCTCGGGCTCGTGGTGGCCGCCGTGGTCGGACTTCTGGCAGGTGAACTTGAGGGGCTGCTGGTCGGGTTGGCGATTGGATGGGTCTTGAATCTGTATTCGGCTGGCGATCTCTGGTTAAGTCTCGTTACGACCGGCGGTGCGGGATTGTTTGCCGGCCTCGTAGGCCGGCAAGTGGCGCAAGTCACCCCGACGATCCTCTCTATCGGGCTCTTGTTGTTGTCGTTGGCTGGCGGTGTAGTCGCAGTGTTGAGTATGAAGAATGCGACGATGTCCGATACCTGGTGGATGATGCAGTCGGTCGTGGTACCGCAAGCCTGTTTTGACGCAGTGCTTGGGGCAGGGCTACTCTGGGTCTTAGGGCAGCGATTCATGCTGCTACGATTTGGGACGTTCGACCGCTATTCCTAGAGGTGAATGACGAGAGTCATGGCAACAGCCGGTCTTCACGATTCTGAATTGGGAGAGCTCCAGCGGCGCTTGATGGTGCTGCGTGTCGGACTCTTGCTGGTGGTGGCATTGCTGGCCCTGCGGCTCTGGCATCTTCAAATTCGAGAAGGGCCTTACTATCGCGATCTCTCCGAGAACAACCGCACCCGCTCGGTCATTTTGGAGCCGGCGCGAGGGCTCATTTACGATCGTAATGGGATTCTGCTCGCGAACAACGTGCCCAGCTTCAGCTTATATGTTGCACTTGAAGACGTGAAAGATCGCGAAGGCTTAATCGAGCAGCTCAGCCAATTAATCGGTGTGGATCCGGAGCTCGTGCGAAGGAAATTGTCCGTGCGTGGCGCAAAACAGCTGCCCCGTAAGATCAAGGACCGGTTGACGTTGAAGGAAGCGACATTGATCGAGTCGCATCGACTCGATCTGCCCGGCGTCATGATTCAAGTCGAGTCGCAGCGAAATTACCTGGGCGGAGTGGTGGCGTCGCATGTACTGGGCTACGTCGGCGAAGTGTCGGCAGAGCAGTTGGAGAAGCCTGAGTTTGCAGAACTCCATCAAGGCAGCATCGTGGGGCAGTACGGCGTCGAAAAATTTTTCGATCAGATCGTGCGGGGAATGGCCGGTCAGAAAAGCGTCGAAGTCGATGCCTTGGGCCATGAGAAACGAACGGTGGTGGTGGATCAACCGCATGCAGGCGATGACCTGTACCTCACGATCGACGCACGGTTGCAGAAGGTCGCGGAAGATCTGCTGGGGCAGGAATCCGGAGCCATCGTTGCCTTGGATCCAACGAAAGGCGATATTCTGGCGATGGCCAGCAGACCGGCTTTCGACCCCAACGTGCTGTCGCGCGAGTTGACGGCCAAACAATGGGTTGAAATCGTCCAAGACGAAGGCCGGCCATTGAACAACAGAGCCTCGCAGGGCCAATATCCACCCGGTTCGACGTTCAAAGTGATGATGGCGGCGGCCGCTCTAGAGTCGAAGACGATGACGCCTTCCTCCACCGTATTTTGCACTGGAGGCTATCAGTTCGGCCGACGGGTCTATCATGACTGGAAAGCCAGCGGGCACGGCTCCGTTGATTTGCGGAAGGCGCTCATCCATTCGTGCGACGTCTATTTCTACACGGTTGGACAGCGTATGGGCATCGATACCATGGCGTTCTATGCCCATCAGTTTGGGCTAGGAGAAGAAACCGGAGTCGAATTGCCATCCGAGCGGATCGGCACCGTTCCTTCGACGGAGTGGAAGCAAAAGGTCAAACACGAAGCTTGGCTGCCAGGAGAAACCATTTCGGCGGCGATCGGACAGGGGTATGTGACGGTGACGCCGTTGCAGATGGCGAGTCTCATCGGAACGGTCGCCAACGACGGCTTGGCCTTCCGTCCCCGGTTGGTGCAAGCGATCATGGACCGTACCACAGGGCAACGGCAGGAACTGCCCGCCGTACCGAAAGCCAAGCTCGCGGTGAAGCCAGAAACCTTGAAATTGATCCGGGAAGCTTTGGCCGGAGTCGTGACGGAGGGGACCGGCGGGAGAGCCAAATCCTCTATTGTCACGATTGCAGGCAAAACCGGAACGGCACAGACGTCAGCGCTGCGGACTGGACCGGAGAAGGATATTCCGAAAAAATTTCGAGACCATGCCTGGTTCGTCGCGTTCGCACCGGTGGAGAATCCCACCATAGCTGTGGCCGTCTTAGCGGAACATATGGGCCATGGCGGCTCGGCGGCGGCGCCTCTGGCAAAAGAAGTCATTGAAACATATACGAAGCTGATGTCGAAATCTCCCGCAGGCTCCGATGGGACGTCGCCGTTGCCGGCGAGGAGAGGTGCGCTATGATCGATCGCATGATGGATCGACGCGGGCTGGACAATTTTGATCTGCGATTCCTCGGCCTGATCTTCGCCATTCTCGGGATCGGCGTGCTTTCAATCTATAGTGTGACACACGATCAGGGTGGTCCTGGGCTTCCATTTTTTGCGAAGCAGGTGCTCTGGATTCTGCTTGGGGCTGTTGCGTTTTTGATCATGCTGGTATGGGACTATCACCGCATCGCACGATTAGCGTATCCTGCCTACGCGGTTATCCTGATCTTGCTGGCGGTCGTGCTGTTTGAAGGGAAGACGAGCCGGGGGGCTCAGCGTTGGATTCCGATCGGGCCATTTGCATTTCAACCGTCCGAATTTGCCAAACTCGTGTTGATATTGGTGATGGCGCATTACTACTCGAAAGCGCCTCGGGTCGGCTGGCTACAACGTGTGGTTATTCCGGGCGTTCTGATGCTGCCCGGACTATTGTTAATCTTAAAGCAGCCGGATCTTGGTAGCGGTTTGAGCTTCATGGCCGTCTATGCGGCGATGCTCCTGATGGTCGGCATGCGGTCGCAGGCGTTGGGCGTGATTCTGCTATTTTCGCTCATGCTGTTTCCGTTCGCCTGGGAAGTCATGTGGGGCTCCTTGCACGATTATCAGCGGCAGCGCATCATGGCCTTCGTCGACCCGAACTACGATCCCGGTGGCAAGGGGTATCATGCGTTGCAATCGCGCATTGCGATTGGGGCGGGCGAACTGACGGGAAAAGGGTTGTATGGGGGCACTCAAAGCCAATTGAAATTTCTGCCGGAAGGGCACACGGATTTTGTGTTTTCGGTCTTTGCGGAAGAATGGGGGTTCCTCGGCGTGTTAGGCTTGCTCCTCTTGTTCGTCGCGCTGATCTGGCTGTCACTTGAGATCGCGACACGCGCGAAGGACGAGCTCGGTGCGCTGTTGGCGGTAGGGATCATCTCCATGTTGTGCTTTTGCGTGGTCGTGAACATCGGGATGACGGCCGGCATGTTCCCGATCGTCGGCATCCCTCTCCCGCTGATGAGTTACGGCGGCAGCGCGACGATCATGACGATGGCCTCGCTGGGACTGTTGCTGAACGTGAAACGACGACGATTGAGTTTGTTTTATTGAACGGCGGTGCGACGCTGAATTGGATTGGCGCACGCCATGTGTACTATTTATTGTGCGGACCGTCGAGTCGACGAAGAATTGAGTGACAGCGGAACCTGGGATTGCCCGCGTTCCACCCTCACGTCGGTTCGGGCGCTCCGCTGAACGGAAGGAGTGAGTATGGGTGTGGAAATTGCCATTACGGTCGCACGGGAAGAAACCCGTGTGGCAGTGTTGGACAACGGAGTCGTCACGGATCTCTTTGGAGACCGTGCAAAGTACAAGGACTTCGTCGGCAACATTTATAAAGGAAAGGTGGCGAAGGTGTTGCCCGGGATGCAGGCGGCCTTCGTAGACATTGGCCTCGAAAAGGCCGCGTTTATGCATGTGTCGGACGTGTCGTTGGACGCCGAACCAGGCGATACACTGTTGGATTCAGACGACGAGGACAAGGATAGCGACGACATGCGGCCTCGTCGTGAAAGTTCGAAACCCATCGAGCAATTGCTCAGTGAAGGGCAGGAGCTGATGGTGCAAATTTCGAAAGGACCGATCGGTACCAAAGGTCCGCGAGTGACGACCTATGTGTCGTTACCGGGACGGTACCTCGTGTTCATGCCGAACGTGGAGCATATTGGGGTCTCACGCCGCATTGCGCGCGACGAGGAACGTGGGCGCCTAAAGGACATCATGAAGCGGGTTCGCAATCCCGGCTGCGGGTATATCGTGCGGACCGTGAGTGAAGGGGTCAAGGAGGAAGAGTTACGTTCCGACGTCGATTTCTTGCACGTCCTTTGGCAAGACATCCGGACCAAGCGTGAGCAGCAGCCGGCGCCGGCGCTGTTACACACCGATCTCAGCCTCAGTTTCCGGGTGGTGCGTGACCTGTTCGGCAAGAAAGTGGAGCGGCTCTGGATCGATTCACGGCAGGAATACGAGGCCCTGCGCGACTTTGTCCAGCGCTTCTCGCCTGAGCAGACGTCGAGAATTCATTTTTACGACAAGGACGAAAGTCTCTTCGATCACCTCGGGGTCGAACAGGAGATGGCTCGGGCTCTCAGCCGAAAGGTCTGGCTGAAGTCCGGTGGATATTTGGTCATCGACCATACGGAAGCCATGACGGTTATCGATGTGAACACAGGCCGTTTCGTCGGAAAGCGTGATCAAGAGGAGACAATCTTGCGCAATAACCTGGAAGCGGCGAAAGAAGTCGCCTATCAAGTGAAGCTGCGAGGGATCGGCGGGATCATCATCGTTGACTTCATCGACATGGAACGGGAAAAAAATCGGGACAAAGTCTATCATGCCTTGGTCGACGCGATGGCCTCCGACAAAGCGCGCACGAGGGTGTCTCGGATCTCTGATCTCGGATTGATCGAAATCTCCCGTGAGCGCGTGCGCGAAGATCTGCTGCGCTCCCTGTCAGAGCCTTGCCGCTACTGTGAAGGCCGTGGCTATACCAAGTCGCCGACCACGGTGGCCTACGAAATCTTCCGTGAGATCCGAAAAATCGGCAGTAGCAACGAGCAGCAGCGGATCGTCGTAGGAGCCCACCCCTCCGTCGCTGGGTTGCTCCAAGACGAGGAACGTCAGGGTCTTGAGGCTCTGGAGCGAGAATGTACGGCAAAAGTGATCGTCATGCCGGACGAACAGTTGCATCTTGAGCAATACGATCTGGCGGTGATGTAGGATGGCCAGGATCATGGCACAGACCAGCCGACTGTCATCGCCGGTCCCTGCGGGACATCGTGTGGAATTGTGACGCGTCTCGCGGATCGCAGGTCATCGACCATCTCCCTGGAACCTTGGTTGAAACTTCGATCGATCGAAGGAGTCGGCGACCACACGATTCTCGCACTCGTGCACGAATGGCAGAGTCCCGATGCGGTGTTGCGTGCTTCGATCGATGAGTTGATTCGGCGAGGCTGCAGCAGACGGCTTGCCGAAGCGATAAAGCGAGGTCTTGATCGCGAAGCCTGTCAGCGCATCGAGCGGGAACTCAATACGATCGAGCGTAAACAGATCGATGTACGGACCGTTCTGGATGAGTCCTATCCACTTCGCCTTCGGATGATTCCGGACCCGCCCCCCGTCCTCTATATCTCAGGATCCTTGAACGAATCGGATGAGCTGGCCGTCGCGGTTGTCGGTGCGAGACGTGCCACGGCAGCGGGGCGGCTGGTCACGGAGGATTTGGCAGGCGGATTGGCCGGAGCGGGATTCAGCATCGTCAGCGGTCTGGCTCGTGGTGTGGACGCAGTCGCGCATCGAAGCGCCCTCGCAGCGGGCGGGCGCACGATCGCCGTGTTGGGTTGCGGACTCGACCGGACATATCCACCCGAGCATGAACGGCTCCGTCATGAGATCGAAGAACGGGGAGCGGTCCTGTCAGAGTTGTCGCTCGACGCGCCGCCGCACAGTGGACATTTTCCACGGCGGAATCGGATTATCAGCGGACTTTCACTCGGCGTGGTTGTCACAGAGGCTGCCATCGACAGCGGATCGTTGATCACGGCGCGATTCGCCGCGGAGCAGGGCAGAGAGGTCTTCGCCGTTCCAGGCTTCGTGAAAGCGGAGACCTGCCGCGGTACGAATGCGTTGATTAAAGAAGGCGCAGCATTGGTCGAGCGCGCGCAAGACGTCATCGACGCGATCACGCCGCAGCTTGAACCGGCGTGGCGTGCGCGATTGTCTTATCCGACGTGCGAGAATAAAAGCGGTGATCGTTTTGGCATTCAGGAACAGCTGGTGTATGATGCGCTTTCGTACGATCCCCTGACCGTGGATCATCTCGTCGAGCAGACCGGCTTGCCAGTGCCGTCGGTGATGGCGTCGCTCTTGTCGCTCGAGCTGCTGCAGCGAGTGCGACAGCTGCCAGGACAACGGTATCTCAAGTTGTGATGGCTCTCTTCCGGTCGACTAGTTGCACGGATCTGTTATATTTGGTACGGATGATAGGGTAGAGGCATAGAACATCTGGAGAAGACATGGCGAAGTCGCTAATTATTGTTGAGTCCCCGACCAAGGCGAAGACGATCACGAAGTACTTGGGGCGTGGCTACACGGTGATGGCTTCGGTCGGGCATATCAAGGATCTACCGACCAGCAAACTTGGTGTGGATCTCGAACACAATTTCAAACCGCAGTACGTGACCATCAAGGGCAAGTCGAAGGTCCTGGCCGACATCAAGAAGAAGGCCGAGGAATCTGACAAGGTGTTCCTTGCGCCCGACCCCGACCGCGAAGGCGAAGCGATTGCCTGGCATCTCGCGGAAGAACTGCGGGGCAAGTCTAAAAAGAAAAGTGACGGAAAGGTGTTCAGGGTTCTCTTCAATGAGATCACCGAGCGGGCCATCAAGCAAGCGCTGCAGTCGCCGGGCCAGATCGACATGAAGCTGGTCAATGCCCAGCAGGCGCGGCGAATTTTGGATCGGATCGTCGGGTACCAAGGTAGTCAGTTGTTATGGAACAAGGTCCGCCGCGGCCTTTCGATGGGACGGGTGCAGTCCGTGGCCGTGCTGCTGATGTGCGAACGTGAAGCGGAGCGCGAAGCGTTCCGTGCGGAAGAATATTGGTCGATCACCGCTCTGCTCGCTGGGACCAATCCGCCGCCCTTCGAAGCCAAACTCCATAGTATAAATGGCGAAGAGGCCTCAGTCGGGAATGCTGAGCAGGCACAACAGATCGTGTCGGCGATCCAGGGCAAAGCCTTCGCGGTCACGGCGATCGAGCGGAAAGAAAAGAAGCGGAACCCCGTCGCCCCATTTATTACCAGCCGGTTGCAACAGGACGCAGCACGCAAGCTGCATTTTACACCAAAGAAAACCATGACTCTTGCTCAGCAGCTCTACGAGGGAGTCGAAATCGGGGCGGAAGGTCCTACCGGTCTCATAACCTATATGAGAACGGACTCGCCGAGAATCTCTCAAGAAGCCACGGCCGATGCCAGGCAGGTGATCCAAGAACGGTTCGGCGCTGAGTACCTGCCGGATACGCCAAATGTCTATAAAACCTCCAAGGCAGCGCAAGAAGCGCACGAAGCGATCAGGCCGACCTCAGCGGGGCGAGATCCAGAATCCATTAAACAGTATTTGGAACAGGACCAATATAATTTGTATAAATTGATTTGGAACCGCTTCATTGCCTCGCAGATGGTGCCGGCGATTCTTGACGTCACCCGCGTCGAATCCACGCCGCTTGAGACGCAAGCCACGTATCTTTTCCGCTCCAGTGGGACAGTCGTGAAATTCCCCGGCCACACGATCGTCTACATGGAGGGGGTGGACAAAGAACTCTTTATGCAGAAGCCTAAGCAGGAAGAAGAGGTCGATGACGCTGCTGAGCGGCAACTTCCTGAATTGACCGAAGGCGAGCGGCTCCGGCTTGTGGAACAGGCTGAGCAGACTGTACCAGGCGTGACCTCGAAGCAACACTTCACCCAGCCTCCTCCGCGCTACAACGAAGCGCTGTTGATCAAAGAACTGGAAGAAAAAGGCATCGGGCGTCCCTCAACCTATGCGTCGATCATTTCGACCATTCAAGACCGCAAGTATGTAGAGAAGGTGGATGGCCGATTTCTGCCGACCGAAACAGGCCGCACGGTCAATGACTTCTTGTTGAAGGGATTCCCGGACGTTGTCAATGTGGATTTCACCTCGCAGCTCGAAGCGGAGCTCGACGAAGTCGAAGAAGGCAACAAGCCCTGGGTGGACGCCGTACGTGACTTTTACGATCCCTTTGCCATTGACCTGGAGAAAGCGAAGTCCATCCCCGGGCCGAAAGATACAGTAGAGCCTCCGACGAATATTCCGTGCGAGAAATGCGGCAGAATGATGGAGATCAAGTGGGGACGGAACGGGAAGTTCCTGGCTTGCATGGGCTATAAGGATGATCCGCCTTGTAAAAACACGCAGAACTTCGAAAAACTACCGGATGGCACCATTAAAATTATTCCTAAACAGGAACTCACGACCGATCAGGTCTGCGAGAAATGCGGCAGTCCGATGGTGGTGAAGACCGGACGGTTTGGCAAGTTCATTGCCTGCTCCGCCTATCCCGAGTGCAAGACGACCAAGCCTTTAGCGCTTGGCGTGAAATGTCCGCAGCCGGGCTGCGGCGGCGATCTTGTCCAAAAGCGTACAAGAAAGGGCCGCTCATTCTTTGCGTGCAGCAAGTATCCGGCCTGCGAGTACGCTTTGTGGGACCGTCCAATTCCGAAAACATGCCCAACCTGTAGCGCCCCGTTTCTTATCGAGAAAGTCAGCAAGCAAACCGGCCGCAGTGTGCAATGCCGCAACGAAGACTGCGGGTATCGTGAAGCGGGCTAATCTCTCCTGTTGATCCTCCTTCAATTCTCTTATCGAAATTGAGAATTATTGTTGTTTGCCCTCTCCGGAGGCGGTTGGTTGACGAATGTCTGCCCGGGCATTGATAATGAAATCCTAAACAATGCGCCCCTGGCATGAGGGCCCACCCAGCATGGAGAAAGGGGAAATGACATGAAAGCAAAAGAAGGAGTCGTCAATATCCTTAATAAGGTCCTCACTGCGGACCTCACGGCCATCAATCAATACTTCGTCCATGCCAAGATGTGCGAGAACTGGGGCTATGAACGGCTCCATCACAAGGTCCGTGAGCGCAGTATTGACGAGATGAAAGACGCGGACGAAATTATCGGCCACATTCTCTATCTCGAAGGCGTGCCCAACGTGCAACGCATGAACACGGTGCATGTCGGTGAGACGGTTTCCGAGCAGCTCAAACTGGATCTCAAGGCGGAGCAAGAAATGCTGTCGTTGCTGAACGAAGGCGTCGTGCACTGTACGAAAGTGATGGACTTTACGACCCGCCACATGTTCGAAGACATGGCGAAAGACGTGGACGAACATATCGATTGGATAGAGACGCAGATAGAAACGATCAAACAAATCGGTCTGGAAAATTACCTGGCTGAGCAGATCAAGAAAGACTCGTAAAAAGGAAGGCGGAGGGTCCCAGGAGGAAGCGAGACCCTCCGCCTTCAGGAGCGGGGCAAGTCATCTCCCGCTCCAATGCCGGTCGACGCAATGCACCGGTTGTCATCTTTCCCCAGTTCCGACCTATTGATAGTCCTCATTCAACGATCTAAGAAACGCGATCAGAGAGGCGGTGTTTCCTGCCGTCAGCGCGATGCCCCGGAGCTCTGTGGCTCCATTGCGAAGCGTTCCTAGACGGGCAAGTGTGGAGCTATCGCGATAAAACGTGATGATGTCGTCCAAAGTATTGAACTGGCCGTTGTGCATGTATGGCGCGGAATGACTGAGATCGCGTAGGCTGGGAGTTTTGAATCGAGCGATGGCGCGATCCAGGAGCGTGGCATCCGACAACAGACAAGGCTGTTGGTCATCGCACAGAATGGCGCGGATCTTTGCCTGAGCAGCCGGCATATCTGGATTCGCAAAGACGTTCCATGCTCCAAGATCCGTTAATGTCGTGCCATCCGATGGAATGGAACGAAACCGTTCGCTGGCACCGGGATGCTGCTCGGTGGCTGGAAGATCATTCGCTGTTCTGGTGGCCAGAGTGGGGATTGGAAGAGAGAAGAAAGCGCCTGCGCCATGGCTCGGAAAGCTGTCATATTCCGTCTGAGTTGTCCCAGTATTGTGCAGCTTGAAATCCGTGAAGTTGGGGGCAGCATGACAGGCGATACAGTTGCCGATCTTGCCTGCCGCCAGTTCGGCTGGTGAAGCGGGAAGAGCCGCTGGTTCTGCCAGGAACATCTTTAGCCCTGCGAGTTCAGTCGCGCCGAATTCGAACGCCTGAGAGTGAAACTGGAATTGTCCATCCGACCGGTTGGGATTGGAGGACACGAATTGTGGACTCGCCAAGCCGTTGACGAGTATCCGAAGGCGTCGGCTGTAGTCAATCGGCGTCTCATTGGGATTTGGTTGCTGAGGGAACCCATTGATTTCCAGGAAGACGTCGAATGGTGAACGAATCGGTGCGCCGCTGTCTTCTGATTGTGAGAAGAGCAGGCCATTCACGTACGCGGCGACTACTCTGACGACAGCGTCGAAGATTTCCTGATCTGTGCCGGATCCGACAAATGCACGGAATTGCGGCGGAAGACGGAACTCATCGGGAATAGCGGCATTGTTCCCCGTAAAAAGAATGCGGTAGGACAGCCCACCGAATTGATCTGACAGGTCAAAGGACCCGTCATCCCCGCGAACCACTCGGGCAATGTGAGCGATGGCCTGGGAGCGCTCGCCGGGGAGCCAACCGAAATTGCGGCCGGTAAACGTCGCGGCAACCAAGTCTTCCATCGAATTGAATTCAGCGTCGAAGTGAAAGAGGACGCCTCCGGGCCGATCGAGCGCCGAGTTGACCAATGGAGGTGAGTTGCGCGGCGCATGTGTCTTGCCGTCGGCTCTGGCAGGAATGGGACTCCGCTTCGCGAAATCAGTATAGGTTCGCATGCCCCCTCCGGGAGGCATCAACACGTCGTCAACGAAGTGGCACGATCGGCAATTCATGGAGAGGCCTTTAAACGGGGCTTCGTTCATGATCGGAGCTCCCAATGTTTCCACGGAATCAACGACGGAGTCTCCGGCATTCGGATCGTTGACGTTGCCGCCGGCGTCGAGAAAAGCCTTGAAGGCTTGCGCGAATCGCGTTTCAAGAAACAGCCGTTCGCCGACAGCTTGTTCGGCTCCAGAAGTTCCCGTTGCCTGTGCTGTAGGCGGTGCGCCGGATGAACTGCTTCCTGAGCAGCCACTGGCGGAGATGACTGCCACAAGCACAAGCGACGAATTGGAAAGCACAAGTCTTGACCATATTGGACTCATCGTCACTCCTCGTCAGTTACGAATGTTGTAAACGGTTTTGCGATCTTTCTGTATTAGGCAGTTGCCGCACAAGACGACGAGATCGGGATCGAATTGTGTTCCGGAAGCGACTTTGAGGATGCGATAGGCCACTCGGTCGCGTGCTGCCGTATCGACCGCAGGCACTTGAATGGCATCGAACGCGTCAGCGATCGCGAGTATTCGAGCCTCGATGGGAATGAAGGGTCCTCGTATGCCGTAGGGGTATCCAGACCCATCCCATCGTTCATGATGGTGCGCGATAATCACCGAAGCGTTTTTAAGAAACCGGAACGGTTCGAGCCATTGCGCTCCAGTTCTCGGATGACATTGGATAGTGGCATAGCCCCGTGAATCCAGGTATTTAGGATGAGATGCAAGGTGCGGAGGTAGCGTCAACAGGCCGATGTCATGAAGCAGTGAAGCGAGTTTCAGGTGATGTAGTGTGTCGCGGGATAGACCTGCGAGGGAGCCCATGGCCACAGCCAGTACAGCGGTCCGTCGCCCATGTCCCCGCTGCCAGGGGAGCGCATGATCTAATTCTCTCGCGACTTGTCGTACGAGAATACTTTCGATGTCACGGCGTGATGGTTCCGGCAACCGCAACCGGTCGATCTTTCCCAGCATAGCCTGGATCGGCGAGATGGAAGGATGAAGCTCGGCCGTCAATCTGAGTAGCATCGCATCCTCGTGAACATAACAAAGCCCAAAACCACATGGTGATTTTGGGCTCTGGGTGCAAAGTCCTCTGGCCGCTACCGAAGGTGTTGAACTCGTACAAGAACTGCTAGGTTTCTTCTCCTCGTTTTCCCGCCATTAAAGGCTGTTGCAAGATCCACATCTCGTAGAGCGGAACTACCATCATGACTAAGAAGCTGAGCATCATGAGCGTGTCGCCCGTGAGCATGGTCAGCACAAAGACAGGCGATACATAGCTGATCAACCAGGGGGAAATGAGGTCAAGGATTACGCCACCAAACCCCGACCAGGTCATGGCGGCTTTCAAGGCATGACTGGCATTGGTGAGAAACATGACATGAACCAAGATCATGAAGACGACTGGCATCGTGAAAAGATGGAAGTGCGTCACTTCGGCTAACTCACGGAACGACATCGGCTCGCCAAACGTGGCGTCGGAGCCTCGGTAGTGATCGGCAATCCCTGATGGCGACAGTCCCGTCATGCTGTGAGCCCAAAAAAATGAAAACAGAAACCCGGCCAACATCAAGAGTAAAAACAACGTGTACAACAACCGGATGTGACGATCAGAGTCACGGAGTTTGAATCGCTGATTAAAATTGCGCATGCGGGGACGCTCGGTCCGCTTGTCTCAATTGTTTCCGAAAATCGAGTTAAAGAACCCTTTCTCGGATTTGCGGGCGGTGACGGTATCGCTGCCGACGCCGGCAGGCTTCAAGTAAAATTCATCCACGAGCACGAGGACTCGCTTGACGCCCGCGCTGATGGAACGCACCGACATGGTGGCGCCGCTGATGTTGATGATGTCTTTATTGATCCGGACCGGGTCCGATACCGTTTTGCCTTCGTACTGCGAGTTGAACCGTTTGGTGCGCACTTCGCTGCCTCGGGCCTCTCGGAAGACGAGAAGCTCCACGTTGGAAACCCGGCCTCGAGTGTCGACACCGACCATGTAGGTCATCGGCTTGTGCTTGCCGATCGTGTTCTGAACCATGACATAGCCGTCGATGTGGGCACCGGTTTCGCCGATGTGCACCTCGAAGCCTTCTTCAGGAAATTTCCAGCCGATTCGTTCTTCGACCTGAGCCTTCGTTTCCGGCGTCAAACGGATGATGTCTTTTCTGATGCGCTCAGACTTGGGAAACATAAGTTTCAACGCCTCTTCCTCCGTGAGGAACACTTCGGCATGGGTCATTTCCTGCTCCGTAAGAAAACGTTTCAGCTCCGCATCCCATATCCGTTCTCCTTTGGCGGGGAGGGGTAACAGGAGCAATGCAAGACTGATTGTCAGGAGCCAGGGTCGGGGAGTCATGTGGACTGGCAGCCTTTCTCTTTCAGCTTGTTGTTGAGTCGAGTCACCACGGCGACCTCGGCCTCTTCGGATGGATCAACGGGCCACCATTTGGTAGATTGTTGGGTGACTCCGCCTTTCATATGCCACCGCTGGCGGCTTTCCAGCACACTGACTGAGACGACGTCGTTCATCGGCTTGACCGCGATGGTCATGCGTGCCCGTTCGCGGTTACCGAATCCTTCCCGTCCAAAGGCGCCATACGAGCGTTCTTTGCCTTCCATTTCGACCCATCCGGTCTCGATGACACCTTTGTCCTTGTCTTGCGATTGGACCGGACGATCCTTCACAGATTCCAATGCCGCCTCCCAGGCCGTGTCGAACGAACAGACAAAATATTGATCTTTGCTCCCGCTCAGGGATGCACACCCACTGCCTGTAAGCGAAACGAGGAGTGCAAGAGTCGCTATGCGCACGGACTTGATGCTCCTTATGCCTGAGAGCCTTTCGTCAGAAAGACTCTCAGACCTATCCGTTTAGAAATACGTGGCTGCTGAAAGCACCAACGCGCTGTCATGAATCCTGGTGCCCGTGTTGGGATCGAACGCCTTCGGCTGATATTGATAGCTGATCTTAAAGGCCATATCTTCAATCGGTCGATAGTTCAGACCGAAAGAGATTTGCTCGAGATTACCAAAGCCCCCGGTCCCATTACTGTTGTCTTGGTTGGTGTTGACTTTGTCGTATCGGATGACAGCCGTAAATGTGGATCCTTCACCGAATCGTTTCGGGGACCACTTCGCCAAGAAGTCCGGCATAAAATGGTAGTTACCTTGAATGTAGAAACCCTCCATTCGCTGCGGGGGAATGCCTATTCCACTGTTTCCACCGATTCCCGTCAACAACGATCCTGGCGCAAATCCGATGGTATTGGTTTGGATCGCGCGAGAGTTCCCTCTGGCGTATGCCCAGGCGGCTTCACCGATGAGTTCGAACGGACCTCGTTGAAGAGTCCAATCGAGGGCCATGATGCTGAGAGGGTTGTAGTTGCCGTTGGGCGAGGCGTTGCCATAGTACCCTGATCCCGCGACCTCGATGCCAAGCATCGGACTGAACGCCACACGACCCGCAACGGCCTTGCCGTTGTTGATATCCAATCCGTCGTCCGAAGCGCATTTTCGTTGACGAGACCCACGCGTCCCGTCCTGTTCGTTCACTCGTGGGGTGCCATCGCTGTCATACCCGCAAGGTCCTGTCGTGACGTACAACTCGTAGTCCAGCTTGCTGGTTCTTCCGGGGTACAAAGTCCCGTAAAATCCTGCGCCTGTTTCCGCGACCGTAGACGGAATGATGAAGCGGCTGACCAGCGGTCGATCGGTGAGATCGTTCAGGGGCGAATCGTGCAAGAGGTTAAATTTGCCGATCGGCAGGAGCAAAATACCGGCGCGAAGGTTAAAGGGCTCATTGACGAGATAGTCGATATGGGCAAACTCCAAACCTATTTCCGCCCCTTGGGTGGCATCTTCACGAATGCCGTGCTCGATCTCAATTTCCGAGGCAAACTTCACATGCTCGGTAATGTCGGCATAGATGAATGGGACGAACCGCTGTTGATCGAATCCGTTCGTATTTCCTCCATATCCGTTTTCAATACTAGCTTTTCGTTGAGACCGATATTGGATATCCATGTAACCGCCGACGATGGCTTTCGGAGCAGCTACGAATGGTTTTGCGTACACCAACCGGCCTGATCCGGTTGAGCCGAAGCCCAACGGAACTTTTTCTTCTCCCGCCCGCTCGACCTTCACGTCCGTCATAGGCCCGGTCGCAGTAGGATACTGAGCGCCGGGTTGGCCTTCTTTTTGTTCCATGGATCGTTCCGCGGAGCTTTCTCGCCGTTCGTGTTCCTGCATCTTCTTGTTGACCGCTTCATCGACGAGCTTTTTGATTTCCTCCGGGGTCATGTCGACGGCTAGGGCCGGCATAACCGGCAAGCTGGCGATCACGAGAGTCCCGAGGATTGACCGGATCCTCATTGCAAACCTCCATAAGAGAAAGTGGTGATGGTCGGACTCGGGACTCGACGGTCTCTGGTCATGTTGACACATTCAGAACAACTGCCTACACGAGATAGACGAGAGCCTCCTTTCATAAAGGACTTCACGATGGAACGGTCCTCCATCCCTCGATCGAGGAGAAGGGAATGACGACAATACGTTTACATCGTTTGCATTTCAGCTCCAGGCTTTGGCCCCTCACCTTTGCGATGAGTTGGCCGCATTCGCAGCGGGTTTCAGTAGCGTCCGATGTCGTTCTCGGTGAAGAACCGGTGACCATCTAGGATTTTGTACCTCTTTTGATATTGAGAACAATTATTAAAATCGTCAGCAGTGTAGTCGATGAACTCCTTGGTGTCAATAGGCTTTTTATGGCTGTCGACATACTGGCCCTCCCTTTAATTCCATGCGATGCCGTATAATCATGTAATGGCATCCACATCATGCGTAATGTGTTACAGCGTCGCAGGATTCATGGGGCTTCTGCAGGCTTGTGCGCATGAACTGCCCGCATTGCCTGAGCCGGGGACTGTCGAGTCCAATGTCGCTATCGGGCGAGCAGTGGCCGTTCTGACCGGGGAACGGAGCAGGATATACCAACCAACGGTCAGGTCGTTTGAGATCCAGAACAGCCACACGAGAGAGCGGTTTACGGTCGAGATCAAGTCGGATAACGAACGGGTCATTCTGCCTCTTGCCCCGGGAGATTACGAATTAATCCGGGTTCACATCAGCGAAGGACCATTCATGTCCATGGCACAACTCACTTCGACCTTCTCCGTGGGTCACGATCCGATCACCTATCTGGGGACGTGGCGGTTCGGGGTTGACTCTCCGAAATATGGCCGTATGGTATCGATTTCGATGGTGAGTGACGAAGAAGATCCGCGCTCAAGCCGCCCAATCACTCGGTCTGATGTATCCGTCGTTGGATCGTGCTGTCGTGGCTACGGTGCTGCCTGATCCCTCCGATCTGCAAGCGCGCCTCTTCGAAGTCATGCCGTATCCCCGTTATCCACGCTATTTCCGTCGCCACTGGTGGTGAATCCTCCCAAATGATGAGTGTCTTCAAAGTCTGCATCCCCCTGCTTGCGTGCATATCGGTCCTTGTCTTTGGTTGTACCAAGACTGGATCCCTTGGGTCTTCATCGGTCACCGTGAAGCGAACCCAGATGCACATGGGGACGCTGGTCTCTATCACGGCGGTAGGACCGACCAACCAAGACGCAAACGAATCGATCGACGCAGGGTTCCAGGAAGTGAAACGGCTTGAACAGTTGCTCAGCACCTGGATCCCTGAAAGCGAAATGTCCCGCGTCAATGCTGCAGCAGGCCGAAAGCCGGTGTCAGTGAGTCCGGAAACGATGACGGTGGTCCGGCTATCCCTCCAAGTCGCAGAGCTGACCGAGGGGGCGTTCAACATCGCCATTGGTCCCGCTGTCGACGCATGGAACGTCTCTGCTGAACCGCGGCTCCCGATCGCCATGGAGCTTGAAGGGCTGAAACCGCTTATCAATCTTCAGGCAATTCATGCTGATGTGTGGGAGAAGACGATCTATCTAGAAAAGCCCGGTATGCGCATTGACGTAGGAGGGATCGGCAAAGGGTATGCGGCGGATCAAGCGGTGATGGCGATGAAAAAAGCCGGAGCCGTGGCCGGTGTGGTGGCGTTGTCCGGAGATATCAAGACTTTCGGCAGGTTGCCGGATGGGAAAAAGTTTTCCGTTGGGATTCAGCATCCGCGCAAAGAAGGAGCGATCTTGGCAGAGATTGATCTGCAAGACGAGGCCATTTCGACTGCCGGCGATTATGAACGATACTTTGAGAAGGACGGGATCCGCTATCACCACATCTTGGACCCGAATACGCTTCAACCGGCGCGCGATTGCCAAAGTGTCACCGTGATTGCCAAAGAGGGCGTGTGGGCCGATGGGCTTGATACCGGCATCTTTGTCATGGGAGTGGATCGGGGAATGGAGTTAGTCGAGCAGCTGGATGACGTCGAAGCCATCATCGTCGACCAGGCTGGGCAGGTCCACATCTCGTCCGGACTGCATCACCGCGTCCGTTTTCTCCAGGAAGTTGAGAAAGAGCCCGCTCGCTGAGCAAGTATCAGATTCAGTCAGGATGGAAATGTCGCGCTATTGCTCAAGCCGGTAATTCATTGGGATTTTGACCATCATCTGTGATTTTCCTAATGGACGGGGCAGTCGAAAGGGCGCAGCCCGCTTCAAGAGTTCGACTGCGGCATGGTCAAGACTCCGATAGCCTGAGCTTTGATAGACGACGACGTCGTCGACGCTCCCATCGCCGCGGATCACTGCTTTCAACACCACTTTCCCTTCGGCTCGATCCAGCCTCGCCTCGGCCGGGTATCGCTTGAGTTCTTCAACGCGGCGCAGGATCGTTTCGGACAACCAACTATAGTCGGGGCGGGCAGATAGAGACGATGGAACCGGAGCCATGGCTATCATCTGCTGTTCAGAAGTGGATTCCGTCTTTACAGACGCACTGGAAGTAGTTGATGCAGTCGGCTCCGTCACCGGGGACTGGTGGGAGACTTGAGGAGGCGGCGTGTCTAGTGAGGTAGGCTCGTGAGTCGTTAGAGGGGACTCACGTTCCGGCTCATGGCGTTCCTGAGCGACTGACTCAAGCGCTCCCTTCGGTGTCGTGGGCGCTGGGATCGGGGCGTCAGGCCTGGCGACTGAAGTATCCTGTTCCATGGCTGGAGAGTGCGGAAGTACCGGCCTAACGGGGTGAACAGGCGCCGCCATCGTGGAAGGCTGGCTAGGAGTCCGAGCGGGCGATGATTTGCGTTGCCATGGCGTGGAAGCCGATGGTGTCGCAGGAGGCACAGTTGGAGAAGAAACACCTGACGGATTCGTTGTTGCCTGAGGTGCGGTCGTCACCATAGCCACGTCCCACGTGAAGGGAGTCGGTTGAGGGGCCAACTTGATCTGCTGCGTAAAGATGAACGCTCCGAAGGCCACGGTCGCATGGAGAAGAAGCGAGGCGAGCCAGCTGACGGAGTGTGCGCCCACAGACGTCGGAAATAAGATTGCTGTCCTATCCGTCAACGTCATAGCCGAACGACCTCCAAACTCACTTGTTTGAAGCCAAGGCCGCGCACGTCGTCCACCAGGGCGACGAATCGTTCAAGCAACGTGGTTTTATCCGCGCGGACGACGACGGCAGAGTCACGAGGTTCTGGGCTGAGGACGTCTTTCAGTCCGTTCTCAGGCACAGGCTTGTCGTTTAAAAAGAGGTGGCCTTCGGCATTCAGCGTAATGACGATCGGCACGTCTTTGCGGTCTCCAACTTCCTTGGCCTTGGCGAGATCGACAGGGATTTGTCCGGTACTGATGAAGGTGGCCGTCGTCAAGACAATGACGAGCAGGACCAGCATCACATCCACGAGCGGGATGACGTTGATCTGATTAAGCTCGCGATCCATGCTTCACCTTATACTGGGCGACCAATTCGGCCACTTTTCGTCTGAGAACGTTATTCATCACGACGCAGGGAATCGCTACGAGCAGCCCGACGGCTGTCGCTTTCAACGCCAGGCTCAGCCCGATCATGATCGTATTCACCGCCATCGTGCCGGAGGTGCCCATCGTATGGAACGTGAGCATGATGCCAAGGACGGTCCCGAGCAGGCCGATGTAGGGCGCATTGGCGGCGACCGTGCCGATAATGACGAGACGCTTGGTCAGCGCGATTTCCAACGTTTGCTGCGAGGAAAATAGACCCAGATCGACCCGGCGGTAGAACAGCCAGCGTTCCACGGCGACCGCAACGCACCAGACGCTCAAGGCCAGCAGCAGGCCGATAATGCCGTAATCGACGGCGTTCTTCAACGCATCCATCAGCAACTCCTAGTCTTTCAGACAGCTTTTATTCCGACTGCAAGGACGCGCTGCGACGAGCTTGGCGGCGCATGACGTGAACCCCAGTCAGGCGCGGCTTCTTTGCAGTTTCGTCACGAACCCTCATGAATGATGCGGGCTTAGATATAGTGTTCGTGGCCGGGGGGAATTACGCAGCCTGTCTGCGCTCCATGCTGCCAGAACAGGAAAACGGCTGTCAATGTAGGAGTTCGGCGCTAGAGGACTGTTTGAACAGCACGGTATGCGAAGCCAGCACACGCAGTTCCACAGGCGTTCCTTCTTGGTAGACGCTCGTCGAACCTTGGCTGCTGTGCACAACTTGACCCGACGGGAGACTGACAGCGTATAGATTCTCTGAGCCTCTGAATTGCCGAGAGAGGACGTGAGAGGTTGCGCCTTTCGTAGGCACCAGATGGATGTCATCAGGCCGAATCATGACCACGACCGTCGTGCCATCTTCGGCTTTGAGCGTATTGGGAAATTCCCCCAATTCAGTGTGGACCATGCCGTTGGAGACAGTGCCGGGAATGAAGTCAGCCTGACCGACGAAGTCGGCGACGAACGGCGTCTCGGGCATATGGTAAATGGTCTCCGGCGTGTCGAATTGCTCCAGACGGCCTTGGTTGAGCACCGCGATGCGATCGGCCATGGCAAAGGCTTCGTCGTGGTCGTGAGTCACTAGAATAGTGGTCGTTTTCGTCCGGCGCAGCAAATCGTGCAGTTCCTGACGCATGCGGCCGGCCATGTCAGGGTCCAAGTTGCTGAATGGCTCGTCGAGCAGCAACACGACCGGATTTTGGACCAACGCCCTGGCGAGCGCCACGCGTTGCTGCTGGCCGCCGGACAGCTCATGCGGATACCGCCGCTCGAAGCCTTCAAGGCCGACGAATCGCAGCATATCCTGCACCCGTGCCTTCCGTTCGCTTCGCGTCAGATGCCGGAGCCCGAAGGCGATGTTGTCCTGTACCCGCAGATGCGGAAACAGCGCATACTCTTGAAAGACCATGCCCACGTGTCGCTCTTCCGTCGGCGTCATCTGGTCCGGCGATGAAACCAGCTGGCCGGATAAGAAGATCTGCCCCGAACGAACCGGCTCAAATCCGGCGATGGCGCGAAGGATCGTCGTTTTGCCGCATCCCGACGGACCGAGTAGACAGAGAATTTCCCCTTCCTTCGCCGCAAACGAGATGTCGCGCACGGCAGGGCGTCCGACATCGTACGCGCAGGAGACAGCGCGCAGTTCCGAGCACCGAGGAAGCCGGCCGTGTAGAGGTCGGCTTGCAAAATCGGTTCGTCGGTTGTGGAATGGGCTGGTTTCATCCTGCATCGCGATCCATTCCGTTACGCTGCACGCCAATCTTTCGAAACCAATAGGACCAGTGCCGGCAGGCCGAGCAACACGATCAGAAGAGCCGAAGGTGCCGCTAGCTGATAGTATTCTTCGCTGGCTTCCATCCAGACGCGAATGGCCAAGGTGTCGAAGCCGACCGGGCGCAACGAGCAGCGTCGCCGGCAACTCCTTCATCGTCTGCAGAAACATCAGTACCCAGGCGACGACAAATCCGTTGCGTACGAGCGGCAGCGTCACGCGCCGCCAGGTCTCGCGGACGCCAAGCCCGAGTGTGCGAGCGACTTCTTCCAGGTTCGGCGTAATCTGCTGGAGCGCCGGTTCCAGCGACTGGAGTCCGGCCGGCAGAAAGTGGATCACATAGGCCACGATGAGCACCAGCACGGATCCATAGACGAAGGGAGTCAGTTTAAGCACAGGACGAGCACAGCCAAGGCGGCGACAGGTCCTGGCAGCACATAGCCGGCATAGGCGGCTTGCAGACAGCCGAGGTTCAGCCAGGTCGGGCGGCGGCTGGCGAGGTAGGCGAGCGGCAAGCCGATCAACACGCCGCCGGTGGCGGCGCAGGCGGCCAGGAACCCGCTGTTCCAGAAGAAACCGATAGAAGCGGCTGTCGATCGTAGCCTGTGCTTCGGGAGATAGACTCCAGATGAATCAACAGATAGGCCGGCAGTGCGAAGGCTGCTCCGACGATGAAGGCCGAGATAGCCGGTGATCAGGGAGGTTCCGAGCCAGCCATAGCGTTGCCGTTGCGGAGACGGTACCGGCCGGTGGTCTGGTAGAACCGGCTGCGATGGCGGAACCAGCGTTCGGTGACCAAGAATAATCAGCGCCAGTCCGACGAGCAGGAGGCTCAGAATGCTGGCTGCCGTATTGTCGGACCGTCCGGTCATCTGTTGAAACACGGCATAGGTCAGGGTTTGGTAGCGCAAGTAGTGACACCGCACCGAAATCCGACACGACGTACAAGAATGACGAGCGCCAAACCTGCGGCGATCGAGGGGCGCATGAGCGGCAGCGTCACCGCCAGAGCGTTTTCAGCCGGGAGACGCCGCTGGCGCGGGACACTTCTTCGAACGAGACGTTCATGCTGAGGAGCGCACTGCGGCTCAGGAGATAGACGAAGGGAAACGTATCCAGCGCCATGACCAGCGTCGCGCCCAGATAACTTTGGGGAGAGAAAATCCGCGCTTGCGGTCCGGCGATCAGTTGCCAGAGGTGCTCCACAGGTCCGCCGAATCCCAAGCAGATAGGAATAGATATAGGCCAGCACATAGGTCGGCATGGCCAAGGGAAGGACCAGCGCGCCTTCCCACAGACGGCGACCGGGAAATTCGAGCCTCGTGACGATCCAGGCGGTGGAAACGCCGAGGACAAGGGTAAGACAAGCGACGCTCGCGGCCAGCGAGACGGTATTCGACAGCAACTCCGGAATGCGTGTAGCCCACAGGCGGCTCCAGACGGCCGGATCGGCCGAGACGGCTTGTGAGGTCACATAGCCGAGCGGAAGCAGGATGAGTCCTGCGCTGGCCAGCGCGACGAGTTGCAGCGGTGAGGCGAGCTGTTGGCGAATGGTGGTCACGTGGGTCCTTTTGTATTACCGGAGGCCCACTTGTTCGATAAGGGTGAGGGTCGGTTCGCGCAGTTCCGCCAGCTTGGTCAGCGGCACTTGGGCCGCGCGGAAGCTTTTCCGTTCAACAAGTGCCGGGTCGGCTTTGACGTCCGGGATGGAGAGGATATTCCTTATCGAGATCGGCAAATAGTTTTTGCCCGGCTTGCGCCACAAGAAATTCGACGAGGAGCTTGGCGCTGTCGAGATGTTTCGTTGTTTTGACGATGCCGATCCCGGCGACGTTCATAATTGCGCCCATGCCGCCTTCTTGCTGGTCCGGCATGAACACGGCGATCGGAGCCGTCGGCTGAGCGGCCAGGTGACGATAGATATAATAATGGTTGACGATGCCGAGAGCGACTTGTCCCTTTGGCGACAGCTTCCACGATTTGCGAGCTTTTCTGGTAGACCTGCGCGCCGGCATTATCCTTGAGCCCTTGCAGGAATGCTTGGTCTTGGCGTCGCCGTGAGTCGCGCGGATGACCGACACCCCGGCTTGCAAGATATTCACTGCCGGAATTGGGAATCGCGATCTTGTCTTTCCATTTGGGATCGGCTAGATCGAGCAGCGATTTGAGTTGGTCTGGTTTTACCATCGTCTTGTTGTACACGATGATCCAGAATCGGCCGGAGAGACCGATCCAGGCGTTGTCTGGTGCGCGAAACTGGGGAGGGATGGCCCGGTCGACTTCCCGCATATTCAGCGGGCGGAGAAGCCCTGCGGTTCGGGCCAGTTCCAGGCTGCCGGCATCGTTGGTGATAAAGAGATCGGCCGGTGTGCGATCACCCTCCGCTTTGAGCCGATTGACGAGTTCCGTCGTGCCGGAGGAGAGGAGATCGACTTGGATGCCGGTCTTCGCCGTAAAGGCGTCGAGAACCGGTTTGATCAGACGCTCGGCGCGGCCCGAATAGATGGTCAGTTTGTCGGCGGCCAGAAGTGGAGTGGATGGTGTCAAGACTGCCAGGATGAGACCGTCAGGCACAAGATCGCGACCTGATTCAACACGAATAGCTCCTTGGTGCAATGTCACACGCCGAGCATACGAATGACATACGCGGGTCCTGGTTAATTGAAATTGATAAGCCGTCTCAAAATGATACCAAAAAAACCGGCGAGCGTCAATGACGGCAGCGAGAGCAGAGGCCATAGAGCTCAAGACGGTGGGTTTGAATGGTAAATCCGTTGCGGGCGGCGACTTCTTCCTGAAGCCTTTCAATTTCGCAGTTTTCAAACTCGACGATCTTGCCGCAGCCGGTGCAAATGAGGTGATCGTGGTGGCCCTTATGCGAGACGTTATCGTATTGGGTCTGCGAGCCGAAGTGCCTGGCTTGGGCGAGTCCCGCATCGCAAAACAGATTCAATGTCCGGTAAATGGTGGCCAATCCGAGATGTGGATCGGTTTTAGCCAGCTGGTGATACATAGCTTCGGCGGTGATATGTTCTTGCCGGAGAAACGCCGTGAGGATGAGTTCACGCTGGCGGGTGAACTTCAGCTGGTGCTTGCCTAGATGCTCCTTCAGCGCATCCATTTCTTTTGCGAATTTGCCCACTGCCATGCAGACTACCTCCAAACGGAGGCTCATTAAAAACGAAACGCGCTGTCATGGGTCAAGGGGGAGCAATTGACGGCCTTCGACCTGCTGTCTATAGTGCAGCGCCGATTGACAACTCTGATCGAAGGGTTTTCATCCATGCGCAAGCCTCAGCAGATCACGGTTGACCGGGCGTTGCTGCTCTATGTGCTGCATCTCGCCGAACCGCACGGCCTGCTCAGCGACGTCAAGCTGCAGCAGCTCTGTTTTCTTTGCGAGCTGCAGATGTTCGGCAAGGGGTTCAAGGGGTTTCATTTCGAATTCTTCCGGTTCGCCTATGGAGCGTTCAGTAAAGATCTCGATAATGACCTGACTTCGCTCCGCCGGAAAGAACGGGTGGAAAATTTCACGGTATCGGATCAGGCTCGGGAAGACGTGATCCCGCTGATCGAGCAAGGAGTCGAAGGGGTCGAGACGAATGAAAAGGTGATGGAGATACTGAAGGCGGTCGTGACCACGTATGGTCCCCAGGACAGCGGTGCCATGACCAATTCGGTGGAAGCTGTCGAGCTCAGCACGCCGCAGGATCCTGAATTCAAAATTCCCATCCGTGACATCGTGTTCCACACCACGCTCCTCGTGCCCCACAGGATCGAGGTGCAGGCGGAGTTCACGTTTTCACCGGCGATGCTGGCCAAATTGAATCAAGCCATGGGGTATTAAATGGGTGCTCAGGGACGAGGCTGAGGGCAGAGAAGGGTCCGTTAACTGTGGAGCCGGTACAGCTCGCCGTATTTCCGTTCGACATAACGCAAGAACGGTTCCGGGCTCAGGCTTACACCGGTGACCCGCTGTGAAAGGTGATCCGGGGTGAACATGCGGCCCCACCGATGGATCTTCTGACCGAGCCAGCGGCGCAAGACCATCAACTGTCCCGCCGCGATTTCTTCCTCGATGTTGGGAATTTCAAGTTTTGCCTGGTCGTAGAACTGCACGGCATAGAGACTTCCCAGCGTATACGTCGGGAAATAGCCGAAGCCTCCCATCGACCAATGCACATCCTGCAACACGCCTTCTCCGTCGTGTGAGGGAACGATTCCCAAATACTCTTTCATCTTCTGGTTCCAAATCTCAGGAAGTTCCTCCGGATTTGTCTTCCCCTCGATCAGATCCTGCTCGATCTCGAACCGCAGCATGATATGCAGATTGTAGGTGAGCTCATCAGCCTCTACACGGATCAACGAAGGCTTCACGCAGTTAATGACCTGGTAGAACTGGTCCATGTCCACGGCACGAAGCTGATGATGAAAGGTCGCCTGGAGGATGGGATAGAAGAACCGCCAAAACGCACGTGAGCGGCCCACGCAGTTCTCCCACATTCGAGACTGGCTCTCATGGATGCCCAGCGACACCGATTCGCCGAGCGGAGTGCCGTAATGAGCCGGATCGAGGCCCTGATCATACAGCCCATGTCCGCCCTCATGAATGCAGCTGAAGAGACAGGAGAGGAGATCGGACTCATTGACGCGCGTGGTGACGCGGACATCCGAGGGATGAAACGACGTGGTGAAGGGATGGGCCGAAAGGTCCAGTCGGCCCTTTTCGAAATCATATCCCATGGCAATCAGCACCAGGCGGCCGAATTCTATCTGCCGCGCCTGGTCGTAGGCATGGTACAAAAATCCATCGTCAATCTGTACCGGACTGTTTTGGATGTTTTTAAGTAGCGGGATCAACCGTGCTTTTAGTTGAGCAAAGAGCGGACGCAGGGCTGCGATCGTCGAGCCGGGCTCATAGACGTCCAACAGGGCATTGTACGGAGAGGTTTGAAATCCCAGGTGCTGAGCTTCCTCACGTTTGAGCGACAAGACCGTGCGCAGGTTCGGGAGAAACAATTTGTAGCTGCTTTGCTCCTTCGCTTCGACCCAGACTTGTTGCGCCAATGAACATTCACGGCTCAATCGCATGACAAAGTCTGATGAAAGTTTTCTTGCACGGTTGTAGTCACGCCACACTTCGCGCAGCAGTGCACGGGACGATTCGTCCCACAGTTCGCCATCTTGTTCGAGGGGCAAGCCGGTGGAGAGATCAAGCCAGCTACCCAGCAGACGTTCTGTATCGGAGGAGACCAACTTCTGGTGGGCGATTCCCTGAAGGGTGGCGATTTGTTCGGCGCGGGCCGCACCGCCGCCCGCCGGCATATAGGTTTCCTGATCCCAGGACAATACCGAAGCTGCACTGTTGATGCGCTGGATCTCCAGGAGCCGTGTGGATAGCGCTTCCAGCCTCTTCAGGGTTTTCACGTCCGGTCGCCTCCCAATCGCTTAGAGGCATGCTATGATCGTGCCGTCTTCGTTTTTCGTACTTTCTGCAGTGTACGCACGAAAGTCTGGTTTTTCAAACGCAGGAGGCAATTCGTTATGAAGGCGTTAATTTCCGCTGAGATCGAAGCCTACGCCGAAGCGCACTCCATGGCGGAATCTGAGACCTGCTGTGCCCTTCGTGCGGAGACTCACAAGCAGATGGATTGTCCACAGATGGTGGTCGGAGCACTCGAAGGTGCGTTTTTGAAGATGATGACCCAACTGGTCCAAGCTAAACGGGTCCTGGAGATCGGCATGTTTACGGGATACAGCGCCCTGTGTTTTGCCGAGGCCTTGCCGGATAACGGCACGGTCACGACTTGCGAAATCGACGAGAAATCGGCTGCCCTTGCCCGCCGATATTTCGCGCGCTCGCCTCACGGCAAAAAAATTACCATTCGCATGGGGCCGGCGCTTGAGACCATGCGAGAGCTCCGTGGACCGTTCGATCTCATCTTTATTGATGCCGATAAGCAGAACTACTCGAACTATTATCGACGAGCAAAAGAGCTGCTTGCACCGACAGGCGTCATTCTGATCGACAACGTGCTTTGGGATGGCGACGTGGTGTTGCAGCCGCCGCCGGATGAGCGAACCGCTGCCATCCAGGAGTTGAATCGCGTCGTCGCATCGGATCCGGATGTGTCCGCCGTTCTCGTCACGATCAGGGATGGAGTCCTGGTCGTGCGGAAGAACGGCTAAGAATGTCCGCTACGACTTCCTGGTGTAGACGATCTCCATCACTTTCATTTCTTTACCGTGGTCATGCGTGCCGTACATGTCGAACGTCTGGGTATTGCTGTCGACGATCTTCCAGACCGCACGGTGTTTCATATGTCCCCCGCCCGGTTCCGCGTGCTGGCCTTTCAAGGTGATGGTCTTGCCGTCGGCGCTTGCCGTGCCTTCCATCCTGAAAATGCCTGTGCCCATGGAGTCGATCCACGTCGACACATACTTCTTGGTTAGGTTGTCATAGGCGGTGATCCCGATCCCGGTGAACGGTTGGCCCATCATGGTACTGTTGTATTCTTGTTGGAGAAAGCGTCCGTCCAGCAACATTTTCATTTCCGCGGTGCCGGTCGCTTCTGTGGGGGGCTTCCCCGGTTCCATCCACTCCTTGGTCGTCGTCGTCCAGCTGCCGGCCAAACTGGCCAATTGTTGATGGGGAGCGCCGGGCGTGCCCAGCTTTTTCCAGAGTTCCATCATGGCCTGGGGGTCCTCGGCGTGCTTGTCCTTGCCTTTCTTGGCCAGGACCGGAGACACGGCGAACAAGAGGCTGAGAATGGTGACAGTCGTCAATAGGCGGTGCATAACATCCTCCTTGAAAGTTGGTATTTCCATGTGAGCGCCTGGATCGGATGCAGTATATGAAACTGCCGACCGATCCGGCTCCTCGTGAGTCCCCTAGCGGGAAGACCTCACGTCAAATCCTCTGATGGTTATTTTTTGCCTTTTCTCAGAGCGCGATGATGTTGCCTTCAGGATCTGCAAAGTCGGCCATGAACCCCACTCACCGATGGCATGTTTGGATGTGATGACGGTCCCGCCCGCTTTCTCGATGGCCTGAAGCGTCTTGTCGATGGAACCGATTTGCACACCGAACGACGGCTGGTCGCTCTTAGATGTGCGCTTGTAGAATCCCCCATTGATGCCTCCAGGCTCGATCGGATTGTGGTCTTTATCCGCGGCTGTGGTGAGCGCCATGGCGCCCTCGTCGCCCCAGAGTTCCACTTTCCAATCGAACACCGTTTCGTAGAACTCTTTGGCCTTTTTGAAATCCGAGGCCGGAACTTCGAAAAATGCGACCGGATTCTTCATCATATTCGTTTCTCCTTTTACGCAAGTCACGGGTTCACTGTTCCGCGACGGTCTTCAGATTGGCCAGGCCGGTCTCGAACTGTCGGTCCAACCATGGGTCCATGCTGAGGAACAGACTCATGACTTTCGCCAAGAAAGGTTGCGGGCCGTACATGGCCCACGTGACGTTGGTGGATTGGCCTGCACCGTTCAATGTGAATTCCGCAGTGTTGTGTGCTTCGAACGGTTTCAGGAAATCCAGCTTGATCAGAAGGTGTGAGGGTGGAGATGTATCGCTGATCTCCATGCGCCCTTGACCGACTTGGTTGTTGCCTTCCCATTCATACACCGCACCCTTGCCGCTCGTCGTACCACTGTATGCACGCTTCAGCGCGGGGTCGATCTTCTCCCACGGCGACCAGGCTACCCAATTGTGGAAGTCATTGATGAAGGGAAAAATCTTCTCCGGCGGCGCATTGATGTTCGCCGACCGCTCGATACGAAAGCTGTCGGGTTTTGTCATGGCATAGACGAGCAGGGCGACGATTAACACCACAATGGCAATCCCGATGATCTTGAACATAGACTTCCCCTACTTCTTCTTGGCTGCCTGCGCCCGCACACGTTCCTCTTGTTCCCTGAGTTCCGGTGTAAACTCAGCGCCGAAATCTTCCGCCTCGAATACCTGGCGAATCTCGATCTCACTGTCTTCGTTATGGGGATTCGGGCAACGTTTGACCCATTCGATTGCCTCCTGTTTCGATTTCACCTGCCAGATCCAGAAGCCGGCAATCAGCTCCTTCGTTTCGGCAAAGGGCCCGTCGGTCACGGTTCGTTTCGTTCCCGAGAATTTCACACGCGCGCCTTTGGAACTCGCTTGGAGTCCTTCGGCCGCCAGCAACACCCCGACTTTCGACAGTTCCTCGTTGAATTTGCCCATCTCGGCAAGAAGCTTCTCACTGGGCATGACGCCCGCCTCCGAGTCCTTGCTGGCCTTCACAATGATCATGAAACGCATGGTGATATCTCCTTTCAATGCGGTTGCGGTATTCCGAGGGCTCGATACCCTCTAGTCGTTCGGAGGGAGCCGCAATCGACAACTGACCTCAAGAAAATGAGTTCTTCCAGTGATGCGCCGCGATCGATCTTCTAGTCAAACAAATCTCCTGCCTCGCACACACTCGCAAAATACCTAGGGAGAGCGTTGAGACGTAGGCGATTGGACAAGCCGTGTTCAATGGGTCCCTCTACTTTCGCAACGGTATGAGCACGCGCAACCGCTCGTCACGTAAGAACAGCCCGCCCCAGACCAAGAAGCCGAGCAGGACAGCGCCATAAAATGGTTCGCCGATGCGTAGATGAGTTGCCGTAGCACCACCTAAATAGCCGGTGAGCAAGATTGCGCCAAGCACAGATGTGCGTGGAATGAGATACAGGATCGTGCAAAGTAGTTCGACAATCCCAATCCCCAACGCCACGCTTTGGTCATAGCCCAGGTGCGTGAACCCTTCCACGACCGATGGCGCCTTCACCAGTTTCATCACGCCGCTGAAGAGCAGCAACAACGCTGGAAGTGCGCTCAGGATGTAGCCAGCCCAGATTAGCTTCTTCGGCATGCTGATCGTCTCCTTCATGCTCCTCGATCCCGTGCGATACGCTTTAGCCTTCCTTCTAAGTTGGCAAACCCGGCACATCTCTGACCGGTCGAATCTCCACAGTGCCGATCCGTGCTCCAGGCACTCGAGCGGCGATGCTGATCGCTTCGTCGAGGTTTTTGGCTTCGATAAGAAAGTATCCAGCGAGTTGCTCGTGTGTCTCCGCATAGGGACCATCCGTCACCACTTGCTTGCCGTCACGAACTCGCACGCAGGTTGCCGTGGACGTTGGCTGCAGAGGCGCCGCCAGATACTGTCCGTTCGATGTGACCTTGTGAGCGAGCCGGATGGACTCTTCCAGCATCGCTGCATGTGTGGCCTCGCCGAGTTCGGCAAAACTTTGCTCATTGTGATACACGAGCAACATGTATTTCATGGACAGAGCCCCCAATCCATTAGTCCCGAAAGTCTGTTGTTATTAAATAGTCGTTGGCAAGAGCAAAAATCGACAGGGTGGCCCGGTTGATAAAGCCTTCGTAAGCCGGTGATATTCCACGCAATATAGATTTGGATCTTGGGTCTTCTGTTGAGGGATTTCTGCCGGTAGACGCGCAGCCCTAGTTTACCGATTGCACGTCTCATCCCACTACGCGATGCTTCACGTCTGCTCGCTCCGACGGTTTCGAGTTCGGCAGGACCACAGATGGGACAGAAGGTGACAGACAAATCTCTTGCGCTTCGTGGCGAATCGTCAGTCCACTCCCGGTTTTGAGCGTATATCGCGTCTCATCTTGGCCGACATCAATTTCGAGACTCTGGCCTCTAAATGTGAGCTCGAATCGAATGCAGTCCAACACCTCCGGTAAGGCCGGCCAGAAACACAGTTCACCGTTATAGTCGCGCAGCCCCGCAAACCCATAGACGAAGACCATCCAGACTCCGCCCATGGCGGCGATATGACACCCGTCTTTCACGTTTCCCGCGACGTCGCCCAAGTCCATCAGTGTCGCCACTCTCGCATACTCCATGGCTTTTGCCATGTCACCGACTTCGGCCGCCATGATGCTTTGAATGCAGGCAGAGAGTGAAGAGTCTCCTGTGGTAATCGGATCATAGAATTCGAAGTTCCGCCGCTTCAGATCGTCAGGAAACTCGTGGCTCAGCAGGAACATGGCCAGTACCAGATCGGCCTGCTTGAGGACCTGATAGCGATAAATGGTCAGTGGGTGGTAGTACAACAGCAGAGGATACCTCTCCGGCGGCGTGTGCTTGAAGTCCCAGGGTTCTTGCTCCAAAAACTGATCGTCCTGTGGAGTGACCCTGAGCCGTTGGTCGTAGGGAACGTACATGAGCTCAGCCGCACGTTTCCAGTCCGTTATCTCGGGGATATCCAGATGGGTTTTGTGCACTAATGCGGTAAATAGATCCGGCCGACGTTCCCGCACCTTTTCGACGGTCTCGGCAGCGTACCGAAGATTCTCGCGTGCCATCAGATTCGTATACACATTGTTATCGACCACCGTATTGTATTCATCGGGACCGGTGACGCAGTGGATGCAGAATTGTCCTCCTTTGCGTGGTGAGTAAAAGCCAAGCGAAAGCCATAGACGAGCGGTTTCGACCAACATCTCCACGCCCTCGTCAAAGAGAAACTCTTCGTCGCCCGTCGCCTGTACGTACTTCCTTAAGGCGTACATAATATCGGCATTGATATGGTATTGCGCAGTCCCGGCCGCATAATACGCCGACGCCTCCTCGCCGCTGATGGTCCTCCATGGGTACATCGCCCCTCGTTGATTTAACTGGCGTGCCCGCTTTCGTGCCATATCCAACATGCCATGACGGAAGCGCAGGAGATTTTTGGCGATGCGGGGTGCAGTGTACGTCAGAAATGGGAGCACATAAATTTCACTGTCCCAGAAGTAATGTCCTTCATAGGCACCCCCAGTGAGCCCTTTAGCTGGCACCCCGGTGTTCTCCGCACGAGCAGACGCCTGGAGTATATGGAACAGATTGAATCGGATGGCCTGCTGAACCGCACTCGTCGTCGATTTCGCGCGAGCCGGATTTGTCGTGACCCTCACGTCGCTTCGTTGCCAGAAGTCGTCCATGTACTGCTCTTGGCCGGCGAGGAGTGCAGGGAATCCTTCGCCGACCGCTCGATCCAACGTTCGTTCCACACGTGCACACATTTCCTCCGGGGGCGCGGTGTGGCTTGTATGATAGGCCATGTACTTCACCAATGTGATCGGGTGTCCGGCCTCAGCATTGATGGTCGCGACGACTTGCCCTGCATCTTGCGTATAGTGTGTTTTCCATGTGGCAGGCGAGGAGGTCTCCAGCACATGATCGATCGAGCAGGAGAGGATCATCCCGCTCTTGTTCGTGGCGTGGCACAGCACGATCCGCTGATCTTTCGCATAGCTCAGCCGGTGATTCAGCACCTTCTCCATGAACACCTTGGCTTGTCTGGGATCGCGGTTATCCCGACGCGGAGTCGGTTCGTTGGCGATCATTTCAGACGACAGCACGATTGGAGCGGACGCATTCAACAGCGTCACCTGGTAAAACATGGCGGCGAGATGACGGTGTTCGAAGGAGACGAGCCGACGCGACTTGATCGAGACCCGCTTTCCGGCCGGCGTCTCCCATACAATTTCACGATCGAGCGTTCCCGACTTCATGTTCAGTCGCCGGTCAAAACTCCGAATATTAGCGTGGGGGAGCCAGAACGGTTCATCGTCCACATAGAGTTTGATGATCTTGGTATCCGTCACATTGACGATTGTTTGTCCTGTTGCCGCGAGACCATAGGCCTGCTCCGGATACACGATGGGCCAGCTTTCATAAAATCCGTTAATGAAGGTGCCGTTCTGACCGATCGGTCCTCCCTCCACAAAGCAGCCTCTCATTCCGAGATAGCCGTTGCCGAGCGCAAACATGGTCTCGCCTTGCTCAAGCAAATCGGGCATGAATCGTTTTTCGATGAGGTTCCATTCATCAGGAGGATAGATGTGAGGAGGAGGATGAAAGCGAGGTCGATGGATCATGGTATTACCTTGAGTAGAGGACGATTCACTGTCCAGCCGGCGGCAGAGGGCATGGCTCCGAGTCTTGCCCGGACGGCAAAAGCTCGTCCAAATCCGCTATCACAATATCTGCCCCTTGTTGCCGGAGCGCTTCAGCTTGGTTCCGACGGTTCACCCCGATCACGAGACCGAATCCTCCCGCGTGTCCGGCCTGGACTCCTGCCAAGGCATCTTCAATGACGATGGCCTTGTGCGGCTGGACAGCCAGGCGCCGCGCCGCCTCTAGGAACGCATCCGGGGCAGGTTTTCCGGGAAGATGAAGGCGGTCGATCTCATGGCCGTCGATGCGTGCGTCAAACAGGTCCGTTAAGCCGGCTTTGTCGATGATGTCCCTGCAGTGATGGCTGGACGACACAACAGCTATTTTTAAACCGGCGTCTTTTACCTGGCGAAGGTATCGTACCGTGCTGGGGTAGACGACGACGCCTTTTTCTCGCAAAGCTGCTTCGAAGTATTCGTCCTTTTTATGCCCCAACCCATAGATGGTTTCCCGATCCGAGCTATCATCGGACGAGCCTAAGGGAAGATCGATGTTTCGGGACTTCAGAAAATCCCGTACGCCGTCATATCGCGATTTCCCATCCACATATAATCGGTAATCTTCATCAAGCTTAAAGGGTTTCCATGTGGTTCCTGTGCGTGCGGCTGATTTCTTCAGATAGTCATCAAACAGCCGCTTCCACGCGGCAGCGTGTAGTATGGCCGTTTGCGTGATGACGCCGTCCAGGTCACACAATATGGCATCGAAATTTGAAACATTGATTTCCATGAGATGAATCTGAGGGGCGCCCGTTCCCATACAAGTCTCAATGAAGCGAATTGGATCATCAAAATCACCTAGCAAAGTCCCCAGCGCACCTGCGACAACCTGTAGTGTCCGGAACCACCGGACAACACAAGTAACCATCAATGGCGCAGGCGATCAATGGCGCAGGCGATGTGCTCGTCTTGAGGCTACGTTGGCTTTGACAATGAGCCGCCGGCCATGGCACCGACAATCAGGAATGGCTCAACTCCGCTCGCCACAGCGTCGGGCAATAGGGTATCTGGAGACTCGTGGGACAAATCCTGCTCACAGGCAAAAAATCTGACGAACGCTCGTCGCTTGAGCGTCGCGTGGTCACGAACCGTTCCTCGCAGCATGGGATACCTCGCTTCCAGCGCATCAAGAATTGCTCGCTGAGTCACTGGTCCTTCAACCTCCAGTGTCACTTCGCTAGTGACGCGAGCCAAGGTTCTTAAATGCGCCGGGAGCACCACGCGGATCATGGGAGTACCTGCACCTCGACGGACAGCACCGCTGGAAGATCCCTGACAATTGGCTCCCAATGGTCTCCGGCGTCGGCTGAACCATAGACCTGTCCGCCGGTGGTGCCAAAATAGATGCCGCACGGATCGAGTGAATCGACGGCCATCGCATCGCGCAGGATATTGACGTAGCAGTCGCGTTGAGGAAGTCCGTTCGTCAGCGCTTCCCACTCATTTCCGCCTGTACGACTACGGTACACGCGCAGCTTGCCTTCCGGCACGAAGTGCTCCGAGTCACTCTTGATCGGAACGACGTAGACCGTCTCCGGGTCGTGCGCGTGCACGTGGATCGGAAATCCGAAGTCGGTCGGAAGATTACCGCTGACTTCGTGCCACGACTCGCCGGCATCGTCGCTGCGCATGACGTCCCAGTGCTTTTGCATGAACAACACGTTCGGTCTGGTCGGGTGCATGGCGATGCGATGCACGCAGTGGCCGACCTCCGCATCGGGATCAGGGAGCTCATACTGGGATTTCAGGCCGCGGTTCACCGGTCGCCATGTTTTGCCGGCGTCGTCGGTTCGAAACACACCCGCGGCTGAGATCGCGACGAAGATCCTGTTCAGGTTCTTGTCATTCAGCATAATCGTGTGCAGACACATCCCGCCGGCGCCTGGTTGCCAGAGCTGGCCTTTCGCGCTGCGCAGGCCGGCAAGTTCCTGCCAGGTCTGCCCCCCATCGCTTGAACGAAACAAGGCCGCGTCTTCCACGCCTGCATAGACGGTATCAGGATTGTTCGGGGACGGTTCCAGATGCCAGACTCGCTTGAACTCCCATGGGTGCTGCGTGCCGTCGTACCACTGGTGCGTCGTGAGGGGCTTCCCGGATGCAGCCGACGTATCATAGACAAATTTATTGCTCTCTCCCTTGGGCATGCCATCCGGGGTGGTGGTCGGTTCGCCCGGAGGTGTGCCGGGTTGATGCCATGTTTTGCCGCCGTCGTCTGAGCGTTGGATGATCTGCCCGAACCAACTGCTGGTCTGCGAGGCATACAAGCGATTAGGATCAGCGGGCGATCCCTTGAGGTGATAGAGTTCCCAGCCGGCGAACAAGGGGCCGCTGACGTCCCATTTTTTGCGTGTGCCATCCGACGTCAATATGAAGGCGCCCTTCTTTGTCCCAACCAGTACCCGTATCTTGCTCATGCCTTGCTCCTTCCATAGGCCTGCTCCAGGCGTTGGATGTCGGGTTTTATCATTTGCAGCACGGCTTGCATGACTCGATTCGTTGTGTCCGGATCGGGGTCCTGCAGCATCTTGCTGAGCTCAGCGGGGACGATTTGCCAGGACAGACCATACTTGTCCTTCAGCCAGCCGCATTCGATTTGCTGTCCGCCGGCGGAGAGCTTATCCCAGAAATAATCGATCTCTTTTTGTGTCGCACAATTCACGACAAATGAAACGGCCTCCGTGAAAGGAAACTGCGGGCCGCCATTCAAGGCCACGAATTCCTGCCCATCGAGCTGAAAGGCCACGGTCATGACGGTGCCCTTCGGTCCAGGCCCAACATCGCCATAACGAGTCACGCCTTCGATCTTCGAATTCTCAAAGATGGAAGTATAAAACTGCGCGGCTTCTTCGGCTTGCCCGTCGAACCACAGGAATGGAGTGATCTTTGGCATCATGTCGAGCTCCTTTTAAAACAATGAATCGTTCCCTCGCAAGTCTGAAGCATCGGCTATGTCATAGGATAGTCGTGAAGAAGGGCACAATTCGACAGGTCCGTGGGAGTGGCTTTAAGATTGGAATAACGGGGGGTTACGAAGCGAAAGCACCGATAGTTTGATCGACATGAGATCGAGAGCGAGTCGTTGTTGAGTGTGACGAGTGGAGCAGTAACGCCGCAGCACACTCAGGGCAATATTCATCAGACAGAAGATAGTCCTCGGGAGCTAACTCCTTTCTCGTGACAAGTTCGTCCAACGAAATCCAACTCTCCGCCTCCGGACGCGAACCCACATTCCAATCATAGGCTCTCCAACAGACGCCACAAACCATGATGGATTTCTGTCTTCTCGTTTCGGTGGGCATACATTCGCACCAAAGTGGAGTTACTTCTAACGATTTTTTGCTGTAGCCAGTACTAGGACCATCCCTAGGAAGGCAGCATCCTTCTAGACTAAAGAAGAAGGAAGGACCTTCACCCAATACCTACACGCCCTATCCATCACCAGTTGAACCTGGCTTGTGCGATTGAGGTAGTCGACGGCAAGAAAGACCTGTTTCCACGTCAAGTCAGGACACAGGTCGACGACCTCATCGATCCTGCACTCGGGACCGTTCGCCTCCAAACGCGTGCGAACATCATCGATGATCGCTGCCATGTTCACGAGACACCTATCCCGCGGAGAAATTTGGAATAGACTATGATAGGGGAGAGGGACGGCAGAAAAAACGCGTAAGATTACCAGGCCAGCGGTGAGAAACTACGTGCAGAGATCCGGGGGCTTCATCTCTGGCACCGTTACTTCTCAAAAATGAGCATGAAATAGGCAAGAAACAGGAGGAGGTGGACCGCGCCCTGCAACACGTTGGTTCTGGCGCTGGCGAAGGTTAACGTGCTCACTCCCAACGTCAAGAGGAGTAACGTCATATCCACCGCATCAAGCCCGAGGATGATGGTGCGAGAGGTCATGAATCCGATGGCCAAAACGGCAGGAATTGTCAGACTGATGCTTGCCAGCACTGATCCCAGGAGGAGATTCACGGACCGTTGGAGCTGGTTGGCCAGCGCCGCACGCGCGGCTCCCAAGGATTCCGGGGATAAGACCAGCACCGATACCAGCAATCCGCCCAGAGCGGCCGGCGCATGCATCTCATGAATCGCGTAATTGATCGGCACCGCGATCTGTTTGGAAAGGAGCACGACAGGCAAAAGGTTCACGCCTAAGAGGATCGTGTGATAGGCGACCAATCGCGGCGATTCATTACCAACAAGGCCCCGGCGTCCGGCGCGTTCGAATTCAGCACGCGGCACGGTGAAGTAGTCCCGATGGCGGCTATTTTGGATCGCGAGGAACACGCCGTACAGCGCGATCGACATGAGGGCGAGGAATGCGCCTTGGAGCCCAGAGAACGTCGGGCCCGGCGATGACACTGTGAAGTTGGGTAATACGAGGCCGAGGACCGTCAACGGCACGATCACGGCCAAAAAGGCGTTCGCACCCCGAAGATTGTAGGTTTGTTCATGATACCGCAGCCCACCCAACAACAAGGAAAAACCGACCATGCCGTTGAGCGCGATCATGATGACCGCGAACATGGCATCCCGGCCGAGCGAAGCATTTCCTTTTCCGCTCAGCATGACGGCGGAGATCATCATCACTTCGATCCCCGTCACGGCCAGCGTCAACACGAGCGTGCCCCCTGGTTCTCCCAACTTCATCGCCAGATGATCGGCATGCCGGACGACGGCAAAAGCCGATATCAGAATAACCGTGAACAGCCAGGTCAGCATCAGCGCAAACCACAGGTGATTCGACAGATCGGCAAGCCACGACGGACCGAAGTAGGTAAACACCGCAATCGTCATCAGGCTCGTCACGAGCGACCATTCGCGTCGGAATGAGACCGGCGCGGGTGCTTGCGGCCCAGAGCTGTCCTCTGGTGTTTCCCTCGCCTCATCAGGGCGATCCGCTCTGTATGTTCTTCGTTCGACGTTCATCCTGTCCCGTTTTGAATTCTCATGCAAAAACGAGCGTACATCATTGACGTATCCTTGACAATGTCCGTTGACCGGTTGACCGGTGTGTTATCGAGAACGCTGGCTGGATTCGATACGAGACAGCTGGGCGCGAGTGCGGAGGTCTAACATCCGGGTCCAGTGAGAGTTCGCCTCGGAGAGCAATGTATTGCGGTTCGTTCCGCTGCTGTCCTTGAGAGGATCGATCTGGATGGCTCGTTCTTCATAGCGGATCGCTTCAAAGAAATGATACTCGGCTTCAGCAGCATAGCGGACGGCGAGCCATCTCGCTGCTTCCGCTCCTTGAGATGCCGGCTCTTCCGCCGCTTGTACCTGAACAGACGGCGCAGGTCCCACCGCCTCTGAAAGGTTGGGCCCCCCAAGGCCGTCGAGTATGCCGATCAGCAGAGCTAGCAACCCGCCGGCTCCACGCGCGATTCTCACTCGTTCGGACATCAATAGAATCAATCGATCCGAATCGTGGCCGTGGGGCTCATCGATCCTTTGAAGTTCTGGGCATCCAGCCATACGTTGTAGCGAACCGTCGCCGGCTTTGCGAAACACAGACTCACATATTCCTGAGGAGCAATCACGACCAGATCCTCCATGGTGCCAAACCGTTTGAA
This sequence comes from uncultured Nitrospiraceae bacterium, assembly GCA_963851455.1. GTDB lineage: Bacteria > Nitrospirota > Nitrospiria > Nitrospirales > Nitrospiraceae > Nitrospira_C. The sequence goes on from CAWKPI010000002.1 coordinate 1,371,925, forward strand.
CCCTTTCTCACAGGTCACATCGCCGTGCCATCCTCCATTTAAGATTCCGACGCGTACAGGGCTCGACTGTAAGTTTAACCAGCGGATCTCATCCCCAACGCGCACGTACAACGTCGTTGGTTTCACCTCATCAAGAATCTTCACGTAGCGCACGGTGCCCGTTCTTTGAACACGTTCTTTCAGACTACAACCGGTGACGTCCGATACCACAAATAGCGCCATGACGAGACCAACCACTGTCCATGTAGAGGCTCCTGCCCACATCATGGAAGACACACGGCCACTTTTTGTTCAATATGAGTTTGGTTGATTCGGATCACGGAAGAAGACTAGACATTTGCTCTTGAATGCGTCTGGATCGAATGGAGGCAGCAGATACCCTGAAGCACCCAGCTCCAGAGCCTCTGAGATCGCTTCTGATCGCCGGGATTCCGCCATGACGACGACCGGCAACCTGGGGTGGGTTTTTTGCAATTCTCGCAGCACGTCTCGGCTCCCATGCACTCCAAGGTTCAGGTTCATCAAGACGCCATCGATAGGCTTCGTCGTCCGCTCTCTCAAGGCAAGATGCGAGAGTCCCGATCGGCCGGTATTCTCCCCGACGGCCTCGAAACCGATCGCCCGGAGCCAGGCGCACATGTCGACACGAAGGTTGTGGTCGTGCTCGATGATCAGAATGCTCCTGTGTTTTCTCGGTCGAGACATGGCGTTCAATCAGTTACACCGGACTGTGTTCCGGGAAAGCCATCTGCTCAATGGGTCGTGTTCCGATAGTTCCGCCTCAGGCGACGAGATCGTCCGGTCGTCTGACCCATGTCACCTTGCTTCCATCGTAAGGTCTGGGAGGCAGATGATCATGCAGCTGGCTTTGTACGATCCGATTCAAGAGGATGAGCGGATCGACAATTTCTCCACAGTTGAGGCACAGCCACCCGTCATACTCCCAAGCTCCCGTCATTTCCTTCCTGCTTTGGAAATGAGAGCGGAGCTGCAATCCGCCGCATCGATCGCATCGCATGGCGCACCTCGCTATATGTAAGTGGACTACATACGAAGATCAGGCGACCTCCCATGATGAGTTTCGTCCAGAAAGACGTTCAGACATTTCCGCCGAACCAATTCGGCATCAAATGGTTTGACGAGGTATTCTTTTGCACCCAATTTCATCGCCTGTCTGAGCTTGGCGAGATGAAGCGCGTTCGACATGACGATGACGCGAACGGTCGGGAATCGCTCGCACATTTCCTGGAGCACCGCCATTCCACCGAGCATCGGCATCTGGAGCTCGACCAACATGCCGATAAATGGAGCGGCTTCAAACTCTTCGGCGACACGGGCGAGACCAGAGACGCCATTGCTCTCCGCCGCCACTTCGAAGCCGAGTGCGCTCAGCCGATCACAGAGTGCCCCTCGAACACCATCATCATCATCGATCACCAAAATCCGTCGGTGCAGGGACGTCTTGTCCATTATCGTCGCGGCCTCCTCTGTCGAAACTGACCGCTTGCCCATGGAAGCGAGGTTCATTCGCGTGCTCTTTTGAATAGAGAGCGTAGCGGACGTCGTGGCCTTGTCATATGCAGAATCCGCAAGCAGCGCGCCGCGCGATGAGGGAGTATCATCGCATCCTGAATACCACCGCATATTACGCATCGATCGCCTGGACATCTCATTGATCCCCCAGCCGGTTCGTCATGGAGCAACACGTCGGGAAAGACGAGGTTGTGGCATCGAGGGTACCGCATGTGATCACCGCACCGACGCCTTAGCCTGCCGTGAAGCAACGTGAGTAGAGCGGCTGTCCATGGCAACGCTTTCCTCCCTTTGCCGGACTTGCTTGATCACGCTGTGGATCGAAGAGAGCAGGCTTCTGATGGAGCCTTTAATGACATACCCCGATCCTCCTGCGGCGAAGGCGGCCGCCATGACGTCTGCCTCACCATGGGAACTGTGAAAAATCACGCAACAATCCGGCAATGTCTTGCGTAGTTCACGGATGGCATCAATACCGTTCATGATTGGCATGTCGACGTCGGTGAGGATGATGTCCGGACGCAGCGCCTGAGCCGCCGCGACGAGGGATTGGCCGTCTTCAACTGTCCCGACCACCCGATACGTCGGTTCCAGCACCAACTGAAGTAAGGTGAGCATCCGGGAATAGTCGTCGGCAAGCAGAATGCGAAGCCGTCTCATGGCTACACCTCATGGGGGAATTCGTTGCGCGAACATGACGGGAATCATCCATAGACCAATGAGGGTGCTGAGCGAGATAGGGTGGCTACCAGTCGAGCGACTGGAAACTACGGGGTCTTGAATCGAGTATTACGAGTGAAGTGGTGCTAATGCCCCGTGAGGAGGTTATGAGGACGCAGTTATGAGGCCATGGGTGAGAGCATATTTCACCAAGTCAGCAGTTGTATGGAGATCGAGCTGTTCCATGATTTTCGCCTTATGGAACTCGACCGTGCGGTGAGAGACCTTTAACTGGCCGGCGATTTCTTTTGCGGAAAATCCTTCGGCCACCAGTTGAAGAATCTCCCGCTGCCTTGACGTCAGATCATCCACTTCGGGTGCCGCACGCTGCCCCGGCGCCAAGAAGGAGTGGATGACGTCCTTTGTAATGAGTGGGGTTACATAATAGTTGCCGGACATGACCGACTGGATAGCCTGAACGAGTTCTTGCGATGCCGATCGTTTGAGGAGATAGCCGGAGGCTCCGGCCTTGAACGCTTCGTTGACATAGGCAGGATCGGCATGCATCGTGACGAAAATGAGCTTCACATCGGGGAGCTGTTTCTTCAGCTTCTTCGCCGCATCGATGCCGTTCAGCCTGGGCATTGAAATGTCCAGAATCACGAGATCCGGCTGCAGCCGAACAGCGGCGTCGATCAGTGAACGGCCATCTTCGGCCGTCCCGACAAGATCACCGTGCGCCTCCAACAGCTTTTGAAATCCCTCGAGCACGAGGGTATGGTCATCTGCCAACAGGATTCGCGGCTTCTTCATGGCGTGCTCCTGGAAGTGGAATCTGTACGGTAATGTGTGTGCCTCTCCCCGGTTGGGACTGGATGTCCAATCGGCCATGCACCGACCGAACGCGCTCTCGCATATTCACGAACCCCAGGCCGAGATGATGGGCCTGAACCTCTTCAAGATCGAACCCCACGCCGGCGTCATGGATGGAGAGCGTAACCTCTTGGCCGTCACAGGTCAATTCTAGCTCCACTCTGGAGGCCTTGGCATGCTTCATCACGTTGGCAAGACTTTCCTGTGCAATCCGATAGAGGCAGGACGCAATCGCTCGTGGTAAGGGATCGGCGATCTCCTCTTGCACGATCACCATTTTGATTCCCGTGCTCGTCGACCATTCGTTTGCCATGTGAGTGAGTGCCGCGGTCAGGCCCAAGTCGTCGAGGATCGATGAGTGGAATTGGTAGGCCATGCGGCGAACGTCGTCGGAAATCATGGCCAACCGTTGAGCTAGAGACTGCAACGTTTGTCTGGCCTGTTCGGTCATGGCAGCCGGAACCGACTCCATGTTCCCCATCTCGATCGCCAGCAAAGCTAACCGTTGATTGATGTCGTCGTGCAACTCGCGAGCAATCCGTCGGCGCTCCTCTTCCTGGGCGGTCATCAACTGGCTTGTCAATGAGTGGAGCTGCCGTTCGCTGCGCAACCGATCCGTGATGTCTCTGACGATCACCGTAAAGGTCGTCTTGTCCCCAATCACCAATTTCGAAATGCTGGCTTCAGCGGGAAACTCCGTGCCGTCCTTCTTCAAGCCGAATACTTCTTGTCGCTGCGCCATTCTTCGCGCCGGCTCGGACGCAAGGGCAAAGGTCTCGATATGGTGGCTATGGTCGGTGCGAAATCGCTCGGGGAGCAACCGGTTGATGGATTGGCCCAGCACTTCGTGGGGGTCATAGCCGAAGAGTTTCACAGCGCCTTGGTTGAAGAGCACGATCGATCGATCGTGCTCAATCACGATGATGGCATCCTCGGCGATATCCAGGATGCCTGCCAGCCTCCCTTCCGAGAGCCGAAACGCCTGTTCCGTATGCATGCGCTCGGTGATTTCAGAAACCAATGCTTCATTCACACCGGCAAGTTCGCGGGTCCGCAGGGTGACGGTTTCCTCGAGGCCCTCATTGACGCGTTTGAGCTTTGCCTCAGCCTGACGCCGTTTCCATGCGAACCAGACCAAGACCCACAATACGAAGATCGTGAATGTTCGATTTCCGATCGGGAGCCATAATGGCACGTTAGGCAAAGGAGGACTGATAACCATGCCGATCGCCGTGAGAAGCGTTCCAAGCCCGGCTGCAATCAATGGCATGAACTGAAAGCGTGACGCGGTTGCCACCAGCACGACGGTGGCATAGAGAAAATGGTTGGCGAACGCGAGCGGCGTCAGGATATCGATGGCGAACAGGCCTGCCAGAAGCAGCAGCATGAGGCTGCCGAGCCACCATTCTTTCTCCGTGGATATCATAACGAAGCCCCCGGTGGGAAATTATGGCCTGCTCCCGCCACAGGCTTCAAGTGTACGACTACCGTATATGTTCGGCCCAACATTCCCATGGCGCCGTCCGTGAAGGAGGCTACGAAGGTCAGCGCGTCGCCCACGGTGAAGTTCGACGAAGCCGGAAAGAAGAGGCGTGAGGGTCAGTTCATCATGTCAGACAGTTCGGCCAGGCGCCTTTCAAGAAACCGACGTTCCGGCTCCAGCCGGGTGAGGCCAAGGGCCCGTGTGTATGAGGATCGGGCATCTTCAATCTTTCCTGATCGCCGGCAGAGTTCGGCTCGTGCAGAATGAGCCAAATGGTAGTCGTTGAGGTCGCCACGATTGAGGATGGTATCGACCAGCGCGAGACCGGCGAGCGGACCATCGCGCATCCCCACGGCCACGGCTCGGTTTAACTCAATTACAGGAGACCGATCGGCGCGCGTCAGCACGTCGTAGAGTCCGACGATCTGAGCCCAATCCGTCTTCGCTGCATCTGGGGCCTCCGCATGCACCGCGGCGATGGCCGCTTGGATGTTGTACGGCCCGAATCGCCGCGACGTGAGCGCCCGCTCGACCAATCCGATGCCTTCCGTAATCTGCCCCCGATTCCACAGCGAGCGGTCTTGGTGTTCCAAGAGAATCAAGTCGCCAGTCGCAGACGTGCGTGCAGCGCGCCGTGACTCGTGCAGGAGCATTAATGCAAGGAGGCCTATCACTTCCGGCTCAGGCAACAGTTCCTGCAGCAAACGGCCCAGACGGATCGCTTCACCCGAAAGATCGGCTCTCGTAAGCGACGTACCGGACGAGGCCGAATAGCCTTCGTTGAACACGAGATATATGACCCGAAGTACATTGTCCAAACGCTCCTGAAGCCCGGAAGGACCCGGCACTTCGTAGGGAATACGCGCGTCACGAATTTTTGCTTTGGCGCGGACAATCCGTTGCGCGATGGTGGAAGGCTTCGTGAGGAAGGCGCGAGCAATCTCTTCCGTGGTGAGATTGCAGACTTCCCGTAGGGTCATCGGCACTTGTGCTTCCGGTGAAAGGGCCGGATGGCAACACGTAAAGATCAGTCGTAACCGATCGTCTTCGACGCTCTCATCGTCCTGCTCGGTGCTCTCACCGCTGGCGGTTTCCATACTCTTGGCGAGTTCACTCAGAGACGCATCGTATCTGGCACGCCGACGAATCACGTCGATCGCCTTGAATCGACCGGCCGACACGAGCCACGTCCGCGGATTGGCAGGTACGCCGTCTCGAGGCCATTGTTCCACCGCAGCGGCGAAAGCTTCATGCAACGCTTCTTCAGCGAGATCGAAATCTCCGAGCAGTCGGATCAACGTGGCGAGCACATGGCGTGACTCCAAGCGATAGACTTCGTCTACTCTCGCGCGAGCCAGATCAACAGCATCGTTGCTCATAAGGCATTACCGTCGGAGGGGTCGGAACGTCCCGGTCATGATGCACAGCCGCCCTCTTTGACCGGCCGTACCTCAATACTTCCAATCCGGGCCGCGGGAATCTTTGAGGCGGCATACAGGGCATCGTTCAAGTCCTTCACGTCAATGAGAAAGAAACCTCCCAACTGCTCCTTCGTCTCCGCAAATGGACCGTCGGTAATTGAGGACTTGCCATTGCGAATCTGGAGAGTGGCGGCCGTCTCAACAGGATACAGTGGAGAAGCGGCAATCAACTGACCCTTTTTCTGGAGTTCTTCACAGTAGGCTATGGACTCGTCCGAGAGCGACTGCCGCTCGCTCTTCGGCAGAGCACTCAGAATCTTCTCTTCAACATAGACCAGGCAGATGTATTTCATGGCGTACTCCTCGTGAAATGTGGAATCTGTCGTTGACACTAGATAGTCGTCGGTATTCCTCGAAATCGACAGACTCAGCCAGGGCAACGATACCCTCTCTGTGCGCTCAGATATAGTGGGAAAATGCTGGATCACTCCTCCTGAGGAAAGGGATATCGCTTGACGGCTGCACCGAAGAATTGTATCCCCTTGCCATGCTTTTACGGTCTTCCGGCTTTGCCTATGGGGCCGTCATTGTTGCGGCGGTCTTGTGGGGCGGATCGATCGTCGCACAGAAACTGGCGTTGAGCGGCTTCTCTGCCGTCGAAGCCTCCGTGCTCCGTGACATCGGCGGGCTTGCGATCTTGTTGGCCACCTGGTTGTGGCAGGAAGGCGCGCTGGCCAAGCTGATGCCGCGCGATCTTCAGAGACTCGGGCTGCTCGGTCTCGGGGTCCTCGGTAACCATCTGTTGATTATCATCGGGCTCAAGTATGTCAGCGGGGCGGTGGCCGGCGTGATCATCGGATCATTGCCGGTGGTCACAGCTTTGCTGTCGGCGCTCTTGATTCAAGACGTGCCGTTGCGATCGGTATGGGCCGGCAGCCTGCTGTCGTTCTTGGGTGTCGCGCTGGTCTCCGTGGCGGATTTCCACGCCGCAGGAGAGCAACCACTGCTGGGCGGGTTATTGGTATTTCTCGGTGTGGCAAGCTGGGCGCTCTATAGCATCGGCAGTCGAACGATCATGGAGCGGCTGTCGCCATTGACCGTGAACTGGACGACGCTGATGGTGGCGACCATCCTGCAAATTCCATTGTTGTGGACCGATCAGAAAATGTTGCAAGCAGGGATATCATCCGTGGCGCCGAGCGATTGGCTTGCGCTCGGTTACTTGGTGCTTTTTGCGACCGCCGTGGCCCAACAGGCCTGGCTGTTCGGTGTGAAGGGGATTGGTCCCTCACGCGCGTCTGTTTTAGGCAATCTCACGCCGGTCGCCGCGATTGCGTTGTCTGCGTTGATTCTGAAGGAAACAGTCGGAGCCGTCGAAGTCGTCGGCATCGTGCTCATCCTCTCCGGCGTATGGGTCGTTCACGTGCAAACATCCAAGCCCTCTCATCCGTAGCCCTCGACAATCTTCCCTCGCTCTCCAGAATTCCAGTATGATAGCGCGTTTAACTAGAGGGTACGCGCGTGCTGGAACAACGTATCGAGGAAGTCACCAAAGCGAATCTGAAATTCTATGAAGCGTTCGAAAGCCTCGACATCGCCAAGATGGATGAGGTGTGGGCGCATCTGGAGTATGTCACCTGCGTGCATCCCGGCTGGGCCCTTCGCTCCGATTGGCCATCCGTGCGCGACTCGTGGGTGCTGATCTTCAACAACACGTTTTCAATGAAGTTCGAACTCACTGAAGTGATGGTGCAGGTGGCGGGAGATATGGCCTGGGTCATCTGTGTGGAAAATATCACGAGCCAACAATCCGACGAACCGCAACAGGCTCGCGTGCTGGCTACGAATCTCTTTGAGCGTATCGGAGATGAATGGTTAATGATTCATCACCATGGGTCGACGGTGATGGGATGATCTACACGTTTGGGTTGGAAGGTCATCTCGTCGGCGTGACGTATGAGTCAGACTGCTTCAGGGCCGTATGACGGAGTCTTCATGACCGTACGCCGTGTTCTGTTGTCGTGGAGTTCCGGGAAGGATAGCGCATGGGCGCTGCACTCGCTTCGTCAACAGCCGGATCTGGAGGTTGTGGGGCTACTGACCACGTTGAACGAAGCGGCAGATCGCGTCGCGATGCATGCTGTCCGGCGAGTATTGGTGGAGGCACAAGCATCGGCGGTGAGCCTGCCGCTCTGGCCCGTGCATCTGCCCTGGCCTTGCTCCAATGACGTATATGAGCGACGGATGTCGGAGGTGATCGGCAGGGCGGTGCAGACAGGGATCACCCATGTCGCGTTCGGCGATTTGTTTCTGGAGGAGGTCCGAGCCTATCGTATTCGACAACTTGCGGGCACCGGCATCGAGCCTCTGTTCCCCTTGTGGGGATCATCCACCGATACGCCTCTGTTGGCTGGCCGGATGGTGGAGGCCGGGTTGAAGGCTGTGCTCACTTGTGTCGATCCGAAACAGCTTGCAGAGTCGTTTGTCGGACGGCTGTACGACTCGGCCTTGTTGGCTGAGCTGCCTCCTGCTGTCGATCCTTGCGGCGAACGTGGGGAGTTCCACACCTTCTGTTTCGACGGGCCGATGTTTGCGCGCGCGATTCCTATTCAGGTCGGCGAAATCGTCTCGCGCGATGGGTTCTGCTTTGCTGATGTGGTGCCGGGCTTGCCGACCGGTCTTTCGGTCGAGACGAGAATCTTGGCATGAGACGCACAGTGTAGAGGGTGTGAGGTGGACCTTACAGCTTGGGTGCTGGAGCAGCGGGTGCTTCAATGATAGAAACGGTTTTGGACCATTCTGCAGCGATAGAATCGCGTTGCTCCATGGTGAGACCGGCGTAATGGATAAACATCTGTGCGCCTTTGCGGCGGCGCCAGGTGAGGTAGTTCAAAAAATGTTCCTTGCACACGTGCTGTGTGCCGGCCGGGGCATAGACTTTGGCTTGGCAGCCTTGGATCAAACAGCTCAGTTCGTTCATGGCGTTCCTTGTAAGGACTACAGTATGCAGGACGGGCGATCTGATTTTCAACCGGCTGATTCCTGGTAAGGCACTGCCACGATGCTGCTATTCCTCGTTCTTCCGCTAAGTCTGGCCATCTTCCTGTTTATGACCAGTTGCACGTCGGCTTCACGTGAGGGGTTGCCTGCGGGAAGTCCCTTCACCGGTGTGACGGCATCGGGGGAGGTTTTGCTTCCCGAGGGGACCGCGGTTGGAGACGTCACCAGCCAATCCGCCGTGCTCTGGCTCAGAACAAAAGGATCTAAGGCCGTGCAGGTGGAATGGGCGTCGGTCGAGGCATGGAAGAAAATGTCAGCGATGGCGTCAGTGAATTCGACAGCGGCGCGAACACCTGTCGTGATGACGGGGCCGGAGACGGACTATACTTTGTCGATTCCGCTCGACCGGCTCACTCCGGCTACCCGCTATCGCTATCACATCGCCGTCTGGGAGACGGCGCCATCCGGCAGCGCGTCCAAACACGGCGTGGCAGCAGAAGGGGAGTTCTCCACGCTGCCAGATGCGGTGACCTCCGCCCCCATCACGTTTGCTTGGAGCGGCGATCTGGGCGGGCAGCAGCGCTGCCGTCAAGGACCGGCGGGCTATCCGATCTTCGATACGATTCGCGCGCAGCAGCCCGACTTCTTTATTTTTCTCGGGGACACGATCTACAGCGATGATGTCTGTCCCTCTCCGCCGAACGAACCAGGCGCGAACTTTACGGCGACGACCTTGGCGGAATATCGTGCGAGACATCGTTATCAACGCGGTGCTGCGGCGCTGCAGCGTTTGTTGGAGGCGATGCCGGTCTACGTCACCTGGGATGATCATGAAGTAAAGAACAATTTTGCTGGGCCGTTCGAGAGCCAAATGCCGGCCGGACGGCAGGCGTTGCGGGAATACTGGCCGATCCGCACCGATGCATCCGATCCTCATCGACTCTATCGAACCATTCGTGATGGGGCGGACTTGGAGCTCTTTTTCCTCGACACGAGACAGTATCGCAGCAAGAATGCCGATCGGGATGGTCCGGCCAAGACGATGCTGGGGACGCAGCAGTTAAAGTGGCTGCTTGATGGCCTGCGAGCTTCTACTGCCACATGGAAAGTCATCGTGACCAGCGTGCCGTTGTCTGTTCCAAAGGGTGGTGGGATTATGGTCCCCGGCTACGACGGCTGGGCCGGGGGAGCAGATGGAACAGGGTTCGAACTGGAACGGCAGGTGATCGTCGATGCGATTGTCGGGGAAAAGATGAAAAACGTGGTGTTCCTGGGCGGTGATATCCACTCGGTGCAGGCCAATGTCTACGATGTGAATCAAGACGGTACACCGGATTTTCACGAGTTTGTTGCGGGCCCGCTTTCCGCCAGACCGGGCCGATTGACACCTCCCAGTCCCGCTTTGCATCCCAAGAATCTCATCAATGAAGAGGGGTATGACAACTTCGGCCTGGTTCGGGTCACCCACGCGTCGTTTGACGTCACGATCATTGATTCTGCCGGCAAAACACGTTTTGCGTACAGCGTGTCGGCTCGGTAGCGGGAATTCCATTCGCTCTCCACTTGAATTATCAGTGCTCCGCCAGTTACCGTACGTTCTTCATTTGAATCGTCATATGGAGTAATGAAGGGACATGTGGCTTCAGGTCCTGTCCATGATCGGTGCTCTCATGGTGCTCGCGGCCTATGGGCTCAACCAGGGAGGAGTTTGGAATGAGCTCCATGCCGGATATCTGGCGTTGAACATCGTCGGTTCGCTCCTGCTGGGGGTCGTGGCGATTGTCGATCAACGTGCAGGATTTATTGTATTGGAATTTGCCTGGGCAGGTTTGGGTTTAGTGGGTGTCGCACGAGCTGTTCGATCGAGACAGCAACATAGCCCACATTCGTGAGGAATGTGGACGCATCACATTGAATGAAGGAGACGAAGTCATGGCAGGGTTGATGTCGGCAGAAGAAATTTTCGAAAAGACGCAGGCGGCGGCGGTGGCTGCGACCAGTCCGGATGAGAAGGCGTTGCAGATCGATTATCGGGGCCCTGAAAGACCAGATCCGCACGGCTTTAGGCGATCGCAAGGTGGCGCTTTGCCATATCAATAAGTTTTTGCCGGAAGGCTATGAGGAGCAGGGCCGGTTCAATGTTGTCGTGCTGACAGCCGGCAACGTGTTCTTCGACATGGTCATCGGCGATTCCTATTTTCGCTATGACGTGGTGTCGGTCGGCCAACTGGACAAGGTTCAGGTGATCGATGCGATGTGGGACAACAAGGAAAAGCGGCGCGAGGAGCCGTTTCTCAGTCTTCGTCTCATGCATGGAGAGGAAGCGCATCTCTTGCTCGCGTTGGACAATGAAGAACGCGCCAGTCTGCTGGCCTTTGCGCGTGCAGTGTCTGCGGCCCGCAATCCCGAACGATAATCCGATTTTAAGGTTTGGCGTGATGGAAGGGCAGCGCCTGTACCGTCGCCTCGTATCTGGTGCCGCCGACCTCGATCGTCAGCGTCGTGCCGGCGGCGCTGAAATCGCGCAAGGGAAAGCCTAAGGCGATCGGAGCCTTGAATTCTGGTGAGAGTGTCGAGCTGCTGATCCATCCGACTTCACGATCTCCGCTGAACAGCTTCGCGCCCTTCGGTGGAACCGTCGAGCCCTTGGCGAGGAGACCCACCAAATGTCGTCGCACATTGCCATAGGTATCCATGCGTGCGACGACTTCCTGCCCTGGATAACAGCCCTTGGTCAAACTGAAGGCCTTCCCTTCAAGGTTCGCTTCCGGCGGAACAATTTCCTCGTTCAGATCAGGGCCCGCCTTGGGGAGGCCGGCTTCTATGCGGAGGGCTTCACGAGCCTCGCTGCCAATCGGCCTGATCCCCTGCGTGGCTCCCGCGTCCATGAGCTGTTCCCACGCCGCTACCAGTCCGTCGGCCGGGATCAGAATTTCATAGTCCTGACCGCCGGTTTCTTCGGTACGCGCGACCAAGGCCGCTTGTCCGCCAATGGCGGCTGAGATAAAGTTAACCGGTTTCAGGTCGCGACATTCGACTCCAAATGCGGCGTTCAGCACGATCGCGGCTTTGGGGCCGCTGACCAGCAGGAGCCCCCAGCTCTCCGCACAGTTCTCCATCTTCGCCTTGGTGCCATAGAGGAGAAATTTTTTGAGCGCCGCATACGTTGTGTCGCCGATCTCGCCGACGTCTTCCAGCATCACCACGTCCGCCTGCATGTAGCAGCGGAAGTACGTCAGCATCTTGCCTTTGTGGGTGAGAATGCTGGAGTAGCGGCCTTGGCCCGGCTGCAAGGGGAGGATGTCGTTGCTGATGACACTTTGCAGCCACTTCACACGGTCGTCGCCGGTCACGCGGAGTTTGCCGCGATGCGATAGGTCGGCGAGGCCGACGGCGTCACGGACGGCGTGATATTCAGCGGTCACGTCGCCATAGTGAGCCGGCATCTGCCAGCCGGTGATCTCTTCGAATGCGGCGCCAAGCTTTGCATGGTGGTCATTCAGACGCGATGATTTCATGTTTCGACTCCGGTCACTTCCTCCAGGAGATCTTTCGTGCGGGAAGAGAACTCATTGCGTGAGACAATTTTGGTGACACCCATCGCTCTTGCCCGATTCCATGTCTCGACTTCTTCATGGTTGGCAAACGCAAGGATGGGAATGGTCTTGAATCGTGGATCGGTTTTCAACGTCTCCAGAGCCTGAAAGGCGTTCAACGTTTGGTCGTTCATGTTCAGAATCACGGCAGACGGATTGACGGCCGCCGCTTTTCCGGCGATGTCGTCCTGGGACCGCGCCCGCTCGAGCTTGTAGCCTTTGGGCAGCAACGCATCGCGGACCTTGGTGTAGAAGAAGATATCCGTGACGGCGACGAGCACGGTTTTTTCTTTGTCGCTCATGGTGAAATCGTGGTCAGTTCAACATGCTGATGAGCCTGCCGAGTGATTTTTTTGCCAAGACATAATCGGGATTCAGTGCCAACGCCTGCTTATAGGAGGCAATGGCTTCGGTCCAGTTCCCTTTCCTCTCGTAGACCCGGCCCAGGTTCAAATGGGGAAAAGCGGGGCTCTCATACCGTTTCGCCTGCATGGCTTTTTGAAACCACGGGATCGCCTCATCGAGTTCGCCTTTTTCGATCAGGTAGGCACCGATATCGTTATAGGGATTGCCGAACTCCGGATCACGCTCAATCGCGCGGTGACATTCTTCGATCGCGTCATCGAGCCGGCCCATGAAGCTGTAGGTCCAACCGAGGAACGTGTGTGCTTCGGCGGTTGGGTGTGCGGCGAGCGATTGCCTGTAGAGGGTAACGGCTTCCTCCAATTCGCCCTTCATCTGCTGCTCATAGGCTTTTCGGAAGAGCTGCCAGGCCTCGCGTTTGTCTTCTTCGCTGCCTTCGCCCTGTATGAGGAAATCTTGTACATCCATGGCGGCTTCTGAAAAAGGCCTCAATCAACTCGACGTACGACAAAAAGTACGCCTCATTGATTTCACTCCCTGCGGCCTTCCCGCAGGCCTTTTTGAGAAGCCGCAGGAAGGGGAAACCACTATTCGTTCTTGAGTTTCTTCTTAATCAACTCCGCTCCGTAACGGCCGGACAATAGCATCGAGCCGAAGGCCGGACCCATCCGCGGCGTCCCGTGTACGGCGGCGACGGCCAAGCCGATGACGAAACAGTTCGGGTACACCTCGCCCGTATGGTCCATGACATCTTCTTCGGAGCGCGAGACCCACATGGCGCCGTTGCCGGGCACTTCCTTGTAGAGGTTGCGCTTATGCAACAGATTCACGACGATCGCATCGTGGCCGGTGGCATCGACGACGATCTTGCTTTCCAGAGCAATGGGATCGACATGGATGATGTCGTGCCCCGCCATCTCGGCCGTCGTGTTGTTCACCACCACGCCTTCCAGCACACCTTCGCGGCGAAGAATCAAATCGACGACGCGTGTGAGGTTCAAGACTCTGGCGCCGGCTCCATAGGCCGCGGCGATGAGCGCACCCGTGGCATGGGGTGGATCGACGATGTACATGCCTTCGCAATCCTTGATCTTTTTGCAGGGCACGCCGATCTCTTCAAGGATCTTATGGGCGGGGGCGCAGATGGTCGCCTTGTTCATAAGATAGCCGCCGTGCCAAAAGCCTCCGCCGAGGGCCAGGCTCTGCTCGACGATGACCGTATGGAAGCCCATGTCCGCCAAGTCGTGCGCGCACATGAGGCCCGAAGGTCCGGCGCCCACAATAATGACGTCACTCTCGATCAGTTGATCGAATTCTTTGTAGTATTCGCGCGCGATGTGTCTGGTGATATCGCGCTCTCGTAACGGAGCTGGTTTTGGCTTTCCCATAGTCAACCTATGCACTGTTTAATGGTGAATGTTTGTCACCGATAAATTTCAGAGCCTGTTCTTTTGAACTCTTCCGCTTTTTCTTTCATGCCGATTTGAATTGCTTGCTGCTCGTTCACCTGCTTACTGGCGGCGTAGTCGCGCACATCTTGCGTGATCTTCATGGAACAGAAGTGCGGACCGCACATGCTGCAGAAGTGCGACACCTTGGCGGCATTGTCCGGCAACGTTTCGTCGTGGAAGTCTTTCGCCGTGTCAGGATCGAGCGACAGGTTGAATTGATCCTCCCAGCGGAACTCAAAGCGTGCTTTCGACAGGGCATTGTCTCGAATCTGTGCACCCGGATGGCCTTTGGCCAGATCTGCGGCATGGGCGGCAATCTTGTAAGTGATGACGCCGGTTTTCACGTCTTCTCGATCGGGCAAGCCGAGGTGTTCCTTGGGGGTGACATAGCAGAGCATGGCACAGCCATACCACCCGATCATGGCAGCGCCGATGCCGGAGGTGATGTGATCATAGCCCGGCGCAATGTCGGTCGTCAGCGGGCCAAGTGTATAAAAGGGCGCTTCGTGGCACTCCTTGAGCTGCTTTTCCATGTTGACCTGGATCATGTGCATCGGCACGTGGCCGGGACCTTCGATCATGACCTGGACGTCGTGCTTCCAGGCGATCTTGGTCAGTTCGCCCAACGTTTCAAGCTCGGCGAACTGGGCTTCATCGTTGGCGTCGGCGATGGAGCCGGGACGCAACCCGTCACCGAGACTGAACGAGACGTCGTAAGCCTTCATGATCTCGCAAATCTCTTCGAAGTGGGTATAGGCAAAGTTGTCTTGATGGTGAGCCAGGCACCACTTGGCATGGATGGATCCACCGCGCGACACGATGCCGGTCATGCGATTGGCCGTCATCGGCACATAGGCGAGCCGCACGCCCGCATGGATGGTGAAGTAGTCGACGCCCTGCTCGGCCTGTTCGATCAGGGTGTCGCGGAAGATCTCCCAGGTGAGGTCCTCGGCCTTGCCGCCGACTTTTTCGAGCGCCTGATAGATCGGCACGGTGCCGATCGGCACCGGCGAATTGCGGATAATCCATTCGCGCGTCTCGTGGATGTTCTTGCCGGTGGAGAGGTCCATAACCGTATCGGCGCCCCAACGGATCGACCAGATCATCTTCTCGACTTCTTCTTCGATTGAGGAAGCGACGGCGGAGTTGCCGATGTTCGAGTTGATCTTCACGAGGAAATTGCGGCCGATGATCATCGGCTCGGTTTCCGGGTGGTTGATGTTGGCGGGGATGATCGCGCGGCCTCGCGCGACTTCATCGCGTACAAATTCCGGCGTAATGGCGTTGGGAATGCTGGCGCCCCAGGCCTGTCCGGGATGTTGGGCGACGCCGCCGCCATGCCCGTTGCGCGAGGCGAGTTCCCGCGCCACTTCGCGGGACTGGTTTTCTCTGATCGCGATGAATTCCATTTCCGGCGTGACGATGCCTTTGCGGGCATAGTGGATCTGGGTGACGTTCTTCCCGGGTTTCGCACGGAGCGGCTTGCGGACATGTTGGAACCGCAGGTCGGCCAGCTTCGGATCGGCGGCGCGCATCCGGCCATACTGCGAGGACACATCCGGAAGTTGTTCGACATCGCCGCGTGCGAGAATCCAGTCTGGCGCTGAGGGCCGCGAGTCCCAGTCGGAGCGTCGATGGTTACGGATGGGTCTGTGTAAGGGCCCGAGGTGTCATAGATCGTGATCGGTTCATTGGGAACTGGCGCTCCGCCGTTCATCGATTTGGTCGGCGTCAGGCCGATCTCGCGCATCGGCACTCGCACACCCGCGTGGGTTCCAGTGACAAAGATCTTCCGTGAGGCGGGGAAGGGTTGCGTCGGTAATGGTCGGCGGATGTTCGTCTTGTGGCCGTTGCCGTCGGCTCCTTCGTGTACGCATAGGAATGATCCTTTCTCCGGATCGTGAACGATGGCGGTGGGCCACAATAAAAAAGCCGCACCTCGCAGGGGAGAGTGCGGCTGAGAGACCAACGTGTCTGGTTGATCCGCTTCCCTACGCTGGTATTACCCAGGTCAGGTTCAAGGATCCTTCGAGAGGACTGAGGGTCGTCCGATCGCTCGGACTCTCAGCCTCATGGCGCCCCTAGCTCTGGAGCATGATCGTATCGCCGGCTCCCCATCGAAGTCAACGGGTTAATAGGCCTATCTGATGGCCAAGACTGAGTCTTCTGGCACGAGGAGTCTTTGCCTGCTGCCCCTTCGTTGATTGTCACGGGACCCTATCGTAGAATGATCGTCTACAAGTATTTCCTGAGGACTTGTGAATACCATCTCGACATTGCCAAAACCGATCACCGACTATCAGCAGCTATCTGCTGAGGAACTCTTTCGCCGGACGGCCGAGGCCAAACGGGCATTGGGCGAACGGGTCATGATTCTCGGCCATAATTATCAACGGGATGAAGTGATCGAACATGCGGATTTTCGTGGCGATTCGCTCCTGCTCTCGAAGCTGGCAGCCGAACGGTCTGAGCGGCCCTATATCGTCTTTTGCGGCGTGCACTTCATGGCGGAGACGGCCGACATCCTGAGCCGATCCAAGCAAACGGTGATTCTGCCGGACATGGCAGCCGGCTGCTCAATGGCCGACATGGCGGCGATCGAGCAGGTCGATCAATGTTGGGAGACACTGGGACGGATCCTGCCGGTGGAAGAGACGGTCATGCCGGCGGTCTATGTGAACTCCGCCGCGGTCCTCAAGGCGTTTTGCGGTGAACATGGCGGGATTACCTGCACGTCCTCCAATGCGAAAGCGGTGATGGAATGGTGCTGGGCGCGGCGCGAGAAGATTCTCTTTTTCCCGGACGAGCACTTGGGCCGCAATACGGCCAACAAGATGGGACTGCCGCGCGAGCAGATGATCGTCTGGGACCCGTTTCAACCCAACGGCGGCAATACGCGCGAAGCGATCCAGCGTGCAAGCTGATTCTCTGGAAGGGCCATTGCAGCGTGCATCAGATGTTTCAGCCCGTCCACGTGGACAATTTCCGCAAGCAGTATCCGGACGGGAAGGTGATCGTCCATCCCGAATGTCATGAAGATGTCGTCAACAAGGCGGATCTGGCCGGGTCCACGGAGTTCATCATCAAGACCGTCACGGCGGCGCCGGCCGGCACGGTGTGGGCGGTGGGAACTGAATTGAATCTAGTCAATCGCCTGAAGCGCGACCTGACCGATAAGAAGGTCTTCTTTCTCTCGTCCACTGTCTGCCAGTGCGCCACGATGTTCCGGATCGACGGCGCCCATCTCTGCTGGGCCATGGAGAATCTCGCCGACGGCCATGTCGTGAACCACATCGTCGTGCCTGACGATGAGAAGCGGTGGGCGAAGATTGCGCTTGACCGCATGATGTCCGTCAGTTGACGGGATCGTGAAAAACGCTCGATCACACCACTCGTCCCGTCGCACCGAGGTACGCCTTCAGGCTTCGCTTGCTGCGGCTTGCTGGAAGTCGTTTTTGACGATCCCGCATAAAGCTAGGGCTAGTACCACGCTCTCCGATCCGGTATATTCACCCCTTCATCTTGGTGATCCAGACCGTGGCCCATGGACTACAAGGCGACACTGAATCTGCCGAAAACCGATTTCCCGATGAAGGCCAATCTGCCGCAGCGGGAGCCGGAGCTGCTCGCCTGGTGGGAGAAGGAACGGCTCTACGAGCAGATTCAGGAGGCGGGGCAAGGGGCGGCCGCGCTACATGCTGCACGATGGGCCTCCCTATGCCAATGGCCGCATTCATATCGGCCACGCGCTGAATAAGATCCTCAAAGACATCATCGTGAAATCGAAGACGATGGCCGGGTTTCAATGCGCCCTATGTGCCTGGCTGGGATTGCCACGGCCTGCCGATCGAACATCAAGTCTTGAAAGAACTGGGCGAAAAGAAGAAAACGCTCGATGCCCTGGCGATCCGCAAACTCTGCCGCGAGTATGCCGAGAAGTTTTACAAGATCCAGCGCGAGGAATTTCAGCGGCTGGGCGTGCTCGGCGACTGGCAGAATCCCTATCTCACGATGAATCCTGCCTATGAAGCGACGATCATGCGAGAGTTCGGTAAATTCGTCGAGCGAGGCGGGGTCTATAAAGGTTTGAAGCCGGTGCTCTGGTGCACGCAGGACCAAACGGCCTTGGCCGAAGCGGAAGTCGAATACGAAGACCACACCTCGCCTTCGATCTATGTGAAGTTTCCTGTGGCTGCGTGGTCCGGCTGCTGTCGCAGCCAAATTCCCCGGCATCACCTTCCCGTCGAGTGATCAGCTGTCTCGGTCGTCATCTGGACGACGACGCCTTGGACACTTCCCGGCCAATCAGGCTGTCTGTCTCCATGCGCGATATCGACTATGCGTTTGTCCAGGTCGGAACAGAAGTGTTGATTGTTGCGGAGAAGCTTCTCGACAGCGTGGCGAAGGCCTGCAAGCTCGAAGGGTACCGTGTGCTCGCGGTGAAAAAAGGCGGAGAAGGATTTGAAGGTCTGGAAACGCAGCGGCCCTTGACGACCGGTTTGTCACCGATGTTGTTGGGCGACTTCGTGACGTTGGAGCAGGGTACAGGCTGCGTGCATATCGCGCCAGGCCACGGCATGGAAGACTATATCCTCGTGCTGGAACACAATGCCAAGGCTTCGCCCGGCGAGCGGCTGGAGATTCTGGCGCCGGTCGATGATGCCGGGCGGTTTACCGACATTGTGAAAGAATTTGCCGGCCAGCATGTGTTCAAGGCCAACCCGGGCATTGTGGAGTTCCTCCAGGCCAACGGGCGATTGCTGGGCCATGGGTCGCTCGCCCATTCCTATCCGCACTGCTGGCGTTGTAAGAACCCCGTCATCTTCCGCGCAACCGAACAGTGGTTCGTCTCGATGGAGATCAACGACCTGCGCAGAGAAGCGTTGGCGGAGATCGATCGGGTGCGATGGATTCCACCCTGGGGCAAGGACCGGATCAACGGGATGATCGCCAACCGGCCTGACTGGTGTCTGTCGCGCCAGCGTGTGTGGGGCGTGCCGATTCCCGGCTTTACCTGTATGGCGTGTAAGACGGTGTTGGCCGATCCGACTGTGATCGAACATGTTGCGCAACTGATTGAGACGCAGGGGGCCGATGTTTGGTTTCAAACAATCCGCGGCTGATCTCCTGCCGAGCAGCGCCACGTGTGCCAAGTGTGGCAGTCACGAGTTCGAGAAGGAGCGAGACATTCTCGATGTCTGGTTTGAATCCGGCGTCAGCTATGCGGCGGTGCTCAAACCTCGAAAATGGTGGCCGGCCGATCTATATCTCGAAGGCTCAGATCAGCATCGCGGCTGGTTTCATAGCGCGTTGTTGGCCGGTGTCGTCACCGATCGCCGCGCGCCTTATGAGGCCGTACTGACTCACGGGTTTGTGTTGGATGGACAAGGCAAGAAGATGTCCAAGTCGGCGGGCAATGTCGTCGCGCCGCAAGACGTGATCAAGCAATCCGGCGCAGAAATTCTGCGTCTGTGGGTCTCGGCCCAGGACTATCGGGACGATGTCCGCATCTCTCCTGAAATCCTGAACCATCTGATCGAAGCCTACCGAAAAATCCGCAATACCTGCCGGTTTCTATTGAGCAATCTCTACGATTTCAATCCGGCCAAAGACCGAGTGGCCTATGACAAACTTCCCGAGCTTGATCGTTGGGCGCTTCTGCGGCTGGAAGATCTGAAGACCAAAGTCCGACGATCCTATGAAGAATTCGAATTTCACGCGATCTATCATGCGCTGAACAACTTCTGCTCGGTGGATTTGAGCGCGGTCTATCTCGATATCCTCAAGGATCGGCTCTACACCTTCCGCGCGGATTCCCCTTTACGGCGAGGCTCACAGACGGTGCTCTATGAAATCATTCTGGCGCTTACCAAGCTGATGGCGCCGGTGCTGAGCTTTACCGCAGAAGAGATATGGCGCTCGCTTGCTACCCAGATGGCCGGCACCCTTGATGCGAACAGCGTTCACTTGAGTCAATTTCCCGATGCATGTCCGCAGTGGCAGGATGCCGCGCTTGCGCAACGATGGGACCAACTGTTGAAATATCGTGAACAGGTGCAGGGCGTATTAGAAGTAAGCGGCGGGACAAAATGATCGGGTCGTCGTTGGAAGCTGCGGTCGAAGTGCGGGCCGCGGGCAAGGATTTGGCGTTTTTAAAGGCCTGTGAACGGGATCTTCCGATGGTGTTTATCGTGTCGCAAGTTAAGCTCCTGTCCGGGGGCGATGCACAGAGTCCTGTCTCTGTGGTTGCCAGCAAGTCGTCGTTCGCGAAATGCGAACGCTGCTGGAATTATCGTGAGGCGGTGGGAATGGATGCGACCCATCCGACCCTCTGCGACCGTTGCGTGGAGGCCGTGCAGTGAGCCGAGGGCTCCGGTATCTTCTGCTGACGCTGGTCGGTCTCACCGTCATCGTCGTCGATCAGGTCACGAAGTATTCGATTATGGAGTCGATGCGACTGCATGAATCGATTCCCATTATCCCGAATCTCTTCAGCTTTACCTATATTCGCAATCCCGGGGCGGCATTCGGGTTGTTGGCCGGAAGCAGCAACGCGTTCCGCACTGTGTTTTTCGGCGTGACGTCCTTGTTTGCCCTGGCACTGCTGGGAACCATTTTGGTGCGTTTGCCCGAGAAGGATTGGATCGGGCAACTGAGCATTGCGGGAATTCTTGGCGGGGCGATCGGAAATCTGATTGACCGACTACGTTTCGGCGAGGTGATCGATTTTTTGGATGTCTACGTGGAATCCTACCATTGGCCGGCATTCAATGTGGCCGACTCGGCGATCAGCGTCGGAGTCGTCTGTCTGATCATGCATTTCGCGTTCGAACGCAAAGAAGCACCGCTATCTGCACCGGACACTCCTCCTACATCCGTCTAAGCGAACAGACTGTTTGTCAATAACAAGCTGGGCTGCGCCTGTGGAACGGTGCGTTGCGGGATATCGATTGCGAAGCAGTCGGTGGGCGGGGCGGGTGCAAAGGTTCGCTGAGGTGCCGGGTGAGTATCCTGCTACGCGGGGAGCGGGAGGATAAATCCGCCATGTTCCTTGAATTGGTCTTGCTGTTCGGTGGAAAACATCACCAGCGGTTCGCTGTGACAGAATTGGCACTCTTTCAACGTGACCGTCACGCCGTGCTCACCTAACCCGTCCAGGTACCGTTTTGCCAGCTTCAAGGCGGTCGCTTCATCCGTCGTCATGACGTCGAAATGAAGCAGGCCGTTCTTCCCTCTGACCCAGGTGTCGTACACGTGCACCGTATCGGCTTGAGCGTCGGCCATCGCTTCTCCTTTCGGCTATATGCCGAATATGTAGAGTACGACAATGCCCATCACAATGCGATAGTAGGCAAAAGGTCGCAGTGTGTGGCGTTTCACGAAGGTCAGGAAGGCGGCAATGACGATCCAGGCGACGAGGAACGACACCAGCAATCCAATGGCGAGCGCGAGATAATCATCGGGACGAAACAGTTCATGCGATTTCCACATTTGGTAACAGGTGGCGATGATAAGAGTCGGAAGCGCCAGGAAGAAGGAGTATTCGGTGGCGACCTTTCGGTCCAGGCCGACCAGTAATCCGCCTATGATCGTTGAACCGGAGCGTGACATGCCGGGAATCAATGATGCACATTGTGCCAATCCAATGAAGACGGCGTTGCGAAGTCCTACCTGCTCGAGCTGCTGTACACTTGCCTCTCTCCGGCGTGCTTCGACAGCCAGAATGATGAGCCCGCCTAGGATCGACGTAATGGCGACAGTTTGTGGGCTGAAGAGATGCGCTTTGATCCAACTATGGGTGGCAAATCCGATCAGGCCGGCCGGAAGGAATGCTGCTCCCAGCCCAAGCAAGAACCAGAGATGGGGATGGACGGTCATGGAATGACGAACGACCTCGGACCAAGGCAGCGCCGAGGGGTCTTTGAGGGAATTCCGGAGATGGGCCTGTTCGCTGAGAGCCCGAGACACCAGGGTCTTGAGCTTATTCCATTCATAAGCGACCACGGCGAGAATCGCGCCCAATTGAATGGAGATTTCGGCATTGGCGGCGATGTCTCCTGTAAATCCTAACGCGTGGCCTACCAGGATGAGATGGCCGGTGGAAGAGACTGGAAGAAATTCTGTCAGTCCTTCGACGATGCCGAGGATGACCGCAAGGGCTGGGCCCCATTCGTTCATGAGACGTCCTGTCGTTGAGACACATGGTGGAGAAAGATGGCCTCGCGCATAATCACAAAGTGATGATGTCCCGTCAAGCAGAGCAGGAAAATCGTGCGGGCAGGTTGACAAAGTTTTGGGCTTGGCATACACAGAGTATTATAGGCGGAGGGAGAGCGACCAGAGGGTCGCCGAATGTCATAGTGTCGGTACGCGTTGCGGTTGAAAGACCGCGATGAGGGGGGAGGGTCGCATGAAGTTTGTGTGGATGGTAGGAGTCGCGGTGATTGGAGCAGTTTCGATGACTGGCTGCGTCTCCGATCGGAAATATCAGGAAGCGTTGACGGAAACCGAAACAGCTAAAACGGAGCTGGCCACGACGCGCGCGCAGAAGAGCGCGTTGGAACAGCAGGTTAAGACACTTAAAGATCTCAACGTAAAGTTCGGCAACGAGGCGCAGGCCGCACATGACGAACTCGAACGGATCCAATATGGACGCGACAAGGAACGGGGCAGCGCGGAAGGGCGTACGAAAGAACTGGAAGACCGGATCAAGCAATTGGCGGCTCAGAATCGCGCGGTGCGGCAGGAATATGAAGATACGAAGCGTCACAACGAGACTTTGAAGTCCCTCGTCGCTCGCTATCAGAAAGAACTGAAGGATCAGTCCCGTTCGCCCGGAGGGTCTCTGGCGCCCTCGATCCCGCCAACGCCAGCTCCATCAGCACAGACTCCTGCGCCTTCGACCGCTCGCCCGCCAATGACCTCGCAGTCACCTGCGGCTGTGATGAACGTCAACAGAGCCTCTTCGAGTGAATTGGTGCTCTTGCTGGGATTGCCGAAGGACATGGCGGATCGGATCGTCAACAACAGGCCATACAAGGTCAAGGGCGAACTGGTCGCCAAGAACATCGTGCCGAAAGAGACGTTTGACATGATCAAAGACCGAATCAGCGTCACCCCATAGTAGGATGATAAAAACGGCCTCCACCGGGATAGGAAGGTTGAGGCTCAGACAAAGGACGATTTCAGTCACAGGCCGTTCGCCGAAAGGCGGACGGCCTGTGACTTTTTGAGGGGATTGCTCCCAATAGGTGATTCCCCTGCCTCATCTTGCTAGAATGTGAGCCTTCGAGACCGCCGGATCAAGAAACTCCATGCGTCGAATCATACTGATTGTCGCCGTGTTGGTCATCGGACTGGCCATTGGCGGCTACGTCTTCTTCAATGGAGAGCGCAAAGCGCCGGTTCGCTATCGGACTGCAGCGGTTGAACGCGGCTCTGTCGTGTCGGTCGTCACGGCGACCGGGACGATCAATCCCGTCGTCTCGGTGCAGGTGGGGACGCAAGTCTCCGGCATGATAAAAAGTTTGCATGCCGATTTCAATTCGGTCGTGAAGGCTGGCGATATCGTGGCCACGATCGATCCAGAACCATTCAGAGCCCGTCGAGATCAAGCCGCCAGCAATCTTGAAATGGCGAAGGCCAACGTGGCGCGTGCTCGGACCGAACAGGCGCAACGCCAACGTGAGTTGGACCGTACCAAATCTCTCGTGGCGCAGCAATTTGTCTCACAAAATGATGTCGATGTGGCGATTACGAACTCGCAGGGAGCGGACGCGCAAGTCAACGTGTCAATGGCGCAGGTGAAGCAGGCCGAAGCAGCGTTGAATGCAGCCGATTTGGACTTGAAGTACACCACGATCCGGTCACCGGTGAACGGCATCGTGGTGGCGAGAAATGTCGAAGTCGGCCAAACGGTCGCCGCCAGCTTTGCCACACCAAATCTGTTTTTGATCGCACTGGACCTCACGAAAATGCAAGTCGATACAAACGTCAGCGAATCGGACATCGGCGGAATTACCGAGGGCAAGGATGCGATCTTTACCGTGGATGCGTATCCGGGCGTCCCGTTTTCCGGAACAATCCGCCAAGTCCGATTGGCGCCGATCAACGTGCAGAACGTCGTGACCTACAACGTCGTCGTCGGCGTGGACAACAAGGACCTGCGTTTGAAACCCGGTATGACAGCCAATGTCTCTATTGTGGTGGCCCAGCGGGATAACGTACTCAAGGTTCCCAATGCGGCGCTCCGGTTTGTGCCGCCGAAATCCGAGCAAGGTGAGCTCCGACATGCAGATGGAAGGCCGAATAAAGGGGAGGGCGGAGGGCGGGCTATCCCGGCTATGGCCGGAGCGGCTCCTCCATCGGTCCGTTTGGAAACAAGGAGAAAATGGAGAGTTGATGCAGTCGGCCGTGCAAACAGGTATTTCCGACGGCTCGTCGACCGAGGTCGTCTCAGAGGATGTTGCCGAGGGCGATCAGGTGATTGTCGGGATCGAACAGGTACGGGGCGCAAGAAGAGTTGGCGAGCTTCCGCCCGGTTTCGGATCGTCAGGCGGTCAGCGGCGCTCGCGCGACAAGGGTATGTGAGAAGGGCAGGGCTACGCGCCCCAAACCCTCCCTTGTCGTTTAACGTCTGAAGGGGAGTAACAGAAGAAGGTCCGTGGAATAAAAATAATGGCGGCCCTCATTCAATGCGAAGACATCTGGAAGGTCTACCGCGTCGGCGACGTGGAGGTGAACGCACTACGTGGGCTCAGTCTGACGATTGAACAGGGTGAGTTTGTCGCGATTATGGGATCGTCCGGCTCCGGGAAGTCCACCCTGATGAATATCATTGGTTGTCTTGATCAACCCACGAAGGGCCATTACCGGCTAAACGGTCTCGAGGTGGAAAAGTTGCGGCCCGATCAGCTTGCCGACATTCGTAACCAGCAAATCGGGTTTGTGTTTCAAAACTTCAATCTCATATCGCGGACGAGTGCGCTTGAAAATGTCCAGTTGCCACTCTTTTACCGGGGGCTTTCGCTCAAGGAGCAGCGGGCCAAGGCTGCGGCAGCACTCCTGCGTGTTGGGCTCAGCGGGAGAGAGCATCATTTCTCGACCCAATTGTCCGGCGGCCAGCAGCAACGTGTGGCGATTGCGCGGGCCCTCATCACGGCCCCCTCGCTCCTTTTGGCCGATGAGCCGACGGGGAATCTCGATACCCAATCAAGCCGGGAGATCATGGTGATCCTGGACAAACTCAATCGCGAGGGGATTACGGTCATCTTGGTGACCCATGAGCCGGACATTGCCGCCTACGCCAGACGAGAGATTATGATGCAAGATGGCCAGGTGTTGAGTGATCGAGCGATAAGGGCAAGGTCCCACACGGTGGGAGTCTAGATGTCAGCGTTTATCTGGCTCACCATTATCACCGCGTTGCGTATTCTTGGGCGCAATCGCTTGCGCGCTGGTCTCACGATGTTGGGCATTGTCATTGGTGTGGGGGCGGTGATCGCCATGGTCAGCATCGGTGAAGGGGCGAAGAGGGCGGTTCAGGCTCAGATTGCGACGATGGGGACCAACGTCATTATCATTTGGCCCGGTGCGACCACGGTGAGCGGCGTGCGCGGTGGTCAAGGCGGGGCGGTGACACTGACGGTGTTCGATGCGCTGGATCTCAAGAAAAAGATTCCGCTACTGTCCGATACCGGGTGGGCCAAGCGTGAAGTGATGCAAATTGTGAACGGGAATCGGAACTGGAACGGTTCGATCAATGGCATCTCGCCGAGTTACCTCACCATCCGCGACTGGTCGTTTTCGAGCGGCGGGCCGTTTACTCAAAGTGATATGGATAGTGCGGCTCGTGTGGCGCTCATCGGCCAGACACTCGTGGACAACCTGTTTGATTCCGGCGAAGAACCGGTTGGTGCGGTGATCCGGATCAAGAATGTGCCATTCCGGGTGATCGGCGTGCTGGCCCCCAAAGGGCAGTCGGCCCAGGGGTCCGACCAGGACGACGTGATATTCATTCCGTTCACGACCGCCGAACGTAAAGTCTTCGGGACGCCATTTCTCGGCTCGATCGGTGCGATGTTCGCCTCGACTGACCGCACAGAGGATTTGCCGGAAGCCGTTGAACAGATTCGTGATGTGCTACGGACTCGACATCGGTTACAGCCGGATCAGAACGACGACTTTACCGTCAAAACGCAAGTCGATATCGGGAAAGTACAGGAAGGGACCAGTCAAACGCTGACGCTGATGCTATTCTCGATTGCGTCCGTCTCTCTACTTGTCGGCGGCATCGGCATCATGAATATCCTGCTCGTCTCTGTGACGGAACGGACGAGAGAGATCGGCGTCCGCATGGCGGTAGGTGCCAAGCGCCGCCATATCGTCATGCAGTTCCTCATCGAGGCGATGACATTAAGCCTCGTGGGTGGTGCCTTAGGAATTGTATTCGGTATTGTCGGGGCCAAGTTGACGACGGTGATCGCCGGCTGGCCGACGATCATTTCCAGCGACGTAATCGTGGTCGCCTTCTTTTTCTCGCTTGCGGTAGGACTTTTCTTCGGGCTTTATCCCGCCAACAAAGCTTCGCGTCTCAATCCGATTGAAGCGCTGCGGTACGAATAGCCACCCACCAGACTGCGGCTATGACGGAGAAGCCATCTTAAGGCTGACTTCGATGCGGGGGTTGGCTTTGTCGACATGCTTGTACAGGTGGGTTTCGACGATGCGGTTGTCATTCATGCCGAGCCCTTCGCAGAGGGCATCTTGCGCGATCTTGAGCCCGCCATCTACATCCCGGCGTAGGGCAGAGGTAAAATAAAACCGGATCGATAGAGCGAGCGAGGCGAATTGGAACTGGGATAGGAGAACAGCTCGATGGGGAGATTGCACCAACGTCAGCCACACCAGTTGTCCGACTTGGGCTTTATAGGCGCGACCGGTAGACGATAGGAGGCGCCGCCCGTTCACGGTGGCATATTGATGGTTGATGCTTGGAGGCACGGGCAGTGTCAGAGAGACACTCGCGTCAGTCGTTGTCGACGTCGGTGACGCCGATGGCGGCAGCGAGTTGTCGAGGCGTTGCGAGGATGCGATGTGCGTTGCCTGTGGCTTTCATTCCGCCGGAGGTACGTATTGCTAGGAGGCGAATGGGAAGTTTCAACGAAGAAATTCGGATCGCGCGCCGAAAGGTTGGCATCGTTGCTAGAGGAGATTGAGGATCTTCGCCATGTTCTGCTCGTATCGTTCTTCGGAACGGGCAATATAGCGCCGCCATTCGCTGGGATTCCAGATCTCCATGCGATGGTACAGGCCGACGAGAATGATTTCTTGATCCTCATCCAACGGCACGAGTTTTCTCAATCGCCCGGGAATCAGGATGCGTCCGGCTTTGTCGATTTCCGACGTGCCGGCTTCCGACACGACGAAGTGCATGAAGAGCCGGCTCTGGTCTTCGTCAAGCGTGGTCTTGGTCCGTTCAAGGACCTTTTCCCACTCCTTCATGGAGTAGATCAGAATCGATTCTTCCGGGCCTTTGAGAAAGACGACGGCCTGTCCCTCGGCCTCGATCTGCTCTCGGATAGGTGAGGGGACGATAAACCGCCCCTTTTCGTCGACTTTGCAGAGATATTCACCGGCGAACATCAGTGGAGTGTCTCCTTCACGAGACGAGCCTGGTCCGGTCGCGAATCCATTGTTCCAGATCCGAACGTACGAATCGCCATTCTTTCCCAAGCTTGAAGGCGGGAATCTGGCGGTTCTGAAGATAGCGATAGAGAGTCCGCTGGGTGATCTTCAGATAGCGGCACGTCTCCTCCGCCGTCATCAACTCGCTCTTGGGCTCTTTGGCCATGGGAAAACCGTCGTGGGCAGATATCCATGGATGCCTATCAGTAGACTCCGGATTGCCTCAGGGTAAGAAAATCAAGGAGATCTGTCAAGTGAAAATATATGACATTGCCTGTCAAAGGCTGTCAGATCTGTCCAGGTCTGAAGGGTTTTCCCGTGGTGATTCCATAGCTTCCGCGATATCCTCGCCGAAGTCTTCTCCCATTTCCTCGCCCATTTTTTTCATGAAACGTTCCATGCTCTCCGGATCGTTTTCGTCGAGACCTGCAAGCGCGTTAGGGTCGGAGAGGGATTCTAGTCTGGCTTCTTCAGACTTCGGTGAGGCGAATCGAGACAGGAGTCGTTCCAGGCGAGGACTCTGACAATGGGTACAGACGACCGGTTTCTGATTGGTAAGACTCAATACAAGGATAGTGCTGCGCTTCTTACAATCCAGACAGCGATATTCGTAGAGCGGCATGGTCTATATTCCTAAAGTCCGGTAAGAGACCGCGCTGGCATGTCTCAGCCAAGAATACGATCCGGCACCAGGCTCGTATCAATCGTCCTGGCCAGCGTCAGGGCAAAGACAGACAAGGCACCGGCTTTCAAGTAGTGTCTTGCGCACATTCGTTAAGCGTCGTGCCGGTGGTAAAGACATCGTCGATGAGGAGCACGCGTCGGCCGGCGAGAACCTCCGAGTTCCGGACTGCAAAGGCTTGCCGAAGATTTCGCAACCGCTCCTGCCGCGTCAGCGTCGTTTGAGGATCGGTGGCGATGGATGCGGACAAGGTCTGTCGTCGACACCGGTCGCTTCAGGTGACGGCCAAGCTGGTCGGCCAGCAGCAGCGATTGGTTAAACTCGCGCGCGCGCAGGCTGGCTGGATGTAATGGAACAGGCACGATCAGATCGACATCGATCTCCGCCGGCAGGGCGCGAATCATCAGTGCAGCGAGTGGTTTTGCCAGTGCAAATTTGCCTCGATATTTGAACGCGCAGATCGCATCCTGTAGTGGAGGAAGATAGGGGAAGAGCGTCCAGGCCCGCTCATATGCCGGAGGCCGCTCCAGACAATGTCTGGCATTGATGGTCCGGTGTAAGAGTCGTGGACGCCACGAGACGAAGGGTTGATCGCAGCGGGCACAGCGGGGGCCGGCATGGGTGTGATCCGGTCCCAACAGGCGGTACAGAAAAAGGGAATCGGGTCAGTGCTGAGTGACATTCGGCCGCAACTGATGCACTCGACCGGCAGCACAAACCGGAGGGCCTGACGGCACCACCCGATCAGTCGTTCGCGGCTGGCTGTGTGGAGCATCGAGCGCTCCGGTGAACGTATTGGCGCATTCTCTATCCGGCTGTCTCGCCGCCTGTCAAGGTTGTCGCTTCGTAAATGGGTGTGATATACGAAATCCAATCATTACTAGAGGAGTGCATCTCGGTCGATGGTGAAACTGACAGCAGGTGTCGAAAATCTATGAGCGGGGGGGAGACCATATTTGCGGTTTGGATCGACCTCAGCCTCGAAGTGGCGGCCGGGACATTCTGTGCCTTTGTCGGTCCGAGCGGCTGCGGCAAGAGCACCTTGCTCAATCTGATCGCTGGACTCGACATGCCGACCTCGGGGGAGATCCAGCTCGGAGGGCCACGTCGACCACTCGATTTACCAGCAACGATTGGACGAGGATCAGGCGGTGGACAATCGGGATTGTCTTCCAAGCCTTTCATCTGATCCCCGGTCTGACAGTGGCAGAGAATGTCGCGTTTCCCTTTGTTGCTGCGCGGGGAGCAGGGGCGCATAGTCGAGAGAACGCGTCGAGGAGGTGCTTGAGTTGGTCTCGATGGTGCACGCGACAGCATCGGCCGAGCGAGCTTCTCGGGCGGAGAGCAGCAGCGTGTGGCGATTGCGCGGGCGATCGTGCATCAGCCCAAGATCATCTTGGCCGACGAGCCGACCGGCAATCTGGATTCCCAGCATGGGGCAGAAATCATCGCCTTGCTGCGGTCAGCTGGTGCAGCAGCTCCATCACACCGTCCTGCTGGTCACCCATAGCGCTACGGCTGCAGCGGCCGCCGACTATTCTGGACGATGAAGGATGGACGAGCTCGTGACGACGAACGCAGCACGCGAGCCGTCAACTGAGTAGTAGTCGTGATGGATCTTTGACTTACCATTGCCGGCGTGAAATTTCCCGGCTGTTTCATGAATGCCTCCGGCGCGCTCTGCGTGACGCGGGAAGAACTGTTGGCCCTAGGCCGATCTCGTGCCGGGGCCATCGTCACGAAGTCGATGACCGTTGAGGCTCGCCAAGGCAATCCGCTGCCGCGGTACTACGGGTTTCCCGGCGGGTCGATCAATTCCATGGGCTTGCCGAATCTCGGTTACACGCCGTATGCCGAGCTGATTCCTGAATTGAAACGATTCGGCAAGCCGGTCATTGCCAGCGTCGCCGGTCTCTGCGAAGACGATTTCCCGACGATTGCACCAGGTGATCAATGGGGCGAAGCCCGATTTGATCGAAGTCAATCTCTCCTGCCCCAATATTCCGGGAAAACCGCAAATAGGCTACGACGCGGATGCGTCAGAACGATTGATGAAACGGGTGCGAAAAGTCATTACCGTCCCTATGGGCGTGAAGCTGCCGCCGTATTTTGATCCGGCGCATCACCAGCTCATGGGCGAGGTGATCGGCCGTTGCGGCGTGGATTTCCTCAATCTCATCAATTCCGTCGGCAACGGGCTCGTCGTGAACCCGGAAACTGAAGCCGTCGTCATCAAGCCGAAGGGAGGGTTCGGAGGACTCGGTGGGAGCATTATCAAGCCCGTTGCGCTGGCCAATGTGCGTGCCTTCTGGAACTACTTCCAGGGGAAAATGCCGATCATCGGGACCGGCGGCGTGATAAGCGGGGTCGATGCTTTCGAGCATGTGCTCTGTGGCGCGTCGGCCGTGCAGATCGGTACGGTGTTGGTAGAAGAAGGCGTCGGGGTGTTCGCGCGGCTTGAACAGGAGCTCGCCGCTTGCCTTGAAAAGAAGGGCTACAAGTCCGTTGCGGATGGTCGAGGAAAGTTAAAGGAATTGTAGCAGGCTGTTCAAAAAGGCCGTCGTTCCCACCCGCCCAACCCCGGCGCGCCAAGACGCGCCGTTACCGCGAGCAAGGCCGCAGCAAGCGAAGGGGCGAGGGAGGTACATACCAAGCTTTGCTTGAGCCGCTCGATTCGATCACATGTGAGCGGATAGTGGTTTTGCCTCAGGTGTGGCTTTTACTAACGTTGAGGCATTGAGCGAGAACAGTTGGCGGATCTTTCAACAGCCTGGAGGGTTACTTGCCGAAGGATTTGGACAGGAGTCCGAGCTGCAGGGCTCGCCTCAGCAGTTGGGCAACGTTGCGCACGTTCAGTCTCCGCATCAAATTAAAGCGGTGAACTTCCACCGTTCGCACGCTAATCTGCAGCATGTTCGCGATTTCACGATTCGTGTGGCCGATCGATACCAGACGAAGGATGTCGCGCTGTCGCGGTGTCAGCAGGTCGAGGTCGACGGGCTCATCGATAAGCGGTTCAGTTTTTCGTCGTAACGCGGTTTTCATGTCTCCCACCTTCAATATCTAACACTAACTGAAAGCGAGTCTAGCAAAGGTGTGGAATTCTGTAAACGAAACTACCAATTTGTGCAGGGCTCTCTCTTGCCGCATCAAGACTGGCGAAACGACGCTCGTCCTGGGCAAACTATCTAGGAAGATCATCTGAGGTTAGGTTCAATGACATTTCCGCTGCCCCTCGCAAGAGCACTGATCCGTGCCCATGCCTTTCAGCAGCCGTTCCGAACTTTTCTCACCGTTGTGGGAGTGGCGCTGGGCGTGCTGGCATCAGTGGCCATTACGGCAGCCAACGTGGAGGTGCTGCGCGCTTTCGAGCAAGGCGTACTGACCGTGGCCGGACCTGCGACGCTTGAAATCGTCGGGCATGATCAGGGACTTGACGAAACCGTCATCATTGCCCTTCGAAATGTACCTGGCGTGGTGAGCATAGCACCGGTCATCGAAGAGGCGATCGTTGTGGCCGAAGGTCCCCACCGGGGCGAGAGTGTTCAGGTCTATGGTCTCGACCTCATTGAAGAAGTTGGCCTGCGGGGGTTTCGTATTGAACGGGGCTCCGGAGAGGACGCGCTGAACGACCTTCTCGCCCCTAATAGCTTGTACCTCGGTAGGCAGTTGAGCCACGACTGGAATCTTGGCCAAGGGAGCACGCTCGATGTCGCAGCGGGATCTCGGACGATGCGGCTACGTGTGGCTGGCGTGATCCAGACTGATGACCGACGTGCGTCACTCTGGGATCGGGTGGCGATCATGGATCTTGCCGCGGCGCAGGTGTTGTTCGGCTCGGTCGGACGACTGGATCGGATCGATGTCGTCACGGCAAGTGATCGAATGCCTGAAGACGTCGCCCTCGCGGTTCGTTCAGTGCTTCCCCCGCATCTCATCGTACAGCGTCCGACCCAGCGGACGGCCCAAGTTGAAAAAATGGTGGGAGCCTTTCAACTCAACCTGACGGTCCTGAGCTGGGTAGGATTATTGGTGGGCATGTTTCTCGTCTACAACACCATGAGTTTTGCGGTGGCCCAGCGCCGGCGAGAGATCGGCATTTATCGCGCCCTCGGCATGACCGAACAGCGAGTCTCCGGTCTGTTTCTGCTCGAAGCCGGATTGTTCGGCTGTCTCGGAGGACTGTTGGGGGGCCTCGCCGGTCTCTGGGTGGCACGCAGCCTGGTCGTGCTGGTCAGCCGCACGATCAGTGATCTGTATGTGCCGCTTGCGTCAAACGGGATCTTTACGTCGTTTGATGGCCAGAGCCTGACATCCCTCGCGCGAGGCGTCACGATCGGAATGGTCGTCTCGATGGCGGGGGCACTCGGTCCTAGCATCGACGCCAGCCGAACCGTGACGACCAAGGCCCTCGCACCAGGCGACTATGAGACGTCGGAAGCCTTGCGAAGCCGGCGGTATGTATGGGGCAGTGTGACGCTGCTGATCATCGGAACCCTGTGCGCGTTCGGCCGCCCCGTTGGAGGCCTGCCGATCTTTGGCTATGCCGCGACGCTTTGCCTGCTGGGGGCCCTGGCTCTCCTGGCGCCCGTGTGTCTTATGGCATTGCGACCGACGCATCGGCGATCCGCGATGGCGGCTCCGGCGCTCTCAGGGAATCTCCGACACATGGCCGCTGATCATGCGGCGCGCCACCCGGGTCGCAATGCCGTGACTATTTCTGCGTTGATGGTGGGGCTGGCTATCATGATCGGTGTCGTCGTAATGGTTCGCAGTTTCCGCGAGACAGTCGAGGCCTGGGTCAATGAAACCGTGATGGCCGATCTCATTCTCGCCCCGCCGGCCTGGTTGCATAGCAAGCAAGTCGGACAGGCTTCCCGCACATTACCAGCCGCATGGTTATCGGTACTGCAAACGATTGAAGGCGTGGCAGCAGTCGATACATATCGTGATGTCCAGGTGGAAACACAAGGCCAGTCGGTGGCATTGATTTCAAGGGATCTCCGGCTTCACGCGCAGCGGGGACGCTACCTGATGGTTGAGGGTGATTGGAGGACGGTGCTCATGCGGGCCGCCGAAACGGGCGGCGTGGTAGTGTCCGAGGTGTTGGCGAACCGGCTTGATCTGCATACCGGTGGATCAGTCACGATCACGACGCCGAAAGGGCTCCAGACGGTTCCTGTCGAGGGCATCTTCTACGACTATGCGACCGACGGTGGAAAGATGGTGATGGAGCGGAGTTTTTACCATCGTTTTTGGGACGATGATCGCGTCACGGTCTTTGCCATCTATCTGGAACCGGATGCCGATAGTGAACCGGTTCGTCAGGCTATGATCCGAAGGTTGACCAGCGGGCAGGAGCAGATGACGCAGCCGACGATCATTCGAAACAAGGAGCTTCGTCAGGAAATCTTGAATATCTTCGATCGTACATTTGTGCTGACGTATGTCCTGGAAGCGATTGCTGTGTTGGTCGCCATCCTCGGGATCGTGAATACGTTGGTCACCGCCGTCCTGGAACGGCGACGCGAATTGGCTACGCTACAGGCCATCGGTGCCAGCGCGAAACAGGTGGAGCGACTGGTGCTCTGGGAATCCGTCTATCTCGGGCTTATTGGAGCGGTCTTGGGAGTGATCGGTGGGCTGGCGTTGGCCTGGATATTAATTGCCGTCATCAATAAACAATCGTTCGGTTGGACCATCCGCATGACCATTCCCCTGGGAGTTCTCTCCCAAGCTGTGCTGTTGGCAATTAGCGCTGCATGGATCGCCGGCTACTTTCCCGCCCGCTGGGCAGCGAGACAACCGGTCGTGGAAGGATTGAGAGAAGAGTGAGAGAGCTATCCAGCCACCAGCTGCCGATAATCGACTTCTATTTTGAATCCGAGATCTTCGATCATTCCCCAGACTTCCGGCGCTGGGGCGCCTGGCGTCGTCAGGTAGCCGTTCACGAAGACGGAGTCGGCCGGATAGAGGGCCAGCGGTTGGAGACTGCGGAGGTTGTGTTCCCGTCCGCCGGCAATGCGGATTTCCGTGCGCGGGTGGAGAAAACGGAAGAGGCAGAGCACTTTCAGGCATCGTTGCGGAGTGAGGTGATCGCAATGTTCCAACGGGGTTCCTGCTACCGGATGTAAAGTATTGAGAGGGATCGAATCCGGTTTCACTTCGCGCAGTGCCATGGCCAGGTCGATGAGATCGTCGTCCTTCTCGCCCATCCCGACGATCCCCCCAGAGCAGATTTCCAGTCCTGCTGCGCGCGCGTTTCTTATCGTGGCGAGCCGGTCCTGAAAGGTGTGCGTGGTGCAGATCGAGCTGTGAAAGGCTTCGCTCGTATTCAGGTTGTGGTTCACCCGATCGACGCCCGCAGCTTTGAGCCGCTTGGCTTGGGTTTCGTTCATCAGGCCGAGTGAGCAGCAAATCTGAATCGGAATCTCCTGCTTGATCGAGCGGACGGCTCCGGCGATTTCGTCGATTTCCCGATCCAAGGGACTCCGACCACTGATGACGATGCAATAGCGTTGGGCTTTGGAGGCCGCGGCTTGTCGGGCGCCGTCGATCATCTGTTGTTGCGGCACGAGGTTATAGCGTTCGATGGGCGCGGTGGAGATCGCAGATTGGGAACAGTAGTGACAGTCTTCCTGGCAGGCTCCGCTCTTGGCGTTCTGCAACATCTGGAGGCGAACGGTCTTGCCGAAATAGCGGGAGCGGACGGTAAAGGCGGCTTGGAGGAGCCCCAGCAAATGCTCGTCAGGAGTATCGAGCACGGCCTGGCATTCCGTTCGTGATAAGGACTTCGTCGCGCAAGGCTTTGGCAGCGAAATCCTGAGTAGTCGACCATGGGACACTCCATTCATCTTCTCAAGTTGCATTGACTGGGATGCGGAGGAACCGCATCTGTGAGGCAGCTTGCAGACTGGCCGAAAACCTACACGGTTTCGAAGGGAGAAGCAATGCCTTGGTAGGGAACGGCTGAGAGTGGGAGTGGGGCGCTGTCTTGTCCTGCGCTTGACCGCCTTCCAGCCAGGGCAGTGCGACTAATGTATTCCAGGTCCCGCAGCGGCGGCAGCGCCCAGACCATTCGGTCGATTCTTGCTGGCAGGCGGTGCAGACATAGGGAACGACCA
The DNA here is from genome assembly GCA_963851455.1 of uncultured Nitrospiraceae bacterium. GTDB lineage: Bacteria > Nitrospirota > Nitrospiria > Nitrospirales > Nitrospiraceae > Nitrospira_C. The sequence goes on from CAWKPI010000002.1 coordinate 1,407,797, forward strand.
CACGTTTCTTGAAATGCAGGGCTTTCTTGAGTTCGGCGACGGCCTGTTCCATATGCTGCTTGCGCAGGAATAAGATTGGCCATGATCTTATGGTAATCGACCAGTTGATCCTGTAGGTCCTTCGACGGTCGAGAGGATATCGAAGGCTTCGTCGACCATTTCCAGTCGGTAGTAGAGCTTGCCTAAATAGAACTGCGAGCATGGGTTGTTCGGGTCTTGCCGCAGGGCTTCCTGATAGACGCGGATAATTTCGCTGGGTTCGCCCTGTTCGAGAAAGAGTTCTTCGAGAGCGGTGCAGAATGATGCACGTTACGGGTCTTGGCATAGACCTTTTTCGAGAATTTCTACGGCATGTTTGGTCTTGCCTTCCCGGATCAAGATTTCACCAAACCCGACATAGGCCGGCAAGAACGTCCGATCTTTCTTAATGGCGCCGCGGAAGTAGCGACGTGCCTTATCGGGGTGGCCTCGTTCCAGCAGTTGGCGCCCGACCTCATACATGCAGCCGGTGAGGAGCTGGGCTTCGGCCCGCCGTTCCGGTTCAGGCAGGTTGGCCTTCAGCGATGCGATGCTGGATTTCGAGCGCCTCGCTCCATTTTTCAAGCCGAATGAGCAGATCGCGCTTGCGGATGAGCGCGGTCAGGTTATCGGGTTCGATCTTGAGCATCTTCTGCAGGGTCTGTAAGTGCGTCTTCGTACCGTTTGGCGCCCTTCGAGATCGTTCGCCAACTCCAACAGAATTTCGATGTTCCGGTCGTCGACGCGATTCGCGCGTTCTGATGGAGGCGGATCGCCTCGGCGAAGTTGCTTTCGCACCGATAAATGTTTCCCAGCCATAGCAGCGAGTCGACACGATTCGGGTCCATCGCCAGCGCCTTTTCGAACAGGCCGATGGCTTCGACGGTGCGTTTCGACATAAAGGCATGGGTGCCTTCACGATGGAGGGCGTCGATTTTTTCTTTCCGCCGCAACAGGCGCGTGCTGCGCCAATTGCCGATGACGTGGGCGGTTTGCCGCATGCCGACAGCCAAGGCGACGAGCACGGCGCCGACCGCCATGGAAAAGACGACGAGGGTGACAGGGCTCAGTTCGAATTGAGTGGAGGGGCTGGTCTGGACCGTGACCGTCCCAGGATTCAATTCGCGGGAATAGCTGTAGAGGAAGATGCCGGTGCTGACGAGGAAGATGGTGGTGAGCAGTCGGAGCATCGATCTACGCCTCGTTTCGCCGTATTCGCCCTCGTTCGCGGGGTCGGCTTCGGAGTCAGCATCGGCGGCGGCTCCTGGCCTGGGATAGGCACGCGCTTGGCGTCGGCCCACAACCGTTCAAGTGCGTAATGCTTACGGGCATCTTGCCTGAAAATATGGACGATAACATCGCCGAAGTCCATCAGAACCCACTGTGACGACCGCCTGCCTTCGATGCTCAGCGGTCTGGACCGGTGTGGGAGAACATACCGTCTACGTGATCGGCGATCGCTCTGGTTTGCCGATCGGAATCCGCAGAGCCCATGACCAGATAGTCGGCAACGGAGGTCAGCTTCGCAACGTGGAGGATGAGGACGTCGGTGGCCTTCTTGTCGAGCATGGCCCTCGCAATGGCGAGGGCCGTGGACTTCGATGTTCGTGCGATCGGCGTCCTCTTGTCGTAGAGATGATGTTGAAGTATATAAGATTCCACCGAGGGCGGCAACAGATTTGCCGTGGGAAGGCCCTGCTTGAATTTGAGCGAATGTCTGATGCTGAGATGTCGGAGGGCGGTAATCGAAGGCAGGTCAAGGAGTGTGTGCCCATGGGAGCCTGAAGCCTGGAGCTGCGGCCCCCGTCCAGATCCAGGAGTGACTGCTGCGGGAGGGGTGGAAGCATGGACAGGGCGGAGAGGGCTTGAAATGAAAGTCCTGGCCGAGAAATGATGATAAATGAGCACAGCGTCAGCAGGGTGGCCGGCTCATGCCAACTGGTAAAATCGAGGAAGGCATCCAACCCGATCAAAAAATACAGTTGAGTCTGCGGTCCATATTCCTGTTGGAGCTGGCTCACCGTATCGATCGAATACGATTTTCCCGAACGTCGCAGCTCGACATCCGAAATGGCGAGTAGGGGGTCAGATGCAATCGCCAGCTGGACCATCTCGTAGCGGTCTTGCGCCGGAGCCAGACTCTGGTGAGGTTTGTGCGGCGGATCATTCGTCGGGATGAAGAGCACGCGATCGAGCGCCAGCGCGTCACGAGTCTGACGTGCAATGGCCAAGTGCCCGTTGTGAATGGGATTGAACGTTCCGCCTAGTAAGCCAAGGCGCATGTCTTACTGCTGAATGACGACTGTTGAATGTTCATGTTCCATGTTCTGGGTATTGCACGCCGACCTGTCATTCAACATTCACAAGATGACGAGATTATCCCGATGGATCACTTCCTCGTACTCCTGGGGACCAAGTCGTTGTTGGATTTCCGCCGTTTTTAACCCTTTGATCTGGGCCAACGTGTCGGAGGAAAAGTTCACGAGGCCTTTGGCGAACTCCTTACCGTCTTGGTCAAGACAACTCACGGCGTCACCGGCTTCAAAGGAGCCGGCCACATTCACGATGCCTGAGGCCAGGAGACTCTTGCCTCGTTTGGTCAGAGCGTCGACGGCTCCCGGATCAAGTGAAACCGTTCCGCGTGCCCGCAATGTGTAGCCGATCCAATGCTTCCGACTGGTCATGCGGCGCTCTTTCGCAAGAAAGAGACTCCCGTCGGTGCTCCCCGAGAGAACGCGGGGCAGGAGCCCCGGTTTCTGTCCGTTCAGAATCAGCGTGGCTACGCCATATTCGGCTACTTTCTTGGCGGCACGAACTTTAGTGGCCATACCTCCGGTGCCCTCAAATGTGGTCGAAACACCGGCGCGCCGTTCGATGTCTTCGTTGATGTCGGTGATGAGCGGGATCAGCTGCGCCGAGGGCATCTTCCTCGGATCTTCCGTGAACAAACCGTCGACATCGGACAGAATCACGAGCAGATCCGCATCGATCAAATGAGCGACTTCCGCGGCCAGCGTGTCGTTATCGCCGACGCGGATTTCATCTACGGCCACGGTATCGTTCTCATTGATGATCGGAATAACCTGAAAATCGATCAGCGCAGCCAACGTATGCCGTGCGTTCAGAAACCGCCGCCGATCGGCCAAGTCGTGGTGCGTCAGAAGAATCTGCGCCACCATCACGCCGAGGCGCTCAAACGATTTTTCATAGGCCCACATCAATCGGCTTTGGCCGACCGCCGCGGCGGCTTGTTTGACCGGCAAACTCTTGGGGTAATCCTTGAGCCCGAGTTTCTTGATGCCGGAAACGATAGCGCCGGAGGACACGATCAGGATTTGCCGACCGGCCGATCGGAGGGCGGCGATTTCCTCTGCCAAGCGATCGATCCGTTCCGGTTGCAAACCGGTCTCCCGGGAGGAGACCAAACTACTCCCGATCTTCACGACGATCCGTTTGGCTTGCTTTAGGACTTCGTCTCGCATGCCGTCGTCCGGAGTTGTTCGACCTGTTGTCCGATAAAGGTGATCAGTTCCGTCAGTCCCTCTCTGGTCGCCGCTGAAATAGGCAGACATCGAATACGTCGGCGCTTGCAAAAGGCCTGGAGCGATTGCAATCTCGTCCTGTCACCGGCCGCATCGATCTTCGTGGCCACGACGGCAAACGGACGCTTCGCCAGTGTCGGATCATAGGCGGCCAGTTCGTTACGCATGATCTCAAAGCTCGTTACCGGGTCTTCGATAGCCCCTTCCGACACGTCGATGAGTTGCAGGAGCAGCGACGTGCGTTCGATATGTCGCAAAAACTGGATGCCGAGTCCCTTGCCCTCATGTGCACCTTCAATCAATCCTGGAATGTCGGCCACGACAAAACTGCGATCCTCTCCATAGCGGACCACGCCGAGATTGGGAACCAAGGTCGTGAAGGGATAATCTGCGATTTTTGGACGCGCAGCTGAAATGGCGGCGATCAACGTCGATTTTCCGGCATTCGGAAATCCCACTAGCCCCACATCGGCGAGCAGCTTGAGCTCGAGCCGCAAGTCTCGCGCTTCGCCTTCAGTCCCGTGTTCAAAGTGTGTAGGGACGCGGTTGGTAGAGGTGGCGAAATGGTTGTTGCCTCGCCCGCCTTTGCCGCCATGTGCAATCGTTGCAGATTCACCGTCCGTGACCAAGTCGGCCAGGACCTCCCCCGTGATGTCATCGTAGATGACGGTTCCCACGGGCAACATGACGTCGACAGATTTTCCCCTGCGTCCGGTGCAATGAGATCCGCCACCAGGCTTGCCGTCTTCTGCTTCGTAGTGTCTCTGATAGCGGAGGTCGAGGAGGGTGGTGAGCCGGTGCGAGGCCGTAAAGACCACGTCCCCGCCATTGCCCCCGTCTCCTCCGTCCGGGCCGCCCCGAGGGACGAATATTTCCCGGCGGAAACTGCAGCTGCCGTCTCCGCCGCGACCGGCTTTCATGGTAATACGGACTTCATCGACAAACATCGGACACCGCTTCCTATAGGACGATGGGGACGCCCATTACCGGGAAGACTCTTGCGCGGCGACAAAGCGGTGCAAGAAATCCTCGCCGTCAATGACATGTGGCTCAGGAGAAAGGAATGCGCTGGTTAGGCAGTCGCGGGCGCTGGGTAGACGCTGACCTTCTGTCGCGCGCGTCCGCCCTCAAATTTGACGATTCCCGTCACGCGGGCGAAGAGGGTGTGGTCTTTGCCGAGGCCGACGTTGAAACCGGGGAAGAATTTGGTCCCGCGCTGGCGTACGATGATGGCTCCAGCCTTGACGGTTTCGCCGCCGTATGCTTTGACTCCCAGATATTGCGGATTGCTGTCTCTTCCGTTTCGAGATGAGCCGCCGCCTTTATTTGTTGCCATGGCAGATCCTTACTTATGCTGTCGCGATGCCGGTAATGCGCAGTTTGGTGAATCCTTGACGATGGCCCTTCGTGCGCCGATAGTTTTTCCGTCGTTGTTTTTTAAACACGATGATCGAACGAGTCCGGCCCTGGTCGACAATTTCCGCCGTCACTTTCGCGCCTTTCACCAGTGGCTGTCCGACCATGATGCCCTGGTCGCCGTGAACCAGCCGAACGTGGCTCAGTTCCACGGTACCGCCGACCTCGCCTGGAAGGCTTTCTACTTGGACGAGAGACCCGCTTTCGACCCGATATTGCTTGCCGCCTGTTTCAACGATTGCATACATCAGTGCCTGCCTCCCTGACAGAACGTAGAACGTCGTTATGTATCACAATGATTTCAAAGGTGTCAAGGTAAGGTAGGGCTATGCGGGTAGCGCTCGCCGCCTACTCCTTGTAGGCTGCTCCCTCCCCCTGTTCGTAGGCTGTTTTCTCAAGGCGGTGACGTTGTATGGTGGGAGTATGAAGATCGCGAGAGAGAAGGGACAGAGCAGAAAGTTTGTGCTCCGTCCGTATCGCCGTATCCCGACGTGGTACAGCTCCTACTATCTAAGCGGAAGCGTGATCGGGAAAGGTGTGGTCATGAATCTGTCACGTACCGGGATGCGGATCCTTGGAGATCACACTCTCCAGCCGGGAACCGACCTATCCCTCAGGGTTTCTTTGGAAGAACACAGCCCTCCGCTTGAAATTGCGCGCGCCTCGGTCCGATGGGTCAATCGGTACGAGTTCGGGTTGAAGATCGATCATCTCACTCCTGGAGCCGCACATCGCATCACTGATCTCCTCAATGAACACATCAGCATGCGTCGCAACCAGCCGAAATAAGTAACATACTCCGCCGTTTGCTTGACGCTTCTTCGAACCCGCTGCTATAGTCCGTTTCATGATGGAGCCGCAAGGCAAAATCTGGATGGACGGATCGTTCGTCAACTGGGCGGACGCACATGTGCACGTCTTGACCCATTCTCTCCATTACGGGTTGGCTGCGTTCGAGGGCATTCGCTGCTATAAGGGCAAGTCCGGTTCGGCCATTTTTAAATTGCAGGAGCATGTCGATCGGTTGTTTGAGTCCGCCCATATCGTCATGATGACGATTCCCTATGACAAGAAGCAGGTGGCGGAGGCCATCGTCGAAACAGTCAGGATCAACAAGCTGGATGCCTGTTATATCCGTCCATTGCTCTATATCGGATATGGGGCCATGGGCGTCTATCCGGGGGACAATCCGATCAAATTGGCCATTGCCGCCTGGAAATGGGGCTCGTACCTCGGAGACGACGCGCTGGCCAATGGCATGAGGGCCCGCGTGTCCTCGTTTACGCGCCACCATGTCAACGTGTCGATGACGAGAGGGAAAATTTCCGGGTACTATGTGAACTCGATTCTGGCCAAGCGGGAAGCGAAGGCCGATGGGTACGATGAAGCGATTCTGCTCGACCCGGAAGGCTACGTCTCTGAGGGAACAGGGGAGAATATCTTCATCGTGCGGAAGGGACGCATTAAGACGATCCCGCTGACTTCCATTCTAGAAGGCATCACGCGGAATGCGGTGATCGATCTCGCGCGAGAACAGAGCATAGTGGTGCTCGAAGAGCGGTTCACGCGTGATGAAATGTATATTGCCGACGAAGTGTTTGTGACGGGAACTGCTGCGGAATTGACTCCGGTTCGAGAGATCGACAATCGCCGCATCGGGACGGGAAAGCCCGGCCCGATCACGCTGGCTTTGCAAAAGCGCTTCTTCTCCATCGTGCGCGGAGAAGACCCTTCCCACGAGTCCTGGCTCACCCGCGTGTAACGGGACGCTGAAAAATCCTCTTTCTCACCCGCCCAACCCTACCCACGCCGAGACGCGGCTTTTGCCCAAGCTTCGTTCTCGCATCACTTTGAGGCTCCCGTACGATCGCCTCTTCGTTCGCTGCGGCCTTGCCGGAAAGGCTTTTCTGAGCGTCCCATTAGCGTGGATGTGTTTGCGTAGCTACGCAGCTACCTGATTGATAAAAATAGCTGAGAGGGCTCGTCTAACCTAGTGAGCGGTGGCGGGATCATCGCCGGAGGAGTGCGAATCGGCTGCCGGTTTGTCTGCTGGAGCGGCCGGTACCGGTTGAGAGGTTTCTTTTTTCTTGAGGTCGATGACCGTCGACGAGAAGGTCTTTTCCTTTGCGAGGATCGCCAGGCTGAGCGACGTCAGCATGAACACCGCGGCGACCACGACCGTGAACTTGCTCAAGAAATTAGCCGGGCCCCGGCTGCCGAAGACGGTCTGACTCGATCCGCCGAAGGCCGCGCCGATTTCCGCCCCCTTGCCGGATTGCAGGAGAATGGCTCCGATCATGAGAAAACAGGCGATAACGTGAATGATAATGACGAGAGTATGCATGGAACTCCGATCTAGCGTATGCGTTTTTTCTGTGCTGCGAGCGTGATTGTAGCAAACGATTCCGTCTTCAGACAAGCCCCGCCCACGAGCGCGCCGTCAATGTCCGATTCCGTCAAGAGGGATTCTGCGTTTTGCGGAGTGACGCTCCCACCGTACAAGATCCTCAAGCCTTCTGCTGTCTTTTTATTCCAGCCGGTCGCAATGCACGAACGAATGGCCTGATGCACGGCCACGGCCTGTTCTGTAGTCGCTGCGCGTCCCGTTCCAATCGCCCAGACCGGTTCATAGGCAATGGTAACGATGGCAAGATCTTGACTCGTCAAGTCCGCTAAGCCTGCGGTGACTTGGCCGATCACGATCGATTCCGTGCGGCCCGCTTCACGCTCACCGAGTGATTCGCCGACGCAGAGGATTGGGCGAAGTTGGTTGGCCAATGCCGCGCGTACCTTTTTGTGAATGTCGCCGTCACGCTCGCCAAACAACGTACGCCGTTCCGAATGGCCGACGATGACATAGGTGCAGCCGAGGTCTCGCAGCATCGGACCGGAAATCTCGCCTGTAAAGGCACCTTGCTGTTCCCAATGAAGATTTTGCGCGCCAAGACCCATGCGGGATGATGGCCCCAAGGCGGTGCGGACTGACTCCAGGGCTGTGAAGGGCGGAGCAAGTACAACCTCGACGGTAGGACTCATCGGCAGCGTGCTCAACAGCTCGCGAACGAACGAGGCGGCTTCCGAGGCCGTCTTGTTCATTTTCCAATTGCCAACAATGAGCGTGGTGCGCACGATAGCTTGGGCTGCGTGATGATGAGGTTGGCGGGCTGCCGCTGCTAGTCTTTCCGTTCGGGCAGGGCGACCAAGCCTGGCAATTGTTTGCCTTCCAATAATTCCAGCGCCGCGCCGCCGCCCGTCGAAATGAAGGAAATGTTTTCCGATTCGCCGGCTCGATGCACGGCCATCGCCGTTTCGCCTCCGCCGACGATGGTCAGGGCGTAGGCATCGGCGATCGCGTGAGCCACAGAGAGCGTGCCACGCGCGTAGGCATCGATTTCGAACACGCCCATCGGGCCGTTCCAGAGGATGGTCTTGGCGTTTTGCAGTGCTTCGGTGAAGAGCTTGACTGATGCCGGGCCAATGTCGAGCGCGTACCAACCTTTGGGAATTTCCTGAACGGGGACAATTTTGGTTTCCGCGCCAGGCTCTCGGCTGGCTGCTACGACGCAGTCCACCGGCAGGTAGAATTTCACGCCGCGTGAAAAGGCATGTTCTTCAATGCCTTTGGCGAAGTCGAGCATATCGTTTTCGACCAGTGAGTTGCCGATCTCGAGCCCTTTGGCCTTCAAGAAGGTGAACGCCATACCTCCGCCGATGATGACCTTGTCGACGCGCTTCCCCAGGTTTTCAATGACACCGATCTTTCCGGATACTTTGGCGCCGCCGAGAATGGCGACGAATGGCCGGACAGGATTTTCCACCGCGCCTTCCAGATATTCGATTTCTTTCTTGAGCAGGAAGCCGGCGGCCGAAGCTGGAATGAATTTGGTGATGCCGACTGTCGAGGCATGGGCCCGATGCGCGGCTCCGAACGCGTCATTGATATAGACGTCGCCGAGCGCGGCAAGCGACTTACAAAAGGCGTCATCGTTTTTCTCTTCGCCGTCATGGAAACGAAGATTTTCCAGCAGCATGACGTCGCCGGGTTTCATCTTGGCGACGAGATTTTCAACGGTCGGGCCGATACAGTCCGGCGCAAAGATCACGTCCTTGCCGAGGAGACGGCCCAACCGTTTGGCAATCGGAGCCAAGCTGAATTTAGGATCGAACTTGCCCTTCGGGCGGCCAAGGTGCGAACAGAGAATGACTTTGCCGCCGTCGTCGACGACGCGGTTGATGGTCGGGAGGGTGGAACGGATGCGGGTGTCGTCGGTGATTTGCAGCGAATCGTCCAGCGGGACGTTGAAATCGGCGCGGATGATGACGCGCTTGCCCGAAAGGGCCATGTCGTCGATCGTTTGTTTGTGCAGATTCATGGGCGATCCCTCACGGCTCAGCTGGAGCGGGCCGAATGGCTGCGGCGAACGCTGAAGTCACCGGCCTTTAGACTTGGCCGCGAGAACCTTGATCAGGTCGCGGACACGGCACGAATAGCCCCATTCATTGTCGTACCAGGCCGTCACCTTAACGAGCCGTTTGTCGATCACGGTCGTCAAAGGCGCATCGACCGTGGCAGAGTGATCGTCGCCTTTCTGGTCGATCGACACGATCGGATCTTCGGAGTAGTCCAGAATGCCTTTCAGCGGCCCGTTCGCGGCTTTGCGAAACGCAGCGTTGACCGCGGCCACATCGCAATCCTTCTCGGTTTCAACGGTGAGATCCACTAGCGAAACATTCGGGGTCGGGACGCGAATGGCCAGCCCGTCCATCTTGCCCTTCAATTGGGGCAGCACGAGATGCAAGGCCTTCGCCGCGCCGGTGCTGGTGGGAATCATCGACATGCCGGCCGCCCGTGCACGCCGCAAGTCCTTGTGGGGCAGATCGAGCAACTGTTGGTCATTGGTATACGAGTGGATCGTCGTCATCACACCGTGCTTGATGCCAAAATTCTCCAGGAGCACCTTGGCGACCGGAGCGAGGCAGTTCGTTGTGCAGGAAGCATTGGAGATAATGTGGTGTGTTTTCGGGTCGAATGTGTCCTCGTTGACGCCCAACACGATGGTCACATCGGGGTCTTTCGCCGGGGCCGAAATGATGACTTGCTTGGCTCCGGCCGAGAGGTGCTTGCCTGCGCCTTCGCGATCGGTGAAACGGCCGGTCGACTCGATAACGACCTCGACGTTCAGATCCTTCCAGGGCAACTCTTTCGGATCTTTGATCGCAAGCACCTTGATCGCTTTGCCGTCGACGAGAATCTGATCATCCTTGGCTTCGACGCGCCCCTTCAGGGTGCCGTGCACGGAGTCGTACTTCAATAAATAGGCGAGCGTCTTGGCGTCGGTCAGGTCGTTGATCGCGACAAACTGCAATTCCGGATCGCCGAGCGACGCGCGCAGGACGTTACGTCCGATCCGTCCAAATCCGTTGATGCCAACTCGAATAGCCATGGTAAGGGGGGTTCCTCCAAGAAAAAACAGGCCGGTCAATCCCGGCCGCGATGATGGCGATAGTATCGATGGCTCCTTACCTTGTCAAGCGATACAAAAGTGGTAACGCCGCGTCGGCAGAGAGGTTTTGAGTTACCTTGCGAACACAATAGGTGGTTCGCTAGAGTTCATGACCTGCTCTACCAGGGAGAGGAAGCGATGAGGAGCCTGTGACGCTGTTCGAGCAAACCACGCAGGTCTTGGAATGGGGAAAATTGCTCGAAGCGCTGGCCACCCATACCCGTTCCACGTTAGGGGCGGCGCGAACGAGGTCTTGCCCGCTCACGACCGAGCTTGACGAGGCGCAGCGGTGGCAGCAGGAGACTACAGAAATGGTCCGGCTGCAAGAAGGCACGGACACCATGCCGACATTCTCGTTCCCCGATGTGCGGGAGACGCTGGCGCGGGCGGGAAAAGGTGCCGTGTTAGAGACGCATGAACTGCGTGATCATGCCATCGTGCTCAACTTATGGGAGGAGGTTCAGCACTTTCTCAACCGGCATACGCTCGAAGCGCCGGCCGTTGTGGCTGCGGCGCATGCACTCCGGTTGGGAAGCGAACTGCGAGAAATCAGACAGTCGCTGGATGCTTCAATCCAACCGGATGGATCAATCAAGGAATCGGCCACGCCGGAATTGCGCCGACTCACTCATCACGCCAATGATCTGAAGCAACAGATCCGCCAGCAGCTCGACCAGATTCTGCACTCGCGGCGCTATGACCGAGCTCTTGCAGGAACAATATTTTGCGCAGCGCGAGGGCCGTTATGTTATGCCGATCAAAATCGAAATGCAGGGGCGTGTGCCTGGCATCGTTCACGACGTGTCCTCCAGTGGCGCGACAGTCTTTTTAGAACCGCGCGAGCTGGTTGAGCTGAACAATGCGATCAAGGTGGCCGATCGTGAGATCGATCGGGAGGTGCAGCGAATTCTTCGTGAATTGTCTGGTCTGATTGCGGAGAAGGCCAACGTGATCGTGGCTGGCATCATCGCACTGGGGGAATTGGATCGCATTGCAGCGCGAGCGTCGTTCGGCCGGCAGCTTAGGGCCCATCCGGTGTTGTTGAACGAGCAAGGGCGGGTTCGGCTGAAACAGGCCAGGCATCCGCTCTTGGTACTCTCGAAGGAACGAGTCGTGGCCAACGACATCGTTCTGGATGACCACATCCAGGTCTTGGTCATTTCCGGTCCCAATACCGGCGGAAAGACCGTCACGCTCAAAATTGTCGGTCTCTTTGCCTTAATGGCGAGGGCCGGCATGCTGTTACCTTGTGAGCCGGAATCCGAGATGGCGATCTTTCCCGACCTCTTCGCCGACATCGGAGATGCGCAGGACCTGGCCCGCGACCTATCGAGCTTCTCCGCTCACATGACGCAGATGATTCAGTTGCTGAACGATACGCATGGCACCCGTCACGCACTGATCTTGCTCGATGAGCCGGTCACCTCGACGGATCCGACAGAGGGAGCCGCTCTGGCCGAAGCCTTGCTCTGCCGGCTGGCTGCGCTGGGCATGAAGGTCGATTGCGACGACGCACTACCGGTCGCTGAAGGCCTTGGCCCAAACGACAGCCGGGATTCGCCAATGCCAGCGTCGAATTTGACGTCGCGACGCTCTCGCCGACCTATCGGTTGTTCATGGGTATGCCGGGGGGGTCTTCCGCGATCGAGATCGCGGGGCGCCTTGGGATGGATCAGGGTCTTCTCGACGATGCCAGACTGAAGCTGAAGAAAGACGATCGGGTATTGGAGCGGATGCTGGATGATTTGCACACGAAACAACGTCAGCTCACGGACGACCTGGCACGTGCTGTGGCGGCAAGAACCGAAGCTGAAGTGGCGGCAGAGAGGGCCAAAGAGCAGCTGGCGAAGCTGGAAGCCACCGAGCGCGAGGAGCGCAAAGGCATCAAGAAGAAATTGCAAGAACAGTTCAGCCGCGCACGCGCCGAGGTCCAGGCGACGGTCGACGAAATGAAGCGCGAACAAAAATTGATCAAGGCGAAAGAAGCCACGCAGCGGCTGGTCGAACTTGAAGCCCGGGTGAGAGCGGAGCTGGCTCCTCCCGGCCAGCCGGTTCCACTCAACCAATTGAAGGCCGGCGATCAGGTTGAGATCGGCGGGCTGGGCATGAGAGGAACCTTGCTGGAGATGCCTCAGGGGAAAAAGCGCGTCCGTGTGAAAGTGGGCGAAGGAGAACTCCTGGCGACCGTGAGCAATCTCGTCGGTTTGGCGCCGGGAACCGCATCGCTGTCCCCATCAATCGGTTCATCGGTCCCGAAACCCATCGGCGCAGGGGGTTCCTACCACGCCGACGAGCAGACGGTCGTCGATGTACGCGGGCAAGCGGCCGACGAGGCGCTGGATCATGTCGTGGCTGCATTGGATCGGGCTACGCTCGAGGGAGCGCCCTCTCTCAGAATCATCCATGGCCACGGCACGGGGAAACTCAAAGCTGCGCTCCGAGCGTACTTCAAGGAGTCCCCCTACGTCGCTGGTAGTCGCCCCGGAGATCGACACGAAGGCGGCGACGGCGTCACAATTGTGACAGTGCGGTAGAAGGTGGCTCTTGCGAGACCCCTACTACGAGATGTGGTATTTGGCCATGCGGTAACGAAGCGTGTTGCGGGTCATCTTCAGTAGACGGCTTGCTTCGGACACGTTCCCTGCCGCCTTGCGGAGTGCTTCCTCCAATATCTTCTTTTCCATATCTTGAAAGGAGAGACCGAAAGCCAGCAGTGAGGGCTTTTCTGGAGAAGCGTTTGCTCCTGCTCCTTTTGCCGGGCGGACTGTCTGCGGCAAATGCTCCGATTGAATCGTGTCGCTTTTGCAGGTGATCGTCAGCCCTTCTAACACATTATGGAGTTCCCGCACATTGCCCGGCCAATCGTGGCGCTGCAGATGGGAGAGCGCGTCCGGAGCAATGCCGTGAATGCGGCAACCACGGTTCTTGCGCGCGAGAGTCAAGAACGACAAGAGAATGGGTTCGATATCCTCCGGCCGCTCACGCAGTGGCGGAATGCGCAGTTGGTAGACGTTCAGCCGGTAGAACAGGTCGAGACGGAAGCGTCCGGCTTTGATCTGGGTCGGCAAATCCTCATTCGTAGCGGCAATCACGCGGATATTGACCTTGATGCTGTGCGTGTCGCCGAGGGGATCGACGAGATGGTCTTCGAGGACGCGTAAGAGCTTTGCTTGCGCAGACAGGCTCATCTCGCCGATCTCATCGAGAAAGAGGGTCCCGCTTTCGGCGAGTTGAAATTTTCCTAGTTTCGTCTGCTTGGCATCCGTGAAGGCTCCGCGTTGATAGCCGAAGAGTTCCGATTCGAGAAGAGGCTCGGGAATCCCGGCACAGTTGAGCGCGATAAACGGGCCTTTCGATCGTGGGCTGGCGGCATGGATGGCATGAGCAAAGAGTTCCTTCCCAGTGCCGCTTTCACCAGTGATCAAGACGGTGGCGTCGGTACGTGCCACTTCCTGAGCGAGGTGTTTGACGAGCTGCATTTGTGGAGAGATGCTCACGATTTGCTCGAAGGCCAGCGGCCGGTCGGAAGTATCCGGAGCGATCAGTGTGTGGTTGGTTTGCGCGGAGAGCAGCGTGGATTTGATAGCGTCAACCGAAAGCGGTTTCGGCAGATAGTCCGTTGCGCCTTCGCGGACTGCTTCGAGCGCGGCTTTGGCCGAATCCCATTGGCCAAGCACCACCACGGGGATTGGCGGAACAGCCTGTCTCGCTTGAGCGAGCACAGACGCTCGCGCAATCCGTCCCTCGCTGTCGTCACACACGATGAGAGTGAGGTCTCTCCGCTGGCTGAGCAGTCGAAGGCCTGCTTCTGTCGTTGTGGCCGTGAGAAGAGTGGTTGAGCGTTCTGAGACAGCCTCTTCGAGGACCGTTTTCGATGAAGAGTCGGCCGAGATGAGTGCAACGACCGGGGTATGCATAGGAACACTCCTTGTTCAGCCCCGTCGCAAACCGCTGTAACCCAGGTAAGCCTACTCCTATTCTGAAGTGGATGGAAGGGGCAAGTCCTCGTAAGGGGGTAAGAGATTGGGAGTAGGTGGTGGTATCTACTTGTTTGTTTGAGCGATAGCGACGTTGCGTTTAAAGCCCTTGAATGTTGTTCTCCGGATCGGGCTGGTGCGAAATTCTTCAGCGAATGTCGCTTCGTCCAGCGCGGAGAGGTCCTCTAATTGCGGAGCGAGCGTTCTCCTGGTAGGGAGAAACGCCGTTTCCTTCGTCGGTTCCGCACGAAGATTGAAGGGGCAGACGTCTAAGCAGTCGTCGCATCCGAAGATATGATGGCCCATCCGCGAAGCCAGTTCCTGAGGGATGTCTTCGCGGCTTCCACGAAATTCGATCGTCAAATAGGAGATGCAACGAGTGGCATCGACGACGTAGGGTTCGGCGATGGCTCCGGTCGGGCAGGCCTTGATACATAGTGAGCAGTTGCCGCAAAGGTCCGAACCTGGGACGTCTGGCGACAGCTCAAGCGTGGTAAGAATTTCACCCAGTAACAGCCAGGAGCCGTGTTCCGGCGAGACGAGATTGGAATGTTTTCCGATCCAACCGAGACCGGCCTGTTGCGCCCAAGCCTTCTCCATGATCGGTCCTGTGTCGACATACGATCTGGTGATCGCGCCTGGCGCCAAGTCATGAATTTTCGCTTCCAGAAGGGCCAGCCGATCGCCTAGCACTCGATGGTAGTCTTTTCCCCAGGCATAGCGGGCTATGCGGCCGTACCCTCGTCCTTCGGTTGCGCGATGGCCGGTGTCGTAGTTCATCCCGACGGCGATGATGGAACGACATCCCGGCAAGACGACTTGCGGATCGGCGCGCCGTGAGGGATCGCGAGCCATCCAGGCCATGGTGCCGTGATAACCACGACGCAACCAGTCTTGGAGACGTTCCAAGAGCCCCGTAGAAAATGACCGGCAAGAGACTGCGGCAATCCCGACTGCATCGAAACCCAACAATCGAGCTTCGCCCTTGATCGCATCTGCGAGGGACATGGCTAATGCGGGTTGCAGTCGAACCTGACAATGAATTGAACGGAGCAGTGGCCGGTGCTGCAGCGGCCACATGTACCGGTGATTTTGGTTTTCCAATCGGTCTGTTTCTCGTCAAAGCGGCAAAGGGTTTTGCCGCCCTTCGAGATCGTCGTCCATGGCTTGGTTGTGCCAGGCGTTGTGGCGACGAGACAGCCTGCGGGAATCGGGACCTGGCAATGCTGTGAGGGTTCGCCTTTTGCCATGCCGAAGCTGCAAGACTGTTCGGTCGTGGCGGGAAAATCCGATGGAGCCTGGGCGTTGGCCTCTGACGGTGAAGAGAGGAGGAGGCCAGACAGCAACAGCGACCAGAAGGTCAGGACTGTGAGCCGGCGACGCATATGCGATGGTATCACAGTCTCCTCGCTTGCGGCCACCGGCACGACTGCGTAAAATCACGCGCGGGACCTAGGATACCTCTACAAGAGGAGGAGTCATGCTCGCAACGCGGATTCGCCAGAAGGAAGGAACCTTTTATTTTATCGCCTACAATGCCGTCGAGCTTCTGGACAAGGTGCGCTTCACGAGTCGTTATTTTTTTGAAGGTGAAGAAATTGTGCAGGGCAAGATCTCGGAACACGACGACGTGGCGCAGTTCATCGCAGGTATTGAGCGGAGCGAGAAAGGATTTCAGCGTCAGCTGAACCGGCAAAAGATCAAACAGATCGTGAATTTCTATGAGACGGTTGTCGCACAGCCGATGATTCCGGGAACCGTCTTGATCTTCACGGACGAAACGTTGCGTTTCCAACGAGCAGGGGAGTCAGAGTCCATCGGCCATTTAAGCGAGCCGAAAGGCAAATACCTGGTGATCGACGGACAGCACCGGCTGGCGGGTCTGCATTTCTTTCGAGCCAAACATCCGGACCAAATCGCCAATGTCGAAGTGCCCTGTGTCCTGTTCGATGGGCGCAGCGGGGATTTCGCGACAGAGATGTTCGTCATTATCAACAGCACCCATACCCGCATCAATCGTTCGCATCTGGTCGATCTCTACGAGAAGGTGTCGTGGGAAACCCCGGAAAAGAAATTTTCCGCCAAGGTCGTTAACTTGCTCTACGGTGAAGATGATTCGCCGCTTCAATACAAAATTAACCGGTTAGGTGGACGCAGTAAGCAGGAGAAATGGATTCTCCAGTCCGAAGTCTTCAATGAGTTGCTGAAGGTCGTGACGGCCCATAAACGTTGGATTGAGTCGCATCTCGGGATGAAGGCGGATCGGTGCTACGCGTTAGTCCGGGATTATTTGAAAGGCGTGAAAGAGGTGATGGAAGAGGTGTGGGGCAACAATGAGCGCTATATGTTTACGCGCGACGTCACGCTCAAGGCATTGATCCGCGTCCTGGACGATCTCATTGTGGACCGCAAACTGATGAACGACTGGGACGAACAGCGCTCGCATAAACCGTTCGCCGAGATTGTGAAGCCCTGGGCCGCGTTGGCGAAGGAATTTCGCGCCGACGGGTTTTACGAGCGGTTCGCCGCCAAGGGACAGTTGGAACGTGTGCGCAAGATTCATCAGCGCTTGCTTGATGCGATTGTCGGGTAAGACTACGGGACTCTCGCTTCCGTGTGGATGGGTTCTCACCATCTGTGTATTGTATGTGTTGCCGGCTTTCCCTGCCGTTGCCGGTGAGACGACTCAGGAACTTCTCGACGTCAAGACCGATCCCGCGGGCGGAGTCAGAGCGATAGCTCACATAAGGTTTCCTGCAGGCCCGGCTGTCATCCAGGCAATGTTAACCGACTATCAGCATTGGCCTGATCTGTTCGAAGTGCGGATGCGATTGGTCGACCTGAAAATCGACCAGGGCGTGGCGACCACGGATCTGCGTATCGATCATGCGCTGCTCCCGGGTGAGCGACGTCTGGTGACTGAATCACGGGCGATGCCGAACGGTGGGATCGTCACGGACCTCGTCGGCGGGGATTTTAAGCGGTATCACCGGGTCTGGAAGCTCACTCCTGTGAACGGAGGGACGGAGACGATCGCAGACTTCGAACTGGTTGTGGCGATCGATTCGATCGTGCCGGATTGGCTGGTGGCGCTGGCAACCAGGCGTGAACTCGAAGCGCACTTTCGAATCGTGAAGGAAAAGGCGCTCGCCCGTTCTAGGTTGGAAAAGTGAATTCGGACACTTCGGCCTTGTCGAGCCCCTGTTTGATGAGGGCGCCGATGTCGAAGCCCCGTTCGACTCTGCGGATGTCGTCGATCCGCGTCTTGGTACTGGGATGCGGCGGTGTAAAGAGCGAGCAACAGTCCTGGTCCGGTTCAATTGATGTCGTAAACGTGCCGATCCGCTGCGCTTGATCGGTAATCTCGAGCTTATCCATGCCGATAAGTGGGCGGAGAAGGGGGAGTTCTGCGGCTTCTTCGATGACTGATAAATTTTCAGGCGTCTGCGAAGCCACTTGTCCCAGGCTGTCCCCCGTCACTAGTCCCCAGCACTGTTCACGTTGAGCAATCTCGCCCACGATCCGCACCATCAAGCGGCGATACAGCACGATCCGATAGGGTGCTGGTGCCTGCGCCACGATTTCACGCTGTATCTCGCCGAACGGTACGACGTACAGCCGAGAGTGATATTGATACGCTGTTAATGTGTGGACCAACTCATGGACTTTTTCCTCGGAAGCCCGACTGACTAATGGGCGCCCAGAGAAATGGACGAAAACGGCGTTGCAACCCCGTTTCATCATGCGGTACGCGGCGACCGGCGAGTCGATCCCGCCAGAAATCAAGCAGGCGACCTTCCCGCTCACCCCGACCGGCATGCCGCCAGGCCCTTGGATTTTTTCCAGGGAATAGTAGGCATCTTTTGCGAGCAGCTCGATGTAGACGGTCAAATCCGGATCAGTCAGTTTCACTTTCTTGCCCGTAAGGTCACACAGGTATTTTCCGACAGCTTTCTCGACGTCCATTGATGTCAATGTCAGGCGCTTGTCGGCTCGCTTGGCGGTCACACGAAAGTTCTCAAACGATCGCTGATTGACAGCGGCGCCGATTCCACGCATCAGTTCATCAAGATTTGGTTTAGCGAGATTCAACGGCACACCATGGGCCAGTGAGAAGTTTGCTACACCGAAGACCCGAATCAGGCGGTCTCTCACGGCTTGATCGCGTATTCGTTCAGGGAGGAGCACCCGGATACGACTGCGCAAGGTCTCAATTCGTGTCGCGCCGAGGTCTTTCAGTGCCGTTCGGATATTGTGGAGGAGCCGTTGCTCGAAGAAATCCCGGTTTCGACCCTTCAGCGCGAGTTCATGATAATGGACAATGGCGCAGCGCATGACCTCGGCCTTACACTCAACCGTGACCCCTCAATTCCAAGAACCTCTCCGCATCGATCGCCGCCATGCACCCAGTTCCTGCTGCCGTGACGGCTTGACGATAGGTTGAGTCCTGGACATCCCCTGCGGCAAACACGCCCGGCACACTGGTCGCGGTTCCGTTCTTCGTTACGAGGTAGCCCCTTGCATCCATGTCCAATTGTCCCGCAAATAAGGCCGTGTTCGGTCGATGGCCGATGGCGACGAACACACCGGCACACGGGAGCGTGCTCGTCGTGCCCGTGATGAGATTCTTGATCCGTACCCCAGTCACGATGTCATTGCCGAGAATATCTTCCACGACGGAATTCCAGATGAAGGAAATCTTCTCGTTTTTCATCGATCGATCTTGCATGATTTTTGAGGCGCGCAGTTTATCGCGACGATGCACGACGAAGACTTTGGTCGCAAACTTGGTGAGGAAATTCGCTTCTTCCATCGCGCTGTCTCCGCCACCGACCACGACCAGCTCTTTTCCACGAAAGAAAAATCCATCGCAGGTAGCGCAAGTGGAGACCCCATGCCCGGTCAGCCGTGCCTCATTTTTAAGACCGATCAGGACAGCCGATGCGCCGGTTGCGATGATCACGGTTCTTGCTCCGATCGTCTGTTCATGGTCAATGCTGATCGTCAACGGGCGTTTCATGAAATCGACTGTCGTGACGTCACCGGTGAGAAATTCCGTTCCGAATCGCTCCGCCTGCGCTCGCATTTCCTTCATGAGCTCGGGGCCCATGATACCCTTTGCGAAGCCTGGATAGTTTTCCACTTCGGTGGTAGTCGTCAGTTGTCCGCCTGATTGCCAACCTTCAATAAGCAAGGGAGAGAGATTGGCCCTGGCCGCATAGACCGCCGCGGTCAGCCCCGCCGGTCCTGAACCGATGATGACCACGTTTCGCATGGTGTCAATTTAGCACAGGAAAGAAAGGGATTACATGGGGAGCTGTCCGGATGACGTGGCTAACCTTCGTGTGAGCTGGCGAACTTCAGCTTTGAGAAGGGCAATGGGTTTGGTTCCGTTCAACACGACATCTGCGCGGCGCATCTTTTCGGCAAGAGGTATCTGACTTCTGATGCGTCGAAGCGCTTCGGCACGAGTGAGGCCGTTCCGTTTCTTGAGTCGGGCGATTTGGGTTTTACGGTCGGCGGTGACGACGAGAATTGTGTCGACGTGCTTGTCCGCACCGGCCTCGAAGAGGAGTGGCACTTCGTAGATCACGACGGCATGGGGAGTGCGTTTGGCGATTTGCCTGACGAGGCGCTTCTTTTCGCGGGCCACTCGTGGATGTATGATACGTTCAAGTTGCCGAAGTTTGCCGCGATGGTGAAAGACAATAGTCCCCAGCGCGTGTCGATTGATGGTGCGGTCCGGACTCAAAATAGATTTGCCGAAACATTTCACGATCTCACGCCAGGCCGGGCTCCCCGGCCGTACCAGATCTCGAGCGATACGGTCCGCATCGATGACGATTGCGCCACATTGCTTGAACATCTGGGCGACCGTGCTCTTTCCCGTCGCAATGCCTCCTGTGAGCCCGACTACCATCATGCATCGGAGAATAGCATGGAGCCTTCGAAAAAGTCGTTGATCGCCTATCTATGGATTGACTTCCGACAGAACGCGCCTGTATGAACGTCTTCATGCTGAGGATAAAAATGCTTGGTTGTCTCACGCTCTGGGCGTTTGCTTGGGCTGGAATGGTGTGGGCGGAGGAAGGACCTCCAATCGGAACCAGAACACTCGTGGTGGCGCTCGACGGCAGCGGTGATTTCAAGTCGATTCAAGAAGCGGTCGATGCGACGAGAAAGGGCGATACGGTCTTCCTCAAGCCAGGCCGCTACGAACAGGACCTCACCATTCACAGCAAAGATCAGATCAAACTCGTTGGAGCTGGACAAGACAAAGTCACCTTGCTCGGTCGTGAGGATCTGGTGGGAGTTCTGCATGTGGGAAAATGGCCGTATGGCGCGACAAACATCGAGATCAGCGACATGACGATCAATGAGCATGGCGGCCATGCAGTCGGCCTATTCAACGGACGCGGCGTGTTGCTCAAACGGTTGACGGTCAATGGGATGTTGTTCACCCAACAAGTCGAGGATGCCCGCATCGAAGACTGTACGATCGGCGGCAGCGAGACCACGGGGGTGCAGTTTGCCGATTCCCAAGTCGTCTTGATCGGGAATTTTATTCATGACAACGACCATGGGGTCAACATTGCTGGAAAATCGAATGTGCGTATGGAACGGAACGTGATCACGAGAAGTCTCTTTGAGGCCGTGGTCGTCAACGATAAAGCCAGGGCTGTCCTGGTCAGCAATACCCTTGTCAAAAATGGGGGCGGTGCGGCGTTTCTTGGTCAGTCCCAAAGCGATGTCAGCGGTAATGTCGTTGGCCTCAACCGGGTCGGGTTTCTCGTGGCATCGTCGAGCCGTGCTGCCACCTCGTATAATGCGTTTTACAACAGCGATGGTGATTTTCTGCGCGTAGGGAATCCCAATCAGCTTGCCCCGGAGCTGAAAGCTCAGTCTGATATCACTGGGGATCCTTTCTTTGTTGATCCAGCGCATGATGACTTCCGTCTTCGCTCTGATACCCCACTTGTGAAAGTGGGAACGTTTCCATTTCTTGGTGCTCTTCCGCTCGCCGGATCTCCCGTCAAAGATAAGTAAAACAGCTTATTTATCATCGTGTTGTGGCCCTCGCCGCATCAGCGATTCATCCGTGTGCTAAGCTAACAGTACAGGGATGATCGTGAATGAGTCTCTGGCGTAGTAATTGCTGAGTCGACGGACCGGCAGAGGAGGCCAAGCGTGGCAAGCTACAAACAAGAGCTCGAACGACGTGGTCCTGATGGTATCCCTTCTCTTGACGATATCGAGCCTGGCAAGATTTGTGGCGCCGTAATTCCCATGTCGGAGCGCGCGCAAACCCAAATGCGCGACAGTATCGAAGTGATTGATTACCTCCTCAATCAGGAACGCGTCATCTGGAGCTAGCCCTCATCGTTCTTCCTCGCGATTCTCACCCGTCAGTCTGCCCTTGACAGCTCTTTTCTAGCTTCGTAGTCTCCCTACGGTTGTTGTATCCACCTGTCAAAGGAGATGCCTGCATGCCACGCTTGAAACCTCACCGGATCGTTCTCGTGACCGCCCTGTTGGCCGTGTGGACCGCTTCTGCTCCGTTGGGCTATGCGACGGATGAACTGCCTAAAGAGTCGGTCTTGCCGCTCTCGATGGCGAGCAAGGCCATGCAGGCTGCAATAGAGGCCTGCAAGAAAGACGGGTATCGTGTGAGTGTGTCTATAGTCGATAGAGCCGGCGTTCTACGTACGATGGCTCGAGCCGATGGAGCAGGCCCCCATACGGTTGAGAGCAGCAGGAAGAAAGCCTATACCGCGTCAAGCTTACGACGCCCGACGACGGAGTTGGCGGAGTTGATCACGAAGGTGCCGACCTTACAGGCGCTCAGAGAGATGAACCACAACATTCTCATGCTTGGTGGCGGACTGCCCATTGAAATCGGTGGAGAAGTTGTTGGTGGCATCGGAGTGGGCGGAGCTCCAGGCGCACATCTCGATGATGCTTGTTCCCAAGCCGGCCTGGATGCAATCGGGGCAGCCGCGAAAATTCCTGCCGTCAAGTGATTGCTCGCCAGTGGTCGCAGGGCCTTTCAGGGATATTTCTTCTGGTCGCTGCCTGTAACAGCGACGTTCCGGTTTCCGCCGTCACAGACGTGACCCCTCCGGGATTCCATGTGACCGTGACACGTCTGGCGACTCATCCGTTTCTCGCTCGGTTCAATCTCACCCTGACCGTGACCTCACAAAATAGTTGTGCAGCGACGAGCGAACTCTTCCCCGATACAGGAGGGGTAAGTCGACGTAATCTCTACCTCGCGGCTTCTGGGCGGTTATACCTGGTAGGACAGTTTGATGTGCGCCGTTTCACTGCACAGAAATGTCGTGTCGAATTAATCGAGTTCCGGTCGCTGGAGTCGAACATGACATTTGTGGGATCGTTCGATGTCGATGGCGCGGGCAACTGGACATTTCTGCCTGCCAGCGTGCGTGCCGAGCGGGCGTTTGAGCAACTGTAACCTGCAGGAGGCGTCATGTCGTTGAGTGGTGGTGAATGAAACAGCCGATTATTGGATATCATCAGGACGAATATGGGGATTGGGTTGCCGATTTGGCATGCGGCCATGGGCAGCATGTTCGGCATCAGCCACCGATGACGAACCGGCCCTGGGTCCTCACCGAAGCCGGTCGGCAAGAGCATATCGGTGAGACGCTAAACTGTAAGAAATGTGAGGAGAAGGATAATTGACTGAATTTCTGGTAACGAATAGTTCTGACTGGAGTGGAGAGGTTGCGTCAATCTTTCCAACGCTTTTCTTATCATGCCAGTGTGGTCATGGCGTTCGATGGAGGAACGGTCATACCCAGACCCGGTTGAGTCCATGGAAAGAGGTGTGGCCCTGAATAACAATAGCCTCCTTGGACCGGATCGACTCCTAAAAGGAGCGGTGTATCCAGATCGAGAATATCGAAACCCTTGATACCTAAAACCAGGCTAAACGAACAGCCCATCGCAATTCTGGTTTCCACCATTCCACCAACCATCAGTTTTAGCCCCGATGCGAGTGTGTAGAGGGCGATTTCATGTGCCTCTGCGACTCCGGTTTTCATGATTTTGATATTGATGTAGTCGGCTGCATTGCATGCGACGACTTGCCGGGCATCAGCAAGCGATCGAACCGACTCGTCGGCCGCCACTGGAACCCCGGTTTCTCGTCTGATGGCGGCCAGTCCGTCTAAGTCCTCACGCACGACGGGTTGTTCTAACAGCACCATCCTCCCTCCGAATCGCGCCACGCCTTTCGCAAAGGTCAGACACTCTTTTCGGGAGAATCCCTGATTCCCGTCGCCGATAAAGGCGACATGAGGAAGTTCACGATGAACTGCCGCCAATCGCTGAATATCGCTCTCCACGTCCTGGCCTACTTTCATCTTGAAGAGCCGAAACCCTTTTTCATACCAGTCGCGTGCCAATGCCAGCGTCTTTTCAAGACTGCAAATAGGGATCGTAATGTCCGTCTCTCGTTCGCGCAGGTCCTCGCCTCCCCAGATTTTCCACATCGGTAGGTTCAATGCATGGCAATGGGCGTCGAGCACTGCTGTTTCCAATGCACACCGCGCTGCAGGCTGCCCAGGCGCCTGCTCTTTCATCTGTAGGGCGAGGTCCTTGAATTGATGAGCGGAATAACCCAGAATCGTACGACCAAGCATAGTCAGAGCTTCGAGACAGGATGCACGGGTTTCGCTGCCAGTTTCTGGAAAGGGCGCCGCCTCCCCATACCCTTGAACACCGTTGATCAACGTGACACGCACAAACACGTTTTCGGCCATACTGCGCGATCCTGTAGCGATGACGAACGGATCCGTGAGGGGAATGTCGACGGGCCACAACTCGACCCTGTGAATTGAAACTTCAGATTGCACCATTGCGTCGCATCTTAACAGAAACTCGAGGCTGCCAATGACGGCGATACTCCGGCTTGACAGAGCCATATCGATTGCCGGACAACCACAGGCCTGTGCCGTAGGATGATCAGGCGGTGAACGATGCGTTTCATTCCATGCGAGTAATCGCGGTGGTGCTCGCGGCCATCGTTGGTCTGTGGCTGGCGTTGCCGTCGGTGGTGTCTACCGTACTGGAACGATGGTTCGAACGCCAGGGGTATGAGAACGTCGTCGTGCAGTTCGGCCGTCCTGGCTTGCGATCCATGACCGTCCCGACTATGTCGCTCACACAGCGGCTGACAGGTGAAGTTGTCACGCTGTCCCTCAACAATTCCCAAATCAAGTACACGCTGTTAGGACTGCTGGCCGGTCACATTGATCTCCTCGTCCTGCCGGACTTGTCGATTGAAATCAGAATGGCGCATATTGGCATTGACGGCGTACAACCTGCTCGTGAAGCTGCCCCCGACGCCCCGGACTCGTTGCTCAATGTCTTAACGGCGAGTGACCTCGTGCAACGGCTACCGCTTCTTCCTTGTGATGAGGTACGTATCGAGCAGCTGAAAATTTTTCGTGAACAGGCCACAGGACCTTTGCAAACCGTCATGATGACCGGAACGATCAAACCGCAGCGCGGTGCAGTAGTCGCTGAGATGCTGCTGCAAGGGGTTGATACAATTCCGTACGAGCTGCGTGTGACAGGTGAATCGCCGGCCGACATGTTACTTCAATTGCGAGCGGCACAACCGAATGCCGCACCGATCGTGTTGTGGCGATCGGAGTCGGTCCGGAAGGAGACACAGGTGCAGCTGAAGGGGGTCATGGAAGTCAATGTACAAGAACTGGCTCCATTCCTGGCCTTGGCAGTTCCGATCGGACCGGAGTGGCAACGAGCCAATGGAAGTGTGACGGTGCATTGGGCGGGAACGGCTGCTTCAGGAGTGCCAGTAGCTGCCCTGTGGAAGGACTCCGGGACTGAACTCCATGCTACCGTGCAAGTCGCGGCGGCTCTTCCTGAGCTGAAGGGATACGGCAAAGATATATCAGTGAAGGCGACAGGAACCCTCTCCGGAAACGCTCTGCTCGTTCATTGGACAGTCACACCTGGGACCTTTGTGACGGCCATGGTGAATGCCGGAACGATGCCGGCGTCAACTGTGCTCCATGGTCTGCTTCTGTCTGAATTACAGCCGGTTGTTATCGGGAGCGCGCAGGACCTCCAGGGAGAACTCTTCTGGACCGAATCGCCTCCGCGTTTCACCGCGTCCGGACCACTCACGCTCTCATATGGTTCGCCGAAAGGACCGGTTCACATTGAACTCGCTGGAACGCAGCTGTCCGGACATGGGCGGACCATCGACCGGGCAGAGGCTCAGGTGCTCATTAAAGGCAGCCTGCCTGCGGCGATGAGCGAGCGGTTGGGAATCACGCAAGCAGCCGGGAATATTCTCGGAGTGATAACGCTGAACGGGACTGCACTCCATGGCACGGTTAAACCGGCCTCTGCAGCGACGTTCGCACAGTTTCGACAAGGTCCGGTTGTGATGACTCGAGCGGTCCTTCAATTGGTGGACCCTCTTACGGTCGATGTCGACACGGCAACCGGACGCTGGTTGGCAGGCCCTGCCACGCTCGCATGGGTAACGCCACAGATTCAGGTGGCCGGTCTTCAAGCGACAACGCAACAGGCGGCCATCAAACTGGATCGAGCCGAGGGCTCTGCCCAGACGTGGAATGCTCAGGCGACGGCGACCATCAATGGCCTGACTCTCACCCAGCCATCCAGTCTGCCTGTAGATTTTACGCTTCGGGTGAATGCGGATTCCCAGTCTGCGAAGGCCGATATTCAGGCGCAGAGCCAAGATAAATCCGTCGCGCTTGCCGCGCGCCTTGAACAGGCGTGGACCTCCGGACGCGGCACATTGCATGGCACCTTCGGCCCTGTGACATTTGATCGAGCGACGTTTCGGCTCCGGCAACTCCTCTCTCCGTGGCCCTATGCCATCGATGTGACCGACGGGAACGTCGACGGAACGTTCGATGCGGCCTGGACACCGGATGCCGAGCATCGTATTCAAATACGGACTGCGTCGGCTGAGATGCTCGTTGAGCGCTTGGCCGGCCAGTACCGCGATGTCGTGTTTACAGGCTTGAATACGAAGGTCAAGGTCGTGACTGAGGGCTTGGAACGGATCGCCACTTCGCGCCCGGCGGAGGTCAAAATTGCGTCGGTCAATCCTGGTGTTGAGATCACCAACATCGGCATGACGGTTCAAGGTGAATGGGATGTGCGAGAGAAGCTCCCGTTGGTGGAGCTGCGTGACCTTCGCTGTGATCTTTTGGGTGGGATGGCGACGAGCCAGGGAGTTCGAGCGGACCTGGGCTATCCACCCTATGCGTTTACCGTCTTACTCCGAGAACTCGATCTGTCCAAGGTCTTGAGTCTCGAACAGCAGAAAGGATTGCAGGGCACCGGTGTGCTCGACGGGTCGATTCCTATGACCGTCACAGCTCGGGGCCTGACCGTGAAGGACGGATCTGTCGAGGCACGTCCTCCGGGCGGAGTGATTAAATATAGACCATCGCCTGAGGCGACAAGAGTGGTGACACAGGCGAACGCCAACATGCAGGTAGTCCTTCAGGCCCTCAACAACTTTGAATATAATGTGTTACAAGTAGGCGCACAGTATATCGAGGACGGCACATTATTTTTGAAGGCACGGCTGGAGGGAAAGAATCCGGATCAGAACAAGAGCCCGCCGATTCATTTCAATCTCACGGTTCAAGAAAATATCCCCGCGTTGTTAAAGAGCTTGCGGCTGATGGGTGATATCGAGCAATCTGTCCAGAAGAGATTCGTCAAGCCGTAATTTCGATGAGGACGAAGATGCGAAGCGTTAGCCATGTCATGAGGCTCACAGGATGGGCCGTCGCCACCCTATTGTTGATGTGCTCGGGCTGTACGCCGCGGGTCGAAGTTGTAGCGCCTGAGAAACCAATCACGATCAATTTGAATGTGAAAATCGACCACGAAATTCGCGTGAAGGTCGACAAGGAGTTGGATCAGGTCTTGTCGAGTCAGAGCGGGCTCTTCTAAGTCCCAGGAGTGAGGAAACCATGATCTGGAAGACCGGTGTAGCGCTGGCGAGCGGCATGTTCACACTCGCGTTGGCGATCTTCTCGCCGGCTGACGCCCTGTCGCTTGAAGAAGCCAAGGCGAAAGGATTGGTGGGGGAAAAGCCCAACGGGTATTTGGGGATGGTCAATCCGTCTGATCCTGATGTCCAAGCATTGACGAGTGATGTGAACCAAAAGCGCCGCCAGGCCTATGAAGAGATCGCCAGACGGAACCGGACGCAGCTCGAAGCCGTCGAAGCGCTCGCCGGTGAAAAAGCTATTCAGAACACTAAGCCCGGATATTTCGTGGAAGGACCAGGCGGTTGGATGAAAAAGTAGATGTGAAGCCCGGTTACGCGTAGCGATCGTTATTCCACGGTAAGGCGCTGTTGGAGTAACCGCGGACTTCCCAGAAGCCCTTCTCATCCTTATCTGAAAACGTAATCTCCTTTACCCACTTCGCTCCCTTCCAGGCGTACCGTTTCGGAACGATCACACGGACGGGACCGCCATGATCTTTCGAGAGTGGCTTGCCGTTCCATTTATAGGCGAGGAGCACGTGGTCATCGTCACAGGCCTCGAGCGGGAGGTTCGTGGTGTAATCGTCATAGGATTTGAAGAGGACGAACTTTGCGAGCGACAAGGGATTGACCACGGACAGAATGTGCTTGAAGCTGACCCCTTCCCATTCGTTGTCGTAGCGACTCCAGGATGTCACGCAGTGAAAATCCGAGATATCCTTGAACAGTGGCTGAGCCAGGAACTGCTCCCACGTCCACGTCACAGGGTTGGCGACAAATCCGCCAATTGCGATGTTCCAGTCTGAAAGCGAAATCTCCGGCTTGTGTCCAAGGTCCAAGACGGGGAAGGTTTCAACCAGATGTTGCCCAGGCGGCAGGCGATCGTCGCCTTCATAAAATACTTCTCGCTCCTCACCCCCACGCCGAGCTTTAGCCCATTGCTCTTTGGTCTTTGTCAGACGGGTCGATTCATCCATCAGGGCCTCCTCGTACAGAGTAGGATAGAAGGGTGGGATCTTACAAGCTACAAGAGGAGACGTTATGACCGGGGCTGGTGCTGGAGCACTCTGTCGATCAATGCCTGAAAGGCAGCCAGCGGCTGGGCGCCAACGAGCGGACGACCATTGATAAAGAATGTCGGCGTGCTCGTAATTCCGAGCTTCAATCCATCCTGAAGATCTTTGGTGATCTCTTCACGAAAACGACCTGAGTTCAGACAACTGTCAAACACGTTCAGTTGCAACCCCAGTTCCTTCGCCAGTGCGACAAAGTCCCATCCTTTTCCCGGTGATTGGCGACCAAATAAGAGGTCGTGGTACTCCCAAAACTTCCCCTGCTCACCGGCGCATCGGGCAGCTTCGGCCGCTTGTGGCGCATCCGGATGATTGGGACCCGGATAGTCCCGATAGACCAGCCGAATCTTCTCGCCATACATATGCCGGAGCTCTTTGAGGATGCGTACGCTCTGTTGACAATAGGGGCATTGAAAGTCTGAAAACTCCACGATCGTGATAGGGGCATGGTCCGGTCCGAGGCTGGGATTATCGTCAGTACTGACCGCAAGGATGGGCGGTTCCAGGTTTGGAAGAGTCACGTGAATATCAGCCTTACGGCGAAGGAAAACGAGCAGCGCTTGCCGAATTCTGGCTTGTTCCTGAGTGTCGAGTGAGGTGCCCTTGTCCTGGTTGTCTCGTGTCGGGCTTGGGCTCAACCGCTTGACCGGCGCTGGGAGATTAGCGAGTCGGGCAATGGATTCCGATTGCGAAGCCTCATCCAGAAGCTGGGGCACGCTTATGCCCTTTTTGGATGCCTCCGCCGCGAGCAGCTCCTCGTTAATCAGGTTTTGGGTGGCATGCTGGAGCAGTTGGTTGCGTTGCTGGTCCGCTAAGTAAAGAGGGAGAGCCACAGCCTGCTCAACTTCTCGAAGGGTGATGGAGCGGTTCCCGACGGTTGCGACAACCGGATCATCGGACCTGGCCGTCCCAGATGTCTTGAATGGCGGATTGACACTTATCAGACCAACGAGGAGTGCGAGGAAGGAGAGGGCAATCAAAATCCGGCGTGTCGGTATTGGCGGCATCTGCTTCAACCCGTAGAGCTGTGATTCGGATAACTACTGGCACCATAGCAGGAGGTTCTTGAAAATCCATGATTTCTTGATAATCCGCTCTAGACGCCATTTCCGGCCCTCTCGACAAAAACCGCACCTAGTAAAAACGAGTGAGGTATTCCTGCCCCCCCAAAGAAGTACCCCCCCTGTATAGCGGGTTCCCTCCGTCCTCGGTATAGGCGAAACGGCTTTTCCATTCTAGGCTGAGTCATGCACGCCGCAGAGGGAAAACAACCGCAGCGAACGCGTGCGACAGCGGTCGTGATGGGCACGATTCAGTAGAAGGAGATTAGCAAAGGACATACCATGGCGTGGTTTGATCATTTCTACAGCTCTTCAGTGGCGATTCCAATTTCTCTCATCGTTCTGGCGGCGATCAGTTTGCTGAGTTGGAGGAAAAGAGGGACATCAGGTCATTTTGGCGCTGACCCTGTTCTTATACGCGCGGTACCTGTTGTGGCGAGGCGTCTACACGCTGAACACCGGTGACTGGGCCAGTTTCTTGGTGAGCTGGACGGTCTATACGGCGGAAGCGTATGCCTTTGTGCAAATTCTGTTGTTTGCCTATCACGCCTGGTCGCCGCTTAGAACGAAAACCGGTTCCGCTTCGCCGGCACCCCACCGTGGACGTATTTGTGACAGTGGTCGACGAACCAGCGAGCATACTTCGCCGCACGCTGGTCGGGTGCATCAATCAGGACTACCCCAAGGACCGCTATACGGTCTATGTGCTCGACGATGGTCGGCGGGACGAGCTGAAGGCGTTAGCCTCCTCATTGGGATGCAACTACATCCGCCGGGAAGACCGGCAGCATGCGAAAGCCGGAAATCTCAACCATGCCTTGCAAGAAACGACAGGCGAAATCATCGCCATTTTTGATGTCGACCATGTTCCAACCTCCAGTTTCTTGAGATACACGGTGGGCTTTTTCCAGGATGAACAGGTCGCGTTCGTCCAAACGCCGCATTATTTTTACAATCCAGATGTATTTCAGAAGAATCTTCAACTCGAAGGTCTTCTCAAGAATGAGCAATCGCTGTTCTATCGTGTCCTTCAAGCCGGACGCGATCGGCATAACAGCGCGTTTTTTGCAGGCAGCTGCGGGTTGTTCCGCCGTCGTGTGTTGATGGAAATCGGCGGGTTCCGGACCGAGACCGTGACCGAAGACATTCACACAAGCATGGTCATCCATGCAAAAGGCTACCGGTCATGCTACCTGAACAAGGTTTTGGCAGCGGGCCTGATGCCGGAAACGTTCGAAAGCTCGATGAAACAGCGCGTCCGGTGGGCCATGGGCCACGTGCAGATTTTCTTCCAAACGAATCCGTTCACGATGCGCGGCCTTACGATGGCCCAACGTTTCGGATACTTTGCCTCCATCTTCTATTTCCTCCATGGAGTTCCTCGGGTCATTTGCCTTGTCGCTCCGCTGAGTGCCCTGCTGCTCGGGATTATTCCTGTGACCGCGGATGTTCCCTCGCTCGTGAACTTTTTCGGATCCTATTATCTGGCCACGCTCGTGATGTTGAGGACTGTCAGCCGGGGGACGCGCAATGCATTTTGGTCGGACATTTATGAGACTGCAGGCAGCATTGCCCTCAGCTGGGCCACGCTCAAGACCGCGGTCAGTCCGAGGAAAAAGCGGCCGTTCGTCATCACCCCAAAAGGAGTGTCTCAAGAGCGGCGCGGTTTCTCTCGGTTCTCATATGTCGTGCCCCACCTCATCATCATGGGGTTGCTCATCGGAGGATTAGTGACGGGGATACGCCTGTGGTTAGAAGACATCCCGCTTCCCGGACTGGAGGTCAGTCTGTTTTGGGGCTTTGTCAATCTCGTCCTTATCGGCGTCGCCATTCTGGCCGCCGCAGAATTACCGGAGTGGCGGAAAATATTCCGTATCAAGCGTCAGATGCCTTGCCAGTTGCTTGCAGGAGAGGAACGGCTCAACGGCATGGTGGAAGATATCAATGAGACCGGCGTGCTGATTCGGGCGAGCAGGCAGGTGCTAGAAGGAAACGACCGTGTACTCTTCAGCATCAAGAACTCACTGGGTGACCGGCTTACCGTTGAAGGGCAGATCAGCCGTCAGGAGCGTGTGTCGAAGAACGCTATAGAAATCGGACTGAAATTCATCGATGTCGACGAGAAGACCGCCGACGCATTGATCGCTGCGACATTTTCTGACCCCCAGAGCTGGAATAAGCCTGATGTCGGAGCCGGGAATCTTCCGTAGTTTATGGTCCATCTTTCGTGTATTTCGGATGATCTTTGCAAAGTCCAGAACGTCACATCGGCGCTACATCCGAGTCCCCTATCGGCAAGACTGTCGGCTCGTGTGCCGAGGCCAGGTCTTGAATGGGACTGTCGGGAAGATCTCAGCGACCGGTCTTTCAGTGAAAATTCCTGGAACAGTCGACCTTGTTGGCCAAAATGGTACCCTTTATGTGGATTCGTTTGCATTGAAAGTGCGTCGGAGATGGGCGATGCAATGCGAGGGGGTTGTGCTGGCAGGTTTCACAATCGAGCATGTGGAGAAGGGTGCAGAGCAATGGCAAAAACTTACTTCGCTTGCGGCATAGTGCTATGTGCGGCCCTGGTGTGGCCCGGGATGGTGGCCGCCGGGGATGTCTTCACGGGATACCAGATCGACCATCAGGGCGAATACTACGGCTATTTGGGGGTTCGGACACCCATCACATCGGGTGAGTCAAAGCTCCAACCGTTCATTCAAGTTTTAGGAGCCGGGCTCGGTTACAAGTTCAAAGATAACGGAGCGACGCGCGAGGTCGACATGCAGCTTGCCAGCCCGTCTCTCGGGCTCAAGTATATTCTCGGGCAATGGAATCTCATCGGATTCGTCGGTCCTCAGTTCCGCTGGAAGCAGGAAGACCAGGCGACCGGGGGAAGAAGCAGCAGGCAAGACGTCGGTGTATACACGCAGGGAGAGGCCTTCTACTGGCATGAGCAAGGGACTTTTCATGCGATTGTGTCATACACGGACTTAGAGAATTTTGTATGGAGCCGCGTCCGAGCAACCCGGCTTGTTCATAAGAGTGAACAAGGCTGCTGTTCCGTGTATCTCGGTGGAGATCTCGCAGGAATGGGAAACGATCAATTCTATGCGGTTCAAGCCGGCCCGGTTGTTCAGGTGCCAATTGATCGGTTCTACTTCACGGTGAAAGGTGGCTATCAGTACACGCAAACCTTTCATAACGGGGCGTATGGGGGCGTTGAACTCTACTTTCCCTTTTAGCATGACAGATCACGTGTCAAGCACTCACAAGGCCCGGAGGATATGACCATGCATAGCTGGGATCACGCACTGATTGGAACCAGTAAATGTTTCCTGCAAGCCACCGGGATGATTCCGATTTTGAGCACGTCCAAATCAACGGTGTTGATCTCCGGAGAGACAGGGACGGGCAAAGAACTGTTTGCGCGAGCCATCCACTATTCCGGTGAGCGACGAGGCAAGCCCTTCGTGCCCATCAATTGCGCTGCGCTCCCGGATCATTTGATTGAGAATGAATTATTCGGCCACAGCAGAGGAGCCTTTACCGGCGCGTTGATCGAGAAGCCAGGCCTTCTGCATGAAGCCGATGGCGGAACGTTGTTTCTCGACGAGATCAACTCTCTGAGTATGACGGTGCAGAGCAAGCTGTTGCGCGTATTACAGGATCAGGAGTTCAGGCCTCTCGGCTCGACAAAGAGTCAGACGATCGATGTGAAGATTATTGCCGCAACCAACGCCGATTTGCGTTATCTCGTCGAGGTCCGTCAATTTCGCGAAGACCTGTTCTACCGCTTGAATGTCTTGTCTATTGCGCTGCCTCCCTTGCGTGACCGCAAAGAGGATATCCTGCTTCTCGCCAATCATTCTCTCAATGTGTATGCGAAAGAATTCGGCAAGAAGCTCACGCTCGGGCATACAGCCAAGACCAAGTTGATGGGCCATGCCTGGCCCGGCAATGTGAGAGAGTTGCAAGGTGTCATTCAGCGGGCGGTCGCCATGGGATCGGGAGACACGCTCGAAGCGCATGACCTCGATCTGCCCGAGAATGAGAAGCCGGAGTTGGCTGGCCCGACTATGTCGCTCCTGTCTCGAGTGGGAATATCCGATAACAGTAGTTTCCAGGACATGAAGACCAAAGTGATCGACGAATTCGAGCGGGCGTACCTCAGCGAGCTACTCTCCACTCATAACGGCAATATCTCCAAGGCGGCTCGAGCGGCGAAGAAGGAACGCCGGGCGTTCCAGCGTCTCTTGCTGAAGCATGGGCTTGACCGGCGGATATTTACGGCAGCGTAGGGTCGGCTCTCCTGAGGCGGACTCGCCGCAGAAGCCGTTCGTCAAGAATGCAATGCCTTAAATAACACGCATTTCCATATGGTGTCGGATCGGTATTGAACTTGCTCACTTGTCGTCGGCATGAACGGGCCGGCTTGGGTCGAGCACAACGATGTCGTGGCATGGCTGATTCTCGGCTATCTCTGTTCCCATCCTGATGCGAAGGATACGGCTGAGGGGGTGGAAAAGTGGTGGCTGAATGGCAAAGGAATCGACGTGGATGCAAAGATCGTTCGAACATTCGCTTGATTATCTGGTGAAGTTGGGATGGCTGGTGTCGAGTGAGCGCCAGGGAAGTGGAATGGTGTACGGATTGAACGGAGACCGTCGGAACAAGCTCCGGCAGTTTCTCCAGTGCAACTCCAGTTTACGCTAGCGTCACGGACAAGAAACAGTTTCCGTGGGTTGTGAGGCAGTGTTGGCGCCGTTGGAATGTCCAAGGGCCTGGCGGGCTTGACGAAGATTTTCCGTGGCCTTCTCGTAGTACTGAGGGTTCAGTTCAATAGCCTTCTCGAAGCACACGGCGGCCACTTTGGCATTGCCCATGCCGAGCAAGGCCACGCCGAGATTATTGTAGGCACGTGGCTCGTCCATCGCTTTTTTAAACGATTCCAATGCGTCCACATAGCGCTGCCGATTGGCGTAAGCCACGCCCAGATTGTTATGCAGTTTTGGTGACGTTGAGCCGGCCGCAACCGCCTGTTCAAAATAGTGGATCGCCGTCTCATGATCGCCGCTTAGCGCATAGGCGAGGCCAAGATTATTCAACACGTTCGGTTCGCGCGGACGGAGCACCAGAGCCGCTTGATAGGCCGCGATCGCTTCGGTATATCGTTGGTCCTGGTCGTAGACGAGGCCCAGCAGGTTTTGAGAAAGCCAGCTGGAGGGATCGAGCGCGATGGCTTTGGTGAGGGCTGCTTCAGCCTCGCGTAACTTGCCTTGCTGCAGGTAGGCATGGCCGATACCTTGATAAGCAAGAGCCGAATTGGGATCCCGGGTCAGGAGGTCCTGGAACTGCGTCAGTGCGGCATCGAACATGCCTTGCTGGAGCATGATTTGGCCGATTTTCAGGCGAAGAGTGTTCCTTGTCGGATCGGCCTTTAACGCCTTGCTGTAGTGCAGGCCGGCCAAGGCAAAGTTGCGGCGTTGCGCTTCAGCATCCCCCGCTTGTTCCTGTTCTTCCGGAGTCATCTTTGGGGCAGTGGACTCAGTGCTGTCCAACGCCGCCTGCTGATTTTTTTGTCGTTCCATCATTTTTCGATATTCAGACATATCAAATGACGAGGTAGCGTCTTTCGAGTCGGCACAGGAAATCATGATGCAGGCCCCCAGAAGCACACCAATGCCATAGAGAAATTGTGAACGCTTCCAACTGGACCATATGTTTCTTTCCTCGGTGGCCTTCCGGAATTCCGACGCAGTTCACTATTACGTGAAGCTTGCGGATGGTCAATCAAAACAGTGTTTTCTATGGGCATAGAAGGTGCCGAGCAGGTGTCTTCTCAGGTGCGGCTGCTATGCCGCATTGCCAGAGGAATCTGGAGGCTTTCCCTGAGGTCGGCATGCCGCAGGTAACGGACCGCACTGCAGAAATGATCAGATTAACGAGCGGTTAGAAAACTGCTCACGCTGGCCGATGCTTTGCACATGCCTGTGACCAATGCGTACGCCACTGCGACCGAAAACTCGCGTGAAGGAGGTGAGGGAATTCTCGGTCTGTTCAATCAGTCGCGATCAAAGTCGGCGCGCAAAAGCTTTCGAGATGTTTCGAAAGACAGAACCCATAACTATACACAAAGGAAAGGTGAATCCCATGTTGAACGTAATTCGTCAGTTTGTGAAAGAAGAAGAAGGTGCCTCGGCTGCGGAATACGCGCTGTTGCTGGCGCTCATCGCGCTTGGGATGGTGACTGCTACTACGCTGTTGGGCACGAACATCGGCGCTGCGATTAACGCTGCCGCGAACGTGATTGTTCCCCCGGCCAGCTAAGGCAGAGTCGTTTCTGAACCTTGGAGATACGGCTGGCCAGTCAAAGCGGGCCAGCCGGTCTTTAGTCTCCAAGGGCAGTAGGAGGATTAAATGCAAAGACTGCACCAATACGGAAGCGTAGATGAAAGACAGGGATCAAGAATGATGCTGTTGATCTGTCGGACTGTAAGCTCAAAGGAGGATCGGGGATGGAACCAGTGATAGTGGTTCTCTTAACAGTCGTTCTTGTCACTGCAACTTATACCGATCTCCGTTCATCGCGAATTCCCAATGTAGTGACATTTGCGGCAATGGGTATTGGACTCATAGCCCATTGCTGGTTGGCTGGTTTCCAGGGGATCCTTTTCAGCTTGGAAGGACTTGGGGTCGGCTTAGGACTTTTCTTATTATTCTATGCATCAGGCGGTATCGGAGCGGGTGACGTGAAATTGATGGGTGCTGTTGGAGCCATGGTCGGGCCGTATGGCGCCCTCATAGTCGGTCTGCTTGCCATTTTACTCGGTGGCGTCTATGCACTCGGCGCCATGTGCTACCAGTGGGGCGTGGCAGCAACTGGCCGAAAATTGGCCTGTGCGACGCACGGAGTCCTCATCTCAGGCGGGGAGAGATGGACTCAAGAGCTTAAATTGGCGTTTCATCTGCGCTACGGACTGGCAATCGTGGGTGGGACCCTACTTTTTCTGTTAGGACTCCATCCCTTCGGGGGATAGGCATCCTTCAACTTTCAGCTATGGTGGATTGAGAAGCAATGAGACTTATGAATGCAGAACGAACCATCAATCAGGTCGGACTGATTGAAGAGGAGAAGAGACAATGAAGCGGTATCGGCCTCTGGTGTTTTTCGGAGTAGCGTTGTTGCTCGGTTTGGTGACCAGCGTCTTGGTGTTTTCCTGGCTGCAGAATGAAAAGAACCGGTTGATGGCGGCACCTATTCCCATGACGCAGGAATCGTGCAGGTGCTGGTGGCCAATGCGGATCTTGCCTGGGGGACCAAGCTCACGCCGGAAATGATGCAGATGCAGGAGTTCCCTCCGGGTGCCGTCCCGGAAGGCCATTTCACCAGTCTGGAGGCCATCAAGGATCGGGTGCTCCTGGTCGACATCAAGCGGAACGAACTGGTCTGGAATCCAAACTGGCGCCCGCTCGGCACAACGAGCGGCGGAGTGGCGGCGGTGACGGATGTCAACAAGCGTGCCATGTCAGTCAAAGTCGATGATGTCATCGGCGTGGCCGGGTTCATCAAGCCGGCCGATCGCGTGGATGTCATGGTGACCATCGAACCGGAGGGCGGCAAGCAGGGGAATACGATCTCCAAGATGATTCTGGAGAACGTGAAAGTCCTGGCGGCAGGCACGCAGATGGAACGGAAGGGCAAGGATGAAGAGCCGAAACAGGTCCAGGTGATTACCGTGGAAGTGGACGTGGAAGAAGCGGAGAAGCTGGCGTTGGCCTCGACCCAGGGCAAACTCAGGCTGGCGCTG
The DNA here is from genome assembly GCA_963851455.1 of uncultured Nitrospiraceae bacterium. Classification (GTDB taxonomy): domain Bacteria; phylum Nitrospirota; class Nitrospiria; order Nitrospirales; family Nitrospiraceae; genus Nitrospira_C. The sequence goes on from CAWKPI010000002.1 coordinate 1,445,220, forward strand.
CGGAATCCGCTGAACAGCGAGCAAGTGTTGACAAAGGGAGCCAATGTGGGGGCGCTCTTGAGTTCGTTCCGTCCGAAGCAAGCGCCAAAGGCTCAAGGCCGGAGAAGGTGGTATCCGCATTGAAGTCATCAAGGGCGATGTCCGCAAGGAAGTCAAATTCTAGGATTCATGGAGGCATGACAATGAAGATGACATGTCAGCAAGCCGGTTATTGCAGTCGGTGGGCGGCTGCCCTGGTTGATCGGTGGGGTCATGCATGGCTGCCCATTCGCTGCGATGGCGGCTGACGAGCATCCATCCTCGTGATGAAGACGCCGGAGCCTCAGCAGGTGAGCCTGGTGGTCGGCAAGTCGACCGTCGTGGATATGCCGGTGGCGATCAAGCGGGCGTCATTGGCCGATCCGCAGATCGCCGATGCCATCGTGCTGAGTCCGAAGCAGATCTATGTCACGGGAAAGGGCTATGGCACAACGAACCTGACGCTCTGGGGTAAAGACGACCAGGTCATCGCCGTGTTCGATCTCGATGTGGGAGTCGATCTCGTGCGGTTGAAGACAGCATCTCGGCGAGTTGTTGCCGGATGAAACGAATCTCCATCTCAAGGGGACGCACGATCATGTGACGATTTCAGGAACCGTCTCGAGTGAAGGGCGGCTGCATCAGGTGCTGGCAGTGGCGGAGGCCTATGCGCCGAAGAAAGTCTTGAATTTTCTCAAGGTCTATCCCGAGCCGATCGGCAATCCTGCGCCAGACGTTCAGACGGTGACGGTGGAAGTGATCAAGGGCACGTCAGTCGGTTCGGTGAAATTCTAAGTAATGGCGAGCGAATGTACTGGCAACAAGACGTTGAAGGAGCATGTCGATGAAACACCGTGATGTCATCCTGCATGCTCGGGTTATTGCTCGGGATCGTCCGTCACGGGATCCTCGACTATGCGGAAGAGCCGCGTCGGCAGGGCGCTGTGGAACAGCGGGACATTCAGAAGCTGGAACTGACCGCGGGCAAGTCGAGAGTCTTGGACCTGCCGGTGGCGATCAAGCGGGCCTCGCTGGCCAATCCTGATGTCGCGGACACGGTCGTGCTGTCTCCGACACAGATTTATCTCACCGGCAAGGCGACGCGGGGTCACAAATCTGACGCTGTGGAACGAGAGCGGCAAAGATGATGGGCATGTACGATGTCGTCATCACGCCGGACTTGAGCCGCCTGAAGGAGAATCTCCATAAGGCGATGCCGGATGAAAAGGATATTTTGGTCATGGCCAGCCACGATCACATTACGCTTGTCCGGAACCGCTTCGAACGCCAACAATCTTTCGCGCGCCATGAGTATCGCTGAAGCCTATGCGCCGAAGAAAGTCATCAATTCGATGCAAGTGGGCGGCGTGCAACAGGTCATGCTGGAAGTCCGGGTCGCGGAAATGAACCGTGAATTTGATCCGCCGCTTGGGCATCAACGCCACTGCCATGACGCCTCAAGGATTCGGCATGACGGCATTGAATCAGCTGACATCAATGCTCGGTGGAAACAGCTTTGCTGGGGTGAGCGGTGGTGTTACCAGTGCGTTGACGAATACGTTGAATCTGTCGCAACAGGCGACTTCAGCAGTCAACGGTGCGTTTCAATTTCAGACCGGCAACATCACCTGGTCGGGTTTCGTCGATGCCTTGCAACAGGAGAATATCGTCAAGGTGCTGGCCAAACCGACGTTGGTGGCCTTGAATGGTCAGGAAGCGGCCTTTCTCGCCGGCGGTGAGTTTCCCATCCCTGTTCCTCAAGCGTTCGGATTGGTCACGATTCAGTTCAAGAAGTTCGGGGTCGGCTTGGTCTTCACGCCGAACATCATGGACAAGAAGCACATCAGTCTGAGCGTGGCGCCTGAAGTGTCGGAATTGGACTTCCAGAATGCCTTACGCACACAAGGATTCATCGTCCCGGCGATCACGACGAGACGGGCCACGACGACGATCGAGCTGGCCGATGGGCAGAGCTTTGCCATCGGCGGGCTGATGCGGGACAACGTGAAAGAAACGATCAATAAATATCCGTGTCTCGGGGATATTCCGATTCTCGGAGCGTTGTTCCGAAGCACTTCATTTCAGAAGAATGAAACGGAGCTGCTCATCATCGTGACGGCGCATCTGGTGAAGCCATTGGACATGACGGCGCAGACATTGCCGACGGATTATTACGAAGAGCCGAATGACTTCGAATTCTATTTGATGGGATATGCCGAAAAGGGCGGCTTCGGTGGCAAAGCGGGACATAAATCGCCCGCCGCCGAAGTGCTCTCCAATCGGGTCACAAGAGGTCGTGCGATGGAAGGACAGGTTGGACATATCGTTCCATAAAGTAACAGGATCAATATAACTGATCGAGATGAGAAGGAGATCGCAATGAAAATCATGAACGTGGCTGTAGCGATCGTGGGTATAGGGCTTCTGTTCGGGGCCTGTTCCCGCGCGACCATCAGCCCGAATTGGGGAGTGGCCTATCAGGAGATGCGGGCCAAGCAGGTCCTGGATCCGACGGCCGGTGAAAAATTGGACCCTGTCGAAGGCCAAGACGGCAAAGTGAATGCGACCGCGATGGAGGCCTATCGGAAAGGTTTCGAAAAGCCGGATGCGGAGTTCAGCCGATCGGTCGTGTCGAGCGGCGTGCAAACCAAGTAGTCGAGCAAGGAATGAATCCAATGAGAAAGCTGAACGAGCGTGGCGCGGTGGCTGCAGAGTTTGCACTCCTGTTGCCTGTCCTCTTGACGATTCTCTTCGGGATCATCGAATTCGGCATGATCATGTATAGCCGTGAAGTCGTGACCAATGCGAGCCGCGAAGGAGCGAGGGCGGGCATTGTTCAGGGGCCTCCCAAGCGCACAGAAGGAGAAATAGTTGCGATCGCCAACAACTATCTGACCAGATACTGGAGTCAATCCGGCCAATGTCACCTTCACACGTTGCAGGCGAGGGATTGACCAATCCTAACACCCTGACCGTGACGGCGACCTATCAGTATAATTTTCTAATTCCGTAGATCCCCGCTATTGCGGGGATTCCGAACCCCCTCATCAATCCAAACACAAACGGTGATGCGTCATGAATAAACACGATGAAGAGTTATGCGATGGATCCGGATCAAGAACTCGCGTGGGGTCGCAGCTGTAATGGTGTCGATCATGATGGTCGTGCTCTGGCGATGGGCGCTGCCGCGATCGATATCGGTCATGCGCTGGTGGCGAGGAACGAGCTGCAGAATGTGTCGGATGCTGCGGCCCTGGCCGGCACCCGTGCCCTCGGCCTCGTCTATGAAGGGATGACTATTGCCGCGCAACAGACGTACGTTCTCAGTGGCGGCGATCAAGCTGCCGTCGTTGCGGCTGTGCAGGCGACAGCCAACGCGAATTCGGCAGCTGGCGTGTCGATCACCATCAATCCGGCAGACATCGCCATTGGGACTTGGAATCCGGCGACCAGAACTCACACTCCTACCGTAAACCAACCGAAAGCCGTGCGAGTCATATCAAGGCGTGATGCCTCTGCAAACGGTGCCATCAGTACGTTTCTTGCGAATGTGGTCGGAATGTCGAGTGTCAGCGTGGGTGCTGTGGCGACGGCGGACATGACGGCGGTCGGCCAGACGGCGCCGGGTCAGTTGGATGTGCCCTTCGGCATCTCATAGCTATTATTTCACCCAGTTCGGCTGCGGAGATGCGATTAAGTTCTATCCGAACGACGGCACGCCGCATGGCCTGTTCCGCTTGGCATACGTTCGACCTCAGCCCCATCAAATGCCAATACGTTGAGAAATACTGTCATCAATGGGATTGATTAACGGAACCTATCACTACTCCTGGCACGGCCGCCTGGACGACACGCTGAATTTTATCAACGGCAACGTGGCGCAGTGCCTTTCCCAACTTGATCAATCTCTACAATGCCAAGAAAGACGGGAACGGCAATTGGGACGTCTTCGTGCCCGTATATGATTCTCCGCAGCTGCACTCCGACCCAACGGCCCGATTCCGATTATCGGGTATGCCGAAGCCCGGATCACGAATGTCCAAGGCGCGCCGAATTTCCTGATCTCGGCGACGATTCTCTGCAACATCTTCGAGGGGAATACCACAGGCGGAGGCCCGCCGTATGGGCCGGTTCTATCTACGATACCTGGTCTCGTCGAATAATTCATCCAACCGAGGAGAACAGCTCGCATGGCTCGATTGATTGCGGTGTCGATCGACTGTCGAAATGAAGCGGCGCGGCAGACATTTGAAGAGGTCGTCTCGCGTCGACGCGACTATTTGGTGACCAAGGGGCAGGGGACTGGGGCGGCCGACATGCTCTTGCTCGAACTGGATGAGTCACGTCCTCAACAGACGTTCGGCCATATCCGTGAACTCCTGAGTACATCGCCGGATCTTGAGGTATTTCTCACTGCCTCGCGAACGGATCCACAAATGCTCTTGGAGGCGTTTCGAGCTTGGAGTCAAGGAGTTTCTTCCTCAACCACTGACCCGCCAAGAAGTCGAACCGGCCCTCGCACGGTTCGAGGAGCGATTCAAAGGCAGAACTGTCAGAGGCAGAAGATCAGCCGGGAAGGGTGGTCTGCGTGATCGGCGCCAGGGGCGGTGTCGGAACGAGCACGGTGGCGACGAATCTGGCGACTTCCGTTCAACAGGTGCGACAACGGGAGTCGGTGGCGTTGGTGGATCTCGACATGCATGGGGGAGATCTCGGATTGTTCTTGGACCTCCATGCGTCTCAAGGACTCAAACATCTCTCGAAGGACATCTCGCGGCTGGATGAGACGATCGTCCGGAGCAGCTTGGTACAACATTCGTCTGGGCTTCACCTGCTGGCGTCCGGCTACGAAGGGTTCGACGAGGTTGAGCCGACGACCGGCAGCACGATGCGCGTGATCGGTCTCCTCCGATCCATGCACCGGCACGTCTTTGTCGATTGCGGCCATGTGTTGGAACCGGCGGTCAAGGAAGCGCTGGATTGCTCCGACCAGATCATCGTCGTCACGACGCTCTCGTTGCCGACCATACGACGAACCAAGCGGTTGCTGGAGACCCTTGGCGTTGCAGCGCTATCCGGCCGGAAAGGTGCAGCGTGGTCGTCAATCGGTACGTGAACGACCAGAAAGAGTTGTTGAAAGAGACGGAGGATATGTTCGGCGTGCGCATGGCGGGACTCATTCCGAACGACTATGGCACGGCCAGTGAGGCCATCGACCATGGGAAGCCGCTGACGATCATGGCGGCGAGGACGACTCATCGGACAATGGTACTGCGAAGGGAATCGATCAACTCATTGGCGATATAGCAGCCATCAATGGAGCAGGTGCGAGGAAAGAATCCGAGTAAGAAGACCTCGTTTATCGGCCGATATCTGCCGAGCTTTGGACTGGAAACGGGAAGTAAGCCGTCGGTCTGTATGATGAGCCCGGTGTTAAGCAGCGAGAAGGAGAATAGACACTATGCTCACGATGAAACAGGCTAATGGTACCGAGATGGCCTCCACTATCATGAGCTGAAAGATCGGTTGCATCAGCGCGTGATCGAGATGCTCGATCTGAATGCGCTCAACTCTATGTCGCAGGATGCTGTGACTGCTCAGTTGACCAAGTTGATCGAGCAATTACTGCAACAGGAATCGGTCCCTCTCAATCAACGGGAACGGGCGCAAATTACACAGGATATTCTGCACGAGGTGCTGGGCTTGGGGCCGTTGGAGCCATTGCTGGCTGATTCGACCATCAACGACATTCTCGTGAACGGGCACAAGCAGGTCTTCGTCGAGCGGCAAGGCCGACTGGAACTGACTCCTGTCCGATTCAAGGACGATGCACATCTGAAGAAGATCATCGAGAAGATCGTCTCGCGCGTGGGCCGGCGCATCGATGAGTCGGTTCCGATGGTCGATGCCAGGCTTAGCCGACGGTTCTCGCGTCAACGCTATCATTCCTCCGCTGGCGATCGACGGGCCGTCACTTTCGATCAGAAAGTTCAGCAAAGATCCGCTGCAACTGTATCACTTGATCGAGAAGCGATCGCTGACGCCGGAAATCGGCGAGTTATTGAAGGCGATCGTTCAGGCCCGATTGAACGTGCTGATCTCCGGCGGAACCGGCTCAGGGAAAACGACGCTTTTGAACATTCTGTCCGGATTCATTCCGAACAATGAACGGATCGTGACGATCGAAGACGCGGCGGAGTTGCAATTGCGCCAGGACCACGTGGTTCGTCTGGAAACCCGGCCTGCCAATATCGAGGGCAAGGGCGAGATCGCACAGCGCGAACTGGTCAAGAACGCGCTTCGTATGCGACCGGATCGGATCATCCTGGGCGAGGTGCGTGGCGCGGAGAGCTTGGATATGTTGCAGGCAATGAACACCGGTCATGACGGATCATTGACGACTGTCCACGCAAACTCCTGCCGGGATGCCTTGACCAGAATCGAGACACTGGTCTCAATGGCAGGCCTCAACTTGGCGACGAAGGCGATGCGTCATTATGTCTCATCGGCCCTGGATGTCATTATTCAAATAGCCCGGATGTCGGATGGGACGAGAAAACTGATCAGTCTGCAAGAGATCTGCCGGCATGGAGGGCGACTTGATCACCTTGCAGGAACTCTTCACCTTCCAGCAGACCGGGCTGGATGAAAACCGCAAGGTCAAAGGCCGATTTAAGGCGACCGGCGTACGCCCGAAGTTCGCCGAACGGCTGGCCGCAAAGGGTGTTGCCCTACCGGTCGACCTCTTCGATCCGCAAAAGGTGTACGAATGCTGACCGCTCTTATCGCACTGGGTATTTTCGGGACGATCCTGGTGTTTCTGCAAGGGTGCGCAGCGGTCCACCGCATGATGAAACCCCGCGGGACCGATCGCGCCGTCGAGCGGATCCAAAAATGGTCGGCTCCTGCGGCGGCAACGCAATTGGAGATCGTTCGGAAGGAGTCGCTCAGCGACATTCCTTGGCTGAACGACCTCTTGATGAAGGTTCGTCGATTCCAAGCCCTCCGGCTACTTCACCGGCAGGCGGATTGCCGGGTGCCGTTGGGTATTTTTGTCTTGGCCACACTGGTCCTGGCACTAGTGGGATTGATTTCCGCATTGTCGATGCATTTTCCCTTCCTTCTTGCCCTATTGTTGGCAGCGATGTGTGGCTCGTTACCGGCTGGGTATCTTTATTGGCTCAAGAGTCAACGAATGGCCATGTTTGCGCGTCAGTTGCCGGAGGCACTTGAATTGGTCTCGCGGTCCCTTAGGGCCGGTCATGCCTTCTCTGTCGGACTGAAGCTGGTGGGAGAAGAAGCGAGCGATCCGATCGGGACCGAGTTCAGGCGTGTTTTCGATGAGGTGTCTATGGGGGTCGCGTTACCAGAGGCGCTTCAAAACATGACTGATCGACTGGATAGCGTGGACTTACGGTTCTTTGTGACCTCTGTTCTCGTCCAGCGGGAGACTGGAGGCAACTTGGCTGAGATTATCGATTCGCTGGCAGGACTGATCCGGATGCGGTTTGAATTGCAATTGAAAGTAAAAGCCTTATCGGCCGAAGGGCGTTTCTCCGCGGCTGTTTTGTTTGCCCTGCCTCTCGTTATCGCGGGTGGCCTGTTCAAGATGAATCCGGACTATATGATGACGTTGTTCACAGACCCGATGGGACAGAATATGGTCATGGTTGGAAGTTTTCTCATGGTGACAGGAGCCTTCATCATGAAGCGCATGGTGGCGATCAAGGTTTAAGGAGCTGAAAATGGATCTTCCTCTCATCGTCGCACTATTCACGTTTCTTGCCATCGTTCTGGGGAGTTCCGCTGTCTTTTTCTACTTCACCTCCAGAGAAGCGGTGCAAACCTGGCGACGACGAGCCGACGGCACCACTTCTGCCGGCGAATCTGAAGCGGACGCTGGGAGTCTCAGCGATCAGCTCATGGCACAGTTGCGGGACCTGCTGGAGTGGTTCGGGAAATTGAATCAGCCCTCCAACATTGAGGAAATTCGGGCAACTCGTCGCAGGTTGATTACCGCTGGCTATCGAAGCGCGAAGGCATCCGTCTTTTTCCTCGGCGCCAAGCTCTTCCTGGCATTCGTCATCGTCTGTTTGCTTACACTGATTCCGGCAAAGGTTCTGGGATTCCCGAGTGCTTCAAAATTGACATTTTTCTATGTGCTGGCTGCCGCATGTGGCTATTATGCTCCAGTGCTATGGCTGAGAAGGGCGATTGCGCACCGGAAGGATGCGCTCCAACGGGCTATTCCGGATGCCTTGGATTTGATGGTGGTCTGCGTCGAAGCAGGTTTGGGCTTGGATCAGGCGATCGGTCGAGTTGGCGAAGAGGTGAAGCGGACCCATCCTGAATTGGGCGACGAATTGAACCTCCTGACGCTTGAATTGCGAAACGGCGTGGCAAGACAGGAGGCCCTCAGGAATCTTGCTCATCGTACGGATCTGGAAGAGGTAAGATCTTTAGTCGCACTGCTTGTACAGACTGACCGGTTCGGGACCAGTATTGGACAGGCCCTCAGAGTCCACGCGGATGCAATGCGAACCACACGCCGATTGAAAGCGGAAGAGTTGGCGGCAAAATTGCCAGTGAAGCTGCTCCTGCCTCTCATTTTCTTTATCTTCCCGAGCATGTTTATCGTCGTCATTGGGCCGGCCTGCATCAAAATGGTTCGGGTATTTTTCCCGGCGCTGAACGGCCAATGAAGTAGAGCCCATGAGATCTGTGTCTCTCAAGCAGATGATTCGCGAGAAGCTATCTCGAAGATTTCTGCTTGAGGGAGGCATTGCGGATCAGCCTCGCGGGCTTTTTCGCACAGATGCGACTGCATGGGGAATCCTTGCCTTCCATGCAGCCGGAGGGGAGCAGGAAATCCTCGAGAGACACCGTGCGCGTCTCGTTCATGAGCAGGATAACGGCGGCCGCCTCTGTGTCGACAGGGAACATCCAAACTCCTCTTGGCCTACAGCCCTTGCCATTCTGGCCTGGCAGGATTCTCCGGCCAGCCAATTGGCTCAAACCCTTGCTGTTCAGTTTCTCCTTAAATCCACCGGAGTTCATTTTCCCCGAAAACCTGATGCCCCCTGGGCGCACGACACCGTACTTAGAGGGTGGCCATGGATCACAGATACGCACTCCTGGATTGAGCCCTCGGCTCTCTGCATGATGGCGCTACGGGCGACCGGTCATGGTGAGCACGATCGCGTGAGTGAAGC